>NZ_WRXN01000002.1 GCF_009758205.1 Chitinophaga tropicalis
CGGTGAGCAAGGATGAGGCAGAGGGGCAGCTGCTTGAACTGGAAATGAAATGGGGTAAGAAATACCCCGTTGTGTTAGAATCCTGGAATCGTAACTGGGATAAACTCAGCACTTTTTTCAAGTACCCCGCAGCAATCCGCAAACTTATTTATACAACTAATACTATAGAAGGATTTCACAGGCAGATTCGAAAGGTGACCAAAACCAAAGGTGCTTTCACCTCGGATATGGCATTACTTAAACTTATTTATCTGGCTACTCTCAATATTCAAAAAAAATGGACGCAACCACTTCAAAACTGGAGTATCACAGTATCTCAGCTTTCGATTATATTCTCAGATAGATTAAAATTGGAACTATAAAAAACCTCGTTACTGAATGATATTTTTTGGACCTTTGGGATCAATGCCCCGCTGCATCAGAAAAAATATCATTCAGTAACGAGGCCTGTTAAGTACTTAAGTTTTATTGACACAGTTTATTTTACACACCCACTATATAGCCGGATAGCCTTATTAGCGAATTGATATTTCCTTCATCGTATATACTCAGGATCTTTGACAGCAAGGTAAGAACAAAAAATATTAAAATAAATAATGTCGAAGCGAATGATATAATATTCTTATCAGTCAGTATATTATTTGTACTCATCATGAATTCATTAGCTGCGCTAAAACCAAACATCGTCTTGATGGCCAATAAAATATAATTAAGCATTTCTGCCGTAGTCTGAAGAATATTCCCAGGTCCTTTTAGGGTACACAGACTTAATAGTAAGACAAATAACCAAACCAGGTAAGGTATAAGGTGAAGGAGCAATTGCTTTGTTCTGGACTTATTCAAAAAAGAAAATGGTAATTCTTTTTTAGGAATGCTTCCCAAATCCTTCTTTAACATTCCCAATGGTTTAATATAAGCCCCTAGTGGCAACCAGCCTAGTTGATACATTATACCATTAATTTCCTTTTTGAATAAAGAGAAGAAAGGATTAAAGAAAATTGAAAACTCTATGATCTTAATCTTCCATATTTTACAAAGCCATACATAAATAAAGATGCTAAGCGAAATAGCTGAGAAAATCAATATGCCTAAACAAAAGGCATTATAGCTAAAGTACGGCATAAGATTAAAAGTCAATTTATTGGGAGAAATGATTACAAGCTCCTTACTCAAAGGAATTGTAAAAATATATAATATTTTTTATATAAAAGGGTTTTATGTCCGACACCTGTTTAGGTGTTCTGCTTTGTCAGGAACGATTTTGTTATCTTTTCAGCAATTTCATTTTATTTTAAATCTATATCATCACATTTAAACAATCTGCCCTCTGTGCCCAGACATTTTCTGGATAATCCGACAGCAACTTTTGCCAATATGGAACAAGGGCTTCTGCGTTCCTTTGATTCTGAAAATAAGATGCAACTCCTGCCCAATACAACGCTTCAGGCAATGAAGATTTGTTATCGGTATTTCCAATAAAGGTTTCTAGTATTTTTATGGCTGTATGTGCCTGTGCTTTTCTCAAAAAGGCCATTGCCCTGCCTATTTCCATTTCAGCTCTAAACTGCTGGTGACTCAGGTATCCGGTTATTCTTCTTATGTGACAATCGTCACATAATTAAATCGCTGTTCTTCTTTTTCTGATTCTGCTTACCATCAGCTATAATGTAAAAAATTCAGGGCAAGTAGCCAATATTATTTGACTACTTGCCCTGAATTATATAGGCGGTTGCATTTGAACGCCTGGAAATAATTCGATATTAACACACTTAATCACAAAAAGGATAAAGAGGACAGAGTTTCAGCTTAGCTTTTTTGACAGATTCGTAGCTAACTTCAAACTCTTCAGTATTGTTGATTTTAGGCGTCTGTGCACCTTTGATTTCTGTTAACAATGTCCGGTAGCGTTCAAGGATCTTAGCCAGGTTTTTACTTGATCCATCGTGTTGATATGCCTCTGTTGCTTTCTGCGTTAAGAGATCAAACGCCTTATTCGCGTTGTCGTTAATAACGACATTCGCCAATATTTCACGTTTGGCTTCAGCCAGCTTTACATTCAATGAATCTTTGGATTGTGCTTTGGTTTGCAGGCAGAAAAGAAGTAGGAGTCCACATAATAGTTTGTACATCTTCATAAGATTTAGTTAAAAAGGAATTAAATAAGTACCGTGCAAGCAGACTAAATAGTAGCGTCTGGTGTTTTATTTTGCCAGGCATTTAATCCCTGAAGTTGTAAAAATACCAACTACCTGGGAGTTTTACAAACTGCCTTGCCGGATAGGGGTTTCAAATTTTAGGATTTAATTAGCGGCCTGCACAATCCTGTTTGTTCCGATAAAATAGCCGCATTAACCAGTGAATTTAATCTCATTATCACATAACTTATTAAAGATCAGTGCTGACTGGTTCAGGAATGCTCCGCTAGCGATGTTTGATTTATTCCGAAGTTTATTTTTGTTTGGGAATCTTAATTACAGGTAGTTTTTCTCCTCTCTGCTTTGCTACTCTATAATGCGACCAGTTTTCGATTTCCTGTTCACCATAGAGTATCATTCTTACTGGTATGTCTTTAGTATCCATATCACCTATATACATCTGGTTGTGTTCCGGCACATCTTCATAACTGATCCTGAGCTGCTCTTTATTCTCCGCGGTAGGGTTTTCAATATATTGTTGGTAGGCTTGTATGCAGGTAGTAATAGAATCTGGCTCTCCCTTCAAAGTCCGCAACATGTCATTTATTTCCAGCATTTTTTGATGAATGTCAGTAACATACTGGTTTTCACCGATAATGAGATTTCCTAGTCCATAGATAGATACTTTTGCGTGCTGGGGAAGTTCGGTAACCACTATCTTTTTGTCCACCAGTTCCTTCAGTTCTGAAAAAGTCAGATCAAACGGCTTTTTCAGACGGCCAAAATTAATTGTAAGATCAGCGAAGACTGTTACTTTGATCAGATGGTAATCTTCTCCCAACTTATAAAAGAGGTTTACGCTATCGCCTTTTATTTTCTCTGGAAATGGATCTCTGGGGTGTTTACTATGCGGTTTATAAATGTTCCCTGTTCCTGATTCTCCTATTCTGGCGCCATGCACAATCTTCTGGCGGTATTTAAAGATGTTTTCCATTTCCGGGTTTAACTCTTTAATCAGAGAGAACACATATTCAATGAAACTATCTTTATCAAATATCCAGGAGCCATTGGCGACAGTCCAACAGCCCAGTCCATGAATAGATATGAATTCATTTTCGGGAATACTGAGGGATACCCAGTCGTTGTAGACATCCTCCTTAAAATGCTCAAAGTCTTCAAAATTCCAGCAGTTTACCCGTCCATCTTCATAAACATCCAGATCTGTAAAATGATAATAACCATTGCGAATGAATGCAGGGATGGAAACACCTTCAATTATCCGGTTCCGGTAAACTTTTGTTGCAGGGGGAAAGTATTTATTTTCAGCTTTCATCAGTCTGGACTCATTGTATCAGTACAGAACAAAGTAAAGATAATTATACCAATACTCAAATTGTTTGCACAAAAAGGCAAATCGCCGGCGACAATATCTCCGGCGTTCTTTTGGTTTAAATTATCGTCTGAGTCTAAGACTGCTTTAATAGTCATTCACAAAGGAATGATTTGAGTTGCTCAGCAAATTTTATAGGTTCTTTCAAATGTAGGAAATGGTCTCCGTGTTCCTTCTTAGTATAGATAATTATACGACCATCAGGCACTGTGTCAGCGATCCAACGCTGGCTTTCAACCCAGTTGCTATATTCACCAGTTATAACTAATGTTTGTTTGTTGATCTTGTTGGAAATTACATCCCTCCAGTCATTCAATATGTGATCAAACAGCACGTGTTTAAGTGACTCCATATCAGGTGGAACAAATTCCTCTGCAAACAAATGAGAGTTTTCAAATGCAGGCGCTCCTTCTACATTGTAGAAATCAAATATATCAGTATCCACTACCAATCGATTTACTGGTGCCGCCTTGGTATACAAGGCTATCATTCGCTCAGCCGAGTTAGTGAATGCTCCTGCTTTTAGGCGTTCCTCCTGTGTCCAGTCGCTGTGACAATAGATAGAAGGTGGTTCATCAATGAAAACCAGTTTTTGAATTTTATCTGCACCATACAGGTCGATGTAACTCCATGTAACTGCACAGCCCATTGACCAGCCGCATATATGTGCACTTTCAATCTTAAGGGCATTGAGAAAATCATTAAGGTCGGCAGATAGCCGTGAAATCCGGTTACTAAAGTGTACTTTTTCAGAAAGTCCGTGATTGCGTTGATCAAGCACATATACCTCAAAATGTTCTTTTAGCAGATAAATGATATTGATATATTCTGCGCCATTTGATGACCAGCCCGGAACAAAAATAAGTGGCGTGCCTTTACCTGCTTTCCAGTATGAAAGGGAAACCCCGTCGTTCGTTTTGAATGAGCCAATCTCTAAGTTATCAATGTCAGAGAGTTTGTTGGGCAGCCCAGGTATGCTGTTTGGAAAAATGTGGTCCCGTCCAAAATGTTGCAATGCTGTTTTATTCATGATATTTATTTGTTTTAATAATTGACAATAGCTATTATACTTTGTAATAACCTGGCATTAGTTTATACACGGTTTAGCCCTGGAAAAAACTATTTCATTATGGCTATAGTTCTTTTTCTGGAGCAAAGGTAAATCGTCATTTTGTCGTGTATTTGTGTTATTGTTTTTAATAGTTGTCGTAGATTTGCATTGTCTGATAAGATAGAATATGGAAGAAACTATAATCCCATATGAATTACCTAATACGGAGAACCATTCTTTTTTTTTCGTAGATGTCCGTATCAGTCCCGAAATAGAAGCAAAATTGCATCAGCATGATGCCTGGGAATTATATTATGTAATTCGTGGGTATGGTAGTCGGATTGCAGGTGATACGGTGCAACCTTTCTCGGAAGGGGATGTGGTACTTATACCCCCGAACATGCTGCATCGCTGGGAGTTTGTTCCCGGTTCGGCAGATGATAACGGTGTTATACATTATCTGATGGTTGCATTCAGCCATTCACTGTTATTACGGTGCATGGAACAATTTCCCGAATTGCGCAACCGTATGACAGACATAAAGTTTCCTGTCGATGCGCTAAAGTTTGGTACAGAGAGTTCCCGTAACTTCCGTAAAATGCTTGTACAAATGAATGGTATGGATGAACTGGATCGCCTGTGTGAAATGTTTCGTCTCTTACCCGCAATCTTCGGCTCGTCTGATTATGTTTCTGTAGGTAAGCCCATACGGATTGAACGGGATGTAAGGCGTATGCTGCAAATATCTACCTATGTGATGTGCCATTATGCCCATACTATTTCCCTGGATGACATTGCTGCGGAAGTAGGTATGAACCGGTCTGCATTCTGTACCTACTTCAAACGTTCCAAGGGAATGACCTTTTCGCAGTTTGTCAGTCAGTATCGCCTGAACACTGCCTGCGAAATGCTCAAACATTCGCAAAAGCAGGTCTCTGAAATTTGTTATATCGTAGGATTCAACGATCTTCCCCATTTTATCAGGGTTTTCACTAAGGCTATGGGAATGCCTCCGTTGAAATACAGAAAGCAGTTTCAATAAATGGGAAGATGCTATATATTTATTGTGCGTCATTGCCAAAAGACAAACCAGATTTAATAATTACGTATGACTTATTTTCAAAAGATCAGACATTTGTATGGAATCCCTGAAAATGAAAACTTCGGATTGGAAGAAAGCGAGATCGTTGTATTGGAAAAACGGTTGAATATTGAACTGCCTGTTACATTGCGAGAGTACTATCTTACTTTGGGCAATCATCAAGCGCTTAACTATGCGTACAATAGATTGTTACGGCGTGAAAAGGTATGGGTTTCACAAGATGGATATTTGATGTTTTATGAAGAAAACCAGGGAGTGGTTTCCTGGGGTATAAAAAAGGAGGACTTCTTACATCCGGATCTGGCTGTATATGGCAATTATTCCAATGATGAAGCGAATCCTGACTGGCATCTGGAGTTCCCGTTAGAAGCTTGTTTGTTGATGTTAGCAGTGTATAATGGCGTTTTAGGAGGATTGCAATTCAATGGAAACTATCTGGATGCCGTTAAACCGGAAGTAGTTGCTTATATCAAAGATAACTGGCAGGAGTTGGAAGATATTTCAAATAGTACCCAAAAGATCTATACCAGGGATTATGCGGAAGTGATCAGCCTGTCATTTGACAAAGATCAAAACTGTTCTGGTATTTTTATTGGCGCCAATCAACGGGACCGTTTTAATAATATGTTAGATCATTTAGATGTAGACTGGTTTTATTTATCTACCGAGGATATGGATGAGGAAGATGATGACGAGGAGGATGAAGATGAATAGAGCCAGGATAGGTTCCGACTCTTAACAAATAACTTATCTCCATTCTCTTAACTAATTATTCTATGAACGGCATTAAAAATTCTATCCTTTTATTACTAACATCATTTGTTACAACCACTCTCTGCGCACAAACGCATATTTACTATTCCGACATAGATTCGTTTTGGAAAACATTCGATAGCATACATACCGTTAATGACTCTGCAGAGCAAATACGTCTGATACAGACCATGTATCTTGATAAAGGAACCAAAGGATTAAAAGAACTGGCCCAGATCAGAAACTGGACACCCTCAAAATTCCAGAAAAGCATTTTTGCTCATCCCGATTTCTGGACATCTATAAGGCCTAATACACTAAAAGTAAAAGAGGATAAGGCAGATATTGAAAAATTAATAGCGGCATACAAAAAGCTATATCCCCCGTTTAAAACGCCGGCAATTTATTTTATCATTGGATATATTGGAACAGGAGGGACTACTACGCAAACAGAGGTACTAATAGGGACAGAGATTGGAGCATCAGACAGCACAACTAACTCGGTTGGACTTAATCCTTTTTTACAAGGTTATTTTAAAACCAATAAAGGAATTTTGCAGATTGTGGCGCATGAACTCTCACATACTCAACATAAAGGAGGGGATATGGAGGATAGGGCCCATACAAACCTGCTTGGATTTTGCATTGCGGAAGGCTTATGTGATTTTATAGCTGAATTGTTGTTACAGCACCCATTACAAGCTCCATACATGATTTATGGTAAGGAGCATGAAAAGGAAATATGGCAAAAATTTAAGCAGGAAATGCATGGGACTGAGCTAAAAAACTGGTTATATAATGGTGTTGATCTGGGATATTTTGTAGGATATGCCATCTGTAAGTCTTATTACGTGCATGCCGCAGACAAGGCTAAAGCGATCGATTATATGATAAATTTAGATAACGAGCAGATTGCTGATTTAGATAAGTTTTTGGTTGCGTCCAGGTACATGCAGTAGCTCTTTCAGTCAAGACGAAATGTAGATTGTATTCCCGGTTTTCTTGTTTATCTACCCACTTTTTTGTTTAAAATCCCAGAGATTTGTTACTTTACGGAATCCCAAATTCTGCAAAATGCGATTGTTTCGATTCCTCATCCCTGTTCTGTCATTATTACTGGTAGATTCCATAATTTTTGCACAACCAGGTGCTCGGAACCATAAAGATTCCCAACCTAATAGTAGAATGGGAATACCTGCAAGTGTTACCCCTTCTGATTCGGATTCACACAGGTCTGATACCTCAGATTCTCCTACTACAATAGAGATAATTAATGCCGTGGCTTCTATAGCTACAGCACTTGGGTTTATTATGGTTATCATTCAATTCTGGTATACCAGGAAGAAAGATAAAGATGACCAGGTGAGAATTGAAGAAGAGCGAAATAATAATTTATTGGATTCCCAGTCGGAGCAGAAACGAATGAGGGAACAATTTGAACTGCAGTTGGCACAAAGCCATACACAGCAATTCGAACACTCATTATTCAGCCTGCTCAATCTGTTTAATCAGGTTGTATTACAATTAAAATTTAAAGATAAAACAGACATGTATGGCGACGATAACCCTGTTGAAGAGTATGGGCGTGGCGTCTTTGACGAGGCGGCGCGCCGCATAAAGAGGATGTGTGAATTGAGGATCATGGATGATCCGGATGATTCAGATAATCCGTATACGCATCCTGTTAAATCTATCGCGGAGGCCCGCTATCAAATGGCAGAGAGATATCATGATAACTATTATATTTATTTTGAAGAAATTCTTAATCATTATTTTAGGAGTCTGTATCATATTTTTAAATATATTGATAAGTCGGAATTGATTAAAGATGACCGGAAGCCTTATTATGCCAGTATTGTACGCTCTCAGTTATCGCAAAACGAGTTATTGGCTATAATGTTCAATCTTATAATTTATGATTATGGTTATCCGCAGTTTCTGCGACTTGACAAAAAGTATCGTATCCTTGAGAATTTTCGGCATGACGCTCCTTTTCTAAAGCATTATTATGACTTGTATATAGCAATTAAGGCAGATACAGAATCAGAGGATGGGGAAGACGGAATATCACTCAAAGGATACCGGTCTCTTTATTTAGATTTTTAGGTGAGTAAACTTTATAGTAAAAGGGAGGTAATGAAGATATTGTGTTGAGGGCAATTAAATAAGGACGCAATTTGCACTCTCAAACGCTATTTACTCCAATGAGGCAAGAGGCTGATTTTAATCCTTCTCATCACTATTATTTGCAATTTATGGACGTTACCGAAATAATAGACCTGCTTAAAGAAAAAGCAAACCCCAGGTATCACGCAGGTATGCTGCGTTTCGGTATTGATAATGAAAACGCGTTGGGCGTTAAAATACCAGAGGTCAGGAAACTTGCCAAAATAATTAAAAAGGATCATGAGTTGGCCCTGCAATTATGGAATACCCGCATACATGAGGCCCGTATTCTGGCATCATTAGTTGCTGATCCAAAGCTGGTTACCCCTCAATTGATTGACAGCTGGACAAAAGATTTTGCAAGCTGGGACATATGCGATCAGGCATGTGGCTCTTTCAGCGCAATTACTTGCTGAGATTCAAGTAGTACAGGAGCAACGCCGGAGGGAATAGATTTCTATCTACGACAGCTTAGGAGGCTCTTTTAGTAGTGTACATATTATTTTTGAGTGTTTCAGTTTAATGATTTTTGCATAAATTAGGCGATTGATATAAGTTTTGTTACCTATAAAAAACAAAGTACTGCGGCAACCAGACTAGAAAAGTTTAATAAAGGCAGCAACCTTAACTGATAATTAAACTTCCCTGGCTTAAAGTAAATTCCTTATGAGAAAGAAACCATTTGCTTATTCCCTTACTAAGAATCTGTTATTGATATTCCTGGGTGCTGTAATTTTTGCTCCAGGGTGCCGGAAATCAAAACAATCTGATCCCTGCGAAGGCGTAGTCAGTGAAGGAACGCCTACCCAGGTAGGGTTGATATTGATAGACGGACAAACCGGAGAGAATATTCTTTTGTCAAAGAATATAGATACTGCAACTATATCAATCATTCCAGAAGGGACAGGTCTTCCTCCAGAACGGGGTGTGATTGTAAAGGAGCCACGTGCACCCATGTATGGATCACTGATGTTTCATATTGCTGATACAAAAAAAGGTGCATTCAAATATACGATCAACATTCCCGATGTAGATAGGGTTACACTATCTTATACCAATATAGAGAAGGAATCAGGCAATAAGTGTAATCCATATTATATAACCGTAACCGATCCGGTAATCGTGGACCATCAGTTTACAGTTTCGCAAACAGGCTCCCGGGTACTATTTAAAGTCACGATTTAAGTTAACATGAATAAGATTCAGTGTCTCGGCTTATTATTCATTACTTTATAGTACCATCTGACTACAAAAAAAGTTGGAATATAGGTGATCAGCGTATGTAGTCCAGTCTGAATAAAAAATTTCAGATCAAAAATTGGCCTTCGTCCTGAATTACAAATATAATTCAATGTGACTATAAACGCCAGGCCCAAGCAGAGAAGAAAGGACTTAATATATCCTCTTTTTATTCTTATGGTAAACTTATTTTTTCTCATCTCAGTTGTTTACAATTATAACTGATTGCCAGGTAGCCGGGGCTCTTGCCTTTTCTTCGGATGATGATAAGGCAGTAAAAAGGATTGTTAAAAAAGGCCTTCTTCTCACCAGAGAAGAAGGCCTTTTTCAAAGATACAGAAAAGTCCATTCGAGAATACCACTTCAGACATAACGTTATCAACGAAGCTTGGTCAGCATAGGACTGACAGCCGCTAAAGATGATTGTTCGACCGAACCTCTTTTTCTATTTTATGCTTCAGTATCTCGGCTTATTATTATCCATTACTTTATAGTACCATCTGACTACAAAAAAACCAGGTACAAACATAACTAGAAATACTATTCCCGTCTGCAGTACAAATTTCAGATCGAAAAGTGGTCTTCCGGCAAAATAATTATAGTTTAATGCTTGTATAAAAGCCAAAAATAAACTGGCAGCGAAGACTTTTATGTACCCTTTTCTGATAATAAATTTATTTCTTCTCATTTCCCGTATTTACAATTATTATTGATTGCCAGTTAGCCAACGCTCTTGCCGTTTCTTCTGATTCTACATGAACGTAATCGCCTGATCTTTTAGCAGTTACCGTAATGGTAGGGAGAGTTATTATTAACGGCTTCTGGATCGCATTGGAAGGTAGTAAATTATCTAAACCTATACCAGCACCTACAGCGGCTACATCTGTTGTTCTATTTACCAGATATCCCACACGTGTTGCCGTATTTCTTTCCAAATAACGTATGAATCCATTTGTATTTCCCCGGTTCCAATAATTCTTGCCCACTGCTTTGGAAATACTACTTGTAGCCATACTTCCAAGCCCCACGAAAGCCATACCAACACCGGCTGAAGCAATTGCCTTCAAATGATTTAATTCATTTCCATCTATCGCATCCTCGGCCAGAGAACCAGCATAAGCAGTTGCTCCGGTTGCTATAACACCTGCCGCCAAGCCTCCGGTCGCACCAACTATAGCGCCCCCCAAAGCATTTACACCTGCCTTCTGCCAGGTTTTCCCGTCCTTCAATGTGCCAACTCCGTTTTGTATCACTGATTTTACTAACGAAGATACACCACCAATCAATCCTCCAATTGCGGCTCCGAGTAAACCCAATTTACCATCAGGATCAGAATAAAGAGCAGGATTATTATATGAATAATGGTATGGACTTAATCCTTCCTGATTCCCTTTATCTCCCAGCGGATCGATCTGAATGAATCTACCAGTCTGATGATCATATGTACGTGCATTAAAATCATACAGTTCTAATCCGCTACCATCAGCAAACTCCTCTGTCTGTAACTCATTGCCGGCATACAGCTTCCTGTTTGCCAGTTTACCGATCGTCCTGTTTGAAATACCCGCCATTGTCAGGCCAAAAGGATAATAATGTGATTCTTCCAGCAGGGGACCACTGATTTCCTGTACAGTCACATTGTCAAAGAAGACATCCTGGGTAGTTTCATTGCTGGTATAAACATACAAAAATCCTGTTTTCTGAATTGGCATTTCACCAACAGTAAGCGTCTGCAATTCGTCGGCATTCCCATTCACCTGGCGCACCCCGCTGTTGTTTTCTACAAGATTAAACTGATCGTCGAACAGAACGAAATTCAGATATGCTTTCGGCCTGTCCAGGCGATTCTGATCAGGAGTCTTTTCTTTCAGACGTTCATATGCGCTACTATTTACATTGGCAAAAGGCGAAGTTACGGCTGTATTTGCTGCATTGTGCATATTTTCTGCAGTCCCATCACCGCCGAAGGCTTGTAACAGGGAAGCCAGCATGTCTTCAGGTGTGGTCTGCTTCTTTTCAGCCGGTCCTTCAGACTTATAAAATGCTTCTGCACCTATTCTGACAGTGTCTCCGGCCATCACTCTCAATATAATAGACGGGCCTATCTTTTTTCCACCTTCTTTTGCATTTAGTTTGGCCACAAACTCATTCTTTGTGGTGCTCTTTGCCTGCGGATAACCTGCCGGTTTTGGAGAACGGGTCTCTTCTGTGTTACTGAATGTAGCGGTCTCGATAACGGCTCTTTCAGTTTCCATTGATGCCGCATACATACTGAAATCAGTCTGTTCTGTCAATACCAGCCTTATATTGCCAAGATGATCTTTAACAAAATAATCGTATACATACTGTACAGGTGCCGTACTTTTAAATACAGGTCTGATCCTCCCTTCCTCGTGAGTAATGTATTGCAATGTATCATTCTGATAGACCATGCCATTCATGTAATCAGTTGTGATAGTCCTGACCTGTGTGCCTGTATTGTCAGTTACTATTTTACGGCGCTTATTCCCCAAAGCATCGTACAGAAACACTATAGATCCTTTACCTGCAATGGTGATCGTCTCGGGTAAATTCAGATGGTTGTAGGTAATAGCCGTGATATTCTTATTCAGATCTTTGGTGATGTTACCATTGTTATCATAGCTATAGTCAGGGGTCTCATTATTGTTGATTTCTTTAAAGTCGCCTAAGGTACTTTGGGGATTATTGCTTTTGTCAGTTATAAAAGATAGTCTGTTGCTTCCGGTTAAATAGCCGTACTTAAGGTTATCTATTGTCTGAATAGCGGTACCATTCATCCCCTTTTGTATCATGGTAAGCAGATTACCATTCTCATCGTAAGTAATTCCACTGGTGGTGAAATCTATCTTATCTTTTGTCCATGCGGCATTAGCTGTATTTTGCTGATTAAAATCTGCCAATGTCAGACGCCCTGTACCATCATAAGTAAATCCATAAGAACGAGGCACGTTATCTCCTCTGCTCTTCCATTTTGTACCCGCAATATTCTTCGTAAACTGATTCACGGAATACCCATAGTCATAGTTCAGTTCCTGTCCGTACCAGTTGGTCGTACTGCCGGACGTGCCCAGGAATGCCTTGTTGATACTACGTAACCATCCGCGGATATTGTACTCATAATTTAAAGATTCCAGCTGACTGCTACCATTTACACTGAGATTTTTGGTTAATAATGCACCAAGCTCTGTATACTTACTGACATTTATTATTTTATCAGGTATGCTGGTATTGTCATTCAATCTTTTTCTGACAGCTTTCAGGTTACCCGCATGATCATACACCATCATGGTAAGTAAAGTTGTCTGTGGGGTAGAACCACTCCTCAGGTTCTTATGACGTGAATAGGTGCTTAATAATTTGCCATTAAAATCATACAGGCTGGTAACAACATTCTGTCCTCCTCCAATATTGTCAGAGATTGTCTGTATGTTCCGGCCTTTATCATTATAGTAGCTGGTAGTTGTGATCCACTGATCAGTACCTAAAATTCTTACCATTTCACCAGTTGTCTGATTTTGCGGAATGATACTCGAAGCTGTCAACGCTTCAGGATAAGGCGTGGTTCCATTTTGTGTGTCATCAAAAGCTACAGGTTTGGCGAAATCAGCTGATTGCACTGCCTGAGCGCCGGTAAAATTATAGTTATCATAAAATTTATAAGCCAGCGGAGTTAGTGCGGCAGCAGAAATATTAGGCAGCGGATTGGTAACAAGAATATTTAACGTACCCTGGGTGGCGGTATTATCGATTTCTGCTTCTACTTCTCCGGCGGTTACTTCAAATGGCTCCTGAAATAATATACTGTTTCGCGCAACATATCTGCTTCTGCCGTCATGCGTGTCAAATACCAGGTCTGCCTTTTCCGGTACTGAGTAGCTTATACCCTGTGTATTGGAAACTGCCGTATTCATGCTTGTCTGTAATGCTTCTCTTGTGGAAGAAGAAGCATAAAATGCAGTCATGATTGGCCTGTTCAACGCATCATAGAATGTAACCAGCCATTTGGTACCTGTATTTCTGAGATTACCATCCCGGATAAATACGGGGCGGTTGCGCACATCATATACAGTTTCAACAGAATCGGCCCCCGGCTTCTTGCTCATGATTACACGATTTTGTGCATCATAGCGGTAAAAGATACAGAGCTCATTTGCTGCATTAGCATTGATCACCCATGTGCTTTTTATGAGCTCGACAGCTCTGGGAGTGATCACACAACGTAAACGACCAGGATCATCATATACGAAATAAGTATTCAGCCAGCCATTATGTCCGTCAGCTGTATTAGCTGCCAGTTCAGTACGTTTTAATACAACTTTCTCGTCCTTGTCTTTGAACTCAATTGTTCTGAACCCGTTCTCATCTTTAGTTACATTCTTGAACAATTGTCCTGCTGCATACACACGATTTGTAGCACTGGTGGGAATCAGTCCTGACACGGGGAAATCCCATATACGAACTGCATCCGCTGTTGAATTGGTAAGGTATTGCGTTTCCACAGGTCTGTTACCGCCTTCTTTTGCCCAGCTATTACCTGCAGAAAATGCCTTTATTGTGCGGTTCAGTGGTGAAGCATCAAATTCTGTTCTGTTATAATATACCTGTTCACCAGGGTACTGAGCCTGCATAAAGGTGGCCTGCTCGGAAAAAGCATTTGTCTTAAACGCTCCGTTACTTACCGGAGAAACGTATGGCAGGTATTGGTAGGCTTCCCGTCCTTCTTCATCATAGATCACAGGGGTGACCAGGTCTTTTCCGGCAGGGCTTATACCTTTTTTTACTGTTTGTATTGTTCTGCCCAGCCCGTCAAAATACTCTGTGCTCTGTTGTACCTCCGCTACAGATGTTGCGCTCAACACATCATTGGGATTGGTCAATGGACGTTGAGGAGTTCTGGTTCTCACATAGTTGATCTTAGCATTGCTCTGATAGGCTGAGGGTACAGGAGCTATACCTGAACTTATTGTCTGAGGTGCAGTCACTCCTGAGGGCGCATTCGTCTGTGCAGTCAACTCAATACTATAAGCTATACAAATGCTGATCGGTAAGAAATAGAATTTAAATAGTTTATTCAGACTCATAATTTTCATTTCAATAGTTATGGGACATGCAATCTTAGTTTAGGCAGGGGGCTGGATATGTACCATCGAGGAATTCTGCCGAAGAAGTGCCGTCAGAGAAATAATAGCGATAGTAGCAATCATAGGCATCATCTACTTTTACTGAACGCGTATATCTCTTTTCACCTCTTTCACACACACCATTAATCCATTTTCTGTCAGGAGTATTACATTTCTCCACACATGTCCCATATATATTAGCATAGTCCTGGCCGTTTTCATTAACGTCAGCCTGCGCTTTCGCATCAGCATCGGCTTGTGAAATAGAAGATCTATACTTTCCTTTCAGCACTTTGTATGTAACTGTACCACCGTTATAATCCTGTCCACAGGTAGTACGGGTAAATACCCCGGACTTTTCATTGTTCATATATAATGCAGAAGTTTCCACGTCGGGTTTCTGCGCATATGAGTACCTGATGCTCTTCAATATATTCCCCTCACGGTCACGTACAATAGATAGTCTGCCAAAGTTATCATACTGGTAAGTTTCCTTCTTATTTTCCTTGTTGATGGAAGATGTCAGTCCATAAATGCCATCGTGAGTATAAGTCTGCATGGTAGCATCGGCAGGAGCTACTCTGATATCATCAATAGCATCTCCGTCTGTCAATGTCATATTGTTCACATATGATTTTCTCATCTGTTTCCATTTACCCTGATCCCTATACCAATAATCTACAATGTATACCCTTGTATTGGGAGCTGTAAATGGTACTTTGAAATCTCCGGTATAATATGCTTTTCCTGATCCGGCACCTTCCAGGTCGATAGTAGCGCCAGCATAATCTTCAAAACTTTCATAGTAGCATTCTTCTGGCAGCGCGTTAAAAAACTCGCCCGTCACATCTCCCGCTTTAGACCACTTATAGGCGTATTGTCCGTCAATTTTCTGCAATGACAGGGGATTGGCGGAGCCATCGTACGACTTTACTTCCAGCATCTTTACCGGGTTACCGGTTTCATATTTCTCCCATACATATTTAGGGGCAATCAGATGTTTGTCTGTAAACCAGTTCATATCAAAATCTGTAGTAGTGATCTTGACAACATTGCCAGCTACGATCTGTTTTTCTTCGATGACTGGCGCCAGCATGTTCCTGTTTACCATTTCGGTATACACAGCGCTGCCGGACTGTGACTGGTGAGGATATTTAAATTGTACTATTTTCTGCTGCTGCTTGCTGTTCGTTGTTGTTTCCTCTGAGACGAGGAGCTTCTGTGTATCATAAGCAATATCTTTGATTGTAACAACAGAATCTGTGCCCAGATAAACTACCTTGGTTTCCTGTTTCAGCTTTTTGGAAGCCCCTGTAACAATCCCATAGTTGGCATATTTTGCCAGGCGTCCGCCACTCGACTCTGCACCGCAGCAAACATCGCCGGTAGCCGTTTCTCTGATATTACGGTTAGACATGATGGTGTAATATGAGAGGCTTTTTCTGGCCACAAGCTTATTTGACTGGTCATACTGCAATTCTTTTATTAGAAGCCCCTTGTTCCAGTCATAGTTTATACCACCAACAAAAGGGAATGTACCGGGCGCGTCGGAAACGAGATCCATACCCATCCTGCCCTGAATAAGACCGAAGGTGGCATAGTATGTATGAGACATGACGGCTTGTGTGAACTTATTATCGCAGAACCCTTGCATATCTACGCTACAACCTTTTGCAGGATCGTCATGTGTTTCTCCATATGCGCCAGGGAAGCTGAACTGGTAAACGGTTTTACCATTGTTGGAGGTTTTCACCGTTACATATCTGTAGCCTGCAACCGAATTAAAGATGGATCCTGTTACCGTGGCATCTCTGATAGTATGTACCAGCACTTTCTGATAAAAGTCTACGGTTTCAGATGCAGTGGCCTGCTTTGTATAATCTGCCACACCGGGATACGCGAACAAAGGCAGATTGCTTATTGCGCCGCTTGTTTTTGTCGGCGCAAAAGGAAGGGTATATTCAAAGTCTTTAATGATCTGCGATCTGGTGCTGTCGGTATGCACAATACGTTTAATACGCACGCCACCCGCTTTAATATTATAGGCGTCCTGTACATTAGATGATGTTTCGGGGAACCACAAAAATTCATTCGGTTCGTACTCAAAAGTAGTACTTCCGCCATTACTGTAAGTCACGCCTGTCAATATACCTGCCTGTACCAGGGATGGATTCACGGCCATGTTTCTACCCGGTACATAAAGTTCTACCGGCTCGGTAGATGGACGTTTAAAGGGAAGATATCTTTCGGCATGCCGGCTACTTCTTGGGTAAACGTACTCTTCCGGCATAACAGCTGCAGTTCCCGTCTGATTGAAATAGCCCCACATATCCTGATTGAATGAAGATCGGTGAGGAAGCGCCGTTTCATTGTACTTAAACTTGTATAATGTAATAGGTGCTGCTACATCACTGATATCCTGAATGCTGTCAAGGAAAAGCCTCTTTCCGGCGAAAGTGGAAACTGCGTTGGCGGCGTTGAATGCGGTTCTGTATGAATGGGCAAATCTGAAGCCCTTGATATTGCCATCTGAAAATATTTTCATACCGGTAAGCACTTTATCCCCGGCTAAGTCCTGCCTGTCTTCATTGTATTGAAAAGAAACAGATGCACCATTATAATTAATACTTCTTAGCAGTTCCGTTCTGGCATAACGGCGGCTGGAATATCCTTGGTTAGGAGAATACTGGCCTGGAGGTTGCCATAGAATAGGGTTTGTCCAGTTAGTCAGTCCATCATAATCATACTCGATTGCAATATCTTTCTGATAATCAAATGAAATTACCTCACCAGTATGCAGGATGATAGTACGCAGGTTCCAGACTGTATTTGAGGAAATAGTATAACTAAGCTGCCTTGGCCAATCCTCATCATCAATAGGACCGGCAAGATATTTAACCTGGTCGCCTACGTATTCTCCCAGAGAAAAGAAGTAACGGTTGCCCCATTCATCCTGAATGGTGATCTGCGCTGAACTCGTAAAGGTTATTTTAATATTGTTACTGTCTAATTTGATGACCTCCTTCACTTCACCATTTTGAGCCTCATTAAATGGCTCCACCGCTACTATAAACTTTCCCGAGTATTCACCAAAGGTATAATAGAAAACATCAGTTCCTCCCCAGATACTATTTGTAACAGCACCCGGATCGTCTAAAACCGCAAATCCCAGATCTGATTTCCCATTTATAGCGCAGCTGATAGTGCCACCCGCTTTCAGCAGCCATCCCATGCCGGAACGGCTCGCAATTTCCTGCACCTTTACTCCTGCAGAATGATAAGCCATAGATATCGGCATAGAAAACTCACCCACTTTGATCTCGTATAAAGGCAGATCGAGATTGTGGGTACCCGTAAACGGGCTGACGGGAAAATCTATAAACTTACCCAGGCTGGCAGCTTCAGGGGTACTCGGTAAAGTACCCATATCTATATGGCTTCTGACCTGACTCATTCCCTGCAGGGTAGATAAGATCATAAGAAAAATTCCAAAAACACTCTTTATATTCATTGATTACTCTTGTGTTTGACAAAATTCTTTTTTGAAGAGGATAGGAGCTCTAGTTATCATTTTTCTCTTTACGAATCTCCTGCTCCAACCTCTTATTTTGTTGTTTTAACTCACCGATCTCTTTCTTCATATCAATCAGATGCAATGTCAGCTCTTCTATCTTCTGCAAAAGAACCTTATTCATCTCTCCGAGATCTATCCCATTTTTTTCTACTTCAGTAGCTGAAGGTACTCCGGGAAGATGCTTATTGGCTTTGATATAAGTGTCGAGCTCTGATAGAGATGGCAATTTGTACGCTGGTTCAAATACAAAATCAGCCCAACCGGTCAGGGTGACCTTTACTTTCGTTGCTCCAATACTTCCCTTTACAGCCAGCTTATATTCTCCGGGATCAGTGGTCCCGATGGCTACACTACCATTAGTAGCATTACGGGCGCCGGCTATTATCACGTCTCCGTTTGATTTAAATAGCAAGGGAGCATAATATCCTCCAATGTCCTTTTTCAGAGCATAAAATTCCAGGGTCGGGCCTGTCAGATCATTACTGAAATAGCCATCCTTCCTGAATGAAGCCAGCCAGGCGGTAGGCTTTCCTGATGTTAAACCGGTAGTTGTTTTTACACTGAACTTGAGGTCAGTATAAGCGGCGGCATCCCCGTCGCTGATCATATTTACACTTCCCCTGGTAGCTCCCATATCGATAGTTACCTTCTCTGAAGTAGGGGCTGTACCTATGCCTACATTGCCACCTGTTGCCAATGTGCCTTTGAAATTTAAGTTTCCGTTGCCATCAAGGAACATCACCTGATCTGCATCTGTGGCATAGTCAATAGTCCCATTGTCATGAGCTAACCAGCGAAATCTGAATAGACTGGCCTTGGGCCCTGTTAGCCCGTAGTTAATTGAAGCGTTCGTCTGATAAATAAAACCCGACCTGAAATTTGACGTATATAATCCGGTAGTAATGGTATTAGTATACGTATTAGGAAAATTTATTGTGGTGAAACTCTGCGTTTGTGCGTTTACACTAAAACATGGCAATAAAATAGCTGCTAAAGAGAAAAGGATCTTGTGCATGGTATTTTGTATGTTAAATGTTAAATATTTGAAAGTCGTTGTAATTCTACTGTAACTTAGAAAGCATTCCTGCTGCCCAGGGGCTAACATCGTTGCGTCGGTACGATGAGTGTCAACATCGTCATGCAGATTTATCATAAGAAGGCTTACAATAATCCAACTGCACATAAATTATATAGGCTAAGATCTAAATAAGAATTTTTGAATATGCTCGAACAATGTATAGGTAACTAAACGGGTAGTGGGCAACATCAAATTCTAACTGCCGGTAAAGGTTGAAATTTGATATGATAAAAAACATAACACGTTAGTAGTACGTATATTGTGTAAACCTGTCAAACCGATTCAGACACAAAGAACGGCATTACTTACGCATTGTATCTACGTTGTAATTCTGCCTATGTTCCTCATTGTTATCATGATATAGGGTTTGGTAATTTTCTTATAAAAAAAGAGGAATTGAGCATGGCCCAATTCCCCTTTTTTATATCTATAATATACTATTTGCAGGTACTATTATAATCACTGAATATCTGAACGCCCATATCCAGTAATTTGCTACCGCCTCTATCTAATTCACCTTTGATCAGCTTACCCATTGCACTCTTTTTCTTCTCTTCTTTAGCAGGATCATAAGTGCTGTAACCACCGGCTGCAAGCTTATCTGCAACAGTCTGACAATCGCTTACCAGTTTTTTGATATCAGAAGCCGCCAGTTCCTTAGGCTTATCTGAGCCTTTCTGGAACAGGATGTCAGGATTGTCACGAAGGTTCTGCTCAGCAGCTTCCATTTCAGCAATGTCACTATTACCAACAGCTACAGGAGCAGGATAACCGTAAAGACGATACATTGTGATAGGACCATCAACAATTACTTCAGCCATGTGCGTAGTAGAAGCCAGGTTCTTGATCGTTTTTATCTGAGCCCCCAGACCACCGCCACTGGTCAACCCTTCTCTTTTGTTCGTGAACTTAATGAGACGAAAATGCCTTTCTGCATTATCCTCGATAGCCACGTACTCTTTCATGTCATCTACATCAAGTACTTTAAATTTCTGGCGTTTTTTTTCAGGATCAATAGATTCCTTAGCAATAAACTTAACTTTCTTCTGATTCACCCATGGATTTGATGCTTTACCATAAAGCTTTACAATTCCTTCAATCTTCTGGTCGTCTTTTGTAATAATGTACCCTTGCTTTTCATTGCTCTTTAACTCATATTCATCGTTGTCGGCGTCCTGAGCGAAGCTTACGATGGAGAGGATTAACAATCCTGTAGTCAAGAAGGTTTTTTTCATAGATATATTTGAAATTTACGCAAAAATAGTACTCTTCTTTTGTATGAAGAAATAATTACATGTTTATTAATGTTATTATAATATCATTCCTCTCCAAACTATCAGGAAGTTAACTTTCCAGGGTATCTTTAGAAAATAGAAGGGAAAACGTATATACTATAAAAAAACAAGGTATGGACAATTCCAGCACACATAATCAGCGTATTGCAAAGATGACTTTCGCCTCGGTCTATCCTATGTATATTGCTAAAGTGGAGAAGAAGGGCCGGACAAAAGAAGAATTACACCAGGTTATAGAATGGTTAACAGGCTTCGATAACAGGAAGTTGCAGGAACTGATAAAGGAAAATGTAACTTTTGAAGTGTTCTTCCGGCAGGCTTTGCTAAACCCCAATGCGAGCCTCATCACCGGGGTGATCTGTGGGTATCGTGTAGAGGAGATAGAAGACCCCTTGACCCGGCAGGTCCGGTATTTGGATAAGCTGGTAGACGAGTTGGCAAAAGGCCGGAAGATGGAAAAGATCCTGCGTGGATAATAAAAGCAATGGAGCTTTTGCTGTACAGGAGATGGCAGAATTCCGGCTTCACTTCACCTCTGCTTAAAGCATCCGTATTCATTCTCAAACCGGGATAGATCGCATTCCAGTGACTTACGGTCCCAGTTAGCGGTATTGGCACATGCCTCGTAAGCAGATTGTAAAAAGGCCAGTAATATCTCTTCAGGATTGTCTGCTTGCTGTACCACATCATAATGAAGCAGGTACTCACCCATTTCCTTGCTATAGAAGGCGGCTTCGGGTTGAACAGATTGTTCACCAAACATTTCGTTCCCCGGATAACAATAAGAATAGAAGGCAACATGCGGATACTGCTCACTGCCAGGCCAGAATCCGCAGGAACTTACTTCCTTGGAATAAGACTCCTGCATTACCTCTGCCGGCATATTGGGTGCCTGTCCCGGATGCAATGGTGCTTCTCTGCCTGAAAATCTCGTAACGGCCAGATCAAAGGCGCCCCAAAAAAAATGAACAGGACTACATTTACCTGTAAAACGGGACCTGAAACGGGTCAATACATTATGAACTCTTACAAGTGCCTGCCAGTAATCCTCCATTTTTTGCCTGTCATATGGACGTTGTACATGATCTTCCTCAAAAGGAACAGCTCCGTCCATTTCACTGGGAATTGTATATATATCGATGGATATATCGATCGCCTTTAATTTCTGCATTACCTCCTCATAAAAGTCTGCTATCGTTCGCGGTGCTAATTCTACTGTTTCCTTTTTACCTGTGCTGGTAGTGATTATCAGCAGATGCTGATGGAAATCGAAATCCATTTGAAAGATGCCATGCTCATAAGGTATACTTCCCGAACTCAATCCCTGAGACGTAACATATAACGTAACATGCCAGGAATGATTTAACCAGGGCATTTTCCGAAGACGGATCTTGCCAATAATCTGCGACCACAAATGAACAGCGCTCAATGTATCTTTCAACTCATCAAATAGCAACACCGGCCATTTGCCCTGCTTTAAAAGAGTTTTTTGCATACTTATCCATTGAAAATAAATAGATTAGTCTTTCTTTAGCAATTTACTGAAAAATGGAAGCATTTCGGGGAAAGAAGTTCTTTTACTGCATATGAGAATTCACCGGAGCATAAATAGGGGAGTAGCCGTTATAAATACTTCTGCTTACACTGATACTGCCTGAAATAGAAAATGTCTTATCATTACTAATGTACATTACTCCAACCCTGGCAGCAGGGTTAATACCGTAATTGCTGGTACGCATTAAGCCATAGTTCTTGTCAATCCCGGTTGGATAGAATACACCATTGGATTGTAAAAGATAAGGTGTCACCGCAATACCTCCAAAAGCATATACGTTATTTGTAAGTTGCCGGTTGACCTGTAATTCTAAAGGAGCCGACAGGAAGCTGCTGCTGCCTCCCTTATATACAATAAAACCAGTAGAGATACCAGCATATTTTGTAACAAACCATTTCTTCCGAAGGTAGTTGGTATCAGTCAATTGCCTCGGATCCCTGAAAACAGATTGTGTGTTATTCTGCGCCCCGGAAAATAAAGGAGACTGTGCCTTTGCAGCCAAAGCCGACATTAAAATTGCGGTAAAAATGATTGCGCGTACCATACCATGAAGTTAATCATCCTTTTTGTTAATATTGCTAATAAAATCATAATATTTCATTCCCTGGATTAAGCTAAGACACTCCATACATTCGGGCATTCCTAAAGCCGAAGATGATGAAGTATGAGTGGTAAGGCGTTGTATGAGCATAAACCAACGTATCAGGCAAAAAAATGAAATCTAAGCTTTAGCTTTGCTATATAAATTTTTGCTTATATGCCTTTACGCATTAATCCTTTTCCCAGGGTCAATAATGACACTGGTTTTGGCACCAGCTCCAACAGCTCTGTGGGCCGCTTAAGGTGTTCTCCAACTTTGTACTGAAACGAACCTCGTATACCTGGGAGGAGATAAGGCTCAACCGGCGCTTTGTGCCAATGTACCGGGAAACAGGCAATACGACAGTACTGGAGCTGCAAAAGTTGAATATGACAGTGGCGGCAGAGGTAAAGAAAGGAGCGGAGCGGTTAGGATAGTACCCGCTTCTTCTTAAAACCTTTGAAACTGATGCCGTAAAGTACAAATCCGGAAATAACTGTTACCAGGCCAAGTACAGAAAACATACGAAGTATAAGATTACCGATATTATCCCTGGACTGGTAATCCATTGTATGCAGCATCCACAGGAAATCGAACATCCGCCATTTGTTATTACGGAACTTTTGGACAGTTCCAAGTTCACTCGCTACATATACGGTTGTGGCTGATGGATGATCAAATGTAATGGCATAGGCAGGTAAAGGACTTTCACGGTATTCGTGATGGCCGTTTGTTGCCGCCAGATATTCAACAGATGTAACTGCCGGCTTACCGTTGAACCGCTGTTTCGCAACTTCGATCGCTTCCTCTTTCGTAAGCGGGGCTTTTATATTCCCTGTTATAGCATTAGCCAGGTAGGTTGTTGCCTGTACAGAATGATGGCTACCGGAATGTATATTGCTTATACTGCGCATCTGGTAATAAGGCTCGCCCAATATTTCAATCAATTGTACAGAAAGTAATGAATCAACAGGATGTATTTTACTGATGTTTTCTATAGCAACGGATGGTGAAACCAGTGCAATGCCAACCGGCGGAAAAGGTGCTTTCTTCTTTTCAAAGTCCCCGTGTACCTCATCCATATTGCTCCAGCTGAAGTACAGGCCCCCAATGGTCCATAATAAAAATTGTATACCTAAGATAAGACCTAAATAACGATGTGTTTTGCGAATGTAATAGTGTTTACTTTTTGCCATAGGTTTATTTAAATTCCTTTTTTATGAGGGCAGGAACTTCTCATTGCATCAAAAATATAGTAATTCAGCATTAAAGGATATACAAATTTTAACTTGTCTACATTTTACCCCTCATTTTCATCAATGAAGGATATATTCTCAAATAAACCTCCAGGGCCATCGGATTTTTCCCGTACAAAGAATTAAGAGATGCAGGCGCATGATAAATGCTCCACTGTGCTCCGCCAGCTATCCTGGTGTTCCGCAATTCAAAGAGATCGTAATTGGCGCCCAATGTAAAAGCATGAATGCTGAATATATCATGAGCTTCAAACACCGGCTCAAGAACAAGTTCCTCTCCCGATTTTTCGGTAAATTCATACCTCGTATATGCAGCTATCCGTTTTTTTCTCCAGGAACCTTCAGCCATAAAAGCATTTTCCCCGTTATGTTCCTTTTCCTTATTCATACCCCAGAGAACTGTTGCATTGACCCGGTTTTCATTACCCATATCAATACTGTATATAACCGAAGCTGTGGTCTTATAAATATTCTCTTCAGGATGGAGTTCTTCAGGGCTTTTTACATAACCGTGAGAAACCTGTAATGCCCAGTTAACAGACGGGTTAAAAGAAAGCCTTCCACTCCAGGAATCGAACCTGGGTTTATCAAAACCATATCGTTCTTCATTCGGTTCCCGGCCGGTAAATGAAGAGCCCTCCAGTTTAAATTTATCATATCGGACTCCCACGGTAACCACTCCGAAAGTGATATGAGTAGCATCTACCCAATGGTGTGAGATAGGAGAGTTGGGATTGTCGAGCGCAGAAGGGCGGTGCATAAATGTAACAGGGCCCAGCGCCGGCTCACCGGGGTAAGCAATGTAAATAGAGGCATCAATTTTCTTTGAAAATGCATGGGAATAACTCACAGATAACTCGGAAAAGAGATCATGAGGATGCTGACGGTCAATTAATGGTTTCCCTTTATAGCTTTCCCCGGTTTGAAATAGCAATGGATACCCTTTCCCTCCCTCAATAAGCGGATCAAGTGAAAGCATGGAACTAAAATGGAAAAGACCGTTTTGACCTGCTTTCCGTTGCCCCATCAGCATAAACCAGGTAGGCGCATCAAACCGTGAATCACCTCTTGTTCCCTTATTAGAAAAGTCCTGGTTGTCATACCTGATAAATATGCTTCCATGTACCATGTACATCCATTTTTTCGAATGTATCATATAACCATACATCGGTGACGCATCAGGCAACCATCCTGTGCCGGAGCCATTCCTGCTCATCGGTAGGTTTAATGAAAAAGCATGGCTCATCGGAGCATCGCCCATCTGCATATTCATGTTCATTTTATGTTGCATGTTAGACATGGAGCTGTCTTTCCTCATCTCCGGATGAGGCTTTGCAGTGTCTTTTTTCGCAGGCATGTGATGTTCATGTTGCGCAAAAACCGGTTGCCATATAAGGCATATGGAAACCAGTATAAATACGTTTTTCATACTATTGTTTTTAGTACTTACTTTTTGTGTTGGAATATAAAATGCCGGTAGTATACAATCCGGCAAATGCCGGATATATTGCCATTCCTGATCAGATGCGGAAATTGCAGTATTGGAGAAACAATGTGTCCTTTTGAAAAGGCGGCGCATGTGCCGGATAGGAAGTATATAAGACAGACTCTTGTAGGTGAAGAAGAAGAAAATTGAAAGTTAATTCATGGTGTAGCGCATCACTGAATCCTATGTCAGATAAAACGGAGGAATATAGATGGGACTCGCTTGTTTTAACATTTGTTGCAATATCCTTACAGCAGCCCTTGCTTTCCACAGAATGCTTTTTCATTCCGCATTTTTCACAAAAGCTGTCATGCGTGGAAAATATAGAAGTTTTTACCAGTTCCCCCATACAGTAGTGATGGTAAATGGTAAGTCCGGCTACATAGCTGAGATATATTATAACTAATATGAGAGAGCTGATTCGCTTCACATGTTTGAGATTCTAAAGATATTCCATAAATATTGTACCATAAATGATTCATGCTCCTGGTCTTTCAACCTGTTGCCTGCTTCAGTAGAATATATTATCAGATAATAATCAATGTATTGATTTATTTTAATACATTTTTCACGACAACTTAGTATGGTTCCCACAGTTGGTTGCTGCCACGTTTTAACGGGATTAAATTCTACATTGTAGAAGGAATAACAATTATAAATAATGGAAGTATGATAACCCCCGAAAGAATAATTAAGCAATAGTTAAATGTAGAACTCCCCCCGCTGAAAGTCCGTGCAGTTGTATATATAACCTATTTGTAATATTGTATTTAGTGGCCGGAATTAAGAATTTTTGCTTACATTTCAGTGGAGAACTGCATGTTATGTTCCTATATGCCAACGCAACCCCGCGAGTTGCTCTTACCTATGCTGCTGTACTATGTATAATGCTTTTAATGAGCGCATCTGTTCATGCACAGTTAAAAGCGGATTTCACCCCCAGTAAGACGAGCGATTGCGAAAGCCTGATCACCAGATTCACTGATAACTCTACCGGCAGCCCTGTTTCCTGGCAATGGAACCTGGGTAACGGCTTTACCTCTACAGAAAAAAGTCCCAGCGCTTCTTATACTTCTCCCGGCAACTACAAGGTAACGCTGACCGTAAAGAACGCTGCAGGCAATACCAGTACCGCAGAAAAAACAGTTACCGTATGGGAGAACCCCAAACCTGATTTTACAGCCAGCCCGGCCAAAGGGTGTGTACCTTTTAACGTTACTTTCACTGACAGATCAAATCCCGTGAACGGCACCATCACCGCCTATAGCTGGGATTTTGGTGATGGAACTATCGGCTCAGGCAACAGCCCTGTACATACGTACACTAATGCGTTATCGCCAACCGTTACACTTACTGTCACTAATAGTAACGGCTGTACTGCATCAAAACAGATCAGCAATATTGTAGAGGCGGCAGCTTCCCTCACGGCCAATTTCAACGTCTCTGACAAATTCCTCTGCACCGCCCCCGGGGTGCTAACGGTTACCAATACTTCCACTGGGCCCGGCAATCTCACTTATAAATGGGATTTTGGCGATGGCGGCACTGCTACCAGCGCTGATCCCGGTCCGCATAATTATACTGCAAAAGGTATTTACAAGGTAAAGCTCACTGTTACGAGTGATAAAGGATGTACTGCCACCAAAACCTCCGAAGATATCAATGTAGCCAACTTTAAAACGGATTTTCAGCTGCCTGCCGGTATTTGTGAGAACAGTACCGCCTCTTTCAATGCTGTGAACAATCCACAGGCTAACAACGTTACCTGGAGCGTTGATAAAGGTAGCATCTATGGCTATGGCACCTCTGCTTCTTACTATCCTGGCGGTGCCGGTACTGTAAAGGTGACCATGACAGCCGATTATGGCAAGTGCCAGGAAACCGTGACGAAAGATTATGTGGTAAAACCCGCCCCACAGACCGATTTTGTGACCGATCAGAAAGCCATCTGCGACGTACCTGCCACAGTACAGCTGACAGACAAATCGCAGGGCGCTACCAGCTGGAGCTGGAACTTCGGTAACGGACAAACATCCAGCCTGCAAAGTCCTTCCGTCACTTATAACTCCCTGGGATATTTTAATATAAAGCTGACAGCCAGCAATGCCTCAGGTTGCTCCAGTATGGCAGAGCATTATGTTTATGTGGCGAAACCGGAAATCTACGCCTACGCAAATATTGCTGAGGGCTGCGAAGGACTGATCACTACATTCAGCAGCTCTGTCAGCACCGGCGATGCCATTGTCAGCTATGAATGGGATTTCGGCGATGGCAGCCCCAGGTCAACCGCCGCCACACCATCGCATACGTACAACAAAGAAGGCACATACCCGGTAAAACTTACCTACACAACAGCAAATGGCTGTAAAGGAACAGTAAACCTCTATTCCTTCAATTCCATCCGGGTATATAAAAAGCCAAAGCCCGATTTTTCATCGCCGGAAGCTCCGCAGGTCTGTGGTAACAACTGGGTACATTTCAACGGTACTACAGACGTAGGTACCTCCTGGACATGGGATTTTGGCGATTACTCCGGCCCCGGCTCCTCGCAGAATACGGCGCACAGCTACAGGGAACCAGGCGCCTATACTGTAACGCTGACCGTTTCAAATAACGGTTGCAGCGAAAGAATTACCAAAACGGCATATATCACCGCCGTAAACCCCTTCCCACGCTTTGCCATACAGGGGATTGACTGTAATAACCGTACAGAGATCGGTTTTGATGAACAATCTCTCGGTAGCATTAACAACTGGAAATGGAACTGGGGAGATGGAAAAGAGAATATATACACTACAAAAACAAGCCCTGTTAAACATAAATATGACAAAACAGGAATGTATAAAGTAAAGCTGACCGTCACTGACAGGACCTGTACCAGTACCGACTCTATGAATATTAATGTGTATGCGCCTTCACCCATTTCTATTACGACAGACAAAGCAACACTGTGCGGCAGCGAAATGCTCAAAGCCAACGTGACATCTATTGATAAAACTATATATAACTCGTCCTATTGGTGGTACTCTTCAGACGGCACTCCTGCCAGCTGGGATTATTACAATTATCAGAACGCTACTTTTATAAACCTGAAACCCGGTCAGGACACTATCCGCTTCGTGGCATATAACCTGCAGGGATGCCCCGACAGCAGCAACAAAGTGATTGTGAACGTACATGGGCCGGTGGCGGGCTTTCTTTCACCGAATGTGCTGGAATGCCGGGGCACCGGGCTCACCTTTACCGACCAGACAGATATCTCCAAAGGGAAAGCCATAAAGACCTGGTCATGGGATTTTGGCGATGGTACTCCTGCAAAGGTATTTACCGCGCCTCCTTTCAAATACACATACAATAAGTCCGGCTATTTCTATCCCAAATTAACTGTTACCGATCAGGACGGATGTACCAGCACAGCCACAGGCTCCTATCTGCAGGTGAACGGCCCTAACGCCGATTTTACGCCCAGCGCAACGCTCATACCGCCAGGTGGTGATGTATGGTTCTATAACTATACCACTGAAACAGGAGGCTATGCTACCTACAACTGGGACTTCGGAGATAATACCTCCTCTGCAGATAACAGCCCGTATAAGAACTATCCTGATAAAGGGCTCTACACGGTGAAACTGCTGGTAAAAGACAATAACGGCTGTACAGACAGTACCCGGAAACAGATCAAGGTATCCAGCGTCAGCGCCGGTTTTACTTTCACTACATCGTTTGTAAATAACAGTGGCTGTCCGCCAGTGATAGCACGCTTCACCAACACATCCGTTAACGCCACCGGCTCATACTGGGATTTTGGCGATGGCAGCATTGCCACTATCAGCAATCCTTCCCATACTTACACTTACGCCGGGAAATACAAAGTAAAACTGAAAGTAGTGGGCGATGCAGGTACGGAAGATGAATATGAGGAAATAGTAGAAGTAAAGGGCCCCTACGCCACCATTACAACTTCCTCCAATGGCGGCTGCCTGACAAAAGAGATCGAGTTCAGGGTCGCCGCATCTGCTGCTGTTAATTTTGCATGGGATTTTACAGATGGTATCGTAATGGAAACAAAGGATTCCATCATTAAACATACATTTAAAGAACCCGGCATTTACAAGCCTCGGCTTATCCTCTCAGACCAGGCAGGTTGTAAAGGCACAGCCTTCCTGCAGGACCCCATCGTTATAGACAAACTGAATGTACAACTGGCATTTGCACCGGAATTTGTGTGCGATGAAGGCTGGATTACTTTTGAGCCAGGATTCAACAGTTATTCCATTGACGAGCTGAAAAAAGAAGCGAAATACAAATGGACGTACGAGGCGGGGCTAATGGCAGAAAACGATACTACCGCCACTCCCAGGTTTTACCTGGATAAAATACAGGAATATAATTTCAGCCTTACCACTACTACCGCCTTCGGCTGTACGCAAACTGTCGGCAAAACAGTGCATGCTTATCCCAAACCTGTATTAGCTATCAGCGGACCTTCACAGGCCTGCCAGGATGCGCCGGTAAGCTTTGGCGGAACAGTAAGCAAAGTGAATGACGTAGCCTGGAAATGGGATTTTGGCAATGGTAATACTGGCAACATACAGCAACCTGCTGATCAGACTTACAGTAAAACAGGTCTTGCAGAAGTAGTACTGACTGTTATCAGTAAAGATGGTTGTAGCGATACCGCACGTCACAACATCAATATACTGCCTAAACCGGAGATCAATGCCGCTGCTGCGTCCGGGGTCATATGCCAGGGTAACAGCACTACGCTGAGCGCCGGTGGTGGTATCAGTTATCAATGGTTGCCCGCCCTGGGACTGAGCAATCCGCAGGCGCCCGATCCAATAGCCGCACCAAGGGCAAGTACTACCTACCAGGTAACTGTGACAGATGTCAACGGCTGTATCAATACAGACGACGTAAGTATCCGCGTGGCACAGCCTTTCACGATACAGGCCACACCCGATACAATACTCTGCCTGGGACATGTGCTGCCATTACGGGTATGGGGCGCAGATCACTATGTATGGAAAGGAGAGGGGCTGGATGACGCCGGCAGTCCTTATCCGCATGCCACTATCAACGCAATTGGCAACCACCCGTATAAAGTGACCGGCTACGATGCTGGCGGCTGCTTTACACATGATACAGGGCTGGTAGTGAGTGTACATCCTTCACCCACCATCAACGCAGGTCCTGACCTTACAGTGATGGCAGGAGTACCGGTAACACTTGGCGGACAAGGCAGCCCCGATATTATAAACTGGAGCTGGACACCGCCGGAGTACCTGAATTGTGCCACCTGTGCCACACCGGAGGCCCTGCCTAACCTGTCTACCACCTATATTGTGGAGGTAGAGAATGGCTACGGTTGCAAAGCTGTGGACGAAGTGCTTGTGAAAGTAACATGCAACAAAGGCGCCGTGTTCCTGCCTACAGCCTTCACTCCCAACAGGGATGGAAAAAATGACTGGTTCTATCCTAAAGGGCGTGGTATAAAAGAAGTGAAATGGATGCGTATTTATGACAGATGGGGCAGCCTGGTATTTGAAAGAGCACATTTCCAGATCAACAGCGCCCCAGCCGGCTGGGATGGCACCTGGAAGAGCCAGGTAGCGCCTATTGGCAGCTATGTATATGCTATGGAGACAATGTGCGAAGACGGTACTACTTTCCTGTTCAGGGGCACAATTACAGTGATCAGATAAGATCTGTTTATACGGGCAATAATTTCCCCTGCAATTCAATATTTTTTGTAGTTTGGTAGAGAATAGGCATTTATCTGATCACTAATAAACAATTAATTCTACGTTGTATGCCCTCTACTATTAATCGAAATCAGCTTTTTGTTGCAAGTTGTTTAGCCTTATTGGTTACCTCTCTTTCATTTGGTATCCGTGCCGGAATTTTAGGAAGACTGGGAACAGAATTTCAACTGAGTGCCGGACAACTGGCTACCATCGCTTCCACTGCTTTCTGGGGCTTTCCTTTAGCCATTGTAATCGGAGGTATGGTGGTAGACATTATCGGCATGAAAAAGCTATTAATTGCTGCCTGTGTCTTTCATCTGGTGGGCATTTTATTAACCATCTCCGCCTCCGGGTTCTGGCCTCTGTTTATTTCCACCTTATTTATAGGACTGGGCAATGGTACTGTGGAAGCCGCCTGTAATCCGCTTGTAGCTACTATTTATGCGGATAACAAAACCACTAAATTAAATCATTTCCATTTATGGTTTCCCGGAGGGATCGTAATAGGGACCCTGCTGGTTTTCTTATTTGATAAGATCGGCTTAGGCTGGCAGGTACAGGTAGGGGTTATGCTTATTCCTACTGTATTATATGGTTATCTTTTCAGCAAGCTGGAATTTCCTGTAACAGAAAGGGTAGCCAGTGGCGTTTCCACATCAGAAATGTATGAGGCCCTGCTTTCACCACTATTTATTGTTATGTTGATATTAATGTTCGGTACAGCCATTACAGAATTATTTACCGGCCAGTGGATAGATGTCTTGCTGAAGAACGTTACAGATAACGCCATCCTGCTGTTAACCATCGAAACAGGCGTAATGGTGATTGGCCGTGGCTTTGCTGAACCGGTTGTACATAGGTTCTCCCCGGCGGGAGTACTGTTGCTGTCAGCCATTTTTGCCGCACTGGGCTTATATCTGCTTGGCCATACCACCGGTAATATGTTATTCGTAGGTGCGCTGGTATTTGGCATAGGTGTTTGCTATTTCTGGCCTACCATGCTGGGCTTTGTTTCCGAGAACCTGCCTAAAACAGGTGCTGTTGGCCTGAATTTCATGGGTGGGGCTGGCATGTTTGCCGTATCTGTTTATATGATATTTATGGGCGGCTACTATGATAAGTTATTAGCAGATAAACTGCCGGCAGGCGCAGATGTAAAGTCGTTTAACGACGCGCCGGCAGGCAGCGAAATGGCCATTGCGCTTAGCGAGGCAAAGAAAGCAGCAGGTCCCGAAATAATTAATGCAACACTGGTTATACCTATTATCTTAACGGTGGCATTTGCTCTTCTGTTTGTCTATATGAGAAACAAAAAGAAAGCAAGCCCGCAGCTGGTAACCGGTAACTGATGATAACTATTTATTAGGTTACGGGTAAATTATCGCTGGCATGCCATTCAGCATAAGATGTACTGGTTTCGTACAATTTCAGGCTGCAGAGCCTTATCCGTTCTGGCAGATTGTTGCTGATACGGCCGGCAAAATCCAGCAGCATATTCTCACAGGTAGGCTGCCAGGGTACCCACACAATCTTACCTAATAATTCATTTTCATTTTCTGCAAAGGAGGGCATACTGCCCTCCTTTAACATTAAAGCATGGTCCAGCGGCAGGATAATCTCCTGCTGTACAATTGCTTTCAGATCAGCAAAGTCAAATACCATCCCTTCGCTGCTGTGCCCGGAATGGTTATCCGGTTCTCCGCTGATAGTTACCTCCAGTCGGTACGAGTGTCCGTGAATATGTTTACAAAGCCCATTATACCCGGGAAGGGCATGGGCCATTTCAAATCTGAAAATTTTGGTAAGGCGGATAATCTGTTTCATGAGGACCGCAAAAGTATACCTGGTGAGAATAACAATCCCTGATCTTAGTCAAAGGAACAAATGACGGATATCACCCCTGGAATGATCTGTTCTGCAACATTCTTGATCTTGTTCAATTAAACTGACCTTTTGAGCCCCAAAAACAAAAAAGACTTATAACCCTGATCTTTCTTAACTTTATAGTACATATACCCCAAATCATGGCAACGACCAACGCAACGATCCTGATCCCGGATATCAGCGGGTTTACCGAGTTCATGACAACAACTGAACTTAATCATAGCGCACATGCCATTAACATGCTGATTGATGCGATGATTAAAGCTGTTGGCGATGAATACGAAGTGGCAGAGATTGAAGGAGATGCTGTTTTGCTGGTCAGAAAAGGAGAACCACCTACCCGGAAAGAAATATTAAATACCTGCCTGAACATCTTTAACGCTTTTCACTATCAACGAAAATGGATGCAGCAACATATGGTTTGTGCCTGTGGCGCCTGCCAGGCTATTATTAACCTGACATTGAAGTTTGTAGTGCATCACGGAGCGGTTGCAGAAATAACAGTCGGCCGGTTTGTAAAACAATCCGGGCCTGAAATGATCATCGCCCATCGCTTATTGAAGAATAATATTAATAACAATGAATACCTGCTGATCACAGAAAAGCTTTTTGAACAGGAAGCTGGTATGTCAGAACAGGATGAACTGGAATGGAACAGCTCATCGGAAGAATATGCGTCTATAGGCAAGGTTAATTACCGCTTTGCCTTGCTCAATAAAGCCCGTGAAAATGTGCCGGAACCGCCAGGGCCCGAAAACGATTATCGTGTTGATGATACTTGTTACCTGGAGTTATCTGTAACAGCAAATTTTCGTGATGTGTACATGGTAGTGATGAATATTCCAGGCCGGGTGGAATGGGTGCCCGAATTGCTGAAAGTGGAACAGGAGGTACCGGCAGTATTTATTGGAAGTATTCACTACTGCACGTTTGAAGGTTACCGGGCCATTATATCCCCTCTGCGGATGACCATATCTGATGAGGCTATTTTCTACGCTGAAAGCTGTAATATCTCCGAAAGGAACCTTTCTCTGGTATACGAATTTGCATTTACTAAAATAAATGAAACATCTTGCCTCGTTACCTGCCGTTTTTTGAACAACGGAACATCGCCGGTCCCGGAAGAAATAAACGCTGAATTATTACGGAGTATGCAAAAGGTAGGAGAGGAACTGGTAGCGTATTGTGAGAAAATGGAGGGCGCTTCTTTTGATCCTGCCTTTAAAAAATAAGCACTCACACCGGAACTTTTGTATTGATCACCGTATACTGCTTCCTGAAAGCTGACGGGCTCATACCTTTTATCTTTTTAAAGGTCCTGTTCAGATGACTTTCATCCGTAAAGTTCAGTTCAATTGCAATTTCATTGATCCGCATATCACTATGGAGTAAGCGGGTCTCGATCAGCCTCACTTTATAATTAGTAATGTAATCCTGTAAGGTTTCTCCTGTTTGTTTTTTAAAGTAACGCCCCAGGTAATTCGGTGCAACACTAAACCGGGTGCTTAATTTCTCTGTGTTAAGCAAATGCGGCTCAAAGATATGCTGCTGTATGAAATGCAACATTTCCAGTACCAACTCGCCGGTATTTTCCTTGATCTTTTTAGGCAACTTCAGGGCAATATTCCTGGCTACTATGGTAATGATCGTATTCACAATCTGTTCTGTTATCCTTGTAAAGTATATCTGCTGATGTTCCTGTTCTGATATGATGCTTTCCATTAAAACTGCGATCAGTGGCTTGTCTGTCTTATTTTTCAATATGCATCCTGGCCGGTGACTGGCATTTTGCAAAATGTTTTCTACACATTGTACAGCATCTTTATCATGAGGAGATTTACTGCGTACATAATATTCATTAAAACGGATAAATAAAAAGCAAGTCTGCGTAGTGATATCAAATGAATAGCTGTCCTGAGGGGTGAGCAGAAAGAGATTACCTTTCCTGTAAGAGAACTGGTTTCCATTTACATACTGGATACCTGTACCATTAACAATGTAGATCAACTCAAAAAAGTTGAGCTTCCGTTTCTTAACAGGAAAGTATTCCATCTCTTTCACTTCGATCTCGAAAGGTCTGTGTAAGGTCTCTTTCATGATCGTAATTTACAGAATTAATACGGGAGGTCATCGTATCCGGGTGAATACGGAAAGGGGAATTTCACCGTTGGGCCGTGGTGGCAGTTGCCAGCTAAGCTGGTCATCTTTCAGTGAAAAGGTATTTTCCCTTGAGGTACCGTCGGCATTTGGGAAACTGGCTTTGTCAATGTGGAAACGGATCCTGTTCTTTACTGTATCTACTTCATATGTACCGAAATGGCAACTCATTGTCAGCATAGCATTCCGGTATTCTTCGGGCGTTCCCTTTTCACGGTCGCCGGAGGCAAATCGTTGCCGGTCGTTATGGAAGATCTCCACTGTATAATGCCCGTTATTGGTAAAGATGGCAATGCCATGTGGATTATCGCCATAATCTGCCGCCTGCCGGCCATCAGGTAATATCTTGTCTGCAGCAATGAGCTTCCATGTACCGGCCAGCTGCTGGCCAAATACTGGAATTGAGATACAGGTGCTGAATGTAGCGATAACGTATTGTAACATCTTGTTCATATTATATTTGTTGTGCCAGGACAAAAATAGCTTGAGAAAACAGCGGTTATCTGTAAGATTTTACCAAAAATCTGTATTTGTATAAAGGATATTTGAAGTTATGCCTAATGAATTTTTGAACGAAGACTATCTTATCTTTTTCAATAAAAGATCCGTAAATAGGAGTCACCACTACTGCGGGTGAAACTGCATTGACGCGGATATTGACATCTGCCAGCTCCATTGCCAGGTGTTCTCCTGGATTTGCCAGATCAACGCCATAAACTTTCACTTTCCCTTTTTGAGATAATTCTTTCTCAGTAACTTCCAGATTTTTGTTAGCACGCGCTACAATAGCCACTTCTATTCCTTTTTGAAGAAGCAGGAGAGCGGTAGCTTTCCCATTCCTGACGAGCTACCTATAATTAATGCTTGTTTCATTTTATATTTTTTTGTTTGATCAGACAACAGTGTAAATTCTTACGTCTGGCGTATCCTTCAAATACGGCTTAAGGGCAATTACAACGTCATTGTTAAACAATCCGCTTGACAGGTAAGCCTGCGCATCCGTTATTGACTCAAAACCATGCAGTACCTGTACGTCCTCATCCCTGATCAGAAGTTCCTTGGATGTGGCCCCTTTAATATCAGAGAGGAATGGTGCTTTGTATTTGTTATATACTTCCGCCGCACTTCCCCTGTCTGAATTATCAACCTTCAGACTAATCTCTAAATAAGCTTTTACCATTGTATAAAAATTTAAAGTTTACAATGCAAAGGTCGGAAGGCAGACGCCTTCTGAAAATGGATAGACTTGAAAAGAAATGGTAGATTTAGGAAATAGATTTCCGAAAATCAGAAGGAGAGATCAGTGTATGTTTCTTAAAATACTTGACGAAATAGGAGGGATCATCGAATCCCAAACGGTAACCGATCTGATTTACGTTCAGGTTGGAATGCAGAAGCAGGCGCTGCGCTTCCAGGATAATACGTTCCTGTATCATTTGAGAAGGAGTCTTGTTAAGCATGTGGTTAGTGAGGTCTGATAAAGTACGCCCGGAAATATGCATTAACTGCGCATATTCTGTTACGGAAAGACCTTTGTTATAGTTTTCCTCTATCAGGTTTACAAAGTGTATTAATTGGACCCTTTTCTCATCAACCATAAAGGGAGTTTGACCTTCCCCCTTTTCAGATTCGTTCTTTCGCCTTTGGACCTGGATCAGGAACGCTTTCAGATAGTTTCTCAGCAGTTCTTCCTGCCCGAATTTTCCCTGGGTCTGTAATTCAGCTTTTATCTGGTGTACCTTATTTAAAATTCCGTGCATCCGGAAACAGCTTTTCCTGTTGGCTCTCCTTACCGGAAGAACGGGGCCTGGACAGCTCCCGTAACATAGGATTAATGTTATAACACCTGGTGATAATAACATGGATCACTTTACCTTCTATCTGAAGCTTACCTTCTGCCATAAGCAGGCGCGCACTTAAGATCTCTCTGCGATATTTACTGAATATGTTCTGGAAAGCAACCAGGTTCATTGAACCGGTTTCATCTTCAAGAGTAATAAAACAGATACCTTTCGCAGTACCGGGCTGCTGTCGTACCAGCACAAGGCCAGCTACCTGTACCGTTATGCCATCCTGCAGCGATGCCAGTTCGGCAGCTGTAACGGCGTTAAGCAACCGTAGCTTCTCTCTGACAAAGCTGACAGGATGTGCTTTGATGGAAAGTGCTGTTGAGGCATAGTCCATCAATACATGTTCTCCATCAGTCATTACCGGTAGAGCAGGCTTCTCTTCAAAAACACTATCTGAAGGCTGCCCTGTAAACAGTGCAACGGGTCTGTCTGCTAACGCATTGACCTCCCACAGGGCGCTGCGTCTGTCAAATCCTAATGACCGGAATGCGTCAGCCTCAGCAAGCCGTTCCAGCACAGTAACAGGCACGCCTGCTTCTGCCAGTGCAGGTATAGAGGAATAGCCGCTTCCCCGCCCGGTTACGATCAGGCCGGCACTGGGCTCCTGTAATCCTTTTACTTGCCGGAAGCCAAGGCGGATAGCATGCCGTTCACCTGCCGGTTCCAGGGTATTATCCCACGCAGAGTGATTCACATCCACCGGACGGACTTCAACACCATGCTTTCTTGCATCAATGATGATCTGCGCCGGCTGGTAAAACCCCATAGGCATACTGTTCAGCAACGCTGTGGCAAATACATCAGGATAGAAGCATTTTAACCAGGAGGAGACATACACCAGTAACGCAAAACTGGCGGCATGACTCTCCGGAAAACCATACGCTCCAAACCCTTCCAGCTGCTTAAATACCCGGTTGGCAAAATCTTCATTATAGCCGCGCTCTTTCATACCCTGTATCATTTTCTCCCGGAACCTGGATACCACTCCCTTAGCTTTAAACGTTGCCATACTGCGACGTAGCTCATCTGCTTCCGCAGGTGTAAAGCCAGCAGCGACTATAGCTATCTTCATCGCTTGTTCCTGGAAAAGAGGAACACCTAAAGTGCGATGCAGTATCTCTTCCAGCGCTTTAGAAGGATAAGATACCTCTTCTATCTTGTTACGGCGTCGCAGATAAGGATGCACCATGTCTCCGACAATAGGCCCGGGCCTCACTATTGCAACTTCAATCACCAGGTCGTAAAATTCTTTCGGTTTTAACCTTGGTAACATACTCATCTGGGCCCGGCTTTCAATCTGGAATACGCCAATAGTATCACCGTTGCTGATCATCTCATAGACTTCAGGATCATCCTGTGGAATGTTGGCAAGGGTCCAGTGTTTGTTATAATGCCGTTTACCGAGGTCAAATGCCTTACGGATACAGGTTAACATACCCAATGCCAGTACATCGATCTTCAGAAACCCCAGGGCTTCTATATCATCTTTATTCCATTCAATATTTGTCCTGTCTTCCATGCGGGCATTGATGACAGGGCAGAGGTCAGTTAATTTCCCACGGGTGATAATAAAACCCCCGGTATGTTGCCCTAATTGCCGCGGAAATCCTATCATCAGGTGTGTAAGCTCCAGCACTTTTCGCAAAAAAGGGTCCTGCGGATTGATACCCTGTTCTGCAACGCGCTGCTCGTCAAATATATCATCAGAATACCGCCATATTGCGTCTGACAGCCGTTTGATAGTATCTGCAGAAAGTCCCATTGCCTTGCCTACGTCGCGGATGGCGCCTTTCTGCCGTTGCTGTGTAACAGTAGCAACAATAGCCGCACGGTCACGGCCATATTTGTTGTATATGTATTGTATTACCTCTTCCCTGCGTTCATGCTCAAAGTCAACGTCAATATCAGGAGGTTCGTTGCGGGCGCTGGAAATAAAACGTTCAAACAGCAGATCAAATTTAGTAGGATCTATACTGGTAATGCCCAGGCAAAAACAAACAGTGCTGTTTGCAGCAGATCCCCGGCCCTGGCATAATATATCCTTGCTACGGGCAAACTTTACAATGTCATAGACTGTCAGAAAATAAGGAGCATAATTCATTTCTTCAATGAACTGCATTTCATGATTGATATTGGCGATGATCTTATCCGGCAATGATTCGCCATAAAAATCTTTTGCTCCCTTCCAGACAAGATATTTCAGCTCCTCCAGCGGCGTCCTGCCATTGGTAGTGATCTCTTCAGGATATTCGTATTTTAATTCACTGAGAGAGAACCGGCAGGCGTCAGCTATTTCTATCGTACGCTGAAGCGCATCCGGGTATTGCCGGAAAAGCCTGTGCATTTCAGCAACGGGTTTTAAATGTCTTTCTGAATTGGATAGCAGGAGAAAACCCGCATTATGGATAGTACATTTCTCACGTACACAGGTAAGAATATCCTGTAACTCACGACGGGAAGAGATATGATAATATACATCGTTGGTAGCAACAAGCGGTACCTGGTATCGCTGTGATAACCGGTGCAGCTGGTAGATCAGCTTCATATCGTCTCCCTGGTAAGTACGGTGAGAGGCCAGGTATAAATGATCACCCAGATGGCTTTTATATTCAGCCAATGCTGCAATAAAAGCCGCATCAGGCTCAAACAGGCGATTCAGCTTATCAGGCGGTATCACTATAAACTTAATGCCTTCTGCATGAGCATATACATCTGCTTTGTACAGGTGGCACTGGCCTTTTTCCGTTCTCTGGTTGCCTGCAGTCAATAAAGCAGATAACCGTCCATATGCTTCTTTACTGGTAGGATAGGCTAAGAGACTGGGACCATCCAGCAGGTCAAGCCGGCAGGCAGGTATAATGCGGATAGGTTTATTTTTAGCGGCAGCATGCGCGCGGACAATACCCGCCAGCGTATTACGGTCTGTAATAGCTATGGCTTTATAGCCCAGTTCCAGGGCCTGCTCTACCAGTTCTTCAGGATGGGAGGCGCCCCTTAAAAAGGAGAAATTACTTGTCACCTGTAACTCTACATAATCCATACTCACTCGTTGTTATGCGAAAAAACCATGAATAAACCAGTCCGGTTGCTGATCATCTGAATAATGCCCTGAGCGGAATACCCAGTAACGCTTACCCTGTTCATCTTCTACACGGTAATAATCCCGGTGATCGCCCTGTTCCTGCCACCATTCCCTTTCTATACGCTCCGGCCCGTCTGCTTTAGATATCCGGTGCACCTTTCCCCGGTAAATAAATAACATTGGCGGATAGTCCGGTATAGGCGCAGTTACCTGTATCAGCTCAGGTGAAGAGAGCAATAAAATAGGACGTAGCCTGTCCTCCGGCCAGGTAATTGTCCCTTGCTCTTCCAGTGAACTGGCTGTACAGACAGATCTTTCCGGCCAATGGTGCTGATCAGGCAGATAACGGTGTATTGCATCTGCGCCTAACCTGGAAGTGATACGGTCTAATAACTCTGCTACCTTTACATCTCCAGGGCTTCCTGTGGCGGCATTCCAGAATGCTTCCTGCCTGGATATAGCGTCTTCTACTATTGGCGCCTCAAGAATAAATAGCTCAATACCCAGCTCAGGGCATAGCTTTCCGATCTCCGGTTCAAATAAGTGAAAAAGATGCTTGATATGATGTGAAGGGCGGTTAGTACCAATGCAGGCCTGTATGATCTCCCCGTCAATACGGTATCCCTTCAGTATAGCTTTCCGCAGGCCTTTCCCTTCGGCCTGTAACCGCTGGCAAAGGGCTTCCAGTAAGCGCTGAACAGCTATTTCAATACCTGTTCTTGTACGTATAGGTTCCAGGCAGGGAAGCCTTTCAAAGTACTGTTCGGGTAGGAAGACCGGTATGACGATCTCCTGCTGCATGCCCGATGCCTGATCTAACCGCAATAAGAGTTCTGTCCCAAAACGCCTGCGTAATGCCGGACGTTGTATTGTCATAAAACTCCCTACTTCAGAGAGGCCCAGCTTGTGTAGCTTTTCTATTATGATACTGTTTAATCGTAATGAGGCAGGAGGGAGAGGAGCGATAGCCGTTAATTCGTTACCAGGTTCTATGATAGGAGTGATAGTCCCGTAACGGGAAACAGCCCAGGCAGTGCCAATAGTACTGGCGATGGCGCCGCGTGCATCATAACCCATTGCCCGGATACGGGTAATGATCTCCTTCAGGTAAGGGCGTTCACCATCCCATAAATGAGCACAGCCGGTAATGTCCAGGATCAGCCCATCTTCGCCATCTATGCAAACAAAAGGAGTATAACGGATACACCATTCTGCCCATTTCCGTAAAAGGCGTACAGCAAGATCAGGACTATCATCCTGTACTTCCAGTGAGGGGACCATAGCACGGGCATCAGCTACAGCCATTCCTGCAGAGATCCCCCGTTTTTCCGCTTCTATGTTAGTAGCAGAGATGACCATACGGCCATAGTCCTGTATTGCCAGAACAAAAGGAATAGATGCCAGTTCCCGTCGGCGGTTAATGTGCCAGTCCGTTTTTAAATGCCGGAACCAGATCGTAATAAATCGCTGTCCCATAACTACCCGATTTTCCGCCTCACGTTCTGTTCCGGGATAATCTGTGCTGCTTCGGATACAACCGGTAATAGTCTGCCATCCATGTATTCTGTCAGCCATTTGCCGGGCTTACCATTACGGACACGCAACAGCTCTATCTGCCAGCGGGGAAACCCCAGCCCCGGCATGCCGTTGTGGGAAACGCTTGCATACGCCTGTATACGCCATTGTGCTACACTGGCTATAGTATGTAAGCTCCTGGGTTTATAACGGATGATAAAACCTGTTACCCTGCTCTGTTCTACAGCCAGCTGCAGACGCCTGGATGCTATTAAGCTTATATCCTGTATTTCCAGTATGACAGCTGCAAGGCCCGGGCATTTCAGTGCTTCCTCTGCAGCCCATAAGGTAGGCCTGTCATTGCTCTGATCTATGAAGATCACCTGGTCCGGCCGTATACCGAATGCTGTTAAAGCAGGAGGGAATATCTTATTGGTTTTCCTGATCCATACACAGGCGCCGCCCAGCTGCATGAGCGGGGCCAGGATCGCTGCAATAAATCCGTATGTGGCTGCTGCATCTTCTGCCGTGTCACTCAGAAATTCGTGCATAGCTCCGGTAGGAAAGGTGTCATTGGGAAAAGCAGATTCAATAAGGCCCAGGCCAACATTAAGAGGATCTGATGCTGGTCTCAATCCCTGAAGGGAAAGAAGGTCCTGTCGCAACTTTGCGATAATATCTGCCTTGGACATAGGTGACGAGTAGAATACTTGTTTAAATTTCCAGTGTAAAAATACTAAAATTTTTAGCATTCCAATCAGGAAATAAGGCAATGTCCGGTTTGCAGTATGTTTAAAGATCCTTTATACTGTGTGCTCAGGTTTTATTTCCCGGCAATCAGCCTGAGCACATATTCCATCTGCGTATCACGGTTTTGCATAAAATCACTGAAAGTAGGCCATACCGTATAATCCGGTATAATACCCCTGCCTTCAGGCTGGTCAGGCTTTATAAGGGCATCCTGCTCCACATGAACAATAGAGAACTTCGTTTTTATTTTTGAATTAGGCAGCTCATAGATTGCAGGCATATGCCCGTTGTGGTAATAATATCCGCCAACGGTTTCCACTCCAACAATAGTGACGTTACGGGCATAGGCTTTTACAAGTGATGCCAGATGTGATCCGGCAGAAGCTACCTCTTCATCAATAAGCATATATAGTTTCCCCTTGAACCCCGGGCTTTTAGGATGATATACCGGGTTGTATTTGCTGTTTTGTATATTCCTGCCATTGTGCAATGCCGGGAAATAATCTTTCAGCAGTTGCTTCCCGCTCATTTTTTCTGCAGAATCCATCTTTACTGCAGTAGATACACCCCAGAAATATTTTTCATAGGGCACCTCATCAAAGATGGTATAGGCCAGCGTATTCTCCTTAAAACTTGAATCAGTCAGGTACATCATCGGCTGCTCAAAAGTGGGATCACTGCCACCAGGATTGCTGCGGATGTCCAGGATAAGATTAGGAATATTATTATTGGCAAGTACCCTGAATACACTATCTATGAATGATACATATACAGGGAAAGCCGGATCATCTGCGTCGGCGGCCATAGTGAATATCCGCAGGTTCAACAGACCGGTGGTGGGGCTCACCATCCTGAAACTGTATTTAGGTTGCACGTTATAATCTATCACACTATCTACCGGTGCACTGTAACGTAACGTGAGGTTAGCCTTCCGTTCTTCCAGCGATACTGCCGGTACTGTTACGGTCTGTTGCTGAGTAGCGCCAGGCGCCAGGAACCCGATCTTAAAACTATCTCTGACACCATATTCGTATAGGTAACGTATACCATAACTCTTGTTCACACTGGCTGACTGCTTCTGTGTCTGCGTATAACCATCTGCTGTCATATATTTATAAAAGGATCGCATCAGCTCTTTATCAGTAACGCCGTTGATGCTCAATATCTGCGATCCTACAGGTATCAGGTCTGTTTTACTATTGAAGATCATCCTGCCTTCAATATATTTAAGAGCAAAAGGAAAGAAGGCGCGCTGCCGGTTAAGATAGCTGACAAGTGCTGCCTGTGGCTCTGTATAGTTATGACAGCTTCCTTCAAAATCAGTTAACTGTAAAATTATCTTGTAAAAGCCTATAGTAGACATAGGTTGGCGTACCTGGTTGAATGCCCATTTGTAGATACTGTCTATCTGCTTTTGGGTACGGTAACGATACAGACCGGAATTAGCTTTTTTACGGATGTCGAGAAACAGCTGAAGGTCCTGCTTCATCTCAGCTGGGGAAAGCTGTTGGTTATATACAGACAGGCTATCGCCGGGACGTTTAACAGGTTCAGTGGAATTGGCTGTAGACTGCGCCCATGCCTGGTGCGCCAATAATAACAGAAGAAGTACTTTTCTCATATAATTGCAGGGTATCAACCCCTAAGCTACAAAAACCGTTCGACTTTTTAGCAGCGCGCAGCGCAAAGAAAATCTCTTACTCATATAATAGCAAGGCATTAGCTCTAAGCTACAAGAAACCGTTCAACTTTTCTTTGCGCTGTTATCAGAAAGAATTTAAACTGATATAACCTCTATATCCCATCCACCGGCTTCTTTCGTTTTGAATTGGCATATTGAGACGGAAGCATATTGAACTTCGCCTTAAAAGACTTTGCAAAATAATTAGGTGTGGCAAATCCCGTTTCATAAGCTACCTGCGCCATATTCAACCCGCTTTTCTCCAGCAGCACAGCTGCTTTCTCAAGCTTAACCGACCGGATATATTCAATAGGAGATTGCCCTGTCAGCTCCAGCATCTTACTGTAAAGAGAACTCCTGCTCATACCAACATGCCTGCTTAACTGATCTACTGACAACTGTGAATCAACCAGGTGCCCCTCAATATACGATCGGATATCTTTCATCAGCAAGGCATCCGCCGATTCTATGTCCTTATCCGGTACATGTACCTGTATCTGCCGTGAATAGGTAGCTTTTAGTGAATGATTCAGTAAAAGCAGATTCCTGATCTTAGAATGAAGGATTTCAAAATTAAACGGCTTGGTAACATAATCATTAGCACCGGTAGCAAGGCCTTTCAGTTGTTCCTTTTCGCCTGTTAAGGCTGTAAGCAGGATCACGGGAATATGATTGGTCCTTTTATCAGATTTTATCTTGTTGCTCAGTTGTATACCATCCATAACAGGCATGGTTATATCACTTACCACGATCAGCGGATGATGGGCCAGGGCCTTCTGCCAGCCTTCTTTTCCATTACAGGCTTCTATTACTTTGAAAAAGCGCCTGAGGTTATCTTTCAGGTAAGCACGGAATTCATCATCATCTTCTACAAGCAGGATAACTGGCTTATCAGATGGCTCTGTTATTGTTTCCTGCTCTGCGGGATAAGAGACCTCAGGCACAGGTATTTCCGCTATATGAAGGGGAAGGCTTACTTTAAAAGTTGTTCCTGTTCCCTGCTTGCTTTCTACTCCGATGGTCCCTCCCTGCATCTTTACAAATTCCTGGGTAATAGACAAACCAATACCGCTGCCCTGGTTAAGGACCGAAGCAGAGTTGATCTGGAAGAACCGCTCAAAGATCTTCTCCTTTTTACTTTCCGGTATCCCTATACCGGTGTCAGATACACAGATGTTGAGCCATATTTTCTTTTCATCTGTTGAATGTTCTGTTGTGCTTAACACTATTCTCACAGAGCCTTCAGCAGGTGTAAATTTAAAAGCGTTGGAAAGCAGGTTGAACAGGATGCGTTCAAGCTTGTCATGGTCAAAGTGAACAAACAAACGCTCCACGCTGGCAGAGAAAGAATAGCTGATCTTTTTCCTTTCTGAGAGGTCTTTAAAAGAATCGAACACCTCCTTTATAAAGCCGATGGCCTCATCTTCTGATGTATGGATAGCCAGCTCATTCTCCTCCATTTTACGGAAGTCAAGTAATTGGTTCACCAGGTTAAGCAGGCGCCTTGCATTACGCCTCACCATCTGTAGCTGACCGGTGATAATCTCATCATGTTTGCGTAACAGAAGATTATCCACCGGGCCCATTATAAGAGAAATAGGCGTGCGGAACTCATGGCTTAGATTGGTAAGGAACCTGATCTTCATCTCATCCATCTGCCGGGCTATGGCCGCTTCCTTCCGCTGCTGCTCTATACGCCGTTGCTCCTGTTCTGCCGCAAACTTCCGTTTCAGCTTCTGCAGGGTTTTATGCCTGTAAAAAAGGAATATACCGATAGCCACTGCCACGTAGAACATATACGCATACACAGTACGCCAGAGCGGCGGCCTGATATGCACGGCAATTGACGCGCCCTTTGTATTCCACACACCGTCACTGTTCTTGACCTTTACTCTGAATGTATAGTCCCCGGGATCAAGATTTGTATACGACGCTGTTTTGGAAGCGCCCACATAGTTCCAGTCCCTGTCAAACCCTTCCAGCTTGTATGCAAAAGTATTCTGTTGGGCTGAAGTATAATCCAGCGCAGTAAAGCTGAGAGAGAAGCTTTGTTTATAATTGAGGTTGATCCGGTTGGCGATAGATACCTGTTCCTGTATCGGCCCTTCAGACGACGGAATAACGGGTTGATTAGCTACCCGCAACTCTGTTAACACAACAGCAGGTATATTCCTGTTCCGGGGCAGCAGGCAGGGATTGAAGAAGTTAAATCCGTCCAGTCCCCCGAAATAGATCTCCCCATCTCTGAGCCTTATCCCAGAACCAAAAACAAAATTATTGTTCTGAACACCGTTGAAATGACTGTAATTGGTAAACCGCCTGGTCTTTACATCAAAACTGCTGATGCCTGTATTGGTGCTTGTCCAGAGTATGCCGTTATTGTCTTCCAGTATTTTATATACAACAGCATTGGAAAGCCCGTCGTTCTCGGAATAGGAGAGGAAGCGGCCCGTCTGCTTGTTCAACAGGCTCAATCCACCACCGGCAGTACCTACCCAGATATTATTATGGCTGTCCCGCAATAAGCAAAGCACAACGTTGGCAGGAAGGTCACTGTTCAGTTTGTTATACAGCCTGCTGCTGCCTGTTTTAGGGTTGACCCGGACAACACCGGTACCATATGAGCCTATCCACATATCCCCGTTTTCATCTTCTTCAATACCGCGTATATAACCATTTATAGGTATGCTGGTATTGGAGGTACTCCCAGGACCGTTATTATACGTATGAAAACGGTCACTACGGGAATCGTAGACATTCACTCCGCCTCCGTTCGTTCCTATCCATATATTACCTTCCCTGGATTCTTTGATACAAAAGATATCATTATTATTGAGAGAAGCGCTTCCCGTTCCCTGCTGGAAACGGCGGCAGGTGCTTGTAGCGGGATTTAGACGGAAAAGTCCCATACCGTAAGAGCCGATCCAGAGCTGGTTATTACGGTCCATTTCCATAGAGAGGATGGTGAGTGAAGAGGACGTTTGCCCCCCGAAAGACAACGGCATATGTGAGAACAACCCGCTTTTCCTGTTAAATACATTCAGCCCGCCACCATCTGTGCCAATATAAACCCTGTTGTCATTGCTTTCAGCAAAAGAGGTAACAACAGAAGAATTCAGGCCGTTTACATCAAAGACATTACTTTGCCTCAGCTGGAAAAGGGCAAGGTTTTTATCATATTTGCTTATCCCTCCCTGGTAAAGCCCCAGCCAGTAAATACCTTGCGGGTCAATATAGATAGAACGGAGTGATTTTCCCGTCAGCCCATATGACCTTCGCTTATCCGGCGCTATTCGCATGATCTGCCCGCTCACGGGATCCAGTATAGAGAGCCCCTCCTCGGTACCTATCCATAATTTTCCCCTGTTTACGTCCGCCGCTATGGCAAATACCTGGTTACAGTTGATAGACCCCGGGTCATTGTCCCGATGCCGGAAATTCCGGAAGTTGTCGCCATCCGGCCTGAGCATGCTTAAGCCTTTAGAGGTCCCTATCCATATATTGCCGTTGCCATCTTCGGAGATGGTTTTAATATTGTCGCAGATCAGGCTGTTACTGTCTGCATCAGAATGCTTATACAGCCGGATTTGCTTATCGTACCGGAACAGTCCGTTTGCTGTCCCTATCCAGAGGGTATGCCGGCTGTCCCTGTATAGATAGTTCACCTGCCGGGTAAACGACAGACTGTCTTTCCTTAAAGCAGCCGGCAGCTGGCATAATTTCCCGGTTGCAGGGTCGATTATGTATAGCCCCTTATAACAACCTATCCATAACCTGCCGGCATCGTCACTGCAGATAGTCCGGATGGTGCTGCCTTTTAAGGCGTAGCCTCTCTCATATATGTTCACATTGATAAAAGCATCGTTCTTCCTGTCGTACAGGTTCAGGCTTCCGCCATTGGTGCCCACCCATAAATTGCCGGCCTTGTCCTCATGAAGACAGGTAATATCGTTGACCGGCAGACTGTTCGGCTCATTTTCCTTATGCCGGTATACAGTGAACCTGCTGCCGTCAAACCTGTTCAGTCCATCCTCCGTACCAAACCACATCCATCCATACCGGTCCTTCAGGATGGTATTTACCGTATTGGAAGAAAGCCCGTTTTTGGATGTCAGGGAGGTGAAATTGATAGAATCTGTCTGCGCCGTTGCGTGGAATGTAGAACAAGCAAAATATATACATAATAAAACAGCGGACTTACACCTGGATATTAGAAATGCCGTCATATTACCGGTTTGTAATGTGGAACTGGGTTGCTGGTTACAGGAGAATATTTAAGGTACAACTCTTCGCCGCCACAGCGGTTACGTCATCACGGAATAGTGGATCTGATCACTTCAAAGGTAACCCGGATCATACCCACGCTATGGTATAAATGTTCTGAATAATAGCACAAATGTTCAAATTTATTGACCGATAATGAATTAGAGAAGGTTTTGCTTGAACATTTGTTCCATGCTTATCCCCAAAACAGGCAGCCTTCCTCTGTAGCTGCATGTAGTTTTATTCCTGGCAATAGATGATGGTTGCCGGTATCAAATTATTTCACGTATGAAAGAATGGATAGAGCGGTTCTCGGTCGCCCTGGCTGAGCGCAGGCTTTTTTTTGTCTTCCCGTTACTTTTCCCCTTTTGTCTTTCAGCCCAGGAACTGGTTTCCATAAAGGCAGAGAATAGAGCTTTTCCCCTGGTTACAGAAAAAGGAACTGCCAGTATTATTGTTGACGCAGGGGATGATCCGCTTGTAAAAAAGGTAACCGGAATGATGCAGGAAGATGTTGCCGCAGTCACCGGTAAAAGACCAGGTATCGGAAATACCTTTCCGTTGACCGGAGGGCCGGTTGTCCTGGTAGGGTCGATAGATAAAAGTTCCCTTCTTCAGCAGTTAATAAAAAAACATAAGATAGATGTCAGCTCCCTGAAAGGTAAATGGGAGGCTTACCAGGTACAGGTGGTACGTCAGCCAATGAAAGGTATTGACCAGGCATTGGTTATTGCCGGTAGCGACCGCCGGGGAACAGCTTACGGTGTCATGACCCTCCTGGAGCAGATAGGGGTATCTCCCTGGCATTGGTGGGCAGATATACCGGTAAAGCATCAGCAGGCCCTGTATATAAGGCCGGGCATATTTACAGATGCACCTAAAGTAAAATACCGGGGGATCTTCATTAATGATGAAGCTCCGGCACTCTCTGGCTGGGCTAAAGAACAGTTCGGCGGGTTCAATCATCGCTTTTATGAGAAGGTATTTGAATTGATGCTCCGCCTGAAAGGCAACTATTTATGGCCTGCCATGTGGGGAAATGCTTTTTATGACGATGATTCCCTCAACATACGGACGGCCGCTGAATACGGTATCGTAATAGGTACCTCGCATCATGAACCGCTTATGCGGGCGCATGACGAATGGAGACGCTATGGAAAAGGTGCCTGGAACTTTGATAGCAATGAAACGCGGCTGAAAGATTTCTGGCGCACTGGCCTCCAGCGGGCAGATAATGAAAAGATAGTGACCATCGGCATGCGGGGAGACGGTGACGAACCAATGAGCCGGGAAACAGCCACAGCCCTGCTGGAAAGAATTGTAGACACACAACGTCATATCATTGAACAGGTAACACGGAAGCCGGCTTCCGCCACACCCCAGCTCTGGGCTTTATACAAAGAGGTACAGGATTACTACGACAAAGGCATGCGGGTACCTGACGATGTTACCCTGCTGCTCTGCGATGACAACTGGGGGAATATCAGGCGCTTACCCCGGCTGGAAGACAAGAACCGTACAGGGGGCTATGGCATCTACTACCATTTTGATTATGTAGGAGGCCCACGCAGCTACAAATGGATCAACACCAGCAATATCGCCCGCATATGGGAACAGATGCACCTGGCATGGGAATATAACGTACGGCAGATCTGGATAGTGAACGTAGGAGATATTAAACCGATGGAGCTGCCAATCTCCTTTTTCCTCGACTACGCATGGGACCCCGGCAAATGGAATGAAGATAATATCCCTAACTATTATGAGACCTGGGCCGTAAAACAGTTTGGAACTGCAGTGGGAACAGAGGTCGGTAATATTCTCCGGTTATACTCCCAATACAGCGCCAGGCGGAAACCTGAGCTGCTGAATGAAAAGACCTATTCATACCAGGAGTGGAAAACAGTAACGGGAGAATGGCGCCAGCTACGCTCCAGGGCTGAACGGATGGATGAAAAACTCCCGCCGGACTACCACGATGCCTATTTCCAGCTGGTACTATATCCCGTTACCGCTCTTTGCAATCTCCACGAAATGTACCACGCAGTAGCGCTCAATAAACCAGATAGTGTAAAGTGGTACTTCGAAAATGACTCATTGCTTACCGCCCGTTTTCATACTACCCTTGCCGGTGGTAAATGGAACAGGATGATGAGCCAGACACATATTGGCTATACCTCCTGGAATGACCCGCCACGTAACAGGATGCCGGCCCTTACCGGTAAAGCCATAACAGATACAGTGAAGGCTCCGGCAACACGTACTGCATTATCCCTGGTGCCTGACACCGCAAAAGGAAGACTCTTCTACGAAAAAGACGGATATATCGCCATGGAAGCAGATCACTACAGTTACGCCAGGAACGACAGGTACGTTGCATGGAAAGCCATTCCCGGTATCGGAAAAACGGGTGGGGGTATATCGCCTTTCCCGGTAACCGCACCCCGCCAGCAAGGGGAAGAAGATGACGCCTATACTGCTTACAATTTTTACACTTACGACACAGGGACAATCACATTATATACTTACTGTTCACCAACACTCAATTTCCCTCATCAGCAGGGATTGCAGTACGCTGTTTCCATTGATGATGAACCTCCGCAACTGATCACGCTTAACAAAGAAGACGATGATCTGCATACCTGGGAACGATGGGTAGCGGATAACATCATCATTAAACGGTCTGTACATACCATTCATACACCCGGCAGGCACGTATTGAAATGCCGGGTAATTGATCCGGGTGTTGTGCTGCAACGGCTGGTGATCGATGCCGGCGGACTACAACCCGGTTACCTCGGCCCTCCGGAAACCAGCATACTCCGGTGAACAGTATCTCCACAACTTTTTTAAAAGAACGTTATGAAAACTATGTCTGCAAAAAAACAAACAAAACCGGTGGCGGGACGTATTAAGAAAGCAGGATTATCACTGCTCTTCACCGCATTGGCCTTTCTACCTGCCATAGCGCAGCAGAAAACAACTGTAAAAGGCCGGGTAACAGATGATAAGAACCAGCCCGTTATCGGCGCATCAGTAGCCGTAAAAGGAACAACTACAGGGACTATTACCAACGCCAACGGAGAGTACCAGATCAATGTTAATACTAATGTTAACAGCACACTGGTAATATCTGCTATGGGACACGTACGGACGGAAGTGACTATCAATAGCCAGGGTACAAATAATGTAACGCTGGCCAGTTCCACAAGTGATCTCGACCAGGTGGTTGTAGTAGGTTACGGCATGCAGCGGAAAAGAGATGTTACCGGGTCTGTAGTTTCCGTGAATGAAAAAACGCTGAAAGAAGTACCGGCGCCTAACCTGATTGCACAGCTGAAAGGACGTACCCCGGGCGTATCTATTATCAACAACGGCTCAACACCGGGAACCGCAGGACAGATACGTATCCGCGGTAACCGTACACTTACTACCACACAAGGCCAGAGCGATGCGCTGGACGGCCCCTTACTGGTGGTAGATGGTATCCCGTTCGGAGGCAGCATCAATGATATTACCCCGGACGATATAGCCAGCCTGGAGATTTTAAAAGATGCTTCCGCTACTGCCATCTACGGCTCAAGAGGGGCAGGCGGTGTAATACTGATCACCACCAAAAGAGGACGGACCGGAAAGGCAACCATCACCTACGATGGTTATCACGGCATCTCACAGGCGCTGGGAAATTATAAAGTAATGAACGGAGCGCAATATGCGCAGTTTAAAGCAGATGCGGCTACCTATAACCGTACATCACCGGGTACAACAGCTTATGCGCTTACAGCTGCCGAGCAGGATGCACTGGAAGCCGGCATTTCTACTGACTGGCAGGACCTGATATATAAAACAGGATTTGTGACCAGCCATCAGCTGGGTGTTTCAGGCGGTAGTGAGAGCACGCAATACGGTATGGGGCTTGGGTACTATAACGAAGCTGGTATCATTCCCAACCAGAATTTTATACGCTATACCATACGTACTACAATAGACCATCGTATCAACCGCTTTCTGAAAGTAGGGATCAACTCCCTCAATACACTCAATTATTCCAATACTCCGGGCGGGAGCGGCGTTTCCAGCGGATTGGCCCGCCTCACCCCACTGGCGGCGCCTTATAACAGTGACGGCTCTGTGAATCTTTTTCCAGCTATAGGTTCTCTTGATGCAGCCCTTGTCAGTCCCTTAACCCTTATTACAAAAGAAGACGCCATCCTTTCAAAGACAAGGCGCTTCAGAACATTCAACAGCCTGTATGGCGAAGTACAGATAACAAATGGGCTGCGTTACCGCCTGAATGTAGGACTTGATTTCAGTCAGCAGGCAGGTAACGGGTACAATGGCCCTTTAACCTATACAAATACTGCTACAGTACAATCTTCATCCAATGCCAGTATCAGCAATGCGGAAGCATGGTCTTACAACATCCAGCACCTGCTCTATTATGACAAGACATTTGCCGGAAAACATAAGGTCGGCTTCACAGGACTATTTGAAGTCAACAAAAACCGCAATGAAAGCAGCCGCTTTACCGTTACCGGCGTACCGGCCGATTATATCCTGAACAGCAACTTTGCCCTGGCCAGCGGTCAGCCGGTGGCCGACGGCGCTAACTCAGGATTCTCTGAATCAGGATTGTTATCATATATGGGCCGGGTGAACTATGGTTACGATAACCGTTACCTGCTCACAGCTACCGTAAGGGTGGATGCCTCTTCTACATTGTCTCCCGGACACCAGTATTTTACCTATCCTGCATTCGGATTAGGCTGGAATGTAACGGAAGAGAAATTCATGAAACGACAGTCCGTGCTTTCAAATCTGAAACTCAGAGGTGGATGGGGTATATCCGGCAACCGTAACGTGTCTCCATATGCTACACTTGGCCTTCTCACCGCGTCCACATACAACTTCGGACAAAGCACCCAGGGCCAGCAGTTAGCCTACACAGTCACCACACTGCCCAATAACGCACTCGGATGGCAATCCACATCGCAGGTTGACCTGGGCATCGACTTCGGCCTGTTCAATGACCGGCTTAGCGGCTCGGTCGACTGGTACAAACAAACTACAAAAGACATCCTCTTATCAGTAAACCTGCCCATCTCTAACGGCGCCAACTCAACACTGAAGAACCTGGGCAAAACATCCGGCGAAGGACTGGAGATCAGCCTTAGCAGCGTCAACGTCAGGACCCGCAGCGGGTTCACCTGGAGCACAGACGTCAATTTCTTCTTCAACCGTGAAAAGATCGTTCAGCTAACTACCCCGGCAGAAAAAACAAATACAGGTAACGGATGGTTTGTAGGTCAGCCGCTGACTGTCATCTATGATTATAAGAAGACCGGCATCTGGCAGACGGAAGATTCCATTAAAGGGCTTACCGGCGGACAAACATCTCCCAAAGCCTACCCGGGCCAGATACGTGTTGAAGATGTAAACAAAGACGGGAAAATAGATGCCGGTGATCGCCAGATATTAGGGAACTTCCAACCCAACTGGGAAGGAGGATTGACAAACCGTTTCTCCTATAAAGGTTTTGACCTTTCTGTAGTTATTAATGCAAGGATGGGCATGAAAGTACTGGTTCCTTATTTATCGGCTGATGGAGGCTCCAACGGCTTCCCATTCTACAACCAGGGCAGGGTTAACCAGATCAGGACCAATTACTGGACGCGCACTAATCCTTCCAACGATTTCCCTGCGCCGGATGCCGGTACCGACCGACTGAATTTCGGTTCCACTCTCGCTTACAGGGACGGCTCATTTATCAGATGCCGCAGCATCAACCTGGGATATGAGATCCCTGTCCGCCTGCTGAAAAAACTGTCTGTAAACTCCTTACGTGTATACGTTAATGCTACCAATCCTTTCTTCATCTATGCACCATTGATTAAATCCGGACTGGGCATTGACCCGGAAGGCAACGGGTATGGCGGCGCTGTTAATCCCACTGGCTCTTCAGACGTAAGTTCTCCTACCCGGCAGATCAGCGTAAACCTGAACAATCCTTCTACCCGCCAGTACACCGTGGGAGCAAACCTGAATTTCTAAACCATACAAACAGCGCAGATATGAAACGTAAAATCAACATACAACTGGCAGTGCTTCTCGGTGCAGCACTGCTTTTCGCTAACTGTAGCAAGATACTGGAGGAGCATCCGCAATCAGGAATTGTCCCTTCCTTTTTCAATAGCCCATCGGGGGTGCTGGGAGGCATTGCCGGCGTATATAACGATATCCGGGGCGCCTGGGGCACAGAGGGCTTTAGTGCAGAAATGGCAGCAGGTACGGACGAACACCTCTCCGGTGCTTCTGCCAGCGGCATACAATTGTATACATACAATGGGCTGAACGGCAGCAATTTTGGCGCTGCATGGGGTATTGCTTACACTGACATCAATACCCTGAACGGCGTACTGGAATACGGACAGACTATAGATGTACCCGATTCCACCAGGAAACAATACCTGGCACAGGCAAAATTCCTCCGCGGCTTTTGGTACTTCTATCTCGTACAGACCTTCGGAGATGTTCCTTTGCATACAGCATTTATCACAACACCATCCCAGGCAGATTCCCGTCAGCCGGTAGCCCAGGTATATGAACAGATCCTCAAAGATCTTACAGATGCTGCTACAGATATGCCTGCTAAACCTATCTTACCTTTCCTGGGAAAGGCTGCCTGTAAGCCCGTGGCACAATACCTGCTGGCAAAAGCTTACCTGACCAGGGGCTGGTTAAATAATACGCAGGCTGACTTCACCCAGGCATATAATATCTGTACAGATATCATCAGCAACAAAGGCCTTTACGGCCTGGACTTATGGCAGGACTATGGAGACGCATTCAACCCCGCCAACGACTACGGTAAGGAGACTATGTTCGTGAGCGACCATTCCATCGATCCTAAATATGGTCAGTACACTGTCGGCGGCGCAGCCTCCGGCGGCGCTGCACAAAATCTTACGCCCTGGTTCTATATCTGGAACTATCCTTCAAACAGCGGTATTAACTCTTATAAAAATACTTCCAATGCACTGGTGAACAGCGGCTCTTCCACCATGGTAAGAGATGCTGCCAACGGACGCCCTTATGTGCGCACAAGGCCCAATAATTCCGTCGGACCAAACACCGGCAAACGCTACCTGCTTGATCAGGCATTTGCTGACAGGGTAAATGATTCCCGCTATGACAATACTTTTCAAACCGTCTGGATCAGCAATACAGCTGTTTCCAATACCGCAACGGCCAGTAATAATCAGCGGGGTATCAGCTATTCTATGGCGGTAGGAGTAGATACTGCCGTATGGATAACCGACCGTGAAGTGACCGGGGCGCCACAGTTTAACGGCACTATACCCTTTAAAGGTATCATCATACCGCCAAGCCTCTGGTCAAATGCTTATTTCCCCGCCGTAAAGAAATTCATGGATCCCAGCAGGGGGGCTAACTTTAATGATCCCTCCACCAGGCCCGTAGTACTCTACCGCTTTTCAGACGTATACCTGGTTGCCGCAGAAGCAGCCTTCAAAGCAGGAGATAATGTCAATGCAGCTGCCATGCTCAATGTAGTGAGGCAACGTGCAGCTTACAGGAAAACCAACACAGCTGCACAGAATGATGCCGCTGCGGCGGCTGTAACCATCACTCCGGCTGATGTTACACTTGACTTTATCTTGGATGAACGCACGCGTGAGTTTTATGGCGAATGGCAAAGATGGCTTGACCTGGTACGCACAAAGTCACTGGAAAGAAGGGTGAAAGACTGGAACCCCGAAGCGGCGGGAAATATTCAGAGTTTTCATTCGCTGCGTCCCATTCCACAGTCACAGATAGATAGGGTAGTGGAAGGGCCTCCCTTCCCACAAAATCAGGGATATTAATACGTGTTAATTGATGGATAGGATAACGGAGAGAAGATTTTTCTTCTCTCCGTTTGTATTAATAGACTCAACGCCAGGAGCAAATTCAGCCAGCCAGCACAGTAGCGAAGTCATGTATTTTCAAAAAATAATACATAAATCAATATTTTTCACTTATATTGGGCTTAGATTCTTTGATTAGAGCATTCTGCTGCTGAATTATTTTTTTTTACTTCCTACAGGTAATAACGAATCTTCTCATCTTTTAGCTCTCGCCAAGTAGTCTTTAGTTCATGGTCCTGTGATTCTATGTCAGCTATTCATTTTTATACACTGGAATGAGTTTAAAAGGATTTGTCAGCAAATCCATATGCGAATTGAAATTTATATTGAAAATATGTCTTTTATCGAGAATGTACTGGCGCCTCCAAGCTATGGATGGAAGACCAGTGAAGGATTACTTGTAAAGCCTACAGCCAGACAACTGTTTACAGAATTTTTCCGCCGGATAAATATTATGGCCTCCCGTAAGAACTGGCTGCCATTCTTTTCCTGGTTCAGCACGTTAAGCCTTGCACCCTTTCTTTTCATCTTTATTGCGATGGAGATCAGGGATTTTAACATCTGGTACCTGCTGGTGGCTTTCGTTTACGGAATGATCTTTATGGGTAGTCATGGTACCATCTGGTATCACCGCTATGGTACACACCAGGCTTATACCTTCAGCAATAAATTCTGGCGCTTCTTTACCCTCAACCTGGTAATTAAATTGGTGCCGGAAGAACTTTACATCGTATCTCACCATGTCCATCATTCCCTGTCAGACGAACCGGGAGATCCTTACAACGCAGAAGCTGGTTTCCTGTACTGTTTCCTGGCCGATGCCAATCATCAGCCTATTGCTAAAGACCTGAGTGAAGAAGACTATAAAAAGGCTGCTGCTATGCTCAGCCATACAGGCATAAAAGCCAACAGCTATGCCGGCTATCTCAAATGGGGCTCTATTGCACATCCCTTAAATACAGTACTTGCCACATTTGCGAACTGGGCATTCTGGCTGACGGCTTTCTATCTTATTGGCGGCCCCTACCTGCTGGTAGCTATCCTTGCCGGGGCCTTTGTATGGGGTATAGGGGTACGGACTTTCAACTATGAAGGACACGCAAAAGGAGAAACAAAACATGTTGCCGGCTTTGATTACAATACAAAAGACAAATCTATTAACCAGTGGTGGCCTGGCATCGTTGCGGGAGAATGGCACAACAATCATCACCTTTATCCTGCCAGCGCCAGGTCAGGGTTTTTGAAAAGACAGATCGATTTTGCCTGGTATTACATCTGGACATTGAAATTAATTGGCGGTGTAAGCTCCTGCCGGGACGCAAGGAAACAGTTCCTGGAAACTTACAGGAAGCCTTATCTCGAAGAAGTAAAGCGGATGAAAACGGCTGCCGTTAAACCGGTAACTGTTATCAGGTAAAATAGTCTATAAAGAATATTTCCGGGGCTGCCCAGATACCTGAAAATGTATCTGAGCAGCCCCGGATTTTTTAACCAGGGCTTAGTACCCGTCATTCTGCGCCAGGTTATTATTCCCCGATATTGCCTGTGTAGGCACCGGAAACCTGTTATAATGATTATCTGACGGTTGATGGTCCCACCAGGATTCCGTGGTGAATTTTTTCCAGCGGATAAGATCTGTTCTGCGACGTCCTTCAGCCAGGAACTCAATACCCCATTCATCCAGCATACGATAGTCATCCAGGTTATCGGCTGTTACCGGATCCGGATCTGTACCATTTTCAAAATTGCGTTTCCTCACTTCATTGATCAATGCCGCTGCCCCGCCTTTATCTCCTTCACGCAGAAGACACTCTGCTAACATATACTGTATCTCCGTCAGGCGGATAGCCGGATTATCCGCCCCCCAGCGCAGGCTTTTATCTGTATTATTCGGAATAGGTACTTTAACAGGCCGTACACCGGTATTCTCTTCCCCATCTGCCATCCTGGAAGGCAGCTCGCTTATTGACGCATAACGCTTCCCCGGACCAACTTCAGAAAAACGGCCTACCTGGTCCACAAACACCAGCGGCTGGTCCTTATATTCTTCACCACCGTTGATCACTGCTCCGGAAGGCGTAAGGTGCGGGCCAAAAATGAACATCCCTTCATAACGGCCGCCACCCAGGTATTTATAGGGTCTCTTCCGCAGATCAAGATCATTGTATTTCCTGAATGGCGATCCCAGTTTGTATTCCACATACCATTCTCCGGTCGGTTTCTTTGACGGAGTGAGATGCGCCCCGTTCCACGGCCCGCCATCTATATCCAGGTACTTTGTAGTATTGTAATGGTAGAAAGGATTGAAGAACCAATCATATTGCAGCTTATTGAACTCTGAGGGAATAGACCATATGATCTCCGGCGATCTGTCGTTTGTAAACGAATGAGGCCCATACCAGGTAGCATCCAGGCTATAGTCGCCATACTGGTGCGCCAGGATATCCTGGCAGAGCTTCTTACATTCTGCAAACATCGGCTGACCTACATACGCTTCTGCATTAAAATAAAGCCTTGCCAGCAAAGCGGCTGCCCCGGCCTGGCGGAAAGCGCCTTCTTCCTTATCGCCGGCTTTCTTCTTCGGCAGCTTCAGTATAGCTTCTTTCAACAGCTTTTCAATGTGCGCGAATGTCTCCTTATCAGTATTACGGGGAAGTGATTCTGCGTCGAGCGATTCAAAGATCGGCAAACCGCCGAAATAGTCCAGGCCTCTCAGGTAAAAGAATGCAATGAGTGTGTTGAGCTGGTTAACGTGATCATCTTTATCTGCCTGTGTCAGCGCAAACTTTGTATAATCCAGCTTTTCCAGGTCCTGCTTTGCATCCAGCGCTAACGCAACGCCCATCAACGTCCCACGCCACGTGCCCCATATCCAGTTATCATCCGGCGTCCAGCGGTGGTAATGATAACGCTCATTTTCTCCGCCGTTATACCAGTGCCTGCCTTTGGTAGTGATCGCAAACTGGTCTGCTGTATATTCCTGCAGGTTCCATCGGTCTTCGCCAAGATACCAGCGGGCATGGGTAAATGGACGGTATAAGGCAGCTTTGATATCTTTCTCGCTTTTAAAGAACGTTTCCGGCGTTACCCTGTCATAGAACTCCTGGTCCAGGTTAGTGCAGCTTCCGAAGAGGAGTGTGGCGACTATTAAAATCTTTAATCCCAATATCTTTTTCATACTAATTACTTGTGGAATGAATAATGTGGCAGATCAGAAGTTTGCCTGCAAACCAAACATGAAAGTGCGCGTTTTAGGATAAACGTCCCTTTCCTCAAAACCAGGCTCAAGGCCGTTGATATTTACTTCAGGGTCCAATCCGCTGTAATTTGTCAGCACAAACAGATCTCGCGCAGTAACATACAGCCGCAGCCCTTTCAATGGTTTTACCATCTCCGGCCGGAAAGTATATCCGAAGTTGAGGGCGTCCAGTTTTACAAACGTGCCTTTTTCAAGCCAGTAATCGCTCAGCTCTTTTTCTCCCCTGATATCCTTGTGTTTACCAAAGGCTTCACGCAGCACATTTTGCCCTCTCACATTAGGAAGGCTGTAGTACATGTTGATCATGTTAAACACATCATGCCCTATCCAGCTGCGCAGGTAAAGCCCTGCATCAAAATTTTTCCAGGTCAGAGCGTGGTTCCACGAAAGGATCAGCTTAGGAATTGCATTGCCCACAAATACTTTGTCTTCTATCTTCTTGGCCTGCTTTGTTACGTCAAAAGCTTTCCCTGTTTTATCATACAGCATCCAGTTGCCTTCTTCTGTAAACCCTGCAGAACGCCAGAGAAAGAAACGGCCAATGTCTTCCCCGGGATAAAGCCGTACAGCACTACCGGGACTACCGGGAGAAGGGAAACCCTTACGGTCTGAAAAGGTCTGCCCGCCATTCAGCGTTGTCAGCGTACTACGGTTGGCAGATGCCACAATGCCGGTAGTATAGTTCCAGTTCGCTGTTTTCACCGCATTCCAGTTCAGCTCAAACTCGTATCCCCTGTTTTCCATATTGCCAATGTTCACGCTGGTCTTATCGTGAATGGCAGGTGGCTGGGAAACGCTTACTTCATAGATCATATCATCTACGCGGCGTTTGTATACGTCTATACGCCCGTACACGCGGTTGTCAAACAGCGCAAAGTCGAGCCCTGCATTGAATTCTCTCTTCACTTCCCAGCGTATGTTGGGGTTCTGGTTATGCAGCACGCCATAGGTGCGCAACCATTCTCCGTTCACCAGCCACCACGTATCGGGGCCGTACATCCTTGTAGCTACATTGGCATTGAACCCTTCATTGCCTGTAGCGCCATATCCCGCACGGATCTTCAGGTTACTCACAATAGAAGAACCTTTCAGGAATGGCTCTTCAGTTAAGCGCCATGCGGCAGATATACCTGGAAAATTACCCCACTGGTTACCCTTGGCAAACTTGGACGATCCTTCATGCCGCAACGATGCAGTAACTATGTAACGGTCACGATATGAGTAGTTCACCCTTCCAAAGAAAGCGATAAGCTTCACAGAAGGGCTTTTCCAGGACCCCAGCCCTGCACGGCCGTCTGCCAGCCAGGTGCCTGTGCCCAGGTCGTTCTCTTCAATACCGTCTACCGGGAAATTAGAGTTGTTTGCATTAAACCCCTGGCCATTAAAATCCTGGTATGTATAACCGCCTACAGCATTGATACGGTGGTAGCCGATAGACTTGTTATAATTCAGCGTCAGTTCCACTGTACGGTCCTCCCAACGGTTGTACGACTGGCTGGCATACCCGTCAATGTTGTCATTACGGGAAATGCGATGTTGCGCAGAACGGTAAAAATTCTTATGCTCTGTATCATTTTTCAACGCTATCATGCCGGAAGCATACAGGTCTTTGGTAAGATTGATCTTCAACGTAGAACTGGCCAGCAGGTATTTATACTGCGCCTGGTCTTTCCGCAGCTTCACTTCCGCCAGCGGATTAAAATAGTCATAGCCGCCAACAGGTATGTTGTAACCGGTTACGTCATTAGCATTGTAAGGTGTTTCAGTAGGATTCATAACCAGCGCCATATTGAATATGCCATTATCACTGAAGTCCGCATCGGCCTGCTGATAGCTGATATTGGTAGTTAGTTCAGCTACCCCGTTAAAAAGCCGGAAATAGGTGTTGATACGGCCGCTCCGTTCTTTCCTTTTAGATTCTATAGCCATGCCTACTGCATCCCGGCTCATAAAAGAGGCATAGATCTGTGCATTTTCCGTGCCGCCGTCAAGGTTCAGCACATAACGCTGACTGAAGGGAGATTTATTGGTCACTTCCTTGTACCAGTCAGTTGTATGTCCAAGGTCATTACCCATGTCATTGGCAAGGAATTCTTTTGCGGAGAGGGATTCAGGCCTTCTGCGCACTGACTCCAGGAAAAATTCGCTGGTAAAGCTGGCGCGGATGGTGCCGGCCTCAGCTTTCTTCGTGGTAATAAGTATTACTCCGCCGGAAGCCCTGGTACCATAAATAGAAGCTGCAGAAGCATCGCGAAGTACACTGATAGATTCAATGTCCTCCTTCACAACAGCATTGATATTACCACCGGGAATACCGTCTATCACCACCAGCGGGCCCTGCGCTGCATTGATAGAGTTCACCCCGCGCAGCTGCAGGGAAACGCTGGCATTAGGATCTGTTCCATTAGTGGATTGCACGGTGAGGCCGGGAACCTTTCCCTGTATAGCCAGCAGCGGAGATACGGAGCCGGCTATCAGGTCCCGTTGACCAAGATTCGTAACAGCCCCGGTGAGGTCCCGTTTATTCACCGTTCCATAGCCAACCACCACTACCTCATTCAATTCCGTATCCGGCTTTGTCAGCATGGTTACATTGATGGTGGTTTGTCCGTTTACAGGAATAGCCTGCGGCGCATACCCTATATAGGTGAAAGTGAGTGTACCTTTTTCATCTACGCGAACAGTATAGTCACCTGCTTCGTTTGTCACAGTACCCGCGCCGGGAGCAGATGCTACCGTTACTCCCGGAAGAGGGAACCCTTTGCTGTCCGTTACCTTGCCCTGCACAGTGATCAGTCCAAGCGGGCTTTCATCTTTTTTAATTACCACAAGGTTGTTTCCCATCTGGTCAAAGATGAGGCCAGTACCGGCAAGTATCTGGCGCAGCAGGTCCATTACAGGAATGTCCTTTGCATCTGCCGTAACTTTTACCTGCTCGTTTAATACCAGGTTGCTGAACACAAACCTGTACTGGCTTTTACGTTCAACTTCTTTTAATGCAAGAGTAAGCTTTGTATTACGGAAATCTACACTCACCTTGTCCTGCGAGCTTCCTTTGTACGCCGTGACCTGCAATGTTGTAAGCAGCAATAATGCCGTTGTAAGTTTCATAAGTAGAATCTTTTTAAACGCCCCTTTTGAGGGCAGTTTAATACAGCTGATTTTCATATCTTAGAGAAGGTTTAAATGTTAGAAATACGGCACAGGTATTGTTTCCAATACACTGGTCATGTTTTTAACCGGGGGAGAACAGGTTCCAGCTGTTCTCCCCTCCATTTTTAAGAAAAAGGGAATTTTATTTAACGATGCGATTTTGGTGACTGATCTTTATTTCTTTTCCATTTATACTATACGTGAACCCATATGAAGCCTGCAGCGCTTTCATTACCTGGTAGATATTTTCTTTTTCAAAAGTGGCCGTGAAACTATATTGTCTTGCAATTTTATCCTCAAATATGATCTGCACATCAAACCAGCGTTCCAGTTTTTTACTGATATCTTCAAATGACTCATTTTCGAATATCAGCCGGTTTTGTGACCAGGCGGTTTCAATATTCACCTGGTTGCGGTTATAGGAAAGCGGCATGATAGAGGTTTTAGGCGGAGAAGCAACCGGTGATGGGCTGGATGACGGCACAGTGCTGATATCTTCGCTGAACACGAATTTCTCTTCCGGCAACAGTATTTTATAGCCCGGGTCTGTATGTTTCATATGTATCTCCACCTTGCCGCTGATCAGGGATGTTTCACTTTTTTTCTCGCCCGGGTAAGCTTTTACATTGAAGACAGTACCAAGTACCTTTACTTCATATCCTTCTACTTTCACAATAAACGGCAGACGGGCATCATGCGTTACGTCAAACAATGCTTCTCCTGTAAGGCTTACAGAACGGTCCTGCCCGCCAAAGTCCCTGCTTACCTGTAAGGTTGATCCGGCATTGAGAAGCACGGTAGAACTGTCCGGCAACCTGACTCTCTTTTTTTCCGCAAGGGCAGTAGTGAATACATAGGTACGTTCAGCAGTTGCCAGCTCCGGCCTGCTCCTGTTACGGATAAAAAAGAATGTGGATACGGCGATCACGGCTACAGAAGCTGCTACAGCAAGGGTTTTCCAAATATTGCGCCGCGGTCTGCCATACAGGGACAGTCCTTCTCTTTCAGAGACATCCGCATGTTCGTGCGCTTCCATCAGCATAAGGGATATTCCCAGCACCAGCTCCCGCGCTTCGGCAAGCGTTCCGGCCTCTTCCGGATGCGCTGCCAGGTAGTTTTCCCAATAAGCTACGTCTGCCACGTTCCTGCGGTAACAGTAACTGATAAAGGTATCGTCTATGACCAGTTGTTCTATCTCAAAGCGATCGGGCATGCTACAGCTGTTTTAAACATAGACGTAGGCATTTGGCAGATTTACCAACTATTTTCTCAGTTTCTTTGAAAATTTATTTTAAGTGATTGAAAACCAGTATATAATTTCTGGGGCTCTGCACGATGCCCTTTGCCTGGATAGAATCTCACCCTTTCTTTTCAACCTGGTTCATGAATATTCTCCATACAGATACTTCTCCTTTTAAGCATGTTTCAGGCATGTTTAAAGCATGTCTGAAGCATGTTTAGTGTATGTATTGCGGTAGCTAAAGTACGCCACATCACTTCCCGGAAGAAAGTGGCATGCTCCGTCTGTTGGTGTTAATAAATGTTCTTTACCGGGAATGAAGCAATGGCTGCTGCTTCGGACAAAAGAAAGATTGCTTCCCTTTAAAGCAGGGGCAGCAGCGAAAAGAAGGCAGCGAAATTCAAACCGGGATGAGCCCGTTTCATTTCTTCCCTGAGAAGCCTAATACCTTCATAAAGATTATTATATACTGTCCGGGTATTAAGACCAGTACGCGCTGAGATCTGCTCGGTAGTAAGGCCTTCATAATATTTCAGGTGAATCACCTTCTGACAGCGTGCAGGAAGCCTGTTATAGGCAGCCCTGACAGAAGCCAGCAACTCTTCATTGGATTGGATGCGGACAAGATTTTCCAGCACCGAAGGCTCATAGCTGCTGGTTTCCATAAGAGAGGCCTTATGCAGCACTGCTTTTGTACGCCGGTAGTGATCAATCAGCTTGTGTGTAAAAGCCCTGGTAAGATAAGTCCTGGGGTGTTGAACAACTGTGGGTGTCACATTCTTTTGCAGAAGTTCCAGGAAGAATTGCTGCACCAGGTCCCTGCTTTCTTCCTCTCCATACCCCCAGCGGGTGGCTACATGGATCAGGTGAACGTGGAACTGTGCATACCAGGAGTCAATGTATTGTGAGAAAGTTGAGCCCATACGTGATCTGGCGAAAAAGTAAGAATTTAATCCAATCAAACCAAGCCTGATTTCGCTTTTTATCTACGTTCGGCCACGGCCTGGTTACTTTGCCTGCTTCTCCGCCTGTTTCATGGCCTGGTATTCAGAAGGCGTCATACCAAACTGCTTCAGGAAATTCCTGCCAAAATTGGTCTGGGAATGATACCCTACCATATCACTCACTTCATATATCTTTAAGGATCCTTCTACCAATAACTCTGCGGCCTTTTTCAGCCGTATAACATTCACCAGCTCATTGGGAGTAAGGTCAGAGATGGATTTGATCTTCCGGTATAGCGTAGGCCTGCTCATATTCATATGCTTAGCCAGCTTGTCAATGTCAAGCTCCGGATCTTCCAGATTCTCATAAATAGCGCCGGTCAGCTGTTCAAGGAAAAGCTCATCTGCCCTTGAATAGGCAATGGTCTTAATATGTACAAGAGGAGAGTGGGCAAAGTAATCTTTCAGCTTGGAACGGTTGCTCAGCAGACTGGCAATCTGTGCCAGGAGAAATTCTGTGGAAAAGGGTTTATCAATATATGCGTCAGCACCCAGTTCCAGCCCCGCTATTTTTGCCTGCAATGTATTCTTTGCAGTCAGGAGTATAACCGGAATATGACAATGCTCAAAAGTAGATTTGATGATACGGCATAATTCAAAGCCATCCATAACAGGCATCATCACATCGCTTACAACCAGCTGCACAGCTTCCTGTGTTAACAGCTGCAGGGCGTCACGTCCGTTTTGAGCAGTCAGGATAGTATACCTCTCACTTAGTTCCTCACCCAGGAAGGAAAGGATCTCTTCATTATCATCAACAAGCAGTAAAAGTGGTTTCATGAAACCTGGTTTTTTGTTGTAATTGTTTTATTGCTCCTGCCAGGATGAAGGTTGAACTCTATTTCCTGGTGTACCGGAATACGTAGTATAAATACATTCACTCCCTCATTACCCGGTTGCAGCACCAGCGTTCCTTTATGCAATGCCGTCAGCGAGCGGGAAAGGGCAAGCCCTATGCCCGTACCTTTCTGCATTTCCGTTTCCTTTAAACGGAAAAATGGTTCAAAGATCTTTTCCTTCATCTCTTCAGGTATCAGGTGACCATCATTGCTGATGGTTATCGTAAAGTAATTGTCCTGCTCAGCAAAGCTTAACAAGCGTACGCTGGCATGAGCCGCCGCATATTTTACAGCATTTCCCAGCAGGTTGCTGAGAATTTTATTGAAGGCTTCTATATCTACATAAGCATACAGCGGCTCCGCAGGTAACTCAAGCGAGAAGTCAAGTTGCCGCTGCTCGGCCAGCGGTTTAAAAGAAGTATACATCTCTTCCAGCAATTCTGTGATACTGGCCTTCACAAAGCTGAGAGAATAACCGTTCAGCTCTGTTTGCCGGAAATCCAGCAACTGCCCTGTAAGGTTGATAAGCCGGTTAGTATTACGCTCCATGATGGTCAGGCTATCCTTGATCTCCGGCATATTACCTGCTTTCCTGATCACTTTTTCCAGCGGCGCTTTAATGAGTGTAAGCGGTGTCTTGATCTCATGCGCTACGTTAGTAAAGAACTCTATCTTTGCCTTAAACACCTCTTTCTCTTTAGCTGCTTCAAAACGCTCTATCCTCCGCCTGTTTTTAGCCCTGGTCCGCTTATGATAACTGCGTATAATATACCAGATCAATCCTGTCAGCAATATGCCATATAACGTATACGCCCACCAGCTACGCCACCAGGGTGGCATTATTTCGATGGTAAGAGATGTTTCGGCAGACCATACCCCACCACTGTTGCAGGCCTTTACCCTGAACACATAAGTGCCGGGAGCCAGCTCCGTGAAATATGCTTTCCGGTTGGTTTTAAGGAAGGTCTGGTTTTTATCCAGTCCCTCCATCCTGTAGGCATATTCCGCTATCTCAGGCGCGGTATAACTAAGCAATGCAAAGTCAATACTGAAGGTAGACTGGTTATAACGGAGCCTGATCCTGTCAGTACTGGTCACCGACCGCTGTAACGGAGACCCTTTGACTGCAATAGGCAACTCAAGGTTGTTTACCTGGAAACCGGTGATATAAACCGGACCGGTGAAGTTGTTAACGGTAAACTCGTCCGGGTTAAAACTGATAAACCCTTTTCCGCTTCCAAAGTACATACGGCCTGTTGCATCTTTATGAGCAGAATTGAAATTGAACTGATCGCTCAGCAGCCCGTTGGCCCTGGTATATGTTCTTATGTTACCTGTCAGCGGATTAAAACAGCTAAGCCCCCGGGAAGTACTGATCCAGAGATTTGCCTGCTTATCCTCCAGTATGCTGAGCATAAAATTGCTGGGAAAGCCATTTTCAGTTGTATACCTGGTAAAGTTGTTCGTAGCAGGGTTATACCTGCAAAGCCCTCCTTCAGTAGCGAACCAGAGACTGCCACCGGAATCTTCAAAAATACTGTTAACCCTGTCGCTGCATATACTATGTGCATCTCCCCCATAATGGAAATTACCCTTCTTCCCCGTTGCCGGATCATAAAAAAGAATACCGCTTCCATAGGTACCAGCCCAGAGAACGCCCGATCTGTCCTGCAGGAGACAGGAATACCAGTTATTGAGCGGCAGGCCCTGGAAAGGGCTGAAATCGTTACGGGCAGGGTCGTACTGATAGGCGCCCCGGGTAGTGCCCAGCATAATAGGGCCTCCCGGAGGACGATATATACAGTAGATGAAATTACTTTTCAGGGCGGAAAGACCGGATTGCATATTGAACCTGCGTATCACTTTCCCGGTACGGATATTCAGCACGTCCAGGCCATGTTCAAAAGTGCCTATCCAAAGATCATCTTCATCTAATAACAGTCCATGGATATTGGTATAGGAAATACTGCCCCTGCCTCCCGGCTGGAAGTGAGTGAATATACCGGTAACAGGGTCCAGTTTATTCAGACCGGCATCCTCAGTGCCAATCCAGAGGTTATTGTATTTGTCAGCATGAATTTCACGTACAACATTACCGCTAAGGGAATTCTCCCCGGTCTTCGGAAAATACTTCCTGAAAGGTGTGTATTGCTGCGGATGATAATTAATGCCGCCAAAGTAGGTGCCTGCCCATATACCGCCTTCCTTATCACGGCAGAAAGTATACACTGCATTGTCTGAGATAGAATAAGGATCATTATACATTTTACGCAGGTTCTGCGCCTTCCCGGTCAATGTATTGTATATAAAGATGCCCGTTTCAGTGGCAATCCAGTATTCATGATCTCCGGTCTGCAGGAAATTGCGGACAAATATCTCCGTATGGTCATCATTATACGTGAGAATATCCGAATAGGTACCGGGAGTAATATTGAAGAGCTTGACGCCCTGGTTGGACGTGCCTACCACTATGTCACCGTCTGATGTACTGTATATTTTCTCTATCCAGCGGGAAGCAGGCTGCTTTGAATGACTGAACATGTCAAACGCCGTAAACCTGCCATTACCTGCATCGTATTGCTGCAGGTGGCCGTCTGAAGTGCTTACCCATATGTTACCGTCTGCAGAAAGACAGAGGGAAGTGGCTTCAAAGAAACTGTCCGTACTGAAGTACTGTAGCTGATGGCTGGCTGCATGATAACGGAACAGCGAAAAACCAGCTACAAACCAGATATTCCCCCTGTTATCGGCCTGTATAGCCCTTATCTGGCCCTTAGGAGCCGTTTCCAGCAACCGGAAGCTTTCCGTGGATGGATCATAGCTGTAGAGGCCGTTTTCCGTCCCTACCCACAGCGTGCCGTTCCGGTCCTCAAAAAGAGAATGGATGAAATTACTCCCAATACTGCCCGTATCCTGCGGATCATGGCGGAATATCTTAAAGGAATAACCGTCAAAGCGGTTCAGACCATCTTTGGTGCCGAACCACATAAACCCCCTTTTGTCCTGCAAACAGCAGATAACAGCATTGTTAGACAGGCCATTCTCCACCTGGTAATGCCGGAAATAATAAGCCTGCGCACAAACACCCCCTGCACTGCATATCAGAAAAACGCAGGCCAGCAGAAATGTTCTTATCTGTAAATACAAGCGTGATGTGGAATTCCCTTGTCCCTGTTCACTATAATGCGGTTGTGGCATACCGTTTCATAACGTAAAAATCCAAAATGAGATGATTTGCAGAAGTTTTGATACAGTTTGTAGAACCTAATATAACTAATAATCGCAACTTCATACTGTTGTTTCCAGAGTGTAGGCCGGATAAAAGTAGCAGAGCTTTTAATTGTTTTTGTTACACTTATAAAGTTACGCTATTCCCGGCAAACCTGGCAGACAAATAAGATTTATTAATAATTACACGTTTATGAAACTGATCCACATTTTGTTGAACAAAAGTGTGCTCCCTATGCTTGCCTGCACGCTTTTATTTCTCATCCAGCCAGCATCTGCCCAGCAAACCGGCAAAAAGAAGTTCCGGGGAACAGTGACCACCCAGGAGAATGAGCCTGTTATCGGGGCTACTATCAATGTAAAAGGCGGGACCGGCACAGTGACCGATGTTTCAGGCAGTTTTACCGTAGAAGCTGAAGACGGAGCTTCCGTTTCCATCAGCAGCATTGGCTTTGAAAGTAAAGAACTGGTATTGAAAGGGAATGAGCCCGTTTCTGTAAGACTCGATAAGTCCTACCGGAACCTCAATGATGTGGTGGTTGTAGGATATGGTACCGTAAAGAAAAAGGACCTGACAGGTTCCGTAGCATTGGTGAATGTTGGGGACGCCAAAAAGAACGCGTCATACGATGTAGCAAAGATGTTACAGGGCCAGGCTGCCGGTATCAGCGTACACGGCTCAGGAGAACCCGGTGGCTATGTGCAGATCAAGATACGCGGTACTACCACCTTCGGTGCTAACAGCCCGCTCTTCGTTATAGATGGTGTGCCTGTAGATGCCCCTTATGATTTCTCACCTAACGATATTGAAAGCATACAGGTACTGAAAGACGCATCCGCAGCGGCCATTTACGGCTCCCGCGCGGCTACCGGGGTGATCATTATCACCACCCGCAAAGGAAAGCAGGGACCCGTAAGAGTGAACTTTAACAGCTATGTAGGTGTGCAGGAAGTACCACGAAAGATATCACTCACAAACAGGGAACAATACCAGAAAATAGTGTCTGCTGCTGAAATAAATGCCGGTTTAAGCCTGGCGCCTGCCAACGACCCTGCCAACCCTTCCTATGTATCTGATATTAATACAGACTGGCAGAAAGAAGCCCTCAAACAGGGACTGATACAGGACCATAACGTAGGCCTTTCCGGCGGAACAGAGAACATTTCCTATAACGCTTCACTGGGATATTTCAACCAGACAGGCACACAGGAAGGTCCACAGAAATACGATCGCTACACACTGAACACCAACCTCCAGGGAAAGAAAGGCCGCTTTAGCTACGGAGTAAAAGCCGCCTATACCCAGTCTAAAAAAGGTAACTATGCAGCCACCAATGGGCACGCAGTGTTTGGAGGCGTGGTGACCAGTATGCTGACCGCTATCCCTACAGTACCGGTATATGACCCATCCCGCCTGGGTGGTTATGGCGGTAGCGACCAGGTCAAGAACAGGGCCATCTCTGCCAACGTAGTAGGTATCAATAACCTGGTAAATGATTATAGCGACAGGAACAGGTTCCTGGGCAACGTTTGGGGTGAGATCGAAGTGCTGAAGAACCTCAAATACCGCTTAAACGCCAGCTACGACAGGACAGACTACGAGAACTCCCATTTCGAGCCCCGCTTTGATATGGGATACTACTATCTCAACACACAATATTATATGTACCTGCAATATGGTCATTCCAATACCAGCCTGCTGGAACATACACTTACCTATGCACTGCAGAAAGGCAAACATAAAATTGACTTCCTGGCCGGTATGACATACCAGGAAGACAGGAACGAATGGATGTCTGCTACCGCTACAGATACAACAGATCTTGATTTTCACACCTTTGCTGCTGTGTCAAGAGCAAACGCTAAAGGCGTGACCAGCTGGAAAGGCGCCGCAGCCCTGTATTCCATGCTGGGCAGGATCAACTATAACTATGACGACCGCTATCTGCTGACTGCCAACTTCAGACGCGACGGCTCCTCAAAATTTACTCCTGCCAACCGCTATGGTAACTTTGTTGGCTTCGCAGCTGCCTGGAATATCAGCAACGAGAAATTCTTCAAACTGCCTTCCTTCATAAGCAGCCTGAAACTGAGAGGTGGCTACGGCGTACTGGGCAACCAGACCGCATTAGGGTATTACGATTACCAGTCCTATATTAACAACAGCACCAATTACCTGTTTGGCGATCAGCTGGCTGTAGGTTCTACCACCGTATCAGTAACAGACCCCACACTGAAATGGGAATCTACCACCACCACCAACGTAGCGCTGGACATGGGCCTCTTCAAAGAGAAACTGTCCTTTACAGTAGAATATTACAACCGTCTTTCCAAAGATATCATCACCGCTATCCCTATACCTTATTCTGTAGGTTCTTTCCCACAGACGCTGACCACCAACGCGGCTTCCCTGAAGAACAGCGGTCTGGAGTTTACCCTGACCTACAGAGACCATATCGGTGCACTGAACTATACCATCAACGCCAATGCTTATACGCTGAAGAACAGGGTAGAGAAACTGGGTGGCAGGAATAACCCTGTATACGGCTCCGGCAGTAAAACAGAAGTGGGTCGCGAAGTGGGAGAGCTGTTCGGGTATGTTACAGAAGGTATCTTCCAGAGCACTGACGATATTGGCAAACATGCCACACAGGACCAGTCAGGCGGTATCAAACCGGGTGACATCAAATATAAGGACATGAATGGCGATGGAGCTATTACCGACGCAGACAGGGCTTACCTCGGGTCAGCCATTCCCAAATTCTACTACGGCCTGAATGTTTCTGCCTCTTACAAAAACTTCGACCTCTCATTCTTCTGGCAGGGTAACATGGGAAGTAAAGTAAACAATGGCGTGTATTCTGCCCTGATGGCCGGTCAGTATGGTAATGCGCATACAGATGAACTGAACTACTGGACACCAGCAAACACCAATACCAATGTACCACGTCCGCTGATCAACGATATTAACAACGGCCGTTTCTCAGACCGTTTTGTGCAGAGCGGTTCCTATGTAAAACTGCAGAACGCTCAGATCGGATATACCCTTCCAGAGTCAACACTCGGCAGGACCCATGTATTCCGCAGCCTGCGCATGTACATCTCAGGACTGAACCTGGTTACCATCACCAGATACAAAGGCTACGATCCTGACTTTATCAGTGATGGGCTCTTCAACCGTGGCTTTGACTATGGCTCTTTCCCGAACCCACGAACAGTGATGTTTGGCGTACAGTTAGGTCTTTAATCTTTAAACAGCATTACAATGAAACGTACTATAATTATATTCATGGCCACCGGTCTGCTAATTACAGCCTGCGGTAAGAAACTGGAACAAATTAACCCGAACGCGCAAACGTCAGCAACTTTCTGGAAAACAGGTAACGATGCTGTACAGGGTATCAATGCAGCCTACGCACCCTTATTACTGGACGGAGCATACATGCGTTTTACACCAATATTACTGGATGTGAGAGGTGATGATATCAGGAGCAACAGTCCGTGGACAGCTATCTCCGGTGTAGGGAAATTCGCTCTTGGCACCGGCAATGCAGACGGCTACGGATGGGCTTTCGACGAGTACTACGAAGGCGTGTTCCGCTGCAACCAGGTACTCGACAATGTGCCTGCCATCGATATGGATAGCGACCTGAAAAACCGTGTGTTGGGACAGGCCTATTTCTTGAGAGGCCTGTACTTTTTCCACCTGGTCAACATGTTCGGTAACGTAGCGCTGCCCACCAGCACACCACAGTCAAAAGCAGACTTCTATAAGAAACAGGCTACACAACAGGAAGGCTGGCAGCAGGTAATAGCCGATTTTAAAGCAGCGGCAGACCTGTTACCTGTATCGTACGTAGGTATAAGCGGCGCTGACGCCGGTCAGGTGGGCAGGGCCACCAAAGGTGCTGCAATGGGCTACCTGGGTAAAGCTTACCTGTTCAATAAAATGTATCCCGAAGCAGGCGAACAGTTTAAGAAAGTGATAGACCTGGGCGTATATGAACTGATGCCCGATTATAAAGACAACTTTACAGAAAGCAAAGAAAATAACGCAGAATCTATTTTTGAAGTACAGTTCTCCACTACCGCAGGCGGTACCGATCTCGGCTGGCAGGGCATTCCTACATCTACCTGGGCAAAGACATCTGCAAGGGCTATCACCTACGGCGCTCCTAATTTCGGATGGACCGACGTACAGCCAACCATGTCTGCATTCAATGAGTACATGCAGGAAAAGACCGTAGATGGCGGAACAGACCCGCGCCTTGATGCCACCATGTTCTATAACAAACCAGGAGAAACTATCTACGGACAGTTATTCGCCCAGGTATATGCCAACAGCTCCTATCTCAATGATATTTTCTGCCGCAAGTACGAGAATGGCGATGGTAACAAAGCCAATGAATACGACTGGAAATCCGGCATCAATGAGCGCCTGATGCGCTACTCCGACATACTGCTCATGTATGCGGAATGCCTGGCGCAACAGAGCCAGACAGCACAGGCTGCCCCTTATATCCAGCAGGTAAGGACCCGTGCTAAACTGCCTGATATCACTTCCACACTGGCTGCCATGACAAAAGACCAGATGCTCACTCAGCTTGCCCACGAACGCTTGCTGGAATTCTGCCTGGAAGGACACCGCTTTGATGATATACGCCGCTGGGGATGGCTGGAAGATCCCACCAAACTTGCCATGCTGAAATCCCGCGATCCGGAGTTCGACAACTACAAACCAGGAAAAGAACTCTATCCTATCCCACAGGGAGAAATAGATAACAATCCCGGGTTTGAACAGAACGACGCATACTGATAAAACATTCCCGTACCACCGTACGGATCATCAAAAACCTGTAAATACAGCATATGATCTTCCCTCATGTAAGAAAGAGAGCAATTCTGTTTTTATTAATAGCAGGTATGGTTTCGTGCCGGAAAACAGAGACACCTGCACCGGCCGGCACTGATACTACCGGGGAGGAAGCCCCGGTAGTTACCTTCGACATCAATAGTATTAACGATACTTATGCCGATGTGGCGCCGTTTGTCTATTATCCCAAATGGGGGCCCTACAACGTGCATGATCCCATCATCAGGAAATTCGGTGATTACTATTACTGTTACAGCACAGACGTAGGCTACGGCATCTCCGTAAGGCCCGGTCTGCAGATCCGTAAATCGAAAGACCTTGTAGAATGGACATTCGTAGGCTGGGTATTTGACAAGATACCATCCATTGGCGCTTCCTTCATTCAGCAACGGGGTGGCACACCCAATAACAGCCTGTGGGCGCCCAGCGTGCTGAAAGTAGGTAATGAATACCGGCTTTATTACTCACTGGCTTCGAATGTAGGCCGCCTGAGTGTTGTGGGACTGGCCACTGCAACATCTCCCGAAGGCCCGTGGACAGAAAAAGGTCTGGTAGTGACCTCCCTGAACGATAATTCCATTCAGACAAATGCCATCGATCCCAGCGTCCTGGTAACTTCTTCCGGCGATCATTGGATGTACTACGGTTCTGCATGGGACGGTATCTATGCGTTGAAACTGAACGCATCCACCGGCCTCGCACAAACGTCGAACGACAAAGGAAAACGTATCGCTAACCGCGGGTTTACTGCTGGAAAGTATAACGGTAATATAGAAGGACCGGAAGTGATCTATAACCCTGCACAGAATAAATATTTCCTCTTCATTGCGTATGACTGGCTGGAAACAAAATACAACACACGCGTAATGCGCGGCGATAATCCTGATGGGCCTTTCTACGATTTCAAAGGCACAGATGCCAACACTAACGTAGATCACGGACCAATGATCACAGCTCCATACCAGTTCAATGGCCATGGAGGCTGGCAGGGCGTATCGCATTGCACCGTATTTGATGACGGGAACGGGCAATACTACCTGGCGCACCAGGGAAGGCCCGGAGCAGGTAAATACTTTATGGACCTGCATGTGCGAAAAGTGTTCTGGACAAGTGATGGATGGCCCATTGTTTCGCCGGAACGCTACGCCTGGGAGAATAATGCCAATGTACCTGTCGACAGTATCACCGGCGCCTGGGAACAGATCATACTTGGGTACCGGGTAGTACCAGGTTACGCAGATGAGCAGGTATCCCCCGATTTCCAGGTATCCATACCGCTCACTATATCTGCCAACGGAACGCTGAACAACGATCCCAACAGCAAATGGACCTATACCGCTCCCTGGCTGGAAATGAAATGGAGCAACGGCTTTACAGATAAGGTGCTGATACAGATGGGAAGGGACTGGGAGAAAAAAACAAACACTTTCATATTTACCGGGCTGAATAATGACGGTACCGCAATATGGGGTAAGAAAAGCAAGTAATGATTTAAACAATTGATAACCGGGTGTAATGAGAAAAAAGGTATTACAGGTACTGGCGCTTGGCCTGCTGTTATCGCCATGTGTTGCAGAGGCGCAGAACAGGAATGTCATCACAGTAAAAACAAAAACAGTAAGCGGTAAAATAGCTCCTGCTATGTGGGGTGTCTTCTTTGAAGACATCAACATGGGGGCTGATGGCGGCATCTATGCAGAATTGGTAAAGAACCGTTCCTTCGAATTCTTCAAACCCCTGATGGGATGGACTGTGAACGGCGCTAAAGTGAAAGAGGGCGATTTCCTGGTACTGAACCGGGCTCCGGAACATACTGCCAATCCCCGTTTCCTGAAAGCTACGGTAAGGAACGCAGCACAGGGCGATGCCGGTTTGCTGAATGAAGGATTCCGCGGGATGGGGATCAAACAGGGATTGCGTTATGACTTCTCCGTCATGTACCGGCAGCAGCAGCCGGGAGTGAAGCTGCATGTGCAGCTACTGAACAGCAACGGTAAGGTAATTGGCGATACTATACTTATTCCTTCGCAACAGAACAGTGAATGGCATAAACAGGCGGTCAGCTTTCATGCTTCCGGAACGGAGCCTAAAGCTAAGATGCAGCTATGGCTGGAAGGCAACGGGATCATTGATCTTGATATGATCTCGTTGTTTCCGGCAGATACCTGGAAGAACCGCCCCGGCGGCATGCGTGCAGACATGATACAGATGCTGGCCGATCTTAAGCCCGGTTTTATCCGCTTTCCCGGAGGATGTATTGTGGAAGGATTTGACCTCTCCCAGCGTTATCAATGGAAAAAGACGATCGGGCCTGTAGAAGAACGCCAGCTGATCATTAACCGCTGGAACTTTGAATTTGCACACCGGCCCGCACCGGATTACTTCCAGACATTTGGCCTTGGCTTTTTTGAATACTTTCAGCTGGCTGAAGATATAGGAGCCGAACCATTGCCTATTCTGAACTGTGGTATGGCCTGCCAGTTCAACTCGGCCGAACTGGTGCCGCTGGACGAGCTGCAACCTTATATCCAGGACGCCCTGGACCTCATAGAATTTGCCAATGGAGATGCTGCTACACACTGGGGCAAAGTACGTGCTGACATGGGACATCCGGCGCCTTTCAACCTGAAATTACTGGGAGTAGGTAACGAGAACTGGGGCCCGCAATATATAGAACGGTTGAAACTGTTCACCAAAGCCATCAAAGACAAATACCCAGGGATTCAGTTAGTGAACAGCGCTGGTACTGATCCCGACGGAGAACGGTTCGATTATCTTAACAAAGAGCTGCGCAACATGCAGGCAGATATTATTGATGAACACTACTATCGTTCACCACAATGGTTCATGCAGAATGCACGGCGTTATGATAATTATCCCCGGAGAGGATCAAAGGTATTTGCAGGTGAATATGCTGCGCAAACCGATAAGATCGCAAGCCCGCATAATAAGAACAACTGGCTGGCAGCCCTTTCTGAAGCGGCTTTTATGACGGGCCTGGAAAGAAATGCAGATGTTGTGACAATGGCTTCCTATGCACCATTATTTGCACATGCCGATGGCTGGCAATGGACGCCCGATCTTATCTGGGTAGATAACCTGCAATCTTACGGTACGCCCAATTACTACGTACAGCAATTGTTCTCTCTGAATAAAGGCACCGCTATTGTGCCCCTGCGCATGAACAACGACGTTATTGCAGGACAGGACAGCCTTTACGCATCTGCGGCTCTTGACGGGAAGACCAATGAGCTGATCATCAAGCTGGTCAACGTATCCGGCAAACCTAAGACGTATACTGTAGAACTGGAAGATGCAAAACCTGCCAAACAGGCTAAGCTGACAGTATTGCAAAGCGATAACGTGAACGGTGTGAACAGCCTGGAACAACCTAAGCAGGTTGCGCCGAAGACGGCAGAGATCATCATACCGGGCAAACGATTCCCGCTGGAAGCAGCTCCTTATTCATTAAGTATATGCAGGGTCCGTTTATGAAATATGTATCAGTCTTTCTTTTATTAATACTGGTATGGTCCTCACGGCTCGGGGCCCAACCCGTACCTGTGGGGACTATATTCCCTACCCGCAGCACACCTGTGCATGACCCGGTATTGATCAGAGAGAAAGATACCTATTACCTGTTCTGCACAGGAAATGGTATTACAGTTTATTCCTCTCCTGACCTGCAGCACTGGCGTAAGGAAAACCCCGTGTTTGATCATGCGCCCGAATGGGCGTTAAAGACCATCCCCGGATTTAAAGGACATATATGGGCGCCGGATATCAGCTATTATAACGGCAGATATTATCTCTATTATGCTGTTTCTGCGTTCGGGAAAAACACATCATGTATAGGACTGGCCGTTAATAGTACACTGGATAGAAAATCACCTGATTATAAATGGGAAGACAAAGGCAAGGTAATACAATCTGTTCCCGGCCGCGATATGTGGAATGCGATAGACCCCAACCTGGTTTTGGATGATAGCGGTACACCATGGCTTTCTTTCGGTTCTTTCTGGGAAGGTATTAAACTGGTGAAAATGGAAAAGGACCTGCAAACACCTGGTCAGCCGGAAGAATGGTATACTGTTGCAAGAAGGCCGCGTAGCTTTGCCATACCCGATACATCAGCCGGTAACGGAGCTATAGAAGCTCCTTTTATTTTCAGGAAAGGGAAGTATTACTATCTCTTTGTTTCCACTGATTATTGCTGTCAGGGGGTGAAAAGCACGTATAAAGTAGTAGTAGGGAGAAGTGAAAGAGTAGACGGGCCCTACCTGGATAAACAACAGCTTTCCCTGCAGTCAGGCGGAGGTACTATTGTTGCTCAGGGCGATGGCGTTAACTGGTATGCAGCGGGACATAATGCCGTATTCTCTGAATCGGGGAAAGACTATCTTGTATTGCATGGCTATGACGCGAAGGACAGAGGACGTTCTAAATTAATTATAGAAGAGATAACGTGGCAGGATGGATGGCCGGTACTGACAAATGGCCTGAGATAATTTTATGTCAACCTGGAGTATATAAGAGAGTGCGCCTATATGACGCACTCTCTTTTTTAGAATATTATTGCTTCAATATCTTAACCCGTTTCTGCTTGCCGTCTTTGCGTTCTATAGCAACAATATACATTCCCGGAGCTAAGGAAGATACCGACAACGTAGCCTGCGGATTGTTAACCCTCATAACCTCACGTCCGCTGATATCGTAAATGCGCAGTGTTCTTACTTTATCATTATTACGGAGGTAAAGCTGCTCACTTACAGGGTTAGGTGACAGGGTGATCACATTATCTTCCACTACTTTTTCATTCTGCATAGCTATCCTGGCAGAAGATGCAACATTGGTAATGGTAAGATAATTGAGATTGAAGCCGCCCGTGCTTGTGGCAATACCGATGTTATATGATCCTGCAGGTAATGATACTGTATGTGATACATTAGCCCAGTTCTGCCATCCACCGGTATTAGGTATATTGACAGTGCCCAGTTGTGTAGCGCCGGCATCTTTTTCCAGCCTGAGGGTAGTGTTGGCATTAGGGGTAGCTACGCGATAACTAACCTGGTAAGTTCCTGTCGCCGGGATTGTAACCGCATAGGAAAGCCAGTCGCCCGCATCTATCCATCCTACGTTTTGCCCGCCACCTGCATCTGTGGTCGTTTCTACGTCTATACCGGACATGTAGTTGTAGTTTTCCGCCTGAATAACGATAGAGGATGTATTGCTATTGGTTTCCACTTTCAATGAACTGGTAGAATCATTGAAGTTGTTGTCTACAAAGCACGCATCATCTCCTGTCAGTACAAGGGTTTCTCCGCCAAAATTATCATGCTTGTAAAGAGTTACCTTATATCCGGAAGTCACCTTGACGGAAGAGATGTAGTCATTCGGGATACCTAATGCATTCAACTGACTAAGGGTATAGGTCCCGGTACTAAGTCCTACGGCATTACCTCCATAGTTACAGTCCTGGTAGAAGATGGCAGCACCGGTTGGTGTCAATCCTGAATATCCGCCAATAGTGATAGTTGCACGTACAGGTGAAGGTGCATTGATGGTGGAAGACTGGTCAAATACATCATCATAACAGAAGCCATAGCTCAGGCTGTTTAAAGTGATGTCACTACGATGCCAGAATTTGGAATACCAGTTGTAAGGAGAGGTTTGATAATACGCAGCCACATTTGAGAAATTCTGTGTAACGCCTGTAGCAAGGTTCAGATCTATAGCGTGACGGTTGATGGCCGCACATATCTGTGCCTGAACTACTTTGTCAAATTGTCCTCCGGAAGCCATAACACCACTGCCTTCCATCACTTCGGTATTGGTAGGCTTGTTTGATATGGTACCTACCTGCCCGTCAGATGTCCTTGTGAAGGTGAATACATTTCCGGATACACGGCCGCTCCAGGTACCGGCATCTCCTGCATTGAATACCAGGTTGCCATTGCTGTATTTAGACCAGATAGCATCAATGTAGGAACCGAAATAATTGGCCTGAGCGCCACCGCTCTGGAAAGCAGCTGTCTTTGAAGGGAACTTGATGATACCGTTTGTAGCATCATAGCAGCCGGCAAATGCAGATGGTGCATTAGACTGCCATAGTGAAAGTATCTGGCTATGAGGGATGATCTCTCCAACTTTTTTATAGAAACTGGAATTACCCCATACTTCAAGCCCCATAGGGTACTGGTAACTGTCAACACGGGTAGTGTTAGCCCAGAGGCCGTTTGACGCATTTGTGAGCTCGATCATCTCATACCGGATACCCTGGTTAGGGTCCGTAGGATTGGCAAGATTCGGAGCTGCATAACCGCTCGGCGCCCCCGAAGCGCCAAAGAAGTAGAGGAACAGCTGGGAATTGAAAGAGATCAGGATACGGCATCCTGCAATACCGGGAATATTGATGGTTTTCCCGGGAATCTCACTAAGCCTCGCAAAACAGTTGGCGTATTTACCATTACCACCGGGGCCCTGGTTCCCGCCAATAACCGGCCCGGATACAGTGTTGTCTGATACGCTCATCAGGTTAACCGCGCTGGTCTTCGGATTGATCCAGACATGATTGCCGTTAATGATACCTACAATAGCTACATACACATTGGCGTCAGTGTACTGTGAGTTATTGGATAATGTGAAAGGGACTGTTGTCTGGGCCTGTACTTTGCCTGATGCCGTTATGGCAAATGCAAGCAGTAAGACCCTGAGGGAAAAGAAAGGTCTGATTTTCATAGATTACGGGTGTTTGAATTAACAAAATGTCACCCCTAATTTAAAATTAATTTTCGTTAGTGCACTCATTTGAATTTTTAGCCGGCCACAGGCCCAATCGCCCCATTATTTCACTCAATGCGTCTGCAACCAGTTATAAATAAATTGCGCATCTTTCTGCCAACCCGGCAAACCCAGCACAAAATGATTACGCTTATTCACCACATATTCCGTCACTGAATTTCTATCCCGGTAGCTCTTATGCACCCTTCTGCAAAGATGCTCAGGAATACATTGATCATCCGTACCAGCAAGCAGCAGCAGGGGAGGATGCGGTTTACTGAAATCCACATACGCGGCTTTTGTAAGCCCGCCTCTCGCTGCCCTTTTCGATTCAGGTATCACCAGCTGCTCATATCCTTTTTTCTGTTGCTCAAGAGACATTCCATTAGTAAATGAGAACTGCCATTTCTTAAAAGGCATTAGATACGTCTTGTCAAGTGATGAAAAGAAGCCCAACGTAGGAAGATTCGACTTGAGAAAATTCAGTTCATAAGGAAACACACCCTGAGGCGGCACCGCATGAATAGCCACTGCTCCGGCAGCATAACCCCTGTTCAGTAGTACCTGTGTAAAAAGGCCGCCAAATGAATGCCCTATTAATATTGGCTTTTCAGGAAGTTTCTGTATGATGGAAGTATAATGGTTAACTACATCATCCATAGTAACGGCAGAGAGATGCTTATCCGGATGCCGTCTTCTCAGTGTCTCAGTATCAGCATCCTTACCAGGCCAGGGGGGCGCCATAGTATTATATCCTTTTTCCTGGAAGAAACTTTGCCATTGGTCCCAGCATGCATGGGAAACATATGCGCCGGTTAAGAAAACAATTGTTGAAGAGCTGATCATGTCAATATTTTTGAATAACACAGATGATATCCTGGTTACAGTTCAAAAATACCGTTGTTAGCAGCCTCATTCAATTGACATCTCCATCTTTCAGTTGTATAAATCAATGAAAAAACTTCCCATTACGTATACCCAGTTTTTTCATGCGGGCGTTAAGCGTCGAAACCGGAAGACCAAGTATCTCCGCCGCACCGCCAGGACCTGATACTTTACCATTACAGTTTTTTAACACAGAAGTGATATGCTCTCTTTCATTCTCAGCCATGGTCTTCAACGTGCTTGAGGAAGTAGATGCTGTGCTTGTCGCTTGCCCCGGCAGGGGAAATTCTGTAATGATATCCTCCCTTGACAGCAACACCGTTCTCTCAATCACATGTTCCAGTTCCCTGATATTACCTGGCCAGGAATAGGAGATAAGTGATTGCATGGCTGCCGCGCTGATAGTCTTGACCGGCTTGCCCAGCCTGCGGCAAAAGGTCTCAGCAAAATGAATGGCCAGCAGGTTGATGTCTCCCTCACGTTGCCTTAAAGGAGGCATCGGCAGCGGGAAAACATTTAACCTGTAATAAAGGTCCATCCTGAACCTTTTTTCACTCACTTCCAGCTCAAGATTGCGGTTAGTAGCGGCAATCACCCTGACATCCACTTTAATGGCAGAAGCGCCTCCAAGCCTTTCTATTTCCTTTTGCTGTATAGCCCTCAGCAGTTTTGACTGCATATCAACAGGCATTTCCCCGATCTCATCGAGAAACAACGTGCCGCCGTTCGCCTGTTCAAACTTACCTGTACGGCGTTCTGTCGCACCTGTAAAAGCGCCTTTTTCATGACCGAAAAGAATCGACTCTATGAGCGTGGGGGGCAGGGTAGTACAATCTACTTTAACAAGCGACCCACGGTTACGGTTAGACAGCTGATGAATGACCTCTGCCACACGTTCTTTACCTGTGCCGCTTTCACCCAGTATAAGCACGCTGGTATCTGTCGGTGCAACTATTTCCAGCTGCTCGATCACCTGTTTCAAGGCATGGCTGTTCCCGAAAATACCATGGAAATCCCCTTCCATCTGCGGCTTACTCTGCATACGTTGCTTCTTTAACAAAGCCTCCCGTCCGTTTGTATGCTGGTAAACAGCTATTTCCAGCATTACAAGCACATCTTTCTCACGGTAAGGCTTTACAAGAAAGCCATAAGGCCCCGTTTTTTTCGCAGCTTCAAGTGTATCCTGGTTGGAGTTGGCTGAAAGATACAGGAAGGGTATGTTCCTTTTCTTTAGCTCCCAGGCAAGATCTATACCTGTCTGCGGACCATTAAGAAAAATATCTATCAGCACAAAATCCGGTTGCTCCTTTTCCATTTCCTGCCTTGCAGCAACTACAGATCGGGCAATGCCGGTAACAGCATAACCTGCCTTTTCCAATATCCTTTCAAGATTATTGGCTTCAATAAATTCATCTTCGACAATTAATATCTTTCTGTTCATACAGCTGCATTGACAAGGTTAGTGGCAGGAAGTCCCGTTACTGACCTCAGCGGGCGGCTTACCAGGAATGTTATCGTTATAGAAGTCCCATTGGTTGAATGAATGTCCAGCGTTGCATCAATATCTTTTGTCAGCCCCCGTATCAGCTTTAACCCAAGTCCCTGGATCTTACTGTTCAGGATACCCGGTGCAATACCTGTCCCGTTATCGGAAATACAGAGCTTTGCATAACCACCGCTTTCATTCAGAAAAGAGATGATGATATTATCCCCCGGTCCCGGTTTCGGGAAAGCATATTTAATGGCATTGGTCACCGCCTCATTTACTATCAGCCCCAGGGGAATAGCCTGAGATACGTCCAGCTCCGCTTCCTCTACATTCACCATGACCTTAATTCTGCTTCTCACATCATAGCTGTCACAAAGATATTGAATAAGCTCTGGCAGGTAAGCGCCCATGTTGACAGATGAGATGTTTTCGTTATGATAAAGCTTTTGATGGATGAGCGACATGGCATGTATCCTGTTCTGGCTTTCCTGTATGGCCAGCAGGGCTTCATTCTGCAGGTTGGCGGATTGTGATTCCAGCAGGCTTACAATAGTTTGCAGGTTATTTTTGACGCGGTGATGTACTTCCCGCAACAGCCATTCTTTTTCTTCTACCAGTTGCTGAAGAGCAGTATTTCTTGCCAGCGTTTCGCGGTTTACTCTCTGTTTTACCCTGTATTGATTATACAGTAATCCCACAATAATTAGAAGCACAACAGCGCCGGCCAGCGTAGCATTGCCCATCATGGAACTGCGGGCCAGCTTTTCTTTCTGTAACTGGCTATCTTTGGTTAAGATACGGATGTCCTGGTCCTTCTTCTTTGTTTCGTACTGTACAGTGAGTTCATCCATCTTTTTCCGTTGTGAGATGCTGTAAGTCGAGTCGGCAAACCGGTGGAACTTCTGGTAATGCTGTATAGCAGATGCATACTTCCCGGCAACCGAATCAAGCCTGAACAGGAGGTGATACGCTGCCGCCCTCGTAGGGACCGTCCCTTGCCCTATAGGGCCTTCCAGTATCTTCATGGCATATTCCCTGGAGGCTGCATAATTACCCTTCCGGAAATAAAAGGTGGAAACCTGGTTATAGGCTACCAGCATTTCTGTATAAGTGAACTGTGGAGGGAAGTGTTTGGCCATGTCGAGGAACTGCAGGTAATAGTCCAATGCCTGCTCGTCCTGGTGCAGGGCGTCATAACAATATCCCATGTTATAGATAAGATGCATTTTGTCGAAAGCATTCGTAGGGGGATAACGGCTACTGATGTCTTTAGCCAGTTTGAGCGACTGTTCATACAGGTCCTGTTTATTGAGCAGGCGTATTTTACCCAGGAAACTTTTGAACCAGAACACCTGCGTTTCCCTGGTTTTAGGAATGCTCAATGCACGTGCATTCCAATAAGTAGCTGCTGGCATATTATTGAGATTGGCATTTGCTTCACTCATACGTTTGCAATACGTGGTTGACAGCGCAGTATCTCTTGTTGCTTCCATACAGGTAATAGCCTCTTCGGCATTCAGCTTCGCCTGTAATAAGTTGCCCTGCATGCTGTACCAGAATGACAGAACAGAATAAACATATTGATTGTGTAGGAAGCCGATCTTTTTTTCAAGAGCAAGGACTTCCTGTAATTCGTTCAGTACCAATTCCGGGTGAGTATGAGTATGGTCCAGCAACAGTACTATCATGACCCTGTACTGCAGGAGAGGGAGTTTTACTTTTTTACATATACTCAATGCCTCCTGTAGATATAACTCTCTTTCAGGGAGACCGGGAGGAAGCGACCCTGCCTGGTAAAGCAACGATGTTGCCAGCATCCTTGCATTCCCTGCTTTACGGCATAAGGTAGTAGCCTGTTCAAGATATTGCCGGCTTTTCACCTCCTCATTCTTTTCACTATACAGCTGGCCAAGCAGCCACAAACTGTATGGCAACCATTTGGCATTGGCAGCTTGATGTAGTTGCTCAATAAAAATGATGGCCTTGTCCATATCCCTTTTCTCGCTGCCCGGTTTATGAAGGTAATAGATACACAGTTCCGCCAGCAGTTGTAACCTTGCATCACCCTGCAGGTCTGCCAGACGCTGTTCAGCAGTAGTTATTCTTCCTGAATCGATCAGCTGCTGGCCGGGATAGTCTTTCCCGCTGGAAAAGTCTTCATTATAGGCTAACAGCCGGCTTAAGCCAAACATATTGGCAGAAAAGACAGTGGAGCTGTCCCTGTCCATCTGTCCCTGGCAAATACCGTATATAAAGTTGGCCGTCGAAATAACGAGCAGCCTTTGCATATCGGCATTATAGGATGGTGGAACGGGATTGCGGAGTTGCTGGCCATTGGAAAGCATGGTCATTCCGGACAGCCATAACAGTAACAGAAACCGGGGCATTGCAGAGGGATTTTGGTTTGGCCTCTAAAGTACGGAATAGAAAGCGGTTTCGCAATCATGTGCCGGTTACTGCCAGATGCCCTATACTATTGCTGATTGTCAACCAGTTTCTTGAAACTGCTGAAACTTACACCTGTATTGTTCTTGAAATATTTGCTGAAATGGGAGATATCATCAAAACCAAGTGCATATGAAATTTCTTTCATACTCTTATCTCCGTCCAGTGCCCGCCGTTTGGCTTCCATGATAATACAACGCTGTATATGGTAGCTGGCAGTATACCCGGATATTCTTTTTATCACCTGGTTAAGATGGGAGGGCGTAAGCGACAATGAACGTGCATAATAAGACACCCTTTTCTGCATTGTAAAATGATCCGCAAGAAGCTTAAAGAACTGCCTTGAAATTTCCTGGTCCCTGCGGGGTGGAAATTCTATGATAGCCTCCGTATGTTCCCATTCAAAATATTCCAGCAGCACCTTCAGCCATCCCAGTATAATACCCTGGCGTGCCGAGGCTTCCCGCTGTATAACAGAAAGTATCAGTTCAAGCAATGAAGCTTTCTCCTTATCCAGTTTACAGCACCACGGATGAGCCAGAAAATTGCTATGATAGAACTGCTGTAGCCCCTGGTTAAGGGTAAGATGGAAATACTCTTCTGAAATACTGATATGAAACCCCTTCACATTTTCTGAAATTGCTGCAAGCCGGAACTGTCCGGGTATCAAAAAACAGGCAGTATGTGTCGTTAACTGCAGGGGATAACCATTTACTTCTATATCGTAATGGCCTTCCTGCACCAGGATGATCTCAAACCTGGAAAGCTTGCCGGAAGGAAAATAGGTGAGGGCATCCGCCATGGCCTGTTCTTTAAGTGAAGTAACAGCAATGGGGCGGGCTAGCGGATTGGTGACAAAATTGGTATTTCTCATAGTGGTAATTCCGGTTAGTGATAGTTTGCCATAACTAATAATGTGCCTGGTTGTTATTTGATTGATTTTTATTTAGTTGTGAGATTCTGGCGGTTTTATTTTAACGATATATGGATAATGCACCAAAGCGAATAACCAAATATGGAGACTAAACAAAAGCGCGGGATTTTGTCCCGCGCTTTTGTTTAGTCTCTCTTTGTCCGCCAGCGGCAAACAAACCATTGCTTAGTAGAGGGCGATTTCCTTTCCCGGCTCCGGAAAAACCGTTTTTTGCCACACTTCCGTATCTTTTTCCAGTATATCTCTCAATGCCGTTTCATTCTCTTTGAAATGCGTCCAGCCACTGAAATGTACCGGTATTATCATAGTAGGACAAAGTACCCTGACAGCCTTCAGCAGCTCTGCGCCGCTGAATGTATACTGCCCCCAACCCGTCAGGTACCTGAATTGCACAGCGCCAACATGAAAGATCCCGGTATCAATTCTGAAACGCTGTGCTATCTCCTGTATGCCCCTGAAATAAACAGTATCCCCTGAAATATATATAGCCCCGTTCTTCAGCAGGCTGCTTTCAATAATGAACCCGATAACCTTCCCCGCAAAAGATCCCGGTACCCACCAGGGGTGATGTTGTGCCGGTGTTGCCGTGATCTTCAGGTCCGGAACGCGGGAATTCCTGATGTAAAAGGACTGCCATTCCTTAAGCCCCCTTGCATTGGGCAGAAGACGGGTAGCCGCCTCCGTAGAAAGGACCAGGGGCACTTTTTCAGTTAACCGCCTGCCTTCATGATCGAAATTATCTTTATGCTGATGGTGGCTTAACAGTACAAGGTCTATATCACCCGGGGTTAAGGATGACAAGGCCGGTACAGAGGTTTTCCGGGAGAAAGTTCCTGAACCATGATAATACAGTTTCCCCGGACTGTCCAATGTCGGATCTGTCAGTATTTTATAACCGCCTATGTTCAGAAGAACACAGGCGGTATCAATATGGGTAATGCTTATCATAAAGAGGTTACTTCAACGCTTTTTTCAGTTCCACAGCAGCATAGAAGAGTGCTGACTGTACTTCCGGGATTTGCGCCAGTGGGTTAAGTAAACCATAATCGTGTATCATACCTGAATAACGTACTACAGATACAGGTACGCCTGCTTCATTCAGCTTTCGTCCATAAGCTTCTCCTTCATCCCGCAGTACATCATTTTCAGCCGTCTGGACCAGTGTTGGGGGAAGGCCTTTCAACTGTTCAGTCGTGGCTCTTAACGGAGACGCGTAGATTTCGTTCCGTTGACTGGCATTCGGTATATAATTGTCCCAGAACCATTTCATCATATTCTTTGTCAGGAACCTGTCGCTCGCATACTGGTTATAGGAAACCGTTTCAAAATTGGCATCAGTAACAGGCCAGAACAGTACCTGTGCCTTTAATTCAGGCCCTTTTTTATCTTTGGCCATTAGCGCTACTGCTGCCGCAAGATTGCCTCCTGCACTGTTACCGGCAATCGCCAGGCGTTTGCCATCTACATTGATTGCGTCACCATGTTCCGCTACCCATTTGGTAGCTGCATAACACTCATTCACTGCCACAGGGTATTTTGCTTCGGGTGAACGGGTGTATTCTGCATGTATGGCAACAGCGCCGGAATTAACAACCAGGTCACGGATGAAGCGCTTATGTGTAGGGAAATCCCCGATCACCCATCCACCACCGTGGAAGAACATGAAAGCGGGTAATACGCCGGTAGCTCCAGCCGGACGCACAATAAAGAGCTTTACTGTTATCCCGTCCTGGGTAATGGTCCTTTCACTTACTTCTATACCGGATACATCTGCATTTACAGATGTTTGCGCCCCTTCCAGTACCTTGCGGGCATCAGCAGGTTGCATTGTCTCCATAGGTTTGCCCCCACTGGTGTTCAGGGCCTTTAAAAATGCTTTTGTCTGTACTTCAATAGCAGGATCAGTAGCGTAGTCAGCTACTTCTGTTCCGTTTTTCATCTTTGCTTCATTTTGCGGTGAGGAATCAGATTGCTTCTGGGAACTGGCATTGCCGCAACTGGTCAGCAGCAATGCCAGGATGATCAGGTATGTAAGTCTCATGGCAACGTTTTTGTTCTCAAAGGTACCGGTGCCGCAAAATGAAGTCAATTGACAAATGCAATGAGCATTTGTATAAATCAAAGATGTAACGATATAATATCCTTTTTGGGTTGTCTTTATTTTCAAAAACGTTCCTGATCAGCAAAGGTTGCATACATATTATAAGTTCTGCTAACCCAGGGCATGTATAAATTTCTCAACAAAATCCAGTACCGCAGCATCCAGCGCTTTCATATTAGGATAGGCATCACTGATCTTGAATAGCTTCCGGTAGCCATTATCGCCATTACCATGTCCGGGATCAAATAAAGTTTCCCATCCAATACGCTGTAGCTCCTGTGTGAGAGGTGGCCTGCCTTCGGGCGAGTGGAGCGTTGTATTCCAGAAATCCAGCCCCGCACTGCCATCTTCATTGAACCATACGTCCAGTTTAAAGTGATTGTCTTCCGGGCAATAGTTTTCGAAACAGTAGTAATTCTCTTTATACCGGTACAGTTGGCGGAAAGGATGATATTTACCATTAATAGCTTTAATAAAACATTCAGCTCTGTAAGCAGTCATTTGAGACATAAGTTCCATCACTAACAAAGCCTGTTGCAGGTTATTGCTCTCACTCAGGAAATCATATAGCTGAGCTTTCTGGGCAGTTTCCATATGTTTATTTGAAAGATGTTTCAATAAATTTATATACTGTTGAAGGAACGACCGGCTATCTGCATGCGCACTTGCCTGAACACAGGGTACCAGCCAGCCATTGAGCAGGTCAGTCGCTGTATTAACAAAACAACCAATGTTGTATACAAGATGATCTATTCTTGCGTTGGATTTGGGAGCATACTTTAACCCGTCTGCAGACAGGTATATAATAGCCACGACAGTGTAGTTCCCATTTTTTTCAGCAAACCGGTGATACCGCTCCAGCTGGTCCTCCATATCCTGGGCGCCGTTGATCTTATTTTCAATGATGATAGCTTTCCTGGATACTTCATCCTTTATCAATACATCCAGCCTGCCTTCCTCCCGGGTTACCCTGGTATGACAGAAATCTTCACATGAAACCAGGATCTGATACTGCTCCCGTAAATACGTTATGAAAAGATGCAGATAAAGGAAACCTTCCTGGTGCTCCCTTCCGGGATCAAGCAGGCTTGCCAGGATATCCGAATGGAAGTTTTCATGATGACGGCCATTGGAGGTGACAGAGAAAAGATTAAAGCCCACCGACCTCTTTTCTCGTTTCACCTGGCGGTAACCATCGGCAATTGCTCCCCACTGAGGATGGTATAAGAATGGGAACTGATCTGTTATCATATTTAATTTAACAGAAAGGGGAGAAGGTTTGTTCTCTTGACCAACCCGGGGCAATTACCTCTTCTCTCAAAACCAGCCGCGCAGCATAGACAAATCCTTCCTAAAAAGAACGGGTTTTGCCGAAGGCAAAACCCGTTCTTTTTAGCTGTTTCATCCGTCTGAAATACAGCCGGGACCGCTTTATGATATAAATTAATTAAGCCATCACATAACCAGGCACCATACCACAACCCTCACGCTCTTCATTGAACATCATTTTCATACTACCTACCATATTCAGGTCGCTGTTTGTCTGGTTAAGACATACTTCCTGACCCTGGGCATTCTTCAGTACAAGTGATGAATACAATACTCCCTTCTGATGGCCGCCTATCACAAGATTTATATTGGTAGAATCGATCGCCATTTTGTAGTTATCCGTTTGTGAAAGGCAGATTACCACATCACAACTATGTTCATTCTTAAGTATTGCAGCTACTTTGCTGGCAGCTTCAACGGGAGGCAGGCAGGTAACGCCACTGGCAGCAGGTAATTGAGGCCCCACACCAGTCACCCCTATCTTTAACTGGCCTATATACACGATCTTATACGGTACTACTTCGCGCACCAGCGTTTTATCTGTAAATCGGTAATTACAGTTCACCAGGGCAAATTGTATATATGGTATCAACGCAGCCAGGCCTGCCTGTCCGTTTACCAGTTCCCTGCTACCTACATTGGCAACGTGATAACTGACTTTATTCATAGCCTGTACCATTTCAATACCCGTATGACCGGTAAAATCTCCGGCGTCCAGCAACAGGTTTTCATTGCCGGTCGGCAACAGGTCCGGGAGCGCACCCTGCAGGTTGCTTGTATGCCATATCATTAACTCACGGTTGTTACCGGGAATATAAATGTTGCCTGCTGTAATAGAAGCCAGGGATTTAATAGAAGGGGGGACCAACAGAATGCCTGTGGATAGCAGCGTGTTGCGCAGAAAGGAACGGCGTTCTTGATTCATAAATATAAGGATCTGGGAAAGAATGAAACAAAGATAATCACTGTTATCCGGATTTTCATTGATAAAATAAATATTGTATCTGAAGGAAATAAACTATATTTTTGCGGCAGCATTCGTTACGTACGTATTTATCCAGGACAATATCCCTAACGTGAACTCAATTCAATGGCAGAAACACCCTTCCTTTCAGAGATCGTTATGGTCTCTTTCAATTTTGCCCCTAAAGGTTACGCATTGTGCAACGGACAATTATTACCTATCAATCAGAACCAGCCACTGTTTGCTTTGTTAGGCACTACTTTTGGCGGTAATGGACAGACTAACTTTGCTCTTCCTGACCTTCGGGACCGTGCGCCCATGCATGAAGGCAACGGATACACTTTAGGAAGCAAACAGGGTGCAATGGCCAATACCCTTAATATGGGAACTATGCCGCAACACAGCCATCCGGTAACGGCAACACTTACATTGCCAACAGGGGGCGCACCAACCACCACTTCATCAGACAGTACTTTCTTTGCAACGGCGCCGGCTGGCAGCCCCGGGTTCAGCCCCGTGGCAGATGAAAAAATGGCTACGGTACAGGCTTATGATATGGTAAGAGATCCCGCAGGAGCCCCTTTGCTGAGCACTGCTAATACAACGGCACAAACTCCTTTTAATAACGTAATGCCATACCTGGCTATCAATTTTATTATTGCCCTGCAAGGTATTTTCCCTTCTGAAACCTAATTATATTCATTATGGCAGCAACAGACCGCTATGTCGCTGAGATCATTATAGTACCTTTCAATTTTGCGCCGAAAGGTTACGCTACCTGTAATGGACAGTTACTGCCCATTTCACAGAATACCCCGCTGTTTGCACTTCTGGGAACTGCCTTCGGAGGTGATGGAAAGAGCACCTTCGGTCTTCCTGACCTCATGGGCAAGGTTCCCATCGGAGCAGGCCAGGGACCGGGTTTATACCTGCATAGCCTTGGCGAGCAGGGCGGAACTGAGGAGGTTACTTTGACTACCAACGAACTACCTTCGCATACGCACAATATTCCCGAGCAGGAATTATCATTTCCCGCAGGAGCCAACAATAATACCAATAACCCTATGGGCAATTATCCGGGTACTTCATCAGCTACACCTCTGTACAGTGCTACTGTAGGTAGCGGTGCTATCCCCGTCCATGCGTCTTTGCAATTGAGGGCCGCAGGCAATTCTGCTCCGGTATACAATGTTCAGCCCTCATTAACACTCAAATTTCTGATTGCTATGCAGGGAGTATTCCCTCCACGTTCATAATTTAAAGATTCAAACTATGCCTGCTTTTACAGGAGAAATAAGAATGTTTGCGGGAGATTTTGAGCCAGCGGGCTGGCTTTTCTGTGATGGACGATTGCTTAACATTTCTGAGTATGAAACTCTCTTCCTCGTCATAGGTACCACCTATGGTGGTGATGGAGTGGAAACATTCGGTCTTCCTGACCTGCGTGGAAGAGTGCCGGTACATCAGGGAAGTTCGTTTACACTGGGAGAAAATGGAGGAACAGAAACAGTAACGCTGATACCCAACAACCTTCCTGCTCACCAGCACCTGGTTGCCGGGGCGGTATATATCCCTTCCCTCGGACAAAATCCCGGCAAATCCCTCGTACCTGATAACACTTATCCGTCAATTGTTACAGGCACACAGCTTTACAGCACAGGTAAAACAGATACCAGCCATCTGCCTCCTTTGAAGGTCATCCCATCCAGCGGAGGTAATATGATGACTGTAACTCCGGTAGGGAACAGTCAGCCCTTTGATAATATGCAGCCCTATATTGTTGTGAACTTTATAATCAACCCGGCTGGGGAGTTCCCATCGCAAACATGATCCAGCACAAGCCAGTATGAAGATAGGAGCACTTTTACCAAGATCAACCTTCCAGCCTTTGCTTTATCATAATTTCCAGCAAGGGTTGCAGGCATACCTGCAATACAGGCAGGTACCGGCATCGCTGATCACGGCTCATATAGGTTTTGGAACAGAACCGGAAAAGATGCTGGCTGAAGCTGAAAAAATGTTGCTGGAACAGCAGGTAGATGTCCTGGTGTTATATGCCGACCAGGAATCGGTACAGAATATCGCATCACTGGCACGGTCTCTCAACCGCCTGGTATTGCTGGTGCATAACGGCGCCAAATATCCGTATGATTGGGAACCCCATCCCGTAGTACTATCCCACACGCTTAACAATACTGTTCAATGCCGGCTTACAGGTCAATACGCCGCAGGTCTGTTAAAAGATGCTGCCGTATGCACATCTTTTTATGACGGGGGATATTCGCACAGCCATGCCCTCACACAGTCATATGCTGACTGCGGAGGTAACATTGCCTATAACTTCGTCAGCCAGTACAAAGTACAGGAGTTCAATTCAGCTCCCCTGCACGATTTCCTGACGGCCAACACACAGGTACAGGCATTACTGTCACTTTTCAACGGCGATCTCGCACATTGTTTCCTTCAGCAGTTGCAACAACTGGATCATGCAAAGAACTTACAGGTATTTGCCAGCCCTATGCTGCTGGACGAAACCCTGCCTGCTGTTTATGGAGAACTCAGATTACCTTTCCGTATCAGCGGATATGTACCCTGGACATCTTCTATTAACAATGACGCCAACAGCCAACTGAAAGAACAATTCCTGCATTTCACCGGCCGTGAGGCCAACCTGGCCGGCATGCACGGGTGGGATACCGGTCTGATACTGGAACATATTTTTAATACTGCAAACACACATAACTTCCGGGCAAAGGACATACTGGCCGGTCTTGGTAATGTTACGCTCAACAGTCCCCGCGGACCCATGCGCATCGATACAGCCACACACCATATGCTTACCCCCGCATGGCTGGTAGAAGCAAATGAAGTGTTTGAACCGGAAGTGAAAGGGAGGGTAGATAATACAGCAACGATATGGCAGGAAATAGTGAATGATAAGACCGTAACACGAACTTCCGGATGGATTAACACCTATCTCTGTGCCTGAGCTTATTTACAGATAATTCACGATCCGCCACGGCGGATCTATATCAATACATTTTTCTTATACCAAAGGCTTCCCAATAGCTATGAAGTTAACGTTACTCCGGATTGTAGTTTATTTGTTACTGCTCAGCAGTACTGTTCAATATGTGCAGGCGCAGACCATCACCGCCGGCGATCTGCTGTTTACCGGTATCAATACCTTTGATGACGATAACAATGGCAGTACACAGAACGATGCTTTTTCGTTTGTATTTCTCCGTAATTGCCCTGCTAATACAGAAATTTATTTTACAGATCTGGGTTGGACCGGAACCGGCTTTCAGTCCACCTCCTGTGCCGCCAATACTGGTTCACAAACAGATGGCGTCATCAGATGGTCCTCCGGCTCCACTCTGATCAAGGCCGGTCAGCAGGTGGTCATCTCCTGTAAATATTCTCCCTCAGCTACAATAGGGACAGTCACGAATATCACAGCTACTAAAGCTTCCAGTTCACAGTATATCAGCCTTGGCCTTGCCGGCGATCAGCTGTTTGCCTTCACTGGCACCGTTGCTGCACCGAGTATCATTGCTGGTATCAATATAAACAGGAAGACCTGGGAAACATCGCTCGATCCCTGTGATTTTACTTCTTCTTCTTCCGTAAAGCCAGCAACAACTGCGCTGCTGAAATTCCCGGATCTAACCACCGTAAATGCAAGATATAATTGCAATACCACTGTAGGTTCTTCTGCCAGGCTGCGCAGCCTGATACTGGATACGTTACAATGGAACAAAGACAATACGCTTTCAGCGCCGGCGCCTACAGCATTCAGCCTGAAAAATACCGCTCCCTGTAACCTGACTATCGTAAACCCGGATGCGGGAGGTATCGTATATGTCAACAAACAATCCGCTACACCCGGCGATGGCAGCAGCTGGACCAGCCCCCTGCCTGAGCTGCGGGACGCCCTCAATGCAGCCGCAGATCCAGCAAACGGCATTAGCCAGGTATGGGTAGCCAAAGGCACCTATAAGCCTGCTGCCACGGCAGACCCGGCGGCTTCATTTACTATAACCTCAGCCCTTTCCGTATATGGCGGCTTTGCTGGTAACGAAGCAACACTGAATGCACGTAATATACCGGCTAATCCCGTTATACTCAGCGGCGACCTGGCAAGTGATGATATCCTGAATAACGGTATTGTGCTGCAACCCTCAGATATCAGGGGAACCAACAGCTATCAGGTAATGACCATCGGTAATGTCAGCGGCCAGGTGGTACTGGACGGCCTGATCATTACGGGCGGAAACGCTACCGGCGCAACGGTCGACAAGCAATCAGGTGCAGGTCTTTACTGCTCTGACGCCAACGTATCTGTTACAAACACACGCTTCCATGGCAACGCCGCTAACCTGGGCGGAGGCGCTATATATAATACCGGCTCGCGTACCATGCAACTTACCAACAGCGTTATCTCCGGCAACGGAAGTGCTCAACAGGGCGGGGCTATCCAGAATGCAAACGGTACCCTGCGGTTGATCAACGCTACTATAAGCGGCAATACCGGCTTTACACAGGCAAGTGGTGTGGCAATGTCCAATGGCAGCCTTGTAGCATACAATAGCATTATATCAGGCAATACATCAGCCTGGGCGGGTGTCACAGACATTTATTTCTCCGCTACTGCTACAAAGGATATTAACTATTCAATACTGGGTGATCAGTATTATACCAATACTACCACGCAACAAACTACGCCCGCTGTAACATTTACAGACGCCGCTAACGGCGACCTGCGGCTCACACTGACCAACTTCGCCATCAACAGGGGCGATCCGCAGACCAACAACAGCGGCTACACAGCGCAGGCCGGTACACTGGACCTCGGCGGACAAACACGTATCAGCAATACCGTGATTGACCTGGGCGCATATGAGATCCAGGCCCAGGCACAGACCATCACCTTCCCGACACTTGCTCCTGCTACCTATGGCGATGAAAACATCGCTCTACAGGCAACCACCACCGGCGATGCTACCATTACCTACACATCGGGTAATACAGCCGTAGCACAGATAGTTAACGGTAAGATCAAAACTACCGGCGCAGGCACAGCCGTCATCACAGCCAATGCAGGCGCCACCAACACATATCTGCCGGCAACCGCTACACGTACCATTACCGTTAATAAAAAAGGACTGATAGTTACAGCTGATGATAAACAACGGTCATACGGCGTCAACAACCCTGCACTTACATATACTTACAATGGATTTGTATACACCGAAGATGCCACCGTGCTGACAGGTACGCCACAGCTCAGCACCATTGCAGATGCAACCAGCGCACCAGGTACCTATCCTATCACTGCTGCTGTTGGCACATTAAGCTCGGCTAATTACAGCTTCACCTTTACTACCGGTACGCTGACTATCAACCAGGCTTCACAGACCATCGATTTCCCCGCCATTGCAAATAAAACATATGGAGACGCTGCGTTTACGCTCAGCGCTACCAGCACCAGCGGCCTGCCTGTTACCTACAGTTTGGTAGGAGGTCCGGCTACTTTAAGCGGCAACACAGTTACCATCACAGGCACAGGTAATGTAACAATTGCTGCCGATCAACCTGGTGATGCCAACTATACAGCGGCAACAAGAGTAACACAGACATTCACCATCAACAAAGCAGCTCTTACAGTAACCGCCAATAATAAAACCAAAACATACCTGCAGGCTAACCCTGCCCTGGATTATACTATTACGGGTTTCGTGAACGGAGAGAATAACAGCGTAGTAAGTGGCACTGCCGCTATCAGCACAACAGCAGATGCCAGCAGTACACCAGGTACTTATCCCATTACTTTAGGTACAGGTACCCTGAACGCTGCTAATTATTCATTCAACCTGGTAGATGGTACGCTTACCATCGGCCAGGCATCGCAGACCATCACCTTCCCGGCTATTACGAATAAGACATACGGCGATGCTCCGTTTACACTAAACGCCAGCAGCACCAGCGGCCTGCCCGTTACTTATGCCATTACATCAGGCCCCGCTGCCATCAGCGGTAATACCCTGACTATTACCGGCGCCGGTAGTGTTACCGTAACAGCCTCACAGCCGGGAGACGCTAATTATAGTGCTGCTACAGCAGTAAGCACGACCTTCCTTGTTACTCCTGCTACACTGACGGTAACAGCTGAGAATAAACAAAGAGCCTATGGACTGGTAAATCCTGTACTTACTTACACTATTACGGGTTTCGTGAACGGAGAAGATAACAGCGTAATCAGCGGTGCTCCTGCAATCAGCACTAATGCTAATGCCAGCAGCTCACCTGGTGCTTATCCCATAGTTACTGCTACAGGTACATTAAGCGCAGCTAATTATAATTTCAGCCTGGCAAATGGTACCCTGCTCATAGCTCAGGCTTCGCAGACCATCAATTTCCCTGCTATTGCAAATAAAACATACGGGAATGCTCAATTTACACTCAGCGCTACCAGCACCAGTGGCTTACCAGTTACTTACAGTTTAGTTGGAGGCCCTGTGATTTTAAGTGGCAACACTGTTACCATCACAGGCACAGGCAATGTAACAATCGCTGTCGATCAACCAGGTGATGTCAACTATAGGCCGGCAACAACTGTAACACAGACATTCACCGTTAATAAAGCTGTGCTCACAGTAACCGCCAAAGACCTGGCTAAGAATTACCTGGCGCCCAATCCTATACTCGGCTATATCATTACCGGCTACGTAAACGGAGAAAACGGCACTGTAGTGAGCGGTACCGCAGCCCTGAGTACTACAGCAACTGTAAACAGTACGCCAGGCACATATCCCATTACAGTGGGAGCTGGTAGTCTGACCGCTGCTAATTACTCATTCAGTTTTGTAGACGGCACACTGACTATTGGCCAGGCATCACAGACCATCACCTTCCCGGCTCTTACAAACAAAACATACGGGGATGCTCCGTTTACGCTCAGCGCCACCAGCACCAGCGGGTTACCGGTTACCTATGTGGTTACATCAGGGCCCGCTATTGTCAACGGTAATACATTAACCATTACCGGCGCAGGTAGCGTAACTGTTACAGCTACACAACCGGGCGATGCCAACTATACAGCCGCTACTGCCGTAAGCAACACCTTCAATGTTGGCACAGCTACGCTGACCGTAACTGCAGATGATAAACAGAAGGCCTACGGAGTAGCCAATCCGGCGCTGACCTATACTATCACCGGTTTCGTGAACGGGGATGATGACAGTGTAATAGGCGGCGCCCCCGTACTGAATACTAATGCAGATGCCAGCAGCCTGGCAGGTAATTACCCGATCACTATCGCTGCCGGTACACTGAGTTCTGCCAACTATGTCTTCACTACTGTTAATGGTACGCTCACGGTAGGTCAGGCGCCACAAACCATCACCTTCCCGGCAGTTACCGATAAAGCATATGGAGATGCTACATTTACACTCAACGCTACCAGTAACAGCGGGCTACCAGTTAGCTACAGCATAGTTAGCGGCCCGGCCACTGTAAATGGCAATACTGTTACTATCACCGGTGCAGGTATCGTAACAATTGCTGCCAACCAGGCAGGCGATGCCAGCTATTTCCCGGCAACACAAGCCACACGGTCATTCAACGTTAACAAAGCATCGCTCACCGTTACAGCAGCAAATGATACACGTACCTATAATGGTACTGCCTATACAGGTGGTAACGGAGTAACATACGCAGGTTTTGTGAACGGAGATAACGCAGCAAAACTCGGCGGTAGCATTACATATACCGGTTCGGCTCAGGGGGCTGTAAATGCTGGTGCATACGTCATTACCCCGGCAGGACTGACAAGCAATGATTACAGCATCACATATACAGATGGTCAGCTGACCATCACAAAAGCTACCCAGCAGATCACTTTCAGCAACCCGGGCAATAAGAACCAGGGAGACCCTGACTTTACACTCGTCGCTACATCCACCTCCGGACTGTCGGTAACATTTAGCACTAATAATACACAGGTGATAAGTGTGAATGGAAACATTGCCCATGTAGGTGTGGCGGGTAGCGTCACTATCACTGCTTCACAGGCGGGCGATAATAACTATGAGCCCGCACAGGCAGTAACTCAAACAATAGAAGTAAGCGCATGGAGTGCACCGGTCATCACAGCACAAGGCAACACTACATTCTGCGCAGGTGGCACCATTACATTACAATCCAGCGAAGCTCCCGCATACGAATGGTATCGTGATGGCAGCCAGGTAGCTGGTGCAGCCGGCAGATCGCTGACAGTTAACCAGGGCGGCAGCTATACAGTAAAAGCTATCTACGGCAACTTTAGCGTGACTTCCTCCGCTGTTACAGTAGTTGTGAACCCATTACCTGATGGAGATATTCAACTGACAGGAGAATCTACTATCAGTAAAGGCGAAACAATAAGGCTCACAGCTTCCGGCGGCAGCTCTTATACGTGGAGCCCTGTCGCTGGACTGACCGACGCTCAATCGGCAGAAACAGACGCACGTCCGGCAGCCACCACTACTTACCAGGTAACTATTACTAACAATGAAGGTTGTAGCGTTACAAAAGAGATCACCATCACAGTAAAAGACGATTATCAGCTGGAGGCCACAAATATCCTTACCCCTAACGGAGATGGTAAGAACGACCTGTGGATAGTGAAGAACATTGACATGTATCCGCAGAATGAGGTGAAGATCTATGACCGGGCAGGTCGTCTCATCTACCGTCAGCAGGGTTATACCAATAACTGGAACGGTACAGTGAACGGTCAGCGGTTAGCAGAAGGTACCTATTACTATATCATAGACCTGGGGGATAATAAACCCAGATTCAAAGGATTCATTACAATCATCCACAGATACTAGACATGAAAAGATATATAAGCTACATAACATTGCTGGGCGCTTTTGCGCTCAGCAGCTACCATGCAGAAGCGCAGAGCCTGGGTAACGCACCTTCCTTATATGAGCCGATGGCAGCTCAGTACTTCCTGAACCAGTATATGGCCAATCCTGCCATGGCCGGTGTAGATACCGGCCTGCATATATTCGCCGCCTACCAGCGGCAATGGTCGGATGTTCCGGGATCTCCTAAAGCAAAGGCACTCGCGGCCGACTATATGCTGGGCAAGAGGGTAGGTTTGGGGATGAATCTCTATAATGATAAGGCCGGCCTTTTGAACAGTACAAAAGTAGCCTTTACCTATGCCTATCACCTGCCATTGAACGTGAATGGTAACAGTGTATTACACTTTGGCTTATCTGCTGCTTTCATCGCAAGAAGGCTGGATACAAAATCTGTGGTCGGAGATCCTACAGATGAAGAGATCTCTGCCTATAACCGCCGGGACAATTATTTTGAAAGTGATTTCGGTATGGCCTTCACCCGTAACGGACTTAGCCTGCAGGCAGCCATGCCTAACCTGATCAGTTATGTGAGAAATAAATCAGCCGATGTCGGTATAAACCGTTCCATCTTCTTTGCCGCTGCCGGGTATAAATTCCAGACAGGAGAGCAGCTTAGCTCTGTTGAACCTAAAATCTGTTTCCGTGGTGTAAAAGGATATGATAACATCGTGGATGTAGGCGCCAATTTCGTGTTCCTGGGCAATCTGTTGAATGCCTTTGGCATGTATCATACCTCTAAAAGTATCAGTGCAGGGGCGGGGCTTAACTATAAGTCGCTCGGAGGTGTACAGTTCACTTATACCTCACAGACTTCCGGGCTAAGCACTTATACCAACGGAATGTTTGAGCTGAACCTGATGGTAAACCTCTTCAATTAATATCTTAGCTGGCCGCAGGCCAGCCTGTTATCTCTCAAGAAAAATCTCTCTCAGAAAAAAGGGTTTTGCCGAAGGCAAAACCCTTTTTTCTGAGCAATATCCTCCTCCCATCAACTACTCTCCAAACCACAAAACACCTTCGAAAAATTCCTCTGCGCCAGATCACTCTTATGTATCACAAAATAGATCTCCCCCGCATCCCAGAAGCTAAACCCGGTATTGCTGTCAGATCCTACCCGCAATAATACCATCCAATCCTCCGGCTTCCCTTTAAACGCGTTCGCTGCTTCAATCTCCGGAGTATCATGTTGTTTGAATACATAGCTGTTAATGCTGTGTACAGGCGTAATAGCTGGGTTCAGCGCGTTTTTGAGTGCTTCCGTTTCATCGTCCATATCCTCCAGGTCTTTCAGCTCCGGAAAAGAATCTTTTATATAATCCTGTATGTTATAGAAGAACGGAATACCGGGATACTTATCGAAGGTTGCTTTGTAAGGAGTATAAATACCCCTGTCATCGAAAATATAATCTTCAGTAATATCTAGTGCTCTGGCTGATTGCAGCAAAGACATATCGCCATCATAATACATAACCAGCGGCTCAAAATCATCCTGGTCTCTTATAAAGAAATACAGGATACCGGTCCTTGGCAGGTAATCCTGCAGGTGGGCCACATCTGCACAATTAAGCTGCGAGATGAACTGCAATCCTTTAGAACTACCATCATATGAAGTAAAGGACGGGTACGAAGTACCGGCAGGTAGATCCGGCAATCCGCCAAAACGGCTGTTACCTTTTTGTTCATAATGATCTTCGTCAGTAGTAACAATAGCCACTGACTTACGGGCAAGCTCTGTCAGGCCTTGCCGGTAGAGCTGCAGGTTCTGATCTGCTATCACAGTTTCCAGTCCTTGCTGCAACTCTTTATCGTTATGAGCAAAGAATAAAGTATCGTCATAAGAAATGATGCCTTTACCATCAGCGCCTTTGTAGGAATAATCCATCATGGAAAGCTTCTTTTCCAGCTCCAGTTCCAGATGTTCTATATTTTCCAGCCCCGGAGGCAGCTTTTGCAGCGGATTTCTGCTGATGTTCAGGCTCTTCAGGTGCTTTAGCTTTGCCAGGGACGCTGGTAATGATGTAAGCTGATTATTTTCCAGCAATAGGAACTCCAGCGTGTCCGGCAGGGCAGGAGCAAGGGATTGCAGGCGGTTATTACCAAGGTAACAGAACTTTAGTTTCGGAAGCTGGAATATATAAGGATGTATGCCTTCTATCTGGCTTTCAGACAAACTGAGATGTTCCAGCTCTTTGAGATCTCCTATCCATTGCGGCAGCGTATCCACTGCAACAATGCCTGACAGGTTGAGCTGCCTGAGAGATTTATACCGTTTAAGCGGTTTGGGAAGTTCTTTCATATCAGCGGCTGACTTGTTGCCAGGAGAGAAATGAATAGCAAACGTCCGTACCTCTGTGAACGGATACAGCTGCTCATGCAGCTGGGCCGGATAAGGGTCTGTAAGCTGTATATGATGTACAATAACCGCAGACGCTGTATCAAGCTCTTCCAGGCTTGTAAACCGGTACTTATCCCACTGAATATCTTCCAGGCGGAGCTTCTTAACTACTCTTAATAAATAATCGCCGAAGTGCCCATTAATATTAAGCCATCCATCCTTTAGCGTAACCTCCCCGTTAAAATTAAAGCTGTATTGGAAACCTCCTTTCCACAGGTAAGAGCGGTGGGTATTGTCCCGTTCATCTTTAAATTTATATACTCCCGTTGGTACGCCATTGTTATATACTCCTTTGAAATTAAACTGCAGGTATACCTTCCCATTCTCATAATTATTTAAAATATGCCCGTGCCTGGTGTCATTATAATCCGGCATTTCTCCTTCCAGCTTAATATATAAGTTTCCATCGGTGTCAGAAACATACAGGCTGCTACCAGGCAGAAAACGGAATTGATTGCCATCCAGCTCCCATAGCTCCTTACCATCAGCTGGAACGGAAAAAGGAAGGGCTTCTTCTTTTTTCTCCTTTTTTGCTGGATTATTTTTCGTAGAAAGAGCATCAATAGCCGCTTGCTGTTTCGCCAGCTCCTTCGCCGGGTTACCAAAGTATTCCAGGCTTTGCCAGATACCATCAAACAGCGGCTCATAAAACTCCCGGTCCTTTATATTACAATCTCCTGAAAAGGTGTAACAATATTCAGCGCTGATCTGTACAATACCGAAGTAGAAAAAATAGCCTTCCACTGATTGCGCCATCAGGATATCAGATATAAGATCTGCTACAGGCAATCTCTTATCTGCAATAACCTCAAAGGCGCCTCGCTGTTCCAGGCAATCCTCCCGGAAGCGGGACAGGAGATCTGTACCCTGGTATTTATCATATGTACTGACTTCTCTCAGGGCAATAGATACGAGGGATAATTCATCATCTTTTATATGCTCACCTCTTATGCTCTCCCACATGGTATGTATACGTTGATAAATATCCGGGAAGTCGGCTGCGAAAGTTTCTGTAATTGCTACCTGCATAAATGATCAGATATGGTTTCTGTTGGCAAAATTTGCTGTCAAATATACTTTTTTTCTCTGGCCGGTCTCTCCTTATTATATCATTTCACTTTTATAAAGAACTCATCAAACGCCCTCAACATCTCCTCCGGCCTCTCCTCCGGAATATAATGCCCGCAATCCGGAATACTTATCGCCGTCAGATTTTCCGTACATATCCTGCTCATAGCCTTCCCCATATTTAACCCCTGCGCTTTCTCCCCGCCAATAGCCAATACCGGTATACTAAGATTCCTTAACCGGGCTTTGTTCTGAATTACACTTTCAGGAAAAGCCTGGTAATAGGCAAAACCACCAGTCAGTCGTCGTTTCCCTTTATAAGCCTGGACGTAATGATCAATATCAGCCGCCGTAATAGCATCCTTAACCGCAGATTTATTCTCAAAATACCAGGAAAGATATTCCCTCTCTTTCCCTTCCAGCAATTGTTCCGGCAACTCTTTAATAGCATGGAAATAGAATTGCCATATTTTACCGGCATTGGCAGGGGTGAAGATCTCATCCGGTATCAACCCCGGTATACCAGCATCCATCACTATCAGCGATCTCAGTCTTTCTTCATACGCTAACGCGAAGGCCGCAGCTACCCATGCGCCTATATCATGACCAGCAATATTAAACTTATCCAGTCCCAGCTCATCACACACACATTTCACAATAGCCGCAATAGCCGCCGTATCCGCACTATCTGCCGCATTATCATTCCCCATTCCGGGAAGGTCAATAGCTATAACCCGGTGCTGCTCCGCAAGCGGCTGAAATACTTTTCTCCACACATAGGACGTTTGCGGCCATCCATGTAATAATACTAAAGTATTGTCTCCCTGGCCGCCTTCGTAACAGGTAACCGGTACCTGCCCGATGGTTATTATTCTTTCTGTCATAAAATGATTTTACACGATTAAGATAATACATCAGTTTGAATTCCAGCTGCCGCTAACACCCCATTTCGTAGACACTATTCCCTTCCCCGGCTTCCTTTACAATAATTCTGACTGAGCCCGCTCAGCCTTCCAACATATTGATTATAAATTCCCTGCACCTCCGTAAATAATAATGGACAGGAGATTGCAGATGCTTTTTAAAATGATCAGATCATGGAAACGCAGCATACCCATCACTACGGAAAATTGCTTGTAATGGCCATTCTCTCTTTTTTAGCCATGTATATACTCATGTACGCAATGGTTGATACTTTCTCAAATGTATTTATGAATATAAATCAGTTTTATATGGCAGGCCTGATGACCAGCCCCATGATAATTATTGAGTTGCTTCTTATGGGATCAATGTACAGGAACAAAAAAATCAATATCTTGCTTATCGCAGGCAGTACTGCGTTGTTAATTATTTTCTTTTTATTGATCAGGCAACAGGCTGTAGTCGATGATAAGCAATTCATAAGATCTATGATTCCACACCATTCCGGCGCAATCCTGATGTGCGAACAGGCTGATATCAAAGATCCGGAGCTTAAAAAATTATCGAACAGATACGCTCCGGTCAGCAAACCGAAATCGACCAGATGAAAGCAAAGCTGAATGAACTGGAAAAATAAGAGAATGAACAGAACCACAATTTTCCACGTAGAATGAACCTTATAGCCCCCATGAAAGTTGCCTGATCCTGTAGCTTACTACACCCCGCGCGGGGAATTTAGTTAAAACAAACATAACATGAAATTAGTGCCTAATTCAGGACAATGCCTTATCATTGCGGCCGATTTCATAAAAACACTGGCATTCAGGGATACTCCCAACCAATCGCTTATGCGCAACGAGACAATAATTATGACAGGTACCGGCAACGGTATCCGGTATACCACTATAACCTATTCACATCAACGAATAATAGATTGCCCATGAATAATCATTACCTATTAATGGCGGCAGTATGGCTTTCAGCCATCAGCCCCTCTATGGCCAATGTGCCACGTCATCCTATTTCTGAGCAGGTAGCGCAGCAACCCATAAAAGGGGTAGTTGTTGGTACAGACGGCAGCCCCATACCGGGTGCCTCTGTAAAATCACTTGCCACCAATCGCGTTACCACCACGAACGACCGTGGGGAATTCACCCTGCAGGCGGCAGAAGGTGAGAAACTCGTTATCTCATTCATCGGCTACACCCAGCAGCAGGTTACAGCCAGCAGCTCCCTGATGAAGATCACCCTGAGCGGCAGCAGCAGCCAGCTGGGTGAAGTGGTAGTAGTAGGTTACGGCAGCCAGACCAAAGCCGACGTAACAGGTGCACTCACCCAGTTAAAGGCAGATAATATTAAACAAGGCGCCAACATCTCTGTAGACAATATGCTGCAGGGTAAAGTATCCGGCGTACGTATCGCCCAGTCCAGCGGCGAGCCCGGCGCCGGCGTAGACGTTTTCATCCGTGGCGTAGGCTCCATCCGCAGCGGCAGCACTCCGCTCTTCGTCGTAGATGGAGTACCGTTAAGTAACGATAACGTGAGCGCAGCAGGCCCTAACTTCGGCCTCGGTAGCTCCGAACCAAAGAACCCGCTCAACTTCCTGAATACAAGCGATATTGAGACCGTTACCATCCTGAAAGACGCATCTGCCGCCGCTATTTACGGTGCCAGGGGCTCCAACGGCGTAGTGCTGATCACCACCAAGCGTGGTAACAGGGGAGGACCTGTGCTGACCTACGATACCTACATAGGCACCTCTTCCGTTATCAAAAAAATGGACGTGCTCTCTGCAGCAGAATATCGCAAGGCACTGGTAAACCCTGCCTATGACCACGGTGGTAACACCGACTGGCAGGACGTCATTTACCGCAACGCATTTGTACAGAACCACAACCTGTCATTCGCCAAAACTTCCGCTACCGGTAGCTACATGGCCTCACTGTCCCATATGGATCAGGATGGTATCGTAGAAACAAGCACCTTCAAAAGAACTACCGCAAGGGTGAACGCTGAGGAGTCTTTCTTCGACGATAAACGCCTGATAGTAAAAATGAACCTGACCGCCAGCGATATCCAGGAAACAGGTATCCCCAACGGTAACACCGCAGGTTCCGACGGTCAGCTCATCATCCACGCGCTGATGGCCAACCCTACACGCTCCGTATACGATTCTGCCGGCAAATACACCAACTTCAACATGAATGCTCACTATAACCCCGCTTATCTGCTGAGCATCTACAAGGATAAAACCAACACCTTCCGTGTCCTGGGTAACGTTGAAGCTTCCTTCAGGATCCTGAAAGGTCTGAACTACCGCATCAACTACGGTATTGACAAATCTACTTCAGAAAGAAACTCAACTATCTATCCTAACGTAACTGACAGAACTCCAACCGGTGCTTATGTTCAGAACAACCTGTCCTCACTGACCACATTGCTGGACCATTACCTGACCTATAACCTGTCAGTTAACAAACACCAGGTAGAAGTACTGGGCGGTTTCTCTTACCAGCAGTTCAAGTTCTCAGGTACCGCCTTCGGTACTCAGGGCATTGCGCAACAGGGACAGGGCGTAGATCCTGAATACAACCCCGGTTACTCCGGAACGCCTACCAGCCCAAGCGGCTATGCCCAGGAGAATGAGCTGCAGTCTTACTTCGGACGTGTAAACTATAACTACGACAACCGTTACCTGTTTACCGCCTCTCTCCGTGCTGACGGCTCCACCCGCTTCGGTAAAGACAACAAATACGGTTACTTCCCTTCATTCGCTGTAGGCTGGACCCTGTCCCAGGAAGGTTTTATGAAAGATATCAGCGCTGTTGAAGACCTGAAGCTCCGTGCCAGCTGGGGACAAACAGGTAACCAGGAAGTACCCAACAAGATCACCCAGGCCAGCTACTCTTTATCTCCATCTGCAGGATATTACCTCTATGGCGACCAGGCAGTGGTGAACGGCGTTACCGTAAACCGTACACCAAACCCCAAACTGAAATGGGAACTGGTTGAACAGTACAACATCGGTGTAGACTTCAACCTGTGGAAAGGTAAGCTGTACGGCTCACTGGAGTACTACAACAAAACCACCAAAGATCCTATCCTCAACATCCCTTCTGAGCCGCTCAGCCCTACCACCACCGTATGGAAGAACGTAGACGCACAGATCGTGAACAAAGGATTTGAATTCATGCTGGGTACACAGGTCATCAATACAAAGAACTTTACCTGGAATGTTGACGTTAACGGTTCTACACTGTCCAACACCATCAAAGACCTCCCTGTTTCAGAACTCTATTCCGGTAGCATCTCCGGTCCCGGCCTTTCCGGCGTAAATGCCAACATTTACAAGAATGGCTATGAAGCTGGTTCTTTCTACATGCTGAAACACCTGGGGTACGACAAAGATGGTAAAGACATCTTCGAAGATAAAACCGGCGACGGCGTTATCAACCCTAATGACAGGCAGATCTTCCAGGGAGCTATTCCTAACTTTAACTTTGGCCTTAACAGCCAGATGCGCTATAAGAAATTTGACCTGGCATTCTCCTTCATAGGGCAAACAGGCGGTTACCTGGTTAACAACACCGCGCTGGACCTGAACATCAACAGCCTCGCATCTGACCGTAACGTACTGGCAAAATATTATGAAGCCAAAGCTAGCACCGCAAACCTTGTACAGCTGTCAACACTCTACCTGGAAAAATCAGATTTTATCCGCCTGAATAACGTAAGGCTGGGTTATACATTGTCACTACCGCAGGTAACCTGGCTGAAATCACTCAACATCTATGTGAGCGGTCAGAACCTGTTTACCATCACCAAATATTCCGGCTATGACCCGCTGGTGAATACTACTAAAACAGTAGATGGTAACCAGTCCCTCGGTGTGGATTATGCCACTTACCCATCTACAAAAACATTCCTGTTAGGCGCAACAGTTAAATTTTAGACACTATGAGAATGAAATCATTACAACTATATAAAATAGCCTGTGCTTTCTTCATGACAGCAATGGTAGGCTGCACCAACCTCGATGAAAAGGTGATAGATGAGGTACTGGGTTCCGATAATGCAAACCCTGAAAATGCCCTGGCAGCCGCATACGGACAAATGGGTAACGCTACCTTCGTAGATCATGGTAACGTATTTGCAATGCAGGAATATTCAACTGACGAAGCAATGCTCCCTACCCGTGGTAGCGACTGGGGGGACGGCGGTACATGGCGTGCCATGCACGAATTCACGTGGGGGCCAGCCAACTCCGTGGTAACCAATACCTGGAACAACCTGAACAGCGGTATCACCAAATCAATTACCGCTATCAGCACTATCAACAACACACAGGATTTCACCAACAAGAAGCTTTTCATGGCGGAAGCCAGGGCACTGCTGGCGTTTTATACATATCATACGCTGGACCTCTACGGACAGGCGCCTTACCGGAACCCTTATGTTACCAACGCTCCCCTGGAAGTAAGAAAGGCAGATACCACCATCGATGTACTCATCAAAGAAGTGGAATCCCTGATACCTGATCTGGCTAATATCAAAGAACAATCCACACATGACGGCAGGTTCACCAAACAGGCCGCCTATGCAATGCTGGCCGATATGTACCTGAACCGCGCAGTACTCAAAGACCGTTATTCAACCACCGGTTTCAAATTTGACGAAGCTGCAGTTGATGGTAATGGCTCAGATATGGATAAGGTGATCTCTTATACCTCCCAGATCATCAGCTCCAACATGTTCACATTGGAAAGCAACTACTTCAAAAACTTTGATATAGACAATAACACAGGTACAGAGCTGATCTTTGTAGTGACTCAGGACATCAATAACCTGCGCAGCAGCGACAACGATTTCGCCTACATGCCTATGGAGAGGAACCAGAAACCTTCCCCGGCTAACAGGGGCACAAACGCTTCCTGCACTACGCCTGAGTTTTATGCTACCTGGGATAATAACCATGATGATCCCCGTTTTAGCAGGCATTATCAGTATACTGATGGCACCTGGTTCATGAATGATGGTACCGACGTAAGTGTACCTGCTACCACCACTGTAGCAAACAGTTCTCCTTCATTACCCTGGTTCCATTTTAACCGTGGTATGCAGGTAGGCCAGCAGTATGGTCCTATCCCTGTATCCAGTACCAAATATCAGATGACATCTGATGATCGTATCAAGGTCTCCAAACTCTTCTGCGAAAAGAACACTACGCTGCCTATGGATTTCACTCCCGAGCTTAACTTTGATAACCCGGCCCAGGCAGTTTTCACCCAGGCCCAGATCAACCGTGGTGTAAGAGTGTTCAAATACGAGTTCGATCCTGAGAAAGATAATGGTACCAGCAATGTAGATATTCCGCTTTACCGTCTGGGCGGCATCTATTGTATGCGCGCTGAAGCCTATTTCCGCAAGGGCCTGACACAGTCTGCAATGGATGATATAAATAAGTTGAGGACCAGCCGTACCCGTGAAGCACTGTACAACAATGTTCCCGGTAAAGCGCTGACTTCTGTCGATGAGCAGACATTGTACAATGAGATTGGATTCGAGTTATACTGGGAAATGTACAGAAGGAAACAGATGATACGTTTTGGGAAATTTGAAGCGGCAGGCACAGCTAAACCCGTATCTCAACCTTACCAGAGGATCTTCCCGATCCCTCAGTCTACCATCGATGCTTCCAAACTGTTCCAGCAGAACGATAAGTATTGATTTTATCTCCGGTTGACCACAGGCCAACCAAACCTGCACTAAGAAAATGGGATCGCCGAAAGCGATCCCATTTTCTTTAAACAACTTCCCTTTATTGTTTCAAAGCCTCCTGCTGACGAATACTCTCCTTATGAATATCCTCATACAACGCTTTAATAAATTCCTCTGAAAGCCCCTCTTCCTTCCCCTGGCTTATAGCTTTCTGCAACACCTCATTGAATCTCGCAGACTGTGTCACCTCTATTTTATGATTCATCTTATATGTGCCAATAGCCCTCGCCGCCGCCATTCTCTCTCCCAAAAGATGAACAATCTCCTTATCCAGCTGGTTTATCTTACCCCTGAACATTGTCAGCGTATCCTGCTTAGGCGCCGTTTGCGTTTGTGCATTGGCGTTCACCAATCCTGCTAACAGCATACCTGTGATAATCAATCCTTTCTTCATAGTTTAATGATTAATGTGATAAATATTTTGTCGCAGGTAAATAGAAATGGAGACTGCAATATATGTAGATATGTGAAAATACCCTAAAAAATAGGTATACCACCTCAACTAATGAATTGTTGTATCGGTAGTGGAAAAATTTTCTGTAAAAGAAAAGCGACCTGCTCAATGAGCAGGTACCGGCTGAAACAGAAACTCCGATTACAAAAAAAAGATGATCGTGATGCTTATATCAATAATATGACGTAACAACTATTTTCTCTGTAGTAACCTTGTCACCATTCCTTATCACCAGCAGGTATACCCCTTGCGGCAATCCTCTCACTGACATATTTTGCGGAGTGCTGGTCAATCTTACCGAACGTATTAATAAACCTCTGGCGGTGAACAATTGAACCGTAGCATCAGCCATTACATGTTTCACCTGTACATTCAGGTTATCACGTACCGGATTAGGATATATCTTTACCTCCTGCTTCTCATCACATGCACCCCAGCTATCTCCATGCTTCAAATGAGCCTGCACAGCATCCCGCGAAATACAAAGCGTCTTTCCTTTATGACAGATAAGTACTTTATCACCATTCGCCTTGGTATAATTGGTGACACCAAAATCAGAGAAGCTGTTCAACCCCGAAACAACAGCTGTATTAGGCGTTTCATATGCAGCCGCTTTTATGTCCCAGTTGTTGTTATACTGCATCACTGCCAGCAACTGTGCGGAATCAAAGCCGGGCGACTGGTCAGCTGCCTGCCATTGAAACTTAGCCGTTACAAGGCTTCCTCCCGGAGCTTCTTCAGTAATACTCCATTGCTTGTTCACCACTCTGCCGGAATCAGGAACAGGATGATCAAAGGTGTTCTTTACTGTCACCGAAAAATTATCGGCAGTCCCCGTATTGGATAAGATAACTGGACTATAACTGCCGCCGCTGGCCCCTATAGGGAATGTAACCGCGGTACTGCCTACCGCACGTTTCAGTGTACCCTTACCACTTACTATAAAATAATTAGGCAGGATAGTAAAACCTGCATCTGCTTTTACAGCATCTATCAGGCCTTCTTCTCCAATAGTTAAGATCACTTTCCCTTCAGACGCCCCCGGTGCACTGCTCACGGTGCGGAACAGGCTGCCCGTTTTGAGAACACCATTTACATTTAATGTAACGGAGCTCTCCGCAATAGTAGCATGTGGTATAATACTGCTGAGCGTACTGCTGTTACTCAGGTCCAGCGTTCCATTAATATTGTAGGTATAGCTGCCAAAAGATGCAGCCGTATTGGTCGTAGCCGTACTATGCAGCGCATTGGCTTTCACAGTATAACCCTTACCGATATTAACGATCACATTATTACCGCCATAATTGGTGGCAGATCCGCTGCCATACCATGCCTGAAGATTGCCATACAATGTAACATTTGCATTGATGTTTACCGTCAGGTTCTGAACAGCAGTCAACGCACGGATAGTGTTGAAGTTATAGACGCCATCACCGCTAATGTTATAAATCCCATTAGTACCGTCCAGTTCCAGGGTGATCTTGTTAACATTGGGATCATCCCCGCCAAAGATGCCTGCATTGTTTACATCTCCCTTAACACGGAAGTTCCTGTTCTGCCCATCTGTCTGTAATACAGCACCTGAATCAACCGTTAAGCTATTGATACCCACAAGACCGTTCAACGCAACAGTATCTCCGGTTGAGATAGTCACATTCCCTGAAGCTCCCGTACCTGCCGGCACCTCTTCCCATAATTTAGTAGTACCGTTATACCTCTCCCATATAGAAGTACTGCCGGCATTGGTCCAGCTACCGGATGCTTTGGAACGGTAATCACCATTCAATGGAACAGAAGGATCAACTATTGCAACATAACTATTGGTGGATGGATAACCGCTCTTGGATGCCTTTACATAATAGTAATAGATAGTTCCCTTTGCAGGCAGGGTATCCGTCAGACTGAATGCTACAACAGAATCAATAACACCATTCACTTCGCCTATCTTTGTATAGTTGACACTGTCCCGGCTGCGGAACAGCTCATACTTTACCCCGCTCATAGGCCAGCATATGTTCCAGCTCAGCGTAGAATTGGAACTGCTGCGTTTAGCACGGAAATTAGCTACTGCCAGGGCCGTAGTAACCGGACCATTAATGGCAGGGAAAGCCGTAAAAGGGTCCCAGGTGCCAAAGAGATTACTGTTATTGTAATAAGCTGCTGCTTCAGTATCATTCAGCTGTTTGGACCAGGACACACGCTTACTGACATCAACCGGAGTATTATCGAACTTCTTAGACCCGTACTCAGCATAGATAATAAGAGAAGGGTCAATGTTCCAGGTCGACCAACCAGTAGAATTGATAGACGATCCCATAACAGTGTTCAGGTACACCGTTTTAGGCGCATTCTGCCAGGGCCTTCCCAGTGTGTAAAGTGTAGTACCCCGGTTCTTTGTCAGTATACAATCCCTGAAAACTTCACCATACGCTTTATCTGCCGTGGTATTGGCCGCAGTAACAAACCCGCCGCTGCCTCCATCAACCCTGTCCCTCGGATGAATGATACACGAATCAAATACAACTGTGGATGAACCGAAAATAAAGTCAGTGTTACCATCAATGTAACAGTTCTTCAGGTAATGCCTTCCTGTGCCATTATGCCAGAATGTATCCTGTCCGCCAATAAACCTGCAGCTTTTGAACACGTGACGGTCTCCTGAGATATACACGGCAACTGCCTGCGGACCATCACCCGTATACCCTGTTGAATTCTCCACCGTAATATTCAGCATAAGGAAATCATTGGCATTGATCGTAAGGGTAGCAGAAGTATTGGTGCCTATTACTACACCATTCTCTACTTTACCGGAATAAGAATCCCAGCTGATAATAGTATTGGTAACACTTTCACCTACCAGGTGAATGAAGGTTTTATTGGAGGGGATCTTTATTTTCTCTACATATTTACCATTCCCGACGAAAATGACATACGGTGTTGTCCTCCCTGAGGGAGCCGCATCAATAGCTGCCTGTATGGTAGCATAACTGCCGCTGCCATCCTTTGCCACAACTATATCCGCATTGTCAGCAGTATATACCGGCACAGATGCCGTGACTTTAATGAATGTGGTAGCTGTCTGTGAATAATTGAAAGCTTTATCTGCTGTGAAAATAGAATAAGTATAAGTTGTATCAGATACCAGAGTGTTATTGTCAGTGAAAGAAGTTGCTGTACCAATATATATTACAGTACCATTGTTCCCAATGCTGTTCCCTGTTGAATAGATTCCGTTTGCATTTAAAGCCGGAGTAGCAGATGAAGTGCTGCGTACTACCAGGTATCCGCCACCATCTACACCGGTAGCGGGTGCCGTCCAGCTGATATTTACTACACCATTCACCCTGACAGCCTTTGCATTGGTAACAACCGCAGGAGCGGTAGTATCCGGCGACGGATTACTCTGATCATCGGCCGGGTATATTACCAGATCATCTACATCGAAGGGTTTGGCAATGGCTGTGCCACCACCGTTGAAACGGAGACCTCCAAAAGAGATACCCGGCGTATAGGCAGGATTGATGGAATAGGACTTAGCCGCTTTTAACCAGCCATTATCCGTACCCGCATACGTTATTGTCGAATAACCAGTAGTAAAGTTTGTGCTGTCCGCGACTGCCAGTAATCCGCTTACAGTATTACCTGTTGCAGGCGCTGGCGCCCTGTAATAATATTGTACAATGTACTTCGTGGTATTTGTGAACCGGGATGCAGTAATAGTAGGGGAGTAGACATTCTTGGTGCTGGTGCTTGTACTGGTGTATGTAAAATAATTATTTCCCGTTCTGGCCGTACCATTATTGACAATATTGGCTGATCCTGAAGTGGTCCAGGCTGTTTGATTGAGATTCAGGGCCGCAGCAGGAGCAGTAGTAGAAACTGCGCCCGCTGCCTGGTTTTCAAACCCGCCCTCCATTATAGGAAAAATACCGATCACCTGTTTTTGATTAGCTGTCACGGCGCCTGTTGTCCCGCTAACGGGAAAACTGATAGACGTAGCGCCACTGCTTTCAAGCAGGATACTACCTGAATAGCTGCCACTGGAAGTTGCATTTAATCTTACATAGATAGTATTTCCCGTAGCCGGGTTAAACGTAAGCGTAGTGCTCCAGTTACTCCCGTCTGACGATAGCTGGTAGCTGGCCGGCGCTGTAATAGTGATGGCGCCGGTAAGATTAGCCCCCGAAACGGTAAAGCTCTGTGAAGCAGAAGGAGAACCTGCTGTTTGACTGAAGCTGTTAAACGTCGCCTGGGCATATATTACCGGGTTAGTACTGGTAGCAGGATTGGTAAGACTGTTCAGGTAATTTTCCAGGTTAGTATAACCATTGGCCGCATAACCATTACGGTCAGCTGCATCAGCGGGATTAAGGCCATTAGCCGTTTCATAGCTGTCCGGCATACCGTCATGGTCACCGTCAGCCGGTGCCGCCACAGATGCCAGCGCCGGCCAGGCGTTAACAGTCTGATCGTACGCAGTACCATGAGGATACCCGCCCTGTACATCTATAATGCTGCCCGTCCTGTTACGTACATTATTTACTATCCTCTGGTCCAGCGTATCACGGTTAGGCAGGCTGCAACCGGCCCCCTGTAGTACGGATTCATAGGCATTCAACGCGGCTTCCGTATTCAAAGGGTAGCCAAGGTTGAATGGGGTAGTGGCCATCGCCGCCGCAGGATCTGCCGTGCTGACGCCAGCCCGGTTATCAGCCGTATTGGCCGGAGAACCATCCACATAGTTCCCGCTCACATACCATTTACCAACAGGTACACTGGCACTGCTGCTGGGATTACAGATGCGATACCTGACACCGCTTCCCGTATTAGGACCGTATTTATAGTAATTGTTCACTACATTGTAGTTACCTCCCTCACCGCCATAAACAGTGTTGATCCCCCAGTTGTAAATAACATTATTCCGGAAGTCCACATTCTCAACACCAATAGTGTTGGGAGTATAAGTGCTGATACCTGCAAAACGGGGATTACGGTTACGGCAATGCGCAATCAGGTTATGGTGCATGCTGCCCCTCTTGGCGCCCCATATACCACCATAGCCATGATGCTCATAGTCTGTATCGCCCGTTTCAAAATGGTAGGAATAGTTCAATGGCTCTGACACTATAGACCATTGAATAGTAAGATTATCGCCCCGGTAAATGGTCAATGCCTCATCACTGCTCCAGCTGGCAGTAATATGATCAATGATGACATTGCTGGCGCCCAGCCCCCCAAAAGCATCATCACCACCACTGCCATCTACGGGATTGCCATTTGCATCCACCTTCTTCTGGTTCTTGTCCCCCAAACGGAAACGCATATACCGCACTATAACATTATCACCGCTGACAGATACAGGATAATCAGCCACACATATCCCATCACCAGGGGCTGTTTGCCCCGCAATAGTGGTATTGGCCCTTATACTTAATCTCGAATTGAGATGGATAGTGCCCGATACCCTGAATACAACGGTGCGGTAGGTGGCGGAAGCCGTTAGGGCATAACGCAGGCTGCCCGGCTGACCATCATCCAGCAGGTTCGTTACTTCAAAAACAGTAGTAGGCGCTGTCGATGTGCCCCTGCCACCTGTTGTGTACATGCCTGCGCCTTCAGCACCGGGAAAAGCGGGTAGCTGGGCATGCACGGCCACCGGCAGAAGTAATGCCAGCATCATTAGCAGATAACCGGCAGACAGATTGCTCTTTTTGTATGACATATATTCGTTAGTGTTAGGTAATATCTTATAATCAGGGAAACTATCTCCACCTCGGATCTCCCGTACTGTTCCTGCCGGGAAATGCATTGTCGGCAATCTTAAAATTGCCGGCAGCGGCGTCCTGCCAGAGTTGTGACACAGGACGGGTATAGGGAGTAATATTAGGGAAATCATTGCCGGCAGATAGATGATCGGAAGTACGGTAATTATTACCGACGTTTATTATTCCACTGACTGCCCTGAAGCCTTTAACGGTAATTGCTCCTGCACTGTACTTACCAATACCGAAAATGCAGTTGGTCACAGTAATGCCATCTGTAATACTATTGGAGCCATAATCTATATAATAATTCTTGCTGTTGCCCAATGGCGCTTCATTAAAAGTACAATCCGTTACAAGCACAGCAACAGAGCTTTGCGCACTGGAAACCACACCTTCCACTTTATAAAGAGTACTGTTACTGATAGAGATCTTATTGACCTTGCTGCTGGATCCAATATTCAGTACAAAATAATTACCAATACTATCAATGATACAATTGCTGATAATAAAGTCATTCACGGTAGTAGTACCAGCCTGCAAACGCGTCATTCCCCGGAAGATCTCTATCCGGCTGTTCATGAACTTTAATTTACCTACATTGGCGCTGTTACTGTTGTTAAATACATAGCGGCTTCCATAGTTATCTCCCATCATATACACGTCATTAAACTCAAGCGAATCGATCGTTGCGCCTGCCTCAAAATTAAAATTGCTGGTAAAGAAGATCTTTGCCTGTGTGGTATTGGCCAGGTCCGGGGCGCTCATGAATATGAGCGATTTATTAAAGCTGATGGTAGAAGAGATATTATAGGTTTCTCCTCTCTTCAATAATACAGTACTTCCGGAAGGTATAAATGGCAGGGTATCAGCTAAAATGCCGGGCCGTCCAACAAAGCTGGTCAGATCAACTACTATACCAGAAAACGGCACTTTGGTAGTGAAATCAGCATAGCCTCTTTCTTCCTCACCGCTGTACAGGAATGCCGTATAGCCGGTAGAAGCCTCCAACCCGCCGATCACCTTATATTCATTCACCAGGTCTTCCGCAGCAAGCGGCGTTTCTGACACTAATGAACCATCGGCCGATTTAACAATTTTTATAGAACTAACCGCTGCTCCCTTGGTAGCCCACCGTATACGCACTGAATTATAAGTAAGGTCATCTATGCCCGGTACTTTTAATATAGACGATGACGTTTTAACTGCACCCAGGTCAGACCATTTGGAATTCTGTACCGTATCTGCTGCCACAGCTCTCACCCTCAGTTGGTACAGCTGGTTGAACAGCAGTTTTTTCACCACTGCTATGTTGGTGTCTAAGGGCAGGGAAAGGTCTGTAGTCCGGAATGTATCACGGCTAACCTGTAGCTGGTATGAAACCGCCCCGGTAATCTTCTGCCAGGAAGCAACAATGGTGTTGGAATCTGCCGCCAGCTCTCCGGACCTCACAGGCCTGAACAACCTCGGGGTATCTATATTCGCGTCCTTTTTACAGGCAGTATAAGCTATTGCAAGTAGGATCAGTATCTTTTTCATAAGTGGACAAAATATTGGGATCAGTAACCATAATCATTTTTCAACGTACCCAGGCTGTTGGATATAACAGAACTGTGCAAAGGCAGTACATAACGTACCGGCGCATTTCCTCCGTCGTCAGTATATCCCCTCCATTGCCAGAGAACATAATTGGCTGGCCCGTTGGTAGTTGTATTCCAGAGATTGCGCAGCCAGTTTACCTTTACATTATATTCCTCCGGCACAGTACCGGTTACCTTATAAAACCTGTTCAGGAAAGTGAGCGTCTTGTCACTGTTCCTCTTTGCATACAGGTAGTCCGGCAACTTGCTGTATGTGCCAACACCGGCTACTGCATCCTGTCCCATCTGGTTGAGGATCTGCTTCGTTTCAGCAATTTTCTTTCCATATAAGTTCCAGCGCACCAGGTCAAACTTCCGTATCATCTCCCCACCCAGTTCCCAGGCACGCTCATTGACAATAGCATTGAAGAAAGAGGTCTTATCTCCCGCAGCATAGGCAAGATAAGCATCTACTTTCTCGGCCCACAGTGAAGGAGGGAAGGCTCGTTGACGCACCTTGCGTAAAGCATCCTTAGCAATACCGGTAGGGCCATTCAATTCATTCTCACTTTCTGCCAGCATTAGTAATACATCCGCATATCGCATCAACGGCCAGTTAATACTGGTGCCTTTGGAGGAAGAAGGACCTAAAGGCGTAGGTACCAGCATCCGGTTCCATTTGTTAATGGCGATAGATGTCGGCCCTGATGCAACCTGCGCCAGTGTATCATTGTAAGAGACAATAGAACAGGTGGCCGCTAACCGCAGGTCGGTAGTATCAAACGAGTAATAGTACGAAGGAGTAAAGGCCATTGAAATGGTAGTAGCGCCAAATGAATGGTAACTTGTACCGTTAGTGACACTTACCCCCATGCACCAGCCTACATCACCATATCCGGGCGGATAAGCCACCTCGTATAATACATCATTGTTCACCGGCTTAAGATATTTGTTCTCATTCATAAATACAGTGGCAAAGTCTGTCAGCTCCCTTGGCTTCAATTCCACCAGCTTTTTACAATACTTGTTAGCTATTTCATAATACTGCTGATAGTCGTCCTTCCGCTTCATGGTCATATCAGGATAAAGCCAGTATCCTCCACGCATTAAAGACAACCGTGCAATCAGGCCAATCACAAACTCCCGGTTAATGCGCTCTATACCATAGTCCAGCTGGTCCGCCCATTGCATTTTCGGCTCAATGCTTATCAGGTCGTCTATCAGGAAGCTGAGAATACTATCTCTGCTGGTCTTGGGCAGGTAGAAATTATCACCCGCACGGGAGGGCTTTTTACTGAAAGGCACATCTCCCCAATGGTGCACCAGCAACATGTACCAATACGCCCGCAACGCTTTTACCTCTCCCAGCAGGTTGAGATAAGTAAGATTGGCCGGATCTTTTTCCAGTGAAATAGTCGTTAACCCAAATTCACATTCATTAGCTTTATTGATGGCGCTGTATGCATTGTTCCAGACAGTAAGCAGGTCATTGTTGGAAGAAGTGGCCTCGAACGACCATAGATCGCGTCTCCCGCCATCCGGCGAAGCCGCTACCGCACTTCCCACCTCCACATCTGTATTACCTGCAAACAGGGTAGAAACACGTGAAGTAAAAGCGTCCTGGTTAAACAGGGCATACACCATGTTAACACTCTTCTTTGCATCGGACTCTGAACCGAAAACATATTCCTCCGGAAAACGGGACGCTGAATCTGAAGTAAGGAACTTCCTGCAGGAAATAAAAAGCAGGAAACACATAACGATAGGAAAATATAAAGGATGTTTCATTGCTGTTGATTGTTGGTCTTGCTAAAATGCTACATTAACGCCCATAGTGTAAGAGCGGCTTTTCGGGAACGCAGAGTAATCTACGCCCGGCACCAGCTGATTATAGCCGTTGTTCCTCGTAGTACTTACTTCCGGATCATAACCACTGTATTTTGTCCGGACAAAAGCATTGTACACCGTAGCATATATTCTGAATTTGGACAGGGCCGCTTTAGAGATCAGTTTCTTAGGCAGGGAATATCCTAATGACAAAGTGTTCAGCCGCAGGAATGAACCATCTTCCACAGCCCATGAATGGAAATAGGGAGCTGCGCCACCCATTGAAAATGGTGTCCATATCTTCGGATCAGGATTCAACGCTGCCAGCTCCTGCAGGTCTGTTACCAGCTTCCCACCTGCATCAATATAATGGAAGCGGCTGGCATAGTTAGATGTATTCAGTATATTGCCATAGCTTGTCCTGTAAAGCATGTTGAACGATATCTTACCTGTATTGTATATCTTATTCCCATATACCCAGTTAAAGAAAGCTGCCAGATCAAATCCCTTATACGTTGTATTGATACCGAACCCGCCGGTGGCCTTAGGTAGAGCACTGCCGATGATAGTACGGTCTTCCGCATCTATAGCGCCATTACCGTCCAGGTCTTTCAGTTTCAGTACACCCGGCCGTAAGCTGATACCGCCAAGGTCCTGCTGTGGTACTCCTTCTTTCGCTATATACTTTCTTGATACCGGGTCATAACCGCTGAAATCATCAACGCCATACATACCTTCAGTTACATATCCATACATGAGGCCAATGGTCCTGCCAACTATCAACCGGTAGTCATCAATATTTTTCAGATCAGTACCCGCCCAGTTGGAGTTGAACGATCTTTCGTCTACTCCGTCCAGCTTATCTATTCTGGCACGATTAATACCTACGTTGAAGTTGACGCTTAACTGGAAGTCCTTTTTATTGATAATGTCAGCGCTTAATGCCAGTTCAACGCCCCTGTTAGAGGTTTGCCCTATATTACGCTGTTGCGTGGAAAAACCTGTTGTTTGCGGAATGGCAGATTGCACCAGCAGATCTTTAGTGGTGTTATGATAAAAGTCCAGTGTCCCGGACAACTTATTATTAAAAAGATCGAAATCCAGGCCCACATCCCTTGTAATGGTGGTTTCCCACTTAACATCAGGATTTGTAAGCTGTGTGCTGGCATAAGTGTAATATGGATTAGGCACATCGCCTGCCCCATAAGGACGGGTACTGCTGGAAGCAAATAAAACCCTCCACTGGTCTGACTTAATGTTGTTATTGCCCACAGCTCCATAGCTGGCTCTGAGCTTCAGATCGGAAACAAACTTCACGTTGTTCATAAACTCCTCTGAAGATACTCTCCATGCCAGGGACGCAGCCGGGAACATACCCCATTGCTTGCCGGGAGCAAACTGTGTAGAGCCATCATAGCGGGCGGTGACGTTGAAGATATATTTTTCATTATACTGGTAGATAACGCGGCCAAAGAACGACGCCGTCTTTTCAGGCGCTATCTCCGTGGTTGTATGAATGTCCGGTGTGCCAAGGTTCATTGTGGCAAACAGCTTCTCCGGAGTAATATCTGCATTGAAATACTTAGCCCTGTTATACTCTTCAAATCCCTTCCCTCTGGCCAGTATTTCCTGCCCAACCAGGAAGTTCAGGTTATGCCCTGTCCCTTTGTCCAGCTGGTAGCTGAGGGTATTGGTCCACCGGTAATCCTGCAACCTCGTTTGTGTGATCTCTCCCAAAGGCAGGTTACCACCTTCATTCCGGGCAGTACCCGTTAGCGGACCATAATACCTTCTGTTCTCTGCAAAGCTCATTCCCAGGCTGTATTCAGAACGGTAAGTGATATTCTTTGCCAGAGACCATGAAACGCCTGAATTGACGTTAAAAACACGGTTTACCGCCCTTCGGTAATCCTGTTCAGATAGCTTTAGCGGATTGATAAGATTCCGCAGGAACTGCTCATAATCCTCACTGTTCCCTGGATCAATAATGATCATATCCGCAATCCCATTTACCGGGCGGGTAGTAATACCATCCCCTATACGAAAACTGGCGCCTCCGGCAGAACCGGCGCCATTGGTGATGGGATGCGTATAACGTATGGCAAGGTCCAGTTTAAGGGATTTGGAAACCTCGTGACTCAGTTTAAAGTTGAGGTAGTTACGGGTATAGCTGTTACTGGGAATCAGCCCCGCTTCTTTATTGTAAGTATAGTTCAGTGCAAACTTTGTCTTTTCATTACCGCCTGTTAAGCTGATATTATGCTGTTGAGACCACGCCGGATTGCCGTACAGTTTTTTCTGCCAGTCTGTACCCTTTTGGTATTTATACAATTCCAGGTCATCAAATGCGCCAAAGTATTTAGTGAAATTATCTACATCGCCCTGGCTTCTCAGCCGTGCGTATTCATATTGCGCCAGTACAAACTCGTAAGGGGAGAGGACATCCAGTTTTCTGGGCAACTGCCTGGCCTGCACAAATCCATTATACGTTACAATGCTTTTACCGCCCTTAGCACTTTTGGTAGTGACAATAACAACGCCATTGGCGCCGGCGGCGCCGTAAATAGCAGCAGTAGCCGCATCTTTCAGGATATCTATACTGGCTATATCAGACGGAGCAATGTCGTTGATATTGCTCACCCTGAACCCGTCTACAATGAACAAAGGATCATTGCTGCCAGTAATAGATCCGCCCCCACGAACACGAATAACTATCTCAGCTCCCGGCTGCCCGTCCACCGTGGTCACCTGTACCCCGGGCAAACGGCCGGTCAGCGCCTCTGCAGCACTGGCTACCGGTATTTTCTCCAGCTGCGCACCGGAGACAGAGGAAACAGTACCGGTCAGGTCTTTTCGCTGTACGCTCTGGTAACCTATCACCACAACTTCATTCATACTCTTGTTCTCCTCCTGCAATACAATATTGATGGATGTACCGGAAAGAACAACCTCCTTGGAACGGAAGCCAATATACGAAACGACCAGTATAGCGTCCGGCCTGGAAACATTCAGGCTGAAACTGCCGTCTTCCCTGCTCAGCGCTTTATTCTTAGTACCTTTTTCTACTATGGTCGCGCCGGGCAGCCCCGTTCTATCAGCACCGGTTATTTTCCCCGTTACCTGGACAGGATCTGCCTTAGTAGCCACTGGACTATTGCCGGGAACTTTTTCCTTTACTACAATGGTCTTGTCTACAACAGAATAGGTAAATGGTAATTGCGAGAAGCAAAGCGTAAGCGCCTGGTCCAGCGTGGCGTTATTAATGACTACTGTTACTTTGTTTGCATTAGCCAGTAATCCCTCTACATAGAAAAACGCAAGTCCCGTCTGACGGGTAATTTCCCGGAATACTTTTTCAACCGGTACATTCTTTTCATTCAGAGTAATTCCCTGGGCGGATACTTTGGCGCTGGCATGGAGATAGGCAATAGTTAGTAATACAATGGTCGTAAGGGAAAAGCGTCTCTTAAACGATGCTTTTCCAAAGACAATCGATAGCATAATTTTGTCCGTCTTTTGGTTGAAGAAAATAGTAGTGTTATTCTGTCACTGCTTTACTACAATGTTTTTCCCGTGGATTTCAAATTGTACTTTACCCGTTAATTCCAGTATTTTCAGCAGCTGCTCGGCATTGGCGCTCCTGGATATCTGTCCCGAGAAACGTGCTGAAATACCTCCTTTATACTCAAACTGAATATCATACCATCTTGCTGCCTGTCGTAAAACAGTTTCAATATCTGCAGCTTTGAACTGGAATATACCGTTCTTCCAGGCTATCACTTCTTCTGTGTCTACATCGCTCTGCACCTTTATCCCGCCCTCAGGTTTAACAGAAGCCTCCTGTCCGGGCTTCAGCATGCTGGCCTGCCTGCCGTCAGTAACTTTCACACTTCCTTCAAGCAGTGTGGTACGGATACTTGGTTCATCTGTATAGCTGTTGATGTTGAAATGAGTACCTAATACTTCTACATCAACATTACCTGCCTGAACATGAAACGGCATAGATGCGTTTTTGGCCACTTCGAAATACCCTTCGCCGGTTAACTGCACATGCCTTTCCTTCCCGGAAAAGGCTGCAGGGTATCTTAAGCTGGAAGAGGCATTCAGCCAGACTTTAGTGCCGTCAGACAATGTAAGCTGGTATTGGCCGCCCCTTGGAGTGCTTATTGTGTTGTAGACAGTTGCATCGGGTGTATTACCTGTTACGTTATAGGATAGTTGTCCATTCCCCTGTTTAACGATCTTTGCCTGTCCCTGTTGCGCCAGCGTACCTTCTTTTGCGTTGTCAAGTATAATCTTTGCGCCGTTGCCTAATTGTAATATGGCTTTATTCCCTCCCGGTGTAATAGCAGTATTACTGCTGACAGTTACTTCCTTTTCAGGCACAGGCTTTAATGAAAACCACCAGTAAGCAGTTCCGGCTATCGCCACCATAAGTGTGCACGCTACAGCCATTTTTTTTATAAAACTGAATATAGTGCCTGGTCTCTTTTTAATATTATCCTGCAAACGCTCCTGTATACTGGCCAGTATACTATTGTCTTGCTCCCCTTCAAATGTATGTTCCTCCAGTTCGGTATCGATAAGGGCTTCCAGTTGTTCCCTGTATTCCGGTTGATTCAGCATACTGCGGAAGAGCTCCCATTCCGCTTCCGTCATCCGGCCGGTCAGGTATTTATCCAGTAATTCCTGAAAAGAGTTCTTCTGCATATTATTGAAGACGCATGAGAGAAGTAAAAGGGGACAGTAGGTTTGAAATTTTCTTTTACCTCAAGCAGATTGGCGATGTATCAGCTTGAATTTTAGTCGCTTATCGCAGGTATATCAATTAAGAAATTTTAGCCGGCCGCTGGCCAAACTCCCTCCCTCAAAAAATCGATTAACTCATTATTATATAAAACATTGACAATATAGTAGTTATCTCCGAATGAACACTGATATAACTCCGCAAAAAATTAAGCGCCCTGCAAATATGCTTCTTAACAGCCTCTTTAGACACCTTCATATTACTAGCTATTTCCTCATGAGACAACCCCTGATCACGGCTCAACAAATAAGCAGTCCTCTGCTGCTGAGGCAACAGATCCACAGCCCTGGCAATCAGCTCAGCCAGTGTCTTCTGCGATAACGCTCTATCCGGAAGATAATTCTTCTCCTCAACCTCCAGTGCATCATCACTAAGAGGAAGCACGGTTTTTTTCCTTAAAGCACTGATAATATGATTACGAGCCATGATGAACAGGTATGAATCAAATCGTTCTACCTGCGGAAGATCTTTCCTTTTCTGCCAGACCTTCAGAAAAACATCCTGCACAATGTCCTGTGCCTGGCTGGATGACTTAACATAGGTAATAGCCTGCCAGTAGATATTATTCCACTTTTGTTCTACAAGCACTGCAAAGGCCTTCTCGCTGCCTTCAGCGATCTGTTGCAGTAATAGCTTTTCATCCATGGAATTTATAGTCATAACGCGAATTTTACGTCTAACCTTTATTGTCTCAGTTTGGCCGCCGCAGGCGGCTAAACCATCTGACCAGGTGGAATTTGTGATAGGAAATTACACATTTGGCTGATAAACAACAGAAAGAAGTCCGGGAACGATTGCGTAAATAAAACAGCCTGTTACTAAGAACATGTTTTCAGGGCATCCTTTTTAGAAGATGGACGCTGGTTTATGGCCCCAATTATAAAAAGAACACTATCAAACACCGCGTTACCATACTGATGCTTACATTTTAAATCCATCCCCCCGTATAGCACTACTTTAATAACCCGGGGGTATGACCTTTATTTACACCAATACCTCATGCAACTTCTTTTTCTTCTCAATATCAGGCTTAACATTAGTAAATGGCGTTTTATCAGTTCCGCATGTCTGCATATATTCCCATTCTCTTCTGCCCGGGTATTCCATGTCTAAGATTCTCCTGTATGCTGGTACCCTGCTTAAATGTTTCACTTGCTTTATCATAATTCTGGTTTTTATAAAGTTGCTTAACTGCGTGAATAAATTTGCCTGTCTGTTTGCAGAAAGATATCCTGTTTGCACGTTCATCTGCGGTCCAGTCATCGGCTTCATCGCTGGATAGTGCGAGATCGATGATCTCCTGTAAGGTCTCTTTTACTTCATCAGTATCTTCAAAGCATTCAAGATACTGGCGAACAATCTCGGTCGGTGTTTGCATAATATGTTTTTGAGATTTTGAGTTAACAAATTGATAATTGAGAAACAAAAAAGCGTGGAACCTCTTGTCGTCGCCAAAGAGCCCGTAGAAGATGGGGGAAGCACGACGAACAAGAAGCCCACGCAATACATTGCATGAATACTTTCCTGTCAACAGTGCTTGCTCAAAATCTTCTACTTTTCTTTGCAGCAACTGGATGGAGAAAGTTGTCTTTTATGATCAAAACAAAAGTAAGACGATCTTAGTAAAAAGATAAATGCCATTTCGTTCATTTTGTAATGAAACATTACTTCTGTTCAGCGATAAAATCCTAACAGGAATGCTAAATGAAGACATAATTAATGGCAAAGAATAAAATCAATTTCTAGCGGCTTTGAAAATCGTCAGATGTAAATATTGGTATCTGTTACAAAAAATTCTACAGGAAATAAATAGAGAACTCAAGTAAACATTTAATATGATTTGTAATAGACAGTTATTTTTTCCTTTAGCCTTTCTTTTTCTTTGGAGCTCATGCACTTCCAACAATGGGAAGATTGAAGGCAACATCCGATCACAGATTAAACGTGAATGTGAAGTAGAAAAATGCGTAATCGATATTTCGCAATCAACTCCGTTCAAATGGAAAAAATTTTATTATTTTACTCCAGACTTTTCTTTGAAGGAAATTGAGAAAGAACTAGATCAGCCATATCCTTTCTATGATGATGTAGGCAGACGTTTAGTATTCCTTGACCAGGAAAACCGGATCGTATACCATGAAGATATTTTCCCAACAGTTGAGCGATATCCTAAAGACGTTGTATTTCATATGCCAGATTCTGTTTCGTACAGAGTATATACAAGCCCGGTATTTGAAATGCGAAAATACTATCTGAACGATGACGAATATTTCTATCTACTGGATCAAAAGTAAAAACATAAAAAGAGCTGGTCTCTGGCTTATCATAATTAAAGGAGGCGCTCATAACGGGCGCTTCTTTTTTTGTCTGTCAGCATAAAATACTTTATTTCATTAATGAAATTACAGATATTATAGCCCTTTTCATCTATTTTCTGTAATTTAATTCCAATCAACTTATTTCGGCCAATCAGCCATGAGATAAACAATACACAGCAACATAAAACATTTATAAACACAGAATACTCTGTACGGACATTTATGAGAAGCTCTGAAAAAAAATATCCATATCAGGATCTTAATCTTAAAGATCTTCGTGGCGAACGCTGGATGCCTATCCCGGATTTTGAAGGGTTGTATGCTGTTTCCAACCATGGGCGGGTAAAGTCTCTTGGGCGTATAATAATGGGCAGGTGGAAGGAGATCTACAAACCAGAACGTATTTTAAGATTAAAGGCTAATGAAACAGATAATAAGACTCTTGGGGTACCTATCTATTCCCTGGTTGCTACGTTGACCATAGATGGAGTAAAACACTATTTTGCTGTAAGTAGATTGGTATATCACTGTTTTGTTGCTCCCATTGGAGTGAAAGGCCGTTCTCAATTGGTTTCTTTTAAGGATAAAGACGGCCGTAACACGCATTATAGTAACCTGTTTATTACCACAAACAGTGAAATATTGTTTGAATCATTCCGCAGCAATCGTCACAAGAGCCACTTAAGCATACTGAGTAAACCGGTAACACAGTATGACAGCGATGGGCAGCCCATTGCCTGGTATCCCAGTTATTATGATGCAGGCAAGCAAACGGGCTTTAGTAACAGGTCCATTGCCGCTGTTGCAGGCCAGCAATATATTTGTTACAAAGGATATTTCTGGCGTACCGGAACGCATAAAAGAAAATTAAAATTGGATAGCATAGAAACAGGATATCCGGAGCGACCAGCTGTCAATAAAGAATTGGCAAAAAAGCTGGGTATTAAGATAGCAAAAGGAACAGACGTACCAGCCTTCCTGAACCTGTCTTTAACAAACATGAAAGGAGAGCGCTGGAAACCATTTCCAGGGCATGCAGGGCTGTATGAAATATCCAACATGGGCCGGGTAAAAAGTTTACGGAGAATATCGGAGGGCAAGCAGAAAAAATGGGTGTTGGAAAAAATAAAGATGCTTGGCTTCGATTTCAGGCTGGGACCTGATGGCCGTAATGTAGCTGGTAGCGCCCTTGTGACGCTGGATAAAGGCTCTGACAAGAAAATCTATTCCGTAGCAAGGTACGTATATTATTGCTTCATAGCCCCCTTTAATCTGGATGATACTAACGGGCGGATCTATTACAAAGACGATAATACGACTAATCTGCATTACAAAAACCTACTATTAAAAAGGGGAGTATGGTCAATTCATAAAACACTTGATCGCTCTAAATGAATCGCAACGCATTGTATTTTATTTAATTAACTGCTGAATAAACCTGATGCCACAGTGTAGAAACACTGCCATTTTTCGAAATTCTCCAAACCCACTTCGACTGGCATTAGCTGTTATCAAACGCCTCATACTCTCCCTCTGAATACTTTCCCGTTTTTTTTTGCTGCCCTTAGAAACTCTTCAGTCTTACTGTTAAATAGCATCAGCAGATAATACTATCTTCATGTATTACAAGTATCATTTTATATGGCGAAGCAAAATTCAATACTTCCATTCACCGGCAAGCTCGGCAACCTGATCGGCTATAGGCGCAATGGGAAATTCTATCTGCGTGGCATGCCGGAAATCGTCCGGCAAACCGTCGCTACCCGTCGTGCCGCCCGGCGCTTTGGCATGGCTAGCAGTAGGGGAGCCCTCATCCGTCACGCTTTCTATGGTGAGCTGGATGTTCGTGCCGACAAAACCCATGGTAACCGGTTAACCAAAGCCCTCATTCCCTCGGCGGGAAATAACATAAAGGGCCTGACCGGTTTCCGGTTCAATAAGCATACCGGGATCGACCGGTTTTTTCTCCTGCCGCCTCAGTTTTCTGCAGATGGCATACTGCATATTCCTGCACAAACATTACCTGTATTCAAAAACATCACCTCCCTGGAAGTAAAGGTGATAGCAACCCGCATCAACTTCGAAACACAGCAGGTAGTAGCGGCAGAAAGCGATATACTCCTCCTGGATCTCAGGGAATCTTTTAATGGTGCGGTATTCTCTTTGGACGTACCGGGTAACGGCACCCTGGTGGTAGCATTGCAAATAAGAGGACTACAGGATAATATCCCTTCCCGCAATACCCGGTATCTCGCTGCCGATATTGTGGCTGTACAGCCCCCGCAAACGCTGGAAGTCATTCATAAACAAACATACCCGCAACCCCGGAATATGTCATACACTCACTACACTCATTCACAACCATCCATTATTTTACGGGAATAAACCATTCCGGCCTGATAGATATACTTGTAAATAATCCCCCTTTGAACTCTTCTTCCTTCCTATCTACTTGCAGTAGCCCCCTGCAGCGGTTTTCCTATTAGCCATTATATACAATTATACCCTTTCCCCATAGATTTCCCTGATATAGCACATCTCAAAGTACCCCCCGTATCAAGTCCACGTTTCCTCCTGTATTAAAGCATTGATAGTAGTACCATCAATACTCTCTCATATTGGAACCATATCTCTTCTCTGGTCTCCCTGCCCTGGTAACGCGATCCCCGGAAACTCAGCCCGAACTACGAAAGATTCTCAGAAGCTGCTTTAATGAACTCATAGAACGCCTTTACTGACTTCTTCTCATAAGACCCTTTCAAAGAAATGATCATAGCCCTCCTTTGTGTGTTTACCCCCTGGATAGGTACACTTGCCACTTCATCCTTTTTGCTGATAGAGAACTGGGAGAGAATACTATACCAATTCCCTGTTTTAACAACATCCAGAAGCGTTGGAATATCATTGATCTCAAGAGATATCTCCGGCGAAAGCCCTCTTTCCCTGAATACCTCTGTAATGAACTCTCTCGTACTGTAACCTTTTGCCGGCAATGCCAACGGCAGTTCGCTGATCTCTTCCATGGTGATCTTCTTTTTCGCAGAGAGAGGCGATTTCTTTGCCATCACCAATGCCATGGGCGATTGAAAAAGCAGCTGGTAGTTAAAATGCTTCTCCTTCTCTGAGATGAGAAAGCTCAGGAGGAAATCAAATTCAAAGTTGGTCAGCCGTTCCAGTAACTCCTGCGAGGTACCTAAAACTACCTGTAGTTTCATTTTAGGATACTTTGTCATGAAGCGGATCAACGCCGGCGTAAAAATAGGTTTGAGCCCATACGTCAGACCAATTCTGATCTCGCCTGTATCCATATTGTTCAGGTCCTGTAGTATCTGCAAACCATTATCTGCCTGATGCACACTTTGCATGGCATAATCCGCAAACAACCGCCCCGCCTCTGTAAGCACTATCCGTTTACCTATCCTGTCAAAAAGAGGAACGCCCAGTTCATCTTCCAGGTGCTTGATCTGCTGCGAAAGCGTGCTCTGACTGATGTACAGGCTATGTGCCGCTTCTGTGAAGTTGAGCAGTTCCTTGGCTTTCAGAAAATATCGTAGCTGACGAAGTTCCATATTTTAAATCGGTTTTATCGATCGATATAATAGAAAAATAGCGTTTTACAAATTTAAGCTTTGTTAGGAGCTTTGCACCGGCAACGTCAAAAAACGGCTTTTTTCATGAAGACTATCAATGCACCCACATTCCGGAACAGCATCTTACTCGGTATAGCGCAGATCCTGCAATGGGGTGGTTCGTTCTTCCTGCTGGCAGTGCTCACAAAACCCATTATAGAAGACACTGGCTGGTCACATGAACTGGTGTACGGTTCTTTATCTCTCGCCCTCCTCATCTCCGGGATGCTGGCTCCCACCATAGGTAAAAGGATAGGAGAGAAGGAGACCAATAATACATTGCTGTACAGCGGCTTGGTAATGGCGCTTGGATTGGTGCTGATAGCTATTGCCAGGCATATCCTTCTTTTCATTTTCGGCTGGAGCGTAATAGGAGTAGGTATGGCAATGGGACTATACGATGCTCTTTTTCCCACACTGGGAAAGCGCTACGGCTCCGGGGCCGGTAAGGTTATTACCCATATCACGCTCATCTCGGGCTTTTGCACTACCATTATATGGCCGGCCATAACTTTATTATTGCAATACTTCAGCTGGCGTACCACCTGCCTCATTTATGCGGCAGCGTTAGTGGTCTTTATTTATCCTCTTTACCGGCTGGCATTCCGCTCTTCTCTTAAAGAAGAAGCAAAAGCGGCGGGTAGCACAGCTAAGATGGAAATACCTTCAGAACCGGTACATCCAGGCATCTATTACCTGGTAATGACCAGCTTTACTCTTGGCGCTGTACTGATGACTGGCATGTCCGTGCACCTGATAGATATTCTGGTAAACAACAACATCTCCCTGCCCCTCGCCGTCAGTCTGGGAGCATTGCTGGGGCCCAGCCAGGTAGGGGCAAGATTAATGGATATGCTGCTGCCGGGAAGGTCCCCGCTCACCACGGCTGTATTCTCTGCCGCCGGCGTATTATTGGGATTCATCCTGCTGCTGTGCAGCCAACAGGTAGCTTTCCTGGGAGTGATCTTTTATGGTCTGGGAAACGGTATCCGGACCATCCTGCGCGGGACACTGCCATTGCACGTCTTTGGCCCGCAGGTATATGCAAACGTTATGGGGCGACTTGCCCGTCCTCAATTAATAGCACAGGCGCTGACGCCTTTTGCCGGAGGCTTTATGATCCGTAAATTTGGAACAGACGTTTTTTTAGAGGTGCTTTGTGGCCTGGCTGTTGTAAATGTCCTCCTCACTATCAGCATCCGTTATTTCGAGAATATTTACATATGGAAACAGGCAAGATCACTGAAAGCCTGAATATATATCCCCGGTTTTTCTTATTTTCATCTTACCTAACACTATCCATATGAACGGAAACGAAATCAAAAAAGAAGATATCAGACAGGAAGTATTTGACCTGTATGATGACTATGCCCATAACCGGGTAAACAGGCGTGATTTCATTGAAAAGCTTTCCATTTATGCTGTAGGTGGGCTCACAGTTACCTCACTGATGAGTTTCCTCATGCCCGATTACCAGAATTCCATCCAGGTAAAGGCAGACGATCCCCGTCTCCAATCCGGATATATTTATTACAATTCCGAAAAAGGTGGCGGAAAGATCAAAGCCCTACTATCCAAATCGGCTGATGCAAAAAAGAAACTGGGTGGTATCGTGGTAGTACACGAAAACCGTGGCTTAAACCCCTACATCGAAGATGTTGCCAGGAGGGCAGCGCTGGCAGGGTTTATCTCAATTGCTCCTGATGCTTTAACCCCATTAGGCGGTTATCCGGGAAATGATGACCAGGGCAGGGAGATGCAGAGTAAAAGAGACAGGAACGAAATGCTGGAAGATTTCATCGCAGCTTTTGAATACCTGAAGAACCATAAAGACTGTAACGGTAAAATAGGAGTAGTAGGATTCTGTTTCGGTGGATGGATTGCCAATATGATGGCCGTCCGCATACCGGATCTTGCCGCAGCCGTACCATTTTACGGTGGCCAACCGGCAAAAGAAGACGTTCCAAAAATCAAAGCGCCGCTGCTCTTGCAATACGCAGAGCTGGACACCCGCGTGAATGAAGGATGGCCTGCCTACGAGAACGCCTTGAAAGCGAACCACAAAGAATATGCAGCTTACATCTATCCGGGAGTAAATCACGGATTTCATAACGATACAACTCCCCGTTATGACAAGGCAGCGGCAGAACTGGCCTGGCAAAGAACAATAGAGTTTTTTAAAAAGAAATTGGGCTAAGTAGTCCTTTTCTTCCCCACAAACCTGATAACACTGCCTTTCCCATTATGGAACTTTCCTTCATTTAGCAGAACCTCTTCTTCCTCCAGCAGAAGTATTTCATAATTGGCAAAGTCAGCAGTTATTTCGGCTTTAGAATACAGCATATCAATCTCTTCAGGCCCACCCACTTTAGGATCAAGCTCTTTAAAATGGAGATGTCCTTTACTGAATACTTCCAGGATAATAATGCCCCCTGGCTTCAGGGTATCATCTAATTTCCTGTGAAATATCGACTTCTTTTCGGCCGGAAAATGAGCATATATAAAACCTATAGCATCAAAAACATTTTTCTCAAAGTGAAGCTGCTCAAAGTCTCCGACAATATACTCAAGGGCAACATGCTGTTCTCCTGCCAGTTGCTGCGCCTTTGAACGCCCTTCTGCACTAAAGTCAAACGAGGTTACCTGCCATCCAAGCTGCGCCGCAAATACGCCGTTCCGCCCCTCTCCATCTGCCGGCATCAATATAGCCCCATGCTCAAACTTAGGGAGCCATTCTTTGAAGAACAGGTTAGGTTCTTTACCATAGGCAAATTCATTGCCTTTATATCTTTCATCCCATTTCTGATTCATAGTCTGTTTGTTTACTTGCAAAGGTAGCCTGGCAGACAGCCTTCAGAATAGGACAAAAATGTAGTTTAACAGGACTTATCTGAAATCGTCCCTGAACGCTACCGGAGTATAACCGGTATGCTTTTTAAAGAACCTTGTGAAGTAAGAAACATCCTCATACCCCAGGTGATAGGCAATTTCCTTTACCTGTTCAGACGTTGCCAGCAAATATCTTTTAGCTTCCAGGATAATCCGCTCATTAAGCAGCTCTGAAGATGTCTTACCCAATGCCGTCCTGGTAATGGAGTTAAGCTGGTAGAGGGAGAGATTCAGCATACCGGCATAATCAGACACCTGCTTATATCCGGCAATATGAGTATCTAATAGCGCCAGGAATTTATCCAGTTGCTCCTGTATATAGGGAGTAACATGTTTCGGTTGAATTTCACTATGCTGGCGGCCAAGCTCAATAAGAAAAATACTGAGGTTGGCTTTGATAACCTCTTCATATCCTTCCTGCTTTTCTGCACACTCCCGGAAAATATAAGTTAATACGGAAGATAATTTCCTGAACCGCTCTGCCCCAGGCTGATAAAGATTTATATTGACTGCTTTACCGGTAAAGAAATTAGTGTTATACAACATCATATACCCTGTACAACCGGCGTTTAATGTAAGCTGATGTACCTGACCTGGCCGCATAAAGAAAATAGTATTGTCAGAGATAGTATATGGTGTGAAATCTATCTCATGCTTCCCGCTCCCTTTTTCTATAACCAGCACATAAAAGAAATCATGCCTGTGAAGAGGCTGTATCATATCTTCGCCCGCCAGCAGTGCCTGGATGTCACGTATGCTGAAGCTTCCGGACAATGCTGGTTCACTGATATGTCTTACCGGTATTTTTTTCATTTAAATAATTTATAACTACCATCCTGTATTCAACCCCTCTTTCAATGCCTTCCGGTATTTGATAAGATCAAATGAATAAAGGAACGGAGCTTTACGCGCCGCACCCTTCCTTGTATCGCCATTTGTTTTCAGTATCTCATAAGCCAGCATTTTCCGGGAAAAGTTGCTTCTGTCCAGTTTCTTTCCGAGAATGGTTTCATAAAGGCTTTGCAATTCAGGCATAGTGAATTTCCTGGGCAGCAGGTTGTACCCAATAGGCTTGCTGTTTAAACCTGCCTGTAGTGCTTGTAATGCCTCGTTTACGATAGTCCTGTGGTCCATAAGCATAGGAGGCAGTTCATCAAGCCCCCACCATTCAGAGGCATCCGACATCATATCAAGCAGGGGCGTGACTTTTGTATATTCAACCAGGGCATAGTACCCAACGCTCACAAATCGTTGTAAAAGCCAGTTGTCTTTTTTTACAACAGGATAATATTTTTTTAATACTTTATATAACCAGTCAATCCGGCTGCGGTCAGGTTCACTGAACACCTGGAACTGCTGCAGGAAGATATTATCAATACCCGTACGCTGCTGAAGTACCCTTATCGCCGCCTGATCTACAGTCTCCTTTATATTCACATGCCCCCCTGGCAGTACCCAGTCCTTCCTGCCTGTTATTCTGACCAGCAGCACCTTAAGCTGCTGATCATGAAACCCGAAAATCACACAATCCACAGACAGATTGTTCAGGTATTGCTTATGCCCGTTCAGTATAAAGTCTTCAATTTCCTTTTCTGATTGCATAGGTTATGCATTTGGTTCAGGTCTTAAATATACTCAATTAATCGTTTTTTAAAAGTAGCATTAATTCATTCAATGTGTCATATCGACCAAATTGAACCTTGAATCGAAAATTTTTTTACCTTTCAATTTAGTTATTATTAATTGCATAGTAGTAAGATACAGATTATAATAATTAAATTAGTTATAATGACTAATTAAAAATAGGACACTCTATGATAGTACGTGTTGTCTGTTGTTCTATCTTTAGAATAGAGTATAAGCCAGGAGGCGGAGCAATGAAAGTATACTTTATTTAATAAGAGTTCCACAAAACACAAAATTCCGGTTATGAAAAGAAGATCAGTCTACAGGATCTGTCATGCGTCTATTTTATCCCTGTTCTACTTGTTTTACTTTAACTGTTACACATTCGCCCAGGGGAGTACCCTGTCCGGGAAAGTGGCCGATAAGAATGGCCATCCGTTGAATTATGCCACCGTACAGGTCAAAGGCACCAACCGTGGCGCTAAGACGAATGAATCCGGTAGCTTTCAATTGCAGTTACCCGGTAATGAACCGGTAATTCTTGTTATTTCCTATACAGGCTATAGTACTAAAGAAATTCATATCGACCCCACCCGCCAGCCAGGGACAATCAATGTACAATTAGAAGAAAAGGCGGACCAGATGGATGAAGTGATCGTTACAGGCGTATTCGACAAACGGAAAAGGATGGAAGCCTCCGTAGCTATCACAACCCTGTCATCACAACAGCTTAGTAAACTGGCGCCTGTCAGCGCTGCAGATATTCTGAAGAACGTACCTGGTATCTATGTCAATTCATCACTGGGAGAAGTCAGGAATACAGTGTACTCCCGTGGCGTATCAGTAGGCTCCAACGACGGCGCCAGCGGATATTATTATGTATCTATGCAGGAGGACGGTCTGCCTGTCACCAATACTACATACAATAACTATGGACCTGACTATTTCACCAGGGTGGATGCTACCCTCGGCCGGTTAGAAGCCGTTCGCGGTGGCACAGCCTCTATTCTTGGCGCCAATGCCCCTGGTGGTATCTTTAATTATGTAATGAAAGAAGGAGGAACTAAAACAGAAGGTGAAGTAAGGACAAAGTATGGATTGCAGGGAAACGGAAAGAACAGTTTTTACCGCGCAGATGTAAATGTCGGTGGCCCTCTGGGACATAATTGGTTCTATGATTGGGGCGGGTTCTACCGGTATGACCAGGGTAACAGGTATCCCGGATACCCTATGAATAAAGGCGGACAGTTCCGGGGCAATGTAGTCAGGCGTTACAATACAGGCTCATTGAAGATATATGCCAAATATCTGGATGATCATAACGGCTGGTTTGAGTTCACTCCTACAGTAAGCTTCTCCGATCCAAAGCCTGCTCCCGGGTTTTCAGAACGTTCCTCCGTGTTGATCCCGGCAGTAAAACAATTATTCCCTGTAAATGGTGGCGTAAATGGGACAGATATCTACAGCTCGGATAATCTTATCCATTCCATTGACAAATCTGTGGGTGCTACCTGGGAACAACGTTTAGGTTCAGGTTGGACACTGAATAATGCGATAAGATATTCGGCCAAATCATCTTCCTGGAATACTACAGGCGTCGTGTATCCACTGGCATTTGATGATCTGATGACGTACGCCATTCTCGGCATGCTGGGGCGTCCGGGTACTTACTCTTTTCGCTCAACTACTTCCAGTAAGGAACTGATGTCTGTAACATCCTATTCCGGGTATGATTTTAATGTCAATCACAGTGAACTGCCCGGCAAGGACGTATCTCCCAATTCCCTTTTCCTGGAACCATTGCTGTATAAAACCAATCATGTAAAGGAATTGCTCAACCAGTTTTCACTCACCAAAAAACTGAAACGCATGAGCTTCACCATAGGCGGTTTTTACGGCTACTCCAGAGTGAACAGGAGGGACGGCTCCGCCGGAGCAGGGTTCGGGACCATACAGGATCGTCCCGAACTTGTAAATGTTACCTTAACTGCCCCTGATGGCGCCATCTATCATGTTACCAATGGAAATGGCACTACTATGGGTGGGACGGTAAATCTCAATGAAGCCACACAAACTCAGGCCGCTGTTTTTTTGGGTCATAACTGGCAGTTAAGTAATGCCTTTAACCTTGACTGGGGAATGCGATACGAATCAGTGAAAATAAAAGGACATAATACACCCGCTGTAACCGTGCAGGATACTACCGGGGGACTGGACCGCGACCCGCTTACCATGTATGACAATAGTTACGGCTCACTGGGAGCAATACTACCATTCAATAAAACCATTAATACATTCTCCTTCTCGGCCGGATGGAATTATAAGATAGGTGACCTTGTAGCAGTATATGGCAGGTACTCACTGGGAAATAAAGCGCCCGATCTCGACATGTATTTTGCCGCCAATACTGAATTCACCAATAAAACCCTCCGTCCGCAGGAACAGAGAGTACAGCAGCTGGAGATGGGTGTAAAGGTAAAGACCAGTCATCTGAATCTCTTCGTAACGCCCTTCTACAGCGTACTAAGTAATGTGGCAAATGTACAGGTCTTCCAGAACGTTGACCAGACCTCTTACAACGCACCCGCTACTTATGCCAGGATCAGGACATTAGGCGTGGAGACAGAGGCAGAGTATACGATCAATGAACATTTTAAAGTCCGGGCTGTATTAACATTGCAACGCTCAAGGGCAACTGACTATACCGTATGGCTGGCACGTAATCCCGGGGTGGCAGATGATACACTGGTAAGCTATTCAGGCAATGAAACGGATAATGCTGCAAGAAGTATGATCAATATTACACCTTCATATAATACCGGCAGGTTCTATGCGCAGCTGAACTGGTCATTCATGGGCAAACGTCAGGCAAATGTCGCCAACGCTTTCCTCTTGCCTTCCTTCAGCCAGTTCAACTTTGCTACAGGATATGATATCAGCAGCCATCTGCAGTTAAGCTTTAACGTCAATAATATCCTGAACAAGTACGGGGTAATGAGCTGGTCGCGCCCGGGTACTTTACTGACTGCCATAGACAGGCAAGGCTTCACCAAAGAGATGTATGAGACAGCAGTAAAGAATAACACTCCTTATTCGACTATCAGTATTCCGGCCAGGTCCTATTATTTAACAGCTACATTCAGGTTCTGATGACATATAAAGTAACTACTATGAAAAGAAAGTACTACGGAGCTCTTTCAGCCATGGCAGCAGTGGTTGCCCTGTCTGCTATAACGGCATTCAACGGGATTGACCACGACACCGTTCCGGGAGAGAATAATCCTTATACAAACTGGTTCCCCTATTATGACTTTAACCCTGCTACGTTCCGTACTGCCCCCCGTACATTTGGCCCGTTTACCCGCTGGTGGCTGCCCGGCAACGACATTACCAGCGAAGAACTGCAACGTGAAGTAAGAATGCTGGCAGACCATGGCTTTGCCGGCGTCGAAGTACAGCCGTTAACACAGGGACTGAACATAAAGGCTCCGAAAGAACAGGCAGAACGCATTTACAGCTGGGATACGCCCTCATTTTATCAACACATGAAAGCCATTATGCAACAGGCACAGAAAAGCGGCATAACGGTCGATATGAACGGCGGCAGCGGATGGCCCCTCGGAGGCGCCTTCTTTGACCCGGCAGAAAGCATGAAAACATTATCAGTGTCCGACACCGGCCTTACAGGCGGACAACTGTTTGATGGTAGATTACCCAGACCAGGCAACAATGCCATGAAACCACAAGGCATGATGGCCATGGCCATGCAGAAGAACCCCGTGGAAGATAAATGGGCAAAGATATACAGTGTAATCGCAGCCAGGGTCGTAAAACGATCCGGTAAACAAACTGAGCTCGATCCCACAACCCTGGTAGATCTTACAAATAAAGTGAACGGAGTAAGCCTTCACTGGCAGGCGCCTGCCGGCGGAGAATGGCGCATCGTTACATCCTGGGTTATTCCCACAGGCGAAAAACCTTCACTGATAGCATCCTCCAAAGTGAATTACGTAATAGATCACCTTGACACAGCCGTAGTTAATAAAGCCTACAATTATCTGCTGGGCGCCCGTACAGGCCTGCCTGCGTACTACGGCAAACCACTGCGTGCCATATTCAACGACAGCTACGAATTCCATACCGACCGTATAATTTCACCGGATTTCCTCGATGTGTTCAGACAGCTGAATGGATACGATATCGCCCCCTGGCTCTCAGCCGCCTTCCAGAAGGGATATGATCATCCCACTTATCTCGCTTCCGCATACCCCGGCGCAAAACCACCCTTCGTATTCCACGGACAGGAGGAATGGCGGCTCATATATGATTATGACCGTACAGTGAATAAAGTGTTCAGCAATAATTTTATCCGCACCAGCAACCGCTGGATGGAAGCCCGCGGACTCCTGCACCGCACCCAGGCCTACGGTTTTCCGAACGATCTTATAGGTTGCGCCGGCGCTGCCGATATACCTGAAGCAGAACAGCTTTACGCAGAAGGTTCAGAAGGATATCTGAAACTGGTGAGCTCAGGCGCACACCTGTACAACCGGCCGGTTATCACCCAGGAATCATTTGTGTCCATCCTCAGGGCAGAAATGACCACTCCGCAGAAAATTAAGATCTGGGCAGATAAATCATTCGCCTGCGGTATTAACCAGCTCATTTATCATGGCACACCTTACAGGTACAATAACGGGGAATATGGAAAAGAAGGATGGAATACCTGGTCGTCTCCCTATCTGCCCTTTATCAATTTTTCAACAGGCATGAACGAATCAGACCCCTTCTTCAACGACATAAAAACAGTAAATGAATACCTCGCCCGTTGCCAGTACGCCCTGCGCGCAGGTAAACCTGAAACAGATGTGCTGATCTACGTTCCGTTCATTGACTTCACCGAAGACCAGATCGCAATCAACCCTGAAGAAATATTGAATCGTGGGTACATTGAAGGAATAGAGCCTGACATGAAAGGATTCGGAATATTTACGGCTCCACCTACCCCCATCAATACCTGGTACAAACAATTATGGAAAACAGTGAACGAACTGGAAGCCAAAGGTATTTCCTGGGAGTTTGTGAACGACGATGCGCTGCAACAAGCCACTTTCTCAGAAAACAGGCTGCGGATTGCTGGCAATGAATACCAGGCCTTACTGCTGACAGATCTGCCTTATATACAGATGGCCTCAGCCAGACATATCAATACCATGAGCAAACAAGGCCTTCCGCTTTGGATAACAGGTCCGCTGCCACAGAAACAACCTTCCTTCCTTGACTATGAAAAAAATGACCGGCTGACAGCACAACTGATTAAAGAAGCATCCATACAGAAGAACAGCATGGATATCAGCAACGGAATACCGGCGGCTGCTATTTTACAGAAAATAAAGTTTGCAGACACTACTCGTTTCTCCAGGCAGATCGCCCGCCGGATGGCAGACGGTAGCCTGCTCAGATTTCTCTGGAACAAAACAGACCAGTGGCAAACCATCCGCCTGAACGTAGATAAAGACTTTACCGGCGCTTACTGGCTAAACGCAGAAGATGGAACAATTACTAACGCTACCGGCACTACGGTAAGTTATACACTGCCGCCCTATGGTTCTGTATTCCTGTATGCCTCAAAAAATAGGGTAGTACCCGGAAGCATTGCAGCGAAACGTAATGATACAAAAGATATCCTGACCATAGACCGCTGGGCTCTGCAGGCAGGCAACGTAAAGCTGGAAAACAGCCCGCTGATAGACTGGCGGGATAATGAACAATTGAAGTATTGCTCAGATGAAGGTATTTATACGGCTACATTCCGCCTGGACCAGATAACAAAAGGCCGGCATTACATGGTAGACCTCGGAACAGTATGGTACACTGCCAATGTTACCATTAACGGGAAAAATGCAGGCAAACGTCTTTTTGCTCCTTACCGGCTGGATATTACCGACCTGGTGAAACCCGGAGATAATAAGATCATCGTTCGTGTCACCACAACCCGCCGAAACGGATTCATAGGAGAAGCGGTGAAGAAGAACCCCCATTATGCACAATTCACCGGAAAAGAAAAAACAATAATGGCTTCCGGACTTAAGGGGCCCGTAACAATAAAGGAATTACAATGACCATAAATAAGAAGGTATTATACCTGGTATTAACCCTGTTGACGGGCATAACGGCATCAGCACAGCAACGAACAGCGCCCGGTTTAAAAGACGGCGTAGGCATAGAAGAGATAGTTGCCGGTATGAGCCTGGAAGAGAAAGCCCGGTTGGTAACAGGAACAGGTATGCGCTTTGGTGGAAATGGCCCCGTGATAGGAGATGCTGACGGCCGGGTCCCCGGAGCTGCAGGTAATACATTTTCCATTGCCAGGCTGGGCATTCCCGGCACCGTAATGGCAGATGGGCCGGGAGGTATAAGGATGGAACCTTTTCGCAGAAAAGATAGTACCCGGTCCTGGTATGCTACAGCATGGCCCGTAAGCACCTTGCTGGCCTCTTCATGGGATACGGCTTTACTCAGGAAAGTTGGAATAGCATTCGGAAACGAAGTGAAAGAATACGGTATCGATATTATCCTGGCTCCCGGAATGAATATCCAACGGGACCCCCTATGCGGCAGGAATTTCGAATATTACTCAGAAGATCCGCTGATATCAGGCAATATGGCAGCCGCCATGATCAGGGGCCTGCAATTAAATGGGACCGGCGTTTCCGTAAAACATTTTGCAGCTAACAATCAGGAAACTAACCGGAATAACGTAGATGTAGTAATGAGTGAAAGAGCGCTCCGGGAAATATACCTGAAAGGCTTTGAAATAGCCGTAAAACAATCGGGTCCATTAACCATCATGAGTTCCTATAACAAACTGAACGGACATTATACTTCAGAAAATCTTGAACTGCTCACCACCATCCTGAGAGATGAATGGAAGTTCACCGGGATCGTTATGACAGATTGGTTCGGTGGTAAAGACCCGGTCGCGCAAATGAAAGCGGGCAACGACCTGCTGATGCCGGGTACCCCTCAGCAGGTACAGAAGATCATAGACGCCGTTAACAGTGGAACATTAGACATCGGAATATTGGACCGGAATGTACGCCGTATCCTCACCGTTATCCGGCAACTGCCTTCTTTTATGTCCTATTCCTATTCCAATAAACCTGATCTTGCTGCGCACGCTGCCCTGGAAAGGGCAGCTGCTGCAGAAAGTATGGTACTGCTAAAAAATGAAAGGAAAATATTGCCCCTAAAAGTAAAGCAGGTAGCTTTATTCGGGAACGCCTCCTATGATCCCATCATTGGGGGCACAGGCAGTGGCGCCACTAACGCAGCCTATACCGTTTCTCTTCCACAAGGCTTGTTACAGGCAGGATATACTGTAGATGAAGGTTTGAAGAAAATGTACCTGGAATGGATCGACAGGCAAAAGGCAGGCAAACCTAAACCCAGGCTTATACTTGGCCCCGTTAAGATGCTGGCAGAACCGGGACTGTCGCTGGAACAGATCACGACCAGTGCTGATAACAACCAGGCTGCTATCATAACAATTGGCCGGAATGCCGGAGAGGGCGCTGACAGGAAAAAGGAAGGAGATTTTTATCTGGACGAACAGGAAACTACTTTACTAAAGAACATATCAGCTGCCTTTCATGCAAAAGGCAAGCCGGTGATCGTCATTCTTAACATTGGAGGAGTTATTGGCACTGCAGACTGGCGTGACATGGCAGATGCTATATTGCTTGCATGGCAGCCGGGACAGGAAGCAGGTAATGCGATTGCTGATGTGCTCAGCGGTAAAACTACCCCATCCGGCAAGCTGGCCACTACCTTCCCGTTGAAGTATGAAGATAGCCCCGCTTCCCGGAACTTTCCTGGTATGCCGGCAGATAATCCCAGGAAAGTGATTTACGAAGAAGACATTTACGTAGGATATCGTTACTATCACACCTTCGGCGTAAAGCCCGCTTACGCATTTGGCCATGGACTTTCCTATACGTCCTTCCGGTATGAAAAGCTATCGCTCAGTTCATCAGGATTCAAAGATAGTCTGCAGGTCACGCTTACAATAACGAATACCGGGACAACTACCGGAAGAGAAGTGGTGCAGTTGTACCTGGCAGCACCGGCAAAGAAAATAGATAAACCGGCTATCGAACTCAAGGCATTTGCAAAAACAGCACTGCTTCAACCCGGCAGGTCTGAGACAATCAGGTTTACGCTACACCTGAAAGACATCAGCTCTTTCGACACAAGTCGTCAGGCCTGGATGGCAGAAGAAGGTAGTTATACAGTTAAGGTAGGGGCAGCCAGCGATGATATCAGACAAACAGCAGTCTTTCAGCTACCCAAAGAACTGACAGGAGAGAAGGTGCACCCTGTATTATTGCCACAGGAAAAAATTCAGCAATTATCTAACAGAAAATAAACCAGACTATGCAAAGAATATTCTTTTCAATGTTAACTGCAACTACATTATTCGCAGCAACAGCCAACGCACAGGTAGAAGACATTATTAGTAAACACCTGGATGCTATCGGCGGAACAGAGACTCTTAAAAAAGTAACGGCACTGAAGATTGAAGGAACACTGAATGCCCAGGGTTTTGATATTCCCTATACCAAAACAATTGTACAGGGCAGAGGGTTTAAACAGGTAATATCTGTAATGGGTACTGATGGCTACTTTATTGCAAGAACAGACAGCGGCTGGAACTATATGCCGTTTATGGGCCAGAGCGAACCGGTTGCCATGACCAGCACAGAACTGCAGCAATGGGAAGATGAACTGGAGCCCATTGATAACTTCCTTGATTACAAAGCAAAAGGTGCCACGGCTGCCACGGCAGAAGCAGCTACCATTGATGGCAGGCAATACCCCGCAGTAAAACTCACCTTTAAAACCGGTTACTCGAAGACATTCTATTTCGATCCCTCTACCTGGTACATTGTACGTACAGTATGCATGAAAACAACACAGGGATCAGAAACAGAGATGCAGTCAGACTATAGCGGCTTTGAAAAACTCCCGGAAGGATTTACAATTGCTAAAACCATAGTTACACCTGCAGCTACCTATTCCATTAATAAGGTGGAAGTAAACCCGGTAGTAGATGCTGCGATACTGAAACCAGCAGGGAACTGACATGAAAATAGGATAAGAACAGTAGGCTTTCCCCGGAAAGCCTGCTGTTTATAATTATATAAACTTTAAACGGAATTATATAATAATATTTCCCGCAACTTAGTAGAACTTTGGAAACTATGCTGAACAACTATAAAGTTGCTATAAAAGGAATGGTTTGTGACAGATGTATCCTCACTGTCAAAGAGGCCTTTCACCAGCTCAATATTCCCATTGTGAATATAAGCCTGGGAGAAGTGACCACTGTATCTGCTTTATCAGCGCCGGATACGGCAGCGCTCAGTGAAAAGCTGAAACCACTGGGGTTCACCCTGCTGGAGGACAAAAAGACAAAACTTGTACGGGATGTCAGGATATTAGTAGGACAGGTCTATTCCGGAAATTACGATTTCCCTGAAGGATTCCGTTTCTCTGATGTAGTAGCCGACGCTCTCGACAGAGATTATAATACGATCAGCAATACTTTCTCAGAATCGGAACATGTAACTCTTGAAAAGTACATTATAGAATACCGGGTAGAAAAGGCAAAGGAATTACTGGTCTACACAGACCAATCACTTGCAGATATAGCTGATAAGCTTGGATTCAGCAGCGCTGCCCATTTATCCCGGCAGTTTAAGTCAACTACAGGATTAAATTCCTCTTACTTCAGAAATATCCGGAAATCCAAGATCGCCCTTGCCCGGGAAGAAGAGCCCTCAGCTTAAAATTATATACATTTTACAGGTAATAATGTAACATTCCTTCTGTACTCCCGGTATAGCTTTGCACAATCATGAATGCACAGATATGGAGTACAGCGGCCATTGTCCGCGAAACAGATCACGTTGTTACTGTTAAATTCGATACCGGCAACCAGCCCTTTATATACAAACCAGGCCAATTTATCAATATCACTTTACTGTTAGATGGAGAGCCCGTTACACGCTCTTATTCTCTAAGCTCTCTGCCCAATGATACAAACCCTTCCGTCACCGTTAAAAAGGTGGAAGGAGGACTCATGAGCACCTATATTGTTGACCAGGCAGAACAGGTTGATAAATGGCAGATAGCAGGGCCCTTCGGCTCATTTACGCCTGAACCGCACGTTTACACCGCACAGGATGTTGTATTGCTGGCAGGAGGGAGTGGAATTGTACCCCTGTTTTCTATCGCCCGCTCACTGATCAGTCAATCAGAGAACACGGTAGTTACACTCATTTATTCCAGCCGTACAAAAGAAGAGATCATCTACAGGCAGCAGATGGAAGATTGGGCAGCCAAACACCATGAAAGAGTCCGTATCCATTATGCCATTTCACAACCGGGAAACGATCTGCCGGTATCAACTGTCAAAGGCAGAATAAACAAACTGGTCGCCAGGAAGCTCATTCAATCGGCAATCGGAGATAATCCCGCAGTCGCACATTATTTCATCTGCGGACCATCCGCACTGATGAACATGCACAGGGAAATGCTTACAGCCCAACAGGTACCGGAAGAAAATATTAACATGGAATGGTTTGCTCCCGAACCAGGGGCAGAGCCTGTTTCACTCCCCGCCAACATGCAGGAAGTATTGCTGCATTTCTATGAACAATCCAACCTGCTGGACGTACATCCCGGAAAATCTATCCTCGCCGCTGCCCTGGAAGAAAAAATACCCCTTCCTTATTCCTGTAAAACAGGTACCTGTGGCGTATGCACAGCAAGGTTAACCTCCGGAAAAGTAAACATGGTCGCCAATTATGCCTTGAGGAAAACCGACCTGGACGCCGGGCTGATCCTGCTCTGCCAGAGCTACCCTCTGACAAGCGACGTAACCGTGGAAATTGATGGATAATTATATAAAAGTTACAGACAATTGTATAACAACCACAACTTGCTTTCGCTGTAATTTTATATCATCATTTAACGCTTAAAAAAATTAGCAATGGAAACAGTACAGTTTAAAACAAATATCAAATGCTCAGGTTGTATAGCTACCGTTACACCGGTATTAAATGAAGTAGCAGGGAAAGATAACTGGGAAGTAGACCTGCAAAGCCCTGACAAGTTATTGACAGTTGCAACAGATAAGGCAAGTAAAGAGGAAATACGGCAGGCCGTTAAAAAGGCCGGCTATGAAGCAGAAGCATTATCCTAAGATAATGCTTCTGTTATAACGGAAAGAGAAGATATCCTGGTACCCTAAAAAAAGTAAAGAATGAAAGACCCGCATAACCATGAACATCACGGACACAGCGCCCATCATACAGCTGAAAATATGCCGGCCGGGCATAACCATGCTGCAATGAACGGAAGTGGTCACCACCACAAAGAACATGACAGCACAGGCGGGCATGATGAACATGCCGGTCATCACACAGAAGGTTTTTTACAGCGCTTCTGGATCTGCCTGGCAGTTACCATACCTGTACTCTTATTGTCGCATATGATCCAGCAATGGATAGGATTCGAATTTACCTTTCCCGGCCATCAATACGCCCTTCTTTTGACGAGCAGCTTCATCTTCTTCTACGGTGGCTGGCCCTTCCTGGTAGGATTAATACGGGAGTTGAAGTGGAAAGATCCGGGTATGATGACGCTGGTAGCCGTAGCTATCACCACCGCATATATTTATAGTGTGGCGGTGGTGTTTGGTTTGCAGGGAATGGATTTCTTCTGGGAACTGGCAACTTTGATAGATATTATGTTACTGGGCCACTGGCTGGAAATGAAATCCCAGATGGCAGCTTCCCGCGCGCTGGAATCGCTGGTAGCCTTGCTGCCGGCAGTAGTGCATGTGGAAAGGAACGGACAGGTATCTGATATCCCCTTACAGGAGCTGAAAAACAACGATGTGGTCCTTATCAGGCCGGGGGAGAAGATCCCTGCTGATGGCCTTGTCCTGGAAGGCAGCTCCAATGTTAACGAAAGCATGCTGACCGGGGAAAGTGTGCCTGTAAAGAAGGGAAAAGATACAAAAGTGATTGCTGGCGCTGTGAACGGGGACGGTGCACTGAAGGTACGGGTAACAGGCGCAGGTAATGACAGCTACCTGAATAAAGTGATAACGATGGTGCAGTCCGCACAGGGCGCCAAATCCAATACGCAGAACCTGGCAAATAAAGTAGCTAAATGGCTGACCATTGTCTCCATCAGCGTCGGTATCATCACCTTTATTGTCTGGCTGACAGCCGGCAAGGAATTGTCTTTCGCCCTGGAAAGAATGGTGACAGTAATGGTCACATCCTGTCCTCATGCGCTGGGAGTCGCCATCCCCCTCGTAGTAGCAATATCTACTACCTTATCTGCAGTACATGGACTGCTTATCCGCAACCGAACAGCCTTTGAGAATGCACGCAAACTCACTACCATTATCTTCGATAAAACAGGTACGCTTACCAAAGGGTCCCATGAGGTACAGAAAGTTATTCCACTGGCAGATCAGTATACTGCCAGCGAGATCTTACAATATGCAGCAGCTGTTCAGCAGAACTCTGAACACCATATCGCACACGGCGTTATGAGAAAGCTGAAGGAGAAGTCCCTGCCTCTGTGGACTTCCACCGATTTCCGGTATATGCAGGGAATCGGTGTTACAGGAGTAGTGAACGGGAAACAGGTAATAGCTGCAGGGCCAAACTATTTCAGACAGGAAAACAAAACAATGCCTGCCATTCCAGCTGAAGTAGACCAGTCAACAGATACCGTGAATTTTTTGCTGGTGGATAATGTTCCCGTTGGTATCATCACTTTGGCAGATAGTATCCGGGATACTGCAGCCGAAGCCATTGCAGATCTGAAAGCGATGGGTATAAGATCATTCCTGCTCACAGGAGATAACGAACAGGTAGCGGCAGCAGTAGCGAAGAAGCTCAATATGGACGGCTACCTGGCCAATGTATTGCCTCATGAGAAACAAAACAAAGTGAAAGAGTTCCAGGATAAAGGTGAAGTGGTAGCCATGACGGGCGACGGTGTAAATGACGCTCCCGCATTAGCCACAGCAGATGTTGGAATTGCAGTTGGCTCCGGTACCGATGTTGCCGCAGAAACAGCTGACATTATACTGGTAAACAGCGACCCCAAAGATGTTGTTCAGATGATCGCCTTCGGGAAAGCCACTTACCGTAAAATGATCCAGAATTTAATCTGGGCTGTAGGCTATAACGTTGTCGCCATCCCCCTCGCTGCAGGAATACTTTATCCCGGGTTTACACTGAGCCCCGCAATGGGAGCCGTGCTGATGAGCCTGAGCACTATTATCGTTGCAATCAATGCCAAACTACTGAAAGTAAAATAAGTTGAAGCCACCAGCCAGACAAGAAACTGGTGGCTCTTATCATTTAATTGCTGAATTGATACACCTGTGCAAACTCTGTTGCAAATTCCGCAAACCCTCTCTTCCCATACACATCATGCGTATTCTGTTTATAATGATTACCCAGTATACCTTCCCTGATAGCAATTCCCATATCCACAATATAATGTTGTGCCGCATCCTGGGAAAAACCATTCTGGATCAACGCATTCAATAACTGCTCATCCGGAAACTGTATCCATTTTAATTCCGGCTTGCCAACAGCAGCACCCAATATTTCAGCCACTTCTTTTCCACTTTTACGATCGCTCACTATATAGCGTATCTGCTTCCCTTTCAGCGGACTATTGAACGCCTCAAAAGCAGCATCTGCTATATCAGCAGGGTGAGACATTATCATCTCAACATCATCCCCGAAATTGTTCCCGATAATGCCCTGATGCTTTATCATCCCTATAGCTCCGTAAAAGTTAGAGTAAAATCCTCCCGGCCTCAGATGCGTTACATGCAAACCTGCCAGCTCATCCAGCCATACCTCCATATTCTGGTAATGTGTCAGCGGCGCCTTTCCTGCCAGCGCAGAACCGGAACTGCTTAAGTTGACTACCCGCTCAATACCTGTTTGCTTTACGACTGCTGCATAGTTTTTACCCACATTGATGGTGAACGCCTTATAATCCGGCGTACTGAAATTTGGTGGTATCATAAGGTAAACAGCATCGCTTTCACTGAATGCGCTTTCTACAAAGTCAATATCTTCTACAGAACCAATCAAAGGGATCGCCTTCAACTTTTCAATCTCAACAGCCTTACCAGGATCAGAGCTGATAACTTTTACTTCATGACCATTGGCTGTTAATTGTGGTATAAGCGCCCTGCTGATGTTTCCTAAAGAACCTGTTACTGTGATCTTCATATTTGTGTATTTAAATTTGTAACACAAAACTAAAATCAATCTTACTTTTGTAGAAGTACTTACCCTAAAGTATGCATATCATGACAGTTGTAAAAGAAGCGTCCACTATCCAGGAAAATAAGACCCAGGCCTTTGTGAATTGCCCGGTAACATTTGTAATGGAAAAGATTGGCGGATACTGGAAACCTATTATCCTGTTCAACCTGTTATCAGGAACAAAACGTTACAGTGAACTGAAGAAATCAATACCGGCTATCACCGAAAAAGTGCTGATCCAGCATTTAAAACAACTGGAAAATGACGGATTGCTGATAAGAAGATCAAAACCCGTAGTACCTCCTTATGTAACCTATGAGCTCTCAAAGTCCGGGAAAGAAATGAGACCTGTTCTTTATGCCATGGCAATATGGGCAACCAATAACAGCGGGAAATTATCGAAAGGATTCGCCAGGCAGATGAAGGACTTTCCGGCAGAAAAGTAATAGTGATATGCTTATTTTATTGATAATCAAACATTAACTTATCTTGCTAACCAATTAAATATAAAAGTCACCCGGAATTATATAACTAATAATTCAGGAATTACCGCTATTTTTGTTCCGGAATGAAAAAGATCATCACACTAATATTAGCTATTCTTTACATGGGATCGTCCACCGGCGCTACCTTCCACATGCACTATTGCATGGGTAAGCTGGTAAACGTGAACCTGTGGCATGATGATGCCGAGAAATGTCCTAAGTGTGGTGACATGAGCAAAGTAAAAGCCTGCAAAAAATGTTGTAAGGATGAACATAAAACAGTAAAGCTGGAAAAAGACCAGAAAGCTGCTGAGAACACCGTTCATTTCATGCAACTGCCCGCTATTACTACTCCCGTTTCTTACTTTACCTTCACAGAGATACATCCTGTAACCCTGGTTGAAGAATATCCTGTCAGTAATGCACCGCCTCGAAGTAGCAAAGTGCATACCCATATACTGAACTGTACCTTCCGCATCTGATTTTACCCCATTTCCCCGGCGTATATAATTAATTGCTCCATAAACTGGTACGCCCGGCCATTTTCACTATTATTTACGGCTAAGAACTAAGCCAATGCCATGCATTGATGCTGACCTGTTCTCATACCCATCTCACTATTAGACCAATTAAACTGCTATAAACATGAAAAAGATCTTATCTCTTCTGATCGTACTGATCTCTTCTTTCGGTGTATCCAAAGTATTCGCACAAACTGCAAAGACCGAGACCTTCAAGGTATACGGCAACTGTAACATGTGTAAAAAGAGGATAGATAAAGCCGCTTCTGTTGATGGTGTCACTAAAGCAGACTGGAACGTAAAAACAAAGGTAATGACCGTGTCTTACGATCCTGCAAAGACCTCCGGCACCGCTATTCAGCAGAAAATTGCAGCCGCAGGCCACGATACTGAGAAGAACAATGCAGCAGATTCAGCATACGATCAGCTGCCCGGTTGCTGCCAGTACGACCGTAAAGGCGCAGCAGCAACAGCTCCGGCTCACACGCATCATTAATTAATAGCCTGGCCGCTATAGGCGGCCAGGTTACCCTACGCACAGAAAAGAAAAGATATGGTACATCGTATTATAGAATGGTCATTGCGTAACCGGTTCATTGTACTGGTGATGGCAATAGCATTGTTTGCCTGGGGCTTTTTCTCTGTAAGGAAAAATCCTATCGACGCTATTCCGGACCTGTCAGAGAACCAGGTGATAGTATTTACAGAATGGATGGGCCGTGGCCCGCAACTGATAGAAGACCAGATTACTTACCCGCTGGTCACCAACCTGCAGGGACTGCCAAAGATCAAGTACGTACGCGGCACTTCCATGTTCGGTATGAGCTTCATCTATATCATCTTCAACGATAATGTAGATATCTACTGGGCAAGAGAAAGAGTATTGGAAAGATTAAGCACCGTATCCAGGACCCTGCCATCAGGCGTTACGCCTCAGCTGGGACCCGACGGAACAGGTGTTGGACATATACTCTGGTACACACTCGATGCCCCGGAAATGGACCTCGGAGAACAACGCGCCTTACAGGACTGGTACGTGAAATTCGCCCTGCAGAATGTAGAAGGAGTAAGCGAGATAGCCTCCTTCGGCGGATTTCAGAAACAATACCAGGTCACCGTCGATCCCAATAAACTGCTCTATTACCGGCTTTCCGTTGCCGAAGTGATCAACGCCGTACGCGCCAATAACAATGAATCCGGCGGCAGGAAGTTTGAAATGAGCGACATCGGCTATATCATCAAAACATCCGGTTATTTAAAGTCTGTAGCAGAAATAGAAAGTATTCCCGTAAAAACACAGAACAGCATCCCCGTCCGCGTGGCAGACGTAGCCTCCGTTCAGATGACAGGAGAGACCCGGCTGGGCATATTCGACCAGGACGGTGAAGGAGAACGTGTAGGTGGTATAGTAGTAATGCGCTACGGAGAGAATGCAGCAGCAGTGATCGATAAAGTGAAAGCGAAAATGAAAGAGGTCGCGAAAGGCTTTCCGAAAGGCGTGAAATTCGATATTGTATATGACAGGGGAGAGCTGATCAAAGAATCCGTTGATTCCATCAAACGAACACTGATAGAGGAAATGATAGTAGTATCTGTAGTCGTGATCATCTTCCTCTTTCACTGGCGCAGTGCGCTCAGCATCATCATCCAGATACCGGTTACATTGGCGGCCAGCTTTATCCTGCTGAATGCCTTCGGTATCTCTTCCAATATTATGTCGCTTACAGGTATAGCACTGGCCATAGGTGTGATCGTAGACAACGGTATCATCATGAGCGAAAACGCATATAAACATCTTGCCGAAAGGTACGCCCAATGGCAGGAACAGCAAAAAGGAGCTAAACTATGAACTGGTTGAAAAATATATTCAGGAAACAACCCGATTGGATCACAGAGGAAGAACGGCTGAAAGTGATAGAACAATCCAGCAAACAGGTATCCCGTGGGGTGTTCTTTGCTACTATCATTATCATCACCTCCTTCCTGCCGGTGTTTATGCTGACAGGACAGGAAGGAAAGCTGTTCCATCCCCTGGCGTATACCAAGACATTCATCATGATCGTGGATGCCTTCCTTGTCATCACCCTGGCGCCCGTGCTCATCTCCTTCTTTATGAAAGGGAAGTTCAGACCGGATAACGATAACCCGGTAAACAGGGTATTGGAAAAAATATATGAACCTATAATTAAAGGCGTTTTGAAATGGCGTAAAACAACCATCGCTGTTAATGTAATAGCCCTGGTCATCACCATCCCTCTGCTGAAAAGCCTGGGTAGTGAATTTATGCCGCCCCTGGATGAACAGAGCATACTGTTCATGCCGGTAACATTGCCGGATGTCTCCAACGCAGAAGCAAAACGCATCCTGCAGGTACAGGATAAGATCATTAGATCTGTCCCTGAAGTTGATAAAGTGCTGGGTAAAGCCGGCAGGGCTAGTACCGCTACAGATAATTCTCCTATCAGTATGATAGAGACCATTATCATGTTAAAGCCCAAAGCACAGTGGAGAAACGGTAAGACAAAAAAAGACATCATCAACGAACTGGATGCAAAACTGCAGATACCCGGTGTAGTGAACGGATGGACACAACCCATCATTAACCGCATCAACATGCTGGCTACTGGCGTTCGTACAGACGTTGGTGTGAAAGTATACGGCCAGGACCTGGACACAATAGCTACCGTATCAGAACGTGTAAAGAAAGCACTGGAAGGCACTCCCGGCATAGCCGACCTTTATGTGGAACCCGTTACCGGCGGCAAATACCTCGATATCGAAGTCCGCCGGCAGGACCTGGCACGGTACGGACTGAATGTAGACGATGTCAACCAGACCGTAGAAACAGCATTGGGCGGCGCACCTATAGGCAATACCATAGAAGGAAGACAACGCTTCTCCATCAGCGTAAGACTGGCACAGGATTACCGCAACAGCGTAGAACAGATCAGGCGTATCCCTGTTATGTCAGCCTCTTTCGGAGAGATCCCCCTATCTTCTGTGGCTGACGTGAAGTTTGTTGATGGCCCGCCCATGATCACTTCTGAAAATGCTATGCTGCGCGGAGCAGTGTTGTTCAATGTACGCGGCAGAGATCTCGGAGGCACCGTAAGTGAAGCCATCAGTAAAATGAGCAAGGCGAAAGATATCCTGCCGCAAGGCTACTACCTGGAATGGAGCGGTCAGTATGAAAATCTTATCCGCGGACAACAAACCCTCACATGGATAGCTCCGGTGGTGCTCATCATCATTTTCTTCTCCCTCTATTTCGCCTTCAATTCCATCAGGGAAGCCTTCCTCAGCCTTATCACCGTGCCCTTTGCACTGATTGGCGGCGCATACATGATCTACTTCTGGGGAGTGAACCTCTCTGTCGCCGTAGCCGTAGGCTTTATAGCCCTGTTCGGCATTGCAGTGGAAACAGGGATCGTGATGGTGATCTACCTGAACGACGCCATGCAGCAACTGGTAAAAGAAAAAGGTAATTCCTCAGCTACCATTACAAAAGAAGATTTGCGCAAGGCCGTGATACATGGAGCCGCCAAACGTTTAAGACCTAAACTGATGACCGTCTGCGTATCCCTTTTCGGGTTAGTGCCTGTGCTTTGGGCCAGCGGTGTAGGTACAGACGTGATGAAGCCAATAGTATTGCCAATGATAGGCGGCGTACTCACCTCCTCTACGCATATTTTGCTGGTAACACCGCTGATCTTTTTATTGACAAAAGAATATGAACTACGTAAGTACGGAAAACTGGAGATCCATGAAGTACATCACTAAATATATATTACTCATCATGCTGTGGGCGCCTGTACAGCTCCTGGCCCAACAGATGCCTGTACTGCCGTTGGATAGTATCCTCCAACGGGTGGACAGGAACAACATCCTGTTACAGTCCTACAGCCTGAAAGCAGAAAGCTATAAATACAGCGCAGACGCTTCCACTGCCTGGATGGCGCCTATGGTAGGCGTAGGGACTTTTATGACGCCCTACCCCGGACAGAAGGTTATGGAAGACAGGGACAAGGGTAGCCTTATGTTCCAGGTAGAACAGGATATTCCCAACCCCGCAAAACTGAACGCAAAGAAAAAGTATATCGGCTCACAGGGAGATGTGGAAATGGCTACCAGGGATATTACCCTGAACGATCTGAAAACCCAGGCAAGACGATTGTACTACAGCTGGCTGATTGCCAGGCAGCGTATATCCGTGTTGCAGGAAAATGAGAAGATCATGGTTACAATGAAGAAGATAGAGGAAGTGCGTTACCCTTACAATCAGTCGCAGCTGAGCAGCGTATATAAGGCAAACGCAAAGATAGAAGATAACCGCAACATGATCCGGATGCAGGAGGGCACCATAGCTAAAGCCCGCTCCTGGCTCAACAGCCTGATGAATGCCCCCGGCAACCAGCAATTTGAGATAGATACCACCTACAAGCCGGGCTTTCAGATGGCATCATCCTACGATACCGCTTCTCTCGCTGTTGCAAGGAAAGATGTGGCGAAAATGGATGCAGGCATCCGGTCCATGCAGCTGAATATTGAAAGTATGAAAAGCGAAAAGAAACCCGATTTCAGGATCCGGTTTGAGCATATGAGCCCCCTGGGTGAAATGATGCCCAAAGCTTTCAGCGTAATGGGAATGGTAAGTGTGCCAATTGCACCATGGTCCTCAAAAATGTACAAGTCCGGCATCAAAGCCATGCAGTACAACATGCAGGCCATGGAAAAAGAAAGAGCCGCCATGCTCCAGGAAACACAGGGCATGCTGTATGGTATGCAATACGAAATACAATCCATGCAGAAACGGATTGAAGCAATGGAAGAAAAGATCATTCCTGCCTTACGGCAAACGCTGGATGCTAATTTCCTGAACTACCAGGAAAACAAACTAGCGCTTTCCAATGTGATAGACTCCTGGGAAGCGCTTACCATGATGCAGTCAAACGTACTGGATGAAAAATTAAAACTCTATGAAATGATAGCGGATTATGAGAAACAGTTATATCGTTAGCATATTCTTGGGCCTGTCCGTTGTCCTGGCTGGGTTAACATCCTGTAAGGAAAAAACGGCCCAGAAAGAACATCAGGCAGAACAGCTGTACACCTGCCCCATGCACCCGCAGATAATGCGAAACAAACCGGGACAATGCCCCATATGCGGTATGGACCTGGTATTGAAAGAAGCCAATAAGGAACTGGTAATGGATAGCAGTATTGCCCGTCTCACAAAGCCCGTAAATGCACAGGTAATAGCTACCATTCCTGCTATTGAGGCAGAAACAGGTACCCGCATTTACGCATCCGAAGTGAACGGGGTTATTACTTACGACACCCGTAACCAGACCAGTATCTCCAGCCGGATAAGCGGACGTATTGAACGCTTGCTGATCAAATATAATTACCAGCCTGTCAGGAAAGGACAGCTCATCATGGAAGTCTATTCTCCTGATCTGGCGGCAGCACAAAGGGAACTGTTATATGTAGCGCATAACAGCAACGAACTGCTGGCAGGTGCTAAACAAAGGTTACAATTACTGGGTATGCAGCCGGCGCAGATAGAACAGGTACTAAAGACGGGTAATATCCTCTATCGTATCCCTGTCTACAGTAACAGTGACGGCTATATCCTGGAAAAGTCAGCGGCGGCTCCCGTTACCTCAGCGCCCTCTGCTGCTGCCAGCGGCGGCGATGGAATGGGGGGAATGAGCGGTGGTACATCCGCAACGCCTGCTACTCCAGCTCCCGCAGCGCCGGAATCTACTCCTGTATTACTGAGAGAAGGGCAGTACGTAAACGCCGGACAATCTCTCTTCACCATTTACCAGGCACAGGCACTGGTAGCCGAATTTGCCTTCCCATCCCAGCTGGCAGCCAGGATCAGACAGGGACAGAAACTGCTGTTCTTCCCCACAGGAAATGACAATGCCATGCAATCCGGCAGTATAGGCCTGATAGAGCCAGTATTCCGCAATGGTGTAAACTTCACCCTGGCCAGGGTCTACCTGGCAGATAACAGCTTTCAGGTAGGACAACTGCTCACAGCCAGCGTACCGGTAGTGTATACAGAAGGCTGGTGGCTGCCTAAGAAAGCTGTCTGGAAACTGGGAAACAAATCAGTTGTATTCAGAAAAGAGAAAGATGTATATGTTTCCGCTGAAGTCAACACCGGCGTGGAAACAGGAGATATGATACAGGTAAATACCAATATCAGCAACTGGAAGGTAGCTTCTAATGCATATTACCTGGTAGATAGCGAGAGTTTCATTAAAACCAATAATTAATGGAAAGGAAAAGTTTTTTAAAGACAGTAGCGTTTGTTTCACTGGCGCCGGCATTATTGCTGGCAGCCTGTAAAGATGCAGGCAAGAAAGAAATAGCTTCAGAAAAGAAACAAACATACACCTGTCCCATGCATCCGCAGATCGTACAGGACAAACCAGGAACCTGCCCCATATGTGGTATGGACCTGGTGCCGTTCGATAAAACCAATAAAGAAGCAGCACTGACCCTGGGAGAAAGCCAGATAGCGCTGGCTAATATTACTACCATGACGGTAGGAACAGGGGCTTTGTCAAATTTCAAGCGCCTGAACGGCAGACTGGCAACCGATCCTGAGAAAACAGCAGTTATCTCCAGCAGGGTGCCGGGTAGAATAGAAGTGCTCTACGTAAAAGAAACAGGTGTGAAAGTAAATAAAGGCCAACCCCTGTACAAAATATACTCAGAACAATTGGCCTCCCTGCAACAGGAATACCTGCTGGCAGCCGCACAGGTAAAACAGTTCCCCGACGATGCCCGCTTCCTCGATATAGAAAAAGCAGCCCGTCAGAAGCTGATATTATACGACCAGAGCAATGCACAGATAGCCCAGCTGCTGCAATCACAGAAGGTCAGTCCCTATGTCACTTACCCCGCCACCGTCAGCGGAATAGTATCAGAACTGACAGCCACTGAAGGACAGTATGTAGCAGAGGGCGGCGCCGTAATCCGACTGGAAGGATATGACCAGCTCTGGGTAGAAGCAGATGTATACCCTGCAGAAGCAGCCGCCATCCACATAGGGCAATCTGTAAAGGTGATAGTGGCAGGATGGGAAAATGAGCCGCAGACAATGAACATACAGTTCATTAATCCCTCTTTACAAAGCGGTAGTCAGCTCATGCAGCTGCGTGGTAGTATTCCCAATCCCAATAACCGCTGGCAACCGGGACTACAGGCAAACATACTCTTACCTGTAAGCAGCAAAGGAGATGTGCTTAGCTTACCGGTAGATGCAGTGATCAGGGACGGCAAGGGCGCACATGTATGGGTTGAAACAGGACGTGGAAAATTTGAGCCCCGCATGGTCAGCACCGGCATGGAGAATTTCGACTCAGTAGAGATAACAGAAGGACTGGAAGCAGGAGATAAAGTAGTAGTGACAGGCGCTTACCTGCTATACTCTGAATACATACTTAAAAAAGGCGCTGATCCTATGGCAGGAATGCAGCATTAAATACAATATTAAACCTATAGTAAATGAAACAATTCATTATGCCCGCAATGGCGGCCCTCATTTTGTCAGCCTGCGGCAATACAGTTAACAACAATAGTACAACTGACTCTACAGAACAGGATCAGGTAGCCACGGCTCCCGCTCCAGGCATAAAGCTGAAAGATGATAAACTGAACGCCATATACCAGCATTACGTACACCTGACCAGCGCATTGGTAAAAGGAGATGTAAAAGAAGCTCGCCTTGCAGGAAATGCCATTGAAACAGGCGCAAAAGAAATATCAGGAGCTGAAAGCCTTGGCGCTGCTGCCGGGAAGATCACTGCTACAGCAGATATTGATGCACAGAGAACCGCTTACGCTACATTGAGCAACGACTTTATTTCCCTTGTAAAGAAGTCAGGGCTGAGCAGCGGTGCGGTATATGTTGATTTTTGCCCCATGGCAATGAACGACAAAGGCGCCTTCTGGTTGAGCAGCGATAAAGCTATACAGAATCCTTATTTCGGAGAACAGATGATGACCTGTGGAGAAGTAAAGGAAACCATTCAGTAAAACATACTTTAATCACTCAAAAAAAAGAAAATGAAAAAGATCTTCATTAGCGCTGTAGTGCTTACCTCCGTTATTTTTGCAGCTTGTAACAACAGCAACCAGTCTCATGATGGACATGCACAGGATACTGCTGCCACCGCAGGAGAAACTGCGAAAGAAGAAGAAGCTGTAGCCGAAGTAAAGCCCCGGTTCGCAACTGCCGACGCGAAAGTAACTGCTTCCCTGAAACCGGTCATCGATCACTATCTGCATATTAAGAATGGCCTGGCCGGAGATAATTCCGCAGAAGTTGCCAGTGCAGGTAAAGCAATGGCAGAAGCAATGACAACGGTTGATAAGTCAGCCATGACAGCAGATGAAAAGAAAGTGTATGCAGAAAATGAAGAAGACCTCAAAGAACATGCAGAACATATCAGTAAAAATGAAGGTAATATTGAACACCAGCGTGAACACTTTGCCCAGATGAGTGAAGATATATATGCCCTGGTAAAAGCATTCGGCGGCGGTCAACCCTTATATTACGATCACTGCCCCATGTATGACAATAATAAAGGTGCCTACTGGTTAAGTGAAACGAAAGAGATAAAGAATCCGTATTTCGGTGGCAAAATGCCAACTTGTGGCATAACCAAAGAACTGATCAAATAATATTCCGCATGCGCAGATCCAGGATCATTTTACTCTCTCTTCTGGCCATCGTTGTCCTGATGCAGTTCATCCGCCCGTCCAGGAACGAAAACAACAGGGAAGAACCTGCAAATGATATAACGAAGGTATATCCAATGCCAGCCGATGTACAGAAGCTATTGAAGGTCGCCTGCTATGATTGTCACAGCAATAACACACAATATCCCTGGTATACAAATATTCAGCCTGTAGGTTGGTGGATGGCCCATCATGTGGATGAGGGTAAGGAAGAACTGAATTTTAATGAGTATGCCAGCTATTCTCCCAAAAGACAACAGAATAAACTAAAAAGAATAAGAGAGGAAGTAGAAGAAGATGAAATGCCGCTTGGATCATATACGATAATACACAGGGATGCACGATTAACAGCTCAACAGAAAGATCTCCTTATAAAATGGATTGACAGTACGTTAAACAGGTAACAGATCTATCTGCTTATTAGCAAGGCTGCGGGTTTATTGCCCGCAGCTTTTTTTATTACTTAAAGTAATTGTAAAGGATATCATATACTTATATGATAAAAAACTGAAGAAGCCTGGTGAAGAATTAAAACAAACTAATAACTACTCATTTTTCTGAGTAGTTTATTTTTTTGATATAAATCAAATTCTTTTACAAAATACCGCTCTCTTACTCATCATCAAATTTTAAATACTGGAATTAGTAGTCAATAGTTTGTCTTACAAATACACATCGCAATCGTTTGCGGTAGGATCTTAAGCGGTACAATAAAATGATGTCATCCCGACACGCAAACGACATTTGTGTAATTTTTATTATATAACATTGCAATTATTTATCTGAGAGACTGTGGCCGGAGCAAACGGCAATCCTATATCTGTACAATGAAATAAAATAACTCCTAACCATTGAAAACATCACTTACCAAGGGGTGCGCGCATGTCATGCGGCTGGTCATCGCTTTGCTCTTACTTTCGGGTAGCAAAGTTTTGGCAACGCCAGAATGTCCAATTATTACAGCAAGATTCCCATTTGCAGACGGCACCACTGCAGATGCTTCTTCTACCGGCTGGTATCTCGACGCATCGAAGATTGCCAGTACCGGCTACTTCGCAGTTAAATCAAACCGGCTCCATGCACAGGAACTGGGCGGCGAAGGTATCTGGTATTCAAGAGTATTCTCCACTTCAGGATATACTGACTGGCAATTCGCTGTCAAGATCTCCTCTGAAGGAGATATGAATACTTCCGAGTATGTAAAGATCTATTACAAAGTAAATGGAGGAGCCGAAACATTGCTCACTCAACGTACCGGTAACTTCGGTACCATCGACTTTACATCTCCGCTGCTGAATGGTAATAATATACAGATCATTGTAAAGATCTACAATTACAATAACGGCGGCTCTCAAACATCTAAATACTATATAGAAGAATATAGGGTATTTAAAGAAAAAGGCCCCTGCGCCGGAACTATACCGGTAACAGCCACAGCTGCCAACGGAGGTACACTCACCTGTACAAACGGTTCAACCACTTTATCTGCCAGCTCTACAGCAACAAATGTATCTTATAGCTGGACAGGTCCTGGCAACTTCACTTCTAATGCGCAGAACCCTGTTGTGAGTACTGCTGGTACCTACACCGTGGTTGCCACCAATTCATCCGGATCAGGTTCTGCTACCGTTACAGTAACAGAAAATAAAACAAAACCTGATTTATCTGCAACCGGCGGAACGTTGGCTTGCGGCAGCAGTGTTACATTAAGCGCCAGTTCATCAGTACCTAATGTAAGCTACAGCTGGACAGGACCTGGTAACTTCACCAGTAGTGATAAGAACCCCGTTGTCAGTACAGCAGGAACATATGCCGTTACAATCACCAACCCTGCTAATGGTTGCACTAACTCAACATCCGTAAGTGTCACATCCGGAACTGCTGCACCAACGGATACCTGGGTAGAAGACTTCTCCCTGGCAAACGGAACAACTACAGATAATGGTACAACAGCCTGGTCTGTCCAGTATCCTTCAGGTTCGCTCTTCTCTGTAAACAACAATATCTTCAGGGCAAGTGGCACCGGTACCACTACACCCGCCGTATGGACCTCCGGCACTATATCCATTTCAGGTAAAACAAATGTGAATATATCTGCCGGAATAAGAAGCGCCATAACAGGCGATGCCGTGATGAATGGTGAAGATGGTACCTACGGAGACTATATCCGCTTCTATTATAAACTGAACGGTGGATCAGAAGTATTGTTTGCAGAAAAGAAAGGAACTATCAATAATCATAGCACCTCTCTGACCGGTGTTTCTGTTGCCGGTTTAAGTGGCAACACCCTGCAGATAATCATTAAAGTGAAGGTAACGGGCTCAGACGAATTTTATTATGTAGATAATATTAAAGTAACAGCGGTAGATCCTTCCTTAACATTGGCTACGGCTGTCAGCGGACCAGTTACCTGTACCAGCGGTGCACAGATCACCGTCACACCAAGTGCTGCAGTGGCATCTTATTCATGGACCGGCCCCAACGGATTTACTTCAACCTTGCAGAACCCTGTAGTTACCGCCGCCGGCCAGTATGTTGTTACCGCCACTACCAGCGGAGGCTGTACTGTATCCGTTCCTGTAACAGTAACAGAAAATAAGGCAGTTCCCGACCTTCAGGCAACAGGCGGCGTACTGGGTTGCGCCACAAGTGTTGTTTTAAATGCCAGCTCCTCAGTTGCAAATGCGCAATATAGCTGGACAGGGCCTGACAACTTTAGCAGCACCTCCAAAAATCCTTCCGTCAATACTATAGGTACTTATATTGTTACCGTAAAAGATCCTGCCAACGGTTGTACCAATTCTGCATCAGTAAGTGTTACCTCTGGAACCGGCACGGTAGCAAATACCTGGCTGGAAGACTTTACCCTGGCCAATGGTACTACGGTTGATAATGGCACTACTGCCTGGTCAGTCCAGTACCCTTCAGGTGCACTGTTCTCAGTGAACAGCAACATATTCAGAGCAAGTGGCACCGGTACCACCACACCTGCCGTATGGACATCAGGTGTTATCTCAATTGCAGGTAAAACGAATGTGAGTATCTCTGCAGGAGCAAGAAGCTCTGTAACCGGCGATGCCGTAATGAATAATGATGACAGTAGCATTGGCGACTATATCCGCTTCTATTATAAACTGAATGGCGGGCCAGAGGTGCTGTTTGCAGAGAAGAAAGGGACCATTAATAATCATAGCTCTTCTCTCACCGGCGTATCTGTTTCCGGTTTAAGCGGTGTTAGTCTGCAGATAGTTGTCAGAATAAAAGTGACCGGCACTGACGAATTCTATTACTTCGATAATATGAAAGTAACAGCTGTTGATTCTGCCCTGACATTGACAACAGCTGTCGGCGGACCAGTCACCTGCGCCAGCGGAACACAGATCATAGTAACACCCAGCACTTCTGTTACCTCCTATTCATGGACAGGGCCTAACGGTTTTACTTCAACCCTGCAGAACCCTGTAGTTACTGCCGGTGGCCAGTACATTGTTACTGCTACCAGCAGCGGCGGTTGTACTGTATCTGTTCCCGTAACAGTAACAGAAGACAAGGCAATCCCCGATCTCACAGCAACAGGTGGTACAATTGGTTGCTCATCTGCCGCTACGCTGAATGCCAGCTCTTCTGTACCTGATGCAGAATACAGCTGGACAGGCCCCGGTGGCTTTACCAGCACCGTTAAGGATCCGTCAGTCAACACTGTAGGTACCTACACCGTTACAGTTAGAAATCCCGCTAACGGTTGTACCGCTTCCGCTACTGCACAGGTAACCACTGTATCAGTAGCGCCAGCCACTTTCTGGCTGGAAGATTTCACCCTGGCCAATGGTACTACAGCCGATAATGGCGCTACCAGCTGGTCGCTGACCAGCACCGGCTCAGGAACAGCTTCCGTTCAAAGCAACGAATTTAAAGTCTCTTACAGCGGAGCTGGCGAAGCCAGATGGGCTTCAGGGGTAATTGATATTTCCGGGAAGAAGGATGTTGTGATATCCGCATTTCTTAAAAGTCAGACAGCCAGCACTAACGACGCCTTCGAACCAGACGACTATATAAGGGTTTATTATAAATTAAACGGAGGTGCCGAAGTACTGGTGTTTGAAGACATGGCGGGTATAGGTACTACCACTAACGGTACAGCAAGCACCACCTTTAATTCAAACGCAATTAATGGCAGCACTCTCCAGGTAGTGATCAGGGCCCGCAACTCTGACCCTACGGAAAGATATTATTTCGATGATGTGAAACTGACAGGCGCCGCTAATACAAGTGGTAATATGACAGCAACAGCATCTGTTAACGGTACATTAAGCTGCAGCATCACATCTGTACAGCTGTCAGGCAGCTCCAATACAAGCGGAGTCACTTATAAGTGGACAGGCCCTAACGGCTTCTCTTCCGGCGCTCAGAACCCTCTTGTAACAGCTGGCGGCGCTTATATACTGACAGTTACTAATAACACGGGCTGTACCGCCAATGCTACTGTAACCGTTATCCAGGATATAACAGCGCCCGATGTGAGCATAACTGCATCCGGTAGCTTAAGTTGTAACACAACAGGTGTAACCCTCACAGCCGCTTCAAATACAGCTAATGTTGCATTCACCTGGACCGGTAAGCCTGCAGGCCAGAACCCTATCAGCGTAACAGCACCGGGTAAATACTACGTAACAGCTACTGCTGCAAATGGCTGTAGCAAACTAGACAGCATAACGGTAAACCAGTCCACCGGAGGCTCAGGTTCAACGCCAACCGCATTCTGGCTGGAAGACTTTACCCTCGCTAATGGTACTACCGTTGATAATGGAGCTACCAGCTGGACCTTGGAAAGTAACGGGTCAGGTACAGCCTCTGTTCAGAATAATGAGTTCAAAGTTTCATACAGTACACCTGTTGAGGCCAGATGGGCATCAGGAGTGATTGATATTTCCGGGAAGAAAGATGTAGTAATATCTGCTGATCTCAGGAGTGAAACGCCTGGTAACGACCAGTTTGAATCTGACGATTATATCAATGTTTATTATAAATTAAATGGAGGACCTGAGGTGCTGATATATGATGATGTTGCCGGGATCGGCGAAAGCATAAGCGGTACCGCACTCATCTCTTTCAGTTCTACCGCCATTAATGGTAACACCCTGCAGGTGGTTGTCAGAGCCCGTAACTCCAATACTACAGAGAGATATTACTTCGATAATGTAAAGCTTACAGGAGCAGATAATGTCAGTAATAATTCACTTATCGCAACTGCATCAGTTAGTGATACAATAAGATGTAAAACACCGTCTGTACAATTGTTGGGTAATGCCAATGCCGTTGGAGTTGAGTATAGCTGGACAGGTCCTTCGGATTTCTCCTCTAACCTTCAGAATCCGGCAACTACAACTCCTGGTACTTATACCCTGACAGTTACCGCTCCTTCAGGATGTATTGCCAATGCTACTGTAACTGTCATCGAAGATAAGGCTGCCCCGGGTGTATCTGTAAGTGCAAGCGGTCCCATAACCTGTGCGGCTCCGTCAGTTGTTATTACCGGAGTTTCCGCGGTTGATGGTGTTACTTATAGCTGGGAGGGAACAAATAATTTCACTTCTGTTTTGCAGAGCCCTTCAGTGAGCATTCCAGGCCTGTATATTTTAACCGTAAGAAATCCTAAGAATGGTTGCGTCAGTGAAGGCCGTGTAACTGTTCAGCAGGATATTGCAGTACCTAACCTAACGGTAGCTGCACCTGCAGTATTGAATTGTAATACAACAAGTGTAAACCTTACAGCATCTACAACTACAGCTAATACAACCATCACCTGGACCGGCAGAACAGCAGGCCAGAACCAGATCAGTGTAACGGCGCCAGGCAAATATTATGTGACAGCTACTTCGGCTAACGGTTGTACAAAAAGAGATAGTGTGACAGTTACACAGGATGTCGTAGCTCCAAATTTAACTGTAGCTGCACCCGCAACATTGACCTGTACCACTACCAGTGTAGAACTGACAGCTTCTTCAACAACTCCGGGCACCAGCTTCACCTGGACCAGCAGACCAGACGGTCTGAACCCGGTAAGTGTGAACGCCCCTGGTAAATACTATGTAACTGCCACTTCAGCTAACGGCTGTCAGAAGACAGATAGTGTAATAGTTACGCAGAACGTAACAATTCCTAACCTGAGTATAGCTACACCTTTAACTCTTACTTGCGCCGCCACCAGCGTGAACCTGACAGCATCCTCAACAACCGCTGGCACTACCTTCACCTGGACCGGTAGAACAGCAGGCCAAAACCCGATCAGTGTAACAGCGCCTGGTAAATACTATGTAACAGCTACTTCTACCAATGGTTGTATTAAAGTTGATAGTGTAACAGTATCTCAGGATATTGCCATACCTAACCTGAGCATATCAATACCAGCGGTATTAACTTGTAATGCCACCAGCGTGAACCTGACAGCATCCTCAACAACCGCTGGCACTACCTTCACCTGGACTGGTAGAACAGCAGGCCAGAACCCGATTAATGTAACAGCGCCTGGCAAATATTATGTAACAGCTACTTCAGCTAACGGTTGTATCAAAGTAGACAGTGTAACTGTAACTCAAAACATCAATGTTCCTAACTTAACTATAGCAACACCTTCAACTCTTACTTGCGCCGCCATCAGCGTGAACCTGACAGCATCCTCAACAACCGCTGGCACTACCTTCACCTGGACCGGTAGAACAGCAGGCCAAAACCCGATCAGTGTAACAGCGCCTGGTAAATACTATGTAACAGCTACTTCTACCAATGGTTGTATTAAAGTTGATAGTGTAACAGTATCTCAGGATATTGCCATACCTAACCTGAGCATATCAATACCAGCGGTATTAACTTGTAATGCCACCAGCGTGAACCTGACAGCGTCTTCAACAACTGCTGGCACCACCTTCACCTGGACTGGTAGAACAGCAGGCCAGAATCCGATCAGTGTAACAGCGCCTGGTAAATACTATGTAACAGCTACTTCAGCTAACGGTTGTATCAAAGTAGACAGTGTAACTGTAACTCAGAGTGTCAATGTTCCTAACTTAACTATAGCAACACCAGCGGTACTTACCTGTGCTACTACCAGCGTGAACCTGACAGCGTCTTCAACAACTGCTGGCACCACCTTCACCTGGACTGGTAGAACTGCAGGTCAGAACCCGATCAGTGTAACTGCACCTGGTAAATACTATGTAACAGCTACTTCTGCTAACGGTTGTATCAAAGTAGACAGTGTAACTGTAACTCAGAGTGTCGACGTTCCTAACTTAAGCATAGCTACACCAGCGGTACTTACCTGTGCTACCACCAGCGTAAACCTGACAGCGTCTTCAACAACTGCTGGCACTACCTTCGCCTGGACTGGTAGAACAGCAGGCCAGAACCCGATTAATGTAACAGCGCCTGGCAAATACTATGTAACAGCTACTTCAGCTAACGGTTGTATCAAAGTAGACAGTGTAACTGTAACTCAAAACATCAATGTTCCTGACTTAACTATAGCTACACCAGCGGTACTTACCTGTGCTACCACCAGCGTGAACCTGACAGCTTCTTCAACAACAGCTGGCACTACTTTCACCTGGACTGGCAGAACTGCAGGTCAGAACCCGATCAGTGTCACCACACCGGGTAAATACTACGTAACTGCTACCTCAGCTAACGGCTGTATCAAACAGGATAGCGTAACAGTATCTCAGGATATTACAATACCTAACCTGAGCATAGCTACACCTGCAACTCTTACCTGCGCAACTACCAGCGTGAACCTGACAGCATCTTCAACAACAGCTGGCACCACCTTCACCTGGACCGGCAGAACTGCAGGTCAGAATCCGATCAGTGTCACTACACCGGGTAAATATTATGTGACAGCTACTTCAGCGAATGGTTGTACTAAGGTCGACAGTGTAACTGTAACCCAGAATATTACAGCGCCTAACCTGAGCATAGCTACACCTGCAACTCTTACCTGCGCAACTACCAGCGTGAACCTGACAGCGTCTTCAACAACTGCTGGCACCACCTTCACCTGGACTGGTAGAACTGCAGGTCAGAATCCGATCAGTGTAACTGCACCTGGTAAATACTATGTAACAGCTACTTCTGCTAACGGTTGTATCAAAGTAGACAGTGTAACTGTAACTCAGAGTGTCGACGTTCCTAACTTAAACATAGCTACACCAGCGGTACTTACCTGTGCTACCACCAGCGTAAACCTGACAGCGTCTTCAACAACTGCTGGCACTACCTTCGCCTGGACTGGTAGAACAGCAGGCCAGAACCCGATTAATGTAACAGCGCCTGGCAAATACTATGTAACAGCTACTTCAGCTAACGGTTGTATCAAAGTAGACAGTGTAACTGTAACTCAGAGTGTCGACGTTCCTAACTTAAGCATAGCTACACCAGCGGTACTTACCTGTGCTACTACCAGCGTGAACCTGACAGCGTCTTCAACAACAGCTGGCACCACCTTCACCTGGACGGGCAGAACTGCAGGGCAGAACCCGATCAGTGTCACTACACCGGGTAAATATTATGTGACAGCTACTTCAGCTAACGGTTGTATCAAAGTAGACAGTGTAACTGTAACTCAGAGTGTCGACGTTCCTAACTTAAGCATAGCTACACCAGCGGTACTTACCTGCGCAACTACCAGCGTGAACCTGACAGCATCATCAACAACTGCCGGCACAACCTTCACCTGGACAGGCAGGACAGCAGGTCAGAACCCGATCAGTGTAAGCGCACCTGGTAAATACTATGTAACTGCTACATCAGCCAACGGTTGTATTAAGGTTGACAGCGTAACTGTAACTCAGAGCGTCGACATCCCGAACTTAACTATATCTACACCAGCGGTGTTAACTTGTGCAACTACCAGCGTGAACCTGACAGCATCTTCAACAACAGCTGGCACCACCTTCACCTGGACAGGCAGGACAGCTGGGCAGAACCCGATTAATGTAACAACACCGGGTAAATACTACGTAACCGCTACTTCAGCTAACGGTTGTATCAAAGTAGACAGTGTAACTGTAACTCAAAACATCAATGTTCCTAACTTAACTATAGCAACACCAGCGGTACTTACCTGTGCTACCACCAGCGTGAACCTGACAGCATCTTCAACAACTGCTGGCACTACGTTTACATGGACAGGCAGGACAGCCGGTCAGAATCCGATCAGTGTAACTGCACCTGGTAAATACTATGTAACAGCTACTTCTGCTAACGGTTGTATCAAAGTAGACAGTGTAACTGTAACTCAGAGTGTCGACGTTCCTAACTTAAGCATAGCTACACCAGCGGTACTTACCTGTGCTACTACCAGCGTGAACCTGACAGCGTCTTCAACAACAGCTGGCACCACCTTCACCTGGACTGGTAGAACCGCAGGTCAGAACCCGATCAGTGTAACAGCGCCTGGTAAATACTACGTAACCGCTACTTCAGCGAACGGCTGTATCAAACAGGATAGCGTAACAGTATCTCAGGATATTACCACACCTAACCTGAGCATAGCTACACCTGCAACTCTTACCTGTGCAACCACCAGCGTGAACCTGACAGCATCATCAACAACAGCTGGCACCACCTTCACCTGGACAGGCAGAACCACAGGTCAGAACCCGATCAGCGTAACTACACCTGGTAAATACTATGTGACAGCTACTTCAGCGAACGGTTGTATCAAACAGGATAGCGTAACAGTATCTCAGGATATTACCACACCTAACCTGAGCATATCAATACCTGCGGTATTAACTTGCGCCGCCACCAGCGTGAACCTGACAGCATCTTCAACAACTGCTGGCACTACGTTTACATGGACAGGCAGGACAGCCGGTCAGAACCCGATCAGTGTCACTACACCGGGTAAATATTATGTGACAGCTACTTCAGCGAATGGTTGTACTAAGGGCGACAGTGTAACTGTAACCCAGAATATTACAGCGCCTAACCTGAGCATATCAATACCTGCGGTATTAACTTGCGCCGCCACCAGCGTGAACCTGACAGCATCTTCAACAACTGCTGGCACTACGTTTACATGGACAGGCAGGACAGCCGGTCAGAACCCGATCAGTGTCACTACACCGGGTAAATATTATGTGACAGCTACTTCAGCGAATGGTTGTACTAAGGGCGACAGTGTAACTGTAACCCAGAATATTACAGCGCCTAACCTGAGCATAGCTACACCAGCGGTACTTACCTGCGCAACTACCAGCGTGAACCTGACAGCATCTTCAACAACTGCTGGCACCACCTTTACCTGGACTGGCAGAACCGCAGGTCAGAACCCGATCACTGTAACAGCGGCTGGTAAATACTATGTAACCGCTACTTCAGGGAACGGTTGTATCAAACAGGATAGCGTAACAGTATCTCAGGATATCACAACACCTAACCTGAGCATAGCTACACCTGCAACTCTTACCTGCGCAACCACCAGCGTGAACCTGACAGCATCTTCAACAACTGCTGGCACCACCTTCGCCTGGACAGGCAGAACCACAGGTCAGAACCCGATCAGCGTAACTACACCTGGTAAATACTATGTGACCGCTACTTCAGCGAACGGTTGTATTAAGAAGGATAGCGTAACAGTATCTCAGGACATTACAACACCTAACCTGAGCATAGCTACACCAGCAGTATTAACCTGTAATACCACCAGCGTTGATCTGACAGCATCAACAACAACAGGAAGTACGACAATTACCTGGACGGGTAGGACAGAAGGACAGAACACCATAAGCATAAGCGCTCCTGGCAAATACTATGTAACAGCTACTTCAGCAAACGGTTGTATTAAAAAGGATAGCGTGACTGTTACCCAGGATATAACTACACCTGATCTCAGCATAGCCACACCACCGGTATTAACCTGTAATACAACCAACTTCGATCTGAAAGCCTCTTCAGCAACAGCAGGTACAACATTCACCTGGACAGGAAGACCTGCAGGTCAGAACCCGATCAATGTAACTACCTACGGTAAATACTATGTGACAGCTACTGCTCCGAATGGTTGTATTAAGAAAGACAGCGTGACAGTAACACAGAATGTGACATCACCAGCTAATGTACAGGTAGAGAACAACGGTCCTCTGAATTGTAACAGGACAATGGTAACGTTGAAAGGCAGCTCTACTACGTCAACAGTTGCATATGAATGGACATATCCTGACGGTACCAAAACTAATACCGCTCAGATCAATACTGACAAAAAAGGTACCTACCAGTTAAAAGTGACCAATACTGCAAATGGTTGTAGTGTCAATACCTCAACAACCGTTTTACAGGATATCACAGCACCAGCCAATGTTCAGATTACCAGCGATGGTCCGCTCACATGCGCAACTACAATAGTGACCCTGGCGGGAAGCTCTAATGCTGCAAACGCAAGCTATATCTGGACCGGGCCGGGCTTCAGCGAGAACTCACCTACCGTTTTTGTTGACAAACCAGGTATATATACACTGTCAGTTACAGATCCGAATAACGGCTGCGTTGTCCGCACACAAACAGAAGTAAAGAAAAATATAACTCCTCCGGAAGCTGTGATCAACGTTCCATCAACAATTGTAGAACCATTCACGGCAGATTTTATCAGCGCACAGATAGTAAACAATGCCACTTACAGGTGGACATTAAACTCATCTGATAACAGCTGGATGATCCTCGACGGAGAACAATCTTCAACACTGATGTACCAGTCCGGTAACCCCGGCGGAACAGGAACCATTCAACTGACTGTCACTGACAGAGGCAATGGCTGCGAAAGTTCAGCTCAGGTTACACTGTCAGCTACAGCACCTACGCTAGGCGCAAGTATGCCGGCAGAAGAAACCACGGTAATGGAATATAACGCATATCCAAATCCGTTCACAGACAGGGCAACCATCACATTTAAAGCGCCGGTAAGTGGAAAAGTGACAGTAGAGCTTTATGCAGGCACGAATGGAAGCCGGGAAAGGATACTGTTCAATGAACAGGCCTCTGCCGGACGATCATACAAAGTAACACTCAACGCCGTCGATCTTCCCGCAGGTATGCATATCTGCGTGATCAGGGCCAATGGAAAAGTATATACCCGTAAAATGATACTGGTAAGATAGTTTCCGGAACATAATTATTCACTAAGCACTCTGAAGCTCTCTTTGCAAGGGACGCTTCAGGGTGCTTCTGAATATCATTCTGAACCTGTGTTTTTCACGTTGTAGAAAATATCATCGATGTATTGTAAGCATTAATTACAGTTATCCTATGAACCACAAAAAGTCTTTACCTACGCCTGCACACCACAATCCCTCCCTCGGAAAGTGGTTTGACCTGTTTGTACTCCTGTTCTTATGTACTCTCCTTTTAGCTATAAACCGCCGGGCCGAGGGCAGCAGAATGGCGGATGGCGTGATCATCCTGGAGCTGGCACGCGCAACAGAAGGAGGAGGGAATGGTATTGTAACCTTCAGACTGGAAAACGGCGCCACAGCCCCCAGCGATATTACAATAACATATACGATCAATGCCACGGCAGCCAACCCTGCAGTGAACGGAGTGGATTACCAGACATTATCCGGCACAGCAACCATTGCAGCCGGAACGAATGAAGCACAGGTGATCATCACACCCATAGACGATATTCTGATAGAAGGTGATGAGAATATTGAATTTACCCTGATATCAGCACTCGACCAGGGCGGTCTCAGTTACCTTACCCCACAGAGAGGACTTGTAACTACCTTAGTAGATAACGATAACAGGATCAGTATTACCAAAGTGAACAATGGTAAGGAATTAGGCAACGGCAATGCCAGCGATGGCGCTTATCTCATAAAATTGCCGGGTAACCTCACATTTAACGAAGATATTCCTGTTAAGTATCTTATTACCGGTGGTACAACAGCAAGCGGGGGAGCAGGTACAACATTCGACTACGATAACAGCAACCTGACAGGGACGATAATATTACCCGCCAACACCAACAGTATACAGTTACCATTGAAAGTAAACGATGATAAACTGGTAGAGGTCAATGAAAACGTAGAGCTGACAATACAGGATAATATGCTGTCGGCCGTGACAAACATCCGCTTCTCATTCGATCCCTTGCAGAAAAGCGCTATTGTGACGATCGAAGATGATGACGTCAATATTCCAATAGGCGTTGTCGCTACAAAGGATGGTGCAGAACCGGGAGGGGGTACAAATGACGGAAGTATCACTGTCGGCTGGCCTGACGGATTTACTTCAACTACGGGTATCGTAATAAGATATACTATAAGTGGTACAGCAATAATTAATACAGACTATAGAATAAGCCCGGTATCACCTACACAAGCCATTATTTCGCCGGGTACCAGTAATATAAAAATACCTATTGCTGTAATTGACGATAATATCGTAGAAGGTACCGAAACAGTGGTCCTGAATATTACGGGAATTTCATTTGGTGGCGGACCAACATCACCTACAGGAACCAACCAGGCTACCGTAAATATTGCTGATAACGACGTAAAATCTTCTGTACAATGGAAAAGCGCCAGCTACACCGGCACCGGTACAGGAGGCGCTGTAAAAGCGGGAGAACTGATCACTTATACCATTCACGTACGCAATACCGGGAACGTCATTCTCACAAATACAAAGATCACTGATGTTATTCCTGCCAATACACAGTTTGTAAGTGCCGATGGAGGTATAGTGCCGGATGCCGGCGGCCGGCTGACCTGGACAATTCCCAGCATAGCCGTGAACGCAAATAATGAAATGCGCAGTTTTACCGTTCGCGTTGTAAATGATCTGACTACCGTAAGTAATATCACTAACACAGCTGATGTAGATAACGGAGATGGTACCGGTGATCATCCCACCACACCGCCGGACCCTAACAATCCAAATGATCCTCATCCCAATCCTGTTCCCAATACACCGTCCACAGATATTCCTGTAGATAACGGCGGCAAACATTCCGCCAACTGGAAAAGTGCCAGCTATACCGGCACAGGAACAGGAGGGAAGCTAAAACCGGGTGACCAGATCACCTACACTGTTCACGTTCGCAATACCGGCAACGTACGGCTGACAAACGTCATCATCTCAGACCAGCTACCCGCTTATACCGTATTCGTAAGTGCTGACGGAGGAATTACTCCTGACGCCAGCGGTAAACTGACCTGGACTATCACTGACATCCCGGTAGGATCAGCAGATGTAACCCGCAACTTTGTTGTAAGAGTAGCAGCTAACCTGACAGGTGCCACCAGCATCACCAACACTGCCGATGTAGATAACGGAGATGGCACCGGTGGTCATCCCACCACATCACCCGATCCTAACAATCCAAACAATCCCCATCCCAATCCTACTCCCAATACACCATCTACAGATATCCCTATAGATAATGCCAAACGTTCCGTAAACTGGAAAAGCGCCAGCTACACCGGCACAGGTGCAAACGGTAAACTGAAAGCAGGAGATGAAATAGTTTACACCATTCATATCCGCAACACCGGTCACGTAGAGCTGGCTAACGTACAGATCAGCGACCAGCTTCCGGCAGCCACAAGTTTCATCAGCGCAGACGGAGGTATAGTACCTGACGGCACGGGCAAACTCACCTGGACTATCTCTACAATAGGGGTAGGTGCTGCAGACGTAACACGCAGTTTCCGCGTTCGTGTAGTAACAGACCTGACAGGTGTCACCAATATCATCAACACAGCAGATGTAGATAACGGAGACGGCACCGGTGGTCATCCCACCACACCACCAGATCCCAACAATCCAAATGATCCTCATCCAAATCCTACTCCCAACACACCATCTACCGATATTCCTGTAGATAACGGAGGAAAGAAGTCAGCCAACTGGAAAAGCGCAAGCTATACCGCTACAGGCACAGGAGGCAGAGTAAAACCGGGCGACCAGATCACCTATACCATCCACGTTCGCAATACCGGCAATGTCCGGCTGACAAACGTTACTATATCAGATCAACTACCTGCCTATACTGTATTCGTAAGCGCCGACGGCGGCATCGTGCCTGACGGTACCGGCAAACTAACCTGGACTATCACCGACATACCAGTAGGATCAGCAGATGTAACCCGCAGCTTTGTTGTGAGAGTGGCATCTAACCTGACAGGTGCCACCAGCATCACCAACACTGCAGACGTAGATAACGGAGATGGCACCGGTGGTCATCCTACCACACCACCAGATCCGAACAATCCTAATAATCCTCATCCCAATCCTACTCCCAACACACCATCTACCGATATCCCTGTAGATAATGCCAAACAGTCCCTGAACTGGAAAAGCGCAGCTTATACAGGTACGGGAACAGGTGGTAAGCTGAAAGCAGGAGACGAGATCATCTATACCATCCATATTCGTAATACCGGCCCTGTTGAACTGACAAACGTGCAGATCGGAGACCAGCTGCCAGCAGCCACAAGTTTCATCAGTGCCGACGGAGGCATCGTTCCTGACGCCACTGGCAAACTGACCTGGACTATCGCCAGCATACCTGTAGGCAGTGCAGATGTACTACGCAGCTTCCGCGTTCGCGTAGTAACCGACCTGACAGGTGTTACCAGTATCGTCAACACAGCCGATGTCGATAACGGAGACGGCACCGGTGGCCATCCCACCACACCGCCGGACCCTAACAATCCAAATGATCCTCATCCCAATCCTGTTCCCAACACACCATCTACTGACATCCCTGTAGATAACGGTGGTAAACACTCGCTCAACTGGAAGAGCGCCAGCTATACCGCTACAGGAACAGGAGGTAAACTGAAACCCGGAGATCAGATCAGCTATACCATTCACGTCCGCAATACCGGCAACGTCCGGCTGACAAACGTCATCATCTCAGATCAGTTACCTGCCTATACCGTATTCGTAAGTGCAGACGGTGGCATCGTTCCTGACGGCACGGGCAAACTGACCTGGACTATCACTGACATCCCGGTAGGATCAGCAGATGTAACCCGCAGCTTCGTAGTAAGGGTAGCAGCTAACCTGACAGGTGCCACCAGTATCACCAACACAGCCGATGTAGATAACGGAGACGGCACCGGTGGTCATCCCACCACACCACCGGATCCAAACAATCCGAATAATCCTCATCCAAATCCTACTCCCAATACACCATCTACAGATATCCCTGTAGATAATACAAAGCACTCCCTGAACTGGAAAAGTGCAGCTTATACCGGTACAGGCACCGGTGGCAGACTAAAAGCAGGAGATGAGATCACTTATACAATCCATATCCGCAACACCGGCCCGGTAGAACTGACCAATGTGCAGATAGGAGATCAGCTTCCTGCAGCCACAAGTTTCATCAGCGCAGACGGAGGCATAACACCTGATGCCAGCGGTAAACTGACCTGGACTATCGCCAGTATACCAGTAGGCAGTGCAGATGTAGTACGCAGCTTCCGCGTTCGTGTAGTAACCGACCTGACAGGTGTTACCAATATCGTTAACACAGCAGATGTCGATAACGGAGACGGCACGGGCGGCCATCCCACCACACCGCCAGACCCTAACAACCCGAACGATCCTCATCCAAATCCTACGCCCAACACACCATCTACCGATATTCCTGTAGATAACGGAGGAAAGCAGTCAGCCAACTGGAAAAGCGCTAGCTATACCGGCTCAGGTACAAGTGGCAGAGTAAAACCGGGCGACCAGATCACCTATACCATCCACATTCGCAACACCGGCAACGTCAGACTGACAAACGTCATCATCTCAGACCAGCTGCCTGCCTATACCGTATTCGTAAGCGCTGACGGAGGCATCGTGCCTGACGCAACCGGTAAACTGACCTGGACTATCACTGACATTCCAGTAGGATCTGCAGATGTTACCCGAAGCTTTGTTGTGACCGTTGCATCTAACCTGACAGGAGCTACCAGCATCGTCAATACAGCAGATGTAGATAATGGAAATGGCACAGGAGGTCATCCTACCACGCCACCAGATCCGGGCAACCCGAACAATCCTCATCCCAATCCTACTCCCAACACACCATCTACCGATATCCCTGTAGATAATGCCAAACAGTCCCTGAACTGGAAAAGCGCAGCTTATACAGGTACGGGCACCGGTGGCAGACTGAAAGCAGGAGATGAGATCATCTATACCATCCATATTCGTAATACCGGCCCCGTTGAACTGACAAACGTACAGATCGGAGACCAGCTCCCTGTGGCTACAAGTTTCATCAGCGCCGACGGAGGCATCGTTCCTGACGCCACTGGCAAACTGACCTGGACTATCGCCAGCATACCGGTAGGCAGTGCAGATGTAGTACGCAGCTTCCGTGTAAGAGTGATTAATGACCTGACAGGTGTTACCAATATCGTTAACACAGCTGATGTCGATAACGGAGACGGCACCGGTGGCCATCCCACCACACCACCTGATCCCAACAACCCAAATGATCCTCATCCGAATCCCGTTCCCAACACACCATCTACTGACATCCCTGTAGATAACGGTGGTAAACACTCGCTCAACTGGAAGAGCGCCAGCTATACCGCTACAGGCACAGGAGGCAGAGTAAAACCGGGCGACCAGATCTCCTATACCATCCACATTCGCAACACCGGCAACGTACGGCTGACAAACGTCATCATCTCAGACCAGCTACCCGCTTATACCGTATTCGTAAGCGCAGACGGTGGCATCGTTCCTGACGGCACGGGCAAACTCACCTGGACTATCACTGACATCCCGGTAGGATCAGCAGATGTAACCCGCAGCTTCGTAGTAAGGGTAGCAGCTAACCTCACAGGTGCCACCAGCATCACCAACACTGCAGACGTAGATAACGGAGACGGTACCGGTGGACATCCCACCACACCACCGGATCCAAACAATCCGAATAATCCTCATCCCAATCCTACTCCCAACACACCATCTACAGATATCCCTGTAGATAACATGAAGAAGTCAGTCAGCTGGAAAACAGCTGCTTACACCGGCACAGGTGCTAACGGTAAAGTGAAGGCCGGCGATGAAATAACTTATACCATCCATATCCGTAACACAGGTCACGTAGAATTAACCAATGTACAAACTGGTGACCAGCTGCCGGCGCCTACAAGTTTTGTAAGCGCAGATGAAGGTATTGTACCGGACGCCAGTGGTAAGCTGACCTGGACAATTCCGAATATAGCTGTAGGTGCCGCAGATGTGTTACGCAGCTTCCGCGTCAGGGTAGCTAATGATCTCAGCGATGTAACCAACATCGTCAACACAGCCGATGTAGATAACGGAGACGGCACTGGCGGTCACCCTACCACACCACCAGATCCTGACAATCCTAATAATCCTCATCCAAATCCCAACCCCAATACACCATCCACCGATATACCAGTAGATAACGGTAAAAGCTCAACGAACTGGAAGAGCGCCGCCTATACCGGTACAGGCACAGACGGCGCGGTCAGGACCGGCGATGAAATAACCTATACTGTTCATATACGCAACACTGGCAATACCCGGCTTACCAATGTCCTGCTGACAGATACCATTCCTGCCTTCACAACCTTTGTAAGTGCAGAAGGAGGAATAGTACCGGATGCCGGTAAAAAACTGACCTGGACCATCTCTGAGATACCTGTAGGAAGCGCTGATATTACCCGTTCCTTCACAGTAAGGGTAGTGGAAGACCTTACAGGGGCTACAAATATTTACAACACAGCCTGGGTAAATAACGGCAATGGTAACGGGAATGAACCTACTAACTCTTCAGATCCCAATGATCCTGCCAATCCCAATCCGAATCCAACACCAGGACCATCTACTTCAATAAAAGTAGACGCTAAGCAGGCATTCGCAGCCTGGAAAACAGTAGCTACCGCCAGCGGCGGACTTAAAGCCAAACCAGGCGAGATCCTTCTATACACTGTATTTGTACGGAACACCGGGAATGTAACGCTTCCCGCCATCACCGTCATTGACTCTGTACCTGCACATACTACCTATGAAAGCGCCGGAGAAAGTGGCATATATGACAGAGAGACCAACAGGGTAACCTGGACCATCAGAGATATACCTGTTGGCGATATGACTCCTGTAACATTCAGGGTAAAGGTTGACAATAACCTGGATTCCGGGATCGTGATCACAAACATCGCTTCAGTAACAAATGGTACCGACACAATACCAACAGGCACCTGCGATCCCTCGGCTACAGGATGCTCAGGCACACCGGGAACCACTGTGATAGAAACCGAAGAGGCTAACGGCGGACTGAAATTCGCCAATGCCATGAGCCCTAACGGAGATGGTAAGAATGACTATTTCGCCATAAAAGGCCTGGACAAATACCCGGGATCTGCCTTATATGTTTATAACAGATGGGGAAATATGGTCTATCAATCCAGGTCCTATAACAACGACTGGGCCGCTACCGGGTTAAGCGACGGGACCTATTACTACGTCCTGGAACTGAAACGGCCTGAAGGAACTAAAGTCTATAAAGGATGGGTAATAATTAAAAGAGACTGATAAAACTATATCACTATTAAATAAACGTTTATGTGCGCACGAAAAGTACTGTTTAGTTTAATACTGTTGATAGCTGCATGTATTGAAGGAAAAACACAGCAGAACGTACAATTCAGCCAGTATGTCTTTAACGGGTTAAGCGTAAACCCCGCATACGCCGGCTATAAAGATGCCTGGTACCTGAACAGCGTATACCGGTACCAGTGGACCGGTTTTCCCGGCGGACCAAGAACTGGCAGTGTTTCTATAGATGGCCCCATCCGGCCGCTTAAAACAGGAGCTGGGATAGGGCTGGGCCTGCAGCTCATGACGGACAGGCTGGGGCCGCAACAGTCCAATTCCTTCTATGCCTCTTATTCATACCGCATTCCTATTGATGAAGATCAGACACGCCGGCTTTGCTTCGGATTAGCAGCCGGCGTGACACAATATCACCTGCAAGGCAATACACTGGAATATTTTGACAGTGAAGACCCCGTTTTTCCCGGAGGTACTGTAAACGCCTATACGCCGGATGCCAGGTTTGGTGTTTATTATCATGCCCCGTCCTTCTATATTGGCGTTTCCGTGCTGGACCTGTTCAGCAGGTACCTCAGCAGCCAATATCACTGGAAAGGGTTCAATTACCAGAATATCCGCAGGTCCCGGCATTTATACCTGGCCACAGGTATAATGGTGCCATTATCTGAGCATGTACAGCTGAAACCATCCATCCTCATCAAAGATGATTTCAAAGGGCCTACCAACCTGGATGTAACTACCATGCTGCTGATAGACAGGATATTCTGGATAGGAGGGTCTTTTCGCACAGCCGTTCCTCTATGGAAGAGGAAATTGCCGTCCAATCTGCAATCTGTCAACGCAGCCAGTGCAATAGTGGAATATTATATAGCAGATAAATGGCGCATAGGATACGCCTATGATCTTAATATTAACGAAATGGCGGGGAAACAGGGGGGATCGCATGAAATATCAGTGGGGGTGCTCTTCCCGTCAAAAAAATTCACAACATCGAGCCCCCGCTACTTTTAAAAGGTGAAGCTTATGTCGCATCTACGCATTGTTTTAGTTTTCGGTTTACTTTTCTGTCAGATGAAATTATATGGACAGGAAGAAAAAAGTCTTACAGAATTAGGTGACGAAGCATTTCTCAGAGAAGAATATGCTGTAGCTGCAAGGTTATATACCAGGGTAGCTGAGAAAAGAGGAGAAAGAGCTTCGTTAAAACTTATGGAAAAAATAGCACGGAGTTACCGTGAAATGACCCGCTTTAACATGGCGGGTTATTGGTATAAACAGATGTTGTTGCGGCCGGATTGCCCCGCATCTGTCAACATGGTTTATGGAGAGCTGATGAAGAATATAGAAACCTACGATTCTGCCAAGATCTATCTGCAACGTTTTACCAGCAGCAATGCAGATAGTATGAAACTGAAAAATATGCTCATTGCCGGCTGTGACAGCGCTTTACTCTGGAAGACAGGACTTCTTACACTGGCAGTAGAGAATATGAAGGAACTAAGCTCAGATGGTGATGATTGGATAAGCGGGGTCAGGAAAGACGGATTGCTGCTGGTGTCAAACGGATACCGGAAAATGAGCCTTACCAGCGGTGCAGAACGCAATCCTGCAATAGACCCCAGGGTGAATATGCCTTATTCAAAGGCATACCTGTTCAAACAATATGAAAAGGGTAGCAGAGCCAATACTTACATGGAAGAGATAGTACCTGACATACTGGGCAAACTGCCTTATCATGTGGGACCAGTATGTTTTAACAGCCGTGAGGATACCATGTACATAACACTGAATGTCCCGAATAAAAATCTCACAGACAGAAAAAAAAGAGGCCCGGTAAATGGCCGCCGGCTTATCTCATTATCCCGCTCTGTAAAGAAAGAAGATAAATGGTCTGTACCTGAACCGGTCACCGAATTGAACGCTCCCGGAAGTTATACCGGCAATGCAGTGTTAAATGAAACAGGTTCCATTATGTATTTTGTATCTGACCGCCCCGGCGGACTGGGAGGTAAAGATATCTGGTACAGTGAAAGACAAAGGGGCGGACACTGGAGCACTCCCGTGAATTGCGGACCGGTCATCAATACACCTTACGAAGAATCTTTCCCTACTGTAAACGAAGCCAATACCCTTTACTTTTCAAGTAAAGGCCATGCAGGAATGGGAGGGTTCGACATTTTTCGGGCAGAAGGAAAAGGAAATAACTGGACAGATATACGTAATATGAGAAGCCCTTTTAACTCAGGCGGCGACGACCTGGGTTTCATCATGAAAAGCAATATGTATGAAGGCTATTTTTCTTCCAATCGCCCCGCCAGCAGTGAAGGAGACGATATATATCATTTCCTGGATAACCATTTCACTGAGAAACTGAAAGATCCGGATGCAGGAAAGCCGCCGGTGGTTATCGAAGAGGTCCCGAAAGTTCTGCCTCCGGCGCCGGTGCATAAAGAAAATATTGATAGTATGGTAATAGACAAGCTGGAGAGAATGAGTTTCTATTATGACTATAACAGTACCATATTGCTGACAGAATCAAGAGAGCTGCTGGATAGATTGGCTGTTGTACTTAGTCAGTATCCCGGATGGAAACTGATGATACGGTCTTATACAGACAGCCGGGGGTCAGATAACTATAACATGAACCTTTCTGCCATGCGCTGTTTTGCCGTTATCGAATATCTTATAAAGAAAGGCGTGGCTCCGGGCAGATTATATTATGAAAATCTGGGTGAAAAAGATCTGATAACGCCCTGTGGGAACGGTGTACCATGCGATGATACAGATCACAGGAAGAACCGTCGTACAATGCTGAGAGTGATTAAATAAACCTCTTATTTAGCCATAAAGAGATTACTCAAAGATCGATTTCGCCGCAACGAAATCGATCTTTGAGCAATCCATCCGCTATTAAACACTCCAAATAAAAGACTTATTCCGCAGTTGTAGGATCAATAATTGTAACCACCTCATTAACCGCATTTGCAGGAAAACCGCCTTTCCTCGCATGTTCCCGCACCATTTCTTCATTCGGCGCAATGTAAACACAATAGATCTTGTCTCCCGTCACATAACTTTGCTGCCACTGGATCTGCGGGCCCATATCACTCAGCACGCCACATGAGGTCTGGGATACACCTTTTAACTGCTCCGGAGTCAGCTTCCCCGCTCCGGGTATTTCCCTTTCAATTACATATTTGGGCATAGAAATACACTTTGTAAATACTAACAAACAACCATAGATAAAGTTTAAATGATTAGCGGGCCGCAAGCCTCCAAAAAGTTCCCTTCTGCACTAAAGTTTTATATCCTTCCCTTTCGTTTCTTTACCAGGCTTGGCTGTTCTTTCTTTACAGTAGAATCCCTGATAATAAGCTTGGTAGGTAATGTTACCGTTGGGGCTTTCTTAATACTATAATCATTCATCACCTTTGCATGCATTTCCTGTAACAGCATATTTGCTGCTGTACGGCCAATATCTGAAGTAGGTTGCGCCATCGTTGTAAGCCCCGGGTACACCAGCTCTGCAGAGAAATCATTGCTGAAACCTACTATGGCAATATCTTCCGGGATACGTAACCCCGCCGCTTTCACAACCTCCATTGCAGCTATGGCAGTAGGATCGTTGATGGCAAATAATGCATCCGGAGGCGTAGCCAGGTCCAGGAAATGTTTCATATAGATCTTCACTTTCTCCATGGTAAGATCATAAGAAAGTACCAGGTCAGGATTGTAAGGAATATTATATTTCTTCAGGGCATCTATATATCCTTGCCTGCGTAACCTGCTGTTGACAAGCGATTCAGGCCCTGCCAGGTGAGCAATACATTTACGGCCTATTTTGATCAGGTGCTCCACGGCCTGAAACGCCGCTTCATAGTCATTCACCACAACACCAGGTACATTCATATCTTCCGGTATCCTGTTAAAGAATACCAGCGGAATACCTATCCGCTGCGCCAGTGTGAAATGATCAAAATTCCTCGTCTCCTTTGTATGTGAAACAATGATGCCATCTACACGGTATGAAAGCAATAACTTGATGTTGGCCACTTCTGTTTCATATGATTCGTTCTGCTGACATATCACCACATTATAACCCGCTTCCTGCAACACCGTCTGCGCACCCACAATAACAGAAGGGAAGTAGGTAGACATAAACTCCGGCACCAGTATCCCAACAGTATGCGTTTTATGCCTGCTAAAGCCTAACGCAAGCGAGTTACGCTGGTACTCCTGGCTGGCAGCCAGCTCCAGTACGGCTTTCCGTGTCTGCTCATTTACATTGGGATGCCCCGTAAGCGCACGGGAAACAGTTGACTTGGATATATTCAGCTGACGGGCAATGTCGATGATCGTAATATACTTTGCTTTCATACGCGGTTAAGACTGAGGTTTCATAAAAGTAACAAATTGGGAACAATCCCAATAAAATGGGAACGTTCCCACGAGAAAAAGAGCTCAAAATATTTTGACATCTAAGTTTGTTTGTCAACCTTTGAACCAGTTCCAGGTCAGTTGTTATAGCCGGTACATAGACATTGTATGATCATGCCGGGTTTATAAATATCCACAGTTATGATGAAACTTATATTCTCTCTATTGGGAATTTTCCCAATCCTGCTGACTCCCGTTATTGCATTATCCCAGCAACAGATTGTCAAGGGGAGGGTGACAGCGGCCGAAAATAATGAACCGCTTGTAGGAGTTACCGTCAGGGTAAAGAACACTTCCACAGGTACCGTCACCAGGACGGACGGTACATATTCCCTGCCGGTAAACCAGACAGATGCTGTACTGGTCTTCACCTTCACCGGTTATACTACGGCAGAAACGCCACTTGGAGGAAAACCAATACTGGATATGGCTTTGCAGCCGGGACAAAAAGAATTAGGAGAAGTAGTAGTGGTCGGTTATGGTACACAGCAGAAAGCAAATATTGCAGGCTCTATCGCCTCGGTCAAAACAGCGGAATTAAAACAGACGCCTGTCTCCAACGTTGTACAGGGATTACAGGGCCGCGTAGCCGGTGTACAGGTAACCCAGAACTCAGCGGCTCCGGGTGGCAACATCAGCATGCGCATCCGCGGCGTCAATTCCATCAATGGTACCTCAGAACCACTGTATGTGATTGACGGCGTACAACTCTCCAACTCCGGCGGAGTAAATGATATCAGCTCTCTTTCACTCATCAACCCGAACGATATTGAATCTGTCGCTGTGCTCAAAGATGCCTCCGCTACGGCCATCTATGGCGCACGTGGCGCCAACGGCGTTGTACTGATCACCACAAAAAGAGGTAAGGCAGGAAAGACCCTGGTAACATACGATGGTTATTACGGCATACAAAAGAATACCCGCCAGATGGCCATGATGAACGCGGCAGAATTTGCCGCACTGGAAAATGAAGTCTACAAAACAAACGTTTATCCGGATCCCGCTGCATTGGGAGAAGGCATCAACTGGCAGGACCTCATCTTCAGGGATGCTCCCATACAAAGCCACCAGGTAGGTGTATCCGGCGGGAATGAACGGACACAGTTTGCAATGTCAGGCAACTATTTCAAACAAGAGGGTATCATTGTCAGCTCGGATTTTACACGGTATTCCTTCCGCCTGAATTTCGATCACCGCATCAGCAATATGCTGAAAGCAGGCGCCAGCCTGTTCACCAGCTATGTGATCAATCACAGGATCCCCTCTGCCTCCACCAGCATCGACGCAGGTGCAGTAAATGCCAGCGTACTGGGGGCTGCAATGGGCGCCCCGCCTACACTGAAACCATATAAGGACGATGGCTCCATATGGCCCTTTGGAGATCAGATGGACGGCCGTTACCGGGAAGTTGTGAATCCGCTTGGCCTCGCCAGTATACTGGATAGGGATAAGACCAGCAGAACATTGGGAAGCCTTTATGCAGAGTTTACTCCTGTAAAAGGACTGTCATACAGGGCCAGCTTCAACCCCGTTATCTCCGGCACACTGAACGACTATTACTCACCGCGCTATATCATGAACTCCGGCGATCTGGCATCCGGTGGCGGTACCGCCAGGAAGATCAATTCCAACACCATCGTACTCCTGCATGAAAGCGTACTCACCTACGAGACCCGCATCAAAAAACATGCACTGAAATTCACCGGCGTATTTGCCACTCAGACCAACAACAATAATTCCAACAAGATAGAAGCCAGCAATTTCCCGAACGACGCTACACTCAATGAAGCCATGCAACTGGCTACAGATCATACAGTGACCAGCAGTCGCTCCAAAGACCGGCTGGATTCCTACATGGGACGCATCAACTATGGTTTCCGGGATAAATACCTGCTGGACCTGATAGCACGTGTAGACGGTTCCTCTAAGTTTGGCGCCAATAATAAATACGGTTTCTTCCCGGCGGCAGCCATTGCCTGGAGAGCTTCTGAAGAACCATTCGTCAGAAGCATCAGCGCTATCAGCAACCTGAAATTCCGCTTCAGCTACGGCCTTACCGGGAATGCAGGGGCCATAGATCCATATAAATCGCTCTCCCTGCAGGGTACTTCAGGCTTGTATTACTTCGAACATGCCCCCGTTACCGGCATAAAGGTCAGCGGTATCGCAAATAACGGATTGAAATGGGAACGTTCCGTCCAGGCAGACCTGGGCTTTGAACTGGGATTGTGGAAAGACAGAGTAAACATCACCGGCGATATTTATCATAAGAAAACAAACGATCTGTTGTTTGTTAAGAAATTGCCCGGTTCCTCCGGCTACAATGAGGTGACGGGCAATTTTGCAAGCCTGGAGAACAGGGGAGTAGAGCTCTCTGTCGATGCCGTAGTGCTGGACAGCAAGGTAAAGTGGTCTGTTGCCGGAAATATTTCGGTGAACAGGAACAAACTCCTCGGACTGGCAGACAACGTCAATGAATATACTGTAAGCAATTACCAGGTACTGAAAATAGGAGAGCCCCTGGGCCTGTTCAAAACCTATGTTTTTGACGGCATCTATCAGCAGGGGGAAACCGTGATGGATGGCTCCGGCAGCCGTATCGGCGGAGTAAAAGTAAAAGACCTGAACAAAGACGGCATTATCAGCGCAGACGATCAGAAGATCATTGGCAATGCTACTCCCTCATTCACCTATGGGTTTGCCACCAACCTCAGTTACAGGAATTTCGATTTCAGCGCCTTCTTCTCCGGCATACAGGGCAACAAAGTGTATAACCTTATCCGTTACACATTTGAAAACCCGCTCGGTAGCAGGAATATGTTCAAAGCATTGGTCAACCGCTGGTCTGAAACGAACCCCGGCAACGAATATGTAAGCGGGTACCAGGGCGGAAGGATCCCGTTGACAGACCGCTTTATGGAAAACGGCTCCTTCCTGCGCTGTAAGAACATCACACTGGGATACCGCTTGCCTGCTATCAAAGGCATCTCTTCAGCCAGGATCTATGTAAGTGCTAACAACCTTTTCACTATTACGAACTATACCGGTTATGACCCGGAAGTCAATACATTCGGCAATTCCAATACACAGATAGGGGTAGATAACCTCGTATATCCCACGGCACGCTCTTTCCTGCTGGGCATACAGGCTGGTTTCTGATATACGCTATGCTGTCACTTTCAAACGTTATTACATGAAGAACTATATTAAATATTTAGGATGTCTGCTCATGCTCGGCTGCTTCTCCTGCCGGCTGGATGAAACAGTATATTCCTCCATTTATACTGATAACTTCTATTCAACTGCTGAAGATGCAGAAGCCGCACTGGCAGCAGTTTATAGCGAGCTGGCCGACCTTTACGGCGGCCCCGCCGCTCTCCTGGTACCCGATTTCAGCGCAGACCAGGTATATCCCCGCCCCGTTGTGGGAAGGGACGTATATACCCTCTTCAGCTACGATGCGGCCTATAGCGTAGCCGTAAGCTATGGTCGCTCCTTTGAATCGCCCATTGATATATGGAACAACTGTTACACTGGTATAGAAAACGCCAACTGGATACTGACCAAAGTACCCAATACCAACATGAGCAATACCAAACGCAAAAAGGAGATCCTGGGTGAAGCATTCTTCCTGAGGGCCTACTTCCACTGGTTCCTGACAAAGAACTTTGGCGACATCGTGATCAGGACAAAGGCCAGTCATACACTGGAAGACGCCTATACAGAAAAGAGCAGTAAAGCTGATGTATATAAACAGATCTACCTGGACCTGGATTCTGCTATAGCCTCGCTGCCCGATTACAGCCCGGCTCTTATAAAAGGAAGGCCATCTAAACAGGCGGCGCAAGCGCTCTATGCCAAGGCAGCTCTCTACGGCGAAAACTGGACGCTGGCACTTGCCCAGGCAAAAGCAGCATTGAACAGCGGTACCGGGATAGGACTGATGGATAATGTACTGGACGTCTACAACCCGGCAAAGGAAGACAACGCCAGGAAGGAGAACCTCTGGGCATTTGAAGCAGAGTCTGTCATAAATGGCCGTGCCTCCCAGATAACCAGTCTTTACGGCCCCCGTAACAGCAATGGCCCGGCATATGCCACCACTTCCTATGGCTCCATGTTTGCTTATCAAGCATTCTATAACTCTTTTGATCCGAAAGATAAACGCCGCCAGCTGCTGGACACTACTTATATTGACCGGCAGGGAAAACTGGTACATCAGGCAGACATCACGCCCATTACCCGTCAGGGAGTACTGGTAAAAAAGTATATGGACCCGAACTCTATAGCAGGCAGGCACGCTACCAATATCCAGCTGTTAAGAGTGGCAGATATATACCTGGTGGCTGCCGAAGCAGAGGCCCGGCTGAATGGAGCTACGGCAGATGCCTATATGTATATCAACACCGTAAGAAAACGCGCAGGGCTCGATGATCTGCAACCAGGCCTGGCACAGGACCCTTTCATCGCCGCCGTCCTGCAGGAACGCAGCTGGGAACTGTTTGCGGAAGGAGACCGCTGGTACGACCTCACACGTACCAACACGTTCCTCACAGTCATTCCAACAGCTGTAAACGATGTCTTCCCGGCAAGACGCCCACAGGCCAGGAACAGGTATTTTCCAATACCTCAGGATGAGATCAACGCTAATAATAAACTGGAACAAAACCCGGACTGGAAATAACAGGTACCGTATACTATATTACCAGTCAAAAAGGACGAGATATGCAATTCAGAAAGTACATACAGGCACTATGGCTCATCGGAATACCGGTGGTTGGTCTGCAACCGGCAATGGCGCAGCAACAACCGGTATTACAGAATGACCGGCTTGTACTTAAATGGGAGAGATCGCCAGACGGGTACAGGCTGTCAGAGATTAAAGTAAAAGATAAAGGACAATACGTTACACTGGACCATCCCTCCGGCCAGTACAACCTGTTATATACAGCAGAAAAGCCAGGGAAAAAAGGAGATACAACATATGTGAACAGTCACCCCGGAGGCTTTTCCCTGGAAGATTATAAATACCTGACACGCCAGTGGAACGAAAACCTGGGGCCCGTTAATATGAACACCGCCGGAGAACTGTCCAGCTTCCTGCCTGCCAACGCGCAGCAGGAAGGAAAGACGCTCATATTTTCACAGGATAATAACGACTGGTCCCTGCAATCTGCCTGGAAACTGGACTCCCTCTATCATAACGACATACTGGTAGAGATCACCCTTACTGCGAAAAAAGCCGGTTACTATTCCATTGCCACTCCAACCCTGGCAACGGTCAGCAAGAAGCAACTGGAATGGGCAATGGTACCAGGGTATTTCCAGGGTAATACCATTCAGCCCGACCTTGTACTGAGCTATGCCTACGGACAGGGAATACCCGATAAACCCATCATATTCCGCGAAAGAACAGCCAGCACACTAAGCCCTCTCGTCACAGGCAAAGGCATTACCCTGGCAGTAATACCGGCTCCCGGTACAGGAAGGGATCCCTGGGATACGGACTTTAACTCCCATAAAGACTGGAAGCTGGGCCTCTCAGTCATGAACAGGGACGGAGAGTATACCCCCGTTGCTTATCATCCCGTATTAGGAGAGATAGAGTCCCGCATGAAACCAGGACAGAAACGTATTTTTTCATTCAGATACTCAGTAAAACCGGCAGAATGGTATACCGTATATAAACACGCCATTTATGACGTATACCATTTTGCAGATTACCTCAGATTTAAACACACATATAGGTCCCTGACAGACAGGATCCTGAATATGCAGCATTATGTTGACGCAGACAGTACCTCCTTATGGCAGACCGCCTTTCACAAAGGCCTGCAGATAGGAGCACAATCCTACCCGGGGGGCGTGGTAGGCGCCAGCAAAGACGCTATGAAAAATTCTGATTATGGCGCTATGTGGATGCTGGCCACTGTAACGGCAGATAGCGTTTTATACCGCCAGAGATTACCCGCAGCGCTTAACTTCAAACTGGTACAGCAGGACGCAGACCCCGGCTTCTTTCAGGGGGCAGCAGTAGGCCAGTATTACCTGAAGAACAGGCAACGTTTCACAGAAGAATGGGGAAATTATGTAGAACCCATTGCACTGACTTACTATACCATGCTTGACATGGGAAACATACTGCTCTTCGAACCGGAAAACAAACTGCTGAAAGAACGCCTTAAACTGGGCGCAGAAAAACTCCTGCAATGGCAACATGCAGACGGGCACTGGGAAGTAGGGTACGATCACACTTCCACTCAACCTGTGTTCACAGATATACCTGACCTGCGACCAACATTTTATGGCCTGCTGGTAGCTTACCGTATACTGAAAGATGACAGGTACCTGCAGGCTGCCCGTAAAGGAGCTGACTGGCTGATCCGTGAAGGCGTGAATAAAGGCTCTTTCCTCGGCGTATGCGGAGACGCCCGTTTTGTGCCCGACTTTGCTACAGGACAGACAGTACAGGCCTTGCTGGACCTTTATGACCAGTGTGGCGACGAAAAATATAAAACCGCCGCTATCAGCACAGCACGGATCTATACAGCATCCGTTTACACCCATCCCGCTCCCTCTATGAACATAAAGATGGTAAATAACCTGCCCCGCGAAGATTGGGAGATCAGCCAGGCAGGACTAAGCTTTGAACACGGAGGCAGCCTCGGCTCCGCAAACCAGCACGGCCCCATACTGCTGGCCAGTCACGCAGGAATGTTTATCCGCCTCTTTTCCCTGACAAAAGATTCCCTCTTCCTCGACATGGCCCGCATTGGCATATGGGGGCGCGATGCCTTTATTGATCAGAAAACCAGTGTGGCATCTTATTACTGGTATACCATGAATGCCGGCGCAGGCCCTTATCCCCATCACGCATGGTGGCAGATAGGATTGCTGACAGATTATCTCATGTCTGAGATAAACCTCCGCAGCGAAGGAAAGATCTCTTTCCCTAAAGGATTTATAACACCCAAGGTAGGCCCGCATACCTGTTACGGGTTCGCTCCCGGCGCCGTCTTCGGTAACAAAGCAAAGATGCACCTGAGGGATAGCATGCTGACTACAGGAAACCCAAGGGTAGATTACATGGGCGCACTGTCACCAGCCAAAGATAAACTCTATGTAATACTGCTGAATGACGATGACGATACCCAGACCGCTGTTGTAGAAGTAGATCCTTCACGTATCCTGCCCGGCCGGAAACCTGTTATTAAAAGCAGCCGCCTGCTCAATGCTGATGGCAGGATTGAAAATGCTGCATTGAAAGGTAATAGCTGGGAGATAATATTACCTCCCTACGGACTTAAAGTTGTTGAGATTGTCTTATAGATACCAAATCTGAAAGTATGACGTCACCGATAGACACCGCTGTTATATTTGTCTTCTCCGCCTTTGTACTGGTCATAGGTTTCCTCTTTGCCCGCACAGGACGGAATATGAAATCCTTTTTTGCCGGTGGAGAAGCAGTCCCCTGGTTTATTGGTGGACTGTCACTTTTCATGAGCTTCTTCTCCGCCGGCACCTTCGTCGCCTGGGGTAGTATCGCCTATAAATACGGCATGGTATCCGTTGCCATCCAGTGGACAATGTGCCTCGGCGGATTGATCACCGCATTCCTGCTGGCGCCACGATGGAAGAGAACAGGAGCGCTTACCGCAGCAGAATTTATCAGGCAGCGGCTGGGCGCCCCCGTACAGAAATTTTACGTATACATTTTCCTGCTGGTATCTCTGTTCAACAAAGGCGCCATCCTCTACCCGGTAGCAAAGCTGGTCAGCGTGTCCCTCGGTTTCCCGCTTACCGGTTGTACCATTGTCCTGGGACTGATGATGATCGCCTACACCGCCATCGGCGGACTATGGGCCGTTATGGTAACAGATATCCTCCAGTTTGTAATACTGACCGCAGCCGTACTGACCGTACTGCCACTTTCCCTGACAGCAGTAGGAGGATGGGCTAACTTCACCGCTAATGTTCCTGCCGGCTTCTTCTCCCTGCACAACGGGGAATATACCATCGGGTTCATCATGGCCTTTGCCCTGTACCATATCAGTTACATTGGCGGCAACTGGACGTTCGTACAACGGTATACCAGCGTTGAATCTCCCTCCTCTGCAAAAAAAGTAGCACTGCTTTTTGCCGTACTTTACCTCATCAGCCCCGTTATCTGGATGCTGCCGCCCATGATCTACAAAAGCATCAATCCCTCACTGACAGGCCTGAACACAGAGAACGCCTACCTGGAAGTATGCCGGCTGGTACTGCCGCCGGGATTAATGGGACTCATGCTCACCGGCATGTATTTCTCCACCTCAGCCACCGCAAATACAACACTGAACGTAACATCGGCCGTTATCACAAATGATATTTACAAAGGGATCATTAACCCCCATGCTTCAGACAAAAAACTGATACAGGTAGCAAGACTATCAGGCCTGCTGCTGGGCTCTGCCATGATAGGCATTGCACTACTGGTGCCCGCCGCAGGAGGAATGATAGAAGTTGTGCTAAGCATCGCCGCTATTACAGGCGGCCCCTCACTACTGCCTTCCATATGGGCATTATTCTCCCGGAAACTGGATGGAAAAACAGCCTATATTATTTCAGGTGTCAGCCTGGGAGTGAACCTGCTGTTCAAGTTTGTTGTACCCCTCATTTCAACCCTGAAATTGACCCGTTCACAGGAAATGCTATTGGGTGTAGGCCTGCCTTTTATCATGCTGCTGATCTATGAATTTATCATAGCCGCCCGGAAAGGCCCATCAGAAGATTACCTGCGCTATCACGCATTCCGGCAGCAACAAAAGGAATTGCAGGTACAGGAAGAAGAAGCCATGGCGGTCCGTTCACAGAACCTGTTCGGCTTGCGCGTTATCGCCTTTGCACTGGCCTTTACCGGGCTGTTACTGTACATACTCTGCATACTGGCCGCTACCGGGAAAATACTGGTAGCGCTGATTGCCACAGCTGTACTGCTTACAGCCATTATCCCTCTGCGCGCTGCACGCAAATTAAAACGGTCTGTCAACATACCGGCTCCCGGAAGGAAAATGCAGGAAGCAGACCACCAGACCTTATGAAGCTCTATCGTCACAAAAAATATAATGTCTCAGTTTACCTCGCAGAATCAAACTGATACACTACCATAAAAAGGATGCTTATGATTAAAGAACATGCCAGTGAAGGCAGACAGTTAAGAACATTACACTATAAATCGGACCTGGTAGTTACCGGCGGCGGACTGGCCGGTGTATGTTGCGCTATCACAGCGGCAAGAGAAGGTATCAGCGTTGTACTGGTACAGGACAGGCCTGTACTGGGAGGAAACTCCTCCAGCGAAATAAGACTGTGGGTACTCGGCGCCACTTCCCATATGGGTAATAATAACCGTTGGGCACGTGAAGGCGGAGTCATCGACGAGATCATGGTAGAAAATACCTGGCGTAACCCCGAAGGCAACCCGCTGATATTCGATACCATCCTGCTCGAAAAAGTGACAAACGAAGAAAATATCAGGCTGTTGCTGAACACAGCAGTATTTGAAGTGAGCAAACGGTCAGCCGGTACCATAGAAAAAGTCAAAGCATTCTGCAGCCAGAACAGTACCTTATACGAACTGGAAGCGCCGCTTTTCTGCGATGCCTCCGGAGACGGTATCGTGGCATTCCAGGCAGGAGCCGCCTTCAGGATGGGAGCGGAGAGCAAAGAAGAATTCGGGGAAAAATTTGCACCTACAGCCGAGTATGGGGAACTATTAGGCCACTCCATTTATTTTTACACAAGAGATACAGGACAGCCAGTCACTTTTGTCCCCCCCGCATATGCACTGAAAGATATCACCGCTATTCCCCGTTACAAAAATATCAATAGCAATGATCATGGCTGTCAGCTCTGGTGGATTGAGTATGGCGGGCGACTGGACACTGTTCACGAAACAGAGACCATCAAATGGGAACTATGGAAAGTGGTTTATGGTGTTTGGAACTACATTAAGAATTCCGGACTGTTCCCCGAAGCAGAAACGCTCACCCTGGAATGGGTAGGACAGATACCCGGCAAAAGAGAGAGCCGCCGTTTTGAAGGAGATTACATGCTGCGGCAGCAGGATATAGTAGAACAACGCGTACATGACGATGCCGTGGCTTTTGGAGGCTGGTCTATAGACCTGCATCCTGCAGACGGTATATTCAGCGAAAAACCAGCCTGCAATCAATGGCATAGTAAAGGCGTATACCAGATACCTTACCGCTGTCTTTACAGTCATAATATCAGCAACCTGTTCCTGGCGGGCCGTATCATCAGCGCTTCCCACGTGGCCTTTGGTTCCAGCCGCGTCATGGGTACAGGCGCCTGTGGCGCCCAGGCGGTGGCAATGGCAGCAGCGCTGTGCACCCGTTACGGAATATCGCCACGGGACCTCTTACAGGAAGACAGGATGAAGGAGCTCCAGGCATTACTGGTCAGAAAAGGACAATATATCCCCCAGCTGCTTACAGCAGATAAAGAAAACATTGTGAACGGGGCCGTAATAACAGCCAGTAGTGAATATGTTCTCTATAACCTGCATCCTGACGGGCATCGCATATCCCTGTCTGCCGCCATGGCACAGATGCTGCCCCTGAAAGCCGGCAAAATACCGGTTATCAGCATATATGCAGATGCCGCAGAAGATACTCTGTTACAGGTATCGTTACGCACAGGCAGCAAGCCTGTACACCATACCCCGGACCTGGTACTGGAAGAATTGTTCATCCCGTTAAAAAAGGGCACTCAGAAAATACCTTTACAGTTCACAGCAATATTGCCCTCCGATAATTATATCTTCCTCAGTTTCCTGCGCAATGATTTAATCAGCCTGCACAGCAGTGGGGAAAGAGTTAGCGGCATTATCACCGTATTCAACAAGACCAATCCCGCCGTATCCAACTACGGCGCACAGATACCACCTGAAGATATCGGCGTAGAGACGTTTGAGTTCTGGTGCCCGGAACGCCGGCCGGGAGGCAGGAACCTGGCATTGGAGATCGCTGAAGGCATCGCCCTGTTTGGAGTTGAAAACCTGCGTAACGGGATCGACAGGCCCACCAGTCAGCCCAACATCTGGCTGGCAGCAACAGATGATGCTGATCCCCGCATCACCATATCATGGCCGGAAAAACGGCGTATCAGTAAAGTATATCTTTCGTTTGATACAGATTTTGATCACCCGATGGAGAATGTCATCTACCATCACCCGGAAAGGGTCATGCCCTTCTGCGTAAGATCATTCATTATATGCAATGACAGGAAAGAACCGGTATTCCGGTCTGCAGACAACCACCAGTCTGCCCGGCATATCACATTCGATCAGCCCGTGGAAACCAGCAGCATCACCGTACACCTGGAAGGAACACACGGAGGCACACCGGCAGGGTTGTTCGCCATCAGATGCTATGAATAACGCTTTAAAATTTATTGATCATATGCGCACAGAATTATTAAGATCAGTTATCCTTTCCCTTTTACTTTTAACAGGCCTGCAGCTCTATGCCCAGGACCAGCATTGGGTATGTGTAAACCAGGCAGGATATAACCTCAATGCACCCAAACGCTTTACAGTACCTACAGCTATGACCGGAGACCTGGAATTTTATATCACAGAAGCCGGGAAAGAGAACTTGTTGTACAGGGGAGTGGTGAAGAATGGTACAGGCGACTTTACCGCTTTTAAACCCGCAAACAACACAGAACGTTATACCATTCATGTAAAGGGCGGTAAACTCCAGCCCGGTATCTCTTACCCCTTCAGCGTAGGCCCTTACCTGTTGGAAAAAGAAGGATTGAAACCATCCGTATGGTTTATGAACGATTCCAGGAGCATTACAGGAACACATCATTCCGCCTATGGCGGATGCCCCTGGAGGGATGGCACTTATTACTCCTACGAAATACCATCTGTTATCTGGATGTATCTTTCAAACCCAACAGTGTATGAAGCCATGCCTTCCACCATATCTTACGACAGTCTGAAGAGAATGGTGCTGGACACAGGCTTCAGAATGACAAAAGAGCCTAACGATGAAACGGCGCTAGCCGCTGCCAGGAAGTATTTTACAACCATTGAAAAACCCAAAGGAGATCATATACCCGATATTATCATGGACCTTCATTGGGGGATCGGGTATTACATGGTAAACCCGGAAACGAAAGACCCCAGTAAAGGAGAGACGTTGCCCCGGCAGCTGCATCCGCAAACATTGGCACAATTCGCCTTTTTCCTTCATGCATACCCGTGGTTGAGCCGCTGGTTCTCGCATGACTTCTATGAAAAAGTACTGACATTCACCCGGCAGCAATGGCAACCCAGAGGATTGCTGGAAATACGCCGTGAAATTGGCGACTCTAAAGGACGCCATGCTCCCGGCTTTTCCGTTCTTCCAAACCTCCTGATGTATGAAGTGGCACAACGGGAGAAGCTGCCCGAAGCCAATACGTATCTGCAAGCCGCCAGCCGGCAGGTAAACTGGATCATAGATTCGTTACAGCTGGAAGATCCCGTTGTCACCAAAGGACAACGAATGAGTGAACATATGCTGATGACAGGACTGGCCATGTATTACCAGCATAACAAAGGAGCTGTTCCTGCTGCATTACAACGGAAAATTGATCAGTGGGCGGATATTGTTATTGCCCTGTCTGGTAATGCCTGGGATTTCAGACGGTATGATATGCAGGCCAACTGGACAGTACCGGAATATAATGAGGTCGGCAATGTAGCCGGTTTCCCCGCCTCAGCTTTGCTGGCAGCTGCCTGTATGAAAAATGAAGAGAAGCGGCAACGGCTGGAACAGATAGCGTTTGCCCATTTTGATAATCTCTACGGACGTAATCCATTGAATGTACACGCCGCACATCACCCCGAAAAGGGCTTTAGCGACATATCCAAAGGATACCCCAAAGGCTACCATGATAGTGTGTGCGCAAGACTGGAATTATGCCGCGGCTCCATCAGCTGTTTGCCGGGAACAGAAATGTATCCTTTTGATCCCAATGGAAAGGACAGGCACCTGGAAGGCTGGATAGCCCATAATACTGCATGGAATGTAAGCCTGGCGGTATTAAACTGGTACGATAACCGTCCTTTATCACTTACGCGCAGCAAAAATGGCCTGAAGGTCCGCTGGCAGGCGCCCGTTAACTATGACTATAACCGGCAGGACACATTACCGCTAACATTGTACGTTAACGGGACCAGGAAGGGAATAATACCAGCACCCGAAGCAGGTAAAAACAGCCAGGAATTTGAAACAGTTATTCCAGCAGCCTTTAAAAAAGGAGACAGGATCAAAGTGGCTTACGGTTACGGCTTCCTGGAAAAAAGTATTGAAATGACTTTTTAAATTATATATATCACGGATATACGTTCTATTCCCCGGTGAAATCGATTTCATTGGGAATTCCTCTTATTCTACATCACAAAAAAAGCTAAACTGACAACCTTTATTTTGCAGGTTCCTTAAATTTTAGGAGATTGGCATAAGAATGTTGGTGTCAAGCTCCTGACTTATTCCTGTAACTGTGCTATCGCTTTTATAGTCGTGTGTTTCCCTGCCTGACATTGCAAGCTTAATGACCATTTTTTCAACCATCAAATCTTAGCTATGAAAAGCACTTGTACACATGTTCCGCGCAAAATCAGGTTGACCGCTTTGCTCATACCTTTTTTTGTTTTCGGCTCAATCGCCATTTGCTCCGCGCAGTCAGAAGATGCGTCTCAGCACCCCAAAAAGAAAAAGCCTTATACATTAAGGATCAACAAAGGGACCTACTGGCTGGGTGGTGGATTGGGAATAAAAGGCTCCGTCGCGCCCCTCGGCCAATACATCGGTACTGCCGCTAACCTGGAGATCAAAGGCGGTTATCATGTCATAGATAAATTTTCTGTGGGCCTTACTATAACAGGCGCCATGAGTATTTCAAGTAAAAAAGAGGCAGGAGTATATACCCGTGGTATAAGCCTGCTGGCAGGCCCGCTGTTACAATATATGATACCCATTTCCGGGAACTTCTACCTCGCGCCTACAGCAGCAGTTACTTATGGTCCTATCAACATAAAATCTATGACCTCAGGCGCAGGAGAACCGGAACAGTATGTGAAAGTAAAAGGTCATGCAGTTTGTGAAATTGTAGGTATAGGGCCCTTTTTCGAAGTGATCCCCGGCAGGGCTAGCTTCGGTGCACACCTGCTCTTCTCAGCTTTACAGCAGACTACTAATATTTATACCAATAATGGTGATAAAGTGCCCGGCACCGAGATCAAGGACAGAAAAACCGGACCAGGTATGATCATGGAATTTAAAGTACACTTCTAAAAGCATTCCGTCCGCGGCGGAAACGCTATTTCTGGATAAAAAGGCTTGTGGTTCAACTACAGGCCTTTTTTATTGTTTAAATATTACTGTCTCCGGCTTTACCTAACTTTGCAATAGTCTTAACCAAACAACTATCGATGAAAAATTTAATCCTGTTATGCTTTCTTACCACCGGTATAACTGTTTACGGACAGAAAAATACACCGGCAGTCAGCGTACCTGCCCCTGTTACACAGAAATTCCAGCAGCAGTTCCCCCAGGCAACAGATGTAAAATGGAAAGAGAACAAAGCGAAGCTGTATAAAGTGGAATTTAAGTCCGGCACAACCAAAAAAGGTCATGATGCCTGGTTTGACGCCAGCGGAAACCTGGTAAAGCAGAAAGTGGATATTTCTAAAGATGAACTGCCAGCTGCGGTAAAACAGGCTATACAGCAACAGTTTGCCGGTTATACCATCCACGATACCGATAAGATTGACGAAAAAGGAGTGTTTTCTTATAAGGTAGAGCTGAAGAAAAAGCCTGAAGAAAGAGAAGTGACCTTCAGCAATACCGGTAAAGTATTGGAAAATGTACTCAAATAAGAAAAAAGAGGTCGCTAAGCGACCTCTTTTTTCTTATAACCGCATGGCATGTTTTATGCGGGTTTTAATATAAAACCTGTTTATGAATAATTATCCCGGAAATAACAGTGAAAGAAAATCTGAACACCATGACACCTTTTCTGTGGAAGAGATCGCTGTAAGACTCGGCGTTACCTCAATGGAAGTACAGAACGCTATCGAAAATGTTGGCACTGATCAGGATAAAATAGAAGAGTTTATAAAAAGAAACCACACAGAACTGGATAACCCGGAAGTTTAGTTCTTCTTCATGTCTATTTATCAGTCTGATTTCTAGCCGGCCGCAGGCTCAAAAAACACCCTCAAAGAATCGCTTTTGCCGAAGACAAAAGCGATTCTTTGAGCAATTTCTACTACAATTCTTTCACTGCCAGTGGCCTCAGATATTCCAGTAATGTTACCAGTAACTTCCCCGGCTCCTCAAAGGGCAGAAGATGCGAAGAATTTTCGAACCAGATACCTTTTTTCACAGGTGCTTTCAACTTATTTAACCATGCTTCTGTCGGCTCGGAAGGCGTCGTATAATCATGCCGGCCCATAAACATGAATACAGGAATAGGAAACTCTTTAACCGGCTTAAAATCTACCTCAAGAAATTCCGGCAGTACACGCCATAAAGTAAACACGTTGCCCTGATCTATAGCATCGACATCTTTTTTATCGTATTCAGGAGACAACAGCGGGCCATTAAAGAAATACATCGACTCATGCCTGTACGCACTCAACCCGCCATAATACTGCGCCCATTTTCTCGCTGTAATGATCCGCTCCCTCGTAATAGCCTGATTACCCGGATAAGGGGATATGGATTTCAACTCCGCCAGTGCCGTATCATTTTTGAATTTCTTCGCCTGTTCAATGGCATATTCAACACTTACACGCTCATTGTCCCTTACGTTTATCACCTGACCTATACCCGCATAGGCATAGAAAAGGTCCGGACGTTTCAAGGCCGCTTTCATGGCAATAATGGTACCCCAGCTATGTCCCACCAGCAATACTTTCTTCTTATGATACCGTTCCCGGACATAGGCAGCTATTTCAATGGCATCATTAACATATGAATCGATCTTAATGGTATTAGCTATAGAATCAGGATTAACAGTAAGATAGGTCCTGCCGGCGCCACGCTGGTCCCAGTTTACAACCGTGAAGTATTCCTCTATAGGACGCTGGAACATCCACATCACGGGCGACATTGGAGAAGCAGGGCCTCCATGCACAAACAGTATAACAGGATTATCCCTGTCCTGCCCGCGAACATATACCCATTGAGGAATACCACCAATGGTAGCCTGGTAGGTTTCCTGTATACCTTTAGGATTGACAATTTTTCCCAGATCGGCTATTACATTCCTTCCCTTATCCTGCGCAGCCATCAGTAGAGGCAAAACAGAGAGGCAGATCAGCAGTTGCGCTTTCTTGTATATGGTTTTCATTAGCCTAAAGATAGTATTCATTCCGGGAAAAAAACTAAAGAGGAACGGCTATCGTGCAAGCACTACTTTCTTTGATACAGTCCCGTCTGAAATAATATACGTTCCGTTCGCAAGATTGGAAGGCAATGGAACTTCCAGCCGGTTATATCCCCTCGTTATACCATACTTCTGTATCAATATGGCTTTTCCCGTCATATCAAATACACCGATGATCCTGTCTTCTTCCCCCGTGCCCGTTGTTTCCACATAGACTGTACCGGTAGAAGGAACAGGGTACAGGTACATTCTGCCAGGCATGGCGTCCCGGCTTGTTGCTGTAAGAACAGGAAGAGTCCTGCTATAGCCATAAAAAGAGTTCTTGAGTGATATCATACCGGTCGTATCTGCCGGTGGATTACCCATAGCTGTAAACGCAAAAAGTGGGCATAACAAAACGAATAATACTTTTTTCATAGACTTACGGTTTAGTGTTTGAAAACTATAAAGCCGCGCAAATAAGAAGGAATGGCATGTTCACTGTTACTAAACATATATGATAGCAAAGCGTATGCCTGAGATCCTGCTAAACACCTTAATTTCTGATTAAAAGTCCCGTACATTGATTTCCTCAGCCCGCAAGGATGTTTGAATTTTATAATTTTTACTTTGAATCAGTTAACTCCTTTAAATTCCACATGTTATACCTTTGCCGGGTAAATCTGTAAATTATGATACAAGCCAAAGGATATGCAGCGCAGAATGCAGAGACCGATTTAGCCCCCTGGGGATTTGAACGCAGGGAAGTTGGACCTCACGATGTTCAGTTAGAGATATTATACTGTGGAGTATGTCATTCAGACCTTCACCAGATTAAGAATGACTGGTTCCCGGGATTATTCCCCATGGTACCGGGACATGAAATAGTAGGCAGGGTGATCAAAGTTGGTGACCATGTTAAAAATTTTAAAGTAGACGATCTGGCCGGTGTTGGCTGTATGGTAGATTCCTGCCAGGTGTGTGAAAACTGTAAGGAAGGACTGGAACAGTATTGCCTGGAAGGAAATACCCAGACGTATAATAACCTGGACAGGAGCGGAGTGCCCACTTACGGCGGTTATTCAAACACTATCGTTGTGCGTGAGGAATTTGTACTTCATATCTCAGACAAATTATCCCTGGCAGCTACCGCACCATTGCTTTGCGCCGGTATTACCACGTATTCCCCTTTACGCCACTGGAAAGTAGGAAAAGGACATAAACTGGCTATTCTCGGCCTCGGCGGACTCGGGCACATGGGTGTTAAATTCGGTGTCGCCTTCGGTGCTGACGTTACAGTACTGAGCACATCTCCATCAAAAGAAGCAGCTGCCAAAGCACTGGGAGCTCATCATTTTGTAGTTACTTCCGATCCCGCACAACTGGAAGCAGTAAAAGGTTCGTTTGACTTTATACTGGATACCGTTTCGGCAGAGCATGACATGAACCTGTATCTCTCATTGCTGAAAACCAACGGAACACATATCTGTGTAGGTGCTCCTTCAGAACCAATGTCTATTCATACGTTCTCCCTGCTCCTGGGGCGTAGAAGCGTTGCCGGTTCCGGTATCGGTGGCATAAAGGAAACTCAGGAAATGCTGGATTTCTGTGCTGAACACAATATCGTTTCAGACATTGAGATCATCGATATAAAGAATATTACAGCAGCATACGAAAGAATGCTGAAAGGCGACGTGCGCTACAGGTTTGTAATAGATATGGCCACACTTTAGCCCTTTTTCAAAAGCATTCTCCTTCTCTTAAAAAGAGGTTTCACCCAAGGTGAGACCTCTTTTTTTTACTTCAACTCCACCTTTCAGGCACCTTTCAGGCATGTCTTAAGCATGTCTTAAGCATGTCTTAAGCATGTTTAATGTATGTATTGCGGTAGCTATTCTGCACCCCCGGTATAATCCTGATATAGGTTTACACTTCTGTTAGATAATCCTGTTTGAGGTTTGCAATTGTTGCTTTAAATCCTGTAATTGGTTTACAGGGTTCTTTTTCTATGTTGCAGTCATCCTCATGAAGGTTATTTTAATAATATGTAAAAACTTGTTTATATTGTTCTTGAAAGCCGGAAATCCCTTACATTTGTCCTCCACGAACCATTAAGCGAAAGACTGGAATACCGTTTTTCTCAACCCCAAACTATATAGATTATGAGCTTCACCAATCTGAAGGAACAGGTTATCCTCAAGCCTGTAGTACAGGAATTGAACTTCCTGAACAACTTTTACCAGAGCACTGTTCTTCCCTTCAACATGGAACATCAGACACAGACCAACTGGTGCTGGGCAGCTACCTCAAAAAGCGTATCCTATTTTTACGCCAGCCTGCTGAATCCATGGTCTCAGTGTAAGATCGCTTCCGCTGAGCTGAGCCAGACCTGCTGCACCTCCCCGGTGCCCGGCCCCTGTAATGTACCCTGGTACCTGGACAGGGCGCTTAAAAGGACCAACAACTTCGTAGCTTTGAAAGGAACAATGAGCTGGGAAGATGTAAAAGATGAAATAGACAAAGGACTGGTAGTAGGAACACGCATTGGCTGGTCAGGTGGCGGCGGACATTTCATGTGCATCTATGGTGTATCAAAGATCCTTAACACCAAGTACTTCCACATTGATGATCCTATCTATGGTAAAAGCGTGCTGACCGTCAGCCAGTATTCAACCAACTACCAGGGAAGCGGTAGCTGGACACACAGTTACATCACCAAAAAACATTCTTATTTCATGTGGCTCAAAGACCTCGTATTCAAGCCGGAACTACTCAAACCCATCCCTGAGATCAGGCCTTTATTACGCATGCAGCGTCCTAACCTGAAGCTGGAGAAAAGCCCGGCAGAAATGGAACTGAGTTTCCCTCATCACACATATGTCGTATCTCTCAAGGATATTGACAAAAGCATAAAAATACCCGCAGAACCAAGTTCCCTGCGCATTATAGAAATGGAAGAAAAGAATCCTGTAGCGCTTTATGATCTTTCTACAGCAGCTGAAGCACCGCAACTGCTCCAGGTAAGTACTGACGATGACTACCTGAACCGCATAGAAAATGGTATGGAAAAGATCAAAACCAGCCTGCGGGATAAAGAAGTGGAAGGAGAGATGCGCCTGCTTAAATTCCCGGCACTGAACCTGGAAGCATTATGGCTGTATACCGGTAACAAGAAGACTGACAGGTATTACCTGTTACGTCATTTCGGACAGGACGACGCCGTGCTCGATGAAGCCAGATTCAATGAAATTGTATTGAAACAAAAAGCAGTAGCAGAAAAACAGGATGACCTGATGGGCGCCTGATAAAGTTTCCAGCTGGCCGCAGGCCAAAAAAGCTCTCTTTCGCCCAAGGCGAAAGAGAGCTTTTTTGGTAATTTTTCTCGCTGCATAAAGTTTAAACAGATACACTCCCTGCAGGCTATAAAAGTTCAGATCATCTTCTCCAATTGTATTTTTATCTTTTCAAGCATCTCTTTAAGGGTCGTATCCTGCAACGGACTAACAGCATCCATCAAAAAGTCATAGTATTCTATTTCTCCCATTCTCTTACCTTTCGACCCTGCCTTATTCCATGTGTTCTTATAAGCATTCAGCAGATCATCCCAGGAAGCAGCTGGTGTACCTGCCACATATTTCAGTATGATCAATCCCAGCTCTATTGTTGCAATTTCAAGCAGCTGCCAGTAATCCATGTTGGCAGTAGTCCCGGTCATCAGCGTTGTTTTCAGGTCCAGCAATTTATTAATACCTGTTAATGCGCTATCCGGCAGGATATAAGAAGCATTACCCGATGTAACAGTATCCCCCCATTTCTTATCGTTCAGCAGCACCATCAGGCTGGTCAGCACCAGCCAGTTGGTCAGCGTGTATGCTTTATAGGTATTATTCTTCAAACCGTCCGCCATATAAAAATACGCAGCGGCCTGCTGGTATGCTTTCATCTTCTGAGAGGTAGTAGATAGTAGCGCCTTCCGCTTGTAGGTGCTGCCCAGCATGGTATAGCGTTCTGCCGTGCTGCCCAGCTGTATAAGCGCTTCCAGGTCACGTATCACTTCTTCCATTCTTTCCTGCAGCTCTTTACGTCTGGCATTATTAGCCTTGAAATCGATGATACATTTTTTAGCCCTTACATTACAGTACTTCTCCATCGCAGAAAATGTAAAGGAAGCATTTTCAATCTGGGTAAGGTTTTCGAACTTCAGAATAGCCAGGTCAAATTCATACATATCAGCATAGATCAGGGCCTCCAGTTCCGTAATAGCAGCATTTCTGATCCCGGCATCATCTACTGCTTTTGAAATAGCAGCTACACGGTTCAGCAGGTCAAGATGGGAGTAATTCCCCATATCCAGCTCATTACGCAGATTGTATAATTCTATCTCAGCTTCTTCTGCAATGATGAAACTATAAGTAGTGGTTTTAGCGCCATCTGCCCTGGGTCGCAAAGTATAGAAAGGATCACCATAACATTGGTAAGCGCCCCAGGTATTATTCCTTGTTTGATACTTCTGGTAAATGACCTCCCTGGCATGATGAATGGCTTCACCAAAGGTATCTCCGGCAAACATGCCTTGATAGAATTCCCGGGTAAAGTCCAGCGCTGCATTGTCATCCACCGCCCATCCTGCCACCACTACCGCCTTCACACCATTTTCAATCAGCTGTGTACCAATGTTGGCAGCCAGTTTATACCTGCTCTGATAATACTCCTCCGCTACTCCGTTCATCTGTCCCAGGTAACAGCAGTTCACAAATACCAGCTCCGGCGTAGTGCTCATCTGGCAGATCTCAAACGGAGTAAGAAAGATATGCTTACCTATTGCCATACCTGATTGCCCCGGTGCATCTTCCTTAAATATGCCATGTCCTGCCAGGTGTATGATCTTATAATCATCCTTGAAAAGCGCCTCCACTATTTCCGGCGCCGTGGCCCCGGGAAGATAGGTGGTATCATAGGCATGATCGCGTAATTGCTGATTTACCAGCACACCTTCCTGTTCAGCGCCGGATAACTGTGGCGCAAAGCCCTGCAGATCAGGATCTGCTATTACCAGTGCAGTATCCTTAACAACAGCATTGATCTTCAGCCGGTAGTTCTGGGTGGTGAGCTGACGTATCATGCCGGCATTCACGCAAAGAGGCCTTGCATTGACAGCGCTGTCCTGCAGAAGCTCCCACGGATAAGCGGCAGACCGCTTATCCAGTATCCAGTTAATATTGTTCTGTCTCTTTACCTGGTCTTTGAAATCGTTCGGGATCAGCAGCTCAAAGACAGTCCTGGCCAGCGCAGACGTCCACCTGTTGCTCGAAGATATCTGTTTCAGTAATCCCTCAATAACAGGAATACTGGTGTAGAGGTCCCTTTGCTCTTCACGGGCCCCTCCGGTAGAAGAGCTGAAATGAAGCGTATCCATACTGTCTGCCGCATCCGGATCTTTAGGCGTAAAACGGACTGTAATACGGTTCCACCATTCTTCCCCCGTTTCCGATGCCAGCCGCTGCTTCGAGCCCAGCAGCTTATTGATCCTTTTAGTGACAAGTATATTCAAAGGCCTGTTGTCTTCATTCTGTATCCTGTTCAGCACATGATAACAACTCAGTGCACGATCCTCATACTGTTCTATGAACTCAATGTTCTCCATCAGCCTGGCCTTATCAGAGAACAGCGTACGTATCTTATCATTGGCATTGCTTACCCCCTGTATAATGGCCCGGATAGAACTGGCAATAGTTAACCCGCCATACCCGGATGCTATAGCCAGGGAAGTGATGCCATTCAGCTGCGTCTGTGAAGCGTAATGCTTTGAAGAATGCTTGCTGTTCAGGTTGAGCAGGAACCTGGATACGCCCTGTTCCACCGTACGGGTAAGCATAAAGGCCGTAAGCGTACCCGGAGTGCCTAACCCCACTATAATAGCGCCTTTAAACCCACCGGGCTCGGAAGAGATGAACCCTTCAGATGTACCGATCTCCCCGGGATAAAATCCCAGTTGCAACCTTTGTTCCAGTGCATCATTCAGCAGGCCATTGATAGCCCTTTCTGCATATAGTATCCCGTCTCCGGCAAAGTGTCCTGCCAGTACAGGATAAGTGGCGTATTTGAGGTCCCCTTGCGATACGGTGACGTTGATAGGCAGTTCTCCTGTCTTAAGTTTTTCTGAACCATCTATGCCCAGTAATGTCATTTCAATACCTGAAGGAGAGAGGTCAAATGTCTCTTCTTTGGAAAGGATAAATGACCGGACTTCCCCACGTTCTGCAGGCCTGTTCCTGCCCAGCAGGTTGGTACTGCCCTGTTCCAGTATCTCCGTAATACCTTTGAACAGGCTGTCATCATTGGCAAGAGAACCATGAGATACATTGGTGAAATAAACGGCATTGGTACCACTCATTTTCCGTGGAATGCCGGAATCCCAGGTAACACTCTGGTCTCCCTCAGCCGTGCTGAGAAATACAAGCTCCTTTCCGTCACGTTTCTGCTCTATACGGTATCCGCAGAAAGTAGCCTTATCCCTTCCTGCAACATAGGAGATACGGCTGTAATCCAGGTTATCAAGCTTACTGAGGATATTGTCCCGGTATTTGCCGAATGTATCCAGGTCACTTTTATCCGGTACCGGCCAGCCCTTATCGCCAAGAGCATCCCGCATCTTTTCCCAGGTGGAAGTTTGGGCAAAATCATTATCTGCATCATTAGTAAGCGGCAACAGGTTCAGCAGCCCCGGGAAACGTGAAAAGATCCCCACCAGCTCCGGCTTCGTATGAACAATGTCGATCATGCTCAGTTTTCTGATGATCGGGTCTATTCCCATCAACACGGCCGGTATTCGGAACGACCCGCCAAGGGGACTGCCCAGGAACACGGCCTGGAAACCGGTTGACTCATTAAGACGGTCCCAGGTAGAAGTCTGCGTCAGCATAAAATCCCTGAACAGCACACCTCCCATAGAATGCGCAATGACTTTGACAGGCTGCTTGTATTCCAGCAGTTTATCTATCTTATCGCTGAAGTCCTTTGCAGATGCGTGCAGGCTTACCCTCCAGTCAAACGAAAATGTTACCACATCATACCTGGCAGAAAGGAACCTGACTATCTTTGCATAAGAGGTAGCAACAAGCGAAGTGGCCTTTACACCGCTTTCGTTTATTCCTATACGTTCCAGCTGACCGGAAATCATTCTGTAGTATTCAATCCATATCCTGCCGCTGTCATCTTCCAGGTTAGAGCCCATAATACCTGGTAGCAGCACTGCAATGGGCCTGGAGCCGGTAACGGTGTCCTGGAATACCTGCCCGCCGTCCAGGTTCAGCAGGGCATTCCTTTCCAGCTCTTTGGCAGAAGCACTGGTCCATGGCTGGAATCCTTGCACCAGCTTCCCGTTCTCTGACTGTAATGCCAGTAGCAAAGCGCCACTGGTGCTGGCATTCCTGAAATATTCAAAGTGATCTACATCAGTTCCCTCATAAAAGAAATATTGCACAGGTACCATGCCCGCATCAGGTTGTGCGGCCTTTCTCCTGGTGCCTCTGTACATGGAACTGGTATCTACTATCAGGTCATTATTACGTGTATAGAAAAGCTTGCTGGCCAGGACCACAAGCCCGCGTAGATTCACCTTCGCCTTACAATTCCCGGAAATAATGATCAGCGGATGATCTGCATCTATCGTATTATTCGGGTTGTTCAGCACCTTGATGAACGGAGATTCCGGGTTCATGGCCTCAATTCCCGGCAACACCTCTGTATCATCCTTGGTGCTGATAATAGCAGATAAGAGGTTACGGAATGCCACATATACAGGATTGGCAATGACACCAGCACCTATCCCCACAAGATTGAAAGCAACATTAAAGAAATTATCCAGCCGCCCGGAAGCCAGGGTAGTACCACCGGCAGGACATGCCACCCGTATGAATTTACGGATGAGGATCTTTTTATTACGCAGCTCAGTAGTAATATCTGCTATCAACGCTACTTCCTCAGTCCTGTTTTCCTTCTTCAGCAGGGTTATCTCTGCCTCTGTAAAACCACTGTTCCTTTCATCACAGTTACAGAAACGGGAGAGTATCTCACCTATCAAGCCGCCTCTCGAATGACTGATCAGATCAAGCGTAGCATGCTGGGGAATGGCCTTTACCAGTTCCAGCACATTCTTTAACGGAGATTCCGTCAACGTACGGTGCTGATAGGCAATGATATTGCTGCCATAGTTTTGTTTGATAAAACCCCATACACCGGACTTACTGTCTTCCGCAAGTTTGCTGAAAGAACCTTTAGTGGAAGAAGCGGTGCCATGAAGGAAAAGCAGCCAGGGCTTATCCGTCTGTTCGGGCGCAAACTTCTGCAGCTGGAAATTCTGATCAATACGGAACAACCCCGTAGCAGTTTCCAGCTGTTTATTCTCCAGATCTTCCGCCAGGCTCTTTATCTTATTACCCACTTCCTTCCTGGTAAAGACATTCAGCAGCTTCAGGGCAATATCACTGACAATGCCCCTTTCCGCTGTTTCACTTTTGATAGTGAAGGGAATTACGAAGGTCTCTTTCCCGGAACGGGTAAGGGTAGGGGCTTCAGGGAAAAGCTCCGCAAGGGTATCTGTATTACAGAGCCAGGTAGTATCATCTTCAAACACCAGCTCTATCACATTATCTTCATCGAGCGTTACTGTATGACTTTCCACAGTACCGCGAATGCTGTTGCCTATCAGGAAGGAGCGTTGAGGAATGAGCGCGTCTCCCGGCGACTGGAGCGTACTTACAAGAGGCTGATCTTCCCCGATCACTGTAATGTTATTTACCATTGCTATGCTTTAGTATTTTTTTTGAGCGTTTGAAAATTTTAGTACCGCACTTTCCAGTGCCGAAGCACCATTAAGGACTTGCACATTATATCCCATTGCTTCCTTTTTGTTTCTGTTCAGCTGCGTCCCTGAAGTATAGAAGATAAAGGATAAATAGCGGTTCATTGACTTTAGCTTCTTCATCAGTTCCATACCCGCATCAGGCCCTTCCTTATCCCTTCCTATATCAGAGATAACCAGGTAAGGCCTGTCTTCTCTGTAACTTTGCGCAAATAAACTGTAGGCTTCCTCGTTACTCGTAGCAAGCGCTACCTGCCAGCCGGCTTCCCTGAAACTGTTGATCAGTTTTGTATTATTCTCCGGGTGATCGTCCACCCAAAGTATATATTTCGTGTATGTACTATTCCCCGGGTCTTTAGACGGTTCTTGCTGCACCGGAGATTTCTCTGGTGGCCGTTCCGGCGCTTTATACTGGGTATCCGGCTTTTCCGTCGCTATAGTATCTGTAGCAGGAAGCACTGCTGTAGGTGGCACACGGCGGACGCTATCCCGTTTTTTGAACCTTTCTTTCACGATGATGTCCTTTGCAATTACAGGGCTGGCTGCACTGACCGGTACCCTGATCGTGATAGCCCAGTTCCGCCTGTTGTTATTTGCTGCGGGGTCCTTCTCCGCAGTAATGTTCCTGTTAAAGGTACGGTTAATGATCTCTGCACTCTGCCAGGCCTGGGCCATAAAACTGGTATCATAACAGATCACCTTAAACCCTGTATCCTGGTCTTCGGTCTGCACTAAATTCACCTGGAAGTTGGCAGGCAGCAACCCTTCAATGGTACGGGCAGTTTCTTCAGCAGAAATATCATAATACAGGTTAACACGTACGGGATCTGCCTTGTCAATGACCAACCGGTAATTCGTCCTGTTGAGCTGGAAAGAATCCCTGATCAGCAGTTCTCCCTCATTCACAGATAATATCACACTGCCAAAGGAAAGACTATCTTCCATCCTGAGGTGGTTAATGATAAATGAGGTGTCTTTCAGTACCTGGAAAATCTTTGCAGAATCACCTATACTTACCTGCAGGAACAGTGGCACGCTGGCAGAAAGGTTATTCCTTATATCCAGTGTCTGCGTAATAACAGCCCTCCCGGCAGTGTTCTTATTCCTGTTCCACACCGCCACATACATTGAGGTTAGTAACAGCACAAAGGCGCCCAGGGAAAGATACAGTGCCATCAGTCTCACTCCCAGTTTCCATCTCCTAAAATAATCATCAATGCCTATACTTGTATCATTATCATTCAGATAAATCCTGTTCCCTTCGTCAATATAGTTTCTCTTTAGCAGATCATGAATAATCGCCTTCTCCTTTGCAGAGATCTTTTCATTGTTATACAGCTTCTTCAGAAAGGCATTCAGTTTCCTGTGCGTGTCATATTCTGACTTGATAAGTGACGAAGGCTTAACGTCCTTTATAGCCGATAACTGCTCCAGGAGTACGCCACGTGCTATTATCTCTGTCGGCTTGTCCAGCAGGCCTAACAGTTTGATACGCAGCGTGTCCGAGATCTTTACATCATGCATCCAGCTGATCCTGCCCAGTTTAAGCAGGTTACTGTAAGTGACCATCTCATCATTCAGGGCATGCCCTATAGCTATGGTCAGATTCCAGTCCATATAGGGATAAATAGCCAGGGCGCAGACCCAGCGGAACAGCTCAGGATCATTCAGGTATTGCCGGATATTCTCTGGCTCATTAAGATGCAGGAAACGGGAGGGATAAAAAGACGGCAGCCGCGGCTGTCCATGTGCTTCCACCTGCGTGAAAAGCAGCTTATCCAGCACCAGTTGAGCAGAAATATCCGCTGGGATCACCGTAAAACCGGCTGATATTAGCAACTTTTCTTTTTTATCCCAGTCTTCAGGCGCATGCCCTGTCACAAAAATCTTCTTTTTCCATGGAGACAGCTTTTCCATTACCCGGCTTTTCAGCTTCCCTTTGATAGGATACATAAAATGCCGGGCATCCCCGAAAATAAAGAGCGCCGCCTGCCCGTACAAAGTCGCCAGCCTGTCTATTGGTATATTCCTGTGATTAAGTTTTTCATTGCTCAGGAACAGCGGCTCCTTATAATATTCATATACCGTCACGTTTACCTGTTCCCGTTGCAGCTTACGAAGAAAGTACTCATAGAGCCTGGTTATATGACTGTTATGATATTCCTTATCCAGAAGGATAAGATAATCAGACGGCTGAGCTACCGGTGTAAAGCTCAGCTGTGGCAGTCCGCCATAGGCAATTGTGGAATAGACGGTTTTACGGATGTTGAGCTTATAATTGTCGCTTATCTGTCTCTTGCGCAGCACATCTGCCAGTTTATTCAGCCCCTGTTCGGGATTAATAAGATGCTCCTGCTCATTAAAGACGATGGAATGGGGTTCCTCTTTACCTCCTGGTGACGGCTTGGGGGCCGATGTCCTTTTACTGTACCAGGAATATACTATTACCGAAAATAACAGGGGGATCAGGAACAAGGCCCATATACCGGAATAAGGGGGCGGATCAGGAATGATCAGCGGTTCTCCCGGAAGCATAGCTGCCGTTACCGGTGGCACCTCCTGTAGCGTGGCGGAAAAAGCGTCCGGCCCGCAGTGAGGCCCCGCACGGCTAACTGTAAGCCGGATGGCATTATACTTCTCTGCCGGGGTATTGTATACCAGCTCTTTCGAAGAAGAAACCAGGCTGTCATTAACATACCAGCTATACCTGTATTGCTGGCTGTCTGCGGTGGGATTACGAAGCTCCGGTATGTAATGTTTCAATATCTTCCGGCTATTCGTACTAACAGTACGGGAGGCTTTTGCCGGCTTACCGGAAGCATTATTCCCTTTGGAGGGAGAAGCTGCGGATAACGTGCCGGCGGGTGCGGAAGAGACAGATCGTATATAGACCCCTGGTAAGGTATCGCAAAGCACGTTCATCAGCAATGTATCAGACAGCAGCTCTTTCCCATCACCATTTGTAAGCGTTACAAAAACCGGATAAATACCTGTCGTATCAAAGGTTGGAGTGATTTTCCACGGACCGGCAATAGTGGTGTCCAGCAATTGCCAGGTCACTTTATATTGAGGTAGAACAGTATCATTTACTTGCCATGCAATGGTGACAGGGCGATGAATAACAGTAGGATTAGGGGCAAAGAATTTGCCGGAAAAACGGACTATTGGGCGGGACATAGACAGGTAGTATATACCTGCCAGTATTAATACCGCAAGCAATATACCTTCTGCCTTAATACGCCGCAGAAATGGTTTTCGCGGAGGGGGTACGATGGGTTTTTCAGGCCCGGGTCCTGTGGGGGGAATAACGCCTGCTCTGATAATATCTGTCCCTGCATTTTCAAGAATGGAATAAACCTCTTCCTGCTCTTCTTTATTTCTGCAGATAACGGGAGCTATCAGAAAGCGCAGTTTGTAAAAGGAATCATATTTCTGCAGGTCAGCCCTGCTCAATACTTTATACAGATCTATTGCAGCAGCCGCATTTACACGGATACCTTCGCCTTCAAGAAGCGCAATCAGCGTCCTGACGCTGTTCATAATATGCTGATCCGGGGCTGCTTTTTCCAAAGTAAGAACAGATTAAAGGGGATATTCCTGTTTCAGCCGGTAGAGGTCATTCTCGCTTTTAGCCAGCGCCGGAAGAGAGAAATGCAATGTCCTTCTTTCATCTTCCTCCAGCTTACTGAAATTAAGCTCTTTCTTCAGCAGTCCCCTGGCCACCAGTGTCTTGATCCACTCCAGCAGCTCAGCCGTGGCGGGAGGTTTGTCTTTTATCAGGTCTTTAAGCCTCCTGAACTCTTCCACCAGTGAGGTCATGTTCTTTTCAGCATGCTGGTATAATTCCTTATGACCAGGATCATTCCTGTTATATGTTTCCTCCAGGTATGGCGTTATCCTGGATTCCACGATCTTTATCAGCTCCGGCGGCTCAGGGTAGGGAATATGATAGAAGAGACATCTGCGTAGAAAAGCATCCGGCAACGCCTTTTCAAAGTTACTGGTCATTATTATCAGCACCCGCGCGTTGCTGCTCTCCTGCATTTTAACGTACTTGTTCATCAGTTCACTGATGTAGAACTCCATGTGCTCAATTTCATTCAGCAGATCGTTCGGAAAATCCCGTGGAGCTTTATCTATTTCATCTATCAGCACTACAGAGCTGCGTGGCTCAGGCAATACCTGTTTCTGAAAATCGGCCAGCAGCTGCAGGTCGGAAAGATTAGGATCTGCTATGATCTGTGCGCTGCCGATAGATTGTAAAATAGCGCTGCCCAGGGCATTCATTTTCAGATATGCATGAGCTGTAGCGCCCTGCTTCTGTTTATCCAGTTCATCTATATATTTCTTCTGGAAATGACGGACAGCATCATATGAATAGAAGAGGTCTGTGGCAGAGCTCGTGGTTTTGGTATTGAAGATAAAAGGCTTTCCCAGGAAAGGAGCACATTCCGCATTCCCGCCTTTCGTCGTTTCATACAGCATATCAGCGATCTTATAAGCCAGCTGTGTCTTCCCTGTTCCTGGCGCGCCGGTAAGCAGCAATGGCTTACCCAGCCAGATAGCCATCTGGATAGCTGTTTCCAGTCCCTCATTATGGAGGATATAATTCTTTGGTGACTTGTCAGCATTGCTCTTAATGCTTTTCAGGTCAAATTCCCTGGTCATATGGGGTTATTTTAAAATGAAGATTATAGTTTCATCAGTATATTCCGGAGAGGAAGCTCCAGGTCGCTCAGGTAGAAGTCCGGATCAGGCCCCGGCAGCAGATCATGCAGTAATTTTTCCTGGACATTGGGGTTGTCCTCTATCTCAAAATCGGTCATCCAGTCTTTGATCTCATTCCTGTTGATCCGCGTTAATTTAATGGGAGTGGCGCCGTACCTGATGCTTTTGATCTTGTCTTCAAATTGTGCAAAGGTCATATCAGCACATTCACTATAACTTACTGTCCCTATGAAGAAGATCTTCTTCGATGTTTTAAGTGTGGCATTTACCTGGTCATATTTCTCATAAAATGCTGATATATTTTCGTTGAGCTTGTCATTTTTCCAGTAAAAGCTCTTGATCTCCCAGGAAATGATGAGACAGTCGTAATTAAGCTCATCCATGACAGATAGTACTTTTTCCACGCTGACATCCAACGGGTCTTTCAGCTTGAACTTCTTCAGTTCAGCATTCCTGTTCCACTCTTCTTTAATAGCGCATCTCATTGAGAATTCCAGGTCGTCAAAATCACTGTTATCCAATATAGTTGGGTAGATGAAGAGGTCAAGTGTACGGATGTCGCTTTCTATGCATTCCAGCCCTATCCTTTTTACAAAGAAGTGGGCCATATCTTTTTCATGACTGTTAATCAGGAAGAACTGTATGGCTTTATTGATCTGACGGCCTTTCTGGAACGTATAGTTCTGTGATCTCCTGTCACAGAAATAGATCTTATCCAGGTTCTCTTCCCTGGAAGCGTATATTTCTGTAAAGAACTTATTAAAAATGGCTTGTTGTACCTGGAAACAGAGGTGATAAGCATCTGTGAAGCCATCCGGATGAGTGAGCTTTGCCAGTCGTACTTTTTCTTTAAAAGCCAGCAGCTTTTGTTTCTTTTCCGCCAGTAACGCCGCGTCTGGGTCACTGTCTTCTTCAAATACCTGTTTTTCATCCGCCAGGAAAGTAAGGATGATCTTATTATGGCTCACGGCTGTTTCATATTCCATTTCCGTAATGGAGAACCTCCCTGGGTTTTTAGTGGTATCCGGCGGAATAAAGCCATAGCGTTTAGCTACAATAAGAATGTAAATGTCGCACTTCGCCACATCCTCCACACATTTGTCTGAAGGTTGTATATCATCAGCAACATATCCTTCCATGCTTATCAGGCTGAAACTATCAGGCATTTTGCCGGAAAGAAAGAAATTAATAACTCTGGCCCTATAGTCGGCCAGGTCCCTGTAGGTAGACGAGATATATACTTTGTGCCTGTCCATCGGCTTACTGGGGTTAGATAAGCGATCTGATATATTACTAAGTTACATAACTTTTCTAATACTTTTAGCGGCTACAGGCCCAATTCCCATCATTAAAAAAGATCAGCCGCGCGCAGCGCAAAAAAAAACTCAAAAACCGGGTTTTGCCGAAGGCGAAACCCGGTTTTTGAACAATTAAAGAAATTCAAACCAGGCACTATCCGGTTTTTCGCCGCAAGGGCAACGGCGATTACCCTATCCTGGTTCCCGCCGTCCCGTTTGGTTACCCCGCAAGCATTATGTGTAACAGGTCCTTTTCTTAAAGTTGCCCGAAAGTAGTTTATCCGGGCTTCCGGGCATATGATCATCATCAGAGAACTGCGTGATATATGCCCGGATAACCCGGATAGCGCTAAAACAGGTTAGCGACAAGCTGTAATCCCCCGATCTTTTTCTCAGGATTGAACATGACTGTGGCTGACACCGGCATATGATAGCTGAATATAACAAGATCTTTATTCAGGGTAATTCCTGCATTCACAATATTGGGCTTATTCCCGTAAAAATTCTGCTCTCTTCCAAAAGCAAACCCACCGCCCACAAATACATGCAGGTTATAATCAGCCTGCTTCCAGAGCACCTGGTCCAGCTGCACATAGTTGGAATAAGCATTGGCCCTGTCTCCATTCTCTTTTACATAAGTGTCCCTTCCTGCTACAATGGTATTCCAGCTTACTGTCAGCGGTAGTTTCATATTGAAGCTATAAGCTACACCAACATCTACAAAATGTGAAGTAGTGCTCCGTTTATAGTCAAACAGGCTGGCATTGGGAAAATCCGTAAAGTTATTGATATCCCAGATAGCGGCACTGAATCCTCCTTTTGTATATTTCAGGTAATAGTCAAACTCCTTATACGTACCATCAAACCCTGCGCCTCCCCAGAACCCTGCCTGAAAACTACCATCTTTGGAAAGATAGTGTACATCAATATCTGATATGGGAGCATTGGATACCCTGAACCCGCGCCAGATGTATATATTCCTTACCTGTAAGTTGACATTGAATGGTTTGTATGGTTTAGCGGGAGTTTCTTTCTTTTGAACAGTAGAATCCTGTGTATTGAGCGTCTGGGCATTCACATGAAGGCATAGCACTGCCAGGCAGGCTGTAAACAGCCCTGCAAACATCATCTTTTTCATAAAACGGTCAGTTTAGAAGCATATAAAGGAAAGCAGCCACGATAGCGCCGGAGATAGGAGCAAGCACCGGTATCCAGGCATATCCCCAGTCATTACCGGCTTTATTACGGATAGGCAGCGCTGCATGTACCAGGCGGGGGCCAAGGTCTCTTGCCGGGTTAATGGCATATCCTGTGGTACCGCCCAGGGAGAGCCCTATCACCCATACCACGAAAGCCACAGGCAATGCGCCGACTGAGCCAAGCCCTATGGGATCATGACTGGAAGTGATCTCTGCTCCGGTTATGTAGAAGATGGAGAAGATCAGTACAAACGTGGCAATCAGTTCACAGATAAAATTAATAGGCAGGTTGCGTTTAGCAGGAGCAGTACAGAAAGCAGCAGCTTTCAGACCTGCATCTGCTGTGTCATCAAAATGATCTTTATGCATCAGCCATACCAGGAAAGCCCCGGCCATAGCGCCAATGAGCTGCGCCAGGATATAACCGGGAACGGCTGCCCACGCAAACTTGCCGGCAACGGCCAGGCCTATGGTAACAGCAGGGTTCAGATGCGCTCCGCTTACAGGGCCGGCAATGATCACACCCACAAATACCGCCAGCGCCCATCCTGTGGTGATCACTATCCAGCCGCCTCCATTTCCTTTTGTATCTTTTAAGACTACATTGGCAACCACGCCATTACCCAGGAGGATGAGGACCATAGTGCCAAGAAGTTCTGCAATAAACGGTGTCATAATTTTAAGATTTTAGATACTGTCTCAGTTTGGCCCGCCGGGATAAGCTGAGACACTACCAGGATTTCTTTAAGTGGAATAGATTATTTCATAGCTGTATATGGAGAGGGCAGGTTATTCCTCTGCCCATCCCCTTGACCTGTCAAGCGCCTTTTTCCAGTAATGGAGCAGCTTTCCTGCTTTAGCACCTTCCATTGCAGGCTCAAACTTTTTATCAACCGCCCATTGCTGTTTCACTTCATCAATGCTCTTCCAGTACCCCACAGCCAGACCGGCAAGATAGGCCGCTCCCAGGGCGGTGGTTTCCAGTACCTTCGGACGAACAACCGCACTACCAAAAATATCCGCCTGGAACTGCATCAGCGCATTGTTGGCAACAGCGCCGCCATCTACTCTTAGTTCGGTTGACTTTTTACCGGAATCAGATTCCATCGCGCTCAACAGGTCATACACCTGGAACGCAATACCCTCCAGCGCTGCACGGGCAATATGAGCCGCTGTCGTACCACGGGTAATGCCAACTATTGTACCGCGGGCATACTGGTCCCAATACGGAGCGCCTAATCCCGTCAGTGCAGGTACAAAGTATACGCCGCCATTATCCTCTACAGAAGCTGACAGCGTTTCACTTTCAGCAGAAGTCTTTATAATGCCCAGCCCATCACGCAGCCATTGTATAGCGGCGCCGCCAACAAACACACTACCCTCCAGGGCATACGTTACTTTACCATCAATCTTCCAGGCCACGGTAGATACCAGGTTGTTCTTAGACAATACAGGCTTATTACCGGTATTCATCAACAGGAAGCATCCGGTACCATAGGTATTCTTTGCCATACCCTCGTCTACGCACATCTGCCCGAAGAGCGCCGCCTGCTGATCGCCTGCTATACCTGCAATAGGGATCTTGGAAGCAAACAGGGTAGTGGCTGTTTCACCATATACCTCACTGCTCTGTTTTACCTGTGGCAGCATGCTTTCAGGGATGGTAAAGAGTTCAAGCAGCTCCTTGTCCCATTCCATAGTATGAATATTGAACAGCAGTGTACGGGAAGCGTTCGTAACATCGGTGATGTGCATAGCGCCCCGGGTGAATTTCCATACCAGCCAGCTGTCAATAGTACCAAAGCATAATTCGCCTTTTTCCGCCCGCTCTCTGGCGCCTTTCACATTATCCAGTATCCACTTCACTTTTGTGCCTGAAAAGTAGGCGTCTATTACAAGCCCTGTTTTCTCTCTGATCTTCTCTGACAGGCCTTTTTCTTTCAGTTCATCACAATACTTCGCAGTACGCCTGTCCTGCCACACAATAGCGTTATATAGCGGAATACCCGTTTCCCTGTCCCATACCACTGTTGTTTCCCGCTGGTTAGTGATGCCTATAGCGGCAATGTTGGTACCGTTAAGATCGGCTTTGGCTATTACTTCGGCGGCAACGGACGACTGCGTATACCAGATCTCATTAGCGTCATGTTCTACCCATCCCGGCTGGGGGAAGATCTGTTCAAATGGTTTTTGCGATACGGCTATCATTTCTCCCTGGTGATTGAATATAATAGCACGCGAAGAGGTAGTGCCCTGATCAAGGGCAAGGATGAACTTTTCTTTTGTGTTCATAAACCAAGCTTTAAAAGTCTGAAAAAAACCGGTGGCGGCGCCCTGCGCAGCAATGAGGCGCCACCGGGAAGTTAGATGCACTGATGCTTATCAGTTCAGCGTATATCCTTTGGCTAGAATGGTGAAGTCATTTAATTCCTCCTGTACCCAGCTGGCAGGGCGGCCAGTCTCCTCTGCAACGATACCGGCTACAACAGGGGCGGCTTCCAGTGCCGCATGCACATCGAGGAACAGCAGCCGCAGGCGGCGGCCCAGCACATCCTCCACACGTCTGGCATACTCGTTTCTTACAGCCCATACTACCATGGCTTTGGTGTATGGATAGCCTGTAGCAATAGGAGCCGCCAGGGTAGGAGAGGCCTCTGTGAGGGCTTTGATACCGTCAATATCTGTTCCGTAAAAGCGCAGCGGGTCCATAAGGTTGCTGCCTGTTGTATAACCGTGGATATGGAGTTGTTCCGTAACACAGGCCTTATTGGGAAGGCGGCCTGTTTCTATGGCTTTCTGCAGGGTGTCCTGCGCCATGCGGCGGAAGGTGGTCCACTTGCCGCCGGTAATGGTGATCAGCCCGGATTCAGATACAATGATCTTATGGCTCCGGGAAATCTCTTTTGTTTTAGCGCCATCCTGTTTGGGAGCGGCCAGCGGCCGCAGGCCGGCAAATACCGCCAGCACATCGCTACGCTGTGGCTTTCTTACCAGGTATTTACCTGCGGTCGAAAGTATAAAGCTGATCTCCTGTTCCAGTGCATGCGGCTCCAGCTCAGGATGGTCCCGCAAGGTATCTGTAGTGCCAACGATCAGTTTATTATGCCAGGGAACAGCAAAAAGTACCCTGCCATCATCCGTTTCCGGTATCATCAACGCATTTTCTCCCGGAAGGAAAGAACGGTCCAGCGTAATATGCACACCCTGGCTGGGTTTTACCATATGAGGCGCATCCGGCCTGTCCATCTGCAGCACATTATCTACATATACTCCCGTCGCATTGATCACTACCTTACCGGTAGCTTTATATGTTTTGCCGGTTTCGATGTCTTTCGAAATAATCCCGCAAACTTTCTTATTATTATCTTTTATCAGGGCTTCTACTTTCATGTAGTTCAGCACGGTAGCACCATATTCTATAGCCGTCTGGGCAATATTCAGCGCCAGGCGTGAATCATCAAATTGCCCGTCATGATATACCACTCCGCCTTTCAGGCCTTCCTGCTTAATAGTCGGCAGGGCCGCTATGGTTTTCTGCCGGTTAATATAACGGGAAGGGCCCAGGCTGAGACGGCCGGCCAGCATATCGTAGAATTTCAGACCAATTGTGTATTTTATATTATTGAACCACGAGTAATTAGGTATGACAAAAGTTTCGTTCTTTGTGAGATGAGGGGCATTCTTAAGCAGCAGCCCCCTTTCATGACAGGCTTCCCTTACCAGGCCAATATCACCCTGGGCCATATAACGCACGCCGCCATGCACCAGTTTCGTAGCTTTGCTGGAAGTACCTTTGGCAAAGTCAGCCTGTTCTACCAGCAGGGTTTTATAATTGCGGGTAGCGGCATCCATGGCTATTCCCAGCCCTGTAGCGCCGCCTCCGATAATGATCACATCCCATTCAGGTACATCGGATAATGTTTGTAATAACTGCAATCTGTCCATAATGGTAAGTATTTTGAACCAATCGAAAGTTTCTTATAGTTTCTTTTCTTTCATAAAGGTGTTTCGTTTTGTTATTATTTCCAAATTTTTCTTGGCTTTTAAGGTTTTTTTAAGAAAAGGGTTACTATTGTATTATAATAGTGTTACTATTTTACCAAAAAGTAATTATGAAAGTTGATTCAATGGCGCAACGCCATGCTTACATACTGGACCGCGTTAAGAAAGAAGGGAATGTCCGTGTAGCCGATCTGCTGGCAGCCCTGGACGTCTCCGCCGTTACCATCAGGAAAGATCTGGCACTCCTCGAAGAAAAGAAACTGCTCTTCCGTACACATGGCAACGTCAGCCTGGCCAACCCTTACACCAAAGATCGCGATGTAAATGAAAAAGAGAATATCCTGGCAGATCAGAAAACCAGGATAGGCCTGAAAGCCGCAGAACTGATAGAACCAGACGATGCCATCATTATTGCGTCCGGAACTACCGTATTGCAACTGGCACGCGCTATCCCCAAAGAAATGCGGCTCACAGTCCTTACTTCCGCCATGAATATCTCCATGGCGCTGCTGGATAAGCCCAACGTAGAGATAGTACAGCTGGGAGGAATAGTACGTAAAACCTCCACCTCGGTAACCGGCAACTATGCCGAAAGCATTCTCGATAACTTCACCTGCAGCAAACTGTTCCTCGGCGTTGACGGGATCGATCCGGAACAGGGATGCACCACGTCCAATATGATGGAGGCTACCCTGAATAAAGCCATGATCCGCACAGCACAGAAAACCATCATCCTGACAGATTCATCTAAATTTGGCCGCAGAGGCTTCGGAAAGATCTGCATGCTCAACGAAATAGATCAGATCATCACGGATGACGGTATCAGTAGCAGTATGGTACAGGACCTGGAAAACATAGGCGTGGAAGTGACTATCGTTTAAGGTCATCTTCGGCTCATTTCCTTGTCCACTCCTCGTGAATAGGATCTCCTTTAGAGCTCTTGCCGCTATGGTCCCAGGTGTCGCCATTCAGTACCCCCTTAAATGTTAAACTGGCGCCTACCCGGCTGTTATCCCTTGAAAAGAACTCTATCTTTTCTGTGTATACACCATTATCAAATGTATAGGTACCTCCACCGGTACCGAAGAACCCGCCGGTTTCAGTGTTGATAGCTACCCACTGGAATTTGGTCCCTGTCAGGATCTTAATGGTTTTCCTGGCGCCGGGTTTCATCTGGTTCATCTTACCATTGGCTTCCCTGCCGGTGATCTGCCATACACCGGCCATTACACTGTTACCATCATCTACTCTTGTCCAGGTATTCGTTTCATTTCCCAGTGTCAGCACTAACTGGTCTCCCTCAAATTTGGCAATGGCCTCCGGATGCTTCCCTACCTGGGAGGAATCTTTTGAATTAAATTCAATGTTGGTAGTAGCGCCATCATCCGAAGTACCTTCCCAGGTACCGCCGGTCGTAGAAACAAAACCTTCTTTATTATAAGTAGCGATGCTGAAATAGCCAGGAGTGATCAGCATTAAGGACGTATTATCGCCGGAGGTGGTTTTCCATGCCCCGATTGCGGGCGATTGCGCATACAGGTTAAAGAGACTCAGCACAGTGAGCAGGATTAATAAACAGGTCTTTTTCATAATCTGGTGGATTTGTAACAAAAGTAAAGAAATGTTCTCTTCGATATTTCTAAACCTTCTGTCCATACTTTCAAAAAACTGTGCCCATAAACTATTCCCATCTGGAAGAGAGCAGCAGGCTCCCGCTCAAAAAAACAGGTTTTGCCGAAGGCAAAACCTGTTTTTTTGAGCAACTATTTATTCCTCATCATCCATCCTTACCACTGGTCCATTAGCCGATAACTCACTGTCACGCACACGCGATTTTAACACCGGCCACAGGAACTGTGCATACCACTCATCCCTTTCATAATGAGAAATACCATAAGCAGACGGATACTTACGGGTAATAAGCCCCGTACCAAAGATGATGTCCCAGATAAAGAACATATTCCCGAAATTCCCCTTGTAATAACCAACCCCATCGTCCGATGTAACGGCATGATGAGCATGATGCGTAGCAGGAGTGGAAATAAACCTTTCCATTACCCAGGCTACAGGATGCAGCCATTTAATACGGTAAAAAGGCTTGTCCCACGGAATGCTGGAATGTGCCGCTGCTACAATGATCGACTTCATACCAGCCACAAAAAGCGCCGGGTAACCAAGCCCCAGGTATACCAGCGTTACCACAAGATATACCTGTGAGAACAACAGCACATGGATCAGGTTATTCCTGAAATAAACTGCCACTCCCATATAAGGCGCTGAATGATGGGTACGGTGAAACCGCCATAATACCGGTACCTGGTGATGCAGCCGGTGGTTCCAGTATTGTGTAAGATCATCCGCTACAGCTATGATCACCGCTCCCCAGAAGAACGGTACCCACGAAAGTGAGCCCTGCAGACCTGGTAATAATACAGGTAATAACTGCAAACTGAAATAAGCCAGTATCGGACGGAAGAGTATCTTCGGAATAGCAAAGCTCAACAGGTCAAGTATAAACTCATTCCTGTCCGCTTTCCTGTTATATAACCCAAAAAGAAATTCTATACACCCTACTATCAGCAACAGAACTGGCAATCCCCAGCCGTTGATGTGTTGAAATAAAGCTTCTACATATTTAAGCATAAAAATTTTTTCACTTGTTAACAGTAAGCTCAGTCGCTTGCTTCTGCTCCTTCCAGGGCCGCTCTCCTTTAATATAAAACCAAAGGAACATCAATGCCACCGGAAGGGCATAGAGAAACAGGGAAATAACCCCGTCTCTCACCAGCTTCTTCGCAACATCTTTTTCTATTTTCATACACGAACAATTTATTATCCAAAATGAGTGATCAGCCAGAACCCGGCAAAGAAAACCAGGAACGGCACAACTATCAGCAGGAGGCCGAGTATTATCTTCTTAAATAACAACACAATGTCTGACATGATATTAAGTTTTAAATACGGATACTTTTCCATTTTCCCTTCCTGAAAATAATAATGCAAACAGCTGCCAGCACTACCTCAGAAAGCAGAATGGCTCCAAATATACCCTTAGAGCCCATGTTGAAATAAATTCCGGTCAGATAAGCCAGGGGCAGCTGTATAATATAGAACATCAGTATATACATCAGCGTTACAATATTCACATACCCCGCCGCATTGAGCGATCGTGAAATAACCATCGTATACCCAAAGAAGAAAAACGCAATAGCCATACAACGCAGGTATAGCACAGCATTCTCCTGTATCGCCGGCTCACTGGCAAATACGCTGACTATATTCCCGGTAAACAGTAACAGTATACAGGAGATCAGCCCCAGGAAACACATATTGAACATCCCCGTTTTCCATACAGACTGTTCAGCTCTTTCCGGTTTACCGGCGCCCAGGTTCTGCCCGGTCAGCACCCCGGCAGCATTGGCAATACCCCATGCGGGCAATGTTGCACATACAATGATCCTGTCTGCTATAATATACCCGGTCAGCGCCGCCTCTCCAAGCTGCGCTACAATAATGATCATTAGCAGCCAGCTGGAAGCCGGGATCAGGTATTGTAAAGTACCGGCAGAACCGATCTTCCAGAGCTTCTTCATAACAGAAGGCACAACGATCAGCTGCTGCCTGCCTATTACCAGTACCGTCTTTTTCTTTCCCAGGTAAAAGAACTGGTAACATACAGCTATAAGATTACCCAGGCCATTGCCAATAGCAGCTCCCAATAAACCCAATGCCGGTATAGGACCATATCCGAAAATGAGGATACCTCCCAGCGCAGTGTTCATTATAAAAGCGAGCAAAAAAGTACGCATAGCCATAGCGGCATCTCCTGAACCACGAAAAATACCATTCATCAACACCCTCAGCATCAGGAAAATAATACAGCCAAAACGCACCTTGGCATAGGCATCACCTTCCTGCGCCAAAGCCTCCGATGCTCCTATGGCATAAAGTATCTGCTTACTGAACGTAATAGTGATAACACTGAATAACAACGCTACCGCAATACCTGTATAGATAGACTGAACAGCCGTCAGACCAGCTGTTTGCGGCTTCTTTTCTCCTATACGCCTCGCTATAAGGGAACTGGCCGCAATGTTCAACCCAACGGGAATAGCATAGATGACCAGTATAACAGAACCTATCATACCTGCCAGGTTGATGGCATTGTCTCCCAGGCGACTCACATACAGCAGGTCCACCACAACGAACAAAGACTCTATCATCAGCTCCACCATAGCCGGAAGCGATAAAAGAAAAGCCGCACGTGCCACACTGCTGGTAGTAAAATTCTTTTCCTTGCCCAGCATGGCTATCTTAAATAAACTGAAAATAGAACGGGTCCTGACAACCAGTGATTGCATTACTAATCTGTTTTTAGGAAGCCCGCCCTTCGCAGGCCTCCTGATCTATAGAATGTTTTTATCTGACGCTGACAGCCTTTTCAAGATGCTGCACGCCAAAATCCTGGAATGCGATCTGCTCCTCCAGCTTATATACCTCCCTGCCTGTTATCTTATTGATGATCCAGGAATTACGGTAGGCGCCCAGGCTGAGGTCCGGCGCTACGAAGCCATGTGTCTGTGTCTCTGCATTCTGCACAAAGATCTCCTGCTCATTAATGTCAACAGTATAGTTACGTTGCGCATTAAAAGAACCATTACGGTTAAAGCGGATGCGGTCACTGATCCCTTCCAGGCAAGCGGGCCTGTTATACCTGTAACCTGTTGCAAGCACCACAAATCCTGCCTGGTGGGAGAACTGCTGCTGCTGGTCCACCTGCGTGAACTGCAGCGTATAATAACCTTCCCGTAAAGCAGGGGAGATCTCTGTCAGCTCACAGTTAGCCCTCAGCTGTACATCGATCGTTTCTCCTCCCACGGTCATCTCATACATGGCATCATAGATCTGGTCTATCAGGCTGCCATTGATCCCCTTTGAAAGAGAATTCTGTGTGGATAGTATCCGGCCCCGCTGTTCGGCAGACAGGCTGTAGAAATACTCAATATAGTTGTGAGAGCTCAGCTCCAGCGTCAGTTTGGAATGCTCCATCGGAAAGAAACGGTCAGAACGGGTAAACCAGTTCAGCCGGAAACCTTCCCTGGTAGCAGGCAACAGGTCATAGAACACTTCCGCTGCACTCTGCCCGGAACCGATGATGGTCAGTGTACCCTTTTTCAGGATATCTTCCCTGTACGCCAGGTACTCCGAAGTATGCACCACATCCGGCAGGTTGTCCTTATCAATAAAAGAGGGTGTGTAAGGCTGCGTACCCGTGCCCAATACCAGTCTTTCACTGAAATACACAGTTGTTTCTCCGGTACGTGTATGCTGCACAGTTATCTCATATAACCCGTTTTCATACCCGGTATTGACCACTTTATGTGAGAACTTGCAATTGCTCAGTTGTTCTACCACCCATTTACAGTACACATTATACTCACGGCGCAGCATATAAAACTCATGGCGGATAAAGAAACGGTATAAACGGCCTGTCTGCTTCAGGAAGTTCAGGAAGCTGTATTTACTGGTCGGATCAGCCATGCTTACCAGGTCTGTACCCATGAACGGGTCCTGTAAGGTTGTATTATTCAACATCAGGCCCGGGTGCCAGTCAAAAGCATCTGTCTGGTCAAAGAACAGGGCAGAGACTTCTTTCACAGGTTCCAGCAAAGCCGCCAGCCCCAGGTTAAACGGACCTATCCCTATGCCGATAATTGAATAAACTGTCTTGTCTGTTTGCATTTTTATAAAAGATTTTTAATGTTGAGTTGATACTTACCACTTCACATTCAGTTGACTGAAAATAAAGCTCCAGGCATCTGCTGCTTCCGCAATGAGCTTTGTAGTAGGCTTGCCAGGCCCATGTCCTGCATTACTATCTATACGGATCAGCACAGGATTATCTCCTGCCTGTTTTTCCTGCAGGGTAGCCACATATTTATAGGAATGCGCAGGCACAACGGTGTCATCATGATCTGCTGTAAGCACCAGTGTTGCCGGGTAACGAACACCAGCTTTGATGTTATGCAGCGGCGAATATTTCACCAGGTATTCAAACTGCTCTTTATTATCGCTCGTACCATATTCTTCCGCCCAGGTACTGCCAATAGTGAACTTATGATAACGTAGCATATCCATAGCGCCTACTACAGGAATGGCCGCTTTAAAAAGCTCCGGCCGCTGGTTAATACAGGCGCCTACCATAACCGCACCGGTAGAGACTCCGGTGATGGCAATACGTGCAGGTTGCGTATACTTTTCCCGGATCAGGTATTCCGTGGCGGCAATGAAATCATCAAACACATTCTGCTTATTACCACGCATACCACCCCTGTGCCATGCCTCACCATACTCATTCCCTCCGCGCAGGTTAGGCTGGGCATAGATACCGCCTCTCTCCAGGAATATCATCCTCGCTACATTGAAAGCAGGAGTGAGGTTACGCTTAAAACCACCATGCCCCTGCATAAAAACAGGATTATTGCCATCCAGCCTTGTACCTTTCTTACAGACAATGAACATAGGTAGCCGGGTGCCATCTTTTGATGTTACAAATACCTGCCTGGTTTCATACCCCGTCGTGATACCTTTAAAATCCGGTTTCCTGTAGAGCACTGATTTCCCTGAAACAACATCCAGCCTGTACACAGTTTCCGGGGTAGTAAAGTCCGTATACGTGTAGAAGATATCCTTATCTGCTTTCCTGGCAGAGAAGTTACGGGCAGTACCTATGCCCGGAAGCTGCACATCCCGGACCTTCCTGCCGCTGTAATCATACTGGCTTACCAGCGTACGGGCATCTTTCAGGTAGCATGCCCACATATAACCTCCTGCCAGGTCTATATTCTCCAGTGAGGACCTTTGTTCAGGTATAACCGTCTGCCAGTGTTCCTTCTCCGGATGCGCCGGGTCCAGCAACACTACTTTGTTATTAGGGGCATCAGTATCTGTCTGCAATAATAACTTCCCGCCTTTATTGTCTACAACAATGTTGTGATTGTCGTATCCTTTGATAAGCGGCTGAATACGGCTCCCTGGAACTGACAGGTCCTGGTAATGCAACGCATTGCCGGTAGAACTGGTCAGCTTAAAACCCAGGAAAGAGCCCGGCAGTGAAGATATGATCAGGAAGCGTTGATCTTCCGTTACAAATGCCGCTACACTTAACCGGGCTTCGAAAACAAGGCTGTCAGCCTCCTGCAAAGTGCCCAGCCTGTGGAAGTACACCTGGTTCAGCGTATTCCTGGCAGAAAGCTCCATACCTTTTTCCGGGGCAGGATAACGGCTGTAATAAAAACCATTGCCCTTCCATGCCGCCCGCGGGAACTTCACCCATTTCAGCTCATCATTCAGTTCCTTACGGGAGATAATGTCCATCACATGAAGGGTGTTCCAGTCAGATCCTGCATATGCCACCGCATATGCCAGGTAACGGTTATCCGTCGAAAACCCAAGCATGGTAACAGCTGTAGTACCATTGGCCGAAAGCTTATTCGGGTCCAGCAACTCTTCTTCGGCACCATTCAGCCCCTTACGGAGAAACCATACATTCTGTGGTTGCAATCCATTATTCCTCGTAAAGAAATAATATTCTCCGGCCTTTACAGGGGGTGTTTCCCTGGCGTAGTTCCAGGTAGAGGAAAGATGTTCCGTAAGTGCTTTCCTGAATGGAATAGCATCCAGGTAACTGTTGGTAAGCTTATTTTCTGCTGTTATCCACTCCCTCGTTCTGGCCAGCGTATCATTCTCCAGCCAGCGGTACGGATCAGGAATAATGGTGCCGGAATAGTTATCCTTTACCGTATCCTTAAACATTGGCTGGGCCTGGGCGTTCAAAGCAGCCAGTAATATGATCAAAAGAACTCTCATCATACCTGTGGTTTATAAACAGCAACAGGGTTCTTTACTTCACCTATGCCGGGTACGTCAAATGGATTGGCACGGTCCCTCAGTTTACGGCTGTTCAGGATCTGCATCCTGTTCAACGCATCAGGAGCTATTACCGGTGTGAACAGGTCATACTGGTCAAATTTTCCGGCCATTTCAGGGAACTGCTGCTGGTATTCCAGTATACAGGCTGCTACCAGTTGCCAGAATTCCTGCTCCGGTAACCCGCCCTGTTCTGCCAGTATCGCTGCAATAAAACGGAAGATGCCATCAAACAACTGTGTGAAGATGGGCCTTGTCCTGAAAGATTCCGGTATGCTCACCTGTATGCGCCTGGCCTTTTCAGGCAACACAACGTCCATATCCATCAGTGTCACCTCTTCGCCTATATCTTTCATAATAGCCCTCACCGGCACGTTGTTCTCCAATACCAGGACAATGTTCTCTCCATGTGGCATGAACACCATATCATAGCGGTAAAAACAATGCAGTAACGGCTTCATATAACGGTCCAGGTAGGCTTTCACCCACTCAGGCGCCGTAAGCCCGGACGTACTGATCAGCTCCGGCAGCAACGCATTCCCCTGCGGATCAATATGCAGCAATGCCGCCATGGTCATAAGCTTCTGCCCGGGTTGCAGCTTCGATACAGGGCTTTCCCTCCACAGAGAGGCCAGCATCTTTTTATACGGACTGTCTTCCTGCAACGCATCTTCAAAATGCTGATTGGTATAGCCTGTAGCTGCTATCTCCCGCAACACACAGAAGCCATTCTCCTGTAAATATCCGTCTGCTTCTACTACAGAATATACCCACTCATTAATAGCAGGCGTAGTACGCATGAAATAGGGAGAGAGTATCCTCACATACCCCATGTTAAGTATACCCAGCGCCGTTTTTACATAACTCTTTTCACCATTGCTACGGTTAAAGAAAGTTCGGATAGATTGCTGCGGCTGGTATGTATCTGCGCTGTGACCCAGGCATACCAGCATGTTGGTGGCAATGTCCGGCGCAAAAAGATTCGTCAGCTTATTATACCACTGCCACGGGTGTACGGGAATGAAATAATAGTCATCCGTACTCAACCCTCTGCCTTTCAATACGGCATTGAACCTGGCAATGTCGTCTACACTCAGCTCCTGGTGTATAAGCTGCTCATATTCCAGGTTTTCTATCCCCGTAAATTCTGCCCTGCTTTTATGCCCGGCCAGCCATATAAGCGGAAGTGGCTGCGCCGCTTCAGGCGCATATTTATGATAGTCTGTTACATCAAATCCTACACGGCCATTATTAGTAATAAAACGGGGATGACCTGTCATAGCCTGCTCTACCTCCTGGTAACCGGCATAGGCCAGGTAGGCGGCGCCCGGTCCGCCCTGGCCATGAAGGTAAGCACTACCATACAACGTACCCGCTACTTCTTCCATATAATCAGGCAATGCAGCCGGGGCTATCCCTATCTGGTAATTCAGATCCGTAATAAAACTGATAGCTTCTAACGGAGCCGTATCGCCATCAACTATTTTCTCAATAGAATCAGGGTTCACATACCAATGATTCAGGCTGTACACCCTGGCGGAAAACCTGTATAGCGTACCTGCACTTTCAGCGCGCAGCACATAAACGCCGGACTGCTCTTCCGGTTGCAGAATAGCTTCATGAGATAGCTCTGCTATTATTTTACTGATAAACAACCGGATCACTTTCTGAAATACCTCCGGTTGCCGGGTTATTGTTTGAGTTACTTGCATTTTCTTTAATTGAGCGTTAACACTGGCTGAGTTCGGTGGATAGTCATCGGGTTCTTCAATACACCTGCAAACTGCTGACTCTTAAATGGATCATACATATGATCTACCATCTTCCTGTTATTGCGTATCTGCAACCGGTTAAGACATGTCTTGATGATCTCGGGGGCAAACAGGTCTATCTTCGCAAACTTCTCACTTAACTCCGGATGCAGCTGCTGGTATTCTGTAATACAATCTGCTACCAGCTTCCAGAACTGCTCTTCCGGGTAGTTTGCATGTTCCACCAGGATATGGGACAGAAAACGGAAAAAGCAGTCAAATGCCTGCGTGAAGATGGACAGTATCCTCAGGTGATCTGCTACCTTCATATAGATTTGTTTTACATTGTCCGGCATAGGAAGTTCCGGGTTCAGCACCGCTATCTCTTCTGCTATATCCTTCATAATGGCGCCTGCAGGAATGTTATTCTCAATAATGAGTATCAGGTTCTCCCCATGTGGCATAAAACGCATATCATGATAGTAATAGCAATGCAGCAACGGGGTAAGGTAACAATCCAGGTAACGCTTCAGCCAGGCGGTCACACTGAGACCGGAAGCTTTTATCAGCTCCGGCAGCAAAGCATTGCCATAACTGTCTACGTGCAGGAGAGCAGCCATGGTCATTAACCGCTGACCAGGTTTCAGGCGCTTTTGCGGACTTTCACGCCACAACGCAGATAGCATACCATTATAGGAAGAATTATCATCTTTGATAATGCTGGCATAATGAGGATTGGTATAACCTACGGCCGCTACTTCCTGCAACAACACAAAACCTTTCTCGCGGAGAAACGCATCGCTCTCTACCACATGATTCACCCATTCGCTGATAGGCGGGGCCGTCAACACAAAGCTGGCATGCAACCCTCTCATAAAACCCATATTCAGGATAGAAAGAGAGGTCTTCGTATAACGGCGATGCGGAGACGTAACATTATAAAAAGTACGGATAGACTGCTGGGGAATATATTTATCCTTCGCAGCTCCGAGGTATACTAACTGGTGACTGGAAAGATCAGCAGCAAAGATCGTTGCCAGCTTATTAAACCACTGCCAGGGATGTACCGGTATGAAATAATAAGATACTGCATCCAGCTGCAGGTCTTCCAGTATCTTAATAAACTGCGCCCGCGTATCTGCATCCAGCTCATCACTGATCAGTTCTTCATATGGAAGGTCAGTCACACCCGCATAACCCGTTCTGTCCTTATGGGCAGCCAGCCAGATCAGGGCAAAAGGATCTGCCGCCTCCGGCGCAAACTGACGATAATCAGTAGCATCAAAACCTATACGCCCGTTGTTGGCAACGAAGCAGGGATGCCCCGCCATCATGGCCTGCTCAATAACCTGGTAGTCAGAGACTGCCAGCTCCTTAGCGGTCATTGTATTGTAAGTATGCATGTAGGCGCTGCCACAAAGTGTACTGCTGATCTCTTCCAGGTATACCGGAAGAACAGCTTCACTGATACCAATGGTCTTTTTGAACTCAATGATAAAGCGGATAGAATCTACAGCCACACAGTTATTATTCACGTATTTCCAGATAGAATCTGTATCTATATACCAGTGGTCAAGACTTAACACCTTGGCGCGGAACCGGTACTCTATAGAAGGATCGTCCGTATGCAGCACATAATATCCCCAGCCATTCTCTGTGTATTGCAGCTGTGGCTCAATAAGCAGTTCATGCGCAAACTCACTGATGATCTTACGCACATGCAGCCTGTTCACCTTGTTCCATACAGTCGGGTTCAGATGTGCCGCCGCTTGCTCCGGCGTTATATTGATAGGAGGTTTATTCATTGTAGTATGTTTTACAGGGCAGGTGAAAGATGTTGTTTCATGAAAGCAGCGCCATGCTTTTTGATGATGGACACTATGTTCCGGATATCGTTGAGCGTAGTAAGCGGATTAAGCAGCGTGAACTTAAGATAGAACGCATCATTCACTCTCGTTCCTGCCACTATCGCCTTACCTTCCTGGAACATTTCCTTCTTGATGTACTGGTTAAGTTTATCAGAGAAAACATCATCCTGTACGCCGGCAGGGTAGTAGCGGAATACCAGGGCACTGATGTCAGAGTGTGTCAGCAACTGGAAATCGCCGTCTTTCTCCAGTATATTGGCTGTCTTCTCCGTAGTTTCAATGATAGTCTCTATATATGTGCCCAGCTTTTCCTTACCCATCAGGCGCAGGGTACACCAGAGCTTCAGCGCATCAAACCGGCGTGTGCTCTGGGTAATGGTTTTGTTGATCTGGTTCAGCCCTTCAAAAACATTCTCCTGCGGATTCAGATAATCAGCATGATGTGTGATCAGCTCCAGGTAACGGTTATCCCTCACCAGGAATGCACTGCTGCTGATAGGCTGAAAGAATGCCTTATGATAATCAGTAGTAACAGAATTAGCCCGCTCAATGCCATTCAGCAGATGGCGGTATTTTTCTGTAAGTAACAGTCCGCAGCCATAAGCCGCATCCACATGGAACCAGATGCCATACCTGGCGGCTATTTCTCCGATAGGGACCAGCGGATCAATATTTCCGAAATCTGTAGTACCCGCAGTAGCAATCACGGCTACAGGCAGGTTACCCTGCTCCAGTTCTTTTTTGATGGCCTGCTCCAGGTCAGCAGGCGATAAACGGAAACCGTTATCGGTCTTCACTTTAACGAGCGATTTTTCTCCCAGCCCCATTAAAGACACCGTATTCTGCACACTGAAGTGCGTCATTTCAGAAACAAAGATCCTGAAGCGGGAAGCTTCTGCCGGCAAACCGTTCTTCCTGGTGTCATGTCCCAGTTTCTCTTTCGCAAAATAATCCCTCGCCAGGAGTAGCCCCATCAGGTTACTCTGTGAGCCTCCGGCGGTGAATACACCGTCCGCCTGGGCGCCGAAGCCTATTTCATTACAGGTCCAGGAAACCAGTTTCTGTTCCATAAGGGTGCCGCCTGCGCTTTGGTCCCACGTATCCTGTGAAGAGTTGATCGCGGCTATCACTACCTCTGCCGCCAGTGCCGGTATAACAATAGGGCAGTTAAGATGTGCTATATAATTAGGCAGATGGAAGGCTGTAGCATGGTTAACGTACAGTTCCTCCACTTCGCGGAAAAGGCTTTCATAATCAGGGAGGGGAGTATCAAAATCCACCTGGCTGAACAAAGCCCTGAGTTGATCTGGGGTAATACCGCTGAAAGGAGTACGGTTATTTTCCAGGAATGAGTTGACCAGTTGTTTGGCGGAGTTTACAGCATTGTTATATTCTTCTGCAGCACCTTCATGGAAGATATCTTTAAAAGCCGTTGCTGTCTGCGGGAGCGTAATGTAATCCATTGTCTATTGAATAAGTTGAGTAACGAATGATTCTTTTTGTCTGTGACTGGCATACTGCTGGCGGGTGCAGAAAGCCAGAAATGCTTTTTTATGTGGCAGGGAGAGCTCTTGTACATATTCAAAACCTACCCGCCGGGTCAGCACATGCATCTTCTCATTCCGGGTATCCGGTTCCACAATGATCCTCTCTACCGCATTGTCTGTCAGCATATAGTCCATGATGGTTTCCAGTATATGCAGGGTGAACCCGTGAATAGGCCTGTCCGGCGGAGCAACCAGCAGATGCAGGCCATAATCACCCTCCTGCACATCATAATATTTCCCGATCGGATCATTCATAGCCCAGTAACTTTCCCACAGGAATGCAGGAACATCGTTATAGAACCCCATGAATGCCTGTGCATGTTTTGCCTGGGTGATGGCGGTATAGGCCGTTCTTACCTGTTCTGCCGTAGTACGCTGCATCTGCCAGTACTGAGCATATTCCCTGTTCACCCAGTTGTGAATAAGGGGGATATCGTTCTCCAGCTGTAGCGGCCGGAAAGAGAAGTTGCCCAGCTTAGGCGCCTGCTGTGTATAGATATAAGGCACCGTACAGCTGCCCGCACTTTTAGCGGCGGCATACTGTTCACGTGTACAGAATGCCAGGTAGGCCTGCTTCTGTGGCAGGGAAATGATCTTCCTGTATTCAAACCCGGCCCGCTTGTTAAGGATATGTATCTTTTCATTCCGTACATCCGGCTCCACCACCAGCCGCTCTACAGCCGGATCAGAAAGCATGTGATCAATAATGGTAGTAAATACGTTCCAGGTGAAGTTATGAATAGGCTTATCTGCCGGCGCCACCAGTATATGAAATCCGAAATCTCCCGGCCTGGCGTCATAATAGCTGCCCAGCGGATCGTTCTTCACCCAGTAACATTCCAGGAGAAAGGCCGGTTTCCCGTTATAGAAACCCATCAGCACCTTTGTATCTTTTGCCTGGGTAATAGCGGTATATGCCGCTTTAACATCTTCCGGGGTAGTATTCTGCATCTGCCAGTAACGGGCATATTCCCTGTTCACCCAGTCATGTATAACGGGAATATCCTGCTCCATCTGCAATGCGCGCAGGGAGAACAGGCTGTTGTCAACCTGTGTCAATCTAAGATCAGACATGTGTAATTTTTATTCCTTATTGTCTCAGTCTGTCCCGCAGCTGCGGACAAACTATTTTCTATTCCTGGATGGAGGACGTAGTTGTAACGGGCGGGTATACTTTACCGTAATGTTCTTCCATTACCATGTAAGGATTTTCGGGGTGTGCAACGGACTGGATATGGATAAGACTTGTTTTGCTCATCATACGCAGCATTAGTCTGCGTTCACAGGGTACCATCGTACCATTCTCGTTCCTGAACCCGGCAACGAAAGCGTTACGTCCGTGGGCACAGAGATGGTTGTTCACAAAAATAAGATCACCTGCTTCGGGTATGAAGCTGTCATAGATAAGCCCACGGGCTTCATTCCAGAACGTCTTCAGGTTTTCCAGCGCTTCAGGGCTCTGGCCGGCTTCCTGGTTGTAGATCTGCTCCGCGGCGTCAAAGCGGATAAACGGAGCTTCGGGATTACCATAGAGGATACTGGTATTGATTCCTTCACCAACGGCTTCCTCATGACTGTAGTTCGCGTCCTTCGGACATTTGTAGATAGGCTCAAACAGGGGCTTCAGCATGTCTCCCGGCCTCCCGTGCGATCGGATGGAATACAGCATCGAGGGCACCTCTTCCTCATTGCGCAGGTAGAGGAAGGAAAGGAAGTCGGCAGCATTGAACAGGAAGGCGTCTTCTGTATGCACAAACAACTCTGTCCTTGAGCCGGAGCCTGTTTGTGAATAAGCCATGTTCATGTCGGGAATGATAGCGTGCATCAGTCCACCGCCCTTTCTCTGAGCAAAATACTCCACCGGTTTTGACGGTACTGCACCATGCATCAGTGAAGAGATGAATCCGTACTCTATCACCTTTTCCGGGTTCAACTCCCGCCAGCTGGGAGGCGTGGGACCAAGGGCATCCTGGTCTACATCTACCAGGCCTTTGAATACAACAGCGCCATACTGGGCGGCTGAAAAGTCTGAGCCCATCCGCATCAGCTGCCTTGCTATACGTTCCGGCAGGATCTTGTACGCATTAAGATGCAGCGTTTCAATGTACTCCGGGTTTTCGTATGTGCCATACTGTTTCCTGAGGCTTTTTCCGATTCGGGTCAGTTCCAGTCTTTCAATAGCCGTAATGTTCACAATGGCAGGCGCCAGAGGAGGTGTGATACGGACATTGGTTTCTTGTTTCAGGATGCTCTCCTGAACTAAAATTTGTGTCTCCATGATGGAAGATTTGGACGGTTTGGATTTGGGTTTCCTGGTAAATGTGTTTTTTAACTGGTTAATTTCCTGTTCACGGTGCAGGTGTGTCTTCCTGCAGAGGTGGTATCGTTTTTTTGATGAAAGCAAAGTTATCGAGGAGAAGTGTGTGTCCCAAGTCGAAACGGGAAATAGATTTTCACGTTAATCCATAAACTGTTAAACGATTGATTTTGCATGACGGTGGACTAAACAATTAAAGATTCTCAGTTTGGAGTTAGCTCCCTGTTATGACGCAATCGGGAAATGTATAATCATTAAAAAAATTCCGCATTGCGTAAATGGTTAAGTCTGGCTGTATCTATCTTCGCAGCGAAAAAAAGCTAACCAGCCAAATTATGACAACAACTTTATTTCGGCCCTGCCACTGCAAGATAGTTGCAGCTTTAGGGCTCTTCCTGATCCACACCAGTTCCCAGGCTTCAATGGCTGCTCCGGCCGGCAATCACAACGTAACAGTTGCTGATTTTCAGGACGATGGAGGCATTAAAGGAAAGGTGACCACCAGCGATGGACAACCTGCGGAATTTGCCACCGTTATATTAAATGGTAAAAAAGGTGTACAGGTAGGTAAAGATGGTTCCTTCAGGTTTGAGAACCTGCAGGCAGGCACCTATAAACTGACCATTTCGTTTATAGGCCAGGATCCCCAGGAAAAGACCGTAGTGCTGAAAGAAGGGGAGACCACCAGTGTCGACTTTGCGCTGAACGCCAACTCAAAGGCCCTGAATGAAGTATTGATCGTAGGCGATAAATATACCATCACCTCTAAAAAACAGAGTAACAGCGTTGCCCGCCTGCCGTTAGGCTACCTGGAAAATACACAGGTATATAGCGTGGTAGATAAAGAACTGATCAGAGAACAGATGTCCGTTACCCTGGACGAATCTTTCCGTAACGTTCCGGGCGCCGCTCCGGCCAAAACCGGCGCAGGTATTCCTGCCTTCTTCTCCCGCGGCTTTGTAACCAACGATAACCTCCGTAACGGTATGGCCACCTTTACCCGTACCACTATAGACCTTGCCACAGTTGAAAGGGTAGAAGCCATCAAAGGCCCTTCTTCCACACTGTTCGGCGCTTCAATGGTGTCTTTCGGCGGATTGGTGAACTACATCACCAAAAAGCCGTTTGAATACATGGCAGGCGAGGTTTCCTATACCCAGGGCAGCTATGACCTGAGCCGTATCACGGCCGATTTCAATACGCCTGTAAATAGTGATCAGACCCTGCTGTTCCGCATGAACGTAGCCTATCAGAAAGAGAACTCTTTCCAGGATCAGGGTCATGGTACCACCTCAGTAATAGCTCCAGGCATACTGTACAAAGTGAACGACCGTTTCACCCTCCGCGTAGATGCCGATATCCAGAACTACAGCGGTACTTCCAGCTCCGCCTGGATAGTATCCCCGGCAGTCAATGTCAAGTCTTACGACAAACTCAGACTCGACTACAAACGTTCCCTGATAGATAACTCCTTTGTTTCGAAAATGTATTCCAACAACATCTTCGTACAGGCTGAGTATAAACTCTCTAAGAACTGGACTTCCACTACCAATTACGCATGGGCCACCGGCGGTTACAATAATATGTATTACTTCAACCTGACATGGCTCTCCGATACCACTATCGCAAGAAGCATCGGTGTGCACTCGCCGGATAGGCTGGGTCGTAAACATATTCAACAGAACTTCACCGGCGATTTCAAAATAGGCGAAATGCGCAACCGCCTCGTGGTTGGATTTGACTTCATGGACCAGTACCGCAACCTGAAATACAATATGTTACAGCTGGATACGGTGAATACCCTGGGTACAGCTAAAGACGTACGTGTACAGAATGTAGATGACCGCCTGGCCTCCCTGAACACTGCAGAGACCCTGAGCCGTCAGTACAGCTACGGCGCTTATTTCTCTGACGTACTGAATATCACCCGGAAACTGCTGGTTATGGCAAGCCTGCGTGTTGATTATTTCGATAATAAAGGCACTAAGAATAACCTGACCCAGGTAGTGACCGGAAAATATGACCAGACAGCTTTCTCTCCTAAATTCGGGGTTATATACCAACCAGTGCTGAATAAGATATCCATCTTCGCCAACTATATGAATGGCTTTAAGAATGTGGCCAATACTGTTCAACCAGACGGTTCTGTGAGCTCCTTCAAGCCTCAGCAGGCCAACCAGCTGGAAGGTGGTGTGAAACTGGACCTGTTTGACAATAAACTGGCAGCTACTATCAGCTACTATGATATGCAGATCAAAAACAGCACCAGGGCAGAAACAAGAGATAACCTGGTATTCACCGTACAGGATGGTACCCAGGAAAGCAAAGGTCTTGAAGTGGAGATCATTGCAAACCCGCTTCCTGGTCTGAACGTTATCACCGGTTACGGTTATAATGAGAACAAATACAAGAAAGCAGCAGCTGCCCTGGTAGGTAAAAGAACTGTAGGCGCTCCTGAAAATGTAGGTAATATCTGGCTGAGCTACACCATCCTCAAAGGTTCTGTAAAAGGCCTGGGCTTCGGCGGTGGAGCTATGTACGTAGGCGATGCCTTCTACGACGCCGCTAACTCATTCACTTTACCATCCTACACAACTGTAGACGCTACTATCTTCTACAATACACCTAAATACCGCATTTCCGTAAAAGGTAACAACCTGACAGGGGAGAAGTACTGGGTGAGCGATGGCTTCTATGCACGTCCGCAGAAACTCTCCAATTTCCTGGTTAGCCTTGCGCTGAAGTTCTGATAATGACAGACTTGTAACCGGCAGGAATATTATTACTATATTAAATTGAAGGGGGCCACAAGGCCCCTTTTACTTTATATAATCATTTTGATATATTTGTTCTTTATAAACCAATAGCGTATACCTATGACCACTAAGAGTACTGTCCTGTTGACGAGCCTTATCTTCATTTCCGCAATCTCGTCCGGGCAGGTTAAGAGGACAATTATCCCGGCATTGAATCCAGGGGAACAATACATTTTCAGGAACACCGCTATTTCCGACATTCACGAAGACGCGGTGCGTACTATTAATCAGAATTTTTCAACCAGCTGGTTCCTGCGTGTAATAGGAAAGACGCCGGAAGGTAAGTTAATGCTCAAAGCCACTTACCTGAAGCTTAACCAGAGAACGGAGCACCTGTTTACGCATGATCTTACCGGCTTTAACTCGGACGACTTCAAAGAGTTTGTAATGAAGAGCGCTACTGATGAAATTCGTGTGCAGAATGAGCGGCTGCGTAAAATGGGTGAGGGTATGCTGGGAAAATCATTTACCGTTTACATCAATTCTGATTGGCGGGTAGATGAGGTAACCGGGGTGGATACACTGATAAATAATGTTCTTGCCGGTATGGGAGAGGAAGATCCTGCTTTTATGCAGGGATTCGGAAAGAGCATGAAAGGTACGGTTAATAATGAAGAGATCAGGAAGGTCTTTGATGCTGCTCTTGCTTATATTCCCGAAGAGGCGGTAGGAGTGGGAGACAAGTGGAGTAAGGATGAGAATCACCAGATCGGTCCTTTAAAAGTAGATTACACAGTGAAGTCGGAGGAAGGGAATAATATGGAAATTGCGGTGTCCTCAGCTTCTGCTATCAATAATGACATCCAGGTATCTTATTCCAGGAAAGGAACTATCACTGTAGATACTAAAACAGGATTGCTGGTTTCTTCTTCTGTAAAGGATGATATGAAACCCAGGGCCGGGAATTTTACAAGATTAGTAATAAAGACCGTAAAGAATGAGTTGCAGAAGAAATAACTGATTGCTAAGTTTTCAAAAAGAGCTGTCCTTTTTAAAGAGGATAGCTCTTTTGGGATTTAATCGCATACAGGCTTATCTTTCCAGCATTTGTACATGTTCTCCTCGCTTTTCAGACAATCAGGAAAATATTCATCAAATAAAACTACATAGTTCTCGGGATCCTCCGGTAATATTACAACAAAAAGTTTCCTGCCTGCATAATGGACGGAGGATCGGAAAGCGCTCTGCCTCATTTCATATTTTTTATTCTTAAAGTAATATATACCGTGAAATGAAAGACCTCTATTAGAACTGCTTACTTCTGTAATAGTTCCTACTACATAAACGCCTGCTTCTTTTAGCTTTTCCTTATATCTGTCTTCACTGATAGAGAGAAAGATCGTGCCTGCAAAAAAAATAATACCTAAAGCAATAAAGGGTAAAAGACTCTTGAAAAAACTTTTAACTTCCCTGGTTGCGTTATCCATCTGGTTTGTTTTTAACAATCTTTCAAAGATAGATATATATTGATATTTTTATATGCAAATATTGGTTATTGCCGGGCGAAGAGGATTAACAAAACCAAGGTTGAGAAGAGAATGACTACATTTTTGTATATGGATACTGGTATTATGGTATGAAGATCTAAGGTATTATTATTAGTTTCAAATAATTTCTACAGATGGCTCTTTCGATTTCTCCTTTTTATGGCTACCCAGTGCATAACCGCCACCGCCACTTATAACCGTAGTTGCGGTTAATTCTATAATTCTCATTGCAATTTCCTGATTACCGCTATATATGCAATAGATAAAAACTCCAGCTATAATCAGGACTACAGAAATCAATGAAGCATAAAGTAATAATCTGGTTTTGAATATATGTCTTGGCACATTTCGAAGATATTCTTCCTGGAGTTTTATATTTTTCAACGCAAGTTCGTGAGCCTGTTCCAACTCCTTACCACGTACCTGTAATTCCAGTTGCTTATACTTTATTTCCTCTTTATGATTAGTTACAAGCTCATAAAGGATTGCTTCATTGACTACGGTATCACTACTTAATTTGTTTGAGTTCGAACCATGGGTATACCTTGGCTTGCTATCTTGTGACATATTTATATCCGGGTTTTAACTTTACCCGCACACAACCACAGATATCATTACTTCCTAAAACAGGAGGTATGAAGGTAGCATTTTGAATAGCAGGCCTGTTCTTTTTAAGTAATTTGATATACGCTTGTGGAGTCAACAATTTTTCATTCTGCAGGTCTAACTTGATTTCTTTTAACTGGATCATATTCGATATTTTTGGTGTAATTAACAAATCTCTACTTAAAAGCTAACATACCGAAGGTACACACAACCATCCGGTTTTTCTCATCTCCCCAACACATTTTTAAGCACTGAATAAACTGAACAAAACATACCTATTGAATGAAATGGCTGCCCTCCATTGCACTGCATAGTTCATAACTCATCTTCATTCGGGGCCCTTACAAGAGCCTTAAATTGTTCTTCAATCGCCCCAAAGTTTTTGAAGTTTTCCCGTGCTTGATTTAAACTTACTCTATTAGCTCCGCCTGTATAATCAAGATCATGAAGTTGAATGCCATCATCTTCCCAATAGCAAACCGGGCAAAGTTGGAATGTATTATCGGGTTGAGTTTCTAAAGTGTAATATCCACAACAGGGACATTGATATTTATTAAAGCGGTTAATTTCCATATTTTCTTATTTGGTTCAAAAAATATTTCAGTCCTTCTTCTGGACGAAAAAATGTTTCGATATATCCACTTGGATGTACGGTTAAAAATTCTTCTGTTGCACTATTAAATCTAAATATCCAACCTTTTTTAGACGTAAATCCCATAATATTCCCACCTACTTCACTTTCCGCTAATCGTATTGCTCTACTATAATATGCGGCTTTGGATATTGATCCCCACTGAGACCATTCGTCTGCATGTCTGCCAAATTTATAATCAAGCCTTGGAAATCTACCAGCAGTTATCACTTTCGCTGGCAAACTTGCAAGTAAAGGAACAACAGCCTTAAATGCCTGACCTCCTGCATAATCAGTAGCAAAAGTACTCGTCACATTCACAAACCCTCTCACTCGCTCTACTTCCGTAACCATTCTCCCATCAATATGACTTATCGCAGAACGGTCAAGAAAAGGATTCAAGCTCTGAAACGTGGTCCATGCACCGTCAACAGGCTCATATGTTACTTTAGCGAAAAAATTATCACTCGCAGCCCAGTTATCCTTCCAATCAGGTATATATTCCTTTACCGTACCAATATTAGCAGAAGGCGCCGCCGGAATATTATTACCATATAACTTATGCAATGTGGTCGACAAACTACGTAAAGCTGCAGCTTGCTGTAACAGCTCCTTCCGTTTGATAGCGGCATCCAAAGCAAGATAACTACTTGTAGTAAACGTCCGCGGACCTTCAAATATACCGGAATTTGTCACAAGAGCAGATTCTATGCTTAGCGAAGCATCCGGGCTAACAGTGATACCATTAAGTTGAACAGGATGCCCCAGGTTTATGACGTCATTTACTTCACTACCACCACCAACCCAATCAGTAAACTTACCAACCAGTCTCTTAAGAGACTTAAGCCATCCGGGAGGATCATCACCTAAAGGATCTGCAAAGTTAACCGGGTTATTAAAGTTACTATTATATCCCGAGATGGAAGCATATTTAGCCGAGACCGGATCTATCTGCAACCACCTGCCGATCTGGGGATCCAATGTACGATAGAAAGCATCATATAACTCCAGGTCAAATTCAGATACTTTTTCTATACCATTATAAAGGTAGTTATTCTGAGGCCTGTTCATAGCCGCACTGCTAAGCCCTTTTATCTGTAACCCGAAGGGGTAATAACTATTTTCCTGTAAAAGATGCCCTGTGTTATGCTTTACAACCAGATCATCAAAATAAACATCAGTACCGCTCTCATTACTCGTGTATACATACAGGTACCCGTTTTTCGATACTCTCAACTGACTCGCTAAAGCAGCTACTTCTCCCGGCTGACTAACCCTGATGGCCCCACCATTTACAAACTGGAAATGATCATCGAACAGTGTATAATTCAGATATGCCTTAGGCACTGTGGAAGCGGGATTATCGTTTTGATTATTCCGAACAAAAGTGCTGAAATCCTGTTGATTCAGAATTATTCCATTGACGCCTTCAAGAAGATTGCCTTTACCATTGGAAACAACACTTGAAGGACCAAGCAATACATTAACCAGCTGATTTACAATTTCATTTACAGGCTTATCAGGAGTGTTATTGTCGGGGGAGTTTGTCTGGTAATAGGAGAGTACTCCCAATTCCAGTTGATCATCAGCCATTACTCTTAATACTTTTCCCGTACCTATTCTCCTGTTTACGTCGTTATAATTAAGCCTGATGAACTTCCTGTTCTGGTTTCCATTATAATCATAGAACTTATGATTTGAAGGTATATCATCAACCACGGCAGGAAAACCAAACAACTCTCTTTCCGGCAATACAGGCGCCGGGTTGGGATTATCCTCATGAGATGCTTTGTAATAATATTGATTTGTTTCTTCTGTAATAACTGTACGTGTATTCCCTAAATGATCTGTAAGGAAGTAATCGTAAATAAAATCCCCCGCTGCATTCTTTCTGATCCGCCCTTCATCAGATAAGATAAATTGTAGTTCATTGTTTTTATAAACAGCACCACCCAGATAAGTATATGTATTTTGGACGGAGCCATTGTTAACGATGCGTTGCAGCAGGTTGCCTTTTATATCTCTTACATAAGAGATGTACTTGCCCGCATCATTGCTAACTTCAAGTCTCTCTGGTTTACCAAGTAAATAGTTATATGTCAACCTGATACCCCTGTTCTTATCAGTAAGCAGATTACCAGCTACATCATATGTGTAATCTGTCGTATCATTACGTCCGCTGTAATTCCTGAAATCATTCTGCTCTTTATTCCCCTGGGTATCAGTCACCCCGCTTAAACGGTTACTGGACGGAGTATAATGATAGGTCAGGTCATCAATCGTCGTTTTTACCTTTCCTGGCAACATACCATCTTCTTTCATTTTAAGAATATTGCCGTTGTCGTCATATTTCGGTATGTCAACGGAATAATCTTCCTCACTACTATTCCAGTTCCCGGAAGAATTCTGGGAATATGCTGCTTTAGTCAACCTGTTATGGGTATCATAGATATATCCGTACGCATGAGCGGCGTCTCCATCTCCCTTCCTTCGCCATATAACGCCGGAAATATTCCCATCCAGCTTTCTACTTGAAAAGCCATTATCATAAGATAATTCCATTCCAAAATAATTGCCACCCGTTCTACCCGTTGCATAGGATGAGTTTACCCCTTTCACACGCCCCTGAAGGTCATAGTCGTAATGGAGTGTTTCCAATCCCTGTGACAATATCACAGTCTTTACCCTGTTTAGCTCATCATAAGCATATTCCGCTACTAACTTATCTGTAGGAGTGCTGTTATTGCCGGCATAATGATATTTCTGCTTTATGTTCCCGTTATCATCATATTCTATACGCTGCCTTACATAGATAAGAGGGTCCTTAACACTAAGAGGATTACTTATCCTGCTAAAAGAAGAAAGTAGTTTACCATTATAATCATAAAGATAGGAAGTGACATCCGTCCCCCCTGTAACATTCGTCGCCAACTGCTGGAGGATACGGCCCTTATCATCATAATAGAGCGTACTCCTGGTCCAGCCTGTTTTACCGGGAATACTGGTTTTATAACCGGTAAGCTTCCCAGCGGTGTTGGCAGATGGTGAATACGCAATCTCCGCATAGGGATTGCCACCAGCATCAAGACTAAAATGCCTGTCGAATGACAGGGCGCCCTCCCAGGCATAGTTGTCGTAGTAATAGATGATCAGGGGAGTATAATTGCTTAACCCAGGTAATGGATTGTTTACAGTAAACCTTTCTGTTGTTTCAGTAGCGCTGATATCAGTATAAGCGTCGAAGCCCGCATTATCCCCGCTGTCAAAATTGCCAAGAAAATTAACGCTTTTGGACGCCACATATTGAGGCTTATTTTCATTATTATAAATGAAAAGGTCCGGAGATAGAGGTGTCCGGACGGTTATCCCCGTACTGCCAGATGCCTGATCCATCAATGCCTGCAGGCTTTCCCGGCTGGCAGCGGTATTCGTGTACAGAGCCACCATTACTACGCGGTCCAGCCCATCATAAAAATATAATAACCATTCTCCTTTGTTCCTGCTGATCAGACCTGCATCCCGTAAAAGCACCGGCCTGTTACGGTTATCGTATACAATATCAGATCGTGCATCTATTCCTGCTTTTTCCATGGAAACTACCCTTCCCTTAGCATCATAATAGTATTTATAACAGAGGTTCTTAAGCGCGTTATTGCCTCCAAAATCCCAGCTGGGAGAATCTCCAAACGATTTTATAGCCATCGGAGGGAGGATATAGCGCAGATTGTCCATATCATCATATACATAGTATGTCCTGAGTTCATCCTGGCAGGCAGGCGTAATTCCCTGTCGGGAACACATTACAATTTTCCCGTTTTGGTCTGAATACTGACAGGACCTGGTATTCTCCACGTCTGTGATAACCCGGACAGTCAGCGTACCGGGCTGGTACTCCGCATGGCTAACAGGTACATCGTCATCTTTTATCCGCCATATCCGCACATGTTCACTTGCATTATTTATTCTTACGGATTCTGTAGTGCCGGTATTACTACCACTATAACTTTTACCCGGTATGAAATCTTTTACCGTACCACTTGCCGGCGATGCTTCCGGAACTGACCTGCCGTAAAAGAAATTTTCTTTGTTCTGTGTAAAGTTGTTGTAAAAGGTAGGTTGTGCCGTCTGTATATCTGTCCGGAATTTTCCTTTTTGATTGGCATCTGTATGTGCAAGGTAAGGCAGATGGCTCAGAAGCTGTCTGCCATATTGATCATACTGCATAAACGATACAAGGTCTTCGGAGGCAGGTCCTATGTTTTGCGCTACAGATTCCAGTTCACGTTTTAGTCCATCTACATAAACAGTACCTTTCATTATATCCCGCTTCCCGGTTAACCCTTTTGCCTGCTCAGGAGTCGATATACCAGGTCTTAAAACCGTATAGGATATAATGCTGTTCAGGTTACTGGTATTCAAACTGGTATAATTGGGCGGGGATATTACCGGCTCGCTGCCCTGTACCACTGTCGCATCGGGCATATTAACGGATGCCAGGGATTTAACCAGTATCTGCACACTATTGCTGGCAGCCGATTGTCCTGAAGAAAATACCTTCCTTCTGAAGTAAGTGGTCTGCGTCAACGCAGGCGGCTGATAGTCACCGCCGGTAGCTCCCGTTATGATATTCCAGTTGGTTTCATCCTCACTGGTTTCCCATTGAAAAGTATAACCTCCTGCGCCGCCGCTGGCGTTGGTTAAAGTCACCAGCTTAGCAGGTATTGAACCAGGCTGTATTATCTGCGGAGCAGTGATCTCCCCACCGTTTAAAAGGCTGACCAGGTCCACGCTGATGATATTTGAATAGGCAACACTCGTACTATTGGTGACTTTTCTCCGTATAAATAACTTTCTGTCAAAGAAAGTACTGCCTGTACAGTCTCTGCTAATGGCGCCTGAAACAGGCAGCCAGTCATTCTCATTATAAGACTCTTCCCATTGATAATTGTATGGAGTATTATTAAAAGCCCCCCAGCTACCCGAAGCGGACTGCACATTCCTGAAACTTGTATAGGACAACACCTGGTTTGTTACAAACGTCTGTATACTACTGCCGATAGTACCACCATTTAATGGTGACAATACCGGAACGCTATAGCATTGGGTATAACGCGTTCCGTTGATGTAATAATCCACTGCCAGTGTGGCTTCTCCTGCCTGGGTCCATTGAATGGTGATGATGGTGCCGGCATTTTCGCCTATCACAGTGCCATGAGCTGACACATTCCAGTGTATCCTGGTAGCCGTTGAAGCAATGTTATAATTCCTGGTAACTCCAACGTCAACCGCGCCAATCTGGCTGCATTGGGCATAAGACAAGTTTGAAGCCAGCAAGGCAACAAATAAGTATATTATTCTCATATTGATTCTTTAATTACCGGAGTACCTGTATTCAGTGGCATTGATAAGATTGCGATCTGCATCGTGAACAGCGGTTAACCTCCCCAGATCATCATAGCTGTAATAGGTACTAATATGATCCGCCCCCGTTTGCGAAATAATATTGTAGTACTGATCATAAGTTGTCGATGAAAGTAACGTCTCAGCAGGATGTAATCTCAATTCATCCAGCATACCACTGCCACTTATAGTAATAGCCGTTGCCTGCTTGATATTGAGAGATACCAATATCCAGCCGTTCTTTACCATTACCTCTTTCTCATTTGTTTTGACACCACCGGATATATGTACGCTGCCATCTTTTTTCCAGTAGGAAAGAATATAGCTCTTATCTGCATCTAACCCGGTTTTAGTGATGCTCTGGCCCATAGCCATATTCAGGCAATAATCGCCGGAGGGTACAGACGGTACCCGAATACTGCCGGATGATGGAACATCCCATGTTCCCATAGCACCAGGCTCAAAACTGCTATAACCTACATCTGCAACAGCAGCATTATATGCCTGTGCTATTATCTTCTCATTATTATCATTATAGATATAAGTGGTCTGCCTGTTTAGGGCGTTGGCAGATACTAAATAACCGGCACTGTTATAAGTATAGCTGACCGCCTCTTTAAAATATGTCGCATTTCTCACAGGAACGGAGGGATTGAATTCCCCGGTTACAGCCTTGGACAATGGTTGGCTCGTAGCCAGCAGATAGACTTTTCCGGGTTTGATTGATCCGGAGGCTGTCTGCATAAATTCAGTGACTTCTGCACCTGTCATCACTTCCTCACTACCTGTCTTATACAACCAGCTTTCTGAAGAAACAGGAATATTATAGATATGATTGTCTGTCATAAGCTTTGTAACAGCAATACCGGGATAGTCATATGGGTAATAAATGCGCTTTTCTTCTCTCTCATTAAGACTGTTAAGTGTCGAAACCTTTCTGAGATTATAATACACCGGGTCATACTCATAATCTACTTTTCTAACCTTGCTATCAGGTCCGGTAAAGCTCTTTTCTACCGTATACGAAAGCTGTATATTGGCGGTAACAGGATAGTATTTATCTGTCCTGAACCTGACAAGGCTGGCATTTGACGCAAACTGACCGGAAGGACAAATTATATAGAGATCTGGTTTGTAACTTGTCGATGCATACGTATAGACAGCTTCGCTGGAAATATTAGCACTGTACTTATTATAGGTTTCATGTACAGGCTCATTGGCCTTATTAAATATCAGTTTCCTCTTTATCAGCCCATACAGCCATGGTACACTTCTTTGTTTAAGCGCATAAACCTGCCCTTGTGCAGGAAAATTGACCGCAAAATCCTTATCTGACGTAAACTCATAAACTGTTTTCCCTATATTGTCCGTAACATCCCCCTCATAAACCTCCACCCTTGAATAAAGCGCCGGCAGCGGATTCTGATTAGCCGGATGCGCGCTCAGATACACCTGCGACGTCCTGGCTACATTCACCGGGCTTGAAGGGAAAATGTCCTGCACCACATATGTAATAGCTATTAATGCCAGCGATGTGACCAGGGATGAATAAATACTGCTCACCTTTGTTGAAGCCATCCCGGCCTCTACCGCATTCCTGCTAACCCCAGCAAGTGCATTATGTGAATATGCGGCAAAGAGAGCTTCCGTCACCGGTACTGCAACAGCATAAGCCATATTGGCGGCCCGGTAAGAACCTGTTGCCGGAATAATAAGCCGGCTATATGCCGTATCCAGGTACCGGGGAGCTTCATATCCCCAGCCGGATGTCTGTCCGTCCTCCAGCACATACCTGTATTCTTTCACTACAGCGCTACTGGCTCCAACTCCGTCAGATTCTATGGTCTTCTTCACTCTTATACCCCCGGTCCGGACACTCGTAGTTCCATTGAGAGCTGTATTAGCTTCGTATTCATACGTAAGAGCCCCTCCACTGGGATATTTGATGCCGGTTAATGTTCCTGCTCCCATAATACTGATCGTCCCTATTACTGTCCGGTTAGACGGAATACATAACCTTTGAACATTGGCGTAATGATGTATGTCTGTATCGAAAGGATAATACGTTCCTCCGTTAAAATATCCATAGTGATCAATAGCCGGAGTATTCCTGGCCGGTACGCCTGACGAACCGGTATTATAAGTGAACTGGTAAGGGTTATCTGCAACCCCATTCCTCCCCAACTTCCTGAAGGCTTTCAGACATAACCTTGAACTTTCAGCTTCGGCAGGAGTGAAGCCATAGTTGAAGTCCCGGATATCTGTCAGACAGAAATACTGGTAATCGAACTGGTACCCCGAAATTGTTTGCCCATTCCTGTGGATGGATATTTGTTGCAAAGCCCTGTCACCCGGAAGATCGGCTCTTTGCGCAGTGTAATAGCTAAATACTACCTGGTTATTGTCAGGCATATTTATCGCGGTCAACCGCTTCATAATACCCTTATACCTCGGAGTGATTCTCTGAGCTACTATCTGCTGCTGCCCGTTATCAAGTATATTGATATTGTAAGACCCCTGTAATCCGGAAATATACTCCAGCTCATAATCCTCATAGGTATACGTGATCTTCTTACCCGTAAGCGGATCACTGATCTCAGACAGGTACCAGTTATTGACCGCATAGTAGTTTGTGATCTTATAATTTTGTCCGCAAACATATGTCTGCAGGTTAGCCGGAGCAGGGTCCAGGAAGAATTTCTTTTGAGCGCCGGTCTCATAAAATATAATCCTGTCAAGGACTTTCTCACTGAAAGTATAACGAATGCCCGATTCATCTATGATAATGAATTTACTCCAGCGGGTCAGTATTTTGCTGGCGCTGAGATTCTCTGTAATCTTCTCGATCCTTAGTTTGGAATTATCCAGCACCTTGATGCTCCCATCTGTACCCACCACAAAACTTCCCTGCCTGCCATTATAGGAATAGGTGAAAATATCCATTTCACGGTCATCTGTAACAGACGCATCGTGCCTGAAGAAAGGCTGGCTATAATCTTCCATAGGCACCCAACCGCCTTTGGCTGGCATAGCTGTAGCACTGTAACTGCTGAATGCCCTCCCCGTAGCATATTGATCGCCTTCTAACTTACCGCCAACCTGGTCATCAGGTTCCCCGATAGCACTGCGGCTAATAACCCCACCGGCCTGCAACGTCCAGCCCAGGCCAACATTGGAAGCAAGATCATTCACTTTAATACCGTTACCACCGGTATATTCAAGATCAACTGATACTGTCAGCTTGCCTTCACCGGCATAATTAAATAAAGGATAACTTACTACAGCCCTGCCCGTAGGAAGATCAACCTGTGCCCATGCTACATTGCTGCATAGCAGGAACAGGAAGGTGCACTTATTCATATAAGTCTGGATTAACTGGTTATCTGAAAGTATTACTGAAATGCGGGAAGTATTACCCCATTTGAGTTAACAAACTAATTTCACATGTCTTTAATCGTTAGTCAACAAACCATTATTGTAACCGTTGTAAATTAATGAATCAGGTATTATCACATAATACTACGTTTGTGCCATATCTGGAAAAGATTGTTCCGGTTTAATTGTGATAGTGTGAGTGTTATAAAATTTAATCATTGCAAAAAAAGTATTCAGGTTCAAAAAAATATCTTTTCTTTGTCCCATGTTGTTCGCAGAATACCTATAGTGAATCAGAACTAGTCAAACGTTTGTTATCTGAATAGAATTTATATTACTGTCTGTTTTTGAGAGTGCATGGAGTGATAACCGTTTTTCCTGTTTGTGCCTTTGCTACCACTTAAATTTAATGCTCAACAACCGTTCCTGAAGAACTCATAACGCAATATGCGCGGGACAATTCTATATACCTATGTGAGTTCTTCCCTACATCGTGCTCTTGCTTAAAGAGTATCCTATACGCTGAACTTTTGTCTCTATGAGAAATATATGCGAAAGGGTGCTGCTGGCTATGTTATGTCCATTAATATGGTTACATACTCCCGCTTTAGCCTTGGAGAATATCCAGCAGCCGGTACCCGACAGTTTACCCCAAGATTGGTCTGTTCAACCACTTACCAGTCAACCGGCAGTGAAAAATGCAGTTGTAGATGCTATCAACAGGAAAGTAACGAACATTCCTGTTGCCGGTACAGACTCACTTCCCTTCAACAGGCTTGGCCTCTCCGGCTTACATAACGGGGCCAGGAAAGAATTCACGCAATACCTGTCCACAGGTAAAACAGCTGCAGGCATATCCAGGATGAACACCATGCTGACAGGCATGAAGGATACGGCTAAACGCGACCGCTACCTGGACAATAAACTCAGAGGTTTCTATGCTTTGAGACAACAACAACTGCCCGGCGGACTCACACTACCCTCAGCTCCTGAAAACGAGCTGCAAGGCATTTCCTGGAAATCTGCCTACAGCGACAGTACCGCCATGACCTCCGGTTGGTGGAATGAAGGTGTATTAAAGGATAGACTTACTATCGCATCTGTTCCCATACAGCTCGATTATTCCACTTTATCAGGATACGATTATAGCAACACCAGCCTACGGGACGCTCATTTCATGAAATTCTCCTTCGATCGTGAAGCGTATCTTGAAAAAGTGAACACCCAGTTACAAAAACAATATGATCTGGATAAATATTTCCTTGAAGATCTGGATATCAAAAGCAGCCTGAAATCATATGCGGGCCAAAAACTGGCATCGCTCAACGTTCCGGCTGACAGCCTTGAAAGAAATATTTCGGCTGATCAGCTTATGTACCTGGACAGCGCCCAGTTAAGTTCCGCCCTGCTCAGGAATCATGATCCATCTTCTGCTTATTATCAGAAGGTCATGGAACTGAAGAAGGAAATGGGTGGTGTAAAAGAGATGAACAGCATGCTGGGAGCACAAAAACAGGTAAATGGAAATATTGAAGGGTGGATCAGCCAACCGGGAAATACCTCCCGCATGGGTGCTGATCTCCTGCAAATGAGTTTTCTGCAAAAGCTGCTATTGAATATGAAAGACCTGAAAATGGGAAGCATAGGTGCAGACGCCAGTAAGAGGACCATGTCAGACCTCTTCATGACGGGCGCTGCCGGGTCTTTCCTGAAGAATAACAAATTCATCATGCTGGCGGCCGGTAAAAGCAATGAAATGGGAGTCCAGGATGCAGGCCTGCAATCAGCCACCGGTACGGGCTCTTACGGAATGCAATTTATCCGTATGGGCCGTGGGGATATCGGTAGTAAAGCACAATCACACATATCCGTACTTAACGCCAACGCCAAACCGCAGAACAGCAACGGCTTCAACACCCGCGCCATCAGCCGCAACGTATTTGTAGGCTCCGTTTCTCAACAGTGTAGCCTGGGAGACCTCGGTACTATAGATATTGAGCTTTCCAAATCTTCCGGCCAGCTGGGAAATAACAGCCATCAGGAGGCGGCATCCGTCTCCAGGTCGGCCGCCTCACATTTCCTGGACGATATCTGGGCTACCGCCTCCGTCGGACTGGCATATAACGGCGATGTGAAGAAATGGGGACTTTCCCATAAAGTATACCTCAACTACGCCGGCCTTGGATATGCTAACCCCGGCGCCCCTTTCGCCGGCAGGGGAACATTGCAATACGGTCTTATGCTGAAAAGAAGCTGGTTAAAGAACAGGGCTATGGTAAGCCTGCGCACAGATATTCGCAACCTGGCAGTTTCTCCCGTTTCTGATAATAAAAGAAGAAGCCTTCAATATGCTATCGATGCCCGCTACCGTTTTACCCGCAGGTTTTCTCTTAGCATGAACGTGTTAGAGAATACTCTCCGCGAATCGGCAGAAAGCTTGAAATACACGGCTTTCCTGAACAGGAAGATCTCCTTCACCAGCCAGGCAAACGGTAGGATAGGAGGTAAGTCTTTCAGCAACAGCTCCACACTGGGCATACAGCAACTGGATTACACCATGCCGGATGCACCGCTGCGCAGCCTCTTTATCAATGCGGGCTCCATGCACACCTTCATGGCCGGTCCGGGCATGGTGGTGCTCAACGCCATGTACAACCGCGATCTCAAAGATGCTGCTGTATATAATAACCAGCTCAATACAGAAGCCGGCTACCAGTATATGCTCTGGAAGGTTGTTTCCTGCGGAAGCTCGCTCATTTATATGGACAGCAAAGACGTAGTAACGCAGATAGGCCTGCGCCAGCAGGTATCAGCGCAACTGCTTAAACGCTGGAGCCTGAGTATTTCTGTCGACTGCCGCCAGAACCTGAAGAACACCGCTGCCAACTACTATTATGGCAGATTCAATACCGCAATGTCCCTGAATTACCAGATAAAATAACAGCAAATGAAAGGATATACTATACTATTGACCGGGCTGTTTTTATGTTTCTTTTCGCCATTGAAGGCGCAGATATCATTTTCGTTCATGCCTGAAATACAGGGCCGGACTATCGATAACCTCTACCAGGTACGTATCGGCAATACCGGCGCCAGGCAAACGGTCAACATGACTATTATTGTCACAGAAGCTAAATCCGGCGCTATAACCACCATAAATACTCCCGCATTTGAACTGATGCCGGGTATGAATACCGTTCCGCCGGCGGCCGCTTATAATTCGGCCGTCTCTTTCGGGAACAATAAAGTAGCTACCATCGTACGCCAGAGCGGCTTCTTCCCGGAGGGCGACTACGACTACTGCTTCCGCCTGTACCAGGGTGGCGGCCATAATGGAGATATTCTGGCAGAACAATGCTTCAGCTACAACCTCCAGCCTTTCAGTGCCATGCAGCTGATCCAGCCTTATGATGGAGATAAGATATGCGATAAACGCCCCTCTTTCTCCTGGCAGCCTTTACTGCCTGCTATTCCAGGCGTACAATACCGTATGGTGCTGGTAGAGGTAAAAGAAGGACAGCAACGTGCAGAAGCCATGCGTATGAACCTGGCCATCATCAACCAGAAGCAGATTCCCATGCCTGTATTACTGTATCCTTCCCTGGCCAACCCACTGGAAGAAGGAAAGAAATACGCCTGGCAGGTAGGGGCCTATAAAAATGAGCTGCTGCTGGCAGAAACAGAAATATGGGACTTCACGGTAGAATGTGAGAAAGAAGAAACATCCCTCCCTGCAGAAGCCTTCAGGAGCCTGGAAGACCTGGCCAGAGGCAATTTCTATATTGCCCGCAAACAGCTCCTCTTCGCCTTCAACAATACTTACAGCGAAACCACGCTCAGTTACAGCATCAGATGCCTCACTAAACCCGACCAGCAGGTAAAGAAACTGCCGAAGGTTAAGATAGGCCGCGGACTGAACCAGGTAGTGATAGACCTTTCTGAAAACAACAGCTTCACAGACGGCTACTACTACATCATGGATGTAAAACTGCCTGATGGCCAGCAGAAACAATTAAGATTCATCTATAAACAAGCAGACCAGTGAAAATGATGTTCCGCGTATCTCTATGCTTTATTCTTTGCCTGGGGCTTCTTTCCTGCGGCAACGACAAAAAAACTGTCATGAAAGCAATGAAAGAGAATAACCTTATCCAGGAAAAACAGGTGAACGGCTTTGCCGTAAAGCTGCAATACATGCCGCCTGCACCCAAAGGAGGGGAAGATAATTCACTGTTATACTTCCGCCTCAACGTGACCAGCGCTGATGGTACACCATTGAAGAAAACGGACGATAGCCGTTTCAGCTACGGAGTGGATTCACTCTTCTCTTTCGTGAATGTGACAGATACCCTTGCTCCGCTGGATGTTACCAGGGTGGCTAATGGCGCGCTGGGCGGGTTTGAATATATGCTTGTTTTTGAACGGCCCCAGGTATGGTCACAGGTCAATTGTAAGCTGCTTTTCAGAGACCACCTCTTCACCAACCAGTTAATGCAGTTTCCCTTGAACGGAAACGCCATTCTTCACATTGATTCCTTAAGCCTCAATATATGATGATCAGAAAGATGAGCACCAGGAAAAGGATTGCATGTTTTTTCCTGTTGTTGTTAACCGTACAGAGCCTTACACCATCAGTAACATGGGCATTGACCACCGGCCCTGTACAGCCCGAAGTAAAGAAATTTGAACCGGCAGGTACCAGCGATATGGTAGACCTGTTCTCGGGAGATTTTAAATACAATATCCCCCTGTTGGATGTAGACGGATATCCCGTTAACATCAGTTACCAATCCGGCGTGGGTATGGATGATGAATCAAGTTGGGTGGGCCTGGGCTGGAACCTGAATCCGGGGGCTATGACACGCACTCTCCGTGGCGTAGCAGATGATGCCTTCGGCGATACCGTGGTAACAGAAACTTATTTAAAACCGAAGATAACATATGGTGGCAAAGCTACTGTAAGAGGAGAGCTCTTCGGTAAGAATGTAAGCGGGTCCATTGCGGTAGGCATTTTTAACGATAACTATACCGGAATAGGCGCCGAGGTTGGCCTGAATGCCGGGCTATCCTTGTCCCTGTCCAACTCTCAGCCATTAACGCCCGGTATAGGCGTTGGCCTGAACTCCAATACACAGGACGGGGTGAGTGTAACACCTTATGTATCTTTATCGGGTAGAAAAGCAAAAGACGATAATCTCTCTACCAGCTCAGGCATATCTATTGGCCTGGGTTATAATACCCGCGAAGGCTTAAAAAGCTTCGGGCTGAGTTCCTCATTTTCCAAGACAGGCAGTACCGATGATGGTTCCCATTCAGGTACTGCCGCATGGTCGGCAGGTGGGACAACTGTCAGTTATAACACGCCTCCCTTCTATCCTAAAAGCAATACCGGTTTTAAGTCAAAGAACTTCACCTTCAGCCTGGATGTTGGCCCTTCTGCTTTTGCAGCGTATGCGGGGCTGGGTGGCACCGGTTATAAATCGGTGAGGGAAGTGGCAGACCTTGTAAAGAAAAATGCTGCCTACGGTTTCCTGTATGCGGAACAGGGAAAAGGAAGAGGAGATGCACTGATGGACTTCATGCGGGAAAAAGATAACCCGGCTATCCCGGAACTAAGAAACCTGCCCTTACCGGTAGCAACGCCGGATATCTGGTCCTATTCCAGCCAAACAGGTGGCGGCCAGTTTAAGCTGTACCGCAATGGTACAGGCGTGTTCTTCGACAACCAGACGGGAGACTATTCAGATAATACTTCCATCAGTACAGAATTTGGCGCCGGCAGCTATTTCCATGGCGGTACCTCTGTATATAAACAGGACGTAAATACTTCTAACGGCAAATGGACAAGAGGTAATAATTTCCTTACTCAGAGCGACTTCCCTTCAACTGCCAATGGAACGGAAGAAGCAGCCTATTTCAAACAGGTAGGTGAAAAACGTGCAGAAGATGCAACCTTTACAGGAGGTGTGCTGGAAGAACAGCCGGTACATATTCCCCTGGACGGTAAGAGGACCATTTCCTACCTGAAGGCTGCAGGTCAGGTGTCCGTTCCGGTTAATAGCCCTCTCAGGAAAACCGGGAGACAAAAAAGAAACGTAGCAATATCTTATACAACAGTAGGAGAGGATGACATTGCCCAGGATTACATGCTTCGTCAATATGACACCCTCAATCCGAATGGCTTTGTACCGCCTGCCTGTCCCTATACCCGCAGCCTCACTTCCAGCGGCAGGGCTATAGACGGCCGTAGCAAGAAACATATCTCAGAAATGAGAGTAACAGAGGCCGACGGTAAACGCCTCATATACGGTATCCCTGTTTACAACATGAAACAGGAAGAATATTCTTTTGCCGTAAATGGCGCCAATGCCAACAAGCAGGTGAATCATATCAGGTATGATACACTGAAAGGCAGGATCGACCATAAACCTAAAACAGCCGGCGTATCAACTACCGATGAATATTATCACAAAGAAACACAGCCCGCTTATGCATCATCCTTCCTGTTAACCTCTATTCTGTCGCCAGACTATGTAGATGTTAAAAAAGACGGAATAACACCGGATGATCGTGGCACTGCCGTGAAATTCAACTATTCGAAGATTAAAGCGCCTTATAAATGGCGCTCTCCATGGGGCAAAGATTCCGCCCAGTATAACCCGGCATTAATGGCCGACCCGGACGATGACAAAGGCTCTATTGTGTATGGAGAGAAAGAGCTCTGGTACCTTCAGACAATAGAAACCAAGACCAAAGTGGCCTTCTTCCTGACAGAACAGAGGGAAGACGGTATAGGCGCTGACCTCCATGGCAATAAAGACATGGCGGTACGCCAGCGACGTTTGAAAGAGATCCGCCTTTATTCCAAGAGCGATCTCACTACCCCGATTAAAACAGTGGTATTTAACTATGACTACGGATTTACCCCCGGAGTACCAAACGTAGCGAATGCCAATGGCAAGCTACGGCTGAAGAGTATTTATTTCACTTATGGCAGCTCAACAAAAGGAAGTAAACATCCTTATACTTTTGAATACGCGAATAACCAGCCTTACATCCAGATGTCTACTGACAGATGGGGTACTTTTAAAAGCCCTGGCGATAACGCAAATGACGGCTTTGACCTGAAGAATGACGAATTTCCTTATACCACAAAAAATAAGACCAGGGCTGATCTGAACGCTTCGGCATGGCATCTGAATAAGATCACTTTACCTACAGGTGGAACTATACTGGTGGATTACGAATCGGACGACTATGCCTACGTACAGGACAAACGTGCCACCGAAATGGTAAGGATAGAGAACCTGATCAAAAAGGATGGTACGCCCACCAGCAACCTGAAGGATGCGGCAGGAATAGAGATCGCAGGCGATTCAGTCGTTACAAATGCCGCCTCCTTCAGCAGAAAATATCTGAATGGAGAAAAATATCTCTATACAAAGCTGTTTGTAAATATGACCGACGAAGTTCAATCGACAGACAACAGCAAATATGATTTTGTACCCTGCTATGCAGAGATAGATAGTGCGCAGACAGTCGGCAACAGGGTACGGATATTTTTTAAACCCGACAAAGACGGAGTAGAAGCCAATCCCCTTATCAGCACTGCCTGGCAGCGTATGCGGCTGGAATACCAACGCTACGCATACCCCGGATATAAAAACCGTATCAGTGATGACAGGCCGGTAGCCGCAGCAGTAAGAGCGCTCATTAACTCCATTGGCAACATGTCCGAGCTCTGGCAGAATTTTAACGAAAGAGCAAAGAAGAAAAGCTTTGCCAACCTTGTAAAACTGAATAAAAGCTTTGCACGGGTGGTAAGAAGGGATGGGCATAAATTAGGCGGCGGAGCGCGCGTAAAGAAGATAAAGATGTCTGACGAATGGAGTACGATGGATAACAGTGCTTCATCTGCTACCTACGGACAGGAATATGACTATACCACAACAGAGAATAACACTGTTATCAGTAGCGGCGTAGCCTCTTTTGAGCCATCACTGGGCGGTGATGAGAACGCCTTAAGACAACCGGTTAAATATACACAGGATGTTAAATGGGGGCTGAATAATTACTTCTACCTGGAAGAGCCGATGGGAGAATCGTTTTATCCCGCTCCCCATGTAGGATACAGGGAAGTGAAAGTGAGGAACCTCGGTGCATCAGGGCAAGCTGATCCTGACAATAAAACAGGATGGCAGGTATATGAATTTTATACCGCGAAAGAATTCCCGGTATTTGTAAAGCAAACTCCGCTTCAGAAGAACCTTCATAAACCAATGTCCTGGTCCTCTTTCTTTGGAGGGAAGTCTGTATACGAGCTGACCATGTCCCAGGGCTATGCTATCTATCTTAATGATATGCATGGAAAGCCCAAAGCAGAAAGGACCTTCAATCAAACCGGGCAGGAAATAGCCGCCACAGAATATGACTATAATGCCAGTGAGGAAGGCGGCGTACAAAGATTAAAGAACGTAGCAGATGTAGTAGATGAAACCGGAACTATTACTAAGAACCAGGTAATTGGCCGTGAAATAGAAATGTTTGCTGACATGCGTGAATCAGAGCTGAATAATACCGGGAAAAGCGTCAACCTGGGTGCAGATGTCATTCCCGTTGGATTCTGGATCATTCCTATTCCTCACTTCCCGTTCTCGGTTAATGATGACTACCGTTTATTCCGCTCTGCATCAGTCGTGAAAACTATCCAGTATTATGGAATGGTATCCAAAGTCACTAAAAGGATCAACGGTTCCACCATCCATGAAAGCACTTTATTGTATGATAAAAACACAGGAGATCCTGTACTGACACAGACACAGAATGAATTTGACGATCCTGTTTATACAACTACAATACCCGCTTACTGGATGTACGGACAAATGGGATTTGCCGCACAGACACAGGGACTGTTAATGACAGACCTGAGGACCACAGGTAATGGTATACCGGCATCTCCTTATGACCAGTACTTTACTGAAGGAGATGAGGTATTAGGCGTAAATACAGGCAGCAGGATGTGGGCGGTACGAGCTGCTACTACTGCAAATGGGCCTAAACAGTTACGTCTCATCGGCGATAACGGAAGAACAGTAGCCTTTAACGGAGCAGCTAAGGTAATACGTTCAGGATACAGGAATCTCCTGTCAGCTCCCGCTACTTCCTTTACCAGTCTGAAATATCCGGTAGTCAATAATAAGCTGGCGTTGATCAGCAGTGATGAGCTCTCTGCCTATAAGGTATTGAACGCATCTGCTGTAGTTTATTCCGACGAATGGGGACAACCGGAAGATTGTAATACCGTTGTTAGCTGCCCAACAGGATATGTACCTGATGGTAAAGGCAACTGTATTATCCTGCCGGAACGGAACAGTTTCGAATTGGTAAAAGGTGATCTGTATAAAGACTATTCTTCCCGCGGAGCATTCTTCTTTACAGAGAAACAGATTGAGGGACATTATAACCAGAGTACTGCTCCTTACTGGATGGGATGCCCTTCCGGTTGCGGTCGCCTGGCAGAAGCAGGTGTCTGGCTAAAAGATATCCCTGATGGCGAGTGGTGGGGCGTAGAGAAATGTATTGAAGTACCTGAAGACAGGATATATTTTATTGGTTATGCTGCTGATAACCTGATGGCTGTATATGTTGATGGACAACCATTGCAACGTTTCAGAGGCAGTAGTGCAAGCTTTTTCCAGGCCTGGCGCATACGCCAGAAATTTCTTACCAAAGGAAAGCATATCATACGTTTCGATGCCGTGAACAGGGAGGCGCATAAAGCTGCAGCACTGGAAGTTTACGGAAGTGACGAACTGACGCTGGAAAGCGCAACAGATACCGCCATGATACGCCAGCAGAGAATATTTACGTCTGCCAGTCTTGTAGGCGATCCTTCCGCACTGATCTTCTATACAGACAGCTACGGAGTAAAAAAAGAACAGAATCTTCATTGTACAAATGGAGCGGCACTGAATATGTGTGACGGCTCTCCTAACTGTGGATCAAGACCAATGGGTACATGCCCTCCCGGGTATACTTCCAGTGTTGATGGGCAATCCTGCATTCCCCAGCTAACAATAGATACGAATGGAATGGGCATTGTCAAAGGTGTTTATAACCCTACTTATGGGGACTGGGGAGCCGCCTTTTATGATGCAGATCAAAACCATATCGCTACCAAAGCAGACAATTTCTGGGGCGCTGTAAGCTGTAACGGCTCCGGCCAGACCCAAAGCCTTATGGCAGCCCGCACATCCGCCAAGGATAGCGCCACAACCATGTCTGCAATGGTATCCGAGAACCTTTCATCGGTCTCTTACTGCAGCCGCCTGAACCTGGCAGGTGTCTGGCTTACAACAGACTGGGGGAGCGCATGGGTAGGTATCAACAATTGCCTGACAGTGCCGGAAAGCAAAGTGTATTATGTAGGGTTTGGTGGAGACAATGAGATCCGCATTTATATTGACGGCGTGTTGTTCAGGGAAGAAAAAGACCCGGATGGATCTACTATGACTCCATTCCGGTATTGGCACGTACATCCTGTTTATCTGCAAAGGGGGCAGCATGTAATTACCGTGGAAGGACGTAATGCGGGTGCCGCTTATACAATGGGAGCAGAAGTGTATAATAATACGCTTGCAGAACTTCAAAGCACAGGTAGTGGTTTCCAGCCTGCTATACTGTTCTCAACCAAAGACCTGCTGTCAGGTAGCGATACTAAGGATACCTATGTAAGGGACTATGACACTGACACAATACAAAAGAGGAGTATCACCTGTCCCGGAGGTTATAACGTATGTAATGCGGGAAGCTGCGCCATAATTCCTAATGGTATTGTTCTGAACCCTTACGTCACCGGGCATAAAGGCAACTGGTTACCTTACCAGGAAATGACACTACTGGTCAACCGTTCCGGACAGGAGCTGGTAAACAACACTACAGGCGCTAACATCCGCCGCAACGGTTCCCTGGAAAGCTTCCATGCTTACTGGATCTACAACAACGGATGGCAGATGGCCACGAATACCGATTGGGTAGTGTCACGTACCATTACCCTGTACGATCGTCAGTCGCAGGAAGTAGAGAATAAGGACGCCCTTAACCGTTACAGTGCTGCACGCTACGGATTTAATGGAGCCCTGGCCGCCGCTGTAGGTGCAAATATGCGGGAACGGGAGATCTTCTCTGAAGGCTTTGAAGACTATCAATACAATGCAAACTCCTGCCTGCGCACAGGTTTGTGTGTAACTGACAGCTTTAGCATCCCTACAGCCTTAGGCAGCTCTTATCTGAACAATATTAATTCTGACGAAGCGCATACAGGCAATTACTGCCTCAACCTGCAAGGCACGATCAAGCTGAAGACATTCGTCTTCAGTAATGAACATCAACCGGGTATTTATCTCTCAAACAATGCTTCGGGTGAGTTCTTCCTGACGCCTGACAAATGGAAAGGCTTACGTGGTTTCTCTCCCGTACAGGACAGGAAATATGTTTTCTCTGCCTGGGTGAACGATAATAATCCCGCAGGTACATCTGCCGGTATTACCCTGAAAGCTAACGGCGCAACAGTAGAACTGAAGAAAAAAGCAGCGGTAGAAGGCTGGAAGCTGGTAGAAGGAACACTGGACCTCTCCGGTATAGTCAATATGGCTTCATTACAACTGGAAATCAGTGGTACGGCTAAGCTGGACGATATCAGGATCTTCCCGTACGACGGACAGATTAAAACATATTCATACGATGATAAGACGTTAAGGTTAATGGCAGAGCTGGATGAGAACAACTATGCTACATTCTATGAATATGATGATGAAGGCACCCTGGTACGTGTGAAGAAAGAAACAGAAAGAGGTATTATGACTATTAAAGAAAACCGTTCCGCTTACCGCAGACAATAAAAGCAAGAAAGATGAAAGCTAATACTAAATATATATGGTTGATCTTGCCGGTACTGGCTATTGCAGGAACAGTAGCTGCATTTGCAGGTATCCCTGCATTACGTGAAGCATTTACAGGTAAACCACCTGTAACAGCGCCAAACCTGACAGGATCGGCAACAGATATAAAACAACAGGCCATTCTCAAAGAGCTGACCACCGTTTTACATGCTATGGACAGCATGTATGCAGGCACTGTTACCGGTACTATCAGCGCCCGCGATCTTGCCGATAGCAGCAATACCTTACAGGCTGACTTCTGTTATACACGTAGCAATGATATCGGGTACTACCGGTTTGGAGACAATGAAATGATATCGCTGAAAGAGGCGTATATCACTATCGCCCATGATGTAAAGAAGATCTTTCTTTCTGCTCCCCGTGAGGTGGTCAACCCCATGAAAATGCCATTGGATATAGAAGCTGAGGTGATTCGGAAAGAAGGGTACCAGGTGCAGCGTACTTCCAAAGGCCCCCTTACCGAAATATCACTCTTAAGCCCTACCCATGCTACCTGTCGTGAATATCGACTCAGCTTTGATAGTACAGGCATGATCCGGTATTCTCACGCACGTCTTACTGACCCCTCAAACCCGGAAATAAAGGAGCGTGACAGGATACTGGATGTAACCATCCATAGCTGGGAAAAAGGAAAGGTGCGTGAAGACCTGTTGAAAATTGAGCGGTATATAAACCTGGAAAATGGTGCGCCTCAGCCGGCGGCTGCACTTAAAGGCTATGAATTGTTAATCTCAAAAGATTGATGGACTATGCACAGAATGTTAAAGATACTATTGGTTATCGCGGCATTATTGTATGGCATACCATACACAATGGCCTTTAATACTATCGAATCTTACCAGAACCAGTTGCAGGGAAAGATAAAAAAAGGAGATACCCTGATCGTAAAGGATGAGAAGTTCCTGAACAACGCGTTTGACTGGACAAAGATCCACAATAAGACGGTGAACAATATTGTCACGTTTGGCCTCTACAGGGACTCAGGAGCGGTTATTACACAGGCATTCAACTGTGAAGTGACGCTTAAGATAGAATACTGGTCTCAACCTGACCAGGCAGATCCTGTTATTGTAGATAATGTTAAGCTAAAGATCACCTATGATCCTGCAGCCGGAGTTTCATACCAGGATGCGGCTTCTTATAGTTTTATGAATGGCTATAAGATAAAGATCACCGTAAATGACATTGCCAGTGCAGAGCTGGGAACATCTTTGCCAGCCGCATTTCGTCTCACAGGGCAGGTTGTTGTGGAACGTTCATATGAATTTGATACAGAAAAACACCTTGCGCCTAAAGTGTTTTTAACCGGGGATGATGATGCCAGCACGATGCGTACTTCCGCTGTGGGACAAACAGCTAATAAGGTATCTCTGTCATGGGATAAGATCACTGGTGCGGAAGAGTATGACCTTGAGTGGACTTTCATTGACGAAGAATCAGATAATGGCCGCCTTCTTGCTCAGCAGGGTTCTTCAGTTACGGAAGCGCAGCTGAAGAAAATGTTCCGTAATAACTCCACCCGGGTAACGGTGCAACAGGAATATTATGACATTTCGCTGGTGCATTTATCGAAGTACCTGTTGGTACGTATGCGCGTTGTCTATTATGATAGTAATGGTTTCCGTACAGAACAACCATGGGATTACCAGTTAGACCAGGGCGGAACAACGGGCCCCGGTGTTATCACACTGACCAATACATGGCATCAGCCGGGAATGAACTGGCAATACAGTGCTACATATGCAGAAGATGGCAAGAAGAAAGAGGTAGTGACTTACTTTGATGGAACCTTGCGTAACAGGCAGATGGTGACTGTCAATAACTCAGACAATAAAGCCATTACACAGGAAAGTCTATATGATGAATTTGGCCGGCCTGCAATCAGTATACTACCGGCGCCTTTGGAGGCTTCTTCACTTACTTATTATGGCGGGTTGCATTTGAAAGCCAATGGCCAGCTGTACACATATGCAGATGCTTATGGCACAGGTACTGACTGCATTAATAAACCTTCACTATTAGCTACTACGGCAGGTGCATCAAAATACTACTCCCCGGCAAATACATTTTTAACTGATGAGACAAAACCTCACAACAAATATATACCAGATGCAGAAGGTTACCCCTTCAGCGTAACACGGTATACACCGGATAATACCGGTCGTGTCCTGGTACAGGGCGGTGTTGGTTCCTTGTTTCAGCCCGGCACTGATTCCAGCAAAGCTACCCGTTATTTCTATGGTAAACCTACCCAGAGAGAGCTGGACCGGATGTTTGGAAATGATGTAGGATATGCCAACCATTATCTTAAGAATATGGTGGCAGATGGTAATGGGCAGATCAGTATCAGTTACCAGAATGCCTCCGGCAAAACCATTGCTACAGCGCTGGCAGGTGCATCGCCGGCTAACGTAGATAGCTTATCTTCCAAACCGGCAGCTCAAATCCAGGCGTTAGATTTACTTACGGCAAGAGATTATACCTTCGATGCTGCAAAGCTGAAGCTCACGGCAACAGCCACTTACCTGGCGGAAACAACCGGCCCTGCCATATTATCATTTAACGTAAGCAAGCTGATAAAGACATACACAGAAAATAACGTTACTATCTGCAGCAATTGTGTTTATCAGCTGAAGTATACCATTACAGACAACTGTAACAACCGGCTTAAAGATGATGCACCTGTTTCTATAGGTAGTGCCACCAGTAATTGCGGAGATAACGGGTATACACCTGTTACGGCAAACGTTACGTTTTCCCAGGTAGGGGAGTATCACATTTATGTTGAGCTTGGACTGACGGAGGAAGCGATCAGGAATTATACCAACGATTTCGTTCAGCGCAATACCAATCTGAAAACAGAATGGCGTTTTGTGCTGGATGAATTATATGGTAAAGACTTTACCGCCTGTTTTGATGAATGTACTACCTGCCAGGATGCCTTGGGTACCAAAGCAAATTTCACCGCCCGTTTTAAGGAACGGCTGGCAACAAGAGGAGTGGATGTAGTTACCAATAATACGTCGATCACTGCTTTTGCTGATTCCCTCTATGATCATGCTGCGGCTAACTGTACCCAGCTCAGGGCTTCCTGCCTGGGATCTCCCTGTGCAGATCTCGAAAATGCTTTAAAGGCGGATGTTAGTCCGGGAGGACAGTATGCTTTATTCGACGGGGACTCTGCCCTTGAGAAGAGCATAAACGTATTGTACCTGAACTGGCGGAATGTATTTCCGGTAAAACAGGTTTCTGATCCGGAGTATATTGCTGCGCAGTTTATAGATCATGAAGGCATTAAAAGATCTCCATATGATGCAGATTTTACTATTACCGATCTCGTAAAATACTGGCAGAAGGAATGGGCGGATAGTTTTGTAAAATATCATCCGGAGTATTGTGCATTGCAGTTCTGTCAAGGCAACAGCGCCTATCTTGGCTGGGACCAGCGGCTTAGCCAGGTGGCACAAACTGTCAGTGAAATACCGGCAGCTAGTGGAGGCGCAGTTTATTCCAGGACTACTTTAGCCTGGCTGGCGGATAAGGACCCGTTCTTTAGTAATTCCGGTGCAGCTTATAAATCAGCATTCCTGTCAGACCTGGGTAATTATACCCGTCAGTTCCTGGGTATTACCGGCGACAGTCTTCCTGCCAAAAGCCTTTCCGGCTACGTGGATTATATATTGTATTGCAATGATAAAACTGCTACGACAAATAGTACAAACAGAACGGCTGCAAATGCAAGTAACTGGAATAGTTGTAACCCGGTGGCAGCATGCCGTATTCCCGACCGGGAATGGCAATTGTATAGGGATAACTACCTGACGCTGAAGCAAAAGTATTACCAGCAGTTGAGGACTGCCAACTACTGCAATAATGCTTGCGTGGTAGGAGATACATTATCTTATAAGTTGTCTGGTTGTCCTGATCGTACTCAGTTTTTCTTTGAAGATACTGTAGCCTGTTCTTCCACCAGTAAGCAAGTAATTCTGAAATACGAAGGTATACCAACAAAAGATACCGTTATAATAAACATTTATTATCCGGCTGAGTACAATGCTATTGCTAACAAAACCACCCAGGTTACTTTGATTGGAGGTCAGACCAGGACACTGATCTGCATGGACGCTTCTATACAAACCGCAGCATTAGGAATATCATCTGTGATCTGTAAGGAAGTACCACCTACAACGCCACCTGTTTATACATGCCAGGATTATGAGAGGAGAGAGAATTATTCTTTTACTATTACTTCAACTGGTCAACCGGGACATTATAAATTCATCCTCACATATATAAATAATACAGCTTTGCCATTGCCTGCGAATGGCTGGCCAGGTACAGCTTATTTATCACAACCAACTGGTTTGATTGACCCATTTGAGTTTTATTTTGACGCAATAAATCCGTCCAGTCTTTCACAGGAGTTTCCTTTCGAGGGTGAGGTGCCGGATGTAAGTAAAGTAACACTGACTATCGATCTGAACTGTCCGGTTACTCCCACCTTTACAACAACTGCCATGGTTGCAGGTACTTGTGATCAGGCATATAGATACAAGGAGTCCCGTATCGGTACAATTTCTTACACAGTACCGGTAGTTACAACAGATACTACGGAATTAAAAAGCTATGCTTCTGCACAGATAACTGCAGAAATAGCTTCCAATTGTGAAGCACAGGCAGATAATTGGATATTACAACTGGAACCTTGCATCAATGGTAATGCAACCATCAGGAACCAACTAAGAACTAAACTGATAGAACTCTGTAAGCTGGGCGGAGATTTGACTCATCCTAACGGTTCCAGTACCACCGCTCCCGGGAAAATGACCGCTGATGGCGACACTTCATTCCGTCAGGTCATCAAACGGGTATTAGGTATCAGCCAGTTCACCATGACCTGCAATCCCTGGTTGCTGGATGCACCCTATGAGTACAGGAAACCGGCGCTTTCAGCATCCGTGTTCATCTCTTCTACTAACGCAGCAATATGCGATATCCTGACACGTGAGCGTAATGCAATGCCACAGGGAGTTACATTCTATAATTACCTGAAAGGCAGGTATAAGGATGCTATGACGCTATCCGAAGCAGAACTAACTATGCTGGAAAGTGGTTGTGGAAATTGCCGTTATTTGTTGGCGAAAGAGATACAGTTACCATCTTTCCTGCAACAGGGCGGTGACGGATGTGTTACTCCCGCTATGTTCCAGCAGGGCGTAACTGCTTTGCAGCAGGAGATGGGTGGCAATCTTAATACTACAGATGCCAATTATGAAACAGTGTTCAAAACTTACCTGAACCATCGCTGGGGCTTTACACTTGCTTATGACGATTACGCAACGTTCAATGACACCATTACAAAGAACCCGTCGGCATCGCTGATGTTATGTAACCGTCCTGCCTTCTCTGCTGTAAAGCAGGACCCATATGGTTGTATGCTGGAAGTAGTAGATGATGCTGTTGCTTCCGGCCATGTACTGTATAACGAGTATATAGAAGAGGTGAGGAAGAATTTCCGGAAGGATTACATAGCTTATTGCGCTACGAATAAGCCTTCAGCTACACTCACGGCACCTTATCAGAAATATCATTATACGCTGTATTATTATGATCAGGCGGGTAATCTGACAAGGACAGTCCCTCCTGAGGGCGTACATCTGCTGGATACCAGCTGGCTGCCGCAGGTAGGCCTGGCGCGTGATGAGGCGAATGCTTCCTGTACATATACAGGTCCTGCAAATAATACATCAAAAGATACCGCCTTTAAATACATTACAGCTGCCTTGAATCCACCGGGTAAGAGTACGCTGGAGATGTGGATCAATAATGCTGATCCTAATAAGACTGCCAGCCAGGTACTGGCTACTACTGTTAACCGGAAATACCTGCTGAATGTATGCCTGTCCCGCCATTATGTAAATATTGATATCTATTCCCTGGTGCCAACAGCCGATGGTAAAGGTGTAGAGGCAGATACCAGCTGGCATACAACAGCTGATATGCAGTCTGTGTTGCCGTTAAAGCAATGGACGCATGTAGCTATATTAAAGAATGGTGTGAGCAGGGATAATATGGCTGTTTATGTAAATGGCGTTTTACTGCCATTGTCATCAGTCTTTGTATCCGGTGGTTGCGGATGGGATATTTCTGCAATGTCCGGCAGCCCGGTATATCCTGAGAACCTTAGCTACCTGAAGCAGTTACGTATTTACAACAGGCTGCTGACGGGAGATGAGATCGCTGCAAATGCTGATGAGATCTGTATGTCGCTCAGTCCTGTGTATGCAACTGGTCTGCAAAGCTCCTTAGAGCATTGGGGCCGTTTCAATACACCTGTTCCGGATGGCAGCGGTTCAACCGCTGAAACCACTGTAGTACCGATTTATCCAGAACATGGCCTGGCTACATCTTATGCTTACCAGTCGCTGAATGGCATAACTGTTCAGAATACGCCGGATGCAGGTAAGAGCCGTTTCTGGTATGACAGGTCAGGCAGGATGGTCACTTCGCAGAATGCGGAGCAACTGGCGCCTTATTATGCAGGATTTGCGTCTAACAGGTATAGTTATACCAGATACGATGAGCAGGGACGTATTACAGAGGTGGGAGAGAAGACCGGGGCAACATCTCCGGCTACAGTACCGTTCCTGTCTTCTACAGAGGTGAACAGCTTCCTGGCAGGGGGTACAAATACACAGATCACCCATACTTACTATGATGCACCGTTTACAGGAACTTCGTCTAAGATCCCGCTGGTGCAGGAGAATCTCCGTAAGCGTGTATCTGCAGTAATATATCGTGAAGCGGCTACAGATAGCCTTCAGCAGGCAACCTACTATAGTTATGACCAGTTAGGCAATGTGAAAACATTATGGCAGCAGATACAGTCGCTGGACATAAAGCAGGTAGATTATCAATACGACCTGGTGAGTGGTAAGGTGAATAAGGTACGTTATCAACCCAACCAGACAGATAAGTTCTTCTATGGTTATCAGTATGATGCAGAGAACCGTCTTATAAAAGCTGTCAGTGGTGTCAATGCCCTGTCCTCCGATGGTTGGGAGATAGAAAACCCTCAAACGGATGCGGCGTATCAGTACTATCTCCATGGTCCGCTGGCAAGAACAGAATTGGGTAATGCTCAATTAGTACAGGGTCTGGACTATGCTTACACACTGCAAGGCTGGCTGAAAGGTGTTAACGGCAACTACCTGCTTGCGGGCAATGACATTGGTAAAGACGGTCTGACGGGTTCTTTCCGTGCCGCTATCGCCCGGGATGCTTACGGCTATACGCTGGACTATTACAAGGGAGACTATAAGCCTATAGCCACCGGCACAAATGCGTTCTCCTTATCCTGGACACCGGGACAGAGTACAGAACCCGGACGTGATCTGTACAATGGTAACATCAGCCGTAGTACCCTGGCTGTCAAACGCCTTAAAGAAGACACCCCTGTTGGCTACACATATCGCTATGACCAATTAAACCGCCTGAAGGGCATGCGCCAGCATCCGTTGACGGTAGGAGCCACTGGCTGGAATGCTACTACAGCAGGTACTGCTTATAAAGAAGACGTCACCTACGATGGTAACGGTAATATCCTGACCTACCTCCGTAACGGCAGTGGTATCAACGGCAAGCAAACGGCTATGGACCAGCTGACCTATGGCTATCAGAAGGATGCTTCCGGAAATCTGCTAAATAACAAGCTGTTACAGGTAAAAGACAATATTTCTTCAGAGGAATATATATCAGATCTTCATAATCAGGCAGATAACAATTATATTTACGATAAGATTGGTAATCTTGTAGAAGATAAGCAGGCCAATATCACCCGGATCCAGTGGACTGTATATGGTAAGATCAAACTGATCCAGTTCTCCAATGGAAGTAGCATTGAATACCGTTATGACCCTTCCGGTAACCGTGTTTACAAGCAACATAACCATGATGGTATCAATGACCGCACCTGGTATGTCAGAGATGCACAAGGTAACGTGCTGACTGTATACGGAAACAAGAGCGGTGGCAGCCAACTCTATTGGAAAGAACAACACCTCTACGGTTCCAGTCGTTTGGGTATCTGGAATGCAGACCTGTTAAGCACATCTTCAGCAGCCACTATCAGCAGCCGCTGGTTACAGAAAGGTAATAAGCAGTTTGAGCTGAGCAACCACCTGGGGAATGTGCTGGCGGTTATTACAGATAAAGCGAAAGATTCTATAATAGGCGGTGTAGTAGATCATTATGAACCAGAGATGTTCCTTGCTCAGGATTATTATCCATTTGGGATGTTGCAACCGGATAGGCAGTGGGGATTAGGAATCTTCAAGTACGGGTTCAACGGAAAAGAGAATGATAATGAGGTCAAAGGCCCCGGAAACCAGCAGGATTATGGGATGAGGGTGTATGATCCAAGATTAGGGAAGTTCCTGAGTGTAGATCCGCTGAATGCTGAATATCCATGGAATAGTACCTATGCTTTTGCTGAGAATGACATAGTTAGAAGTATTGATGTAGATGGAGCCGAAAAGCATGTGCGGACTCTTGCTTATGGAGTTTCTAATGGTCAAACTGTTACCAAAGTTATTTCAAACGACTACAAGCAACCTGCTGGGACTTCCAATATTTACGCGATGTTGGGAGGACGACCAACGACAACGGAAGAGACAGTTGCACAAGGGTTTATTTCAGCAAATAAGTTACCAGCTGGTGGGACATTTTCTTTCTTCGTGTTCGCCCCAGAGTTAAAGCAATCCAATTATGCAAGGTATGAGTATACCGATATTGGAGGCAAGCAGCAAGTGAGGTATTTTAGTGCCGAGTATGTTGACTTCATGTATGAGCATTTTGAAAAAGAGCAACAGCAGGCCGGAAAACTACTTAGAATTGCCGGAGCTGTCGCGAATTTGGGTATTGCGGGTTCACTTCTCAAGTCTGAGTTACAGGCGGCTAAAAGTGGGGTAACTGGCGGAAGCCGGGATTTGAATCCTACAAGAGGTACTATGAATTGTGCCAATTGTACTTTTGCGGGAGATTTAACATTAAAAGGAACGCCAGCGACCGCGACAAACATTCTTTTACGACCAGATAAAGGAGTAAATTATAAACGCTTTTTTGAGGCATGGGGTGGTATGAGAGACGTTTCATTGCATTCCTCGCCAGAATCAATTATAAAAGCTATGGAAGGGATGAGCGAGGGTGCTACTGGAGTTATAATGGGGTTAAGAACTGAAGGAGTTGGGCACTATTTTAATGTGACTAAGCAAAATGGAATAATACAATTTGTTGATTTTCAGTTAGGAATAGGAGAACGAGCAATTAATCCATCTAACTTGATGCAGAATTATAATTTTGATTATTTATTGTTTAAAAATACAACGGGAATAACACCAATTCAAGCAAAATGGTAACATATCAAGAAGCATTAGGAATAATAAAGAAATATCTTAATATAGATCAGGATGCCTCGTTTTTTATCATGGAGGATAAAACGGTAGAATTTGAATACGGTTGGGTTTTTTTTTATCAAACAACAGATTACATTGAAATCAACGGAGTTAAAGTCGGCTTAGGAGGAAATGCCCCTTATATAGTTGATAAACGTGATGGTAGTGTACATGTTACAGGTACAGCATATCCACATCAAAAATATATTAACGACTATATAGAAAAAGTAAAGCATTTAGGAGAGTAATTTCAGGTTCAGTTCTAGTTTGTAAAGTTATGCTTGGTCTAGAATCAGAGTCATTCACCGTGCTATTATTAATTAATAGGGATGAGTCTCTTCACAGTCCATATGTCTTGATAAAAATGTTATCAAGACCAGGAAGGATATTATTCATTATTACCTAAATATTTAGATTTGACATAAAGAATAAAATTCACTGTTGTTCGGGAAAAATGTCAAGTCAAGAATAAAAAAGGGGCAATTACGCCCCAGTAGTTTATAATTTTGGGTTACCACACCTTAAAATATAAACTTGGATAAAGATAGAAAATTTCCCGGACAGCCGGTCTTGTCTCAAATATTAGGTGTAATACCGAATTCGGTAATACAGTTGGCAAATCGGAAGCATAATTCAAACCGTTATTATAAACGGCTCCCTCTGCGTGTTCACCTGGTGACGTTGTTATATGGTGTATTCAGTTATTGCAATGGGCTTCGGGAACTCTGTGAAGGGATGCTGGCATGCGAAGGCAAATTGTCTCATTTAGGGCTTGATAAAGCACCAGCCCGCAGTACAATATCGGATGCCAATAGCAACCGTAGCTACCTGGTCTTTGAGACGATTTATTATGGATTACTAAAAAAGTATTACTCATTTATCTCGGACAGCCGACTGAAAAGGTTAAGTATCCGGAACCTGAAGATCATTAATAGTACAACGATCTCTTTATTCAGTGAGATATTACAAGGGGTAGGACGAAATCGTTTGGATGGTTCCCGAAAGAAAGGCGGTATCAAGGTACATGCACTGATGGATGCATTTAGCGGTGTTACCGAGTTCTTGCGGATCACAGCAGCCAAAGAGCATGACTGTAAGTTCCTGTATCATTTAAAACTACCGGCAGGAAGCTGGCTGGTATTTGATAAGGCATATAATACGTATCAGCATTTTGCAAAATGGACTAATCAAAAAATCTGGTTTGTAAGCCGGATGAAAGATAACGCAGTATTCCATGTAACTAAGGTGTTGGTAGATAAGACGAAGAAAAAACAGGCTATCGGTGTAATAAAGGAGCAATTTATTACTGTCGCCGTTAAAACAAATGGAATTGTAACCGAACGGCTAATGCTGCGAAGAATTATTTATAAGACAAGAGAAGGGAAAAGATATGTCTATGTAACGAATGATTTTAGCTTGCCAGCGTCAAAAATTGCCACCATTTATAAAGATCGTTGGATGATTGAATTACTCTTCAAGCAGATTAAGCAGAACTTCCCTCTACAATACTTTTGGGGAGAGAGTGACAACGCTATCAAAATACAGGTTTACTGTGTGCTGATTGCTCAGCTGTTGATGGTGATGATCCGCAAAAAAGCAGCTACTAAAAAGTCATTTGCTAATATGATTACAGTAATCCGTTTGCATTTAATGAGTTATGTAGGACTACTTGAGTTCATAAAACATACAATCTATAAGACGTTAGACGCTTTGGTGCGGACTACTATTCATAAGTTTACAAAAAGTGTATCAAACTGTACCTAAACCATTCTAGCATGATGGAATATAAATCAAATAGACACTTTAAGATTTGGGGCTATACAGCGAGCCATAGTCTTTTAATACTCAGAAGCTCGATGTTATATGAAGATGTAGATGGCTATACAGAATCAATGAACTATAATATTGATATTGAATTTTCAGCAGTTGCTTACTTAGACGTTCCGGACACATTTAAATCAATACAGGTGCACGAGATTATTGAAAACGTTCCAGAGAAGTTCAATAAGTATTCTAAGATTAGTGGATTGAAAATTTTTGAGATTCAGTCTGAGGGACTGTGTCATTTTATTATAGCAGGGAACTGTAGGGTAGGTAAAAATAGATGGATATTAGAGGACAGGATTAGGAATATGGGTCTAGATTATGAAGAAATAATTGCGGCATCATAAACAAAATGGCGATCACGACTGGGGTAATTTACGCGAAGTTTTTTGTCCCAGGTTATGAGTTTAGGGTGTTGAACACAGTAGGGGAGGAGCATTTGGGACTTATATTTTATCAATCAGTTAGTATTCATTTTTCTCCTCATGATCCAAATTTTATGTGCTAAATCGACAAATATGAGAAGCAAAGTATCAATAAATGACTTAATTCAATATATCAGTTCAAAGTGTGGAGGGATTCCTTTAACTGAAAACAGCATTATTTTTGATGATTTGGGAATCAATGGTATTGATGCCGCCACATTGATGGAGGAATTGGCTATTGAATTTGAGTTTTCATTGGAATCATTTAATTATAGTGAATATTTCCTTTCTGAAAGTGAACTCTCAAATGTTTTTCGATCTCTATTTTATTCGTTGTTTAAAAGAGATAAATTGCCATCAAGGACATTCACAATTAATCACTTAATGAAAGTAATTGATAAAGGATACTGGTTCGATCCGGAATCAAAGTATAACAGATAAAATCACCAGACAACAACCTTAATGAAGTCCAATGCAAATAAAAGTTCTCAATGTTTATCAGACAGAGATTGGTGTGATAGCTATTCTGGATTTCCCGATAGGGGTTTCTCCCAGCATTAATATGGAATTAAAGAAGGGATTGTACCAATATTGTATTAAAGGTGTCTCATTCAATCAACCTGATCCACTTAAAGGGTTTGGTAATACCAGTTATTCCTGCATCCTTTCTTTTGAGCAAGGGAGTATAACTACTGGAGATATTTTGGAGTTCGATACCTGATAAAAAATGACTGATAGATTGATAACTTATTCACTTTTAGTCCGCATTTAACTAAAACAAACAAAAATGAAACGAGTAACAGGAATCGGTGGCATTTTCTTCAAATGCCAGGACCCGGAAAAAATTAAACAATGGTATAAAACCCATCTCGGATTCGACATGGACCAGTACGGAGCAAAGTTTGAGTGGCAGCAAGGGGAGGACTCAATAAATAAAGGCTATACTTTATGGAGCCCTTTTTCTGACAAGACCAAATACTTTGAGCCCTCATCAAAGGACTTTATGATTAATTACCGGGTAGAAAACCTGGAAGCGCTTGTAGAAGAATTAAAAAAGGAAGGAGTGACGGTATTAGATAACATAGAAACCTATGATTATGGAAAGTTCGTTCACATTCTTGACATTGAAGGAAACAAGATTGAATTATGGGAACCTATTGACTAATGTAGACGTTAAAAATGAAAGTTATAATCATCGTTGTATCGCTGTTTCTTCTTCAGCAGTCATTGTTGTCTTGTAGAAATAAGAAAAATAGCAATAGCATTGAGATAGGCTACCATGAAAGGCTACTAAATGATTCAAAGGAGAGTTCACGTCTGCTTGCGAAAGCAATTAATAATGGCGATTTCGAATCTTATAAAAAAGTCTCAAATGCGTATTTGCTAGCTTACAAGGTTGATGAGCTTTATTATTATGCTTTGCTCATGGCAAACAAGCATAAGTGCCCGGAAGCATTTTATCATCTATTTCTTATTATGACGGACCAGGCATCTATTAACGGAGTTGAATTATATAGTAACGATGAGAGGACAAAGAATATGGCTTTATATTATCTTTTAAAATCAAGGGAGTTAGGCTATAAAGGGGCTAAGACTACTATAAGTGAAATCTTCGGTAATGATACAGCTGAATTGTCATCCTCTTTCTATTTTAGGAAAATAGAACCTAATGCATATGATAACAAAGAAACACTTGCAAAGTAACAATTTATAAACTAGCTCAAAGGAACTAGACCTGAACAATACTTATTTACCTGACTTCCCTCAGATCAGATTATCTACGACAAAACGTTGCTCACACACAAAGAACCAGTCATTTTGATTTTGCTCATATCGTGATGAATATCAAAAATTTATATCTGGGGAGATTTTTCCGGATTAACAATTGATTAACAGATTTGTCGATAAGTTAAAGTAACGTTGCCGGAAATTTCTTAATAAGAGTCCTTGCTATGCACCATTTATCCTTTAAACTGAAGAAGGCTTTTCTGGGCCTGTCTCTCTTTGTCTTCATAACCGGTATTTCCTACTATACTTACAAATTCATTACAGTCAATAAGCACTATACGTATTTATTAAACCCACAGTATAATGAGCAAACAGATCTCCAGTCTGCTTATGAGATAAAGGGTAATATCGTGATGCTTGGGAATTCTCTTGTATACCGGGTACACTGGAACGAATTGCTTGGAAGGTCGGATGTTATTAACCGTGGAATAGGATCAGATATTATGGCAGGCTATCTTACCAGGTTACAGTACGTGTTTAATGTAAACCCAAAGATCTGCTTTGTTGAAGGTGGTATTAATGATCTTGCTAAAGATATAGCAATTGATACTATCGTGTATAATATGCGGCGGTTAACTGATACTTTGGAGTGTCACAATATTAAGGTCGTCCTTAATTCAACGATCCATGTTGCCGCTAGCTATCCCAATAGTGAGGAGGTAAACAATAAAGTGAAGGAGCTTAATAAGAGAATGAAACTTGAATTCCCCAATAACACAATTATCGATTTGAATGGAATTATTGCTCCAAACGAAGTATTAGAAGCTCCTTACGCCCAGAAAGATGGTATTCACCTGACAAGTAAAGCATATCTGATCTGGAAAGACAAAATACTATTGACGTTGCATAATGCGCAGATTTAATATTAATGATTGAAAAAAGTACCGACGTCGGTGCTTTTTATCCGGTTAAATGTCTATTTTAAATATTATTTGTAGCTGCTTTTTTCAACATTACCCTAAAAACAAATATTGTAACCATTGTTAGCATAGTAACCATAAAAATCACCATTAATATGAGGAACTATTTATTATTATGCCTGTGTATTTACTTTAACCTGGCTTCTTACGCTCAGACAAACACATTGCCCGGCACAGGTAATGTAGGGATCAATACCATATCCCCGCAGTACAATCTTGATGTGAATGGCACAACGAACACTAGTAATCTGCTTATCAACCGGCAGCTGGTTTTTGCCATGCCCACAAACGACAATCCGGAGAAAGGATTTTTCAATCCGCTCTTTCCCGGCTTAAGAACTGGCAGACGTTTACATTGGGATGAACAGTTTGACACATCTTTGAACGGTATCATTGTCTATAACAATGTAAACAATGGCAATGTGACTATCAACAGGAAACAGTTAGCAAATTTACCCAACACTTCAGGTTTCTGCTTGGAGATAAAAGGAACAGGTCCTGCTAGTCCGCAACAGGGAGGGTATTATCAGGGGTTCAATATGAAACTGAATAAAACCTATGTGCATGTCTTTCGGGCAAAGGTCCCGATAGGCTATACGGTAACAAATAACAGCAATTCATTTGGAACTGGCGGCTCCCGCTATTGGATCACCAGTACTGCTGGCACAGGCAAATGGGAAGAGTATGCTTATGTCGTTTCAACCGGCAATTCCGGAACACCTGGAACAGGAGGGCATGTATACCTCAGCGGCCCCACTCCAACAGTAGATAATCCTCTGGTATGGCATGTGGCTTCTTCATCCGTATTTGATGTTACAAGTACCGGCGATGACCTCATTCGAAACCAGGCGAGTGCCGATCAGATAGGAAATGTCCGGATCAGTGGTAACGGCTTTTTTGGGGGTAATATAGGCGTTGGAACCGTTGACACAAAGGGATATAAATTAGGCGTAAACGGTGCGGCCATATTTGGAAAAGCAGTGGTCAGAAACTATGGCAGCTGGCCGGATTATGTATTCGAAGAAAACTATAAGCTTCCCCCTTTATCGGAGATAGAAAGCTATGTAAAGAGAGAGAAACATCTTCCCGGTCTTGCATCCGCAAAAGAAATTGAGAGAGATGGAATGGACGTCCTGAGTACCAACAAGGCATTAACAGAACTGGTAGAACAAATGACCCTCCGGCTTATTGAAATGGATAAATCCCTGCAAGTTTTAAAGGAAAAAGTAAAAGCCCTGGAAGCAGAAAGGGAGTAACCGGCATTAATAAAGTGGCTATATGAAAAGACAAAAATGGGCTTTGTCAAAGGCATTGCCAATGACAATATTACACTAAATTTCGTTACTTGCACTTCCTATAGAATGAAATTATACACTACACTTCAAATTGGCGAGCATCACGTAAATAACTGTGAAGAGACTGTCTCCCAACCAGAGACAGTCTCTTCGCTAAAAAGATCCCATATTTGAACTGGACTTTAAAGGATAATCTATTCCTTTCTCAAAATCGGCGCCACCTTCGTCCCAATTAACTCAATTGATTTCATCAGTTTATCATGCGGAAGATGTGCACTATCCATTTGAAATGTAAACCTGCTGATCCCTCCAAGCGCTTCACTATGCCGCAGTATCTTTTCCGCCACTTCTTCCGGACCACCAACCAATAAAGCTCCTCTTGGGCCATTCTGCGCATCAAAATGAGCGCGGCTCACTGGCGGCCAGCCACGCTCTTTACCAATTTCAGTGAACGTTTTAGCATAACCAGGATAAAATCCTTCCTCAGCTTCATACCGGGTAGCCGCTACATAACCAAGGGAATGCACACCCACTTTTAGTGAAGACGGATCATGCCCGGCTTTTATTCCCGCTTCTCTGTAAAGATCAACCAACGGACGGAAGCGATGTGTTTCTCCTCCTATTATAGCTACCATTAACGGCAGACCAAGGAGACCGGCGCGGATGAACGACTCTGGAGTACCACCCACGCCCAGCCAGACCGGCAATTGTTTCTGCACCGGGCGCGGATAAATTCCCTGCCCTGTTAACGCCGGACGGAACTTCCCCTGCCAGGTTATAAACTCATTGTCACGGATCTTTAGCAGGAGCTCCAGCTTTTCTGTGAAAAGTGCATTATAATCATCAAGGTCAAAACCGAAAAGAGGGTAAGAGTCCACAAACGACCCTCTGCCCACAACCATTTCAGAGCGCCCGTTAGATAGCAGATCAATTGTAGCCGCACTTTGAAATACCCTTACAGGATCGGCTGAGCTTAATACTGTAACAGCGCTTGTTAGCCGGATGTTTTTCGTCCTTGCTGCAGCTGCCCCCAGGATAATCTGCGGCGCCGAGTCCAGGAATTCCTTCCGGTGATGTTCTCCCACGCCAAACACGTCCAGGCCTACCTGGTCTGCATGTTCGATCTTATCAATTAATTGATTCAATGATTCAGCACCATTAGCCTGAAAGGGCTGTATCATTGCAAAACTGTCAATTCCAATTTCCATTTTAGTTAACTCCTTTTATCAGTTTCCGAAAGATCATTTAACATAAGTGATCTTCCCATATTTTCCCGAGTGAAAATCTTTGTATGCCTCCGCAATCTCCTGCATTGTATTCATGACGAACGGCCCCTGTGCGGTGATCGGTTCTGCATAAGGTTCTCCGCCAAACAGGATAATATCTGCTGCAAGGCCGGAAGTATTAGCGATCTCTATTGTTCCATCCTGCCTGTCAAATTCAATAAATTCTCCCGCATCAAATGTAGTGTCATTAATTATTACCTCATGTAACGGGAGGAACGCGGCATATTCCAATCCTTTTTCTGTTGGCATAGAAAACTGCTTCCCTTCATTCAGATGAATATGGTACAAATACTGTTTACTGTACGCAGGTATTTTTGAAACCAGGTTCTCATACGCTCCGGCAATCACTTTCAACCAGCCCCTGTCTTCACTCAGCATCATTTTCAGAACTTCATCAGCATGAACGGAAAGATATTCCGGAGCTTCTATCTTAACCTTTGCCGGAAGATTGATCCAGAACTGAAAACCGTGCATAGAAGGATTATCAGTCCGGGAATCCGGATTTATCGTTTCATCATGGATGATCCCGTTGCCCGCTTTCATCCACTGAACACCACCGGAAAAGACTTTTGCATGATTACCGCGACTGTCAAAATGTTCTCCTTCACCATTGAGAACATAAGTAAGTGTAGCAATACCCCGATGAGGATGCGCTCCTGTTCCCTTCTGCATCAAGGTTTCCCCAGGCATTCTGCTGAAAGGCCCCAGGTGGTCCAGGAAAACAAAGGGACCAACAGCATCCGCATAGCGGTTCGGCAATATACGGTGGATCGGAATTCTTCCAATATCTGCCCTGTAACCTTGTGATGAAAAACTGATTTCTTTTTTCATGGCATTGTATTTATTAAACAGAAGCCAACAGTTGTCTTTCTATTTAAAAAGCTCTGAACTATTTGATGTTGATGATAACATTCATTTACAAGCCCAAAGTTACATCCGGCAGCAAGCCCGGAACGATGACCTTTGATAAAAAAAAACGTTGACAAATGTCAACGGAAAAGAGGGGAGAAGGACTATTTTTTCACTGAGCGTTGTCGCACACGGCTCAGTGTTTCTTTGGTAATACCAAGATAAGAGGCAATAAGGTGTTGCGGAAAGCGCTGCAAAAGCTCAGGATACCGGCTGGCCAGGTCAGCATAACGCTTTTCTGCAGAAAAGCTGATAGACGCTGTAAGCCTTTTTTGCGTAGCGATGGCATGTTTCTCATCCAGGGATTTTATTATCCCGTGCATGGCAGGAACACTATCTAACAATCCCAGGAAATCTGCTCTTGTAATAACCAATAGGTCAGTGTCTTCCCAGGCGTCAATGTTGTATACGGAAGGAGTAAGCATCACCCAGCTCTCCCGGTCGCCTACCCACCAGTTTTCTATGGAAAGGTTAACAATGTGTTCAACCCCTTTATCATCCACACTGTATTGCCGCACAGCACCTTTCACGATGAACCCCATATATTTACAGACCTCGCCCTCCTGGAGAAAATACTGCTTTTTCCTTAAAGACCTGGGCTGAAAGGCTGAAGATAATATCTCAAACTCCTGGTCGGTCAGCGGAGCTGCTGAATATCTGTTAATATAACTACGTAAGTATTCAAACACATGTAAATATACAAAAATGTTATATACCGGCGACTGCCAGCCATTGTGATATAACAATAAAACATTGTACATTGCAAAACTTAAGAACTTAGCCAGGTATGAAAAGACTGATCCTTGCCATTATTTGTTGCACGATATTCATTGCTACCAGCGCACAGAAGACCATTTCTCCGGGAAACCCGTTATTAGCTGTAGAAGGGCGCACCTGGTTCCATAATGACAGCGCATTGGTATTATCCTGGCCGGGAACCAACGTTACTATCCGGTTTAAAGGAACCGGTATCAGTGCTATATTGCAGGATACAGATACAGCCAACTATTACAATGTGATCATAGATGGTAAGGTCAAAAAGAGAATACATACAGATACCGCAAAGAAAACATATACCCTGGCATCCCGCCTCTCCAAAGGAGAACATACTGTACAGCTCTTTAAAATAACAGAATGGGATAAAGGAAACACTTACTGTTACGGTTTTAAGCTCAATCCAGGTACTCAGTTATTACCTCCCGCAGCACCTAAGAAAAGGAAGATAGAGTTCTTCGGCAACTCCATTACCTGCGGCTACGGAATAGAAGACAGCACAGGTAATGACTCCGGCCACGGCTATTTCGAGAATAACTACCTGACTTATGCGGCAATAACCGCCAGGCATTTCGATGCGCAGTATCATTGCACTTCCAAAAGTGGCATAGGCATAATGCTAAGCTGGTTTCCATTGATCATGCCGGAAATGTATGACAGGACAAATCCTACAGATTCCAGCTCACACTGGGATTTCAGTAAGTATACGCCCGATGTGGTGGTAATTAATCTCTTCCAGAACGACTCCTGGCTGGTAAACAAACCGGAACACGAACAGTTTAAATCCCGCTTCGGCACTCAAAAGCCGGACAGCAGTTTCATCGTAAATGCTTACGCGAAATTTGTTGCGAACGTCAGGAACAAATACCCTAACGCTTATATCATCTGCGCACTCGGCAGCATGGACGCTACCCGCGGGGGAGCTCCCTGGCCGGGATATATACAAACAGCTGTAAGCGGATTAAACGATAAGAAGATACTGACGCATTTCTTCCCATATAAGAATACTCCCGGTCACCCGCGACTGGCAGAGCAGGCATCCATGGCTAAAGACCTGATCAGCTTTATTGAGCAGAATATAGTATGGTAGGTCAATGATCGTTCAACGGCAGGCCTCTCCGCTGAAATTCTTTCCAGTTGAGATATTCCGGCCCTTTCCGCTGTTCTACCATGGTAATACAATTGTCCACCGGGCAAACAAGCTTGCATAGGTTACACCCTACGCATTCATCTTCTTTGATGGCATAGGTATTATAAGGGTTGCCGTAGGAGAGGTTAATAGCCTGGTGAGAGCCGTCTTCACAGCTGATATAGCAAAGCCCGCAGTGGATACACTTTTCCTGGTTAATATTAGCTACAATATGGTAGTTGATATCCAGTTCCTCCCAATGCGTAAGTGTAGGTACAGACTTACCAATAAAGTCATTAATGGTCTTAAATCCCTTCTCATCCATCCAGTTATTCAGCCCTTCGCACATATCTTCTATAATACGGAAGCCGTATTTCATAGCTGCAGTACACACCTGTAATGTTGTAGCGCCCAGCAGCATAAACTCTACCGCATCCTTCCAGGTTGTAATACCCCCTATACCTGAAACGGGTACACGGGAAGTAACAGGGTCCTGGCTGATGGTAGTCAGCATCTTCAATGCAATAGGCTTTACCGCAGGCCCGCAATAGCCGCCAAAAGTAGATTGCCCGCCCACATTAGGATTGGGAACGAAAGTATCCAGGTTGACTCCTGTAACAGATTGAATGGTATTGATAAGCGACAAAGCATCAGAGCCCGCCTGCACGGCCGCACGGCCTGTAGGTACAACCGAATGAACATTAGGCGTAAGCTTGGTAATAACAGGAATAGTAGCTGCCTCCATCACCCATTCCACCACCATTCGCGCTATCTCCGGGTCCTGTCCAACGGCAGCGCCCATGCCACGTTCTGTCATTCCATGCGGACAACCAAAATTCAGTTCCAGGCCATGAGCGCCTGTGTCTTCCACCTGTTTGATCAGCTCATGCCAGCTCTCACGATTGTTATCTGCCATCAGGGAAACGATCATAGCCCTGTCAGGGAAAAGCCGTACACACTCCCTGATCTCTTTTAAATTAAGGTCCAGAGGTCTGTCACTGATCAACTCAATATTGTTAAACCCCATCATCCTGCTGCCATGATAATCTACAGAAGAATAACGGGAAGAAACGTTCTTGATCTGGCTGCCCAGGGTCTTCCATACAACACCGCCCCAGCCGGCTTCAAAAGCACGCAGCACATTCACTTTCTTATCTGTTGGCGGTGCACTGGCCAGCCAGAAAGGATTGGGGGATTTAATACCAAGAAAATCGGCTGATATATCTGCCATAAGATTAGTCTTTAAACAGGTACTGTAATATTGCTTTAGCGCCATCTTTTCCAGCCTGCACAGCATCTACCACTTCTTTGCCTCCATTCACACAATCGCCGCCGGCAAAAACACCAGGTTTGCTGGTGTGACTGTTGTTGATGGATAGTTTCCCCTGAGTATTATCCAGCGCATAGCAGTTCACCATCCGCTCATAAGGCATCTGCCCGGTAGCTTTGATCACCATATCAACATACAAACTAAAGGTCTCTCCGGTAGGCACTGGCGCCGGCCTGCCATACCCCGGGTCTTCCAGCTTCATCACCTCACATACAAGCGCTGTTACCTGCCCATTCTCCCCCTTTATCTCTTTGGGGGCAGCCAGCCAGATGATCTTACACCCATCCAGTTTGGCAATATCCAGCTCTGCTTCTGTACAAGGCATCTCCTGCTGCGTTCTGCGATACACCAGGGTAACTTCGCTGGCTCCGAGCCGCCGGGCCTGTGTAGCGGCATCTATCGCCGTCATCCCCATGCCTATAACGGCCACTTTATCACCCACAGGAACAGAGGGATAGCCACTATTACGGATGTCATAAATGAAACTGATGGCATCGGTAACGCCATGCAGCTCTTCTCCGGGGATAGCCAGCTGACGGGTAAGACCTACACCAAACGCCAGGTACACGGCATCATAAGCGCTCAATAACTGATCAATGGTGATATCCTTTCCCAGCTCTTTATTGTACTGGATATCAATGCCGCCAATAGAAGTGATGAAATTAACTTCCGCCTCACAGAATTCAGGCGTGACCTTATACGCAGCAATACCGTAGGTCATTAGCCCGCCACCTTTGCTTTCTTTTTCATACACAGTCACATCAATGCCTTCGGCAGCTAATACATGGGCACAACTCAGTCCTGAAGGCCCAGCGCCCACAACTGCTACTCTCTTTCCTGTAGAGGGTTTACGGGTGAAGAGCGGCCATTTCTCTGCTATGGCCCTTTCTGTAGCATAGCGTTGCAAACGGGCAATATGTATAGGCTCTTCCTCCATCAGGTTATATACACAGGCGCCTTCGCAGAGCTTTTCTACCGGGCATACCTTTGAACAGCCGCCACCCATGATGTTAGCCGTCAGGATAGTATGTGCCGCACCTTTCAGGTTCTCTGTAGTGATCTGCTTAATGAACTTAGGTACATTAATACTGGTGGGACAACTTTTAGTACAGGGCGCATCATAGCAATACAGGCAGCGGTTGGCTTCTACCAGTGCGGCATCATGCGTTTCGAACGGAGGGTGTATATCACTGAACTGCCGTTCATATTCTTCTGCTGATAATCTGTTATTACGTACTGCCATAAGCGTAATTTATAGTTCGGTCAGCTTGCCGTAAGTCTCCGGCCTTCTGTCCCTGAAAAACTGCCACACACTTCTCACTTCCTCTATCATATCAAGATCAAACTCTGCGATGAGCAACTCATCCTTATCCTCAGAAGCGCTGGCAAAGATCTGTCCGCGGGGATCTGTGAAATACGATGAGCCATAGAACTTCCCCAGGTTCCAGGGCTTTTCAACACCAACACGGTTAATACATCCCATAAAGTATCCGTTGGCTGCGGCATGTGCTGGTTGCTCCAGCTTCCAGAGATATTGAGATAAGCCTGCCACTGTTGCAGACGGATTATACACTATCTCAGCGCCGTTCAATCCCAATATCCGCGCACCATCCGGGAAATGACGGTCATAACAGATGTAAACGCCCACCTTCGCATATCTTGTCTGGAACACCGGGTAACCAAGATTGCCGGGCTTAAAGAAGAATTTCTCCCAGAACCCTGAAGTATGCGGTATATGATTCTTGCGGTATTTCCCCAGGTAAGTACCATCTGCATCAATCACAGCGGCGGTGTTATATAACACGCCGGCCTGCTCTTTCTCATACACAGGTACTATGATCACCATGTTGTACTTTGCCGCGTAAGCAGCCATACGGTCGGTCGTAGGACCGGGAACCGTCTCGGCCGACTGGTACCACTTCGTATCCTGGCCGGGACAGAAGTACGGAGTACTGAATATCTCCTGCAAACAGAGGATCTGCACACCTTTCTGACCCGCTTCCTCAATAAGAGGAATATGTTTCTGTATCATGGCCTCTTTGATCTCCTCAATAGTGCCTTCGCCTTCAGTTTTCGGAAGGCTCATCTGGATTAGTCCTGATTTGATAATACGCGGCATAATAATGGATTTAAATAAAGGCATTTACCTTTTTACGTTTAATGAATTGCCCATAACCCCTGGGCACCAGGCATTCGCCTTCATCTATCGCTATCTGTCCTCTTAATAAGACAGTCTTTACTTTACCTGTTAACTCCCATCCCTCGTAAGCAGAATAGTCAACGTTCATATGATGAGTAGCGGCAGAGATGACATGCTTTTCCTGCGGATCGAAGATCACAATATCAGCGTCACTGCCCACAGCAATGGTGCCCTTGCGGGGAAACATGCCAAAGATCCTGGCAGGATTAGTGCAGGCTACCTCCACGTACCTGTTCAGCGTGATACGCCCTTTATGCACGCCCTCACTATACAGCAATTCCATCCTGTTCTCAATAGCAGGGTGGCCGTTAGGTATCTTCGAGAAATCATCCTTTCCCATCAGCTTCTGCTGCCACATAAAGGGACAATGATCTGTAGCCACTATATTGACAAGTCCCTGGTTAATGCCTGCCCATAATGTGTCCTGGTCTTTCTTTTGCCGCAACGGAGGGCTCATCACCCATTTAGCGCCTTCAAAGTTGCGCTCGTACAGGGAAGCGTCCAGTAACAGGTATTGAATACAGGTCTCCACAAACACCTTCTGGTTCCTGCGGGTAGCATTACGCACTGCGTTCAATGCCCCTTCGCAGGTAAGATGTACGATATATGCCGGACAGCCGGTATAATTGGCAATATCGGCAAAACGGCCGGAGGCCTCTGCTTCCGTTACTTCCGGCTGGGAGAGATAATGATATAAAGGAGCAAGATTGCCCGCAGCTTTATTCTGGGCTATGAGATAATCTATCATATCTCCATTGGTGGCATGAACAGTCACCATACCGCCCTGTTTCTTCACTTCCTGCATAAGGGCCGTCATCTGCCGGTCATCTATCATCAATGCGCCCTTATAGGCCATAAAGGTTTTAAAAGAGGTGATACCTTCTTCTTCCACCATTTGTTTTATCTCTGCTTTGGTATGCTCATTGAAGTCTGTCACTGCCATGTGAAAGCTATAGTCGCCCACCGCTGTTCCCCGGGCACGGCCGTTCCAGGCGTCCAGTGCTTCATGCAGGGAATGCCCCTGTTGCTGTAAAACGAAGTCTATCACAGTAGTGGTACCTCCATGCAATGCGGCACGGGTGCCGGTTTCATGGGTATCGCTGGAGAAAGTGCCCATAAAAGGCATATCCAGGTGTACATGCGGATCAATACCTCCGGGAAATACCAGCTTGCCGGATGCGTCTATTTCCTTCTCCGCATTGAAAGGAAGATCTTTTCCGATAGCCTTCACTGTTTCTCCCTCTATGAAGATATCGGCTATATAATCGTCATTAGCCGTAATGATCCTGCCGTTTTTAATCAGTAGTGACATAATTAACCTGTTGTTTATAATTTCCGGGGGAAATGATGAAATAACTGGCGCCAGATATGAAGAATCCCACAAACCATGCATAGCTGTACAGGTGAGATATCCATTGAGGAACCGCATCGGCAGCTATCAGCTTTGTAGTGGTGAGAAAGCCGGGAATATTGGGTATTATGCCCAGCAGCAAGGCAATGAGGGCATGGCGGTTAAACCCGTTGGTAAAACTGTAGATGCCTTGCGGCTTATACAGCTCATCTACGTCCAGCTGCTGTTTGCGTACAAGATAATAGTCAGCTATCATGATACCGCCCACAGGGCCCAGCAGGCTGGAATAACCCACCAGCCAGGTAAAGATGTAGCCACTAGGATCTGCTACCAGCTTCCAGGGGAAAATAAGGATGCCGATGACTCCTGTAATATATCCACCCGTGCGGAAGTTGATACGGGAAGGAGAGAGGTTGGCAAAATCATTGGCCGGGCTTACTATGTTGGCCGCAATATTAGTGGCCAATGTCGAGATAGCTACAGCTATCATGGCTATGCTGACCAGTATCTTGTTATCAAACCTGCCGGCCAGCACTACCGGGTCCCATATCGTAGTACCGTATACGATAGTCGTAGCAGATGTTACCACCACACCTATAAATGAGAACAGCGTCATAGAAGTGGGCAGGCCCAATGCCTGTCCCTGTGCCTGGGCGCGCTGGCTCTTTGCATATCTTGTAAAGTCAGGGATATTGAGTGAAAGTGTGGCCCAGAAACCCACCATACCTGTCAGCCCGGGAATGAAGAACGCCCAGAACTCAGCATTGGAAGTAAAACGTGAAGGCTGTGTCAGGATAGGGCCTAATCCCCCGCTTACGGCATTGATGGCCCAGTAGAGCAATGCCAGCGCTGCCAGGGGAAGGAAGATAGCTTTGAATACAAGGAGTTTACGGATACTTTCAATGCCAAGATATACTACATACATATTCAGGAGCCAGAACAGGAAGAAGCAGATAGCAGGCCCGGTGGCCAGCCCGAAAGACGCGGGGAATACCGGTGGCAGCGTTTCGAGTGCAGGTATCCACAGGTGAAGCATCTGGTATAAAGCAAACCCGCCTATCCATGTTTGTATGCCAAACCATCCGCAGGCTACAATAGCCCTGAGCATAGCCGGTATATTAGCGCCTTTAATGCCAAAGCTGGCGCGTGCAAAAACAGGGAAGGGGATGCCGTATTTAGTGCCCGCGTGACTGTTCAGCAGCATGGGGATCAGGACTACGGTATTGCCGGCAAAAATAGTGAGGATAGCCTGCCACCAGTTCATACCACCTTCTATCAGTGAACTGGCCAGCATGTAGGTAGGGATACAGAGGCTCATGCTGATCCACAGCGCAGCGTAGTTCCAGGTGTTCCAGGTCCGTTTTGACGGGGGAACAGGAGCCAGATCTTCACTGTATAAAGCGCTCGTTTTGGTTGATGTGTCCATAGTTTATGTTCAGATTACATATTGGTCAGCTATACTCAGCGCCTCATCTATCATGGCCAGCCCCTCGTCAGCTTCTTCCCTGGTAATGCTCAGCGGCGGCGCAATGAAAACATAGTTCCAGCGTATAAAGGCATACATGCCCAGCTGCCTCAGCTTACCTGCCACTTTATTCATTACGCTCATCTCATCTGCCGTAGCATTGTAAGGCGCCATCGGCTCTTTGGTATCCCTGTTCTTCACCAGCTCTATACATCCCAGCAGGCCTGTGTTCCGGAAATCGCCTATACAGGGATGATGCGCTTTCATGGCCTCTATTCTTTCCTCTATATAAACACCCATAGCGGCAGCATTCTCTATCAGGTGCTCATCTTCATAGATCTTCAGTACTTCCACAGCGGCGGCACATGCAACAGGATGAGCAGAATAGGTAAGCCCCAGCCATAATACTTTATCATCAAAATAACGGGCGATAGTATCGCTCACTATCAATGCCCCCAAAGGGATATAGCCGGCAGTAATTCCTTTTGCGGTGGCTATCATGTCAGGTACAACACCATGAAGATCGCAGGCAAACCATTTGCCCGTGCGGCCAAACCCGCTCATCACTTCATCAGCTATGAGCAGGATACCGTATTTGTCACACAACGCCCTCACTTTCTGCAGATAGTCAGGCGGATATTTAATACAGCCGGAAGTACCGCTTTCGCCTTCCATGATGATGGCAGCAATGTTCTCCGGTCCTTCAAATTCAATAACACGTTCAATATGGCTGACACATTCCCGGTTGCAGGTGCTGATCTCTTTTCCCCACGGACAACGGTAACAGTAAGGGTCTTCCACATGTACGATATTAGGCACCTGTTGAGAGTCGTGCATCAGTTTACGGGGATCGCCACCTGCGGTCATAGACCCATAGGAAGCACCGTGAAAAGCACGATAGCGGGCTATGATCTTATGTCTGCCGGTGTATAACCTGGCCAGTTTGATGGCATTCTCTATAGCACTGGCGCCACATACGGTGAATAACGATTTCTGCAGGTTGCCGGGTGTGATGGCAGCCAGCTTCTTACCCAGCTCTCCACGGGCCTGGGTCACGCAACCGGGTGTGACGTAACTCACTTCCTGCATCTGCTTCATAACGGCATTGGCAACACGCTGATTACCATGTCCTATGTTGACATTAATGAGACCCGAGGAAAAGTCGATGTAACGTTTATCATCATAGTCGTACAGGTAAACACCTTCTGCACGCTTAATGGCAAGAGGGGCTATGCCCTTTTGTTTGCTCCATGAAAAGAGAGTGTAATCCAGGTTATCCTGTATGATTTCCTGGGCATTCGATATAGCAAGTGTATCTGACATATCGTATTTAATTAGGTTAACTCATCCAGTTCACCCCTTCTTCGGGGTTCCATTTTGTGGTGCTCTTCTTCAGTTTTGTCCAGAACTCTATTGAACTTTTACCGGTTATATCTCCCACACCGAATTTACTCTCATTCCATCCGCCAAAAGAAAAAGGTTCACGGGGTACGGGAACGCCTACGTTAACCCCTATCATACCGGCGCTGGCTTTCTCCATTACATAACGTGCCATGCCGCCGTTCTGTGTGAATACCGAGGCTGCATTACCGTAAGGACTGGCATTCTCAATATCCAGTGCCTGGTCCAGTGTATCGGTACGCAGTATACTGATCACCGGGCCAAAGATCTCTTCCCTGGCTACGGCCATATCCGGTGTTACATGATCTATTACGGTTGGCCCTACATAGGTGCCATTCTCTTTACCATTCACTGTGGCGCCCCGGCCATCTACCAGTATACGGGCGCCTTGCTGTTCTGCTTCGGTGATATAACGTTCTATTCTTTCCTTGGATTCCCGGTTGATCACCGCACCCAGGTTTTCTCCGGGCACTATCTTCCGTGCTTCCTCGCAGATCTTATCTATAATATGGTCTACCGATCCAACACCTACCATGGCAGACGCTGCCATACAACGTTGTCCTGCACAGCCGCTCATAGAGGCTGCAATATTCTGGGCCGTCATGTCAGGTTTGGCGTCAGGCAGCACCAGCAGGTGGTTCTTGGCGCCTCCCAGCGCCAGGCAGCGTTTCAGGTTCTGGGTAGCGCGGCGGTATACTATCTTCGCTACTTTAGTAGATCCCACAAATGAGACAGCCTCGATACCGGGATGATCGCAGATGGCATTGACAATCTCACTGTCGCCATTTACAATATTGAATACCCCGTCAGGCAACCCCGCTTCCTTCAGCCATTTTGCTATCAGCGTAAGACTGAGAGGCACCTTTTCGGATGGTTTCATGATCATGCAGTTACCCAGCGCTATAGCATTGGGAATGGTCCAGTTAGGGACCATAGCAGGAAAATTGAAAGGTACAATAGAGGCTACTACGCCAAGTGGAGCATGAGAGGTGCGGCATTCCACACCTTTGCTGACTTCCAGCACCTCGCCGGTAATAAGCTGGGGCAGAGAAGTGGCAAATTCAGTCAGTTCAATACATTTCTCTACTTCAGCAACAGCCTCGCCCATGGTTTTGCCATTTTCCTCGCTTACCAGGGCGGCCAGTTCCTGTAAATGTTGTTCCAGTAAATATTTATAACGGAAGAATACCTGGACCCGTTCTTTGACAGGTGTTTTGCTCCAGGCGGGGAAGGCTGTGCGGGCGGCTTCTACCGCTTCGTCAAGATCGGCTGCTGTGGAGCAGGGTATTTCGGCTAACAAGGTCCCATCCAGTGGGGAGGTTATTTTTAAAGTCCTTTCTGAGTGTGCTTCCTTTAGTTTGCCATTAATGTAATTTTTAATACTTCCATATTTCATGTGCCGGGGTATTGGAGTTGATCAGATTCGTCGTACACCATTAATATACTAAATTAATCGGTATAAAACCGATATACCGGAAAAATACCGTGGTGCTGAATAGCTACCGCAATACATACATTAAACATGCTTTAAACATGCTTTAAACATGCTTTAAACATGCTTTAAACATGCTTTAAACATGCTTTAAACATGCTTTAAACATGCTTAAGATATGCCTGAAACATACCTGAAAGGAGGAGATGAAGGGAAGGAACGATACACAAAAAGAACCCCGGAAGCAATTTCCGGGGTAAAGATAAATAGCTATGGATATGGATTAGATGCTGACTGGTATCATCACCGTAAACGTACTTCCTTCATCCTTCTTACTGCTCACCTCAATCTTTCCGCCCATCAGCGCTGTCAGCTCCCGGGCAATACTGAGCCCAAGCCCTATTCCGCCAAATCTTAACTGAACATCCTCCGCAAGGGTATAATATTCCCGGAAAATATAGGGAAGATGCTCAGAAGGGATACCTTTGCCCTGGTCAGTTACTTCTATACAGAAGAATTCATCCCGGGTAAAACAACTGAGGGTCACCACAGTTTCCGGCGGACTATACTTCAGGGCATTCATCAATATATTGTTGATCACCTGGTTCAGGTATACCCTGTCCGTTAATACCTCTGAAGGGAAACAGTCAGGAATATGCTTTACAACGGAGATCTGCTTCTCTATAAACAGGGGCAGCATAGATAACAGCAGGTTATCCAGCCATTTACGGAAGTTAAAGACCTCCTGTACCAGTTGGAATTTCCGGATATCTTCATGCCGGACGGTCTGCCGGATCCGTTGAAAAGTGTCTGTAAGGTTGCCGGCGGCAGAAGAGATCATCTCCAGTAATTCGTTAACTGTTTTAGTATTGCCTTTCTCCATCTCATCTTTTAATAAGCTGGCGGCTGTGACAATACCGTTTACCGGGGTGCCTATCTCATGCAGGGCAGAATGGAAAATAGTGATGATCTGTCTTTCAGAACGAGGGTTACGCATGAAACGAATTTCACTATCCCGGAACAGAAAGACAATACGGCAATAGGACTATTTTTCTACTTCTTTGGGAGTACAATGTCCTGCTGTGGCGCATTTCGGGTTACCCCTGCAATTTGTTGACCAGCTGCACCTTATTTGATATTTCGAGTTTTTCAAATATATTCTGAACATGCTTTTTAACCGTGCTTTCGGAGATAAAAAGGGAATCTCCTATCTCTTTATAGGAATGCCCCCCGCAAATAAGCCTGGATATATCGGTTTCCCTTGAAGTTAACTGGTAAGCGTTACAATTCTGCTCAAAACTGTTTGTTGCCGGGGCAATATTTTCCAGGTTCCTGAGCGCCCTGATAGTATTATTAAGCAGGGTCTTTTTCTGGCGCAGGGCATTATCCAGGACAGAATTGATCTTCTGGATCAGTTCCGGCATACGGAAAGGCTTGGGAATATAATCGAGAGCGCCCAGCTTCAGTCCTTCCAGTTTATCCTTACTGGTAAACCTGGCTGACAGGAAAATGAAAGGAATGTGGTTATAGTCAGCGTTCTCTGCTATAATACGGGCAAATTTGAACCCGTCCAGCCGGTCCATCATGACGTCTGAAATGATCAGGTCAGGCGGAACAGGATATTCGCGGATCTTCTTTAACGCTTCATTCCCGTTAAACGCCACACATACATTATACTTCTCCTTTAATTTTTTTGAGAGATAGGCAGCCATGGAATAGTTGTCTTCCACCAGCAGGATAGTCTGCCTCCCCGGGTTGAAAGGAGTATCGCTGATGGGCTGTTCCCTGATCTCCAGGCCCGAAGATGCTGTTACCTTATAGTCTGCCAGTACCGGCTCATTATCTGCCGGCACATGACGGCTCAGCAGTACGGTTACAAGGGTGCCTTTACGGCTGGAGGCATCACTGTTGATGGTGATACTGCCAGCCAGTCCGTCTATCACCTTTTTAACCATAGGAAGCCCAAGCCCCATACCCTGGGCGCTCTTTTTCTGGGAGTTGATCTGGTAGTAAGGTTCAAATACCTTTTTATGCTGGCCCGGTTCTATACCTATACCATTATCATCCACAGAAAACCTGATCTTATCATCCTGTACATTGAGTGTCACCCTGACAGTACCGCCTTCCCCGGTGTATTTGATGGCATTCTCCACCAGGTTCACAATGATCCTGTTAATAGCTTCCGGGTCTGCCTTTACCAGCATTTCATCTGCAATATCTTCTTTCAGTGAGAGCTTCTTTTTCTCGCAGTAGCTTCTGAATAACAGCAGGTTATCCTTTAGTATCTCACTAAAGTTCACTACCTGGCTGTAATTGTAAACGGGCAGTCCTTTATTATAGCGCTCCAGGTCAAAGAGATTGCTGATATCATTGTTCAGCTTGTCCAGGTTTCTTTTTACTATCAGCAGATCTTCATTATACCCTTGTTTATGGATGTATTCTTCCAGGTGATTGTTCATAAGAGTGATAGGCGTCTTTGTTTCATGTACCAGGTTCACAAAGGCATTGGTGCGTTGCTCGGTAGACCTTTCCAGCTGTGCGGTCCTTTCCTTTACCTTTTCCGCCAGAGTAATATTGGCTGATTGCAGCTGAAGGTATTCTGCTTTTGACTGCCGTACGGTTTGCCGCATCAGGACAATGTTCATCAGCATGTACACTACATTATTGAACACGCCCACTATCCAGTTGGGTTGCCCCAGGAAAACGCCGATAACAGGGGAGGAACACCAGAAGAAAAGAGACGCCAGTATCCAGATCCTTTCCAGGAGCAGCGCCTTGTTTTTCTCCCGTTTGTATTGCCGGGCGGTAGCCAGGCTGCCATGAAGAATAGCGGCAATAGCATACATGCCTGTAATGCTGTATGTATATATTAATGTATTATCCAGGTTGCCCGTGATCGGTAAATAGATACAATAAAAGACAAGGAACGGCACCAGCAGGAACAGGAAACCATATACCCCATGGAAGCGAAGGGTTGGCAGGTTCATCGTTTTATAGCAATAAAAGGGAATATAAGCAGTTACTACATATCCCGCTCCCTGGTTAATAATGATCTGTAACATCGTAGGCAGGGGAATCCTGCTGTCCGGCATATCAAACATGTTCTCTGCCAGGTTATATATAATGAGCAGCCCTACGAAGGTTACATGCCACAAACGTTGTTTTTCATGTGGCCTGCCCAGCCAGGAAAGCAATTGGGTAAAGAAGATAATGATCTCCGCCAGGATGATCCAGAAGATAACAGGGTTAAAGGGGATATTGTAAAACAGCATAGTGGGTTCGGTTTGAATGAAAGCAAAACAAAAATATGTAAAAGCCTTCTCTTTAGTTGCACGTAATGTTGAGAAATAACATTCAAACCAGTGTTAGTTTAACGTGAAAAACTGCTCAAAAAATTGATATCGTCTTCGGCAAAAATCAATTTTTTGAGGGCGGTTTTTAGGCCTGTGGCCGGCTGAGAATATAAACTGAATTAACAGATTTTCATGAACCTTAATATTGTTTTTTATATCTTAACCTCCGGTCAAATTCCATTTATGAAACATATACTCATTGTTCTGCCAGCGCTCTTCCTTGCTCTTCAGGGAAAGGCTGCGAAACCTGACACCGCCATTATCCAGGTGAATGCCTCTCAGGAAAGAGGTCCTGTCAAGCCTATATGGTCATGGTTCGGTTATGACGAGCCTAATTACACTTACATGAAAGACGGAGTAAAGCTCCTGACTGAACTTTCCGCTCTCAGCTCTGTCCCGGTTTACGTAAGGGCGCACAGCCTGCTGGTGACCGGCGATGGTAAAGCAGCATTGAAATGGGGCTCTACCAACGCCTATACAGAAGATGCCCAGGGCAATCCCATTTACAACTGGCGCATTATTGACAGCATCTTTGATACTTATATAAAACGGGGGATGAAACCCCTGGCGCAAATAGGCTTCATGCCGGAAGCATTATCCTCTAAGCCGCAACCATACCGCCACTACTGGAAACCCGGCTATCCCTATCAGAACATTTTCACCGGCTGGGCCTATCCTCCGAAAGATTACAACAAATGGGGCGAGCTGGTATACCAATGGGTGAAACATTCCGTAGAACGCTATGGCAAAAAAGAAGTGGAAAGCTGGTACTGGGAATTATGGAATGAACCGGATTACGGGTACTGGAAAGGTACCAGGGAAGAATTCTTCAAGCTGTACGACTATTCCGCTGCAGCTGTAAAACGCGCCCTGCCCACAGCCAGGATTGGAGGGGCTGATGTTACCGGCGGAGGAACAAAATTTCTTGATGCCTTTATTAAACATTGTCTAACTGACACTAATTATGTAACAGGTAAAACAGGAGCCCCGCTGGATGCTATATTATTCCATGCCAAAGGCTCTCCCCGCCTTGTTAACGGCAGAGTGGTAATGGGCATGCGGAACCAGCTTCGCAATATTGCTGATAACTTCAAATTGATCAGTTCCTATCCGCAGCTAAAGAATATACCCATCATCATAGGTGAATCCGATCCTGAAGGATGCGCTGCCTGTGGTATGGCAACAGATCCGCAGAATGCCTATCGCAACGGTACTATGTATTCCAGTTATACAGCAGCTTCTTTTGCCCGCAAATTTGAACTGGCCGCAAGATATGGCGTTAACCTGACAGGGGCGGTGACCTGGGCCTTTGAATTTGAAGACCAGCCCTGGTTCTACGGCTTCCGCGACCTGGCTACCAACGGTATTGATAAACCGGTACTGAACGTTTTCCGCATGTTCGGCAGGATGAAAGGGAATTTCGTCAATACGGTTTCCAACCGTCAGTATACCCTGAACCAGATCCTGGACTCCAGCGTTCGCGGATCACAAACAGATATCGGAACGCTGGCAGCGAGAGATAAAAAGACACTGGCAGTCATGGTCTGGAATTATCACGACAAAGACAGTATTGGCCAGCCTGATCCTGTTTGTTTAAATATCAATGGTATACCATCCGGGAAGGTACGTCTGACACATTATCGTATAGATAATAATCACAGTAATTCCTATGAAATCTGGAAAGCCATGGGCAGCCCCCAGCAGGTAAGCAATGAACAGTATCGCAAACTGGAAGCTGCCGGTCAGCTGCAACAGCTGCATGAACCCGAACCTTTACAGGCCAGTCAGGGTAAACTTACCGTATATACGGACTTACCGGGCCAGGCTGTTTCGTTACTTCTATTCAGCTGGTAGCTTATTAAAGCTAATCTTCATAACATAAAATATTCGGGTGCGAAGTTGTATTTTCGCACCCATGTTTCGTAAATGGCTAACACATTGTTTAAAAACCATCCAAAAGGGGGAAGTATTCCTGGTTGGAAGAATATACTACCTTGCCCGTTTCAAAAAGCAAATGAAACTGAGCTTGGCCATTACCTCTGCACTGGTATTGGCGCTTTTTGCTGTAAATTATTTTTTCAGTGATGGGGTAAGAGGCGCATCCCTGCTTTCATTTACCCTGGCGTTTTTTCTTATCATCATCTTTGCCGGGTTGTTCTACCTGAAACAGGCATTTTATAAAGAACGGAAAATAGTAGAGGAAAAGACGCAGGCGCTGGAAGCGCTGAATAACGAAAAGACAAAGCTTTTCTCCGTTCTTTCACACGATCTGCGCTCCCCGTTGGCATCCATCTCCCTTTACCTGGAAGTGATCAATACCTACGACCTTTCTCTTGAGGAAAGGAAGAAAATGGAAGGAGAGTTGCTGGCATCTGTCAATGGTACCCAGGAGATGCTCTCCAATATCCTTTCATGGTCCCGAAGACAGCTCAAAGCGGCCAACCCCATAATAAAGGAACATAATATCGCAGATATCCTTGTTACCATAATAGATAATTACAAAACCCTGGCAAAGCAGAAAGATATATCCATCTTTGAGGAGATTGATTATGACCTTACAGCTCAGGCAGACGCCAGCATGCTGCAGATAGTTTTGCGCAACCTGGTAGGCAACGCTATTAAATTCACACCGGTAGGAGGGGAAATACATGTATCTGCAGTACAGGATAACGGGCTTGCACTGATCACCATAAGAGATAATGGACTGGGCATCCCGGCAGAGAAGCAGGGAGATATTTTCTCACTGAACATTGCATCTACCTACGGTACAAGGAATGAAAAGGGGATAGGCTTAGGGTTATACCTTTGTAAAGAATATACGGAAGCGCAGCAGGGAAAGATCTGGTTTGAGAGTTACCCGGGAGAAGGAACAATATTTTACCTGCAATTCAGTTTACAATAGAGTCATCTCAGGCATTTTCCTAACCCAGTTGCTGTAAAAAGAGGTTCAGGTCTTCGTCTTTTCCCAATCCCAGTTTCTGTTTTATACGGTAACGGCTCATGCGTACACTCTTGGGCTCTATATGCAGCATCTGGGCAATCTTTTTGGTATCTATTTTAAGGTGAAGATAGGCACAAAGCTTAAGGTCCAGGGGCGTCAGCTTCTGAAGGGCCTTTTCATTAAGCTGAGAGAAGAACTCCGGATGCACCCGCTGGATCTGCAGCTTTACATCCTCGAAATCATCATCGAGCGACAGCTCCTCATTCCATATCTTATTTATATTTACCTGGCCGTTATCATTGAGTTTCTCTTTCAGTTGCAGCAACATTTCTCTTTTATGGTCCAGTTGCAGCTGGCTGGCCATCATTTCCTTCTGCAGCTGTTGCTGTTGCATTTCCAAAAGCTCCTGTTCTGCTTTCAGCCTGGATTGCTCTTCCTTTTCCAGCTTCATCTGCAGCTCGGCTTCCTGCTTTTCAAGGTGGAGTTGTTTTTCCCTTTGCAGGGAGTACCGTAACCGGAAGTGATACGAGCGGAACATAAAGATGAGACCCAGCACAGAAATAGCGGCAATACCGGAATAGAGGTACTTCTGCATCCGGTTATACTTTTCACTTTGCTTCAGCATGAGCAGCTCATTATTTTTTTTTTCAGTCTCATACTGTATTTCCAGTTTCTGAGCATTCAATGCCTGCTTTTCACTAAAGAGCTTACTATTATACAGGGTCACTTTCTTTTGAAATTCAAGGGCCCTGGTGTAGTTGCCGGTCTGTTCGTACAGGCTTGTCAGCGAAGTGGCTATATTGACCAGCGTATAATAATAAGGTGTTTCCAGGTCTGTCATCAGGTGATAGGCCTCCAGCAGATAGTTCTCTGCCTGTAAAAAATTCTTTTCCTGCATAGCCAGCATACTTAATATACCCAGGCTGCTGGCCAGTACTTCCTGTCCGCCGGTAGCGTCTTTCAGTGTCTCCCGGGCCAGGTTGGCATAGTGAATGGCAGCTGCTTTTGCCTTTTCAGAACCCTGGAAATACTTTAACTGATAGTCGGCTATATTTATACAGGCAATACCAAAGGTCTTTTTAGCAATACCTTCCGGGTGGAGGCGATAAAGCTCTTCCACTCTTTCCAGGAAATAAAGGATGCTATCCCGTTGTTCAGTGCTGCCTGATTGCTGATAATTATATTCTGCGGCTACAGACCTGGCTGTATAACAATTACTTAGCAGATTGTAGTCTGATGCCCGTAAAGCATTTTCAGTAGCCTTGCGGGCATAGGTATTCACGTTCTCTATATGGTCCCACCGCGAGTTCAGGGCATACAGCAGGTAATAGGTTTTGCCGGCAATATATGGGTCAGGGGCCTGTTCTTCCGCTTTAAGGCTCTTGTAGCAGTAGCTGGCGGCCAGTTCTGCATTGTCTATTGTATTATATAGTACGGCCTGTATATACAGTGCATAGGCCATTGCTGTCGAAGTTTTTGCCTTTTGGGCAAATAACATCGTAGTATCGCTTGTTTTCTTTAGCAGGGCATATTGTTTCGTATTAGCCAGGATGTTGGTCAATACCGTATAAGCCTTTGTTACTTCCGTCAGGTCATTCTGTTCCATCGCCTTCTGAATGGCCTGCCTGGCCCTGGTAATTCCCTGCTGATAGTCTTCGCTTAACCGGCAAACCTCTGCCATGCGTGTAAGCTGAGCAGGTGTTTCCGTCCCGAGATTGGTTTGCTGCGCCTGTGCAGTACCTGCAAAAATGAATAGGCTGATCCGGACAACATTTATCAGAAGGCTGTATCTCATAGTCGCAAAAATAGGACAAACATCAGCAGGTAACTACCAGAAACTTAAAATGGACAGAAAAATGTAGCCGGTTAATATGTTGATAATCATGTGAAATGAAAAATATGTAGACGTATTGTAGTCGCCCGGTCTACAAGGCTGTAGGCATTCCGTAGTATAGCGGAATTTGGAATAAGCCTCATCTGTCAGCAGCTTTGTAGCAGTTTAAAAAAACAACACTATGAGCAACAAAACACTTTCTATCATTTCTTACATTACCATTATTGGCTGGCTGATCGCTTTCTTCCAGGGAAAGGAAAAAGCTGATAATTTATTGAAATACCATTTGCGCCAGGCATTGGGACTGGCCGTTGTAAGTATCGCGCTGAATATAATATTACGCGTTATCGCACATGTGGTACCTTCTCTGTCGTTTCTTGGCCTGGTAGGTTTCGCACTCTTCATATTCTGGATCATCGGGATGATCAATGCCGCCAATGGCGCTCTTAAACCCATCCCGGTTATTGGCAAAATGTTCGAGGACAAATTTGCTTTCATTGGTTAATCGGCAGGGTTTTCTGCCGGCCTTTCATCCATGACCAGATTGTCAGATTATTAAAACAGACCCATGCAACAATCATTTAAGTATTTTGAACAGGAAGGAAGCGTCTTTTTCCTGAAGGGACAGAAAGTATATTATTACTCCCTTTCGCTGCTGGCGTTTGCAGCAGCAATAGCCCTTTTTCTAAGTGGTCTGAATCAGGGCGCCAGGTTTGTGGCTGCTATATTCGCTTTTGTAGGCTGTATCGGCATATTGAGAAGTACAGGTAAAGCCAGCTTTGACGTAGCTTCCCGGCAGATAGTTATCAAGGCAACTGCATTCAGCAGTGAAAAGGTCTACAGCTTCACCAGCTTTGATCATTTCCTCATTTCCAAAATGAGCGCTGCGTTTATACCACTGAATGTCTCGGCAATAATGATCCTGGAAGAAAGTGGACGTGAAAAGAGGATCATGCTGAGACAAGGCCTCTTTTTTACCAAACCCATGCAACGTTTAACAGACGAACTGGGGGAGATCATGGGCTTATCCACTGATACACACTAAAATGAAAAAAGCATTTTTTATGTTCTGGAAGCTCTATGCCTTTTTCTTTGCGGTGCCCTTTCCGATGCTCCTGTATTATAACATCAAGTATGAGAGCGGGCTGCCTGTTGACTACAGCGCAACAAACCCCTGGCTGTCTCTTGGTCTTATATTACTGTCAATCATATTATGGCTTGTTCTTTTAGCCGGTTATTACAGGAGCTGGATACTGCAACCATTTATAATAAAACGTAATATCGGGCAACTGGTAAAGAACGGGGAGCACAGGGAAGCCACTATTCTCGATGTTCAGAAACTGGATTGCATCCGTAAGGGATATGACAGTTATAAATTAAACCTGTCATTCAGGAACCTGGTAGGTACGGAAATCACACAGAGAACCAGTGTAAATGATGGCCGGCCGGATGAACGTCGCTTTGAGGCCGGGAAAAAGATTGACATTGTCATAGATAAGGAAGTCAGCCGCATTCCTTATTTCATCTTCGCCACCAGTGAAGCCGAAATAGACAAAAAGATCATACTGCTGCTCAATCTTGGCTGGCTGGCATTGCTGGCCGTTATAACCGGCTATTATAGCTTTAGTTACTGGCTGGAAAGTGAGGGTATGGGATGGCGTTTTATGGCATGGGAACATCCGCTGTTACTTTGCCCTGCCATCATCCTTGGCTATCGGCTTTTAATAGGAGGGATACTCGGACGATTCGCCGGAACGCCTACTGATTCCGCTCTGATCAAATTGAAAGGCATAGAAACAACCGCTAAGCTGCTGAAAGCCAGTCAGACCGGCACCTACATCAACGAGCAGCCGATGATAAATTTTGAGCTGGAATTTGTTGACTACAGAAACAGGGGGCATAGGGTCAGTCTCAAAAAGATCGTTGACCTGCTTGACCTCGAAAGTACCAGGAAGGACAGCGTTTCCATTTTCTACCTCAAAGACGATCCTCAACGCATCGCTTTCACCAGTGACCTGAACGAAATTGAATAATATGCAGTTACAACCATATCATCTTATCCGTTTATTGATCTTCTTTATGCTCTTCACCAGCTGTAAACAAATAGTTAAGAGCGTAGACGAAACTTTACACCCTGCTGATACCGTAGCGAAGGCACAGGCACAAACGCATACGGAATATCAGGTGCCTGACGCAGTAAACATACAGCAGCAGGTTGAAGAGGTGCTCAGAACAGTGGTTGAAACACATACCTCTGTCCATATAGACACGCATACAGACGGTAAGAGCAAACAATTCCTGACAGATACAACCGCTTTGAAGAAGGCGGAAGCCGCCCTGAGAGCATTGCCCCAATATGCAGGAAAGGAGATCTATGTTTATCAGACAGCTCATTTTTACGACGATGGCCATATCAGTCTCATGCTACGCCATCCCGAAAACCCCAGATATGTAGATAACTATCAGTACCGGAACGGGAAATGGTCTGAGCCCCAGCCGGAACAATTATCTGTACGTGATAATATTGAAGACAGGCTGGTACCGCTGGATCTGGTCAACTTTGTTCATATAGCCGGTATCACGAAACTTTATAATGAGAAAGCATCGGAAATAGAAGGCGCAAAACAATCAACTCACACATACATGACCGTCTGGAGAAAACAGCCGAGCTGGTATCCCAACAGTATCAGCGGGAGCAGGGAACGATATTCCATAGAGTTCAATGCAGATGGTACTTTAAAAAGCTTTACACAGCAATGAACGATATAATAGATACCTATAGACTAAAGATCACAGACAGCCGGTTAAGCATACAACCTAAACGGGATTATCTTGTCAAAGATATTGTGATAGCTGTAGTAGCTACAGGCATACTGACCTGTACGCCTTTGCTGAATCTCTATCACCAGACCACATGGGGCGTCCTCTCTGTTGGATTTGTACTGGGCTGTTTCGCTCTGTATGACCTTGTATTTAATGCAAATGTGACCTATATCTTTGATAGTAATACCCGGAACATCTATCAAAAGATACCAGGGTTGTACACACGGAAACTGATGCCATTTGAGGAAATGCATCTTCTGTCGGTGATAGAGGACGGACTGTTGCATTATGCCATATCTTCCAAAAAGAACAAGTATGGTAAAAGCTACCTGATCAGTCATCCTTTCAGTGAATCTGAAAAGGGATGGAAAAAGAGAGCGCTGTATGAATCAGAGATCCTTTTTTGTATTGAAAAACATATCAATCAATAAAGTTTGTACTCAGCGTGTCCCAGACTTCTTTGCCGTTACCGTTAAAGATCTGTTTCAACGCATACATACCAAATCCCTTTGCCTGTGAGAACTCTATTTTAGGTGGCATTACCAGCACAGAAGGATTCACTACTACATCTATCAGTACCGGGCCATTATGTGCAAAGGCTTTTTCCAGTGCCAGCTCTATATTACCGGATTGTTCCACCCGTATGCCTTTTATCGCTATAGCTTCTGCCATTTTCGCGAAATCAGGGTTTTTCATATCCGTACCAAAGGGGGGCAATCCGGCAACTTTCATCTCCATCGCTACAAAACCGAGGGAGCTGTTATTGAATATGATAATCTTCACCGGCAGGTTATATTGCAGGATTGTCAGAATATCGCCCATCATCATGGAGAAGCCGCCATCTCCGGATAAAGAAATCACCTGCCGCCCGGGATACTGCAGCTGTGCGCCAATGGCCTGAGGCATCGCGCTGGCCATGGAGCCATGGTTAAAGGAGCCTAACAGGCGTTGTTCTTTCTTAATATGCAGATAACGTGCAGCCCATACAGTGGGTTCTCCCACATCGGCAGTGAAAATGGCATTATCTGCTGCCATTTTATTGATCATATAGGTCAGGTATTCCGGGTGAATAGGAGAAGCGTCATTTTTGTCAGCCGCCTTCCCTTCCAGTGTTTCCCTGCTCTTTTTATAATGCGCTACACATTCATCCAGGTAAGAACGGTCACTCTTCTGCTGTAACAACGGCAGCAAACAGGTCAATGTAGTCTTCACGTCGCCCACCAGGCCCTGCTCTATATGACAACGCCTTCCCAGCCTTTCAGCACGTATATCTACCTGTACTATCTTAGCTTTTGCGGGGTACCAGTCTTTATACGGAAAGTCAGTGCCCAGCATGATCAGCAGGTCACTGTTGTCCATTGCATGAAATCCTGAAGCGAATCCAATCAGGCCGGTCATACCAACATCAAAAGGATTATCATATTCCACATGTTCCTTGCCACGAAGGGCATGTACCATAGGAGAGAGGATCTTATGTCCCAGGTCTATCAGTTCGTCATGTGCGCCTGCACATCCGCTGCCGCAAAGCAGGGATACCTTACCGGACTGGTTGATGAGTGATGCCAGCTTTTCCAGCTCGCTGTCGGAAGGCCTTATGGCAGGCTTACTTACCAGCACGCAATGTTCCAGGTCATTGTCTGCTATGTTCTCTGTAGCTACATCGCCGGAGAGAGCAATGACAGCCACTCCGCTCAGTCCAACAGCATGCTGCATGGCTATCTGCAATACACGGGGCATCTGCCTGGCGGAAGCAATGGTTTCACAGTAATGGCTGCACTCCCGGAACAGGGCTTCAGGCCGTGTTTCCTGGAAGTAAGAGGTGCCTACCTCAGTGCTGGGTACCTGGGCCGCGATAGCCAGTACCGGCGCCATACTACGGTGAGCATCATACAGGCCATTGATAAGATGCATGTTGCCGGGCCCGCAACTGCCTGCACATACAGCCAGTTTGCCTGTTAACTGTGCTTCCGCACCGGCAGCAAAGGCGGCTGCCTCCTCATGCCTGTAATGAACCCATTCTATTCCTTTGTGCAGGCGTATCTCGTTAGTAATGCTGTTGAGAGAATCTCCCACTACGCCGTGTACCCGGGTTACTCCTGCGGCTACAAGCTGCTCTACCAGGTTCCGGGCTATTGTTTTTGCCATAACAGATTATTTAAATCAATCCAATAAAAAATACTGATATTTTTAGCCGGCCGCAGACCAAAAAACTCCCTCGACAAAATTGCTGCATATCAAAGGAAATTAAAACTGATGGTACTGCTATTGTCTGTTTTATGCTTTGTGTTGTACATAATACCGTATTTTTGATACAGATATGCCCGCTATAAATAACATCCTTTTCAACGCACTCAAACACCACCGCCAGTACATCCGGGAGCAGGCAGCGGCCGCCAGGCCTGAGGCATTTACCCAACTGATCAAAATATCAGGCAATTCACAGATGGATATATATTATGGCGTACTTAACCTGCCTGTACTATATGAAGAAGTAATATTGCACATAAATAATGCCGGGATAAAAGATGAAGGAACATATTACACATGGTTGGAACAACATAACGGTTATGTTGAAATAACACTTTCTGACACTTCCCGCTGGATACTGTTGCCAGGCAATGAACCGGGAAAATATATCCACCTGCATCCCGCCCGCTACTCGCCACACAGCATGCGTGTAAAGGCTACCATACTGAAAACAGCGCTGGCCTGTATGGTTTATCTGCCGGAAGATACTCTTCCTGATATCAGAACGTTGAACCAGGTACGTAAAGATGTATTACAATTGTCACCTGTGAAAGATCTGGTACAATGTGAGCATCTATGGAAAGTCCTCAGGATGTTAAAGGGGCAATGAGCATTTTAATGCGCTGCTTTAGCCGTTTTTCTTCTTATTTTATGTTTTACAATAGTTTTTAGCTGCTCATGCCAGCTGATGATATTTCCTATCAGGAAATATTCCTTCAGGTTACTCTTTATACTGGTACGCATGATCCGCTTTACTATATCTTTCTGGACTTCTCCCAGCTCTTTTACATAAGCCAGCAGTTCCAATGCAAAGAGCGCCAGCACAGCGCCTATCAGGAAGAGGAAATTCCATTCATGCAAAGACACCAGCCGCAATAATTTGCCGCTCTCCGGTCCGCTCCATTGTGCGGAGATCAGCAGGCTTCTGTGAGTAAAGAAATCTGCCAGTATACCGCCTGCTATAGGACCAAGTGAAGAGAACACAGCAGTAATGATGTTCTTCACAGAGAGGTAAACGATAGCATCTCCCCGTGGAGCGAGTTTCAGTCCTATGTTGGTAAGAGACAGGTTAATGCCCGAAGTGGAGACGCCGGTAAAAATATGAATGACAACCAGTAAAGCCAGGTTAGCATACATTTTAGAATAGATCCCTACAAAACACCATGCAATGATGCACAGAATGTAGATCGGCGCACTGAGCGCAATAATGCTCTTGTTACTGTACCTGTCTGCAAAGACGCCCCAGATCCTCAAAGTAAGTATACTGAACAGCTGGCTGATGATCTGCAGGATGATGATATAGGAGATAGGTAGTCCCATTCCTTTCATCATAAATACCGTAAAAAAGGGAGTAGCTATATTCAAAGCAAATACCCAGGCGGAGTTAAAGATCAGCAACCGGCGGAAATTGATATCCCTCAGAGGCTGCCTGAACAGTGAAAAAATATTGGCGCTTGTAAGAAAGGATTGGGGCTCTGGCGCCTTAGACAGCAGGTAGCCGCCCAGCATACCAAAGCTACCGGCAACAATGAAAAAGATAGCATAAGTGCTCAGTTCCAGTTGCGGGTACCGGCGCTTTATAAAATCCAGTGAGATGCCGAGTATAATACTCAGTATCACATCCACACTCTGGGTATACCGGGTACGGCGGGAGAAATAAGTACCCAGCATATTTTCCGGTACCAGATCTTTCATCCATGAGTTCCAGCTGGGACCGGCAATGGAACCAAAGCCGTAATAGAAGAAAAGAAAGAAGATGAGCATGCTGACAGAGCCCCCGGTTACCCATAAAACGCTGCAGCCAATAAGAATAAGAGGAAACCTGGCAAGATAGGCGCAATACACAGCTACAGCCCGCCGGTTATTGTATTTACGCACCAGCCAGATAGAGAGCAGCTGTGACAGGTTGGTGAACGTAGGTAATGCAGCCAGCAGGCCTATCTGTATGTTGTTTGCTCCCATCAGCAAGGCCATGGATATGAGGAAAGCGCTGCCGGTGAAGGATGTCATTACTTCGGCCAGCAGCCCGTCCCATATAACCATTTTCAGTCCTTTCTGTACTTCACTTTCAGTAAGTTCCGGCCTGGGTTGTAAACTCATAAGATGATTGTTGTCCGTTTGCCGGAACAAATATCATTCCTGTAAGGAGCCAACCCACTCATAAAAAAAGGATGCTTTTACCCTGCGGCAAAAGCATCCTTTTCTGATCAACTTTTCATTCCTTATTTCGCGAAACGGAAAATCCCCCATAAACCAGGATACAGCAACGCCTCAGAAGGCACATCGGCAGTCAATCCTGTCGCCTTATTACTCCAATATACTCTCGAAGTAGTTTCCCCTTTCGGCCCTCTTAAAACACCTATATCTCCCTTTATCTTCAATCCATCTGCAACCTGCAGACCAAACACATTTAACGGCACCGATATCTCATAATTACCACCGGAAGCAGCAAACTGCACCAGGTTAGTTACATTATCCACTTTATCGAATGTAATAGTCCTGGAAGGAGAGGAGAACGCTATCTTATTCTCATTCTTTGTGCCCGGCACTACAGCCCGGTAAAGCAACACCTGCGGCTTACCATTCACAACAGATACGATCAGCCTGCAATCTCCCGCAACAGCAGCAGTACGGCCAGGTGCAGCCTTACTATCTGCTCCCAGCATGAGATCTAATGCGCCACCGGTCTTGAACAATGCTGTAGGCATTTCCCCTGAATTATCCGCCAGCTGTGCATCTCCGGTTTTCCAGGCAACGTATAAACGTCCGCTGGCAACAGCCAGGGCGCCGCTTACATCGTATGCCTTTGAATTGGAATTGAAATATGCTGATACTCCGCGTTTATCAATATCAGCCCATGCAGCTAACGACCATTCATTCAGTTTACCATCTACCACAGGAGCAGCAGACAATATCTTCACCTGTAGCTCTTTACTGCCTTCTTTCTGCTGGCGAACAGCCTCGGTTGTTGCCAATGCTGCCAGTCCCCGGTTAAGAGATGCCTGGTTAACAGTAATAAGCTGGTCAGGCAATCTTTTGATGGTCTCCATACCATCCAGCCGCACAATCGCTGTACGTATACCATCCACAAGGTATACTTTACCATCTGCCGTCGCATTGATAGTAGGCCAGAAGTTCTCTTCATCAAGAGTAAGACTATCCAGCGCCATATTACGCTTGTAGGAGTGCATACGCCATTTCCCGCCATTACGCATAAGTTCAAATAAGGTAGCTACAAAAAGTCCGTCCGCCGTAAAAATATAAATGTTCCCGTGGTTACCGTTCACGGCCCAGAAAGGACCAGCGTCAGAGCCTTTAGCAGAGAACAATCCTCCCAGCAGGCGGGTAGTGCCTATCAGCTCTCCGGGAGTCACATTCTGCGGAGCGCTGTGAGAAGCATGTAACCCCGGCCATACATCCGGATAGCTCCATGCCGCCACGCCATTCTTTACACCACTCAGGGATAAGGCGTCAAAAGGCTTTACGCCCTGTGTAACCACTGTCCATCCGTCCGGTCCGGCCAGTACCTGGTCGCCCCCGGAAGACGCAGGCGACAGCACGCCTGTTGCCAGTACTTTCCCCTGTGAAATGTTGTATAAAGGAACTCCCCGTTCCGTATAACCGGTAGGAGAAAACCGTACTGCATTACCATTAAGCCTGGATACACAGAAAGAAAGGTCAGGCATTACCGTTACACCACCATTGGAACCTTTCTGAAAAGAAACTTCCCCGGGTTGTACCTTTGTGTCCCCATTTTTATCCTGCCAGATAAAAAATGCCTGTCCTTTATTGCGCAGATCTGTGCCCTGTGGCCAGGAAGACCTGAAAGCATCATCTTTTAATACATCCCATTGCGCAGCTTGTCCGGTAGCGGCTACAGGATAAACAAGACCATTCCGCTCTGCAAAGATGAATGCAGTGGGTTGTCCGCTGGTAGGACTATTGTTATAGCAATTTGTAAAGTATTTTTTCCCGTTCACATAGAACGGTGTTTCAGGAGCTGCATTCCTGAATGCCAGCTGCTGATCGTCGCTGTCAGGCCGGTAATAGACCTGTTTCAGTGTAGATGTACCTGTCTGCCAGTTCAGAGAGAATTCCATTGCCCCTTTACCTTCTTCCGCATAATAGAAGCGGGACTTATCCTGCGGGTCCAGCGTTCCACCGCCACCGTATTTGGAAGGGCCATAGAATGCTTTGAGCAGTTTACCATCGAGCGACCATACACTTACCCTCTTGGGCAGGAAATCAGCTTCTGTAACCCATAACTGCTGCTGGGAGTCTATAGTTAACCCGGCAGGATTGTTCATGTGTTGCGGATTATACGGACCAGCAGCTGGTATTCCGGGTGCGCCGATAGCCCGCAGATATTTGCCAGCGGGGCTGAATACCTTTACTGTATGACTTTTACCACGATCGCTGATGTAAATGCGTCCGTCCTTATCCTGTGTCAGGGCATAAGGAGCTTCCAGGCCCTGCTCAATAACAGTTTCAGCCTTCGCGGTTTTCAGTTGTCCCGTAAGCGGATATCGCAGCAGCTTATTTCCTGAAAGCACCAGGAGTTTTCCGGCCCCATCAATGGCCAGTCCTCCGGGAGCATTGATCCGTACGCTGTCAATCAGCTTGCCTTTAGCAACATCAATCAGCAGGAGGTTATTTCTTTTCCCCATACTGATATATACGATACCGTTAGAGACGGTCAGGCCGGATATAAGGGAGATCAGTTCTTCATGTGAGGCGGCATTCAGCGGAAAATCCAATACTTTCCGCATGTTATAGTTATTCAGCTTATTAGGTATCAGTTCGTTGAGTCGAAGTTCTCCGACGCCTGGCTGTTTAGCAGCTGTTTCCCAGGCAGATGCAACATAGACCTTGGTCTTACCGTCGCTGGCCAGGAAAGGCGCTACTGTCCATGTTCCGCCCAGCCAGCTGCGTCCTCCGCGCTTACGGCCGTCCAGGTCCACCCAGGCCATTCCGTCAGCGCTTTCCGCAACATAATTGCCCAGCAATACTGTCGGGTTACCGGTAGGAGAGGCTGTTCCCGGAACATACAATGCTGCCTGCGGAGCTGTGTGATCTGACAGCCACGCACCTGCATGATCGTCTGTTCTCCATGGCGGATTGCCGGTAGCATAAGCGCTGAACTCATACCTGGGAGTGATCTTTCCTCTCACAATGCCACGCACCCGGTATTGCCCGGGTGCAACCAGTCTCCCGGGAATATGATATTCTCCATGGTCTGCAGCATCAGCATCCCTTCCCAGGTCGTCCATACCATCCCATTGAACAGTATTTTTTCCTGCGGGGAAAAAGGTCTCAGAAATAAGATTACGTACTCTTACACCGGCATTATTTTCAACAACCAGTGTTACATAACCAGGTTCTTTCAGTGTAAAGTTGATGGTGGTTTGTTGCCCGCTGGCTGAGAAAAATAAGCAGCAGGACGCTACTGAAAAAAGTAGTCTTCTAATGATAGTGTGCATTCCGGGCATAGTTATGGCTTATTATCTTCTGACGTCGCAAAGATAATGCCTCAATGCAGTTCTGAAGGTGATTCAGAATTAATTTAACAACTGTGCTATTCGCATCCGTTTTTATGCCGCGTATCTATGAGGTATTGTATTTTCCATCCTTCGGCTAATCTCACAAGCTGGAAGGAGTTAGCGCCGCAATGATGTTTTTGCTGCTGGTAATAGAAGGTATAAGGAGTCCATACAGATGCCAGGGCGTCATCGATTTTTATCACATCGTATACAATACGTTCATCTGCTGCATTCTTAGCTATCTCTGCTACTTTAGAGGCAAACGAAGTCACGGCATCAGTTCTTATGCTGACAATGCCCTGTTTATCTTTTACTATTGTCTGCAAGATTGCGCCGGGAGCAAAACATTTTATCAGTGCCGCGCTGTCTGCATTACGCATGGCTGTGAAGAGATTATCTACCGCAGCTTTTACTGAATCTGTAGTTGTTTGTGCATGAGAAGTACTAAAAGCGATGCAGAAGATGAGGAAGATAAGATATCGCATTTTTTTAAAGGAAGTTAACTTTTTTGCCTGAATTTTAAATCATGCGCAATGTAAAAGAACGCTGAACGGGTAAACAATTAAATGAAAATATTCTTTGTTGATTTAAAAACATTTATTAGCTTCATAGCATCGTAAACGATAACCCGGACAAAAACATTACAACAAAATAACCCAAAATCTAAATCGTGTAACCTGTAGTTTTTATTATCTCTTGTTTTTCATTTAAAACCCAAATTGCAAACTATGAAAAAGTTGGCTTTACTGATGCTTGTGCTTATAGCAGGCACTTCAATTGCCGTTGCTGTAAAGGCAAGTCAATCCAAAAGAATTCCTTACTGCCATTGTGAGCCTGACCGCAAATGTAGTAATACTGCTACCGGTACATGGGGCATAAAAGTAGATATCTGCCCCTGATCTGAAGTATTAGCACATTACCAATTTACTTTCAAACAAAGGGGTTGTGTCAGTAGTATCAATCTCTTAACAAGCCTGATTTGTACTGTTGATGCAACCCTTCACCTTTTTATGAAAAGGAACATCCTCTTATTATCCGCACTATTCTGTACGGCTTTAATCATCATGTATATACTGGTAAAAGGCGCAGAACCTGACAGGATCTTTACCGGCTTTAACAGGGATTACAGCCATTATACGCTACAACCCATTGACACAGTACAGTTTCCCGGAAGGGTCAGTGTAATGCGGGTATTACCACAGGAAATATACGGATACGTATATAGTAAGAACACCGTATACCATTATAGCCCGTTAACCGGGAAGATTGATACCTTCTTTGAGGCTCCCGATATGATCACCCGGATAGAAGTGGATACGGCAACGCATATATTTTATATGGCCGATAAAACGGGAAAGAAAATGTACCGTTATCAGCCATCCCGCAAGATGCTGGACAGTGCAGGAGCAGAAGGGCAGACATTGCTTATATCCGATTATGACGACAAAAAGCAGCAGGCCGTGCTGAAACTGTCAGGAAGCGGGAAAGAATTACATCGTTTTCCGCATTTTGAGGACGGGGGGCTCTCGGCAGACGGATTCTTTGCCAGGAAAGGAGGATATCATTTTTACATACCTTTCTATAACAGTAACATACTTCGTTATGATGAAACATCCGGGCAGATAACCACACTTACAACCATTGATAAAACACCTGCCACCAATATAGCTGTGCCAACAGGAAAGATCTATATGCTTTCCAGTAAAGCTATCATCGCCAACTCAACAGCCGCAGTAGATGAAAAGAACCTTTACGTGCTTTCCTATGTGTTATCCGCCGATGCCGTAGCCGACGGTTACCGCGGGCCCGCCGTAGATGTATACGATAACATGAGCGGTGCCTATAAAGGCAGCTTCCGGCTGCCGGGGTTCAGGAACCGGCCCGTGTTGCAGTTAGGTAAATGGAATGACACCCTGGTGGCCGCCTATGATTATAGTATTCTTCTTTTTAAGCTGAACGAGTTATGAAAAAAATAGTACTGACAGCTATTGTATTTCTTTTATGTACGCTTTTCATGTATGCCGGCCTGGTAAAAGCGCTGGATTATTCCCTGTTCCTTTCAGATATGAGCAAGTCACCATTGCTGGTGAAATATGATAAGTCCCTGCTGGGCCCTTCGGTACTGGGCTCCGAATTCCTGATAGTGGGACTGCTTTGTTTCTCCGCCACCCGTAAACCAGGGCTGCTGCTGGCTTTCTTCGTCATGCTGCTCTTCACCTTCTACCTGGGCACTCTCTACTTCTTCTATACCAATATTCCCTGCTCCTGCGGAGGAATACTTGGCAAAATGTCTTATCCCGTTCATATAGGATTCAATGCCGCCTTTACCGTGCTGGCCGCCACAGGCGTTTTGCTGAACGGTAAGTAAAAAAGTTATATTGTGGTGTAAGTTTTTGGACTTACGGGCGACTGATCCTGTATGGAGAAAGAATTTATTCAGATCATAAACGAACACCAGGGTATTATCTTCAGCGTATGCAGGATGTATTGCACGGAAAAGGCTGATATAGAAGACCTTTTCCAGGAAATAGTGCTGCAGCTATGGCGGTCCTTTCCCCGGTTTAACCGTACAGCTAAGGTGAGCACCTGGATGTACCGGATAGCATTGAACACTGCTATTACAGGTATAAGGCGCAGGAGCTCAAGACCTGTATTCAGCGCTATCTCGCTGGACCAGGAAAATCATGCTGAACCACCACCGGGCAGAATGGATATTGAATATAACAGGGAGCTGTGGAAAGCTATTTACTCGCTCAGCAAATTTGACAGGTCCCTGTTACTGCTTTACCTGGAAGAAAGACCTTATAGTGAAATGGCGGAAATACTGGGACTAACAGAATCAAATATTGGTGTTAAGCTGAACAGGATAAAAAAGAAGTTAAAGACAATCTTAAACCCCTGACTAATGGAACTGGAAAATCTTAAAAATTCGTGGAAAAAAGAAAATAATATGTATACACAACTGCATTTAAAAGATATGTCAGCGCTGGAACAGATGCTGACAGGCAAGACCTTTGACCTGATAGCTTCCCTGCGCAGGAAGTATGAGAAGATCATCACTATGATGCTGATCAGCATGTTCCTGATGGTGATTATATTTCCCATGCTGTCTGACGGATTTACCTATCCGGGAAGCATTTCCGGCTTTACAAAATGTATGTTCTTTTATTTATTGCTGCTGGGATTTTACTGGGCAAAGCTCCGAGGAATCTATTACCTTGATCTCAGCGATTTTCTGAAAGAACGGCTGGAACAGCTGCTCACAATGTCCCGTCGCAGCCTGCGCATAGAAGTAGGATTCAGCGTGGCATTCTATGTGGGATTGCTGACCGTAGGCCGGTTCTTTTACGGGAAAGGATTGGAAGGATTGGCTACCACAGAAATGCTGCTGCTTTTCCTCTTGTCATTCCTCTTTGCCGGGGCTATGATATTTTTAATAGTGAGAAGGCACCACAGGCAGATTAAGGAATTGAAATCCTATTTGAAAGAATATCAACAAGCTTAGATTCTAGCTTATTTGTAATAATTTTGCACCCAAATTGATTGATTTGGGTGCTTCTGTTTTTCTTATTACACCGCCTTTCACACAGCTGAACACGCCATATCCGGCCACAGCCTATCTGAAAGGCTTTTTAAATACCAAGGGCATTACTTCATTTCAGGCAGATCTTGGAATAGAAGTAACCCTGGCCCTGTTCTCCAAACAGGGCCTGCAGGAGCTATTCGCCCATATCAATGATAAAGGGCTGGAACTCTCAGACAATGCCGCCCGTATTGTTGCACTTCAGGACGACTATATCCATACTATTGATGAGGTGATCCTCTTCCTGCAGGGAAAGAACCCCACACTGGCCCACCGTCTCTGTAAAAGGGATTTCCTGCCCGAAGCCAGCCGCTTTTCCCAGCTGGAAGACCTGGACTGGGCATTTGGCTCCATGGGAACACAGGATAAAGCTAAACACCTGGCAACCATGTACCTGGAAGATCTTTCTGATCTTATTATGGAATGCGTGGATGAGCACTTCGGCTTCAGCCGCTATGCAGAAAAACTGGCCCGCTCTGCCAATAGCTTCGATGAACTGTACAATGCCCTTCAACAGGAATATACTTTTATAGACAAAATACTGATCAGCCTCCTGGAAGAGCATATGGCCCGGATACAACCCAAACTGGTGGCCATTTCAGTACCTTTTCCAGGAAACCTGTATACTTCCCTCCGCTGTGGACAATGGATCAAAGCCAATTATCCGGAGGTTAAAATAGCTATGGGTGGCGGCTTTGCCAACACAGAGCTGCGCTCGCTCTCAGACGCCAGGGTATTCGAGTTCTATGACTTTATTTCCCTGGACGACGGAGAAGCCCCTATAGAGAACCTGGTGGCCCTGGTAAAAGGGGAGAAGGACACTTCCGCGCTGAAACGCACTTTTACGCTTGTAGAGGATAAAGTGACCTACCTCAACAATAAAGGCTGCGCTGACTATAAACAGGCCCAGGTAGGAACGCCCGATTACAGCGATCTACTGCTGGACCGGTACATTTCTGCCATAGAAGTGGTAAACCCCATGCACCGCATGTGGAGCGACGGCCGCTGGAACAAGCTGACCATGGCCCATGGTTGCTACTGGGGGAAATGCACCTTCTGTGATATATCACTGGATTATATTCGTCTGTATGAGCCCATAGCCGCCGCGTTGCTGTGCGACAGGATGGAAGAGATCATTGCCCAGACAGGACAGAACGGCTTTCACTTTGTGGATGAAGCCGCTCCGCCGGCGCTGATGCGCGCCCTGGCGCTGGAAATACTGAAAAGGAAACTGGTGGTCAGCTGGTGGACCAACGTGCGGTTTGAGAAAAGTTTCACGCGCGATCTCTGCCTGTTACTGAAAGCTTCGGGATGTATTGCCGTTTCCGGGGGACTGGAAGTAGCGTCAGACAGGTTGCTGGAACTCATACAAAAAGGGATTACAGTGGCACAGGTGGCACAGGTGAACAGGAACTTCACCGAAGCAGGCATTATGGTGCATGCCTACCTCATGTATGGTTTTCCTACCCAAACAGCGCAGGAAACCATAGATTCCCTGGAAATGGTCAGGCAGATGTTCAAAACAGGTATCCTGCAATCTGCTTTCTGGCACCAGTTCACTATGACCGCACACAGCCCTGTAGGACAGGACCCGGAGAAATACAGCGTACGGAAAGAGTCCGAAGCATTAGGCGCTTTCGCCAATAATGATATTGTACATATAGATGAAACAGGAGCCGATCATGAACAATTCAGCTACGGGCTGAAAAAGTCCCTGCTCAACTACATGCACGGTCTTTGCCTGGACGATCCCCTGCAGAAATGGTTTGAATTTAAAGTGCCTAAAACAAAGGTCACACCTGATTATATAACCAATTGCCTGACGGAAGATGCCTACTCCGCTCCAAAACCTACAGCGAAGATCGTCTGGCTGGGTAAAACGCCTGCAGTACAAACTATCACCAAAACCAAGAAAGGCAGCTCCTGGGAAGTAGCTTCTCTTACCTTCCAGAACAGGAAAGAAAAAGCCAATATCAGCGTAGCGCCCGAACAAGGGGCATGGCTGGCGGAAATGCTTGAGAAACTGTCGATAGCCAATCCGAAAACATATACCTTAAAAGAAGTAATGGATAGTTATGAAGCGGCGGGACTGGAAGACTTTGAACTTTTCTGGGATAATAAGCCCGTAAACTCTCTTTATAAATTCGGACTGTTGAAACTGTGAGTGACTGGTTATATGAGCTGCTGTCAACAGCACTGTTATCAAAAAAATCAGACTGGGATAATTTGGACAATTGATGTGTATATACAATATATCCGTCCGGAAGGTAAAGTATTAATTTTTACCGCCGTCCGGTCAAAATCGTTTGAATGAAATACACATCAACGTAAAAGAGTTTATCGCAATGATGGAAGCATTACAGGTTCTCCCGTTTAACCCATTCATTGAATTTTTCTTCACTAAAAGTTGAATCCAAACCGGTTCCTGTTATCCATTGCTCATAAATACTCCATGTGGAGAGCTCTTCCGGGGCATCTTCTTTTCCTTCTCTCTTACAGATAACCAATAAGTACTTAATAATTTCATCCTGCTTTTCTATATCATTAATATCCATTCCCCTCAGATCCACACGCCAGTATTTGATATAATCCGGTTCCTTAGCCAATGCCAGCTGCTTTTGCTTCTTTTCCTGTTCTTCCTTCATTTTTTCAGGAGTTGTGCCCAGGGTGAAAGGATTAACCTGAGTATACCCTTTTATATATCCTTCTCTGGATTTGGTTTGTTCTAACTCTGATTTAATAGAGTGGGTTGTTCGTTTAGCAATATATTTGTCGTTAAATTCAAGAAAATTCTCTTGCGGAGAAAAACCGTCGCCTTCTTTAAATTCCCTCAGTTCAGGCGCCAGTAAGAAGGGCTTGCCTTTATGAGCTTCAAGGGAAAAGATACTACCCTCTATCTCTGCAATACCCGTTTTGGCGTGATGAGGATAAGGAAACGTTACGTCTTCTACATACTCCAGTTTCGCATATTTTGTTGTACTGACACCTGGGAAATTCAATACTGTCTCATCATCTTCCTCCTTCTTTTCTGTTTCCTCTTTTTCTTTCAAAAAGCGGGTTAGGATATTCCGCCTTCTTTCTTCATATAGTTTATTTGCGAATCTGCCACAGTCATTTTCTACCTGGGTACTAAAAATAATAACTCCCATTTCTTTGTCAATTTCGCTGAGGGCTTCCGGTATGTCTTTGTCCGGATGCATAACCTTATATTGATGAGAAAGACTGAATCTTGAAAGCTGCTCCGGACTATCCAGTAATAAGCTGTCTCTCAGTGCATAAACTAATTGTTGTAATTCTGCCATCCACATCACGAGCCTTTCCCTGTATGGAGACATCTCATCATCTATTTCTTCTTTTATTTTGTGATCAAAGGCCTCATAAGCTTTATTAGCTGTTTTGGCGAAAATATCCAGCTCGTCCAGGTTCCTGGGATCTGCAGAGATCTGAGCTATAAGGGTACTAATATCCTCAGATGATTTAGATCTTACAAATTCCATAGCTCCCTGTAGCTTAGATAGCAGAACACTGATATTACCAGGTTTCTCTTCTGCTATTACCACCATCTCCTGCGATATCCATACACCTTCGCTTTCCTTATCAGACATCCGCCTTACCCTGTACCTTGTTTCATCTGTTTCAAGTATCTCTACTTCTTCTCCGTCTTTGAATTGTTTGTCCTCTGCACCTTCCTGAAACCTGATATGGCCCCTTTTTAACTGTACTACAGTTGACAGCTGAAAAGGAGGAAGCGATTGCGCATTAGAAATATTAAGAGGATCTTTTGCCTGGTGTATAATTTTTACAGCGGGGAAAGAACGGCTGCCAGGACCTGTTCTGTTTGAATCCTGGATGTTTGTAACAATATTTGACCTGTTGAATTCGGGGCTTTGTCTCATAAGATTATAGGGCTGTACTTTTGCCAAAGTAATAAAATGCAGGCATAAACACAAACATTCCCCGGGGGAATATAGCATATTAAAGCTTTTTGCCTGAAAGCTGTTCATTCAAAGAGATTAAAGGCATCTATAATGTTTGGCCTGGGTTGATCCCTACCAGGAGCGCGTAGATAGAGGACATGTTGGGGTATATAGTTTATTTGGAGTATATTGGGATTACTATATAAATGTAAACCATTTTACATGAACAAGCTTCTATTTGTTTTGTTAATAACCTTACTTCCAGTTAAGTTAACAGCCCAGGACAAACCAGTGCCTTCGGAGCTTTCTGCCGGGCAGATAGCACAAAATAAACCCGCAGCACTGAATTTAAGAAGAGACTCCACCTGGATAGTTGTCCATTCAAAAGACCCACAGAATAAGGTCTGGGCTATCAGTTTTCATAACATGTATCCTTACATGCAGGAGCAATTTGACCGTCGCCCGGTACAGGATACTGCTATTGCAGGAATATCCATTGAAAGGCCTGATATGGGAACACTCATAGTTGAAATGACAAGATATGAGGTATTTCTATTGCCCCATGATACCCTACATATATCAGTAGAAGGAGGAGAATTAAGTTTCAGGGGAAGATCAGCATCTATAAACAGGTTTTTACAATATCGCCTTAAAAAAGAAGGATCGGTTTACCCGGTTGTTGCAGGTAGTAGCAGGCGGGTTGACGGAATACGGTCTGTTGATTCCTGTTATAAGGCTTTTACGGGATACGAGAAAAAAGATAAAGAGTTTCTTTATTCGTATCTCACATCGATAGAACCTTTACCAGCCTGGTATGTAAATAACGAAATATATAACTATCAGATGCTAAGGATACTCAATCTCCTTGGACTAGGGCTGGAAAGGAAGATAAACCGTACAGAACTTCAGCGTTATGCGAAAAATATAAAAAAGTTTATGAATACTGTCGATGAGGATTTTAAAGGGCGTCTTCTTTACCATGTGCTTATCTGGGACTATATAGCAAAATTTTATGATCTTAAGCAGATTAAAACAATAAGCGATAGCTATCAATATCAGGCATCCATTATCAGAAACCTTCTGAAAAAAGATCTGACCAGGCAGACATATCTGGCATTCTGGTTTTCGATGCAATTCTCAAGAACACAGAACCTGCGTAATTGGGAAGATTACAGGAAGCTGAGGGAAGAGATGAAAAACGAAATTAAGGATAAAGTAATAGATTCTGTACTTGATGATATGCTGGCAAAGAAAAAGCAATACCTGGAAAGCCCCGCCGCTTTATCTAAAGGTACAGCTGCACCACTATTCTCACTTAAAAATGAAAAAGGACAGGAGATCAGTTCTAAAGATCTTGCAGGCAGATGGATATATCTAAGTCTTTGGGGAACCTGGTGCATGCCTTGCAGAGAAGAAATGCCTGATAAGAATAAACTGGCAGCAACGTACGGAGATAACCTAACGGTAGTGAACATCTGTTTAAGAAGCGATTCTACTGAATGGCAAAATGCCATAGCAAACCAGCAAATTGCCGGGGTTAATTTATTTGCTGACAAAACAAGAGGGCAAAAGATCGAAAAAGACTTTAAACTTTCCGCTTATCCGCACCACGTGCTGATCTCTCCGGATGGCAACATATATGAGAACGGAACTTTACCGCCTAAAGAGATGCCTGAGCTACTGGATAAATTACTCAAACAATAACGCCGGATATAATACCCGGCGTTACTGTTTTATCATGAAACTACAAACCCCCAGTCCTCCAGTTTCTTCTTCGTCTCTTCATAGTTCTTATGTAAATGACCGTTTATTCCCAGCCCCTCAGCTACATTAATGAACATGGCCCTGTCATCAATATAAAGCACTTCTTCAGGTTTCACAAGTGCTATATCCAAAGCTATCCGCCAGATATCCGCATCCGGCTTACGAAAATGAACAAAGCAGGAGGAAATAAAGAAATCTACAAATTTATCGATACCGAAATGCTTTATCCGGTATTCATTCAGCTCCCGGCCTTCATTATTGACGATAGCTATTTTCAAACCATACTTCGCCTTGATCTTACAAACCAGTTCTATCATCTCCGGATAAGCCTCTGTACGGGAGTACATGAATGACTTAAACTCCTCCCGCGTAAAAGGACGGTCTTCATAAAAGACTGTACGATGAAGATACTCTTCCAGTGTCAGTTTCCCTTCTTCATAAGTATCGAAGGTCAGGTGATGTCTTTCTTCAAGCTCTGGCAGGTCTAGCGAGAAAGTAGCTGCTGCCTGCCTCCTGGCTGCGCGGTCCCATCCATTGGTAAGCAATACGCCACCTATATCCAGGAATAATGTAGTGATTGTTGGTTTCTGCTGCATACCTAAAAATAATTGATTCATACTGAGCGGCCAAACGAAAATATTGGCGATATTATCTTTTCTCCTGCCGTTTTCATAAAAAATGCCGCGATCTGGAAAGACCACGGCATTTTTCTTCGTTACATCTGCACGTTTATAATCTGAAGTTTACAGCCAGTATAAGACGGTTCTCTGTCTTTACAAGATCCGGCAGCCAGTCAGGATCTACAGGATCAGATGTAAAGCCTGTCTGGGAAGTAGTACCACCGGAACCGGCAAAGTATGGTACGTTGGCATTACGGTGCGCAAATTCCATTCTGAAAGTCACATAATCGCTCGGCATGACATCGAAAGTAGCGCTCAGCTGAGTCATTTTAAGGCTTTTGCCTGAAGCTATTGCCTTGTCATAAGCATTGGGCTGAGCTGACGGAGCGGCAGGTGCAAACGCCAGGTAACCACCCGGGTTAGTCACATAATCTCCTCTCAGCGTCAACGCCAGTTTATTTTTATTGAACCATACACGGTGAGCCAGCGAACTTCCGGTCATGTAATTATCCTTTGCCTTCACACCATCGCCGGCCTGGAAACCATAGTGATTGTTCAGGCTGAAAGCCGCCTGGGTGATACCTTTTGAACCCGGATTCCTGTAGTAACGCGCTACAATGCTGTTATCATGATGGAACCTGCGGACTTTAGACAGCCTTTCGGAACCAGCTATATGTGTGTCATTCCCGTAATAGAAGTTAGCTACTAACTGAACATTTTCAGAAGGACGGTAGTAGTTGGAGTTACCGAAGCCAATGTTCCTGCTCCAGCTGTTATAGCTCTGCCAGCCATTCAGCAGCCAGAGCTCTGTTTTATACTTTTTAGAAGGATAGAACTGTAATCTCGCACCCTGGAAATAGAAAGGGGTGAACTCGCATACCATACTACGCTGATAGCTCCAGTTCTCCTGCAGCACATAGCTCTCCAGCCCGATATAGCTCATGAAGATACCTGCTTCCAGGTTCAGGCCGTAAGCGACGTTAAAATGATAACCTGCGGCGGCTTCACGTATAAATTTCAGATCGCCGGTACCTGTGTTACGTCCCCTGGCTACAGAACCATCTGCTTCCTGTACAATGTGCAGCATATTACCCGTTTGCAACCATAAACGGCCTATCACGTTCTTATAATTGCTTTCAATCCCGATGCTGGCCTGGTTAATAGTGAACTCATTGGTCCTGCCGGTGCTGGCAGAGATAGTTTGTGTATTGTCTTTAGGACGTGCAAAGTTGTAGTTGAAATAAACGTCTGTAAGCACGGTTGCCGTAAGAATGGTTTCCCCGTTTTTATCTGTGAGGGAGAGGGGAGAGGACGACTGCCTGTTCTGTCCGTTGATCCACGTGAGATTCATGCCTTCAAAGGGAACTTTGGATGTTGCAGGTTGGATAGAATCCTGGGCTACAGTAACCAGCGCGGAACAGACCATGACAGCTGTAAGTAATTGCTTTTTCATGCTAATTAAATAATTTGGATCATTAATGCCAAAGCAGATGCCTGAAAAGCTCACCTATTCTTAAATAATTGATAGTTATTGCATTAACAACAAGTCAAAACATAATGTTCTGTTAAAACCGTCTCATTATGAGAGGCATATTTATTGATTTTGAGAATTTTCTTAGGTATATTTATAGACATATTCCTCCCTTATCTGATGAAAGATTTTCTGTATCCGGATGCACCGGTTCACATAGATGCCAGCAAGCTTGTACCTTCTGCGGGCTTCCGCAAACAGGCCGTCAAGGTAATTATCGGTATTGTACTCTTCCTGCTGACATACCTTACGTTATTAGCCGCTGCTATTGCGCTGGCAGTACTGTGCTGCTGGGCAGGAATCTGGGTCATCAGTGCCGGTTTCTCAACTATGGCTATTATTATCGGAGCAGGGCTGCTGGCGCTGGGAGGGTCGGTGTTGTTCTTTATGATCAAGTTTATATTTGCCATATCAAAAGACGAGAATAGCGGGAGAGTAGAGGTCACAGAAGAACAGCAACCCCGGCTGTTCACTTTTATTCGCCAGCTTACTTTCGAAACCAATACGCAATTCCCCCGGCGCATATATCTGTCACCCGAAGTGAATGCCTGTGTATTTTACAATTCCAGCTTCTGGAGCATGTTCCTCCCCGTACGCAAGAACCTTGAAATAGGGCTAGGCCTTGTGAACAGTATCAACATCAGTGAATTTAAAGCAGTAATGGCCCATGAATTTGGTCACTTCAGCCAGCGCAGCATGAAGCTGGGCAGCTTTACATATAATGCTAACCGCATTATCCATAATATGCTGTATGATAATAAAGGCTATGCAGCTTTCCTGGAGAAATGGGCCAGCATAGATGGCGTATTATCCATTATGGCGGTAATAACGGTTAAGATAGCAGAAGGCATTCAATGGATACTCAGAGGGATCTATAAACTGATCAACAAAAATTATATGGCCCTGAGCAGGGAAATGGAATTTCATGCAGACACGATTGCCGCCAGCGTAGCAGGAGGGAACAACCTGGCAACGGCACTCAGCCGTATAGAGCTGGCAGGAGGTTGTTATTCAGTTTGTATCAGCACTGCTTCTGAAAGGCTGAAGGAAAAGAAAATAACACGTAATATCTTCCAGAACCAGCTCGTTGTTTGCCGTACACTGGTCAGCAAACACGGACTTGCATTGAAAAATGGGTTGCCGGAGGTAACTTCACAATTCATCAATTCCTTTTCCTCCTCCAGGATCAATTATAAAGACCAGTGGGCCAGTCACCCATCACTTGAAGAAAGGACGCAGCACCTGGAATCTGTAGGAATGGATGCTGTAGCAAACCAGACTTCTGCATGGGCTATATTCGATAATACAGCTCAATTGCAGGAAGAACTTACGGAAAAAGTATATCGTTCCGTCGAATTGGAAAAGGACCTTGTTCCCTACGATGCAGAAGAATTTGAAAAATGGTACATAGAAAGAAGGGAAGCGTACCGTTTACCGGATACCTATAAAGGATTTTACGATGAGCGCTATATCAGTATAAAAGACTGGGACCTCAGCCTTGTAAAAAACACCCCTGTACCTGCAACCCGGCTGGAAGAGCTGTTCACTGAAGAGAATGGACGGCTTTATACAACAATACGCAACAATGAATCTGACCTCTCTTTGCTGAAAGCCATTCAAAACGGGCAAATGGAAATAGACAGTTTTGACTTTGACGGGAAGAAATACAAATGTAAAGATAGTGCTGGTATTATAACCAGCCTGGAAGCAGAAATAGCTGCCGGCCATGAAAAACTTGCGCAGCTGGAAAAACAGGCCTTTGCATTCTTTTACAGGATCAGTGAAAATAAGGAGATGTTGCTGGAACAATACCAGAGCTTTATTGATTTCAGCAAAAGGACGGAGAACTTTACCGGTCTCCTGAACAGGATAAGCCAGGTGTTTCAGCCATTCTTCAGGGGAAGTGTTTCTTTTCAGCAGGCAGAGGCTATTATAGGTGGGCTTAAAGAAAATGAAGAGAAAGAGCTGAAGCAACAACTGCAATCTTTCATGGAAGAAGAAATTATCACTGAAAGCTCTCCAGACAACCTGCTGAAACGGTGCCGTGAGTTTGTACAAAGCCAGTACGCCTATTTTGGCGCTTTGCAACTACATAATGAAGAATTGAATACCTTACACAGCATCGGTTTTCCTGTACTGGACGAGCTGGAAGAAGTACGTTTCAGATATTATAAACAGATGCTGCTTACACAACTGGATATGCATAAACGTTATACAGCCGCCTGATATACCGGCAAGCTGAATCCAAAGGTGCTGCCTTCTCCAAAACGGCTTTTCACCCATATATGACCTCCCTGGGCTTCTATAAACTCCCGGGAAATAGACAGTCCAAGACCGGTGCCTACTTTTTCAGGAGTGCCCGGCACTTTAAAGTAGCGGTCAAATATTCTTGACAGGTATTTCTCTTCTATACCCCGGCCGTGATCTTCCACTGAAAAGAGTATGTTATTATCCCGCATGCTGGTGGTAAGCACCACCTCGCCATCTTCAGGAGAATATTTAACAGCATTGGTGAGGAAATTGGTAAGTACCCACGCCGTTTTTTCCGGGTCCGTCAGCATCTTCTGCTCATACGTACCCTGATCTATTTTAATAGTGATGTTCTTTTGCTGTGCCAGCGAACTGACAGTGCTGGTAGCATTATCTATGATAATCTCCGGCAATACCGGTTCCAGTTTCAGTTGTATATGCCCGGTTTCCACCTGGCTCATATTAAGCAGCTCACTCGTTATCTTCAGCAACCGCTCTGCATCATCAGTAATACTTTTCACCAGTTCCTCCTGTTCGCTGTTCACATTCCCCACCCGGTCATCCATCAGCAGCTGAGCGCTCATTTTAATGGAAGCTATAGGTGTTTTCAGCTCATGTGAGATGGTGGCAATGAAGTTGGTCTTCGCTTCATTCAGCTCATGGAAAGGAGTGATGTTGCGCAGCACTATTACCTGACCTATTACTTTTTCATTGTTGGTAACGCTGAGCACATCGAGGTGAAAATAGCTCTCTTTCTGATCTGCATAGATCTTCAGTTCCCTGTTCTGCCCTTTTTCCTGCAACAGGCTGCGCATCAGGTCATTACTGATGGCAATGTCCGGGGCGTATTTTCCTCTTATTTCCACTTCTTTTATTCCCAGCAGGTTTTCTGCCACCTTATTGAGGAACAATAGGTTCCTGTTCTCGTCCAGTCCGATGATACCGTCATTCATCTGGTTGATGATGGTATCTATGCGGCTCTTTTCAAATTTGATATGCGCCAGGTTACTGTGTTCATATTCATCCAGCTTCTCTGCCATGGTGTTGAAAGCTTTGGCAAGGTCCCCGAATTCATCATGTTGGGATATCCTGATACGCTTGGTGTAATCTTTATTAACGATGGCTTTGATACCCTCCGACAGGGTCTGTATAGGCTCACTGATAATCGATGGGAAGTTAACGGCCAGTGTAAATGCCACAAGGGCCAGTAAACCAAACACTATCATGAGATAGTTGCTGAAACGCCGGGCATTGGCTTCTGCCAGCTGGTTCTTATGCAGGATGGCCTGCTGGTTGGCCGTATTGATCTCATATATCCGTTGCCGGATAAGGGCCTCCAGTGAATCGTTCTCCGGGTGATGTTTCAGCTGTTCAAATATATTCCGTACAGCGCTGGTTGCAGCGCCTTCTCCTGGTTCTGTAATGTTACGTTCCTGCTTGCTGAGGTTGAACTCGAATTTGCGCAGCATGTTGGTATCCCATGCCTGCTGCTCCAGCAGGGAGAGCATATTGTTACTGTATACCAGCGTTTCGTAGTTATCTTCCAGGATAAGACGGGCATCTTTCTTCATCTGGTAAATGATAATGATACCCAGTATGCCCGAAATGAGTATTGCCGTAAAGAGAAATCCGATGCCTATGCTTAGTTTGGTCTTGAGACGCATGTTAGGACAAAATTATAATGTCTATGTCCGATTCTGACAATTTACCCAGTAATTGTGCAAATACGGCCGTGTTTAAAAGCATGCCCATTACATTGAGATGAGGCTTACCTATGCAGATAGTGGTAATATTCTTCTCTTCTGCGGTATGGATAATACTTTTGGCAATATTAGCATTTTTTATCTTTATCACTTCTCCACCCAGTTCCATAGCCAGTTTAAAGTTATTGATCAGGTGCCGCTGGGATGCCAGCCCTATCTTATCGCCATGCTCTTTCGGGGTCTGCACATACAGCACATACCACCGTGAATGATAATAGGCGGCCAGCCTGGCGGTTTTACGGATCACTTTTTTAGCGATGTTATGATTACTGCCTATACAGGCCAGGAAACGTTCATTACGCAGGTGACCGGTATTGGGCAGGGCAGATTCTATCTTACGTTCTACCTGTGTAGCTACTTCTTTCAGCGCCAGTTCCCTCAGCTGTAATATCCTTTCCGGCTGGAAGAAGTTCTTCATGGCTACGGCAATCTTATCCTGCGTATAGATCTTTCCTTCCTTCAGCCGGGTGATCAGCTCATCTGCTGTAAGGTCAATGTTCACCACTTCATCTGCCTGTTGCAATACAAGGTCGGGTATACGCTCTGCCACATCTATACCGGTGATGTTACGTACCTCTTCCTGAAGGCCTTCAAGGTGCTGGATATTGACTGCGCTGATCACGTTGATGCCGGCGTCCAGTATCTCCATTACGTCCTGCCAGCGCTTCTCATTCTTACTTCCTTCAATATTGGTATGCGCCAGCTCATCTATGACCACCACTTCCGGATGAAGGTTTAATACCGCCTGTGTATCCAGCTCTTCCAGCTCTTTGCCTTTGTAAAAGAGTTGCCTGCGGGGAATGACAGGCAGGCCTTCCAGCAGCGCATGTGTTTCCGCCCTGTTGTGCGTTTCAATATAGGCTACCTTGATATCAACGCCATTGCGCAGGAGGGTTTTAGCCTCCTGCAGCATGCGGTAGGTTTTTCCTACACCGGCGCTCATCCCGATATAGATCTTGAACTTTCCCCTCCTGGACTGACGTATCAGGTCCAGGAAGTGTTGTGCATTATTTTCTTTTTCGGTCATGCCGGTGCATATCTGTTATGATCAGTAACAATTTCAGTTGCCTCTTGTTCGTTGTCCATCGTCGTTGTTCGTTTATTTTAAAGTATCAAGGGCAATGTTGAGTTTCAGCACATTTACTTTGGAAGGGCCTGCTATTCCCATCAGTGGCCCCTGTATATGCTCTGTTACCAGTGCTGTCAGCTTCTGTTCGGAAATACCGCGTACAGCTGCTACACGTTTCACCTGTACCAGCGCGGCGGCAGGAGAAAGGTCCGGGTCCAGGCCGCTGCCGGACGCTGTTACCAGCTCCGCAGGAATATCTTCTTTCGGGATACCGGGATTATGTGCCAGGAATGTATCGATACGTTCCTGTACAGTTTTCTGATAGTCAGGATTGGAAGCGCCTTTATTGGAACCCGCCGATCCTGCGGCGTTGTAGTTCACAGCAGAAGGACGGCCCTGGAAATATTTGTCTGCTGTAAACTGCTGACCCACATTTTCATAACCTACCACTTTACCATTTACACTGACAGTCTTCCCTTTACCGCCACCAGGGGCCAGTTTGGCCACGGCAGCAATCAGCGCCGGGTATAATACGGCCAGCAGCAATACCAGTAACAGGGTAAGTTTTATAGAAGGAAGGAAATACTTTTTCATTTTTTTTTACATAAAAAGGGTGAGGAATAAGTCTATCAGCTTGATGCCCACAAAGGGGATCACCACACCACCAAGACCATAGATAAACAGATTTCTGCGCAATAAGGCGCTGGCGCCTATCGGCTTATAGGCTACGCCTTTCAGGGCCAGCGGGATCAGTGCCGGGATAATGATGGCATTAAAGATCACAGCAGAAAGAATAGCGCTCTCCGGGCTTGCCAGGTGCATGATGTTCAATCCCTGTAAGGCTGGAACAGCGGTTACAAAAAGTGCTGGTACAATAGCAAAATATTTTGCTACGTCGTTTGCGATAGAAAAAGTAGTTAAAGTACCTCTTGTCATTAGCAGCTGTTTGCCTATTTCAACGATCTCTATAAGTTTGGTAGGATCGTTATCAAGGTCCACCATATTGCCAGCTTCCTTGGCAGCCTGTGTACCACTGTTCATGGCCACACCTACGTCTGCCTGGGCCAGGGCAGGAGCATCGTTGGTACCGTCGCCCATCATGGCTACAAGTTTACCACCTTCCTGCTCTTTACGGATGTACAGCATTTTATCTTCCGGTTTGGCTTCAGCTATGAAATCATCCACACCCGCCTTTTCCGCAATATATTTTGCCGTCAGCGGGTTATCGCCCGTTACCATTACCGTTTTAACCCCCATACGGCGCAGGCGTTCAAACCTTTCCTGTATACCGGGCTTGATAATGTCCTGCAGCTCTATTACGCCGAGCACTGTTTCATTCTGGCTCACTACCAGCGGAGTACCGCCATTGGAAGATATCTCCTTTACCTTTTCCTCAGTTTCGGCAGGGAAAGTATGACCTGCTTTCTGTACGATGTTACGGATAGCGTCATAAGCGCCTTTCCTGATACGTACGCCTTCAATATTCACTCCACTGCTGCGGGTCTCAGCTGTGAACTGTATGAAAACAGCGTCTTCAACATTCAGCTGAGAGGCCTTGATGCCTTTTTCTGCCGCCAGCTCTACGATAGATTTACCTTCCGGGGTATCGTCTGCCAGGGAAGCAAGCGTACATACTTCAAAAAACTCCTTCTTGCCAACAGCATTTGCAGGCCAGAAATGAGTGGCTTTACGGTTACCAATGGTAATGGTGCCTGTCTTGTCGAGCAATAGCGTGTCAAGATCGCCGGCAGTTTCCACCGCCTTACCGCTTTTAGTGATCACATTTGCCCTGAGCGCCCTGTCCATACCTGCAATACCGATGGCGCTTAACAGTCCGCCGATAGTAGTAGGAATAAGACACACAAAGAGGGATACGAACGCAGCAATAGTGATAGGTGTATTCGCATAATCGCCAAAGGGTTTGAGGGTAACGCAAACAATAGTGAAGACCAGCGTAAAACTTGCCAGGAGAATGGTCAGGGCAATTTCGTTAGGTGTTTTCTGGCGACTTGCACCTTCCACCAGCGCAATCATTTTATCAAGGAAGCTCTCCCCGGGATCGGTAGTAACGCGCACCTTTATTTTGTCGCTCAATACTTTGGTGCCACCTGTTACAGACGATTTATCTCCACCGGATTCCCTGATAACAGGAGCAGATTCACCGGTGATAGCTGATTCATCGATAGTGGCAAGGCCATGAATGATCTCCCCATCCATCGGTATCATATCCCCGGCTTCACAAAGGAAGATATCTCCTTTGCGCAGCTGTGAAGAAGGAACCACCTTTACTTCATCAGTAAATATTTCACCGATAAGGAAGACCTTTTTGGCAGGTGTTTCCTCTCTTGTTTTCCTCAGGCTTTCTGCCTGTGCTTTACCTCTTGCTTCAGCTATGGCTTCTGCGAAGTTGGCAAAGAGGAGGGTTAAGAAAAGAATGATGAACACGGCAAGATTATAACCGAAAGAGCCTTGTGTGGTGCTGCCAGTAAGTTTGATATAGAGCGTTACTATCAGCATGATAGCGGTGCCTATCTCTACGGTGAACATTACAGGATTGCGGAACATGCTTTTAGGCGATAGCTTCAGGAACGCCTGTTTCAATGCCACACTCACCAGGGCCGGTTCAAAAAGTTTATGTTGTTTATGGTCAGACATACGAATTTATATTTACAGATATAAGCGGGTTTTCACAGGATAGCTTCTTAATACAGTTGAAAGTACTCGGCAATAGGTCCCAGCGTCAGTGCGGGGAAGAATGCCAGTGCAGCAATGATCATGATCACGGCATAGGTCATGATCCCGAATGTGGCGGTATCAGTCTGTAGTGTACCTGCTGATTCAGGGATGTATTTTTTCTTTGCCATGATACCCGCAATGGCCACAGGGCCAATGATGGGAATGAAACGTCCCAGTATCATCACAACACCCGTACTGATGTTCCAGAAAATGTTATTGTCTCCCAGTCCCTCGAAACCCGAGCCGTTATTGGCGGAAGCTGAGGTAAACTCATACAGCATCTCAGAAAATCCATGATGTCCCGGGTTGTTGAACCATGCGGCCGGCTGTACTGCCCAGCCTATCTGCGGGTGATGCGCCGCGAAATAAGAGGAGAGGGCGGTACCTACCAGTACCAGGAATGGGTGGAACAGGGCGATGATGGCGGCTATCTTCATTTCTTTCGCTTCTACCTTACGTCCCATAAATTCAGGAGTACGGCCTACCATCAAACCGGAAATAAATACTGCTATGATGAGGAAAATGAAGTAGTTCAATAAGCCAACGCCTTTCCCGCCATAGAAGCAGTTGGTCATCATGCCCAGCATCTGCATGGCGCCGGAAAGCGGCATGGAGCTGTCGTGCATGGAGTTGACAGAACCGGTAGAGATGATGGTGGTCATTACCTGCCAGTAGGCTGATGCAGGTACGCCGAAACGTACTTCCTTGCCTTCCATGGCACTGATGTCTTTCAGTCCCATATGTGCCAATGCCGGGTTACCGCCCATTTCGGAGAACAGCGTAGGTATCATGAAAGTAAGCATGCCCAGCGTCATCACGCCAAAGATGACGTAACCCAGTTTACGCCTGCGGATGAAGAAGCCGAAAGCGAAGATCAGCGCCATAGGTAGTATTACCTGTGCTATGATCTCTGTCATATTGGTCAGGTAGTCAGGATTCTCCAGCGGATGAGCAGAGTTCGCGCCAAACCAGCCACCACCATTGGTGCCAAGATGTTTGATAGCTATCATACCTGCAGCAGGACCTCTCGATACCTGTACGGAATCGCCCTGGAGGGTCACGATACTGTCTTTACCGTCAAAGCTGGCGGGAGTGCCGTTAAACACCAGGATAATAGCCATGATGATACTTAACGGCAATAATATGCGGGTAATGGTTTTGATGAAGAATACGAAGAAGTTACCCAGCTTCTCTGTTGTTTTCTCTGCAAATGCGCGGAATAACACCGCTACAGCGGCTACGCCTGTTGCAGCAGATACGAACTGGAGGAAAGTGATCACTATCAGCTGGGTAAGATAGGTCAGCCCTGACTCCCCGGAATAGTGCTGCAGGTTGCAGTTCACAAGAAAGCTGATGGCGGTGTTAAATGCCAGGTCTGGCGTCATGTCCGGGTTACCGTCCGGGTTGAGCGGCAGGTGTGACTGGAAAAGCAATACAAAGAAAGCATAGACCAGCCATACCAGGTTGATGGATAACAGCGCCATCATGTGCTGTTTCCAGTTCATTTCCTTCTGCGGGTCTATTCCGCAGAAACGGTAAATAAAACGCTCCAGCGGCGACATGAAGTCGGTTACTGTAGGCGTACCCTGGAACACTTTTGCAATGTATTTACCTAATGGGAACGCTATCAGCAGGGTAAGGATAAATGTGACTATGACGCCGGTTATTTCACTATTCATTATTGATATGTTTGAGATCAGAATTTTTCAGGTTTAAGCAGTACGTATACCAGGTATATAAATACAAGGATGGATATTATCAGGAGTAATGTCATCATAAGTTGATCGTTTAAATGTTTTCAAAGAAATCTACTGACTTATAAAAGAGGTAGAAGCAAACCAGTATGATCAGTAAATAAAGTGCAGTAAGCATTGTATAACAGTTTTTAAATTAAACACCTGGTTTCATTACCTGCTGGATGTAAAGGGAGAATAATACCGCAGGCATCTTTCCCTGTATTTCCAGCCATTCCTGCCTGCTGCAGGACACCTTCATATTGGAGAAGGAAAAAATGAACACATTCTCAATGGCTGTTTTTACCAGCTGGTTGCCTTTGTTGTAGATCTTCTCAGCCAGCAGCATACAGCGTTGCACCTGGCGCAGCTGATGCTGTTGTAACATATTGCAGGTATAAGCCGCCAATACTTTTACAGAAAGGTAAGCGCTGCCAAACACCGGGGCGCGTACTATTTCCTTTTGTATTTCGGGTATTTCATCCGCTATCTGGGCGGCAGCTTCATATTGGTTCATAGAAAATGAATTTATAGGGATGTATGGGCCAATGGCATGCCTGACAGGATTTTTAATTATAAGTGTCTCATAAACAATGGCTATCTGAAACAGGGGCATAAAAAAACCTTCTCATTTTGAGAAGGTCCTTTATCAATATGAATAAATGTTAACGGTTATGGTCTGACAGGCCGTATTCCTCTATTTTCCGGTATAAAGTGGCCAGGCCTATATTTAATAGCCTGGCGGCTTCTGTCTTATTATTACGGGTATGATGCAACACCCTGATAATGTGTAGCTTTTCAACACTGGCCAGGTCAAAGGCTGAAAGGGTAGAACTGCTGGTATTACTGATCTGAAGTTCCAGCGGAAGATGCTCTACCGTCAGTTCTTCACCTCCGGCCATGATCACGGCCCTTTCCAGTACGTTCTTCAGTTCCCGGATATTACCCTTCCATTCATGCTGCTGCAGCTTCTCAATGAAGGCAGGAGAGACCTTCTGCTTTCTCTGGTTGATCCTGGCTGAAAAGATACCGGTAAAGTATTCTGCCAGGGCGGGAATATCCTTCTTCCTTTCCCTTAATGGCGGGAGGGTGATAGAGAATACGTTGAGACGGTAGTACAGATCTTCACGGAAATGGCCCTTTTCAGCCTCTTCTTTAAGGTCCCGGTTAGTTGCCGCAATGATCCTTACATTCACTTTTGTAGGCTTTGTATCGCCTATCTTAATGAATTCCCCGGTTTCCAGTACGCGGAGCAGTTTGGCCTGAAGGTCAACCGGCATTTCACCTATTTCATCCAGGAAGAGGGTACCGGTATTGGCTTCTTCTATCAGTCCTTTCTTATCCCTGTTGGCATTGGTGAAAGCACCTGCTTTATAACCAAAAAGTTCGCTTTCCAGCAGTTCCCGGCTGAAGGCGCTGCAGTTCAACGCTACAAAGGGCTTGCCTGCTCTTTTACTGTTAGTATGAATGGCCTGGGCAAACACTTCTTTACCTGTGCCGGTTTCTCCCAGCAGCAACACGGTAGTGTCTGCCGGGGCAACTTTACCGGCTTGTGCAACAGCATCCTGGATGGCTTTGGAGTTACCAAGTATGCTGTCAAAACTGTATTTCTTTCCTACCTGGTTTTCCAGCTTCTCTATCCGCTTTTGCAGCTGTACTTTCTCATAAGCCCTGTTCAGCAGGGGTATGATACGGTTATTGTCGTCTCCCTTGGTAAGGTAATCGAACGCGCCGTTCTTGATAGCCTGTACACCATCGGGAATATTACCGTAAGCGGTAAGCAGGATCACTTCCAGGGAAGGATATTTCTCTTTAAGGGTCGCGGCATATTCAACGCCATTCCCGTCCGGCAGTTTTACGTCGCATAACACCACATCCACATCTTCCCTGTCAACTATCTTCTGGGCCGTTTTGATGTTGCCGGCTTCCAGTACATTGAAGCCTTCCAGTGCTATGATCCTTTTCATCAGGCTGCGCAGCTTCTCTTCATCGTCTATAATAAGAATACTTCCTGCCATAAAATCATTTGATGGCAAAATTAAATTAAAAACGATACATAATTGACATCCGGAAATTACGACGGGCTTCCACTATATAACTATATACACCGGTAGATGTTGTTGGAACAGATGCAGCAGTCAGCAATTTACGGTTGTCCAGCAGGTTATTTACCAGGAAAGAAATACCATATTTACCTTTCTGGTAATTCAAACCACCGTCAACACGGAAGTAATCAGGCACATTCGCTACTTTAGTCGTTCCTACATAACGCTCCGCCTGCCACTGAAAACCACCGGTCACACCGAAGCCTTCCAGCAATCCACGTCCTATACGGTAGTTAGCCCAGGCATTGGTTACATGTGCAGCCGTATTAGGCGTTACATTGCCTATAGTGCTTTTGGATGCTTCTGTATTGGGAGCTTCTTTAGTTATCTTAGAATCTGTATAGGCGTAATTGATATTCACGTTCAGTCCTGGGATCACTTCTCCGTTAATATCTGCTTCTATACCTTTTGACACTGTCTCTCCCAGCTGCATGGATACTGCTGCCCCGCGACTATCAAAAATACCCAGGCTGACCAGCGAGTTCTCGCGCGTAATATGATAAGCGCTTACGGAAGATACCAGTCGCCCGCCAAACCATTCCCTCTTAATACCCGCTTCCAGGTCTTTCCCTTTAATAGGTTTGAAGGCGTTCAGGTTGGAATCCAATCCGGGTACAGGCACAAATGACTGATCATACAAAGCATATACAGAAGTTGTTTTATCTACAGAGTAGCTGAGCCCTGCACGTGGCGTCACCACATCATCCTGTATGCCGGCAGTTTTGGTCTTACCTACTGTTTCTGCATAAGTATAACGGATACCCAGAGAAAGGCGCAGCTTATCATTAAAGAATGCCAGTTCATCCTGTGCATATGCAGATGTATAATTTACGACGGTAGCATAGGAGGTCCATCCCGCCCTTGTTTTGATGCTCTGCGTACGGTCGATCTCCGGAATGGAATCGAAGTGAATGCCATACTGGGGATTATAAATATTGAACAGCTTTCCGCCTGGCAGGGTAATATTAGGATGCAGGGTACGGAAATCGCCCCAGAACTTCTTATTACCCATATCTACGCCAGCCAGTATCCGGTGACGTACAGGGCCTGTATATTCCTCGCCGGAGAGCGACATCTGTGCAAACCTGTTCTCACCCTGCTCGTCGCCTATGCTGAAGTAACGGGTCATATCGCCTTCCTGTGTTACTTTACTTGCCCAAACACTATTAGCCAGCATACGGAAGTTAAAGTACGCAACCTGCGCATGCGCCTTCCACCTGTTGTTCAGCTGATGGTCCAGGTAGAGATATACGCTATGATCTCTCAGCTTGCCGGGTTCAAAGGAGGGATCTCCGTAAAAGAAATCGTTGGATAATCCCTCGTCCAGCAGCTTTTTAGCAGAAAAGCTATAGTTGCCATTGGCCAGGTAGGTAGATGTTTGCAGGGAATATTCAATGGTGACAGATGTTTTATCATCTACCAGGTATTTCAGTACGGGCGAGAAGAGGTAACGGTTACTATAGTTGTATTTGGTATAGAAATCTTTCTGCTGACCAGCCAGGTTCAGCCTGTACAGCAATTTTCCGTCTTTACTCAGTTTACCATCAAAGTCCAGCGCTGCACGGTAAGTGCTGAAGCTACCCATGCTGACAGTAGCACTGCCTTTAGTGATACCAGTAGGTTTTTTAGTCACCACGTTATAAAAACCACCGGGTTCTCCTGCCGCCAGCATAAAACCTGCGGGCCCCTTTACGAATTCAATACGCTCTATCATAGCTGCATCTTCAGCGGTAGGGCCCCAGCTGGCCTCAATGTTCATGCCATTGCGGAAGGCAGGGATCTTGGAACCCCTCATGCGGATCTGCGCATACTGGTTATCCCAGTGACCTACGCGGGTGGCGCCGCTTACGTTCCGGGTAATACCATCCACAATATCAAATGTCTGCTGGTCTGCCAGCAGGGTGGAAGAAATAACCTGTATGTTTTGCGGTACCTCCAGTAATGGCGTTTTCAGGCGGAGTGATTCCGAAAGACTGTCTGTCTTGTATTTGTTCCTTGTGGCGTTGATAATCACTTCCTGCAGCTGTTTATCAGATGCTTCCAGCTGAATGGTGATGGATGCGATCTGGTCTTTCGCCACATCAATTTCCTGTGTAACGGTCTTATACCCGATCAGCATTACCTGGATAGTGTAATGCCCGGGTTGCATCTTTTTAAAAATAAATTCCCCATTGTCGTCAGTCAGGGTGCCTTTATTCTTCTCTTTGATCTGTACAGCTACATAAGCAACTGGTGTTCCGTCGTTAGTAATGACTTTCCCTCTGATGGCAGATAGTGGCTCTGTGTTGGAAAATACCGGAGAGGTAATGAGGATAGCACATAGGAGACCTGCCAGTTTAAATAGTCGGTTAAATTGTAGTCGCATAATCTATTGGTTATAAAAATCAAAACACTCAGATTTGTTTGCCGCAAGCAAACAAATCAAAGCAATAAGCATGGAGGCCGCAAAGTTAGCCGGGAACAAACGGGGCCATTTGTCAAATCGGGAATTAGTTTTACGGGATACGGAAAACTATTCGTCACCGCTTTTTTGCTACACGTCAAAAGAATTTTACCTGCCTGCGTACAGCAGATAACTTCGGCTAAAATTCACCACTATGCAAACTTCACAACGCCAGCCTTATCTTGACTGGCTTCGTATCATAGCTATTATAGGAGTACTGGTGCTACATGCCGCTATGCCTTTTGCAACCGGCGAAGGATGGCATATCAGGAATAAGGAAACCAGCAACGTGCTGCTGGAACTGGTACACTGGCTGCATATGTTCCGTATGCCGTTACTGTTCTTTATCTCCGGCGCCATCAGCTATTGCATGCTTCAGAACCGTACGGGCGCAGGATTTATAGGCCTGCGCTTTACCAGGCTATTTATTCCCCTCCTGTTCGGCATGCTGGTAATAGTGCCTCCACAGGTGTACCTGGAGCGGGTAACCAATGGATATAAAGGGAATTTCTGGCAGTTTTACGCCCATATGTTCACCACCGGTCCCTATCCCAAAGGAGATATCAGCTGGCATCACCTGTGGTTTATCCTCTACCTGCTGATCTATGATATTATCTGCACACCCTTCTTCACATATATGGTGTCTCCAGCCTCTGAGCAACTGCGCAAGCGTTTGCAGTGGCTGGGACAGGGAAAAAGAATATTCCTGCTTGTAACACCGGCTGTTATTATATATACATCCATGGTGATACAATTCCCGGAAACAAATGCCCTGGTGGGCGACTGGTGCTTCCTTCTTTACTGGCTCAGCTTCCTGGTGCCCGGGTTCATATGTATGGCTGTGCCCGGATTAATGGACAGCCTGGAAAGGAACCGCCGCTTCTCGTTGCAGCTGGCCTTTATTTCATTAGTACTTGTCAACTATGTGCGCTGGAATGATATAGAGCCCTGGGATATTCTGGCCAACTGGAAAACAGATGCCCGTACTTATATGTATCTTGCGGCAAGAGCCCTCTGTGGATGGACCTGGGTACTGGCTGCCATCGGCTACGGAAAGAGATACCTGGACAGGAAACACCGGGTGCTGGATTACCTGAACCAGGCTGTTTATCCTTTTTACATCCTGCATCAGACCGTGATAGTGATACTGGCATTCTATGTAGTACAGGTCCCTGAAACAGTAGGCATGAAATATATCTTTATCTTCCTGGTTACATTCATGATCTCTATGGGAATATATCATCTGTTCATACGTCCTTTTACAGTAGCCCGCTTCCTGTTTGGCATGAAACCGGGTAAACGTAAAACAGTGATTGTTCCTCATCAAAAACAAGTACAGACAGCATGAAGTTCTTCTGGAAATATTACTTCCCGGCTCTCTACGGACTGGCCATTTACTCTACCATCCGTCTTTTACTGGATACGGTGACCGGTATGAAATTCTGGGAAAGACCTCTGTGGCTGAATATTACAGAGGTCCTTTATTGTATAGTAATAGCATACCTGTTCATCTATAGTCAACGTTACCTTTACCGTTACTTCGATTCCCGCTGGCCGGACCTGAAAGATCATAAAAAACGGCTGCTAAGGGAATTAACCTATGTATGTCTCTTTTCAATATTATTTCATAATGTATTCCTGGTACCGTTGCCAGCCCTGACTGACGATGGCCTGCAATGGTTTGACGTAGCCGATGTAAATGTTATTCCCCTCCTGTATGCGCTGATCTATTACGGTGTAAGCAGAAGCAAAACATACCTGGAGGCATATGTAGATAACCGCACAAGGCTGCAGCAGGTCATGAACGACCGGCTGCAGGCAGAACTGAAATTTTTAAAAGCACAGCTGCACCCTCACTTTATCTTCAATGCTTTAAACACCATCTACTTCCAGATGGATGAAGATGTGAGTGCTGCGAAGAAGAGTGTAGAACAATTCTCAGAACTACTGCGTTACCAGCTGTACGATCAGCAGCAGACCGTTTCTGTTCGTCATGAGATACAGTACCTGCATAGCTTCATTAACCTCCAGAAAGTGAGGGCCTCAGATAAGCTCCAGCTGGACGTCCATTTTGATCCGGAGTTGTATGATCAGCAGGTATATCCATTATTGCTTTTCCCACTGGTTGAGAATGCCTTTAAATATGTGGGAGGGGAGTACCGGCTCAGCATACGGGCTACATTAAAAGGAAACAGGATCTGCTTTACAGTGGAAAACAATATACCCGGTAGTCATGTTCCCCGGAAAGCCGGAGGAATAGGATTGGAAAATCTGAAGCGGCGGCTGGAATTATTATATACTGACAAACATACCTTTACCATAAACAAAACAGAAAATACATTTAAAGTGGAACTGTCTATACCGGCAGTACCCGTAGCATATCAAATACAGGAAGCGGAATGAAGATCAGGTGTATCATTACAGATGACGAGCCCTATGCAAGAAAAGGTTTGCAGGGATATATTGAGAAAGTAGATTTTCTCTCACTGGAAGGTGTGTGTGAAAGCGCCATAGAGCTGAATACCCTGTTAAAGCAGCAACAGGCCGATCTGCTTTTCCTGGATATCGAAATGCCCTACCTGTCGGGTATCGAGCTGCTTAAAACACTCAGAAATCCTCCCAAAGTAGTATTGACAACAGCATATGAAAAGTATGCGATAGACGGTTATGAGCTGGAAGTACTGGATTACCTGCTAAAGCCTATTCCTTTTGAACGCTTTCTCAAAACAGCTAACAAGGCATTTGACTACTTCAGCTTGCAGCAGCAGGCTACCCCTCAACCTGATTATTTCTTCGTGAAAGCAGATAACAAGCTGGAAAAGATCAGTACTGCCGATATCCTCGTCATTGAGGCGTTGGAGAACTATATCGCTATTCATATGGCAGACCGTAAAGTGATCACACACCTGACCCTGAAAGCTGTGCAGGAGCGGCTGCCGGCAGATAAATTCGTACAGCCGCATAAATCTTATCTTGTAGCAGTAGATAAGATCACGGCTATAGAGGGCAATACGCTTAACATCGGTCATTTACAGGTACCTGTATCAAAATATCAGAAGGAAGAAGTGATGGAAAAAATTTTAAATAACCGTTTGCTAAAACGTTAAAAGAACCCCGCTTTACATTACGCGCAAAGAAAATCCGTTTCCAAAAACTTAATTTAAACGTATTTTGGGGCTCCTTATGTTATGAAAAACAACAGTATTGTGAAGCCCATACTTATTCTTCTATTATTCTGCGCACATATGTCCTACGCACAGGAGCTATACCCTGTGAAGCTTCCTCCTGGTCTCTGGCATAACGAACAACGCATGCTGAGATATCATCCTGAAGACAGGGATTTCGTGATCACTAACGGTAACAGGCGTTTCACCAGGGCGCTGTATGGTACCAATACCGCCTTCAGGGTAGAAACAGGAGATCTGCCGGAGTTTGCATTATATATGCCCGGAATGGGAGGGAACCTCAGAACAGGTATTATAAAAGGGAATAATGGCAAATGGCTTACAGCAGCCGGTAACATCACTGCCCGCTACCGTCCGGGAATGATGATCTATACTATTAAAGACAGCCTGCTGGGAAGCGGGCAGCTGCAACTAACTGTAATGGCTATGGCGCAGCAGGAAGGAATGATCATACGCGCATATGCTACCGGTTTTAAAGAAAAAGCTACCCTGGTCTGTGTATTTGGCGGGGCCACAGGAAAAAAGTTCAGCCGGGACGGCGATATGGGACCTGACCCCGAATCTGTCTATTACCTGCAGGCGGCTAATTGCCGTACCAATAGTTATACCATCAACGGTAATGGCTTTGAACTGTGTTACGGGGATGGCCGTTCATTAAATGGTACATTTCCATCCACAGCCATCGTTAAAACAGGAGATGCCACTAAGATTGATAATCCGCAGGAAGCGCTCAGTTCTTCTGCAGGAACAGCGCCGGTATTAACCATGCAGCTGTCCCTGGAGAATGATAAACCGTATGACTATATAATATACCGCCCGGAAAATAATACTACATTCAGTTCAGCCCAGCTACCCGCTTTATATGAGGATGCTTTACGGTCACAACGGGAAAAGTTTGAGCGTATCACCATCACCACGCCAGATCCTTACATCAATACCGTCGGAGGTGCATTATCAGTTGCCGCGGATGCAATATGGGAAGAGCCTTCCTACCTGCATGGCGCTGTTGGCTGGCGGATGCGGCTGAACGGATGGAGAGGGCCATATACAGGAGATGCCCTGGGCTGGCATGACAGGGCGCTTACTCATTTCCGTGCTTATGCCGCATCGCAGGTAAAGGAGCCGGACAGCGCCGCCGTTGTTGCAGATACAGCTATGCACCTGGCGCGGAGTAAAGAGAAGCCGGGTATAGGAATGTTCACCACCGGGTATATAAGCCGGGACCCGCTGGGTAAGTCTATCAGGGCACATCATTATGATATGAACCTCGTGTACATTGATCAGCTGCTCCGGCATTTTATGTGGACCGGCAGGCTTGCTGAAATGAAAGAATTCTGGCCTGTGCTGCAATCCCACCTGGCATGGGAGAAACGGAACTTTGATGCTGACGGGGATGGTCTGTACGATGCCTACGCCGCCATCTGGGCCAGCGATGCGTTACAGTACAGCGGAGGAGGAGTAGCACATTCCTCTGCATATAACTACTTTGCTAATATAAAGGCCGCTGAGATTGCAGGATATATCGGCAAAGACCCTACGCCATATAAGAAAGAAGCAGAAAAAGTCCGCAATGCCATGAACAATCTCTTATGGCTGAGAGATAAAGGCACTTATGGCGAGTATAAAGACCTGCTGGGTAATAAACTGATTCACACATCTCCCGCTATATGGACCATCTACCACAGCATTGATTCTGAAGTACCCGATGCTTTCCAGACCTGGCAAAGTCTGCGGTATATAGATAACTGCATTCCACACATACCTGTACGTGCAACGGGATTGAAAGACAATGGCTACTATACCCTGGCTACTTCCAGCTGGATGCCTTATACATGGTCTCTCAACAACGTTGCGCTGGCAGAATCCATGCATACTGCCCTCGCTAACTGGCAAGGCGGCCGGGCCGATGAGGCTTTCCGGCTGTTCAAAAGCGAAGTACTGGCATCTATGTACCTGGGTGGCAGCCCCGGTAATTTTGTACAGATATCTCATTATGATGCCAGTCGCGGGGAAGCCTACCGCGATTTCGGAGATCCTGTAGGCATGTTCTCCAGAGCGCTGATAGAAGGCCTTTTCGGTATACAGCCGGACCTTATGCATCATGTGCTGAATATCAGACCAGGTTTCCCATATGAATGGGACAGTGCTGCAATCGCCTCCCCGGATATTGACTTCCGGTTTAAGAGAAAGGGGCAGACGGATAGCTATGTTATCAGGCAACGCCTGGGAGGCCTACAAGCGCTACGTTTCAGCATTATTGCCCGTGCACAGGTAAAAGAGATCACCATCAACGGTAAGAAAACGTCCTGGCATTGCAAAGACAGCGTTGTAGGACATCCGGTCATAGCATTCACTGCTCCGGCAGATGAGCATTTTGATATACGTATCTCCTGGCAGGGAGCTAAACCAGTTATGCCTCCGGCAGAAAGAAGGTATCAGCCAGGCACAGCTTTCTCCGTAGCTTTTAACAATGCAACGATATTAGAAGCCTATGATCCCCAACAGGCATTGCAACATATTCTTATCGGCAAGAACAGGATAACCGCCGGCATAAAAGCTACCAAAGGCAGCCCCACGTTCTTTCTCAGGATGAAGCAGGGTATGCTTACCTGGTGGATGCCGGTATGTTTCCGCGTAGCAACTCCCGGGCAACCCGCTAATACGCTTACCGTTATTAAAGGCAATACAGAAACTATAGATCTCAGCGCCTGGTTCAATGATAAAGTGACCAGCATCTTCACTAATAAATATCTTTCTCCCCGTCCTCAAAGCACTACTTTACAATTACCCTGGCAGGGAATAGGGGACTGGCCCCGCCCGCATGAGCAACCCGCTATAGATGACAGCGGATTAAGAAAACTGGCTGGCAGTAAAAACGAGATCAGCTTCCCCAACGGCCTTCGCTTCCGCACTCCCGGCGATGCAGACAGCAGGAATATCCTCTTTACTTCCCAATGGGATAATTACCCAGGGGAAACAAGTATTCCCTTACGAGGCAGCGCCAGTCATATGTGGCTCTTGATGGCAGGTTCTACTAACCCTATGCAGAGCAGAATGGATAACGGGGCCGTTTATATCGAATATACCGACGGCTCCCGCGATTCCCTGATGCTCTGTAATCCTGATACCTGGTGGCCCATAGAAAAAGATTATTATGCTGATGGCTTTGCATTTAAACTGGAGAAACCCCGTCCTCCCCGCATACACCTGAAAACAGGAGAACTGGTAACCGGCGATGCCTTTAACGGCCGTACCATTGAAGGAGGAGCTGCTACCGTGCTTGAGCTTCCTCTAAATCCACAAAAAACATTACGTTCACTACGTCTGAAGACTATTACCAATGATGTTGTAATTGGGCTAATGGGAGTGACGTTGTTGAGAAAATGATCCTGCTTCACCCTGAGAAAATAAAATATCCCGCCCCTCTATTTGCAACTTTGTTGCATAATATATTATCTTTGCTGCACAGCAATAAATAATATAATGACAGACAGACTCCCTGTAACTGTGCTGAGTGGCTTTCTCGGCGCAGGTAAAACTACTTTGCTCAATCACGTCCTGCACAACAAGGAAGGCCTGAAAGTGGCCGTTATCGTAAACGATATGAGTGAGGTGAACATAGACGCTCAACTCGTAAAAAATGAAAACACATTAAACAGAACAGAAGAACGCCTGGTTGAAATGAGCAACGGCTGCATCTGTTGTACATTACGGGAAGACCTGCTGATAGAAGTAGAAAAACTGGCAAAAGAAAGGAAATTTGATTACCTGCTGATAGAAAGTACAGGCATCAGTGAACCACTGCCGGTTGCGCAGACCTTTACCTACCAGGACGAAGCCAATGGCACAGACCTCAGCAAAATTTCCCGCCTGGATACCCTGGTAACAGTAGTTGATTGCTATAATTTCCTCAAAGATTTCAGCAGTATTGAAACATTGCAGGACAGGGAGATCACTGATATGGAAGAAGATACCCGTACTATCGTGAACCTGTTGACAGACCAGATAGAATTTGCCAATGTCATTATCCTGAATAAGACTGACCTTGTAAGTAAGGAAGATGTTGGCATGCTACACTCAGTCATACATAAGCTGAATGGGAAAGCACGTATAGTAGAAGCTTCTTTTGGTAAGGTAGAACTGCAACATATACTCAACACACATCTGTTCGACTTTGAAGAAACCAGCCAAAGCGCAGGTTGGATAGAAGAGCTCAATAAATCCCATCATACTCCTGAAACGGAGGAATATGGTATCAGCAGTTTTGTATTTCGTAGTCGCCGGCCCTTTCATCCTGAACGTTTCTGGCATTACCTCAATCATCAATGGCATGCTGGCATTATCCGTAGTAAAGGCCTGTTCTGGCTTGCTTCCCGTCCTGAAGATGCGCTCAACTGGAGCCAGGCCGGTGGTAGCCTGAGAGCAGAAAGAGCAGGCGTATGGTGGAGCAGCATGCCATACAGGGACAGAATAAGATATGCTTCATTCCTTGACAACAAAGAAGAAATTGAAAGAAGATGGGACAAGCGCTTTGGCGACAGGCAAAATGAACTTGTTATTATAGGGCAGGAGCTGGACAAAGGAACTATTATTAATGAACTGGAAGCATGCCTCTGCAATGCAAAAGAAATAGAGATGATGGAAAAAGGAGTAACATTCAAAGATGAGTTCCCCTTAACGTAAACATAACATATCACTAAATATCCCCTTTATAATTTCGCGTCACACTATGCCAGCCAGTTATTATGAAGCATTTGTCTGACGCGGAATTACTATCACTTGCACAAAATGATAATGAGAAGGCATTTGAAACCATTATGTACAGGTACAATGCTGAACTGTATAAGTATGTCTGTACACGTATCCGCTCAGAACAGGACACCAGCGATCTGCTGCAGGAAGTGTTCATCTCCTGCTGGAAGAACAGGCATAATATCACTCAGTTAAAAGGCTACCTGGTACGTGCTGTAAAATATGCCATTATTGACTGGCAGGTAGAGAACAGGAAGCTGCTGGCCCGCCAGGCAATATTAATGGAGAAAGACGAACCGGCTGCATTCCCGGTAGAGAACCAGCTGATATCACAGGAGATAAAAGAAGAAATAGAAGCAGAAGTAGCAAAGATGAACGATACTATGCGGCAGGTATTTGTGTCCAGTCGCTGGGAATTAAAATCCATCCGTGAAATAGCCCTTGAATACGGTCTTTCCGAGCAGACCGTCAAAAACAACCTTACCCTTGCGCTGAAGCGCATCCGTCTTCGCCTCAATAATCATTACCTCCCATTACTATACATGCTGGTAACATTAAGTTTACAATTCCTTAACGGTACTACCCCTGCCTTTTGAGGACTTTACTGGTGAATGGAAACATCATCAGAAAAAGACGCAATACTGGCGCTTTTAAAAAAATACAGGTCCGGTCAGTGTACACCGGAAGAAAAGGCTCGTGTTGAGGCCTGGTTCGATTCCTTTGAGGATGGGATTCCGGCAGATCCGGAGATGACGGCTGCAGCCAACAAGGTGATCAGGGCGGTTATGTGGCAACTGTTCAACCGCAGGAGGGCCATCAACTATACCCGCCTTGCAGCTGCAGCAAGCATATTATTAATACTTACAGCAGGGCTGTTCTTCTGGCTGAAGAATTACAGTCGCACGCCTGCCCCTGATACTTTCGCTGAGATCAGCACCGGCAACGGAGAACGAAAGAAACTGACACTCCCGGACGGTAGTACTCTTTTTATTAATGCACATTCTTCCGTTAAGATACCATCCAATTTCGGGGAAGAGCAACGTGAGATATTCCTGTCCGGTCAGGGCACATTCGACGTAGTAAGCAATGAAGCGCAGCCTTTCATTGTGCATACAGGAAAGGTGCAGACAGTAGTACTGGGTACTTCGTTTGATGTATGTGCCTATCCTGACGATAAAGAACTGCAGGTAGCCGTATTGAGCGGAAAAGTAAGGATAGAAAAGAAAACTGATAGCCTCAATGAAATACTGGCTGCTGGTGTAATACAGAACCAGGTGCTGGTGTATAATGAAAAACAGGACAGCCATAAGCTGAAGGCCTGTAAGGCAGAAGAAATAGCCGGATGGAGGAATAACAGCTTCTTCTTTGAGCAGGCTTCGCTCGAGGAAATAGCACAATTACTGGAAAGACAATACAATGTACATATCATTCTCAGCGGTACAACCAGGAGGTCATGCCGTTATACCCTGCAATTAAAGAATGAAACTTTAGAGAATGCCCTGCACCTGTTGTCACAACTGTCAGGTGTTACCTACCAGGTAAATAAAAATGAAATTAAAATCAACATTTCCTCATGCGAGTAGAATGCAAAGCGCCAACTTTTTCAAACCGGCAGATGCGCCTGCTGTTATTATGCTTATTATGTAACGTCATGTGCTTCGCCTCCGGGCCACAGCAGCGTAACATTACGGTAGAGGTCCGCAATGCCCGTATCAGCCTTCATGTCAGGAAGCAGCCGTTAAAGAATGTGTTCCTGCTTATTGAAGAAAAAACGGGATTATCCATAGCCTATAACGCAAGTATTGTAAATGCCAAAGAACCTGTCAGCTATGATGCTGACAATGCACCATTGTCTGTCGTACTCCGCGATCTCCTGGAAAACTACCAGGGCACTGTTAAACAGGTGGATGACAGCCACATCTTCCTTAAACTGGAAAGGAAGAAAGCAGAACCCAAACCGGTTGCAATTGCAGCTGTGCCGGTGGTAATATCCGGTATAGTAACAGACGAGAACCAGCAGCCTGTTCCCGGTGTAAGCATTTATGAAAAGAATACAAAAAAGAACACCACTACAGACGCTGACGGTAAGTATACTATTGCAGTAAACGCCGGAGACGTACTGGTATTCAACTTTATTGGCTACGCCCCGCAGGAAGTGACAGTCACCGGAGAAGGGAAGGTTAATGTGCAGCTGAAATTGCAGAACAGCCAGCTGAGAGAGGTAGTGGCCATCGGTTACCAGTCAGTGCGCAAAAGCGATGTAACCGGAGCCATTTCCAGTGTCAAAGCCAGTGAGCTGAACCTCACTTCCCCTTCCGTCGGACAGGCCCTTGTGGGCAAAGTAGCAGGTGTACAGGTATCGCAGGTGAGCGGCGCTCCTTATGCCAGCACCAAAATAAGGGTACGCGGTATAGGGTCTATCAACGCAGCTTCCAATCCACTGTATGTAGTGGACGGTTACCCGATGGATAATGATATTTACATCAACCCGGAAGATATTGAATCTATAGACATCCTGAAAGATGCGGCATCAGCAGCCATTTACGGCTCCCGTGCAGCAGGTGGCGTGGTACTGATCACCACCAAACGTGGTAAGGAAGGAAAGGGCAGATTTGAATACGACCTGCAGACCGGCATCAACCAGCTGGCAAAGAAAGTAAAGCTGATGAATGCCGATCAGTTCTCCCAACTCATGGTAGACGCCCGGAACAACTCTTATCACGACCTGGTAGTCAATACCGGAGGTACCTGGAACGATGCTATGTATTCTGACAACAACGCTGCCCGTATAGCCAAAGTAGGCAATGCCAATTCTGTCAGCATTGCACCAGATTTTTACGATTTCGCTAACCAGAAGATCATTCCCTCAAAATATAACACAGACTGGCAGGACCTGCTGTACCGCAATGCCGCCTTTACCCGTCATAACCTGTCTTTCTCAGGTGGCAACAGCAGCGTTAAGTATTACCTGAGCGGTGGTTATCAGAACCAGGATGGTATCATTCTCAATACCAGCGTAAAGAAGGTCAACCTTCGTGCAAATATTGACGGACAGGTAAATCCAAAGCTGAAAGTTGGTCTGAACATTTCCTATACCAACAACCAGAATAAGGAAACAGAAGAAGGCCGCTGGGACCATAACCCTATCATGGCTGCTTTGCTCATGTTGCCCAGCTACCGCGCATTTGACGACAAGGGAAAGATAGTGAAGAATGAAGTAGCTGCTTTATCTGCCACTTATGGCTTCAATAGTTTCGAAAATCCGCTGGCGCTGGCAGAAGAGATCAATATCCGCCGCAGGGGCAATCGTGGTACCTATAACGCCTATGCACAGTACCAGTTGCTGCCATCCCTTTATTTCAAGGCAAACCTCGGCATGGCCAGCTATTCTGAAAAGTATGATTATTACTATCCTACAAGCCTGAGCAGCGGGGTAAGCGCTCCTTACTCAACCGCATCCAAAGCTGCGGCCAACGCAAAGGCACAGAACTACAGCAGCCTTGATCAGCTGGGAGAGTTCACCCTTAACTACAGCAAGCAGATCAGGAAACATAAACTGGATGTACTGGCAGGTTATACGGCACAGCAAACAGCTACAGATAAACTGCTGGTAAAAGCACAGGGTTTCGAAAATGACCGTGTGCAGGAAATCTCCGCCAAAGGTGCTGATGCGGCCTATTTCACGCTTACCACAGCAGAGAAAGCCACTTATACATTACTTTCTTACCTGGGCCGTATCAACTACAACTATGACAGCCGTTATTTTGTAACCGCGTCTTTCCGTACAGACGGTTCCTCACGTTTCGGTCCGCTGAACCGCTGGGGTAATTTCCCGTCAGTAGCTTTGGGCTGGAACATATCCAATGAATCTTTCTATCATGACTGGCTGGGCAAACAATCTACCCTGAAACTGCGTGCCAGCTGGGGCCTGAGTGGTAACAACAATATCGGTAATTACAACTCTGCCCAGGTAATGGCTACTCCTACAGGTGTGGTATTTGGCGGCAACACTGTCAACACCGCCATTTATCCGAATGATGTAAAAGATCCCAAAATTGGCTGGGAATCAACTTCACAGTATAACGCCGGTATTGATGTAGGATTACTGAACGGACGCCTGTCTGTTATTGCCAACTATTACCTGAGCTACTCCTACAACCTGCTCTTTAATCAACCTATATCCGGTATTTCCGGCTCCTCTACCATCCTGACTAACCTGCGTGATTCCAAGATACGTAACAGGGGAGTGGACATACAGCTGGATGCACGCATAATTGATCATAAAGATCTTCGCGTCAACCTGGCAGGTAATATCTCTGTAAACCGCAATAAGGTGCTGAATATGGGGGGCGCCAGCACTATCATTACGGCTGGTGCAGAACGTTCCTATAAAACGCACATCACCCAGGAAGGACAGCCTGTGGGCATGTTCTACGGATTTAAAGTGCTGGGTATAGCAACTGAAGAGAACTACAAAACCGTTGCGCCTTCAGCGTCTTCCTCCAATCCTATGCACCCCGGCGATCTTTATTTCTATGACAAAGATGGAAATGGGGTAGTGAACGATAATGATAAAGATGTAATAGGCAATCCATATCCCAAATTCACTTATGGCTTTGCATTATCCGCCACCTATAAAGATTTCTACTTCAGTTCTTCCTTCAACGGTTCTTATGGAAACCAGGTACTGGACGGACAGGATTATTACCTCTTCAATATGGAAGGATCCGGCAACCAGTATGTGGAAGCTGCTGATCACTACCGTTCAGCGTCACAGCCGGGTAACGGACTGGCATACCGCCCTTCCCGCGCCGGTACCCAGAGCAACAGTACAAGGCTCTCTACCTACTATCTGCAGGATGCTTCCTATTTCAGGTGTACCAACATTATGCTGGGTTATAACTTTAAGTTCCATTCACTGCAGGAGCGGCTGGGCGTAACAAAAGCTACCCTGTTTGCAAGCGTGGACAACGCTTTTACTATTTCAAAATACAAAGGGTATAACCCGGAGGTGGATTTCAACGGTAACAGCACCACTAATGCCAACCTGGCTCCGGGTGTTGACTACGGCATGTACCCGCTTGTAAGGGCATATAATGTAGGTGTGAAACTAGGCTTCTGATCTATCCATCCTTAAACAATGTAAAATGAAAAAGCAAATAACAATTATACTGGCACTGGCCGCAGCAATGGGTTTATCTTCCTGCAGCAAAAATTTTCTGAACCAGACAGATCCTAATGCAATAACTGTAGGCGATTATTTTGCCACTGAAAATGATGTGCTCCTTGCCGTGAATGGTGTTTATCAGTCGCTCAGAAGCGAAAACTGTATAGGCGAGAACAGCGGTCTCTTTACAGAAGAACGTTCTGACAATACAGGACGCAATGACAACCAGTCCAATTCCGGGGAACCTTTCCAGTTTGGCGATTTTTCTATCCTGCCCAGCAATACTTACCTGAGCAGGCACTGGCTGGCTTTATATGAAACAGTATCAAGAGCCAACACCGTATTGTCCAATATTGACAAGGTAACTTTCAATAATGAAGATACCAGGGCTGGTTATAAAGCTGAAGTCAAATTCCTCCGCGCCCTGATCTACTTTCATCTGGTACGTAAATGGGGAGATGTTCCTTTGGTAACAAAGCAACTTTCCACTACTGCCGATATAAGCGCCAATACATTCCGGACTAAAGACACTGCTGTATATTCCCAGATCATTGCAGACCTGCAGGACGTACTTGCAAGTCCGCTACCCAATTTCCAGACAGGCGCTAACATTGGCCGTATATCCAAAGCCGCAGGTAATGCACTTCTCGGACAGGTATACCTGACCATGGCCACGACCATTGATGACGGCAAAAGAGATGAGCACCTGGCGCAGGCTAATACTTACCTGAGCGCCTGTTACAATATGCGCAACTTCGGTCAGCTGAAAGAGATCCCATATACAGATGTATTTGATGTATCTAAAAAAACATCCTGTCCTGAGCTGATCCTCCAGATAGTATACAAACAGGGAGATGCCACATATTCATCTTCAATAGCCGCCAACAACCAGGCTAAAGGGGAAACGATCAACTCTAAAAAAGAAGCTACCGGTGTAGGCGGCAACGTTACCGGCGATCTTGTAAATGAATATGAGAGTGGTGACCTCCGTAAGGATTATTCCATTAAGTATGCCAATGCCTCTATTGTGAAAGACTGGTTTATTACCAAGTTCCGTGATACAAGCGCCGCTGCAGGCACTAATGGTTATGGCGGTAATGATTTCATCCTGATCCGCTATGCAGATGTGATCCTCATGCTGGCAGAAGTGAATATGTACCAGGGTAATAATACCGCTGCCATCCAGTATCTTGACATGGTACGCGCAAGGGCTGGCATGCCTGATTATGCAACATCTATGATGGATGCTGCTTACAGCGCTAAATATCCTACCCTGAAACTGGCTATCCTTCACGAAAGAAGATCAGAGCTGGCTTTTGAGAATCACCGCTGGTATGACCTGCTGCGAACCTTTACCACGGATGAGCTGATAAGCTATTTCCATGCAAAGGACCAGGCCTATTTCGGTAATGCCAGACTATCAAACTTTTCAAGTAAGGACCGTTACTATCCCATTCCGTATGATGAGTGGAAGCTTGATCCGGTAAAGATGTATCAGAATACCGGATATTAAACGGTAAATGAAGAGGAGGGGCCGAAAGCTCCTCCTTTTTATTTATATTGAAATCCCTGTTGACCTTTCAAACGGAAAATATGTTAAACCGCTTATGTAAACTATTGCTTATTGTGTTGTTGACCGGCTTCGCAAAAACGCATGCCCAGGAGAAATATATTAAGGATACTACGCAGACAGTGCGTTTAAAAGATGGTACACTACTCAGTACACTGTTAATATATAAGGCCGGCGCTAAACTGCCTTTGCCTGCCGTATTACGCATCAGCTGTTACCCTATGGGGCCGGATACCACAAGGGCACAGTATGTAGCAGACAGTGGTTATGCAGGCATTTTTGTATACAACAGGGGGAAAGCCACTTCCCAGGGAGTATTTTACCCGATGGAAAATGACGCTGCCGATAATTATGAAATTGTTGACTGGATAAGCAAACAATCCTGGTGTAACGGGAAAGTAGGCATGTATGGCGGCTCTTATCTCGGGTTTGCACAATGGGCCACTGTAAAGAAATTACACCCGGCTCTGAAAACTATTGTTCCGCAGGTTGCCGTTGGACCGGGCATAGATTACCCCAATCCCGGTGGTATCTTCATGACCTACATGTTGCAATGGCTTAAGTATGTAAGGAACGGACCTTATCTTGATCCTGTTTTTTTCAATGCAGAAAAATGGGACAAAGTGAACAGCACTTATATACTAAGCGGACTGCCGTTTAACAGGCTGGATTCTATTGAAGGGCATGGTATGGATACTATCTTCCAGCGTTGGGTCACCCATCCCGGGTATGATGATTACTGGCAGCGGATGACGCCTACAAGAGAAGAATTTTCACGGATCAATATTCCCATACTCACTACCACAGGTTATTTTGATGATGATCAGCGGGGCGCCCTGCATTATTATAATATGCATAATAAATATGGCCCTGCCAGTGCTGTAAAGGAGCACTACCTGTTTATCGGCCCTTTTGACCATGTTGGCGGCCAGGGTGGCCGCCGGAGTAATTTCATAGCGCCATACAGGATAGATACAGCGGCAATGGTAGATCAGAAACAGATGATACTGGAATGGTTCAACTACACACTGAAAGGAGGAAGTAAACCTGCTTTTCTGCAGGACAGGATCTCTGTGTTTGTAATGGCAGAGAATAAATGGCATTTCTTCCCTTCGCTTGATAAGATGAACAGGGACACCCTGCAGTATTTCCTGCCTTCAAAAACAGGAGGACCCTTACAGGAAAAGAAAGTAAAAGGACATGGCAGTCTTCTGCTTTCCTACAATACAGCAGACCGTTCTGACGATACCCTGAGAGGATACACCAACGATAATGCCCTGATACACCAGGAACTCTTCAGGCGGAAGCATCTGCTTTCTTTCACAACCCGGCCATTAGCCAAGGATATTATCGTCAATGGCTCATTTACGGCAGACCTTTATATATCTTCCATTACACCGGATGCTGATATTATGATCAGTCTCTGGGAAATAGATAGCGCCGGTGTGAAATGGCCATTGTCCCGGATGGTGCAAAGGCTGTCACTCAGCATAGATAAAACGAAGAACACTTACTGGGAGAAGGGCAGAAAATACCATATCACCCTGAGTGAAACACAATGGATCAGTAAGCTGGTAAAGAAGGGGAGTAGCCTGCTTTTCACAATAAGCCCGGTGGCAAATGTTTTCTGGCAGAAAAATTATGGAAGCAGTAAGGATGTAAGCATGCAGACGGTACAGGACGCCATGCAATGTGAGCTGAAGTTTTACCCCGAAAGTTATATCAGCATACCAGTAATGTGACAGGATCATTTCAATACCCAATAGCCCAATGCAAGCCACAGAAGCCCTTTCAGCAGGAAGAAAATGAATCCCCAGAAGCCTATGCGCCTGATCCATTTGATGAAAGCAGCTTTCCGGTCTTCTTTTTGCGTTGTCATGATTCTCAGTTAAGCAGGGTTGTTTTGCAATTTAATGTTTGTATAGAGTTCCTGTTTATTTTTTTCGGGATATTATAATAAAAATTTCTATATCTTCGCTGCCATTCTATAACCAACTTTTGTAAAACCTCATGGGACAAACGAACTTACCTCAGTTCTTTCATCACGATGATTATTTCATTGATGAAAAAATTGGCTTTCTTAAATTCTCCAATGCTTACAAGGTTTTTGACGGACAGGGCCAGCAGATTGGTAATATAACCCAGCAGGTACCATTCTTCCACAAGATCCTGCGTCTTCTTCTGAGTAAAGCTATATTCCCTTTTACCCTGAATATTGTTGATGCCAACGAACAGGTAGTGGCTTCTATCGATCGTGGCTGGACCTTCTGGATGTCAAAGATCAAGATCTCTGATGCCAACGGTGTGGTAATAGGAGGGATTAAGCAGAAATTCCAGTTCATGAAGCCTTTATTCCATATTACCGATGCAAATGAGCAGGTACTGGCGGAGATCAAGGGCGATTGGAAAGCATGGAATTTCAATATAGTGGATGGTTCTGGCAGAGAGCTGGGCACTATCAGTAAAAAATGGGCAGGTGCGCTCAGAGAAGCTTTTACTACTGCTGATAAATACAGGGTTAATATAGCGAAGGAATGTCCTGAAGATGTTAATAAAATGGCGATTGTGGCTGCAGCCATTACTATTGATATGGTGCTGAAGGAAGGAAAAAACTAATACTAAGCCGCGCACAGCGTCTTCAAAAAGATGCTTCCACTGATGGTGGAGGCATTTTTTTTTGCGCAATACCCCGTCAATTACAATAAAAGCCCTGGCAATTGCGTACACTACATTACCACCACTACTTAAATAGATAGATTATTACACCTTATTCAACCTATTGGGAATCAGAATATATTATTATTGTAATTTTTAATATAAATTGCGTAAATTTTCGTCCTAATTAGTATTTTAGACACTGGTTGGGTTTTCCGAAACGAAATGCCAGACTTATTGATTAGCTATGAGGCCTATCCTATGTCTTCTTTTTATTGTTGCTCATTTGATTGTCCGGGGACAAGCGGCCACACAACCGCAACCGCCCTCGGCATCCCCGCCGTCATCTAACCAACCTCCGGCGGCTCCGGCCCCACCACAAAAGAAAGGTAATTTCGAAACAGAATTTAAAATGAAATCCGGTACCTATCTCGGATTTGGCCAGGTGAATCTGAGCATGGGAGAAATAGGATTCAAAGTAGTTGTTTTTTGTCAGAACAAAGAACGCAAAAGCGCGCGCCTGGAATTTCGTATTGACAGACCCAAAGGGAAAAAAAGCAGGCGTATCGGTACCCTGAAAATCCCATACACAGGTGATACCACCTATGCCCTGAAACTTACCGGTAACCCCAAATATTCCTATGGTATCCACGATCTCTACCTGGTAGCCAAAGGCAGCCAGTTCAGCATTACCTCCGTTTCCTTCGTACAGGATTACTAAAAGAAAGAACAATTTCAACCGATTGTTAAAAGAAATATAATTCTTGAATATTTTTTCTATTTTAGGTGTGAAATCGACACAGGAAATCTGATCGTTATGGAACTCAACTGCACTATGTAAATTGAAAACCTATATAGTTGTACTGTACTATTGACCCACTACCTTGTATTCTTTAACTATTTAAACCACGTTTTTTGATGACACTCAGAAAGAACAGCGCGTAACATAGAGCCAACATTTTTAGCTCAGATGTGAACCAAAATCTCCTACTCTGGTAATACGGGAATTACCAGCGGGAATCCTTTTTTAACCACACAAATTAAACGTATGAAAAATTCAGACCTGTTGAAGGTCAGGCACCGTCATGCCTGGCAGTCAATGCTGTTGCGTATGATGTACAGCGGTATTGTCCTCGTATGCGCTCCGCTCAGGTATGCTTCCGCTGAAACGCCAGCTGCTTTTTATGCCGATCAGGACATTATTGTAAAAGGGAAAGTGGTAGACAAGAACAATGATCCTGTAATAGGTGCTACACTGAAGATAGTGGGAACTTCCAAAGGTACCACTACAGCACCCGATGGTTCATTCACACTTGCTGTGCCACAATCCGCGCAGGTAACTGTCACGGCTATCGGTTTTTTAGCCCAGACCATATCCATTACAGGAAATGCCCCGCTTACTATTACGCTGGAAGCCGATACCAAAGGCCTCAGTGAAGTGGTTGTGGTAGGTTACGGTACACAGAAAAAAGAAGCTGTATCCGGCGCTATCACTACCGTAAAAGGTGCGGAACTGGTTAAATCACCAGCCACCAATCTTTCCAACTCCATTGCCGGCCGCATGCCTGGTGTAACAGCCATGCAGAACAGCGGTGAGCCGGGATACGATGGTTCCTCACTCCGCATCCGCGGTTCCAACACGCTTGGCAACAATGACCCATTGGTAGTAATAGACGGGGTAGCCGCACGCCAGGGTGGCCTGGAACGTCTCAATCCTCTCGATATAGAAAATATCTCCGTACTGAAAGACGCCTCTGCCGCCATCTACGGTGCACGTGCAGCCAACGGGGTTATACTTGTCACCACCAAACGCGGTAAGGTAGGTAAACCACAGCTTTCCTATTCCTTTAACCAGGGGTGGTCACAACCAACTCATATACCCAAAATGTCCAACGCGCCGGAATATGCGCAACTACGCGATGAACTGAGCCTTTACCGCGATGTGCCGGCCAGCGAATGGGACGCTGCATGGCAGGTATACAAACAGAATGGCACCTACACTTCACCCACCACTAATAAGAAATGGGATGTAGCCTTTGGGCTCGACGAGATCCAGAAATTCCGTGATGGCACTGACCCATGGCTCTATCCTAATACAGACTGGTACAAGGCTACTTTTAAAACATGGTCTCCTCAATCTAACCATAGCGTACAGCTTTCCGGCGGAAACGAAAATATGCGCTATCTCACCTCTTTTGGCTACCAGTCGCAGGACGCCTATTATAAAAAATCAGCCACCGGTTATGACCAGTACAGCCTTCGCATCAACCTGGATGGCAAGATCAACAAGTACGTAAACGTTAGCGTAGACATGCTTGGCAGGCAGGAAGACCGGAATTTTCCAACCCGTACTGCCAGCGAGATATTCCGTATGCTCATGCGCGGTAAACCTACAGAACCCGCCTTCTGGCCCAACGGGCTGCCAGGACCGGATATTGAATATGGTAACAATCCCGTGGTGATCACAACAGATCAGACAGGGTATGATAAGGATAAGCGTTATTACCTCCAGACCAACGCGCGGCTGGACATTACCGTTCCCGGTGTACAGGGGCTGAAGCTGAGTGGTAACGTAGCATTCGATAAATATCTCAAACGCACCAAAAGATGGATGACGCCCTGGTACCTTTATACATGGGATAAGAAAACCTATGAGGCAGATGGTACTACACCTTTGCTCGTAAAAAGCAAACGCGGTACCGATCAGGCCTCACTCAACCAGGCAGATGAAGACCAGAGTAATATGCTGCTGCGTGGATTGCTCACCTATGAGCGCTCTATCCGCAAAGCCCATAATATCAACTTCGTTTTTGGTATAGAAAGGGAAACAGTAAATAACGATAACTTCAGCGCTCTCCGTAAATATTTTATCTCTTCGCTGATAGACCAGCTGTTTGCCGGCGGTGATGCAGAAAAAGATAATAACGGCAGCGCCTGGGACCGTGCCCGTCTCAATTATTTTGGTCGCGCGGCATACAACTACAAAGAAAAATACCTCGCAGAATTTGTATGGCGCTATGATGGCTCCTATATGTTCCCCTCCACTTCCAGGTTCGGTTTCTTTCCCGGTCTGATGCTGGGCTGGCGGGTATCAGAAGAGAAATTCTGGAAGGATAACGTCCGTTTCATGGATTACCTGAAGGTGCGCGCATCCTGGGGTAAACTTGGTAATGACCAGATCTACTACGATGATGATGGCGATGGTACGCTTACCCTGCAGGAATACCAGTACTTTTCTACTTATGGTTTCAGCAGTTATATCCTGGGCGGACAAATGGTCAAATCGCTCTATGAAGCCCGTATTCCCAATCCTTACATTACCTGGGAAGTGGCCAATAATTACAACGTAGGCCTGGATGGAGCGCTGCTCAAAGGTAAGCTCTACTTCGAACTGGATGCATTCGTCAATAAACGTACAGGTATACTGGTAAGAAGGAATGCTTCCGTGCCGCAATCCACCGGTATGACGCTGCCTGCAGAGAATATCGGGAAAGTGGATAACAAAGGATGGGAATTCCGCATAGGTTATACTGATAAGGTAGGGAAGGACTTCCGTTATGACGTGAGTGTAAACGGTGGCGTAGCAAAGAACAAGATCGTGTTCTGGGACGAGGCCCCCGGCGCCCCGGCATGGCAGCGGTCAACCGGCAAACCTATGAACACCGGCCTGTTCTACCAGTATGACGGTGTATTCAGGGATTTTGACGCTATCAGCAAGAACACGCTTGACTATAGCGCTCTTAGCAATAACCTGCGCCCGGGAGATATGAAGTTCAAAGATATTGACGGCAATGGCAAGATAGATGGAGATGACAGGGTACGCAGTGATAAGAGCACACAACCAACCTTTACCGGCGGTGTGAACGTAAACCTGCAGTACCGCAGCTTTGACATGGCTATCCTGGTGCAGGGCGCTGCCGGCGGAGCATTGCCCGTTAATACAGAATCCGGTGAGATAGGCAACTTCACGAAAGACTACTACGATCACCGCTGGAGCCCTGATAAACCCAGCAGTGTCGATCCCCGTGTAAATGACCGTAACGATACCTACTGGGCTACCGGTAACACATACTGGATGCGCAGCACCAATTACATCCGCCTGAAGAACGTTGAGATTGGCTATAATCTTACGGACCTCGTACAGAAACGCACCGGCATTACTTCCCTGAGACTTTATGCCAACTGTCTGAACCTGTTCACCCTGGATAAGCTGGGTATCCTGGACCCTGAATCCATCAATGGTAACGGGCAATACTATCCACAGGCAAGAGTGATCAATGCTGGTTTTAATCTGACCTTCTAAAGCAACCATCGTATGAAAAAAGTACTTAAAAATATAACCATCGGCGTTACTATGGCTGCTGCATTTACCACGGCCGCCTGTAATACTGATTTTCTGAATACCAAACCCTTAGGCGAAGCCACTAAAGATGATGTATGGAAAGACCCTGCACTAACTGAAGCTTTTACCAATGAGATCTATAACGGTCTTAGCAGCGGAGCCTTCCTGGAAACAATGCTTTCTTCCGCTACAGATGAGACCATGTTCACCCATAACTATGGGATGAAGAACATGGTGGAAGGCACTATCAGCTTCACGGATGCAGAGTACATAAATAACCGCGGCACTTTCCGCTGGGGAGAAATGTACAGGAGAATACGCGCCTGTAACGTATTCTTTCAGAACGTAAATAAAGTACCGTTCGATAAACTATCATCGGCAGAACGTCTGAAAGGAGAGGTGTTCTTCCTCCGCGCATACTTCTATCATCAGCTTGTACGCGCTTATGGTGGTGTGCCACTGATCGACTCCGTATACAGCCTGGACGACCCGGACTATTCCATTGCCCGCAGTCCTTTTGCTGATTGTGTGGAGCATATCGTAAAAGATTGTGATTCTGCTGCCTATTACCTCCATGGTAAGGAAAGTATGCTGGCTAAAGGACGCGCTACAGAGGGCGCCGCTCTGTCTCTCAAATCACGTATTCTCATTTATGCCGCCAGTGATCTGCATGACTTCCCAACTGCCAGCGGAAAATCTGCTGTGATAGCGGCAGCCACCAACCCGGCGCTGCTGGGCTATACTTCCGGCAACCGTACTGAACGCTGGCAGCGGGCCAAACTGGCGGCTAAAGCAGTGATAGATATGGGATTATATGAACTTGCATTCCCCAATCCTGCGTCTGCCAAAGAAGCGACTGATAATTACCAGCAGATGTTCCTGGGAGATAACTCAGAAAGCATCTTTTCCCGGTATTTTATCAACCAGAAATCGGAAGCCGGCGGACAGATAGGCCTCTATAACGGCCTGAACGGCTACCATAACTGGTCAGGCAATACGCCTACACAGTCTCTGGTCGATGATTACGAAATGGCAGACGGCACTCCCTTCAACTGGAATGAAGCTGCACATAAGGCTAATCCTTACCTGAACAGGGACCCACGTTTCTATGCTTCTATTCTATATGACGGAGCCGACTGGCGTCAGCGCCCCACAGACGTAGCCCCGAAAGACCCTGCTAACCAGGTACAAACAGGCGCCTACGAAGTATGGGACCCGGCAACGCAGAAAGCCATTCCGAATCCCGGACTGGATACCCGCCAGGGACCAATAGAAGACTGGAATGGCAGCTTTACGGGATATTACATCAAAAAGTTCATTGATCCTAAAGTAGATGCACAGTATTTCCGCCAGGAAATACCCTATGCTTTCTTCCGGCTTACAGAAATGGTATTGAACTATGCAGAAGCCTGTATGGAACTGGGAGAGGAGGACGAAGCAAGGCTGTACCTGAACAAGATCCGCACCCGGGCAGGCATGCCGCCTATCACAGAATCAGGCGCACTGCTTAAAGAAAGATACCAGCGGGAAAGAGAGATAGAAATGGTGTTTGAAGAACAGCGTTTCTATGATGTGCGCCGCTGGATGACCGCCGCTCCAACCATAGGCCGCAAGTTAAGGGGCATCAATATCCATGCTACCCTTAAGGCCGGTAGTAAGATAACTATCTATAAATACGATCCCACTAATTATGATTACACCTATAATCCCGTTACTCTTGTGAATGAAAACCGGCTCTGGCAGGATAAGATGTATTTCATGCCTATTCAGCGCGATGAAATAAACCGTAACAGCAAACTTGTCCAGAACCCTGGTTTCTGATCAGGTGAAACTTGCTGTTGATAACAGTAAAGTTTGATGAAGAAGAAAAGGACTGCCCCTTAAAAGGCGGTCCTTTCTTACTATTCCAAAAAGAAGAAAGCCGTATATCAATATAGCCAGGTATTTCCCTTGTAAGTTTTGTACTTTCGAAGGCATATTTACTATTACAATTTCATAGTCTGGCTTAATTACAAAACTCAAGATGCTTATGTATAAAATGAGCAAACTCCTCCTGATGGCAACACTGGCAGTGGCCAATCTCACTGTTGCATCCGCAAATACCAGCGGTCCTGATGATCCTAAACCCGTAAAACCTGACGCCAACAATGCCGGCCTGAAACTGCCTGCCGGATTTGGTGCGCTGGTAGTTGCAGACGGGCTGGGCCGGGCGCGTCATATTGCAGTGACCAGCAAAGGCGATATTTACGTTAAACTGGACAGGGCCAAAGATGGCAAAGGCATCATCTTCCTGGAAGACAGCAACGGTGATGGCAAGTCAGATAAACAGACCGGCTTCGGTAACTTTGGCGGCACAGGCATTTATGTAAAAGGAGATTACCTCTACGCTTCCTCCAATACAGATGTATACCGTTATAAACTGGATGCAGCTCAGAAAATAACAGATACCCAGAACCCGGAAAACATTGTTACCGGGCTGATAAACCGCCGTCAGCATGAATCCAAGTCCCTCGTACTGGATGATGCGGGCAACCTTTATGTAAACGTAGGCGCTTATTCCAATTCCTGCCAGGAAAAAGACAGGACTGCAGGTTCTATGGGTATGCAGCCCTGTCCTATACTGGATTCTGCCGGTGGCATCTGGCAGTTCAAAGCAGATAAAGCTGGCCAGCATTACGGAGATGGTGTGCGCTACGCCACAGGTTTAAGAAATGTGGTAGGCCTGGACTGGAACAAGCAACAGAATCAGTTGTTTGTCATGCAGCACGGACGTGATCAGCTGCATGACCTGTTTCCTGCGCTCTTCACAGAGAAACAATCCGCAGATCTTCCGGCAGAATGTCTTTACGCCGTAAAGCAGGGTTCCGACTGCGGCTGGCCATATATCTACTATGACCCATACCTGAAAAAGAAAATGCTGGCACCTGAATATGGAGGAGACGGCAAAAAGACCGGCGGTGATAACGCTGAAGACCCTCTGGTGGCTTTTCCTGCACATATGGCTCCTAATGGGCTGCTATTCTATACAGGTACGCAGTTCCCCGAGAAATACCGCAACGGCGCTTTCATTGCTTTCCATGGCTCCTGGAACAGGTCGCCGGAAAACCAGGCAGGATATTATGTAGTATTTGTGCCGTTTAAGAATGGCAAGCCTTCCGGCGACTGGGAAGTATTCGCTGATGGTTTTGCCGGTACAGCTGCCGTGAAATATCCCGGGGATGCGCAACACCGTCCCTGCGGACTGGCACAGGGCCCCGATGGCTCATTATATGTGTCTGACGATGTGAAAGGAACTATTTACCGGATCGTTTATAAGAAATAATAATGGGAAGAATATCAATACTCACCTGCCTGTTGCTTGTAACCGTAACGGCAGTGATGGCACAGACCAAAAAACCGGCAGTTGCCGCAGGCCGCCTCGCAAAAGGACAGGCGCTTTATAAACAACATTGCATGTCCTGTCACCAGGAAAACGGCAGTGGAGTACCAAGGATGAATCCACCCCTGATCAAAACGGAATATGTGCTGGGAGATAAAAACCGCCTGATCGGTGTATTGCTGAAAGGGCTGAATGAAGAAGTGGAGATCAACGGAGACTATTATTCCAATCCCATGCCTTCACAGGCAGCCTTAAAAGATGAAGAAATAGCGGATATCTTAACGTATGTACGTAGCAGTTTTGGGAACAAGGCATCCGCTGTAGCTCCTGCAGATGTAAAAAAGGTGAGGGCCACCATTCAATAATTTACTGAGTAATAGACATAAAATAAACTCCTGCGCAATTAGTTACGCAGGAGTTTATTTTTTAATAAAGTTGCTTTTGTCAAACAGATTTTTCAAATTTGCGAAAAAAAAGGGACATGTCAGTGAATCTTGAAGTGGTGAGAGAGGTAAGTGAGTTTAATAATTATTACAACAGTCTGTCGGATCTGCTCAATAAGCACCTGGCAGAAAACAATCTTTCATTATCAGCGCTCCGCGTATTGGTAAAACTGAAACAGGATGAAGAAAACAGCACAGCAGGAAAACTGATCGCTTCCCTCGGTATAGATGGGGGCTACCTTAGCCGGATCCTTAAATCCTTTGAAACGAACCAGCTGATCTCCAAACGGAAATCTGCCGCAGACGGGCGTACCTGGTTTCTGCAGTTAACTCCCAAAGGCCGTAAATTGCTGGAAATACTGGAAGAAAGCTCCGGTACAAGTATCCGTCAGCTACTTGAGCCATTGGCGCCTGAACAGCAGCATGCGCTGGCAGGAGCAATGAGAACGGTACGTCATATCCTCTCTGACGATAGCAGGATCAGCCTGGATGATATTACCTTCCGTCGCGACCTGCAACCAGGCGATGCCGGTTACCTGATGCACCTGCATGGCTCACTGTATGCAAAAGAAGCGGGATATAATATTGAATTTGAGACCTTTATCTGTAAGACCTTTTTCGAGTTCCTCGAAACATATAATTCCTCCAAAGACCAGGTTTTCCTTGCTATGCATGGTAACCAGATCATTGGGTCTATTGCTGTACTGGGCCATTCAAGGTATGCTACGCAGATGCGCTGGTTCCTGGTACACCCGGATTATCGTGGCATAGGGATAGGGCAACGCCTGTTGAACGAGGCTTTAGCTGCTGCACGTGATAAACTGTTCCAGAAGATATACCTGATCACTACCAGTAAACAGGAAGCGGCTATCAGGATGTTTAAGAAGAATGGTTTCAGAAAGTCAGGGGGAGAAGCATATGCCTATGTGGGGATTGCAGCTGACGGAAGAGAGGTATGAAATAGATTTATAGAGTAATAACTAAAGTTTTGCACTGCGCGCAGCGCAAAATCCCTCTCAAAAAATTGCTTTCGCCTTCGGCAAAAGCAATTTTTTGAGCAATTCATTCGCATCATTCATCAACAAAAAGCAATCTGAACAAGCTGCCCCATTTTTTTCCATCCAGCTAAAAATAGAAATCGTATATTTAATTGCTGTAGTTACTCCAGGGTTTCATGATCTTTTATCACAAAACCCTCAAGATGAAACATTTATTTACCCTCATTCTCGTACTGCTCTTAACGCAGTCCCGCAGCTACGCACAATCCTCAACCTTCAGTCCCGTAGCCGACGCTTTACAAACCAGTCTTTACAACACCTACGGTGTACCCAATCAGAACTACTGGTGGTGCGCTCATGGTCTTGACGTCCTGGTAGACGGATACATCCGCACCCGTTCCACCACTTACACGACCCGCATGAAAGCCCTTCTGTATGGTATCCGCTCATTTAACGGAAACACCTATATCAATCATTTTTATGATGATATGGAATGGCTGGGCATCGCATGTCTGCGCGCTTACCTTGCTACTGAAGACGCAGAATACCTGACAGTAGCTAACACGCTGTGGACAGATATCAAAACAGGCTACTCCAGCAATGCTATCAACTGGAACAAGAGTTGCCCGGGTTGTAAGAATGCCTGTGCCAATGGCCCCGCTGTGATCCTCGCTGCAAGACTATACCGCATTACAGGCGTGGCGGCAGATCTTGATTACGCAAAGAACATCTTCGCATTTATGAAAGCTAACCTGGTGGATCCTGTTACCGGGGCCGTATGGGATGCTATTGATCTCAATACCGGCGTAACCAATAAGGACTGGATCTTCTCTTACAATGTAGGTACTTACATTGGCGCAGGACTGGAACTTTATAAAGTGACAGGCGATGTTACCTACCTGAATGAGGCTGTAAAGACCGCTGAATATGCTATGAACAGCAGGCGGCCTAACGGTATGTTCTTTGGCGATGAACAGGGTGGTGGTGACGGAGGACTCTTCAAAGGTATCTTTATCCGCTACTTCTATTTGCTGGCAAGAGAAGGAAATATTTCTGCAGATGCCCGTGCCCGTTATTATGAAGCATTACGCTATAATGCACATACGCTTAAAAACAAAGGCATCAATTCTTCTACCAACCTGGTAAGCGCGAACTGGATGGTACAACCCTCCGGAATACCGGATTATTCTATACAGTTAAGCGGTGTAAAAATGATAGAAACAGCAGCAACACTGGACCAGGTATTTCTGTACAAGGACATCAATTATGGCGGCAGCTCCTGGCCGCTGACCACAGGGAGTTACAATACTTCCGCACTGGTAGCGAAGAAGGTAAAGGATAATGATATCACTTCCTATACTATTCCTGCCAATACTGAAGTATCCTTTTTCAAAAATGACAATTTTGGTGGCGATGAGCTGACAGTTACTTCCAATAATGCCTGGATAGGCCATCCCTGGAATGACAGTATATCATCTCTGACCATCAATTCCACTGCTCCGGCAGGAGTAGCTACTTTCTATAAAGATTGTTTCTACACCGGGGCTGCGGTTACTCTCGAAGCAGGGAACTATACACTGGCTCAGCTGATTGCGAGGGGTATCATTGATAATGATATTTCTTCTCTCGAAGTAAATAGTGGTTACCAGGTAATACTATATGATGGAGATAACTTCAGTGGCGGGTCAGTTACGCGTACAGTCAATACCGGTTGCCTGGTACAGGATGGTGATTTTAATGATAAGACCACTTCCCTGAAAATACAGCCACTGGGAATACTTGCAGCTCCACAGACGTTGGCGCAGCATACAGGGGAAACAAATAAAACGGGGAATCTGATCATATATCCCAACCCGGTTGGAAATGACCTGTATATACGGGCAGGAACAGATCTCAGCGGTGCAATCATCTATATTACAGATGTTTCCGGTAAACGGGTGCTGCAAACCCGGCTCACGGCAAACAGGATCGATGTATCCCGGTTAAAAGCCGGAATATACTGGCTTTCTGTGCAGAAGAACGGGAAGGTATATAATATGAGCTTTATTAAGTGATCCGACAAAAAAACCTTACCGCGTTTTGCGGTAAGGTTTAAATATTTTAGGGGTACGGTTGGTTGATGGTAATGGATCAGGCAGTCATCTTGTTTCCGGTCAAATCAGTATCTGCCCGGTAACCGGTTAACCTGTCGATTCTCTCCAGATCAAGCTTGATCGCATCTACGTCGGTCCTGATCTTATCCACGTCAAGCCTAAGCTCTTCTACATCAACCCTGATCTCCTCTATCTCATCCTTGACTTCTTCCTCATTAAACTTGATCTCTTCTACATCAGTCCTGACTTTTAGCAAATCTATCCTGATTATACTTACATCAGTTTGGACCCCTACCAATTGTCCGCGTACTAAATTGATCTTTCCTTCCAGTCTTTCTTCAACAGCTTGCAACTGGCCTTGCATTGATTTAAACTCGTCCCGGATTAATTTAAACTCGTCCCGGATTAATTTGAACTCGTCTCGGATTAATTTGAACTCGTCCCGGATTAATTTGAACTCAACCCGGATTGATTCAAACTCATCCCGGATTGGTTTTAACTCCTCCTGTATCAAGGATTTAATCCCTGATAATAATACTTCTGTCTGCATTTCTGACATTATTGATTGTTTTAAGGTTAACGATAAACACAAATTTATATCCTCTCCCCAGATTTCCCTTCAGCCATTTTGTTCATTCCATTTTGCACCATCACATATTGTATTTATGCATGATTTATCTTATGTTTGCCCTGTAAACGACCTCAAGGGACGATATTGTGTAGCCCCCCTTTAATCAGCATTAGTATTCATTTGTTATCAGAAATATGTTAAGAGTAGCCAGGAGTATCCCATTATTTTCATTTAATGTGATAGGACTTATTATCATTGCGCATGTATTGTTTGAGAAACAGCCGGTAAGAGCTGAGTATCCGCATAATTACCTTCATCATGAATATCAGCTGGAGCAGGTAAAACCTGCCGATGTCACAGATACTATCAGTATTTCAGTTGTAGGAGACCTGATGATAGGTTCATCCTATCCGGCAGCGGCTTATCTGCCAGTAAATGAAGACGGCAACATCCTTCAGTATGCCATGCCTCTCCTGAAGCAGACGGACCTGCGCCTGGGCAACCTGGAAGGCACCATTTCAGATAATGCCAAAGTATTCAAGAACTGCGGCACCAGCACACAGTGCTTTGCCTTCCGCACTCCTCTTAAATATGCCCAATGGTATAAAGATGCAGGCTTTGATTATCTTAACCTTGCCAATAACCACTCATTTGATTTTGGCATGAAAGGCGTAGAGCACACCCTCGCTTTTCTTGACAGTAATAATATCCGTACCAGCGGGGTACCACAGCACCCCATCGATACCCTCACTATCCGCAATACAAAGTTCGGCTTCGTATCTTTTGCCCCTCACAGCAATTGCCTGGACCTGAACAATGACACCCTGGTGGCGTCTTACGTAAAAGAAGTACGCAAACAATGCGATGTCCTGGTGGTATTCTTTCACGGAGGAGCAGAAGGCGCTTCCCGTAAACATACCCCCAAAACAAGGGAATTTTTCATGGGACAGAACAGAGGGCACCTGACCCGTTTCAGCCGGATCTGTGTGGATGCCGGAGCTGACCTGGTACTGGGTTCAGGCCCCCATGTAGTAAGGGGAATGGAGATGTATAAAGGAAAATTAATAGTTTATAGTTTGGGAAATTTTGCCACATATCATCAATTCAATCTGAAATCTCCCAATAATGTTGCACCTTTGCTGCAGGTGAAGATCACCAATGAAGGAAATCTGGTAGAAAATAAGGTCTTTTCCTTTCTCCAGCAAGGAGAGGGGGTGCCCAAACCAGATTCCACCATGCAAGCATTCAGGATGATCCGTTCTCTTTCAGAAACTGATTTCGGATTCACCGGCGTGGATGCAGGATCTTTTGATTAAAAAAATTGAACATGTGAAGAAGCTACTGCCAATAATCATATCCTTTGCGGCCATTACAACAGTACCAGCGCAAACAAAGAAAAAACCTAAAAGCGCTCCTGTAAAGAAACATCAAACTGCCTATCATCATAAAGCCACGGCAAAAAAGAAACCTGTTGCAAAAAAAGTAGTGATTCCCAGGGAGCCTCAACCTATAGATAGTTTTTACCTGTCTGAAAATCTGGATACTACCGGGCTCAATATAAGCGGGAACGTGCGTCAGCTGCTCGCTATCCTGGAATCTGAGCTGGGTAAACCTTATATCCGGGGTGCTATTGGTCCCATGGGGTTTGATTGCAGCGGCCTTATCAAATTCGGCTTCTCTTTTATTGGTATGACATTGCCACGCACAGCGGCAGATATAGGCAGACTGGGATATATGATCACAGCCTCCGACTTCAGCCCCGGAGATCTGTTGTTCTTTACCGGCAGAAGGAAGACCAGGAGCAAGGAAAAGAGAATTGCCCACGTGGGATGTGTGTATAAAGTAGAAGGCGATAAGATCCTGATGATACATTCCAGTAACCAGGGAGTAAATATAGTGGATATAACAAAAAGTGATTATTATAAACAGCGGCTGATTTATGCGAAACGTTTGTTTGAAGTAGATTCGAATAATGTAGTGATACCGCCGTCTGAGTAACCTCTCATTTCGAGCTGGCCGCAGGCCGGCTCTTTTTTTTTATTCCCCGGAAAATCAAAACAGCTTCATTGCCGCCACGTTAATCCTTCTTTTTTCCTTATTTTTAAAAACGGTCAGTAATCAAGGACCGTAACCAAAAACAATCATATGGATGCACAGCAACTGGAACTGAACAGGAATGAAGATGCCATGCGCAGAGCCCTCAGTACCCTGAAACAACGCTTTGCCGTCATTGAACAGGGCGGCGGAAAAAAGAACCTCGAGAAAGTGCGGCAGAAAGGTAAGTTAACCCCTCGTGAACGTATTGCTTACCTGCTGGACAAAGACAGTCCCTTTACAGAGATAGGCGCCTTTGCGGCCTATGACATGTATGCTGAACATGGCGGTTGTCCTGCAGCCGGAACAGTAGGTGGTATCGGCTATGTAAGCGGACGCCAGTGTATGATCGTTGCCAACGACATGACAGTAAAAGCGGGCGCCTGGTTTCCGATGACAGGAAAAAAGAACCTCCGCCTCCAGGAAATAGCAATGGAAAACAGGTTACCCATTATTTACCTGGTTGACAGCGCAGGCGTTTACCTCCCCATGCAGGACGAGATCTTCCCCGACAAAGAGCACTTTGGCCGCATTTTCCGCAACAATGCCCGCATGAGCGCCATGGGTATCACCCAGATTGCCGCTGTAATGGGCAGCTGCGTAGCCGGCGGTGCATATCTACCTATTATGAGCGATGAAGTGCTCATGGTGAACGGCAACGGCTCTATTTTCCTGGCAGGCCCTTACCTGGTAAAGGCTGCCATAGGAGAAACAGTAGATGCAGAAACGTTAGGCGGCGCCGTTACCCATACAGAGATCTCAGGTATAGCAGATTATAAATTTAATACCGACGAAGAATGCCTGGACCAGATAAAAAGAATAGTGAGCAAGCTGGGACATCCCTCTACTGCCGGGTTTGACCGTATCACTCCAGCCTTACCCGAAAAAGATCCGGAACTTTTATACAGCATCATCCCTGAAGAAAGCGCCAAACCTTACGATATGCTGGAGATCATTGAACGGCTCGTAGACCGCTCAGAGTTTGACCAGTATAAAGAAGATTATGGCAAAAGCATTCTCTGCGGATATGCCCGCATAGATGGCTGGGCTGTTGGTATTGTAGCCAATCAGCGCAAGATCGTAAAGAGTAAAAAAGGAGAGATGCAGATGGGAGGCGTTATCTATAATGATAGCGCCGATAAAGCTGCACGTTTTATTATGAACTGCAACCAGAAAAAAATACCACTGGTATTCCTGCAGGACGTAACCGGCTTCATGGTAGGAAGCCGCAGCGAGCATGCCGGTATCATAAAAGACGGTGCAAAATTAGTGAATGCCGTAGCCAATTCTGTAGTGCCCAAATTTACCGTGATAGTAGGTAACTCATATGGCGCGGGTAACTATGCCATGTGCGGCAAAGCATATGATCCCCGTTTTATCTACGCATGGCCTAACGCCAAGATAGCTGTAATGGGCGGAGAGCAGGCCGCCAGGACACTACTGCAGATACAGGTAGCATCGCTCAAGGCAAAAGGAGAGGAGATCACTCCTGAAGCAGAACAGAAACTGCTTACAGAGATCACTGACAGGTATAACAGCCAGACCACACCTTATTATGCAGCAGCGCGTCTCTGGGTAGATGAGATCATTGATCCGGGAGATACACGCAGGATACTGTCTGAAAGCATCAGCGCGGCAAACAATGCCCCCGTGGAACAACCATTTTCATTAGGGGTTTTCCAGGTATGATCCTGTTAAAGTCTTTTGACTATCTTTGCCCGCTATGTCGGAAGTTATTATTTATACGGACGGTTCCTCACGCGGTAATCCCGGCCCTGGCGGCTATGGGGTGATCCTTATGTGGAACAACGTACGAAAGGAATTATCACAGGGCTATCGCCGTACTACCAATAACCGTATGGAGCTGATGGCTGTTATTGTTGCTCTGGAAATGCTGAAACGTGACGGGCTTCCTGTACGTATCTTCACTGATAGCGAATATGTGGTGAACAGTATTGAGAAAGGATGGTTGTGGAACTGGGTCAAGATAGGATTTAAAGACAAAAAGAATAAGGACCTCTGGCAGCGTTTCATTCCTGCCTATAAAAGACAACAGGTAAAGTTTACATGGGTGAAAGGACATGCCACTAACCCATATAATAACCGTTGTGATGAACTGGCAACACAGGCTGCAGATAGCGGCAACTGGCTGACAGACGACGGTTTCGAAGCAGGCGCCTGATAAGTTTTCCGGGGCTGGCCATAGGCCAGCCCTTTTTCCTGCATATCATCCCCATTTTGAAACACCACCTTTTTATCCTATCTTATTGTAAATTTTATTTGTTAATCTTTTTTTAACCACCTAGATTTGCCCCGCTTACCCTACCGGCTTAGTAGGATAAGTAGATAAAAAAGGAAACCGTCTCAATCAAACCTTAAAAAGTTACAGGCTGTAGCAGACAACCGAAGTGACCACCAACACTTCAAGGGATTCTCTTTGCCCTAACGGAACCGATATTCAACTAACCTTCAAAACAAATCGCTTATGCTGAAAAGAATTGTACTGGCATTACTATTTTTCCTCCCTGTTATTACCAGGGCACAGGTCAGGACCGTTACCGGTACTGTTACCTCCGCCCGGGACAACACACCACTACCCGGCGCCACTGTATCTGTTAAGAATACTTCCATCGGAGGAGTAACCGACCCCACCGGGCATTTTTCCTTACAGGTCTCTGACCCTGCTGCCACAACACTGGTAGTCTCGTACGTGGGCCTCCAGCAACAGGAAGTGACCATTACCGGAAAACCACTGAACATCATTCTGCAGGCCGGCGCCAAAGATATTGATGAAGTGGTGGTAGTAGCCTATGGTACTGCCAAAAGAGCCAGCTATACCGGCTCTGTTTCACAGATCAAAAAAGAACAGATTCAGAACCTGCAGGTATCCAGTGTATCCAAGGCTCTCCAGGGGCAGGTACCTGGCCTGCAGTCAACATCCCCGAGCGGTCAGCCGGGAAGCGACGCCACCATCCGCATCCGCGGTATCGGATCTATCAACGCTTCCAGCGCTCCCCTCTATGTAGTGGACGGTGTTCCCTATGGCGGTACACTAAGCGCTATTAACCCGGCTGATATAGAATCCATCAGTGTGCTGAAAGACGCCTCTTCCAGCGCCCTGTATGGTTCCCGCGGCGCCAACGGAGTGATCATCATCACTACACGCCAGGGACGCAGGAATACCAAAGGAAGCCAGATAGACGTTCGCGTTAGTCGAGGTATTTCCAAAAGAGCAGTAGCCGACTATTCAACCCTGGGTACAAACGATTATTTCGAGTTGTACTGGGAAGCGCTGCGCAATGCAGCTACTACCAACGGACAGCCCAATCCTGCTCAAAGCGCCACCAGCACGCTGGTAGAAAGGCTGGGTATTAATCCTTACGGCCCGCAATATCCGGAACCGGTAGGCACTGACGGCAAACTGGTGACGGGCGCAAAACCTCTCTGGAACGATAACTGGCAGAAAGCCACACAACGTACCGGTCAGCGCACTGAAGCCAACATCAACATCAGCGGGGGTAGCGAAGCAAGCCGTTATTTCATCTCAGGCGGCTACCTGGACGATCAGGGTATGGCGCTCAACTCCGGTTTCAAAAGATATAACGTACGCGCCAACCTGGACCTCGACGCCAAGAAATATCTGAAAGTAGGCCTGAACCTGAATGCAGCGCATTCCATACAGGACGGCCCTCCGTCTGAAGACAGCCGTACAGACAACTACATCCAGTACGGCCGTCTCATGCCTTCCTTTTATCCCATCTACCAGCGCAATCCTGACGGCTCTTTTATAAGAGATGCCAGTGGCAATAAAGTGCTTGATTATGGCGACTACCGCCCAAGCGCCGCCAATACCAGCACCAACCTGGTAGGTACGGCTTATCTTGACGAACATAAAGAACTGCGTGACGATATCTCTGCACGTATCTACGGAGAGCTCACACTCTGGAAAGGACTGAAGTTCCGCTCCAGCTTCAACACAGACTTCATCAACCGTAATAACAACGACTATACCAACCCGGACTACGGCTGGGATGCAGAGATAGGCGGTACCGTTTCCCGCGTTAACCGCCGTACACTTAGCTGGACCGTTAACAACCTGTTTACCTGGGACGCTACTTTCCACGAAAAACATCATATCAACCTGTTAGCCGGACAGGAGGCGTATAAACTGAACTACCGCACTTTTGACGGATCCCGTCAGGGCTTTGTGAAAGGCGGTCTTACAGAACCGGTTGCTGCATCGCAACTGCTCGACTTCTCCGGCCTGGCAGATAATTATTCCCTGTCCAGTTACCTGGGCCGCGCTACGTACGACTATAAAGCGAAATACTATTTCTCTGCCTCACTACGTACTGACGGTTCTTCCCGCTTCTCGCCCAAAAACAGGTGGGGTACTTTCTGGTCAGTCGGCGCCTCCTGGCAGCTCAACAAAGAATCCTTCCTGCAAAGCGCAGGCTGGGTAGACCTGCTGGCGCTGAAAGCAAGCTACGGTGCTCAGGGTAATGACAACCTGGGCAATTACTATGCTTACCAGGGACTCTACACCATTTACAACAACCTCGGAGAAGGTGGCGCCTACAAAACACGCCTCCCTACAGAGAACCTGAAATGGGAAACAAACCTGAACCTGAATGCAGGCGTAGATTTCTCCATACTGGGTAACAGGATAGGCGGTACTGTAGAATATTTCCGCCGCCGTTCCAAAGACCTCCTTTACCAGCTGCCACTGGCCGTATCAACCGGGTTTGATTATATTGACGCCAACATCGGCGCACTACGCAACTCCGGTGTGGAAGTACAGTTAAATACTATCCCGGTGCGATTGAAAGACTTTACCTGGGGACTGAACCTCAACTTCACACATTATAAGAACACTGTCACCGAACTGCCTCAGAAAGAGATCATCAGCGGTACTAAAAAGCTGATGGTAGGCAGGTCTGTATATGACTTCTACATCCGCGAATGGGCAGGTGTGAATGAAACCAACGGCCGGCCTCAATGGTATAAGGTAAATGCAGATGGTAAGAAAGAAGCTACCACTGTCTACGCCAACGCCACACAGGTATATGCCGGTTCTGCATTGCCTGATTTCTATGGTGGTGTTACAAATACTTTCTCTTACAAAGGCCTGAGCCTCTCAGTATTGCTCACTTACAGCGTAGGTGGCAAAGTACTGGACAACGACATGCTGCTGCTCATGCACAATGGCGCTTCCACAGGTCGTGGATGGTCGTCCGAAATGCTTAACCGCTGGACGCCCACAAATACCAAAACAGATGTTCCTGCCGTATCTACCATCAACAACAGCTGGACATCCACTTCCACCCGCTTTTTATACGATGCAACCTATGCAAGGCTGAAGAACGTAACCCTTACGTATGCTATTCCTGCTACATTATTACGCAGGGCCAGTATTAATTCACTCAGCGTATTTGTACAGGGAGATAACCTGGTTACCTGGTTCGGTCATAAGGGCATGGACCCGGAACAGAGTGTTGACGGTTCAACCTACTACCGTTACCCGGCTATCAAATCACTCTCTGCCGGCCTGAATCTCAGCTTCTGATCTCACTCGTCATCATTAAAAAGCAAAACAGAAAATCATGCTAATAAAGAAATATATACTTGCATTCCTGGTAGCCGGTACAATACTTAGCGGTTGCAGCAAAGACTTCCTGGACCAGCAGCCCACAAACGCTATTCCTGAACAGGAACTCTACAAAACTACCGGCGATATTGAAACCGTCCTGAATGGCACCTGGGCATATATGATGGATACTTACTTTACTTTCGCCAATCCCGGTTACAGCGCCATTCTCCGCGCAAGTGATGCTATGGGCAGCGATGTGGCTATCCTGACCAGCAAATACGGTTATCCGGCATCTTACCAGTTCACTGACCTTCCTGACAGGACAATAAGACGCCCTGAATATTTCTGGCGCTTACTTTATAAAGTGATAGATAACTGTAATAATGTGATCGCAAAAGTAGACCAGGTAACCGGCGATGAAGCAGAGAAAGGCTATCTCAAAGGCCAGGCGCTGGCGCTCAGAGCACATTGCTACCTTACACTGGCTAATTTCTGGCAGTTCAATTACAGGAAAGACCCTAATGCCAAAGTAGTGCCGGTTTATACAGAGCCCAGCACCAGCACTACACAGGGTAAGGCTAAAAGCACGGCAACAGAATTATATACACTTATCACTACAGACCTGGAAGCTGCAGTTAAACTGTTACAGGGGTACTCCCGCGCTTCTGCCAGCAAACATAAGATCAATGCCAATGTAGCTAACGGACTGCTGGCACGGGCTTACCTGAACATGGGGAACTGGCAGCTGGCTGCAGAGAAAGCTGCTGCTGCTGTACAGTCTTACTCCCTGATGTCAGGTGCAGACTATGCAAAGGGTTTCAATGATGTACAGAATGTTGAATGGATCTGGGGCCATCCGCAGATACCCAGCCAGAGCGTAGCCAGCTACAGCTTCCACTTCCTGGATGTATCTTCTCCGGCATCCTATTACTATAGCTTTATGGCAGATCCCTACTTTAAGGAGCTCTTCGAAGCCAGTGATGTGCGCAGCAACCTCTTTGAATGGGATACATTACCCGGCCGTGAAGGGCTGCTCCGCTATAAAAAATTCATCTTCCGTTCTGATATGACAGGCGATATTGTATTGATGCGCGCTGCAGAAATGTACCTGATAGAAGCAGAAGGCTATGCAGAACAGGGATTGCTGCCGGAAGCCGCTGCTGCTCTGAACAAATTAAGAACTGCACGTAACGCCACGCCACTGGTCATCACAACACAGACAAAAGATGAAGTGGTACAGGAGATCTGGAAGGAGAGGAGAAAAGAATTATGGGGAGAAGGATTTTCACTGTCTGATATTCTGCGTACACAACAATCTGTTGTAAGGAAAGCATATACTGATGCCAGCGGAAATCCTGTCAGAGTTTCTGTTCCCCGTGGGGACGGTACCTTTAAAACAGTGACAGCCAAAGGGCATACTTCCCTGAAATTCCCTGATGGCAGCGCTTATGTTCCTAACAGTCCGTATTACCTGTTTGCCATACCGATAGTAGAAAGTAATAATAATCCCAACCTGGATAAGTAAAAAAAGAAGCGCTTTGGCCGGATGGTCAAAGCGCTTCTTTTTAATCGGGTATTTCCAAAATAATCATTTTCAGGGATATAGGAGATTCCGTATGAACCTTAGTTTTGTCATACCTTTGATCCAGGTTTTACAATTATATGCGTATAAAAAACACCACAGCAGTCTGCATGCTGCTTTTGTGTGCCACAGCTTCCCGGGCACAGCAACCAATTCCGTTCAGGATTGATGGATTTTCAGATAAGTATTATGGTATAGTCAGCGTTGCAGATACGGCAAATGTATTTATGTCCGGTACTGTGGCTGTCTATGATAAGCTGAAGAATAAAGAACTGTTTCACACCACTTCGGAAGAGCTGACACTGGAGCTCCATGACGGAAATGTAAAGGCCAATATACTGGAAGCTCCTTATGGAGAACAAAGTGTGCTGATCTACAAAGATTTCAATTTTGACGGACAAAAAGACTTCGCCCTTATGGACGGGCAGAACAGCTGTTATCATGGCCCTTCTTACCAGGTATACCTGGCCACAGCTGCGGGATTCAGACGCAGCGCGGCATTTACCCGCCTGGCGCAGGAATACTGTGGCATGTTCCAGGTAGACGAAAAACGTAAGCGACTGAATACCATGACAAAAAGCGGGTGTTGCTGGCATCAGTTCTCAGAGTTTGAAGTGGTGCAGGATAAACCAAAGCCCGTGAAGATAACAGAATCCAGCATGAGTAACACAGAACCTTATTTTGAAGAGGTATCTGAACAGAAATGGGTAGCAGGCAAACAGGAAACATCCATGTCCCTTTACCTGGGTGGCGACAAAATAGACACCGTGCTTTCTTTCACTCTCACAAAGAACGGGAAACAGGTGCTGATATTCCATGTAGGAGAGGAGAACCTGTTCTATGCTTTGCTGAAAAAAGATCAGAGTGTTGAATTCTATTATCCGGAGGTGACATGGAGCGAACAGCAGCAGAGTAATATTGCCGGTAAAGTGCGCTACAATGCAGAGAGCTCTACTTTACAGTTCTCAAATGAAGACGCGAAGTATGAGCTTTACGACAGGAGAGAAGGTATCTCAAGGAAACTGGGTATCAAAGTAGATATCGACGGACAAACATATGTTTTTGAAGGAGAGCCATCTACAGCGGTTGGCAGCCTTTCCGCACTTAAAACACTGGATAAGAAGAACCTGGAAAAATAAGAAGTAAGTGCGGCAGCAATTCAATAATCAGTACCTTGCATATAAGATTCTTAGAATGGCGTTAAATCATGAGAAAAATAACAGGATTAATTTGTACAGCATTGCTGGCATGTACTGTAGCAAGTGCACAGACTAACTGGAAGCTCAAATCGAACAAGGACGGGATTGAAGTCTATATTAAAAATGTAGAAAATTCTGATCTGAAAGCTATCCGTGTAAAATGTTCCCTCCAGGCTACTCTCTCCCAGCTTACTGCCATTGTGCTTGATGTAAATACCGGGGCTGAATGGGTATACAGCACAAAATCAAGTACTTTACTGAAACAGGTCAGCCCTCTTGAAGTCTATTATTATTCAGAAGTAGCATTGCCCTGGCCTATCAGCAACAGGGATTTTGTGGCCCATCTCAAAGCTTCACAGGACCAGCATACCAAAGTTGTGACCATTGATGGTCCGGTAATACACAATTATGTTCCCGAAAAAAAAGGGATTGTAAGGGTGAATAAATCTTCCGGTAAATGGATACTGTCTCCCGGTCCGAAGAATACTGTTAAAATAGATTACACACTTGAAACAGATCCCGGAGGTTCTATTCCTGTATGGGCAGTCAATCTCTTTGCCGCCAAAGGTCCCACAGAGACCTTTAAAAAGCTAAAGGAACATATTGCCAAACCCGCATACAAACATGTACGGTTGCCTTCTATTGTGGATTAATACCTCTTATTCTCTTCCTGTGCTGTGCCCCCCACAGATGCGGTTACTGCTAACCCATAGATTACCAGCCCTTTCCGGTACATTTAATGAATAGAAAAGGGCATATTTCAGAATATGCCCCTTTTCCTGTTAAAGACTATTATATACCACCTGCATTTCTCTTGTCAGCTGATCATAAATAGGTTTAGTGAACAGCATGAACAGGTCCTGCGGTGGCGGTGGCGGAATATCCTCACCACCAAGTGTGCTCTTATCCTGCTCACTCAGTGCACGCACATCTCCCTTATAATAAGAGAATTCATTTACCCAGGTATAGTTACCCGGCAAACGGTCACCACGAACAATATTATTGCTGGCTACGTCTATCAACCGGTAGTCCAGCTGCCCTTCAGACAATACTGTAGCTCTTACATAGAACAGTGTGGCTTTCACTGTTTTAGTACGGATAACTACTTTTTTCCCTGTACTGTCTTTGGTAGATTCAACTTCAATCTCCTTACTCACTTCTTTCTGTGTGCGATCCACATATGTCTGGCCAACAACGAAATCATAAAACCGCATTTCCAGGAACTGGTCCGGGCGCAGGTTATTGCTCTGTGCTATGCGCTCGTCAGTAAACTGAACGAAACGGTTGATATTGCGGTTCTGCAGGTTGCGTATCAGGATATCTCTGAACTGATCTGCACTGAACTGGAAGCTGGGAGAACGTACATCGATAGCGCGCACTACCACATTCACAACACCGCGTTGATAAGCTTCATCCCTTAACTGAGCCGCATTGCGGTAATTGGGAATGATGCCCACGCAGGCATTAAATTCGTCAAAAGCGCGTCTGGCACTGGGCTTATCGCCCTGTTCAAGGAGATCTACACCCCGGTCATACCTTACCTGCGCAGCATTTTCCTGGGCGCCGGTAATAGCATTCCGGTAATCTTTAGGAGTAACGATAGCCGATGCGGCGGGAGAGGCGTGAATAGCATCGTACAATCTTTGCAGAGAATGGTATTCTCCGCGGATGTTCTCCCATTTAAGCTCATTATTGGAAACCATGTAACCGTTCACCCTGTCCTCATGTAAACGTTTTGCCTGATCATAGGCTTTGGGAAGAAGGTCAAGAGCGGTGGCATCCTGGGGGCGTTTTTGCAGCTTTTTTACGAACAACAGCACGGCATCGTCATAACGGCCTTTGTTGTAGGACTTCTCTCCCGATTTGCAGGAGAGGATCAATAGGATAGGTGCTATCAGCAACCAGTTGTGGTATCGCATATCTCGAGTGTAGATTTTCTTATTTAAGGAATCTCCTGATCTCCCGGTCCGTTTCACGCTGCTTGATGCTTTCACGTTTATCGTGCAGCTTTTTACCTTTACCCAGACCTATCTCCATTTTTGCGAGACCTTTGTCTGAAATAAAAACACGCAGGGGAATGATACTGTACCCTCTCTCTTTAATCTTATTCTCAAGCTTCCGCAGTTCCCGCTTGGTTAGCAGTAACTTACGTTCGCGCAGGGGATTATGATTGGAATAGGTGCCGTGTGTATATTCGGCAATATGCAGGCTTCTAACAAACAATTCTCCTTTGGAAAAATAGCAGAATGAATCGTTGAAACTTACCCGGTTACCCCGGATAGATTTGATCTCTGTACCCGTCAACACCATGCCGGCAATATACTTATCCTCTATTGCGTACTCAAAATATGCCGATCTGTTCTTTAGTTCTGCCATTTCTTATAAAATTACGAATGACGAATTACAAATGACTATCAGTGTCTTTTGTAATTCGTCATTGACATGTTCTGGTGCTTATTTTTTAAATAATTCAAGCAGCGTTGCCAGCCTGGTCTTCATTTCCTTACGGTCAATGATCAGGTCCAGGAAACCATGCTCCAGCAGGAATTCCGCACTCTGGAAACCTTCCGGCAGGTCCTTTTTGATAGTTTCCTTGATAACACGCGGGCCAGCAAAACCTATCAGGGCCTTGGGCTCAGCAATGTTCAGATCTCCCAGCATAGCGAAAGAAGCGGTAACACCGCCGGTAGTGGGATCTGTCATCAGGGAAATATATGGCAGCTTGGCGTCTGCAAGTTGAGTCAGTTTTGCGGATGTCTTAGCCATCTGCATCAGCGAGAAAGCGCTTTCCATCATACGGGCGCCACCTGATTTGGAGATGATCATCAACGGCATCTTATGTGCAATACAATGATCAATAGAGCGGGCTATTTTCTCGCCCACCACGGAACCCATAGAACCGCCAATGAAAGCAAAGTCCATACAGGCCACTACCAGGTCATTCCCCTCTACTTTACCCGCACCTACACGCATAGCGTCTTTCAGGCCGGACTTTTTCTGGGCGTCTATCAGCCTGGCGCCATAGGGCTTCAGGTCTTTAAAGCCAAGGAAATCTTTTGGATAAATGTTGGAGAAGAGCTCCTCGAACTCATTGTTATCGAATAAGATCTCGAAATACTCTGCCGAATTGATGCGATTGTGATAATTACACTTGTCGCATACATAGTAGTGCTCTTTCAGGTCTCTTACTGTAGAGGTTTTTTTGCAGTTAGGACACTTGTGCCACAATCCATCCGGCGCTTCCTTCTTCTCACTTGTAGACGTTTGAATGCCTTGTTTAATGCGCTTAAACCAGCTTGACATATTGTACTATTAGGTTACAAAATAGTTGTGCAAGATACAAATTAAATTAACTTCCAAAGTATTCTGTCCGCAGATTTCTGTTTAAAGTACCTGGATACCAATAATTTGACCGGAATATCATATATAATAATACCCTAAAGACATAAAAAAAGTCCCCAGGAATCATATCCTGAGGACTAATTATCTATCCCGCTACCGGAATTATGCGTTCCTGTTGAGGCAGTTCAGGTCAGCAAATGCTTCTTCCAGGCGTTTTACGAAAGTCTCTTCACCTTTACGCAGCCATACACGGGGATCGTAGTATTTTTTATTTGGCTTGTCAGCGCCTTCAGGGTTACCCAGCTGTCCCTGCAGGTATGCTTTCTTAGCTTCATAGTAGTCATGTACACCTTCCCAGAATGCCCACTGCATATCTGTATCGAGGTTCATTTTGATAACACCGTAACCCAGGGACTCAGCGATCTGGTGCTTCGGAGAACCGGAACCACCGTGGAACACGTAGTATACTGGTTTGGCAGCGGTACCCAGTTTCTTCTGGATGTAATCCTGGCAGTTCTGCAGGATAACAGGACGCAGCTCGACGTTACCTGGTGAGTAAACACCATGTACGTTACCGAAAGCAGCAGCTACAGTAAAACGGCTACCTACCTGTGACAGGGTCTCGTAAGCGAAGCAAACGTCTTCAGGCTGAGTGTACAGCTTGGAGTTGTCTACACCGGAGTTGTCTACACCATCTTCTTCACCACCGGTTACGCCCAGTTCGATCTCGATGGACATACCCAGCTTATTCATTCTCTCGAAATATTTTTTAGAGATCTCGATATTCTCGTGGATCGGCTCTTCAGAAAGATCCAGCATGTGGGAGCTGTAAAGAGGCTGACCGGTCTGTTTTTTAAATTCCTCACCTGCGTCCAGCAAACCGTCTATCCATGGCAGCCATTTTTTAGCAGCATGATCTGTATGCAGCACAACAGGCACACCGTAGTATTTAGCCACCTCATGTACGTGTTTGGCGCCGGAGATACCACCCGCTATATTCGCCTGCAGCTTATCGTTCGGCATTCCTTTACCTGCAAAGAACTGTGCACCACCGTTCGAAAACTGGATAATTACCGGTGAATTTACTTTTGCAGCGGTTTCCAGTACTGCGTTCACAGAATTGGTACCTACTACATTCACAGCAGGCATTGCCCATGCATTGTTCTTGGCATCATTGTACAGCGCTTCCAGCTCTTCGCCGAATAACACGCCAGCTCTGTATTTTCCCATAGCTTTACGGATTGTTTTACATTTAAGGACAGCAAATATAAGCGTTAAATAATAACTATTATAGTGGAATTACGATTTCAGGCTGAAGATTTACCAAGAAAAGCCATGAATTATTCGTAATTCTTCAGTTTTACCTCCTCCATAAACCGGCTGAAGTAACCCGGCGCCTCCAGTAAACGGCTTCCATACCAGGAAAACATCTCTCCATCCACCAGCATAATCTGTGTGCCGGGAAGCTGTTCCCTCAGCATGGCGGCATGTTTCTCCGCAAAAGGATAGGGCTCTGAAGATAGCAGTACCAGCTGACAATCAGCAGCCTGCAACTGTTCAATGGTTATTTCAGGGTAACGGGACATCCCGCCGAAAACATTACTGAGACCGCAGGTTTCCAGCATAGTGTGAATAAAAGTATCTCCGCCTGCCACCATCCAGGGGTCTTTCCATATAAAATAAGCGGTACGTAAAGGAGCAGCTCCTTCCCATACCGCTAATGAACTGAATCTCTGTGTAATAGTACCCGCTATTTCTTCAGCGGCTTCGGCTTTGCCAGTTATAGCGCCAACACCCCTGATCATTTCCAGCGCCTCCTGCAGGTTATGGATATTACTCACCCATACCGGACAGCTTTCCATCAGCTCATTGACCTGCCACCTTTCATTTTCCTCCTTGTTGGCAATGACCAGGTCAGGCCGCAGGGCCTTAATAGCATCTAAGTGCAACTGTTTGGTACCGCCTATCCGCGTCTTTTCCCTGAACCACTGTTCCGGATGGCGACAGAATTTTGTGATGCCCACCACTTCGCTGTTCAATCCCAGATGGTACAGCAGCTCTGTCTGCGAGGGCACCAGGGATACTATCCTGCGTGGCGGGAAAGGTATCACCACCTGCCGTCCCAGCTGATCCGTATGTAATAATGTTTCCACTCAGCTACCCAGTGCCTGTATAATATCGTATTTGGTAACAATATGCGGATTCCCGCTTTCATCTTTCGTGAGCACCGCCCCGTTCTCTTTATTGATATATGACGAGAGCTTTTCGATAGGCATGTCCATGCTCACCTGCGGGAATGAAGGCTGCATCACCTGTTTGATCTGTGCGTCTTTCAGGTTGGAATCGTCTATCAGCTTACTGAAAAGCCCACCCTCTGAAATAGCTCCAACTATCTCATTATTATTAATTACAGGCAGATGTTCAATGTCAAACTTCTTCATCTTAACGATAGCATCGCTCACTTTTTCATCCTGGCTGATGGTGACCAGCGGCTGGTTCCTGCGGGCGCCGACCACGTCCCTCACGGTCTTAACGTCCAGGAAACCGCGCTCCATCATCCACTGATCGTTATACACCTTTCCTACATAACGGCTGCCATGGTCATGGAAAACCACTACCACCACATCTTCCGGCTTCAGCCGGCTTTTCAGCTGTATCAGTCCGGAAATAGCTGACCCGGCAGAATATCCTACGAAGATGCCTTCTTCCTTTGCAATGCGGCGGGCCATTACAGCGCCGTCTTTATCTGTCACCTTTTCAAAATGATCGATCACTTTCATGTCATAGTTCTGCGGCACGAAGTCTTCTCCGATACCTTCTGTGATATAAGGATATACCTCACTCATATCCAGCTGGCCGGTTTCATGGTATTTCTTCAGCAATGAACCATAACTATCTACAGCCCAGACCTGTATAGCAGGATTTTTCTCCTTCAGGAACTTACCTATACCCGTGATGGTGCCACCTGTACCGGTAGCTACTACCAGGTGGGTTATTTTACCATCCGTCTGTTCCCATATCTCAGGAGCCGTTTGTTCATAGTGAGCGTCCCGGTTAGCCAGGTTGTCATACTGGTTCACATAAAATGAATTGGGTATTTCCTTTGCCAGCCTGCGGGCAACGGAATAATAGGAGCGGGGGTCTTCCGGCTCTACATTGGTCGGACACACTATCACTTCCGCGCCTACCGCTTTCAGGATATCTACTTTCTCTTTGGATTGTTTATCTGTAGTTGTGAAGATACATTTGTAACCTTTGATCACCGCCGCCAGTGCCAGTCCCATACCGGTATTGCCGGATGTTCCTTCAATGAGGGTGCCTCCGGGTTTCAGTAAGCCCTGCTGTTCCGCTACCTCTACCATCTTCAGCGCCATACGGTCTTTAATAGAGTTGCCGGGGTTAAAGAACTCCACCTTTGCAAAAACAGGGCAGGGCAGGCCTGCTGTTACACGGTGCAGTTTTACCAATGGAGTGTTTCCTATCGTCTCAAGGATGCTGTTGCAAAATTTCATAATGTGTTATTTGGATCGGGACGAAAATAAGCAATTCCCGACAGGCCCAAAATTTGAAGTACTGTTACTACTTTCCCATTGCTGATAATCAAAGTATTGATCATTATACTATCTTTGTATATTATGAGTGAACGGATCTTTATAACCGGCATTGGCACCGGAGTAGGAAAAACGGTAACTGCGGCCTGTGTAACAGAAGCGCTGCAGGCCGACTACTGGAAGCCTGTGCAGACGGGGTTGACGGAGGGAACAGATACAGAAGTGGTAAGAAGCCTGCTAACCAATAAGCAGTCCGTATGTCATCCTGAAGCATATTGCCTGCAGGAACCAGCTTCCCCGCACCTGGCAGCCCGTATGGAAGACGTTACGATCAATGTAAAACAAGTGCTGGAAATGGCACACAAGATACAACCTGCTGGCAGACCACTGGTAATAGAAGGAGCAGGAGGGCTGATGGTGCCGCTCACAGAACAGGCTTTTATGATAGACCTGGTGCAGGACCTGGAAGCCAAAGTGATCATAGTGGCCCAGAACTATCTGGGGGGTATCAACCATGCCCTGCTAACGGCAAGAGTACTTAAGCAAAGCGGGATCCCGGTACTGGGCTGGATCTTCTGCGGAAATACTCATAGTAATGAAGCAGAAATTATTGGCTGGAGCGGTTATCCGCTGGTAGGCAGAATACCCTATACACCATTGGTTGACAAGGCTTTTGTGAAGGAACAGGCAGAAAAGCTATCTTTGCGGTAATTCAGATCCACCTTGTTAACAAAAAAGGATATACGAAAGGAATACCTGGAAAAACGTTTAAACCTTCCGGACAACGTCATAACCACGCTGAACCGGCAGTTGCTGGAGCAATGCAGACAACTGGACTACAGTACTTTCCGTCTGGCACACATTTTTCTACCTATCACAGAAAAGAAAGAAGCTGACACGCATGCCCTGGTAAACTGGGCCAGGACAGCTTATCCTTCATTACAGTGGGCCCTTTCACGCTCAGACATGCACAATGGCGATATGGAGCATTATCTGTGGGAACCCAATACTGTACTGATGAAGAACGGGTACGGCATCCCTGAGCCTGCAGGCGGCAAACAGGTAATGCCAGCAGAAATGGACCTTGTTTTCGTACCCCTGCTGGCATTTGACCTCCAGGGCCACCGGGTAGGTTACGGAAAAGGAATGTATGACCGCTTCCTGAAACAATGCAGACCGGGAGTAACAACCATAGGCCTCTCCCTGTTTGACCCGGTCACAGCCATTGAGGATACCGGGCATCTGGACGTACCACTCCGGATAGCCATTACCCCTCATTCAATTTATTATTTCAAAAAAAGCTGACAATGCTGGAATACCTGAAAGTCTTATTATACCCTTTTTCCCTGCTTTATGGCCTGGTAATGTGGACACGGAACCGATTCTACGATAAAAAGATACTGACAGCAGTAGAATTTGACCTGCCCGTCATTGCTGTTGGCAACCTCTCTGTAGGCGGTACCGGTAAAACTCCCCACGTAGAGCACCTCATCAGGGTATTAAAAGACAGGTTTAAGACCGCAACCCTCAGCAGAGGCTATAACCGCCGTTCAAAAGGCTACCTCCTGGCCACAGAGAACAGCACCGCCGCCCAGCTGGGCGATGAACCCATGCAGTTTCATCAGAAGTTCCCCGATATAGAGGTATGCGTAGGGGAAGAAAGGATGCTCGCCATCCCCCAGCTTATTGGCGAAAGACCGGAAACAGAAGTGATCCTGCTGGACGATGCTTTCCAGCACCGCTCTGTAAAACCGGGGCTCAATATCCTGATCACCGACTACAGCAGGCGGTTCACAAAAGACCATGTAGTCCCCTTCGGACGTCTTCGCGAAGGCCGTAAAGGATATGAAAGAGCCAACTGTATCATCGTATCTAAATGTCCGCCGGCTATGTCTGCCGCGGAAAAAGACGCCATCAGGCAGGAAATAAATCCCCTGCCCGGTCAGCAACTGTACTTTACTTCCCTGAAATACGGCGACTTGTACGATATGTTCAGCAATACCCCCGTCAGCGCCCCCGCAGATACCACCATCCTCCTGGTATGCGGTATAGCGCGGCCGGAACCATTGCTGCAACAACTGAAACAGACATACAAACAGGTGTTCCTGCTTTCCTTCCCCGATCATTATTATTATGACGGGCACGACCTGGATAAGATCAAAAGGGAGCTGAACAACCTGCCCGGCACAAATAAACTGGTAGTGACAACGGAAAAAGACGCCGTGAGACTACAGCTGAAAGCAGCCCGGCTGCAGGAGCTGAGCATACCCATTGCCGTTATGCCGGTAGAAATATCTTTTCTCTTCGGAGAAACAGATTCATTTAATAATTATATTTTTGATTACGTGGAGCAGTTTGGAAGTAACCATGTTTAAAATGTTACGGGAATGACAAAAAAGAAAAAACCTCAAAAAAGCAGCAGCCAGAAGAAATCTTTCTCAGGCACTGTTCAGATAACACGCTCCGGAATGGCCTTTGTCATTATAGAGGGACAGGAAAAGGATGTAATGGTACGCCAGAAAAACCTGAATACCGCACTGGATGGAGACGACGTCGTAGTTGACGTTATCAAGCAGGCAAAGAACCAGGGGCGCATGGAAGGTGTTATAACAGACATCATTAAACGCAAAAAAACAGAATTTACAGGCACACTGCAGGTAAATAAGGGATTTGCTTTCCTTATTCCGGAAAAAGGCCTCTTCATGCCTGATATCTATATTCCTGCCAATTCGCTGAAGGACGCGAAAACAGGTGATAAAGCTGTAGTCAAAATACTGGCCTGGGGCGAAAAAACCCGCAAGCCCGTAGGAGAGATCATTGAAGTACTGGATGCCGGCGATACCAACGACCTGGCCATGAAGGAGATCCTGATAGAAAGCGGCTTCCCGCTTAACTTCCCTTCAGCCGTAATGGAAGAACTGCTGACTATCAAAGAAAAAATAGACAGCGAGGAAGTGAAAAAACGCAAAGACTTCCGCAAAACCCTTACGTTCACGATCGATCCTGTAGATGCGAAAGACTTTGACGATGCCATCTCCATTAAAAAGCTACGTGGAAGCTGGTACGAAATAGGGGTGCACATAGCAGATGTAAGTCATTATGTACAACCAGGTACCGAGCTGGATAAAGAGGCCGATAAACGCGCCACCTCCGTATACCTGCCGGACCGCGTACTGCCTATGCTGCCGGAAAAGATCTCGAATGAGCTTTGCTCCCTGCGCCCGCATGAAGACAAGCTCACCTTCTCTGCCGTTTTTAAAATGAACGAGAAAGGAGAGATCAAAGAACACTGGCTGGGCAGAACGGTGATCCACTCTGCACACCGCTTCACCTACGAAGAGGTGCAGGAAGTGATAGAGACCGGCGAAGGGCCCTATAAAGACGAAGTATTGCTGCTTAACAGGATAGCCCAGACATTGAGGAAGGAAAGGTTTAACAACGGCGCCATCAACTTCTCCTCACAGGAAGTAAGGTTCCAGCTGGATGAGCATGCAAAGCCCATCGGCATCATGATCAAGGAAAGTAAGGAAGCCCATCAGCTGATCGAAGAACTGATGCTCCTGGCCAACCGGACAGTAGCGGAATATGTATACAATATCAGGATAGGCACCAATCAGCATGTACCTTTCCCTTACCGCGTGCACGATAAGCCCGACGAGGAAAAACTGAAGGTATTTTCCGTATTTGCACGCAAATTCGGGCATAAGCTGGAAGTAGATAATCCTGATAAACTGGCCCGTTCCTTCAATGAAATGCTGCAGCTGGCCCATGGCAAACCGGAACAGCATGTGCTGGAAACCCTGGGTATACGTACCATGGCCAAAGCAGTATATACAGTGGATGATATTGGTCACTATGGATTGGGGTTTGAGCATTACTGCCACTTCACCAGCCCTATCCGCCGTTACCCGGACGTACTGGTACACCGCGTACTGGCCCAATGCCTGGATAACAACATCCATCCCGATAAGCTAATGGAATCCAAAGCCAAACACTCTTCAGAAATGGAGCGTAAGGCAATGGAAGCTGAACGCGCCGCCAATAAATATAAGCAGGTGGAATACATGCAACAGTATATTGGCGAAGAATTTGAAGGTGTGGTGAGCGGTGTGGCACACTTCGGTTTCTGGGTAGAGACCGTAGAGACCAAGTGCGAGGGACTGGTCAGCCTTCACAGCATGACCACCAGGGACGAGTTTAAATATGATGAGAACGAATATGCCCTGGTAGGTATGTTTACCGGTAAAAAGATCAGGATAGGAGATAAGCTCAAAATACAGGTAGTAGCTGCCAACCTGGTAAAACGGCAACTGGATTATGACCTGGTAGAAAACGGGGCTCCCGCAGCAAAACCACGCGGCAGCCGTCCTCCTGCCAGGGAACCAAAAGAAAAGAAGGAAGTTAAAAGCCGGAAGAAAACTACAGCTAAAGGAAGTAAAAAGCCCGGCCACAGTAAAAAGAAGAAGCCATAATTTATAACGACAAGATACCATGCACTCATTTCAGGACCTGACAATTCAGTTTGGCAAACATTTCAGTAAGGAACATTTCCCTCAGCAACCGCATAAGCTCTATGCCGGTGCAAAGCATATCCTCGAAATAGGAGGAAAGCGCATCCGGCCCGTATTATGTCTCATGGGTAACGAGCTGTTTGATGAGATACACCCGGATTCATATGAGGTAGGTACAGCGGTTGAACTGTTCCATAACTTTACCCTGGTGCATGATGATATCATGGATAAAGCCCCGCTGCGCCGTAACAAGCCTACCGTACATACCCTGTATGGTGACTCTGCGGCCATCCTGGCAGGAGATGTGATGCTGATCAACGTATATGAACACCTGAACAAGGTACAGCCGCATTATAAACAGAAACTGCTGGCCGCTTTTAATAAAGCCGCCATTGAAGTTTGCGAAGGACAGCAGTTTGATATGGATTTTGAGGAAATGGAGCCGGAGCAGGTGAAATATGATGACTATGTGAACATGATAGCTCTGAAAACCTCCGTACTCCTGGCTGCCAGCCTGAAAATGGGAGCCATAATAGGAGGGGGCAGCGATTATAACCAGCAGCACCTGTACGAATTCGGTAAGAACATAGGAATTGCCTTCCAGATACAGGACGATTACCTGGATGCGTTTGGAGATCCTGAAAAGTTCGGGAAACAACAGGGTGGTGATATCCTGGTTAATAAAAAGACCTTCCTGTTACTCAAAGCGCTTGAGCTCTGTAACCCCGCCCAGCATACAAAGCTGAAAGAGTTACTGGCCAGCAATCCGGATGATAAGGTGGCACAGGTACTGGAACTGTTCCATGATTGCCAGGTAGATGCCTGGGCAGAGAGAGAAAAGGAAAGGTTCCAGGAGATCGCCCTTAAACACCTGGAAAGCATTGCAGTATTGTCTGCACGGAAACAACCGTTAATGGAACTGGCTGATTATCTGCTAAAAAGAGAACATTAATAACTTTTTTTCCTCGTTGACCGCCGCTGGCGGTCAACGTTTTTTTTGAGCAGTTTTCCTCACCGGCATATCCTGCCCAACTGTGGCGTAACAAAAATTCTCTATATTCGCGCATTCGCTAAACCTGTAAGTAATTCAACTAATGTCTAAATCGCTTTTTCGCAAAAAAACTATTGCCAGTATTCTGAAAGATGCAAAAGATGGTTTAACAGACGGTCATGGCACTGGTGAATTACATAAAGTACTACGGGTAAAGGACCTGACAGCCCTTGGCATTGCCGCAGTAATAGGCGCCGGTATCTTCTCTACTATCGGGGAAGCATCCTATCACGGAGGCCCCGGTGTATCACTTCTCTTCATCATCACAGCAATCACCTGCGGTTTCTCTGCACTTTGCTATGCTGAATTTGCCTCCCGCGTACCGGTATCCGGCAGCGCCTACACATATTCTTACGTTACTTTCGGTGAACTTGCCGCCTGGGTCATAGGCTGGGCGCTGATCCTCGAATATGCCATCGGTAACATAGCCGTCGCCATATCGTGGAGCGGATACTTTAATAACCTTTTGGCCGGGATAGGGAAGACCGTAGGACTGGACCTTGAATTGCCCGCCTGGCTGACAAGCAACTACGACAGCGCCTCTGAAGCTATTTATAACGCAGCTCCTACCATCTTTGGTTTCCCGGTAATACTGAACCTTCCTGCATTCATAATAGTAGTACTGGTCACTTACCTGGCCTATGTAGGCATCCGCGAAAGTAAGCGCAGCGCTAACTTCATGGTGGGACTGAAAATACTGGTCATCCTTTTTGTGATAATCGTAGGCGCCTTCTACGTGAATATAGATAACTGGAGCCCCTTTATGCCTAACGGCTTTTCAGGGGTGCTGAAAGGAGTATCTGCCGTTTTCTTTGCCTACATAGGTTTTGACGCTATCAGTACCACAGCCGAAGAATGTTCCAATCCCCAGCGTGATCTGCCCAAAGGCATGATCTATTCCCTCGTTATCTGTACGGTATTATATATACTCATTGCTTTTGTACTGACCGGGATGGTGTCTTACTCCCAGCTCAAAGTAGAAGATCCCCTGGCATATGTGTTCAATGCGGTGAACCTGCCAAAAGTGAGCTTTATTATATCTGTCAGCGCAGTGATAGCCACTACCAGCGTATTGCTGGTATTCCAGATAGGGCAGCCGCGTATATGGATGAGCATGAGCCGTGACGGGTTATTGCCCAAACAGTTCAGCCGTATCCATCCCCGTTTTAAAACACCGTCCTTCGCTACGATCATAACTGGTATCATTGTAGGTATTCCTGCATTATTCCTGAACCTTACCGTGGTAACAGACCTTACCAGCATAGGTACATTATTCGCTTTTATCCTGGTATGCGGTGGCGTATTGCTGCTGCCTGAGCGGGATAAGAACGCAACGGCAGAGAAACGCTTCAGTCTGCCGTATATAAGCGGACAATTTATAGTTCCTGCCATCGTTATCGTATGCGCCTGGCTGTTCCGTCATGAACTGACGAGCCGTCTTTCTACAGAAGGAGGTTGGGACGTATGGAAACACAATATCCCGTTCTTCTTTTTTGTTATAGCCACCCTGACCTTCACCGTACTTTCTGCCTTACGTAAACTATCACTGATCCCCGTCCTGGGCTTGCTCAGCTGTTTCTATCTGATGACTGAAATAGGTCTCAGGAACTGGGTAGTATTTGCCATCTGGCTGTTAATAGGCCTGCTCATCTACTTCAGTTACGGTGTTAGAAAAAGCAAACTTGCCGCAGCAGAATAATTCTATTGTCTTACGTCATCAAAGCGTCAGCTGAACCCGCTTTGTTTACGCAATAAAGTGTTAAAACCCATAATATTATTGGGTTTAATTACTTTTTTCCGTAAATTCGGATAGCTCTTTGATCTTAAAATCATTTTTTATGAACCTACTGCAACGAATAGACCGTTGGGGCGAGGCTCATCATCCCCGGTGGATTGATGCAGTCCGTGTCCTCTTAGGAGTTTTCTTATTCTACAAGGGCGTGGTTTTCATACAAAATATTGATGTGCTCAAAACTGTGATTAACCAAAGCCCGTTTCTCACAGTCTTGTCCTTCTGGCTAGCTCACTACATTGTCTTTGCTCATCTGGCAGGAGGTATTTTAATAGTTTTAGGATTACTGACAAGGGTCGCCATCCTTGCACAATTACCTATCTTACTTGGCGCGCTCATCTTTGTACATACACCAACAGGGTTGTTTGATGTACATAGCGAAACCGGCCTTTCTATCCTTGTTCTGCTCTTACTGATATTCTTCCTGGTGGAGGGCAGTGGCCCCATTTCTTTCGATAATTATATGCGCCGGCATCCGGCATGATTACTTTTAACCAGTCTTTACACTGCAACCCTTCCGGTTTGCGGAACGGTTACTTATTTGTCTGAAGTTCCTGCTGTGCAAACCGCAAAGATCGTTTTCGTTCTGTGAAAGTGATCTTTGCGGATTTCTTTTTTACCCCACCGGCCGGCAAAAATTTCCTTAGTTTTGCTGTCCTGCGAACAAATTGCTTCTTATACAGTGGTTTGAAAAACGTATTTTATTCTTCGCAGTTTTTATGACATGAAATATGAAATCGGTGATAGGATCCTGCTCCTGCATTCCAAAGAGGAAGGAACGGTTGTAGATATCATTAACGACAAAATGGTGATGGTAGAGATTGGTAAAGTGACTTTCCCCGTATATCTTGATCAGATAGACTTCCCTTATTTCCACCGGTTTACCTCAAAGCCAATTGCTCCTTCCAAGCCAAAGAAAGTGGAAGGGTACGATATAAAGCCTGAAAAGAAGAAATACGAGACCTTTAAAATGGATCTCGGCGTGTTCCTTTCTGTACTCCCCGTGTTTAAAGTTGAAGGCTATGAGGAAAATATACAGCAACTGAAGTTTCACCTTATAAATGAGACCAATAGCGCCTGGAAGTTCAATTTCCAGGTATGGCTGCGTAATGGTATGCAGCTGGAAATGAAGAATGAAATACAGCCCTTTGCCAATTTCTATCTGTCAGACCTGCCCTTTGAAGCGTTGAACGACAGTCCGCGGCTGGAATTTACCTTCTTCCCTAAAGAGAAAAATGCCGCTCTCGCAGCTTCTTTCACCAAGACCTGGAAAATAAAGCCCAAACAGCTCTTCCTGCAGCTGGGAGAGTTACAGACAAGAAGGGACGCTACCCTCAGTTATCTCTTATTTGATAAGTTCCCTAAGAAAGAAGATAAGCCAAAGGAAGACCTGGATTTCAGTTCAATAGGCTCCCTCTCTGCAGGTACTACTACACCCCAGCCTGAACCGGAAGCACCTTTGACGCCTAAGTATGAGCTGGATCTCCACATCGAGACGCTGGTGCCTGACTGGAAGGGAATGAAAAATATTGAGATACTGGCTATACAGCTGAATGAGTTTGTAAGATATCTTGAGCTGGCTATCGCTCACCATCAGCATAGTATGATAGTGATACATGGATTGGGAAGAGGAAAGCTGAAGGACGAGATACATCATATACTGAAAGATACGCCTGAGGTAGAACGTTATGTGAACGAGTTCCATCCCCGGTACGGGTATGGCGCCACCGAGATACATTTCCGCTATCAGAATTCTTAACCTTCCCTCAGACCGCAATTTTTTTTATTACTTTTGCGGAAACTACAAACTGTGCTATCGCCTGTTTTCGCCTTAAAACGAAAACATGAGGAAAGTCCGGACAGCACAGAGTAACGCACCACCTAACGGGTGGGGCTTGTTCTTTGAGAAAGGAACGGGCACAGATAGTGCCACAGAAAATGACCGCCCCGGAACTGCTCCGGTAGTTTAGGGTAAGGGTGAAAATGTGGGGTAAGAGCCCACGTCGTGGTATGGCAACATATCAGGAGGGTAAACCTTGCGTGCTGAAATGCCATGTATACGGTCGATCGAGGGCTGCTCGTCCAATGACCGAGGGTAGGCAGATACAGGTGCCGCGTGAGCGGTATCGCAGATAAATGATAGCGTCTTTCTTCGGAAAGAACAGAATCCGGCTTATAGGTTTGTAGTTTCTTTTAAATTTTCTTCAACCCAAAATCTTATAGTGTAATACCCTTATGCAACAGAAAGATGAAAGAACCTGGGGTGTGTTAATGCACCTGTCCGGTCTGATCGGTATGGCCGTTATCCCTCCTGTAGGTAATATTATCGGCGCATTGGTCTGCTGGCTTATTAAAAGAAATGAATCCAGCCTGCTGGACGATCAGGGGAAAGAAGCGCTGAATTTCCAGATAACGCTGAGTATTGCCAGAGTAGCACTGAACTTCCTGTTATTCATTACAGCAGGGCAGTGGTTCTATGGTAATAACCGCTTTATTATGGATATGGATGATTTCTCATTCCCAAGTTTCTCCTTTTTCTCCATTTTCACTACCGGAAGAGCTATTATCTGGTTGCTAAACATTATTTTCTCTGTGATAGCTGCTGTCAGAGCTAATGAAGGTCGCTCTTACAAGTATCCGATCTCATTGCGGCTGGTAAAATAAATCTCCTATTGGCAGCCTACGGCAACCAGTATCAATAAAAAAGGCGGGCCAAAAGCCCGCCTTTTTTATCAAAAAAACCAATTATCCTTTAGTAACCGGTTCCATTTTCGGCTTCTTTCTCTTATTCTTGATCTTCTTTTCTCCCTTCATCGTATCCGCCAGCTTCAATGCCTCATAAGCATTCACCAACCCACCCGTAATAGACAGATCAGAAAACGCTACATTCTCATCCCTGGTACCAGGTTTCACAACCATCTTCGTACTATCCGGCAACGGTGTAGCAGATTTCTCAAGCACATACTTTAACTGCCTGGCGCTCAGGTTCGGATAATAAGAAAGCACCAGCGCAGCCACCCCTGCTACAACAGGACTGGCCATACTTGTACCGCTTGCACTGCCATATTTATTACCACCAGGAACAGTTGAATATATCTGCACTCCCGGCGCAAACAGATCTACACTCTTTTTACCATAGTTGGAGAAACTGGCAACCTTACCGCCTTGCTTACCATTACTGCTGGCACCAACGGTAATGTAATTGCCGGCAATAGTATGATCGGCAAAAACCGGATTAGGGAAATTATCTACAGAATCATTGTTATTACCATCGTTACCAGCTGCATGTATCAGCAGCACGTTTTTCTCTTCCGCATACCTGATAGCATCATCTACCCAGTCCTTATGCGGAGAAAATCCTTTACCAAAACTCATGTTGATGATCCTTGCACCATTATCCACTGCATAACGGATAGCCAGTGCAACATCTTTATCACGCTCATCGCCGTCAGGCACAGCTTTCACTGGCATAATGCGCACATTATCAGCTATACCGTCAATGCCTGTACCGTTATTACGCGCTGCAGCAATAATACCGGAAACGTGTGTACCATGGAACCCGAATTGCCCCATTACATCATTGTTACCGTAATATTTATCATTGATATCGTTGATGTTATCACCAATTATTTCAGTACGTTTATCAACCGGGGCAGCTCCTTCAGACATCTCAGCTTTCTTCTTCAGCTCACCCAGGTATTCCTCAAATTCGCTCCTGAAAGAAGAATAGGTGATGTCCGGTTCGCCGGTGCTTTTCATGAGGCGGGTCATATAGTTCTTCGCCACCATTATATCTGTATCTATTGTATTGATACTGTCCAGCTTTGCAAGGTTAAAATCGCTCTGTTTCAGGTAGCCGGTCAGCAGGGATTCACATTTCTTCAGGTTCTCCTGCAGCTTCAGCATATTCCTGTAAGCAACCTTATGCTCTCCGGAAGGCCGCGCAACCTTCGATTGTAGCCGCTGCCAGTAGCGATATTCGTTAGATTCCTTATTCAATGCTGAGTCCGGATTGACATACAGGCTTTTATAACGGTAATACTCGCGGGTAGCTTCATCAGAATCCTCTTTCACACTGCGGCCATCTTTTCCACCCAGAAAATTCCAGCCGTGTACATCATCCACGTACCCGTTTTTGTCGTCATCAATGCCATTACCTGGTATTTCCCCCGGGTTGGTCCATAGAATGGACTTAAGATCTTCATGCGTGGTGTCAATCCCTGAATCAATAACCGCTACAATAACCGGGGTGCTTTTCTTACCCTTTAAAAGTTCGGTGTATGCTTTTTCAACTCCCGTACCATATACGCTGTCTTTTGCGTAACTCAATAAGTGCCAGTTTTTAGGGATGGAAGAAGAACTTTGGGCTAAAGACCTGTTTGTCGTAAGCGCAGTCATCATCACAACACAACCAGCCGTGACTGCCAGTGCTCTGCTAAATTTCATCAGAATTTATTTATTTTCTCAATAAGCTTTACAATACCAATACCACATAAGGTTAAAGATATGCAAAATGTGATATGACAATATAGTACGAAATGATGAACGACAGAAACAAAATATGATATACGGCTGAAAGGGCATAATCGTTCAAATAGGCCATAGTAGGGGATAGCGGGCTCAAAAGAACGGAACTGTTAAAAAAAAATAAAAATTAGCACTAAAGTAGAATATGAAATTCCAAAAAAAAGTCACATATTTAGAATTAGAAGAGTACTTGATAACTTTCTAAGAGTTACTCATTTATTTTTCTCATAAGCATGGTTTCCGTTTAACGAAAAAGCGAGGTTCTCTAACCTCGCTATTCTTTTGATAAGTAGTCGTACTGCATTGTGTTCCAGACATGCAATCATTTAAATATCTTCTCTAAACGGTTTTATGTATTAGCTTTTATTTTGTTTTAATTGGATTACGCATATTAAACGGCGTAGGAGAATTGTTATTGTGTACAGGCATAAAAAAACGTTTTCACTTTTAGTGAAAACGTTCTGTAAGGTTTATCCCGCCTCTGGCCTGATCAGGCCAGATCAAACTTAATACCCTGAGCCAGCGGTAATTGCGTAGAATAATTGATAGTATTGGTCTGCCTGCGCATATAAGCCCTCCAGGCATCCGAACCACTTTCCCTGCCACCACCGGTTTCTTTCTCACCACCAAATGCGCCGCCTATTTCTGCGCCGGAAGTACCAATATTAACATTGGCAATACCACAATCCGAACCTCCATGTGAAAGGAAAAGCTCTGCTTCCCGCAGGTTCAATGTCATGATGGCAGAAGAAAGCCCTTGCGGAACATCATTCTGCATGGCAATTGCTTCTTCAATAGTCTTGTATTTCATGACATAAAGAATAGGAGCAAAGGTTTCATGCTGAACAATAGGATAGGAATTCTCTACCGCTGCAATACAGGGCTTTACATAACAACCGGAAGTGTATGCGTCCCCGTTCAGTACACCACCTTCCACCAGGAAGCTGCCACCCTGCTTACGGATATCTTCTATAGACTGCAGATACAGCTGTACCGCATGTTTGTCAATAAGCGGACCTACATGGTTCTGCTCATCCAGCGGATCTCCAATGCGCAGCTGTCCATAGGCTTTCACAAGCTTCTGCGTAAAAGTTTCATATACACTTTCATGGATAATGAGCCTGCGTGTGCTGGTACAACGTTGACCAGCCGTACCTACAGCGCCAAAAACACAGCCTATCAGCGCCATGTCCAGGTCTGCATCAGGAGTGATGATAATGGCGTTGTTACCTCCCAGCTCCAGCAGGGAACGTCCCAAACGAGCGCCTACCACACTGCTCACAATCTTGCCCATACGGGTAGAACCGGTAGCAGAGATCAGTGGTATGCGGGTGTCGGCAGCCAGCCATTCTCCTACCTCCCGGCCGCCAATTACCAGGCCGCAAACGCCTTCAGGCACATTATTTTCCTTCAGTACGTCTTTTATGATATGCTGGCATGCAATAGCAGATAAAGGTGTTTTCTCTGATGGTTTCCAGACACATACGTTACCACATACCCAGGCCAGCATTGCATTCCAGCTCCATACCGCCACAGGAAAATTAAAGGCGGAGATGATACCGGTAATGCCCAGCGGATGCCATTGCTCATACATACGGTGTCCCGGACGCTCAGAGTGCATGGTAAGACCATGCAGCTGCCTGGAAAGGCCCACAGCAAAGTCGCATATATCGATCATTTCCTGTACTTCACCCCATCCTTCCTGCAGGCTCTTTCCCATTTCATAGGAAACCAGCTTACCTAACGCTGTTTTATTCTTTCTCAGTGCTTCACCTATCTGCCGCACTATCTCTCCACGACGGGGCGCCGGCCAGGTACGCCATTCCTTAAAGGCTTCCTTTGCCTGTGCTATCACGGTATCATATTCACTGCGGTTAACAGAGGATACTTTGGCGATGGCCTTGCCATCTGCCGGAGAAGAGATATCCAGTACAGCACCACTGGTATTGAGCCATGTGGTACCGGTGCTGGCGCCTTTATTTTCGGGTTGTATATGTAATTGCTGAAGAATATCTGCTATCATGGAAATTTGTTTTGGTTATGATTTCCCTGTCTGGGAACTATAAGTACTTTCAAAGATACGGTCGGCATTACCTGCCTCAAACCCTTCCCGGCGATGTTCCCTTTTAAGTTCACCGGCCGGAAGGTGCGCAAATTGCGGTAATACCCTGCGCTCTGCAAATTCTACATAAGAGCCTGCTATGGAATGAGTGGCATTCCCGGCAAATGTAGCAGGGATCATTTTAGCCACAGTACTGCTTTGCAGCAATAATCCATCCGGGCTTTCCTTGATCTTACCGCCTGAGTTATTGAGTGTAAAGCCCTCTTTTTCCAGGAACTGGTTGAAGGCAGCTACCGTATTATAGCCTTCAGGCAGGTTTTGCAGGCTGATAGTAAAGTGGTTCAGGTAGTACCGGTTATAGATCACCCAGGCAGCATATTCACTTTCAGCGGCCAGCGTCTGGTAATCTTCCAGGGTAGGCGTACGCCAGAGAGCGCTGTGCAGGAAGGTGTCTACCGCCGGCCCATCATCCAGGTCAAGCTTGCTGACCGGGTCAGCCTTGACCTCATCTGTATAACTGATAATAATACGCTGAGCTTCTTCACTCAGGTCTTTCACCCTCAGCTCGCTGATAAAGATACGGGGATATTGCGGCGCCGGTGGAGCATACCACCAGGCGTCCAGTTTCTTTTCCTTAAAGTGATAAGGGTCGCGTTTGGTGTAACCGTAATGGAGGAAGATCTTTTCGAGCGACTGTATTCCCAGCTGGGGTACGCCCATGGTCCTGAATGCAATGTGATCATTCTCAATATCTTCCGGAACCTGTATTAGATTCCTGTTGATCATCGCCGCGATAATGCCTGCTACGTCAGGTACGCGTTCCTGGTAGCGTTGCATCAGACCATTAAGAACATAATCGAGCATAAAACAATTTTAATATTGTTCGCTATCGTTGGGAAAATCCTTTGCCTTCACATCATGGATATACTGCTGTGAGGCCTTGTAAATTTCATCATATAAATTGAGATAGCGACGTAAAAAACGTGGTTTAAAGTCTTTATTGATACCCAGCAGATCGTGCATGACCAGTACCTGTCCGTCCACATACTTACCTGCGCCTATACCAATGGTTGGAATAGTAAGGCTTTCAGCTACCTGTTTTGCCAGCAGTGCCGGTATTTTTTCCAGTACTATTGCAAAGCAGCCTGCTTCTTCCAGCAGTTTGGCGTCCCGCAGCAGTTTATTGGCTTCCGCTTCTTCAGTGGCCCTTACTGTGTAAGTACCGAATTTATTGATGGATTGAGGCGTCAGTCCCAGGTGTCCCATTACCGGCACACCTGCAGAAATGATACGTTTTACAGATTCCAGTACCTCTTCACCACCTTCTATTTTCACACCGTGTGCACTGGTTTCCTTCATGATACGCACTGTCGATGCCAATGCTTCTTTAGAGTTGCCCTGGTATGAGCCAAAGGGAAGGTCTACCACTACAAAGCTGCGCTTAATACCTCTCACCACAGACGCCCCGTGATAGATCATCTGGTCCAGCGTGATAGGCAGGGTGGTTTCATGACCGGCCATTACGTTGGAGGCCGAATCGCCTACCAGGAGGATGTCCATTCCCGCGTCGTCAAAGATGCGGGCCATGGAATAGTCATATGCAGTGATCATGGAGATCTTCTCTCCATCTGTCTTCATTTTCTGTAAGATATGCGTCGTGATCCTCTTAACTTCTTTGTGCGTTGACATTTGAACGTCAGGTATTAATGGTAAAAAAGAGCGTTAAGGTAAAGAATATTCTATAAATGAAAATCTTTTAGGGGCTACAGAATCCCTAAAACCTGGAAGAAGTAAAATAACGGTATTCAAACAATCACCTGGCGGGTAATATCTGCATATAAAGACTGTATCAGGCCGTCAGCCAGACCTATCTTGGGTACATATATCTCTTCTGAATCTGCCCAGCGCATGATATTCACGTAGATCTGCAAAGCAGGTACTATCACATCTGCACGGTCTTCCCTTAAATTGTAGAGGTGGATACGCTCTTCTACAGTGAAGCTGGCAAACTCTTTATAATAATCCTTCAGGATATCCAGTGTCAGTGGTTTACCTTCTTTACGTTTGGAAAGGGAAAAGATCTTGTTGATGTTGCCGCCGGAGCCAATAGCAATGATCTGCCTCAGTCCCCGGATCTGCTGTTTGATGCAATCTTTCATGTATTGCCACTGGGCCTCCGTTACCTGCTGCTGCAGCAGCCGGATAGTGCCGATATTGAAGGATTGCTTATAAACAACGGTATTATTATTAAAAAGCGTTACTTCTGTACTACCGCCACCCACATCAATATACATATAGGCCCGGCCCTTTTCCAGGTTCTCTGCCACATGGCTTTCAAACAGGAAAGAAGCTTCCTCTTCGCCGGATATCACCTTGATATCTATGCCGGTATGTTCCCTTACATCACGCAGTATTTGGGCGGCATTGGCAGCGTCTCTCATAGCAGAGGTGGCGCAGGCTTTGAGATATTTTACCTCATAGACTTCCAGTAACAGCTTGTATGCCTTGATAGTGCTGAGCAGGTGATCAGCCCTTTTTTCGGAAATGGCGCCTTCGCTGAAAACGTCAAATCCAAGCCGCAGGGGAACCCTTACCAGGTTTACCTTGGTAAAATCCATTTTCCCGACACTGTTGGGCGATGCTTCAGAAATGAGCAGTCTGGCAGCGTTGGATCCTATATCAATGGCAGCGAGCTTCATGGTTATTCAGTGGACAATAGTCGTACCGGCTATTGCCTGTAACAGTTTAATAGATTAAGGGGCAAATATAACCAATCAATAGGTCTTCTCATGCAGGTACCTGAATATCTCTATCTGCGAGCGGATCTTTTTACTGCCTTCACGTTTGTATTCATTGCGCTGCTCATTGTCCAGTATGCGGGCCTTTACGTTGCCGCTCAGCTGGATGGCCAGGATGTCTTTCAGTTCCTGCTGAATACCGGGGTCAGTAATAGGTACGGCCACTTCCACGCGGTGGTCCAGGTTACGCAGCATCCAGTCGCACGAAGCAATAAATACCTTTTCCTGTCCCTCTTTACCAAAGATGAACACGCGGGCATGTTCCAGGTATTCATCCACTATGCTGATGGCGTTGATGTCTTTTTTCCACTTTTTGCTCTCCGTATAGGCGCAGCAGATGCCCCTGATGATGAGGTTGATGTCTACACCCTGCCTGGCCGCTTCATAAAGCCGGTTTATCATATCAGGGTCGGAGAGGGAGTTCATCTTAATGGTCATGGAGCTCCCTTTCTTGTGACGGGCGTTCTTCATTTCCCGGTCTATCATACGCTGGAAGAAGGTACGCATGCTGTAAGGGCTTACAGGCAGGGTTTTACATGCTTCCAGGTTTTTGATATCATGCTTGCTGTTTTCCAGGTAACTGAAAATACGGTTCATATCGGCAATGATATTCCTGTTGGCGGTAAGCAAACAGTGGTCGCCATACACCCTGGCAGTCTTCTCGTTCAGGTTACCGGTGCTGATAAAACCACACTGGACCGTTTTGATACCAATACGTTTTTTGATCACGCACATTTTGGCATGGATCTTCAGGCCGGGAATACCGATCAGCACTTTCACCCCTTCATCTTCCAGGCGGGTTTTCCATTCCAGGTTGTCTGCCTCATTGAACCTTGCCCTTAGCTCCAGGGCTACGGTCACCTGCTTTCCGTTCCGTACCGCGTTGACAAGTGCGTTGACAATACGGGAGTTCTTAGCCAGGCGGTAGGCTGTTATTTTGATACTTGTTACGTTCGGATCTATGGCCGCTTCCCTCAGCAGGTCTATGATAGTGTCAAAGGAATGGTAAGGGAAATGGAGCATTACGTCCTGCATCTGGATCACGTGCATCACGCTGTTGGCATTGGCAAACAGGGGATGGATGAAGCTTTTGCGCTGCGGATTGGGGCGTTCCTGGAATACAGAGGTCGGGAAATCCATAAAATCCTTGAAGTTATGGATCCTGGCGCCCGGTATGAGGTTGTCTTTTTTAGACAGCCCCAGGCGGCGCATTACGTATTCCAGCAGGAGAGGATCTATGTCTTTATCATACACAAACCTCACCGGTTTCCCTTTACGGCGGTCTTTAATACCCTTTTCCAGCTGGTGGATCAGGCTGGTAGAGATGTCATTATCTATGTCCAGTTCCGCGTCGCGGGTCACTTTGATGATATGCGCCGTGAACTTGTCGAAACCGAAGAAAGAGAAAATATGTGGCAGGCAGTAGCGGATCAGGTCCTCCAGGAGGATGATGTCCCTTTCGCCATCTTTGGATGGCAGGATAATGAAACGGGGCAGGATGGAGGTGGGGATCTCTATCAGGGCAAATTTCTGCCTGACAGAATTATCCTGACGCGCCAGTACAACTGCCAGATAAATGGATTTATCACGTAAATAAGGGAAATGCTGTATACTTTCTATCATCAGGGGGATGATGTTGGTACGCACTTCCTCATTGAAGTAGTTCAGTACAAACTTTTGCTGGTCTTTGCTGAGATGTTTTTCCGTACGGATGAAGATCTGCTGTTCTTTCAGCTCATTTTCTATGCCTTCCCATATGCGGTCAAATTCACGCTGCTGGTCAATTACCATGCTGTGGATCTCGTCCAGCACCTCTTCAGGGTTCTCTTCCAGGTGCATACGGGCATTTTTGCCTACAGAAAGCATTCTGCGGAGGGTAGCTACGCGTACGCGGAAGAATTCGTCAAGGTTGTTGGAGAAAATGCCCAGAAAACGGATACGCTCGTGAAGGGGTACGCTATTGTCTGCCGCTTCCTGCAATACTCTTGCATTAAAAGCCAGCCAGCTCACGTCCCTTGGAATTATTTTCTTTGCTGGTGCCTTCTTTTTGCTGTTGATCTTTTTTTCCATCTCCTGTTCTTGTATGGTCGTATCCAAAGATTCTCTGTTTGACAATCGCATTTGTGGGCAATTAACGGTTGTGGTTATACTGTTCAGTACAACAATACAGATTTTGGATAAAACTCAATGTTAAATTTCTGGTACCTCCTTAAAGGTAAACAATTAAAGCATAATATCAGGAGTGCTCAGGAGTAGCTTTAATGTCACGGTTGATGAGGGGTAAGGCGATCAGGCTGCCCAATCCGACAACGATGACCAGCAGGGTTTGCGCCAGCCATACGATCCAGCCAAAGGCGTAGCCTGTTGTAGCTTCCACACCATAAAGCACCAGGGTTTGCTGTACCAGTATCTGGTAAGCCCCAATGCCGCCCTGGGTCACTATCATACCAATGCTTCCGAAACCAAGTACCGCCAGTGCAGCTTTAATGCCCAGGTTACTGGTCTCTTCCATACAATAGAAGCCTATGTACATCATTGTGAAGTACAACACCCATATTAAAAGGGAGTAAAAGATGAACCAGCCCTTCTTTTCCATTTTGCCGATAGAAAGAATGCCTTCCCATACCCCTTTAGCCAGGGCGCGGATAACAATACCTATTTTGGAACGGGAAATAAGACGGAAAACAATGATGCCCAGGAATACCAGTACAATGGCAATACCTGCCAGTATCCACCCCCTGGAGCCCCCTGCAGCGCCTAATTTGTTCTGCAGCGGGATCCAGATATGATCTGTAAAGAATACCCCTACAATATCTATCTGGATGAAAACGGTCACCACCATCAGCAATATAAGCAGCAGGAGATCTACCGCTCTTTCGGCAATCATGGTGCCTACCAGCTTGTCTACCGGGATCTTTTCATAACGGGCTACTATCCCGCAACGGGTCACTTCTCCCAGGCGGGGCACTGCCAGGTTGGCCAGGTAGCCTACCATGACAGCAAAGAAGGTGTTCAAGGTAGAAGGATGGTAGCCTAACGGCTCCATCAGGAGTTTCCAGCGTACGGCACGGTACCAGTGACTGGCAATGCCCACAAAGATCACGGGGATGACCAGCCAGTAGTTGGCATGCTCGAAAGACGCTATAATATCGTTCTTTTCTTTTTCAGTAAGATTATGTGTAACCAGCCAGACCAATCCCAGCCCAATGGCTAAAAAGCAGATGAACTTCAGAAATTTGGGCATAGTAATAGTAATTTTTGGGATCAGCTGTTACAATTTGTTGTTCTCCTTAGGGAAAATTGCGATGGGTGTATGTTTCTTAGCTTCCTCAAAATCCATGGAGGCATAGGAAATGATGATCACAATATCTCCAACCGCGCAGAGACGGGCGGCGGGGCCATTCATACATATAACGCCGGAACCGCGTTTGCCTTTTATAATGTATGTTTCCAGGCGTTCTCCGTTATTAACGTTCACTACCTGTACCTTTTCATATTCTATTACATTGGCGGCATCCATCAGATCTTCATCTATTGTAATGCTTCCAACGTATTGCAAGTTCGCTTCGGTGATGACTGCCCGGTGTATTTTACTTTTCAGTACTTCAATCTGCATGGTGAAAATCCCATTTTTATGGGCCTAAGTGTCTGCAAAAGTATGGAAAAAAATAGAAATGAAACCGCAGCGACTGTTCCTCCGGTGTCTGTATTTGAATTTTTGAACAGCTCCTCACTCCATAGATACTATATGGATACTCCTGCTTAAAGCCTACTATAGAGTATGGGTAGTGTATGAACTGCGGTATCACTTTAGCGCCACAGTGACTCAGTTCATCTGCATATTATCTATTAACCTGACATTACTGCTCAACTCCCTGGCGGCCACAACAGCAAAGAGCGGCTCCTTACCAACCTGGTGGGGAAAAGCAATATTACCGTCCTCCAGAATAGATACCATTTCCAGGTAATCCACATCGAATCCATTGTTTTTCAATTCGTTGATAGCTTTACCTGTAATTTCAGGGAAGGCAGCTTCCTGCAGATGGCCTTTCAGCCAGATCAGTTCCTTGTAAATATGCAGGGCATTCTGTCTTTCAGCAGGATTAAGACGCAGATTTCTGCTGCTCATCGCCAAACCATCCGTTTCCCGGAGGGTATCACAGATCACCAATTCAACCTTAAGTTGCAGTACTTTTATCAATCTGTTGATTATCAAGCACTGCTGGAAATCTTTTTGTCCCATAAAAAGCTTATCCGGCTGCACCAGGTCCAGCAGTTTATGTACAATCCTTCCCACACCCTGGAAATGTCCTGGCCGGTGCGCGCCCTCCAGTACAGTCTCCAGTTCCCCGAAATCATAATGGATATCAGCTGCCAGTCCCTCAGGGTACATCTCCTGCACAGATGGCAGAAAGAGTATATCGTTTTCTGCAGCGGTCAGTTTTGTGATATCTTCATTTATTGTAACAGGGTATTTCTCAAAGTCTGCCGGGTCATTAAACTGGGTAGGGTTGACAAAAATACTGCATACCACTACATCGCTGTTTTTTTTGGCGGCCGCTATAAGAGACAGATGTCCTTCATGTAAAGCCCCCATAGTTGGCACAAAACCAATACGTTTGCCTGCTTTCCGTGCTACAGATAAATGCCTTTCCAGGTCGTCTTTCCGCTTGAACAAATACATAAATTATTGCTTAAAAGGATGTTAAAAGTGCCAATTTGTCTTTTCTTCCGCTAAAAATCCGTAATTTTGCAAACCAAATTTAAAATTACTGCATTAATATCAGCATTGATGTCCACAAAGAAACGAATTCTTTTTATTGCTCAGGAAATGTCGCCCTATCTGGAATTAACAGATTATGCGAATATGGTCAATAAAATGGCAATTAAGTCCAATGAGTCCGGTCTCGAAGTACGTGTGATCATGCCGCGGTTTGGCATTATCAACGAAAGAAGGCACCGGTTACACGAGGTGGTAAGATTATCTGGCATTAACATCGTGATTGAAGGTGATGACTATCCATTGATTATCAAGGTAGCTTCATTACCCAACGCCCGATTGCAGGTGTATTTCCTGGATAATGAGGATTACTTTAAACGTAAGACCTTATTTACAGACGAGAATGATCAGTTTTATGATGACAACGCAGCCCGCGCAGTATTCTTCTGCAAAGGCGCATTGGAAACGGTGAAGAAGTTTGGATGGCCGCCGGACATTATTCATTGCAGCGGATGGATGACCTCCCTCATCCCGCTTTACCTGAAAACCGCTTATAAAAAGGAACCGGTGTTTGCCCATTCCAAAGTGGTTTATTCCCTGGAGCCTAACTCCTTCAAGGAAAAACTGGGCGCCGGCTTCATTAAAAAAGCTACCATCAGCAACCAGATCAAAGAGAAAGATATAGAATTATATAAAGAAGGTACCAACTCAGCCCTGAACAGAGGCGCCAGCAAATACGCTGATGCCGTAATACTGGCAGGAGATAAAGCTGAGAAAAAAGTAGTGGACGAGGTAAAAGCTGAAAAAGGCAAGATCATCCTCCCTTATAAAAAGGAAAATGAGGACCTGGCCGACTATCTTCAGCTGTACACTCAGTTACTTGGTAAATAATTTATTGGAAATAATAAGGAAGCTGGTCAGATTGACCAGCTTTTTTATTTCCTTAAAAGGGACAATTTAGCCTAAAGCCTGTTAAAATTAAAACAGACGCCTCACTATCCTCTGTAACTCATGGTCTATTAAAACTATTTTCCTATTTTTGCCCCAGTTTACCATGAGGCATACCACCAAAATGCAAATTAATGGTAAATTGTACTACTTAATCTAACAAATATTAAAGCCGAAATTCAATTATTTTATGCCTTATTTATTTACCTCAGAATCAGTTTCCGAAGGCCATCCGGACAAAGTGGCCGATCAGATTTCCGACGCTCTGATTGACCATTTCCTTGCTTATGATCAAACTTCGAAAGTAGCATGTGAAACGTTGGTAACTACCGGCCAGGTGGTATTGGCTGGTGAAGTAAAATCTGAAGCTTACCTGGATGTGCAGGAAATTGCGCGTGAGGTGATCCGTAAGATAGGCTATACCAAAAGCGAGTACATGTTCGAAGCCAATTCCTGTGGTATCTTCTCTGCTATTCATGAGCAGTCTCCGGATATCAACCAGGGCGTAGAACGCAGGAACCCTGAAGAACAGGGCGCTGGCGATCAGGGCATGATGTTCGGTTACGCTACCCGTGAAACCGAGAACTATATGCCACTGGCACTGGACCTGGCTCATAAACTGCTGATAGAACTGGCCGCTATCCGCCGTGAGAATAAGGAGATCACCTACCTGCGTCCCGACGCTAAATCACAGGTAACCATTGAATATTCTGATGATAATAAACCTGTTCGTATAGATACTATCGTTATCTCTACCCAGCATGACGACTTCGACAACGAAGAGAAAATGCTGGCTAAGATCAAACAGGACATGATCAATATCCTGATCCCCCGCGTAAAAGCTCAGCTGAAACCGGAACTGCAGGCCCTGTTCAACGATAAGATCACTTACCATATCAATCCTACCGGCAAATTCGTAATAGGTGGCCCTCACGGCGATACCGGCTTAACCGGCCGTAAGATCATCGTAGATACCTACGGTGGTAAAGGTGCTCACGGTGGTGGCGCTTTCTCCGGTAAAGATCCTTCCAAAGTAGACCGCTCTGCTGCATACGCTACCCGTCACATAGCCAAGAACCTGGTAGCTGCAGGCCTCTGCGAAGAAGTACTGGTGCAGGTTTCCTACGCTATCGGCGTTGCCAGACCTTGCGGCCTGTTCATCGATACACATGGCACTGCCAAAGTGAAAATGACCGATGGCGAGATAGCACGCAAAGTTGAAGAGATCTTCGACCTCCGTCCTTATGCTATTGAACAGCGCCTGAAACTGCGTAACCCTATCTATAGCGATACCGCTGCTTATGGTCACATGGGCCGTGAAAGCCAGGTAGTTACAAAGGTTTTCAATAAGGGCAAGAAAAATGAGAAGAAAGTAGAAGTTGAAACCTTTACATGGGAGAAGCTGGATTATGTAGATAAAGTGAAAGCTGCTTTCGGATTATAATATTTAAAAAGGGATGGCAATTGCCATCCCTTTTTATAGTTCACCTTTTTTCAGTTGCCCCACCGCATAATCACAGGCTCTTGCCGTTAAAGCCATATACGTCAATGACGGGTTCTGACAGGCAGAAGAGGTCATACAGCTTCCATCTGTGATAAATACATTCAGTACATCATGCATCTGATTGTAACCATTCAGGACAGAAGTCCGGGGATTATGCCCCATACGGGCAGTTCCCATTTCATGTACACATTCCCCACCCACATATTTATAATCAAACCCGCTGATATTAGAAAACCCGCTTTTCTCCAGCATTTCCATAGCACTCTGCTGCATATCCTTACGCATGGCCTGCTCATTCTCCCGGATAGAGAAATTGACCTTCGCAAGCGGCAATCCCCACTTATCCTTCTGCAACAGGTCCAGCGTCACCACATTCGTTTCATAGGGAAGCGTTTCTCCCCAGCCGCCTAACCAGAATGACCACTTACCCGGGCGGGTCAGCTTCTCCTTAAATGCCTTGCCAAAACCGTCTTCCGTCAAACCGGTATATTCCCAGCCTTCCCGTTCACCATACCCCTGGAAACCAAAACCCCGGAGATAGTCTCTTTGGGAAGCAGTATCCCCCAGGTTCCGGAAACGAGGGACATAGATACCCACAGGCCGGCGACCAATATAATATTCATCCTCCATTCCATGATAATCTGCCATGGCACCCACTTTGAAATGATGGTCCATCAGGTTGCGGCCTACCATAGAGCTGGAATTTCCCAGCCCCTCAGGAAAAGCGTCAGACTTTGAATTCAGCAGTACAAAAGCTGAACCAATAGCAGAAGCATTAAGGAAGATGATCCGGGCATAAAACTCTGTTACTTCATTAGTCTCTGCATCAATAACCCGTACACCGGTAGCACGCTTTTTATCCTTATCATACAGTATCTCTGACACTATGGAAAAGGGGCGAAGCGTCATATTGCCCGTAGCCATTGCCGCAGGCAGGGTAGCAGCATTACTGCTGAAATATCCCCCGTAAGGGCATCCCCGGCTGCATAAATTGCGGTACTGGCAGGGAGTACGGCCATTCCATCCCTTGGTTAGATTAGCTACACGGCCAATAGTTACACAGCGGCCATCAAAATATTTCTTTACCCGTGCCCTGAAATGCTTTTCAAGACTGTTCATCTCCATCGCAGGAAGGAACTGTCCGTCAGGCAGCTGGGAAAGACCTTCATTCTGCCCGCTGATGCCGGCAAACTGCTCTGCATAATCATACCAGGGAGCAATATCACGGTAACGGATAGGCCAGTCCACACCATAACCATCCTTTTGATTGGCTTCAAAGTCAAGGTCGCTCAGCCGGTAACACTGACGCCCCCATGTTAAGGAACGCCCACCCACATGATACCCCCTGATCCAGTAAAAAGGCTTCTCCTGTATGTACGGATGTTCCCTGTCGCGTACAAAGAAGTGTTTGTTCCCTTCATTGTATACGTTACTCTGAACAGGGTCTTCTTCCAGGTCTTTTGAAGTGTTCAGGCCATGGTACTTAAATTCCCAGGGTGTTTTTAAAGTGGTGACATAGTCCGTGATATGTTCCACGTTACGGCCTCTCTCCAGCACAAGGGTTTTCAGTCCTTTTTCGCACAGCTCCTTTGCCGCCCATCCTCCGCTGATACCGGAGCCGATAACTATAGCATCATAGGTCAGCTGTTTTACAGCTTTAATATTAGGGTTCATTATTTGTTTCTTTTAACGCCAAGCCGCGCGCAGCGGAGAAAAATCCTTATTCTGTAGCCCAGCACTTCTGCCCCGGCTGCAGCTTCACCGATCCTACATAACGGCCAGGCACATAATCATACGCCAACCCTTCGGTAGCTCCCTTCATAGAAGTGCAATAACCGATCACCGTATATTTCTTCATAATAGTGAAGAAAGAATCTCCCATAATCCGCTTTGACACCTTGCCCAGCAAACCTTTATAAGGCCTGTCCCGCTTCTCAAAATATGCTACTACAGCTTCCCGCTGTTCAGTACTGCATTTAATGAAAGAACGCTTATATTCTGCACGTGCATAGCCATCCACCTCTATCAGCCCTTCTATAAAACGGTTCTGCTCCCGCCGGGGGGTACAGTCAGTCACCAGCGATATAATAAATGGCGTTATCCCGGCCGCTTTAGCACCCGGCGTATCTGTAGCAGGAATAATGGTCTCCGCCAGTTCCGTGATCAGGTCTTTATGTGCCTGCAACTTCACCAGGTCAGGAGCAGTGTTCAGCTTCCGCCACCTGACGCCTGAATACACAGCGGCTGTACCGCCGGCAAGCACCAGCAGGGAAGCAATAGCTTTTCTCCTGTTCATTTTCTTTTGTATTGAAGCATCCATTCATAGATGCTCATATTATCTATACTATCCCTGTAAGCCGGGTCATAGAACTCATGCCAGCCGGTATGCCCTTTATCATGCTTTGTAAGCTTCACCAATCCCTTTTTATGATTATTGGTGCTATCTATACAACGCATGCTGTTTTCCAGGAACTGGGGCTCTGCAGTACCGGCAAAGTACCACGCATGAATGTTGGCATCCGTGGTATTTTTGAAACGGGTATAGTTAACAGGGTCCATCGGTGCGGGCGACATAGGCACGGCTGCGGCTATACGGGAGGAGAGATGCCTGTTGTCTGTGATCGACATAGTAGTACACCATCCTCCTGCACTATACCCTGTCAGGTAAATACGGGAAGAATCTACCGGGTACTTCTTCAGCACATCATTCAGGATCACCTCCAGCTGCGGAGGATTGATCCCCCAGCTCTCCGCCAGCGGAGCCAGGACAATGAACTTATAGAGTTTCCCGTCCAGCTTATTCACTGCCTGGATCTTTCTCCCTTCCTTTATCTGCCTTGGAATACCTTCCCGGAACAACTTGCTGATGTCATGACCTGCAATACTGCGGCCATGAAAACAAACTATCAGCGGAAATCTCTCTTTGGATGAGCCCTGGGGTACATGAATCAGGGCCGGAACTGAATGCCATTGGTCCGTAGGCACCGCAATCTCTCTAAAACCACCTGTGGACATAGGCATCCACGCAACACAGCCCAGGAGTAAGCATAGGAATAATCTTTGTTTCATTTGAGTTTTCTTGTTTTTTAATGGTCAGATGAACGGATCATCTGTATCTGACACTTAAAGTTGTTTTGTTTTTAAGTTGAGTGAATCTTTTTTCGATCAGGTGAAAACTAAGCCATGATATTCCAAAAACAACGGGCACGTCTGCAAGGAATAACCAGTATTTATTATGATCGTCTACCGGTATCCATGCAGATATAATCTGAGTCTGTATAACCCAATGATAGATATACATTCCATAGGACACTTTACCAATGGCTACTAATATATTGTTCTCAAGGATTTTTGTGATCAATGCCTGCGGACTGGATACCAGCAACAATATCAGCGCTCCTGCACAGAAGTTCAGTGCCGTATAGTACCATATGTGCTGATAGCTGTTGGTATCCCCGAAATTATAACCCATAGAAGTAAACAGCGTATGCCCGTGGTTTTCATACCAGTAATTGGTCAATCCGGCCGCCAGCGTAATTGCCAGTGCCGCTATAAATAACAACAACGGCTGCCGTACCCTGTCTTTCAACCTGAATAATCCTATGGCCGTTCCCGTAAAGAATGCGTCCAGATGACTGAGCGGAAACCAGTAGATCACATCAAAGACCTGGAAAGAAGGTAATCCCCTCATAACCAGGTATTGCCCGAACAGCCAACGGAATACAGGGGTGACAAGCAATACCACCACCAGCACTACCCGCAGGGTTTTCCTTGACAACAGGAAAATAACAAAGGGAAAAAACAGGTAAAACTGCTCTTCTACGCAGAGCGACCAGAAATGGGTATACACCGGGCTTTCATGCCACGCATTACTGATACGGGTAAGGTTGAATGTGTACGTAAAAAGATAAGGCAGGTCATGCGGATATCCCTCCGGGAAGGCTATCCAGCTATAGATCACCACAAATACCAGCAGGTAGATATAGTAAGGAGGAAAGATGCGAAGGCTCCTCCTGATCCAGAACTTCTTCAGTCTCGCTGATAATGGCAGCGGCGATTCCTTTTCCTTCAACAGGATGCTGCTGATCAGGAAACCGGAAAGTACAAAGAACAGCTGTACCCCCATCCATCCAAAGCGGATAATACCGAAATGGAACGCCATCACCAGCAATATTGCTATGGCCCTTACGCCGTCCAGGCTCCTGATATAATTGCTTTGTGTTGACATTATGGGCGTTCGGGATAATAGGTGACCAATACTCCGGCCGGCAGCCTTGGCTGGAATGATGTTAGTTTTTGCCGCAAAGACGCCGCTTCAGCAGGATCTACCGCATAAAAGGATACTTCGTCACCACCACAGATCACATTATCTGAGATCTTCCAGGCAGCCACTTTCTTCCATTGCTGCAACAGGGTACTGTCAAACCAGGTATCGTATACCACAGCTATCTTTACCTGCTGCCTGCCCGCAAACTCAGCCAGGAAAGCAGGAGAGTAGCGGCCCCCCAGCTTAGCCTCGGCAACTTCGTTGTTACCCAGTCCCCAGAGGTCCAGTATCCTGTTCCCTGAATAATAGCTCACGGCCCCTACATCGTTGGCAGCAACAGCCGTATGCTGGTATTCTTCCTGCAGGAAAGCCCCCATCTGGTATTGCTGCTCATAGATATTACGCGCTGCATGAGGCAGGTTCATAAAGGCGCCTGCTGCACGCAGGGGAAATGGCGCACACACAAATGCTACCAGGAATGTAAACACCAGCTTCTCGATCAGGGAATACCTGCGCGCAGTAGCCGCTGCCTGTCTTATATAGTAATCCAGCAGTATCACTATCACTACCAGGTTGATGGCCACCAGGTAAGCCTCGTAGCGGAATAACCAGCCTACTGCCGCCAGGGCCATATGCAGGAAGGTAGTGATCAGCGCAATACATGCCAGCTGCTTTATCTTATTCAGCAGTGCTACATTGCCCGCTTTCAGCAACAACACAAGTACAGGGATAATCAGCAGGAAACGTACTACTGTCGTACCTGATAATGAAGAAGAACCTTCAGGATAAAAACGGTTGGTGAATATGTTCACCATTGTATTATTGCCATAAATCAGTTTATACAATACTATCTCCTGTAATGTGCCTCCCAGGCTGCTGCCGCCACTGAGCTTTGCAGCTTTCAGCAAAACAGAGTTGGGCAGCATATGTGCGCCATGCTGTACAGAGATGTATCCGAATACGATCATCGGCACAAGGGATATTGCCAGTATAACAGCTGTCTGGAGCCATTTCCTGTTATACAGTCCTATGGCAGTAATACCTGCCACCAGGAAGAGCGATTCAAAGCGAGCCAGGATAGCCAGGCCGCCTGCAATGCCGGTCAGTACGATATGCCTGCCGGAATAAAGATACAAAAGCCACATGGCCAGGAAGGCATGCAGCATATGTTCCATACCGCTGGCTGTCATTACTGGTACCGGTACCAGCAGCACCATAAGGACCAATGCAATACACCTGACCCATGCCGTGATACTGAAGCGTTGTAGTAAGCGGTCCGTCACGATTACCAGCAACGTTGCAAAGACAAGGTTGATGTAAAGCGGTATCCAGATGCTGTTGATACCGGATTTAAAGAAAATAGCCAGGATAAATGTGTACAAAGGCGATGAGCTGGCTGCGCTGAATTCCTGCGCAGTGATACCCCATACGCCATGAAGTGCAAAATTCTTTGCGATAGACAGGTGTATGAACGTATCGTCCAGCGGGTAACAAAAATGACCATTGGTCTGCTGTAATACCTGTCTGCATATGATGAACAGCAGCAGGTATAAGAACAGCAATGCAGTTGCAATGGGATAATCCTGTTTAAGGGAATACTTCATTATATTGTCAGCTTAAAAAACACTATTTATTTCCGCTACGGCCCTGAGCCTGTAACACTGCCGATTCAAAAGGAATGCCTATAAGTTCTTCCAGTTCTATCTTAGCCTGCCTGATATCTCTTTCCAGCATTACTTTTCTTACCATTTCCTCGTTATAGCTACGGTAAGAGATGTTCAGCGTTTCTACAGATACGTCCTTATCGCCGGCAGAGAACTTTTCTTCTGTCTGTTTGTAATGGCTGTAAACATCTTCCAGCAGCGGCACCTGGAGCTCCAGCAATTTCTTGTTGGCAGCATACAGTTCATAGGCATTAAGCACATCTGCTTTGATCTTCAGTACTTCAGACTCCTTTTCAGTCATCAGCACTTTCTTTTCTGCTTTAGCCTTTTTCACATCGGCAGGAATACTGATGAAGCTGCCAAGTGGTACCATTACAGAAAAGTTATACCTGGGGAAGAAAGCGTTGTTACTACCACTGTTCTTTATAGTGTACTCGTTGAGGTTACCTGCAGCAGAGAACATATTCAACCACTGCGCTTTTGCCTTATTAGTCTCATATTTGTTGATCTGTGCTTTGGCAGCATATCCCCTGATAGCAGGGTTCTGCATAGCCAGTTCCACTAATACTTCTTTAAGTTGGGCCACTTCGGGGGCGTCTGCCATTGGCAGATAGAGGCTTGTCTCTTTTTTCTGCGCATTTACAAATAAACAGCTGCAAAGGCTAACAATTAAGAAAAGTCCCTTTTTCATACCTTATTATTTAGTTTTTAAATGATTATATCGTACTCTGATTGTGATTCCAAGAATTGCGTTCAGGAAAATGGCCGTTTCTATCAGTCCGCCGGCTTCCTGCGCATATGTTGCCACGATAATGGCGTATTGCACAGCTGCTATACCTATAAGCAGCAGCCGGTTCAGTTCTCCTTCTTCGTTGAAATAGTTCTTTATGGCATAATGTGTACCCATATATGCGTACAGGCATACAATGATCAGTCCTATCCATCCCAGCTCCAGCACAGCCCTGAGATAACCACTGTCCGGCTGCAGCCCTGCCAGTCTGTGACCAGGATTATAGGTCACACCGTCATTGCCTACTGTCATCACTCCGCCGCCAATGGGATGGCTGTATATATATGGTTGTATACCATGACGGTTCACATCACGCAGGTTCAGCGATTCATCCTGCGAGCCCATAAATGCCGTACGGAAACGGATAATGGTGGGGCTGCTATAGAATGGCCCAAACAGCATGGCCAGCATACCGAAGGTAAAAATGGACGCAGCTATCAGTGTATTCCTGTTATGAAGGTTCACCAGAAAGAACAGTAGCAGCCCTACCGGCAGCATAACATAAGCGGTGCGGGTACCGGAAAAGCCCAGAGCCAGCAGATGTACTGCTATAATGAACAGCAGCAGAACTTTACGGGGCATGCTGATCACCTGTTTACTGGCAGTGATCAGGATAGCGCAGATAATGGCGCCACAGGCCATCAATACACCGAATGCCGCCGGATCTGCCATGAAAGAGAATATCCTGGCCCGGCCCTGTATCATTACCGTCTTGAACTTATCCGGGTTCATAGCTATGTACTCCCTTTCAAACGGCAGCAGGCCCACCGCCTGTTGCAGACAGCCGTAAAGCGCCGCAGCAGTAGAAATGACCAGCCAGAATTTAAAGAACCAGTAAACATCTTTCCAGGTGCTTAATACCTTCATGGTAATGAACAGGAAAATGAGGTTCCTGATATATACCCTGATATAAATAAACCATCCCTGTATGTTGAACATATTGGGATTGAAACACTGTATCAGCAGGTAAGCCGTGTACAGGTATAATACCAGCAGGAGAGGGTCCTTATAATAATCTATTTTAGGAACGTCTGCACGCTTCCTGTCAAAGATGCAGCCTGCCAGTACCAGCAGCAGGAATGCATCCATCACCACACCAACAGGTATAGCTGTCCTGCTCATCCTTTCCGGCACGTGCACCATCAATGCTACTGTGATGTAGATATAATATCCTGCACGGTAATTAATTGCGCTGACGGCCGCCAGAGCCAGTCCTATAATACCGCCGGCCACAACAATGCTGAACTTCGCGTCCATGGACGATACATAAGCGATCACCGGGATGGCGACCACCCAGAGAAGCATGAATAGGTATATTACGGTATTTCGTCTGGCTACCTGCCTGTACATAATCTGATAACTTTAATAGAACATGATCTTTACAAAAAGCATCACCAGCGTGAGTGCTACAAAAAGCAGCAACAGCAGCCTGTGAAATGATTTGCTGATCCCGGGCGTATATTTTTTACGTACCGCCATTTATATTGTTGTTTTATGCGTTACTATCCTTCTCTTCTGTACACTCTCCCCGAACGGTCCTTTGAAAAGGCCTCCCAGGCGCATAAGCATACAGCAACGGTATACTATCACAGAGAAAAAGATGGCTATGAAAATGAGCAGTACCAGCAGTACCGTTACATATTCCGCCATGACCGTTCCCAGCAGGAAATACCTGATCAGCGACACTATCGGTACATGTAGCAGGTAGATGTACAGCGAGTAGTGTCCGAACGTTCTCAGTACCGGCAGGGCATTGTACTTTGCCAGCTGAAAAGACAACATGATCACAAACAGGCTGCCCGTCAGCGCCACAGCAGCATAGAGGAACAGGTTCATTTGCTGATGATGCAGGAAATACACCTGGCATACCACGAAAAGCGGCAATAGCGAAACAGGCCCATATGGCGATGACAACATCTCCTGCGTTTTCCCTGAGAAAAAGAAATTGGCCGTCATATTACCAATACAGAAAAAGATGTAGTGCAATGCAATGTCATAAAAGGTGCTGACCGGCTTCACAAAAGGAGCTACACTCAGCAGTATCAGAGCCAATACCAGTTGCGGCATCTTCCTTCCGCCAAACAGCCGGGTGGTCAGGAAATACAGCAGGGTGACATTGAACAATGCAAACAGGTACCATAGCTGGTCCAGGTTGCGGGGCTGTATCAGGATGTTCAGGTAATCTGAAGGACTTCTCCGCGCATTGGCAACCGTAGAAAAATAGATCTGCAGCGTTATCTGGATCAGCGCCCACAACACATAAGGATACAACAGCGTATTTACCCTTGACAGCAGAAAGCCCTTGCTTCCCTTGCGGGCAATACCTTTTTCAAAGAACAAACCGGACAGCAGGAAGAAAAGAGGCATCCTGAAACTGTATAACATATCGTTCAGGTCCACTATCCACTGACTGAGCGGCACTCCGCTTTTCTTAAGACCAAATTCAACATGCCTGTACACTACAAGAATGATAGCAATCCCTTTGGCATAGTCGATCCACCCTAACCGGTCATTTCCGGGCGGCTTGAAAGAGAACAGATCTTTAATGATGGTGTTTTTGAGCATAGAGGTCAACATTAGGGTTATAATTCAAGGTATTCTTCCTCCACATTATTCAACACGGCCCCTATGAATTTATCCCCAAGTGATTCAAAAAATTGTACAGATTCTCTGTCTATCTGGGTTAATGCAAGCTTGGATGAAAAGATAGCTACTACGCCATCTACATATTGCGCCAGCTCTTTACTATCGGTATAGTCATTCAGCGGAGCTCCTTCAAGGAAAATAAAATCATAATAACCGGTCAGGAAAGGAAGATAATTTAACAGGTTGTTTTTGGGCAGTATTTCAGAAGGGGTATAGTCACCGCCTTTACATCCTATTACTTCCACACCAGGTACAGGGTATGTAGTTACGATCTCCCTCACTTTGTCAATACTGATCTGGTCAGCCGGTACTGAAAACGTTTCCAGTAACGGCCTTGCTTCCATCTGCATAGTGAGGTCGTTGTTACAGAAATTTGTATCGATGACCAGCACACTCTTGTTGCTCAGGCTAAGACTGTAGGCAATGGCCTGTGTAAGGGTGGTTTTACCCTGCCTGGATTCAGTACTGGTGATCAGGAAAGACTTTTTACCGCTCTTTTCCAGTTCAAAGCGTAGCTTACGTAGTAATTCGCGGAAAGTGTTCTGCCGTTGTTTATGACGCTTATCAGGAACGGAAGTACGTTGCAATACCTCCAGGATCTGGTATTTGTTCAGGTCTGCATGGTTCACACTGCTGATCAGCTTCAGGTCCAGGTGTCTCTCAAATACTGAAGGCGATTTCAGTGAACCGTCCAGGAATTCCAGTAACAGTACAATGAAAGACGTGAACAGGAAAGTAGAGATACCTGCCATGCCCATGATGATCACACGTTTGGAAGACTCTGGCTTGAAGGCCGGCTGACCAGTCAGTATCTGCTTGAAATTAAAGTCTGGCGTTGTCTGGTTGTCCTGCGCCGCATTCAGCTTTTCCTTCAGCTTATTATATTCTTCCTGCGCCATGGTAACTTCCTGTTGCAGGCTGCTTACATTGGCCTCTTTATTGGCATAAGAGCCCACAGAGCCACGTAATGCACCAATCCTTGACTGCAGGTTCTTCATGTTCAGGTCAGAAGCGCGCAGACGCGCTTCCAGCTCTGATTTTTCCTGCTGCAGCTGTTCTTTGGTAACAGCGGTCTGTGTACCGGTAGCAGCATTGCTCAGCTTCTTCTGAAGCTGGCTGCGCAGGTTTTTCAGCTTTGTATTAATTGCGTCATCATCACCGCCTTTCTGTGCAAGATCTTCATTGGCATCTGCTATCTGCTTGCGAAGGTCCAGTATCTCTGCATTGTTATTGCCATATACTACCTTGCCGGTGTTGGCAGTCGCCAGCCGCTGGTTCACACTTTGCAGGGAAGAGCTGATACTGTTATAATTACCACGTTCGTCAGTCAGTCCTTTCTCATATTGCTTGATAAGGTCCAGTTCATTGCCGCTGGCCACTTCTACGTTCAGCAGGCCTTCGGATGCTTTATATGCGCGCAGCGCTTCCACCTTATTGTCAAGTTCCGCTTTCTTCTGTTTTACCAGTTCGTCAAAAGATTCCACGCTCTGCACAGATCTTTCTGAACGCATACTCCTGTAGTAGCGGATAAATTCCCTGTACTCAGTATTCACCACGTAGGCAGACTGTTCAGGATTTTCTGACATATACACGATCTCCAGGTAGTCAGTACGTTGTACACGGCCTATGCTCAGGTATTTGCGGATAGATTCGTAATCGTATTTATATAGTTTGAGAAATTCCAGTATCTTCCTTTCAAGAGGGTTATAGGAAGAAAGCACCTGCAGTGAGTCCAGCTTGTTACGCAGAATGCCCACCATTTCTTCTTTATTGACCGCTTTATAAGCCTCAGACTGAACATCCTGTTCTGATAACTGCTTATAAGGTCTTGGGTTAGTCAGGTCATGGATAAGCAGGTCGTAAGACAACATTCCTATTACTACAGGAGAGGTCATTGTCTGGATAACGTTATCGAACTTTACATCCGCTTCAAATATATTGACATTCTCATCACGTAACCTGATCTGGTCATTAGTAGTGAATCCGGTTGCAATCTGGGTTACAGAGGAATAAAGCCGGGGTCTTCCCATGGTGAACGCAAGTGCTGCCGCAATTGCAATAATTGTGCTGATGAGGATCCACCACTTCTTTTTCAATAAGGCCTTTACAAAATATATTATATCCATATTAATTATAATTATTTAACAATTATAGCTTCCAAAAAAATCCGGTTATCCCGGACTTTCCTGATCTTTCCATCTGTTACGTTACGTGTGTAAGTTTCCGGAAATTTCAGGCGAAGGCCATTCCTTTATGCATATCCTTTAAATGAATTAATATTCCAGCTTGTATGATTCAGCACTTTCCGGGTAGTGGCATAACCGATGAACAACAGCACAAAACTGATAAAGAAGAGTACAGTTTTTTTCATAATACAGAAGTTATGAATATCAGACAGACCCGGTCATAAACCAGATAATTAAAACGCATAACGAGCCAGGGCAGGTTCTGCCGGCAAATCAGAGGAGATGGTGAAAATTAGGTGGAGTGGCGCCGAATGCGGCCTACTACCTTGTTGGCTTTATCTAAGGATGAGGTTAGGAGTATTCACACTTACAGCTTTTTTGGAGACAACGGCTATGAGAGGTCTTGTCTTTAGCTTAATAGTGTATACGGTTCAGATTTCAAAAGTAAGTGTATATTTTTATAATTGATCGCTTTTTTAGCCAAAAGCGCTTTTTTACCGGTGAATGCTATAAATCGTCTCGTAAATAAAAGATTCTGTTGATAAGTGTATAACCTACGTCAATGCCTCACCAAAAGCATTAACTATCCTTGCATAAAATATATTATATCCGTATTAATTATAACTATTTAATGAATAAGGCCCCCCGCGAAAGATCAATTCAACTTTCAAACGGCTATAAACCTTCCTTCAAAAGGAATGCTTTTGCCATAGGCAAAAGCATTCCTTACATTAATTAAATCAGGTTACCGGGAAAAACTGGTAAAGCTTAACGCTTTACCAGTTTGATGATCCTGGATTCCCCGTTTTTACCGCTCAGGCGCATAATGTAAATGCCCGGAGCGCTAATCCTTGAACCAGGGGTGACACGGAGGGTGGTCAGACCTGCCGGTACAGTACCCTTATAATCTGAATATAACAGTTTGCCGCTCACGTCAAATATTTCAGCCCGCACTACTGTTTCGGCTTTCAATTGTATGTCAACATTAATCTGATCCTGGAACGGATTCGGATAGGCCCTGGCATTGCCAAAGTCAGGAATAGCAGTATTCATTACATCTTTCAGCGGCTCAGCCACTACAGCCAGCAGGTCCTGCCTTGCTGCCGCATTGTTACCGTCCTGGATAGCAGGATCAATATGTCCTTGTATAACCATTGCAGCTATCAGACCGTAGGCTGAAGTTGTTGATGCAGGATCGACCGCAACCAGGATATTGCCATATTGGTCAGGAGAGATATCACGGATGGTCACAACACCGCTCTGGTTCATAGAAGCATTCAGGTAAGCCACCTTCGTATTGTTGACGGTATACTTGCCCGTTATGTCCTGCCATTCTACAGAGCTGCCAAAGAAGGTCAGATCATATTTCAATGTCTGGTTAAGACCTGTTATCCTGAATGAGGCATGGTTGCCAGGGAACAGGCCGTAGTTTTCAACCATCACATTGTCAGGATATATACCGCTGTTATTGCCGGTATTCATACCTGCGGAGTACATGCCATCGAAGTTCTCGATGATACTGATACCTATACCCGTGATATTATTCTGGGCATCTTTCATGTTGCTGGCCACTACACCTACTGAAGGACGCATACCTGTATTGTTCCACGGAGCGGGGGCCACCAGCAGTTCACTGAAGCTCACCTGTATCCTGAAACCAGGAGTGGTAGCAGAACTGTTGTTGCTATAGTCTGAGAACACACCTGACCTTACCGCACGTACCTTGTAATAGTATGTCTGGTCCGGGCTCAGGGTAGTATCGTTATAAGCAACCGCATTGATGCCCAGCGTAGCTATCTGGGAGTAAGTTCCACCTGGTGATGCACGCCATACCTGGTAGCCTGTTTCATTATTAGCCCTGTCTGCCCATCTCAGCGCTATCGCTTTATGACTGGTAGCAGTGGCTACGAGGTTCAGCGGATTCACAACTGCCAGAGTAGCATCGTAAGATTCCACTACCATCGCATTGAGATATTTGTAGTAACCATTGCTGGTCTTGTTGACAAGGATATTTATCTCGCCGCTTGCATTAGGTATAACACCGTTTATCTGTTTGGTCAGGCTGGTATTATAGTCCGGGTCTATCACCACGCTGTCTATACCTATAGTGAACCTGGTTTTTGCGTTAATACCAAAGTTGATACTGCTGAAGAATACAACGTTATAACGTTTGGTGGCACTGAGCCCGGACAGTTTGATGGTATGAGTCACATTCCTGCTGTCATATATATAGGATTGCATTACACCATCCGGGAACACACCACTATTGTCATAGGTGCTCATACCTGTTGTAGCATTATCATTTTCCCAGAACTCGTTAAACGTCATGCTCATGCCGGTACTGTTGCCTGATTCATCCAGGGCGTTGGCTACTTTCACTCCTGCATACGGGAAGCCTATTATATTATTCCATGGCGCAGGAGCCGGATTGCTTGAAGAGAAGTCAAAGAATACAGAAGTAGTATTCTTGTCTGCAACAACCACACTAAAAGTATCTGATGCGCTGGCGCCCTGGTTGTCTGTAGCTGTCAGTATCACTTTATAGTTACCCAGGTTATCTGCCGTTGGGTTGAAGCTGAAAGAACCTGTACCATTACCATTATCAATGAAACTACCGAAAGAAGGCAGGCCAATAGTAGTCAGGGTAATGCTGTTGCCCTGGTCGCCCACAGCCTGTACATTAAACTGTGCAGAGGCATTTGCTTTCAGCTTAACATCAGCAATGGCGCTGATCTGCGGAGGTTTTACCGGTACCAGCACGCCTGCAATATTGCTGAATGCTGAGTTGCCGGCTGAGTTGGTTGCAGCCACTTTATAATAGTAATGCGTGCTGCCATGTACAGTGCTGTCTGCATAAGATGTAGCGGTACTGCTGTTCAGGCTGCCCAGCAGGCTGTAAGATCCCAGGCTGTCTGTTCCGCGATGAACCCGGTAACCAGTGGCGTTATAAGCTACATTGTTCCAGTTGAGGGACACAATACCATTCGCTTCTGTTGCCGTCAGGTTCTTCGGAGCGGCAGGCAGGGTACCGTCGTCCAGGATAGCATTTACTTCAAATGCACCCAGGTAACCTACCTGTGTACCATCAGCAACAGACATATTAAAGGTGATCTCGCCGGAGGCGTTCGGAGCAATATTGTCGAAATTCACTGTCTGGCTGGTATTACCCTGTACGTTCAGCGGTTTGCTTACACCGTTAATACTGAAGACAGTAGTACCGTTATTAGCCTGTACTGACCAGGTACTGCCGGCAAAGAACTTAAAGGAGTATTTGCGGGTAGCTTCAAGACCGGTCAGCTTCACATCTATAGAATTTGCAGAAGTGAAGATACCAGGATAAGAACCGAAGAAATAGTATTCACTCATCACTACATCAGGATATACACCACTGTTATTTCCTGTATTGGTACCTTCATTCCAGGTGAACCAGTTAGGCGTCTGCAATTGTAGACCAATACCTGTAGTTTCACCCTTATCATTCTTCAGCCCTGTGGTAGATACAGATGTAACGTTGTTCCATGGAGCAGGAGCGTCTGTCTGGTGTTTGAAGCGAACAAACAACTTGTAGTTCGGATCTTTATCTGTCACTGTTACAGTGAAGCTCTTTTCATCTGTACCACCATTACCATCTACAGTCTGCACCTTCACAGTATACACACCTGCATCTGCATAACCGGGCTTGATATCCAGGGTGGCAGTACGGTTGCTACCGGTAAGAGTAATGAATGAGGGCAGAGACACACCGGACCATGAAAGGTTATCGGTGGCGTTCTGATCAGCAGCGGAAAGCGATAGCTGCTGAACATCGCCCTCATTCAGGGAAGCGTTGGCAATAGAGGTTATGACAGGGCTGTAATTATCATTGATGATCAGGTTAAAGCTGACAGTATCTTTACCTCCGAAAGGATCGGCGGCTATCACAGACAGGTTGTTGTAAACACCCTGTTTGCTGATATCCGGCGCCACATTAAGGTAAGTGCCGTTACCATTTGCAACAAGAGTTACAAAGTCAGGCAGGTTAAAGGCGGTGTAGGTCAGCGCATCTTCATCCGCATCTGTCGCCACTACCGGGATGGCAGTTACCACATCATAGCGGGCAGACCTGTTGCTGATGGCATCTATCACAGGACGCGTATTTCCGGTCACAGCTGTATCTGCAGCAGAGTATGCAGAGGCGCCGCCATCACCGGTTGCACGTACCTTATAAGCATACTGCTGGTTGGCAAAGAGAGCGGTATCCGAATAAGACAGGTTAGTACCGCCTGTGGGGATTGTTTTGATAGTAATAAATGTTGGACTGTTGCCAAATGCACGCTGTATTTCAAAACCGGTAGCATTTGCATCATTGTTCGTCCATGTAAGGAGTATTGAAGACGCTGAATTTCCTGTTGCTATAACGTTGACCGGTGCTGCAGGCGGAGCCGGCAGGGCAGGAGTTACAATGCTATAGAACGGTAATGTCTGATTATACTGCTGAGTGACTTCCGCCTGGCTCAATGCCTGGCCAATGATGGTCATATAATCCAGGTTACCGCTGTAGAGAACACCATTGGAATTAAATGCGGTAGAACCATTGACCTGACCCACCCTGGAGTTACTGCTGGTAGTACTGACAGAGCTGAAGCTAGTGGTAGCCGAAGCAGCCAGGGCGCCGTTGATGTACAGGCGCAGGGCGTTACCGCTGTATACAACAGCTACATGTGTCCATGTAGTGCTGGTAAATGCAGCTGAAGCAAGGGCACGGATGTTCCCGCTGGCCACGCCGGCTTCCAGTTTATTGGCATTGATACGCAGCGCCAGACCATTGTCTGAACCACCTATATCAAAGATGATGCGGTTGTTGTCAAGCGCACCGGCTTTCATCCAGAGAGATACGGTGCGTGCAGAGAAGGCATCATGCAGGAAACCGCTGCCATTACCACCTATGCTTATATAGGAGCTGGTACCGTTAAAGACAGCAGAATGACTGCCTTCAGCTTTATCTGCATTACTGAAGCTGACACTGTTCGCAGTAGTAGCATTGTTACTCAGGCTGATATCCGTCAGGTTGTTATCCAACGGCCATACTGCCAGGTATGGATAACCTTCTGTCAGGAGAGATTCACCATATTGTCCTACTGAGCGTATTTTATAGTAATAACGGGTAGCAGCATCTACAGCATTATCCTGGAAAGATGTTGCGTTTGCAGCCGTCTTTCCCATCACTGTAAATGTTCCATTGTAAGAAGGACTACGGTATATTTCAAAACCCGTTTCATTATTACTGTTATCAGTCCAGGAGAGGTTCACCTGTTTGAAGCTGGGCGCTGTTGTTCCCAGGTACAATGGTACTGAAGGTGCATTACCCGGATAAGTGAGCGTATCCCCGAAATACTGATCGGGTATTTTAGTGAGACTTGTTACACCCAGTTCATTACATCTCCAGCTCAGGGTCATTGCCTGTCCGCCGCTGCCCTGGAAATACGTTACAGCTATCGGGTATACACCTTTTTGCAGGGTCATGGCAGAACTGCTCACAGTAGTAGAACCATGGGCGCCGTCATTGCTTACTGTTGCGGATGTAAGATACCCGTAAGACTTATTGAAATAGAATTTACTGCCATCGTCAGAGGTGGTAGCAAAAGTATAGGTACCTGTAACCGGAATGGTCAGGAAGCCTTCCCACAGGAAGCCATAATTGGTTGTCCTCAGCCTGGCATTAATATCCGGGAATGCTGACCTTCCGGTAGCTACTGGTGTGAGTGAAGAGAAGTTAGGCAGCAATATCCATGAGCCCTGGTAATATTTATAGTTCAGTCCTTTGCTGACTGTAGCAGCTGTTACCTGGTTGCTGGGAGCGGAAGAGTTGCCCGCTGCATCCCTGGCTATTACATAGAACGTATAAACAGTTTTTGACGTAAGGCCATATGCCATAGTTGCCAGAGTAGCGGCATCTACTGTATAGGTCTTAGCGCCATTTACATATACGTCGTAAGCAATAACGCCTACGTTATCTGTAGCTGCATCCCAGTCAACCGTAATGGCGCTGGTAGTAGTGGTTATAACAGTCAGGTTAGGCGGAGCGGTTGGTTTCTGTGCATCTACCTGGGTAGTACCACTGGCTTCATCAGAAACCGGCGCTGCACCATTACCGTTTACGGGACGAACAATATAGTAATAGGCTGTGTTGGCCGATAAACCGTTATCTGTGAATGTCAGCACATCTGCATTCACTTTTCCTACCAGTTTATAACCAGTGCCGGAACTGGTGGAACGGTAGATCTCGAATAGCGTTTCGTTATTCTGTGGATTGGGTTTATCTGTCCAGTTCAGCGTAAGCTGGGTTTGTGATATAGGAGTGACCAGCAGCCCGCTCACTTTATCAGGAGCTCCCGCTCCACTGGCATTAATCACCGGGAATGGTGTGGAGAAACTGCTGGAACAGCCGAATTGCTCCGTAACGCGTGCAATATACTGGCCCACCCCCACATTGATAGTAGAACCAGTACCTATTGTAGCAGAGTTACCTACCTTACGCCATTCATAAGAAGCGTACCCTGCAGGCAACTTTAGTGTTACAGTAGTACTGCCATCCGGCGCCGGCAGTACATTGGTAGCCAGAGCGTCCATTGTAATAGGCGGTGTTACAGTAGTAGCCTTTGTTTTAATAACAAGCGGGGTGGGAGAGAACTCTGACCATACAGTACCCCTTCTCACCCTTACTGAATATGTACCCAGTGAAGATACATTGATACTATTGGTAGTAGCTCCCGGGATGGTCACCCCATCCTTTTGCCATTCATAGGCAGCAAATCCGGGTGAAATACCGATAGTGACATTGAATGTTTCCTCCGGGCAAAATTCAGATCTCCCGTACAATGGCCATGGGGTCAGTATATTCACCTTGTTCATGTAGGGAATAAAGTTGGGCTCTGACCAGGCACGGTTCCAGGTACCATGTCCCAGGTCAGGGTAGAGGGTATATGTTACCTGCGCTCCTGCAGAGTTATAGGCGCCAATCACCTGGTCGGCTGTATAGGGAGCAGGTGATTTATCCAGCCCACCCTGAAAATACCAGATAGGTTTATATTTCATGGCATTTACAACTGAAGGATCGCCATCACCTGTAGTGATACCGCTCATAGGCAATGCCCCTCCAATATATTGAGGATAACGGATGGCCATGTCCCACGAGCCATATCCACCGGCAGAAAGACCATTAACAAGAACACGGTTCAGGTCTCCCTTTACCTGTACAGCCAGTGAGTCCAGCAATTCCTTTAAAATATCAAACTGGCCATTCCCCCAGTTACCATCTGTTGTCTGTCCATACAAAAGATATCCGTCAAAATTACCATTGTCTGTGTTGGTATTGAAGCTCTGACCTCCATGTAAAAGCTGGTATTCGTTATCATAAACGGTTCCGGCTTCTCCGCGGCCATGCAGGAATACGAAAATGGGATATTTCTTCCCATCAGCTACATTATGAACATAGGTCTTAGGGAACTTTAAACGGAATTGAAGCCCTTTATAGATATAAGGTTTGAAACCGCTGGTGTTCCAGTTCATACGTACAGTCCTGACCCATTTGCCGATACGGCCATATGCAGGCTGTGTTGGGGGAGATGATGATCTGTAGGTGGCAACGGTATCTGCGGGGTTCAGCGCTCTTTGGGCAGTAGCATAACCGGCAAATAAGAAAATAAAACTGATAATAAGGTGTACAGTTTTTTTCATAATACAGGAGTTATGTATGTCAGACAGACAAGGTTTAATGCCAGATGAAAAATGCATAACAAGCCGGGGGGCAGGTTTTGCCGGCAGATCAGAGGAGATGGTAAAAAATTAAGTGGAGTGGCGCCGAATAAGGCCTACTACTCTCTGGCTTTATCTGAGGATGAGGTTAAAAATTATGCTCACGCTTCCAGAATATGTGTATTGTCCTTAGCTTAATAGTATATGCCGTTCAAAATCCAAATGTAAGTGTATATTTTTATAACTGTTGCCTTTTTTTAGCAAAAGGTAGTTTTTAACCTGTAAATGTCACAAATCATCCCGTAAACAACAACGTTAGTGGATAAGCGTATAAATTACGCCTGTACGGAGTTCAGGATCATTGTAAAATAAATTATATCCGTATTAATTATAATTGTTTCTTTTTAATGAAGAGTGAAGACATGGCCAAAGAAAAACAGGCTGTATCAAAAATATGATACAGCCTGTTTTCTGAAGAGAAGAATTCCGGAGAAATGCGGCGATGAAGGAAACTGGTAAAGCTTAACGCTTTACCAGTTTGATGATCCTGGACTCACCGTTTTTACCACTGAGGCGCATGATATAAATGCCCGGAGCACTGATCCTTGAGCCTGGGTTAATACGGAGGGTAGTTGCCCCTGCCGGTACGGTGCCCTTGTAATCTGAGTATAACAGTCTGCCACTCACGTCAAATATCTCAACCCGCACAACTGTTTCGGTTTTCAATTGTATGTCAACATTGATCTGGTCCTGGAACGGATTCGGATATGCTTTAGCATCTCCGAAGTCAGGAACAACTGTATTCAGCACATCTTTTACAGGTTCAGCCACTACAGCTATAAGGTCCTGCCTTGCAGCTACACTATCTTCTTCCACGGGACCACTATCATCCTGTGCCGCAGCATTAACATGCCCCTGTATGGTCATAGCTGCTATCAGGCCGTAAATAGATGTTGTAGAAGCCGGATCTATCGCTACCACGATGTTACCGTATTGGTCAGGAGAGATATCACGGATAGTCACAACACCGCTCTTGTTCATAGCAGCATTCAGATAAGCCACTTTTGTGTTGTTGACGGTATACTTACCTGTCACATCCTGCCATTCAACAGAGCTACCAAAGAATGTAAGATCATATTTCAGCGTCTGGTTCAGACCTGTTATATTGAAGGAAGCATGCTTACCAGGGAACAGGCCATAGTTCTCTACCATCACATTGTCAGGGAATACACCACTGTTATTGCCGGTATTCATACCTGCAGAGTACATGCCATCGAAGTTCTCTATAATATTAATACCTACGCCGGTAATATTGTTCTGGCCATCTTTCATATTGCTGGCCACTACGCCTGTTACAGGACGCATACCTGTGTTATTCCATGGACCAGGAGCTGCCAGCAGCTCACTGAAGTTTACCTGTATCTTAAAGCCGGGAGTAGTAGCGAAACTGTTATTACTGTAATCAGAATATGTTCCGGACTTCACTGCACGTACCCTGTAATAATACTTCTGGCTGGGGTTCAGCGTAGTATCATTATAAGAAGTGCTGTTGGCTGCCAGCGTTGCTACCTGGGAGTAACTTCCACCTGGTAATGCACGCCATACCTGGTATCCCGTTTCATTGTTAGACCTGTCTGCCCATCTCAGCGCTATCGTTTTATGGTTGATAGCTGTAGCTGCAAGGTTCAGCGGATTCACAACCGCCAGGGTAGCATCATAAGATTCCACTACCATTGCGTTCAGATAAGCATAATAGCCGTTGCTGGTCTTGCTGGCCAGGATGTTTATTTCTCCATTCCCGTCCGGAGCAATACCGTTGATCTGTTTTGTAAGACTGGTATTATAGTCCGGATCTATCACCACACTGTCTGTACCTATAGTGAACCTGATCTTAGCATTGACACCAAAGTTGGCGCTGCTGAAGAATACAACGTTATAACGCTTGCCGGAGTTAAGGCCGGACAGTTTGATCGTATGAGTGATATCTCTGCTGTCGTATACACTTGATTGCATTACAGCGTCGGGATAGATACCGGAATTATCGTAAGTGCTCATACCATTATTGGGGGCATCGTTCTCCCAGTTCTCATTAAATGTCATACTCATACCGGTGCTATTTCCTGATTCATCCAGGGCATTAGCCACCTTCACGCCACCGTATGGGAAACCACTGATATTATTCCATGGCGCAGAGCTGGGATTGCTGGAGGAGAAATCGAAGTATACAGAAGTAGTATTCTTGTCTGCAACAACCACACTAAAAGTATCTGATGCGCTGGCGCCCTGGTTGTCTGTAGCTGTCAGTATCACTTTATAGCTACCCAGGTTATCTGCCGTTGGGTTGAAGCTGAAAGAACCTGTACCACTACCATTATCAGTAAAGCTGCCAAAGGAAGGCAGATCTCTCGCCGTCAGGGTAACGCTGTTGCCCTGGTCGCCCACAGCCTGTACATTAAACTGTGCAGAGGCATTTGCTTTCAGCTTAACATCAGCAATAGTACTGATCTGCGGAGGTTTCACGGGTACCAGCACGCCTGCAATATTGCTGAATACAGAGTTGCCGGCTGAGTTGGTTGCAGCCACTTTATAATAGTAATGCGTGCTGCCATGTACAGTGCTGTCTGCATAAGATGTAGCAGTACTGCTGTTCAGACTGCCCAGCAGGCTGTAAGACCCCAGGCTGTCTGTTGCACGGTGTATCCTGTAACCGGTAGCGTTATAGGCTACATTGTTCCAGTTAAGGGATACAATACCATTCGCTTCTGTTGCTGCCAGATCTTTAGGAGCGGCTGGCAGGGTACCGTCGTCCAGGATAGCATTCACTTCAAATGCGCCCAGGTAACCAACCTGTGTACCATCTGCAACAGACATGTTAAAGGTGATCTCGCCGGAAGTATCTGCGGCAATATTGTCAAAATTCACCGTCTGGCTGGTGTTACCCTGTACATTCAGCGGTTTGCTTACACCGTTAATGCTAAAGACAGTAGTACCGTTATTAGCCTGTACTGACCAGTTACTGCCGGCAAAGAATTTAAAGGAGTATTTGCGGGTAGCTTCAAGACCGGTCAGCTTCACATCTATAGAATTTGCAGAAGTGAAGATACCAGGATAGGAACCGAAGAAATAGTATTCACTCATCACAACATCAGGATATACACCACTGTTGTTTCCTGTATTGGTACCTTCATTCCAGGTGAACCAGTTAGACGTCTGCAGCTGCAGGTTTATGTTTGTGGTTTCACCTTTATCATTCTTCAGCCCTGTGGTAGATACAGATGTAACGTTGTTCCATGGAGCAGGAGCGTCTGTCTGGTGTTTGAAGCGAACAAACAGTTTGTAGTTCGGATCTTTATCTGTCACTGTTACAGTGAAGCTCTTTTCATCTGTACCACCATTACCATCTACAGTCTGTACCTTCACAGTATACACACCTGCATCTGCATAACCGGGCTTGATATCCAGGGTGGCAGTACGGTTGCTACCGGTAAGAGTAATGAATGAGGGCAGAGACACACCAGACCAGGTGAGACTATCCGTAGTGTTCTGATCAGCAGCGGCAAGCGATATCTGCTGATCATCGCCCTCATTCAGGGAAGTGTTGGCAATAGTGGTTATGACGGGGCTATAATTGTCGTTGATGGTCAGGTTAAAGCTGACAGTATCTTTACCTCCGAAAGGATCGGCGGCTATCACAGACAGGCTGTTGTAAACACCCTGTTTGCTGACGTCCGGCGCTACATTCAGATATACACCATTAGTCGTAACCAGTGTTACAAAGTCAGGCAGGTCAAAGGCGGTGTAGGTCAGCGCATCTTCATCTGCATCTGTCGCCACTACCGGGATGGCAGTCACCACATCGTAACGGGCAGACCTGTTGCTGATGGCATCTATCACAGGACGCGTATTTCCGGTCACAGCTGTATCTGCAGCAGAGTATGCAGAGGCGCCGCCATCACCGGTTGCACGTACCTTATAAGCATACTGCTGGTTGGCAAAGAGAGCTGTATCCGAATAAGACAGGTTAGTACCGCCTGTGGGGATTGTTTTGATAGTAATAAATGTTGGACTGTTGCCAAATGCACGCTGTATTTCAAAACCGGTAGCATTTGTATCATTGTTCGTCCATGTAAGGAGTATTGAAGACGCTGAAGTTCCTGTTGCTGCAACGTTGGCCGGTGCTGCAGGCGGAGCCGGCAGGCCAGGAGTCACAACACTGTAGAACGGTAATGTCTGATTATATTGCTGAGTGACCTCCGCCTGGCTCAATGCCTGGCCAATGATGGTCATATAATCCAGGTTACCCTTGAAATAGGTGCCGTTGGAATTGAAGGCAGTGTTACCATTAGTAAGACCCACCCTCGCATTATTTGTAGTTGTACTGACAGAGCTGAAGCTAGTGGTAGCCGAAGCAGCCAGGGCGCCATTAACATACAGACGGAGAGAGTTACCTCCGTATACAACAGCTACATGTGTCCATGCTGTGCTGGTAAACGCCGTAGACGCAGTAACACGGGAGTTCCCGCTGGCCACGCCGGCTTCCAGTTTATTGGCATTGATACGCAGCGCCAGACCATTGTCTGCACCTCCTATATCAAAGATGATGCGGTTGTTGTCAAGCGCACCGGCTTTCATCCAGAGAGATACGGTGCGTGCAGAGAAAGCATCATGCAGGAAGCCGCTGCCACTGCCACCTATGCTGACATAAGAACTGGTACCATTGAAAACAGCGGAATAGTCGCCCTCTGCTTTATCAGTACTACTAAAGCTGACATTACTTCCGCTGGTTGTATAATTATTCAGGCTGATATCTGTATAACCGTTGTTGAACGGCCATACTGCCAGGTAAGGATAGCCTGCTGTCAGATCAGATTCTCCATACTGCCCGACAGAACGTACTTTATAGTAATAACGGGTAGCAGCATCTACAGTATTATCCTGGAAGGATGTTACATTTGCATCTGTCTTCCCGGTTACCGTATATGTTCCATTGTAAGAAGGGCTACGGTATATTTCAAAACCCGTTTCATTATTACTGTTATCTGTCCAGGACAGATTTACCTGCCTGAAACTGGTCGCTGTTGCACCCAGGTTTAAAGGTACTGAAGGTGCATTACCGGGATAAGTAATAGTATCCCCAAAATACTGATCAGGTATCCTGGTCAGACTTGTAACACCCAGTTCATTACATTTCCAGCTCAGGGTCATTGCCTGTCCGCCGCTGCCCTGGAAATACGTTACAGCTATCGGGTATACGCCTTTCTGCAGAAGCACGGCAGAGCTGCTCACAGTGGTTGGGCTATGCCCTCCGTCATTATTTACAGTAGCGCTTGTCTGGTAACCGTAAGACTTGTTGAAATAGAATTTACTGCCATCGTCAGAGGTGGTAGCAAAAGTATAGGTACCTGTAACCGGAATGGTCAGGAAGCCTTCCCACAGGAAGCTGTAATTAGTCTCTCTTTGCCTGGCGGTAATATCAGGGAACAGGGACCTGCCCGTAGCTGTTGGTGTAAGCGAAGAGAAATTAGGCAGTGCTGACCATGTGCCCTGGTAATATTTATAGTTCAGTCCTTTGCTGACTGTGGCAGCTGTTACCTGGTTGCTGGGAACAGAAGTATTCCCTGCCGCATCCCTGGCTACTACATAAAAGTTATAAACCGTCCGGGCAGAAAGTCCATATGCCACGGCCTGTAATGTAGTCCCATCCACTACATAAGACTTAGCGTCATTTATATAAACGTCATACGCAGTGACGCCTACGTTATCTGAAGCCGCAGACCAGCTCAGTGTAACAGAGCTGGTGCTGGAAGTTACAACGTTCAGGTTGAGCGGGGCCGTAGGTTTCTGTGCATCCACCTGGGTAATGCCGCTGGCTTCATCAGAAACAGGAGCAGCGCCATTGTCATTCACCGGGCGGATAATATAATAGTACTTAGTATTAGCTGTTAAACCATTATCAGCAAATGTCAGCACATCTGCGCCTACTTTTCCTACCAGCTTATAACCGCTGCCGGAGGTAGTACTGCGGTAGATCTCAAAAAGGGTTTCATTATGCTGCGGATTTGCTTTATCTGTCCAGTTCAGCGTAAGCTGCGTCTGCGATACAGGCGTTACCAGCACTCCGTTGGCTTTATCAGGCGCACCTGCGCCGTTAGCGCTGATCACAGGGAAAGGATCAGAGAAGCTGCTGGAACAGCCATATTGCTCCGTAACACGTGCTATATACTGGCCTACACCTACACTGGCAGTAGCATCAGTATCGATTGCAGCAGCGTTACCAACTTTACGCCATTCGTAAGAGGCATACCCTGCAGGCAGTTTCAGCGTTACAGTAGTGCTGCCATCCGGAGCCGGCAATACGTTGGTGGCCAGGCTGTCCATCGTAATAGGCGGTGTTACTGTAGGTGTTTTAGTTTTAATAACAAGCGGAGTAGGGGAAAACTCTGACCACACACCACCTCTTTGTACCCTTACAGCGTAAGTTCCCAGCTCTGTCACACCAATGGTATTGGTGCTTGCCCCGGGGATGGTCACACCGTCTTTCTGCCATTCGTAAACAGCAAATCCGGGCGAGATACCGATAGTAATATTGAACGTTTCTTCAGGGCAGAATTCTGACCTGCCATTCAGCGGCCATGGCGTCAGGATATTGACCTTGTTCATATAGGGAACAAAGTTGGGTTCCTTCCATGCACTGTCCCATGTACCATGTCCCAGCGTTGTATAGAGCTTGTAGGTGATATTGGCGCCGGCTGTTTTAAAGGCGTCAACGACCTGGCTGGCAGTATAAGGAGCAGGAGAGTTATCCAGTCCTCCCTGGAAGTACCAGATAGGCTTGAACCTGAGACTATTTACAACAGCGGAGGAGCCATTGCCTGTACTGATACCACTCATAGGCATCATACCGCCGATGTATTGAGGATAACGGATCGTGAAATCCCAGGAGCCGTATCCGCCGGCAGAAAGACCGTTCACTATAACACGGTTAAGGTCTCCTTTCACCTGTACTGCCAGTGAATCCAGCAGTTCCTTTATAGCATCAAACTGGGTATTTCCCCAGGTACCATCTGTGGTTTGTGCATACAGCAGGTAACCATCAAATGCACCACTCTCAGTGAAAGCATTAAAATCATCACCACCATGCTGAAGCTGATACTCATTGTCATAAACGGCACCGCCTTCACCACGGCCGTGAAGGAATACATAGATGGGATACTTCTTACCATCTGCTACATTATCTGCATATGTTTTGGGAAACTTCAAACGAAAAGGAACTCCTTTATATATATATGCCTTGAAAGCGGTGGTAGTCCAGTTCATCCTCACAGTCCTGACCCACTTGCCGATGCGGCCGTATGCAGGCTGCGTTGGGGGAGATGATGACCTGTAGGTGGCAACGGTATCTGCAGGGTTCAACGCTCTTTGGGCAGTAGCATAACCAGCAAATAACAGAATAAAACTAATAATAAGGTGTACAGTTTTCCTCATCATAATGTATATATTATGTGTAATACGGGCAAGCCCGGTTTTAGGTCCGATAAAAATGAGCATAACAAGCCAGGGCAGGTTCTGCCGGCAGATCAGAGGAAGATGGTAAAATTAAGCGCAGTGGCCGGAAGAAGGCCCACTACAGGATTGGCTTTTATCGAAGGATAAGGTTAGCAATTATATTCACATGTTCAACTCTCCGGGGGCAATCACTATTAGGGTTTGCCCTTTGGCTTACTAATGTACAATGACATTGTACAAGACACTGGTTTCAAAAATAAGCGTATATTTTATACTTGTTGCACCTTTTTTGCCAAAGACAGCTTTTTACCGGTGAATGCTATAAATCTTTCCGTAAAGAACAGAATCTGTTTATAAGCGTAAAAAATACGTTAGCCCGTGGTTAACTGCCTGGCTGAACGCTCCCATACAGCAGACTGTTTCTTCTTTAGAAAACGCGCAAACCCTTTGTAAACGGCTATATTCATGAAAGTGAAATAGAAGGGTATATAGAGCAGGCGGCTCTTTTTCTGTTGTACTGCCTGTATGTATCCTGCCAATGCCATAATATAAAAGACTACCTGCATAATTAGTATATACCAATATACTGTTGCTCCATTAAACACACATAAAAGGATATTGGTAATTATTAAAAGCAGAAGGCAGAGTGGGGCGGCCGTCCATCTTAAGACACGGTGGGAAACATACTGCCAGGTAATACGGGGATACCGGAAAATATTTAACAGCCCCAACAGCCGGCTCATCGACTGGAAGCCACCTGCACTGATGCGTACTTTCCTTTTATATTCATCCTCCAGCGACGCTGACGGTGTTTCCATAGCATAGGCATCCGGTGCATAAGCTACTCTGTATCCTTTTTTATTGATACCGAAAGAGATCATGAAATCGTCCAGGATAGTATCTGCAGGTATATCTTCATATAGCTCCGTACGGATGGCAAACAGCTCTCCGGCGGCGCCCATAACGCTGTACAATTCTGCGTCCCACTTCTTGAGCAGGGACTCATACTTCCAGTACATGCCTTCCCCGGCGCCTTCTGCAGCGGCATCCCCGGGTACCAGGATCTTCTTTTCACCCGCCACGGCTCCCGTTGCCGGGTCGCGGAAATGTATGAGTAAACGATTTAGTACGTCCTTATTTAATAAGGTATTGGCGTCGCAGAAAACGACAAAGGGCGATTTAACGTATTTCATGGCGCGGTTCACCGCCATAGTTTTCCCCCGGCGCTCTGCTTCATATAATAATGTGATACGGGGATACTCCTTTATTATATTATTAGTATTGTCTGAAGAACCATCCGTGACAAAGATGATCTGCACTTTATCTGCCGGGTAATCCAGGGAGAGGGTATTGGCAATCTTCTCCCTTATAAAAGCTTCTTCATTATAGGCAGCCACCATTAATGTTACTTCCGGTGTAAAGGATATATTATCGGGAATGCCCGGTTTATAGAGTAGCCGTTTCAGGCGTACTACTAAAAAAAGTAAAATACCATAGCCTATGTAACTATAGAAGACAAGAAATAAACTGCACCAGAAAATCACTGAAACAATAGTCATACAATGCTGATTAAGGGGTAAATCCTGCGCCGGATAAGCGTTTCAAGACACAAGCAATATTCTCTGAATGCAAAAGTATAATAATTAAACAGTATTTTAAAACTGCGAAGATTATTCGTTCACGATACTTTCCCGCGCATTCACCCTGAAAAACCAGCCGTTTACCAAAAACATATTGGAAAATGATTAAAGTAATCTACTTTTGAGTCGTTGATGTATTTTGATATACGCCACGAAATTTAATCGCTTGTACTTTGCCAATTACTTTGTACTTTAGTACAAGTTTGTAGAAAACCATATTATCATTTCCTCATATCCCCTGAGAAACTGTTTTTAAATTCCAAACCTTATCCAATTTAAAACCAACGTTTAGAGTTTCCGTAAGTCCGCAAGGACCTAAGGAAGATTTTTTGAAAAAAAAATTTGGTTAGAGGTGAAAAAAACAGTTTTAATTATTGACGATAGTTTACCCATCAGATACTTACTTGAAGTAATGTTAAACAGGACTTACAATGTTGTGTCCGCATGTGACGGACTTGCAGCAATGGCCTGGTTGAAAGGAGGTAATATGCCGGACCTCGTGATCACTGATCTGCAGATGCCTAACATTAACGGATGGGAACTTATAGACTTCATGACAACCAGTAATCTATATCAGCATATACCTTTAATGGTACTTTCCGGCGTACATGATAGCGCAGCGCAATTTCCCAACACACAGAAGAATATTAAGACAATAATGAAAAAGCCTTTTGATCCGGTAAAACTACTGGATACAATAGACCTTGTATTAAAAGCTCAGCATGTGACAGCGCTTTCTTAGTATTTAAGGCTATATATTATCAATCAGTATGTAACCATTAATTCCTTTGTTAGCATGAATACATTTACACCTAAACTGAACGTATTAACCAATGCGGCCCCAACACAGTTTGAAGAAGTTGAACAGGCAGTACTATCAAAACTGTCTGTATCGGACAATAACATATTGTTATTTGTAGGAGAGCACAAACAGGACGCAGCGCTTACTTCTGCGGGTTACAAGTGTTTTTCAGCACCGGACTTCAACACTGCTGTGGGCACTATTGCCCAGCTGGAAACGGTATTGCACCGCAGACCCGGCGTGATCATTCAACGCCTGCACGCAGGCAATGAACAGGAACTCCAGGCATGGCAACAATACCTGAGACAGTCTCCTTCCCTGGCAACTCCCTTCTTTCTTTATTCCGACAATATCTCTGCCGGAGTACGGGAAACTGCAAAAAAATATCCCTTTATCGATGAAGTGATCTCCGCAGGTTGTCTGTCCTCTTTATCATCCAAAGTAAATTTCATCCGTAAATATAAAGAGCTGAGCGCAACCCCTGCGCCGCCGGCGCCTTCCCGCCAAACGGGTGAAAAGGCATCTCCGAAAAGGACCGTGAACATGGTACTGAAGCGCGCCTTTGATATTACAGTATCCGGCACCGCACTGGTATTCCTGACCCCAGTGTTCCTGGTGATAGCTGCTATCATCAAACTGGAATCAAGAGGGCCTGCTTTCTATGCCGCAAGACGTGCAGGAAAGAACTACAAGGTATTTAAGTTCTATAAGTTCCGGACAATGGTGGCCGATGCCGACAAACAATTGCAAAAGCTGCAACACCTGAACCAATACAATGCAGAAAGTGGCGCAGTATTTTATAAAGTATCAAACGATCCCCGCGTAACCCGCTTCGGCTCTTTCCTCCGCAATACCAGTCTTGATGAGCTTCCACAATTATTTAATGTACTGATCGGCGATATGTCTCTTGTAGGCAACAGGCCCCTGCCTTTATATGAGGCGGTGACACTTACAACAGACGACTGGGCACAGCGTTTTCTCGCCCCGGCCGGCATTACCGGTCTGTGGCAGATCAGCAAACGCGGGAAGAAAGACATGTCTGTGCAGGAAAGGATCGAACTGGATATCAACTATTCCAATAAATGCTCCTTTACCTATGATATGTGGATCATGGTCAATACCCCCAAGGCATTGATACAAAAAGACAACGTATAATGGTACTTGTTATAGAACTGATCATATTCGGATACCTGGGTGCATGCGTATTGTACAACCTGCTGTTTTCTGTGGCTGGTAAACTCTTCCCGAAAAAAAGAAGGGAACCGGTAAAAGATGCAACAGCACGTATCGCCATACTTATACCTGCCTATAAGGAAGATGATATTATACTTTCTGCCGTAGAGAGCTACCGCTCCCTCCGGTATCCCGAAGGCATGTATGAGGTAGTGGTCATTGCAGATTCACTCCGGGAAAGTACCCTTACATCCCTGAGCGCAGGACATGCAAGAGTGATCTCTGTATCGTTTCAGAAAAGTACCAAGGCCAAATCGCTGAATGCCGCATTCTCCCAGCTGGAAGACGGCGCCTATGATATGGCCGTTATTGCAGATGCCGATAATATTCCTGCGCCCGATTTCCTGCTGAAAGTAAATGAAGCCTATCAACAGGGATACCACGCAGTACAGGCACAACGTGTGGCCAAGAACCTGGACACACCATTTGCGATCCTGGACGCCGCCAATGAAATGATAGCCAATCATATTAACAGGAAAGGCGCCAATGCTTTAGGTCTGTCCGCATCCCTCATCGGCTCCGGTATCGCATTCGATTATACATTAATCAAACAGGCGCTGAAAGAAACTGAAGCCATCGGCGGCTTTGATAAAGTATTACAACAGCTGCTTGTTGGTAAAGGCTACAGGATATTATACCTGGAAGAAGCAATCATCTTTGATGAAAAAGTAGAGAACGCCGCTGCCTTCGGGAACCAACGCAGAAGATGGCTTTCCAGCCAGTTCGTATACCTGCGCCAGTACTGGGGCACAGGCTTCAGGGCCTTACTGAAAGGCAGGATAGATTACTTCTATATGGCGGTAGGGCAGAATATGCTGCTGCCCCGTATGCTACTGCTGGCAGGAGTATTGTTCATGACGTTCATTTACCTGCTGGCAGGAAAATGGCTGAACATACCCTTCTACGCCTGGCTGCTGATGACAGGGGCATACACCATCAGCCTGCTGCTGCCGCTGCCTGGTAAATTCTACTCACGTTACATGCCAACAGTATTGCTGCACCTTCCCCGGGTGATAGGTATTATGCTGTCCCTCATGTTTAAACTGAAAGGAGCCAACAAAACATTCATCCATACAAAGCATTCCAAAACAAATATCGACAACCCCCTTATACATGTTGCAGGAAAATAACATAGCGCCACTTGTTTCAATTGTAACGGTGAATTATAACACTACCAGCGTTACATGTGAGCTGTTGAATTCCATCAGCACAAACAGCTATCCACATGTAGAGGTGATTGTTGTAGATAACGCTTCTGTACAGGACCCAACCCCATTACTACAGGAGGCGTATCCTGCTGTAAAAGTGATCAGAAGTGAGCAGAACAGGGGGTTTGCGGGAGGGAACAACCTCGGGTTACAGGAGGCTAAAGGCGAGTATATCTTTCTTGTAAATAACGATACAGAATTTACCGATGGACTGATAGAAGGATTGCTGGATATTTTCCGCACACATCCTGATGCCGGCATGGCAAGTCCCAAGTTTCACTACTATTTCCATCCGGGCATAATAGAATATGCAGGTTACCAGTCTGTAGATGTATTCACCGGCCGCAACTTCATGATAGGCTGCAAAGAGCAGGACCAGGGGCAGTATGACCGTGAAACACCTACCAACTATGCACATGGCGGAGGAATGATGATACCTGCTGCAGTACTACAGGACGTAGGACCTATGCCTGAAGTATATTTCCTCTACTATGAGGAATTTGACTGGTGCGAACAATTAAAACGCAAGGGCTACAAGATATATTACCAGTATAAATCGCTGATCTATCATAAAGAATCAATGACCACGGGAAAGAACAGTCCGCTGAAAACATATTACCTGACACGTAACAGGATATTATTCATGCGCCGTAACGTGGCATTACCAAACCGAATCATTTTTTTACTGTACCTGGTGTTGTTCACGATTCCCAAAAATACACTCCGGTTTATAGCCAGGAAAGAGCGTGAACATCTGAAAGCCTTCTGGAAAGGCATTTTCTGGAATGTGAAACACCGCCAACTAAAATTACTACCATGTGTGGCATAGCAGGCTTTATAGATTTCTCAAAAAAAGCAGGGCTCCCCGTACTCAAGGATATGACAGATGCATTACAGCATCGTGGTCCTGATGACGGCGGATATGAGGTATACGTTCACCCACAGGCGCATGTGGGACTTGGCCAGCGCCGCCTGTCTATTCTTGACCTCTCCAGCGGAGGCCATCAGCCTATGCACTTCAAGCAATACACGATGGTATTTAACGGAGAGATCTACAACTTCAAAGAAATACGCCGTGAACTGGAACAGCATGGATATACTTTCCTTTCTTCGAGCGACACAGAAGTGCTCATAAAAGGGTACGACTGCTGGAAAGAGAAAGTAGTAGACCATTGCATAGGCATGTTTGCATTTGTAATTTATGACAAACAGGAGGAGAAGATCATTCTTTGCCGTGACAGGGCAGGAGTGAAGCCCCTTTATTACTACTGGCATAACAATGTATTCCTTTTTGCATCTGAGCTGAAAAGCTTCAGCCAGTTTCCCGGGTTTGAAAAAGTAATAGATGTAAGCAGCGTATCACTATTCCTGCAATACAGCTATATACCCGCTCCCTATACAGTTTTCAGGAACACCTTCAAACTGAAACCAGGACATTTCCTGCATCTGTCCCTCAATACAGAAACAGTTACCACCACAGAATACTGGAGTGTGCTGGAGGTTTATCGCCAGCCCCTCACAGATATGTATGAAGGAGACATAATCCGTCATACCAAAGAACTGATGGAAAGCGCCTATAAATACAGGATGGTATCTGACGTACCTGTAGGTGTATTTCTCAGCGGTGGTTATGACAGTTCCAGTGTGGCTGCCATCCTGCAGGCCAATTCGGCCAACAGGCTGAAAACCTTTACCATCGGGTATAAGGAGCAGGAGTTCGACGAATCTAAGGAAGCCAGGAAAATAGCGCAGTATCTGGGTACAGATCATACAGAGTGGATAGTAGGACCTACCGACGCCCTGGACATACTGAACCAGCTTCCTGAAATATATGATGAGCCATTTGCAGATAATTCTACCGTTCCAACTACACTGGTCAGCAAACTGGCCAGCAAACAGGTAAAGGTGGTGCTTTCTGCCGATGGTGGTGATGAGCTGTTTGCCGGGTATAACAAATTTGCACAGTCCCTCCGTTACACCTCCTATCCCAAACCGGTGCAGGGACTGGTTAGCCGTATGATGGACTGGATAGATCCTTCCCTCATTCCATACTTCAACAAACAGTACAATTTCTCCAGCCGCTATGAAAAAATGAAGCTGATCTGGGCTTCAGGCAAATCACAGCAGGCATTGAAATACATCAGCCAGTATATTACTGAATCAGAGGCTGCCAGCTTCCTGAGCGGCCATGGTCCGACATACAAGACCAATTTCGACATGAACGGTGAATTGAATAATATCAATGATCCGTTGAACAGGCTGTTGTCTGTCGATTATAAAACCTTCCTGGTAGATAACAACCTGGTGAAGGTAGACAGGGCTACCATGTCTGTCAGCATAGAAGGCCGTGAGCCAATGCTGGACCACAGGCTGGTAGAGTTCCTTGCGCGGGTGCCTTCCCATATCAAGCGGAAAGACGGCATCAATAAATACATCCTGAAGGAAATAGTCCATCAGTACATTCCCAAGCCGCTGATGGACCGGCCTAAGCGTCCTTTCATCGCTCCGCTGATGCATTGGTTCAGGGACGGTATGAAAGAACAGATGGCGTATTATTTATCGCCAGCCAAACTGGAAGAAACGGGTCTTTTTGACCCTACACATATAGAGACGCTGAAACAACAGTATTTCAGGGGAGAGAGGGTTAGTCATCAGAAACTCTGGAACATCCTTGTCTTCCAGCTGTGGTACAGTCGTTGGATAGGAAAATTATGATCATGGAGGCAGTGAAAAAGATACGGGTGCTTCAAACCATCCGTCAGGGGAAGATTGGAGGAGGAGAAAGCCACGTGCTGGACCTGGTAAGGTATCTTGACAAAGAGCTATTTGAGCCGGTAGTGCTGTCCTTTACGGATGGCCCCATGATATCTTCCCTCGCAGAGCTGGGTATTCCGGCCTATGTGATCTATACCGAGCGGGCATTTGATCTCAGCGTATGGAGACAGGTAAAACAATTTCTGCGTAAACAGCAGATAGATATTGTACATGTACATGGCACCAGGGCCAATACCAATGTATTATGGGCTGCGCATTCCCTCGGGTTGCCTGTCATCTACACCATTCACGGATGGTCTTTTCATGACAGCCTGCCCACCTGGAACAGGAAGGCGCGCATACTTGCGGAGAAATTCATTACAAGGCGCACCCGCCTGAACATAACCGTTTCCGATGCCAATCATGCCACAGGTGTACGCACTTTCGGGCATTTTGAATCGCTGGTTGTTAAGAACGGAGTGAACCTTGACAAATTCAACCGCAACGGCCATTACCCGGATGTACGGGCAGCTTATGGTATTCCTGACCATCATATTGTAATAGGGTATATTGTTCGTATCACCGAACAGAAAGACCCGCTGGGTATGTTACGTGCCTATGCTAAGGTCTGCGCTGTCAACAAGGAAGTGACGCTGCTGATGATAGGTGAGGGCGACCTTAAAGAAGCAGCCATAAAACTGGCAGGAGAACTGGGTATTTCCAAACGGGTCATCTTTGATAACTTCCGGCAGGACGTTCCGGCCGTATTGCATGCAGTAGATATTTACTGTTTACCATCACTGTGGGAAGGCTTTCCCATAGGCGTACTGGAAGCAATGGCAATGGGTAAGGCTGTCATAGCAAGCGATGTGGATGGCACCCGGGAGGCAGTGGAAGATGGCATAAGCGGACTGCTGGTGCCTCCCAGAAATGAAGCCGCTCTTGTGGATGCCTTACAACTGCTCATACAGGACGAGGCGTTACGGCTTCGCCTGCAGGAAAACGCGGCAAAACGGGTAAAAGCCAATTTTGACGTGCGGGATATGACGCACAGAATTGAAACAGTGTACCAGCAATTGCTGGCGCAATTATAGATCATTAAATTTTTCGCATGAAACTGAGAAATCCCCATTCACGTTTTGATCTGAACATTAAGAGGACGGACAGGGTACTTGAAGTTGGAGGGGGCCACAACCCACATCCGAGAGCAAATGTTGTGGTTGATAAATACGTAGATGACAATACTCACCGCAGCGGTGATATCAAGGTTTTCAAAAACCAGACATTCCTTAACGCGGACGGAGAACATCTGCCATTTGCCGATAAAGAGTTTGATTATGTGATCTGCAATCACGTGCTGGAACATGTGGAAGATCCCGTAGCATTTCTGAATGAACAGTTCCGCGTGGCCAAACGCGGTTATATAGAGACGCCGTCATTACTGGGAGAACACCTGTTCCCCAAGAAATCACATAAATGGGTACTGCTGGAAGTAAATGAGAAAGTAGTGCTGGTAGATAAAGAACGTATCTCTTTCCCGACCCATTTTGATTTCGGGGATCTGTACCTGGAATACCTGCCCAAGGCCTCTATTGGCTATAAGATACTGGAAAGAACACATCCCAACCTGCATACCATGCGGCTGGAATGGGAAGGAGGATTTGATTTCATTGTAAATCCTGAGGATAAAGACATACTCAGGTATTTTGAAGAACCATGGACCAGGGAAATGGTACTGCGTTATTTTCCGCAGCGTTCAATGGGGCAGGAACTGGCAGAAGCGACAAGAGCATTCACAGATATATGTAAAAGTATTATCAGGTCCCGGGTCCTGAGAAAAGCATGATCTTGATTAGGATATGGATCATCTAGGACAGAAGGCCTTCCAGTAATGGAGGGCCTTCTTATTATCCCGAACTATTTTACCAGGCGAAGTTTTCCTGTTACCTTCTCCACCATCACCATACACTCAGCCCAACCCAGGCGCACAATATCTGCTACGGTGAAGTGTACATATTTTTTCAGCATGAAATAACCTACAACCACGCAGATGATCATATTCAGCAAAGAGCCGAAAGCTACCCAGCGAATATCGTGGAAGAGCAGGATGAAGACAATATCCCCGATGATGTTAAGCACCAGTTTCAGCAGGTTCTTATAGAAGTTGGTAAGAGGACGGTTTATCATGTCCAGCGATACGCCTATGAACCTGTCAATAGGGTAGAAGATGGCACAGAGCAGGAATATACGTACTACATCTGTAGCAGGAAGGTAAGCCTTATCTGCCAGGATGATAATAAGAGGTTTCGTGAAGATAATAAGCACAATAATGAAAGGAATGATTACAATGCTTACGACGCCTGTATAACGGCTGAAAGCCCGGGATACGCCCTGCCAGTCGTTCCTGTTGGCAGCGGCAGAAAGGGTAGGCTGCGCTGTGGCCACAAAGCTGCGTAGAATGATCTCTATTACTTCCATGAACTTCTGCGGAATACTGTAAATAGCCACCGCTGCAGGATTGATCATAGTACGGATCAGGAAGTTATCCGAATAATTGAGGAAGCCGGAAGTGATCATGCTGCCCACAATGAGCCAGCCGTATTTCACCAGTTCTACCACCTGTTTCCTTGTACTGTATATGATAGCAGGCAGCTGTGTCCATCGCCGCAGCAGGGTAAAGATACTGGTGATGCCCAGCCCCGCCATGTAGGCAAACAGTACATGCTGCAGGTCTATAGCAACAGTGAAATGAAAAGCAAGTATCAATACCAGGAAACAACCATTCTGCCAGAACCGGACCTGTAATATCCTGTCAAACCTGTGCTCTGCCTGCAATAACCAGCTGGCAATGTTAAACGGTACAGATACCACCATCATTATCCCTAACCATTTGAGGAAGAACTGCCATGTAGCGTCAAAGTAATGAAAGAATACGAACAGTACTATGAGGTCCAGTACAAGACAGAGACCGGTCAGTATAAGCGCCAGGCTCCATGCGCTGCCCGCTACTTCTCTTGACACCTCCCCGCTGCTGCCGGCATAAAAACGGATGATCCCCGATTGTAACAGGGCAGTGCGGATCTGGTCCAGCACAGTATAAGTACCGATAAACAATACCCATTCCCCGAACGCCGCCAGTGGAAGCAACCGTACCAGAATAGCAAATGACAATACGTTCAGAAATGCAGAGACAAGGTTACCTAAAAGAGAATGAAAATGCCTGTTGTTGATGACCGTCAATAACTTAAATCCCATGGATGTGATGTAATACAGTTAATTGAAAATTCTGAGGTCTTTTTGACAGGATAAGGTTATATACGGAGTGCGATAACGTCTTACAATATTACCTTATTGTAAATGTACAACAAAATTTTCTTTGCTGCCTTCAGTTCAATAAAATATCAACTATAAAATTACATATATAATTTTTTCATGCTTTATAAATAATGATAATTACATATTAAAAAAATTTCATCTAACAAATAAAATTATTGTACTTTGCCACGGGATTTAAAATAATCAGAAGACACTCACTTTAACAGAAGGAGTGATTTAAATAAGAAGGACGATTTTAAGACCCTTTTGGCGAGATCAACGTACACGATTACAATTTCAAATTAATCTAAAAAATAAGCGTCTATTTGAATTTTTCCTGCATTGCGGGCAGGATTTGCACGGACATACCATACACATTGAAAAACCTTTACAGATGAAGCATTTGTACTCTATTTGCAGTAGTATGTATGTATCGCTTACGGCATTACTACTGTTTACAACGCTAACCTCAAACGCCCAGCAAGTGGGTGTATCTCTGGCAGGAACAGGCGTTACAAATTCAGGGGGGTATTATGAATTTGTACCTCCGTCCTATGCAGGCAGCAAGGATTCTTTCCCGTTGCTGATCTTCATTCATGGCATAGGAGAATTGGGTAACGGAACTACAAACCTGCCTACTGTATTGAGAAACGGTGTTCCCAAGCTGCTCAATAACGGTACATTCCCTTCTTCTTTTACGGTCAATGGCCGGACATTCTCTTTCATTGTGGCATCACCGCAGTTTAAGAACATACCGGGTCCTACAGACGTCTTAAGCCTGATCAACTACCTCAGGAAAAAATTCCCCAGGATTGACAGCAAACGCATATATGTAACAGGTCTCAGTATGGGCGGCGGCGCCACAGAAGATTTTGTCAGCGCCGGCAGCACCTATTCCCAGGTACCGGCAGCAGCTGTTGCCGTTTGCGGCAATATGAACCCGCTGGCTAAAACAGCTGCCGCTAAAGCAGTAGCACAGAATGACATTCCTGTCTGGTTCCTTCACAACGAAAACGATCCAACCGTTCCTTCCCAGTATTCGAAAGACTGGGTCACCCAGATAGATGCCAGTAACCCGGTTAGCAGCGCCATGCCCAGACTCACCATCTTCAATGCCTCCGGGCATGATGCCTGGACCAAATCTTACGATCCTGCCTATAAGGAAAATGGCATGAACGTGTACGAATGGCTGCTGCAATATGAAAAGGGTGGCAAGGTCCCGGACACTCCAACTAAACCCGCTAACAAACGTGTGATGGCTAAAACCAACATCGGCAACGGTATGTATTATACTGACGCTATGAAAAGCTTTGGCCTGAACCCCGGCGATACCCTCTGCATTGCTGCAGGAGATTATGAGTTCATACAACTGGGGAAACTGGTGGGTACAGCAGATAAGCCTATAGTGATCACCAATTGCGGCGGACAGGTAAGAGTAGGTATCAGGACACTTAAAAGCGACATTGCCTTCAACATCATGGGGGGGCAATACCTGCATATTAATGGTTCCGGTACTCCCGGCATTGAATATGGTTTTGATGTGAACGGAAAGAACCTGGCTGGGGTAAAGATGCATGGTATGTATCTGGGCTCCGGCAGCTCAGATATTGATGTGCACAATATCTATTTCCATGATGTAGGCATCTTCATCGTGGCTAAAACCACGCAGGAGTGTAATAATCCGCAGTTCTGGGAAGGTAAGTATGTCATGAAGAATGTGAAGATCCACCATATTAAAGGCCGCTATTCCGACTATGAGGGCTTTTACATAGGGAACACACACTATGTGATGGACTATGCCGGATGTAAAGGCATCAAATCACACCACATACAGGACCTGGAAGTATATGACAACGACCTCCAGTATATGGGACAGGATGGTATACAGATAGCTATGACAGATCTGGGTACCAACAAAATACATCACAATACTGTACGCAACTATGGCACCTCCAGACTGGACGCCCAGAGTTACGGTATGCTGATGGGCGGCGGTTCCCGGGTACGTCTTTACAACAACGTGATTGATCAGGGATATCTGCCTGGTATTGCAATATTCGGCTCAGGAATATCTTATGTGTACAACAATACCGTTTCCAACGTAGAACATGGAGAAGGTATCAACGTAGCAGACAAGTTCATACTGGAGCCGGTCACAGCCTACATCTTCAACAATACTATCTACAATACGGGTAATACCGGGTTGACTATTTATGCCTACCTCACTACCCTGGGGCATAAAGTATATAATAACATCGTGATCGAAAAATCGCCTGGAGGCAGTTATCCCTATACCGGTTATTATATCAGGGGAGCAAAGAATATCAAGTTCGACTTCGGTGACAACTACTATTCCAATACCGCAGATGCCGGTAAGGTAGTAAAGAATGTTGCCACCGGCGACTTCCATCTCGTAAAAGGCTCCGCCGCAATAGATAAGGGTTATGATGTTGCCAGCTGGGGCATCAGCACCGATCTGGATAATTTAAGTCGCCCGGTGAACGGGAAATTCGACATGGGTGCCTACGAATACAACGGCACATCTACAACTCCTGTTAATAAAGCGCCGGTAGCTAATGCTGGTACTAACATCAGCATTACCCTCCCAACCAGTACTGTTACCTTAAACGGCAGCACATCGGCAGACAGTGACGGTAAGATCAACGCCTACGCCTGGAAGAAAGTGAGCGGGCCCGCTGTGGGAACAATTACCAGTGCAGCTGCCGCCCAAACGACCGTAACAGGACTGACCACAGCCGGGACATATGTATTTGCCCTCACCGTGACTGATGATGATAAGGCAACAGATGCAGACAGCGTAACTGTCACCGTAAAAGCTGCTCCTGTAGCGAATAAAGCACCGGTAGCGAATGCTGGTACTAACATCACTATTACTCTTCCTACAAGTACTGTTACCTTAAACGGCAGTGCATCTGCAGACAGTGATGGCAAGATCAGCGCTTATGCCTGGAAGAAAGTAAACGGCCCGGCTGTGGGAACTATTACCAGTGCAGCTGCAGCAAAAACAACGGTAACTGGACTGACCGCCGCCGGAACATATGTATTTGCCCTGACCGTGACTGATGATGATAAGGCAACAGATGCAGACAGCGTGACTGTCACCGTAAAAGCTGCTCCTGTAGCGAATAAAGCACCGGTAGCGAATGCTGGTACTAACATCACTATTACTCTTCCTACAAGTACTGTTACCTTAAACGGCAGTGCATCTGCAGACAGTGATGGCAAGATCAGCGCTTATGCCTGGAAGAAAGTAAACGGCCCGGCTGTGGGAACTATTACCAGTGCAGCTACAGCAAAAACAACGGTAACTGGACTGACCGCCGCCGGAACATATGTATTTGCCCTGACCGTTACAGATGATGATAAGGCAACAGATGCAGACAGCGTGACTGTCACCGTAAAAGCTGCTCCTGTAGCGAATAAAGCACCGGTAGCGAATGCTGGTACTAACATCACTATTACTCTTCCTACAAGTACTGTTACCTTAAACGGCAGTGCATCTGCAGATAGTGATGGTAAGATCAGCGCCTATTCCTGGAAGAAAGTGAGCGGACCGGCTGTGGGAATTATTACCAGTGCAGCTGCAGCAAAAACAACGGTAACGGGACTGACCACCGCCGGAACATATGTATTTGCCCTGACCGTAACTGACGATGATAAGGCGACAGACGCAGACAGCATAACTGTTACTGTAAAAGTAGCACAGACTCCCAGCACTCCTCCGTCTTCACAGCCTCCAGCAAATAAGCCTCCTGTAGCCAATGCAGGTAGTGATATCATCATACAGCTGCCGGTTAACAGCATAACATTGAACGGCTCAGCATCCAAAGATCCGGATGGCACCATTGCGACCTATTTCTGGGAAAAGATATCCGGTCCGGACGTGAAATTCTCAAATGCCCGTGGAGCTGTAAATATCGTGTCAGCTATGATTGCCGGTAATTATATGTTCAGGCTTACTGTTAAAGACAATAAAGGCGCAACTGCCATAGATTATGTCAATGTAACCGTGAAACCTATCAGTACGGTGAACGTAGCGCCTATAGCAAAAGCAGGAAGTGATGTAACCATCACCCTGCCGGTGAACAGCGTGATCCTGAACGGCTCGGGTTCTTCAGATGCCGACGGACAGATAACCGGGTATTTATGGCAGAAAGAAACAGGCAGGGATGTGAAGTTCTCCAATGCAAACGGTGTGATCAACGTCGTATCCGGTCTTACAGCAGGTACCTATGTGTTTGAACTGAAAGTGACTGATAACAGGAATGCCACTGCCACAGACAGGATGACCGTTACTGTGCTGCCAGCTGTTACACAGGGTAAACCACCGGTAGCTATCAGCCAGGGAGATCTTACAGTTACATTGCCAACATCCGGTGTAAATGTAGATGCCAGCAGGTCTTATGGCATCAATACCACCATCGGCTCTTATAAATGGAAGCAGATCTCCGGTCCGTTAACGGCCAGTATCGGCGCATCAAATGCGGAGAGCACCGGTCTGTCAGGTATGACGTTCCCCGGTAAATATGTGTTCCAGCTCACAGTGACAGATAATAATGGCTTAAGCTCCAACGCAATTTTCACTATTACCGTCCTGGATGGTAATGCAGGAGAGGCGCCGATCATAAAGATCTATCCGAACCCGGTGGTTAATACCCTGTACTTCAAACAGGAACTGAAGAATGCCGGTGAAGCGACTATTACCATCTTCACCCTGGCCGGCCAGTCTATGAAGAGTTATATATTACCAGCTATGGATGTACAGCAGAAATCGCTGGATGTTACCTTCCTGCCTGCAGGAACTTACCTTCTGCAGGTATTGTATAAGGGCACCGGTTTAAAAATGAGCTTCAAATTTGTAAAGGCTAACTAGGAGGATAACGCATCTTCAATGATGCAGAACAAAAAGAAATGGTTTCACCAAAGTGAAACCATTTCTTTTTTTAAAGAGGATAAAAGAAAAGATCTGTCAAACCCTTTCCCATAATTTCTTCCCGGGGTTATACTGCTTGATCACCCTTGCAGGATTTCCGGCCACCACACTGAAAGGAGGAACATTCTTCGTAACTACACTGCCACCAGCCACTACAGAATGCTCACCTATCCTTACCCCCGCAGTTATAACAGCATTAGCGCCAATCCAGCTGTCAGCACCAACATATATTTCAGCCGTAGTACATTTCTGCTGACCAATAGGAAGATCCGGATCTTCATAACCATGATTCAATCCGGACATCACCACGTTCTGAGCAATGATCACATTATCTGCTATGGTAACAGGCCCTATCAGCACATTACCGATCCCTATCTGCACCCTGTTCCCGATAATAACATCGCCCACGCCATTATTGACCGTAGCAAAATCTTCAACAATTGACAGCTCCCCCAGATCAAACCTGTTGAAAGGGAATACATCCATACGTGCAGATCTTCTCACAATAGCTCCCTTTCCTTTTTTATGGATAAAAGGATTCACGAACCATCTGACCCATAAACGGGGCTTTGCCTGGTTTCTGGGCATGATCATACGATGTACGAACTGCTTCAGCTTTGGATCACTTTTGATCCTTTCCTTAATAGTCAGTAATGTGCTCATCCTGTTAAGCGGATTTTAAGATAGCCTCATACAGGGCTGTGACAGAGTTCTCCCAGCTATGGGAGCGCGCAAAAGCAATACGTTGTTCCCGGAGCTGCTCCCCGTCTTCAGAAAGCGCTTTGCTGATCAGCGTTACATACTCTTCTGCCGTCCGGGCAAGGTATGTATGCGATGCAAAATATTCCATGGTCCTGGTAACTGTAGCTACTACAGGCTTACCCAGTGCCAGGTACTCATCTATCTTCAGGGGATAATTCCCGATAGTGATCTCGTTCACCAGCTGGGGATTCATACAAACGTCAAATGATTTGATATAGGCCGGCAGCTCAGGTACAGATTTCCGGCCCAGGAAATGAATGTTAGGTAAGGTATGCAGCACAGATTGCTCAAAGGCCTTATCTTCCGGGCCTACCAGCACCACAGACCATTCCGGGTGACTGCGGGCAATATGTTCCATAATGCCAATATCAAGCCGCAGGGAATTCAATGATCCCACATAACCTATTACAGGCCCTTTGATCCCTTCCATATCCGCAGGCTTTTCAAGGTCCTTTCCGGCGTCAAAAAGTGTCAGGTCACAACCCTGGCCAATGTAATAACTGTTGGGATTGTACTTTTTGAGCATATCTGTCAGATAGGAGGAATTTGCCACCGCCACATCGGCCTTGGCAATATGCAAAGGTTCCAGTTTTTCGCCATGCTTTTTCCAGTAATCTACCCCCAGCAGATAATCCCTGCTGTAATAGATATAAGTGGAAGGATGGAGCAGCTCTTTCAGGTAAAAGCCCCTGAAAATATCATTGTCGTTAAAGAGAATGATGTCTGAAAAGCCTAATGCGTCAATAGCTTCCCTGATGCTGGCGGCGAATTTCCTGTTATTACGTTTGTTCAGCAGGGAAAAGCCTGATGTAAAAGGCAGCCAGTTGATGGATTCAAGTATGGAAGAAGGGTAGTAGGTCCAGATATTATCTCCGGCAGGCACAATGGCCGGCTCCTTTTTTTCAAGCGTTTTAAGGTGATATGCAATATCCGGATCTTCTTTCTGACGGAGAATGGTGTTGCGGTCCAACGGGGAATTGACATACAGTACACGGTTATGCTTTGCAAACTGTAATGCTATATTCTTACAATTGCTGCCTATTGAGGTGTACCATTGCTGAAGCCCTATGATTACTATATCTCGATTTTTGATAAGCGACACTGCCGTAATAATTATAGTGAATAATTACTTTGCCAGGCATGCACGGGAGGATGGTTAAAAAAGCACCCCAAATATAACTACTTTTTTTACATTAAGAATAGGTGGCTTATCATTTGTACAGATATACTACCTTGTGAGAGGCTGGCAGTACTCAAAATTTAAAATATGGCAGCAAAACATACCCCGGAAACGATAGATATCAGGCAATTAACACCTGAAGATTACCTGGACCTTAAAGAATCTATGGTATCTGCCTATGCAGATATGGAAGGCAGCTACTGGAGGGAACCCACCATCCGCCGGCTGGTAGAGCTCTTTCCTGAAGGACAGATTGCCGTCACCGTAAACGATAAAGTTGTAGGCTGCGCCCTCTCCATTATTGTTGACTATGGCAAATTCGGGGATGAGCATACCTATGAACAGATCACCGGCTATTTTACCTTTAACACACATGACCGGAAGGGCGATGTACTATACGGAATAGAAGTATTTGTACATCCTGACTACCGCGGCCGCCGGTTGGCCAGGAGGTTATATGACGCCCGCAAAACCCTGTGCGAACGGCTGAACCTGCGGGGCATAGTGGCCGGAGGGCGCATCCCCAATTACCTGAAATATGCCGGTGAAATGTCACCCAGGGAATATATAGAGAAGGTAAGGGATAAAGAGATCTACGATCCTACGCTCACATTCCAGTTCTCGAACGATTTCCAGGTGAAGAAGATCCTGAAGAACTACCTTCCGCATGATGAATCGTCCAAGGGCTTTGCCACGCTGCTGCAGTGGTATAATATCTATTATGAGAAAGATCAGGACACTATCCGCTACAACAAATCCATTGTACGTATAGGCCTGGTGCAATGGCAGATGCGCGATTACGGCAGCCTGGATGGCTTCATGCAGCAGGTAGAATATTTTGTGGATGCAGTGAGTGATTACGGATCGGATTTCGTAGTTTTTCCCGAACTGTTCAATGCCCCGCTGATGGCGGAATTTAACCAGATGGACCAGGCCGGCGCCATCAGGGGAGTGGCCAAATATACAGAACAGATCCGCGAACAGTTTGTTCAGTTCGCTGTATCTTACAACGTCAATATCATTTCAGGCAGCATGCCCATAGTAATTGATGAGCTGTTGTACAATATATCTTACCTCTGCCGGAGGGATGGAACATATGACTATTACATCAAAATGCATCCAACCCCCAGCGAAGTCTATGCCTGGGGCATGAAAGGAGGAGAGGACCTGAAAATATTTGATACAGACTGCGGGAAAGTAGGCATCCAGATCTGTTATGACGTAGAATTCCCGGAGCCATCCCGTATCCTGTCAGAACAGGGTATGCAGATACTGTTCGTACCTTTCCTGACAGATACCCAGCACGCCTTTAACCGTGTGAGGTTCTGCGCTCAGGCAAGGGCTATAGAGAATGAATGCTATGTAGCGATTGCAGGATGTGTGGGAAATCTTCCCAAGGTAAATAATATGGACCTGCAATATGCACAGAGCGCTGTGCTGACCCCTTCTGACTTTGCATTTCCTGTAACCGGCGTAAAGGCCGATGCCACCGCCAATACGGAAATGGTGGTGATTGCGGATGTAGACCTGGTACTGCTGAAAGAACTGAACGCCTTCGGCAGCGTACAAACGAAGAAGGATATGCGAAAAGACCTCTATGAAGTAAAATGGAAGAAAACAAAAAACAAATAATAGTATGGCACACAAGATCAACCTGGCATTACAGGTGCTTCCGTCAGTTCCCGGTGAACAGGTATATGCAGTAGTGGATGAAGCAATTGCTGTGATACAGGCCTCAGGATTAAAATACAGGGTTTGTCCCTTTGAAACGGTGATTGAAGGTACTTATGATGAATGTATGGAAGTGGTGAGGAAAGCGCAGGAAGTATGTTTCAAAGCAGGAGCATCACAGCTGCTGGTGTATATTAAGATGCAGATAAAAAAGGATGAAGATGTAAGTATTGAGGACAAGACAGGAAAATATGATTGAATAGTGGGCCTGTGGCCCACTATTCATATTAATCACGTCCAAACACCAGGTACGCAATTATCAATGTAAATATTATGTTGAAGACCTGCGCAATAATGAACGCCATGGCAGGCCTGCCGTTCTCCATTCTGAAAATGTCAGTGAATTTTGTTTCCAGCCCTATACAGGTGAATGCCAGCGCAAACCAGTAGGTCTGCATTTCTTTTAATCCGCCTTTACTGCCGGCAACGATCTCCGGAGGCAGTACAAACGAAAAGAGGAAAGAGGCAAAGATAAAGCCCAGTACAAACTTGGGAAAGCGATCCCAGATAGTAGCTGCAGTAGGTTTCTCATAACCCGCTTCTTTACGGGTATAAGACCAGTATATTGAAATGAAGAAAGCCGCAAGTCCCAGCAATACGTTCTGTGAGAATTTCACCAGTGTGGCGTATTTCAACGCTTCCTCCCCCAGCATGGTACCTGCTGCCACTACGGCGCCGGAAGTATCGATGGTCCCTCCCAGCCATGCACCCGCTACATGAGGTGGCATGTGCGCCCAGATAGCTATATAAGGCATGAACAGCATCATGGGAATGGCGATAATGAGCACAAGAGAAATAACATGGGAAAGCTTTTTATTATCTCCTTCAATAGCGCCCGCAGTAGCAATAGCCGCAGATACGCCACAGATGGACACTGCACTGGAGATCATCATCTTAAATTCATCGTCCAGTTTAAACTTCTTACAGGTCCAGAAAGCGAAATACCAGACGGTAAATACCACAGCAACAGATTGTGCCAGTCCCTTTATTCCTCCCTGGAGAATATCTTCGAAAAGCACATTGGCTCCCAGCAGGATCAGACCTATTTTAATATATAGTTCAGTCTGTATAGCGGGTTTCAGCCAGGCAGGCACACCAACGGTATTACTGATCAGCAATCCGAAGAGAAGGCTGAACAGAACAACTTCAATTCCCAGGTCTTTTATTGTTTTATTGGAGGCCAGGAACTGCGCCAGTAATGTGATGAGCATAATGGTTACCAGGGAGGGGACGAGCTGTCCTACGGTAAGATTGCGTTGCAGGTATCTTGTCAGTACAAGGGCTGTCAGCACCCATATAAAGCCGATAGTAAGCTGTTTCCAGACAACAAGGTTAGCCAGTTGGGCGGATAGTTCTGCTCCGGCCCCCCAGGTCCCGGCTTTTGGCAGCACAGGTTTTATACCGGCAATTCCCAGGAGGATAATAACAAAGGCAACAATAAACGCGATCCAGTCTTCATGTAGTGGTTTCTTAAGCATGATAGTAAATGAGTTTTTGGCAGATATATGGTGGTGGGTGCAACAAGTTAGTGAAAGAAAATATATCCTACAATAATGGATCCCACCAGTCCTACAAAGTCGGCTATCAGTCCGCATGCCAGGGCATGCCGGGTATTCCTGATGTTTACGGAACCGAAGTAGAGCGCCAGTACATAAAATGTTGTCTCCGTAGAGCCCTGTATAATACTGGCCAGCCGGCCAACGAACGAATCCGGGCCGTCATGTTTGAGAATATCTATCATCAGTCCGCGGGCGGCTCCTCCGCTGAAGGTCTTCATCAACCCTACCGGCAATACGGGCACAAAGTCGGTGTTCATGCCCAGCATACCAAAGAAGGCGCCAAGGCCACTGGTTACATAATCCAGGCATCCGGTAGTACGGAATGCGCTGATACCTACCAGCATGGTTACCAGGTAAGGTATGATGGATACGGCCACGTTGAAACCCTCTTTTGCTCCTTCTATAAACGTGTCATAGACGTTTAACTTTCTGACCAGTCCAAGGGTAAAAAAGGAAACGATAATGGAAAAGATCAGCAATCCGCCGATAAGCGCCGTGTAGGTGGCTATCTGGTCTGGTGGAAGGTTATGCAGCCACCAGTAAAGCACTCCCATGAGTGCGCAGAAACCGGCTACAAATACCAGTACAGGCAGCTTGAACAGGTTGATACGCTGGAATATGGCAACAGCTATAAGACCGGACATGAATGATATAAAGGTGCCGATCAGGGTAGGGACGAAGATATCCGCAGCATTGGCAGAACCTGTGGCCAGCCTGACGGCTATAACAGAAGTAGGGATAATGGTGAGCCCGGCAGTATTCAGCACCAGGAACATGATCTGGGAGTTACTGGCAGTGCCTTCCGGTTCAGGGTTGATGTCCTGGAGCCTTTTCATAGCTTTTAGTCCCAGGGGAGTGGCAGCATTGTCCAATCCCAGGGCGTTGGCGCTGAAATTCATAAGAATGGCCCCCATGGCAGGGTCTTTTTTAGGGATCTGGGGGAATAATTTAGAGAAGAACGGGTCTACGATCCTGGCAAATATGTTGATCATACCACCTTTTTCGCCCACTTTCATGACACCCAGCCAGAAAGTCATGATGCCTGCAAGGGCGAGAGATATCTCCGCGCCGGTTTTGGCACTGTCAAACATTCCTGTCATCACGTTAGAGAAAACGGCAGTGTCGTGCAGGAAGATCAGCCGGCACAGCGCTACTATGAAGGATATCAGGAAAAAAGAGAGCCAGACGTAGTTTAATGCCATATATATGAATGATTGAGTCTCAAATCTAATAGCAAAAATTTAATATAAAAAGTTGATAATGTTTAGGTTTATTTTTTATGACTGTTTTCCTCATTAATATAGTTTGGATTCTTCCCCTCAACTTCCTCTTTCAAGCATGTTTCAAGTATCTTTCAAGCAAGTCATAAGCATGTTTAGTGTATGTATTGCGGTACCTAAAGTGCCCCACGGTATAGTCCTGATATAGGTTTACACTTCTGTTAGATAATCCTGTTTGAAGTTACAATTGTTGCTGAAGAGCGCCACATCACTTCCCGGAGGAAAGTCATCCTGCTCTGTCCACCGTACTTCCGGGCTGAAACGGACACAAGTGGTGTCTTTATAAGACAAAAAAGCATTATCTTCGCGCAAATTTTTTAAAATGGCGTTACAAGCAGGAATTGTTGGTTTGCCGAATGTAGGAAAGTCGACTTTATTTAACGCGGTAAGCAACAGCGCAAAAGCGCAGGCCAGCAACTACCGTTTCTGTACTATTGAACCGAATGTTGGCCTGGTAGATGTACCAGATGCAAGATTGTCTAAACTGGAGGAACTGGTAAAACCTAACCGCGTTGTACCTACTACCATAGAGTTTGTGGACATTGCCGGCCTGGTAAAGGGAGCCAGCAAAGGAGAAGGTCTGGGTAACAAGTTCCTGGCTAATATCCGTGAAGTAGATGCGATTGTACACGTGATCCGTTGTTTTGAAGATGATAATATTCTCAGGGAAGAAGGCGCTATCAACCCTGTAAGCGATAAAGAGATCATTGATACCGAACTGCAGCTGAAAGACCTGGAAAGCGTGGAAAAGAAGATTGCACGTACAGAGAAAATGGCGAAAACCGGTGGCGATCCTAAAGCGAAGAAAGAATTTGAGATACTGAAACAATGCCAGGAACACCTGGAGAAAGGCCGTAACATCCGTGAACTGGGCCTGGACAAGGAAGACCGCAGCGCCATCGCTGACCTGTTCCTGCTCACAGAGAAACCTGTATTGTATGTGGCCAACGTGGATGAAGGATCCATGCTGACCGGCAACAAATACTCTCAGCAGCTACAGGAAGCTGTTAAAGCTGAAGGCGCCCAGGTTATTGTTATGAACAACAGCATCGAAGCACAGATCTCCGAAATGGAAGATCCGGCTGACAAAGAACTGTTCCTTTCTGAATATAATCTCACAGAGCCAGGTCTGAACCGCCTGATCCGTTCAGCTTACAACCTGCTTAACCTGATCACCTACTTTACTGCCGGTGTACAGGAGGTAAGGGCATGGACCATTCATTCCGGATGGAAAGCGCCACAGGCTGCCAGTGTGATCCATACAGACTTTGAAAAAGGATTTATCAAGGCTGAGGTGATCGCTTATGATGACTATGTGAAATTCGGTTCTGAAACTGCCTGTCGCGACAACGGCCGTTTACGTATAGAAGGTAAAGAATACGTGGTAAGTGATGGTGATGTAATGCACTTCCGCTTTAACGTATAATAAGATACTTCAGGGTAAAATACACTGAGGGTTACAACAAATCAAGACGTCCCGGGTTCTGAATCCGGGACGTCGTCTATTTCAGGGGAAATCATATCCAATATTTATCCATCAATTGCCTTATTACATTCATTCTCATCTTTAATTGCGCCGGTTGAAATACAACAGGATAAAACTGGTCATGAGTAGTATGAAACCCCATATAGAATAACCAGAATCCCAGGCTGAGATAAGGGATCACTTCCAGTTCTTCCTCACTGACAGCCCTTACTTCCCTGTAGGCTTCCTGGAATACCTGGAAATACCTGTCGGCCGTTTCCTGCGTCAACCTGTTAAAGAAAACATCAAGAGTAAGATGTGTCCAGAAGGTCATCATATCATTAACCAACCAGCCGTAACCAAGGAAATCGAAGTCAAAAAGAGTTACCTGGTCGTTTTCATCAAAATGAAAATTCTTGGGCAGGAAGTCAAACTGGCAATAACCGGAAGAAAAGCGGGAAGTATCTGTATCGGACAATTTCTGTTCTACTTTTTTTGCAGCCTGTTGTAACCAGAGATAGTCATCCGGGTTATCTGCAAAGGCGTCTTTAGTCATTTCCAGGGGCCTGAAAAGAGTATTTTCCAGGTCAAATGCCCAACGTTGCCCATCCGGCCGAATAACAGAAGATACATTGTGAAATGCTGCCATTTCACGTCCAAGGCTCTGCAGTTGCCGGTCGTTGAATTGTAATACAGATTTTCCATGAGCAAAGGAAAATAATACACCATAACGCGGGCCTTCGGCTGCATCAAATTCCTGGATCATATTGCCATTCCGGTCTGCAATAGGATAGGATACAGAAACATTTGCTGTATGTAAAGCCGTCAGTAATCCGGTTTCGACCTGTATCTGTTCCAGGCTTCGGTGCGTAGAACGGTAAATACGCAGAATGTATTTCTGGTCCGGGGCTTCTGCCATATAGGTATCACCAACACCACGTACAATAAACCGGCATTTTATCATACCATGATCGTAGTGGGAAGAAAGGTAACTGGCTAAGGCATCCGGGCAGAGGGTAGAATAAGTAGTGGGGAAGATGGGTTTCATGGCGTAAAGATAGAATTAATCCAATATCATAAATGTACATACATATATATCTTTCGCCAATAATAAGAATATCCAATATAATAAAGAATCATAGAGATCCGATATAACATTTTGTCTTTAAAAGACAACCTATTATATTTACATGTACATACATACTTTTTATATGAAACTTACAGGTCTTTTTATTTTAGTCATTACATTCCACGTTTCTTTCTCACAGCCCAGGCAGCTGGCTGCCAGGATAACGGCAGATTCCCGTCTTGATACCGTACAGGCCCGCGCCCTGCGCCTGTTAACCGGCTTTTCTGCCGGGACTTCTTATGGGGAAGTCTGGATCAGGGATTTCAACACCTTCATTAAGGGCTCTTTAAAAGTACATCCTCCTGAAAAGGTAAAGGAGATGCTACTGCTTTTCTTCCGTATGCAGGGAACGGAAGGAGATATTGTTGACGGCATGATAGATGCTAAAAAAGCCTATGCAGGCTATCCTTACCGTTATACAGACATGGCTCCGGGATGGGCTGCTCATAAGAACACAGTTGAAACAGACCAGGAATCATCCCTCGTACAAGCCATCAGGAAATATGTTGACGCTACGGGAGATAAAACTTTCCTGCTGGAGAAAGTAGGGGAGAAGACCGTCTTTCAACGGATGGAAGATGCGCTGAATTACATTATGAAAGACCGCTGGTCTGACAAATACGGACTTGTTACAGGCGCCACTACTGTAGATTGGGGAGATGTTCAGCCCGAAACAGGTTGGGGAGTAGCTATCAATGATAAAACAAAATGGGCAATAGATATTTATGACAACGCTATGTTTATAATTGCCCTCAATGATTTCATTGCGATGAAGCCCGCTGGCTACACAACTTCCAGGAACTGGTCTCAAACTGCCACTAGAATTAAACAGAACGTACGCAAACATCTCTGGCGGATTGATACACAGAAATACATTCCTCATCTTTATCTCAATGGCAGTCCGTTCTCTGCGTCATTCAATGAAGATCAGATCCTTTACACCGGTGGTTCTGCCTGTGCTATACTGGCGGGCTTACATAACAAAAAAGAAATCGCCGTTATCAATCAGCAGATGTTGACTGCAGCAACTAAAGAGAAACATGCTACCATCGGCATTACAGTATACCCTCCATATCCTGCAGAAGAGTTTCCTAACATGCATCCTTATGTATACCAGAATGGTGGCGACTGGACCTGGTTTGGCGGACGTATGATACAGGCGCTGATACAATATGGGTATATCAATGAGGCATATAATGAATTACAGCCCATGATAGACAGAGTGCTGGCCAATAAAGGTTTCTACGAATGGTACGACGTACGTACCGGTGAACCAAAAGGCTCAGGAGACTTCAGGGGAGAGGCTGGGGTGTTGTATGATGCAATTGTGTTGCTGAGAGAATGGGCTTCACGAAATAAATAAAATATACAACGGAAGTGCTATAACCACCAACATGCACGAAATTCTTATATTCGCACTATCAAAAAGAGTTACAAATACTCCACAAGAAAAGATTAAGAAAGAAGCTGCTAAGAATTGCTTGTTTTGCGTAAACTCAGGGGGATAGTTCCAATTGTCAAAGCCATAAATTTGACAATATAAGTTGCTGCTTGTATATACCATGATAATCCAGAAAATCAGAAAATAATTACTGCCATTAAGTTGTCTTTAACAGGGACAACCAGCTTAAAGCATGTCCGGTCGACATGTCTTTTTATAACGTGAAAAAAGAAGGCCGGATATTCCTGTCCGGCCTGTCGATTTAAGGTGAGTTGTTATTTTTAAACCTCCAACAGGTCTTTAAATAAGAACCCTATATGTTAACCCAGCAAACATCTACATGTAGACAACAAATTTCATAATCATTAATTTATAGCATCAATGTGTTATAAGTATAGCCATGTCCGATACTTATTTTTGTCTCATGTAATATAATAAATGACTTTATAGGACCAACCATTGTTGTATACATACCTTGTTCTGGCTATATACCTATGTCAACAATTATTTTGCTGTCAAAATTTTTAATTGCCGGATAATTATTCCCTAACAGATGGCCATGGTGAATGAATATAGGAAAGAAGTAATTGAAAGTAAAAGTAACTTCTATGAATTTTAACTTTGATGATTGTTACTGGCATGATTCTATACTCAAAAGTATTTACATTGATAGGAGTAATCCAGGGCATGTTGATACAATTGAAATGATCATTGATTGGTATGATGAACCTGAATCAAGAATCATATTTAAAGATGTTTATTTATTTAAGGCAACAATGAATTTTGGGATTATCGCCCACGAATCTATCCTTACTGCTGGCATTGCCCCCCTAGATGATCCAGATCTGGTAGAATTTTATAGAAAGAAAAAAAAATTTCCTCAACATATACAATTAAACTGCTACATAATTGAGACCAATTCTACGGGCGGTTTAATAAAGATTATTGCGGAGACTGTCGAAAAAGTTGAGATATAAATTTCTATAAACTTATTTCTTTAAATTTATAAGCATTTAATTAGAATAGGAGGGAGTGTTAAGATAACTGTGTAAAGGCTAAAGATAATATGCAGAGAACAGGCCGGATATTCCTATCCGGCCTGTTCTTTTAAAGTAAATGTTATTCTTAATTATCTCAACAGATCTTCAAACAACAATGCTACATAGTAAATTCCACCTGCTTTCGGATTACCATAAGAGGTCTGGAAGTAGTGATTAGTGATATTAGAACCACCTACTTTAACAGTTGTCTTTATCCTCGGCATTTTATAATTCACCTGTGCATCTATAGTGCTATACGCCGGAACTGCACCTCTTACAAAGGAAGAATTCCATACAAAGGAATCCTGCCAGCGCCACATCACGTTAAAGCCGATATTCTTATATACGTTCCTGTTAGACAGGCCGATATTGAAACGGTATTTAGGTGTGTTGAAGGAATTATCCAGTCCGTCGCCAGAGTCTTTGGTGAGGTCGTTATAGGAGAAGTTACCTGATACTGTCCAGGTGTTGATCAGGTAATCCAGCCCTAACGCACCGCCCTGTGCTACTACGTCAGCAGGGTTGTTGACATAAGTGGCAAAGATATTGGCCCTGCTGAGAGAAGGGTCCTGCGCCAGTGGTTGCGTTGGTTGCAACAACACCAGGTAGGAAAGGAAGTTTGTATAGGAGCTGTAATAATAGTAAGCATCTATCAGCAGGCGGTTGTTAATCAGGCCTTTATAACCTACTTCATATGCCTTCACGCTTTCCGGGCGAAACTTGCCAAAAGTGTGAAGCTGCAACTGGGTAGGATCTCCTGTAGCAGCATACCGTTGTACACTGGCCTGAGTATAGCCTTTGGTGTTATAGAGGTCATACTTTGTCAGTATCTCAGGCAAGCCACCGATCAGGCGGGTATTAGCCCTGATTGGCAGATCTATGTACTGGTCCTGGTTGGTAGGGTTGCGGTATGCTGTCTGGAAGGACAGGCGGATGTTATGACGGGGAGCAACAGTGAATACACCGGAGATACGTGGTGTAAAGCGGCCGTCAAAGTTTTCGTTCTTATCATAACGAACGGAAGCCGTCAGCTTGATCCTGTCTTTCACCAGTTTTTTACCTACCTGCAGATATGCACCATATTCGTCGATAGGAATAGTACCATCGGCGTCATCGAAGATAGTACCATCTGAGTTGAGGGAATAACGGCGCCAGGACGCACCTGCCTGTACCTCCAGCACTTTGATATGCTGTGTGAAGTCATAGAAACCTTCGTAGTGATACAGGTTGGTTTTATCGTTGAACTTGGCTCCGTTCCTGTTGGTGCCAAAACCGATATACCTGCTGGTGATAGCATCTTTAGCGGTATTGAACGGCGCTGACCCCGGAGTAAGGCGGTTACGGTCGGCATACGCCCTGGCTATAGCGTGGGCCTGAGCGTCTGTTTTCGCGCCGGGAGCACCAGGGAAAATACCTGCGCGGGCCTGGTTGTAGACAGTAGCATATTCAGCAAACCATCCGCCGGTAACATTCCCGTTGGCATCCCTCACCACGCTGGGATTGTAGGTCTCATTCAGCAATGTGCCCAGGGCTGTAGCATTGTAGGCATCCCCTGAACGTTCCTGTGTAGTATATGCGCGGACAAAGTACTGCTTACCACGAAGCTCTAATTTGTACTGTCCTACGTTGAACTTACGAAGGGAATAACGGTCAGAGCCTGTGTATACAGTAGTGCCTGTTCCCCAGTTACCCTGAACAATAGCTTCAATATTATCGGTGAATTTATAATGGAAAGCAGCACCTGTTTTAATGCTTCTTGTATTATAATCTACCAGGTCTTTTTCCCTGTAACCGGTACGGGAAACGGCCACGCCATTCAGCAAGCCGGCGGTAGCGCCAAAAGTTGTGGTGATCTCGTCCCCATATACGTTTACGCCATCATAGTTAGGATCTGTAGCATGAGAGAAACCGGCTTTTGTACGCAGGTTCAGCCTGTCGAAGTTGGTAGAATCTACAGCCTGCCAATCATCTGCCTGCATGAACCCGAAGTTGAGCTTGAAGGCAAATTTGCCCAGCGCTTTTGCATAACGGGCGGTAACATCAGGGATGAAGCCCACATTGTTCTGTTGCACTTTACCCAGGTGGTTGATGCCTGCCTGGAGTTTCATGCTGAGCCCCTGGTATTCAAACGGGCTTTTACTGGTCATGAGCAGGGTACCGTTCATACCGCCTGCGCCATACAGTGCAGAAGATGCGCCCGGCAACAGTTCTACGCTGGCTACGTCCAGTTCAGACATTCCCACGATATTTCCCACTGAAAAGTTCAGGCCGGGGGCCTGGTTATCCATACCGTCTACCAGCTGGTTGAAACGGGTGTTCCCGTTGGTGTTGAAACCGCGGGTAGTGATAGTGCGGAAAGTGAGACTCTGCACACTGGATTCCACACCTTTCAAAGAGGGTAGGGCATCATAGAAACTGGGAGTTGGCGATTCCCGTATAGCCGTAGTATTTAATTTTTCAATAGATACCGGCGATTCCAGGATACTTTGAGAAACACGGCTGGCGGCAATTACCACTTCTTCCCCCAGTATGTCTGTAGGTGCCAGCAACACTGTAAGGGGACTGGCACTGGTAATCTGTACGTCCTGGCTGGTAAAACCAACGGAGGAGAACACGATACTGAAAGGGAAGGAGCGGCTGGTGTTGAATTTAAAATTGCCGCTGCCATCTGTAATTGTGCCGGCCAGCGTGCCTTTAATGCTAACGCTCACTCCGGCTAAGGGCTCTCCTGTTGTTTTGTTGGTAACAGTACCTGTGATGGTCTGTTGCTGCCCGTATACTACAGCAGATGTGCTGAACAGTAAGAATAGGGTGCACAAACAGGTCAGGATCAGTTGTAAACAGTTCTTCATACAGTGGTGATTTTGGTGACTTTGGGATCGTGGTAATTTTATAGGGAATGTAAGAAAAAAAGTCGATAGTCTGCCAAAGCAAACTACCGACTTTTTATCATGTATGTTACTCGTTGTAGGTAAATCAATCCATTTTCTGGCCCATTCTTCTATAGCCCAGATAGAAAAACAGCGGGAATACGAGCAGGGTAAGCACGGTTGCCGTTATAAGGCCCCCGATCACCACTATTGCCAATGGTTTAGAGGTTTCAGAACCAATACCTTTGGAGAGCGCTGCAGGCAGCAAACCAATCGCCGCCATCAGCGCCGTCATCACTACCGGCCTCACCCTGGTGCGTACACCATCGCGGATAGCCAGCTCCAGCGTTTGCTTATTGAATTCTCTCTTCTTCACCTTCTGCATATTGTTCTTGAACACCGTTATCAGGATCACCCCGTTCTGTATACAGATACCAAAAAGGGCAATGAAACCGATACCTGCAGATATACTAAAGTTAGTACCGGATACCAGGAGGGCGGCTATCCCCCCTATGATAGCAAAAGGTACATTAATGAGTACTAACCCTGCATCTTTGACATTACCGAACATCACAAACAGGATCAGGAAGATGATCAGCAGGCTGATAGGCACTACCTGGGTCAACCTTTTGGTTGCACGTTGCTGGTTCTCAAAATCGCCCGCCCAAAGCATTTCATATCCTTTGTCCAGTTTCACCTGCTTATCCACCTTACTTTGCGCTTCAGCAATCACACTCCCCATGTCACGGCCACGGATAGAGAATTTAACTGCGGTATAACGCCTGTTATCGTCCCTGAAGATGATACTGGGCCCTGTCAGCGTACGGATAGTAGCAATGTTCTTAACCGGCACCTTGGCTCCCCTCAGGGTAGGCACCATCAGGTTGCTGATAGCCTCTGCGTTATCACGGTATTTCTCTTCATAACGCAGCCTGAGCTGGAACTTGCGTTCTCCTTCATATATCTGCGTAACGGCCTTACCGCCTATGGCCATTTCGATAGTGGCATTGGCATCGGCAGTAGTTACACCATAAAGGGCCATTTTATTCTCATCCAGTTCTATACGCATTTCCGGCTGACCGATATTCCTGATCACGCCAAGATCTTCCACACCTTTGATGTTCTTCATGATCTCATATACCTGCTTGGCCTTATCTTCCGTATAAGCCAGGCTATCACCATAGATCTTCACACAAAGTGATCCTTTCACACCAGATACAGCTTCCTCCACATTATCCATGATAGGCTGGGAGAAGTTCAGGTTCACGCCCTGGTATACTTCCAGCCGCTTCTGCATCTTGTCTATCAGCTCTTCCTTGGTGAGGCCGCTCTTCCATTGTTTCTTGGGATATATGTCCACATGGAACTCGATATTATAGAAACCGGTAGCGTCTGTACCATCGTTAGGGCGGCCTGTCTGGGACATTACCTGTCTTACTTCAGGGAACTCAAGGATGATCCGGCGCATCTTATTAGCCAGTACCTTGGATTCATCCAGGGAAACACTGAGCGGGCAGGTAGCGCGGATGTAAATAGCGCCTTCATCCAGTTCGGGGAGGAACTCACTACCCAGAAATTTAAAGTTGAACAAGCCTATGCCTACCAGTACAGTAGCGAGGATAAGTGTAAGGCGTTTTTTGTGGTAAGTCCAGGAGAAGAGCTTCATTACTCCGCCTATAATGGCTTCCACAAAAGGATTGTGCCTTTCGCGCACATTCTTGCGCAACAGGAGGCTGCTGAGCAGCGGCACAAGCGTCAGCGTGAGTATCAAAGCGCCCAGCAGGGCAAAACCCAGTGTCCACGCCAGGGGAGAGAACATTTTACCTTCCACTTTCTCGAAAGAGAAGATAGGCAGCAGGGCTGCAATGATGATCAGTTTGGAGAAGAAGATGGCTTTACCCAATTCGCCTCCTGTGGCTTTGATCATACCCAGTTTGGAGAGCTTATTGAAACGTTCCATACCTACCTGGTGGGCACGATGGTCCAGCAACACGAAGATGCCTTCTACCATCACCACCGCACCATCTATGATGATACCGAAGTCTATCGCCCCCATCGATAGCAGGTTGGCCGACATTCCCCTCAACGTCAGGCAGATGAATGCAAAAAGCAGGGCCAGCGGAATCACTATTGCCACGATCACAGTAGTACGCCAGTCAGCCATGAACAGGAACACTATCACCGTTACAAAGATGATACCTTCCAGCATGTTATGCAGTACTGTGTGGGTAGCGAATTCGATCAGGTCATTACGGTTGTAGAAGGTGTTGATCTTCACATCTGACGGTAATACCTTTTCATTCAGGTAAGTGATCCTGTCCTGCACGCGTTTGATCACTTCACTGGGATTTTCTCCCTTACGCATCACGATGATGCCTTCCACTACGTCATTACGTTTATCACGACCTACCTGTCCCAGGCGGGGCAGGCTGGAAATGCTTACTTCTGCCAGGTCTTTTACGAGGATAGGCGTACCGTTCACGTTGTCTACAATAATATTACCTATCTCTTCCACATTGTTCAGCAAACCGATACCACGTACTACATAGGCCTGTGAGTTATCTACGATAACATCGCCACCTACATTGATATTGCTCTTGGATACGGCATTGTATACGTCCAGCGGCGCAATATCATAAGAGGCCAGTTTCTGCGGATTTACCTTGATCTCGTATGTCTTCACTTCACCACCAAAACTTACCACATCGCCCACACCCGGTACGTTCAACAGGCGGCGTTCTATCACCCAGTCCTGCAAGGTTTTCAGTTCGGCTACGGTCTTGGTCTTGCTTTCCAGGGTATAGCGGAAGATCTCTCCCGTAGGACCGGTAGGCGGTTGTACGTCAGGTTCTGCGCCATCGGGTACTTCCACATCGCGCAGCATGTTGTTTACCTGCTGGCGGGCAAAGGCGTCATCCACATTATCGTCAAAGATCACTTTTACAACAGAAAGGCCGAATACGGTGGTTGAACGTACAGATGTTTTCTTCTGTACAGGATTCATCGCCACTTCAATGGGCACGGTCACAAATTTCTCTACTTCCTCTGCACTTCTGCCGGGCCATTGTGTAATAATGGTGATCTGGGTATTGGTCACATCGGGGAAGGCCTCGATGGGTATATTCCTGAAGGCTATGATTCCCCATACGATCAGCACAATAGTGGCAAACCCGATGAAGAGCCTGTTCTTCAGGGAAAAGGCTATAACTGATTTAATGATTTTCTGCATGAGATCCCGTTAACTATTTAACATTGAGTGCATCGTATAAAAATACCTGAGAGCTGGTCACCACCTGTTCTCCTTCGCTGAGGCCGGTAATAAATGCCCGGTCTTCGATCCTGCGCAATACGGTGATGGGTTTTATTTCCAGTCCGTTACTCTTCTTCACGATCACATATTGCTTACTGTTGTCCATCACCATTGCCTTTGCAGGGATGCTGAGGATACTGTCGCCCGGAGCTGTTCTCACCTTCACGGTAGCAAACATTTCCGGTTTCAGCTCATTGTTCGTATTAGGCATGCTGATACGAACCTTCATGGTACGGTTGGAGGGATCAAGCACATTATAGACTTTGTCTATTTTACCCAGGTAATCTTTATCGGGATTGGAGAATGTCCTTACTTTCACCTCATCGCCTAAACGGATATTGGCAATATCTGTTTCGTATACACTGGCGATGATCCATACTGTAGAAAGGTCTGCCACGGTAAAGAGGTTGGTGCTGTTATCCTGTCTTACTTCAGAGTTATTGGAGATGTTCTTTTCGATCACATAACCGCTGATAGGCGCTTTCAGCGTATAAACAGCGTTGCTGCCACCGGTGATGGAGGCTACCTGTCTTGCGCGGTTCAGTTCGGACTGGGCTTTCTTCAGCTCTACCTGGGCAGAGAGGTATTCCTGTTGTGTGGCCAGGTTTCCTTCAAAGAGGGATTTCTGTGTCTCCACGTTCTTACGGGCCAGCTCTACGTTGGATTCCGCCACAGATACGTCGTTAGCGATACCGGCCACTTCGCCGCTCTGCAGTACGGCCAGTACCTGTCCCTGTTTTACATAGTCGCCCAGCTCTACCTGTACGCTTTTGATCTTACCGCTTGCCAGCGCGTATACTTTGGCTTCTTTGCTTTCATCCGGTTCTATCTTACCATTCAGCTTGATACTTTCTGAAGGTTGTTCAAACACGGCTGGTGCGGTCTCCACATGTTTATAAAGGCTGTCTGTCTCAGACGTGTCGTCTTTCCTTGTTTCTGCTTTGTCAGTGCCGCAGGCGGACAGAAGGCAACCGAAGGCTACAGGGAGCAGGTATATCACAAAAGGTTTCATGAGTATTGTCAGTTATGATGATTAGTTATTGAACATAGTTTTACCGATGGCAAAATTCAGCGTTTCGATGGCCTGCATCCTGTCGTTCTGCAACTGGTTCAGCTGCAGGACATTTTCTTTATAAGAATCGTAGAAGTCTGTTAGTTCCAGCAGGCTGATATTCTTTTTAAGGAAGTTTTCGGTAATGCTGCCCAGCAGTTGTTCTGATTGTTTGCGGAAATCAGGGTCTACCGATTCCAGCATTTTATCTGTGTTCAGCGCTTTTACATAAGCGGTCTGTACTTCGTTCTCCACTGTAAGAGATTGCTTTTGTACCAGGAGTTTTGACTGGTCTACAGAATATTTCGCGGCTTTGATATTACCCTGGTTCCTGTTAAAGAAGGGGAGGTCTATCCCCAGGTTCAGGAAGGTAGCGTTATCCACGAAGCTGCCTCTTTTATCAAAGCTGGCGCCCAGTGAGAGGTCAGGTACAGCCATTGCTTTCTGCAGGCTGTAGTTCTGTTCTGTATAGCGAAGGCTGTTCTGAGCCAGCTGGAGGTCCTGACGGTTCAGGTAGGCGCTGTCTACCAGTGTTTGCAGGCTGGTTTGCCGTATGGGCTGTGCAACCAGCGCGCTGTCCGGCATATCAGGAGCAAACCAGGAATGGTTGTTCTGTAACAGCAGCTGGAGCTCTGATTCGATATCGTTCACCTGGTTGGCCAGGGTAGTTCTTTCTGCTTTAAGGCTGTATAAGAGAGAACGGAGGCGGATAGCATCTTTCAATGTAACCAGCCCTTTCTTCTGCAGGTCATTGTAGGTGCCGTCCATTTTTTCCAGTGCAGCTATCTGTACATCGTAGGCATGCATGGAATTCTGCAGGTAATAGGCCTGGTAGAAATTACTACGGAGTGTAAAACGCAGTGTACGCAGCAGATCAAAGAAGGCATTGTCTGCCATCTCTGCGTTGGTACGTGCCAGTTTTACTGATTTGTTCCTTTTACCTGCCAGGGAGATCATCTGCTGGATGGCCACTTCATACTGACCGGTCCTGTTACTGATATCGAAGTACTTTTTCCTGTCAGGGTTGTAAAGGTTCCCGCTGAATGTAAGGTTTGGATTATTGTATAGCCGTGCCTGTATGATCTGGGCGCGGGCAATGGATACATTGTATTTCTCTGCAAGCAGCTCAAGATTCTTCTCCAGGAACTGCTGTTCTGCCTGTTGCAGGGTGATATGCGTGGTATCCTGGGCATGTACCCCGGCACAGGCAAGCAACAGTAAGAAGCAGCAGGTAATGGTCCGATAGAAGGCTGCCAGGTTAAAATCCCTGTTTAACATTTACGTTCGTTTAATACTGATTTTTAAATAATATGTAAAAACATCAACAATAAGGCACAAAGAATGTTCATTGTCAACCGTTCAGGCTGCCATTCATGTGCAGAATTGTTATAAAATATGCTTAGGCTTCTGGTGGCGGCGTGAGTATATCGTACGCCATAGTAAGGGGTTTTTGTACCGGCAACAAGGGGTAGGCTACTGCCAGTTCCCTGGCTGTAGGCTCTTTACGGGTGATGGTAAACTGTTCCTGCTGATGCAGATAACAGGTAATGCCATAGCTTCCGGTAAAGTAGTGGGCCATATCATCATCCTCATCTTCTATCACCACGTTGCTGTTACCCAGCAGGACCTGGTCCACAAAGTCAAAAACAGTATTAATATCACCTATCTGTCTTCCGTATGCATCATACACGTCTTTCTCATCCGCTACCGGGACGAACATCATTGTATTGATGTGAATAAAGAGTAATATATAGGCAAATATCCTTTTCATGCAATTACGGATACAAATATAGAATCAGAGGAATGGATATTCTTATGGCTTAAGGAACTTTAAGGCCTTTTTAATCGGATTTTAACCTTGTTAAAATGGGGTTATATTCAATGCAAAAGCCGGCCAGTGGCCGGCTTTCAGCTATGATAACGTAGGTCAGGTGTTTTAATCAAGCCAGTTTCCCAGGATGCTGCCTATTTTCTCAAACTCGATCAGGAAGCCGTCGTGGCCGTAAGATGAGTCTATTTCGTGGTAGGTGGCATTCGGAATGTAGCGGGAGAGGAATACCTGTTCTTCCGGCGGACAAAGCACATCGCTCGTGATACCGATGATCAGGGAAGGCTGGGAAATGAGGGCCAGGGTTCCGGCAAGGTCGGTTTCCCGGCCGCGGGCTATGTTGTGGCTGTCCATTGCCTTGGTAAGCAGCCAGTAAGATTGCGCGTTGAAGCGTTTTACCAGTTTATCTCCCTGGTAGTTGATATAGGAAGAAGCCCGGAAATTGTCAGTCTTTTCCTTGTCAGGATCAGACTGAGTGCGTACAAACGTCTGGTAGTTACGGTAAGTGAGCATGCCGAGTGCACGGGCAGCTTTTAAGCCTGCGGCGCCGGCAGCGGCGCTATTGTCTTTCCAGGTGCTGTCAGCTTCAATGCTCAGTCTCTGGGCAGTATGAATCGCTATGCCCCAGGCGCTTTCAGAGGCGCCGGTACACATCAGGCAGAGGCGGTTGATATTTTCCGGTTCCAGTAATGCCCATTCCAGGGCCTGGTAGCCGCCCATAGAACCTCCCATCAGCAACGCTACCTGTTCAATGCCCAGGTGTTTACGCAGAAGTACGTGCGCCTGTACCATGTCGCGGACGGTTACCTGCGGGAAGGAATAATAGTAAGGCTGTCCGGTGGCGGGATCAGTGGAAAGGGGACCGGACGTTCCATAGCAGGAGCCAAGTATATTGGCACATATGATATAGTGACGTTCAGGGTCTATGGCCCTGCCAGGGCCTATGAGGCCCTGCCACCAGTCTGCTACGTCGGAATTGGCTGTCAGTGCATGACATATCCATACAACGTTGCTACCGTTCTTATCTGGTTTGCCGTAAGTGTGATAAGCAATATGCAGTTCCGGCAAGGTAATGCCGGATTCTAAAATAAATGCCTGTTTGCTATGAAAGATCTGTGCCGCCAAAGCCCCGGAAAAATTTGCGCAAATCTAAGGGAAAAAATACTGAATCCATAATGATGTGAGAACAGGTAGCATAGCAGTTGGGGACTTTATATCATATTTAATGCGCTTTTTTGAGGGCGCTTTCCCGGCCTGCGGCCGCAAAAGAATTTAAACTGGCAACCGGATAGGGCCCCCTAACCACCGTCATTTGGGATTTGATTCCCCACTAAGTATCTTTGGTATCTAATTTTTAGATCCAATGAAGATATCACTACAGAGAATTGATGATTCATTCAACATGGAAGCTGTTGATGCCGGCGGGCACAAAGTATTGATGGATTCTTCCGTTGAAAACGGCGGGAAAGGTAACGGCGTAAGACCGATGCAGATGCTTCTGATGGGACTGGGCGGCTGCTCGGCCATAGACGTAGCAATGATCCTGAAGAAACAACGCCAGGAGCTGACTGACTTCCGTATTGAAGTTGATGGTGAACGCGAAAAAGGGAAAGAACCCTCTATCTGGGAGAAAGTACATATCATCTTCCACCTGAAAGGTGCTAACCTGGACCCCGACAAAGCAACAAGAGCGGTAGAACTCTCTATGACCAAATATTGCTCTGTTGCCGAAACTTTACGCCGCGCAGGTGGGGACCTTACCTGGGAAACCAGGGTGAATGAGTAATTCGCCGTTTTTACATGACAATGTCAAGCAATAACTTGACTATGTCAATCAATCAAGAAATAATAATTAACATTAATATACCAGCAAAAGATGGAGAAAGATCAATACCGGCCGGAAACCAATGCAGTCAGGATACAGACCGAAAAAACATGGCAGATGGAGCATTCCACCCCGCTTTTCCTCACTTCCAGTTTTACCTATGATAATGCGGAAGAAATGCGGGCCACATTTGCGGATGAAACAGATAATAATATCTACAGCCGTTTCAGTAACCCTAATGTGGACGAGTTTGTAAGGAAAGTATGTGCACTGGAAGGAGCTGAGGCCGGATATGCCACCTCATCCGGTATGAGTGCGATCTTTGCCAGTTTCATGGCACTGCTGAAAACAGGCGATCACCTGCTTTCCGCCAGCTCTATCTTTGGCTCTACCCATACGGTGATCACCAAATATCTGCCTAAATGGGGCATTGAGCACAGCTACTTTGATATTAACAATCCGGCTGGTATCGAGGCGCTTATAAAGCCCAATACCAAAATGATCTTCGTAGAAACGCCGTCCAACCCGGGCCTGGAGATCATTGACCTGGACCTGCTGGCCGGCATTGCCAATAAACATAACATTATCCTCAACGTTGATAACTGCTTTGCATCGCCTGTATTACAGCGTCCTGTTGCACATGGCGTACATATCGTTACCCACTCCGCCACCAAATGGATGGATGGGCAGGGACGTGTACTGGGTGGCGTTGTAGTTGGACGTGCAGACCTGATCAAAGAGATCTATGCTTTTTGCAGGAGCACAGGACCCGCGATGTCTCCGTTCAACGCATGGGTACTGAGTAAAAGTATGGAGACCCTGCATATCCGCATGGCCCGTCATTCTGAAAGCGCCCTGGCCCTGGCTAAAGCGCTGGAAGGTAATCCGTTGCTGGAATGGGTGAAATATCCTATGCTGGAAAGCCATCCACAGCATGCTATTGCTAAAAAGCAGATGAGTGGCGGCGGAGGTATTGTATGCTTTGAGCTGAAAGGAGGATTGCAGAGCGGCACCCGTTTCCTGGATGCGCTGAAAATGCTTACGCTGACGGCCAACCTGGGAGACAGCAGAAGTATTGCTTCCCATCCGGCAAGCACCACACATGCCAAGCTGACGGATACCGAGAGGGTGCAGGTAGGGATCACACCAGGCATGATAAGAATATCGGTCGGCCTGGAAAACGTGCAGGACATACTGGATGATATTTTACAGGCACTAGAAAAAAGTAAGTAAACCATATGCTTCAGGGAGTTAACTTTAACTCCCTGTTTTTTTTCCTACAACCAAAATTCCAACATTATGAAAATTGTAAAGAAAATCTTCATTGTACTGGGCATCCTCATTGCCATTCTATTGTTAGTAGCATTATTTGTAAAGAAAGACTATGCCGTTGAAAGGGAAATCGTGATCAACAAACCCAAACAGGAGGTTTTTGATTATGTAAAGTATCTGAAAAACCAGGATAACTACAGTAAATGGGCCATGATGGACCCTACTATGAAAAAATCCTACAGGGGTACAGATGGTACCGTAGGATTTGTATCCCGCTGGGAGGGTAACAAAGAGGTTGGTGTTGGAGAGCAGGAGATCAAAAAAATAGCAGAGGGAGAGCGTATAGATTATGAGCTCCGTTTTTATAAGCCGTTTGAGGCAACTGAACCTGCTTATATGATCACTGAAGCAGCGGGCGACAACCAGACTAAAGTGAAATGGGGCTTTAACGGACATATGAATTATCCTATGAACCTGATGCTGCTTTGCATGAATATGGAAGAAATGATCGGCAATGATCTGCAAACCGGGCTGGGTAAGCTGAAAACTGTATTGGAAAGTCAGCCGGCAACAGCCAGTGCTGATGGCAGCAGGGAGTTCTTACTGCAATATTATAATCAAACAGCAGAAAACCTGAAGAATGCTGTTGCCGGTTTAAATGAGGCACAGCTGAAGTTCAGCCCCGCAAAGGACAAATGGTCTATAGCTCAATGCCTGGAGCATATTGTGGCAGCGGAAAAGCTGCTTTTTACCATGGGACAGAAAGAGATGGAAAAACCTGCACAACCTGCTCTGAAATCAGAAATCAAAGCCTCAGATGCAGATCTGATCAAAAATATCACCGATCGTACAGAAAAATTCAAAGCTCCTAAAGAGTTGCAGCCTTCCGGAAAATATACCAGCGCAGAAATTGCTCTTGCTGATTTTACTGCAGGCAGACAACCTGTCCTGGATTATATCAAGAGTGCCGATCTGAATAATCTTCGTGATCATATCAGCGACTTTCCTACGGGTAAAGTAGATGGATATCAGAGTTTACTGCTGATTGCGGCACATAGTGCAAGGCATACCAGACAGATAGAAGAAGTAAAGTCTAATCCTGGCTTCCCTAAAGAATAAGCTTACCTCATCATTCAATATGGAAAATTGCCCAAAAAGACGGCCCCGCGGAAGGCAGGGCCGTCTTTTTGAAGGTGTAGGTCAACCCGCCAGAGGCGGGTTGATTAAAAGCTTTTTACTTTGGAGATAGCGTTTTTTTATAAGAGAAGGGACTTCTGACTGCGAGAAAGGTATTTTTTTGACAGCCTTTTTTGACGAGGGGATTAAGCCAGCAGCAGGCAAAAGAGATCGGATCCCGGTACTACCGTCAACGGCATAATTTTTTTTTATTTAAAAAAAGCCTAACTTAATGGTATAGTTACTTCCTTAAATATTTTGTTATGGATACTGTTAGAAATATCCTGCAAATAAAAGGAAACATGGTTTACACGATCTGCATCACCTGCTCCGTGTACGAAGCACTGGAAGTACTCGAAGAAAAGAATTTAGGCGCACTTGTAGTAGTGGACGAAAGTGGAAAATTGATAGGCATATTCACTGAACGGGATTACGCACGCAAAGTTATCCTGAAAGGACGTTCCTCTAAAGAGACTCTTGTCAGAGACATCATGACCGACAGCCCGGTATTTGTCACACCTGATACAGAAGTTGAATACTGCATGCAATTGATGACGAATAAGTTCATCCGCCATCTCCCCGTTATTGAAAATGATCAGCTGACCGGCCTCATCTCCATCGGTGACATTGTGAAACATGTCATCAGCAACAAAGACTTCATCATTCAGAACCTCGAACATTACATCATTAGCTAGAGCACGTTACGTAAGACTGTACGACGACGTTACAACCATCTTTCTTTTTTAGCAAAGAACGGAATACGGTAGTGTATCAGTTTGAATTTTTCTCTCGGAAATAGTTTGTCCGTTTTACAATGGGGCAGACTGAAGCACAATCCGTATTGTATTCATTTACGGGAAAAAATTTTACGTTATGGGAAATGGAATTCCAGATGTTCCCTTATGGCCTTTGCTGCTCTATACAGGCCTTGTGGTGATATTACTCGCCGCTATCCTTATCTTATCTTATATACTGGGGCAGCATCACAATGACCGCGCTACCAGTAAACCTTATGAGGGCGGTATAGAGCAGACCGGATCCGCACGACTTCAATTCCCCGTACAATTCTACCTCGTAGCCATGTTATTCGTCATTTTTGATGTCGAAGCCGTTTTCATTATGCTCTGGGCACTGGGTTTCTATGACCTGGGATGGGCAGGCTATCTCGGCGCTGCATTCTTTATCGGGCAACTGGTGGTTGTACTGATCTATGAATGGGGCATTGGCGCATTAAACATCGGGGCAGACGCCAAAAAAATATTAAAAGCCTTAAAACTAAAACAACAGCAAAATGAAATGGTGGCTAAGTAAAGCAGGCGATCAGTCCGGTCATATTTCCGGGAACGGGAATGGGAACGGTACTATGGAAGAAGCTGTCAGCAGAAGTATTATGCTGACAACCGTACAGGACCTTCTGGGCTGGGGCCGTAAAAATTCCATGTGGCCATTCCATTTCGGATTGAGCTGTTGTTTTGTAGAGATGGCTACCAGCATTACCAGTAAATACGATGTAGCCAGGTTTGGCGCTGAAGTGATACGTGGTACGCCACGTGAAGCAGATGTGATGGTCATTGCAGGAACCGTTTTCGTTAAAATGGTACCTATCATCAAAAGGCTTCATGAACAGATGATGGAACCCCGGTGGGTCATTTCTATGGGAAGCTGCGCCAACAGCGGTGGTATGTATGATATCTACAGTGTGGTACAGGGCGTGGATAAATTCCTGCCGGTAGATGTGTACGTGCCTGGTTGTCCGCCTAGGCCGGACGCCTTTATGCAGGGCCTTATGTTACTTGCCGATGCTGTTGGAAAAGAAGCGCGGCCATTGAGCTGGACCATCGGAGAACAGGGCGTTATAAAACCACATATGCTTTCTATGAAAGAAGGCAGACGCGAAGAACGAACCAAGATGACCTCTTTCAGAGGGATCGATGAAATATAAACTGGTAAAGATATGCAGTATGCAGATCATATTTCTTCAGACCTGATTGAACGCTTTGGCCCGGACGTATTCCGGCATCAGGTTACCGCCGACGGGGTGCTTACCCTCTGGACCGGCAAGGAAAATATTGTCCCGGTAGTCCAGTACCTGAAATCAAATCATTATCCGTTACTGTACGATCTATGTGGAATAGACGAACGGGACCGGGCCGGAAAAGAGACCTTCACCCTTGCAGACTTCACCGTAGTTTACCATCTCTTCTCCTTCAGACATAATAACTTCATCCGGCTTAAAGTAGCACTATCCGGCGATTACCCATCCCTTCCTTCCATCACATCTATCTTCCAAAATGCTAACTGGTACGAACGCGAAGTGTATGATATGTTCGGTATCCGTTTTGAAGGTCATCCTCACTTACAGCGTTTACTGATGCCCCTCACCTGGGAAGGACATCCCCTCCGTAAAGAACATCCGGCCAGAGCCACTGAAATGGGCCCTTTTCACCTGTATGATGAGAAGCAGGACCTGGAACAGGAAATGCTGCGCTTCAAACCGGAAGAGTGGGGACTGCAATCGCAGGGCGAGGATACAGATTTTATGTTCCTGAATATTGGTCCGCAGCACCCTGGCACACACGGCGTACTACGCATTATTCTGCAGCTGGAAGGAGAGGAGATCGTTGACGCCGTACCGGAAATCGGCTTCCATCACCGCGGAGCGGAGAAAATGGGGGAACGTCAGAGCTGGCATACCTATATTCCTTATACAGACCGTGTAGATTACCTGGGTGGTGTAATGAACAACCTGGCTTACCTGCTGGCAGTAGAAGAAATGGCAGGTATAAAAGTACCCGAAAGAGTGAAAGTGATACGGGTTATGCTGTGCGAGTTGTTCCGCATAAACAGCCATCTGGTATGGTTCGGCACGTTTGCACAGGACCTGGGTCAATTATCTCCCGTGTTCTACATGTTCACCGAAAGGGAAAAGATATTTGATATCATTGAAGCTGTTTGCGGAGACCGTATGCACCCCAACTGGTTCCGTATCGGCGGTGTGGCACAGGACCTTCCCAAAGGATGGGACAGGCTGGTACGTGAGTTTGTAACCCATTTCCCCAAACATCTGAAGGAGTATAACGATATGGTGCTCCGCAACAGTCTTATTAAGGCACGAACCAGGGGCATAGGCGTGTACACACTGGAGGAAGCCATTGAATGGGGAGTGACAGGGCCTGGGCTCAGGGCCTGTGGTTTTGAGTGGGACTTCCGTAAGAAACGGCCTTATTCAGGCTATGAAATGTTTGATTTTGATATTCCTATTGCGCAGAACGGCGACTGTTATGACCGCTCACTCGTGAGAGTGGAGGAGATGCGGCAAAGCCTGCGCATTATAGAACAGTGTCTAAATAATATGCCGGAGGGAAATTATAAGGCAGATCATCCTCTCACTACGCCTCCTATTAAAAAGCATACCATGCAGGACATAGAAACGCTCATCAACCATTTTCTTAACGTAAGCTGGGGGCCTGTTATTCCACCAGGAGAAGCTATGAGCTGCATAGAGGCTACAAAAGGAGCTAACAGTTATTACCTGGTCAGCGATGGTAATACATCGTCTTACCGTACGCGGATACGCACTCCGTCATTTGCGCATATGCAGATGGTGCCGTATATCAGTAAAGGCTATACTGTGGCTGACCTTCTCTCTATATTAGGTAGTGTGGATTATGTGCTGGCAGATATAGACAGATAGATAGATAATAATGTAGAACACTTATGTAAACAGTAAAGAAAAATAGCAGCAACGCGAATGATTTTGCGGACATAGATAGACAGATAGTAAAACAAAACGCTTATGCTTTCAGTAACAGAAAAACAGGCCATAGATCATGAAATAGCACTTGTGCCTTATAAAAAGGCAAGTGTGATAGAGGCGTTGAAGATTGTGCAGCAGCACCGTGGGTGGATCAGCGATGAAAGTGTTGAGGAAATAGCAGCTTACCTGGAGATCAGTCCGGCGGAAGTAGACAGTGTAGCCACTTTCTACAATCTCATTTTTCGTAAGCCTGTAGGCCGGCATGTTATCCTGCTGTGCGACAGTATTTCCTGCTATGTAATGGGATACCCCCGTCTGCATAAGCTGCTGGAAGATAAGCTGCATATACGTATGGGAGGAACAACTGCCGATAACCGCTTTACGTTGCTGCCTAACGTTTGCCTGGGTTGCTGTGATCATGCGCCGGCCCTGATGATAGATAAAGACCTTTACAGGGATGTGGAACCCGCATTGCTGGACGATATCTTAAAAAAATATGAGTAATACCATGGAACGCCCGCTTACCAGGAATATTCACCCGGACCGGCCGGCCCTGAATCTCAAAGAATACGAGATGACAGGCGGATATACCGCTCTGCGCAAAGTATGCAGCGGTATGACGCCTGCTGCACTTCAGAAGCTGGTGCAGGACAGTAACCTGAAAGGGAGAGGAGGTGCAGGTTTCAATACCGGTATAAAATGGAGCCTTATACCTATGGGAGAGGAGGCTGCTTCTCCAAAATACCTGATATGTAATGCAGATGAAATGGAGCCCGGCACATTTAAGGACAGACTATTGCTGGAAGGCAATCCGCATCAGCTGATTGAGGGAATGATCCTGGCTGCTTATGCCATACAGGCAAATATCTCTTACGTATTCTTACGCTGGGCTTATCATAAAGCGGCAGATCTGATACGGAAAAGCATACAGGAGGCATACGATGCCGGTTACCTGGGCAAAGATATACTGGGCAGCGGATTTCACCTGGACATGCACCTGCACACAGGTGTGGGGCGTTACATGTGCGGAGAGGAAACTGCTTTGCTGAATGCCCTGGAAGGGAAACGCGCCACTCCGCGGGCCAAGCCCCCGTTTCCACAGATCAGCGGACTGTTTGGTAAACCTACGATTGTCAATAATGTAGAGACCCTTTGTTGTGTGCCACATATCGTCAATAACGGCATAGAGTGGTTCAAGGGGCTGAGCTATAGTGAGGATGGCGGTACAAAACTGTATGGTGTAAGTGGAAAGGTGAAGAGGCCCGGTGTATGGGAGCTTCCTATGGGTGTTACTATGCGGGAGCTGATAGAGGAGCATGCGGGAGGAATGAAAGATGGCGTTGAGCTGAAGGGTGTGTTGCCCGGCGGTGCATCGACAGACTTTCTTACCACGCAGCACCTGGACATCAAAATGGATTATAAATCTGTTGCTGCCGCCGGCAGCCGGTTGGGAACGGGAACGATGATAGTGATGGATAGCGGCACCTGTCCCGTTGGTTTTGTACATAACCTTCAACACTTCTTTGCACAGGAGAGCTGCGGCTGGTGTACTCCCTGCCGTGAGGGCCTGCCCTGGGTAGAGAAGCTGCTGCTCTCTCTCGAAAAAGGCGAGGGTAAGAAAGAAGATATTGAGCTGCTGGATATGCATACGCAGCTACTTGGGCCGGGCAGTACGTTCTGTGCGCTGGCGCCTGGAGCTATGGAGCCATTGCAAAGCGCATTAAAATATTTCAGGGATGATTTCGAAAAGCATATTGAACATAAAAAATGTCCGTATGACTAATAAAGACCGGCTTAGATTTTTGTCTGCCTGCCTGTGGCAGACAGACTGAGCGTATAAACTACTATTTACCATGCCTACAATTTATATAGATAATAAAGCTTTCGAAGTAAAAGCAGGTAAGAACCTGCTGGAGGCCTGTCTGAGCCTGGGCCTTGATCTTCCGTACTTCTGCTGGCATCCTGCCATGGGAAGTGTGGGGGCTTGCCGCCAGTGTGCGGTAAAGGTGTTCAAAGATGAAGAGGATACCCGTGGACGGATAGTGATGAGTTGTATGGAAAGTGTGAAGGATGGCTTGCGGTTATCTGTCAATGATAAAACGGCTACTACTTTCAGGTCGCAGGTAATAGAATGGCTGATGACCAACCATCCGCATGACTGTCCCGTGTGTGATGAAGGCGGATGCTGCCATCTGCAGGACGTTACTGTTATGACGGGGCATAATTACCGTCGCTATGAATATAAAAAGCGTACCTATACCAACCAGTACCTGGGGCCTTTGGTTAACCATGAAATGAACCGTTGTATACAGTGTTACCGTTGTGTACGTTATTACAGGGATTATGCAGGAGGGAAAGACCTCAATGTATTCTCTGCTCATAACCATGTTTATTTCGGCCGGGAAAAGGACGGTGTATTACAAAGTCCGTTTAGCGGTAACCTGGTGGAGGTATGTCCTACAGGTGTATTTACAGATAAGACATTAAAGGAACATTATACCCGGAAGTGGGACCTTACCAATGCCCCGGCGGTTTGCCAGCATTGCAGCCTGGGATGTAATGTTATTGCCGGTGAAAGATATGGGCAGCTACGCAATATTGTAAACAGGTATAACAGTGAGGTGAATGGTTACTTTCTGTGTGATAAGGGGCGTTTCGGGTATGAATTTGTGAACAGTGAGAACCGGGTAACACAGCCTCTTATCCGCAAGCGGCAGTCTGAAGCCGTAAACCGTGCTACGCTGATGCAGCATATGAGCACATTGCTATCCGGTCATACGCTGATAGGCATTGGTTCTCCGAGAGCATCCCTTGAAAGCAACTATGCGTTGATGGACCTTGTAGGGAAGGAAAATTTCTACCAGGGCATACCTGACGATCTTGTATACATAGAGCAGAAGATAGTAGATATACTGTTGTCAGGCGCTATTCATACACCTTCATTAAAAGAAATTGAGCAGGCAGATGCAGTGCTTATACTAGGTGAAGATATCTGGAATACGGCCCCTGTAATGGCGCTGGCCGTCAGGCAGTCTGTTATGAAAACTGCCGCCACTCATACAACGGAGCAGGTAGCCATTCCCCTGTGGCATGATATGGCAGTCAGAGAGCTGGTACAGGATGCAAAAGGGTTCCTGGCCAATATGACCGTTACGGCATCTCCGCTCGATGAAATATCTGCTTCTACCATGCGGGCAGCTCCGGACGATCTGGCCCGCCTGGGATTTGCCATTGCTCATATACTCAATCCCTCACTGCCGGAGGTGCCTGATGCTACCGATGCTGTCAGGACCCAGGCTATGAATATCAGTAGGGCATTGCAACAAGCCAAACATCCTGTGATCATTACAGGGACTTCCTGCTGGAACAATGCCCTGGTCAGGGCAGCATTTGACATTGCAGCCGCGCTGGACCTGACTGAGAAGAGAGCCGGGCTGGCTTTTGTAATGCAGGACTGCAACAGCCTGGGGTTGGCTATGATGCGGTCGTCTTCTTTTGAGAAGGCGATCACCAGTGCAGAACGTTCATCCAATGTTACAGCCATTATACTGGAGAATGACCTATACCGTTCTGTCCCGGCCGGACAGGCAGATGCTTTCTTCAGCAGCTGTAAGAATGTTGTGGTGCTTGACACCTTGCATAACCGTACCACTGAAAGGGCTGATGTGCTGATCCCTGCGGCTACTTTTGCGGAGGCAGACGGCACTTTTGTCAATAATGAGGCCCGTGCCCAATGCAGCAGCCAGGTGTTCATGCCTGCCAACAGTGAGGTCAGGGAAAGCTTTAAATGGCTGTCAGAGATCCGGTCATTGAAGACGACTGCCGGCAACGGTCATGAGAAGCATCCGGACGAGATATTACAGGCCCTGGAAAGTAAATTCCCTCAATTCAAGGGTATTTCCAGGTCGGCCCCGCCACATGATTTCCGTTTTCATGGCGCCCGTATTCCGCGGGAATCGCACCGTTACAGTGGCCGTACTGCTATGCAGGCCAATATAGATGTGAGTGAGCCAAAGCCTTTGCAGGACGATGATTCACCGCTTTCGTATACCATGGAAGGATACAGGGGGCCAGCGCCTTCGCCGCTGATCCCTTTCTTCTGGGCGCCGGGGTGGAACTCAGGTCAGTCTGTGAACAAATTCCAGCTGGAGACCGGCGGTTCGCTGAAAGGTGGTGAACCCGGCGTACGATTGGCTGAGCAGACGGGAGTAACACCTGTTTTCTCCCGCGATATACCTGATGCTTTTACAGCCCGACAGGACAAGTGGCTGCTGCTGCCGCAGTATCACCTTTTCGGCTCAGGTGAGCTCAGCGTGTATACGGAAGGGATAGCGTCACAGTCGCCCGCCCCTTACATCTCCCTTTCAAGGCACGATGCAGAACGGGCAGGGTTGAAGGAGGGGGATATAGTTACTGTTAAATCTGATGGTAAAGCATATTCGCTTCCACTTTCAATACATGGATCATTACCTGACGGCATCATGCTGGTGCCTGCCGGGCTGAGAGGAATGGATAGCTGGAGTTGGGGAGGATGGGTAAACATCTCAACTGTAAAAGTATGACTGTTATGCAACACGTATGGATAGTACTGGGTGTACTCTTTGTGTTCCTGAATATAGCTGCAGGTCTTATCTGGGTGGAGCGCAGGCTGCTGGCCCTGTGGCAGGACCGGCTGGGACCTAACCGCGCGGGACCTCTCGGGCTTTTTATTGTGCTGGCGGATACGCTGAAGCTCTTCTTTAAAGAAGACTGGATACCACCTTTTGCAGATAAATGGGTGTTTATACTGGCGCCTACCGTAGTAGTGGCCAGTGTGTTGATGGGACTTGCCATCATACCTTTTGCGCCGGGTATTGTAGTGGCGGATCTGAATGTGGGGCTGATGTTCTTCCTGGCCATGTCATCGCTGGGCGTATACAGTATTGTGCTGGGAGGGTGGGCGTCCAACAATAAGTACTCACTGCTGGGCGCGTTACGTGGCGCTTCCCAGATGATAGCATACGAAGTGTTTATGGGTCTTTCACTGATGGGCGTGGTGATGCTGAGCAGGTCCTTTAACCTGACAGAGATAGTAGCTGCGCAGGAAAAGATCTGGTATGTTTTCTTACAGCCTGTTGGCTTTATCATATTCTTTATTGCAGGACTGGCTGAAACCCACCGGTTGCCGTTTGATATTCCTGAAGCGGAAAGTGAGCTGATAGCAGGCTTCCATGCAGAATATTCAGGGATGAAATTCGGGATGTTCTTCATCGGGGAGTACCTGGGTATTTCGCTGATATCTGCCATGACGGTGACACTGTTTTTTGGCGGATGGCTGGGGCCTGCGTTCCTTCCGCCGGTGGTGTGGTTCTTTCTGAAAACGTTCCTGTTTATTGGTCTTTTCATATTGCTGAGAGCATCGTTGCCACGTCCGCGATATGATCAGCTGATGGCATACGGCTGGAAGCTGTTGCTGCCACTGGTATTGGCTAACCTGCTGATAACCGGAGCAGTAGCCCTCTGGTTGAAATCTTAATGAGTATAACTTAAAATATATAACGATGATTAGTCACCTGCGTACAATGTGGTTGGTCTTTGTGCATCTCTTCCACAGGAAGGTCACTATCCAGTACCCGGAACAGAGAGTACCGTTGCCTCCGCGCTGGCGTGGGCGTATAGTGCTGACCAAAGATCCTGACGGGGGAGAGCGCTGTGTTGGATGTTATCTCTGTGCTGCTGCCTGTCCGGTGGACTGTATTGCTTTACAGGCTACTGAAAATGAAGAGGGGCGGAGATATCCTGAGTTCTTCCGCATTAATTTTTCCCGCTGCATTTTTTGCGGGTATTGTGAAGAAGCCTGTCCCACCTACGCTATACAGCTTATTCCCGATTTTGAGATGGCGGAATACAAACGCCAGGACCTTGTGTATGAAAAGGAAGACCTGCTGATAGACAGCCAGGGGAAATACCCCGGCTATAACTTTTATAATGTGGCGGGTCTTGATGCCGGAGTGAAAGAAAAAGGGAAGGGAGGAAATGAGGAAGAACCGGTAGACATAAAAAGCTTAATCCCCTGAAAATTCAAAGCGATGCCGATCCTTTTCTATATATCGTCTCTCGTTGCCATACTGGCTACTATCATGGTGATAACCCGGTATCATCCTATTCATGCTTTGCTGTATCTGATTGTTTCCTTTATGGCTATTGCCGTTACATTCCTTTCTATGGGCGCTCCGTTTGCTGCTGCGCTGGAGGTGATCATCTATGCAGGCGCTATTATGGTGCTCTTCATTTTTGTGGTCATGATGCTGAACCTGGGTAAGCAAACGGCACAGCAGGAAAAGGAATGGTTACAGCCCCGGGTGTGGCTCTGGCCTTCTGTGCTCACGCTGGTGTTGCTGGCTGAGATGATAGTACTATTGTTACGTCCGTCACCGACGGATATGCCAGCAGTGGCAGTCGATGCCCGGCAGATATCTTTATCACTTTACGGGGAATACATTATTGCGGTGGAGCTGGTGGGCTTTCTGCTGATGACGGGTATTGTCGGGGCCGCGCATATTGGTAAACAAAGGAAAAAGAGCCTGCACAGGTTCCTGCAAACAACAACAACATAAAACTGATGGCACCTATTCACGCACATACGGTATTAGTAGTTGCCGCTATCCTGTTTGTACTGGGACTGGCGGGTGTACTGACAAGGAAGAACATCCTGTTCATGCTGCTTTCTGTAGAAATCATGCTTAACTCTGCCGGGCTGGCTTTTGTGGCCGCCGGGGCAAGGTGGCAGCAACCGGACGGACAGATCATGTACCTGTTCATTCTTGCTATGGCCGCAGCAGAGGTGTCTGTGGCACTGGCGCTGGTAGTACAGATCCATCACCAGCGGAAATCACTTGATATTGATCAGCTCAAAGAATTAAAAGATTAAGTTCTATATGCAACAATATCTGTACCTGATACCTGCATTGCCCCTGGCCGGGTTCCTGGTGTTATCACTGGCAGGGAGATACCTGTCCCGCAATTTCATTGCCGGTATTGGGGCAGGCAGCATCTGTATATCTGCGCTTATCACTATCCTGTTAAGCGCCCGTTTTCTGCAATCTCCGCCGGAGACAGGCGCCTATACGCAGGTGTTATGGCACTGGTTTTCTGTTGAGGGACTGGTGTCGAATATCAGCCTGCGTGTGGATTCACTGTCGCTCGTCTTCATCTGTATCATCACTTTCATAGGGGCGCTGATCCATATCTACTCTATTGCCTTCATGCGTGAGGACAGGGATTATGCCCGTTTTTTTGCTTCCATGAACCTTTTCGTTTGTGCCATGCTGATGCTGGTGATGGCAGACAACCTGGTGTTGTTATACCTGGGCTGGGAGGGAGTGGGCCTGTGCAGTTACCTGCTGATAGGGTTCTGGTATGAAACTCCCGGCAATTACCGGGCGGCGAACAAGGCATTTGTGATCACCCGTATCGGGGATACCGCTATGATCATTGGGCTTTTCCTGTTGTTTAAAGAATTGGGCACATTGTATATTCCTGATGTGCTGGCAAGGGCCACACAACATTTCAGCAGTGGTGCTGATGGTGTTACGTTGATAGCCATCCTGCTTCTTTGTGGTGGTATGGGAAAATCGGCGCAGCTGCCGCTGCAGACATGGTTGCCGGATGCTATGGCCGGGCCTTCTCCCGTCAGTGCATTGATCCATGCCGCTACTATGGTCACTGCCGGCGTTTACCTTATTGCCAGGATGCATACCATCTTTGAGCTTTCGCCCGTGGCTATGCAGATAACTGCAATAGTGGGCGCTGTTACGCTTTTCGTGGCAGGCTGCAGTGCTATGGTACAGACGGATATTAAGAGGATACTGGCTTATTCTACCATCAGCCAGATAGGATATATGTTCCTGGCCCTGGGAGTGGGCGCCTGGAGCGCAGGTATCTTCCACTTCTTCACCCATGCCTTTTTCAAGGCATTGCTGTTCCTTGCTGCAGGCGCTGTTATTGAGACATTGCATCATGAGCATAATATCTTTAAGATGGGCGGGCTGAGAAAAACGATGCCTGTCATTTTCTGGACCTTTACTATTGGCGCGGCTGCGCTGGCCGCCCTGCCGCTGGTCACCGCCGGCTTTTTCAGCAAGGACCAGATACTTTGGTATGCGTGGAGCGCGGGTGGCGGTCACCCGGTATTATGGGCTTTAGCGCTGGCAGGCGCTTTTATCACGGCGCTTTATTCAACCAGGCTGATACTGGTGGTCTTCTGGGGAGAGATGAAGACAACACCCGGGCATCTGCCATCGCGTGTTATGACGGTGCCGCTGGTCATCCTGGCTTTCTTTTCTGTTGCAGCAGGGTGGATAGAATGGCCGCACAATATTCTGCATGTTGATCTTTTTTCAGAAGAAGTACAGCATGTATTGCCGGCAACTGTTTTAAAAGAGGGGTTGCCTGCAGAAATAGTATTTCAGCTGATAGCCGTAGTAGTATCGCTGATTGGCATATACAGCGGTTATTCGCTTTACTACGGTCAAAGTCCGTTGTTGCAGCAATGGAAGCAATCGCCCACGGTAATGTCTGTACGGGACTTCTTTTTCAGCGGATGGAGGTTTGACCAGTTGTATGACGCGTTGATAGTAAGGCCTTTCCTGTTCATTACCCGTATCAACAAATCTGATATATCTGACAAACTGTATACTGCCATTGCCAATGTGAGCATGCTGCTTAACCGGCAGTTCTCAGTAACCCAGAATGGTTCACTGAGATGGTATGTAACAGGTGTGCTGATAGGTATCCTGTTTATCATCACCTTACAATTACTGTTATGATACTGATATGGATGCTATGCATATTACTGGCAGGAGGCATCTTATGCTGGCTGGCAGCCCAAAGGCAGCCCTTGCTGGCCAGGTGGATAGCCCTTATTACTGTCAGCGCTGACCTGCTGATAGCCTGCTGGCTTTTTCCAGTTTACCAGGCTTTCCCGGATAATTCTTCCTGGTTCATCAACTACCAGGCAAACTGGATACCGGCGCTGGGAGTCAGCTTTCATGTAGCCCTGGACGGTTTCAGCCATATATTGCTGTTGCTTACTTATTTCCTGGGCATCCTGGCGGTACTTTGTTCCTGGAAGGAAGTCAGGGAAAGGACAGGTTTTTATTTCTTTAACCTGTTGTGGACACTGGCAGGTATCAGTGGTGTGTTCATTGCCATGGACCTGTTCCTGTTCTACTTCTGCTGGGAGATCATGCTGATCCCTATGTTCCTGCTGATCATTCTCTGGGGAGATGTCCGCCGGCATTATGCTGCCTATAAGTTCTTTCTCTTTACACAAGCTGGTAGTTTGCTGATGTTGCTGGCTATACTGGCGTTGTATTTTATTCATGGTCAGCAGACAGGGAACTACACCTTCGATTATTTCGCTTTACTGCAAACGGCCCTGACGCCTTCTACTGCTATGTGGACCATGCTGGGGTTTCTTATAGCATTTGTTATTAAGCTGCCGGCAGTACCGTTCCATAACTGGTTGCCGGATGCACACGGAGAAGCGCCTACTGCGGGAAGTCTCCTGCTGGCGGGTCTACTGCTGAAAACGGGGGCTTATGGTATAATACGCTTTGTATTACCGATATTCCCCCAGGCCGCAGCAGATATTGCGCCCTGGATGATACTGATAGGTGTGGCGGGGATTATTTACGGAGCATTACTGGCTTTTTCGCAAACAGACCTCAAACGGCTGATAGCTTATACATCTGTAAGTCATATGGGATTTGTGCTGGTAGGTGTTTTTTCTTTCAGCAGTATAGCTATGCAGGGAGTGGTGATGCAGATACTGACACACGGGCTTAGTACAGGTGCGTTGTTCCTTATGGCGGGTATGCTGAAGGAAAGACTACATACGAGAGATATTACTAAAATGGGAGGGTTGTGGACTTCCATGCCAAGGCTCGGAGGAATGGCAATACTACTGACAATGGCATCTGCAGGGTTGCCGGCATTGGGTAACTTTATTGCAGAATTCTTTATCCTGCTGGGAACATTCTCCAACAACCCGGTGCTCAGTATTATAGCTACCCTTGGTCTGATCCTTTCCGCTGTATATTCCCTGCGTATGATGCAGAAAGTGTTTATGGGCCCGCTGATAAGCACTGTGCCTGTAGTGGACCTCAGCGCCAGGGAACTGATCATACTGACTGCGCTGAGTATCAGCATTGTGGTATTGGGTTTATTTCCGCAACCTGTAATAGATACTGTGCATCATTTATCTACTATTCATCCGTTACTCCATGAATGAACTGCAATTAATACCGCTGCTTCCTTTCATCATACTGGCGATGGCCTCTGTGGTAACCATACTGCTGATCGCTTTTCGGTTAAGCCATACTGTTATACAGGTAACAGGGTTCCTGATGATGTGCCTGGTGGTTTTTGCCACCTGGTATGTAAGAGATACCTTACCTGAAGAAGTGCCTCCGCTCTTTATTGTAGATGGGCAGGCAGCGTTGTTTACAGGCGTTATTATTTTCTGTGTACTGGTAATAGGGTTGTTCTCTTATATCTATTTTGAGGAAAGGGAGGAAAACCCCAAAGAATATTATATCCTGCTGTTCCTGGCTACGCTGGGCGCTGCTATTCTCACCATCAGCCAGCATTTTATTTCACTGTTTATTGGGCTGGAGTTGTTAAGTGTGAGCCTGTATGCGCTGATAGCTTATCTGCGTAACAGGAACAATGCAGTGGAGGCCGGGATGAAATACCTGGTGCTGGCAGCGTTATCGTCAGCCTTTCTGCTGTTTGGTATGGCGCTGATCTATATGGAGGCGGGTAGTATGAAGTTCAGTGGTATTGCAGAAAAGCTGCCACAAGTGTCATCATCTCCTTTATTTCTCATGGGGCTGGGGACTATCGTTGTTGCCATAGGGTTCAAGCTGGCCCTTGTGCCCTTCCATCTCTGGGCTGCTGATGTTTACCAGGGATCTCCCACGCCGGTTACAGCTTTTATTGCCACTATTTCAAAGATCGGCACATTTGCGGTGTTGCTGCGCTTTGCACAGACAATTCATTTGCAGCAGTACCCGCTTATTATCGCCATCTTCTCAGTCATAGCCATTTCGTCTATGATAGTGGGGAACATACTGGCGTTAAGGCAACAGAATCTTAAGCGGCTGCTGGCCTATTCCTCCATCGCGCATTTCGGGTACCTGCTTGTAGCGTTCCTCCCCGGGAATGAAGCGGGTACCGAGGCAGCCGCTTTTTACCTGATTGCGTATTCTATCACTTTATTATCAGCATTTGGCGTCATTACGTTGCTGTCTTCACGGGAGCATGAAGCGGAGACGCTGGATATATATACAGGATTGATCTGGAGAAGGCCGGTGGTGGCTACCATACTGGCTATCTCCCTGTTCTCTCTTGCCGGTATTCCGTTAACTGCCGGGTTTCTGGCTAAGTTCTTTGTGCTTTCTGCCGGAGTACAGCAGGCCGTGTGGCTGCCGCTGGCGGTGCTTATACTGACCAGTGTGATAGGGTTGTATTATTATCTGCGTGTTATCAATACCCTGTTCGGGACTTCCGGTACTGCCGATGTGATGCAGAAAACCGTGCATCCGTTCTTTCATGTTTCTACTTATATTACGCTGGTGGTGCTGGCGGGGATGTTGTTCTGGATAGGGGTGTTTCCGGGACTGGTTTTGCAGGGGATAAGGCTGTTCCTTTTATTACATTGAATGTATTACGCAAAGAGGTTTTTGGCCTGCGGCCGCCAGGCAGCGTATTTTATATTATACATTTTCTTACCTTAAGGGTATGAAATCACTACCCCGTTTTATACTCATTGTGGCCCTCAGTTATCTTGGAGGATATTTCATTGGCTGGTGGACAGTAGCCCTGGCGGCTTTCCTGGTAGCTATACTTATACCATTGCCTCCCTTACGCTCATTCCTCAACGGATTTATAGCTGTATTCCTGCTGTGGCTGGCCCTGGCATTCTTTAAAGACATACAGAATGACCATATACTGGCCAACAGGATGAGCGAGATGATCCTGAAAGTAAAGAGCCCTATCCTGATTGGTGTGATCAGCGCCCTGATAGGAGGGATCACAGCAGGTCTGGGAGGTTTAACCGGCAGTTACCTGCGTGCTAAAAAGAAAACAGCCGTAGCGGCTTAGACGTTGTATTTCGGAACCATGCAAATTCCGGCTGATCATAATTTCCCAATATGCCAAGGCTTTTTTCGACCTTTCTTTTCCTGATTATTTGCTATACCAGTCAGGCCGGTATTATACGCGGCCGGGTATATGGTGAAAAACAATCGCCATTGCCTTTTGCCTCTATTTTTATTAAAGGTACCACTACCGGTACCACCAGTAACGGCGCCGGCGTTTATCAGCTCGACCTTCCTGCAGGTACGTATACACTGGTATGCCAGTATATGGGGTACAAAAAAACGGAGAAGAACATCACCGTCACAGATGCTGTGCAGGAGATAGATTTTGTACTCATCCCGCTAAGTTTACAGATAAAAGAAGTAGTGGTGAAATCAGGAGGGGAAGACCCTGCCTATGCCATTATCCGCCAGGCTATAAAGAAACGCCCGTATTACCTGAACCAGGTAAAGGAATATACCTGTAACGACTATATTAAAGGGATCTTCAAAACCCGGGATGTACCTAACCGCTTCTTTGGTCAGAAAATAGATAAGAAAGAAATGGGAGTGGATTCTACCGGCAAGGGCGTACTGTTCCTCTCAGAATCTGTGACCAAAGTATCTTATAAAGCGCCGGAAGATGTAAAGGTAGAAGTGATATCCGCCCGTCAGAGCGGTGGCGGACTGGGCTTCAGTTTCCCGGCATTCATAGACTTCTATGAGAACAACGTGACGGCCATGCTGTCGCAATTCAATAAACGCGGTTTTATTTCCCCTATAGCAGATAATGCGCTGCTTTATTACAAATACAGGCTGGAAGGCGTTTTCCAGGATGACGGAAAAACTGTGAACAAGATCAAAGTAATTCCCCGCCGTAAATATGAACCGCTGTTTTCCGGTTATATTTTCATTACGGACGATGACTGGAGGATACACAGTACAGACCTGCTTGTTACACAGGACTACCAGCTGGAGATCATGGATACGCTGCATATACGGCAGATCCATGTGCCGGTAAATGCAGATGTATGGCGTACAAAAGACCAGGTTATCTATATCAGTCTCAAGCAATTCGGGTTTGACCTGGTGGGTAACTTCGTTAACGTTTATTCCAACTACGATCTGAACCCGGGCTTTGCAAAGAAATACTTCGGTAAAACGCTGTTACGCTATGATACCGCATATGACAGTAAAGGGCTGGCTTATTGGGACAGTGTACGTCCTGTTCCACTGGAGCCGGAAGAACTGAAAGACTTCCATGAAAAAGACAGTACAGCAAGGGCCAGGAAGGACAGTCTCAGCTCTTCACGAGAGCTGGACACCCTGCGTAAAAGACAAAAGCCATTGAACCCGGTCAACCTTTTCTGGGGCGGCATCAACCGGAATTTTTACTTTAAACGTGATACGGGCATCTATTCCCATCAGTTGAATATCAAACCGCTGATCACACAGCTTGAATATAATACTGTTGAAGGGGTATCTGTCAATTTTGAGCCTACGCTGAGTTTCAGCCTTCCACAGAAACAGTCACTGCAGATATTTTCTTCTGTACGTTATGGTTCCAGTAATAGTCACCTGAACTCTTATACGTATCTCACCTGGAAAAAAGACGGGCGACTGGCCGGCAGGTATGGCAGCAACAGCCTGACCATAGGAGGCGGTAAACGTATATCGCAATTCAACAGGGACAATCCTATCGTTCCGCTGGCCAATGCTTTTTATACCCTGTTGCTGAAAGAGAACTATATGAAGCTTTATGAGAACTGGTTTGGGATGCTTTCTTTCTCCCGCCGTTTCGAGAATACAGCTACTATTACCCTGGGGGCCAGTTATGAAGATCGTATGCCTGTTGAGAATACAACTGACTTTGTAATATTCAAGAACGATAAGAAACAGTTCACGCCCAATCATCCGTATGAACTGGCCAATGTGCCATTCCAGAAGAACCAGGCGCTGGTGCTGAACTTTGCGTTCTCCTTCCAGCCCGGGCAACGGTTTATTGAGCTACCGGACAGAAAAGTACCGCTGGGGTCAAAATATCCTACATTCAGTGTGGCCTATGACAAGGGTATTCCGGATATTGGAGGTAGTGACGCCAATTTTGACAAGTGGAGGGTACAGATCAAGGATAATATGAACTTTAAATTGTTCGGGGAATTCCACTACCGTATTGGCGCCGGAGGCTTCCTGAACGATAAGCATGTAGATATTCCTGATTACCAGCATTTTAACGGCAATCAGACTTTTTATAATATCAATTACCTGAACAGCTTCCAGCTGGCGCCGTATTACCAATACAGCAATACTGCTTCACTGTATGGTGTGGCTAATGTAGAACATCATTTCAACGGATTGCTAACCAATAAGATACCTCTGTTCAACAGGCTAAAATGGAATCTTGTAGCGGGATCTAATACCTTTTATGTGAACCGTGACAATAATTATGTGGAGGTTTTTGCCGGTCTTGAGAATATATTCAAACTGATAAGAGTAGATGTGATTGCCGGATACCAGAGTAAGGAGGATACGCGAATAGGGGTGAGGGTCGGTTTTGGAGGGCTGTTTGGCGGAATGCTGAGCTCGGGACAGGGCCAACGATAATAATATTTAAAAAAGGGAAGTCAGCTGACTTCCCTTTTTGCTTGCCTAAGATCTTTCTTTTCTGGCTTTAACACTCTCTTTGGGATTGCCATCGTAGAAGTATGCCAGTAAACGATAAATCCATATCGCTACTATAAAATAAAAGATGTAGAGAAAAACTGTACTCATAAATTAACAAATTTGGGTTTAACTTTTTTGGTTACTGTCCGATACCTTAGATTCAAAAAGAATGCCAGGTCTGAGGAATAATTTATATACAATAATAATCAAATAGTTATGCGGCTGAACATTTTGTCAGCTCAGTCTGTTATTAAGTAGTATATCGTTGTTCGAGTAATTGTAACCATAGTTTCTATCATCTTTCATGTGAATCCCTTATGAAGAAAATCTCGTTGATCGCCTTTATTACTGGTATGTTAATGGCTACCCTTGCCTACGTGGCTGATGTCAGAGAGTGGCAATACCTGCAGGAATTTATGACTATTGGCTTTGTGGGTTATGTACTGATTATCAGTGCCGCAGCGTATTATCTTACCACCCTGTTGTACGAATGGTCGAAAGAGACGGAGGCCTGGCAGGGTTGATTTTTGAGGAATTTACTTAACTTTGCGCCGTCCCGGGATATTCCGGGGGAATAGAAGTTTTGCTCACCAGGCAAGTGTTCTTAAAATTTCTAAACTTTTAATGGCACCTTTACATAACAGAGTTTCAGCCGAGGAGCTGAAGCAGAGGCTTGCAGCCGAGACATTCAGGCGTGTTACCGTTTCCTTCTACCAGTACGCCAAAATTGAAGATCCCACTGCTTTCAGGAATCAATTGTATCAACAGCTATTTGCACTGAACGTGTTTGGCCGTATCTATGTGGCTCACGAGGGGATCAATGCACAGATAAGTATTCCGGAAGAAAATTTTGAAGCTTTCAAGGAAACCCTTTACAGCTATTCGTTCCTGAACGGTATACGATTGAATATTGCCGTGGATGATGATGGTAAATCTTTCTGGGTACTGAAGATCAAAGTAAGGGATAAGATAGTGGCTGATGGGATCGAGGACCCTACTTTTGACATCACGCACAGGGGGAAGTACCTCAATGCCAAGGACTTCAATGACCTTACTGACGATCCGGATACTATCATTGTGGATATGCGGAATCACTATGAGTATGAAGTGGGGCATTTCGAGAATGCTATAGAAGTACCTTCTGATACTTTCAGGGAGCAGCTACCTATGGCGGTAGATATGCTGAAAGAGAACAAGGATAAAAACATTGTGATGTACTGTACTGGTGGTATCCGGTGTGAGAAGGCTTCGGCCTATATGCTGCACAACGGGTTTAAGAATGTGTTTCACCTGGAAGGCGGTATTATTGAATATACAAATAAAGCGAAGCAGCAGGGATTGCCTGTTAAGTTCAAGGGAAAGAACTTTGTGTTTGATGACAGGCTGGGAGAGAGGATCACGGAAGAGATAATCAGTCAGTGCCATCAGTGTGGGAAGCTTTGTGATACGCATACTAACTGTGCGAATGATGGTTGTCATTTGTTGTTTATACAGTGTGAGGAATGTGCGGCTAAACATGAGGGGTGTTGTAGTGTGGAATGTCAGGATGTTTTGCATCTTCCGGAGGAGGAGCGCGCGGAGTTGCGGAAGGGAGTAGATAAGGGGCAGATGGTTTTTAATAAGTCTAAGCAGCGGTTGCGGCCGAGGATAAATGATAAGTAATTTGCGGGTAGGCCTCTCACAAAAAAATCGCTTTTGCCTTCGGCAAAAGCGATTTTTTTGTGAGAGGCCTGCGGCCGGCTTAAAAAGAGAAAACCGCCCCGCGTTGTTTCTTCTGCGGCGGGGCGGAGTAATTGAGCATGAAAACAGTTCAGACAAATATTACATCTGCAGAGCTGTGATTTGCATGTCCATTCTATCAACCTATATGCGAACTAAAACTTAATTACAGGCTATGCTGTAAGTCTCTTATATTTATTTTCTCAGTTATCGCTCAGTGCATCGTAGATCTGTTGCTGATGCCCTGATATTACGTTCTCTCCGGCGTCCAGTCCTTTACTGATGTACGTTATCTCACCTGAAGTAGTATAGGTTTCTACTTCCCTTACCTGGATATTATACTTGTCTTTGAACACCAGTACAAAATTCCTGTTGTGATCAGCAATGATGGCGGTTCCTGGTACTGCTATCATATTATTCCCATCCCCCCAGTGCAGTACCACCTGGGTGAACATTTCCGGTTGCAGTTTAGATTCCGGACTATCCAGCCGTATGCTTAACCGGCCTGTTGTCGTATCCCTGCTAATGAAAACTCCATCTACTTTACCATAAAACACTTTCTCCGGAAGGGCGGACGTGCTGACCTCTGCTTCATATCCTTCCCTGGCTTTCGGTAAACTGGCTGATGCTACATCTACCACGATATCAGATTTCCTTGCTATTGTTTTTTTACCCGCCACCCTTCCTGAGAAATGCAGCTCCATCTGAACAGGCCTGAAACTGGCGGTATCTATCCGGATGGTTTTTAACATAGTATCGCTTAATACGAACGTCTTTTTTGTGGCTCCGCCATCAATCTCCGGATGTCTGCAGCTTCCCAGGTAAAGGCCGGGAATAAGCAGGAAGTGGAGGAGACGTTTGCAATTCATAATCTGTTTCAGAATTAATGCAAAGCTCCGCAATCCGTCTTAAAGGGGGCTTTAAAGGCAATTAAAAACACATTAAAATGCAGGAAGAATTTTTCAGGAGTGTATATGGGGAAGTACAACGGTAAAGCTGGTACCCTGTCCAACGACAGAGGTAACGCTGATCTTCCCTTTATGCAGCAGGACGATCTTTTTACATATGGAGAGTCCAAGGCCATGGCCGCGGGTATGGTGGGCATTTGCGCCTCTGTAGAAGGGCTCGAATATCTTGCTGAGCTCTTCCGGGGGGATACCTATGCCATTGTCTTTTACCTGTACCCGGATGCTTTCGGGCGTAAAGTCTATTGTTACGGAAACAGTATTGTCTGAAGAGTATTTCAGGGCATTGTCCAGCAGGTTGAGGAAAAGTACCTTGAGCAGGCTGTCGTTGCCCTGGCAGATCAGTTCTGTATCCTGTTCGGGGACTTTCAGGAAGCGGAGGTCTACCCTTGGTGCTTTATGGGGCTCAGCCCCACTTACAGCAGAGGCATGTTTCAGTTTAATAAGGTTGCCCATTTCCAGTAACAGCTCATCTATACGTACTTCGGAGAAGATGAACTTCTGCTCGTTCAGTTCTGACTGGGCCAGTTGCAGCAGGCCGTTGCTGAGGTCTGACAGGTGCTGGGCATCTTCCAGTACGGAGGCCAGGATGTCGGCATATACTTCCTTACTTCTCTCTTTGGACAGTGCCACCTGCAGCTGGCTGATAATAGCGGCCAGCGGTGTACGCAGTTCATGAGAGGCATTGCTGACAAAGCTCTTCTGGAGGTCAAATGCGTCACTAAGCCGTTGCAGCATGGTGTTGAAGTTGGCGCCAAGCTGGGCTATCTCGTCCCTGCCACGGGCATCTACACTGATACCCTGGAGGTTGTTGGCTGTAATGGTCTTCACCTGCCGTACCAGCTTATCTATCGGCTGCACCATCTTCCGTGCAAAGAAATATCCCACTACTACGAGCAGGATCACGGCGATGATGATCTCTATCATCAGGATCTGTTTCAGATTCTGCAGGTTCTGATAGCCATACTTATCGAAGGAGGATACCAGTACCAGTACAGATACGGCGCCTTCGGTATAGAAAATACCTACCTGTTCTCCGTTATCGCGTTCGTGACTATACTGTCCGTTCTTTTTGATATAGTCCAGCAGGTGGCGGGAAGTACGGATAGCCGTATCCTTTATATTGGAATAAAGAAGGTCATATGCGGGGTTGTATACCAGGATGGTTTCCTGGTAGAGATCCTGGAAAGTGGTCTTATCCAGTTTACGGAGCAGGTCTATTTTCACCCTGTCATCTTCAATAATAACGTTGGCTATGGAGCGGGCGCGGTATTCCAGTCGCTCGAGATATTCAGCCTTTCGTGACTGGGCTGAGAAGTAATAAGCCAGGAAAGCGAAGGTGATCAGCAATATGATAGCTGATATAGAATAATAGAGCGCTATTTTGTATTTGATCTTCACTCTTCGGCCAGGTAATATCCCATTCCTGTTTTGGTATGCAGGAGTTTATTATCGAAATCCTTGTCTATTTTCTTGCGCAGGAAGTTCATATATACTTCTATCACGTTGGTACCGGTGTCAAAGTCTATATCCCATACTTTTTCTGCGATGACCAGTTTGGAAATTACTTTGCCTTTATGCAGGGCAAGGAATTCGAGCAGCTGGTATTCTTTTGCTGTGAGGGCTATTTTTTTGCCGGCGCGGGTCACTTCTTTCTTTTCACGGTCTATTTCCAGGTCGGCGATAATGATCTTGTACTGGGAGTTCTGTTGAACTTCGGAGCCGGCCCGTTTCAGGAATACGCGGATGCGGGCCATGAGCTCGCGGAAGTCGAACGGTTTTACCAGGTAGTCGTCTGCTCCGAGTTCGAAGGCCTGCATTTTATCGTCCATGCCTCCCAGGGCGGTGAGCATGATGATAGGGATGCGGTTGTTACGGCGTCGGATGACTTCACATACTTCATAGCCGTTGGCATGGGGGAGGTTGAGGTCGAGGATGACCAGGTCGTAGTTATTGCTGGCTCCCAGGCTCTTTCCCATGCGGCCGTCGTAGGCAACGTCTACTTCAAAGCCGTTCTCTTCGAGTCCTTTTTTGACTGCGTTAGCTACTTTGATCTCATCTTCTACTACAAGTATGCGTTGCATAGCGCTATTAATGAATTAAAGGAATTATCCTTCCAGCTCCATGAGCTTTTCAAAAGCTACTTCGTACTCTTCGGTTACTTTTTTCAATTGTTTTCCGATCTCTGCATATTCTGTTTCCACTTCTTTGAAGCGTTTTTTATCTGCGTAGATCTCGGGACTATTGAGGGCAGTTTCCACGCTTGCTTTCTTTTCGTTCAGCTTTGCCAGCTGTTCTTCCAGTTGTTTGAAAGCACGTTGTTGTTTCTGCAGTTCTTTCTGTTTCTCTTTATCTATGGGAGTATTGCCATTTTTAGGCTGCTGGCTTGGCGCCGGAGCCGGGGCAGGTTGCTCTTTCTTTGATTCTTTCTTCCTGTTATCATTGCCACCATTCAGTTGTTTGGCAGCATCTGCCTGGCGTTTTTTGAATTCTTCCCATTCAGCGTAGGTGCCTTTGAATTCTTTGATCTCACCATCCACGATCTCCCAGATCTTGTTGGCTGTCTGGCTTACGAAGTAACGGTCGTGTGAGACGAGTACGTAGCTGCCGTCATATTTTGCCAGGGCGTCTATGAGCATCTGAACGGAGTTCATGTCGAGGTGGTTGGTGGGCTCATCCAGCAGCAGGAAGTTGGCCTGGCTGATGATGGTCTTTGCCAGTGCTACGCGGGCTTTTTCACCACCGGAAAGGATGCGGATCCTTTTGTATACATCGTCGCCGGTGAAGAGGAAGCAGCCGAGGAGGGCGCGGAGCTCTACTTCTGTACGGCCGCTGCCGCAGCTTTTCAGTTCATCCAGGATCTCGCTGTCCAGTTGCAGGCTTTCCAGCTGGTGCTGGGCATAGAAGCTGGATACTACGTTGTGGCCGCCGATACGTTCGCCTGTCATGGGTTCTGTGCCGGCAATGACGCGGAGGAGGGTAGATTTACCTTTACCGTTGGCGCCGATGAGGGCTATTTTATCGCCGCGGTTGATCTCTGCGCTGGTATTTTCGAGGATGGTGAGGTTACCGAATTTCTTGGTGACATCCTTTAACGTGGCGATGATCTTGCCGGGAGTTTTATCTACAGTGAAGTTGATACGGATCTTGGAGGGGCCGTTGTCTACCTGTTCTACTCTTTCCAGCCTGTCCAGGCGTTTCATAATACTCTGGGCCTGAGCGGCTTTGGATGCTTTGGCTTTAAAGCGTTCTATGAAGCGTTCCTGCTGACGGATGTAGTCCTGCTGGTTTTCGTATGCCCGTTGCTGCATTTCGCGGCGAAGGTCTTTTTCTGCTTCATAATCTTCGTAGTTGCCCGAGTAGTGGTGTAATTCCTGCTGGTAGAGCTCCACTATTTTGTTGACCATGCGGTCCAGGAAGTAGCGGTCGTGCGAGACGATGATAACCGCTCCGTTGTAGGACGAGAGGTATTTTTCCAGCCATTCTATGGAAGGGAGGTCAAGGTGGTTGGTGGGCTCATCCAGCATGAGTACATCTGGTTGCTGGAGGATGAGTTTTGCCAGGAGGACGCGCATGCGCCATCCGCCGGAGAACTGGGAGTAGGGACGTTCAAGGTCGGCCGTGCTGAAGCCGAGGCCTTCCAGGACCTGTGCGGACCGGTGACGCATGTCATAGCCGCCGAGGGTTTCGAAAGCGTGCAGTTTGTCGCTGAACTCTATCAAAAGTGCTTCTTCCTGGTTGGTTTCCAGTTCTTTGGTAATGCGTTCAATATCTTTTTCAAGCTGCTGTGCTTCGGCAAAAGCGGTCATAGCTACTTCCAGGATGGATTCGTCTGATTCGAAGCTCAGGAGGTCCTGGTTGAAGAAACCGAGGGAGAGGTTCCTGATCTTCTCTACGCTCCCTTTTGAAACGGAATATTCTCCGTTGATGACGCGTAAGAGAGTGGATTTGCCTGTTCCGTTCAATCCGATCAGGCCAACACGGTCGCCGGGTACGATATGCCAGGAGGCGTTCTGTACTATCACCCTTGCTCCAAATTCGAAAGTAATATCCTGTAAAGCTATCAGCATTGCTGTAAAAATAATTGAAGGTGCAAAGGTACGGCTTCCTGAGGAAAGTGCATAACGGGGTAAGGAGGTATTTGGCAATCTGCAGGATCAGTTTTGGGGTCTGCGGGTAAAAGGTAACGCTTCCTTTTGGAAAGTGATGTAGGAGCACTTTAGGTACCGCAATACATACACTAAACATGCTTAAGACATGCCTGAAAGATGCTTGAAACATGCCTGAAAGGCGGGGATGAGGGGAAGGGTAGGGAGTGTTATGTTGGATAAAAGGGGGTATAGCTTGATTTTCAATTATTTGAAATGTTTTCTCTGTTGAGGGAGCGCTGGACAGCTTTAAAGGGAGTTTTTCAGAGAGGGTACTGAAAAGAGATTTTCTGCTCCGGAAGCAGATAAAAAATATAGGTTTTATATTTGAGCTTAAAAGTCAGAAATATATGAGAACAATCCTGGCACTGGCATTACTGGTGATTATTGCCTGTAATGAAGCCCCCAAGCAGGAAACAACAGCTAAAGAGGAAACCGGCGTACTGAAAGCCCCCTATGCTCAACAATTCTATGATTCCCTCCAGGTAGCCATGGATGCTTACTATGATCTGACGGACGGCTTTTCTACCGGCAACGTCACTTACATTAATAAATGGTCGGCCCGGTTGCAGCAGCATATGGACAGTTTGCCGGTACACCTGTTGCAGATGGACTCTGCAAGACAGGCAGATATCAGGACCAATACGGGTAGTATCAGTGCGGAACTGGCGGGATTACAGAAAGAAACAGGCCTGGAAGAAAAAAGGGCTGCATTTGAAATGGTATCAGATATGTTGTATGATGTGGTAAAGCAGACCGGCCTGAAAGGGAAGACCATTTACCGTCAATACTGCCCTATGGCATTTAATGATCGGGGCGCTTACTGGATGAGCCGCAGCAACAAATTACAAAACCCTTATTTCGGCAATGAAATGCTGGGATGTGTGCAGGTAACAGACAGCCTGCAGTATTAGGCAGTTATCAACTGTTGCCAGAATACAGTGATGGCGCTTAATTTTACCATCATTTTCCTTAACTTCGCAAGCCTGTTTTTAAGAACAGATTTAAAAGCAAACAAACTATAGCTGGAAGTAACAGCTCAATCGTATGATCAACATTACATTTCCGGATGGCGCAGTTCGTCAGTATGAAGCAGGAGTAACTGCAATGGACATTGCCAAATCCATCAGCGAGGGATTGGCACGTAAAGTTTTGGCAGCTAAATTTAATGGCCAGGTGACGGATGCGTCCCGGCCAATTACAACGGATGGCACCTTGCAGCTGCTGACCTGGACAGACACGGAAGGTAAGTCTACGATGTGGCACTCTTCCGCTCACCTGATGGCGGAAGCACTGGAAGAGCTTTATCCCGGCACCAAATTCGGTATAGGCCCTGCTATTGAGAATGGCTTTTATTATGATATTGATCTGGGCGGACGCGCTATTTCTGATGAGGACCTGGAAAAAATAGGTGCTAAAATGGCTGACCTGGCCAAAAAGAATAACGTCTATGAGCGTAAGGAAGTAAGCAAAGCTGACGCTATCAAGTATTTTACAGAGAAGAGCGATGAGTACAAACTGGAGCTGATCAATGATCTGCAGGATGGTACCATCTCTTTCTATACACAGGGTAATTTCACAGATCTTTGCCGCGGACCTCATATTCCTAATACCGGCTTTATCAAGGCTATCAAGCTGACAAACATAGCCGGCGCTTACTGGCGTGGTAATGAGAAGAACAAAATGCTGACCCGCATTTACGGTATCACTTTTCCTACCCAGAAAGAGCTGGATGAATACCTGACACTGGTAGAGGAAGCTAAAAAACGTGATCACCGTAAGCTGGGTAAGGAACTGGAACTCTTCACTTTCTCTGAAAAAGTAGGCCTGGGCCTGCCTTTGTGGCTGCCCAAAGGCGCGCTGCTGCGTGAACGCCTGCAGTCTTTCCTTCAGAAAGCACAGATAGAAAGCGGTTATATGCCTGTGGTAACACCGCATATAGGCAACAAAAACCTGTACATCACCTCCGGTCACTACGAGAAATACGGTAAAGACAGTTTCCAGCCTATTACTACGCCGGAAGAAGGAGAGGAATTCATGCTGAAGCCCATGAACTGCCCTCACCACTGCGAGATCTATAAATCCAGCCCTAAGAGCTATAAAGACCTCCCGGTACGTTTCGCTGAATTCGGTACTGTTTATCGTTACGAACAGCATGGTGAGCTGCATGGTCTGACCCGTGTACGTGGATTTACCCAGGATGATGCCCATCTGTTCTGCCGTCCTGACCAGGTGAAAGAAGAGTTCTGCAAGGTAATTGACCTGGTGCTGTACGTATTCAAGAGCCTGAACTTTACAGATTATACTGCACAGATCTCCCTGCGCGACAAAGAAGACAGGGCAAAATATATCGGTTCTGAAGAGAACTGGAACCTGGCTGAGCAGGCTATTATAGAGTCTGCCGCCGAAAAAGGCCTGAGAACGGTAGTAGAATATGGCGAAGCAGCCTTCTACGGCCCGAAACTGGACTTCATGGTAAAGGACGCCCTGGGCCGTAAATGGCAGCTGGGTACCATACAGGTGGATTACAACCTGCCTGAGCGTTTTGAGCTGGAATATGTAGGGGCAGATAACCAGAAACACCGCCCGGTAATGATACACCGTGCGCCTTTCGGTTCCCTGGAAAGGTTCATTGCTGTGCTGATAGAGCATTGCGGCGGTAAATTCCCGCTGTGGCTGACACCTACACAGGTAAAAATCCTGCCTATCAGTGACAAGAACCAGGCTTACGCAGAAAAAGTGGCAGAATTGCTAAAAAATGCGGAAATTCGCGCTGAAATAGACGACCGGAACGAAAAAATAGGGAAAAAGATCAGGGAAACAGAATTGGCCAAGATCCCTTATATGCTTGTTCTGGGCGAAAAAGAAGCGGCTGAAGACAAAGTGGCGGTTCGCCGGCAGGCGAAAGGAGACCTCGGAGCCATGGAAATTTCCCAGTTCATTGAACTGGTGAAAGATGAAGTGACCAGCAGGAGGCCATTTGAATAAGAGTTTCTTTACAAGGTCAATAAATATATTTTTAACTTATTGAACTTTTGTATTTTCGGGTACGTTAATTGCTTTTATAGTCCGTAAGAACAGATAACAGTCTGGCGGTTTAAAAACTAAAATCAGACAAATTGAGCCGCGGGGCTGTTTTATATGGACTATGGACTACTGACAATTATTAATTAGTAACTTTATTTTTCTTGATGCAACAAGGACCCAGACCAAATTTTAACAACAGTAACAACAGGGGTAGAAACCCTAATTTCAGAAGAGAACAACAACAAGAACATCGTACAAACAGGATGATACGCGTTCCTGAGGTACGATTGGTAGGAGAGAACATAGAAGTGGGCGTTTATCGTACAGAAGAGGCCCTGCGTATGGCAGAAGAGCAGGGACTGGACCTGGTAGAAATTTCCCCTAATGCTGCACCTCCCGTATGCCGCATCATCGACTATAATAAATTCCTCTACGAGAAGAAGAAGAAAGAGAAGGAGATGAAGGCTAAAGCTCATAAGAGCGAGGTAAAGGAAATTCGTTTTACACCAAATACTGACGATCACGATTTCGACTTCAAGGCTAAGCATGCTGAGAAGTTCCTGAAAGACGGTAATAAAGTAAAAACATACGTACAGTTCAAAGGCCGTGCTATCATGTTTAAAGAACGTGGTGAGCTGATCCTGCTGAAATTTGCAGAAAGGCTGGCTGAAGTAGGCGCGCTGGAAGGTATGCCTACTATGGAAGGTAAGCGTATGATTGCCATTTTTGCGCCTAAAAGCGCTAAAAAGGCAGCTGGCGGTCCTAAGGAGCCAAAGGAAGAACGTGCTCCAAGAGAGCCCCGTCCAGAGCCTCGTCCTGCTCCTGAGAGCAAGCCTGAATAATTATTTACTTGGTGCAATTATATCAAATGAACCCGGAGCGTTGAGTTCCGGGTTTTTGTTTTTTAGTGGTTTTATGGTGGCTGTGTGGTGAGAGCGAAGGAAACATGCGCAAAAAATGGCTTTTGCCTGCGGCGAAAGCCATTTTTTGCGGCGGAGAGGTGGCCTGCGGCCGGTAGGTTGAGAGAAAGAGAAGTATAAACCAGAGAAAAGGCGGGTAAGAATTGTGAGTATAAGTACTCTACTTTCTTATATTATAGTAAAAAAGAATAATACATGATATACTTTTATGTAAGAGACCTATACCTATGCCTGTTAAACACTTTAACCCTGTTCTCTTTTTCCTGTTGTTGTTCTCTGTGCCCGTAACTTTTGCGCAGACCGGCTACTACACTTCGCCTGTTCCTCTATATATGCTGGTTGATGCAAAGACTAATTTCCCCAGGGATAACCACATATGGTACTATGACGAATATGGTAACTACAACTTAGTTACAAAAGTAAATGAGAGCCCGGAAGAAATTGCCCTTTATTGCGGAGGAATTCTCCGTAATCCTCCACATGCTTTTTATATGGAAAGGACTCCCGGGAGTGTCATATATCCCTGGGGCGCCGAGTTCCTTGGATATCTTGCTTATCCTTACCCGGTATCCCAGGAAGCGCTGAATCAATCGCCGGTGGATCTCCCCATGCCGTATGAAGATTTTGGCAGCATTCTGCCCGATGCACCTGTTGTATGCCGGTTCGTGTATGTGATGGTAGCGCCATGGAAACCCACAACGCCTTCAGAAGGAGGTATTGTTTGTGCGAATGAGACATTGACAGTCCGGACTGACAATAACAAGGATATTCCGATGGGGGATTCATATGTAGAGAATGTGATGGTGTTTGAATACAATGTAGCTGATTCTGCTGAATGGATACCTTATGATTCTGCCGGGATGTATTGGGACGGTGCTATCAGTTCTGTTTATCCGCAGGATAAAATTGCTTCAGTAAGAAATGCCACTATAAAGAAGAAGCTAAGGTTCAGATGCAGACAAAAAGCCGCATATCTTAATGGCAAGATCTACTATTCTCCTTATTCCCAACCCACAGGCTACCTGGAAATACATCCGCCTGCACCTTCTGTAGATGTGAGCAGGATAGTGAAAACTGCGGCCTGTCCTACGGAGAATAATGGGACCATCACCGTGCCCTCGGGTGCTGTGAAGAGCAATTTCAGCAGGATGAGGTGGATATTGCGTAAGGGGCTGGTTACCACGCCTTGTGATCCCGGGCTGACTGCAGGCCAGTCTAATTGCGGGGACCAGGAGGATTGGAGTAATGGCTCTGTGCCTGTTGAAGACGTGATACATGTAGATAACCTGAAGCCGGGTACTTATACGCTGTGGGTATATAACCCCGGGCAGGATGAAGGGAACTGTGTACGATATATTCCTATTACTATAGATGAACTGGCGCCATTAAGTGTAACAACTGATGCCGCTAAGACAAAAAACCTGAGCTGTTATAACAGTAATGATGGTACAATAGGCGTGACTGCTGCGGGTTCAAATACCAGTGGTACTTACTATTTCACGTTATTGTCCGGTACTAATGTTGTACGTGCGGAACAAACTGGAACAGGTAATACCATGTTATGGGAAAACCTTCCGGCAGGGACCTATCAGGCAAGGGTGCGTAACAGCAGTTGTAGTTCCGTTGCATTGACCGGCGATATTATTGTGACCCAGCCAGCGGCGTTGACCGGCGAGTTAATAGCTACATCGCCTACCTGTACGTCACCGGGAAATGGAATGGTGAGTGTGACTGCTAATGCTAATGGCGGTATTATCAGTAATTATGCTTTTAATCTTTATAAAGATAATGTGCTGGTACTGACTTCGGGGCCGGTTAGTGCTGACACCTATGTTTTTACAGACCTTGAAGGTGGTAATTATAAGGCAGGTGTTATCAATAATGATCAGCCGCTTTGTCCTTCGTGGGATAGTAGTGTTACATTGACAACACTGGTGCCGCTGGCGGTAAAGCTAACAGCCCGGGATTCGGTGAGTTGTTTTGGTGGCAATGACGGGCAGCTGGAGTTCTCGGCTGTGGGTGGGACAGGACTTTATCTGTATACGCTGGAAAGTGGTGGTGTTTCTGTGAGTAATACGACGGGAGTGTTCCCAGGGCTTAGCGCTGGTAATTATACTATCACAGTAAAAAACCAGGGGAATACCTGTAATGATGAAGTGGTGCAGAACATTGCCGTGTACCAGCGGACAGCCATCAACATACAGTTACAGCAAACACCGCTCAGCTGTTATGGGTTGACTGATGCAAGTATAAAAGCCATTGTCAGTGGTGGATCGGGTAATTTCTATTACCAGTGGCAACAGCTGAAGAATGGGGTATGGACGGATAACAGTTTCTGGTTCAGCACTGATACGCAGATAGAAGATCTGGATGCAGGGACTTACAGGTTGATCATTAAAGATAACCTGGCGCCGGCTTGTACGGTGACTTCAACACCAATGACCATTGATGCGATCACTCCTGTGCAGATCAATAACATCAATGTTCATGATGCCGTTTGCAAGGCGGATGGGGCACAGATTGAGATGACAGCTGAAGGAGGTGTACCCGGTTATGTTTATGAATGGTCTGTTGATAATACAAACTGGCAGGCATTTCCAGGAGCTACAACCATTAATGCTTCGGGTAATTACAGGTTGCGTGTAACTGATGCGCATCATTGTATGGTAACCAGTCCTTCAACATATGCTGTCAGCATTCCGAATGCACCGCTCAGCTTTACTTATACACTGTCGGATTATAAAGGGTATAATGTTTCCTGTGCGGGTAAAACAGATGGCTTCATACAGGTAACTGTTGCAGGAGGTAACGGTGGTAGTTACAGCGGATATGCCTATGCGCTGGATAATGGGGCGTATGGGGTTTTAGCCTTGTTAGAGCATATAGCAGCCGGTACACATACCATTAATGTGAAGGATGGCAGAGGTTGTGTGATGAGCAAAACTGTTACACTGACAGCTCCGGCATCTGAGCTGGAGATTATGGTTACCAGTAAACAGCATAATGGATGTGGAGCAGATCCTGTAGGGCAAATCTCCGTACAGTCAAAAGGAGGGACTGCCCCTTATGCTTATTCCCATGGGAATGATGTATGGCAGGATAGCCCGGTACTGACAGGCATCGCGGCGGGCGATTATACGCTACAGGTACGTGATGCGAATGGTTGTATATCTGATGTAGCGACCACCCTTACTTCTATCTATCCACCGATTACGGTAGCTGCTGATGTTACACCGGTGACATGCCATGGGCTTTCTGATGGAGCTATTACTTTGACTGCCGGAGGTGGGGATGGCAATTATGCTTATCAATGGGCAACAACAGGTGTTAGTGGTAGCGCTGCAAAGAATATACCGGCAGGTGTTTATGCTGTAGAAGTGAAGGATGGTACTGGTTGTAAACAGGCGCTTACTTATACTGTTACACAGCCTGAGCCTTTAACCTTGCAGGTAGCTGCTCCGGGCATATGTGACGGACTTAATGAAGGTAGTATTACGGCAACAGTAACAGGAGGTACTTCACCATACCAGTATTCATTAGATAAGAGCAGCTGGCTGGCTGAGGGTACTTTTGGAGGACTACCGACAGGTAAATACCGGCTTGATGTAAGGGATGCCAATAAGTGCCTTGCTGGACAGGATGTTACTATTACTAAGCTCAATATTAAGCCGGAAGTAGACTTCCTGGTAGCTTCCCGGAAAAATGCCCTGGATACATTGCTGATCAGGGAAATCAGTTTACCTGCTCCTGACCAGGTGAGCTGGAGTTATCATCCCGATGCTATTTTCCTGGGAACGGTGAGTGGAGCGCCTTTGATACGGTTCTCCAAAGCGGGTACTTACTGGGTAGAGATGGCGGCTACCTTTGGAGATTGTACTTATTCACTGAGGAAAGAACTGACGATAGGGGCTTATGATCCGCAGGCAGGGCCGGGGTATAGTACGCCGGTGAAGGTGATAGATACGGTGGTGCTGGCGCCTAATCCCAATAATGGCAATTTCAATTATACCGTGAAGCTGAACAGGAAGCAGCAGATGATAGTGTATGTGTATGATATGAACGGAGCAGTTGCGGATAAGAAAAAGTACGCACCTGCTTTGGAGGTGAATGATTCGTTTACATTGAATGGTGTTATTACCGGGACCTATATACTGAGGGTGATAGCGGAGAGTGAGAGTAAGGATGTGAGGTTTATTATTACCAGGTAAAATAATACGAAAGAGACCCAAACCTATGCCCGTTAGATATTTTAGTACTGTTTTCTTCTTTTTGTTGTTGTTTTCCAGGCATGTAACTTTTGCGCAAAGCGATTATCAATTTTATACTGCGCCAGTCCCTATTTACATGTTATTGGATGCAACGACTAATTTTCCTACAAACATCAGTATGTGGATGTCTGATGACAAGACCGGAGGTTACTTCCTGCTCACAAAAACAAATGAAAGCCCGCAGGAAGTGACCTTCTACTGCGGGGTACTTACTCATCCTCCTCCATCTGTTTTTTACATCGATAGATTTCGTAGTGGATCTCCATCTTACCTGGAAGGTCTTACTTATTCCTACCCGGTATCCCAGGAGGCACTGAATCAATCGCCGGTGGATCTCCCTATGCCACACACTGATTTCAATACTTTTTACCTCGACACGACGGTTGTCTGCCGGTTTGTACATGTGATGGTTGCACCATGGAAGCCTACAAGCCCCTCTGAAGGAGGAATTATCTGCGCGAACGACCTTCTGACAATCAACAGTATCAATCATATGGATCAGGTTCCGGCTGGCGATGAATACTTAAAAAATTCTATAGTATGTGAATACAATGTAGCTGATTCTGCGGAATGGACACCATGTGATTCCTTTGAAGGGATTCCTCATTATATCGCCTCCTTTCGTCCTCAGGACAAAATTGCATCTGTCAGATATGCCACCACGAAAAAGAAGATACGATTCCGTATCAGGCAAAAGGCAGAGTATAGCAATGGTAAGATCTATTATTCACCCTATTCAGAACCTACCGGGTATGTGGAGGTGCATCCACCTGCTCCCACTGTAGATGAGAGCAGGATAGTGAAAACTGCTGCCTGTCCTACGGAGAATAATGGGACTATCACTGTGCCTTCAGGTGCTGTGAAGAGTAATTTCAGCAGGATGAGGTGGATACTGCGTAAAGGACTGGTTACTACACCCTGTGATCCCGGGCTGACTGCAGGCCAGTCTAATTGCGGGGACCAGGAGGATTGGAGCAATGGTTCAGTGCCTGTTGAAGACGTGATACATGTGGATAATCTGAAGCCGGGTACTTATACGCTGTGGGTATATAACCCCGGGCAGGATGAAGGAAACTGTGTACGATATATTCCTATTACTATAGATGAACTGGCGCCGTTAAGTGTAGCAACTGATGCGGCCAGGACTAAAAACCTGAGCTGTTATAACAGTAATGATGGTACAATAGGTGTAAATGCTGCAGGTGCAAATACCAGTGGTACTTACTACTTTACGTTATTGTCCAGTACTAATGTTGTACGTGCGGAACAAGCTGGAACTGGTAATATGATGTTGTGGGAAAACCTTCCGGCAGGAACCTACCAGGCAAGGGTACGTAACAGCAGTTGTAGCGCCGTTGCATTGACCGGCGATATTATTGTGACCCAGCCAGCGGCGTTAACTGGTAACCTGATGGCTACATCGCCTACCTGTACTTCTCCCGGCAATGGCATGGTGAGTGTGACTGCTAATGCTAATGGCGGAACTATCAGTAATTATCTTTTTAATCTTTATAAGGATAATGTACTGGTACTCACTTCGGGGCCGGTAACTTCCAGTAGTTACACTTTCACGGATCTTGAAGGTGGTAATTATAAGGCAGCTGTTATCAATAATAATCAGCCGCTTTGTCCTTCCTGGGATAGTAGTGTTACATTGACAACGCTGGTGCCGCTGGCGGTAAATCTAACAGCCCGGGATTCGGTGAGTTGCTATGGAGGCAATGACGGGCGGCTGGAGTTCTCGGCTATTGGTGGGACGGGGCTTTATCTGTATACATTGGAAAGTGGGGGTGTTTCTGTGAGTAATACGACAGGAGTGTTTCCAGGGCTTAGCGCTGGTAATTATACTATCGCAGTAAAAAACCAGGGGAATACCTGTAATGATGAAACTGTGCAGAACATTGCCGTGTACCAGCGGACGGCCATCAACATACAGTTACAGCAAACGCCGCTCAGCTGTTATGGGTTGACTGACGCAAGCATTAGAGCCACCGTAAGCGGGGGTTCAGGTAATTATTATTACCAGTGGCAGCAGCTGAAGAATGGGGTATGGACAGATAATAGTTTCTGGTTCAGTACTGATACACAGATAGAAGACCTGGATGCAGGCACTTACAGGTTGATCATTAAAGATAACCTGGCGCCGGCATGTACGGTAACTTCAACAGAAATAACGGTACAGCCCCTTATGCCTGTGCAGATCAGTAATATACAGGTCAGGGAGGTGGTTTGTCTCGCTGATGGGGCACAGATTGAGATGACAGCTGAAGGAGGTGTGGGTGGTTATATTTATGAATGGTCGGTTGATAATATGAACTGGCAGGCATTCCCCGGAACAGTGAATATTACTACTGCTGGTAATTACAGGTTACGTGTGGCTGATGCGAACGGCTGCAGGGTTAATTCCCTGTCAACATATGCTATCAGCATCCCGGATGCACCGCTCAGCTTTACTTATACACTGTCGGATTATAAAGGGTATAATGTTTCCTGTGCGGGTAAAACAGATGGCTTCATGCAGGTAACTGCTGCAGGAGGTAACGGTGGTAGTTACAGCGGATATACCTATGCGTTGGATAATGGGGCGTATGGGGTTTTAGCCTTGTTAGAGCATATAGCAGCCGGTACGCATACCATCAGCGTGAAGGATGGCAGAGGTTGTGTGGTGAGCAAAACTGTTACACTGACAGCTCCGGCATCTGAGCTGGAAATCACTGTGACCAGTAAACAACATAATGGATGCGGGGCTGATCCTGTAGGACAGATAACAGTACAATCAAAAGGAGGAACTGCTCCTTATGCTTATTCCAGTGGAAATGATGTATGGCAGGATAGCCCGGTACTGACAGGCATCGCGGCGGGCGATTATACGCTACAGGTACGTGATGCGAATGGTTGTATATCTGATGTAGCGACCTCTCTTACTTCTATCTATCCACCGATTACGGTAGCTGCTGATGTTATACCGGTGACATGCCACGGGCTTTCTGATGGAGCTATTACTTTGACTGCCGGAGGCGGAGATGGCAATTATGCTTATCAATGGGCAACAACAGGTGCTAATGGTAGTGCTGCAAAGAATATCCCGGCAGGTGTTTATACTGTAGAAGTGAAGGATGGTACAGGTTGTAAACAGGCGCTCACTTATACTGTTACACAACCTGAGCCATTGGTGTTACAGGTAGCTGCTCCGGGCATATGTGACGGACTTAGTGAGGGTAGTATTACGGCAACAGTAACAGGAGGTACTTCACCATACCAGTATTCATTAGATAAGAGCAGCTGGCTGGCTGAGGGTACTTTTGGAGGATTGCCGACAGGTAAGTACCGGCTTGATGTAAGGGATGCCAATAAGTGCCTTGCTGGACAGGATATTACTATTACTAAACTCAATATTAAGCCGGACGTGGATTTCCTGGTGGCATCCCGCAAGAATGCCCTGGATACGTTGCTGATCAGGGAGATCAGTATACCTGCGCCGGACTTTGTGAACTGGACTTATCATCCCAATGCTGTTTTCCTGGGGACGGTAGAAGGCGCGCCTATCATCCGGTTCTCCAAAGCGGGTACTTACTGGGTAGAGATGGCGGCGACTTTTGGAGATTGTACGTATTCACTGAGGAAAGAACTGACGATTGGGGCTTACGACCCGCAGGCGGGGCCGGGGTATAGTACACCGGTGAAGGTGATAGATACAGTGGTGCTGGCGCCTAATCCCAATAATGGCAATTTCAATTATACCGTGAAGTTGAACAGGAAGCAGCAGATGATAGTGTATGTGTATAATATGAACGGAGCAGTTGCGGATAAGAAAAAGTATGCACCTGCTTTAGAGGTGAATGATTCATTTACGTTGAATGGTGTTATTACAGGGACCTATATACTGAGGGTGATAGCGGAGAGTGAGAGTAAGGATGTGAGGTTTATTATTTCAAGATAATATAAATAAATAAGCAAGAGACCTATACCTATGCCTGTTAAATTCCGTAATCTTATTCTGTTTCTCCTGTTGCTGTTCTCAATGCCGGCCGCTTTTGCGCAAAGCGATGTTGAATACACAGCCCCTATTCCTCTTTACATGCTGGTAAATGTAAAAGCCAATTTCCGGATGGATACACGCATGTGGATGTATGATGGCAGGGCAAACGACGTTCCGCTTATAAAAACATATGAGAGTGCTGACGAAATTGCTTTCTATTGCGGGGAGATCATCGGTAGTCCTCCATACTATCTGTATATAGAAAGATATTATCCTCCTAATCTATATCCAGTAAAGGAAATCCTGGATTATCTGTATCGTATGTACCCGATTTCACAGGAAGCGCTGAATCAGTCGCCGGTAGATCTACCCATTCCGTATGGAGAATTTAGTTATATCGGTCCAGACACGCCACTTATCTGCCGTTTTGTATATGTGATGGTAGCTCCCTGGAAGCCTACAAGTCCATCAGAAGGAGGAATTATCTGTGCGAATGATATCCTGAATATTCAGACTATTAATAATAAGGATTATCCCGATGCTAATGATGTTTATCCGCTTGTGCTTAGCAGCATGGTATTTGAATATAATGTAGCCGATTCTGCTCAATGGATACCTTGTGATTCTGTCAGAATGGATTGGGAGGATGCCCATCTTTCCTTTCGGCCACAGGATAGGATTACATCGGTAAGGAATGCTACCACAAAGAAGAAACTCAGATTCCGCTGCCGGCAAAGGGCAGCATATAATGATGGACATGTCTTCTATTCTCCTTATTCAGAGCCTACCGGGTATATGGAAATTCATCCGCCTGCTCCCTTTGTGGATGAGAGCAGGATAGTGAAAACTGCTGCCTGTCCCACAGAGAATAATGGAACTATCACTGTGCCTTCAGGTGCTGTGAAGAGTAATTTCAGCAGGATGAGATGGATACTGCGTAAGGGGCTGGTTACTACTCCCTGTGATCCCGGGCTGACTGCAGGCCAGTCTAATTGCGGGGATCAGGAAGATTGGAGTAATGGGTCTGTACCTGTTGAAGATGTGATACATGTAGATAACCTGAAGCCGGGTACTTATACGCTGTGGGTATATAACCCCGGCCAGGATGAAGGGAACTGTGTAAGATATATTCCTATTACTATAGATGAACTGGCGCCGTTAAGTGTAACAACTGATGCTGCTAAGACTAAAAACCTGAGCTGTTATAACAGTAATGATGGCACGATAGGTGTAAATGCTGCAGGTGCAAATACCAGTGGTACTTATTATTTCACGTTGTTGTCAGGTACTAATGTTATACGCGCAGAACAGGCTGGAACAGGTAATACCATGTTGTGGGAAAACCTTCCGGCAGGGACCTATCAGGCAAGGGTGCGTAACAGTAGTTGCCGGAATGTTGCGGCAACTGGTGATATTATTGTGACCCAGCCAGCGGCGTTGACCGGCGAGTTAGTAGCTACATCGCCTACCTGTACGTCACCGGGGAATGGGATGGTGAGTGTGACTGCTAATGCTAATGGCGGAACTATCAGTAATTATCTTTTTAATCTTTATAAGGATAATGTACTGGTACTCACTTCGGGGCCGGTAACTTCCAGTAGTTACACTTTCACGGATCTTGAAGGTGGTAATTATAAGGCAGCTGTTATCAATAATGATCAGCCGCTTTGTCCTTCGTGGGATAGTAGTGTTACATTGACAACGCTGGTGCCGCTGGCGGTAAATCTAACAGCCCGGGATTCGGTGAGTTGCTATGGAGGCAATGACGGGCGGCTGGAGTTCTCTGCTATGGGTGGAACGGGGCTTTATCTGTATACATTGGAAAGTGGGGGTGTTTCTGTGAGTAATACGACGGGAACTTTTACAGAATTGACTGCAGGTAATTATACTATAACGGTTAAGAACCAGGGGAATACCTGTAATGATGAAGTGGTGCAGAACATTGCCGTGTACCAGCGGACGGCCATCAATATACAGTTACAGCAAACACCGCTCAGCTGTTATGGGTTGACTGATGCAAGTATAAAAGCCATTGTCAGTGGTGGAGCGGGTAATTTCTATTACCAGTGGCAACAGCTGAAGAATGGGGTATGGACAGATAATAGTTTCTGGTTCAGCACGGATACGCAGATAGAAAACCTGGATGCAGGAACGTACAGGTTAATCATTAAAGATAACCTGGCGCCGGCTTGTACGGTGACTTCGACACCGATGACGGTTGATGCGATCACTCCTGTACAGATCAGTAACATCAATGTCCGGGATGCCGTTTGCAAGGCGGATGGGACACAGATTGAGATGGCAGCAGAAGGAGGTGTTGGTGGTTATGTCTATGAATGGTCTGTTGATAATATGAACTGGCAGGCGTTTCCGGGTACTGTCACGGTTACAACATCAGGCAACTATAAGCTGCGTGTAACTGACGCGCATCATTGTATGGTAACCAGTCCGTCAACATATGCTGTGAGTATTCCGGATGCACCGCTCAGCTTTACTTATACACTGTCGGATTATAAAGGGTATAATGTTTCCTGTGCGGGTAAAACAGATGGCTTCATACAGGTAACTGCTGCAGGAGGTAACGGTGGTAGTTACAGCGGATATACCTATGCATTGGATAATGGGGCGTATGGGACTTTAGCCTTGTTAGAGCATATTGCAGCCGGTATACATACCATCAGCGTGAAGGATGGCAGAGGTTGTGTGGTGAGCAAAACTGTTACACTGACAGCTCCGGTATCTGAGCTGGAAATCACTGTGACCAGTAAACAACATAATGGATGTGGAGCAGATCCTGTGGGACAGATAACAGTACAATCAAAAGGAGGAACTGCTCCTTATGCTTATTCCAGTGGAAATGATGTATGGCAGGATAGCCCGGTACTGACAGGCATCGCGGCGGGCGATTATACGCTACAGGTACGTGATGCGAATGGTTGTATATCTGATATAGCGACCTCTCTTACTTCTATCTATCCACCGATTACGGTAGCTGCTGATGTTATACCGGTGACATGCCACGGGCTTTCTGATGGAGCTATTACTTTGACTGCCGGAGGCGGAGATGGCAATTATGCTTATCAATGGGCAACAACAGGTGCTAATGGTAGTGCTGCAAAGAATATCCCGGCAGGTGTTTATACTGTAGAAGTGAAGGATGGTACAGGTTGTAAACAGGCGCTCACTTATACTGTTACACAACCTGAGCCATTGATATTACAAGTAGCTGCTCCGGGCATATGTGACGGACTTAGTGAGGGTAGTATTACGGCAACAGTAACAGGAGGTACTTCACCATACCAGTATTCATTAGATAAGAGCAGCTGGCTGGCTGAGGGTACTTTTGGAGGATTGCCGACAGGTAAGTACCGGCTTGATGTAAGGGATGCCAATAAGTGCCTTGCTGGACAGGATATTACTATCACTAAGCTCAATATTAAGCCGGAAGTAGACTTCCTCGTGGCATCCCGCAAGAATGCCCTGGATACATTGCTGATCAGGGAGATCAGTATACCTGCGCCGGACTTTGTGAACTGGACTTATCATCCCGATGCTGTTTTCCTGGGGACGGTAGAAGGTGCACCTTTGATACGGTTCTCCAAAGCAGGCACTTATTGGGTAGAGATGGCAGCTACTTTCGGGAATTGTACGTATTCTTTGAGGAAAGAACTGACGATTGGAGCTTATGACCCGCAGGCGGGGCCGGGGTATAGTACGCCGGTGAAAGTGATAGATACGGTAGTGCTGGCGCCTAATCCTAATAATGGCAACTTCAACTACACAGTGAAGCTGAACAGGAAGCAGCAGATGATTGTGTATGTGTATGATATGAACGGGGCAGTTGCGGATAAGAAAAAGTACGCACCTGCTTTGGAGGTGAATGATTCGTTTACATTGAATGGTGTTATTACCGGGACTTATATACTGAGAGTGATAGCGGAGAGTGAGAGTAAAGATGTAAGATTTATTATAACGAAATAATTTTCAATAAATATATAAGGGACATACCTATGCCTGTTAAATTCTTTAGCCTTGTTATCTTTTCCCTACTGTTACTCAATGCGCCTGCTGCGGTTGCACAAAGTGATGTTGACTACACATCACCTGTTCCTCTTTACATGCTGATAGATGCAAAGAGCAATTTCCGTATGGATGCCCGTATGTGGATGTATGATGACAGGGGACACGACCTTCCGCTTGTAAAAACATATGAAAGTCCGGATGAAGTAGCTTTCAATTGTGGCTATATTATCGGCAATCCTCCTCATTTTTTCACTATAGAAAGCTATTATCCTGGTACTCAATATCCTATGACGGAAACGCTGGGACGTCTTGCCTGGCCTGACCCGATCTCCCAGGAAGGCCTGAACCAATGGCCGTTGGACCTCCCTATTCCGTATGATGTTTTCGGTTATCTCAGCGTAGATACGCCGGTTGTCTGCCGGTTTGTATATGTAATGGTGGCACCATGGAAACCAACAAGTCCTTCAGAAGGAGGGATTGTCTGCGCGAATGACTACATGACAATTAAAACTCTCCGCAATAAAGAGGTGGATGGCAAGTCATACGTAACAAATACCATGGTATTTGAATACAACGTAGCTGATTCTTCAGAATGGACACCATGCGTTTCAGGCTTCATGTATTGGGGAGATGCTGGCTCAACTTTTCGTCCGCAGGAATGGATTGCATCTGTCAAATATGCCACCACGAAAAAGAAAATAAGGTTCCGCTGCCGGCAAAAGGCAGAGTATAGCAATGGTAAGATCTATTATTCACCCTATTCAGAACCTACCGGGTATATGGAAGTACACCCTCCGGCCCCCACTGTGGATGAGAGCAGGATAGTGAAAACTGCTGCCTGTCCTACGGAGAATAATGGGACTATCACTGTGCCTTCAGGTGCTGTGAAGAGTAATTTCAGCAGGATGAGGTGGATATTACGTAAGGGGCTGGTTACCACGCCTTGTGATCCCGGGCTGACTGCAGGCCAGTCTAATTGCGGGGACCAGGAGGATTGGAGCAATGGGTCTGTGCCTGTTGAAGATGTGATACATGTAGATAACCTGAAGCCGGGGACTTATACGCTGTGGGTATATAACCCCGGCCAGGATGAAGGGAACTGTGTAAGATATATTCCTATTACTATAGATGAACTGGCGCCGTTAAGTGTAACAACTGATGCGGCCAGGACTAAAAACCTGAGCTGTTATAACAGTAATGATGGCACGATAGGTGTAAATGCTGCAGGTGCAAATACCAGTGGTACTTATTATTTCACGTTATTATCCGGTACTAATGTTGTACGTGCAGAACAAACTGGAACAGGTAATATGATGTTGTGGGAAAACCTTCCGGCAGGGACCTACCAGGCAAGGGTGCGTAACAGCAGTTGTAGCGCCGTTGCATTGACCGGGAATATTACTGTGACCCAGCCAGCGGCCTTGACCGGGGAGTTAGTAGCTACATCGCCTACCTGTACGTCACCCGGTAATGGTATGGTGAGTGTGACTGCTAATGCTAATGGCGGAACTATCAGTAATTATGTTTTTAATCTTTATAAGGATAATGTACTGGTACTGACTTCAGGGCCGGTAACTTCCAGTAGTTACACTTTCACGGATCTTGAAGGTGGTAATTACAAAACAGGTGTTATCAATAATGATCAGCCGCTTTGCCCTTCCTGGGATAGTAGCGTTACATTGACAACGCTGGTGCCGCTGGCGGTAAATCTAACAGGCAGAGATTCGGTGAGTTGTTATGGTGGAAATGACGGACGGCTGGAGTTTTCGGCTATTGGGGGTACAGGGCTTTATCTGTATACGCTGGAAAGTGGGGGCGTTTCTGTGAGTAATACGACGGGGGCTTTTACAGGATTGACCGCCGGTAATTATACCATTACAGTAAAGAACCAGGCGAATACCTGTAATGATGATGTAGTGGAGAACATTGCTGTGTACCAGCGGACGGCCATCAATATACAGTTACAGCAAACACCGCTCAGCTGTTATGGGTTGACTGATGCAAGTATAAAAGCCATTGTCAGTGGTGGATCGGGTAATTACTATTACCAGTGGCAACAGCTGAAGAATGGGGTATGGACAGATAATAGTTTCTGGTTTAGCACTGATACGCAGATAGAAGACCTGGATGCAGGGACGTACAGGTTGATCATTAAAGATAACCTGGCGCCGGCTTGTACGGTGACTTCAACACCGATGACGATTGATGCGATCACTCCTGTGCAGATCAGTAACATCAATATCCATGATGCCGTTTGTAAGGCGGATGGGGCACAGATTGAGATGACAGCTGAGGGAGGTGTACCCGGTTATGTTTATGAATGGTCTGTTGATAATACAAACTGGCAGGCATTTCCAGGAGCTACAACCATTAATGCTTCGGGTAATTACAGGTTGCGTGTAACTGACGCGCATCATTGTATGGTAACCAGTCCGTCAACATATACTGTCAGCATTCCGGATGCACCGCTCAGCTTTACTTATACACTGTCGGATTATAAAGGGTATAATGTTTCCTGTGCGGGTAAAACAGATGGCTTCATGCAGGTAACTGCTGCAGGAGGTAACGGTGGTAGTTACAGCGGATATACCTATGCGTTGGATAATGGGGCGTATGGGGTTTTAGCCTTGTTAGAGCATATAGCAGCCGGTACGCATACCATCAGCGTGAAGGATGGCAGAGGTTGTGTGGTGAGCAAAACTGTTACGCTGACAGCTCCGGCATCTGAGCTGGAAATCACTGTGACCAGTAAACAACATAATGGATGCGGGGCTGATCCTGTAGGACAGATAACAGTACAATCAAAAGGAGGAACTGCTCCTTATGCTTATTCCAGTGGGAATGATATATGGCAAGATAGCCCGGTACTGACAGGCATCGCGGCGGGCGATTATACGCTACAGGTACGTGATGCGAATGGTTGTATATCTGATGTAGCGACCACTCTTACTTCTATCTATCCACCGATTACGGTAACAGCTGATGTTATACCGGTGACATGCCACGGGCTTTCTGATGGAGCTATTACTTTGACTGCCGGAGGCGGAGATGGCAATTATGCTTATCAATGGGCAACAACAGGTGTTAGTGGTAGTGCTGCTAAGAATGTTCCGGCAGGTGTTTATACTGTAGAAGTGAAGGATGGCACAGGTTGTAAACAGGCGCTTACTTATACTGTTACACAGCCTGAGCCATTGGCATTACAGGTAGCTGCTCCGGGCATATGTGACGGACTTAATGAAGGTAGTATTACGGCAACAGTAACAGGAGGTACTTCACCATACCAGTATTCATTAGATAAGAGCAGCTGGCTGGTTGAAGGTACTTTTGGAGGATTACCGACAGGTAAATACCGGCTTGATGTAAGGGATGCCAATAAGTGCCTTGCAGGGCAGGATATCGCTATTACTAAACTCAATATTAAACCGGAAGTAGACTTCCTGGTAGCATCCCGGAAAAATGCCCTGGATACATTGCTGATCAGGGAGATCAGTATACCAGCACCGGATTATGTGAACTGGACTTATCATCCCGATGCTATTTTACTAGGAACAGTGGAAGGAGCACCTATCATCCGGTTCTCCAAAGCAGGCACTTATTGGGTAGAGATGGCAGCTACTTTCGGGGATTGTACGTATTCACTGAGGAAAGAACTGACGATTGGAGCTTATGACCCGCAGGCGGGGCCGGGGTATAGTACACCGGTGAAGGTGATAGATACGGTGGTGCTGGCGCCTAATCCCAATAATGGCAACTTCAACTACACCGTGAAGCTGAACAGGAAGCAGCAGATGATAGTGTATGTGTATGATATGAACGGAGCAGTTGCGGATAAGAAAAAGTATGCACCTGCTTTGGAGGTGAATGATTCATTTACGTTGAATGGTGTTATTACCGGGACCTATATACTGAGGGTGATAGCGGAGAGTGAGAGTAAAGATGTGAGGTTTATTATTACGAGGTAGCACAAAAAAACGCTTTTTCCTTCGGCAAAAGCGTTTTTTTGTGAGGGGGAGTTAACCGGCTAAAGGCCGGTTAACGTTTTTTATAGTTATTCTTTCACCATGAAACCCGTGAAATAGAAATCAGGATGCTCAATACTGAGCAGCTGACCTAATTTGCCATATCCCTGTTGGGAATCTATAAAGAAATCCATTGTAAACCTGTCATTCCTCAGATAATCCAGCAATGGTTTTGCATCTGTGGCGATCAGAGCTGCATTCCCGGAATAAGCTAATCCGGTGAAGTCGAATACGCCAGCTGCTGTTTTGGTATAACTGAAAGGAAAGGTAGCTACATATTGCAGGTTGTTCTGCAGTACAACAATATAGAGGGTCATGGTGGAGCTTGCCACATCAAAGCTATAATCTGCAAAATAGATAGTCAGATTGTAGGGGCCATTCTGTATAGATGTGTTAAATGCAGTCCATACATTGGTATAGGTGGTTGACCATCCCGGCATTGGCTGTGCCGGTGAGGCCACCTGCAGGGATGTGAAGTCAGTCCCCAGCAGCTTATGCATAGGCACTATAGCAGTCGGAGATACCTGTACATTGACCCGCTGGTTGTTGATCATAATATAAAAGACCTCGTCGTTCGCGTCCCACAAAAGTTCCCGGAAGGTATTACCATTATATGTGAGCGGTGCTTGCAGAAGGACGCCGTTCAGCGTATAGGAGTAAGCGGTAGAGAGCAACTGTACATTACCGGCATCGTCAAGATAGCTGAGACTGAATTTCTTCCGTATCGGATCGAGGCTAACCTGGACCTTACGCCCGTCAGAAAACTGCAGGTACTGCCAGGGAAATTCCGTGATATAGTTTTCTATATCAGTGATCAGGTCTTCATAACCACCGGTAGTATAGGCATTATATTCCGCCTGGGTGGCCCTGGTCATCACTATTTTGGTTCCATAGGTAATGCCGGTCAGTTTAATGCTATCTGTCTGCACACTATCTATAGAAAATTCAAAGTCAACTTTATAACCTTCTCCTGCGTTTCCGCCAAAAACATTAGGGTCCGGATCAGAGAGCAGGTGCAGGTAAGAGTAGGTATCAAACAGGAGGGAGGGGCGTTGTACTGCTTTGAGCCGGTAGGTACTTTGATTGGCTGTACCTGCTGCTTCCATGGTAACGTCTCCATACATGGTGACCCTGTCATTGGAACCAAAAATGAAAAAGAAACCGTAACCACCACCATCCGGCGGATAGATCACTGTTTTCCAGCCAAACTGTGCACCGGTGAGCGTGGTCTTGTGTTCTGCCAGTACCCTGGCGATGCGTTCTTCGGGCTTTTCTCCAAAGATGGACTCTGTCTTGTCGCGGGAGCATCCCACAAAAAACAGTGCCAACAGAATAACAGATAGTCTTATATACTGATGCATGATCTTCATTTTACAGGTTGTTAATGGCAGTCTGTACGCGGGATTGTAACTGGGAGAAATTGATATTCCAGTTTTCCTTGAAGTAGCGTACAATGATCTCTTCTTTTTTACGGAACAGTAACTGTGCATCGTCCGGCGCCTGGGCGATGATGGCTTCATAACCGCTTTTTCCTTCTACCAGCATGGTAGACACCATCTCTACAAAGTCCTCGTCAGGCGCACTGCGGGCGTATTGAGTGATGAAGCCTCTTTCCAGTGCTTCGGCCAGTGTATAGTCGTTCCAGTTACCGGTGTAGCCGGTGGAGATCCGTTTATAGTCGACCGGGTACATAATGGTCTGGTGCATGATGTGGGCAAATTCGTGGTGGATGGTGTGCAGCATCTGCCGTACGCCTGGTTTGTCTGAAAGGCTGAAATCATTGAGCCAGAACAGTACAATTTTACGGCCGCCTTCTGCGGTGCCCAGGGTGATGGTATTGTTGGAATTAAATTCCGGGCTGCCGACCAGTACAAACTGTTTCTGGCAGTATTTTTTGAAGAAGACTTCCCCGGCTTCTGCGATATAGGGTTGTACCCATGTTTTATAGATAGTAGACATTACGGGTATCACCTTATCTTCTCTTACCGGCACCAGGTCTTTATCCAGCGCCAGTTCATAACGTTCAAAGCGATATTTTACTTCTATGTTGTAAGGCTTTGTGTAAACGGAGTCCAGCCAGAAGTCCAGCGGCCCTTTTTCCCATGTTTCACCGCCCAGTCCTGGGATATTCACATCATTTATAGTGTCATCCTTAGAGCAGGCCATCAGGCTGCTGATGAGTATAAAAGCCAATATGAATTTTAAATGCAGTTGTTTCATGATCAATTGTTTTACAGGTTAACGGGGATTGAGTTCAATACCTGACTGTCTCACTTCAGGAGGTAGCTGGAAAAGCCGTCGTGGATCGTCAGGGCCCAGTAACTCTGTTTCTCCGCTGGTGCCGGTATGCATGACGGGGATATGATAACGGAGGATGTCAAACCAGCGCATGCCTTCCTGCATGAACTCTGCCTGTTTGAAGTCCAGCAGTGTGGCAAGATAGGCGTTCTTCAGATCGCTGGTGCCGTAGAAGGATGTTACTTTGGTGTTGGTAATGCCATAAAGCCCAACGCTGTAGCCGTCTATGCGTTTGGCCGCATAGTCGTTCAGGTCCTGGCGTACTGCCGCATAGTTGTTCAGGTAGATGTTGGCTTCTGCGCGGTTGAACAGAACTTCTTCGGCAGAGAAAAGCGGGAAGATGGTATAGGGTATTCCTATATCTGCATTGGCGCTGGAGCGCACAAAGTGTTCTCTCCATTTCAGGATGCCCCAGTTATCAGTGTTGCTACCAAAGTAATAGAGCGGTTGTACCCAGGAGCCACCAGTTACGTTGTTATAGACAAAAATTGAATAGACAATATTGGTGTTCAGTCCGTAGCGGTATACGGCATAGTTCCTGGCCCAGTCTGACGGCGCTTCTACCAGTAGCAGGTTAGCTGTTTCTGTTGCCTGGGTGTAGATAGCGGAAGCTTCATTACCCGTGAGGTTTGCATATACGGTGACCCAGGGCCTGAGATTGGAGGCAATGCTGCCGCCGGGAAATACGCTGTTGGCGTAGCTGACCACTTTTTCATAATCCTGTTTGAAGAGATAAAAGCGGGAAGCGAAGGCATTGGCTGCAGCTTTGTTAAAGTGATATTTGGGCACTTTGTAGGAGGTATTATCTATGAGCGGCAATCCTTCCAGCAGGTCTTTTTCGATCTGTTCATATACATAAGCCACGGTTTTTCTATCGTACTGGCCAAACACTACTTTCTCCGGGGTGGTAACATATGGGATGCCGGGATCTGAAGTTGCTGTGGCGGGATTGTATACTTTCGAAAAGAGGGTAACCAGCATGAAGTGCGCATAGGCACGTGCTACGAGGGCTTCACCTTTCTGGGCATTGTAATCTTCCGGAGCATCAGCCTTACTGATGGCATCCAGCGCCTGGTTGGCTGCAGCGATGGCTTTGTAACAGGCATTCCAGTAATTGATAGGCGAGCCCTGGGCCCTTTCTGTCACATCGCGGAAATAGAAGGGATTGGTGTTGATCTGTTCACTCACCATACCTGCGCCGTTGCCTTTATCTGCTGCATTGTCTGAAGCCGCTTCTGTGAAGGTGGCGAAGTCTGCCTGTGGGTATGCTGTGGCCAGCAGCTCTGCAACTTTCTCTACGGAGTTGAGTTGCGTGCGCTGGTCTGGCGCCTGTTCGAGGTATTTCCTGCAGCTGGTGGAAAGCAGCAGGGTGATGGTTAATATATAGCTGGTAGTTTTTTTCATCTGTTTGAATTTTACTATCTGGACAATTATAAACCTGCTTTCAGGGAAAGGGTGAACTGACGGGGGATAGGCAGTGCCACACCTCCCGCATTAAAGAACTCAGGGTCCTGTCCGTTCAGCTTTTTATCTGAGTAGATCAGCCATACGTTATTAGCTACCAGGCTGACTGAAAGATTATTGAACCCGGCCCTGGTCAGCGTTTTAGGCGGCAGGTTATAGGAAAGCGACACCTGTTTGAGCCGGATGAAGCTACCGTCTGCCACGCGGGCGGTGGAATAGTTATAATTGTTATAGGGGAATGCGCCATCCAGGCGGGATTCACCCAGTTTGTCGAGAATAGAGGGTACGTTGGTAAGCAGCTCATCTCCCGGCAGCGTCCAGCGGTTCAGGAAATCGTTGGAGCTGGCATCCAGGTCTGAGTACTGTTGTTTGAACCCGGGGTTGAGGCGCACCTTGTTACCTGTACTGTAGGTAACCAGTGCCGACAGGGAAAGGTTCTTATAGCGAAGGGTGTTGTACCAGCCGCCGGTGAGAGTAGGATCTACAGGCCCGTCATAATGAAGGTTGCCTGTTTTATCGCTCTGGAGGTATACATTACCGCTTTTTGCGCTATCCTGGTTGATGAACAGGGGCGTGCCATCTTTGGGGTCTAATCCTGCGAAAGGAATGGAATACAATCCGCGGACAGGCCTGCCTACCTGGGCGCCGCCTTCGGCCACTACCAGATCCCATATGATGGGCATATTCTTCAGGTTGGTGATCTTGCCTTTATTGTAACCCAGGGTAAGCTGAGTTCTCAATCCCCAGTCAGTTTTATTGATGATATTATAGCCGATGGTCGCTTCTACTCCGTGGGATTTCATATCTCCGTAGTTGGCTATTTTGATCTCTTCGCCTCCGATGCCGCCTGTGCGGATAGGTCCGATGAGATCAAAGCCTTTGCGCAGGTAGCCATCTACTGTAATGCTCAGCTTATCCTGGAAGAGGCCTGCATCTATTCCCACGTTGGTTTCATATTGTTTTTCCCATGTCAGCTCTGAGTTTTCGAGGCTCTGGATATAGATCACCGATTCTATCTCTGAGAGGTATGGCCTGTTGGCACTGCGGTTCTGCAGTACTATAGCGGAGTTCCTGGCGTTGCCCATACTACCGGTAAGGCCATACGTAGCACGGAGGGTGAGCCTGTTCAGGTCCGGCAGGCTACGCATAAAATCTTCCGTATCCACATTCCAGGAGCCGCTGACGTTCCAGGTGGGCAGCCAACGGGCCGTGCGGGACTCGCCCAACAGGTTGGAGCCATCGTAACGGATACTGGCATTGAGGTTATATTTTCCTTTATAGGAGTAAGCAGCATTCGCGAGGTATGCCAGATAGCGGTCATAGTTCATGCTCATGCTGTAATAGTTGAAGTTATTTTCCACGTTCTGTTTGATGATGTTGGGGTCTATATAGGGTACCCCACCTTTGTCAAACTGGTAGCCGTAGCCATCAAACTGCCTGTTCTGGCGGTTGGCGTAACGCAGTTCCTGGGAACCGAGGAAATTGACCATATGCTTATCATTCCAGGTCTTGCTCCATTCAACGGTGTTACGCAGGTAGTAGCTTACCAGGTAATCATCTTCTGTGGTATAAATACCGCCGTATGGCAGTACGACTACGGGTTCAGCTTCCGGATCGTCGGGATTGCGGTAGAGGAACCTGTTGCGCGATCTGATAGTGGCATCTCCGGCAGCGCGGTAGGCCTGGGGCATGTTGGAATTCTCCTTGATCTTGTGTTCCTGGCTGGATTTCACATATCGGATATTACCCAGGAAAGTGTATTTAAGGTTTTTGAGGATCTTGTAGGAGAAATCGCCCTGCAGCTTGATATCCAGCTGACTGAGGTCGATATAGTTATTGCTCATTTCGTTCACTATGTTAAAGGGAGCGAAGTTGCGTGTGAAGTATTCGAGCTTTCCTTTTTCGTCATATGCTGTAAGCGTACGGCTGGCGTTGAGGGAATAGCTGTAGGGGTTGATGTCAAAGTCGCGGTCAAACTGTCCGCTTACCGGGTTGCTGTTACGGTTCAATGTACCGGGTACACGCTGATCGCGGATAACTGCCTGGGTGATAAGGCCGAAGGAGACCTTATCGCTTACGTTATAGTTAGCCCTTACGTTGCCGGTGAAGCGTTTGAGTTTGTCTGCCAGCGTCCAGCCGTTGTCCTGCAGGAAGCTGGTGGACATATACAGCTGGGACCTGTCAGTACCGGAAGATACGCTGAGGGAATGTTCCTGCATAAAGGAGTTCTTAAACAGCACATCAAACCAGTTTGTGTTGGCTTTGGCATAACGTTCCAGGAATTGCCGCCTGCTTTCGGGGGTGTTGGGAAGACCGAACTGACCGCTGGTAGCATCGTAGGTATCTATGAGCTGGTACATTTTAGTGTATACGCCTCCGTTCTCTGCACGTGTGGCATCTGAATGGTTGAGCCAGCCTTTCAGGGCCAGTTCATTGTAGAGGGCCATCTGATCGTCCGAGTTCATAATATCAAACTGATCGTATGTAGGTTTGAGGTAAGTAGAGAAGTTGCCTGTGTAGGAGATCACCGGTTTGCCTATACGGCCTTTTTTGGTGGTGATAACTACTACGCCATTCATGGCGCGGGCGCCGTATAATGCTGTAGCTGCGGCGTCTTTCAGGATCTGGAAACTTTCAATATCGTCAGGGTTGAGGCCTGCCACTGAGGAACCGAGCAGGGTAGCGGGGTTGCCGGTAGAGAGCTGTTCGTTCGAGACGTTGATTACGTCTTCCAGTACTACGCCGTCTACTACCCAGAGGGGTTTGTTATCGCCTGTAATGGAAGTAGCGCCGCGGATGCGGATCTTGGGGGCGGCGCCGAAGGTACCGGAAACGTTCTGGACGGATACGCCCGCCACCTGGCCTTCCAGCATGCGGCTTACGTCTGCGATACCGTCTCTTTTTACGTCGGAGGCTTTTACGGAAGCGGCGGCGCCGGTGAAGAGCTTACGGTCTATGGTCTGGTAGCCGGTTACCACTACTTCTTTCAGGCTGCTTACGTCTTCATCGAGGATGATGCTGATGGGCTGGCCTGGCTGGACCTTTACTTCGCGGGTTTTGTATCCGACCATGGAGAAGGTGATAGTGGCGCCTGGTTTTACGCGGAGCGTGTAGGCGCCGGCAGCATCGGTGACGGTACCGTTGCGGGTTCCTTTTTCGATGACGTTGATGCCGGGGACTGCTTCAGGGCGTCCGTTTTTGCCGTATACACGGATGATGCCTGTGATAAGCTGGTCGCCGGGTTGTTGCTGGAACAGGGATGCTGTGCTCAGCGGGATTGCGTAGGAGGGAGAGGCGAATGCCAGGCAGATGAGCAGGCATAGCCACTTTGTTTTTGGGTAGTGAATGTACATACTACAGATTTTGGTTGTCCCTGGGGGGATATACAGATAAAGGATTAATTACGGTGCTATTTCAGAATATATACGTTATATGCTACATTCAGGTTGCTTTCCGGGAGGGCGCAGCGCGAAGAAAATTGCCGGAAAAATCGCTTTCGCCTTCGGCGAAAGCGATTTTTCCGGGATCGGGCTCAGACCTGCGGCCGGCTCATGAAAGCAATTACATTGCTACACTTGTAGTACTAACTTACGCATTATTTTCCTTTTCTTTGTACATCAATCATTCACGTTTTGCAGAGAAGAGAATTACGCGTCATACTAATTTCGCTGATAGTAAGTTTTATACTGACAGGGATAAAGTTTGCGGCATGGTTTCTCACCCATTCAGTCGCTATCCTGTCAGACGCCCTCGAATCCATTATCAATGTAGTAGCCGGAGGCTTTGCCTGTTACAGTGTTTACCTTACCGGGAAACCTAAAGATGAGAACCATCCTTATGGACATGGAAAGATCGAATTCTTTTCCATTGGTTTTGAAGGAGCGATGATCTTCATTGCCGGTTGTCTTATCCTGTTCAAGGCGGGGCAGTTCTTCTTTGTACCATCGCAACTGGAAAAGATAGATAAGGGATTATGGCTGATAGCAGCTACAACAGCGGCCAACCTGTTGCTGGGCATGTTCCTGTTACGTGAGGGGAAGAAGCTGTCATCGCTCACCATCTCCGGTAATGGCAAACATATCATGACGGATGTATACAGCAGCGGCGCCCTGATAGCTGCCCTGCTGCTGATCCATTTTACGGGCTGGAGCTGGGTTGACCCGCTGGTATCAGCATTGATGGGGATACTGATACTCCGGCAGGGATATCAGCTGTTAAGAAAATCTATTTCGGGGCTTATGGATGAGACAGATATGCAGGTTGTAGAGAAAGTGATAGAGGTGATGTCAGTTCATCGCCGGCCTAAATGGATAGATGTGCATAATATGCGGGTACAGCAATATGGTAATAATTATCATATAGATTGCCATCTGACATTACCTTATTACCTGGAACTGAGTGAAGCGCATGATGAGCTGAAAGTGATAGAGCAGGTGGTGAATAAATCCTTTACCTCGGGAGATGTGGAATTCTTTATTCATACAGACCCCTGTATACCGGCCTGTTGTCATTATTGCCAGCTGGCTGATTGTCCTGTCAGGCAGCACGAATTTACCGGGTTGATACCCTGGCGGGAAGAAAACGTGCTGCCCAACAGAAAACATGGGGAGTAGGGTGCCCTATTCTTCTCCCTCTTCTGTACCATGTCCCAGTATAGCGCTGATGGGCTTTACTGCATGGTAAATATTCCTGTTATATTTATTGCCAAGAATGATAATTGTGGAGGTATCTTTTACGATACGGTTAAAAACGGTATTATTTCCGTGCCACCATCCATTGTGATAAACGATCTTGCTGCTGTCAGGATATACCATCAGCCTCCAGCCAAGACCATAATTGCGGATACCTGGTTTTTCGTGGCTGTAAGGTTCGTAGGCAGCCTTTAATGTAGCGGGAGAGAACAGTGTACCATTGTACAGGGCCTGGTCCCATTTCAGCATGTCTCTGGCTGTACTGTAAATGCCTTTGTCGCCTATTACACCGTCAAAATAGGTATCCGGTTCCAGCTGTCCGTTGTATTTATGACTTTTGGTCTGATGGGAGCGTGGAGCGGTGACAGGGTCATAAACGAAGGTATTGTTCATTTCCAGGGGACCAAAGAAGGTATGCTGAAGGAAATCGGCATATTTTTCGCCGCTGACCTTCTCTATTATGGCTCCGAGGAGCATATAGTTAGTATTACAATACTGGAAATGTGTACCTGGCTGATGCTGAACGCGTGGTTTATGTCTGACCATGAGCTGGATCACATCATCGTTGGAAAGGAACTTGTCTTTATCCGGCCAGATGCTGTCGCAGAAATAGAGGTAATTGGGCAGGCCGCTGCGATGAGAGAGTAACATCTGCAGAGTGATGCCTTTATATGGAAATTCCGGATAATATTTCTGTACACTGTCTGTCAGGCTGAGTTTCTGTTTTTCCATCAGCCAGAGAATGCCCATGGCGGTGAAAGTTTTGGAAACGGAAGCCAGCTGGAAAGAGGAGCTGTCTGTAATAAGGGACCTGCTCTGGAAACTTTCCAGGCCATGATACTGTTCAAAGATGATCACACCTTTTTTAGCTACGATAACGGCGCCGTTGAATCCTGATCTGAGCAGGTTCTGCCTGTAAAAGGCGGTCAGTTCCTGTTGCTGTGCTTTTGTTGAAGGAGAGTTGAGTATTGTCCTGGCGTGTTCGCTGAGGACTTCATTCTGAGACGTATCCGCCATACGGTTCCTGCGTTCCCTGTTATAAGCAGCATTGCTCTGGCAGGAGGACATGGCATAAAAGGTAATACCGGACAAGGTTAATACGAGATAAGCTGCTTTCATCTGCAAGTTCGAGTCGATTCGTGTTGTGCTAAATTTTGTAAAAGCGCTAAAATTAGCCCCTAATGATGTTTTACACAAAAAAACAGGCCAAAAAAAGACGATTTTAAAGGTATTTTAAGATTTGAGGCGCAAAATCCGATAAACGAGCCTAAATGCAGTATATTTTTTGACGAAATCAAATTTGACGACCTTACTGTTTGATTTCTGCTTAACATCTTTTAGGTTTGTGCCTCGTTTGCCCTTATATCAACAATTAAGCCAATTGTTTTGCAGTTGGTAACATATAAATTTTAGTCATGGATCAGCAAAAGTTGACAAGTTATCCGAAGGAGAAGATTAACATTTTATTGTTGGAAAATATCAGCGATGCTGCGGTAGCAGAGTTTACAACCGCAGGGTATGCCAACGTAAAAAAGCTTTCAGGCGCGCTTAGCGAGGAAGATCTGATCCGTGAAGTGAAGGACGTACATCTGCTGGGTATCCGTTCGAAAACGCAGGTTACCCGTAAGGTGCTGGAAGCGGCGCAGAAGCTGCAGGCTATAGGCTGTTTCTGTATAGGGACCAACCAGGTGGATCTGAAGAGCGCCCGCGAACTGGGTGTGGCCGTATTTAATGCTCCATATTCCAATACCCGCTCTGTGGCTGAACTGGTGATAGGTTTATCTATCATGCTGATCAGGCGCATTCCTGACAAGAATACGGCTGCGCATGAGGGTATCTGGATGAAGGAAGCGAAAGGCAGTTATGAGCTGCGTGGCAAGTCTCTGGGTATTGTAGGATATGGTAACATTGGCAGCCAGGTAAGCGTGCTGGCAGAGGCAATGGGTATGAACGTGTTCTATTATGATGTAGAGACCAAGCTGCCACTTGGTAATGCGGTACAGCTGAGATCATTGAAAGCGCTGTTTGAGCAGGCTGATATCGTCTCTCTGCATGTACCTTCCACACAGGCTACTGCCAATATGATCAATAAACAGGCATTGAAGCATGCGAAGAAAGGCGCTATCTTCATCAACTATGCACGTGGTGAGGTGGTTGACCTGGATGCGCTGAAAGAAGCGCTGGAAAAAGGTCAGTTGTCCGGCGCGGCGATAGATGTGTTCCCTGTTGAACCAGAGAAGAATGGTGCAGCATTCTCTACTCCGTTGCAGAAATTGCCGAATGTGATACTTACTCCACACATTGGTGGCAGTACAGAAGAGGCGCAGCATAATATCGGGTTGGATGTGAGCAGTAAGATGCTGAATTACCTGGAGAAGGGAGCGAGCTTTGGCTCTCATACTGTTCCGGCTATCAGTGTTCCTGCTATTGAGCATACGCACAGGATACTGCATATTCATCAGAATGTACCGGGGGTGTTGTCTGAGATCAATACGGTGTTGTCTCATAATAAGATCAATATCCTGGGGCAGTATCTGAAGACGAATGATGCGATTGGATATGTTGTTCTGGATGTGGATACGAAGTTGTCCAAGGAGGCGTTTTCGTTGCTGAAGGATGTGAAGCATACGATTAAGGCGAGGTTGTTGTATTAATTAAAAGTTAGTTTTTATAGAGAACGGCGGGAGTTTTTCCTGCCGTTTTTTTTTTGCTGAAAAATGGGGTTTCGCCTGCAAAACCCCATTTTTTCCGAGGGAATTTTCTTTTTGAGAGAGAGGAAGATCGTTTTCGGAGAGGGTGTTTTATTTTGAACATATAAAAAAAGCGCCCCGGGATATTCTCCCGGGACGCTTTGCCTATTTGGTTTTACACTTCTCTTATCGGATTGCGGTTACTTCACCTTTCACCACATTCACAGCACCACCTAACACTTTCTTATAGGTCAGCATCCACACATATGTACCTACCTCAACCAATTTACCTTTATACTTACCATCCCATCCTTTCTGGGCGTCCTTGCTCAGGAAGATCAGTTCACCCCAGCGGTTGTAGATGCGTAAGTCATAGTCGTACATTGGTCCATCCACAATTGGTTTGAAGTTATCGTTATGACCGTCATTATTCGGTGTGAACGCATTCGGGAATTGTGGTTTGGCTTCACATTGTTTGTAGCCGACTGTTATATCATCTGTTGCGGTTCCGCACTCGTTGGAAACAGTCACGGTGTATGTACCAGCTGTGCTTACAACATATGTGCTGTTAGTAGAACCATCCTGCCAGCGGATACTGTTTGCAGTACCAACGTTTGGTTTCAGGGTGAGGGTCTGACCGATACAGATGATGGTGTCGTTTGGTAGTATTGTGCCTGGGATACCAGCTACTGTTACGTTAATGCTATCCATTGTGATACGTGAGCAGAAGCGGTCCATCACGGATACGATGTATTTACCAGGCTGAGTGATCTCTCTCTGCGGTGTGGTATAACCATCGTTCCACATGTAGGATACAGCATCCGGATGAGTGGCGTCTACTGTTACGCGGCCTCCGGTACAGAATTCCCTGTCAGGGCCCAGATCGATGGTGAGATCAGGTCTGAGGCTTACTTCTACGGAATCTTTGATTACGCAACCGCCACGTGATACTGTTACTACGTAGTTACCAGCTTTGGATACTACGATAGAGCTGGATGTTTCACCGGTGCTCCAGCGTACTGTACCGCCGTCAGGATTTACAGTCAGCATGGTAGTAGCATCAGGACAGATGGTGATGTCGTCAGTCAATGTGATCTGCGGAGCAGGGTTCACAGTTACAGTTACATCTTTGTGGGTGGTACAGCCTTTCAGCGTTACATCCACTCCATATGTACCTGACATGTTCACGGTGATGGAGGCTGTTGTTTCACCTGTGCTCCATACGTAGCTGGCGCCTTGTACATAAGCATTCAGTTTAACTGACTGGCCTTCACAGATAGCTGTGTCACGGAGGTTCACTACCGGCGGATTATTCACGCTCACTTTGATAGAATCTGTAGTAGAGCAGATACCGTTGCTGACAGTTGCATAGTAAGTACCTGCAGCATTTACTGTGATTGTCTGGGTAGTGGCGCCGGTTGACCAGCGGATAGTGTATGCTGCGTTAGCTGCACCTGCATCGAGGGTGATGTTATCACCAACACAGATGGCGGTGTCGTTGCCCAGGTTCACTACTGGTTTCGGAATGTACTGCAGGTTGTATGTAACCGGATCGGATACGCAACCTGTTACGCCGTCTGTCACTGTGAAGGTAGCCTGTGTGGCGCCTTTCAGGTCAAACACGTTGCTGGTCTGAGTGAGCGGAGTGCTTACGGTTCCAGCTGGCACAATGCCTACCAGGGTAAATTTAGGCTTGCTTACTTTATTCAGCAGCATCAGCGCAAATTTGGTGTTGTTTGAACAGTTAGCTGCCATGTTCGGGTCCAGCTGTGGTTTCGGACATGGGCTTACCGTGATGGTCTGCACACGCTCGAAGGCAGCATTGCCACAGGCATCCGTGATATTCCATCTTCTGATGATGGTGTAACCTGCGCACACATCCACTGTATAAGGATCTGTTGTCATCGTTACCTTTTTAGGGAAGGTACCGTCACAATTATCTTTTGCATACAGGGTAGCTGCCACTGGAATGGATTGACCACAGGTCAATGTAACATCAGCAGGAGCAGGGTCGATCACCGGACGGGTAGTGTCTACTACGGTGATCACCTGGCGAACAACGGCTGTGTTGCTGCAATTATCCTTAGCGGTCCAGGTGCGGATCAGGCGGTAGTTGCTTGCGCAGGCACCGGTGATGCTTTCGCGGCTCTGGGTGTAAGAGATCTTCACGCTGCCACAGTTGTCTGTTGCGCTGATGTTGGCCGGTGCATCAGGTATTGCGTCGCAGCTTACAGTGGTATCCGCTGGTGGAACTACTGTGAAGGTTGGACGGGTAGTATCCTGGACGAGGATCACCTGTTGCATGGTGTTCTTATTACCACAGTTATCGGTTGCTGTCCAGGTACGTGTCAGGCGATAGCTGCTCAGACAGGTGGTGGACAGGAACTCTTTCTTCTCAGATACTTTTACTGCTATTGTAGCAGTACAGTTGTCTGTGGCTGTGATAGCCGGTACTGTTGGTACTTTATCACAATCTACGGTCAGGCTTGACGGTACTGTCATAGAGAACACAGGGCGGATGGTATCCTGTACTGTGATGGTCTGGGTCAGTACGGTTTTGTTACCGCAAAGGTCTGTAGCGGTCCAGGTACGGATGATCTGGTAGTTATCCGCACACGCGCTGTTAGAGATATTCTTACGTGTATCTACAGGATTTACTGTGATCACGCCAGGAGTACAGTTGTCTGTCGCTGTGAGCGGAGCACCTGCAGGCACCTTATCACAATCTACTGTGATGTTGGCTGGAGCAGGGTTGTCGAATACCGGAGCTGTCATATCCCTTACGGTGATCGTTTGTCTCAGGGTATCGCTGGCGTTGCCACAGGCGTCTACTGCCACCCATTTGCGGATCAGCTGGTAGTTGCTTGCACATGCACCTGGCTGGTCTACACGTACTTCGATCGGAGTAATGGTCATGGTGCCGTTACATGCGTCGATAGCGGTGAGGTTTACAGCGGCTGGTACGTTGTTACATTCTACAGTTACGCTGGCAGGAGCTGCACTACTGAATACAGGAGCTGTTCTGTCAACCACTGTGATGGTCTGCTGTGCCTGGGTGGTCAGTCCGCAACGGTCTGTCGCAGTCCAGGTACGCATGATCGTGGTTGTGCAAGCGTTTACTACTGTTGTTACATCATTATAAGTGACTGTCAGCGGTTCGTTGGTATAAGGCGCGTGGCTGAATACCGGTGTGCCGAACAGTGTGGTGTAATCTTTACCCTGTACACAATCTGTTGTTACAGCTGGCGGTACGGAGATTACAACCGGAGGTGTGTTCATCAGGGTCAGCATTACTGCGTTGCTGATGTTGCCGGTACAAGCACCGGACATTACCACTCTTCTGTACCAGGTGTTCTGGGTAATGTTAGCGGGGCTATAGGTAGCATTGGTGCCTCCTGTAGCTACGTTCACGAAACCTGTAGTTGCGCTGGTGGTACTTACCTGCCACTGGTAGGTGAAGGTACCGTTGCCACCGCTTACTGTGCCGCCCTGCAGCATGGCAGGAGTTTCGTTAGCACAGAGGAGCTGATCGGCCGTGATAGTATTACCCAGGATAGCCGGCTGGTTGGTCAGCGTTACCTGGTCTGGTGTTGAAGTACATATACCGTTGGTGATGGTCCATTGCAATGTTGCGCTGGTGCCGGCAGGTACCTGTACGGTTGTTGACGGGTTATGGATATCAGTGATGGTTGGTGAACCGCTGATGATAGTCCATGTACCGATCGCGTATGCCGGGCTAACCGGAGTAGCGTTCATGGTAAAGTTCACATTGTCACAGTTGGTCTGGTCAGCACCTGCGTTCGCGTTAGCCGGCATCAGGTAGTTACGCAGTTTCACTGTGTCTGTGGTGGCGGTACAAGTACCATTTGAAATGGTCCATACCAGGGTAGCAGAATCGCCGTTAGGTACTGTTACTGTTGAAGTTGGGCTTGCTACGTTAGCGATAACGGCTGCGCCCTGGATCACTGTCCATCTACCGGTGCCTACAGCTGGTGTGTTGGCAGCCAGGGTGAAGTTCGGATCCATACAGTGGTCCTGGTCAGGGCCTGCTGCTGCGGTTGAAGGCAGCATGTAGTTGCGCAGGATCACGCTGTCTACCGTTGTACAAAGACCGTTTGTGATGGTCCAGTACAGTACGGCGGTATCGCCGGGAGCTACTGTTACGGTAGCATTTGGCAGGGTGGCGGTTGATGCTGCGATTGTTGCAGTACCTGAGTGAACTGTCCACAGACCTGCACCTACAGATGGTGTGCTACCGTTCATTGTGAAGTTTGCGTCGTTACAATGTTCCACATCAGCGCCAGCGTTGGCCTGAGTTGGTTGCATGAAGTTACGCAGTGTTACCATATCTGTTGTCTGGCAGACGCCGTTGGTGATGGTCCAGGCCAGTATTGCTGTATCGCCTGCAGCTACGATCACAGGAGCGTTGCTCAGTGTAGAGTCTGTAGAAGCGATAGTGGCTTTACCAGTTACCAGGGTCCATTTACCTGTTCCAACGGACGGTGTGCTGCCATTCATTGTGAAGTTGGCGTCGTTACAGTGTTCCTGATCTGCGCCTGCGTTTGAAGCGGCAGGAGCTATGTAGTTGCGCAGGATCACGGTATCTTTTTCCACACATACACCGTTGGTGATGGTCCATACCAGGGATACTGTATCTCCGGCATTTACGCCAACAAGGGCAGTAGGAGTGTTTATAGTTGTTGGATCGATTGTACCTGTACCATTCAGGATGCTCCAGGTACCTGTTCCTACAGTTGGAGTGTTACCTGCAACTGTGAAGTTTGCGTCATCACAGTGGTCCTGGTCAGGGCCTGCTGTTGCTTTAGCAGGTGGCTGGTAGTTAGTCAGCACAACCTGGTCTCTTGTATCACAAACTCCGTTAGTGATCTGCCATTCAAGGGTTGCGGTGTTGCCTACAGGCACTACTACAACTGCGGCAGGATTGTTTATATCAGCAGGAGCGATGGTAGCTGTGCCGGAAATCACATTCCATTTACCTGTACCTACAGAAGGAACATTAGCTGCCATCGTGAAGTTGGCGTCGTTACAGTGTTCCTGATCTGCACCTGCAGCTGCCGGAGCCGGAGCCTGGAAGTTGCGCAGGATTACAGTATCTGGTTTAGAGGTACATGTAGGGTTAGCGATTGTCCATACCAGCATTGCGGTATCGCCCTGTGGTACTGTTACTGCTGCGTTAGGCAGGTTGACATCGGAAGCAGCGATCGTTCCGTTACCCATTACTACTGTCCAGGTACCAACAGCGCCTGTTACGTCAGGAGTGCTGCCTGCCATTGTGAAGTTGGCGTCGTTACAGTGATCCTGGTCGGGGCCGGCGTTAGCATCGGCAGGAGTGAGGTAGTTGGTGATCTGAACGTCGTCAGATACCGGCGGACAGTTACCGTTGGTTACGGTCCAGCGCAGTATTGCTGTTGCGTCGTTCGGAAGAACAATATTAACGTTCGGGTTGTGTTCCTGACCTGCCGGGATGGTTGCAGGGCCGGATACTACAGTCCAGGTACCGATAGCGCCGCGTTCTGTCGGAGCAACGGCAGCCATGGTGAAGCCGGCTGTGTTCAGACACATTTCCTGGTCTGGGCCTGCGTTGGCAGTCAGCGGTTGCTGGTAGTTGCGCAGGATCACGGTGTCGTTAGTAGAACACTGACCGTTGGTGATTGTCCATACCAGTACGGCGGTATCGCCGGCAGCAACTGTTACAGGAGCGTTGCTCAGTGTAGAGTCTGTAGCTGCGATAGTTGCAGTACCAAATGCTACTGTCCATTTACCGGCACCTACAGATGGTGTGCTGCCATTCATAGTGAAGTTAGCAACGTTACACTGTGACTGGTCAGGACCTGCGTCAGCAGCGGTTGGTTGTGCGAAGTTGGTCAGAACAACAGTGTCTCTTGTTTCACAAACACCGTTTGTAATTACCCACTGGAGGGTAGCCGTGTTACCAGCCGCCAGGGTGATCGGAGCGTTGATGTTGGTAGAATCTGTAGTGCCGATGGTTACCGGACCGGAGATCACATACCATTTACCGGTGCCTACAGTTGGTACTGTGGCAGCCAGGGTAAAGTTTGCAACATTACAATGTTCCTGATCAGGGCCTGCGTTGGCTTTGGCCGGTTGTATATAGTTATTCAGAACAACAGTGTCTCTTGTTTCACAGACACCATTGGTGATCACCCACTGGAGAGTAGCTGTGTTACCAGCCGTCAGGGTGATCGGAGCGTTGATATTGGTAGAATCTGTAGTGCCGATGGTTACAGGACCAGAGATAACGTACCATTTACCGGTGCCTACAGTTGGTGCCGTGGCAGCCAGGGTGAAGTTTTGATTATCACACTGAGCCTGGTCAGGGCCTGCGTTTGCCTGAGCAGGAGCTACATAGTTACTCAGAACTACAGTGTCTCTTGTTTCGCAGACACCATTTGTGATCACCCACTGGAGGATAGCTGTGTTACCAGCCGCCAGGGTGATTGGTGCGTTGATGTTGGTAGAATCTGTAGTGCCGATGGTTACAGGGCCGGAGATCACATACCATTTACCGGTACCTGCGGTTGGTGCAGTTGCGGAAAGGGTGAAGTTTGGAACATTACAATGTTCCTGATCAGGACCCGCATTAGCTTTGGCAGGAGCTACGAAGTTGGTCAGAACAACAGTGTCTCTTGTTTCGCAGACACCGTTGGTAATTACCCACTGGAGAGTAGCTGTGTTGCCGGCAGCTAAAGTAACCGGAGCATTGATATTGGTAGAATCTGTAGTGCCGATGGTTACAGGGCCGGAGATCACATACCATTTACCGGTACCTACAGTTGGTGCAGTTGCGGCAAGGGTGAAGGCGGCAACATCGCAATGTTGCTGATCCGGGCCTGCCTGGGCATTAGCAGGTTGTACATAGTTGTTTAATACAACAGTGTCTCTTGTTTCGCAGACACCGTTGGTGATTACCCACTGGAGGGTAGCTGTGTTACCAGCAGCCAGGGTAACCGCCAGGTTGGTGAGGCTGGAATCTGTAGCAGGAATAGTTACAGGGCCGGAGATAACGTACCATTTACCGGTACCTACAGTTGGAGCTGCGGCAGCCATGGTAAAGTTAGGAACGTTACACTGAGCCTGGTCAGGACCTGCGTTTGCCTGAGCAGGAGCTACGTAGTTATTCAGAACTACAGTGTCTCTTGTCACGCACACGCCATTGGTGATCACCCACTGGAGGGTAGCTGTGTTACCAGCCGCCAGCGTGATCGGTGCGTTGATGTTGGTAGAATCTGTAGTGCCGATGGTTACCGGACCAGAGATCACATACCATTTACCGGTACCTGCGGTTGGTGCAGTTGCACCAAGGGTAAAGGCGGCAACATTACAATGAGCCTGATCAGGACCTGCATTGGCATTAGCAGGTTGTACATAGTTATTCAGAACAACAGTATCTCTTGTTTCGCAGACACCATTAGTGATTACCCACTGGAGGGTAGCTGTGTTACCAGCCGCCAGGGTAACAGCCAGGTTGGTGAGGCTGGAATCTGTAGCAGGGATAGTTACAGGGCCGGAGATCACATACCATTTACCGGTGCCTACAGTTGGTGCTGTGGCAGCCATGGTAAAGTTAGGAACATTACACTGAGCCTGGTCAGGACCTGCGTTTGCCTGAGCAGGAGCTACATAGTTATTCAGAACTACAGTGTCTCTTGTTTGACACACACCGTTGGTGATCACCCACTGGAGGGTAGCTGTGTTACCAGCCGCCAGGGTGATTGGTGCGTTGATGTTGGTAGAATCTGTAGTGCCGATGGTTACAGGGCCGGAGATCACATACCATTTACCGGTACCTGCGGTTGGTGCAGTTGCACCAAGGGTAAAGGCGGCAACATTACAATGAGCCTGGTCAGGGCCTGCGTTAGCCTGAGCAGGAGCGACGAAGTTGGTCAGAACAACAGTGTCTCTTGTTTCGCAGACACCGTTGGTAATTACCCACTGGAGAGTAGCTGTGTTGCCGGCAGCTAAAGTAACCGGAGCATTGATATTGGTAGAATCTGTAGTGCCGATGGTTACAGGGCCGGAGATCACATACCATTTACCGGTACCTACAGTTGGTGCAGTTGCGGCAAGGGTGAAGGCGGCAACATCGCAATGTTGCTGATCCGGGCCTGCCTGGGCATTAGCAGGTTGTACATAGTTGTTTAATACAACAGTGTCTCTTGTTTCGCAGACACCGTTGGTAATTACCCACTGGAGGGTAGCTGTATTACCAGCAGCCAGGGTAACCGCCAAGTTGGTGAGGCTGGAGTCTGTAGCAGGAATAGTTACAGGGCCGGAGATAACGTACCATTTACCGGTACCTACAGTTGGAGCTGCGGCAGCCATGGTAAAGTTAGGAACGTTACACTGAGCCTGGTCAGGCCCTGCGTTTGCCTGAGCAGGAGCTACGTAGTTAGTTAAAACAACTGTATCTCTTGTCACGCACACGCCGTTGGTGATCACCCACTGGAGGGTAGCTGTGTTACCAGCCGCCAGCGTGATCGGAGCGTTGATGTTGGTAGAATCTGTAGTGCCGATGGTTACCGGACCGGAGATCACATACCATTTACCGGTACCTGCGGTTGGTGCAGTTGCACCAAGGGTAAAGGCGGCAACATTACAATGAGCCTGATCAGGACCTGCATTGGCATTAGCAGGTTGTACATAGTTATTCAGAACAACAGTGTCTCTTGTCTCACATACACCATTAGTAATTACCCACTGGAGGGTAGCTGTGTTACCAGCCGCCAGGGTAACAGCCAGATTAGTAAGGCTGGAATCTGTAGCAGGAATAGTTACAGGGCCGGAGATAACGTACCATTTACCGGTGCCTACAGTTGGTGCTGTGGCAGCCATGGTAAAGTTAGGAACATTACACTGAGCCTGGTCAGGACCTGCGTTTGCCTGAGCAGGAGCTACATAGTTATTCAGAACTACAGTATCTCTTGTTTGACAAACACCGTTGGTGATCACCCACTGGAGGGTAGCTGTGTTACCAGCCGCCAGGGTGATTGGTGCGTTGATGTTGGTAGAATCTGTAGTACCGATGGTTACAGGGCCGGAGATCACATACCATTTACCGGTACCTGCGGTTGGTGCAGTTGCACCAAGGGTAAAGGCGGCAACATTACAATGTTGCTGATCAGGGCCTGCGTTAGCCTGAGCAGGAGCTACGAAGTTGGTCAGAACAACAGTGTCTCTTGTTTCGCAGACACCATTTGTAATTACCCACTGGAGGGTAGCTGTGTTGCCGGCAGCTAAAGTAACCGGAGCATTGATATTGGTAGAATCTGTAGTGCCGATGGTTACAGGGCCGGAGATCACATACCATTTACCGGTACCTACAGTTGGTGCAGTTGCGGCAAGGGTGAAGGCGGCAACATCGCAATGTTGCTGATCCGGACCTGCCTGGGCATTAGCAGGTTGTACATAGTTGTTTAATACAACAGTGTCTCTTGTTTCGCAGACACCGTTGGTGATCACCCATTGGAGGGTAGCTGTGTTGCCGGCAGCCAGGGTAACCGCCAGGTTGGTGAGGCTGGAATCTGTAGCAGGGATAGTTACAGGGCCAGAGATCACATACCATTTACCGGTGCCGATACTGGGCGCTGTTGCAGCCATAGTAAAGTTAGGAACGTTACAATGTGCCTGGTCAGGACCTGCATTGGCGTTAGCTGGTTGCTGGTAGTTACGGAGTATTACTGTATCGCTGGTAACGCATACGCCATTGGTGATAGTCCAGATCAGTTTAGCGGAATCGCCGTTGGGAACGGTTACGCCGGTGGTTACTGTATTCGGACTTGCAATGGTAGCAGTACCTGAACCAAAACCGGAAGCCAGGCTCCATACACCAGTACCTACAGTTGGTGTGTTGCCTGTTACGGTGAACGCAGGGTTCATACACTGCGCCTGGTCGGGACCAGCGTCAGCAGGAGCAGGAGCGTCGAACACTGTTACTGTTGTGCTTACACAGGCAGTAGTGTCACAGGCGCCCAGGCCTTCTGCTCTTACATAATAAGTGGTAGTAGCGGTTAAGCTGACAGTGATGGTGGCGCCAATACCTATTGGTGTACCGCCACAGCTGCCTGCGTACCAAACCCATTGTCCATTAGGGGTACCATTAGCTTTCTGGCCAAGGTTACCGCCAACAACGGTAAGGGTAGTGGAACCGGTTACGCAGATATTCGGAGATCCTACTGCGATGCCGGTGGCGGCAACGGGAGGAGTCTGTACTTCAACGGTGAAGTTTGTGAGGGAGTCACAACCTGCGTTTGCCTTATTCCTGTAAGACAATCTGAAGTTATATATACCTGGAGCTGTACCAGCAGGATAAGTGATGGTAAGCGGCCAGATGATAGTGTCTTCAACTATAGGTGTGAAACCTGGCAGCGGGTTAGCGCCAACAGATGACAGGCTATAAGTATCAGGGTTGCCGGTAGTAGCCACTGTATCTATTACAAAGCTACCGTCAGCGTTACAACTGATAACAGGGCCCGCCAGTGTTACAGTAGGACGTGCGGTTTTGTGCAGTACTACGGTATCTTCGTTAGCCGCACAACCTCTTACGTTAGTGATAGACCAACCCAGTACGATATCGCCCACCATTTGTAAAGAAGTAACGGTGGTGTTCGGGTCGTGAATATCCGCAATGGTTGCGTTGCCGGAGATCAGTCTCCAGGTGCCTGTTTCAGCAGCGGGGCCTGTCAGCGTATCATTTGGTGCGCTGGCGTGCATAGTGAATACCATACCAGGGCCGCAGATAGTAGAATCCGGGCCAGCATCGCTGTAGGACGGATCATACAGCAGGGTAAGGGTATCCAGACCTGAAGCGGTACAGTTAGGATTCGCGGTGCTCTTCACTATCCATGCAAATACTGCGCTGACGCCAGGGTTATTAATAACAACTCTTGTTGTCGGGTTGTTAGGGTTGGCGATGGTCACATAATCTTCCATGGTCATGCTACCACTCAGATCAACACCAGGGCCATATACTGATTGTAATGACCATGAGCCGGTGGTGCCTGACTGAAGAACAGCGTTCATTTTGAAGTCGCCGCTCGGATTAGCAGAAGCACACAATACCTGGCTAGTACCGGGGTTTACAACCGGTTGAGGTGTTATCTTGATCTTAAATGGAGCGGAGGCCGCCGTACAGGTCCCTGTCGGGTCAGTTACCGTGACGGTATAGACAGAGTCTGCTGGATTTATGGTCTGTACAAATATAGATGTAAGGTCGTTACCTTCCGGTATAGGTGTTTTATTACCTAAAGCATCAGGACCTTTCTCCCATCTGATAGTGTTTCCCATGAGGGTACTATTGATGCGGAGCTCGACCTGTGTACCGGCACATACATTTGTAGAGGAAGCTGCCACTTCAACTGTGGGCAGGTCCAGTGATGTAATATAGGCATAGTTTGAGTCCACGCAGGTGTACATACTACCGCCGCTGCCATATTCTATGGTACCGTAAACGGTGATAGTAGTATCTGGTGTTACCACCTGGATGGTTCTCTGGTCTCCTGTATACCCTGGAAGGTCTTTCCATGTGTAATAATCAAATCCGCCGGAGGCTACGAGCTGCACATCCGCCCCGACGCACACCATACTCTTGGTGAGGTAGAGGGTAGGCATTGGCAGGATGGTGATCTTAATAGGGGAGGAGGGCGCCGCACAGGTGGTGGCGTCACTGCCAACCTCATAAATGCGGACGCGGAACAGGTAATCAGCCTGCACCGTGCGTGTTCCTTTCAGTTGTCCGGCGGGAATTACCAGGTCTTTGCTGGTAGCTGAACCGAAAGGTACATTTGTCCAGGTAACTCCATTATCGTCACTCATTTCCCATTGATAGGCGGGATTGGTGAAGTAGGTTACCGGAACATAGTTTGAATTAATGGTAACAGGGGCGCCTTCGCACAATACTTCTTTCAGGCTGGAGCTGTTACCTTGAATAGATGCGGTAATGATAGGGCTACAATACTGAAATTCGATATCGTCTACGGCGATATCGTTACCACAACCACCAGGTTTGTCATTAATAATATATACCTTGACGGAATCTATATTGGAAGGTACCGTGAAGGACCCTCCGTACCGTTGCCAGGTCGGTCCTGTGGACCCAAGCATCATGGATACGGAGTAGGTCTTGAACTCTGCCAGCTTCTGATTTACGTTAGCAGCGTTCACGACCCGGAATGTTACGCCTGAATATTTATAATCGGATACGCAATTGCTTTCAAATACGCCCTGTGTGTTCACGTTCATGAACCAGGCGCTAAAGTTATACACGGAACCTTTACAAAGGCCGGTTACAGTTTTCTGGTAAAACAGGTTAGGCTGATAAGCCGAGTTGGCTATCAGCATTGCTCCGCGGGTACCTCCTGTGTGGTCTCCTGTACTTACCCATTCTGATCTGAACTGGGTGTTACTTCCGATCACATAGTATTCATCATTCAAATCGCCGCTGGACTGGTAGGTGTACGTTACCACACCGTCTACGGGGTATTTCCTCCTGTTTACTCCGGAGGCCATAGTGCCAAAGTTTTCGAAGAAGCCAGGCATGGTCGCATTACCACCGCTACAGGTATTAATTGTACAGTCAACCACCACGAGTTTCTTGGTGACTGAGGTATATGTTGCTGTAGTTCCGTTCCATCTATAATAAGGGACGGTGAAGCTAACATCGTAGGTACCAGGTGTGAGGAACTGGAGGGTCAGCGATTTGGTCCTCTTTAATTTATCGTCCTTCACTGTAGTAGTGTTGGCAGAATAGAGGATCTCATAATCGGCAGTTGTACCGGTACCATTCCTTTTGATACTCCAGGTGGGCTGCTCTACAATAGTGGCTCCGTTCAGCTGGGCGTTTATACTTGTAAACTTGAGCTGATCGGCCGTACTGTTATTGGTGGACATGCAGACCGTATCAGGCACATTGAAGTATGCAGTTGGGGTTTGAGCCCGCACCATACTAAGTGTGCCGTACAACAGTACACATAATAGTATTAGAATCTTTTTCATCAGTAGGTGTTTTGTGAAAAAAGCATCAGTTCGCGGGTCTTTCAGACGTCCTGAATACTCAATGAGTTACAATGTTTTACCGATCGAAAAAGCTTCCAACCCCACACCGGGATGGCATTTTGAGAAGTGTAAAGTGTTTCCATAGGCTTGATCTTTGTTTAACTGATATGGCTAAAGATGTTACTATTTTAAAATTAAAATTATGACTAATATAGGAAATATAAAAAATGTGTATATATTCTAAATCGATAAATAGAAGGAGTACTGTAAGTGACAGGGGGATTTAAATTTGATATTCAGTATCTTAACGGGATGAAAAAAAGTTTAAAAAAGGTCTTAGAAAGTTATCCACATATCTTGGGGGTGAATAAATATTTTATATTACTAGTTCGTTGTTTAAAATAATTTTCTACCTTTGCAGACCAAATTTGATGTAAGATGCCCAAAGTAAAGACTCATTCCCGGGCGAAGAAGACCTTCAAGGTTACCGGGAGCGGACAGATTAAGAGGTATAATGCTTTCAAAAGTCACTTGCTGACCAAGAAGGCTACCAAAAGAAAGCGCCACCTGAGAGGTAGCAGCCTTGTTAGTTCAGCTAACCTGGACCTGGTAAAAAGAATGCTTGCTCTCAGATAATGAGATGTGGTGTTGTGTAATTAATTATTAACCTGATCAAAAAAGCACTATATGCCTCGTTCAGTAAATGCAGTAGCTTCCAGGGCCCGCAGGAAGAAGATATTAAAGCAGGCCAAAGGCTTCTACGGTAAAAGGAAAAATGTATATACCGTAGCCAAAAACGTATTAGAGAAAGGTCTTACATACAGCTATGTAGGCCGTAAGCTGAAGAAAAGAAACTATCGTCAGTTGTGGATTGCGCGTATCAACGCTGCTGCCCGCGCTGAAGGTATCACTTACTCTGAGCTGATCCACAAATTGTCTGAAAAGAATATCGACCTGAACAGGAAGGTATTGGCTGATCTGGCAATGAATGAGCCTGAAACTTTCAAGAACCTGGTAGCTTCCGTTAAATAAGCGGAGTTCCGAATAAATAGTTTGTAGCCGGTGTTGTTATGATGCCGGCTATGCTGTTTTGAAGCCGGCGTATGCCGGCTTTTGTGTTTTTAGGGAGGGTGAGGAGAGGTTAGGAGAAGGATGCGAAGGCAATTTTTTGAGGGGAATTTTGCGCTGCGCGCGGCTTGATTGAGAAAAGAAGAGTTGAGCCGGGAGGCAAGACGTTGTATTATGCGCGGCTCAGAGAATAAATACTTTATAATCGGGATTGAAAGAAATCCCTGCTGTGCTGTTTTTGGGAAATATTCCGACAAAAGCAGAGCCGCTGCCACTCATGGTAGCGTAAACCGCACCATATCTGTATAACTTTTCCTTGATCTCTTTTAGATGGGGATGTGCTTCAAATACGGGCGCTTCAAAATCGTTTGTAATAATTTCCTTCCAGTCTTCTATCGGTTGCAGAATGCTTTCATGGAGAGAAAGCGCGGGCGCTTTGGGTGTAATGCGACCAAAGGCCCAACCTGTGTTGATATGCACTGCGGGATAGACCAGGACAAAAGAGTAAGCAGAAAGATCCAGTCCGACCGGCGTCATGATCTCTCCACGGCCAGTGGCGAAGCAGGGTTTGTTACTGATGAAGAAAGCGCAGTCGCTACCCAGTCTGGCTGCATATTCCCGTAATTGTTCTGCAGAGATACCTAACTGAAAACGGCTGTTCAGCAATTGCAGCATAAAGGCTGCATCTGAGGAACCACCGCCCAGTCCTGCGCCGATAGGAATATGTTTGTGAAGATGTATGTTCACCTCCGGCAGTGAGGGATAATCCTGTTTCAGCAGATGCCATGCTTTCAGGCAGAGGTTATCTGCAGGATTACCGGGAACAGCTATACCGGAAGAGGAGAATTGCAGCTGACCGGGACTGAGTACTTCCAGTGCGTCAGTGAGTGGTAACGGATAAAATACGGTTTCCAGTTCATGAAAACCATCCGGACGTTTACTGATTACGTGCAGGCCCAGGTTTATTTTACAATTCGGAAAAACGATCATGGGAGAGGAGCACTTTTAAAGGAGGTATTTTATAAGTGCAAAGTTTAATATTTAAAATGAGAAAACGTAAGGTAGTGTATCATTGAGACGCTATCGAACGTAAGAGTGATATTACCCAATTTTAACGATCCGGTAAACCATACATAAGGAAACTCCTTATCTGATGATCTACCGGATCGTTATATTGGTATTACAGTAAAACCTTTTATACACGGCCTTTACGGCTGTTGATCTCATCACGGATGGCGATGGCCCTGATGTAATCTTCCTGTTCCAGTACTTCCTGGAGCAGTTGTGTCAGTTCATCCAGATTGAGGACTTTAAGATCATCTTCAGCACCTTTCTCATGTTCTGAAATGGTAGGAGTGACGGGTTTGACACCGCTTTTCTTTCCGGCAGGATCGTCCAGGAGGATACCTGCGCTGTTGAGGATGTTCTCGTATGTGAAAATAGGGCAGCCAAAGCGTACGGCTAATGCCAGGGCATCGGAGGTACGTGAGTCTATCTCTATGGTTTCTTCATTGCTGTAACAGATCAACTTGGAATAAAAGATCCCTTCCTGCAGGTTACTGATCACGACTTCATGAAGTTCTATATTGAAAGCGTTCATGAAGTTTTTCATCAAATCATGTGTCAGAGGGCGGCTGGGTTGCATTTTCTCCAACGCAACAGCGATAGCCTGCGCTTCAAAGCCGCCGATCACGATCGGTAAGCGGCGCAAGCCGTTCACCTCTCCCAATACTACGGCGTACGAATGTGTTTGCGTAATGCTGTGCGATAAAGCAACTATTTCCAGTTCTATTTTTCTCATATCTGTCCTGCGTTGTCGCTGAATATTTTGTAAGAACGTGAAGTTAGAAAAAATATTCCTTATCTAAAAAACAGATAATAAGTAATAGCAAAATCGCTAAGTACTTACTTCAGTTGCTTTATTGCTGCCGTCAACTTTGGTACTACTTCGAAGGCATCTCCGACTATACCGTAATCTGCTGCTTTGAAGAATGGCGCTTCGGGATCTTTATTGATGACCACGATCACTTTACTACCGTTTACGCCCGCCAGGTGCTGGATAGCGCCGGAAATACCGATGGCTACATACAGGTTGGGACGTACGGTAAGACCGGTTTGTCCGACGTGTTCATGATGTGGGCGCCAGCCGGTATCGGCAACAGGGCGGGAGCAGGCTGTAGCAGCTCCCAGCGCTTTGGCCAGGTCTTCTACCAGTCCCCAGTTCTCGGGGCCTTTTAAACCGCGGCCCCCGCTTACTACGATCTCTGCTTCTGTGAGTGGAACTTCACCGGTAACGGTTTCGACCTTGCTTACTTTCACTTTGAAATCAGCATCGCTGATAGCGGGGGAGAAGGCAGTCACAGTAGCTTTGGCATCTGTCTTTTCTACCGGGAAAGTGTTGGGCATGACCGCAATCACTTTCTTCTCTGATGTTATATTAATATTGGCAAAAGCTTTGCCGGAAAATACGCTTTTCTTCACTACAAAGCCGTTGGCCGTATCCGGCAGGGAGATGGCGCCTGATACAAAACCGGCTTTCAACCGGGCGGCTACACGGGGAGCGATGGCCTTGCCGTCAAAATTGTGGGGGAAAACGATGACCTGAGCAGCTTCCTGTTCTGCTGCTGCAGCTACTATCTTTGTAAATACAGTGCTTTCCACTTCATTTAAGCGGGCATCTGCTACATGCAATACTTTAGCTGCGCCGTAATTACCTAACGCCTCCAGTTCTGCATTATCTACCTGGCCTAATACCAGTGCTGTAGCGCTGGTTCCCAGCTGCTGTGCTACTTTGGCACCATATTGTACTGCTTCGAAAGCTACTTTTTTGATCTTGCCCTGAGCCTGATCTGCGAATATTATAACTGACATGATTTAACGTAGAGTTTAAGTTCTTGGAATGGAGAAAGCTGAGCGTGGGATGTTTCAGATCACTTTAGCTTCTTCGTGCAGGAGTTTAACCAGTTCGTCCACATTATCGGCACTGATCAGTTTAACACCGGCCTTTGCGGGAGGGAGTTCATATGTGGATACCGCTGTCAGAGAGTCTGCCGCTACGGGTTCTATCACCGCCAGGGGCTTGGTACGTGCAGCCATAATGCCTCTCATATTGGGGATACGTGCCTCGGCCATTCCTTTCTGGCAGGACACTACAACGGGAAGTGCAACTGTTACGATCTCTTCACCACCTTCTATTTCGCGGTTGATGGTGGCCTGGGTACCGCTCAGCTCAAATTTTGCTGCGATGGAAACGTAAGGCAGGTCAAGCAGTTCAGCCACCATTCCGCCGATAGCGGAACCGTTATAGTCTATGGTTTCCTTGCCGGTAAATATGAGGTCATAACCCTGTTGTTTTGCGTGTGCCGCTATCTGGGAAGCGATGTAAAAGCTGTCCTGGCTATCTGTATTGATACGGAAAGCTTCATCTCCACCCAGCGCCAGCGCCTTGCGGATAACGGGTTCAGTATCTGCTCCGCCTACTGTAACAAGATGCACGGTTGCTCCCAGGGTTTCTTTCAATTCAAGTGCTCTTACCAGGGCATACCATTCATCATAAGGATTAATGATGAACTGTACACCTGCTTCATTGAATTTCGTGTTGTTGTCTGTGAAAGCTATTTTTGCAGTTGTGTCCGGAGTTTTACTGATACAAACTAAAATCTTCATGGCCTTAACTGTTTTGTTTTTATAAAGCGGTATGAGCAAATATATTTAAATAATGGATAGAATAGCCAGGATCAAGGAATTTCTTAAAACCAGCCCCAATGACAGCTTTCTGAAGCATGCATTGGCGCTTGAGTACATCAAGCTGAATGATGACGGGGAGGCCCGCAGGCTGTTTGAGGAGCTGCTGGCGCATGAACCGGGGTATGTAGGTTCCTACTATCACCTGGGCCGGCTGCTGGAACGCAATGCCCAACCGGAAGCGGCCATTGCTATTTATGAAAAAGGCATGGAAATGGCAAAAGCGGCACAGGACAGGCATGCCTACAATGAACTGCAGGCCGCACTGGATGATCTGATCTGATAATTAATGTTACACTATGGACCTACTGAAAGGTTTTATTTCATATACAAAGCAGGAACAGCTTTTTACAACCGACCAGCAGATACTGCTGGCGGTGAGTGGAGGTGTAGATTCTGTGGTAATGGCGCATCTCTTCAAAGAAGCGGGTTTCCGTTTTACGATTGCGCATTGCAATTTCCAGTTACGGGGCGAGGAATCTGAAAGAGATGCTGCTTTTGTGACGGCACTGGCGGATAAATTAGGAGTGATGCTGCATACAGTGCGTTTTGATACGGCTGTGTATGCGGACAGCAATCGTGTATCCATCCAGGTAGCAGCAAGGGAATTGCGTTATGGGTGGCTGGAAAATATACGGCGGCAATCAGGCAGCGCTTTTATAGCTACAGCCCATCATATGCAGGACAATGTTGAAACAGTGCTGATGAACCTGTGTAAAGGCACGGGCATAGCCGGTTTACACGGTATATTACCTAAACAGGGGCATATTATACGTCCGCTGCTGTTTACCCAAAAGGAGCAGCTGCTGGCCTATGCAACAGAATATAGTACCGGTTTTGCAGAAGACAGTTCCAATATCACTGTAAAATATACACGTAATTTTTTCAGGCATAAGGTAATACCTGTCATGCAGGAGATCTACCCGGCTGTAACTGCCAATATAGCCGGCAGTATTGACCGTTTCAGGGAAGCGGAGGAGTTGTATGAGGAGGCGCTGCAACGGCATAAAAAACGGCTGGTCGAGCAAAAGGGGAATACCATTATGATCCCTGTGCTTAAACTACAGAAAACACGGCCTTTGCACACAGTTGCATGGGAGATATTCAAGGATTATGGATGTTCTTCCGCGCAGCTGCCGCAGGTACTGGAGTTGCTGAACAGCGGATCCGGCAAACTGGTGGAAACCGCCAGTCACCGCATTATACGGGACCGTCAATGGTTACTGATCATTCCTGTTGAAGTGCAGGATGCAGCTGTTATTGTAATAGAAAAGGAGCGGACTTTCGTTCCTGTAACCAATGGCCAGCTGAAGATCAGGGAAGCTGAAAGAACGCCTGCCACTGTTATTCCAACATCGTCCAATATTGCCTGCCTGGATAAACAGGAAATACATTATCCGCTGGTTTTAAGAAAATGGCGGCAGGGGGATTATTTCTATCCGCTGGGCATGCGTAAAAAAAAGAAATTAAGCAGGTTCTTTATTGATCAGAAGCTATCGCTTCCGCAGAAGGAAAAAGTATGGGTGCTGGAGTCAGGAAAACGTATTGTGTGGATAGCGGGAATGCGTATAGACGACCGTTTCAGGATAACAGACAATACTACCCGGATGCTGGTGCTGGAGTGGGAAGAAAAATAAATTACCTCAAACTGTTGATCACTGTATTGAACTCGGGAAAGGCGTGTTTCTTCATGCAGAAGTCGTAGAAATGCTGCGCTGATAAAAGATACTCGTCGTACGTAAATGGTTTTACCATGTAAGCCAATGCCCCCAGCTGTTTACATTCGTGCATTTCTATTACGTTGAAAGAAGATGAGAAAATAATTGCCGGAATATCCCGGTAAGCTATTATGTTTTTCAGTTCACGCAGTGCTTCTGTTCCGCTCAGGCGGGGCATATTCAGGTCAAGAACAATCAATGAAGGAAAATCTTCTCCATTGTCTCTCATGCATGCGAGTACTTCCAGGGCCTTTTCTCCGTCTTCGACAAGCATTGGTACATCGGGAAGGCCAATGGTGCTAAAGGCGTCCTGCATAATAAAACGGTCCTCAGGGTCGTCATCGGCCAGTAATATCTTAACACGCTGTTCCATAGCAAGTCGAAATCTTTCTGAATGGTAAATAATCAACGGCCGCATCTATAGTCTGATAGCAGAAATTCCCGTAGAGAAAAATCCCCTGTTCTGGATTTTCCTCTACAGTTCTGCAACTGGTTTTCTACTTTGCCTGTAAGCCCGTTATGAAGTAAATTCTCATGCCATGGCTTTTTCTCACCGTTGTACAGAGTCTAGTACTATACAATACGCAAAAAGCAAACCGGAAGTAAATTCGTTTGTGATTACCTGTAGCCGTGCAACAGCTGGTCCAGAAAGTAAGGGCCTATCTTAGGTTCGAAGATTAACGGGCAGATAAGGCCGAAAAGCGCGCCCCATAAGTGTGCATCATGGTTAATACCATCACCCATATCACGACGGGCCATATAAAAGGTACCTACCAGGTATAGTATACCATACAGTACAGCCGGCATAGGGATCACAAATACATAGATCCTTGCCCAGGGGTTGAAAAGAATAGCGGCAAATACCACTGCTGATACGGCACCGGACGCACCAATGGCTCTGTAACCGTAGTTATTCTGATGCTTCAGGTAAGTAGGTATGGAAGACATTATGAGGGCCAGGAGATAAAAAAGGGGGTAGTATAATTTACTCTGAAAGATCTGAAGAAATACCTCTTCTATAAAGCTACCAAAGAAGAAGAGGGACAGCATATTGAATCCGAGGTGCATGAAATCCGCATGTACAAATCCGCCGGTAACAAACCTGTAGAATTGTTTCTTTTCCTTTATCATGTAAGGCCACATGCTCAGATCATCAATACGTTGAGCATGGTTAAAAGACGTAACAGATACCAGACAGGTGAGAACAATAATACTTACCGTGATAATCGAGATAGTCATCATATCCTAACTAATGAATTGTTGGGTGTAATAATATAACTTTTTTATTGATGATGGTATTTTTCCCTGTTCAAAACTGTATACGCCCGGTACAATTGTTCTGTCATGATAAGGCGTACCAGCTGATGGGGGAAGGTGAGGGGAGACAGGGATAACTTCAGCTGGGCTCTTTCCAGTACAGCTGTGTCCAGTCCGAAAGCGCCACCTATCAGGAAAACAACCTGTCTTGTTCCGGCGTTGGCCCTTTGCTGCAGGAAATCGGCCAGCTGGATGGTGGTTTGCATCTTTCCATATTCGTCCAGTGCTACAAGATAATCCTGGGGTTGCAGGAGGTCCAGGACCATTTTCCCTTCCTGTTTTTTCAATTCCGGTATGGATAAACTCGCAGCCTGTTTTACAGTGGGAATAAGCCGGATATCAAAATCTACATAATGTTGTAACCGTTTCTGAAAAATGGCAATACCGTCCCTTATATAGGAATCGTTGTCCTTTCCTATGCTCCAAAGTAATATTTTCACCTGTTTATCGTATAAAAACCGGGGTAAAAGTACGGAAATAGTAAGAGTGGGCAGGCTGTTGAGTGAAATTTTTGAGGGGAGCGGCTGGCAGATGAGATAAAATAGTTTTAAAAATATATTTAAAAATTTGGTGATTCTGATTTTTTTCCTACTTTTGCAATCCCAATCGCGGGAATGGCTTCGTAGCTCAACTGAATAGAGCATCTGACTACGGATCAGAAGGTTTCTGGTTTGAATCCAGACGAGGTCACAAAAATGAAATATTTAAAGGCTGGTTCAGTAATTGAATCAGCCTATTTTGTTTTACGCAGGAGATGAATTACCCCTCATCCGTAAAAGTAATTTATATCCCAAAAGTCAATTTTGTTCTATTTCAATTCTGGAAGCTTTCTGAACTTACAGTGTATAAAAACTTCATTGTATGTCTCAGCCTGCTTATACACTCCGTCAGCTTATTGTATACTTTCTGAAACTGGGTACTGTTGGTTTTGGCGGTCCTGTGGCGTTGGTAGGTTATATGCACAGGGACCTGGTGGAACAACGGAAATGGATAAGTGAAGATGAATACAGGGAAGGGCTTGCGCTGGCGCAGCTGGCTCCTGGTCCGCTGGCAGCGCAGCTATCTATTTACCTGGGATATGTTCATTATAAAATACCGGGAGCAACGCTGGTTGGGCTTGCATTTGTCTTACCATCCTTCTTAATGGTGCTGGCCCTGGGATATTTTTATGTAGCATCAGGAGGTATTCCCTGGATGCAGGCTGTATTTTATGGTATTGGCGCGGCTGTGATCGGGATCATTGCTATGGGCAGTTACAAGCTTGTGAAAAAGACCGTGCAGAAAGACTGGTTATACTGGGGTCTTTTTGCATTATCAGCTGTAGCCACATTTGTTACTGAGAAGGAGATCCTCTGGCTGGTGCTGGCGGCTGGTATTGTTGTATGGCTGGTGAAAGCGCCACCGAAGACATTTAAAACAGCTAATAGTATTTTCGGGCTCCCTGTTCTGTTGCAGGCAGCCGGGTCGGTGGCGGTGAATGGCAAGATAGCGCAGATATGCTGGTTCTTCCTGAAAGCAGGAGCATTTGTGTTTGGCAGCGGGCTGGCTATAGTACCGTTCCTGTATGGCGGGGTGGTTAAAGAATATCAATGGCTGAATGACCAGCAGTTTATGGATGCAGTAGCTGTTGCGATGATCACTCCGGGACCAGTGGTGATTACAGTAGGATTTATCGGTTACCTGGTGGCTGGTTTTCCGGGGGCCTGTGTTGCTGCATTAGCTACATTCCTGCCGTGTTATTTCTTTACGGTAATACCTGCACCGTATTTCAGGAAATATGGCGGAAATCCGGGGATCAAAGCTTTTGTAGACGGGGTAACGGTTGCAGCGATAGGGGCAATTGCAGGAGCAGTGGCTGTTCTTGCCAAAAGGCAACTAACTGACGTCACAACTGTTATTATAGCAATAGTTACTGTTCTTTTATTATTAAGATTCAAAAAGCTCCAGGAACCTTTTATTATCCTGGGAGCTGCGTTACTGGGACTTCTCATCAAAACAATATATCATCAGTTATGAACATCAGGTACATTATGCTGCCTTTTCTGATAGTTACCACTGCCTGTAATTATCAGGACAAGCCCTCCGTACGTAACAATGTTCTTTGTCCGCCGGGAAGCAGGCTGGACATACAGAAAATTGAGCAGATCACGGGAATGAAGGGTGTGGAAAAAAATGGAGAATATAAGATCACTGTGCCTCAGAATGATCTTAACGTTGTAGTTGATAGTTTTAAGATCATTCCTCCGATGGGGCTTGGCAGCTGGGCGGCGTTTACTCCCTGCCGGGACAGCGCCATGGTAATGGGAGATATTATCCTTACTGAAACAGACCTGGCGCCTGTGCAGCAGGAAGTGGTACGGCAGGGATTTATGATATCGGCCATTCATAATCACTTTGTGCGTAATCATCCGAATGTGGTGTATATGCATATCGATGGTAAGGGTAAAGTGGAGAGGTTATCAGCCAGTGTGAAAGCCATTTTTGATAAGGTGAAGGAGGTAAGAGGCCATGATCCTAAGGCAGCTAAACCTGATAGTGTAAATAACACGATCGATATTGCCCGGCTGGATTCTATTACCGGCCATAAAGGTGAAATGAGTAAAGGGGTGTATAAATATACTATTGGCCGGTCTGACGTATTGCTGCAGGAGCATGGTATACAGGTGAGCGCATTTATGGGTTTCAATACCTGGGCGGCCTGGCAGGGAACGCCTGAAAGAGCAGCTGTGGCGGGTGATTTTACTATGCTGGAGAATGAAGTGGAACCTGTTATAAAGGCCCTGGTAGAAAATGGTATTGAGGTGGTGGCCGTGCATAATCATATGGTACATGAAGAGCCGAGGATATTCTTCCTGCATTACTGGGGAGTAGGGCCGGCAGATAAGCTGGCAAAGGGCTTGAAGGCGGCGCTGGATGAGACAGGACATTAAAAGCAAACAGGCCGGGGAATTCTCCGGCCTGTTCACTATGCTAAGAACGGATAATCTGTGTATCCTTGTTCACCTCCTCCAAACATAGTAGCTCTGTCAGCCTGATTAAGTTCACTGTTCAATTCAAACCGTTTTGGCAGATCGGGATTTGCCAGGAATAATGCACCATAAGAAATAATGTCTGCCATACCTTCTGCCAGTGCAGCCTCGCCGGTTTCCCGGGTGTAACCGCCATTAGCGATAATGGTATGACGGGTAAGTTTGCTGAATGTTCCAACAGGATCTTTGGGATAATGCGGCAGTTTATCCAAAGGAAATAAGGAAGACATCAGGTGTATATATGCCAGCGGCATTTTATCCAGCTCACCGACCAGGTGGCTGAACTGTGCAACGGGATCGGTTGAAAAGATGCTATTGTAAGGAATGGTGGGGGATAGCCGGATACCTACTTTATTGCTACCGATCGCCTGAACAAGTCCTTTCATGACTTCCAGTGTAAACCGGCTCCTGTTTTCTATGCTTCCTCCGTATTCATCATTCCTTTTGTTAGCACTGTCTGCCAGGAACTGGTTGGGCAGATAGCCGAAGGCGGCATGCAGCTCTACGCCGTCAAAGCCTGCTGCTATTGCATTCAGGGCAGCCTGCCTGTAATCCTGTACGATCTGTTTTATTTCTTCAGCGCTCAGCGCATGTGGTGTTTCATAGTCCTGCATTCCCTTCATTGTAAAATGCCGCTGACCTTCAATAGCAATAGCTGATGGCGCCACCGGAAGTTTCCCGTTCCTGTCAGACGAGTGCCCGACACGGCCGGTGTGCCAAAGCTGGGCGTAGATCACGCCTCCTTCGTTATGAACTGCGTTGGTTACTTTTCTCCATGCCTCAATCTGCTCCTGTGTGTACAGGCCTGGCGTCAACGCACTACCCAGGGCCTGTTCTGAGATGTTGATCCCTTCCGTAATAATAAGGCCGGCGCTTGCTCTTTGTGTGTAATACAATACTGTTAAATCGCCAACTATGCCGGATGTATTTGCACGGCTTCTCGTCATAGGGGCCATGGCCATGCTGTTTTTAAGCGTCTGGCCGCCCAGTACTTTTTTCTCAAATAATTTCATGCCTGTAATTTTATGTTATGTATTTGTTGCCAATCTGTAATTACATACAAAATTATTCGAGGTATAGTATATCTTTGTTATCTGTTACATAAAGAATACCGGTTACAAAAAGGATACTATATGGTTAAAGTACATAAATGCATAGTAGGAGATGAGTCCGCCTGTTCCAAAGCTGGCCTGGCCATCAGGGACACGTTGGATGTGGTTGGCGGCAAGTGGAAACTTGTTCTTATTTCTATGCTCAGGGACGGCAAAATGCGGTTCAGGGAGTTATCCAGGCAGGCGGAAATATCTCCAAGGATATTATCAAAGGAATTGCAGGAGATGGAGATGAACGGCCTGGTTACGCGGACCGTGTGTAATACCAAGCCGGTTACAGTAGAATATGCTCTTACTCCTTATAGCGAAACATTGTCGGAAGTGATCATAGCTATGCATAAATGGGGCGTACAGCATCGCAAGAGAATTATAGAGAGAGTCTGAAAAGCCTCTGCTGAAAGTAAGTGAAGTTGGTCCGTTGATCGGGTCAACTTTTTTTATTAGGGAAAGATCACATTCGTCCTTACTATAATCAGTAAAAAAAGTTAATTCTTTAGGTAATAATCATTTACATTTACGCCGATTTTGTGCATTTGACCCATTTCAACCAGAAACGATACCTATATCAGCTACTGATCTGCCAATATATAACCTTGCGTCTCTATATTTAACTGATAACGATGAAGAAGATCTTTATCCCAACTCAATCTTTTAAAATACTGTTGCTGATCTTTACGATGACAGCAGTTTTCACAGTGGTAAAAGCCCAGCAGGCGGGTAATTCCCAGGCGTTGCTGGAACCTTCCGGCACCCAGTATTTCCAGAACCAGTATCTTGCCAACCCTGCTATGGCAGGTATTGACAGCGGGTTGCATATCAATGGCGCCTATCGCCGGCAATGGACAGGTATTGACGGGGCACCTGTTACCGGGTATTTTACAGCAGATGGTTTTATTACAAACAGAGTGGGAGCAGGTCTTCATATTTTCAATGACAAGGCAGGATTAATTAACCGTACACGTATAGCGGGTACTTATGCCTATCGTATCCCGCTGGATAATAATGGCCGGCAGTTACATTTTGGATTATCGCTGGCAATGAATTTCCAGCGGCTGGATTATTCTCACGTGACGGGAGATCCTAACGATCCTTCGCTGAGTGCATTTAACCGCAGGGATAATTATTTTGAAGCAGAATACGGTATGGCATATACGGATGCGCACTGGACCCTGCAAGGGGCTTTACCGAATGTGCGCAGCCTGTTTACCGGCGATAATAAAGGTGTAGATGGCGGCGGTATCTTTTTTACTGCTGCATCTTACCGTTTTATACAGGAGGGCGCTATCAGCTCTGTTGCGCCTAAGCTTTGTTACCGGGGAGTTAAAGGGTATGATAATATCCTGGATGCAGGGGTGAATGTCGGGTTCCTGGACAATGTAGCTAATGTGATGGCGATGTATCATACTTCAGGTAGTGTGACTGCGGGTATTGGAGTGAATATTAAGAAAATGGTGACTGTGCAGGCGTTGTATACGACGCAGACGGAGGGGATTAAAACGTATGTGGATGGGAGTTATGAGATAGGAGCTACGGTGAATTTGTTCAGATAGAATTGGCGAAGAAACTTTTTATAAAAATGCCTGCGCCAAATGGCACAGGCATTTTTATAAAGGGCTATGTCCATTTTAGGGATGCGTATACAAACGGTATACGAGTGTTCCGGAGGGAGGTAAGCCCGGACCGCCATCAGTGTATCCTTCCAGGACCAGTGTACCATTAACGGGATTAGTGTCTGCATCGCTCACTACTTCTGCGTTTGCCAATGTGCTCCAGGCTATAAACTGGCCGGCAGGATTATACCAGGCATAGTTTATTATGGCGGTACGCGTATGCTGTTTAGATGTAAATGAGCTGAACAGTAATAGCATGGCAAATAATGGGAGGGTGAGGAGGGCTTTCGCGTTTTTCATTTGGGTTGTGTTTAACGATTAACAAAAACTGAGGGTATATCCTACTAAAGATACGAAAGGTATTTGCGAAATTTTTCATGCAATGGAATAAGATATTTTGCTAATTGTAAAAAAGTTTCCTACATTTGCAATCCCATTCAAGGGAATGGCTCCGTAGCTCAACTGAATAGAGCATCTGACTACGGATCAGAAGGTTTCTGGTTTGAATCCAGACGGGGTCACAAAAAAGGTTGGTTCATTACTGAACCAACCTTTTTTTATTGTAGAAAACAGCATCCTTTTAATGTTATTGAATTTACGGAACGGACAACATTTCTCTTACTTACCAATCTTCTCAAATATCAATTTCATTGCATCCGGATCCAGGGTATTCATGTCAACAAGTTTCAGCGATCTGACCATTTTCAGTGTTGCCGTTTTATAATGCTTAAAATGCGCTGACTGTAAGTGAGACTGATAAGCATCCTTGCTGGCATAGATCTCTACGAGCCTGAACTGCGTTGGGTTTTGCTTCTGGTACATTGGGAAAATAGAAATAACACCTGGCTCAATTTTTATGGATTGCGATGATTCCTCATGAAGGATAGTTTTGTATTCTTCCAGGTACTCCGGAACTATCTCTATTTCAGATAACCGTACCAACATATCAGGTTGAATAACGGGCAGTTCTGCCAGAGAGACCAACTTTCTTAAAACGTTGGCCTGTATCCTGCCGGCAGTTCTTTCTATCAAGTCTGTAAGTTCTGTTAATTGGGCATCGGTTATACCTGTGTTCCTGCCCATGAATATATGGGCTTTAAGCTGAGGTTCTACGCCGGGCATTGCAGCCAGTGCGGAAATGGTCACAAGCTCCCGCTGGCGGTAGTTTAAAACGTCACGGCTAAAGATATCAGCAAACAAATGTTCCTTCAAAAAAGTGTCTATGACGGGAGCAAAAGCGCAGGCTCCTGTTTTGGGGCCGTTCTCTTCAATTTCTGTTAGCTGCTGTAACGTTTTTTTCCCGGTTGCGTACTTGTTGCTGTCATTTACCGGCGTGGCATCTTTTCCTTCCATATCCTTTATACCCCTGGCCTTTCTTTCTTCCAGCACCGCCATTAGTGTATTGATACTATTGAGGCTTCGGGGAAAGCCGCAGTACGCATATAACTGGACGAGTGCTTCTTTTATTTCGCTGATGGTGAGGCCTGCGTCCAGCCCGTTGTTCAGTGCAGGTTTCAGTCCGTCGAGATCTCCTGTTGCCGTTAAGGACGCAATTGCGGCCAAGGCTTGCTGGTGTGTATTCAGTGCCGTATTACTGTTGCTATTGTTCTGTGCCTTCATAGTCTTTACATTCATTGCAAACAAAAAGAGAAAAATCAATTTTAAAATCCCGGGGCTGCCCATTGTATTATTGTTTTTGGTTATTTGTTTCGCTCATTATAACCTGGTTACTTTTACAAAGTTCTGTTTTATGTCTATACTGCATTTATACAGGATACAGATGTATTTACCACTTTTACGGATTGGGGGCTATGTACGCAGGCTGTACTAAAAGGTTTTCTAAATTTGTATGAAAAGAATTTTATCATGGAAAAAGTGGAAAGGATCGATACTGTTAAACAGTATAATGATGCTATGGGGGTGGAAACAAGGCATCCGCTGGTGAGCGTGGTCAACTTTGACGAGATACCCACCTATCAGTATTTCCGCAGGTATATGGGTATATATGCCATTTTCCTGAAGAACATAAAATGTGGTGATATGAGGTATGGCTGTCAACCCTATGATTATGAAGAGGGCACCCTGGTATTCATATCGCCCGGGCAGGTTTATGGGATTGACAACAGCGGGAAGATCATAAAACCATCAGGAAGGGCATTGGTTTTCCATCCGGACCTGATTGTGGGAACGCAACTCGGGAAGCGGATAAGAGAATATACTTTTTTTTCATACGAAGTTAACGAGGCCCTGCATTTATCGAAGAAAGAAAGGGCTACGGTCAAAGACTGTCTTGATAAGATCGATGCGGAGATCGATCTGAACATTGATAAACATAGCAAGACGCTTATTATCTCCAATATTGAGCTATTTTTAAATTACTGTATGCGGTTTTACGACAGGCAGTTTATTACCAGAAGCCATGTCAATAAGGATATCCTGGTACGCTTTGAGAACCTCCTGAACGATTATTTTAAATCGGGTGAGGCACGGACTTTAGGTTTGCCAACAGTTACTTATTGCGCGGAGCAGCTGCATTTATCTGCCAATTACTTTGGCGACCTTATCAAAAAAGAAACGGGCAATACTGCGCTGGACCACATTCAGTTAAAAGTGATTGACGAGGCCAAGGGGAAAATCTTTGAACCCAACAAATCCATTAATGAAATTGCAAATGAACTGGGGTTCAGGTATCAACAGCACTTCACCCGCCTATTCAAGCAAAAGGTAGGTGTTGCTCCCAATGAATACAGGAATCAGAACTAGGCGATGGCTGGAGCAGATGTAGCCTGTTACAGGATACCTGCCTATTATCCTTACATTTGAACAAAGAAACCTGTTAACTTTGAGCCGGTAATAATAACGGCCATGACCTCTGGAAACAACTTACTCTTTTTCTTTAGCGCGCTGGGAGCATTTAACGGTCTCATCGCCGGCATATACTTCCTTTGCTTCACTCCGAAGAAAAACCTGTCTAATTATTTCCTGGGCGCCCTGTTGATTGTGCTGAGCATCCGTATAGGAAAGTCTGTCGTCTATTTTTTTGACCATGATATACCGAGAGCAATCCTGCAATTTGGTCTGGCAGCCTGCCTGTTTATCGGGCCATTTTTATACTTTTTCGTGAAAACGGAAATAGAGCAGGTCAGGAAGCTACCATTATCCTGGGGCATACAACTGGCAGCCTGGCTGGCAGTGATCCTGGCAGGTTTAGTTTTCCCTTATGAGAACTTCCCGCGACTCTGGACACATTACATTGTCCCGGCGATTTATCTGCAATGGGGTATTTACATTGGACTTACGATAATTCCGGTCAAACCGCTTTTTAAAAAGATCCGGGCTAAGGAGAAGCTGAAACCTTTCGAAAAGTGGGTCCTGACGATCTGCGCGACGATATTCCTGATATTTACTGCCTATGTATGGGCTTATACTAACATCACCAAAGGCAGTTATATTATGGGGCCTTTGTACTTTTCCCTGGTAATTTATTTCGTTATAATAATACTGTTACACCGGAAAAAAGCAAATGATCTATCTTCTTTTGCCGGTCAGAAATATGGCGACAGAAAGCTGAATGAAGATGAGGCCAGCCTGATTGTTGCCAGGCTGCAGGAGGTCATGAACGGGAAAGAACTTTTCCGGAACCCTAACTTAAAGGTGGGAGACCTGGCCCGTGAGATTAAAGTTCCCAGTCACCAGTTGTCCAGGATCCTGAATGACAGTCTGCAGAAAAACTTCACTCTTTTTGTGAATGAATACCGGGTTAACGCTGCCTGTAAGATGCTGTCTTACCAGACAAATTTAACAATAGAGGCTGTGGGGGACGAAGTGGGATTTAATTCAAAGTCCACTTTCTTCGCCGCCTTCAAAAAAATTAAAGGATTGACTCCCAATGCTTATATCCGGGAAACTACTCCGGATTTATAAATCCGTACTAATATTTTAAGGCTTTGGCACTCAGAAAACAGAGGAAACTGCATCTTTGGCTAAACTCTTTTTTAAATGAAAAAGATAGCCCTGTTACTGAGCTTATCATCCTATTGTTTTCCGGCATTTTGCCAGGATATTTCCACTGAGCGACAACAGATCGAAAAGACGATCGAACTTTACTTTGACGGCTGGGCCACCGGCGATACGACCAGGATAGGGAAGGCCATGCATGTTTCCTGTCACCTGAAAAACTACCGTGACGGGAAATTTACGGAGTATACGAGAAACCAGTACCTTGCCCTGTTCAAGCCCCATCCGAGGCCTCAAAGCCTGCAGACCCGGATTGTCAGCCTGAATATTACCAACAATATGGGTAGTGCGAAAGTGGAGATCAGTACCGCAAAGGAGCTGTTCACGGACTACTTCAACCTGATGAAAACGAATGAAGGGTGGGTGATTGCAGACAAGGTATCTACCAGGACACCCTATATTGTGGAAGATGTGGAGGCAGGGAGGAAGGTTGATTCAATGTATGCCTCTTATAATTGGCAGACTCCCGGTGCTGCTGTAGCCATTGTTAAGGATGGTAAAGTTGTTTTCCAGAAGGGATATGGTATGGCCGACCTGGACCATGATATACCAATTACGCCGCAGACCGTTTTTAATATTGCTTCGGTATCAAAGCAATTTACTGCTTTCGCCATATACCTGCTGGCCAGTGAGGGCAGGATCTCTCTTGAGGATGATGTCCGGAAATATATCACTGAACTGCCGGATTACCATGCAGTGATCAGGGTAAAGCATTTGCTTGGCCATACGAGTGGTTTGAGGGACCAGGCGGCAACTATGTCATTAGCAGGGAACAGGTTGGGTGACATCTCTACAACCGAACAGATCCTGCAATTAACGGCAAGGCAAAAGAATCTGAATTTTATGCCGGGCACTGCATTTGGCTATTGCAATACCGGCTACACCTTGCTTGCAGAGATCATACACCGTGTAACCGGCAAATCGTTTACCGCCTATACGGAAGAGAAGATATTCAGGCCGCTGGGGATGACCAGTACGCAGTTTTGTGATAATTATGGGAAAGTGGTAAAAAATAAAGCTGAGTCTTACGAGCTGATAAATGGAATTTATTACCATCAGCCGTTGAATGTTTCCAATCCCGGTCCTTCCAATCTTCTGACCACGGTGGAGGATTTAACCAAATGGGTGTTGAATTTTGAGCACCCGGTGGTTGGAACGCCGGAACTGATAAAGGCGTTCAACGAAGCATCTTACCTGAACGATGGCCGGAAAGTGATATTGAGGATATCTGGCGATGGTGACACGGTCTTTCATGCAAAAGGGCAGAACCTATGGAATTATAAAGGGGTGGATGTGATCTCGCACGGGGGACATGCGGCGGCCTTCCGTACTTTTATGGGCCGCTCTCCCGGTGAGCGTCTTGCCATTATTGCACTCAGTAACGATGAACATAATGAAAAGCTGAATGCCCGGTGGCAGATGGCAAATTTTTATATAAAGGACAAGCTGAAAGAGGAAAAGCCATCTGCAATTACACCAGGCCAACCAACAGTTAAACCTGTTGTAAAATACACTGATAACTTAAAGGACTTTACAGGTGAGTATTACAGCGATGAGCTCAGTACCAGCTACAGGTTCGTTGTGCGCGGGGATGCACTTATCATGACCCACCTGAAGCTGGAAAATATTGAATTGAAGCGGGTGGGTGAGAATAAATTTTCAGGCTCAGGCCCGGAGACCTTTGCATTTGAAATGGAGTTCCTGGAAAATGAAAAGCATGATGTGACCGGCTTTGCGATCTCGAATTTTGGGGTAAAGGATTTAAAATTTGTGAAAGTGAAGTAAACGGGTGCAAGAAGATGTCAGGCAGAAAGTAGCAATGAGATCTGTTTTTTATAACTTCCGGGGCTCATTCCTGTTATCTTTTTGAAGAGGCGGTTGAAGTAGGAAATATTCTCAAACCCCAGGCTATAGGCCAGGTCCCTGATGGACAGGTCTCTTGTCATTATTATCTGCTGCGCCTTTTCGATCTTCTTCTGGTTTATGTACTTTCCGGGTGTACATCCCATATTCTTTTTAAACAGGCGGATAAAGTGATCCTTTGTGAGAAAGCTTTTGGCGGTCAGGTCTTCTACATTAATGAGTTTATCTATGTTGGTATGAATGTAATGCAGAGATCTCAGTATCCGTTCATCGATATCGAGGTTCTTATCGGATGCCTGGGCCAGAAAACGTGAAAAGACCTGTTTAATGATACCCTGGGCTTCCATTTCAAAAGCCAGGGGCATGGTCTTGTGAAGAGCTATGTTTTTAATAAGCGTGGGGGAATTATCGTAAGCACCGGGATCGTAGTACTGTAATTCCCGGTCCGGGTTGATAATGGCAAGGCGTTTTATCAGTTGAATGATGAGCGGGTCTGCTTCGATTTCCACAGGGAAGTCTACCAGGTCGAAAATACCGGGCCGGGTACCTATTTCTTCATAAATGTGGATATAGTACAAGGACAGGGGGCCTTCACATTCATATCCATGATTGATGTAAGAAGGGGTGAGGTACAGATGATCTTTTTTCAGTTTGTACGTTTTGTCTTCCCGTATTATCCTGGCTGTCCCGTCTTCTACCAGGTGTATCCTGGCAAAAGGGCTGCATATGTTCTTCCAGTTCCAGTCCGCGTTGTGGACGGCATGCCCAACGTTCAATAAAATGAAATCCGGATATATCCGTTCTTTGCTCATATACAAGGGAATTGCAATAAATGTAGAGATTAAATATCGATAAAGTGCTACTTTTTAATCGATATGGGTAAAATATTAAAAAGATACTATGGGTATTTTTGAAAGGTTATGGGAAACAATTAAATTATCATTTACATAAAAACCATTTGATGAAACGTCGTGCTGTAATCAGGAGATTAGCAGGAGTGATACCCGCGTTATGGACTGCCCGTTATGCTAATGCGGCTTCCTTTGTAGAAAGCTTACCGCTCGGAGAGCAGATAGCCAAAGGGCCATTTCAACCGTCATGGGAATCGTTAAAGCAATACCAGGTACCTGACTGGTTCCGGGATGCCAAATTCGGTATATGGGCGCACTGGGGGCCTCAATGCCAGCCTGAGCACGGAGACTGGTATGCCAGGGGTATGTACCAGGAGGGAAGCGACGCTTATAAGTATCATGTTCAGAAATATGGGCATCCTTCAAAGTTTGGTTTTAAGGATGTAATAAACGAATGGAAAGCGGAGAAGTGGGACCCTGATCAGCTGCTTTCATTGTATAAAAAAGCAGGTGCCCAATATTTTGTGGCATTGGCCAATCATCATGACAATTTCGACAATTATAAAAGCAAATACCAGCCATGGAATTCCGTAAATATGGGCCCGAAAAAGGACCTGATCGGCGGCTGGGCAAAAGCAGCCAGGAAGCAGGGGTTGTTCTTTGGGGTGAGTGTGCATGCCGCGCATGCCTGGAGCTGGTATGAGCCTTCCCAAATGGCTGATAAAAATGGGCCTCTTGCGGGTGTTCCTTATGATGGGAAGATCAGAAAAGAGGAAGGGAAGAATAAATGGTGGAATGGATATGATGCCGGGGACCTGTATGAGCAAAACCATCCGTTAAGTGAAAAAGCAGAGAATAGTGGCAGTATACATAAGCAATGGGAGTGGGGAGCCGGGGCAAGTGTGCCCAGTAAGAGTTACTGTGAAAAATTCTTTAACCGTACTGTTGACCTTATCAACCGTTATGAGCCGGACCTGATATATTTCGATGATACTGTATTGCCTTTGTGGCCGGTAAGTGATGCGGGATTACGTATAGCGGCCCATTTTTATAATAGCAGTATCAAAAAGCATGGTAAGCTGCAAGCTGTGCTTAACGGAAAAATACTGAATGAAGAACAGCGGAAATGTATGGTCTGGGATATTGAAAGAGGGCAGAGTAACAATATTGAACCTTTTGTGTGGCAGACAGATACCTGCATTGGCAGCTGGCATTATGACCGCAGGGTGTATGATAATAGAGGGTATAAATCTGCCAGAACTGTGATTCATACCCTGGCAGATGTTGTGAGCAAGAATGGGAACCTTCTGCTTAGTGTTCCTGTACGTGGCGACGGTACTATTGATTCTGCCGAACTGGCGGTGGTGGAAGGCATCGCAACCTGGATGCAGCAGAACAGTGAAGCTATATTTGGTACCCGCCCCTGGAAGGTATATGGTGAAGGCCCTGCCATGGAGGCTGCAGCTCCGCTTAGCGCCCAGGGTTTCAATGAGGGGAAAGGGAAGCCCTTCGGGCCGGAGGACATCCGGTTTACGACCAAAGGAGACAGCCTGTATGCGATAGTACTTGGGACACCTGGCGACGGGAAAGTCAATATCAAATCTCTCGCAGTTGGTAATGCTCATTATACTGCGGCAATAGGGCGGGTTGAATTACTGGGCCATGGGGAGGTAAAGGTTGAAAGAGGAAATGGAGGGTTGATAGTTCAACTGCCGGAAAATTTGCCTAATAAGGATGCGTTATGTCTGAAAATTTTACCAGCATAAGGCTTATAACATTTAATACCTCTATCCGGACATATGCTCCCTCTTTTTTAAGCGGGAGCATATCTTTTATGATATAGAGGAGCTATCGTCCCAAAAAACAAAATGAAAACTTCCAATTGTAACAAATCCTACCCTAGTTTGTAACATTTATAGCCCTCGTTTTAAGCCCTGCAACAATAACTTTACAACAGTTATTGATTCCACTGAACAGCTTTTAGTATGAAAATTCCACGACTGTTGCACAGTCTTTCTCTTTCATTTTCAATTAATGACTTATTGACAGAGCATCCCTTTTTAGTGCGAGCCTTCATCAGGCAGCGTTACAGGTTAGATATCAAAAAAATACAGATGAAGAAATATGCAGCGTTTTTAATTATTGTTATTGAGTTTTTTGCATTGAATGGAAAGTCGCAGGAGGTCAGCCATTTCTTCCCTCAAAAAGAGCTGATAACTCCCGGCATTTATTATTATCCTGAGCACTGGAACGAAAACCAATGGGAGCGTGATATTAAGAAAATAGCCGATATGGGGTACGAGTTCGTACACCTGGCAGAGTTTGCCTGGTTTAAAATGGAACCGGAGGAAGGAAAGTTTGACTTTGCCTGGCTTGATAAAGTGGTAAATCTCTGTGCGAAATACCATTTAAAGGTGCTTATGTGTACCCCTTCTGCCACTACTCCTGCGTGGATGCGTGCTACCTATCCTGAAACTTTTATTATGGATGGCCATTATATACGCGGGGAGCATGGCACACGCGGGTTAGGTTCTGTTGTTACTGCCAGGTACCGGGAATTTGTAAAAAGGATTATAACGGAAATGGCCAGGCGTTATGGCCAGAACAGTAATGTAACAGGATGGCAACTTGATAATGAACCTGATGCAAAGCCGGATTACAGTCCCTCTTCGCAGGAGGCATTCAGGCAATGGTTAAAGAACAAATATAAAACTATCGATGCGTTAAATGCGATGTGGGGAACGGCTTTCTGGAGCCAGTGGTATAATAATTTTGATCAGATCATTATTCCGAATACGGTCCTGGTAGGCTGGTGGGGAAATAACCCTCATGCTTTGCTTGATTTCAAGAGGTATTCAGCTGACGCACAGGCTGAATTCCTGGATTTCCAGGCAGACATATTACGTAATTACGTTTCAAAAGATCAATACATTACTACCAATTATACAGCAGTTTCTCCAGGCGCTGACCCAAGACGGACAAAGAAACTTGATTTTGCGACGTATACAGCCTATCCTAATGGAGGCAGTGATAATATCGGCGAGCTTGGCTTCAGGCTGGGCAATAGCAGATTGATTCTTTTTGCAGCTGAATATTATAAACAGGTTGGTGGTGTATCTGGTGGTATGGAGATTCAGCCTGGCCCTGTAAACTGGGGCAGTTATAATCCGCTGCTTTTGCCAGGCACAGTGCGTATGTGGCTGTACCACACTTTTGCAGCAGGGGGGAAGCTTGTCTGCTCTTATCGCTTCCGTCAGATAAACTACAGCGCTGAGCAGTACCATGCCGGTATAATGAAGACGGATGGGGTAACTCCTTCTCCCGGTGGAGAGGAATATGTGCAGTTCATGCAGGAAATAAAGCAGCTGCGCAGGCAATACAACCCGGATGCGAAGATGCCGGCAAAGCTGGCAGCACGGTCTACAGCCATTCTCTGGAATCTTGAAAACTACTGGACTATTGACAGGCAGAAACAGACCTGGCAATGGGATGCGTGGAACTATCCTATCAAATTCCTGGAAATAGCAAAATCATTAGGCGCTCCTGTTGATATCATTTCTGAGCAGGCTGACTTTTCGAAATACAAGCTTGTTATTGTTCCTGCATATGAAATGGCAGATCCTGCTTTAGTACAAAGGTGGAATGACTATGTTGCCGGTGGCGGGCGTTTGATCATTACCTGCCGGACGGCTACCAAAGACCGCATGGGGCATTTCTGGGAAGGAGAAACAGCGGCGCCTATTTCCGGTCTTACAGGCGCTCATGTAAAAGCAACTGATATGCTTTCCGGTAATGCCAAAGGGAATATTCTAATGAGGTCAGTCCATTACAGCTGGAACAACTGGGCAGACCTCCTTATACCTGATAAGAATACTGAAGTACTTGCAACATTTGAGGACCAATTCTATAAAGGCAGCGCAGCAGTAGTAAAACGAAAAATTGGTAAAGGTTCTGTGACATACATTGGAGCAGACACCGATGAATCTGTCCTGGAAAAGGACCTGTTACGCGAAAGCTATATTGAATGCGGGGCAACGACTGAAAATTATCCGAAGGGCGTATATGTCTATTGGCGGGATGGGTTCTATGTTGCGGTCAACTACTCTTCTAACGATTATACAATAAATATTCCTGCGACGGCGAAAATACTGGTAGGGGAAAGGTTATTGAAGCCTGCCGGAGTAACTGTATGGAATGAATAACAGCCAGGAAAAAAAACAATTTAATCAGAGATGAAAAAGGATCTATTATTAGCAGTAATCCTGTTTGCATGTGTTTGCACAGGAGTTAAAGGTCAAAATGCCGATCGTAGCAAACAATCTTCCGAGCGGATAATAAGTGTTGATTTTAACAATACATCGGGAAAACTCAACACTATGTTTAATGAATGTGTTGGCGCCGGCAGGGCAAACGAGGGATTAAGGGCCGACTGGCAGCAGCAGCTTGCTTATGTAAAAAAGGAGTGTGGCTTCAAATACATACGCATGCATGGGTTGTTTAACGAGGACATGGCTGTTTATAAAGAAGATAAGGACGGGCATCCTGAATACAACTACATGTATGTAGATGTTTTGTTTGACTTTCTACACAGTATAGGTATAAAGCCTTTTGTTGAACTGGGTTTTATGCCTCCTGCGCTGGCAAGTGGTAACAAAACCATTTTCTGGTGGAGGGGGAATGTGACGCCGCCGAAAGACTACAATAAATGGGCTGGGCTGGTACGCAACCTGGTGCAACATTTTACAGAACGTTACGGTGCTGAAGAGGTGAAGAGCTGGTATTTTGAAGTCTGGAATGAGCCAAATTTAGATGGGTTCTGGGCAGGTAGCCAGGAAGAATATTTTAAGCTGTACTCTTACAGTGTCAAAGCTATTAAAAGTGTTAATCCTGCCTATCGTGCAGGAGGCCCCGGAACAGCAGGAGCTGCATGGGAACCTGAAATGATAGCGTATTGCCAGAAGAATAATGTACCAATAGATTTCATCAGTACGCATGCTTATGGCGTAAAGCAGGGATATCTTGATGAATTCGGGAACTCCGGTACTGTGCTTGATAAGAACCCTATGAGTGTAAGCGGTGAGGTACTTCAGTCAAGAAAGGAAATTGCCGGTTCTTCCATGCCTGGCCTGGAATTGCATTACACTGAATGGAGCGCTTCCTATACCCCTGCAGATCCTATCCATGACAGCTATCATGAAGCAGCATACGTGCTGCAAAAGCTGAAGCAGGTGGGCAATGCCGCCAATTCCATGTCATACTGGGTATTTACAGATATTTTCGAAGAGGCAGGCCCAAGATTCACACCGTTTCACGGTGGTTTTGGAATGCTCAACACACAAGGGATTAATAAGCCTGTATTTTACTCTTACCAATTCATGAACCACCTGGGAGATATTGAACTGGAAAATAAAGATGCCGCTTCATGGGTTTGCAGAGATTCTGCAGGAAATGTACAGGTATTGGCCTGGGACTTTACAAATACCCATCCCGGGGATTCAGTACATAACCAGGAATATTATATCCGCGATCTTCCTTCAAAGTCTAAGGGGAAGTTAAAGATCAATATTGCAAATATGCCGGACGGCAACTATGCCCTTGAAATTTATAAAACAGGTTATCACAGTAATGATGCCTATTCAACCTATCTTCTGATGGGCAAACCATCACAGCTTACAAAACAACAGGTAGAGCAGATAAAGAAACAGAACGACGGTTCACCGATTTCAAAAGAGATCATAACGGTAAAAAAGGGAGTTCCTTTTTTGAAGGAAGTGGAGCTCCGGGAGAACGATGTCTATTTTCTGAATTTAGTTAAGGTTTTTTAATCACCCAAAAAAAATGATTTATGCTATGAAATACCTTTTACGTTTGTTAGCACATGCTAAATCCGGATTTATAATCCTGTTAATCACATCAGGTATTTTAATGCCAATGTTAACACGGGCACAGTTACCGACAGCGCAGCAGGTTGCAAGCCAGATGAAGGTTGGCTGGAACCTTGGCAATACGCTGGAAGCGATCTGTGGAGAGAATGCCTGGGGGAACCCCAATACCAGCCAGGCTCTTATCAATGCTGTTAAAGCTGCGGGATTTAATACTGTACGTATTCCCTGCGCCTGGGACTGTCATACCACTAACGGTGTTATAGATGCTGCCTGGCTTGCCCGTGTGAAGACGGTAGTGGATTATTGTATTAATAACAACATGTATGCTATTATTAATATTCACTGGGATGGCGGCTGGCTGGAAAACAACTGTACTACAAGCGCGCAGAGCGCTGTAAATGCAAAACAGCAGAATTACTGGACCCAGATCGCAAATTATTTTAAAAATTACAATGAGCATCTGCTTTTTGCCAGTGCCAATGAACCCAGTGTCAGTGATGCAACGGGAATGTCTGTGTTGTTATCCTACCATCAGACCTTTGTAAATGCGGTTCGAGCTACGGGAGGAAATAATAGTTCCCGTACTCTTATTATCCAGGGTCCCGGAACGAATATAGATAATACGAATACCCTGATGAACACGTTGCCTACAGACCCAATTGCAAACCGACTGATGGTTGAAGTGCATTATTATACACCCTGGCAATTCTGTGGTTTGACAGAGGATGCCTCCTGGGGCAGTATGTTCTATTATTGGGGGAATGGTTATCACTCTGCAACAGAAACATCCCGTAATGCTACGTGGGGAGAGGAAAGCGAAGTGGAACGGGCGTTAGGATTAATGAAATCAAAGTATACAAACAATGGTATCCCGGTGTTGATGGGTGAATTTGGTACAATAAAACGTACCAATCCTTCAGATCCGTCACTTCACCAGGCTTCAAGGGAATATTTCAACAGATATGTTACAGGCTCTGCTATTGCCAAAGGAATTATTCCTGTTTACTGGGACAATGGGGCCAGTGATTTTGCGATATTTAACCGCAATACAGGAGCAATAACCGACCAGGGCGTTGTAAACGCAATTATGCAGGGAAGCGGCGGCTCAGGGACCACTTATGTTACTTTGACAAATCGCGCTACCGGGCTGTTAATTGATGGTATGGGCCGGACGGCTAATGGTTGCAACTGTTCACAATGGAGTAATAGCGGAAGCAATAATCAACAATGGGTCATAGAAACTGCCGGCAGTTATGTAAAGTTAAAAAACAGGGCCACTGGCTTGTATCTTGATGGCATGGGCAGAGCTTCCAATAATTCAGTTGCAGGGCAATGGGCCGGCAGCACGAGTAATAACCAGCAATGGACGAGAGAAACAACAGGTAGTTATGTCAAGTTTAAGAACAGAGCTACCGGGTTATATCTTGACGGGTTGGGCCAGACAGCTAATGGCTCAGATCTGGGCCAGTGGAATACGAGCAGCAGCTTTAATCAGCAATGGAGTATCAGTACGCTGGCAGGTGCACGGACCATGCAGACCGTTGAATCAAAAAACAGCAGTATCAATTCGCCTGATGAAGCCGGGGCGCAGGTTACGTTATATCCCAATCCATCTTCAACAACATTCAATATCAAGGTTAACAATTCTGAAAAGATAGTACTTCTGGAGATCTTTGATGTAGCAGGCAGATTAGTTGAAACGATAAGACCTGCGGCGGTTGGCAACAGGCTTGAGTTCGGAGCTGCTCTTCAACCAAAGGCCTATGTTGTAAAGGTTAGCGGCGAGACCTGGACAAAATCCTTTAAAATTATTAAAGAGTAAGCTGTATACCACAATAATGCACAAATCAAGACTTTTAAAAGTCTTGATTTGTGCTCATTTAACTTATTTCTCTATTTCTCCGCCCAATCTTTTTTCAGATAGTAAGCCAGGTAAATATCTATGAGATGTACACCTCCGTAGTCAGGATAGGCTGCCAGTATCTTAGACTTATATTCTTCTTTGGATTTAGAACCCGCCAAAGTTTTGTCGACAAAGTCCAGGTACTTCAAATCTTCTTCTATAACGGAAGGATTGGAAGGGTTACCGTGGCCTGGAAGTATCAGTGTATACTGGTGCTCACCCGCTACCTTTTTCAATGCTTTACGCCAGCCGTCGGAATTCCCGGATATAAAAAGATGCACTTTATTGTAAACAATATCCTGGGTAATATAGGTCTTTGCTTCCGGGACCTTGATCACCAATGATACTGCGGCTTCATTATCCTGTGATTTTTCGAAAATAAATGTCACTCCGTCTATTATCTCTTTACCCGGTTGTTGCACGTGTTCGGGTATATGCAATGACCTGGCGATAATGCCTCCGAATTGTTCCTGTCTTTTTTTCAGGGTTTCAGGACCTTCTTTCTCAATTTCTTTCTTTGTTTCTTCGAGTGCGTAAACCGGTACGTCGGGGAAAGCATCGCCAAACCCGATATAGTGATCAGGGTGGCCGTGGGATATATAAAATCTTGTAACCGGTTTTTTCAGGCTATCTGCCAGGGCTTTCACCTGCTGCGCGTAGGGCGCAAAAAACTGTCCGTCAACAATAATTAACTCATGCGGCAACTCAATGACATGGGTTGTGTTAGCAAACATTTCAGGTGGAGCGACCAGTGTGTATATTTTCAACTTCTGCGTCTGTGTTGCCAATTGTACGGATGCCTTAGGCAATTCCTGTGACATAGCCTGGTTTGACATTGCAAGTCCGAGCGTTAGTACTGTCATGATCTTTTTCATTTAAATATTGTATTTAATTGATTATGACACAAAGGTATTCCTAAGCTGGGCGGACAATGTTATCAATGTGCATCAGTCGTTATCAATCTGCATATACTCTGTTCTGTAGACAGCAGGTGAGATTTTAGTCAGGGACTTGAAGAAGCGAACAAAATTGGAGGGGGCGGAAAAGTTATGTTCGTAGCTGATCTCTGCGATAGTTTTATTGCCTGTCAGCAATTCATTCTTACAGGATTGCAGGAGTTCGTTACGTATAACCATATTAGCGTCTTTGCCAAATGACTCATGGCATAACTGGTTTAAGCGGTTGCGGTTTATTCCGAGTAATTCTGCATACTCCTTGACGGTTTGTTTTTCCCGTATGTGTTTCCTCAGCAGGTCTTTAAACTTCAGTATATTGGTATTCTGATATAGGTTTCCTTTTAACTGATAGTAATCAGCATAATTGCGATTAAGTAAAATAAGCAACTGGTAGAGGTAGGCTCTTAATAAATGCTGGCTGTCGGAGGACTGATTCCTGATCTCGTCCTTTATCCTGTCAGACAGGTCCCGGAAATAGCTTACATCTTTACTTTGTAATGGCAGTACTGGTGCGCAGTCGAAGTTTCCGAAATAGTACAACCGATGGAGAAAGAGATGATCTTTCAGAAAGCTCTCCATAAATTCTCCCTCAAATATGATCAGGCTGCAATCAGGTATGCCAGGCATGTTCCATCGTCTTGGGCGGGCAGGGGGTAAAAACAGAACAGCAGGGCTTTCAAAATCGAGCTGGCTGCCTTCGAATATTATTGAACCATTACCTTCCAGGAAGAAAAAGATCTCGTAGAAGGTAGTAGCATGCAGTTCTTTCATTGATATACTGCGGCCGGCTATTTCTGAGAGCTTAAAACAGTCTACCAGCAGTTCTTTTCCATATTTATACTTGTGAAAATGAAAATTCAACATAATTGTAGCGAGAAAAGGAGCGGTACGGGGGTAATGAATTGACACCCCGATCCCCATAATATACAAAATCTGAGGAAATATACCAATTATTATTATTTACGAATCTATCGAATATTTGTCATAAATTATGTCCAGTCGGACGTAACGAAATCGCGAAGATAATCGCAAAACACAGTGGGAACAATGAAGGGATTGACGAGCCATAAACGGCCGGGGAAATGTTATTTAATTCTACGTATTATTCCATGTTAAAGAAAAGCTTGCTGCTACCATTACTGCTCCTGGTGGGCTATACCTATGCACAACCATCTTACCAGTTTTCTTCCCTAAACGTTAACGATGGTTTATCCAACAACCAGGTAAACTGCATTTATAAAGATGCAAAAGGGTTTATGTGGTTTGGCACGATGAGCGGATTGAACCGCTATGACGGATACTCTTTCAAAATATTCAGAAACGATATTACTGATCCACATGCGCTCAGGGATGACTATATTTCCGGCATTTATCCTGCGCCGGGCAACCAGCTATTTATCCGGACGCGGAATGGGGACAATATCTACGACCCTGTCAGGGAACGGTTCTCTGATGCAACATTATGGCTCAGAAAAAGAGGTTTACCGGAATATGGCATTAGCAGTATTACGCAGACAGGGAATATATGGTGGATAGCCTATACTGATGCCGGCCTGTATAAGATGGACAGTACCGGAAAAGCTACAAAAATAAAAATACCAGGCAGGGCCGGTGCGAATATCGCAGATCTTAAAAAAGACCGGCATGGCAGGCTTGTTATTCTTTACCTGAACGGGGATGTGGAGAAACTTGACATTGCCAGGAACAGGGTTGTTTACCGTAATACAAGTATCCGCCAGTTTATTACAAAACGTCCTTTGTCGCTCCGTATTTTCATTGACAGCCAGGAAGATATGTGGGTATACATGCCGGAGACCGATTTTGGCGCGGTATATCTCAGTCAATCGGGCGATACCCTGAAAAAGCTGTCGAACAAGACGGGATATCTTAATAATGATATCGTTAACAGTGTTGTAGAAGACGATAAGCATTTAATATGGATAGGGACAGACCATGGTGGTATAAACCTGATCGACAAAAAAGATAATTTCAGGTCCCGGTTTCTGCTGAATAAGGAAGGAGACCCTAAGAGTGTGGCAGAAGATGCTATTTATGCGCTTTTCAAGGATGATTTCGGTATAGTATGGTGTGGCACGTACAAGAGAGGGATCAGCTATTTTACCGAGAACCTGCTGAAATTCCCCTTGTATAAACATAATCCTTCAGATGGCCACAGTCTCAGTTATGATGATGTGAACTGTTTTGCAGAGGATAAAAAGGGCAATATCTGGATAGGCACCAATGGAGGCGGCCTTATTTATTATGACCGTTCCGACCAGACATTTAAGCGTTTCCAGCATAACCCGTCTGATGATAACAGTATCAGTAAGGATGTTATACTAAGCCTGTATGTAAATGACCGTAATGACCTGTGGATAGGCTACTATTTTGGCGGGATGGATTATTACAGCAACGGGCGTTTCACGCATTACCGGCATGAAGACAATGACCCGAACAGTCTTGCCAATAAATCTGTCTGGAAAATATATAAGGACAAGAGAAATAACTTCTGGGTAGGTACACTGGGGGGAGGACTGGACAGGTTTGACCCCGGGAATGGCATCTTCTACCATAACAATGTGAACCTGCCGGCATCTGTTCATTCCAATTTTATTACTGCCTTTGCGGAAGACAGCAGGGGGAACCTCTGGATATCTACCGCTTATGGGATAGATGTACTGGACAATTCCAAAGGCATTTTTGTGCATTACCTGAATTCCACTCACCAGCTTAGCAATGACAATGTCAGCTCACTGCTCTACGACAAGCGTGGGCATATGTGGGCTGGCACGAGGGCTGGATTGAATGTATTTGATGAGAAGACACAGCTTTTCAGGTCGTTCACGGTAAAAGACGGTTTGCCGGACAATAACATTATCAGCATACTGGAAGATAATGAGGGCTTTATCTGGGTCAGCACTTCCAATGGTCTCAGTAAAATAACTGTAAATGAAGGGACTGAGGCAATAACAATCAGCTGCCGAAACTACGATGACAAAGATGGATTGCAGGGGAAGGCATTTAATGTGAATGCAGCCTGTAAGCTGAGCACGGGAGAACTGATCTTCGGGGGCGCTGATGGGTTTAACATCTTTACGCCTTCGTCTCTTCCGCGGAATAAAACGCGTCCGGCAGTTGTGTTTACCGGTCTACGGTTATTTGACCGGGATATTGAGGTCAACGCAAAGGTGCATAACCGGGTCTTATTGCCGGAAGCATTGTCTGAAATAAAGGAAATAGCGCTCAGGCATAATGAGAATGATTTTTCGATTGATTTTGCCGCACTGAATTTCATTAATGCCAGGAAAAATAAATATGCCTACAAGCTGGAGGGGTTTAATACTGACTGGCAGATAGCTGATGGGGCAACGAAGCGTATCACTTATACGAATATCGGTCCGGGGACATATACCCTGCAGCTGAAGGCCGCCAATGATGACGGTTTATGGAATGAGGAAGGTATTTCGCTGAAGATCAGGGTAAAGCCCCCTTTCTGGAAAACTCCGCTGGCCTATATCACTTATGTAGTCTTAATTGTTGTGGTATTGCTGTTGTTAAGGGAAAATGTGATCAGGCGGGCGCGTAAGCGGTTTGTGCTGGAGCAGGAGAGGCAGGAGGCCCGGCGTATGCATGAGCTGGACATGATGAAGATCAAGCTGTTCACGAACCTGAGCCATGAGTTCAGAACACCTGTTTCCCTGATACTTTCGCCGTTGGAGGAGATCATGCAGCATGGGGGCGACCAGAAGGAGAAAAATAAGTTCCAGCTGATTTACCGGAATGCCAAACGGCTGCTGATACTGGTGAACCAGTTGATGGACTTCAGGAAAATGGAGATGCAGGAGTTACGGCTGGCCCCAAGCAGGGGAGATATAGCTGTATTTATTGAGGAAGTAGCCGGTTCGTTTGCAGACCTGGCGGAAAGGAAGCAGGTAACATTCTCCTATGAAAGCAATTCTGAACATATCTACACCTGGTTTGACCACGATAAAACAGAGCGGATATTATTCAATCTTTTATCCAATGCCTTCAAATTTACTCCACAGGGGGGCACGGTGAGTGTCGAGGTTACTACCTCTGAGGAAGGCGAAAGGACATGGCTTGAGATAAAGGTAAGGGATACCGGTATTGGCATTCCCCCGGAAAGGCATGAGAAAATATTTGAGCAGTTCTTCCATAGTGATATGCCGGGAGGGTTTATGAGCAGGGGAAGCGGGATTGGGCTGGCAATAACAAAAGAGTTTGTGAAGCTGAGCAACGGCACTATTACTGTGGACAGCCAGGTTAACCAGGGAAGCTGTTTTACCGTAAGGCTGCCACTGGAAATATGTGAACGGCCGGAGGCCGGGATGGAGGTTGAGCAGGCAGCAGGGGAAGAAACTGACCTCCGGGAGCCGGAGATGGAAGCAATAGCAGCCGTCACAGAGATGCAGGCGGGCAGGTCAACTATTCTCCTCATAGAAGATAACAGTGATTTCCGGTTTTACCTGAAGGAAAACCTGAAGGACTGCTATAATATACTGGAAGCTGCAGATGGCGCCACCGGCTGGCAGAAGACCTTATCGGGGCATCCTGACCTGGTGATGAGTGATATTAATATGCCGGGTATGAATGGCATTGAGCTTTGCCGTAAAATAAAGAATGACAGCCGTACCAGGCATATTCCTGTACTGCTGGTAACAGCTTCGGCAGGGGAGCATGAGCAGCTTCGGGGGCTGGAGGCCGGTGCAGCTGATTACCTGGTGAAACCGTTCAACTTTGAGATCATGTTGTCCAGGGTACGTAATCTACTGACCAGGCCTGCACCTGCCAGGCACCAGGTTACTTTGCCGGCAGTGCCGGAATCTGCACAGGAGCCTTCTCCCAATGAAAAATTCCTGCAAAGGGCCCTTGCTATTGTGGAACGAAACCTTTCCAATGCAGATTTTTCCGTGGAGGAGCTGAGCCGGGAGCTGTTTATGAACCGGGTGTCTGTTTACCGGCGTATTTTCAACCTGACGGGGCAGACGCCTGTGGAATTTATACGGATGGTAAGGATTAAAAAGGCCGCGCAGTTGCTGTCAAAGACGGAAATGAATGTGACGGAGGTGGCGTATGAGGTGGGTTTTAATAATCCCAAATATTTTACGAAGTATTTTAAGATAGCTTATAATATGCTTCCTTCTGCCTATGTAGCTACGATGAGGGGTAAGTAGCGATTTTTTGCAGGTGGCCGGCCTGTGGCCGGTCATAAATTAAAAAAACGGGAACAATGCTACATTTGATACCCCTCCTGCAACATTTTATCCTATTTAATAAACATTCTGATGCCCTGTTTCTGAATAAGGGATAATACTTTTATCCAGCATTGATCTTTTAAACTATTGACCAAAATCAGAAGTATCGCACATTAATTAAACCTTAATTTCTCCACGCTATGAAAAGAGCCAGTATTACTGGAAAATCGTACCTGACGGTATGGGTAATGATTTTCTTATGGGCTTTCACTATGCCTGTACATGCACAGAACCAACCCGGCCCGGAAAAGAAAGTGTCCGGCAGCATCGTTGCCGGGGAATCAGGCAGCCCGGTTCCGGGAGCATCCATCAGCATCAAAGGGACAAAAAAAATGACCACTACAGATGACAGGGGCAATTTCACGATCCAGGCGGCTCCTGGTGAGGTGATACGTATTGCCTCTATGGGGTTTATGCCCAGAGAAGTGAAGGTAGGCGCATCAGAGAATGTGAACGTTATTTTGCAGGAAGACTACCGCAAGCTGAATGATGTGGTGGTAGTTGGTTATGGTAAGATGAAAAAGACTGATCAGAGCAGTGCGCAGGTATCTCTTACTTCCACTGACATAAACCGCACTATCAACACCACAATGGACCAGGCCATACAGGGACGTGCCGCTGGTGTTTATGTGACACAGAACTCCGGTCAGCCAGGGGGCGGTATTTCTGTTAACATCCGTGGGGTTAACACCCTGAGTGGCACGAATGAGCCGCTGTATGTAATAGATGGTGTGCAAATGCAACCCGCAACCGTTTCTTATGGCGCCACCAGTTCTGTGAATGCGCTGGCGGGCATCAATCCTTCCGATATAGAATCTCTTGAAATATTACAGGGCCCTTCCGCAACAGCCGTATACGGTTCAAGGGCTACGAACGGGGTTATACTGGTCACCACCAAAAGAGGGAAGGCCGGCCAGGTAAAGCTGTCCTACAATTATCTCTATACCCTTCAGGACAAGCCTGAATCCATCAACACAATGAGCCTGGCGCAGTATGCGCAGATGAACAATGAGATAGCGGTACTGCTGAATCGTACCCCTACACCGGAATTTCAGAACCCCGGTGTATTAGGCCAGGGTACTAACTGGCAGAAGGCGTTGTTCCTGAGGGCTCCTTTGCAGAAGCACCAGGTAAACCTGAGCGGAGGCGCCAGCAATACCACTTATTACATGTCAGGTGAGTACCTGGCCCAGGATGGTGTAGCCATTGGGTCTGACTTCAATCGTTACTCTTTCCGTCTGAACCTGGACAACCAGGCTTTCAAATGGTTAAAGCTGAGCACCTCCCTGAATTTCTACCAGACCAGGGAGAAGCTGGCTTCTACCAGTGAAGATGTGATCAGGAATGCCATTAACCTGGCCCCTAATGTTCCGGTAAAAAATGCTGACGGCACCTGGGGTGGCGCTACAGAGAACGAGTATGGAGCCAATGCAAAATATGCACCTCTTAACCCTGTGGCCATTGCCAATCTGGTGAGCAATACCTACAAGCGTACCGGCGGCCTGGGAGGCGTATCAGCAGAAGTAGGTATTATTCCCGGGCTGACATTCCGCACCAGCTTCAATGGTAATTTTGAGTATACTGACGGGGCTAAATTCATTCCTACTTACCAGCTGGGTTATGCTGTGAATGAAAAGGCTTCTCTTGCTATTACGACAGGGAAGAATTTCTACTGGAACCTGAATGAATTGTTGCAATACAACAAGGAGATCGGTAAGCATAGTTTTGGGGTGATGCTGAGCCATGAGGCGCAGGCCTGGAATTCCCAGGGCTTTTCTGCGCAGCGTACAGGCTTTGCCAGCAATGAGATACCTTCCCTGAACCTTGGCGATGCGTTGGGTCAGACAACAGGTAGTTATAAAAGTTCCGGGGCATTGGAATCTTACCTGGGCCGTATAAATTATACCTATGATAATAGATATATTCTTCAGCTGGCCGGCAGAGCTGACGGTTCTTCCAACTTCGGACCTGAGAACAGGTGGGGTTATTTTCCTTCTATTTCTGCAGCATGGAGGCTGACAGGCGAAGAGTTCATGAAGGACCTGCCTTTCATCAATGAGCTGAAGATCCGTGCTGAATATGGTACTACCGGTAATAATGGTAGCGGCGGTGCGCAGTATTCTTCATTAACATCCGTTACAACGCCGTGGGGTGCGGGTTTCCGTACGGGGCAGTATGGTAATGCGGGGCTCAAGTGGGAATCGACCGAGACAAAGAATATTGGTTTTAACCTGAGTGTACTGAAAGACCGTGTGCAACTGGAAGGTGATTTCTATATCAAGAAGACGAACAACCTGTTAATGCCTAACCCACTGCCTGCTTATATGGGTACTCAGGGTGAAGGCGCTATCAATGCACCAATAGTGAACATTGGCGCTATGCAGAACAAGGGTTTTGGTATTACGTTGAACACGGTAAACATAGATAATAAGAGTGGTTTCAGCTGGAGGACCAATTTCAATATTTCTTCCTTCAAGACTAAGATCACCAAGTTCTATTCTGATGCAGCTTTCCTTTCAAGGTCTGCCTGGTATATGAATAACTTCACCTCCCGTTCTGTGATAGGACAGGCGCCATGGCAGTTTTACGGTTATGTTGCTGAGGGGTTGTTCAAATCTGTTGATGAAATTAACAGCAGCGCCATTCCTGCACAGGCCGACGGAACCCGTTTACCTGTGGCTAAAGACGGTGGCGTATGGGTAGGTGACGTAAAATATAAAGATCTGAATGGAGATAATATCATTGATTCACGTGATCAGACATTTATTGGCAATCCGTGGCCTAAGTTAACTTTTGGTCTTACCAATACCTTCTCTTATAAAGGATTTGATCTCAGCATCCTGTTAACGGGAGCGCAGGGTAATGATATCTACAATTACCTGCGTTATGACAATACTAATCCAAGTAATGTGAACCTGGGAAGGAACCTGCTGCAGGAATCATTCAACTATGCCCGTCTTACAGAAGAAGGAGGAAAAACTGTTTTACAGAACCCGGGTACAACGGTGCCTAGGATTGTTGGTACTGATGTTAACGGTAATGGCAGCCGCTTTACCAATCTCTTTGTTGAAGATGGTTCTTATATCAGGATAAAGAATGTGCAGCTGGGATATAACATTCCACATACGCTGATCAGGCAGCAGTCTATCATTAAAAATATCAGGCTCACGGCCGGAGTACAGAACCTGGCCACTTTTACGAAATACAAGGGATATGATCCTGAAGTGGGTGCTTACCTGGGCAAGGAGGTACAGTTAAACAGTCAGCTGTTTGGCGTTGACGCAGGACGTTATCCATTAACCCGCCTATATAGTGCAAGCGTAGCGGTTGATTTTTAATGAGCTTTTAAACTAACAGTATGAAAAAGATAAATTATCATATATATATCATCGCTTTCACCTGCATTTTAGCCATGTCAGGCTGCAGCAAGGATTTTCTGAACAGGCCTCCGGAAGATGGCATTGTGGATGCGAATTTTTATAAGACAACAGACCAGATACTGGCGGGAACTGCGCCTTTGTATAATATAGTATGGTTTGCCTATAACGATAAAGCATCTCATGGTATAGGAGATGGAAGGGCTGGTGTGCTGATGTCAGGATCTTACCAGGTAAGCAATATACGTATGCAGACCACGGATGTTACGCCGGAGGTGTATAGCTCGTGGACTTCGTTCTTTAACGTGGTGGCCCAGTCTAACCAGGTTATCAATAATGTAACAAAATATACTGCTTCCAGTGTGTCTGAAAGTGTGAAGCAGGCAGGTATTGCAGAGGGCCGTTTTATGAGAGGGGTGGCTTATGCTTACCTGGTGCAGAACTGGGGACCGGTGCCTATCATTGCAGACAACAATGTATTGCTGACTGATACATCTATTTCACGCAATACGGTTGAATCAGTATGGGAGTTCATTATCCGGGATATCCGTTTTGCTGCGCAGCATTTGCCATCCTCACCGATGCAGAAAGGCCGGCTGACCAAATGGGCGGCGGAAGGTATGCTGGCGAAGATGTTCCTTACCCGTGCGGGCATTTCAGGCACACGCAACCAGCAGGACCTGGACAGCGCCGCCTGGTATGCCAATGATGTGATTGTGAACAGTGGCGCTGCGTTGATGGACAATTATGAAGATCTCTTCCTCACGAAGAACAATAACAACTCTGAAAGCCTTTTTGCATTGCAATGGAAATATGATGGCGACTGGGGAACGCAGAACAGTGTGCAGGCATTCCTTGCATTTGGTTCTGAGATAACAGGTTTCGGAGATGGCTGGGGAGGCGATCTGGGCGCTTCTCTTGATCAGCTGAGATTATATACTCAGCAGGATAAGCGCCGTAAAGGAACGTTCATGTATCCTGGCGATCACTACTCTTATATACATCAGTCTGTTGATGATCCTAATAACCCCGGTAAAAAGATCATACAGGAATTGCAGGTACCCTGGAGATATGTTGGTACTGAAAGGTATAATACAAGAGCATGGGTAAAGAAATATGTTGTTGGCAGGCCGGAAGATAATGATGGCAAGGTAACACAACAGCATACGGAGAACAACACCTATATGCTTCGTCTTGCGGATGTTTATCTTGTTTATGCAGAAGCTGTACTTGGCAATGCCGCTTCAACATCAGACGGGCAGGCGTTGCTGTATTTCAATAAGGTACGTAAAAGGGCAGGGGTGCCTGAGAAAACGTCGATCACCTGGGATGATATCTATACTGAAAGGCGGCTTGAATTAGCTATGGAAGGACAGGCGTGGTATGATCTTGTCAGGCTGCATTATTACAATCCTGAAAAGGCTATTGCCATCCTGAATGCACAGGACAGAGGCACTTACAGGATAGTACCGAATGCTGAGACTAATGCTACTTCCTGGACCGTCACCTCAGATGTTCCGGCATACTATCCTGTTACGGAGAGCAATTTCCTGCTGCCACTGCCTGCGGCAGAACTGACGGCGGCGCCTAATTTAAGAAAGCCTCCGGTAGCTTACAAATTTGATTAAAGCAGTAATGTATCAATTGGAAGCTATAATAGTTTGCCTGCCAGGGGCTGGGCAACTGAGATAAACTTTAAAAACGACTTGCCATGATTAAACATATTTTAAATAAAAGATGGCTGCTGTTATTCGTGCTGCCATTGGCCTTTTCACTGTTCACTGCCTGTTCCAAAGAGGATAGCGGAGGCGGCGTGCCTATGATATCGGCCGTTAGCCTGCTGGATTCCACAAAGGTGGATAGTAGTTTCACTGAAGCGTTGCCCGGAACGTTGATACTGATTACGGGGCAAAACCTGGGTGGCGCTGTAACTGTTTCTTTTAACGGGCAGGCTGCGTACTTTAATCCTACGTACAATACCAACACGCACCTGATCATTAACATACCGGAGAATACGCCTACAGAAGCGACAGATCCGGATGTGCCCAATACGATACGTGTTGTCACCAAACATGGGGAGACTTCTTATACTTTTACCATCTCTATTCCTCCGCCGTCAATTTCGGCTATATCCAACGAGAATGCGCTGCCCGGCGACTCTCTGATAGTGTATGGTTCCAGTCTGTGGCTGATCAGCAAGGTGGTGTTTCCCGGAGGAAGGGAAGTGACTGATTTCATTGCAAATGAAGCGGGCACCAGGTTAGGCATGATTATGCCGAACGTGGGAGATGATACCGGCCGGTTGGTTATTCATGCAAAATATGGAATGGCAATGTCTGACGGACCGTTGAATGACCATCAGAGCGGCGATGTGATCAGTAACCTGACAGATAACGGAGAAACAGGAGAAGTAGCGGTATTTAACTGGGGCTGGTGGGGAGCCAACAGGACAAATGACGCTACCCTGTTCCCCGGTACAAGAGGTGGTTATCTGCAGAATGTTTTTGGCGGCGTAGGCGCTAATGATGGCGGATGGTGGAATGGCAACCGTTCCGGCAACTTCAGTGATGTGACCACTATATTTACAGCGGATATCATGACTCAGCAAGCATCTAATTACGCGTTGAAGTTTGAGATAAACACCAAAGAGCCATGGACCGCGGGTATTGACCTGATACGTTTCGGAGAAGAATATGCGTACAGGTATATGCCATGGGCTACCGCTGCTGACGGCAAGTTTGATACAAATGATGAATGGAGAACTGTCACTATACCGTTGTCTGCTTTCAAGACAAAAGCTGATAATGTTGAAGGTACGGGCGCTCCTGCAGCAACTATGGGTAATCTCCTGAAAGCAAACGGTGTTGTTGCTTTTGGATATCGCTTTATTACTGAAGACGACCCGGTTGATGTGTACAATGCAGCGTTTGATAACTTCAGGATTGTGAAGATAAAGTAACGTGATACAACGCACTGGTTTTGACGACTAATAATAAATAAGTGACGAATGAAGAAAATCACAATTCTAGTTTTATTGTCAATGGAGATATTGCTGTCGGCTTCCTGTAATAAGAACGGTAACGGGAAATATAATGAAGGGCCTGACAGCATTGATACCACGGGTTCTGTTTTTGTGCCATCGGACCCACCGGTGGCTGCCAGCATAGGGTTCTTTCTGTCGCCATGGTCAGGGAAGACACTTAAGGTAAGCTCATTTACAGAGGCAGCGCCACCGGCAACAACGAAATACACTGTTACTGTTGATGCGTCCAGCATTGTAACGAAGATCTCTCCTGCGCTGTTTGGTAATAACAGTAATCCGTATATGAGCCAGATGGTGAATCAGCCGCAGCTGATCACTCATCTGACCAACCTGCATCCCGGCATTATACGTTTCCCTGGTGGTAACATCAGCAGCGTGTATTTCTGGAACAGGCAGCCAGGTAATGCTCCGGCAGATGCTCCTGCGCAGGTGGTAAATGCTGACGGGAATAAAGTAGATCCAGGATATTGGTATGGAGGTAATACTGCCGACTGGACACTGTCTGTAGATAACTATTACAGTATGTTGCAGCAGACCGGGAATGAAGGCATTATTACAGTGAATTATGGTTATGCCAGGTATGGAACAGCGGCTGATCCGGTTGCAGCTGCTGCCCACCTGGCCGCAGACTGGGTAAGATATGATAATGGCCGTACGAAGTACTGGGAAATAGGGAATGAGAGCAATGGTACCTGGCAGACGGGCTACAGGATAGATGTGAGCCAGAATAAGGATGGTCAGTCTGAATTTGTAAGCGGGGATCTGTATGGCCGTCATTACAAGGTATTTGCTGATTCTATGCGTAAGGCGGCAGCGGAGAAGGGAAAGACCATTTACATAGGCGCACAGCTGCTGGAGGTGGAACCTGCATCCTGGGCTACAGAGACAGATAAAAAATGGAATAGCGGTGTATTGCAGCAGGTTGGCGGAGTAACTGATTTCTATATTGTGCACAGCTATTTTACACCTTACAATACCAATTCCAATCCGCAGGAAATACTGGCTTCTGCTGCTACTGTAACGAAAACAATATCTTCCCATCTCAGTTCCTCATTTTCTGCAAGCGGCGCTACTGCGAAGCCTGTGGCATTGACGGAGTGGAATATCTTTGCTGTGGGTTCCCAGCAGATGGTATCGCAGGTGGCGGGGATGCATGCTGTAATGGTTTGGGGAGAGCTGATCAGGAATAAATTTGGTATGGCCAGCAGGTGGGACCTTGCCAATTCGTGGGAGAATGGTAATGACCATGGGCTTTTCAGCCAGGGGGAAAGTGCTTCCGGTGAAGCCAGGTGGGCGCCGAGACCTGCTTTCTATTACCAGTATTTCTTCCGGAAGTTCCTGGGAGACAGGAGTATAAACGCCACTGTATCAGACAGTAATGCCAATATCAATGCTTATGCCTCTACTTTTAACTCAGGCGAGGTAGGGCTGACCCTGGTGAACAGGGCCAGTATTACGCAGAATGTGACTGTGGCTTTTAAGAACTTTAATCCGGGGGCCCGTTATTACTGGTATGTGCTGACGGGAGGGGAAGGTGTTACCGGTTTTTCAAGGAAGGTGTTTGTAAATGGTTCAGGGCCAACGGGAATAGCTGGCGGGCCGGAGAATTATACGGCGTTGAATCCTTATGGCGCCAGTACCAGTAATGGGATAAAGGTATCGTTACCACCCATGTCTGTTGTTAATGTGGCTATTGAAGAGAAGTAGGAGAGAAAACTGCTTAAAAAACGGGTTTGGCCGAAAGCCAAACCCGTTTTTTTTGTTGGGGAGGGAAATTTTTGAGGGAGAAAGATTCTGAGATGCGAAGAAGGATCGGCTAAAAGTCAAGCTGGTACAACACTTTCACCATGGATTCTTGATTTTAAGCGACTTTTAATTTATCATTTTCAAAAAAATAACCATTTTAGCCCCCGAAATCGTAATATTCTAACAAATCACAATTTGGGGTTCTATCGACTTCATATCATTTTGGAGGCAAGACGATGAGGTGGCTAATCAGACTTTTTCTTACACTGTGCTTTCTTCTCCTGAGGGGATATGGCCATTGGGATGTCCGAGCATCGCAAAGCCGGACCTGCCAGATCAGGCAGCCTATTCCAACAAGGATCGTGCAGTCCGGCAAAGAAAATGGAAGTCCTAAACGTGAAATTGCTGATATTGAGGAAGATGAAGACGAAGACACCTCTTTCCGGAAATATATTATTCCGGGCTTTTACCTTGACTTTTTAACCTCTGAGCTTCCTGGACATTCCAACCTGAGCCTGAACGACTTACCTTGCTGTATACATTTATCCTATTACTCCTCATTTAAATATATCGTACACCGGTCTATACGGGTATGATAGGTATTTCCTGCCTTTATTACTCCACGTCATCATTATTATTCTGATAGTAGTCTGGCCGCTGTAGCGACCATGCTGACATACCAGTATCACCAGACAGGAATTGCATTAAGAACACATTATATACTATGAAGAGAATTCTCATGCTCATGGGCTTGTACGCCTTGCTGTGCCATACAAGCTGTAAAACAAAAAAAGAAGAAAAGGAAGCCGAAACCAAGTTTTTCGTTACCAGTCCTATCAAGATGGACACTTCATTTACCAAGGAATATGTATCCCAGATCCGTTCTGTACGTAACATTGAACTAAGGGCGCAGGAAAAAGGTTACCTGGAGAACATTTTTGTAGATGAGGGGCAGTTTGTACATACAGGCCAGCTCTTATTCAAGATCATGCCCAAGATCTACGAGGCAGAAATGCTGAAAGCTGAAGCTGAGGCTAAGGCGGCAGAAATTGAAATGCAGAATACCAAAGCCCTGGCGGATAAAAATGTTGTGTCCAAGAATGAGCTGGCTATGGCCAATGCCAGGCTTGATAAGGCGAAGGCTGAACTGGCGCTGGCTAAGGTACACCTGGCGTTCACTGAGATCAGGGCACCGTTTGACGGTATCATAGACCGTCTGCCAAAAAAGCTGGGCAGTCTTATAGATGAAGGTGAATTACTGACCAGTCTGAGTGACAACAGCCAGATGTTTGCTTATTTCAACGTTTCAGAACCTGAATACCTGAATTATAAAGCCAGTGCCAATGCAAATGAAAAGACGAAAGTAACCTTGTTAATGGCTAACAACCAGGTATTTAAATTTCCCGGGATAGTAGAGACCATTGAAAGTGAGTTTAACAATGAGACAGGAAACATTGCTTTCAGGGCAAAGTTCCCTAATCCTCAAAGTTTGCTGAGACATGGAGAAACAGGTAAAGTGCAGATGGCCGTTCCGCTGAAAGATGCGCTGGTTATTCCGCAGAAAGCTACCTATGAGATCCAGGATAAAAGATATGTCTATGTGGTTAACAAGGATCATGTGGTACAATCGAGAGAAATTACTGTTGGCGCTGAAATGCCTGACCTGTTCGTAGTAAGCGAGGGGCTGGCTGCCGGCGAAAGAATATTGCTTGAAGGTGTACAAAAGGCCAAAGAAAACGAGAAGATCAATTATGAGTACAAAGAACCGGTGGAAGTGATCCATCATTTAAGACTGAAAGCGGAATAGTATAAGCACCAAAAAGCAGATTACATGTTTAGTAACTTTATTAAAAGGCCTGTCCTTTCTATAATCATATCCGTCCTCATTGTTTTCCTGGGGATATTGGGTATTACCCAGCTTCCTGTGACGCAGTTCCCTGCTATTTCACCGCCAACGGTAAAGGTGATGGCAGAGTACCCGGGCGCCAATGGCGAGTTGCTGGTAAAAACAGTTATCATTCCGCTGGAAAGAGCCATCAACGGTGTTCCCGGTATGAAGTACATGACCTCTGACGCTACCAACACAGGGGAGGCTAACATACAGGTTATGTTTGACCTGGGAACCGATCCGAACCAGGCATCGCTGAATGTGCAGAACCGTATTGCGAAGGTGCTGAACAAGCTGCCGCCGCTGGTTATCCGTGAGGGTATTCTGACCAGCCTTGAGCAGCCAGCCATGTTGATGTATGTAAACCTTTACAGTACCGATCCGAAAACGGATGAAAGGTTCCTGTACAACTATGCAGACATCAACATCCTGCCGGAGCTGAGAAGGTTGCAGGGTATAGGTAATGCCCGTATACTTGGTACCCGTGAGTATGCCATGCGTATATGGCTGAAACCGGACAAGATGCTGGCATATAAAATATCGGCAGAGGAAGTGATGAAATCGCTGGCAGACCAGAGCCTGGAAGCTTCTCCCGGTAAAACCGGTGAGGCATCCGGTAAGCGGTCGCAGGCCTTTGAATACACTATCAAATATTCGGGCAGGTTCTCTACGGAAGATGAGTACCGGAGTGTGATCTTACGGTCAAACCCCAACGGGGAGATACTTCGTCTGAAAGATGTGGCTGATATTGAATTCGGGAGCTCTTTCTATGACATCTACTCCAACCTGAACGGAAAGCCTTCGGCAGCTATAGTATTGAAACAGTATTACGGCAGTAATGCCAGCCAGGTGATCAAGGAGGTAAAGGAGAAGCTGGAAGAGATCAAGCGTACATCTTTCCCTAAGGGAATGGATTATGAGATCAGCTATGACGTTTCCAAATTCCTGGACGCCTCTATTGAGAAAGTGCTCCATACATTGGGTGAAGCGTTTGTTCTTGTAGGCCTGGTGGTATTCCTGTTCCTGGGCGACTGGCGTTCTACCCTTATTCCGGCACTGGCTGTTCCGGTATCGTTGATAGGGACCTTTATATTCATGCAGTTCTTTGGGCTGACACTGAACCTTATCACGTTGTTTGCACTGGTACTGGCTATCGGGGTTGTGGTGGATGATGCGATAGTGGTGATCGAGGCGGTGCATGCCAAGATGGCGGAGGAGCATCTATCGCCATATAACGCCACCAGGAAGGTGATCCGTGAGATCAGCGGCGCCGTTGTGGCTATTACCTTCCTGATGGCTGCGGTGTTTATTCCGGTAGCCTTCATGTCGGGCCCTGTAGGTATATTCTACCGCCAGTTCTCCATCACTATGGCCACTGCCATTATCCTTTCCGGTATTGTGGCATTGACGCTGACCCCGGCTCTTTGCGCCATGATATTAAAGCCACACAGTCATGGTACGCCGAAAAAGAAATCTCCTGTAGATAAGTTCCTGGATGCTTTCAATAACAGGTTTGAGAAACTTACAGGAAGGTATACAAACCTGCTGACGCGGATCGCTAACCGCAGGCTGGTTACTTTCGGCGTCCTGATAATCTTCTGTGCCGGTACATGGGTATTAAGCGGTAAAGTTCCTTCCGGTTTCATTCCTGCGGAAGACCAGGGTATGATCTATGCTATTATCCAGGCGCCGCCGGGATCTTCACTGGAAAGGACCAACGAAATATCTGAACGTCTGCAGAAAATTGCTGAAAAGATAGAGGGTATCAAATCTGTTTCTGCGCTGGCAGGTTATGAAGTGTTGACTGAAGGTACGGGGTCTAACGCAGGTACTTGTCTGATTGACCTGGAAGAGTGGGAAAAGCGTAAGCATTCTGCTGATGAAATTATACGTGAACTGGAGGAAAAAGCCAAGGATATTCCAGGTGCTACCATAGAGTTCTTCCAGCCGCCAGCCGTACCCGGTTATGGTGCTGCGGGTGGTTTTGACCTTCGCCTGCTGGATAAGACCGGTAGCGGGGACTATAAAAAGATGGAAGCGGTGAACAAGGAATTTGTGGCAGCATTGGAGAAACGCAAGGAGCTGACCGCTATATTCAGTTTCTACAGCGCCAGCTATCCGCAATTCAAGCTGAGCATTGACAATGATATAGCGATGCAGAAAGGGGTGACCATTGCCAATGCTATGCAGACCATCAATATTCTGGTAGGTAGTAACTATGAAACTTCCTTTATCAAGTATGGTCGTATGTATAAGGTGATGGTACAGTCTGCTCCGCAGTACCGTGCGTTGCCTGAAGACATCATGAAGCTGTATGTGAAAAATGATAAGGAAGAGATGGTGCCTATTTCAGACTTCATGAGACTGGATAAATACTATGGCCTGAATGAGATCACCAGGTATAACATGTTCACTTCATCGGCCATCAAAGGTGCGCCGGCACCAGGTTACAGCAGTGCTGAAGCTATTGAGGCTATCAGGGAAGTGGCTAAACAGACGCTGCCAAGGGGTTATGATATTGACTGGGGTGGTATTACCAAAGATGAGGTGGGCCGTGGTAATGAAGCGCTTTACATCTTCCTTATCTGTCTGGCGTTCGTATACATGGTGCTTGCTGCCCAGTATGAAAGTTTCATATTGCCACTGTCAGTGATCTTCTCACTACCGATAGGTATTTGTGGCGCATTCCTGTTGCTTTATCTCATGGGACTGGAAAACAATATCTATGCGCAGGTGGGATTGGTGATGCTGATTGGTTTGCTGGGTAAGAACGCGGTACTGATCGTGGAGTTTGCTGCGCAGAAGCACAGGTCAGGCGAGACGATACTCAACTCTGCTATAGAAGGAGCCAAGGTGCGTTTCCGTCCGATATTAATGACCTCCTTTGCCTTTGTTGCCGGTTTGCTGCCGCTGGTATTTGCTACCGGCCCGGGTGCTATCGGTAACCGTACCATAGGTACTGCGGCAGCCGGAGGTATGCTTTTCGGAACGGTGTTCGGTGTGATCATCATTCCCGGATTGTACTTCATATTTGGCACTATAGCGTCCAAACGGAAGATCATTAAAGATGAAGCAGAAAATCCATTATCTGAAGAAATTGAACACAATGGTTATTAGAAAAAGAATATACAGATATATAGGACTGGGTTGTATTTCTATAGCATATGCAGCTTGTAAAGTTCCCAATTTAACCGGAAAGACAGAGAATAAAGCGGTGCCTGCGAGTTATAACAACTCGCAGGACAGTACCAACATGGCAAAGATGAAATGGAAGGAGTATTTTACCGATCCATATCTGAATGCCCTGATTGATACGGCCCTGAAAAACAACCAGGAGCTTAATATTACTTTGCAGGAAATTGAGATTGCCAGCAATGAAATAAGGGCCAGGAAAGGGGAGTATCTACCGTTTGTAGGTGTCAGGGCTGCTGCCGGTATTGACAAGACCGCGAGGTATACCGCCCAGGGCGCTATGGAAGAGAATACTGAGATCAAGCCCGGGAAGGAAATGCCTGACCCGTTGCCGGACTACCTGATAGCTGCATATGCCAGCTGGGAGGTGGATATATGGCATAAGCTGCATAATGCTAAAAAAGCGGCTGTTGCCAGGTATCTTTCTTCTGTTGAAGGGAGGAACTTTGTTATCACTAACCTGATAGCGGAAATTGCAAATTCTTACTATGAGCTGCTGGCATTGGATAATCAGCTGGATATTGTGAAGAAGAACATAGAGATCCAGACCAATGCCCTTGAGATAGTAAAGCTGCAAAAGGAGGCAACCAGGGTAACGGAGCTGGCAGTACGTAAATTTGAGGCGGAAGTATTAAAAACCAAAAGTCTGCAGTTTGACATTCAGCAGCAGATCATAGAAACTGAGAACAGGATCAACTTTCTGCTGGGCCGTTATCCGCAGCCAATTGCCAGGAATCTGCAAAGTTTTGGCAATTCGATGCCTGCTGTTGTTCATGCCGGTATTCCATCACAGTTATTGGCCAACCGTCCTGATATTAAACAGGCAGAACTGGAAGTAACAGCAGCTAACCTGGATATCAAGGCAGCGAAAGCACAGTTCTATCCTTCACTGGGTATTTCTGCGGCTATCGGTTACCAGGCGTTTAATCCGTCTTACCTGTTAAATACTCCAAAGTCCCTGCTGTATTCACTGGCAGGAGACCTGATGGCCCCGCTGATCAATAAGAACGCGATCAAGGCTACTTATTACACTGCCAATGCTAAACAGATACAGGCGGTTTATAATTATGAGCGTACTATCTTAAATGCATATGTAGAGGTTGCGAACCAGCTATCAAAGATCGATAACCTGGAGAAAAGCTATGACCTTAAAGCCAAGCAGGTAGAGGCATTGACACAGTCTATCGATATTTCAGGAGACCTGTTCAAATCAGCGAGAGCGGATTATATGGAAGTGCTGATGACGCAGCGTGATGCCCTGGAATCAAAGTTTGAGCTGATTGAAACGAAGAAGCAGCAGATGAATGCCATGGTGAATATATACAAGGCATTGGGTGGTGGATGGAATTAAGAGGAAGGTGGGAATTGCTCAAAAAAAAACGATTTTGCCTTCGGCAAAATCGTTTTTTTTTGAAGGGGAGGGGGGCGGCCGCAGGCCGCCTAAGAATTTATAAATAGCCAGATCAGTACCCCTATTGAAATATCCTTCAGTAAGCCTCTTAAATGGTGTAACGCATGTGTCAGCTGATTCTCTACTGTCCTTTTGGAGATACCCAGTTTTCCGGCTATCTGGTCGTTCGTTAAATGCTGTTGCCGGCTCATGATGAAGACCTCCCTGCAACGCCTGGGTAATGCCATCAGGTGTTCGTCAATGCTATCTCTGAGTTCCTGGTATTGCAGGTTTTCGTCTCCTTCATTGCGGCAAACATGATTGCCTGATTCTTCCAGTTCTGCGCTATAGAGAACAGGCAACGCCTTTGCCTGCTTTATATATTTATATACATGATACCTTGCTGCTGTACGCAGGTAAGCGGGGAAGGAAAGTATTTCCAGGTGGTCCCGTTTCAGCCAGATGTTCAGGAATATGTCGTGTGTGATCTCTTTGCTGGCGGCTTCATCTTTGAGGTAGCTGTATGCGGTTGTGTAAATGCTGGTCCAATATCTGTCAAAAAGGATGGAGAAGGCGGCATGATCTCCATGCCGGATAGCAGTCCATAATTCGTGGTCAGATGATATACGTGGAAACATACGTGATTGAAAGGTAAAAACTTTGATTTAGATAATGAAATATTTTGCGGCAAGAATTTTTTTTTGAATTTTATGTGTGTGCTCCTGAAAAAAAGGCTCTTATTAATCAGACGATCTATAAACTACCTGAATGACAACCGAGGAATATCTTTTATTATATGAGAAGTTTTTAGCCGGGAATTGTACTGAGCAGGAAAAGGAGTTGCTGGCCGGTTATGCTGACGGGTTTGAATTAAAAGAACACCCGTGGAAAGAGGAGATGGGAGATAAAGGGGAGATCAGATCAGAAATATATAAAAGACTGCAGGACGAAATGCGGCCCCGGAAACGGGTGTGGCTGCGCCCTGTAGTAAAGGTGGCAGTGGCCGCTGCCATCATATCTGCAGTTGTAACGGTCGGTTTTTACAGGTTTTTCTTTCATCCATCTCCAGATATATCTTCTGAAAAAAAAGTTGTGCAGCGTTCCGGTAAAGTCGTAAACCCGGGAGGCAATAAGGCTGTATTGACACTGGCCGATGGTTCTGAAATCGTGCTGGACAGTACGAAGAATGGTATACTCAGCAGCAGGAACGGGGTAGAGGTAAAACAAACAAAACAGGGGCAGGTATTGTATTCCTGCATGCTGTCCTCATCAAAAGCCGGCGTTTCCAGGAACACTATTTCAACCCCTGTTGGCGGGCAATACCAGATCGTGCTGGATGATGGTACCAGGGTCTGGCTCAACGCCGCCTCGTCCCTGCGATTTCCTGTAAGGTTTGATGGTGATGAGAGAGCTGTGGAAGTAAGTGGTGAAGTATATTTTGAAGTGGCAAAAAACAAGGAAAAACCATTTAAAGTATCTTTTAACGGCAATACGGTAACTGTGCTGGGCACTCATTTTAATGTGATGGCATATAATGATGAGGCAAAGAGTAAAGTGACGCTGCTGGAAGGAGCCATAAGGATAAGCAATCATACAGGACAAAATTTGCTGAAGCCTGGTATGCAGGCACTTGTCGGAGATTCAAACAGTATAATAACTACACGTAAGGCCAACCTGGAGGAAGCAGTGGCATGGAAAAACGGATACTTTGTATTTGAGAATGAAAACATACAAAGCATCATGCGGAAAGTAACGCGCTGGTATGACGTAACAGTGGTATACCAGGGGAATATGACAGGCAAGGAGTTTTCGGGAACCATATCGCGGTTTGAAGATGTCTCGGAGGTACTTGACATGCTGGAGCTCACAGAAACTATCCACTTTAATTTACAGGGCAGACGTATAACAGTGAAGCCCTGAGTTTACATTAACAATCAGCCAGGATTAAATATGCCGGAACGCACAGGCGCTCCGTAAGGGGACCTGCATGCACAGAAAGCCGGTCAGTTTACCACATAATCAATACTTAAAAATTCCAAAACCGAACAATGTATGCAATTCTACCTACACTTCCGGGAAGAATGGGGATTCCGCGTTCCACTCAGGCTACGGTTCACATTCCTCTTTTTTATGGCGGCCCTCCTGCAGGTAAGCGCGTCAGGATTTGCGCAGAGCATTACGCTGAATGAAAATGACGCGCCACTTGAAAAAGTCCTGGCAGCGCTTAAAAAGCAAAGCGGGTACAATTTCCTGTATAATACACTTATGCTGGCGGAGGCAAGACCTATAAGCATTGCAGTTCGCAATCTTCCTCTTGAAGAGGCGCTGAAGCTTTGCTTTAAGGACCAGCCACTGGATTATACGATCAAAAAGAAAACTATCATTATAAAGCAGAAGGCGATAATGCCTCCGGCGCCGGCTCAGGCTATAACGGTAAAGGGTAAGGTCACCAATGAAAATAATGAGCCCCTTCCTGGTGTCAGCATCGGTATTAAGGGAACGGGTAAAGGAACCACCACGGATGCAAGCGGGAGTTATACCCTGAACGTACCTGATGGCAATGCTACATTAGTGTTCACCTTTATTGGGTTTACCACCAAAGAGGTACCTGTAAATAACAGAGGTGTGATTGACGTACAGCTTTCTTCAGAGAACAAGGCATTAAGCGAGGTGGTGGTGGTGGGTTATGGTCTGCAGACGAAGGCAACTGTTACCGGGGCCGTAACATCTATAAAGGGTGCGGACATCATCGTTACCAAAAATGAGAACGTGATGAATATGCTAACCGGTAAGCTGGCAGGAGTGCGTGTGGTGCAGAAATCGTCCGAGCCCGGGGAGTTCAATAATACATTCGACATCAGGGGCCTTGGTGATGCGTTGGTTATCATTGATGGTATACCCCGTACTAATATGTCGAGGTTAAACCCGGAAGATATTGAGAGTATATCTGTACTGAAAGATGCTGCAGCATCTGTATACGGTGTTCGTGCGGCAAACGGCGTAGTGCTGATCACCACCAAGCGTGGTAAGGTTGGCGCCACCCAGATAAGCTACAGTGCGAATTTCGGGCTTCAGACCCCTATCGGTTCTCCCAAGAGCACCAGTGCTGCTGACTGGATGACGCTTGCGAATGAGAAATCCATGCACAATCAAAGCGGGGGTACTCTCCGTTATTTACCTGATGAGATAGAGGCATACAGGAACGGTTCGAAAACGGGCACAGACTGGTATGATGCCGTTTTGAGAAAGACGGCCCCGCAAATGCAGCATACCCTGAGTACAAGCGGCGGGTCTGATAAAGTGCAATACTATGCTTCTATAGGTTACCTGACACAGAAATCTTTCATCCGCAGCAACAGTAATAATTATGACCGTTACAACTTACGATCAAATGTGACCGGCCAGATATCAAACAATCTCAAGATCAATGTGCAGATGAACGGCATCTATGACCAGTCTGACAAAAACTATGAAAGTACGGACTGGATCATACGTTCTATGGAAAGATCTGCCGCCATTCAACCTATCTATGCGAACAACAATCCCAATTACCTGCAGAATGGTTTTGTTGATGGTTCTAATCCTGTTGCTATGGCGGATGCCAGCAAGAGTGGGTACAGGAAGTATAACAATAAGTGGTTTCAGTCGGCCGCCAGCCTTGAATACGATGTTCCTTTCATCCCGGGGTTAAGAGCAAAAGGTATGTTCGGTTATGATTACCAGATACTGGATAATAAAGCATATAAAAGGACTTATAACCTGTACGACTACGACGATGCTGCTGACAGTTATAAACCGGTAACCAATCAGAGTCCCAGTACTGTGCGCCGGGAGTACTATACCAAACAGTCAGTGCTGACACAATACTCCCTGAATTATAACAGGACCTTCAATAATGTACATAATGTGAGTGCCCTAGTACTATATGAAGGACAATCCAGGAAGGGGGATAACCTGTATGCCCAAAGGGAATTAGCACTGCAGCTGGACCAGATCTCTGCCGGGAACAGTAATAACCAGGAAGGGTATATGTCCACCGATGCAAACGATCTCTATGATTACGCCAATATAGGTTATGTGGGCAGGCTCAATTACAACTTTAAAGGGAAATACCTGGCGGAGTTCAGCTTCCGGTATGACGGATCTTCACGGTTCGCTGCATCCCAGCGCTGGGGCTTTTTTCCGTCCGGTTCTATCGGGTGGCGGTTTACTGATGAGAGTTTCTGGAAGGCTCTAAATATCCCGTTCATTGACAATGCGAAGTTCAGGGCTTCATATGGTGTGCTGGGTGATGACAATGCTTCTACGTACCAGTATTTAAATGGTTATAACTACCCGGCTGATGGTAACTCCAATGAATTGCCGGGTGGATCATACTTTGGCGGAACTTTCGTGAACAGTTCTGTCAGCAAGGGCATAGCGAACAAGAATATTACATGGTACACAGCTAAAACGTTTGATGTTGGCCTGGACCTTAATGCAAAGAATGGCATACTGGGGTTAACGGTGGATTACTTTCAGCGTAAGCGTGACGGGTTGTTAGCTACCCGTAGTATAAGCCTGCCTTCTGTAGTAGGAGCCGATCTGCCTGAGGAGAACCTGAATGGCGACCTGACCCGGGGTATTGACCTGGAGGTAAATCACCAGTATCGTATCGGGGAGGTAAATTATTCGTTAAGGGGGACGTTCGGATATACGCGTACGAAATATACTCACCAGGAAATCGGGTCGTATGGCAGCAGCTATGCTGAATGGCTGAGCAATAACAATAACCGGTATTCAGATATTGTATGGGGATATAAGGCCATAGGGCAGTTCCAGTCGTACGAGGAAATAGCCAATAGTCCCGTTAAATATGACGATGGAACCTTGCCCGGCGACTATAAATACGAGGATACCAATCATGATGGTATCATTTCTGACAAAGACCTGCAGCCTATCAGTTATAGTGGCAGGCCGATGATGACATTTGGTTTGACCATGAATTTTTCGTGGAAGGGGTTTGATGCCAGCCTGCTGTTCCAGGGAGCGGCAAAAGTGTATGTAAACTATGTGGAAATACTGGCAGAACCGATATGGGGCTCCAACTATTCAAACGCGCTGGAGATGTTCATGGACAGGTGGCACCCGGTTGATCCTACAGCGAATCCTTATGATCCAAATACGCAATGGGTGAAGGGAAAGTATGCTTATACCGGTACGGTACCCAGGTCTAACTCGACCGCTGCATATAATAACGCCAGCTATCTGCGTCTGAAAACAGTTGAAATAGGATATACTGTTCCTTCAGCCCTGTTGAAAAGAATAGGGATAAGAGGGGCCAGGATATATATCAATGAATATAATGCGCATACATGGTCCGGGATGAAGTTCATTGATCCGGAACATCCTAATGATAGTTATGGGAATGTATATCCGCTGAACAGATCATATAACCTGGGCTTTAACATCGACTTCTAATAAAAACGACCATGAAAACATTTAAATATATCATATTGTTCGTAGCCGGTGTCTGGTTCGTTTCATGTACCAGGCTGGATATCTCACCTACCAACATCATACAGGATGAGGATATATTTGGCTCTGAAGCAGGTATCACATCATATATGGCCCGTATATACAGCGAAATGCCAATAGAAGATTTCCGGTATGGGCCCCAGTATCTCTTTCACCGCTTTTATGTTCTCAGAGTACCCGCTTCTATGACCGGAGAGGCGTTATGCCGGGAGGTGAGCTCTTCTATCTCAGAATCTACTTCTTCCGATTATGGGGATACCTGGAGTGATTTTTATACACTGATAAGAGAATGTAATTATTTCCTGCAGCATATTGATGGTTATGCAGACAGGTATTCTGCAACGGCGGTGAACATGTATAAAGGGGAATGCTATTTTATCCGTGCATTTACCTATTATGCGTTAGTGAAGCGTTATGGAGGCGTACCGCTGGTGACGAATGTGCTTAACTATCCTGAAGAGACTATCAAGGACGTGGATATTGCCCGATCTTCAGAAGAAGATACCTGGAAGCAGGTTGCCGTTGATTTTGACAGTGCTATTGCTTTATTACCTGCCACCAACCAGACCGGCCGCGCCAGTAGATATGCCGCCTATGCCTTCAAGGCCCGTGCAATGCTGCATGCCGGTTCTATAGCCAAATACAATACAAATACGCTGAATAACGGAGGCATACGTTTATGCGGGATGAGCGCTGATCTGGCCCCTGATTTCTTTATTAAGGCATATGAAGCAGCAGTTGCCGCAGATGGCGGAGGATATTCATTATATATGAATGAGTGGGCCGCCAATGACCGGGATGCCCAGTATAAAAACTACCTGAACCTCTTTTCCAGGTTAACCAGTTCTGAAGCCATTTTTGTAAAGCAGTACGGTTATCCGGAATCTGTGCACGGGTATGATGCCTATAACGTACCAGCCCAATACAAGGGTGCTAACGGGTACTCTTCCGAAACCAATCCCACTCTAAACTTCGTTGAGATGTTTGACGGTATGGACAAGGATGCCAACGGGCATTTAAATGTATATAACGCTGACGGAACGTATAAACTGTATGACAGCACAATGCAGTTCTTTGCCAATGCAGAGCCAAGGTTAAGGGCCACGGTGATCCTGCCGGGCGATATGTTCAAGGGCGTATCCTGCCAGATATGGCGGGGTATCTACAAGGGTACGTCCACTACATCCATCAGCAGGCTAATCCCCGAAGGCAGCACGGTAAAATATGAGAATTCCGGCAGCGCAGGAGTGCTCGTTACTTCGTCCAGCGGCAGTCAGACCGCCTATACCCTTCATAATGGCACAAAGATGAACCCCGCCGGGGCAAGTGGTATTTTCTATGGTGATGAAACGTGTGCCATGACAGGATTCACTATAAGGAAGTGGCTGAATGAAAGCCTGACCCAGGACCAGGTGCTGGAGAACAGGTCAGATCAGCCATGGATAGAGATGCGTTATGCGGAAGTATTGCTGACACGCGCCGAGGCTGCCGCAGAACTGGCCTCCTTAGGTAACTCATCTTACCTGAGCGATGCCTACAGTGCTATAGATAAAATAAGGTCAAGAGCTGGTGCAACGCTTCTTTCGGGTGAAGAAAAGGGATCCACAGATAATTTCATAAAGGCAGTGCGTAAAGAGCGCCGTAAAGAACTGGCCTTTGAGAACAAGACGTGGTGGGATCTGAAACGCTGGAGGATAATAGCCGGTGAGCAATCAAACACCCGCTGGCGTACGTTAATGCCTTTCTATGCAGATCTTGCAGGAAAATACTTCTTTGATTCACGGTACGACGAAAGTGGTGATACTTATACATTTGATACAAGGTGGTATTACCAGGAGATACCATCAGCCGCTATATCAACAAGTACCAAGGTGGTTCAGAATGCAGGGTACTGATCTTTTCATTAATTCAAACCAGGAAGATGAAAATACATTATATAACTTTTATACTGGGGTTGTTATCTCTCGCAGCCTGTAAGAAATACGACAACTACGAAAAGCCCGGTATGACGCTGAAAGGAGTGCTGACAGATTCTATTACGGGAAAAGGGTTGGAAACTGAAGTGGGGGATAATGGGGTGCGTTTCAGGATGCTGGACCTTAGTTATACCACCCATCCTACAGCATGGTATTTTACCAGTAAGCAAAATGGCGAATATGAATGTTCCATGGTGCCCCGTGGCACCTACAATGTACTTCCGCTGGGAGCTTTTGTTCCACTTGTGCTGACTGACAGTAACGGGGATACTACCCGTAACGGAAGCGTTACTGCCGATATTAACGGGACAGTAACGCAGGACTTTACAGTTGTTCCTTTCCTCGTTTTGTCATGGGTAGGTACTCCTGTTGTCAATGCGGATAAAACAATAACGGTGCAGTTCAAAGTGGAAAGGGGGACTACGGACCCGGCATTTCAGCAGGAATGTACCAATATCTACCTGTATGTAAATTCTTCAAGCTATAATGTAGGAGACAACAATTATGATTCCCGGTATACGGTCTCTGTCAGCAATCCCAATAGTGTGCTGGGGCAAACGCTTACTGTAACGACGCCTATACTGCCTTATAGCGGCACTAAGTACTATCTGCGTGCCGGCGCCCGTATCAACTACAGTGTGGAAGGCACCAACAGGTATAATTACAATGAGGCTATAGCTGTGGATGTTCCTTAAATTATCTGACTGATGAAAAAAGTGTTGATCATTTTCTATTGCTTCTGTATTGTTTATAGCGTTAACGCTCAGCAGAGCGAAAAAACCGCTTTCCAGACAAGCAGTTCCTGGATGCCTGAGATAGATGTAAGGTCAGATATTGCCATTATCTATGGCGCCAATGACCGGAAGAACATCACGTTTGAAGAGCGTGTGCGCTCATGGAAAGATCATGGTTATAATACACATTTTATGACCGGTATTGCCTGGGGGCAGTATGAGGATTATTTCCTGGGCAGATGGGATGGGCAGCAACACCTTGGTGTGGGGCAAGTGGAGAGAGATGGGGATACAATCTGGCATGGAAGGAATATGCCCTATATAGTGCCAGAGAAATCGTTTGTGGAATACATGAAAACGGCTGTGATCAAAAAAGTGATAGATGCAGGTATCAGCGCTATCTACCTGGAAGAACCTGAATTCTGGGCCCGGGCGGGTTACAGCGCTGTGTTTAAAAAAGAATGGCAGGCTTATTATGGTTTTCCGTGGCGACCGCAGCATGAATCGGCAGAGAATACTTATCTCTCCAATAAGCTGAAATATCATCTGTATTATAATGCCATTAAGGAGGTATCCGGGTATGCAAAAGCATATGGTAAAAGTAAGGGAATGAATGTGAAAGTATATATTCCTACGCACTCCCTGGTGAATTACTCTTCCTGGATGATTGTCAGCCCGGAAGCCAGCCTGGCTTCACTACCCGGAATTGACGGCTATATTGCGCAGGTCTGGACGGGGACTTCCCGGGAGCCTGTTTATTACAATGGCCTGCGGAAAGAAAGGGTTTTTGAGAATGCTTTCCTGGAATATGGTTCTATGGTATCTATGACGGCCCCTACACACAGGAAGCTATTCTTTCTTACAGATCCTATAGAAGACTGGCCCCGGGACTGGAGTGACTATAAGCGCAATTATGAAGCGACCTTCACTGCAAAGCTGTTATACCCTATGGTAGCTGATTATGAGGTAATGCCCTGGCCGGAACGCATTTACACGCGGCCATATAAGATTGCCAACAGTGACAGCAGTGTGCTGATCCCCAGATATTATTCCACGCAGATGCAGGTGATGGTGAATGCGTTGAACGACATGCCATTGTCTGCCAACCGTGTTTCCGGTGTGAATGGCATAGGCGTACTGATGGGGAATTCCCTGATGTTCCAGCGTTTCCCTACACATAATGGCTTTGAGGACCCGCAGTTTTCCAATTTCTATGGACAGACGTTACCCTTATTAAAGCTGGGTATACCAGTGCAGACGGTACATATGGAGAATCTTGGCTTTGCAGCCTCACTGAAGGATATTAAGGTGCTGGTCATGAGTTATTCAAACATGAAGCCTATAAGTGCTCATGTGCATGAGCAGCTGGCCGCATGGGTAAAAAAAGGCGGTGTGCTGGTTTATTGCGGCCGGGATGATGATCCGTATCAATCTGTCATGGAATGGTGGAATACCAGGGGGAATCAATATAAAGCGCCTTCAGAACACCTGTTTAAGCTGCTGGGGGTAAAACCGGATGCGGATAATTCCTTTAAAGTCGGAAAAGGGATGGTATATGTGATGCGTCAGCATCCTAAAGAGTTTGTAATGGGCCCAGGCGACCGCTATGTCAGCCTGATAAAGAAAGCATATGAAAATGGTGCGAAGGCAGGGAAGCTGGTAGTGAAGAACAGCCTGTACCTGGAAAGAGGACCTTATGATGTTGTTGCTGTGATGGATGAAGGCACGGATAATCAACCGTATGTTGTTAAAGGTCCTGTAATTGACCTCTTTAACCCGGAATTGCCTGTGTTAAGAGAAAAGGTAGTTTCTCCGGGGACACAGGCTTTGCTGTATGACATGAACAGGATAACGGACAGGAAAGAGCCGAAAGTGCTGGCGGCAGCAGCGAGGGTTTATGATGAGCAGGTGACTTCCGGCAGCTATAGTTTTATTACGAAAAGCCCGGCGAAGACGACTAATGCCATGCGGGTATTGCTGCCAAAGGCGCCTGTAGAGACTATTGTGAAAAATAGTAAAGGGGAGGAGATAAAAGATGTAAAGACTTCATGGGATGAAAGTTCTAAAACCTGTTTTCTCGGCTTTGAGAATGCTCCTGAGGGAGTTCAGGTGCTGATAAAATGGTGATGAGGCTGGCTGGTTAAAAATAATTTTGAGGGGGGCATATTAATATGTCCCCCTTTTTAACTTTCGTTCGTCATAGCAATGAAAATGTAATTATTATGACAAACAAGTTAATCTATTGGTCTTCAACAGGCATTATTTCCGCAATATCCTTTTATGGAGCCTGGGGGCTTTTTGCTTCGCCGGATTTTGCCAGTACGCTTACCGCTATGGGCTATCCTCATTATTTCGGGATCATGCTGGCCTTTTTTAAAATTGCCGGCGGAATAGTATTATTATCTCCGTTACCCGTGAATATAAAAGAATGGGCTTATGCAGGCACGGGTATTAATGTAACAGCAGCTATCATTTCCTTTATTGTCATCCAGGCATCTTTTGGTAGTTTTATTGCCCCCGGCGTGGCCGCAGCGGCGCTGGTTATTTCTTATATTTATTATCATAAAAAGCAGTAAAATTCAGTATATGAAGGAGTTTATGTTAATTTTCAGAGTAGATGATGTTGCCCACTGCAAGCCTACTCCGGAACAGATGCAGGAAAGAATGAACTGGCTGGCAAGTATCGCTTCCCGGAATAAACTTGCTGACAAAGGGAATGCCCTTTTACCGGATACAGATAGTGCTAAAACAGTGAGGCCTGGTAACGTGGTGACAGACGGTCCGTTTACAGAGACAAAGGAGTTTATTGCCGGCTATGTGATAGTTAAAACAGAAGATATAGATGAAGCTGTAGCAATAGCGAAAGAGAACCCTATTTTCAAGCTGAACGGGAATATTGAAGTAAGAGAGGTATCAAAGCGCAAATATAATTGACGCTGCATGAAGGAATTCAGCTCATCACATCATCCTCTTCTGCAACATCTGTTCAGGTCAGAATATAACAAAATGACGGCAGTTCTGTGCCGTCATTTTGGGTTACAGCAAATGCAGCTGGCGGAAGATCTTGTCAGTGAAACTTTCTTGAAGGCAGTGGAGACATGGAACAGGAGTGGTGTGCCGGAGAATCCGGCGGCATGGTTGTATACAGTTGCCAGCAACAAAACAAAGGACTACCTTAAACGGGCAAAAACGTTTGAGACGAAAATTGCTGAAGCGCTGAAAACAGAAGAGCAGCAAGAGACTGATATCTTTTTTACAGAGCAGCATATTTCGGATAGTCAGCTGGCTATGATATTTGCCATCTGTGATCCTGTAAATTCAGCAGAGTCACAGGTTTGCCTGGCGCTCCAGGCGTTATGTGGTTTTAGTGTGGAGGAAATAGCTAATGCTTTCTTAACCGGTAAAGAGACCATTAAAAAACGCCTGCTCAGGGCGAGGGCTAAATTGCGGAATGATCAGTTTAAGATTGTCAGTATGAGTGATACCGTCATTCAATCGCGCCTGGATGTGGTATTGACGACCCTGTACCTTCTTTTTAATGAGGGATATTTTTCAAAGACCTATGACCAGATGATCAGGAAAGATCTTTGCCTGGAAGCTATCCGGTTAACGCTTATTCTTACTCAACATGCCAGTACCAATACGACCTCCGTCAATGCTTTGCTGGCGCTGATGTGTTATCAAAGTTCCAGGCTTGATGCCAGGACCAATGATGAGGGAGAGACTGTCCTGTTTGAGCAGCAGGATAAAGGGCTCTGGGACCAGGATCTAATTGATAAAGGGAATTATTACCTGGTGAATGCATGTTCCGGGAACGAGGTTTCTAAGTATCATCTTGAAGCGGGGATTGCTTACTGGCATATTGCGCCGGAGAATGAGAGGAAATGGGAGTATATCCTGCAGTTGTATAATGAGCTGATTGTGATGGAATATTCTGCTGTTACTGCGTTGAACAGGACTTTTGCTTTTGCAAAGGTTTATGGGTATGAACAGGGGAGGGTAGAAGCGGAGAAACTGGGGTTGGAGGGGAATAGTGCTTATCATGCTTTATTGGGGTATTTGTATGCTTCAACATCCCTTTCTATGGCGGTGAAGCATTATGATGCGGCTATTGCGCTTGTAACGTCTGCTGCTGAAAGGAGAACTCTATTAAGGGAAAAGGAACTACTGGAAAAAGCCGCCTCTCAGTGAGAGTGCGGCATTCATTTTCTGTCTATGGCACGTTGTAAACAAATTAAGATTTTCATTTACCTGCTTCATGGTAAGCCTCTTTAGTTTCCTTCTGAAGCTCTTCATGTATCTTTTGAACAAAGCTAATTGGCATATTCACCAATTCAGCGATTTTTTCCCCGCTGAAATCAGTAAGGGTCAAAAGACGTCTAATGTCTTCTGTCTTTGCCAGCTGACGACCTTCCTTTTTACCTTCCTTTCTGCCTTCTTTTCTGCCTTCATCCCTGCCTTGCAGCCTTACATAAAGCTTAAAATAATCGTCTGAAGTCATAGTTCTATTGTTTTGTATTTTGTTATTAAAAATCTTACTATACTCTATAGTTTCAAATTGAACATAATGCACCAGGAACTTGAGCAATGCATTGGCTTTCCGTTCGGGTATTGACCGCGAATCTAACACCTGTAGCAATTCACATTTGAAGGTTAATAAAGCTTTATCCCGCTCGTCAGGATCCTTAATATTCTTTCCTATAAACTTGGATTTCGCAATTAATACCACTAATGCAAACAGATTATCAGATGCCCATAACGCTGCATCATCCTGTTCTGCGATCTTACAAATTTTAAACTGGTAGCGGATACTGGTACCCATAATCTCCTGCTCATAAATGCCGGTTCTAGGCTTAAGAACAGCCTCTGTAAGGATAGCGCAGGCCGCAACGGGCCGCTGATATTTATCAAGTATCTTGTAGTAATAGGTGAACATCCGGAATGCAAAATCTTTCCTGAATGTTCCCTGTATTTCAAGATGCAATAATATCCACTTTTCTTCCCCGTTATGAGTATATATTTTCACCAGTTTATCAACTATTTTAGTTGATAAACCTTTTTCTTTAGTTTCATCTTTAACCTGCGGAGACAGCTGGGCCAGTTCTTTGTCCAGAAAAACAACACCTCTGCTCAGATCAAACACGTTATCGCTCACCGTCTGCGGCAAATAAAAAAACCGTAAAAAATCATCAAATACTTCCTCTAAAACTCCCTTCCAGAGAATATCTTCACGTTGTACCATATGGATTAACATTACAATGAATGAATGGCTTCCCAGCCATGCGGCCGAGTAGCTGAATTGATTAATAAAAAAGGAGGAGTTAAATAACAGAGTGAGAGATAGGAATCCTATTGAGTTACAAGTTTATGGGAATTAAAGTAAATAAACAAAAAGTGTTGAGGAAAGTAGTGCAACAGTTTAAATTCCTTTTTGATGTACAATCAGGAAAAACTGCTCAAAAAAGGGTTTCGCCTTCGGCGAAACCCTTTTTTGAGAGAGAAGAGTTTGGCCTGCGGCCGGCTAAAAAATTCAAGCTGAAGTACCACCTTGTGGATTAAGAAAGTATCAGAAGCTTTCAAGAGAAACTACCGTCATCTGACGGATAAATTTTTCCCCTATCTGAATCTTTTATCCCGTATTGCCGGCCGTTTTCAGGGTGGGTAACTTGCAGCATCGTTAAACATTAAAATGAAGTTATGAAAGAGAGAGTAACCGTAATAGGCCTGGGATCGATGGGAGCAGCTATAGCCCGGGCGCTGCTGGTAAAAGGATTCAATGTAACCGTATGGAACCGGGATACCGCTAAAGCAATTCCTCTTAAAGAGAAAGGCGCGCAGCTGGCAGATAGTCCTGCGGCGGCGATTGAAGCGAGCCCGCTGGTGGTGGTATGTGTATCTGACTACCAGGCAACAAAAAAGATATTTGATAACGAGGGAGTAGCAACTGCTTTATCAGGCCGCGTGCTGGTGCAATTAAGCACAGGTACGCCGAATGATGCACGGTTGCTGGAAAAATGGGCGAAGCAGCAAGGCGCTGTGTGCCTGAACGGTGATATCCTCGCCTGGCCAAGCCAGGTAGGTACTGAGCAGGCAACTGTTACCATTTCGGGCAATAAAGACAAGTATAACCAGATGGAAGCACAACTCCGTGCCCTGGCAGGTAATCTCAGCTTTGTGGGAGAAGAACCGGGAGCATCAGGAGCACTTTTTGCCGCAGTACTGGCTTACCTGGCCGGAAGCTGGATAGGCTTTTGTCATGGTGCGCTGGTGTGTGAAAATGAAGGGCTACGGGCAGATGATTTCGGCAGGCTAATAGAAGGGATCTCACCTATCCTGGCTATCGAGTCAAGGAATATGGGAGAGGTGATCCAGCATAACCGCTTCAGTGATCCGGAGAGCACCGTTAAAACAACCGGAGATGACCTTCAGCTACTGGTGCAACAAGCAAAAGAAGCCGGTATCAGTACTGAGCTGCCAGTATTTGCTGCCAGCCTGTTCAAAAGGGCAATGGATGCAGGATATGGTCAGGAAGAACATGCAGCCATTATCAAGGTACTGAGAAAGAATGCATAAGGATCATCTGAGCACCGGCACAGCGTCTTCCCTATATTCAGCCTGATTATGCTGAATATACTCCCTGTGCTGGTTACCCCAATCCTCCAATACCTGGATGACCGGTAAAATGCTTTCGCCTACGGGAGTGAAACAGTACTCTACACGGGCAGGGACCTCAGCATATACTTTTTTACAGATGATTCCGTACTCTTCCAGTTCTTTTAGGTGCAGATTGATAATTCTCGGGTTAACTATATTCATCTCCCTGTGAATAGCACTTGGACGTTTAACATCCCGTTTGATACAGTCAATGATCCAGGCTTTCCATTTACCGCCTATCACTTTTACAGAGATTGCAAGGCCACAATCCAACAATTCGGGAATTTTCTTTTCGTACATACAGGAAAATATTTTCCCAAAGGTAAGGGGTAACCGTTAATAGGGAGACAGGGAAAAATTTATCCCTATAAAAAACAGGCGGAGTTTTTAAAAACTCCGCCTGTTAACTTTTTCATTGTTCCTGTTTATTAATATATCGCGTTATTTACTGTCTGGCTATCTACAAATTGTTCAAAGCTGATTATCCTGCCATCTTGCAATTTCCAGAGATGTGCCACTCTTGCAGTAAATGGTCTGCCGGTCTTTTTATAAGTACCGCTGTATGTGCCGTAGGCAACAACTTTATCGTCATCTGTTACATAGTCCTCTACGGTGAATTTATAATCTATCCATTCACTGCCCAGGCGCATGAAAACGTTACTGGTTACTTCCTCAAAGCCAATATAAGTGCCTCCGTAAGGGAATCCCTTTGCTTCTGTCCATGTAGCATTCTCTGCCAGGTATACGGCAAGGTTCTTTCCGTTCTCTTCGGAAGTCTTTCCTTCGTATGTGCTCTTTACTATCTCTAAATTAGTCATCATATCACCATTTCATTTCCCCTGTATTAACTTTTGCCCCGATCTGTAATGCAGTTTCGAAAGTAGCTGCAGGATATTTTTCCTTCAGGGTTTTGATGAGCTCTTCAGAAGTCCTATTTGTTTTCAAGGCTTCTTCGTAGAATAATATATATTCTCTTGTATGCCTTACTGAGGTAAGATCAAAAGCTGCGTCTTCTTTAGCATGAGCGGGGATGACAACTGCAGGATGGAGGCTCTCTATTTTATCCAATACTGAAATCCAGCTCTTACGGGCTTCTGTGCTCTGTGCATCGGCCATCCATAGGTGGAAGGTGTTACCAAAAACATTGATGCCACCTACAACCGTCTTAGTGGAGGGAATCCATACAAAAGTCTTTGACGGAAATTCCTGCAACCCGATGATCTCCAGCTGCTGTCCTTCCAGTTCTATTGAATTTCCTTTTAATATCTGTGGGAGAATTGCATTTGATGTGATGTTCTTACCCAGCCTCTCGCCCCAGACTTCCAGCTTCTTCTGGGCTGTTGCTTTAATATGTTCTACTGTGGCAGGGGAAGCGTAAGCTGTTACTTCCGGGAAGTATTTCTTAAATATTTCTAATCCGAAATAGAAATCGGGATCTCCGTGAGAAACGTAGATGGTGGTTAGTTTTTTACCTGAGCTTTTAATTTCCTGTGCCACTATTTCAGCATCTGCCAGGGTAAACTGGGCATCTATCAATACAGCACCCTGTTTGCCGTAAACAATTACTGAGGCTACACCAAAACTATTCTCAGAAGCATTGTACACTTTAAGCGCCAGTGGGTTTGTTTCAATCACTTTGAAGTTATTTGCATTCGTTCCCATCTTTATTGGAGTTTTTGGAATACAAAAATGCACTTAAATCAATAGTAAAAAGTTGAACAAGTTCAATAAATGGAGAGATCAATTACTTCTTTTGGGAAATCTTCTTTCTTATCTTACTAAGGAACTCATGGCTTATACCCAGGTAAGCGGCTATTTGCAGATTAGAGAGACGATGGAAGAGTTGAGGATATCTTTCAATAAATTCAATATATCTCTCATCAGCAGTTTTACTCATATTATCTATTATTCTTCGTTGCAGAAACACATGGGTTTTCTGCGTCATTATCCTGAACAGTTTTTCAATTTCAGGGATGTTCCGGTAAGCGAACTCTTTATTCTCTTTAGAAATGAGTAATATTTCGGCGTCTTCCAATGCCTCAATATAAAGCCAGGAAGGTCTTTCATTTGTGAAACTATCAATATCAGTTACCCACCAATCTTCAGCAGCGAAATAAAGGACCTGATCAACCCCGTCCCTGTCAATATGATATACGCGAAACAATCCTTTGTTGACGAAGCCTTCAAACCTGCATATTTCACCTGCTTTTAACAGGGATTCTTTTTTCTTAACAAATCTGCTCTCAAACAGTTCACAAAACTCGTCCGCTTTTTCTTCTGTAAGTAAAATGTGTTTGCTTATGTTCTTTTTAAGTAATTGTTTAGCTGAGGCTGTCATGCTTACAAATATATAAAAAGAAGAAAACGATTTCACCTTCGGCGAAATCGTTTTCTTGTGGCTGGGATGCCGCCGGCGTCCGGGTAAAAATTTAAACTGACAGTCTATCTCTTCACTACTTTGGTTACAGTAGATTTTCCTTCTTTCTCAATTTTCAGATAATAAATGCCAGTGGGAAGTTCACTCATACTGATATTGTACAGTGAATTAACAGTCCTGCCAAAGAACACTACCTGTCCATTGGAGTTAAGCAGGAAGATCCTGCTTTCCTTCTGATCGTCGGTCAGCTGAACTTTAAGCATGTCTGTTACGGGGTTAGGGAATGCAGACACTTTGGATTTCGTAACAGCCGGCTCTTCCAATATGGAATTGGCTGTTCTGGCAGAAGAAACGCTGCCGGACTCGATATAAGCAATACCTCTTCCTGCTGTGCTTATATACACGCGGCCGTAGGTATTCATATCGCCAATTACAAACTGCCCGTTTCCGGGACCTCCCCATTCATGATCATTATCGTTGATACGGGTCCAGGAAGTTCCCCTGTTGACAGAGCGGTAAACCCCTTCCACACCGTTTACAGTACCCCAGATATAGACAGTGGGGTAGCTGGCCCCTGATGCAGTGGCGCCAAAACCTACGGCAGAACAGGCGCTCACGTTAGAGAGCTTTGTAAAGGCCGTGCCGGAACTAATACCATTGGTGGTATAAGCCAATCCACCGCCATATAAAGCTACCCATACATGACCTGTGAAACCGGGCACTGCTCTGACATGTACAGAGCCATAAGTACCTCCGGTATAAGCACCTTGCGAAAAGGAAGTGCCATTGGTAGAATAATATAAATAGCCATTAGCCTGGTTATAGGCATAGAACCTGTTGTCTGTCACAAGGTCAGAAACAGGCCTGGTGTTGAAGCTGATACCACCTACGGTTGTCCAGCTGCTTCCGTTATTGGTAGAATAATACATGGTGGTATTATTGCCGTTGGCAGGAGAATATAAGATCCTTCCGCCTGAAGTGGAAAGTGCTACATAACCGGAATTACTGGCAGTACTGCCATTGGCGGGAGGCAGGTTGGTTTGTGTCCAGCTGGAGCCCTGGTTAGTAGTATAATAAATGGAAGAGCCTACGCGTACCAGTTTGCTGGTACTGGCGGCGGCATAGGCGATACCTGAATTCGAGCCCATTGTTGGTGCGTGTTGTGTACCATAGGCTGATGGGGACGTCTGTTTAAACCCGTCGTAGTCTCCGATGGCTGACATAATGGGGCCTCCTGGTATGCTGACCATATCCAGAGGAACGGTTTCTTCGAGGTTCTTCACCATTGCATTCCAGGTACCTGAGGTTTCTATAGCATCATTTCTGAAAACGCCGTTACCTGAGGTAACCCATACCTTGCTGGTAGAAAAGGGATCGAATTCAATACAACCGGCCCAGTGAATAGACTGGCTGCTATTCAACCAGGGAACACCGTTGCTGTTCAGGGTAAATCCCCTGGATACCACGTTGGTCCAGCTGGAGCCGCCATTAGTGCTGTAATAGAACTGGTCTCCCCAGGCGCCTCCCTGTGAATTATAAACGTTGATGGTTGAAAGCATTAAACGCGAGGCGTTATTGGGATCAACACTTATCCCGCTAAAGGGAGAAGTGATTCCCGAAGGCGTCACATTTGTCCATGCACCTGACGAGACATTGTATTTCCAGACCTGTCCTGTTGAAGGGTTCCAGGGGCCTTCTTTATCTGCATAAGTGATATACAGATTACCATCGCTGGCTAAAACAGCACGTTGGGGCATTAACGAAGTTGGTGCGCCGGATACTGCTGTAAAAGAGCTGCCGCCGTTATTACTTCTGTAGAAGTTTGTGCCGGTCTGTGATACGCCGACAAAGATCCTTTGTGTTGCGCCACCGGAAACGGAGGATTTATCCAGCACTACAAAGCTGACCCCGTTCCCGTTGGCTGTAGTAGTGACATTCAGGCTGGTGAGCCGGCTCCAGCTGACACCAGAATTGGTGCTTTTAAACAAACCATTGGCACGGGTACCACAATACAGAATAGTGTTGTTGTTGGGATCTACCTGTAATTTCTCACCATTCTGGCGGCCCATACCATTGCCATTGGTTTTAAACTGGGAGGTTACGTCCGTAACTGAAAAGGAGTTCCCCTTATCGGAGGAACGGAGAATGGCGGTTATGCCTCCGTTGAAATAGGAGGTACCAACCAGCATGTAGACGTTATTGGAATTTATGGGGTCTATGGCCAGGGATTCCACGCCGAGATAGCTGGTCTGACCGGAAGAGACCCAATCCAGCAAGGGTATCCATCTGCTGTTGGCGTTATCCCAGCGGTAGGCTCCGCCTACATCTGTACGGGCATAAATGAGATTGGCTTCTGTTTTACTGGGAATAATGCCAGATACGAAGCCGCCACCGCCTATGGCTACGCTGCCATAGGTCTGAGCTTTTACAGAATTGCCTGCAATAGAGAGGGAAAGGGTTCCAATTAAGAGGGACTGAAGGCATATGGTCTTGCCTTTCAGAAGTTCACTGATGGTTTTCATATGAATATATAATTATGGGTTAAAAATAACGTGGGCAGAGACAAGTAATGGGTATCAAAAATATCAAATTAGTATATGAAATGATACAGCCAAGACAGGGGGGAAGAAAATTATGACACTAATCTATTGATTAGTCAGGAATTGGGATAAAAAAGAGTTTTTCCTGGGAGTGAGGAGTTAGGCTGGCCTGGGGCCAGCCTAACTAAATTATCTTTCAAGAATTGTAAATTCTGTTCTTCTGTTTGCCTGATGCTCTTCTTCAGAACAGCTCACACCATCAGCACAGCGGTTTATCAGCCGGCTTTCGCCGTAACCTTTTGCCACCAGTCTTTCCCTGGCTATACCCTTGGAAATCAGGTATGAAACAATAGACTCTGCGCGCTTCTGTGATAATTTCATGTTATAACTTTCGCTGGACCGGGCGTCGGTATGCGTAGCTATTTCTACTTTCCACCCTCTATTGTTATTCAGGATAGTCACCAGTCTGTTCAGCTCAGGAAGGGATGTGGGTTTGATGTCCCATTTAGCAAGATCAAAATAGATATTCTGTAGTTTGAAGGTATTGACAAGATCAGGGGTTCCTGTTCCTGTTATGAGCTCAGGCGTTCCCAGGCTGGCATCCTGGCGCAGGTTGGCGGAGGTTGTCAGTCCGCGGGTAGTTACGTTCAATCCGCTGGCGGTATCATAACCGGCTTTTGTGACGTTCAGGTCATAAGAAGAAAGGCTATCCAGTCTGAAATGGTATGTACCATCTGCCGCTGTCAGTGTATTGGCAGATGCTCCGGTTTCTTTATGGACAAGCTTTATTGCGGCATCATGTAAAGGTTTACCTGTTTTCCTGTCAACAATGGTTCCGTAAAGATTGAAGAGGAGAACGCGGTAAGGTGTGAAACGGTAAATATCATCACTGCCTTTGCCTCCGGGGCGGTTGGAAGAGAAATACAGGGTGGTATTGTCTGGTGCAGGGCCAAGATCGTCCTGGGCGCTATTCATGGGTAGGCCCATGTTGCGGCATGTCCAGTGGTCCTGCTGCTTAACAGCTTTGAAGATATCCAGTCCGCCGATACCGGGGCGGCCATCCGTAGCAAAGTAAAATGTTCCTTCTTTATCAAATACGGGTGTACGTTCGTTGCCGGAAGTATTGATTTCCGGGCCCATATTTACAGGCTCCAGCCATTGACCGTTATCATCCCGGCGGCTATAATAAATATCTGTACCTCCCAGTCCTTTTTCGCCATAGTCGGCTACAAAATATAATGTTTTCCCGTCTGGAGAGATCCAGGGATCTCCTACGGCATAATTAAAGATGCCATTGTAGGGGAAAGGAGAGGCTTGTTTCCAGGTATTACGGGCGGTGTCCCATGCCTGTTCCATGATTTCAACATGCAGTGTATATGTGCCTTCCCTGCCCAGGAAAGTATGTCCTTTCTTTTTGAGGTCGGTGATAGCATAATATACTTTCTGGCCATCAGCCGTGTAACTGGCATTGGCGCTGTGATAATCGCCGTTGATGGTGCGGGGCAGAAGCCGGGTGCTGTTGCTGTCTTCAGCAACTCCTTCATAAAGATGGAGATAGCTGTTGCCTGTCCAGCCGTAGTATTTCTTTTTGATGTTGCTGGTGTTGAATATAGGATTGTGCCTGAGAGAATCGTAGGGGCGGTCGGACGCAAATACTATCCTGCCGCTGTTAAATGCTGTGCTCCAGTCAGACCATTCGCTGTTCAGGTATTGCAGGTTCTCAAAGTCTCCGCCAACAGGAGAAACGGATTGCCATTGGATGGTGCTGTCACAGCCCTGCCGCAGGTTCTCAGCAACCTTATCGCCCGGCATTTTGAGCAGGTAAGCATCCAGAATAGTTCTGGCAGCTGCGTGTTTACCGTTGCTGATCAGTATCTGTGCGTAGTGCACTTCGTCTGCTGCAGTATGATCAGGCATTGCCAGTAGTTTTTCATACCAGGCGTCTGCCTGCTGGTAGTTGTTCATTTTCCGGTAGCTATCAGCCAGACCCCTTGCAGCATTAGCCGTAGGTTTTCGGCTATAGGCTTTTTCGTATAGTGGGATTGCTTTTGCATAGTTGTAAAGAGCAGCTTCAGTGTCTGCCTGTTTGATGATATATTGGCCCTGTGCAGCTCCGGCAGTCATCAGGAATGTAAGCAATACAGGTAGTGTATATTTTTTGTTGAACATAGGTCAGCTTTAAAAATATCTTGGTGATAACATCCTGGCTTTAGGGCGGGCAAAGAAGTAGCCTAAAGAGAATTCGTGCGTGCTGTAACTGGTAGCTCCTGTTTTGTTCACGGTCTGGTCATAAGCATACCCGAACCGTAGTTTTTCGTTGATGAAGATCTGTACCAGTCCTACAACAGCGCCGGATTTAGTGACCGATTTATCAATATTGCTCCGGTTAAATACTGCAGTACGGTAAGCGCCACCTATCCATACTTTCTGTGCCAGTAAGACGAAGGCATTTATGTCCACACTTGTTGGTCCGGCAAAATCTTCTTTCAGCAGGAGAGAAGGTTTCAGCAAAACATCTTCCGTTAAAGGTATCAGTCCGCCGGCAGTTAAGTACAAGTGAGGTTTTAGCGGGATATAGTTCTTCAGTATTGTCTCATCCTGGAAGCTGCCGGTGGTAAGGTTATCGGCCGATAACCCGGCGAAGAAGCGATCGCTGTTATAGTAGACACCCACACGAACATCCGGCATCATGGCCGTCTTCTTTACGTTGGAGTAGAAGATATCGTTCTGTGTGGCAGGGTCCAGCGCTTCCACGTTCAGCCGTTGCTGCATAAAGCCGCCGCTCAGGCCTAATGCCAGTGTTTTATTGCCTGATTCATCCATGCGGATACGGTAGGCGTAACTGAGATATAAAGCAGTGCTTTTCTGTGCGCCCAGCTGATCGTTCATCAGTTGCAGGCCCAATCCCACACGATCATTAATGATAGTACCGTCTGCCGCGGCAGAGAATGTTTTGGGCGCTCCTGGAAACCCGGCCCACTGCTGACGGTAGAATACATTCACATTCCATTGTTCCCGGTAACCTGCATAGGCGGGGTTAATATATAACCCGTTGAACAGGTACTGGCTGAACTGTACGTCCTGCTGACAGTACCCATTCACATATGCCAGCATACACGGCAACAGTACAATGATCCTCTTAAAGTTTTTATACATAAAACTTAGTTTTGGTTGTAAGCAACGGCTATTTCAGTAACATGATATATCCGTTGACGGTATGCCATTTTCCGTAGATGTCCAGGATTCTCAGTGTATAGTAATAAGTTCCGGCATTCAGGCCCTGGCCATCCCATTCTCCATGGTAATTTTTGCTCTTGTAAAGCATATTGTTCCAGCGGTTGAAGATCACTATTTCATGCTGAGTATACTTTTCCAGTCCTTTGATCACCCATTTATCATTTGCTCCATCGCCATTAGGTGTGATCATGTTAGGTATTTCCAGGTCCAGTTTCTGTATAGTTACTGTTATGGTGGCTTCATTGCTCCAGTTGCCTGATTCATCCTGTACCTGGTAGGTAAATGAATCTGTACCGATGTATCCGGGTTCGGGAGTGTAGGTCACAGTACCGTCTGTATTCACTATCACGGTACCATGTTCCGGTTGTGTTATGATCTTTACTGTGCCGGGCACTATTTCTCCCCATACAGGATCGCCTGGTACGTCATTGTCAACAAAGGGAATGGTAACGGTATGCGCTTCTTTTACATCTGCGCTGTCGTTCACAGCTGTTGGCGGTATCCGGGAGCCAGGTACGATCACGGGAGCGGTGCATGAATCGCAGGCTGGTACGGGATCAGGTGTTGGGCTGGTCACTGTGGCAACATTTTCGATGCTGCCTGTAAAGTTGGCTTCTGTCTGTATTGTTACCTCGTAGGTTACACTTGCCGCATTGGGAAATACGCCGATCACCTGGTCAAGATTACCGGCGCCGCTGGTGGCAGGTAAGGTAATTGCACCTGCCGTTACTGCGGCTGTCCAGGAGCTGATAGTTGTTCCGGCCGGAGCGATGTCTGTGATGTGTACATCGGCGGCGTTACTTGGTCCGTTATTGGTAACAACGATCTGGTATACTACGGCTTCGCCGGGCCTGTAAAAATTCTGTGTATCGTCTTTCAGTTTCTTGACGGTCACAATATCTGCGCTGGTACCTCCGGGCATGGCAGGAGTAGTACACGAGGGGCAGTCAGGAGAGGGATCGTTGGTGCTGCTGGTCACAGTGGCGACGTTGCTCAATGTGCCGGTGAAATCCGGCGGAGTGACCACTGTCACTTCATAGGTTACAACGGCACCATTTGGCAGCAGAGGGATGGTTTCATCCAGGTCTCCTATACCGCCCATGTTGGGCAGGGTAACGGCCCCCGCTTCTACGGTGGCGGTCCAGCTGCCGATGATGGTACCTGCAGGAGCAATGTCCTGTACGTGTACATCAGCAGCGTCGTCGGGGCCAGCATTTCTTACTGTAATGATATATGTTACCGCTTCACCTGCAGCGAAGGTGGTTTGTGAAGGGTCTTTCAGTGTTTTTGCAGAGACAACGTCGGCGGTGGGTATAGAAGGAATGGTGGTACCGCAATCCATACAATCCGGTGATGGGTCGGGTGTGCCGCTGGTCACTACAGCCACGTTGTTGAGTGGTCCGCCGGGGAAGGAAACAGGCGTCTGCACTGTTACCTCATAAGTTACAACGGCGCCATATGGCAGTACGGCAATGGTCTGGTCGAGGTTACCGGTGCCGCTGGCGGCAGGTAGTGTAACTGTGCCGGTGGTGACGGTGGCTGTCCATCCGCTGATAGTGGTACCGGCTGGAGCGTCATCTTTTACCTGTACGTTTGCTGCATTGCTGGGGCCGTTATTGGTTACGGTTATGGTATATACGATGGCGTCTCCCGGTGTAAAGATGGTCAGGGAAGGGTCTTTGAGTGTTTTTACCGTTACGATATCTGCTTCCGGAACAGCTGGTACGCCGGGAGTAGTACACATGGGGCAGCCTGGGTCAGGATCTGCAGTGGAGCTGGTTACGGCGGCGGTATTTGCTAAAGTCCCTGTGTAATCCGGCGGTGTTTTGACTGTTACCTCGTAGGTTACAACGGCGCCGTTGGGCAGCAATGCAATCACTTCGTCCAGGTTACCGGCGCCGCTGGTAGCGGGCAGGGTGACTGTGCCGGAATCTACCCTGGCGGTCCATCCGCTGATGGTAGTACCTGACGGGGCATCATCACGCACGTTTACGTTACGCGCGTTGCTGGGGCCATGGTTGGTTACCACGATGGTATATACTACTTCTTCGCCGGGAGCAAAGTCTTTCTGAGCTGAGTCTTTCAGTGTTTTTGCCGCTGTCACATCTGCTGTTGGGATGGAAGGCAGGGGTGGAGCTGTACAGCCAGGGCAACCGGGTCCGCCGGGAGTTGGGTCAGGTGTAACGCTGACAACTGTTGCTGAGTTACGTAATGTACCTGTATAATCCGGTGGCGTTTGTACTGTCACTTCGTAGATCACAACCGCCCCGTCGGGGAAGACGGCGATGGTCTCGTCCAGGTCTCCCGTTCCGCTGGTGGCGGGTAGGGTGACTGTTCCACTTGCAACGGAGGCTGTCCATCCGCTGATGGTAGTACCGGTGGGAGCGAGGTCTGTTATGCGAACGTCTGTAGCTTCACTGGGACCGAAGTTGGTGACGGTGATGAGATATACAACTGCATCGCCGGGAGAGAAGACGGTCTTCGCAGGATCTCTGAGCACTTTGGAAGTTACGATATCAGCGTAGGAAGAAGGCGGCAGATCGGCCACGGCGCAGGTAGTACATACCGGTCGGGGGTCGGGGGTGGTACTGGTTACGGCTACTACGTTGGTTAATGTACCTGCGTAGTTGCCGGGTGTTTTTACGGCTACTTCGTAAGTGACGGAAGCGCCGTTGGGTAATACAGCTATGCCCTGGTTCAGGTCTCCTGTTCCGCTGGTAGCTGGCAGGGAGACAGATCCTGCTGTTACGGAGGCTGTCCATCCGTTGATAATTGTACCTGCCGGAGCATTATCTCTCACAACCACGTTCTGTGCATCACTTGGACCGTTATTGGTAACGGTGATGGTATATTCGACCACCTCACCTGGAGCAAAGCTCGCTTTTGCAGGGTCTTTCAGGTTCTTGACTGTCACGATATCTGCTCTTGGTACTGCCGGCAAGGCAGGAGCTGTACAGCCAGAACAACCTGGGTTGGGATCTGTAGAAGTGCTGGTGACAGTGGCAGTGTTGATGAGGCTACCTGTATAATTTGATGGTGTCTGTATTGTTACTTCGTAGGTTACGGCTGCGCCGTTGGGTATAAGGGAGATGACCTGGTCCAGGTTACCTGTGCCGGTTGTGGCGGGTAGGGTGACTGTTCCGTTTGTGACGGTTGCTTTCCATGCGCTGATGGTTGTGTTGACAGGAGCGTTGTCCTTTACCTGTACATCGGTAGCATCGTCGGGGCCGTTATTCGTTATGGTGATGGTGTAGATAATGGCCTGACCGGGAGTGAAGCTGGTTTGAGCGCTGTTTTTCAGGCTCTTAACAGTGACGATGTCTGCATTGCCGGCTCTCCTGGTTTTTGAGCCGTCTGCATGACTGTAATGGTATATAAGAAGTCCCATTAATGCCAGACAGGAGAGCAGAGCTCTTCTATAGAACTTATTCATAGGTCTTAAATGATCTTGTTAATGGAATTATCAGACACGTGACAGTTCTTCACAAATGGAGTGTTCTGTGTGTTCATAGTCGTATAGAGGTTCTTAATTAATTGTCCTTATTGTCTTCTCCCTCAGGTTTCACAGTACAGGCAGTTCTAATTGATATAGCATGGGTCCCCTCATTCTGATTACGCTTATTCAATGCAACGCGGTTAGCAAACTGCTTTGTGTGAGGCAAATATATGAAAATTAATGTTATATATTATAAAAATACTTTAAGGAGCAGGGAATTAGTTGAAATTTCTTTTTTGATAATATAGCTGCTCTCAAAATGGGTTTCGCCTTCGGCAAAACCCATTTTGAGAGGGAGATTTTCTTTTCGCTGCGTGCGGCTGATTATTCTTCAATAAAGGGAATCTGGGGCCTGCAGATAGCCGTGGTGACGTGGGGCACTTTAGGTACCGCAATACATACACTAAACATGCTTAAGACATGCTTTAAACATGCTTTAAACATGCTTTAAACATACTTCAAAGGGGAAGTTGAGGAGAAGGAACCATACCCCCCTTCTAAGAGAGGGAGCAATTAAAAACAATAGCGCCTGCAAATATGCAATATTGTTGCAAAATATAAAAATATAACAGATATTAGCAGCTAACCATAATTGCGGATAAATGACGAAGGTTATATTGTTGATCATTCTTTGCACCTGTTACTCTTTTGTTTCTGCACAGCAGCCAGTTTTTCTTTTAGATGGTCATAAGGTGAAGGCGGGAGAGAAGCTTTCCTTTAATATGCAGATAAGGGCATCTTCGGGAGATAGCACTTATATACCTGTTACTGTTATTCGCGGTAGTAAACCCGGTCCTGTTCTAGGGATACTGGCAGGCATCCATGGTTATGAGTACCCACCAATCATTGCATTGCAACAATTGCCGGCATTACTTGACCCGACACGGATAAGCGGTACTATAGTGCTGGTGCATATTGCCAATGTAAGCGCTTTCCTTGGCAGAAGCGTTTATTATAATCCTGTGGACCATAAGAACCTGAACAGGGTATTTCCCGGTAATAAAAATGGTACGATCACTGACTGTATTGCATGGACTATTTCTCATGAGCTGTTTCCCCGGTTCAACTATTTCATTGACGTGCATGCAGGAGATGCAAATGAGGACCTTCATTCTTATGTAGGCTATGTTGTACATGGGAATCAGACCGCAAGTGCCAAAGAAATGGCTGAAGCTATGGGTTTTGACTGGATCATGCGTTCTGAGAGAAGCATTGCAGACAGCCTGCCTACACAATATGCTACCAGCGAGGCTGTAGCACAGGATATTCCGGCGCTTGCCATTGAATGCGGTAAGATGGGTATAGTCACACAGGCAGAAACAGAGAAGATCAACAGTGGCCTTATAAACGTTATGCGCACGCTGCGACTGATGTCCGGGGCACCATCACCAGCTAATGCTCCGATCGAAATTACCAAACGGGTAACTGTAAACAGTGAATATACCGGTATTTTTTACAGTGATTATAAAGCCGGGCAACTGGTGAGGAAAGGGATGAAAATAGGCTATGTTACTGATTTCTTTGGCAAGCATTTGCAGGATGTTATTTCCCCTGTGGATGGTTTTGTTGTTTATAAGGTCAGCACGCCGCCTATTAGTAAGGGCGAGCTGTTGTTTAACCTGGGTCAATACCCGGATTGATCACAATCATTCCTGTTGAAGTATAAAATTGACGAAGATCATTACTATGATGACCATGCCAGTTTATTTTACACCAGTTTTTACTGAAAGAATGACGAATGAGAAAACTGGCTGGATATATCTTTACCCCTGTTCATTATTTATTTTTTGGGCTCCTTTTACTGTTATTCCATCCCATTCAATGGCTATGCCTGAAACTGGGCGGTTATCATGCTCATAAAAGATCTGTGGATATACTGAATTACCTGCTTACGGGTACTTATTGTGTTATGGGTAGCAGAGCCAGGTTCATCAACAATGAAAACCTTCCTGAAGGGAGGCCGATATTGTTTGTGGCCAATCATCAGAGCATGTATGATATTCCTCCGCTGGTATGGAACCTGCGGAGGTATCATGCGAAGTTTATATCAAAGCTGGAACTGACCAGGGGTATTCCCAGTATTTCGTTTAACCTGAAACATGGTGGCGCTGCGAATATAGATCGTAAGGATGCCAAGCAGTCTACAGGCGAAATACTGAAGCTGGCTCAAAAGATGAGGGAACAGAAATGGTCTGCGATCATCTTCCCTGAAGGTACACGTTCAAAGGATGGGCATATGAAACGCTTTGCTGCCGGTGGGACAGGTATTATCCTGAAAAAGGTACCGGACGTCCTGCTGGTGCCCATAGTTATTAAAGGCTCATGGGAACTGACCCGGTATGGTTCATTTCCTCTGAGCTTTGGTGAAAAAATGAGCTGGACAGTATTGAAGCCCATTGAACCGGCAGGACGTACGGCGGAAGAAGTGCTGAAGGAAGCAGAGAGTGCTATTGCATTCACTGCTGTACCACCAGCTTCCTGCTGATAGTTCCATTGGCGGTGGTCATCCGGACCGTATATACACCTGAGGGCAGTCCGGTCAGATCAAGTCTGTGAGTCAGCAGGGCGCCTTCGGGAGCTTTGCTGTCTGTGATGATCTTTACTGGTTGTGCGCCGGCATTGAACACTTCTATCCTGTAAGAACCTCCTTCAGGCAGCATACATTGCAGAACGCCCTGGCCTTTTACGGGGTTGGGAAATAGCTTCAGTGTGGCTTTGCCGTGCCGGTGTGGAGCAACGGTTTTCAGGGCATTGGAAGATACGATGGAATTGATGTAGTGTTCCAGGTTAGTGTAGCCGTCTGAACGTACTGTCTTTCCATCGGCAGCGTTGGCAGGGTTCAGATTATTAGCCTGTTCCCACTGATCGGGCATACCATCCCTGTCTGTATCTGTTGGAGCGGTACCTCCGGATACATTACCGGGGCCGCCGGTGGGTAAGAGATTTTCGTTAGTGAAGGTGCTGATGGTGATACCCTGGGTACCGAGAGATGTCAGTTCATTGATCATAAATTGATCTACCTGGTCCCTGTGGGGATAGCTTGCGCCAACGTGCTGTAATATAGACTGATAGGTTTGTGCCGCAGTCAATATATCCGGGTTGCCGGGAGCGAGGGGGTAGGCATATGGAGTGGTTTTCCAGTTTATGGCCCTGTCACCTGTGCCATAGTCGGCCTGTGTCAGTAAGACACCATTCAGTGAGCCGTCCCTGTTGCTGTCATAATAATTACCTGAGGCATAGGCGCTGAAGTTGCTATTCCCTCTTGTGAAAGGGGCGGTATTATTATTCACAGCGGGGCCGGCAATAAAGTAATTGTTGATCATATTCGCTTCTGAGGCGCCTTCAGAATCTCCCTGGATGTAGGCGCCGCCATCCCCCCAGTTGTAGACGATATTATTTACGAACTCATTTTTCCCTTTTACTTTAGGGTTGCGGGTCTTATTATCGATATACAGGTTGCGGTATAGTGATACGCCGCCGTTGGTTTGTATCAATCCGCCGCAGGAGTGGCTCCAGAGTCCCTGTCCGATAATAGAGTTCTGAATGGTGATATTAGCTGGTTCATTGCCTTTATTATCCCAGCTGATGGAGAAGTTCTCATCTCTACCCCAGGATATGGAAACGTGGTCGAAAATGAGATTGGCGCCGTTGGCAAGGCCGAAGGCGTCTTTGCCGCTGTCTCCGTTTATGCCCATCCTGACACGCAGATAGCGGCAGATGCTGTTATTGGCGGCTGAGAAGGAAACGCCGTTGCCGTAGATCACGATACCGTCTCCGGGGGCTGTTTGTCCGGCGATAGTGATATTCGGGGAGACGACGACCCGGGAGCTGATCCTGATGATGCCGCCTACTTCAAACACGACTATGCGGTTAGGTTGGCTGACGGCGTCTCTGAAGGAACCAGCGCCGGCGTCGTTCAGGTTTGTGACGATGTAGACGTTGCCTGTCCTGCCGCCTGTGGTGTATTTGCCGAAGCCATCTGCACCTGGAAAAGCGGGGATTTGGGAGTGAACAGTTACTGAAAGGAAAAGAGAAAGGGTTAAAAGTGTAAATGTTTTCATTGTAACGTGGGTTTTATGGGTAACAGATATTCAGGGTTATCAAATATACCTGGTTTAACTGCGTTGTACCGGATAAAAGACCTGTATTATTGTACATATCAGAAGAAATTCATGGAAAAATTGTTATAGCTGAAGGGAGAGTCATTTTTCGGGGGAGTTTTTCTTTGACAATGCGCGGACAGAGGATTAAAAATGGCTTTACAGGAAGCTGATTTTTGCGTAAAGTGCGGCTAAAAAGTCTTAAAGCATGAAATTTTTAAAAAAATTCCGCACATTCGTTCCCGAATAGAATGTATCAACCAAGGGGCAATAATGTTTGATGAAAAAAATATATGGGACACTTTTCGCTATGGTGATGAATCATCTTTCAAACTGATCTTTGAGCAATTTTACACCCCACTATTTAACTACGGACATAAATTTACGGTTGACGATCACATTATTGAAGACGCTTTACAGGACCTTTTTGTAAAGCTATGGAAGAACAAAGACAGTATCAGGGAAACATCCTCCGTCAAAAATTACCTTTACAAAGCCTTCCGGCGGGTATTACTGCGTAAGCTTTCTTATGCCCCGCAGGTAGTGGGATTTTCCAGCCCGGAAGATAAGCTGGATTTCAACTTCCAGCTGGGGCATGACCATACACTGATCAGCCAGGAGCGTTTACAGCAGATACGTCAGAGCTTGTCTGACGCGCTTAAAAAGATGACGCCCCGCCAGAGAGAGATCATTCATCTTCGTTATTACGAAGAGATGGAATATGAGGAGATTGCGGACATTATGCAATTATCTGTTTCCAGTACCTATAAATTGCTGTACAGAGCAATTGAAACCCTAAGGAATAACCTGTCGAACACAGACTTCCTGCTGTTACTATCCCTGCTTTCTTTGAAAAAAGTATAAAAACCAGCCATCAAAAGATTCCTGTTTTGCATTTTATTCAATTTTAACCCTAAAAATTGAATTTTAACTTTTTTGTCCGCTTCCTGGGATAAAAGCGGATTTACGTGTGTATTTAATAGCAACGACCAATGGAAAAACAGCAGAAAGACTACAGTCAATATACCAAAATCGATTTTTTCACGGACGATCTGTTCATCAGTTATGTACTGCATCCGGATGAAGAGAATATGGCCTATTGGGAATTGATAGGAAAGAACTTCCCGGGGATAGTCCCGGAAATGGAAGAAGCACGTCATTGGATACTGGCGCTTAACGGGCAGTCTGCCTACAGGCCTTCAGCAGGTAAACCGGAATTATGGCAGAAGATCGCTGCAGAGATCCAAGCGCATGACCGGCGTCAGCTAAGGTATATCAGGCCTATAAAGCGGGCAGCCAGGTGGATAGGCAGTGCAGCAGCCATCTTTATACTGGGTTGGATGCTACATGAGTATTCGCAGCAGGGAGAGAAGGAACACTATGCCGGTTATGGCGCACAGCAGGAGATAGTGTTACCTGATGAATCTGTTGTGACGCTCAATGGCAACTCAACTATCCGCTATGCGCGCACCTGGAAGTCTGATAAGCCGCGTGAGATCTGGCTTCAGGGGGAAGCCTACTTCACGGTCAAACATGTTGCGTTGAAGAACAGGCTGCAACAATCGGACTCCTTCCGTGTGCATGTACAGGACCTGGACATTACAGTACTGGGTACGAGGTTCAATGTAAGGAACAGGCGCACTACAACGGAGATATCTCTTGTGGAGGGCAGCCTGAGAATCAACCAGACAGCTACCGGAGCCTTATTAAAGGTGCTGAAACCGGGGGACGCATTTATTTATGACAGCACCAGCCATGAGCTGAAGAGCCTGGAGAGAAAGGCCGTAGCCAACAAAGCGTGGACAAACAATGAAATAGACCTGGACGGTTATACGCTGGAAGATATCCTTCATATACTGGAAGATACTTACGGGTACGAGATCACCCTGCAGGCTCCTGAACTGGCACAAAAAAGACTTAGCGGGACAATACCGGCGCATAATGCCGAAGACATTCTTTTTGTGCTGAAAAAAGTATTTAATCTGAGGATCAATCAAAAATCTAATCATTTAACTATCAGTCCAAACCAATACCCATGAACAGAACAAGGTTAATTGTCATGTGTTTCCTGTGCGCACTGTTTCCTCTGGCCGTTTCCGGTCAACAGAAAATGTCTTTAAAAAAGGCGCTGGATGAGGTGAGACAAGTATATGGGACAAAATTTTCTTACGAAGAGCATCTTCTTGATAACGTATATGTGAATGTAAAAACGCCCATGGACAAGAAAGAGTCTGTGGAGAAAGTATTAAAGGAATTATTATATGCACGTGGATACCTGTTCCTGTATGTGCAGGAGAACTATTATACTGTCATTAAGGACAACCGCAAGGAAGCAGTACCTGTGCCGGATATTGCGACGGAGAATATTCCCGCCCCCAATTATGTGCAGACTATTACGGGTATAGTAACAGATGCTGATGGGCGGCCGCTGATAGGCGCTACGGTGATACCGGAGGGCTATGCTATCCGGCATGGAGTTACTACCAGCAGTGATGGCAGGTATACACTGAGGCTGGAGCAGGCTACAGGGGCGCTGGTGTTCAGTTTTGTGGGTATGAGTCCGCAGAAAGTACCACTGGAGGGAAGGAGTACGATCAATGTGAGGATGCAAAGTGATGTTCGCCAGTTGCAGCAGGTGAATGTGATATCTACGGGTTACCAGGTATTACCTAAGGAAAGATCTACAGGTGCGGCTGAGCTGATCACTGCAAAGCAGATAAAGGAGGTGCCTGCGCCTAACATGATGGAGAGGCTGGAAGGGCTTGTTCCGGGTGTGCGTTTTGACGTGAGGAATAACACAATCAGCATTAGGGGAAAGAATACCCTTAGTGTAACCGATGGCAGTTCTCCGCTGATCGTTATAGATGGTTTTCCGGCAGTAGAACAAAAGCTGACCGAAAGGCTGAACGACAATGCTTCTTCCGGCGCTATATTAAGCCGTTATAACCCGGAAGACATAGAATCCATCACGGTACTGAAAGATGCCGCCGCCACTTCGATATGGGGTGCTAAAGCAGCCAATGGTGTTATTGTTATTACTACCAAGAAAGGGGTGAAGAATTCATCAAAAATAAATTTCAGCAGTAATCTCAGTGTTTCTGCTCCGGCCAATATGGGCCACCTGGACAGGATGAGCAGTGCAGATTATATAGACCTGGAAAGGGAAATGAAAGATCTAGGTTATTTTTCTGATCCGTATTACTGGGATAACAGCTGGATGACGTTTAACCAGAACAAGCCTGTGAGTGAAGCGCTTGAATGGATGTTCAAGGTTGACAGGGGGCAGGCGACAGCAGCGCAACGGGATTCGGCATTATCAGCGCTGGGTAAGCTGGATAACCGTAAGCAGATACGTGACCTGTTGTTACAGCATGCTATCACGCAGCAATACAACCTGTCTTTTTCCGGCGGAGGCCAGAACAGCACTTATTATGTATCTACCAACTATTCCAAAGACATTCCTGTATTCAGAAATAACAAGGGTGAGAATTACTTTGTTACTGCCAATCTTACCAACGATCTGTTCAATAACAGGGTAACGGTTACTACCGGTATAAATTACAATTTTGCCAACAGTGCGTCTAACCAGGCGGCGCTGAATGCTATTGGCAGCAGCCGGTTGGGGCTTCGTCCATACGAAATGCTGCAGGATGCGGCAGGCCATCCTATTGCCCGTTCTATTGATTACCGTGATGAGGTAGCGGCTGATTTCCTGAGCAAGGGTTATCTGCCCTGGACATACAGTCCGCTGCAGGAGCTGAACTATGGTAATAGCAATACGAAGGAGAACCGTTTCCGTTTCAATGCAGCTATCAATACTAAAGTTACCAACTGGCTGAATGTAGATCTTTCCGGTTCCCTGCAACGTAACACAGGGGAAGAGATCATTCTGAATGAAACGAATAGTTATGATACCAGGACTATGCTCAATACAGCTACTACTGTTGGCACTAATGGCCGGTTGGTGTATGGTATTCCTTTTGGCGGCAAAATGCAGACATCCAACAGCACTGCTACCAGCTATTCTTTACGTGGGCAGGTAAACTTAAATAAATCTTTTGGAAGCATCTTCAATCTAAACGCCCTGGCGGGTACAGAGATCAGGCAGGAGAAAGGGAGCCGTTACGAGCAGACGCGTTATGGTTTCAATGAAGAGACCTATACTTCTGCTGCGTGGAACCCTACGACATCGTATCAAACCGTGCAGGGATGGAGCTCCTCTTTGGGGTATTCTGATGGCGCTATCAGGAATGCTATCAGCAGAGCGCTATCCTATTATGGTAATGCAGCCTTATCCATATTTGGCAACCGTTATACTGTTTCCGGCAGCATGCGCTTTGATGATTTTACACTGGTAGGCGCTTCCCGGTCGCAAAGGGCAAAACCATTATGGAGTGCAGGTGCGAAATGGGATATCAAATCTGAGGATTTCATGCAGCACGTGAACTGGCTGGATGCTTTGAACCTTCGCCTGACTTATGGTACGGGAGGCTCTATTCCAACCAGCGCCAGTAAAAGTGCTGTAATGAGCATATATGCTCCTAACTCTGTTACCATGGAGCCATACGGGGATATTGTACGTCCGGCTAACGATAAGATTAGCTGGGAACTGACGAGGAGCTGGAACCTTGGTGTTGACTTTGCGTTGCTGAACAACCGCCTGGGTATAGGTGCGGACGTGTATGGGAAGAAAACAACTGATATCTTATGGCAATTCCCTATCAATACAACCTATGGATGGAGCTCGCTGCAATATAATGCTGCCAGTATGAAAGGTCATGGATATGAGTTCAGTATCAGGGGAGAAATTGTACGTAGTAAAAACTTTGGATGGACTTCCGTATTCAATCTTTCTTACAATACCAATGAAGTGACAGACAGCCGTTTTACAAAGAATGAGAATGCTGTCCTGGTAGTGAATGGCGGCTCTTATATAGCTGGTATGCCTACTGACTATATGTATGCTTACCGTTGGGCGGGGCTGGATGATAAAGGCCGTTCGCAGATATATGATAAAGAAGGTAAGATCATTAATGCAGATGCAGGCAATAACCAGATTAAAACAGAGGACCTGGTATATGAAGGTCGTACAACTCCTCCTTTTTTCGGAGCGCTCCTCAACAATTTTAACTACAAGGCCTTTACTTTCGGGGTACGTATCACCTATGAAATGGGGCATGTTTTCCGTCGTCCTTCCATACAGAACTATCCTGACTGGAATGGCGTTTACCAGGGAATGGTAGGTACGCAGAAGGACCTTGCACTCCGTTGGCGGAAACCCGGTGATGAAGCAATTACCAATGTGCCAGGTCTTGAGAATGTGTCTACCAACAATCTTAACCGTTATAAATGGTCTGATCTGCTGACTGAAAGCGGAAGTCATGTACGTCTGCAACAGATATCAATGGGCTACCAGATACCATCCCGCATGCTGTCCGGTCTGTTCCTGAAATCAGGTAGTATCAGCCTTTCTGCGAGGAACCTGGGCATCATCTGGAGAAAGAATAAATCCGGTGTAGATCCTAACTATATAGTTACAAACAACTATAGCAATCTGCCACCGGCAAAAGCTTATTTCCTGAGTGTAAATGCGTCCTTTTAATGTCTGCTAAAATCTGAATCAATGATCTCAAAATATATTAAAATATCACTGATCCTGCTGCTTGCTGCAGGAACGTCATGCCGTAAATATGTGGAAGTTGAACAGTACAGTGAGCGTACGTTAAAATATACTTCAGACTACCAGTATCTTTTAAATAACACCGGTACATTTGAAAAAGATCCGGGTAACCTGCTTTTATCTGCAGATGATATTAACCTGGACCAGAACCCCAATTTGCACAACCTGCTGACCAATGAGCTGGGGAATATCTACACCTGGGCGGCCGATTACTATACAGCTGATCAGAGTGATGCAGACTGGAATTTCCTGTATGACCAGATCTACAACTGTAATGTGATCATTGCGGGTGTGATGGGAAGCCAGAATGGAACAGATGCAGAGAAGAAAAAAGTATATGCGGAGGCACAGGCACAAAGGGCATATGCTTACCTGACATTGATGAATATCTATGCGCCGGTGTATAATGAAGCCAGTGCAGCTAAAGACCTGGGCGTGCCCATGCTGCTTACACCGGACCTTTTTGCCAACCTGACAAGACCATCTGTGCAGGCGGTATATGACCAGATCATCAAAGATCTTACAGAAGCAATACCGGTTTTACCTGATCAGCCGAGTAACAACATACATCCGGCAAAAGCTGCCGCTTATGCCACGCTGGCGCGTACTTACCTGTATATGCAGCGTTACAGCGAGGCGTCAGAAAATGCGTTGCATTCACTGGAGTACCAGAGCACATTGCTTGACCTGGCAGTTTATGCTGCTAATCCGGCCAGTTATCCCAGGCGTTTCCTGAACCCGGAGGTTATACTTGCCAAACAAAGTTTGCCAACAAGCGGGTATCTGAGCCTTCCGTTGAGTGACAAGCTGCTGGGAAAATTTACTGCAACGGACCTGAGGTATACGCTCTATATGCGTGCGGGCACCTCTTTCTCACCATCTTATACAGGACGAGGTTCTTACCGTCACCGTCTTTTTTCCGGAGATAATATCACTATGGGCATATCTGTAGGGGAAATGATGCTCACCGCTGCAGAAGGGCTGGCCAGGGCGAATGATATAACTGCTGCTATGGAATGGGTGAACAAGCTGAGGCAAAAGCGTTTCAAAGCTGCGGATTATGTGGCGCTGAGCGCCGCTACAGCGGAGGAAGCTACACGTGTTGTGCTGGATGAAAGAAGGAGAGAGTTGTTTGGAATGGGAATACGTTGGTATGACCAGCGCAGGCTTAGTAAGGACCCGGTATTTGCCGAATCGGACAGCCGTACTTTCAAGGGAACTACCTATACACTGTCAGGTAACCGCTATGTTTATCCTATCTGTCCGAAAAACATAGTGATGAACCCGGAGATAAAACAAAATGAGAGATAATAATTAACAGTCTTTCAGTCTGCCTGCGGCGGACTGAAAGACCATCTAATGATCAATACCACGAGATATGTACAAAAGATCCAGTTGGTTGGGATTATGCCTGTTATTAAGCGTGTCGGCTGTGCATGCACAGAAATATGAGCAATACAGGAATGCAGATCCGGCAGCGCTTATAAAGAGAAAAGACATCAGCGAAGATGAGCTGGAGTCTATACAACGCTATTACCAGTTCCAGGTGAAAGACGCTAAACGTGCGGCAACACTGGAGCAGCTGCTGATACAGAAAAATCCAAAAGGCAGTTTTGCCCGGTTCAGTGCATTTCAGCGTATTTCGGGGGCGAAGGACAATAATGAGGTTATAGAACGCTCGGAAAAGTTCCTGAAAGAATTTCCATATGAGGAATGGCAGAAGGGCGAAAGAAAGCAGGGTTTTATTTATTACAACACTCATCGTTCTCTGGGTGCTGCCTATTTTGAAACAAAGCAGTTTAACAAGTTCCTTGCTATGCTTTCACCACTGGATTATAAAACGGAGAATGAGGTATACCGGTGGAATATCTTCAGGGCTTATACTTTTAAAACCCTGGGCAGGGATACATTATACAATATATCTTCTCCGCTGATAAAGGAGCTGATCGCAAAATCGGGCGACAGGTCTTATGAGGAAGAGGGGGTGTTTAACCAGGAGCAGGCAAAGGAAAATGCAAGAGAGCAGCTGGACAACCAGCTTGCCGTACACATCTCCCTGCTGAATGACCTGCAGAAATATGCGGAGGCTAAGGAGTATTTCAAAAACCTGTCTGAGAAGGGGAGATATGCTACTGCTGATCTCAACAATGTTCATCTGAACATACTGGAAAAGCTGGGGCAGGAAAAGGAGATACTACCCATACTGGAAATGTGTGTAAAGGCCAATGCCATGACGCCTGTGATGTTTGATAAGCTGAAGGCTATTTACCAGTCAAAGAACAAGGATATGAGCGGGTATGACACATACCTGGCTTCCCTGCGTTCTTCTGAGGAGCAGCAGGCGCTGAGGGAGTATGTGAAAGAGCATCTGGTGAACCAGGAATATAAGCCTTTTGCTATAGAGAATGCAAGCGGAGAGCTTGTAAGGTCCAGCGAGTGGGGAGAGAAGATCGTTGTGCTGGATTTCTGGGCTACCTGGTGCAAGCCTTGTATCAGTGCGTTCCCCGGCATGCAGATGATCACGGATAAATATGCCAATGACCCGGCGGTGGCTATCTACCTGGTGGGTACTATGCAGACGGGTGACTACAAGCAGAAATCGACCGGTTTTATTAAGCAGGAAGGTTATCGTTTCAACCTGCTGCATGATGGTATTAATAAAGAAACAGGCGGGCAGGACGCGGTGTTCAAAACATTTGTGCCTTTCTTTCAGTCGTCCGCCATTCCACGGAAGGTCATCCTGAAAGACGGTTTAATGAGGTACACTTCTGAAGGTTACTCCGGCAGTCCCAGTAAACTGGCCGATGAGCTTTCCTATGCAATAGAACTTTTAAAAGCTGAAAAGTAAAGTATGTCAGGAATAAGATATTCTGCGGTGATAGCCGCCTGTATAGGCATGTCCTTCAGTGCACGTGCGCAGGTGAATCCAAACGAGAAGCTGGCGCAGGCGCTGAAAGCCATACAGGAAAATTATGTGGACACGATGGAAGACGAGAGGCTGACTGATGCTGCCATCAGAGGGATGATGAAGGAACTTGACCCTCACTCACGTTACTTCAGCCGTGAAGAGTCTGCCGGGATGCGGCAGGCTATGAGCGGGAGCTTTGTGGGGATAGGCGTACAGTTCATATTACAGCATGACAGCCTTTATGTAACGCAGGTGATTGCCGGGGGGCCGGCTGAGAAAGCGGGGTTGCTGGCGGGTGACCGTATCCTCACTATTGACAATGAACCTGTGACCAGCATACCGGAAGGGAACTATGGTATCATGAAAAAGATCAGGGGGCAGAAAGGTACTACTGTTTCTCTTGCCATTCAGCGGAAGCTGATAGCGGGAGTCATTAACAAAGAGATTGAGCGGGGTACTATTCCTGATAAATCAGTGAAGGCTGCTTATATGGTGAACAGTCATACCGGTTATATTTCCCTGAGCATTTTCAACCTGACCACCAGGACAGAAATGGACAAGGCTATCCAGGACCTGAAGAAACAGGGAATGGAAGACCTGATACTGGACCTTCAGGGAAATGGCGGTGGGCTGGTACAGTCTGCCATTGGGGTAGCAGATGAATTTCTGCAGAAGGACCAGCTGGTATTTTACAGCGTAGGTAAGGATAAAGGCAAGGACTACTATTACTCCGGTGGGTTCGGCAATTTTATGACAGGTAAGCTGGTAGTGCTTATTGACCAGAATACCGCTTCTGCCAGTGAGATACTTACCGGCGCCTTGCAGGACTGGGACCGTGCGGTAGTGGTAGGCAGGAGGAGCTTTGGCAAGGGACTGATGCAACGACCAGTGAATCTCTTTGATGGTTCAGTGCTGGAGCTTACAGGTGCACGTTATTATACTCCTTCCGGAAGGTCTATCCAGAAGCCTTATAAGGGAGCAAATTACGAGGATAATGTGCATACCCGACTGGCCAGCGGGGAGCTGACAGATGCCAATGTTATTCACTTTCCTGATTCCCTGAAGTATACTACGCTGGTAAGCAAACGTACGGTTTACGGCGGGGGAGGGATCATGCCGGACAAATATGTTCCGATAGATACCACGGAATACGCCGGCTGGCTGCAAAGAGTTACCGGCGGCGGACTGGTGAACAAGGTTACGTTCGATTATATGGACAGCAACCGCACTATGCTGTTGCAGCAATACAAGGATTTCAATTCCTTCAACAAGCAGTTCACTGTTCCTGACAACCTGGTAAAGGAAATCGTTACTACTGCCGAGAAATCAGGTCTTATGCTGCAACCCGGCAGTAAAGACAGAACGCTGAGCCTGCTCACCCTTGATATAAAAGGGCAGATAGCGGGTCAGCTCTTTGCCAGCAATGATTATTACCTGCAGGTAATGAACAGTGATAATGACAGCTATCGTACCGCTCTGCAGATACTGGAAAACCCGGCGCAATATGCCGGTTATTTAAAATCTGATGCAGGTGTTAAAAAGAAATGATATGAATATAAAGAACATTATAGCATTTACAGTTGCATGCGCACCGTTGATGGGATATGCGCAGGGTTCCTATACCATAAAGGGAAAAGTAGGTAAGCTGGATAAGCCTGCGAAGGCGTTCCTCTATTATAAAGTAAAGGGGAAAGACTTCCTGGATTCTGCTGATGTCAGGAAAGGCCAGTTTGTTTTCAGGGGGCAATCCGGCGGTATCAGAGAGGCGAACATCCTTGTTAAGCACAGTGATACCCCCGATAACCCGGTGATGCGGCCTGTGCAGGATATACTTGCCCTTTTCATTGAGGACAGGACGATTGAGCTGGTGTCAAAAGATTCTGTCAAGCATGCCATTATCAAGGGTTCTCCTGCCAATGATGAAAATACTAAGGTTACCGCCATGCTAAAACCTTACTATGATAAATACCAGGTGCTGAATGATGAGTTTAAAGCGCAGCCACAGGAAAAGAAAGATGATTCTGCTTACCTGGCCAGCCTGGATACCAGAGCTAACGCTGTACAGGCAGAGATCATTGCTGTTAAGATGAAATATGTGAAGGCTAATCCGGGTAAGTATATGGCGCTTTTAGCGTTTAATTCAACGCTGCCTCCGGAGTTCAATGCGGTAGAAGCTGAGAAGAATTTCGGCCTGCTGGACAGCAGTGTCAGGAAGAGTGATTTTGGAGAGGAGGTGCTGGCTAAGATCCTGAAGGTGAAGAAAACGCAGGAAGGCGCTCTTGCACCTGATTTCACACAGAATGATGTGAATGGCAAGCCTGTTAAGTTATCTGATTTCAGGGGTAAATATGTGCTGCTGGATTTCTGGGCAAGCTGGTGCGGGCCCTGCCGCCGTGAAAACCCGAATGTTGTGAAAGCTTATAACGCTTATAAGGACAAGGGTTTTACTGTTCTTGGCGTATCTCTTGACAAACCGGCAGACCGGGAGAAATGGCTGGGAGCTATTGAAAAAGATGGTCTGACCTGGACGCAGGTTTCTGACCTGAAGGCATGGCAGAATGAGGCAGCCAAACTATACGATGTAAATGCAATTCCTATGAATTTCCTTATAGATCCGCAGGGCAGGATCATTGCTAAATACCTGCGCGGCGAAGAGCTTGATAACAAGCTGAAAACGCTGTTACAATAAGAGCGTAAAGAGTGATAAACCAACCCCGGGGACCGGTTAGCTATTTGCTGCCGGTTCCCTAAATTCAGCGTATCTTTGTAGCACTGTTTCCCCTCTAATACTTGCGTTATGATAAAGTTCAGTGCATTTAAAAAAGATCTTCACCCCGACACTACTATGGCTGATTATATCAGCAATTTGCCGGCAAGGTATAATAATTCAAAAGCCGAAAGGATAGTAGCTTACCTGCATCACCAGTTTGGCGGAGAGAACTGTAAGTCTCACCCGGAGCATGTTGTGGAGCTGAGGGTAGAATCGAGAATTGAGGAAGGAGATGTGGTATTGTATCAGCATACCAGTGCGTGTTGTGAGTCGTATAACCAGCGGATCAAGGATATGATAGGTAAGGCAAGGACATTATTTCCCTGATATCCGGGGTTTTAACTGCTCAAAAAGATGGCTTGCACCTCCGGTACAAGCCATCTTTTTGAGAGGGGCCTGCCGCCGGCTATAAAAGGCTTTTTTTGTAGTTTTTTTTGTATATTAACACAATAATAACCCTTATACTATGTCACGTTCGTACAAACCCTCTCACGAAGAAAATACATCCAGCCGGTCTATTGCAGATAATTTCACCCAAAATGGCATTCAACGTATGGCTATTGACCCTTTCAATGTTGCTCAAAGGGAAACGGGCCTGGAAGAGGAAGAGCTCAAAGCTCCTGCACAAACCAAATCAATAGTACAAAAGAAGGAAGAAAATAACACTGGTATGTCAGACCAGCTGAAATCGGGTGTTGAGCAGCTTTCCGGTATGGATATGTCTGATGTGAAGGTTCATTACAACTCTTCCCAGCCGGCCCAACTGAATGCGCTGGCATATGCACAGGGGACCGATATTCATGTAGCTCCGGGCCAGGAACGTCATGTACCTCATGAAGCATGGCATGTAGTGCAGCAGAAACAGGGGAGGGTGCAGGCTACTATGCAGATGAAAGAAGGAATTCCTGTGAACGACGATGTTTCACTGGAAAGGGAAGCTGATGTTATGGGTGCACAGGCACTGCTTTCAGGCCAGGCGTAGACCGTCAGGGTTTTTCCCTGTCGCCTATAAGCGGGAATACCAGGAAATACATAATCAGGATACCTACTACCAATCCTGCAGAGAATACCATTACAAGATCAGACAGAGGAATGGTATAACAGCTGTCAGGGTGCTCCGTTAACCCAAATGGAACTTCCCGGTTGAGGAACATTTCTATTCCCCCAAACAGTACACTCAGCAATACAAAGGCGATAAGCACTCCTAAGGATATTTTCCGCCATTTCCAGTCTGTTCCCTGCATGCGTATGTTATAGCTATAGAAAATGCCTGCCAGGAGCGCCAGTACCAGGAAGCAGAAAGTAACATACATAAAGAACCTGTCCCTTTCATAGTGGAGATTCCTCAGCTCACAGGGGTCGGTAAAAAGGTAGTCAAGTGTGGTTACTTCTTTATTTAGTTTCAGCTTAACACGGTCCCACCAGGATAAATGGATCTCCGGAGGAGGGAGCAGCCGTATGGTATCCAGAAAGGTAGTATCTATACTGATAAATTTAGCCGCCATTACATCCCACAATTCGGCATAACCATCATCTGCTCCCAGGGGCCAGATGGCAACACCTCCCAGGCCATTATTCAGTATATAATCATATTTCACATCGAGGGTAGAGGCATCATCAAACCATATTTCAGCTATTACGTCTCCTGTTTCGTTCTTTTCTTCCACAAAAGCTGCCACAGATTCTTCATCATACATCACAGATGTATCTGAGGGGAATTCTGCGCGGATCTCCCTGTAGGGCACTAATTTTTCAAACCTGTTCTTTATTCCTGTACTCCATTTTGAGCCGTTATAAGACAACAGTAATATGAATTTTTCCGGAGGTATCTGAAGGTTGAGATAACGGGACACTACTGGTTCTATTGCGTGTGCGGCATCTCCTTTCAGCGGCGCCATGGGCCGGCCGGGAGTGGTGAAGTCTATCAGGAAATGGGAGGCTATAGAATCCAGTGTGCGCAGATCATATGCCAGCTCAGCATCGTATGCGGGAATAGTGATCATTATATTACAGGGCTGCTCCATATTATGCCGGATATAATTGGAGAGCAGTAACACAAAGCGATTGAAGGAAGTGCGCTGATGTTTATGCAGTTTGCTGAACCAGATGTTCACTCCGTCTGCCTGATGTTGCTGTATGAGCGGCAATATGGAATCTATGTAGCGGAACTGCCGCTGTTCATCGCGTAACAGTTTATCTATGTTCTGAGCGTCCTGGTCGTATAAAGTGAACATGGCATTGCAACCGGCCTGCCTGGCAAATGGCAATGCTTTCAGTGTAGCAGGAGGAATAATGTCTCTTATTTTCCCGGTGCCTCCGTCTGCCGTGTAACCGTGAAAGTTAAAGGTGCTGAGTGCGGCCAGGTTATAATTAAGATAACGGTCTTCCATCCACCAGGGATGGATACCTATTACGTGCGCTTTATGCCCCAGGCTGAGTTTATATCTTCTTCCAGTAGTATCGTTGAGGCGTAGTGTATCTATTTTATCCGGCGACCTTCCATACAGCAAACGGATCTGCTTCAGTTTTTCCTGCATGATAGCAGCATTGTTATCTTCTTTCTCTTTTTGCTGCAGGATAGGAATGATCTTATTAACGAGAGATATAATATCTTTTTCTGTAATACCGGGTGAGGGGAGAACTGTAGTGTCGGATACATACAATGTATCTGTTCCCCTGTTTGTCAATATTTCATCTATTAATACTTTCAGTGAATCAAAATGCTGATTTTGCTGAAGGGACAATTCTTCATTCAGCTGTTGTATGTCTCTGGCGGTAGCAATAAGAGAGTCTGCCAGTACGCTTCTGATGATGGTGATAACGCGTTGCTGTTCTCTTGCCCGTGCATTTTTTCTGAACTGAAGAGCGGCAATGATGCGTTGCAGCAGTTTTACTTTTACTACGGTATCCTTTGGTTTGGGTTGCTGTTGTAATATGTTACCACCTGCGGCGGTAGTGAAAAGACTAAATAAGATAAAGAAAATAAACAGAGATTGGAGGGACCGTTTAAAACAACGCATAGGGGATAATTTACCGGAAGCTTAAAGCTACAATTAATAAATAAAAAAATAGGCAATAATTTATTTAAATAAAAATTTGAATAATTTTATTTAACTACTATCTTGTGCTCAATAAGATAATTAAGATCCCTAAACTAATACCCAATACTCAGACAGGATTTTACCTTATTAAACTCTAAGATGTCAGCCAGTCGTTAAAAGTATATCTGTTGACGACAACATTAAAAGCACAATTTTTATGAAACATTTACGACGTGAACTGCAGAGGTGATGCCCTGTAGTAAAAATGTTCACCCGGATGATTTACGAAACCCTTTCCTGTATCACTGAAGAGATCAATAAACACTTCAGCAGGCAATTGCATGTAAACGAAGAGAAAGTTGTGTTATCCGGACTGGTAAACCAGGATGGTAGCATTGCCATTCAGGGAGAGAACAAAGTGCTGGTTACGCTCATCAACATTGAGAAAGAGCCGATGAGCAAAGGCATTACGGGGCCCTCTTCAGGAGTGGTTTCAGCCAGGACGCAGCCACCTTTGTGTATCAACCTGTATGTGTTATTCTCTGCATACTTCAGCAGTAATAATTATCCCGAAGCGCTCAGGTTTATCTCTTTCATTATGGCTTATTTCCAGTCGCATAATGTATTGACGGCAGCCAGTACTCCGTCCCTGGACAGAAGAATAGATAAAGTGATCTTTGAGATGGAAAGCATGGGAGCAGAACGGCTGAATAACGTCTGGGCCACGCTGGGCGCCAAGTACATGCCATCTGTTGTGTATAAAATGCGAATGCTGACTTTCGACGATGCTATTATACGCGAGTACAGGCCCGTTGTATCAGGTATGAATACAGACAATAAGATACTGTCTTAATGATTTGTGTATAAAATGCGAATGCTGACTTTCGACGATGCTATTATACGCGAGTACAGGCCCGTTGTATCAGGTATGAATACAGACAATAAGATACTGTCTTAATGATTTGTGTATAAAATGCGAATGCT
>NZ_WRXN01000030.1 GCF_009758205.1 Chitinophaga tropicalis
GATTTACCTTAGGCTTCCTTCAGATTCCTCCTCACGAAGGACACCCTTGCCATCGGTTAACGCTTCCCACTATCAAGGCGCGTTCGGGACTTACACCCTAGAGTTTGCGCCCGTGCCGGGCGCACCACAAAAAAGCGCTTTTGCCTTCGGCAAAAGCGCTTTTTTGTAAGGAGGGATAACCGGCCTCCGGCCGGTTAAGGGAATTTTGCGTTGTGCGCGGCGCTGAATTACACTAATAATTTATTATCTACTGCATACTTAATAAGCATAGCGGTATTCTTTACTTCCAGCTTAGCCAGGAGCTTCTTCCGGTGTGTGTTCACCGTATCTGCACTGATAAATAATTTCTCTGCGATCTGTGTATTGGTATATCCTTCCGAGATAAGGAACAATACTTCTTTTTCCCTTCTTGTAAGAGGAGGAAAATGATGCCGTATATCAGCATCCCTGCTTCTCCCTGCGTCTTTGATATCAGGAGAGAGGTAGATATCTCCGGCATGTACGGCATGAATAGCATATAACAATTCATCCTTATCAACATTATTCAGGACATAACCGCTTGCCCCGCATTGCAGGATATCAGCAATATATTTCCTGTCCTGCAGTGCACTTAAGATCAATACTTTTGTGTCCGGATATTCTATCTTAATAGTAGCGCAAAGCTCTATGCCGTCAATATCAGGCAGGCAGGCGTCCATCACAACAATATCGGTTCTGTTATGCAGCAGGAATTTTAGACAGTCGTAACCACTTCTGGCCTTTCCAACCAGGGCTATATCATTTTCAATACCAAGCAAGACTTGCAGCCCCTCCAGTATTAAAGGATGATTATCAACAAAATACAGGCGGATCATGGGTTTTCAGATTTAAGATATCAGTATGGAACAATTGGCAGGTAACAATCTTACAGGTTCGTGGTGATTAAGTATCATGTAATATAAGGAAAATAAATTGATCACGATAAAAGCAAACACCTGTCCCATGCAGGTGCATTGTTATTATCTAAAGCAGCAATTAATGATAGCCCGATACCTGTTATACCTTCCAGCAATCCATAGCTGTTCTCATAGCTATCTTTCGCATAGAATTTAAATCCTGCAGCCCCATCTTTCCGGTTATTCAGCTGTAATGTATAAGCTAACCACTTATCGGCTCCTTCCAGCAAGGCAAATTGACCGGTAAGCAGGTAAGACCGGCGGTATATATGTGAAATACCGGCGCTTCCATGACAGAGGCAGGCATCATGTACGCTTCCATTTCTGGCATCACGGTATTGCAGGGTATGATTAAGGATATTCAGCGCTTCTTCTTTATAAGAAGCATTTCCCAGCCAGTGACCGGTATTCAGCAGAAGCGTGGCAATGCTAAGATCTCCGTAACACCAGCCCAGCCGGCTCTGCTTACCGGTAAGCGCTACCCGGTTGCTATCTACCAGCACAGGGTATAATGAAGTTACATTTTCTTCCGAAAGGTTCCTGGTGGCCAATATCCAGCTCATTGACCGCTCAATCAGCAGTCGCGTTCTGTCCTTTTCAATTCCTTTATGATATATCATTCCGAGGATAGTGATAATGGCGGGTACCCCATGTGCCAGTCCCATGTTGAAAGACATCAATGGCTGGCCATTCTCTTTCAGTTCTGTAACATGGTCCTGCCAGCTGATACCTTCACTGAAAGGAACTGCCGCTTTTTCCAGCAGTGTTACCACATCTGTCAGGGGTGCTGCAATATGGTCTTCCTTTTCAAGGAAATATAAAGCGATGCCCAATCCTTCATGTAAGAAATCATAGCGTTGCTGTTGTAATTCGTCCTGTATTGCATTACCCAGCAGCTCATCTACTTCTTCGAAGATATCTGCCATATCGCCGGCATCGGCAAAACCTTCATTTATGAGATGTTGTATACACCAGGCTATCCCGGATATACCATTACAATGAGAGGAAGGTAAGGGAGTAGCAGCCAGTTCCCGGATACTTTGCAAAAGGATATGGTGAACTTTCTTCAGGTATTTTTTCTTCCCTGTCAGTTTGTAATAATAAGCGAAGAACAAGGCACATCCGGTATAACCACTCAATAAGCCGGGAGATGCAGTTTGTTCAATAAAGTTGTTCAATGTCCCGCTGATATCTTCCAATACCCTGGTCACTTCTTTTTTCTGGTCCATATAAGCACATCAAGCAAAAAACAAGGGCTGGCCCCGCCAAAGGCAGACCAGCCCTCTTTATCTTATAGTCTGTTAGAAACGGCAGGAATCAACGCTGCAGATAGGAGCGCCCTGGCTTACATCGTTCGTACAAACTTTGAAAGAAACGACTGTTGTAGTAGGCGCCATTGCATTAGCATTGTCTTCTCTGGGATTGCTCAGGCTGGCAATTTTAATTTTTCCGAGAGCGAGTTTTTTCTCTGTTTTCTTTTTCATAATGAGTGATTTTGAGTTTCGGGTAAAAAATATTCTTAGTTTCTGCCATCAGGCGGAGGTGTACATTTTAAGAGGCTGCAGCCTGTATAAGTAGGAGCATTAGCATCTCTTTTTAAACCGTCCTGGTTAGAGGAATTCAGTTTTGCAATCCTGATCTTGCCAAGATTGAGTTTTTTTCCTGGTTCTTTTTTCATAGTTAACAACAGTTTATTATTAAGAATAAAAATGTAATTCTAAGCAGCAGGTTTAAGTAGATATAAGCGATTCTGGTTATGTTTAAAGATAAGGATAAACCTCGCGCCCCATGTTCACTGAAAAAGGTGATTTTTCAGCAATATTGTCCAGTGATCATTATTTCACCTTTTAAGGTGAGGCCCGTCAACCGGTAAATAGTTATCTTATTCACATGTTAATGAGTAACAAAGATTTCTACCTGCTCCGGTCCCCGCTGCTTCCCATCAATGCTTTAGATCATTTATTGCATATACCGTATCAGCAGCTGGCTGCTGAAATTAAAGAGCTCTTCTCTTCAGCACTCCTGGCTGAAGCTATTTATATAGCATCTCCGGAGTTCAGCAGGGAACTGATCAAGTGGCAACAGGGCCAGCTTACCGGAGAAAAAGAAATTGAGAAACTGGTACTCTCCCTGTTCAGGTATATGTTGCGCATGAGCTACCGCTGCACACCCTATGGATTGTTTGCAGGTTGTTCCACAGGCTCCTTTAATAACAGTACCGATGTACAAATAGCCGCGCCTGAACAACATCAGAAACATTGCCGGCTGGATATGAATTATGTTGCAGAGCTGGCAGACGTAATTGGCAGGTTGCCTGATGTGCAGGAACAATTAAAGTACTTTCCGAATAACTCCCTGTATCCTGTTGGAGATACTTACAGGTATGCTTCCTACACCATCAAAAACAAATTCCGCCAGTATGATCTGACCTCTGTAAACCGCTCTGTTTATCTTGAAAAGGTACTGACTCATGCGGCAGCAGGCGCCACTATCAACCAGCTATGTTCATCCATTACAGACGAAGAGATCTCATATGAAGAAGCGAAAGAATTCATTGCCGAGCTGATAGAAAGCCAGCTGCTGATCAGCGAGCTGGCACCCACTGTAACAGGAGAAGAATTCTTTAAGGTACTGACGGGTAAACTGAAAGACATAACACCTGCAGCAGATATACTGCTCTCTATACAACAGCTTTTAACGAAGCCTGCTGCCGGTATCGATAAATATCTTCAAACACATGCTCTTGTAAAGAAGCTGCTTCCGGATACCAATACAAAAGACCTGGTACAAACAGACCTTTTTCTTTCTGCACCATCCAATACCATTTCACAGCATGTGGCAGATGAACTGGCAGAACAAGCCTCGCACCTCTGGAAATTATCTTCCGTTAATAATAATCCCGATCTGCAGCAGTTTATTTCCCGCTTCCGGGACAGGTATGAAGAACAGGAAATCCCCCTGGTAATAGCGCTTGACACTGAAACCGGCATAGGCTATGGCAGTCATACAGGACATAGCGCCACACATGCCCCGCTTGTAGATGAAATATTTATACCGAATAACCAGGAGCCCGATACCATTTCCTGGAATAAACTGCGCAGCTTTCAGCTGGAACTGCTGGGCAGGCATCAGGCAGAAATTGAGCTTACAGATAAGGACCTGGATACATTCAATCCGTCTGCACAACCCAACATTCCTGACAGCCTGTACCTGATGGGCAGCCTGGTGGCAAAAAGTGCGGAAGATATAGATAACGGCCAGTATCTTTTTGATCTGAGCTCCTGTGGCGGGCCATCTGCCGCCAACCTGCTGGGCAGGTTCTGTCATGGAGACAATTTCCTGAAAGAAAAAGTACAGGAATGCCTGGAAGAAGAAGCACAACATTCCCCTGAAGATATTTATGCCGAGATAGTACACCTGCCTGAATCAAGGACCGGCAATATCCTGATGCGGCCACAGCTGAGACAGTATGAGATCGTATACCTGGGCAAAGGCAGCGTACCTGCTGAACAACAAATACCTGTCAGTGATCTTATGATCAGCATCCGGCAGAATACAGTTATACTAAGGTCAAAGAAACTAAACAAACGGATCATTCCCCGGTTAAGTACAGCACATAATTTTACTACCGGTAGCCTGCCTGTTTATAAGTTCCTGTGCGACCTTCAGTTCCAGCAATTGCACAATGCAACGGGCTGGCACTGGAACCTGCCTGTGGAGCAGCCTTTCCTGCCCAGAGTGAGGTATGGGAAGATCATTCTCAGTAAAAGCACATGGACATTAACGAAGAAAGACAAGACACCTTTTGCAGCGCTATGCGCACAACTGAATGTATCAAGGTATGTGGCTGTCACAGAAGGAGATAATGAGCTGTTCATTGATATGAAGAGTGAATCATGCCTTCACCTGCTGGAATCTATCTGGCAGAAAAAAGAGAAGATCATTCTCCAGGAGGTGCTGCAGACTCCTGACAACTGCTGGGTAGAAGGGGCTTCGGGACGTTTTACCAATGAACTGATCATTCCTCTGAAAAGTACTTCTTACCGGCAAACAGGCACGCAGTTAGCCGCACAGAACACAACATCCCTGCAACGCAGCTTTATGCCCGGTAGTGAATGGTTATATATAAAGATCTATGCCGGCGTTACATCCAACGAGAAAATATTAACCACTGTGATCAGGCCACTGGCGGAAGAGCTATTGAATGAGCAAGTTATAGACAAATGGTTCTTCATCAGGTATAATGACCCGGAAAATCATATCAGGATACGCTTCCATCATGGAAACAATGCCGGTTTCTGGAAAACTGTGACTGAAAGGTTGTATGCATTACTGGACCAGCATGCAATACTGATACATAGTGTACAGATAGATACTTATGTGAGAGAAATTGAACGCTATGGAACAGAGACCATGATACTCAGCGAGGATATTTTCTTTTATGACAGCGAAGCAACCATTAACTGTATCAGCCTGCTGGAGGGGGAAGAAGCCGAACATTACCGCTGGCTGCTGGCGGCCAGGGGAGTGGATATGCTATTACAGGATTTCGGGTATACGCTGTCTCAAAAGGCTGCATTTATGAAGAGAGTGCAAAAACATTTCTTTGAAGAATTCGGAGCAGCCCCTACCCTTCAGACCCAATTGAACAGCCAGTACAGGAAACATATGCGACAGCTGGCCGGTTTCCTGGATCCGTTGAAAGATAGTGCCAATGAGATTGAAGAGGCTGTGCATCTCTTCAATATAAGATCAGCGAAAATAAGCAAGGCGCTGCAGCAGGTTTCGCTGGCACATTCCCGCGAGGAACTCGTATCCAGCTACATCCATATGTTCCTGAACAGGATATTACTGTCCAACCAGCGCAAGCATGAACTGGTGATCTATCATTTCCTGAACAAATACTATGAATCGCAGGTAGCTATTCAGCAACAATCTGCTACTGCAAAGCATCCCAGCAAAGCCGGGCTATCTTTGCAATAACCTCGTCCCTCGTTTTTTCTGCGGCTCGTGCGTCAGATACAAACACTACAATTGCAAGGTGTTTCCCACCGGGTAATGTAATAATACCGGCATCGTTTGTAGCTGCCGTTATACCTTGTGCATTTGTGTCTGAAGTACCTGTTTTATGCGCCACCACAGCGTTTGCAGGGAGGAGCCCCTTTATCCTGCCGGGCCCCGTATTTGTTTCTGTCATTATCTTCAGCAGAAAATCATTACTGGATTTAGAAAGCCAGCTGCCTTTATGAATACCCTCCATCAACTGTACAATGGCCAGAGGAGTGCTCCAGTCAGTATATTGTACCTCCCAGGCTTTTGACATATCTTCTTCTGTGGCAACAATGTTGATGCTGTCTATTCCAAGACTATGGATGTATTTATTTACGTAAGCCGTTCCTCCCAGTAACCGGAAAAGAATGTCGCACCCGTTATTATCACTCTGGGAAACGGTATATGCAAGGACGTCACTCAAAGACATTACAGTTCCTTCAGGGTATTTCTTCCTGATGGGGCTCCACGTAGGTCGTAATTCTTCCTTGCGGATAGTTATCTTCTGACTGAGCGATAAGCGGCCTTTATCTACCTGGTCTAATATGGCAATAGCCAATGGTACTTTAAAAACACTCTGCATGGGATACCTGTCATTTCCTCCAAAGGAAAGTGTATCGCCGGTTTCCAGTAGTTTCAGGGCTACGCCTACATGCCCCTGGGCTGTGCTGGTAATAGGTCCTATTTTCTGCCTGATGGCATTGAGCTGAGCGTGGGTATGTGCGGGCAGTAAAAAAGTGGATAAAAGAAGTAAACTGAGGATCGTTGTGTTTTTCATCTGGCGTTGACATGCGTTTTAGCTACCACTCAGTCTTTCATGCGCTCGTCTATGACCTGTTGTAATAAGGCGCCAAAGGCTCTGTCATTAGGTGGCAGAAGGAACGTTTTATGATCTCCTTCCACTTCATGAATATGCAGCCCTTTCAGTGCATATCGCTTCCATCCCAGGTAAACGGGATCACGCAGATAATAAAGCCTGGTATCTACCCTGAACAGGTCAACAGCACAGCTATCAGAAGGCTGCAGGTGGTAGTTGCGGTATGCAAGTTCGTATTTTTTATTGATTTTGTTTTCCAGGCTAACATCTTCCGGCTCTTTTTTCCCGGTCAGGAATACGAAGCCGTCATGCAGTTTCCGGGCAAAGAATTCTGCCTGGTAACGTAATATTTCACGCGGATACTGACTGAAAGAACGCAGGATGAACATGAACTTCGGAAATTGTCTGCCTATCTTATTAATGATCCTGGATATGCCTTTTTCAAAGTAAATGGTATTATCTGCATAGGTATCAAAAACTGCGAGCAGCTTCACTGTTTTGCCAAGTGCCTGGAGTTGCTTTGCCATTTCGAAAGCCACTATTCCGCCAAAAGAATAACCTGCCAGTGCATAGGTATCGCCAAAATCACGTTGCAGTAATGCGGCGATATATTCTGCCGCCATATCTTCCAGGGTATCAAACGGCTCGTCCCTGCCGTTAAGCCCACGGGGCTGAAAGCCATATACGGGCTGCTCAGGGTCCATATTGCAGGCCACATTATTAAACACCAGCACATTCATATCAAGCCCGTTCACAATAAACAGCGGAGGCTTGTTGCCGTTAGGTTTGACGGGAACAAGTAAGTCCCAGGAAATAGACCTGTCATCCAGGTCAACCTGTTGAGATAATTTTTCCACGGTATTGGCCGTAAACAGGCATGCCAGCGGCAATCTCCTGCCTGTTTCTTTTTCCAGCTGTGTCATGATCTGCATGGCTACAATGGAATTACCTCCCAGCAGGAAGAAGTCATCATGTATGCTTACCCTCTCTTTGTGCAGCAATCTTGCCCACATAGATGCGATGAGTCTTTCCTGTTCAGTCCGTGGTGCTGTATATGCCTTGCTGGCATTTTCCACATCATGTCCTATTGTTTCCAGGGTATTCCTGTCTACCTTTCCATTCGGGGAAAGGGGGAATGCAGGTACTACAATAATTCGGGCGGGGACCATATATTCAGGCAACAGTGTTTTAACGCCCTGCAACCAGCGTGAAACGTCAGTAGTGTAGCCAAACTTTCTCTCATCAGGCATCACATATGCGATCAGCTGTTCGTTCCTGGCAAGCACTACACTATCCCTGACACCTTTCTGTTTGTTGAGCGCATACTCTATTTCTCCCAGTTCTATCCTGTAGCCTCTTATCTTGACCTGGTGATCTATTCTGCCCAGGCACTGAATATCTCCTCCGTTTACGATCCGGCCCAGATCGCCGGTACGGTACATCATCTCTGAAGGGTCTTTTGCGAAGGGATTAGGTATAAACTTTTCTTCCGTCAGTTCAGGACGGTTCAGGTATCCCTTTCCCACGCCTATTCCCCCGATATAGATCTCACCTACATTACCCGGCGTAACATGGTTAAGGCGTGCATCGAGAATATATGCTTCTACATTGGCAATCGTTTTCCCGACAGTGATCACCTCGTCTTCATGCTTTATCTGTTTAAATGTTGCCCAAACGGTGGTTTCTGTAGGGCCATACATATTCCATAAGGAGTTGCATCTTGCCAGCAACCGTTCTGCCAGCTTCTTTGACAAAGCCTCTCCTCCTATCAGTATCTTTAACGGCAGGCTGTCATTCCAGTCAGTTTCCAGCATCATTCTCCAGGTAGCGGGTGTAGCCTGCATCATGCTCACTTCTTCTCTTCTCACTATGTCCATCAATACACGGGCATCTTTTGAGGTCTCTGTATCTGTAAGTATGACCTCTGCGCCGGTTATTAACGGCAGGTATAATTCAAGCGCAGAGATATCAAAAGAAATAGTGGTAACGGCCAGCACCCTTTCATTCCGGGTTAAGCCCGGCGCTATCTGCATATTCAGGAGAAAGTTGACCAGCCCTTTCTGAGTGATCCTGACTCCTTTGGGTTGCCCTGTAGAGCCTGAAGTATAAAGAATGTAAACAATATCGTCGAGAGATATCTCCGTTTCCGGAGAGAGGACCGGGTATTCCGGCAGTACTTTCCAGATATTTTCCAGCAGCATCTCCGTTGCAATTTTCCCAAATTTTGACTGGTATTTCCCTTCCGTAATCAGGATGGTTGCTCCGGCGTCTCCCAGCATAAATTCCACTCTTGCCTGCGGATAATCGGGGTCCAGCGGCAGGTAGGCAGCTCCCGACTTAACAATGGCAAGCAGCGCTATCACCATTCTGGGCGTACGGTCTACCGCCAACCCAATAATATCCCCTTTCCGTATTCCCTGATCTAACAGGTACCGGGCCAGTTGGTTGGCAGAATTATTTAATTCATTATAAGTTATTACATGTTCCCTGAAACGTAGTGCTACCTCATCGGGGTATTGTAATGCTTTTTCGTCAATGAGTTCCTGAAGGGAACTTAATTCAGCGGGAGATGGATTACATATTTCCGACGGTTGAGGCTCATTTGTGATTGTCCGTTCATTATCTTTTCTCATTCTCGAATTGGGCGATAGTGATATGGATTACTGCGTAATTTCTTAAACACCCGAAAGCCCAATAAGTTCAAGCGACTTTGTAATTATTTATTTTTTGCAGAAAATCTATCTGCGGCTTCGCGGCAGATAATAGAGTAATGCGCAGTTGATAAAGAATATAGCCACCGATCCTATAAAAGCAGGAAATGCAATGCCTTTGTTGTGTTCCAGTGCATTGTTCAGTCCACTGTACAATAACCATATCTGGATGGTTACATTCAGGATAAGCAGCACTATGATAGCCAGCATCAGCGTACTGGTCTTATTGGGATGGGCCTGACTTTGTGCCCGGCGGAAAGTACTCATCGTTATTATTTTTATGCTTGTTCAGGAGCAGCGGTAACAAAAACATCATTGCCTTTCACCTGCACTTCCAACCGCGGTAACGGCCTTGGCGGAGGCCCCTGCAGCACTTCTCCCGTCATAGCGTCAAACCATCCGTTGTGGCAGGGACATTCAATTTTCCCGCTACCGGGCTTATAGAATACAGCACAGGAAAGGTGTGTACATTTCTGCTCATAGGCTTTGAATTCACCGTTTTCCAGGTGTATCAGAATATAGGGAATAGAACTGCCTTCCAATACAAATGAACGGGTGCCTCCTACAGGCAGCTCATCGGTGCTGCATACTCTATGTACACCCTGTACTTTTTTTCCGGGGAAGAAGAAGGCCTTTGCCGCTACGAATGCGCTACCTGTTGCCAACCCTCCTGATACCAGGCAGAGGAATTTTGCAAACTGCCTGCGTGTTACTTCTGTGGTTTCTGTCTGGCTGATGGGAAAGTCATTCTTCCAATCAGGTATTTTCTCTTTATTATCAGGCATATAAACTTTTATTCAATGATTTCTGTAAGCGCAGGCTGTCAATCAATCTTCAGCATGGTTGATCCTGCAGGCATCATAATATTCACTTTGGTTTTTACTTCCAGTTTGCCGAACTGAAAAGTATTGACCGGTACGCTGTTGGGCCTCATTCTCCGCATTTCTTCCCTGGTACCGTAATACAGCGCCTGGCTTGGACAGACAGTGGCACACATGGGTTTCTTGCCGGCGCTGGTCCGGTCGTAACACATGTTGCACTTCATCATCATGTCGTATTTCTCTTCCTTGATGGGTACACCAAAAGGACAGGCCATTACACAATTTGAACAACCGATGCACCGGGCTGTATTGGCAGTATGTACCACACCAAACTCGTCTTTGCTGATAGCATCTGCCGGACATACATTAGCGCACACCGGATCTTCGCAATGCATGCATACCTGCACAGTGGTTTGTATGGTTACCGCTCTCTCGACATAATTCACATGTATCATGGACTGCTGGCCATTGGTTTCACATTCTGCACAGGCCGCCTCACAGGCTTTGCAGCCTATGCAACGTTGCATATCCACAAAGAATTCCATGTCGGTCTTATAGTAAGAGGTTGTCATGCGATCATTTTTTGGTTATGGCTGAATTATTAAACGCTGTCATAAGCATGTGCTTCCTGTGGGGATTGAGCTTCTTTCCGCAGAGGGACCAACTGGCAGGCACATACTTTAAACTCCGGTATTTTGGAAATGGGGTCCAGTGTTCCCGGCGTCAGCTGGTTAGCCGATTTACGGCCAGGCCAATGGTAGGGAATGAAGACTGTATCCTTACGGATCGTTTCTACGATGTTAGCCGGGAATTCAGCTTCTCCCCTACGGGTAATTACCTTTACCAGCTCCCGCTGAGAGATGCCATATTTAGCAGCCAGCTCAGGATGTATTTCCAGCAAAGGCTCAGGATACTGGTTCACCAGTTTGCCAATGCGCCTGGTCTGTGTCCCGCTGAGGTATTGCGATACGACCCTGCCGGTGGTCAATACAACCGGGTATTCATCATCCGTTACTTCACCCGGATCTTTATATGGCACGGGATTGAAATGGGCTTTACCATCGGCCGTTGCAAACTTCCGGTCTTCCCATAATCGCGGCGTGCCAGGGTGATCAATAGACGGGCAGGGCCAGAATACGCCCATGTTCTTCTCTATCTTTTCATATGTTATACCGTAATAGTCAGCTGTACCACCTTTGGATGCCACTCTCAGTTCATTAAAAATATCTTCGCTGCTGTTGTAACTGAACTTATTACCTGCACCTAAACGTTCTGCCAGTTCAAGGATGATAGCGGTATCTGTCCTGGCCTGCCCGGGCGGTGTAACTGCCTGCCGTATGCGGGTCACCCTGCCTTCGGCAGTAGTGACTGTTCCTTCTTCTTCTTCATGCAGTGATCCGGGGAATATAATATTTGCATGGCGGGCCGTTTCATTGAGAAAGAAATCTATGGTAGCATAAAATTCCAGTTTCTCAAATGCTTCCCTTACATAATTGTTGTTAGGTAATGATACCAGCGGATTGAAGCAAAGAGATATCAATCCTTTTACCTCGCCACGGTGAATAGCTTCAATCAGTTCATAAGCGGTATACCCCGCTCCCGGCATTTCCGTTTCATCAATTCCCCATACGCCCGCAATATATTTCCGGTGTTCGGGGTTATTAATATCCCTGTTACCCGGCAGCTGATCACACTTATGCCCATGCTCCCTGCCGCCCTGGCCGTTGCCCTGACCAGTAATGGTAGCATAGCCGCAATAGGGTTTACCTATCCTTCCTGTGGCCAGAACAAGGTTAATGCAGCCCAGCACATTGTCTACACCTTTGGAATGATGTTCAATACCTCTTGCATGCAATAGAAAGCTGGTCGCTGCTTTTCCCCACCATTCTGCGGCTGTGGCAATTTTCTCTTTAGCAATGCCGGTCACCTGCTCCGCCCATTCCAGTGAGTAATCTTTTACGGCATCAAGTGTTTGCTGAAAACCGGTTGTGTGGTTGTTGATGAAGTCATGGTCCAGCATATCTCTTTCAGCCATATATCTCAACATGGCGCCGTAAAGGGCAGAGTCTGTTCCCGGTCTTATGTCCAGGTGCAGGTCTGCTGTTCGTGCCAGTGGTATTACCCTTGGATCTACTACAATCAGTTTGGCGCCATTATCTCTTGCCTGCCAGATCCAATAGGTAAGCGTAGGAAACGTTTCGCTTACATTGGCTCCGCAGACCATAATAACTTCAGCTTTCTTCAGATCTTCATAGTTATTGGAGCCACGGTCCAGCCCAAACGCCTTCTTATTACCAGCGCCGGCGCTTACCATACAGAGACGGCCATTATAATCAAGGTTACGGGTCTTCAGCGCCACTCTTGCAAACTTTCCTACCAGGTAACTTTTCTCGTTGGTGATGGATACACCTGAAAGCATGGCGAAGGCATCATTACCATATGTTTGCTGGATACGTTTTATTTCAGCAACGGTTTTGCTCATAGCCTCTTCCCAGCCCAGTGGTTTGAAGCCTACATCTTCTACCCTTTGCAAAGGCTCCAGCAGGCGGTCGGGATGATTGTTCTGCAAGTAACGCTGCACTCCCTTGGGACAAAGTCGCCCTTCATTAAAAGGAAATTCCATCCATGGGTCGAAACCTACTACCTTATTATTTTTTACCAGCAATTTAATGCCGCATTGCATGCCGCAAAAGCAACAATGTGTTTCCACCACTTTATCCGGCTCATCCCGCCCTATATAGCCTTCCTGCGGAGCGAAGTTCAGATGAGGGCCAAATTGTTCAATGATTTTTTCTGCAGTGACCGGTAGTCTAGCCATGAGTATCTTTATTTATCCGAAAAATTTACCACTTGCTTCACGGGCTTTGAGATGTGCCTTTGCCAGCGCCGATCTTTTACCTTCAGGGCTCAGGTCAAGATGAGAAGAACCATCTTCCAGTGTAAAGTCAAAACCCAGTTCTTTTGTTACTGTCTTCAGATCGTCCACATGCATTTGCGTAGTGAAAGGCTTATGTGTATGCGGACATATTGCCATGCCTCTCTTCTCTCCTTCCTTCTTATACAGATGAGCACCGATCTGAGCAGGCCGCTGTATGATGTGGAAGAATTTTCCAAAAGGGATCCATATTAAAAACAGGATAACGGTTACGGCATGCGTTACAGCCATAAACTCGTAGGTCATGCCTTTGAGAAATTCATAATCGTACGTTAGTCCCAGGCCAGTAACTGAAATACCTATCAGCAGGATCAGCGGCAGCCAGTCGCCTTCAAAGGTCTGGGTAGCTATCTGCCCGGCGTGGGTTAACCGCCGGCGCATAAATAACAGGCAGCCGATAATTACCAGCCAGGAACACCAGTTAAGTATATGGAAAATGAAAAATGCTATCCACGATCCCAGTTTAAATTCCATTACTTTAAAACCGAAAAGATGTGCTTCATAATAGTTGGTATCTGCAGGATTGATGCTGGTAGCCGGGTTCATAGTGAAATGTATCCAGCCCAGGGTGAGCGGAATAGTAACGGAGAATGCCATTAAACAACCTGTTGCCAGCAGGAAATGTCCCCACCATCTTGTCTTTCCGCGAGGGTAAATAAACCGTTGGAAAGCTATGTTGCGAACAAGTTTTTGAACTGACAGTCCTGCATATTCCAGGAAACTTTTTGAAAAAAGTAACTGCCATCCCCGTTTGAAGTACATCCAGGTTGGTGGTCTTTGCAACCATACGCAGTAACGATAGATGATACCAAACAAAGCAAATACGGTCCCGAATAAATAAGCAATTAAAGCTGCATCGAAATTCTGCAGCTTACGGGAACCATAGAATACCATTGCTACTGTTAAAACACAGCAACATAAAGCAATGAGGAAAGCTTTTTTGTTGAGTTGGAATTTCATACCAGACTATGGGTTGTCTAAAAAGGAACCGGCAATACCACCTGAAAGATGTCTGTTATTTCCCGATACAGTCTGCAGCATTCAAATCAGGTGATTTACAGTAAATTACGGATTTTTTTAGTATAATGCATATGATCTCAATCATATAGCCAGTCCGTTTTTTTCTATAATGTGCGCTCTGAAACTGCTCAATAAAATTGTTTTTGCCGGAGGCGAAAACAATTTTACTGAGAGAAGGATCTGGGCCTGCGGCCGGCTGAGAATTTAAACATGCCTGTAAGCGGTTTTACAGCGTGTAGTTTGTACGTGCGGCAGATAAAAGTTTAAGCATGTCTGTGAAGAACCTTTATGACGGAGTTGGCATGTACGTCAGATAAAAGTTTAAGCGTCCCCGTAAAGAACTTTTGCAGAACCAGATCTTGTTTCCCAATCATCATTATAAAACATATTTACCGGTCAAACTCTATGTTATGAACACCGCACCTCTTTCAACCGCACACCGTATCCTCTTTTTCAACACCCTTGCATTTATTGTTTGCTTTGCCGGCTGGATGCTGAATGGTGTATTAGTAACTTACCTTGTAGATGCCGGTATTTTCGACTGGGGCCTGGTAGAAGTTGGCTGGCTGCTGGGAGTTCCCGTACTCACAGGCTCGCTGATGCGTTTGCCCGTTGGTATACTTACTGATCGTATAGGCGGCAAATGGGTGTTCATCGCCTTATTGCTGGGATGTTCTGTACCTATGTTCCTTTTGTCAAAAGCCAACAGTTACGGCGCTTTTTTAACACTGAGCTTTTTCTTCGGATTATTAGGTACCAGCTTTTCCATAGGCGTTGGGTTTACATCTGTATGGTATCCTAAGAACTGGCAAGGCAGGGCATTGGGATTGTTCGGACTGGGCACAATTGGTTCCGCTCTTACTACCATGCTGGCCCCGTCCTTATTAAAGACATTCACTCACAATGGCGCTAATCCCGAAGGATGGCGTCAGTTACCCGTTATCTATGCTGTTGCTTTAGCTGCTATCGGCGTTCTTTTTCTTCTGTTCACCCAGAATAAAAAGCCTGAATCATCAGACAAAACCTTACTTACATTATTGCGGCCTTTAAAAAACGTACGGGTGTGGAGGTTTGGTTTGTATTATTTCCTGGCCTTTGGCTGTTTCGTTACTTTCTCACAGTGGCTGTTACCCTACTTTGTGAACGTCTATAATGTTAACCTGATCACTGCCGGCTTTCTGGCTTCTGCCTTTAGCTTGCCCGTAGGTATTTTCAGGGCCGTAGGCGGATGGCTTTCTGATAAGTATGGTGCGCGAAAAGTAATGTATTGGGTGCTGGGCAGTTCCATGGTACTGAGCTTCCTGCTTATTATTCCCCGTATGGAAATATATTCTCCCGGCACAGGTATTATGGCAACACAGGCAGGTACGGTCACCCTGGTTGCAGATTCAGTTATACAGGTAGATGAAAAGCAATATCCTGTTTTGCAAAAGAGTCATAAATTTGACCATGTAGACAGAAAAGCAATGATACTGCCGGCAAAGGATGTGTGGCAGGAACCTATTGTAAAGCAGGGTGATCAGGTAGTAAAAAAACAATTGCTGGCACAGGGTACCACTATGATATTCTTCAAAGCCAACATGTGGGTATTTGTAGTTATCACTATCTTAATAGGCGCCTGCTGGGGTATTGGCACAGCTGCTGTCTTTAAATACATACCGGAGTATTTCCCTAAGGAAATCGGCGCTGTTGGAGGCATGGTAGGTATGATAGGCGGGCTGGGAGGCTTCGTAGGGCCTATCCTGTTTGGTTACCTGTTAAACGTAACCGGGTTGTGGACAAGCTCCTGGATGTTTGTATGTCTGTTATCCTGCGTCTGTGTAATATGGATGCATGAGGTTATTACCAATATGATGAAAAAAGAAGCGCCGCATCTGGCAGATAAGTTTGAAAAAATACCGCAAGGATGAACCAGTTTGTCATTACTAAACAACAGGCCAGAAAAATTATCCTCCATGCGGCAGGATTATCTAAACCCGCACAGTTCGGGAAGGGCCGCGAGGCGGTTTATAAACTTATAGACCACCTGGGCTTTGTCCAGATAGATACCAATTATGTTGTTGAAAGGGCGCATCATCATTCCATTGCAGCCCGTGTGCCCGACTATAAACCCGAATGGCTTGGAGAGCTGCAGGCGGATGGAAGGATATTCGAATTCTTCACCTCAGATGCCGGGTATCTTCCCATGCATAACTTCCGCTATTCACTGAATGTGAAACAAGCCTTTTCTGCCGGCAGAAAGCCCCTCACCCAACCGGAGATCAATCTTATGAATAAGGTCCTGGACAGGATTGCACGTGAAGGACCGCTGATGGTGAAGGATTTTGAAAATGACCGGCAGGAGCCCAGCGCCGGCTGGTGGGACTGGCGGCCATCTAAAGTAGCGCTGGAAAGATTGTACCTGGATGGCAAATTAATGGTTACGCGTACAAAAGAGTTTCTGAAAGTATATGACCTGTCCAGGAATTTAATCCCTGATGATGTTGATACCACTCTGCCCACACCGGAAGAATTTGCGAGGCATGTTATACAGCGGGAGCTAAAGGCCCTGGGCATTGCCTATGCAAAAGAAGTAGCCTGGCGCAGCCGTCATTTGAAGAATAATTTAGTGAAAAAGGAACTGGAAAAACTTGTAGAAGAAGGTGAAGTGTATAGTGTTCAGATCGAAGGCGTTAAAACTGCTCCGCTCTACATGTTACCCGCTTATAAAAACAAAAAGATCCAGTTGTCTGATGACGTATTCATTCTTTCCCCGTTCGATGTATTGAATGTTTTCCGGCATCGTCTGAGAGATTTCTTTGACTTCGAGTACCAGATAGAATGTTTTGTTCCTGAGCCCAAACGGAAGTATGGATATTTCTCATTACCCGTACTGGCTGGCGATACTTTTGTAGCCAGGATGGATTCTAAAGCAGATCGGAAACAAAGGGTGCTGATTATCCACAATCTTCACTTTGAGCCTGTGGAATTAAGTAAGCCGATGATCGCTAAGATTATTGATGCGATTCAGGCATTTGCTAAATTCAACCAGTGTCTGGATGTTGTTATTAAAAAATCGAACAACAGGCAGTACTTAAAAGCTATTAAGGAAGGGCTTTGATAAAATGGGCTATTTACCGATACAGAATTTACTAAATATAAAATCCAGCTGATCTTCATTGGTGATCTGTCCTGTAATTTCGCCCAGGTAGTGTAAGCAACGCCTGATATCGAGCGAAAGAAGATCGCCGGGGAGTTGGTTGTCAAGCCCCTGTTTTACGTCATTTAAGGCATTCAGGACTTCCTGGAGGGCAGCATAATGGCGGGCGTTGGTGATAATGGTATTTTCCGTGCTGATATCGCCACTCATTACTTTCTGAACAAGCCTGTCTTTCAGTTCCTGTACATGTTCATGCAGTTTGGCAGAGATAAAGAGAATGCCTGATATTCCTTCAAATTTCCTGTAAGCTGCTTCTATTCCAGCTATATCAGTCTTATTACCAACCAGCAGGTATTCAACGCCTTCCTTTTCAAAAGTGGCGATCTGCGTCTGCAGGTCGTTCTGCGAGGTTTCATTGACATCGAAGAGATAGAGTACCACTCCTGCTTCTTTGATCTTCTCCAATGTTTTCTGCACGCCTATGCTCTCTATCGTATCTTTGCTATCACGGATACCTGCGGTATCTATCAGTCTGAAGAGAACGCCCTGGATGTTCAGGATTTCTTCAATGGTATCTCTGGTAGTGCCTGCTATATCGCTTACAATAGCCCTGTTTTCGTTTAACAGGGTATTGAGCAGGGTTGATTTACCTGCATTGGGTTTACCTACTATTGCAGTATTTACACCATTCTTGATCACGTTACCCACCCGGAATGAATCTACCAGGTGTTTCACTACTTCTGTTGCTTCACTGATGAGCTGGTATAATTTAGTACGGTCCGCAAATTCCACATCTTCCTGGCTGAAGTCCAGCTCCAGTTCAATAAGGGCAGAGAAGCTGATCAGCTGTTCTCTCAGGGAATACAGTTCTTTGGAGAAGCCACCTCTCATTTGCTGCATGGCTGTCTGGTGACTGGCGGCGGAGTTGCTCGCAATGAGGTCTGCTACAGATTCTGCCTGGGTCAGGTCCAGTTTTCCGTTGAGGAAGGCTCTCAAAGTGAATTCTCCGGGTTTGGCCATGCGGGCGCCGGTCTGAATACAGGCATCTATGATCTGTTGCTGGATGTAGGGAGACCCATGACAGGATATTTCAACAACATCTTCCCCTGTGTAGGATTTAGGTGCTTTGTACAGGCTTACTACTACTTCGTCTATTGCTTTGCCGCTGGCTACGATATTTCCGAAGTGGAGGGTATGGCCGGGTTGTTTGTGCAGGTCTTTGGAGGGGAAGAGTTTATTACAGATGTCAATTGCCTGTGTACCGTTTAAGCGGATTACGGCAATGGCGCCGATTCCTGGTGCGGTTGCCAGTGCAACGATAGTATCGTCATATCCTGTGAGGTTGTTACCGAGCATAAATCTGTAATTCAGGCAGCAAGATAGTTAATAAATAAAAAAGACGCAGTCCCGGCGTGGCCGGGACTGCGTCTTTAAAAAACCAAAATATCCTTTATCTGCTACTCTTGTAAAGTAAAGCGGATTGGCAGGTTGAACTGTACAGACACCTGACGGCCGTTCTGTTTACCAGCTTTCCATTTAGGCATGATCTTCACCACGCGAACTGCTTCTTCTTCCAGGCCACCACCTTTTGCAGCACCAACGGTTTTAACGTCTTTGATGTTACCTTCAGAGTCTACTACGAACTGTACGAACACAGTACCGGAGATAGCATTCTCCTGCGCAACGCGAGGATAGTGAATGTTCTTGCTCAGGAACTTAGCCAGCGCTTCTTCACCACCGGGGAAGGTAGGCGGCTGTTCTACGAATGTAAAGATCTCTTCTTTCGGAGGAGGAGGAGGAGCTTCTACCACCCCTGTACCTTTGCTGTCTTCCAGTAATCCCGGATCGATACCGTTAGGATCGCCTTCTACAGTTTTAGTACTGATGGCTTTGTTCTCGATCTCTTTGATCTTTGGTGGCACCTCATCTTCAGGTACTTCTTCATCCTTCTTGATAACAGGAGGAGTGAACTGTACTGAAGGCTTCACCGGAGGGGGTGGAGCAGGAGGAGGTGGTGGTGGAGGTGGAGTTTTCGGATCGTCCGGAAGCTTCACGTCCTCCATCTTTATCTGTTCGATGACAGGTGCTTTATTGGGATTATCCCTTTCTCTCTGTATTATGTAATTATTGATAGCATAACCTGCGATGACACATACCATCAGGATAGCGCTACCTATTACGGCGTTGCGCACCCTTTTGTCGTACTGTCGTCTGAGGTCATAAGCCCCATATTCCTTATTCCTGTTTTCGAACAGGATGTCAAGAAAATCGGACTTTAAAATTTTAGCGGTATCCATTGTTTCAATTTTATAAGATGGATGCAAAAAGTCAATTATTCCTCAATTACCTGGAGCCACCGCCGCCGCTGTTAGCTGCTTCAGTTTGTTTGATCCAGGTTTTATCCTGATCGCTGATATCAACTGTAGCATAACGCTGAATGCGGTTTATGGCCATTTCGTCGAGTATATCAACGAAGTTCTTGTATGTAGAGCCATCATCAGCTTTAATGATAACTACCACATCTTCAGGCTCACCTTTTGCATTTCTCAATTTAGAAACCTCATCGCGCTTTTTAATAATTACGTCACGAATGCCGTCTTTGTTGGCAAAAGTGGTTGCTTTGAAAAAATTCGGATCGGCTGAGGCATTTGGATCCTGTGCCAGACCTTCGTAGTAATATACTCGTTTATCTTTTCCAAGCAGTATTGTGAGGGCAGTGCTTTCCTTTACCTTGTTCTGCTCTTTCTCATCTTTAGTATCCTTCGGCATGATCAAGTCCATAGTCTTGGGCTTGCTCATGGTGGTAGTCAACATAAAGAAGGTAATCAGCAGAAAGCCCAGGTCCACCATCGGAGTCATGTCTACGCGTGTAGACTGCTTTTTGGATTTCGTTCCCTGGTGTTTGCCTTTCCCGCCACTACTGCTGGTATCCATTTCTGCCATAGTAGCTCTTTTTTAAAGTTTTAAATAGCAACTCAACGCCGCAGCATTGCCTGCTGTTTACTTAAAATTACTCTTCTCCGCCTTCACCACGGGCTTCAGCAGCTGCTGTTCCCGGAGGTGGAGCTTCCAGGTTTGTAACAAGGTTCAGCTTCTGTATCTTTTTATCCTTAAAGGTGTCAAGAATATCCTTGATCTTAGGATAAGGCGTATCGTTATCCGCCTTTATACAGTACTGTAATCTTGGGTTACCACCCTGTGCTGATCTGGCGTACTCTATCCATACAGCTACTTCATTGTTGGCAGAATCTGTAGGGATACCAGTTTCAAGACCACCTTTTTTGCGTTCTTCCGGTTTCACGGAAAGATAGTTTTTCAGGTTCTTGATCTCAGTACCAACGCTGGCGCCAATGATGAAGTTATTCTTTTCTTTGGGAGTCAGCCCGAGGTGGTACTGCTGATCCAGGTCCTCGATGAGTTTTTGTCTCTTAGGCTGACCATCCATACTGAAGAATACTCTGCCATCCTTATCAATTGTCAGCATGATCACATCTGAATCCGGCAGCAATTTAGTATTGATGGAAGACGGAGTAACTACAGTTACCGGTTCGTCCGGTTTAAATTTAGTAGCCAGCATGAAGAAAGTGAGCAGCAAGAAAGCCACGTCACACATCGCGGTCATATCAACCAGCGTGCTCTTCCTGGGCATTTTAACTTTAGGCATCTTTACTCCTTTTTTGGTTTACTTTATATAGATTCAAATCTGCTGATTTTCCATACAAATAATCAAAAAGATTATTTGTGGTTAGCAGCGAAGCTCTGTGTTAAAGTAAAACCAGACTCATCGATTGCATAGGTGATACTGTCGATGTTGGTAGTGAAGAAGTTATACATGATGATAGCGATAGCGGAAGTACCGATACCCAGAGCGGTATTGATCAACGCTTCAGAGATACCTAACGCCAGTTTAGAGGAATCAGGAGCGCCGGAAGCAGACATCGCAGAGAAGGATTTGATCATACCCAATACTGTACCGAACAGACCCAGCAGGGTAGCAACCGAAGCGATAGTAGACAGGAACACCAGGTTCTTTTCCATCATTGGCAGTTCCAGCGCTGTAGTTTCTTCGATCTCGTTCTTGATAGTCAGGATCTTCTGTTCAGTATCCAGTTCTGTGTTGGTGATCATTTCTTTGTACTTTTTCAGACCAGCTTTCAGTACGTTACCTACAGAACCTTTCTGTTTGTCACACTCAGCCAGAGCAGCGTCTACATTCTTGTTAGCCAGGTGATACTGCACTTTTCTTACCAGCTCTGCACCGCTGAATTTACCTTTAGCTTTAGAGATATAAAGGAAACGCTCGATCACGAAAGTGATACAGATCAGTAATACAGAAATAAGAATAGGTACGATAACACCACCCTGATAGATAGTCGCAAACCATTTTCCTATACCTTCCTCAACCGGATGTGAGCCCTCGCCTTTGATACCTCCCTGGAAGTTAGCAGGATTACCTAAAACGAAAATATAGAACAGGATACCTATCAGTATACAAATAGGTACAGCCAACAATGCAAATACGTTGGATGATTTTTTAGGTTGATGAGAAGTCGCTTTGGCAGAAGCTGCAGTCACAGTTGTTTTAGTCTCAGCCATGTTGATTGAATTTTAGTGTTAAAGATTAAACTATTGTTTTTTGTTATTTCTGCAATATAAATACGTGATTCGCAAAGTTATACGGTTGACTTAAAAAAACAAGTGCAGCTCAAAAATTCTCACAAAATTTAACGAACCTCACAAAGCCCGCCAGCAGCCGGCTTTTCGACCTTTTTATTGAGCATACACTTAACATTAAATGCAACCTGAATCAAAACTGGGTCACTCTCCCCTTATGATTACTATTCTTAGAACCTGAAATTTATTGATTTTTTTCAAAGTTGGACGCACAATTTAAGAATTTTTTTAAATGTTCCAACAGAAATTTTATCCTGTATTTTTTCCTCTATTCCGGCTACCAATCACACTTTCCGTCGTTTCATCCTCTTTATTATGCTTTTACAATGTTGCACTGTCACAGCATTTAAGATAACTGTTTATCCTTCCCCAACGTGGATTCTAAGCATCACCAACTGTTCAAAGCGTTAATAGTACAGGCATTACTGCGGTTTAACCACCCTGTAATATAAGCATAAAAGCCACCATATCAACAAAATTATTCATAAACTATTGCTATAATGCTGGTTTCCCCGGTACACTGTCCCTTCCCTATAATCCATTCCTACAGCTTTTCAGGCGTTTATGGAATTCCCCGATAAGTTACTGCTTAATATGTTTATTTTCGCCTGCCTCCCTAAAAAAACAGGTTAAAACCAACCTTCATAATAAATACCATGAACAAAAAACTAATCCGTACTCTTGCTTTTACCGGTATCAGTGCGATGGTATTGAACGTCACGATCAACCAAACTGCTATCGCACAACGGAAGAAAAAGAACGATCAACCCGCCGCAGCAAAAGACTCTACCTTACGCCCACCCTTACCTGTAAAGAACGGGGCCAAGACAGCGCCCAAAAAATTCAGCGAGGTGGTTACCGCCTCCGCCAAAGCTGACTCCGGGCTGTTCAACATTTATAAACAGGATGACAAGGTTTTCTTCGAGATACCAGATTCCCTCCTGGGAAGGGACATCCTGGTAGTAAATCGCATTTCAAAATCAGCCGCCGGCCTCCGGGCATCAATGATGGGATACAGTGGTGATGAAATCGGGGAAAATGTGATCCGGTTTGAGAAAGGTCCTAACAACCGCATTTTCCTGAAGAATATTTCTTACTCAGAAATATCAAAAGATTCTTCACAACCAATGTTTAATGCTGTGATGAATTCCAATATACAACCCATTGCAGCAGCATTTGACATCAGGGCCTACTCAGATAAGGAGAACAGCAGTGTGATCGATCTTACAGAGTATATCCAGGGAGATAACGATGTATTCTTCTTTGATCCTTCTGTAAAATCCAGCCTCAAACTTGGCTCTGTACAACAGGATAAATCCTACATCATAGATGTGAAATCATATCCTATCAATACAGAGATCAAGACCGTCAAAACATATTCAAGGAGCGGAGGTCCCGCCGGGCCAGGTATGCCTGCCCAGGGCGGCAATGCAACACTGGAACTGAACTCTTCCATGATCCTGCTGCCGGCAGTGCCTATGCGATCCCGCTACTTTGATCCGCGGGTAGGTTATTTTACAGCTTCTGTAACGGACTTTGATATTGATCCGCAGGGTGTTAAAAGGCTTTCCATGATCACCCGCTGGCGACTGGAACCCAAACCGGAAGATCTTGAGAAATATAAGAGAGGAGAACTGGTAGAACCAATTAAACCGATCATCTTTTACATTGATCCTGCCACACCTAAAAAGTGGATCCCCTACCTTATATCAGGAGTGAACGACTGGCAATCCGCTTTTGAAAAAGCCGGCTTCAAAAACGCGATCGTAGCCAAACTGGCCCCTACACGCGAACAGGACTCTACCTGGAGCCTTGAGGATGCGCGCTTCTCTGCAATTGTATATAAACCATCCGATATACCTAATGCCAGTGGCCCTCACGTACATGATCCCCGTTCAGGTGAAATACTGGAGAGTCATATTAACTGGTATCATAATGTTATGCGCCTGCTGCGTATGTGGTACTTTGTACAATGCGCACCTAATGATGCCCGCGCCAGGAAAATGAAGTTTGACGATGAGCTGATGGGCGAGCTTATCAGGTTTGTATCTTCCCATGAGGTTGGCCATACACTCGGTTTACGTCATAATTTCGGCTCCAGCTCCACATATCCCGTAGAAAAGCTGAGAGATAAGGAATGGGTGAAAGAGAACGGACATGCTGCCTCCATTATGGATTATGCCCGTTTCAATTATATTGCTCAACCGGGAGACGGCATAACAGGAGCAGATCTGTACCCGCGCATCAATTACTATGATAAATGGGCAATAGAATGGGGATACCGCCAGATCTCCGGTGCCAATAATCCTGAAGATGAAAAAGCTACGCTGAATAAGTGGACGGTTGAAAAGCTGAAGGATAAAAAGTACTGGTTCGGTAATGAAATGAATCAGAACGACCCGCGGTCACAGAATGAAGACCTTGGGGATAATGCAATGAAAGCGAGCGACTATGGCATCAGGAACCTGCAACGTATCATTCCCAACCTGCTGGCATGGACTAAGGAAGACAATGAAGGATATGCCAACCTCTCAGAGCTTTACCGTGAGGTGAACACCCAGTTTGGACGTTATATGGGACATGTTGCCAAAAACATTGGCGGTATCTATGAAACACCGAAAACGGTAGAGCAGGAAGGCGCAATATATGAAGCAGTTCCCAAAGCCATTCAACAGGAGGCTGTCCAGTTCCTTAACAAAGAGCTTTTCACCACTCCCAAATGGCTGCTGAACAAAGATATTCTTGCCCGTACAGGCGATAATGCCACCACTATTATCAGCTCACGGCAGACTCCTGTACTGGACCGCATAGTGAGCACGAATACGCTGAATAAACTGATCAACAATGAAGCCAATGAGGGCGGCACTACCTACCAGGCCAGCGCTTTACTGAATGATCTTAAAAAAGGCATATTCAGCGAACTGTATTCACACCAGGCAATCGATGTATATCGCCGCAACCTGCAGAAGTCATATGTACAACATCTGCAGACGTTGCTTTCAGTACCGGAAACGACTAATCTTAGTATGGTAATGGGCTATCGTCCGCTGGACCCTACCCTGACTGATATCAGCAGTATTGCCCGTGCACACCTGGTGTCTTTACGCACTGACATCAAGGCCGCAGCAGTAGCAGCCCCTGACAATATCAGCCGTTATCACCTGCTGGACCTGACCGAAAGGATCAATGACATCCTGGACCCGAAATAGTGTCCTGATATATTTTTTTATTCATGCGAAGAGCGTCCGGGGATACCCTGAGACGCTCTTCTTATTTAGGCTTTATATCTAAAGCTATGAAAGTAATGATGTTAGTCAATATAAATATTACTCAATATATTCTTATATTTATACACTGAACCTCAAAAATGTGAAAGAACGCACTACCAAAATTACTATCTACGATATAGCAAGGGTGCTCAATTTATCTGCTTCCACGGTATCGAGAGCTTTACAGAATAATAAGCTCATTAACCAGGAAACACGTGAAAAGGTACGCCAGACAGCTACTGAAATGGGTTATGTTCCAAACTGGATAGCATCCAGTTTGAGGAAGAAACGTTCCAATATCATAGGACTGATCGTTCCCCGTACCTCTATGTATTTTCAGAGTACTGCCATCAGCGGTATACAGCATGAAGCCCACCGCTATGGGTTCAGTATTGTGATTGGTCAGTCGGACGATACAGTAGAAATGGAAAAAGAGCTGGTCAACACTTTCTTTTCCCTCCGTGTTGATGGCTTACTGGCAGTTTCCTCTATGTTCACCACATCTTTCGAGCATTTCTCTCCCTTTGTGAAGAATAATATTCCTATTGTATTCTATGACCGTGTGCCTGCCGATTTTGAGGGATATACAATTACAGGGGATGATTTCAGGGGTGGTTACCTGGCAACAGAACACCTGATAAAACAAGGCTGCAGGCATATTGCTTTATTCTCGGGTATCCTTACCTGTAACCTTTACCAGCAAAGACTAAGGGGACATAAAGCAGCACTGGCCAAATACGGGCTGCCTTTTGATGAAAGCCTTATGTATGTAAACAACCTTACTTCGGATGCTGCAACTGTTGCTTCAAGGGAATTGCTGGCAAAGGATCCGCTGCCTGATGGACTGTTTGCTGCCAATGATACCTCTGCAGTTGCCTTTATCCAGGAAGCCAAGCGGCAGCAGGTGCGTATTCCGGAACAGATCAAAGTTGTGGGATATTCCAATGACCAGTCGTCCCGCATCGTTACTCCTGCACTGACAACAATAGAGCAGTCCGGTTATAAAATGGGACAAAAAGCGATAGATACTATCATTAAGCTGATCAACTATGGAGATACTATGAAATTACCGAAGCACTTTGTTTTCCCGGTTGAACTTATACCACGGGATTCAAGTATGTGATACTATAAACCTACAATGTTATGGAATGCAAATTTACCTTGTTCGTATGTACTGGCAGCCTGTTGCTGCTATCTGCCTGTAACAACCACATCTATGTACCTAATACCGTTAACGAGCCACTGCTGAAGGAAAAACATGAATTCAAGGGAAGTGTCTCTCCCTCCAATTTCCAGGCTGCTTTTGCATTGACGAAGAACGTCGCTATTATGGCCAACGGGCAATATGTTTATCCGCTGGTCACCACCAAAGAGGAGGATGACCTGGACCTTTTTACTGACGATGATACCCGCGGCGGTGTAATTGAAGGCGCCCTGGGTTTCTTTCAACCGTTAGATACCAAAAAACGTATGGTCTTTGACGTTTATGCGGGATATGGCAACGGCAGTTTCAAAACGCTGAGCAGTAATTATGACAATGCCACCAATCCGGTAGTAAATGATTATTTGCTGAGAACACATTTCAATAAATACTTCATTCAACCTGGTATAGGTTTATCACATCCTGTTATTGAGGCAGCCTTTACTTCCAGGTTCACCCTGCTGAATTTTTATAGTTTATATGCCGGTAGTAAGGCTTTTGAGAATGATCCTGACAGGAAGGCCAATTACATGAGATTAGGTGCTAAAACACTTCCGTTCTTTGAGCCTGCGTTCACTTTCCGTGTGGGGTATAAATATGTAAAGTGCCAGATGCAGTTACAATTTTCTGCTTTGCTGAATGATGAGAAATACAGTGGTTATGATATCAATGAATATTTCCAGCCGGTAGCATTTAATATGGGCGTTTCCGTGAATATTGCCCATTGGTATGATGATTTCAGGAAGAGGAGATAATCAGATCAAAAGGGTATAAAATAAAAAAGCTCCGAGACTTAACGTCCGGAGCTTTTTCAAATAAATATGGCAGCTACCTACTCTCCCGCATGATAGTGCAGTACCATCGGCCATGAGGGGCTTAACTTCTCTGTTCGGAATGGGAAGAGGTGAACACCCTCGGCAAAACCACCATAAGATCTTTAATATATGATCTTCTGTGTTCCGGCAACACTATTGCAGCGTTGTTGATTCCTGTGACCCGGAGCACGCAATAACTTACATATTGGGATGTTATAACACTATTTACAAAATAAAATTAAAGCTTACGGGCAATTAGTACTACTCGGCTTCGATGTTACCACCCTTACACCTGTA
>NZ_WRXN01000031.1 GCF_009758205.1 Chitinophaga tropicalis
AGGGGAGCTTGCGCTGCGCGGCTTTGAGGGGGATTTTTATGCAATGTTAATTTCGGGAAGAGGGCTTTATGCTGCGCGTAGTTTTGAGAGGGGAGCTTGCGCTGCGTGCAGCTTTGAGGGGGATTTTTATGCAATGTGTAATTTCGGGAAGGGATTCTTTAGATTATGCGTAGTATTGAGAGGAACTTTGCGCTGTATACGGCTTTGGGGAGGGTTAAAGGCCAGCCCCGAAAAATTACCCCTTATTATCCTTAATTTCGATGCTGGTATGTTTAAACAGTTCATAGGCTGGAAATTTGTACTGGTATCTACCGCGGTAGTCATTATCGTAGGTACAATATGGTATGTAAGCAGCCTGGCAAGCAAACTTGAAGAAGAAGAAACAAAGAAAGTAGCTACCTGGGTAGCTGCCAACAGGGAATTGCTGCAAGCTCCTGATGAAGCCAACCTGAACCTGGCCGTAGAGATCATTACAAATAATACCAGCATTCCCGTTATTATCACCAACGAGGCAGGAGATATCATTGACTCCCGAAACCTTGACACCAACAAGATTGCACGCGACCCTTCCTATATGACGGAACAGCTGGCATCTTTTAAAAATCAGCATCCTCCCTTTATCATGGAGATAGATGCTAAAAATAACCTGTATAACTACATTTATTACGGAGATTCCCTTATTCTGAAACAAGTAAGGTACTATCCTTATATCCAGCTTATAGTAGTAGCATTATTTATCAGCATAGTGCTGGTAGCTCTATCCACTTCCAACCGCGCTACCCAGAACCTGGTATGGGTGGGTATGGCAAAGGAAACTGCTCACCAGCTGGGGACTCCCCTCTCTTCTATTGAGGCATGGATAGAGATACTGAAAGATAATGATGCGAATGAACAGATAGCCACGGAACTGCGGAAAGATGTTGACAGGTTGAAACTGATCACAGAACGTTTTTCGAAGATTGGCAGCGTGCCACAGCTGGAAGAAAGGAACCTGGTGGAACAGGTGGAAAATATGGTGGCTTATATCCGGAAAAGAGCCCCTCAGAAAGTACAGCTTACCATGCACACGCAGGAGCATGATATTCCTTCCATGATCTCACCTTCGTTATTTGACTGGGTAATAGAAAACCTGTTGAAGAATGCCCTGGATGCTATGGAAGGGAAAGGGACGATAGATATTTATATTGAAAGTCATCCGGCACATATTATCCTGGATATTACAGATACGGGTAAAGGTATTCCTAAAGCTAATTTTGAAAAGGTGTTCAAGCCAGGGTTCAGTACCAAGAAAAGAGGATGGGGATTAGGACTTTCACTGGCCAAGAGGATCATCGAGGATTATCATAAGGGAAGGTTAAGTGTGAAATGGTCTGAGCTGAATAAGGGAACTACTTTCAGGATATTGCTGAGGAAGTAATTTTCTGATATTGAGAGCGGGAAACTGCTCAAAGAAAAACGCTTTTGCCTTCGGCAAAAGCGTTTTTCTTTGAGGGGGTGGCCTGGCCTGCGGCCGGCCAGTATTAATTTTTGAGAGCGAGGATTAAACCTGCATCAACTGAAATTAATTTTTTACCTCCCATTTATCTTTCCAGAGTATGGCAGGCTTGCCTTCCTGGTCAAATGCCAATGGCAACCATATATACCGGGATGCTTCGAGGTTGAGCTTATTCCACCTGTCTGCCATAAAAATGTATGTATCCTTTTTACCCTGGACCGGTAGCACGTAGGTGCTCTGTGCATGATAGGTGCTGTCAGCATCTGTGCCTTTGCAGGGATTACCGTGCTCAGTCCACTGCCCCATTATGTTATCTGCTGTGGCATAGGAAGCCGCATTGGGCGACCATCCTGTACAACCGGAGCTAAACAGGTAAAAACGATTATTGTACTTACATACAGCCGGCGCCTCACGGGCTTGCTGTATTAGTATTCGATGATCGTTTGTGGTGTGTGAGAGATAATCATCCGTCAACTCGCAGATGTGCATGGTCTGGTTCTCTTCTGATGAATAGAAGTGATAAGCCTTGCCATTGTCATCCTGGAAGATGGTCATATCTCTTGCCATGTTACCATTTGGCCGTACGCTGCCGATATAGCGGAACGGTCCTTCAGGCTTATCGCTCACCGCTACGCCTGACCTGGCATAGCTGTAATCCTGTGAGTCGATATGCATCCACATTACGAACTTGCCTGTCTTTTTATTGTAGATCACTTTTGGCCTTTCTATCACTTTGCTGATATGCAGATCTGCCGTGCTGTCTGTCGTTACAGAGGGCAGGGCTACACCCTTGTATGTCCAATGCAGCAGGTCTCTGGAGGTGTAACAGGATACTCCGCCGGCATTGACGCGGTAGTTCTCCCAGTTGGAGTTGGGTACTTTCCAGGTAACACCTTTTTTTATTTCTCCGTACCAGTAATAGACACCGTTGTAGTACAGAATACCACCACCGTGCGCATTCACCGGGTTGCCGGCAGTATCATGCCAGACGGAGCCGGGAACAATGTGTTTCTGTTGGGCATAACCGGTCATGCATATCATCAGTAACCATAATGCTGAAAGCCGTTTCATCATGTTGTCAGAGATTTGGGTTAAGTTGCTGGTCGCCTATAGGTATTGGCGCCCAGTAAAAAGTATGAGCAGCATCGTCAGGAATGTTCTTCAGTGGTTCTTCTGAGGCATCCCTGTCAGAATTAGCTTTTGACACAGTTTCTGTGCGTATAAGGTCATACCAGCGGCCTGCGGGCTCTGCGCCTGCAAACTCCCAGCCACGTTCTGCGATCACGGAATCACGGAAGGCAGACTGAGATAACCCTGCTACCAGGTTGGAAAGACCAGCCCTGTTCCTCACAAGGTTGATAGCGTTGTATGCAGTGGCATCCGGAGCGGCAGACATAGCCTGCGCTTCAGCATAGGTGAGCAATACTTCTGCATAACGGATCACAGGTACTGTGTGGCTGCCAATCCAGTTATTGTTCACGTGGTTTGACTGGTTGAAAGCATCGTCATCACGGAATTTGAAGAAGTAAGGGTGTTTGCGCATTGTGCCTGTCCAGTCAACAGCTTTAGTGGGATCGTTGTTGATGTAGTAAACAGACTGGTAAGTAGCTTCCTTCCTTGGTCCGGGAGGGAATTTCTTGTAGAAGTTGATCTCACCATAACCATCGCCCCATCCACCTTCATCGTCCGGAGCATATGCGTTAGGAGTAAGCATATTGTAGTTCTCCCATGCCCAGCCGGATACGTTCACATTGTAATAGCATCCAAACACTGTTTCATGATTGAACTTGCCTTCTTTCTTCCACAGGTCAGCATAGTTGGTAGTGAGGTCATATCCCCAGGTAGCTTTATTATCTATCACTTCTTTGGCTTTGGCAGCGGCGAGCGCGTACTTGTCTGTCTGCTTCAGCGGCCAGCCAGCCATGGTCAGGTATACGTTTGCCAGCAGAGCCTTTGCGGAACCGGCGGTAGGCGGAATATCAACACCGTTCTGTCTTTTGGTGCCATCCCAGGCATCCGGCAGCATGGTCTCTGCTTTCTGCAGATCGGCCACTATCAATGTGTAGATATCGGAAGGCGTTGCTTTTGCCCTGTTATAGTCTACAGTGTTGTCGGTGATCAATGGTACTTCGCCCCAGGTACGTGTGAGGAAGAAATAGCTCAGTGCACGGAAGAAATAAGCCTGTCCGGCAGCGTGATTCCTGTCGGCCTCTGATGCCTCTGTAGCATTCGTATAATTATTGATCAGCGCATTGCTGGATTTGATAGTGGAATAGAAATAGCTCCACCAGTTGGTCATACGGTCATTGGAAGATGTAGCCTGGTAGGTATCAAAATCGGAATAAGAGATCTTGTTACCGGCGCGGGCTACGGTCATATCGTCGCCACCCCAGAGGGTAGAGAAGCCGGCTGACTGGTTAAAGGCACCGTTGACCTGTGTGTATAGTGCAATGGCGGCCATGTTCAGGTCATTGGAAGTTTTATAGAAGGTTTCCGGTGTGAGGCTGCTCTTCGGATCTTCTTTCAGAAAGTCCTTGCTGCAGGAGGAGAAAAGTAAAAGCAGCGAAGGGATGATTATATTATATGATTTTATCTTCTTCATCTTCAAAACATTTATACGTGATCGTTATAAAGAAATATTCACTCCAAAAGTGACGGTACGCGGAGATGGGTAAGCACCCAGGTCTATACCGGCATCAGCATCGCTGGTGGCGGAAGTAGAGGTGGCCTCCGGATCATATCCTTTATATTTTGTGATGGTATACAGGTTCTGTGCGCTGAGGGTGAAGCGTACATCCGCGAAGCGGGTAGTTCTCTTCTGCAGCGTGTAGGAAAGGCTGACGTTCTTCAGGCGTACGTAGCCACCATCCTGCAGATACTGGGTGGATTCCACATAGCTGCGGTTGGTCTTGCTGGCGGGATCGGCCCATACAGCGCCTGTGTTCTTGGTAGTCCAGTAGTTGGCAGATTCTGCGAGCGTAGGATATTTCACATCGCTGGTAGGCGCTGCTATACCTGCATAGGTGGCATTGAAGATCTTGTTGCCATGTGATGCCTGTACAAATACATTCAGCTCAAACTGTTTATACCGGAAGTTGTTATTGAAGCCCCACTGGAATTTAGGGATAGCGCTACCTGCAATGACACGGTCTTCGTAACCGATAGAACCATTGCCGCTTACGTCCCTGTAACGGTTATCGCCTGCTTTGTACCCCAGTGTGTTGTCATCACTGCTGTAAACACCCTGCCATGGAATCAGGTAGAATGCGCCCAGCGCCTCTCCTGTTTTCACTACCTGTATGTTGGTGTTGATGAGTCCACCACCTATTACAGGTCTGTACAGGATAGAGTCTTTACCCAGGCTCACTACTTTGTTCCTGTAAGTGGAACCGTTGATGGTGGCTGTCCAGGAGAAATCGCGGGTCTTTATAGCGGCGATGTCAATAAAGAATTCAAAGCCTTTATTATTTACTTCTCCCACATTCTTATATATGGTACCGCCGCCGTCATAGCTGGCAATGGGCACCTGCAGCAGCAGGTCTTTTGTGCGTTTATTGTAGTAATCGGCAGTAACATTTAAACGGCCACCCAGTAATCCTACGTCCACTCCGATGTCAGTCTGTTTGGTAGTTTCCCATTTGAGGTCAGGATTGCTGGGACTTCCCAGCATATAGCCCTGGTACAGGGTAGTACCGCCGTAAGAATATTGTACACCGGAGAGCAGGCCCAGGCTGCTGTAGGGATTAATAGACTGGTTACCTGTAATACCCCAGCTGCCGCGCAGTTTCAGGTTGGTGAAAACGCCCAGGTCCCTGATGAACTCTTCTTCAGACAGGCGCCAGCCCAGACCTACAGAAGGGAAATAGCCCCATTTGTTGGCGGTTGACTGGAATTTGGAGGAACCATCTGCACGATAGGTAGCGGTGATGAGATACTTATCATTGAAAGTATAGGAAGCACGGCCTACATAAGAGAGCAATGCCCAGTTGGTATAGGCAGAAGAGATGCCCTGGGAGGTGTTCAGTCCCAGGTTATAGTAACCATTGGAAGTAGAAGTAAGCCCGGAGCCGGATGCTGCGAAAGAGTTATACTTGTTGGAAGTCTCTTCCACGATGCCCATTACTGTCAGATCATGTTTCTCGTTGAACTTCTTGTGGAAGGTAAGGGAGTTACTGTTCTGGAAGGTATAGCTTTCTATTGAGTTCTGGCCTGAGCCGGGATTGCCTGGGCTGATCCAGTCGTTATTCAGATAAGCGTTGCGTGTGATATTCGCATCCAGACCTACGTTGATGTTCAATGTCAACCAGTCGGTAATGCTGTATTTCAGGCGGCCGTTGAGCACAGCGGAGTTGGAAGAGGCGTCACTGTTCCTTTCTTTAATGGTCATGTATGGGTTGGCCCAGATGGGAGAAATAGCAAAGCGGTTGTACTGGGTACCGGAGTCATATACCGGTTCAGTAGGCGCCCATGCCAGGGCGGACATCACCGGGTTACCTTTACCACCTATATCTCCGTTGTTGTGAGAGTTTGAATGTCCGGCAAAGATGCCTAAGCCGATACTTATCTTGTTGCTTATTTTGCTGTCAATGTTGGCGCGGAGCGCAAACTTTTCCTGTTTGGTATTGAGCAGTAAACCTGACTGGTTTACGTAATAACCGGAGATGTAGTAGCGTGATTTTTCTGTTCCGCCGGAAATGGAAAGCTGGTGGTTCTGCGTAACGCCGTTATGGAGGACCATATCCTGCCAGTCTGTAGTTTTGCCGGCATAGGAAGACGGATCAGCAAATACTGACGCTCCTGCGATGTGATTGGCCTGTTCTGCATAAGAAACGGCGTCCAGCAGCTTGTATTTCTTCATAGGGCTGTTGCTGCTCAGGAAGCCATTGTATTCAATGTGCATGAGGCCAGCCTTACCACTTTTGGTGGTGATGATGATCACGCCGTTGGCACCCCTTGAACCGTAGATAGCGGTAGCGGAGGCATCTTTCAGCACTTCCATGGACTCAATATCATTCACGTTGATGTCCTGGATACTGATACTGCTCAGCGCCACCCCGTCAATTACGTAGAGCGGGTCATTGCTGGCGTTGATGGAATTGGCGCCCCTGATGCGGATCTTTACCGCACCACCCGGTGCACCGGAGCTGTTGGCTACAGAAACACCAGCCACCCGGCCCTGCAATGCAGAAGATGCGTTGAGCACCGGCTGATCTTTATAGACAGCGGCATTCAGGGAGGAAATGGCGCCTGTCAGGTCCTTACGCCTTTGTGTACCGTAACCTACCACTACGACTTCGCCCAGTCCCTGGGTGGTAGATTCCAGCTGTACGTTAATAGTGTTGCGGTTGTTAACCGGCACTTCTTTAGAGCCGTACCCCATCAGGCTGAAGGAAAGGACGGCTCCGGCAGGCGCATTGATGGTAAAGCGCCCGTTATTATCTGTCTGCGTATTGACCGATGTTCCTTTTATATATACAATAACGCCCGGTAAAGACGTATCGCCGGCGCTCACCCTTCCGGTGACAGGTTGCTGTGCATATAAGGCCATCGTAAAACTGCTGAAAATGAAACAGAGGAACCCCCATTTCCATAACGTGTGATATTTCTTCATGACAAATCAGGTTTTTTATACCGTGGATAACTTAATTGATGAATGCAAAATATGATCACCGGCCGGGAAATGACCGGGGATAAATGATCAAAAAGCGGGGGCAAATTGGTAAAATAGGGGGTTATTCTTTCAAATTGACCACGTTGAAATCCTTATTAAAGGAACCGCGATACTTTTTCACGTATGCTGAGGGGGTCATACCGAAAAGTTTAGAGAATTGTTCCCGGAAGTATTTCATATCACTGATACCCACCCCGAAGGCGGCTTCATTTATGTTACAATCTGTGCTGAGCAATAAAACTGCTGCCCGGCGGAGGCGGATAAACCGGATAAAGGCATTAACGGAATGCCCGGACACAGATTTTACCTTCTTATAAAGGTTGGAGTGGCTCATGCCTATTTCGGCGGCGAGTATTTTAATATTGAAATTATCCTTATCCAGGTTGTTCTCTACGATGCTGATGCAGCGTTCCAGGAAGTCTTTGTACTCTACAGAGACCCTGGCGTTGTTCTTCCTGAGGGTGATCTTGTCAAAAAAGTACCCCTGCAGGGCATTCCTGTTCTGGAGGATATTGTCAACACGGGCTATAAGTAGTTCTTTTTCAAAGGGTTTTACTATATAATCGTCGGCTCCGCATTCGATACCCCGTAGTTTTGTTTCCTGGGAGGGGTTGGCGGTGAGCAGGATGACGGGTATATGTCCCAGGGAGGGGTCCTGTTTGATGGCATTGCATAGCTCTACCCCGGTCAGTCCTTTCATGAGCACATCGCTTATGACAATATCCGGGCAATGCTCCCTGGCCAGTTGCAGACCGTCTGTCCCGTTATCGGCTTCGTGTAAGAGGAATTTTTCCCGGAACAGCAGGCGGAGGTAGTCCCTGATCTCCGGGTTATCGTCCACTACCAGCATGGTGCGTTTACCTGAAATGATATCGTCCATGGCTGGTCCCTGTTCTTTTTCTGCCAATGGCATTTCAGTGGGGATATTTCCCATCAGTTCTTCCAATAATACGGGACTTTCTGCCAGTTCTTCAAAAATATACTGGCCGGCGAAATGGCCGGTTCCTTTTCGGAGGCATACCATAAAGGAAGTTCCTTGTCCTTCAGTACTGGTAAAAGAGATATGTCCTCCGTGGCTTTCGATAAACTGTTTTGAGAGGTACAGTCCTATTCCGAAGCCGGCTTTTCCCGGCTGGTTCTTTTCTTTTACCTGGTAGAATTTCTCAAACAACCGCTGACGGGCGCTTTCGCTGATACCGCAACCGCTGTCGGAAATGGATACGCTGATATCCCTCTCATCTTCTGTAACTATAAAGCTTACAGTTCCGTTTTCCGGTGTGAACTTGAGTGCATTGGAAAGGAGGTTGAACAGCACTATCTCTATCTTTTCCCTGTCTGCATAGACTTCCAGCAGAGGATTATCACAGATGAAGGTATAATTGATATTTCTTGCCCTGGCCTGCTGGCTGAAGCAGAGGTATACTTCCTTACAGAGGTCATGGAAATTAAGATGCGTGATCTTCAGTTTGTCTGTTTCACTGTCTGCACGGCGGAACAGGAGTAACTGATCTACAAGGCTGAGGAGACGCCGGGCATTCCTGTACACTACGTCCAGGCTGTTGCCTGCCGGTTTATCGGCACTGTTCAGGATTTCCTTTACAGGGTTGATAATAAGAGTTAGCGGAGTCCTGAATTCGTGGGATACGTTCGTGAAAAAGGCCAGTTTCTTTTCATTCAGTTCTTTTTCCTTTTCTGTTTCCAGGCGGGCCAGACGTATGTCAAAGTCCAGCTTTGTTTTCTGGGCTTTATACCGGAGGTAGAGGTATGCCAGTCCGCCGATAATGGCCATGTATAACAGGTAGGCCCATAAAGTCCTGTACCAGGGTGGCAGCACCACTATCTTCAATGTGTATTCCTGCTTATTCCAGATGCCTTCAGCGTTGGTGGTTTTCAGGCGGAAAGTGTAGCTGCCTTCATGCAGGCGGGTGTAGTTGGCGGTCCTTGATTTTCCTACATAGTTCCAGTCTTTATCCCAACCCTCCATATAATATGCATAGTCTATTTTGTCAGGGGCGGTATATTCCTGTGCGGCGAAATCAAAGGCTATTACTGCTTTGTTGTAGGGTATTTTCAGCGCCAATACCCTGTCCTGTGTGCTTTGGGTTACGTACTGACCGGCCTGTTCTACTGGCGTGTTATCGATCTTCAGTCCTGTGAGCAGCACCCGGGGCATATTGGAAGTATATTGCAGGCTATCGGGGTAGAAGATGTTCAGTCCGCGGATACCGCCAAAGATAAATTCGCCAGATGGCAGGGCCAGTGCTGCGTTATAGTTGAACTGGTTGCCCAGTAGTCCGTCGGATTGCGAGAAGTTCCTGAAGGTTTTCTGTACGGGGTCAAAGCGGGAAATACCGTTAAAGGTACTTATCCAGAAATGGCCGGTGTTATCTTCCAATATCTTTAGGATGGAGTTGTTGGAAAGGCCGCTGGCTTTTGTAAAGCGGGTGTAGTTCCCTTTTTCCCGGTTAAACAGTAAAAGCCCCCCTCCTTCTGTACCTATCCAGCAGTTGCCTGCTTTGTCTTCATGGAAAGCACGGACGGGATAACCGATGTTGTATATGCGATGCTTTTTAGTGTTCCTGTCTACCTTTATTAATGAGGTATAATCTCCCATCCAGAGGTTGCCGCTGCTGTCTTCCGCGATGGAGAGGATATTGGTCAGGCTGCTGTCAAACATCTCAAAACGGTTGGAGCTTCTGTTGAGGCGGTATAGCGGGCCGTTGGTGCAGACGCCTGCCCACAGGGTTTTCTGCATGTCTTCATACAGGATCCAGGTGCTTTTGTCTTCGGCGCCTGTCAACGGATTGATACAGGCGTACTTCTCAAAGGAGCGGTTTGTTTTATTATAACGGTAGATACCTCCGCCCCAGGTAGAGATCCATATGGTATTTTGAAAATCGTCGATGATGCTGGTGACGAAATCGCTGCATAGTGAGTGGCTGTTGCCGGACAGGTGTTTGAAGTTGGTGAACTTACCCTGCTGACGGTTCCAGATACTGAGTCCGCCGCCATCGGTACCGATCCAGATATTATGTTCTGCATCTTCGCAAAGGGACAGGATGAAATCATTGATCAGGCTGTTGGAGTTAAGGGCATCGTGCGTCATGCCGGTGAACCCGGTGCGTTTGGGGTCGAGGATATTGACGCCGCCTCTTAAGGTACCTATCCATTTACGGCCTTCATGATCTTCAAATATGGAGAATACGGCGGTGCTGGTGAGCAGTTCTTTATTCTGAGAAGATGATAGTCTTGTGATCTGACCGGTAGCCAGAGGCATGGTAAAGACGCCTTCTCCGTCGGAAGCTATCCAGAGCTTATCATGTTTATCGATGGTGAGATGTACTACCCTGTTGGAATGGGTGATCAGCACATCGTTGAAGGTGTTGGTGGCGATGGTGTATTTATATAGCCCCTCGTCTGTTCCCAGCCACAGGCGTCCGTAGTTATCTGCCTGCAGGGTGTTACCATTGTGAATGCTGTCGTTGATGACGCTGACGATGCCGGTTTTATTGTTGTAACGACATAGTCCTACATTGCGGACGAAGAGCCAGGTGCGTTGAGTGGCATCCAATGTAACAGACATCACTTCGTAATGTGTATTTCCATTGGAGAGCGACGCCTGGCGGGCGGGAGTTTTTCCGTCATAGATAAGCAGGCCTTCGGTATTAGTGCCGATGAACATGGTACCATTGGTACCTGGCTTAATAGCATTCACGACAACCTGCAGCTTTTTTTCTGTTGTGTTTTTATAAGGCAGGAAGCGGAGACCGGAGAAACGGCCAGTGATATTATTATATATGCTGACACCGTTGCGGGTGCCTATCCAAAGACGGTTATTATAGTCTTCTGCTATACACACGATCCTGTTGTTGGCAATAGAGCCTGTGTCATTAAATTCATTCCTGTAAACGGTGAAGCCGTATCCATCGTAACGATTGAGGCCATCGTAGGTACCGAACCACATGAGCCCGTTATGGTCCTGGTAAATGCTGGTAACGGCATTATTGGAAAGGCCCTGTTCAACACCAAGGTAAGTTAGTGGCGAGGGCGCCTGAGCGAAGGTATTCGTAATAGTCAGCACGGCCAAGAGACACCATACCCAAAAGAAAGCTGGCTTATTCATTATTCACCTTGATTTATACTGTCCCCGTATTTTTTCACAACGATGGATGAGGAAGGTAGTAAAAATATCCGGGATAAGGAAATGATGAGGATGTTAGTTTATTTTTAAGGAAATTGGCACTCCTAAAAGCTTTAAACGGGAATATAAACTGGTACGCAAGGCCTAATTTTCGTAAATTAATCAAAACACACTCATCATGCGAATTTTAGTAACAGGAAGTAGTGGACATCTCGGAGAGGCAATCATCAGAATATTGCAAAGCAGAAGTATTGATCATACAGGTATTGATGTTAAAGATGGCCCTTACACATCTCATGTTGGTTCTATAGTTGACCGGAGCTTTGTTGATAAATGTATGCAAGGCGCAGACTTTGTCATTCATACAGCCACGCTGCACAAACCCCATGTAGCAACACATTCCTGTCAGGAATTTATTGATACAAATCTGAGCGGTACTTTAAACTTACTGGAACTGGCAAAGCAGCATGGTGTGAAGGCCTTTATCTATACCAGTACTACCAGTACATTCGGAGATATGTTAACTCCCGCCAAAGGAGAACCCGCCATATGGATCACTGAAGAAGCCAAAGCTGCTCCCAAAAACATTTATGGTGTAACAAAAACGGCGGCAGAAGATCTTTGCCAGCTGTTTTACAGGAATCATAACCTGCCCTGCCTGATATTGAAAACATCCCGTTTCTTCCCGGAAGAAGACGATAATAAATCTGTCAGAGAGCTATATCAGGATGATAACTTAAAAGCGAATGAATATCTCTACAGAAGGGTTGATATTGAAGATGCAGCTATCGCGCATCTTTTAGCTGTTGAGAAAGCAGAGAAGATAGGATTCGGGAAATATATTATCAGCGCTACTTCACCATTTACGGAAGATGATCTTCATTCATTAAGACAGGATGCTCATGGGGTGGTAGCATGGCATTTCCCGGATTACCCTGAAATATATAAGGCAAAAGGCTGGAAAATGCTGCCTGAAATTGACCGTGTTTATGTAAATGAAAAAGCCAGGATTGAACTGGGGTGGAAGCCTAAATATGATTTCAGGTATGTGCTGGATTGTTTGAAGAGCGGGAAGGATTTTAAGAGTGAGTTAGGCAAGGTGATTGGCAGTAAGGGGTATCATGCTGAGGAGTTTGAGCATGGGCCATACCCGGTGAGTGATTAGAAGACATTTTTTTGCTGATACTGAGCATCTTTTGTAACTTACTGTTCCTGTCTGGAAAAACCAATCTCTCTTTAAGTCTGACTGAGCTCAGCAATTCTCTTATTTACATCATTTAAAACTTTAAACCCCATTGTTTAATTATGGCACAGTATGTTATTGAATTTACTAACAAGTCCGATGTTGAACAGACATGGGATATCACTGGCTATGATCCAAGTACGATAGAACCAGGTTACTTCGATGCTGTTTATGAGGACCTTACCCGGGATACTATATGGGAGCTTGTTGTCACTGCTGGCAACCAAAGCTGTAGTGCGACGCTTTTCTATTCCGTTTCCAGCGACTCTTTCATGTTAAATGTCCATTCCGGCCAATGGGATAAGAGCAGAACTGTGGCGGGAAACATTGTTGAAATAGGTTGCTACCAGGGGGATAGTCCTTTGGAACGTAATGCTGGGAAGAAAAAAGGAAATATATTGGTGAAGGCTTAAGTTACAGAAGATTTATAAACAGAAAAGACCGTCAATATCTGACGGTCTTTTCTGTTTGTGCGGAAGAGGAGATTCGAACTCCCAAGCCCTTTCAGGCACTACCACCTCAAAGTAGCGCGTCTACCAATTTCGCCACCTCCGCAATCCTTTGAAGTGGTGCAAAATTAAACTGTTTTTAATAATCACCAAATTTAATTCGAAAGAGCTGTAATACTGATTTATTTTCAATTACTTATGGTAATGCGAAAGCTACATAACTGTCTCCTTTGGCGGTTCCGAGTTTAGTACCGCCGCAGGCAATTACTATGTATTGCCTGCCGTTTACCTGGTAGGTGCTGGGTGTAGCAAACCCTGCTGCCGGCAGTTCTTTTTCGAATAACAGTTTACCGGTTTTCTTGTCGAATGCGCGGAACATACCGTCTTTCGTGGCAGCAATGAATAGTACGCCTCCGGCTGTAACTATTGGTCCGCCGTAGTTTTCGGTGCCGGTGGCTGCATGACCTTCTGCTTTCAGTTCTTTAAATTCTCCCAGCGGTTGCCGCCATAGCTGTTTGCCGGTATTCAGATCTATAGCCGTTAGCGTGCCCCAGGGTGGAGTGATGGCAGGATAACCCCGGCTGTCAAGGAATTTGTTGTAGCCATTGAAACGGTAAGGGGATTTTGTCCGTATGCTTTTTTCAGCGAGGTTGAGTCCTGCCGCTTCTGTCTTTTCTTCGTCAAAGAGGAAGTCGATGATAGCTTGTTTCTCTGCGGCGCCTATCTGTACTAATCCCGGCATCATACCACGGCCGTTGGTGATAAGCCGGGCTATTTCTTCTCTTTTTGTCTTTTGTTTGATATTGATCAGGGATGGATAACCACTGGCAGGATTGCCTTCACGGTTGGCGCCGTGACAGGAAATACAATAGGTGTTATAGAGCATCTGCCCCTGGGTGAGATTACCGGCAGGTGCTTTTATAAGGCTGAAGAGCCATGCCATTTCATTGGCGTTCACGTACATGATACCTTCCTTATCTACTGCGGCACCGCCCCATTCTGCGCCGCCATCAGCGCCGGGTAAGATGATAGAGGGTTTGTCTACCTCCAGCGGATGGAACATTCCTTTGCTGGCATTATGGTAAATGGCAAGCAGTTCTTCCCTGTTATATGCGATGGTGCTGATCTCGTTTTCTGAAATTTCCTGGCGGGCAAATGGTTGGGGAAGGGAGGGAATAGGCTGGGTAGCCCATGTTTGTTCTCCGGGTACATCAGAAGCAGGGAATGGCTTTTCTGTTATGGGATAAAGTGATTTGCCTGTTTCCCGGTCAAACACGAATACAAAGCCTGTTTTTGTTACCTGTGCTACGGCATCTATCCCTTTACCATCTTTTTCCAGGTGTACCAGGTTGGGGGGCGCCGGCAGGTCACGGTCCCATATATCATGGTGAACGGTCTGGTAATGCCAGATATGTTTACCTGTACGTGCGTCAAGGGCTATGAGGCTGTTGGCATATTCATTTTTACCATGTCTCAGCGCGCCGTAGAAGTCAAATGCCGGGGAGCCTGTGGGAGCGAAAACAATGCCCCGTTCAACATCTACCGCCATACCTGCCCAGCTGTTGGCGCCACCGATAGTCTCGTCTTTATAAGCATTTTCAGGCCAGGTATCATAGCCTGCTTCTCCCGGTTGGGGGATGGTGTGAAATACCCATGCCAGCTTGCCTGTTCTGATATTGAATGCCTGTATATAGCCGGGAGCAGCGCCTTCTCCCTCTCCTACGCGGATAGGCATGATGATGAGATCTTCAAAGACAGCGCCCGGGGTGGTAGAGCCGACATATTTTTCTTTTACGCCTTCTCCCAGGCCGGATTTCAGGCTTACCCGCCCCTGGTTGCCGAAGGTGGTGATGACCTCTCCTGTGAGGGCGTTAAGAGCTGTCAGCCATTCGCCATAGGCGAAGAGTATTCGTTTATCAGTCCCTTCTTCCCAGTAGGCGACACCACGGTTCACGTTGCCGGACGTACCCCGGCTGATCTTACTGATCCACTGTTGTTTGCCGGTGGCTGCATCCAATGCAAAAACGTAGTTGGAGGCAGTGACGGCGTAGAGGATGCTGTCTACAATAATGGGATTGCATTGCACCTGCCCGGAATCGCCGGTATGAAATTCCCATACTACCTGCAGGTCTTTTACATTGGTGGTATTGATCTGGCTCAGGGATGAATAGTGGTTACGGTCAGGGGCGCCGAGGTATTCAGTCCATCCGTCTTTCCTTTGCTTACTGCCTGTGCAACCATACATTATCCCTGCAACAAGCAGATACATAGCTGTTCGAGTCATAGCATACCGTTTTCATCTGTGGAATGTAAAACAATATACTACACGCTTTAATAAGAAAGTATTCCATATTCCGCCGCCAGTTTTATAGCAGAGGAAATGTTCTTCACTTCGAATTTTTCCATGAGATTTTTCCGGTGACTATCTACTGTATGGGAGCTGATGAACAGTTCGTCGGCTATCTGCTGGGTGGTAAGCCCTCTTGCTGCCAGCTGGAGGATCTCTTTTTCCCTGCGGGTCACTTTAGGCACTGCCTGCAGGCCCCTGGTCTCTTTTTTACTGATGATGGCCTTTGTTTTGGCGCAGAGATATTGTTCTCCCTCCATCACGGCCAGTATGGCTTCTACGATCTCCTCTCCTACTGCATTCTTCTGCACGTAACCGTCTACTCCCTGCATCAGCATGCTGTTTATAACGGGGTATTCATTATGTACACTAAGAGTAATGATCCGTGTATCCGGCGATAAGGTTTTAATGCGGGAGATCAGTTCCAGTCCGCTGATATCAGGCAGGTTAATATCCAGCAGAATGACGTCCGGCTGATCGCTTTTCAATGCTTCCAGTAATGAGCTGCCATCCGGGAAAACGTTTATTACACTGAAGCTGCCCTGACTGTTCAGCAGATTCTTAAGGCCATCCAATACGATGGGATGATCATCCGTTATTACTATCCTGGTCATTTGTAACGTTATTTTTTATCCTGGGAAAATTGATCTCTATAGTAGTACCCTGGCCTATTTTGGAGTCGATGTGCATATCTCCGTCCAGGAATTGCAGTCTTGCCCTGATGTTGTGAATGCCGGCTGAGCGGTTGTTATTCAGAGACTGGACATCGAAGCCTCTTCCATCGTCTTCTACTGTGAGGAAATAGCTGTCGTCGTTTCCCTGTAGCTGTACCAGTATTTGTGAGGCCTGTGCATGTTTCAGTGCGTTGTTCACCAGTTCCTGTATGATGCGGTAAACCACTACCTGGGTATTCATGTCCAGTGTGTCGCTGTATTTGAAGAACTGTGCTTCCACATCGAGGGAGGGGTTGCTCATTCTGCGGCAATAGTCCCTGATGGCTTCTTCCAGTCCGTATTTCAGTACGAGTTCCGGCATGAGGTTGTGTGCTACGCGTCTTAGCTCATCTACGGCGGTATCTATCTGGGAGAGGGAGCCGCCAACCAGTTTTTTTACATGCATGGAAGCATCGGCCAGTTTTACCTGAGAGAGGTCTATTTTGATGGCAGAGAGTAGTCCGCCGAGGCTATCATGCAGATCGCGCGCCAGCCGGGTGCGTTCCTGTTCCTGGCCGTCCAGCATGGCTGTCAGGTTGGAGATCTCCTGCTGTTGTGTTACTTTCTGCAGTTCCAGCAGGTGGATGTCTACCTGTTGTTTCAGGGTTTTTGAGCGCTGTCGGTATACGTAATATACGAGGCCCAGGGTGGTGATGAATACGCCTATCAGCAAGATATATAGTTTATTGAGTTTCCGGTTGGCGTCTACCTGCCGTTGCATGGCAACCAGTTCCTGCCGGTGGTGTTTTGAGCGCAGGTTGGCAAGCGCCAGTTCCTGTTCGTTCTTTTCTGTTTTAAGGCGGAACATGGCCAGCTCCTGTTGTTGATTCTGTTCATTCAGCTTCATGTAGGCCATCTGCTGATCGCGCTGCCGGGCGAGGATACGCAGTAAGGTGAGTTGTTGTTCTTTTTTCTCGCCCTGCAGCTGCAGATAGGCCATCTGCTGCGCCTGTTTATTTTTCTCAAACTGGGCTTCCAGTCTCCGGCCCGCTTCCATCTTTTCTGCATCGTAGATCTCCTTATAGAGATCGAAGTATTGTTTGTAATAGCGTAGTGCTTCTTTATAATCTCCTTCCTTTTCACTGATAGCGGAAAAGCCGCGATAGATGCGGGGCATGATAACCCTGTCGGGCATTGCCTCCTGCATTACATGGGTCAGCGCATTAACAAGGCATTCCCTGGCAGCCGCAATATTCCCTGCCTGCATTTCATATTCTGACAGCACTCCATACCCTGACGCTATGAAGGAATGTTGATTTGTTTTTTTACCTGTGCTGATAGCCAGGTTAGCATATCTGATACCCTCATTTTTATAGCTATCAGGATAAAACTGCATCAACAGATTAGCGAGGTTCAATGCGGCATGGCCCAGATTGGAAGGTACAATAACCTTTTGTTTATCATCATTATAGACCTCGATGGCATGCACGTAGTAATAGTGTGCAGAATCAAGCAGCTGCCTGTTCTCGCGGTTATTCCGGTAAAGGTCTGTAAAGGTGCCTCCCAGCATCATACAGGCGTCAAATATGAGCGAAATATCGTTTTGGCTCTTTGCCTGTGCGAGGCTTAAACGTGCATACTTCTTCTGCAGATCAGCATCGTCCCATTCTGTGTAGATAGAATACAGCTCGCGGTAAATAGCTACTTTATAGTCTGTCCTGTTTGCTTCATCCAGCAGCTTCAACGCTTCTACGAAATAGCGTACTGCTTCCACAGGCTGATTATCCCTGGATAACAGCCATCCCCGACAATAACTGACATATCCCAGAATGCGTTTATCCCTGGTATGGTTGCTGTAATATAATGCGCTATCAAGGCAGATCTTTGCATTATTTGCCCTGTCAAGCACCCGTTCATGCATGGCGCTTACACCATACAGATAGGCTGCATATTTAGTATCCGGCAATTTCCGGGTTATCGCAATATTGTCTCTTAAAACCTGCTCTGCTTCACGGTGACGGTTATTATGGGACAAAGCCATGCTGTACTGGGCCGCGATCGTCACTCTGTCCTCCATTGATAATTTACCTGACCGGTAAACGGATGCAAGCGAGTCTATAGCGCTCTGCGAGCGGGCTTCAAAAGGTTGTATAAACAGCAGGAAAACTGTCAGATATATAGCATACAGGGTCCCTTTACTCATGATTCACCGGCATTTCTCAAAATACTCATTGCATTATTTTGCAGGTTTTAAAGGTAGATAAAATCAGTTACAAATTTAAGTGCACGGGGGAGCCGGCCTATCCCCAATTATAGTGATTCTGGTCCGGAGCCCGCTGAAATAGCCAGATTTAGGGATTGACGACCGTAGAACGGGGGAATACTTTTGTGAAAGATTCTTTCATACAAATCCTTAAACTATGTTCGGATTATTTAAGAGCAAACCAATATATGATAAGTTCTATGAGGAGCATAAACTATCCGGTTCATCGGAGCGTCTGTTAAGTATTGGTGCGCTGCTTGCAGAAGCCAATCAGGCAAGAGACAGCGTTACCCTGAAGTCGAGATGGCCTGCCAAAGATCTTGCAGGGCTGCTGGGACAGTCATGGCAGATCTTTAACAAACAGGATACTGTGTCACTGCTGGAGGAGCTGTTGCTGCTGCCTTCTACGGGAAAGAACTATCCGCTGATAAAACACGTGATCGTGGAACGCAATGCAAGCGGCATGCCTGATGTGGTGAAGGAATTGTTGCTGGATGGGGAGCTGTATGACCATATTGACAATTATTGCGGAAAGATATTTACAGAAAAGAAGATGCCTGTGAATGAAAAAACTTTTGATGCTATCCATGATCTTGCCGCATGGGATATTGAAAGAGCAGGGCTGATCGCCCGTTATGCCTATAACAGCGGTTGGCTCTCACAGGCAGAGGCGCTTAATTACCTGGAACGTTTGTACGCCATTGTGCTGAATAAATACTCCGGCTGGCAAACGTATTACCTGGCTTTTCTGAAAGGCAGGGCATTGTTCTATGACCGGGATACCAATGATTCACTGGAATACATTTTTACATTGAAAGACTTATTCAGTAAGGAGGAATACTTCTGTAACAGGTATATCCTTTAAAGCCGGCCTTCATCCTTTCTCCCCCAATAGTAACAGCTTTGGCCTTAACTGGCCAAAGCTGTTTTTTTTAACAGTTTATTCCAGGGTAGCGGCGATACGTACTGCATGGTCATAGTGCGTACGTATGGCGGGAAGATATTTGTTCGCATAATCTTTTAGTCCCTGGGCATCACTGCTGTCTGCCGCATATTCAAAAAGAGCAATAGTTGCCTGATGGTCTCTTATCTGCCCGTTGATATAGGCAGTATCGAACATGTGGCCTGTCATCAGCATCAGTTGTTGTTTGATGGCAAGGTGTACGGAATCAGGCGTATCCGGCGTATGTACGTCCCAGTCGTCTGCCAGTGACTCCAGCTCTTCCTGTGCAGTAGAATGGTCTTCTGACATCATCTGTCCGAATACTTTTACTGAATCGGTGGTTGATAAAGAGTCCGCCAGTTTCCCAAATTCAATTTCCGCGCGGTTTCCATAGGATGCCTGCATGATGAATGCCTGATCTCTTTCAGATACACCAGGCTGGTTAACATCATCATCATCGTCATCACAGGCTGTAAATGCAAATGTGCTCAACAATAAGCAAGCGGTCAATAGAATGTGTTTTCTTCTCATACTCTTTGTTTTTGGAGGTTCCTGTCAAATCCTATGCTTGAGAGGCTACCCCGGGGAATCAGCCGGTTATATACGGCTTTCAATAAAATATGACGGATTTTGTAGACGCTTGGAAGCAGCAGTGTTGAGCCAGGGCATCAATAGCCAGCGTTCGCTATATGCCGGAAAGGCATTAACTTCGGCATATGGGAACATCTATTACCTGTCCTAATTGCAGGCACCAGTTTGTCATGGAGGATGCTTTTGCTGCGGACATAGAGAAGGAAATGCGCGGCAAAATGGAGACGGAATGGCGCAAACGTGTGGATGCGCTGCAAAGCGAAAAACAACAACTTGAAAAGGCCCGGCTGCAGGTAGAGCAACAAAAACAATCTCAGCAGGAAGAACTGAACAAGCTACTGGCTTCTGAAAAACAGCGGCTGCAGGAGACCTTGTCTGAAAATATACGTAAAAGTGTAGCTGCCAATTATGAGAACCAGCTGCAAATGCTGCAGCAGACGGCGCAGGACCAGGAGGAGAAACTGAGGAAGGCACAACAGCAGGAACTTGAATTTCTGCGTAAAGCGCAGGAGCTGAAAGATAAAGAGCAGGAACTGGACCTCACCCTGGAGAAAAAACTGATAGAAAGAAGCCAGCAACTGGCTGAACAGATACGTAAAGATGAGGCGCAGCGGAATCAGCTTAAAGAAACTGATTACCAGCTGAAGCTGCGCGAGCTGGAAAAGCAGCTGGAAGACCAGCGTAAACTGGCGGAAGAGATGAAGAGACGGGCGGAACAGGGGTCTACACAGCTGCAGGGGGAGATACAGGAACTTGTGCTGGAAGAGCTGCTGCGAGGTGCATTTCCGTTTGATGAAATAACTGAAGTAGGGAAAGGTGTGAGAGGGGCTGACTGTATACAGATCATCAGGAACCAGTTTGGGCAGGAGTGCGGGAAGATCATTTATGAAAGCAAGCGTACTAAAGATTTTTCGAGGGATTGGGTTGAGAAGCTGAAAGCGGATATGCGCAGCCAGGGAGCGGATATTGCTATACTGGTGACGCAGGCTATGCCGAAAGATATGGAGCGTTTTGGGGACAGGGAAGGTGTATGGATCTGTTCTTTTGCTGAGGTGAAAGCACTGGCGCATGTGTTGAGGGATGGTGTGATCAAAATATCTACTGCTCTGAAAACACAGGAGAACAGGGGGGATAAAATGCATATGCTTTATGGGTATCTTACCAGTGGTGAGTTTGCGGAGCAATGGAAGGCTATACGGGAGGGTTTTATGGCTATGAAGATTTCTTTGCAGAAGGAAAGGGATGCAATGGAGAAGATATGGAAGGCGAGGGAGAAGCATCTGGAGAAGGTGTTGCTTAATGCGGCGCATATTAAGGGATCTATTGAGGGGATTGCGGGTTCGGATTCAGTGGATTTGAAGTTGTTGGAGGATGCGGCGGATACTTTGCTGGAATAATTGCGCAAAAAAGTTGGTTTCGCCTTCGGCGAAACCAACTTTTTTGCGGGCGCTTTTTTTGCGCTGTGCGTGGCTTAAAGTTTTGAGATTTAAAGTAATCAGTCAAAAATATATATTAAAAATACCCTATCTTTATACTATGAATAATGCTGCTGCAAAACAATATTCCAACCTGGTCTTTGATCTTGGCGCCGTTCTGATAGACTGGAATCCCCGTTATCTGTATAACAAGATCTTTACAACAGCAGCAGAAACCGAGTTCTTCCTCCAAAATATATGTACCTCAGACTGGAATGAGGAACAGGACGCCGGCAGAAGTCTGCAGGAAGCTACGGAGCTACTGGTAAGCCAGCATCCGGAATATGAAGCCCAGATCAGGGCATATTACGGCAGATGGCAGGAAATGCTGGGTGGCCCTATAGAAGAGACCGTAGCCATTCTCCGGGAGTTAAAAGAAAGCAAGCGATATAAGATATACGCACTCACTAACTGGTCTAACGAGACCTTTCCCCTTGCCCTTGTACTATATCCTTTCCTGCAGTTGTTTGACGGGATAGTAGTTTCCGGCAGGGAGAAAATGCGTAAGCCGAATGCGGCATTCTACGACCTGCTTCTGCAGCGGTATGATATTAAAGCGTGCGATACACTTTTTATAGACGATAATGAGCGTAATATCAGGGGGGCTGAAGCCTGCGGTATAGACGGGATACATTTTATCTCTCCCCTGCAGCTGAAAGAAATACTTACTGAGAAAGCCGTTTATCTTTCCACTTCCCTCTCCAATTGATCTAGTACCAGCTATTTTAGGAATTCCTTAACATTTCGCGGATAAACCTAATGTAACATCCTCAGTTTAACTTACGTTAAAGGGTTGTACAGCAGCAGCATTACAACTGTTGGCACATTTCCTGTTATACTGAAATTAACAAAATAACAGCTTCTCCCTACCCTCTACCTACCTGAAAAGCAGCAATTTAAAACCCGTGAATATGAAAAGAGTCATGTTAGTAACGTGTGCCTTAATGGGCATAGTATTGTCCTTTAGCAGCTGTGGTAAGGACCCGCTGAAGGATATGACGGCAGAGGAATCCCGGATCTACATTACAAACCATGCAGACAGCACAGATTTTACCTCTTTCAAAACATTCAGCATTGCCGATTCTGTGGTAGTGGCCAGCAATACAAACAATGATGGGCGCGCCCTCACTGATTATGATAAAAAGCTGATCGCTGACGTTACCTCGGCGCTGGAAGCAAGAGGGTATACACTGGTAAGCAGGACCTCCAAACCTGATCTGGCAGTGAACCTTACCCGTATTGACAACAGCTACAGTGCAATTATTTATGATCCCGGTTACTGGGCAGGCTATGGTGGTTATTATGATCCGTTCTACTGGGGTTATCCCGGCTACGGTTATTACTGGCCAACGTATTACCAGGTGTACCAGAATGAGCGGGCCGTGTCTATCGACATAGTAGATCTCAAACATCCTGTAAACAACAACCTGGTGGCTGTCTGGAATGCCCTGATGCGTGGTACAGGCGTATGGAGCATCGATAACGTGGATAAGATGGTAAGCGCCGTGTTTGCGCAATCCACCTATCTGAAGACCACAAACTAATGATTTACTTAAAATGAGATTACGATGAAAAGTTTAAAGCTCTGGATATTGCTGATGATTGCCTCTCTGGGTGTGCAAAGCGCCTTCTCCCAGGTACGCTCACCGCTTTCCCTCAATGTTGATTACTCCATTGCGCAGCCTTTTGGCTCCCTGAAAGATTATACCAATAAAACAAGTTTCCGCGGATGGCGGGCAGGTTTACAATATCACCTGAACGACCAGCTGGCGATAGGACTCAGAACCGGCTTCCAGGAATTTTATGAGAAGTTGCCCCGTGCTGTGTACAGTGATAAAAGCGGAGATATATCTGCAGTACAGACACGTACCCTGCAAGTAACACCTATACTGGCAACGGTGCAGTATCAGCTAAGTAAACCTGATGCAGCAGTGATACCTTATGTGGGGCTTGGCGTAGGTACTGCTAATATGGTGTATAACAAATACTGGGGACAGTTCAGCGAACGGTATAACAGCTGGCAGTTTATGGCTTCTCCGGAAGTGGGCATCAATGTGCCTTTCGGCAAAGGATCACCGGTATTGCTCAATGCAAGCCTGCAATACAACTTTGCGCCATATAGCCAGCAGGAGATCACTAATTTTAATGTGATACAGGCTAATGTGGGATTGAAGGTGCATATCAACTAAGCTGTTTCATATATTCTATAAAAAACCATGTGAGTAATGGGATTATCTGGCGATAGTCCCATTTTTCATTTCAAAACAGCTAAGAATTATTTCAGCAACAACTTTCTGAAGCCGGGAGAAAAACGTTGTTTTATTTTTCCTGCCTTGTCTTTATAAATAAAAGCGGCTTCGATCTTATATCCAGGATGATCAGCGATGAATTTCAGCGACTTTTCCACTCCCATCAGGATCAGGGCATTGTCAAACCCATCTGCAGTGATAGCATCAGGGGCAATTACTGTTACACTGACGATATTGCTATGTAAGGCCTGTCCTGATACAGGATCAATAGTGTGAGCAAAGCGAATGCCTCCCTGTTCAAAAAAGCGGCGGTAATTCCCGCTGGTGGTAACAGCTTTGTTGCTGAGTGAGAGAATGTTCTGTACAGGAGAGCCGCCGGTTTCACTTGCCGGGCTTTCAATACCTACTGTCCACACCTGCTGCTGTGCATTATGTCCTTTGCTGCGCAGCTCCCCTCCCACATCTACAAGATAATCTGTAATACCACGCTGTTCAAGGAATCCGGCCAGTACGTCTGTGGTATACCCCTGTGCAATGCCATTGCAATCTATCTTTACTCCCGGTTTCTTTTTTTCCAGTTGCTGACCGTTTACCTGCAGGTATTTATAACCTACATACTGCAGGATATTCCGCAATGTATCCCGGGAGGGGACCTGCTGTTGGGCGGTATGGTGTACGCCAAATCCCCAGATATCTACCAGCGGTTTAACGGTGATATCAAATGAGCCCCTGGTAATGCTGCTGATCCACAATGCTTTTGTGATGACGGCCTGCATGTGGCTATCCATCGTAATACTTTTCCCTTCATTGAACCGGTTGATCAGGGAGCCGGGTTTGTAAAGTGACAGGGATTGATCGATGACCGCAAAAACGGAATCGATGGAAGCAGCCAGTGAAGTTGTATCGGCCGATACGTATTTAACAATGAAGTAAGTGCCCTGCGCTTTTCCTTCCACGACCTGCAGCCGTTGTGCGGAAAGGGAAGCGCTCAGTAATAATAAAGCGAAGAGTATACGGTACATATCAGTGAAAAGCGTCCAGGCCTGTAATATCCTGACCGGTAATAAGTAAGTGTATTTCGTGTGTTCCTTCGTAGGTGATCACACTTTCCAGGTTCATCATATGGCGCATGATGGGATATTCGCCGGTAATGCCCATGCCTCCCAGTATCTGCCTGGCATCCCGGGCAATGCGGGTAGCTATGTCGCAGGAATTACGTTTAGCCATTGATATCTGGGCGGGGGTGGCTTTACCTTCATTTTTCAGTACTCCCAGCCTCCAGTTCATGAGCTGTGCTTTGGTGATCTCTGTGATCATTTCTGCCAGCTTTTTCTGTGTAAGCTGGAAGCCGGCTATGGGGCGGTCAAATTGTATCCTTTCTTTTGCGTATCGCAGGGCTGTGTCGTAGCAGTCCATCGCAGCGCCTATTACTCCCCAGGCAATCCCGTAGCGGGCGGATGAGAGGCAGCTTAATGGTCCTTTCAGTCCTTTGGCACCTGGGAGGATATTTTCTTTAGGGACTTTTACATTGTCGAACACCAGTTCTCCGGTTGCGCTTGCGCGCAGGCTCCATTTTCCTTTTGTTTCAGGAGTGGTGAATCCAGGCATCCCTCTTTCCACTATAATGCCCCTGATAATGCCATCATCATCTTTTGCCCACACTACTGCTATCTGAGCAAAGGGGGCGTTGGAGATCCACATTTTTGCGCCGTTCAGCACTACGTGATCTCCGGCATCCCTGAAATGGGTGATCATACCGGAGGGATTGGAGCCAAAGTCGGGCTCTGTAAGGCCGAAGCAGCCCATCCATTGGCCCGAAGCCAGTTTAGGCAGGTATTTACGTTTTTGTTCTTCGCTGCCGAAGGTAAAGATGGGATACATTACCAGTGAACCCTGAACGGAGGCTGTGGAGCGGATGCCGCTGTCTCCTCTTTCCAGTTCCTGCATCATGAGGCCGTATGCTATATGGTCCATTCCGCCGCCGCCGTATTCCTGTGGTATTGTAGGGCCGAAGCAGCCAAGCTGCCCTAGTCCGCCGATGATGTGCGACGGGAATTTAGCTTGCTGGCAGGCATCTTCAATGATAGGAGAAACTTCTTTTTTCACCCATTGTCGGACGGTATCGCGTACCATGAGGTGTTCTTCGGTTAACAGTTCGTCTACCTGGAAATAATCGGGGGATTGGAACAGATCTTTCAGCATGTGGAACAGGTTATGTTTTAGTAGATAGTCCTGGCGGCAATTTAGTCATTCATTTATTAAAAAAGGCAGGGGATTGCGCAAAAAAAAGAAGCCGTCTCAATAATAAATTGAGACGGTTTTTTCTTTTGTATAGCGCTATATACGTGGTCATATATGTGGAGCCTTAATTTTATTCAGTAAAAATATATGACGGGCTTAGGGAGATGGGAACAAG
>NZ_WRXN01000032.1 GCF_009758205.1 Chitinophaga tropicalis
AACTGTTCTAAGGCCTTTTTCTTGAGGCCGTCGTAATCAAATTGATCATTCTTGCTCATAAAAAGAAACTTGTGTTAAAGGTCAGGAAATTATTTTAACCTTTGACACAGTTCATTTTACAGTCTCCACTGTCCGGATAAATCAATACACCTCAAGGGTCTATTTTCCCAAAGAACTTATTATAACGGGCTCAAGTATATGTATTTTATATCCGTTTGCATTGGAAAAACACTAGAATTTTCTATGGGTAGACCTCCAAATTATGTCATAACTCCATCTGCCACAGACCACTTAAATGCACTCTCATCCCCCCCAAGCAGATATCCAGCAGCACTAAAAGGCCCACCTGTAATTCTCGCAGCCAGCGCATCATTATACTGTTCTTGCGCAATAGCAGCATTTCGCAAAAGCATATTGTTTCAATGCAATTGGCGTCTGCTGCATCCACGCCTCAGTTCCGTCTAAATCTATTGCTTGTATGGGAGTATTACTTGCAAATTGGTATGGCGTTAATTCTGGATAATCACCTGTCAATGGATCCACACTCAAAAACCGCCCTACTCTCAGATCGTACGTTATAAGTGAGAAGAAGGACGAAGTGTATTAATCAAGGAATTCCTTCTAATCATAAGTAACCTTTCATGTAACATATAACATAAGGATAATAGGAATGGCCTAAATTATAATGTTTTATAAGTTTCTTTCGTCTTACTACATCTTTCTATACAAAAGGTGTCCTGGTCGATTACCAGGGCACCTTTTTAGAAAAACGATCGTCCCATTATATGGTCCAATCAGAGTTATCAAAATTTTATTTCTTATAAGCTGACAATGATACAGAGTCTTTAAATAATAACTTTTCTTTGGTAATAGAATCAATACAAGTCATCCTAAAATACAATTTTGCATCGTGTTGATCTCTCAAAGAAGATAAATGTCTATACAACTTATAGGGTTTGTACTCAGCATTATCATAAGCATCAATCTCCTTAAAAGAAACACCGTCAGTTGAAAGCTCTATTTTCATATCTTCAAATATTCCATCCACAAATAAGACATCCGAACGCAGACTGTCTCCATTCGAATATTCGTGTGCAAAATGCCCAACACAAGGTGTACCTTGTTCTCCTATGACATGATGTAGACTATCATATTTTCTATAAAATACAGCATCATGGGCATTGTGCCTAAATGCATATTTTTTCAGGCTTCCGTCGGCGTAAGTTGAAAGCTCCTCGCCCCATACAGCCCCTTCACGGAAAGATAGAATTCCTACAATCACATCACCAGACATAGTAATTACCTGGCCACTAAGCTTTCTTTTAATAATAGAATTAAAGGATACTATGATTGGATCATCGCCTTCGTAAGAAGGGTTAAAACTCAGCATAATATCTATGCCCTGAGGAACAAAATATTCCCTTATCGGTGGATTTATCTTGTTGCTAGACTGACAAGACAATAGAAAAAAAACAGAAATTAGAAAAACTATTTTGTTACATCTATTCATATAAATTATTTATTCCCTATATGCGCTCGGTGGAAGATCATGTCGTTGGATAGTATCAGTCGCCTTGTCTGGAGTTGACACCCAGATATTTGAGCTATCTCTATACACTCGTCCACAATCATCACAATAAACAGCATTTTTCTTAACATCTTTTGGAAGGACCACGTCAATAACTCCTCCAACTTTATTGCCTCCATCATAGTTGCTTAGAAATCTCTTAACCATTTCAAGTCCAGCTTCTAACTTTCCTAAATTGGATCCCTTACCAACTAACTCCACGAGTCCTTTTCTTATACTTCCAATGTCTCGTAGTTCAAACGCGTTCCCAGTCATCCCAAAGCCATCTGCTATACCATCTGCAGACTCTATCTTCCTATCTGCATGTGTTGCTGATGGCTCGAATTGATTCTGAGAGCTTGCCCCAGGTATACCATCTGTTCTCGCAGAAGACGTAAATATTATACCACCACCGCGTTCAGGACTCTTACGTGGGGAGAAAAAATTATCTGTCCAATCAGGCTCTCGAGGTATAAACACAGTGAATGTTCTTCTTACAACCGTTCCATCAGTCAATGTTCTTGACAAATTTACAGTATATTGATCCCCAATTCCATTTTTACCGATTTCATTATAATATGTATGAATTCCATTCATACCACTATAAAAATGTAGCCCAGCACTCAATCCTTTTATCTCATCGAACGTTGTATTAGTAAGCCGGCCATTCTTACCATACTCTATATCTATTTGAAAATATCTTTCTTCTAATCCATCAAGATCGGTTGCCCAAATTGGTTTATTACCAGCAAACTGATAAGGAGTATACCAGGGATAATTCTTAGTTAATGGGTCCACACTCAAAAACCTTCCAACTCTCGGATCATATATCCTGAACCCATAATCCTGCTGGTTCCCATCCCCCTTCACCTCATTGTCATTCTCCTTACCATTGAACCCATAACGGTATAGCCCCAAGCCACTCCCGCCTGTCCGATTGCTGGCCCATGCACCCGTTTCCCACTCAAAGAACTGAGCCTAAGATATACTTTTTTATTTCATCTGTTTTTTCATTTGAAAGAAAAAAATAAATAACACGCGCGTAGGGTGGGTTCGTGGATGGAGGACTGGAGCTTTGATTACCCCCATCCACTACCTGCAGCCCCCTACGGTTTGTCCCGGACCTGCGGGAGCCTGGAGACGAACCAGAGCCTGACCTGCTCACTATTCAGCTCCGGATAACTGCCTGCTAAACGTAATACTTCCTGCATTCTCAGTAAACGGCTCTTACCGTTACGCTGATTGAGTAACTCCCAACACAGGGAGTGTTTCCGGACGCAATACATAATTCAATGGTTTTATTTGTTAAACAATGGTTTAAAAAAACAATACGCACGTATGCGGGATAGTGGATGGGGTACTGATGCTCAGCATTTATCCTGCTGTTGAAGAGAGTGATACTGATCAACATCTGTTCTGATGCTGCCCCCATCCACTGTCCTGCATACGGAAGCAAGATAGTACTACAGCTGATCGACGTACTAACGCCGACGTTCGCGCAGCGTATCATCTGCCGTTGGGGCAGAGAGATAATGTCTGGCAGCTATAACCAACGCTCAGGTAGCGATCCCTCCGCCACCACCGCCATGCCGCCACGGCCGCTGGGGCGGGAGTGCGCAGCGCAGCGGAGCACGTAGCCACAGCTGGCCGCGGCTAGTCCATATCAACCGCCGGGAGCGCAGCGGACGGCAAAATCAAAAAGCGAAGGCCGTGGCGGCGAAGGCAGGTGGCGGACCGACAAGGGGCAGCGAAGGGGTGGCTGTAGCGGAGCCATCGTGCGCCAGCCGCCAACCCGACAGCTGCCCGAACGAAGGGTGAAGGGGCGCAAAAACCGTGACAGGCTGCTTTCAGAACATAGCGGGATAACGACCCCTGCGCAGCCTGGCACCGGTTTTTGTTCGCACCGAACCCGCAGTGAGACCGCTGTTCCTGGAGGACTGATTGACCAGGATATTAACCCATGACCGCAACACTTCTATACGGCTACTCTACCGGGGCAATAGTAATGACCGGGGGGACAGCCGACCTTCTAATGACCTGGGCATTGTTTACGGAGAAAGAGGGATTCGAACCCTGAGCATAAAAACAGCCATAGGAAAGACTTTCATTTTTAATACAAGAGAACTGCCACGATGCTGCCATAACTTACAAAAGCTCCTCGTACCCTGCCACAACTCACTTCACAGGGTGGTACTGGTCTATTATAGCCTGTAGCCTGCCTACATGGTCCTGGCGGTAACGCTCTGTACTGGAGGGATACCTATGCCCTGCAAACTGCTGTACCTTGCTGATGTCATGTCCCTGAGCCAGCAGGTTAGCGATCACGCTCTGACGGATGGACTGCGCCGTTACTTTCCTGCCCGGGAACAACCCGCTGTAACGCCGTTTTACATGTTTGCTTATATCGGATGCCTGCATAGGCTGACCACGCTGACTGATCAGCAACGCTTCGCTTGCCCTGCCGCCCAGTAACTGCGCACGGGCGCCTTCCAGGTAAGCGGACAGGGGTAATACCTGGTTAGCATGTAAGGGGAGTTTGCGACTATTGGTAACAGCTGTTTCCCGGATGTACACCGTCCCTCCTTCCAGGTCTATTTCCGCTACGCATAAAGACGCCATTTCCCCGATTAAAAGACCCTGGTAGACCAACAACCCTATCAAGACCTCATTCCGGTAAAAAAGCGCCTTAAAACGCTCTTTTCTGCCCATTAACATAGACAGCTCACTGGCACTGAACAGATCCTGTAGCTGTACATCACGGGAACGCTGGTCACGTAACCAGATGTTACGCCCGGGATGATCTTCCCGCTGACCTGTATAACACAGGTAATCATAGTAAACCTTGATACTGCACACGATACGGTTTAACGTCTGCGCATTACCGTAACGCTGGCGCAATACCCCTATATAACCCAGCAGGTCACTGTAAACGGCGGCTGCCGCCTGCGGATAATTGGATAAAAAGATCCCGATCTCACGACCATAGGACACAGCCGTACCGGGCGTATACTGTTGTTGTAAATACGCTGTTAGTTCCATAATTATGATGATTAGATGGGAGTAGATCAGGACGGATTTACCCTGTCCCATGTGGCGCTAAAGTGATACCGCAGTCCATACACTACCCATACTTTATACTAGCCTTTGACCAGGAGCATCCATGGAGTATACCGGGAGTATATAGGAAGCCAGTAGAGAGCTGGCTGCAAGCAACTACCGAGCTGCTACGGTGCAAGCCTGGACCTAAACAGGGCAAAGCCAGAACTAATTTATCCCCGATTCACTTCCATAGGTCTTTGAGCTGATCAGGGTTACATTTGGCATATACCTGCGTGCTCTCCAGGCAGCGGTGACCTAAAAACTCCCGTACATTTTCTATATCCATGCCCCCTCCTAACAGATGAGTAGCAATACTATGACGTAAATAATGGGGGCTGATCTCTGCGTGTAACCCAGCCCTGCGTACCACCTCTTTCAGTAACAGATAGTAACCATTACCGCTCATAGGCCTGCCTGTCTGGTTCAACATAAAAGCACCACTACCACCTGGACGCTCCTGGCTCAGGTAAGCACCCAGGGCAGCGGCAACAGCGCCCGTCAGTGGCACTACCCTGCGACGGGCACCTTTCCCCGAACGAACATACAACAGGCGGTATTTTACCTGTACATCACTGACCTTCAGCCGTACGGCCTCACTACGCCGCAACCCGCAACTATAGAACAAGTGCAGCATCGCCTGCTCCTTCAGGCTGACAGCGGCACTAAACAAGGCACTAATCTCTTCCCTGCTCAGCGGCTCACGGTTACCGCCCGCTACACGACGCAACCGAAGACCACTCATCGGGTTATACAACAGCTCTCCGCTCTGCTCCTGCCAGTGGAAGAACACCTTCAGCGCATACACATAATGGCTGATCATCATCGCGCTTAACGCTCCACTACCTCGCTTCAATGGACGGATATGCAACCACTCATAAAAAGACAGGATAGCAGGTAGACTTACCTCTTCCAGCCGCGTAAAACGGCCATAATGCAAAAACTCCCCAATACACGCAGGCAACATCCTTTGGGTAGAGACACTGTAACCGCTCTGTTCTAAGTAAGTCTTAAACGCTGATCGATAATAATGGACTAATAATGGATCAGAAGGAGGTGGATGTAACCCTACGATCATAATAAGTATTTTTTGAGGACTGTCCTGGTGGGTAAACGCTATACCTTTGACCGATGTAGTTTAGCCTGTATATAGCTACTGTCGCTGGTTTAAAAGATATGGAACACTACCGCTTTTACCACTATGCCATAAAGGCACTTTTTTCATACCCCCCTTGAGCATTTTTCCGGAACACGGAACGCCAGGCACTTTTTCCAATACTGTAGCGGATTCCAGCGTTCCACTAGCGTTCCCTGGCGTTCCAAACGCATGTACTGATTTTCGTCATTCACTACCACAGCGGGTTCTAGCGTTCCAAAGCAATTGCTGGCTGTTTTACCCGCTGGCCTGCTGCTTTCAGCGCGGACAACTGCGTGAACAGGTCCTCTTTGATCCTGTCCCGTAAACCCTGGTAGTTGTCCCAGTAGGATAGTTTATAGATAAAACCCTTGTTGATATGACCGCCACACGGACTGATATATTCCAACCGCGTCAGGTCATGTGCATAGCGGAACAACTGGGTCTTACTCAACTTTAATCCCTGACGGATTTCCCGCAGGTTAAATGTGGCCTGCTGGTAATGATCTCCGTGCTGATGACGCAGGTAATCTTTCAACTGTTCATAGAACTGGCGCAGGCTCCCGTCCAGCTCATCCACCTTCAGCACTATACTATCGAACATCAGTTCTACTGCCTGTTCTACATCACTGACCGTCGCTATCAGCCGCCCCTGGCTATCCTTGTCCCGCTGGTACTGGTGTAGTAACGTCATCAGCTTCACAAAGTTTAAGAACAGGTCATGCAGACGGCGGATCTTGTGGGCGTCCGCTGGCAGCTGTAACTTGCCTGCATAAGGATTGATCACCTCCAGCGGTTCCAGGCTACGAACCAGGTTACGGATGAACGATTTGCTGTCCTCTTCTTTCCGGGTGTCTGTAGTCCCTGCTGCCTTGCTGTCCTGGTAAGCAATGATACGGCGGGTTTGTGTGGCACTCTCGTCTACTGCCACCAGGAACACGCGGCTCATATTGTCCTCATAGATCTCTCCTTGTGTGGTGCAGGCCAGACTGGCAATCGGACCCTTCACTGTCTTCTGGCCACTGGTGATCTGCCCGTTTTCCAGCTTGATGCTGGTGGCGCTGTTCAGCTCTCCGTTACTCTGCAGCTCTCTGAACGCAAACTCTGCTTCTTCACTCAGCCCATCTATATCTTCCAGGCACAGCAACCGGTGTATAAAGTAACGCTCAGGATAATTGTATAATACCTTATCACTCACTCGCGTTAACCGGGTAACACGCTCAGGAGGCATACAGTCGGATACCTGTTTTAATAGCCTGGTTTTACCACTACCGCTGCTGCCCTGGATAAGCGCATGTAACGGCGCGGGCATCTTGTAACTCAACGCTACCAGTAACAAAAATAAACGGTTCGTTTCCTCCCCTACTATCCCTGTTTCTCCCAGCAGCTGACCCAGGCGACCTAACAGATCTTCCTGCCGTAAAAAGCTGGTAGCAGCATTACGCTCCTGTAACGTTAACGGATAACTCGCAGCACCTTCTTCCTGTGGAGCATGCGGTTGCTGCTCACTTTCCCGGTAACCGTCCAGAAGGTCTGTTAACCGGGATAAGTCACGCCCCAGCAACTCCCTCCCTATACCCAGCTTATCACTTACTTCTCTGCATAACTTTTCTACCTGCCTGTCCTCATATAAATCCAGCTTGTTACGGCTCTTCTGGCCATTATCCTGACGCTCCACTACCAGCGTCACCTTCAGGCTGTCCAGCGGTTTACTGATACCACCCTGTACATAGTAGGTAACCTGATCACTTTTGTAAACCAGTTTGTGTGGATGACTACTGTCCAATATGGGGGCGATGGCCTCGGCTGGTGGGGTGGACGTGGTTGGAGGGACTATAGATGAGGAAGAAGAAGTTTGCTTTTCAGTTGGTTCAGTTGAAGAAAAAAATTCGGTGCGTTCACTTAACAATGGGATAAAGACAGCAGCCGTATGGGACACGGAGAGGCTATTGATGTCTTCTCCTTCGGGCAACACCAGCGTAGAGTACCTGATATGTGGCAGCTCTGTTCTTAACTGTGCCGCGTATTTAGCCGCTCCCTTACGCCCTGCTTCATCACCGTCAAAAGCAAAAATGATTTCCTGTAAGTGGGTAAGCGTCTTGATAGCAGCTACATGTTCGGCCCTCAGCCCGTTAGTGCCATAACAGGCCAGTATACTATATGCTTTAGTGACCTCTCCCTGCTGTAGCAACGTGGCCGCATCTATCACTGATTCGGTCAGGATTAACCGTTGGCTGGCCGCGGCTGGATAACCAGGATATAGACCGCTACGGTCTTTTAAGTAATAATGACGCTGGTTTTCATCATTTACCGTACTACGGAAGTACAGGCTGCAGATATCTCCTTTCCGGTTGTACAGCGGGAACACAATACTGTATTTCGCAAAAGGCCTGTAGGCTACCTCCCCCAGACGGCTCTTGCGATCATGTTCACTTAACAGACCCACCGATAGATAATCGGCTATCTGTTGCTCATCTTTGCGCTGACCGTGATGGAACTGACCACTGTTGTAACCAACAGCGATAGTACCATAATCAAGCCCCCGCTGGGCAAGGTACTCCCGCGCTGGCTGGCTGTTATGTACACTATTCTTAAAGTAAGTAAAGATATTGCCCAGGATAGCTGTCCTGCTTAAACTACCTGCGGCTGGCGCACTACCCCCTGCCAGTTCCTTGCATTTCAGGATCGCTTCATGTTTGCTGCAACTTTCCTTATGCATCACAAAATCTATCACGTCCAGCGATTTGCCATGCGTCTTACAGTTGCTGCTAAAACAATAACAGGTATGCGTCTTGTAATAGACCTGCATGCTCGGCGTCCGGTCTTCATGGAACGGGCAGTGCAGACGCAGGTGCTTGTCAGGTTTTAACCCGTAATATCCCAGCACCTGCGCCAGCGTTAGTTGTCCTTTGATCTCAGCGATTTCCATGCCCAGACACTTTTTTGATCATTAGCCTGCCCTTGCTTACCGTAACCTCCAGCGGGTCGCCCACTTTAAAGCCTGAGCGCTCCATCCATAAACCTCCCAGCCGAAGCCAGGGAACCGCCCGGTAACCGGGACTACCGTCCGGGTAAAGATTGCGGATCTCCTGACCACGACCGTGGACCTTACAATGCCTGATTGTTTTGTTTGCCATGTGGAAAAATATTTTATTTACTACACTTATGTAGCAAAATAAACCCTTCTGTAGCAAATCAACAAACTTATTTTTTGCACCATAACGCAATTTCGCTTCAAAAACAATCCAAAACTGCTACATATCAGCTATTTTTGCCAATACAAACAGACATCTATGTCTCAAAAAAACAATCTCGGCAATCGCATCCTGGAACTGCGTAAAGCAAAAGGATGGTCGCAAACAGAACTGGCAGATAAAGTAGGGATATCATACGCCCAGATAGGACGCTATGAGACAAAAGGAGCACAGCCCCCTGCTGAAGTACTAAAAAAAATCGCGGATGCTCTCGATACTTCCGGGGATTATCTGCTGTATGGTAACGCTTCTGATAAGGCTAACGCTGCTTTACATGAAGCTGAAGTGATCAGGTATTTTAAAGAGATAGAGACCCTCCCATCTGAAGATAAAGCAGCCCTGTTACGCGTTATTTCTGCTTTTATCAGGGACGTTAAAACTAAACAGGCTTATACGCATTGAACAAGATACCTATATCAGGGATGCTAAAGCGCGTAAAATCTATGCACAGTAAGCCTATCACTCCTGATAAAAATCAATGCCCAGTTCATAAACCGGGCATTGAGACATTAATTATATTTCGCTCTTAGAACTATCTAAAAAATCTCCAAATTCATTCCTGAGACGTATTACATTATCCCTGTTCTCCTCCCAGGCTTTAGAGTTAATTATCAAATGATCAGCTTCTGCTATAGACAGCTTTAATTTCTTAATTAAAACTACAGTTGATTGCATCTGGCTAGCACCAGCCTCCTTCATTTTAACCAGTGTGGCATCCAAACTGCTTTGACTGCCATCATAAACAGCATCAAAAATATCTTCAATTTTTTTAATCATTTATCTTTATTTTTTTCTTAAATCAAAAGTTTCGTCCACTATCTTCCCTGGCTTTGAAGAAGAACTATTGGGAGCTCTCTGAAACTGCACTCGAAGCCAATCAAACCCTTGTGTTCTTGCATTATTCTTCAAAGATTCAAGCGTCTCAAACATAGCTGAGCGACCAAATTGATTTTTTAATTCATTGCCACTAACACCTCTTGGATATAAAATAAAACTAGTCAATTCTAATTTCTTCCCACCGGAAGTGACATGCTTATAACTTAAAAATTCATTTACTTTCCCATCCGGATAAACAAATTCTCCTCCTATCATATTCTCTCCCAACTCATGAATAGTCATTTTAGGTACTTGCCTACTTTGATTCGCTGCACCATTAGAGCTAGTTCCGGATTGAGGTTGAATCTGCTGATTTCCATCTACATTATCATCATCTTTTGCCGTGGCAAATAAGAAAGGGCTAATTTTAATTGATGTTCCTGATACTGTATTAACAAGACCTCCTCCATTAGATGCAATGGCAAGGCTAGGAGAAATAGTTCCATTTCCAGGAGCTCCAGGCATTGGAGCTGTCTGTCCAACCAACGTACCTGCATTATACCAATCAGCGTATTGTTCATTTATTCCAAGACTTTCCGGTGAACGAACATATAGGCCAAAAGAAAGCCTGCTATTAATACCGTTCACAGTCCCAGCTAAGTTGGCTGCTGCTTCATTTTTTACAGTTCTCCAATCCTTGACTGTGACTTGATAGGTAGTTGTAACTACATAAGCCTTATTAACTAACTTTATAAGCGGTTCTCTCAAGAAAGAAAAAGGATCTCCTTCCTCTGCTCCATCTATGTCAATGAACCTTATTGGCTTATTTCCTGCGAACTGGTATGGTGTGTACCATGGATATTCTACGGCCAACGGATCTACACTCAAGAACCTTCCCATCCTCGGATCATATATCCTGAGCCCATAATCCTGCTGGTTCCCATTTCCCTTCACCTCATTGTCATTCTCCTTTCCATTAAACCCATAACGGTATTTATTACCACTGAACCCTCTTCCAGGCATCTGCATCCCAAAAGAATAATATTCCTGAGCTGAAACGATATCTGCTTCGTAGTGGTCTATAGACACGCTGTCGGAAGATATACCGTCCTTTCTATCGGATACTGTTGCCAGTACATTACCCAAATGGTTGCTTAACTCAAAGAACTTCTTACCGCGGGTGAAATTAGTATTAAATCCTGAACCTAAACCGGGTAAATTGACGATTACAGGCGCAGCTACAGTCTTCACATTGGTATTCAATGTATTAATACCCAGACGGCTGCTACCATATAAATGAGCTTCCGATTGCGTAAGGTCTCCGTTATTAATGGAATTGTCTCCTTTCGTATAGACGCTCATTACATTGCCACTCGCATCACGGACATACCAGGTTTCTTTACCTCCGGCAATCTTACTTATACGGTTGTCAGCAATATCATATGAAAATTCGATCTCCTCACCCGTATTGTAGAGGATACTATCAATCTTATCACGGGTAGTCCAGCCGATGGTGATACCGGTTTTAACGTCTTTTCTCAGTCTGCCCGAAAGGTCATAGTCATAATTCAGCGTATTCTGATTATCAATATCATTAGCATAATTAGTAGAATCTACGAAATCCTTTATCTCACTTAACTTATTGGAATTACCAGGGTAATTATATTGCAGGCTGTCCATTAACAACGGCATACCGGCAAACGTATTATTACCGTACCTGACATATGTCTTGATGTTACCCATCGCATCATAGGAAATGGCTTCCTTAAAGTCAGGTAGCATTACTGGCGTCCAGGTATTGGTTGTAGTATTCAGCCCCTGCGAAACTCTCTTGCCTAATAGCCTGTTCAGAACATCATATGTATAAGTAGATAAGAAAGGCGTACCCACTACAGGGATATTCTGGCTTATAGCTGCTATATTCCCATTATACAAAGAATTGAAATTAGCTCCTGCCGGTTCTGCCTTAGCAAAAGGATTTATATTGTTTATAGCTGAATAATCCCTGTTGCCGTAATAGTGGAGGGCATACCCAAAGGCGTCTTTAGCTACCAACCCTCCTGTAACACCATCTTTGCCCATGTCGGTACTTGCTGTTACTGCTGTACTGTTAACCCCTTTAAGCCATCCCTGTAAAGTATAGGCATAGTCAAGTCCCTGTACCTGCTGCTGACCAATAACTGTTCTTGCCAGCGGACCGTGCTTATAATACTTGTAGTAAGCATCATTATCCCAGTAGATACTGTCTCGACTAGTCTCGACGTTGGTGATCCTGTTCTCTGCGTCGTAACTGTAACGATGATAATAAGCATCAGGCTGTCCAGGCTGATAAGCAACATGGTTCACTTTACCACTTATCAGGTCATAACGATAAACTATTTTTTTGAAACGGTTACCTGCCGCAGCAGCCATAGCTCCGATACGGAAATCCTGGATAAGGGTATCCACATTACCATGCCTGTCATAACTGTAGAAAGTACCGGTAGTATAAACGTTACTGTTTAAATCAGCTGCTGTAGAATACAGCGCAGACCAGGATACCCTGTTACGCAGGTTAGTAGCTGAAAGTACGCCTCCACTCAACAAAGAATTTGGCACGTCATACGTCGTCTTTACAATCTCTATTCTTGTACTTGCTGCGCTGTTAAACCACTGATTAAATCCTGTTGTATCTCTGGCCATCTGATGGGTAAGCAGGAAAAGACGAGCACTTCCCTTCTGAATAACTCTTCCAAGATTATCATACAGGGAATAAGTAAATCTTCCATTACCAGACTGCGCAGGGTCCTGATGACCTGCCAGCCGGCCTATACGGTCATAAAAGAATTTATGCGGCCTACTATTATCCGGCGCCTGTTGAGCGACTACCTTATTTAAGGTATTATACCTATACTCAGTAGTTAACCTATGTGGAGGCAACTTCGTGGCGCCATTAGCTCTGGCTGTTCTTACACCGGCGACCCAGTCAGTTGCACGGCTAATTACAACACCTAATGGAGGTACTGTTCTTACCAGGTTACCTGCGCGATCATAATAATATAGTGTATAGTGGTATTCTGATGTATTGTAATTGACCGTAAAGAGCTCTCTCCTGCCGGCGTTCAGACAGGTATCTATATAAACTGATTCAAAATCTTTTTTTAATGAATCTCTGTAAGCGTTGAATAGCTCTGTTCCTTTGGCTATAGCAAAGAATTCATTGTCAGAACAGTTATCTACTTCGTTTGCATCAACAGGAGGAAAAACCGGATCGGCGTAACCGCATAAATGTGGCCCGTTACTCATCCTGAAACAATCATCACCTGCAACACAGTTAAATATTTTATGTACAGGATTCATAACTGTTTCCAGAAGGCTCACGCTGGTAAGTCCTGCGCTACTCAATATTGAATTCGAATCCAATGTGGCAGCCAGGGTAGTACTTACAATCACGTCGTTGTAAGTAACATTTACAGAAACATCATTACAGCGTAACTGTGATGAAAATGGTTTGAACATCAGGAAAGCATCATTACCATAATTACCCGCTCCGACAAACATGCCTTCCCCCGCCACGATTATTTTGTTCATCGAAACAATACTATCCATAGATGTCATTTCTGAAGCCTGCAGCGTTCCATCCGGTTTTATTTTATGCCAGGTGAGCTTACTTTTTGATGACAACGATGTATTTTGAACAGTTACAATGCTTCCATCAGCAGCATAAACTATAGGCATCCATTGAGTAACTGTACTATCCATTGGACGGGTGAACTCTTTCCTTGATAATACATTCCCCTCTTCATTAACTCTTAGAATGCTGTTTCTTGCCGCACTACCACTACCATTTGCATAATTTACCAGATACCCATCTGGTACCTTCTGTATAAAGCCTGAAAAATTATTCGTTCCAGTGGCTCCAATGTTATACCTGCTCATGGTAATTACAGTACCAGTGTTACGGTTCATTTTCACAATTACACCATCAAAATTTCCATCCACGCGCGTACAAGCAGTAATCACCAATGTATCGTTATTCTGTAATAGAGAAGCCCCTTCATCGCCACTGCGGTTTCCTATTTTCCTCAACCACTTCGTGCTGCCAGAAGAAGTCAGTGCACCAATCATAATATCGGCGACACTATTTGCGATATTATACTTTGCAGTAAATGCGTAATCTCCATCGGCAGTTTGTATAATATCAGTTCCTACTTCCCCTCCTGATGTGCCATAACCGATGCGGCGGCTCCAGGTCAATACACCCTGGGAATCCATTTTTAAGATCAGTGCATATTTACCTACAGAACCAATAGCAATGTAACCGCCATCAGATGTCACTTTTACTTTTGCCAGGTATTCTGTGCTGGCATCGCCATAACGTTTCGACCATTGCAGGTTTCCATTGGCATCCGTTTTTATTAAATAGGCATCTGTATGGGTATTATTGACTGTAGTGTATCCTGCCATTATGTAACCATTATCAATGGTCCTTACCATATCATAGACAAAGTCCTTTGTGCCATTGGAATAACTATGTCTCAATTGCTTGTCAGCATTGCAAACAAGGCTATCTTTTCCTCCATACAGCTGGCAACTGTCCATAAAAGCCAGGTATTCCCATGCTCCCTTATTGAATCCAAGCCTATTAGTCATAAAAGAGGCAAAAAGGGTATTCTTTTTGCGTTGAAGACTATCCGTCTCTTCCTTTTCAGGCTTCATTTGGGGGAACCTGACCATATACTCATTATAGAGGTCGGTCACAACTTCGCAGGTTACGCAAGGTGGGGCGACATTACACTGGATCAACGCCGGTATTTCCAACACACCATCCAAATAATTACAATCACTTGCAGTAGCACTACATGCATTCAGTAAACGTTGTATATGTGTATCTGTAAAAGAAGTACCTCTTGTCCGGTTCAGGTAGGCGGCCAGGTTAAGGTCAGTAGATTTCTTATATGCAAGATACTCTGTATTTAACCGCTGCAGATTCTCACATTCACAGTCACTCGGCCTGGTATAGGACTGTTTATCGCCATAAGCCGGCTGTTTATCATATGCTGCCGGGGTAGTGATCAGATACCCATTACATTCGGTCGAATTTGAAATCGCCCACATTGCATTAAATGTCTCAATCACCTCTGTAAAACTCCGGTAATAGCTAGTACTGGATGGTTTTACAGTGCTGGCGCCATAAGGATGATCCTGATCAGCACCTTCTTTACATACAGCTATCAGAAGCTTAGTGAGTGTATCAAGACCAGACTGGCTATATTTACAAGGCGCTAACTGTTTCATCCAGGCGCTTACATAACTGCGACAGTTCTCATCATAAGAACGTTGCATCATGGCATTTACTGAATCCTTCATTATAGTAGAATCAGTGCCATTCACAAAAGATCCCATTCCGCTCTGTTCCAGCCCATCTTTAGCCGGAGTAAAATGAGGTTGCTTACCTGCAGCAAAAAGTTTCGTTGCAGTTACCCTGGTATAACCCGGAGCAACTGTCTCATTGATAGTATAATCGATCTGAGCATGTTTGGCATTCAGGTAGGACTGCCTGAACGCACGCCATGCCATATCCAGATCGCCAGTACATAGAGTGGATTCATTAAAAGCATCTGATGTTTTGGCGTAGGTATTGAAACAATCTGTAGAATTAGACAGACATTTAGCTGAAATAGTAGCCATACTCCAGATAGACCTCTTGTCAGCATCTTTTTTTGCTTCATTGTAGTTCTTCATTTTCGCTTCCAGCACCACCTTTGAGGCAAGGTTGTGAGAATAAGGGTCTATATCTCCGGAAGGAAAATTGGTAACAAAACTACTACCCAGCGGATTCAGGTATCCTGCAGTCTTTGCCTGCTGATAACTGTCCACACCTTCAAACTTCTTGTCCCAATCATAAGTGGCCTTATAGCCCTCAAACAAAAGCAGCTTATAATATTCAGGGTGGAAACGCAATAATGCAGTTGCCCATGAAGTTTTGAACTTAGCGGCAAACTGCTCCGGGCTGAGACGTTGAGGGATAACCAATGAGCCGGTCTCCTCGTTATAAACACTATCCCTTCTTCCTAATTCATCATAGTATATAATAGAATCACGCTGATAAGGCGGTAATGTCTTATCATTTGCCTGGAAGAAAACAGAATAGGGATCCAGTGTCAGTGTATCTCCCGGAGTAGCATACTGGCCATAAGGAGGTACCATATCCTGCAGCATGGCATTCCTTATGCTTTCTGATTCGGATGTGGCGCCACATAACGCTTTACAGTTGGCAACCGCTTCATTATATGCTGTAAGCGCCTGGTCACGGGCAGCAGCAGAATCTGCGGGGCTAATACCTGTATTGCTCATGTATTTATCCCTGAATGTCTCCCATTGTCCAATTGCCTCATTGCAGGATTCACACGATGGTTTACATTCCTGGGTGCTTAATATGTCACGCTGTTGCTGTATGAACTGCTCTAACGTAACGCAGAGGTTCTCCTTCAGGAACACGCTATCTCTGTAGTAATCCAGGGCGTCCCTGTTAATGGTGAGCCTTTTTGTGATCTTGTAAGCACCCGGTTTAAGGCGCCTGGTAAAGCCTACCTGGATATTCTGGGCTGCGCTACAGCCGGTTGGATAGGCTCCGGGAGTGTAGTTGTGCAGGATAGTGTCAAATGGTTGTCCGCCGAGACGCTGGTTAAAAGCGTCGTCAGTGATCTTTATTTCAAGGTCGTATAATCCATTATAACAGATAGTATTGTTATCGCAATCCTTCCTTTGCAGTACCGGGGCATTTAACAGGTAGTTAAACTTATAGTCGCCCTCAATAACCACCATCTGGTTCTGGGCAGATTCCAGCACCAGGTCCTTCACTACTGTTCTGCGGGACAGCGTATCTGTAAAATTGATAGCATTATTATAAGAAAGTGGGGTCAAAGCAGCACTGTCTGGAACTCCTGCCAAAGCTGTAGCAACGGTACGGCCATACATATCTATATAGGATACGCTGTACTGACCATTAGCATCCTGAACATAATCTTTATAATAGTGGCTTATTGGTCCGGCATCAGTTCCGAACAATATATCCATTTCATTATCGCCCGGGGAGGCATAAGTATACCTGGTATCGTGGTTGCCCCCAAGTTTGTGTACAGGCCCTACCCCACCCTGGCGGACAATACGGCCTGTATTGTCAGGTGTATAGGAGACTTCCGTAAACGCGTAACCTCCTGCGTCAGGGATGTATTGGTTCTCACCGTTATTCTTTTCAGGGTTATTCGCAGAATAATACTGGTTAGCACCGGAAGTTGCGGACATTGGTTTAGCTGATGTTGTCAGCAGCTCGGCCGGGCTTCCAACAGAATCATAGTTACTTTTATCGTATTCGCCCCCGTTCAATGCCCTGTTAAAATTTCTTGAATAGCTGATAACGGAGTTAAGAGAGGGAGATGGCATTACCTGTATAACAGGTTTGCCCTGATAGTCGTAAAGGGATTCACCAACAATAACTGTTTGGGTAGTATTGTCCTTCGTTACTGCCTGACGGGCACGCAGGCTACCATCATAGTATTCAACTGCTACTTTTCGCTTGCCTTCTTCTGCAAAGCTGATCGTTGACTGCCAGTTCAGGGAGCGTTGGTGACCGGAAAAGCTAAATTGCCCCAGTCCGCCGGACTGGGAAGAGCTCCATGCTGTTTCCGTCCGTCCTTTACCTTCCCGCTCCTGTACACCTCTGACACGGAAAAACAATACACCACCGTTATCATATATCAAGGGGATATTGTAATTGTTACCTGCTATTGTTACACGGGAGGCATTGTTCCTGAAAATCAGGCTTGCATCCTGCAAATTTCCATATCTCGTATCTGCCAGCGCTGTAGAATCAATATATGCCCATTCCAGGTCATACATATCCATGCCCTCTACTGCATTCCATTTCACCTTTACTTCATCTGCAGAATCCGGGTTGGCAGGAGCTTCCGCTACCAAAGAGGTAACAATGCTGCCGGTACAGGATAACTTATACGTTACCCTGACCTGCATCTCATTTTCTACCAGTAACGCCGGGAGCACATCTTTTGAAGCGTTTGCAGTAACGGAAAGTACCTTAACGGTCACGTTATGCGCGTTAGCGAACACAAAGCTGCTTTTACCAGCGTAAGTCGTGGTATCGTAGTTGATATTCAATGTTCTGTCAACCGAGTCTACGACAAAGTCCGGCCTTGTGTATATAATACGCAGGCTGGCTGTTGCCGTAAATGGCCCGGGCAGATAGCGGTTTGAATATTCATTAATACTGAAAGTAACAATATTCCTGACCAGGTAAGGTGTATCCAGGAGGCTTTGTTTGCTAACATTAAAATAAACGCTGTCTGTAACTGTGATGGCAGCACCGGCTGTCAGTTGGTTCTTACTTCCATCCAGTACCTCCTTCAGCGACGTGATGTGCTGGGAATAGGATTTCCCTGCAACTGTCATCAGCAGCAACAATATCATCCCCCATCTGGTCATCATTCGTATCAAAGCTTTCATATAATTCCTTTATTGTTTTGGGGTTGTAAACAGGATTCTGTATTCTTTATAATCTGTAGCAGGTGTATAATCTTCTCCTTCTTTTACAAAGAACCGGCGTTCGTCAAAACGTTCACTGCCAGGTTTTAGCTCCCGGTAATTGTAGTATGCAGCCTTCACTATTGCATATTCCTCATAGCCTTCCAGCTGCTGCGGGTCTCCGCCCGGATCCATCAGGTTTGTTGTTTTAACGAGGTAACGCATAGTTGTGATGCGATTAACAACTGTATCTATGTATATGCTGACAGTTTTAAATTCAGATGTTTCCGGGAAAGACACCTGCAATACTTTTTGTTTGCCTTCTGCACTTATCTGGCAACCAGTAGCGCCAGCTTTCTGTAATAATGCAGCGGAGTAAGCCACAGGGTTCTGACCAGTCATTGAGTCTGCACTAACAGGAGAAATAAGCATCTGTTTATCTTCCCGGAACAGGACAATATTATATTTCCCGTTGCTGATGGTTTCTGTGCTGTCCAGTAAATACCAATACCTGCTGCCATCCATTTCCACGCTTCCGGAAAGAGAGTCCAGTATATTTCCAGGAGTATGCTCATTGGAATAGGTGAACTTCACTGTAAAAGCGAGAGGTTTTGATCTATAGGACTGTTCTGCCTTCTTCAATAACAAAGCCGCTCTTTCCATACCATTCCCGGCCTGTGCCATTACCGGCAAAAGTCCCTTCAGTACTGTTATTATGAGTATTAAAAGTCGTTTCATAGTTTTCACTTTTTACATTATTGCAGAACTTCTTTCTGCAATGCGCTCCTTGTTTCTTTGATGGTCTGAATACCTCTTTCCGTCTCTTTCTTCAGGCGGATAAGTGTTCCGTCATCATCATATTCATAGAAAGTCGCATAGTTGTTCTCATCCAGTTCTGCCATTAGCCGCAGGTTTTCCGGGCTGTATACAAAGGATTTCATGTTCGCATTGTATGGGTGGATGCGCATGTCGTCAAAGTATGAAGCAACGCTTCCTGTAGAAAGCATGTAAACGGAGAAGCTTCGTGTACCAGCAGGAAGGTCAATTACCTGTTCATAGCGTTGCCAGCCTTCGGTAATATTTCCGGCAGGCAGGGCTATAATCGTTGTACTGTCAGTAGCTGTGCGTACCCGGATCTGTACCTGGTTACCAGTATAGGTCAAGCCCCTGCAAGGTTGCCCTTCTTTTACCCAGGCGCTGAACAGTAGTTTTGTGCCTGCAATGGGAGAAAAAGATGGTATCAGGGAGTTTTTCCCGGCTTTTACGCTGTAGAGCACACTATCTGTCCCGGCACAGTTGCCTGGGCCTGCGTTATAGGATAACATGAATCCGGCAGTATCGGCGGCAACGGTATTGGTAGTAATGCCGTAACTACGGCCGGCATCTACACGGAGGCTGTATTTACCTGTATGTTGTTCGGTAGTATCAAGAGAGGTTTTATACTGGGAAAAGTCGAAGCTACGAGCTACGTCACATGCGTTGTCACATTTTATACCAGTAAAGAAATAGTCCTCAAACCCGTCATAGGCGGTTTCCCGGTACCTGGCATTCTGTGCTACCGCGACAGGCAATGCGTTATCATAGCCGTATAATCCTGCGGTATACCGGCCATAAGGATCTTTGTTCTCTATCTCAATGCCTTTGACATTATATAAAGTCGTTTCAGACATCCATAGCCATTTTGTTGTATCCGGCTGTGCTTTCCACTTATTGCCGGATAGTGTCCAGAAAGGAGTAAATGAAGGGATAATGCCACCGGTACGGTATTTCACGGCAACAGCGGGATCAGTTTCTGCCCTTTCTCCATAATAGGCATATGCTTTCAGGGGACGCCAGTTTCCTTGTAATCCGTACACAAAAGCATTTACGCTTGTATCTGTAACAGCGCTGTAGCAGGAGCCGGAAGTGGCAGTGGTACAGGTATAGCAGTTGCCTATAGTGAGTTCAGCTGCTTTGGTACTGCTACCTTGTAAATGATATGAAACTGCGTCAGAACCTGAGCAGGCATCGCTTTGCAGGTTGTAAAAGCTTACTGAAGCTCCTGAGGATGATGTCAGGGCTACTTCACAGTCACCAATGCTGGCTTTGTAAACAGCAGCAGTTTGTTCTGTGGTGATCGCGTAGAAAGGCTTGTTGATGTTCTTATAGAGAATAGCGCATTGTGTATAGGAGATGTCATATCCTGCCCGTCTGGCATCTCTTAAAAGAGAAGACACCTTTATACCGCTTGATGCATTTATGAAAAGGCGATGTGAGCTGATAAGATAGTCGAACAGTGGTTTCAGGCATTCGCAGGCACAGGAGGATGGCGCCTGTGCCCTTTCTCCTGCCCTGGATAGCTCAGGACTGCTGATAAGAAATATCAACAGCAATACGAACTGTTTCAAAAGATTCAGAATTGTTCTTAAAGTGTTATTCATGATAATTTCTTATTACAGTTTGATGTACCCGGTTCCTGACAATAGTGTATAATTTCTTTCTATGCAGAGTGAACCATTCTTTGTTTGCTCTACTACCTGATCCTGCACAATAACAGTACTTGTGCCGTTACATGAGATTGACTGATTTGTAGTAATACCATTATCATCTACATCACAATCTCTATTGTAATAGGCGTAATTCACCGAAAGATTAGTGACAGAAGCCGGTACATATTCTGTTCCCTGTTTATAATAGAATTTCAATGTGACTGTTGCGGTCCTGGTACCTGCGGTTGGCGTGAACAGAACAGTAGTCATGCTCACGTATATAGGTAATGGAGAGCATATTCCTTCAGCATTCGCTTTCTCCTGCGCCTTAGTCTGAGCCAACTGTAATGCCTGGCTGTTTGCATCGGCAAGACTTGTGTTCACCACTATCGTACCTGCTGCAACAGTATACGACACGGGATCACTTCCATATCCGGTCTGGCAACTACGAGTAGCTGAGGCAGTCTGTGCCTCATTAGAATAGCTACAAATGCCTTTCGCATTTGCACTATCCTGGGCAGCAGCTAATGCTTTGCTATTAGCATCTTCCACGCTAATAAGCGATTCGAAGGCCCCAGCAGGAATTGTATAAGCAACAGAAGAACCTACTCCTCCAGTGCCACAGTTATTCTTTGAAAGAGTTCCTGTTAGAAGCTCATTGCCATATGAACATATTGTTTCTGAATTTGCCAGTGCCTGACCATCAGCAATAGCTTTTACTCTGGCAAGTGCATCTGCGGCTTCCTGGCTGACAAGAGAAGAATCTGTTGCAGCTGGGTGGTGATAGATAATGGTTGCTCCAGTGTTACCATTCGCACAAATACCAGTAAACTGAGTATCCATTGGCGCACTATAATAATAAGGACGACATGCACTTCTTGTTCCGGCATAGACTTCGCCATTCATCTCCATATCAGCTGTTGCTTTAGCGTCAGCATCTTCCTGGCTGATCTCTGAATAATAGCTGCCTTCCGGCACTATATATTCTACAGCGCCTCCCGGAGCATAACCACGTGGACAGGTACTTGCAAATGACTGTCTCAGCTCCCTGCTTGTATAATAATGCGGGCCGCAATCACTGCCTCCTACATATTGTGCGTAAGGCACCTGCAGACAGGTGGTTTCTACTTTCAGCTTCTTCCTGTCCGCTCCTTTCCAGAACTGGCCAAAATCTCCAGCTGTGGCAGAAATCACGTTGATAGTGCTGTCAAGTACCAGGCTATACCCGTTCCCTGTACTTTTCAAGGGATTGCCAAGGGAAGTAATTTGTCCCAGGCTGGCAGAAATGTTCCTTCTGCCAGAGCGAATTACTTTCATTACTACGTCGTTACCAGAGAAAGGCGCTCCATCACGATCTACAAAATAGATATCTGGCTCTCCACCGGACATTGCGTTGGCATCAACAGCATATATTACACTGGTTGAACGGAAAGTGGCAACTTCCGGGGTACAGTCTTCTCCACCCGTCCTTTCTTTAGATCCTATCAGGATCTCATCGCCGGCTGAGAAATAGTCCGTCTCTTTTGCAGTAGCAAAGCCAATGTTCAATCCTTTGATAATCTTGCCCTGACGAATGAATATATTGTCCAGTATAGTGTTCATATTTTTATATGCGCCACTCATGCCGTCATACACCCAACCCGCAGGCATGTTGAAATTATAAACGGGGTCTCCCAATTCATTTTCCGTACGGCTTAATACAGGGCTGCCGGTTTCGCTGTCAAAAAGCAGGTTTTTAGTATATACCTGGCTTCCCCTGTTCGTCACTACCACACTGTCTAAGATCCCGTGACGGTTAATGATCTTGGTAGCACCGACTGAAAGGAATTTCGTTTCCTCACGCTGTATCAGGTTAAGTGCCATTGGCACAATGAAAATCGGGGGCCAGGGAAAAGTAAAGTTGTCTGTGTTGAGGTTCAGGTTCACTGCATTGGTTACTGAACGTTGTGAACGCATATCCAGCATCAGCTCCATATCCTTACCCATTGTAGCTGCGGTATCTATCACCCCCTGCGGGTTGATAGCCATCACCGTATTGCTCAGATGTTTGTTGAGCGCCTTTTCATTATCTACCTTGTAAAAATTCTCTGTAGATGATACAGGGTTGTCAGGATCTGACTCTGAATAATATGCTGTAGACTTTACCTTCCCGTTCATATCATTCAGTTCTACTTTAAAGCCCTGGCTGACAGCCACAAAATGACGGGCATTGATCTTAAGGAAGTTATTTAACGCCGGTTTAAAGCGTTTCTTGCTATCTCCCAGTAAGGTCATATCAGTTAATGTAGGAAAGTCGTAAGTAGTATAGAACCCTACTTCGTCATAACCATTAACGGAACGAGTGTTCTTAGCGTGTATGGTCCTTGTCCTTACTTTACTGTAACCTACGGAAGCAGCGGGATAGAACGTTTCGCCCAACGGCTTTTCAGTGTAACCGATGCTGATCGGGGCCAATGCTGCTACCTGTTCTTTATATGCCAGCGGCATACGCCATGGGTTCTCCTCTCCTCCCAGTATTGGCTCATAGCTGGCTACGCCACTACTGATCGTCTCAGTCTGTCCGTTAACAATCCGCGTAGTAGTATACTGGTATTCCTGCCCGTAAACAGATTCTTTCTGTTTGGTCATGACATTCCAGTGATCATAAATACGTATGCGTTTTACACGTAGTCCACCGCCATATTTTTTATGATAAGGGTTATTCAGGCGTACCATAGAACGCGCCAGATCCACCTTCTTCGCCCAACCTTTAATTCTCGCTGTGTTATCATAGTTCTGCACCATGTTGATGAAGTTGTCAGCCTGTGACAACAATATCTTCACCGCATCCCCCAGATCAGCATCCTCTCCCACATCAGAACCTGGATAGGCTTTAGAGGGGAGGTTAAGGCGCAGAAATTGCACAGAAGCTTTAGCCAATGGGCTGTAAATACTGGTGGATTTATCTGCTTCACCTCCGCTGGTAATGGCTTTCACCTTGAACCAGAAGGTATTCCCGTTATTAAAATATCCGTAATTACCAGGATCCAGAACAGCATAACAGGATACATATTCCTTTCCACTGCCAAACTTATCTGCCGGCATCTCTACGTACAGACGGAAGAATATGGTGTCTATTCCTTCGAGATAATGTGTATACAAGTCCTTCTTACTGGTCACTGCCTTAGGTGCATTGACGGAAACATACATATATTCATTTAGCGGACCATACAAGTCAGATTTCAGATCTCCCGTGGATGTAGGCTCCGACCCTGAGAAACCGGCAATACTAAACATCTGCGCCGCCCTTCTGTTCTGTATAAAGGCGTAGTCATCACTTTCATAGTCCACCTTTATACGTCCGCCGGCAGGCAGCACGATAGAATCCAGCGTCCATGCCGCAGCATTTTGTGCAGCCAGCGTACTGTCCTGCAGCGCATAGGGATAATCTGCGTTAGTGATTACATTACCAGAGGTAGAACCAGGGTTCTGTAAAGGATCCTTATAATTTCCCCACCGGTCATATGATTTGTTATTATATGAAGGGTTATTGCTGTTATAGTTGAAGACATAAGGATTACGCTGCCCTTTCTTATTACCGTTATATTCAAACCAGATACGTTTCAGGGTTAGTTTTCCTTTATTATTTAATGGTCTGCTGGCACCTGGACAGAGTTCGTAAGTGTATTCAAAATGAACAGTTTTAACAGGTCTTGCACCTGCAGCGCCGTATTTCTGGAAGTCAGCCTTTACATACAGGTTGATCTCATCCAGCCTTTTCATGACGCCACCAGGGTATTTGTTTCCCTTCTCATCTACTGCAGGCTGATCCTCACGATCGCTCAGTTTAAAAGTGGCGATCATATTCTTGGATTCGATAGAGTTCAGGTACCACAGTTCTTTCTCACCATATATGTAACTACCCTTATCGTCACGTGAATCTGTTTTCAGTCCTTCGTTGTAGGTTGCACTATCTGTAGATGGTGCGCGCCATCTGTAGGGATTTTTGATCCCTGCTACTTTGGTATAATTGAATTTAACAGCGCTTCCCGGATCGTCGTCCGAAATACCGTCGCCTGTTACATCCACATAGTCGGGTGATACCAGTCCTGTAAGCAGGAAGCTGTGTGCATATGCCGGTACTTCTTCGCTGTTAAAATAATGATCATTGCCTTTGCTGTTGGTAACATTGTCGTCTGTACCATGCGTGTATTTAACAAGACCATCCGCCCTGTTACCATCGCCGGCATCAACAGAAAATGTTTTCTCCCGTTGTTTCAGGTTATATACCGGTAAACCGTATATATATCTGCGTCCATCAGGATTCAGTACCTGTACTTCAGAGATGTGATTTTTCTTGCGGAAGGTGTTTATTCTTTTTTCCAGGGATATTCCGTTCTGTACAGCCATCGTATCTTTTGACGGCAGCAGGTACAGGTTACTTTTAGGGATAGGCATTAAAGGAAGACCTGCATATCTCCATCTCAGTTTAATGATGGCTTCTTCTGTATTCTGAAAATATTCAAGCTTAATATTATACAGTTGCCCTTCCTGGAGGTTGACAAAAGCTGTATCAGCCGTTTGGGCGTGTACATCCCATCTGTCAATGAACAGGCTGTCGTTTATATATAACCTGACACCATCATCACTGTTTGTCACTATCTCGTAAGCACCGGTTACATCTGCTTTCAGTCTGCCTGTCCACCGGGCAGACCATCTGCGGCCAAATTTATTCAATCCCGCAGGTACCCCGGCATTAACAGCGTTCAGGTTAGCAAAATTGACAGCTGTATCTACTTTAGCGAAATGCAGTTGCTGGAACTCTTTACCTACGAAGTACTCAGCCGCTAATCCATGACGGTCTGCATCCAGATCTTCCGGGAAGGTCAGGTTACAATTATGAAGAGCATACTGGTTCAGGCCATAGTTCTCGATGTATTTTGACAGGCCTGCTACAGAAGATTCTTCTGCAGTCAGGTAGCTGATCACCTGGGTACGTT
>NZ_WRXN01000033.1 GCF_009758205.1 Chitinophaga tropicalis
CTTGTTCCCATCTCCCTAAGCCCGTCATATATTTTTACTGAATAAAATTAAGGCTCCACATATATGACCACGTATATAGCGCTATACAAAAGAAAAAACCGTCTCAATTTATTATTGAGACGGCTTCAAATATGGTATGTTTGTGGATATCTTCTGACCTGATGCAGGCAATACTAAGAGAACATATAGAAAAGATAGTACCACTGACTGACGATGAGTTCACATTCGTGCTCTCTCATTTCACTGCTAAAAGTTATAAAAAGCGTGAGTCCCTTATCCGCGAAGGGGAGAGCGTTAAATATGCCTATTTTGTTGTTTCCGGACTTTTGAAGCTGGTATATAATGATACGTCCGGAAGGGAGCATATTGTTTCCTTTGCTATGGAAGACTGGTGGGAAAGTGATTTTCAGGCTTATTATACCCAGACTAAGGCCTCTATGTCCCTGCAATGTCTTGAAGATACGGAGGTGTTCTGCCTTTCATTTGAAGATTACCGGAAATTATGTTCAGGACTTCAGAAGATGGAACATTTTTTTCTTGAAAAAGCAATTGGCGGCCATATTGGATCGCAGCAAAGAATATTGTCTTTCATAACGGCTAATGCAAAAGAGCGCTACGAACAGCTTCTTAAACGATATCCTTCACTATTCCAGAGAGTACCTAAAGCTTTACTTGCTTCCTATCTCGGTGTTTCACGCGAAACCCTTAGCCGGCTTGGACGTTCGTAATTGTGATATTTATCACACAAAAGAATTGCGCGTTGTTCTCATCTTTGCAGCGTACAAACGTTTATTAACTGTTGTTCCTGCAGAAACACAAACTAAAAAGCAAACAAATGGAAAAGAGAATCATCAATCCCTGGCAATGGCAGGATAGCCGTAGTTATGTGCAGGCAGTGGAAGTAAAACAGGTAAAAGGTACACTTTATTGTTCAGGACAGGCTGCTGTGCACGCAGATGGACAATCAAGCACCGACGATATGAAGACGCAGTTAATTCTGGCTATGCAAAACCTTGAGCAGATTATCAGTGAAGCAGGGTATGAATGCAAAAATATTGTACGGTTAAATGTTTACACAACTTCAACAGCAGAGCTTTGGCCTTGTTTTGATATCTTTCAGAATTGGATAGCAAAGCACGGTATTAAACAGGCGCTTACTCTGATGGAAGTAAAAAGCCTTTTTGAAACATTGAAAGTTGAACTGGAAGCTACAGTAGTGAAATAATATAAGACAGGGCCTGGTGTTGAACCAGGCCCTGTACATTTATAGTCTAAAAACAAACCTTAAGATCAGTATAGAAAGAGATCAGGCTATCCCCGATTTTAGGGATATAAGGTTTACGCTTTTGTAAATCCAGATATTAATCTCTACTTTAGTAAAAATATCCCATACCTCAATGAAATCTATACAATCCCTTATACCCGGCCTTCTGTTCATTTCTGCTATTATTAGTTGCCGTCAAAACAAAATATTGGTACAACGCCCGGAAAAAGGCATGGATACCTATGTGCATGAATACCATCCCAACAGGAACTTTAACTGGGACACTAAAATTGCCGTAATGGCCTGGACATTCAGTGGCACTCCCGGCAATTGCAGAGGGCTCATACGGTTTGATCTGTCTTCCATACCTGTAAGGGCAAAAGTGACTAAAGCAGAGCTGTATTTATATCATGTTACAGATCAGGGAAATAATCCGCAGCATTCCCAGCTTTCAGGGGCGAACGCCGGTTACCTGATGCAGGTATCTTCTTCATGGTCTGCCGATTCTGTAACATGGAGTAATCAGCCCGCTGTTATATCTGAAAGCCAGGTAGTATTACCAGCAAGTACCTCGGAAACGCAGGACTATGTTGTTGATGTTACTGCTATGGTAAGTAATATGGTGAAGCAGCCAGCTAATAATAATGGCTTTATGATCAGGTTGCAAAACGAAGATTATTACCGTGCGCTTATGTTTGCCAGCAGTAATCATAAGAACCTGGAGCTGCATCCTACTTTAAAAGTTTATTATAAGTAGAATATAAGGGTTTAATAAATCTGTTATAGCTAGTTTGGAAAAAAACTCTTCCGGATTATTATCTATATTAAGGCATATCCCTTATAGGTTTATGATGAATGAACGTAATTTGACTCACCGCAACCGGACTGTCAGTCGTGCAATAACCAATAGCGTCAGCACTTCAGGAATAGCGAAGCCTACAGTTGTACCTATTCAAAAAGTAACAGCGGATGGACAGATTCAAAATCAAGCCACTTGGTCACCTGATATTAAGCCTTTTCAGTTAAGATCTGGCAGTTCAGGGTTTTCAGAGAATTTAAGCCCTGTTGCTCCGGGAGCAGACAAAGCCTGGCATGTTATACAGCAAAAGCATAATTGGGAGAAGGCTGTTACACAGTTGAAAAAAGCAATGCCAATTCAACTGGCTGGCTTTAGCAAACCACTTAGTGCATATGGTGAGGCATTGAAGATCTTTAATGCTTTCATGAAAAATGAGCCGTACAGACTTTTGGATATCTCCAAAAATATCAGAAACCTTAATCCGCAAATTGAAGAGGATGATTTGCCTAAGGTCAACAGGATGCTGACGTTATGTATACAGGCGATACAAGCGAAGAAAACAGCACGGGAAGGTACAGGAACTTTATCTGAGGGTTCTTCCAGCGGGCCTTCCGGGGATGGAAAAGAAAGTAAGGAATCGTCATCGGTACAGAGTATTACACAATCAGAACTGGATGGGCTTATTCCTGGGCGGTTATCCGGTTTTATAGCTGAAGTAAAGTCCAGGTTAACAATCATTAAAGGGATTGGAACTCTTTCTCCAAAAAGAATTATTCAAACGCTATTCGATGTCAGTCAGAAGACACTTTTACCAGAGCTCAATGTTTTGGGAGCTTATCCGGAATTGATTATCCAGGAAGACGATTCAGAAGTAGCAGGTCTGTTCAGCCGGGATAAGTGGACAATAGCCCTTTCATACAATGATGAAGAGGACGGTATAGATGAGGCTGTTTTTCAACTGGCTTCTACCATTGCCCATGAAACCAGGCATGTTGAACAGGCATGGATGGAAATATACTTAAGCAGCAGCGGACCAACCAGAAAGGGTTATCGTGCACAGCCTAAACATGTTAGGCAGAAGAGTGTAACGTCGAATAGTAGTATTGCAAAAAAACTGGCAACTATCAGGCCTCCTGCCCCAAAAACAGCACAGCTGGAAGATACAGTAAAGCGTGGTAAGACTTTCACATATGGAAGAGGAATAGATGAAGCGCACGACAAATTAAACGATTACTATTTTGCCTCTGAGCTTAGACTTGGAGAGGCACCGGAAATTGATGATATTATCAAATTCTTCGAGTATGAGGTCAAGTACTATACTCATCCCAGGGAGATGGATGCTTATGCAGTGGAACGGCAATTTGGCGCTTTGTGGCATAATGGTTAACAGGTTTATAAATAGTATGGATTTAGCCCCATGCAGCTGACATCGGGTTGTCACTCCCTTTCGTACCTTTGTAAAAGGATCAAAAGCATACATTATGCAAGCGGATGTTCAGCAACTTTATCATTCCCCGGTTTGTTCTGTGCATAATTTTTTATGTCGCTGTCATGATTGTACCGTATCTGCGAAAGAACATGCAACTGAGTTTACGATCGCTTATATCCGCCGTGGTAACTTTCAGTTCCGTGTTTTCCGCAATGACCTGGATGCTTACAATGGCCAGTTCCTGGTATGTAAACCAGGGTATGAGCATAGGGTAGGGCATGCCCATGCGCTGCCGGACGAGTGTACTATCTTCCGTTTCTCCGATGAGAATGCGGAGCTGTTGCGAGCACAATCGCCAGAATTCAGATGGTTCTTTGATAACCCCGATATACAATCTGTATTAGTGAAAGCCAGCCCCGAAATGGAATATCTGCATTATACAATTTTCACAGCGTTACAAAAGCAGCATTACCCCAGGTTGTGGATTGAGCAGCTGATGACAGATCTGTTTGCACTGGTATTATCATCCGAAATGAAAAATATGCCGGCGCTCAAAGCCCGGCAGAAGAAGAACTATCTCCCGCTGATTGAAACAGTGAAGCATTATATCAATGAAAACTTTATGGAGGATATCAGTTTGCCGCAACTGGCGGCTACCGGCAATATGAGTATGTTCCATTTTAACAGGTTGTTCCGGCAGCTGACAGGTTACAGCCCTTATCAGTACCTGTTGCAGGTACGGTTGAAAGAAGCCAGTATACAGCTTTCCTATATGGGCTTGCCCATTACTTCCGTTGCCTTTTCTGCTGGCTTTAATAGCCTGGAACATTTCTCTGCTGCTTACAAAAAACAGTTCGGGCAGGCACCATCCGCTACGCGTTCAAAAAATAGCAATTTTCCTTAAATCCATCTGTATACAGTGAGCTAGATTTGTTTCATCAAATATCAATGTTTATGAAAGATCAAATGTTAGCAACACTGGAAAATGCAAAAGAATATACACTCGCCGTTGCAGCTGCTATGCCGGATGAGCATTATGCTTTTAAAGTAACGGACGAAGTCTTCACATTCAACGAATTACTGCACCATATTGGATATGGAATCTACTGGTGGGAGGAGAACTATATCCGGCAGAAGGAAACAGAGTGGACGCCACCTGCTGTTACCACTGGTAAGAAGGCTACGGTACGCTATCTTACAGATGCCTTCAGGTCTTTAAAAAAGAGTGTTGAAGCTTTACCGGAAAATGATAAAGCAATACACGGGTTTTATGCTACTATAGATCATATCACGCATCATCGCGGACAGGCAACTACATACCTACGCTACAAGGGTATAACTCCGCCCGCATATGTCTTCTAACTATGAGGCTCTGGCCCGCTATACGCTATGGGCGGGCCTTTTTTTGTTGCCAGGGTTCTTTTACTAGCCTGAGCGCAAAATTCAACGCAGCATCATTTTTCTGTATAAGATCTTTGATTGTAGGCAGAACATGGTAATCTGGAATTATTCCCCGGTCTTTATTTTTCGCATCAGTTACAGCCATGGTGTATTTTGTAGTTGGAATAAATAAAGTTATCCCGGAATATGGCAGCAACACTTCCTTAGTCCCTCCAGATGTATTGCCACAATAAGTTCCCCCTGTTTCCTCTCCTATAAAAATGGCCCTGTTATTATCTTTGGCAATTGCACAAAACTCAGTTGTAACTGAAAAACTTAAACCATCAATCAGTATATAAACATTGCCGTTGAAATTATCTGCATTTGGTTGCTGAACAGCCAGATTAGGATGATCTGCTGCGGTTAAAAAAACAGTGGGCTTTTCAAGGCTTGCATAATACTTAAAGGCTTTGTCTGTTAAATAAGAATACAGCAAAGAACCGTATACATCCCTGCCACCTCCATTACCTCGGAGATCAATGATAAGGTTCAAAACTGGCTTTTGTTTTATATCTCTGAAAGATGAATCAAGAAAACCGGCAAAGCCATCATCGGTGAAGTTAGGGATATATAGCAGAGCTGTGTTGCTGAGGGGATATGTTAAACTTTGCGCTTGTTCCCATTCGGGAATTATACTCTGACATTTTGTATCCTTTCTCAGCTCACTGTCAACGATAATTGTAGCTATCTGTCCGTTGTCGCTTCTGTATTTTACCTGGTATACCGTCTGCTGACCATAGACCAGGTTATAATAAAACCAGAAAGAATGGCTTAGTATCCAATACTTCTTTGTTTCAATTATTCCATCAGAAACTATGTAATTGAAAATATGTTTCCGGATGTCGTTTATATTTTCATTATTAATGGATAATATTTCTGTTCCTGTAGGAAGAGCATTCTTATTGCCACAATCCACAAAGGCCTTGTTATCCAGGAAAATAAGAGAAAAGGGAAAATATTTATCTGAATCTTCAATTTTTTTCTTAAAAGTATCTGAAGGGGAACAGCCCAAATGACCATCCCGGACAGCGCTTAGAATTAGCTTAACGGTCCTGTAGAAGTCATAATCAGTTGTACCATTATTAATAGCATTGGAGCAACTATCAAAAACTTTGTCAATCGAAGCTTTGGTATTAAATCTGTACAATGATGGATAGGTAGCTTCGAAGGCTTTCCTTAAAGTATCAAGATCCCTTTTGTAGTATGCTGCAGTCAGATGCTGTCCCGTTGTCAAGCCAGGAACAAACAAAAAAAATAGTATTAAAAACAGGCTTCTCTTTTTGGATTTAATTCTTACATATAAGGAGAACGCAAACATATGGATTTGTATATTTAATTGACCTGTAATATATCCGGAAATTTTCTATTTTGCAACGCAGTTACCCTTACATAAAAAATGAACAATGTTTAACATACTTACAAGTTTAATAGGATTAAGGATTGACGATAACAGGATTATTGAATTTCTTGAGAAGAACGGATTCAAATACCCTAAAAAGCCCTTTATATCCAATCGCTCTACAGATACCTCATATTGGGTAGAGAATAAAAAACTGGGAGTTGATCTGCTGTTTCAGGCACAGACCTATGTTCCCGGCTATTCCCTGATACAGGGTGATAAAAAGGGAATCTTCGTGCCGGTACTGGGCAGAGTAAGATGGTATAACAATAAATCAAAGACAGAATTTCCCCTTGGCCTTGATTTCAGCTATAACTTTGAATCGCTGAAAGAGAAGCTGGGAGAACCAGGCATAAAGAGCAGTGATATCTCTCCGATATGGTTGAATGATGATGGCAGTGAAAGCTTTTATAGATGGGAAATCATTTTGGATGATGAAAGAAGTCATGTCTGGGGACTTGAATATACTGATAACCAGGTTATCAAAGACTTTTCCCTTGGACTAAAATATCAGATGCCTGCCTTCTATTTATATAGTGAGTGGGGCTATGAGAATTTTGAAAATTTTATGTCGCGGCATAATTTTGATAGAACCGCTGACTTAATGTTCCTGCAATGGGCTATTGAAAGAGATCTGGTAAAACCGTCAGTAATAGCAACGGAAGTGAAAGAAGGGAAGTTGCCTGTTACAGAATGGGTACGTGCTCTTAACAGAGGCTATGTTTTAGAGAGCGATTTCTCTGCTGAAGGCCGGTTCATTGATGCTTATACCGCAAATTTAAGTGGAAACGACATACTTTATTCCAGGGATGCTGCTTACACATTTTTAGAAACTCCTGAGTTAAAGCAGAACGACTACGGAGAAGCCGCAAAAAAATTGCTGAATGAAGTATCTTATAACGAAGACAACTATAAAAAAATAAAGTCATTAATTGACAAAAGGCTGACTGAATATAAAGATCACGGGTTCAGGCAAAGTAAACAGATATAGGGCCTGATAACAGATAAAAGAGGGTGTCTTCATTTATTTATGACACCCTCTTTTACTTTTTATGATAGCGGATTATTAATCAGCATAGCCTGATTCAGCGTCGATAGCATCCATTGCGTTTTGTAGCGTCTTATTAGCCTCAGCCATTACCTTTGGCTCAATTTCGGAAGTTTCTGTAGTGGGCCGCAGAGATGCCTGTTGGCCGGCAAACACTAAATGCGCCATAACGCTGCTACAGCTCCAGAAGAAGTCATAAATAATAGCAACGCCCTCATCTTCCGCATCCAGGTAAGGTGCTATACTCTTTAACCAGGCCAGCATAGGTAGAATTTCCTCGTAATTTTCACTGAAAACTATCATAGTGAATCCCCATCCCTCCCGGCCTTCTTTTCCTTGTGCAGGATATGGGTCCAGCTTAAAGGAGTCAAAGACAGCACGATTCGTTTCTTCCTTGTCATAATTGTAGTAGGAGATTTTTGTCAACGGTGACTTGCCGTACATTTCACGGCTATCCCACCACGACGTCCAATTCTGGTCAATTTTCGGGGTAACTGGCTTTGCCTGGAAGAACCGTTCAAGGTTTTCCTGTTTGGTTTTAATGCTTACATATAAGGAGCTAAGCTCAGACATATGGATTTGTATATTTAATTGACCTGTAATATATCCGGAAATTTTCTATTTTGCAACGCAGTTACCCTTATATAAAAAATGAACAATGTTTAACACACTTAAAAGTTTAATAGGATTTAAGGATTGATGACAGCAGGATTATTGAATTTCTTGAGAAGAACGGATTCAAATACCCTAAAAAGCCCTTTATATCCAATCGCTCTACAGATACCTCTTATTGGGTAGAGAATAAAAAAACAGGGAGTTGATCTGTTTTTTCAAGTACAAACTTATGTTCCCAGTTATCCCCTGATACAAGGTGATAAAAAGGGGATGTTCGTGCCGGTACTGAGTAGCGTAAGATGGTATAACAATAAATCAAAGACGGAGTTTCCCTTGGGTCTGGATTTCAGCTATAATTTTGAATCGCTGAAAGAGAAGCTGGGAGAACCAGGCATAAAGAGCAGTGATATCTCTCCGATATCGTTGAATGATGATGGCAGTGAAAGCTTTTATAGATGGGAAACCATTTTGGATAATGAAAGAAGTCATGTCTGGGGACTTGAATATACTGACGATCAGGTTATCAATCATTTTTCTCTTGGGTTAAAATTTCAGAAGCCTGCCCTCTATTTATACAGTGAGTGGGGCAATGAGAAATTTGAAAAATTTATATCACAGCATAATTTTGATAGAACCGCTGACTTAATGTTCCTGCAATGGGCTATTGAAAGAGACCTGGTAACCATCAGCAACAGCAACAGAAGTGAAAGAAAGGAAGTTGCCTGTTACAGAATGGGTACGTGCTCTTAACAGAGGCTATGTTTTAGAGAGCGATTTCTCTGCTGAAGGCCGGTTCGTTTATGCTTATAACAGGAATTTAAGTGGAAACGACATACTTTATTCCAGGGATGCTGCTTACACATTTTTAGAAACTCCTGAGCTAAAGCAGAACGACTACGGAGAAGTTGCAAAAAAACTGCTGAATGAAGTCGCTTATAACGAAGACAACTATAAAAAAATAAAGTCATTGATTGACAGAAGGCTGGCCGAATATAAAGATCACAAGTTCAAACAAAGTAAACAGATATAGAGCTTATAAACAGATAAAAGCAACAAAACCTGCAATTAATGCAGGTTTTGTTGCTTTCAGCATTTATTTTTGAGAGAAAAAATGAACGATACTGATACCAAACGACTTTCCCGGTTGACTGCAATCCTCACTCAATTGCAGACAAAACGGCTTTTAACATCAACAGAGTTAGCCAGCAGATTTTCGGTCAGTATCAGAACAATTTACAGGGATATAAAGGCATTGGAGCAGGCAGGCGTTCCAATTTTGACAGAGGAAGGGAAAGGGTATACTTTAATGGAAGGATACAGGATTCCCCCCGTGATGTTCACTGAAAGGCAGGCCAACGCTTTGATCCTTGCAGAACAATTGGTTTTGAAGAACAAAGATGCTTCTTTTGTCAGGGATTATTCAGAGGCTATCGATAAAATAAAAGCTGTATTAGGTCATAGCGTAAAAGATAAAGCTAACCTGCTGGCAGAAAGGACCCGGTATGACCAGAATCTCAACAGCAAAAGAAGCAGCGATAACCTATCGGAATTACAATCTGCACTTACAAATTTTAACCTGACCCGAATTGAATATGCCAACGAGGCAAAGGAAGTAACTACAAGGTTGATAGAACCCTTTGCTTTATTAAGTACACAGGAAGGCTGGCTGTTGGTAGCGTGGTGCCGTCTGCGTAAGGAATTCCGGTATTTCAGGCTTGACAGGATTAAAAAACTACACGTTCTTACTGAGAAATTCACTCCTCATAAAATGACCCTGCAGGAGTATTTTGACCGGTATTACTAATTTCTTTTCTACCCCTGACATAAGGCTGTCATCCAACCGGTTTAGCTTTGCATCGTAAACTTTAAAAAATTAATTTTTATGATCAGTCAATTAGCAGGTTTAAACTGGGTGAGTGTTTTAGTAGCATTTGCTGCGTATTTTTTACTCGGCGCTTTATGGTTCACTTTATTCTTCAGTAAACAGTACAGGATCTCTCTGGGTCGTGAAAACGAAACTTTACCAAACAAACCTATTTTCATAGTTGGGCCGGCACTCTGCTCACTGGTAATTACAATTGCAAGCGCGTTGCTGATCTATGCACTGGATATATCATCGTTTAGTGAGGCGTGGAAATTCTCCCTGCTTGTCGGTGTCGGCTACCTGTTTGCCAACACAGTTAATATTGCGATCAATCCGAATATTCCCCGGCCAATCCTCTATGGAATTATTAGTGGTACCTATCATTTAGTGGGGATATTGATTGTAAGCATTATCCTTGTTACAATGAAATGATGAAAGATATCGAGACTTTTTGCCCGGCAGACCAGTTGCAATGGAGAAGATGGTTACAGGAGAACCATAACAAAAAGCGATCCATCTGGCTGATTTATTACAAAAAGAAAACGAATGTCCCTTCTATAACCCGGAGCGATGCGATAGATGAAGCGCTTTGCTTCGGGTGGATAGATAGCACATCGAGGCCAATTGACGATGAAAAATTCATGCAGTTTTTCACACGTAGAAAAACTACAAGCGTCTGGTCGAAGATCAACAAAGGAAAAGTACAGCGATTGATAGACGAAGGACTTATGACGCGGGCAGGTTACGAAAGTATTGAAGCTGCAAAACGGAATGGTTCCTGGTCAATTTTAGACGAAGTAGAAGAGTTAAAAATACCTGGAGACCTGGAGAAGGAATTTGATCTTCTCCCGGGTTCAAAAGGCTTCTTTGTAAGTTTAAGTAAGTCTGTCAGGAAAAGTATCCTGCAATGGCTTGTTCTGGCCAAACGACCGGAAACCAGGCAAAAAAGAATTACAGAAATAGCCACACTTGCCGCTCAGGGATTGAGGCCTAAGCCATTTTAGATAACGCGGGCAGTAGAATTATGCAGGATTTAACAGGATTGGGTGATTTTAAGTTGAAATGAGTTATTAAAGTATTGGATGAAAGAGCTTATGGCAGAATTTGCTTATCCGTTTCTGAGTGACCGGACATTCATGCAACTTTTTTATACCGGAGGCGTCTTTAATTTGTTTGACGACACCCTTATAAATTGTTAATTATGCCGGTATCATCTTCTGTTAAAGCAATTTGCATATCTGTATTATGCCTCCTCTCCAGTACACGTTTATTCGCCCACAATGGAAGTATAGCTTATGCTTATCCGCTTGGGAAGATCACTGTTGATGGTGATTTTTCCGATTGGCCGAAAAATGCTGTGAAGTATATGATAGCCATGAATCTGTCGGATACAAAGCCAAAGAATGAAACCGATTTCTCAGGTTTTTTTCAGCTGGGTTATAGCCTCGGCAACCAATCACTATACCTGGCGTTTACCATTACAGATGACGATTTTTTCGAGGATACCTCTGCAAATGTACGCTGGAACACCCAGGATGGGCTCGAATTAAGCATTGACGCTCGTCATTTGCTTTCCGGTTCAGGGGTAGCGTCATTTATGTACAGCAAAAAACTGCGTAATACCAACAATGCATTCTATGATCCCTTTGCCAGCGCCGCTACCTGGGATATCATGGAGGTCGCTATGAAGAGGGAGGGTAATAAACGTTTCTACGAATGGCGTATACAGCTGGGAAATGAACTGGCTGTCGGGAAATCTGTCGGGTTTGATTTTCACGTATTCGACAAAGATAATGATGGAAGTTTTTCCTGGTCTGCCTGGGGAAAGGGAGGATCCAAATATATGAACCCCAACAGTCTTGGCGATATTATCTTTCTGCCTGCAGGTGCTAAATTGGCTACTGTTGCAGGGAAAGTAAGCTGGAGTGAGCCAAAGACCGCGAAGTTACCAGGTGCGGTTCGTTTAAAAGCCGTAGAAAACTCAAAGCTCTGGGTAACAGCCGGAGTAGATAGCCTGGGAAATTACACCGTGGAAGTTCCTCCAGGGAAGTATGAGATTTCGCTGCCCGATACTTATTTCCAATCTGAAGAAAAACTGTATGCTACCGATCAAACCGCGCCTGCTACCGTTGTTGCCAAAACCGGGCAAAAAGTAGTGGCGCATGATCTCGTTATTTCATCTGCACCAGTGCCTGATCTGATTCCCGATAAAGGGATACTGCTATCAGACTTTACAACTTCCAGTGCTGAACAGGTAGACCACTTTATTGAAACTTATCGTCAATATTATGGGATACCTGGTGTTTCGCTTGCTTTGATAAAGGATGGGAAACTGGTCTATCATAAAACATATGGTGTTACCAACACAATGACAGGCCAGAAAGTAGATGACAATACATTGTTTGAAGCAGCTTCCATTACTAAGCCAGTATTCGCCTTTGCTGTTGAGCGGCTGGCAGAGCGCGGTGTCATCGACCTTGACAGACCACTGTATGAATATCTTCCTTATAAGGATATTGAATACGATGAACGATATAAATTGATGACAGCAAGACATGTGCTGACACACCGGACAGGTTTCCCCAACTGGAGGTCGATGAATGAAGATGGGAAGCTGAATCTGAAGTTTACCCCTGGCACGGCATTCAATTACTCAGGAGAGGGCTTCGAATACCTGAAGATGGTAGTAGAGAAAATTACCGGTAAGAAGGTAGAACAGGTATTGCAGGAAGAAGTGATTGAGCCAATCGGACTGTATCATACATTCTTTTCAAAGAACGATTCTTTACAGCGTATGGTAGCGTATGGTCACTATGATAAACTGCCAAGTAGAAACGATCTTCCTGAAAAGCCGGGGATGGCTTATTCTATGCATACAGAAGCGAAGATCTTCACCAGGTTTATGCTGTACCTGTTGGAGCAGAAGGGCTTGAAGCCGGAAACTTATGCAACTATTCTCTCTAAACATTCCGAATATAACTTTGACGGATGGTCTCATAAGCCAACAGTACCTACATACATGGGTATGAGCCTTGAGATCAGGGAAACTCCTTTCGGTAAAACGTTTGGTCATGGCGGTAATAACGGGGATTTCAAATGTAAATTTGAGATGTATAAAGATCTGAAGATGGGATATGCCATTTTTACTAATTCCAATACATCTGATGAGCTGCTTGAAAATATGCGTAAGCTCCTGGTAGAGGGGAAAGATGCCCGCCCCTGAAAACTCGCGGTTTCATTTGTACCTTTGTACTAAAATGAACGGCTATGAGAATAAAACGGATAGAGCTTCTTACTAATGATATTATTCAAACTAAATTATTTTATACCCGGACACTGCAGTTCAGCATACAATACGAAACCAATAACAGCATCAGTTTTAAGACTGGTGCTTCTATACTTACTTTCAGGCAGGATAACTCTATTTTAAGTCCCGTTTATCATTTTGCATTTAATATTCCCCATAACCAGTTGGAGGAAGCGATTATCTGGATGACAGGAAAGGCTGAATTACTCTCTGTAACTTCAGAAAGTAAAACAGCCGATTTCAGTCATTGGAATGCGAATGCTGTATATTTTTCAGATAACAGCGGGAATATCCTGGAATTAATAGCCCGTCATGATTTAGATAATGGAAGTGATACACCATTTTCCTCTGATTCTATTCAATGTATCAGCGAAATAGGCATTGCAGTTGACAATGTACCTCTTTTTATGGACTGTGCCATTAAAGACCATGGCTTAAATATTTTCTCTAAACAACAGCCGCAGGAAAAATTTGCAGCGCTGGGAGACGACAATGGGTTATTGATTATTGCAGAGACAGACAGGAACTGGTTTCCTACAAGTGTTCCGGCACGAAAATTTCCAACAGGGATCGTTCTCGGAAATGGGAACAACGAAGAAGATATTCAACTAGCTATCCATTTGTAAATGGTTAACTGAAACTAAATGTTTACAGATAAAGGAAAAGCTGTACCTTCAATACAGCTTTTTTCCCGGAATGAACTCCCCTGAATTGACCATTCACATCTTATTAAAGCCCAGGACCAGAACAATGTTTTTGTAGAAATTATCGGTATATATAACATATAAATACTGGTTATGAAGAAGAACTATTGCTTGCTTCTGCTTATGCTGTTCACCTGCGTAGGCTCCCTGGAGGCTAAGAAACTCTTTATAAGAGTATTTGATCTGCAGGGCCATAGGACTACCAAAGGTGCTGTCATTGCTACTACAGATACCTCTGTCATACTCCTGCATGGCAACGAACGGCTTGAAATTCCTGTGAAAGATATCGGTATTATCAAAACAAAAAGAGCCTTTGTCCATCCAATCCTAACAGGAGCTATTATAGGCAGTTTGTCGGGAGCGCTCTTAGGATTAATAGCCCATGAAGATCATGACGAGGCCAGCGGTTATTTTATATATGAAACTTCCGTTGGTGAGGATATTGCCGCGGGTGCGCTTAGTGGCGTTGTAATTGGAGGGGTTGTAGGAACCATTATTTCAGCAACACAAAGAAGAAGATCGATCGTCATAAACGGAGATGTGAAGGAATGGCAACAACAAAAGAAGTTTTTTGACGTTATATTAGCTGCACTCCATATGGAATGAAATAACATGGCTGTTGCCATCTGCCTTTTCTGCTGGTTTATTCATATTTCCACAAATAACCCTCCTTCTTCTCATATTTTTTGATGAGAAGGAAACATACCTTTGCTTTGGCATTATTTTCAAAGTAGTTATGAAAGTCAAGCGTTTCACTATTGCCACGCATGCCTTGGTTTGGGTATTGTTGCTGGTTATTCCTTACGTTTCAACAGACCAGGTTTTCAATACGTTAGACCCTTCGTCTGATAGCCAGTATCTTTTACTCTGCCTTGCTTTAAGCGCTGTATTGATAGTGGTTTTTTACTTCAACTATTTCTTTCTGATCCCTAAATACCTGCTTGCAAAGAAATACTGGCTCTATTTTTCATTTCTATTGCTGGCAATAGTAACAGTATTTTTACTTTCCGGTGGCATATTTTTCTTTTCCAATTTCAGCCCCGGAATATTACCCGAAACAAATCCGGCTATTGAGAAGATCTTTCCCGTTATCATAGTGAACGCCCTATTATTGTGGCTCTTAGCCATTGTTTCATCTATTTTGTGGACAGCTTATAACAGGTTAAAGCAAACTGAAAGCGAAAAACTATCAGCGCAGATTGCTTCGCTTAAATCACAAATTAACCCGCACTTCCTGTTTAATACTTTAAACAATATTTACGCTACAGCCATTGACTCTTCTCCTAAAACTGCCGATATGGTTGATAAGCTTTCAGAGATGATGCGCTACACGATGAAAGACACACAACAGGATTTTGTTTTACTGGAAGATGAAATTAATTATATAAGCAATTTTATTGAATTGCAGAAATTGCGACTGGATAGGAGTGTGAAACTGGAATACCATCTTTTGGAAGATACCCCGGCATTGCGGATTGCCCCGATGCTGCTAGTTCCTTTTATTGAAAACGCTTTTAAACATGGGGTGAACTCTGAACAGAAAAGCCGGATAAGAATTGAGATAACAATAGACAGGACTGAGTTGCAGCTAAGTGTGGTAAATAATAAAGTAGATATTCAACGGGATATTTCTGAAAGAAGCGGGTTGGGAATTGAAAATACAAGGCATCGCCTGAATTTAATTTATCCTTCCAAACATCTGTTGGTTATCAATGATACCGAAAAGGAATTTTTTGTTTCTTTGTATATTAACTTACAATGATAAATGCTATTGCCATAGACGATGAACCGTTAGCACTTACAGTGATCAGATCGCTATGCGATAGAAGCGAAAGCATCAATCTGCAAAAAACTTTTACCCAACCCACCGAGGCGCTGAAACATCTGCGAAAATTCCCGGTTGACCTGATTTTTTGCGATATACAAATGCCTGCCATGACCGGAATTAATTTAGTAAAGTCATTGCAGAAGAACACAATGGTGATCTTTACTACTGCATTCAGTGAATATGCAGTTGTTAGTTATGAGCTTAATGCCGTTGATTACTTACTCAAACCCATCAATCAAAAACGCTTTACCCAGGCCATTAACAAAGCACAGGAGTATTTCGACTACATTAATAAGAAAGATGCCGATACAGAGAAAAACATATTTATCCGTGCCGATTTCAGTTTGGTCAAAATTCCTTTAGGTGATATTCTGTACATTGAAGGATTAGCCGATTATCTCAAAATTTATATAAAGGACCGTAAAACTATTGTAGCGCGGATGTCCATGAAAGACATGATGGAAAAACTGCAATCTGCTGATTTTATTCGTGTGCATCGCAGTTTCATATTGCCATTCAGCAGAATTGAAGCGGTGAGGGGAACTACTATTTTTATTGGTGACAAAGAGTTCCCTGTTGGACGAACTTACGCTGAAGATTTTTTTAACCGCTATTCTTCTTAAAAGCGCTGCATTCTTCGCACAAATCTTCCACTTCTTCTCAAAAATTTTTGTAAGGCTGTTTTTGATTTCACATTTGTATCGTAATCATAAAAATGATTGCCGGATACAAACCTGAATAGACAAACAAACATGCCAATTCATTCTCATGTACAAGAAACTAATTGTAACAAGCCTACTTCTTTTACTCAGCACAACACTTTTGCTGGCGCAAACAAAATATACCGTAAGCGGAACGGTGAAACAAAAATCCTCAGGCGAGACACTCATTGGAGTAACTGTAATGGTAGTGGAAAAACCCACAATTGGTGTAATTACCAATGAATACGGTTTTTATTCTGTTTCACTTCCTGAAGGCAACTATACCTTACGGTTTTCTTATGTTGGATACAAGCAGGAACTGGTTCCCGTGAAATTGGAATCAAATGTTACAGTAAGTATTAGCCTGGTTGATGAAAGTAGTTTGCGGGAAGTGGTAATAAGCTCTAAGAAAGATAATGATAATCTTACTAAAGCTTCAATGGGCACTGAAGTACTGAATATGAAAGAGGCAGCGAAGATTCCGGTGGTATTTGGTGAAAAAGACTTAGTGAAGACCATCCAGCTATTGCCTGGAGTAAAATCAAATGGCGAAGGAAGCAATGGCTTTTCTGTCAGAGGTGGCGCTACTGATCAAAACCTGATCTTGCTGGATGAAGCGCCCGTATATAACGCATCGCATCTGTTAGGTTTTTTCAGCTCTTTCAACAGTGATGCCATTAAAGATGCCACCATTATCAAAGGAAACAGCCCGGCTCAGTATGGAGGCCGTCTTTCATCAGTGCTGGATGTAAAGATGAAGGAAGGAAATAACAAAGATTACCAGGTAAGCGGTGGGCTGGGCCTGATCAGTAGCAGGTTAACAATAGAAGGTCCTATTCAGAGAGATAGATCGTCATTCATGATATCCGGCAGACGGACTTATGCCGATCTCTTCGCAAGACTTTCCTCTGATATGAAAGATGTCAAGTTATACTTCTATGATCTGAATGCCAAAGCGAACTGGGCCATCAACAGTAAGAACAAGTTATACTTCTCCGGTTATTTCGGCAAAGACGTATTCAGCGTTTCTACATTGTTCGGAAGCGACTGGGGCAATGCCACAGCAACACTGAGGTGGAACAGTATATTAAACAGCAAATTATTTTCCAATACCTCCCTCATTTATAGCAACTATGATTTCAACGTTGGGTTTAAAACTAATACCAGCGCGATGAATTTTAATTCCCATATCAGGGACCTGAACCTGAAGCAGGATTTTACCTGGTATGCGAATGCCAATAATACGGTGCGTATGGGATTTAATATTATTCACCATACCATCACTCCTACAAAAGCTGAAGGGACGGATATTGTAAATAATAAAAAGAGCCGTAAGGGATTAGAGAGCGCAGTCTATGTAAGCAATTCCTGGAAGGTTTCCGACGTACTTAACATCGACTATGGATTGCGGTTTTCTATCTACAATGTTTTGGGAGGTGGTCTCTATAATATATACAAGGGGAATAAACTTGTCGACTCAATAAAATTAGCAGATGGAAAGTTTGGTAAGAACTATTACAATCTTGAGCCAAGAATTTCTGCAAGCTACAGGCTCAATAGTTCTGCAACTATAAAGGTTGGTTATGCACGTAACACTCAAAGCCTCCACCTGATGAGTAACTCAACCGGAGGCAGCCCTACGGATGCCTGGATAGGAAATAGCTACAACATTAAACCGGAGATAGCTGACCAGTTCAGCGTTGGATTTAGTAAAAGCCTTAACAACAATGCGTTTGAACTGAATACGGAGGCCTACTACAAAACAATGGCGAATCAGATAGATTACAGGGATGGTGCCGATATCAACACAGTTCCGGATATTGAAAGCGAGCTGCTATTTGGTAAAGGCCGCGCTTATGGAATAGAGGTTTTATTGAGGAAGAAGAAAGGAATATTGACCGGGTGGATCGGGTATACCCTCTCCAAAACAGAAAGACAAATAAACGGTATCAACAGTAATCAATGGTATGATGCAAAGCAGGACCGTACGCATGACTTATCAATTGTTGGTATTTATACGCTTTCTGAACGATGGACTTTATCCGGCACATTCATTTATAACACAGGGAACGCGGTAACATTCCCCACAGGGAAGTATGTTTTGAACGATATGGTTATTTATCAATATGGGACGCGTAATGCAGACAGGATGCCTGCTACACACAGACTGGATATTAGCGCTACTTATGAAAGGCCTGCGAGGAAAAGGTGGCAAGGCTCCTGGAGCTTCGGGTTGTATAATGTATATGGTCGCCGTAACCCGTTTGCCATTACATTTAAAGAGAATAAAACCAACCCACAGAAAATAGATGCAGTACAAACCTCACTCTTTCAATGGGTACCCAGTGTAACCTATAATTTCAAATTTTAGTTGTCATCTCAGCTCAGACTGATATTCTGTAAAGTTTTTAGAAAGAATGAAAATGAAAAATATTGTTAGCATATTATTTATAGGCTTGCTTTTTACGGGTTGCGAAAAGACAATTGATTTAGATTATAAAAGCAATCAATCCCGTATCATCATACAGGGTAACATTACCAACGGGGCTGGACCATATTATGTGAAGATTACGAAGTCAATTCCTTTGAAGGATACCGGAAGTTACCCGGTAATTGATGATGCCGTTGTTACCATCAGCGATGACGCGGGAAATAGTGAAGTTCTTACAGCAGGAGGGAATGGAACGTATCATACCAATGCATTAGCTGGCGTTGAAGGCAGGACTTACACACTGACTGTACAGGCAGGAAACCAAACATACTCAGCACAGAGTACCATGCCCAAAAGAGTACCCTTTGATTCTATCAGGGTGGAGACACATATTGTAACCGGTGAAACAGAATACAGTATAATCCCGGTTTATCCTGACCCTTTGACAAAAGGCAACAATTACCGGTTTGTATTATGGTTGAACAATAAACTGATCAATCAGCACCTGATACAAAATGATGAAGTAAGAAATGGCGTTGCCAATTCTGTCAGACTGGAAATAAATGATGACGATATTGAGTTCAAACCGGGAGATTCGGTCACTTTACAAATGCAATGCATTGACAAAAATGTAGCATTGTATTACAGGACATTGGCTTTAATATCTGACAGTGGCCCTGGAGGAGGTACCACGCCGAACAATCCTCCGAATAATATATCCAATGGAGCATTAGGATTATTTTCAGCTTATACAGTGGAGACGAAGAGTGTTGTAATGCCGTAGTTCGCAATGGAAAGCAGTGAATAACAAACAGCATTTAAAAGGATATTGAATGGCTGTGTTATTCCTGTTTTCCTTATTAGAAATATTCAGAAGTAACTCATTGTTATAGTCTATGAAAAAAGCCACGAAACGAGAAGATAGTTTAATTGCAGATATTTTGTCTGAATCGTCCGGCGCTGATTCAGGTTCAGCTAAAGAAGGCAGAAGAGAGAGAAAAGCATGGGCATTGATGGATTATTCTTTTGAGATCAGTACAGTGTCTGACGATGTTTTTCTTTACGACGACAATGAATCCGGTGCACTCATTGTTTATATACCTGTAATTACGAATTTCCTGGGTATTATACCTCTGAGGCTGTGCCTTACTATTGTCATAATCTTATAGAAAAGAAGCGGCCAGTTGTAACTGGCCGCTGTCTGTGGTGCGCCCGGCACGGGCGCAAACTCTAGGGTGTAAGTCCCGAACGCGCCTTGATAGTGGGAAGCGTTAACCGATGGCAAGGGTGTCCTTCGTGAGGAGGAATCTGAAGGAAGCCTAAGGTAAA
>NZ_WRXN01000034.1 GCF_009758205.1 Chitinophaga tropicalis
CTCGTTACTGAATGATATTTTTTGGACCTTTGGGATCAATGCCCCGCTGCATCAGAAAAAATATCATTCAGTAACGAGGCCTGTTAAGTACTTAAGTTTTATTGACACAGTTTATTTTACACACCCTGGAGCAACAAAAAACAGACATATGGTTCAACATATAGTCTTTTAATTTCGCCTTGAACTTTATCTTACTGATCCCTATGGGGCATTGGGTTCAACTTCCATACGGTCTAAAACAAAATTTAGTATATAGTTTTATTCATTAACTGGCTCGCTTGTTTTTAGGATTCATCCATCAGCTGTTTCTGCTAAAAAGTTAATGAAATTGTTGCCCCTTATTCATTCTTGTTTTTATCAATAAGCTGCACCATGTCTTTATTAAATGAAGAAAGCTTAGCACCTAATGCAGCAAAAAATTCCAGGTCAGCGTTTTCTACCTCAATAATGGCTTTCTGCAAAACCACTTCTCCACTAGCTGTCAGTCTGATTATTTTTGCTCTCGTGTCTGTTTCGTGCTCTTTTCGCGTTATGAACCCTTTATCTTCTAATGTGCGCAATACCTTTGATACCATCATTGTGTCTGCATTACTTTGTTTGGCAATGTCAACCTGTGTAACTGCGTTGCTCTTTTTTGAAAGCCAGCCTACAGCTGCCAACAAAACAAATTGCGTTTGTGTCAGGTCCAAAGGGTCTAACACTTTCTTTTGCTTTCGTTGCCAAAGCATAGTTAATTGTCCTAGCAAATAACCCGGGCTATCGTTTGGACTTTTAAAATGAAAATCAATTTCTTTAGGCATAATTATATTGAATGATTTCTAGAATTTAGACATTCTTTTTAATTATAGGCTTCTTTCAAAATTCAGTCAGTGATTTTGTTTTTCCTAAGCCACCTGTAGCTCCTGTAATTAAAATTTTATTTCTCATGTTGTTTAAAATGTATTATTGGCTGATAATTTACTTTTCCTTTGTCTCCAAAAAAGTAAGTTTATAGCCGTCCAGGTCTTTCACATGGAATGCTCTGCCAAAAGGTGTTTCGATAATTGGCCCGGCGGTTGTTATTCCATTCCCAATGAATTTTTCTTTCAATTCGTCTACATTTTCGTTAACGGCAAACCAGATAGCCACGCCAATGCCCAACTCTTTCCCTTCAATTGGTTCAAGAGGCGTACGAATAGCAAAACTTGCCTCTCCCTGATTGTACTTGAAAACACAGGCTTGTGGGTTAGTCGTGCCAATTTCAAATCCTAATTTTTGGGTATAGAAGTCTTTTGACGCTTCCAGGTTTTTCACTTGTAGCGATGCAAATGTTAATTGTTTCATTTTGGATAATTAATTATTGTCGCAAATATAATATACACGACAACAATAAGCAAATGTTTTTATGCGCCTTCAGACAAGAGAACGCTAAAGTTCTGTTAGCCACATTTTTAGAACGGTAACGGTCTGACAAAATTCCTGTAGTAATCAACATCAATCTCTACAAGATCATTAGCAGCTTTATACTCCGGGTATTCTTTATTCGAGGCATATCTGACTGCCTGCATAAACTGATCAACATACGCCTGATTCTTTTTGGACGGCGTTTTAACCTGGTCAATAATGTCAGAGTTGGCCAACATAGTAGTCTCCAGGTAGAGGATCTTATTCTTTTTTTTGCTGGTATAGAACCCAAGGAAACAATGGTTGTGTGTGAGTACCATTACTGTAGATATATTGATGGCCCTTAACAGGGAAGCGAAGACAACTGTACCATCCACACAGTTAGCCTGATTGGTCTTCATGGAATTATCAAACGTACGTACAGCCTGACTGGCAATGATATTAGTACTATTGGTAGAAGTAGTGGTAACACTGCTATATTGGAAACCTCTGTCGTGCAATACTTTCCAGATGGCTGCTACCTGGAGAATAGTGTTAACATCATCTCCCTGGTATCCACTGATGGCGGAGACCAGTTTTGTGTTCAATGCTTCTTTGAGTATCTTATCGATTTCCGGATGCTGTTCCTGGATAAAGGCAGTGAACAGGAAGTCAAATTTTTGTTCATGGTAGCGGTAAATACAGTCATTAATACTGCGCATAAACAAAGGAATTGATTTTTCTGATTTATTACCATCTTCATCAAATACCCTGAATATGATATTGATCGGGGAACTGGAAATCTGTTTGGTAAGGGTTGACATATTCCATGGAATGTTGGGCATAAAATATACTTCCTGACCGGCCTGCTGTGACATGAAATCGCCACTTACTTTATCGAAGTATGACTTATCGCTGCTTTCGATTTCCCATTTCAAAGGAATATATGATTTATCGCTCAGGAACCGGAACCCCAGGGCACTGCTTTTAACAGAGTTCATGAAGGCGTCATCAATGTTCCCGTTGTAATTGGCCATACTGATAACCATAGATGGGAATATTTGCCCGTCGAAATAAGCAATAGGCTCCCATTTGAAATTGGTAAATTCTCCTTTCTTATATTTGGGCTTTGTAACCTGATCTGCCGGAACATCTGATGCTGGGGTATTGCTCTTTATTACTTTGACGGATTTATTAAATTGTGCGGTAGTTCGTTTGGTAGCATCTATAAATCCGCTGAGACTTCTCATGGTTTCTGTACCGGTTTTAAGTACATCACCGGCATCTTTAAGCACTTTGGGGAGCTGTCCATGAATTGGTAAAGAAAACACGAATAGAAGAAGCAGCAGGAGATATTGCTTCGATCCTGTTTGGTGGCATTTCTCGCATTGCATCTTTGTAATTTTTAAGACGATGTTGGCGGTATTGCTCAGTGTTACAATAGATACAGGATTTGTATATTGATAGTTGGCTGTTGGGATGTTGGAAACGGTCCAGGTGATTATTTATTATGATCGGCGACACTTGTATCCTGATCCTTGTATCTTCCTTGCGGCAAAGTTACATTATTATTTTGTCAAATCGGTTAACGATCTGTTAACCAATCAGTAATAGCTTTATTATTTATAGGATCATATCAACCTTACAAGCAAAAATGTGGTATTCAAAATATACTTTCTTTAACAAAGAAGAAGGATTAAAGGGTGAAATCCCCGATAATTATTTTCTTCAACCATACTCTGAAGAAGAGTTTAAAATTGTTTCTGATTATACGGAAGGGAAAGCAGTAACTGATTTTCAGATTCCGCCTTATTTACAATTGCCTGAAGAATACAAGCAATTATTAGAATATTCAAATGGTGGTGGCATAATAAACGGTGAAAGAGAATTTGGATTTTTCAGCCCCGAAGGAATCAGAGAAATGTATATTTCATACGGCTTCTTAATCTGGGCGCCTGATCTTTTACCGATTACCTTTAATGGTGGGGGTAAATTTTACGTCTATGATTTCAGAGACCGTCAAAACAATCCCTCAGTTCTTCTGGTTCCGGCAGGAAGTGTTGGAGATGATGAAGATTGTGTGTTTTTAGGCAATACGCTTGATGAAGTATTGAGCAACACAACCAATGTAGAAGATGAATCTGACAAACTTTATCCTCAAAAAGAGTTATCAGAAACAGAGAAAGAAAGAATAAACCTGAACGAACAGCTCCGCGATATCAAGCAAAAAAGGGAATTAGGGAAAATGGACTTAAAAACATTTTTAAAGGCCAAACAAGATATAGAGCTCCAGATGAAAAAGCTGGAGCTGTGAAGAATCGCCTAAAATGCCTTGCTTGATGAATAATCAGCAAGGCATTTTTTATTGATTTAAAATTCAGTTCGAATAATTCACGCCAGAACAATAATCAGAATCTCAGAAATCATTTAGAACTCAGCTCAGACTTATAGATCAGTAATTCGGTCCAGCGGCACTGCACGGCATCAGCGTAATCCTTCAGCCAGGCATCAAACGATCCGGTACCATGCACCTCATCATATCTTACAGATAATGGTTTACGATAGTCGCTGGATAATTCTTTTAAACCATCTCTTAAACGGGAAACTACAATAAAGCCCGGCTCTCCTGAATAGGTCACAGCATAAACTGCTACAGATTCCTTACCGGCTTCCCAAACTTTCTTAAGCTTTGTAATGAGGTCTTGTACCTGGGCTATCTTACCAGGTTTGGCTGTTACATGATTTATAGCAACCTTATCAGCATAATCGGTAAGCTGTACCGTACTCAAATCCACCTTGAACTCGTAATAACCGCTTTGACCACGGCCTTCGGTAAGAGGCGCTACACTCTTCTCCCAATCCATCTTATGTGCAGTGCTGATATCACCGCGACCATCCAAAGTTTCCCAGGTACTTGGGCCTTCAGTAACCATATAGCCACCATAGTCCGGCCCTGATTCTATACTCCATACACGCCAGCTCACATCACCAGTATGATATTTCTGCGCATGGCTGGCCAGGGCCTTTTCAAATTCTGTAATCTTTTCATTCTTTGCAAATAAACGGCTGGAAGTAAGAATTGTTTTTGTCTGTCCCATTCCTACCACAGGAATCATTAAGAGCATGAATAAATACTTTTTCATGGCGTATGTTTTTAAATGATAAAGTAAATGGGGGTACATTATAGGTAGTATACAAGAAGGCCTACACAGTAAATGAGATTTCTGCTAGCTGTTAAGTGCATAAAAATTGTATGTGTCCCTCTATAATCTCATAGGCACTACATTTCGTTTAACCAGATTTGCAACTATGATTTGGGAGTTGATGATTTAAGGGGATATTGAATTTGTCAGCAATTTACGTCTTTTTGAGTTGCAGACATACTTATTTCTCAGGAAGCCATTGATTGTCAAAAGGAATACCTGATCATTCGAAGAGATATAATTAACAAACAATAACTACCGAAACAACAATAAGTTCCTGAAGCAGTTATTCTGCCAACCATGGCCATCTTCAACTTTTGGGATCAGGCATAAAATCAGAAGACTTCAAGTCATTTAACCTGAAGTCTTCTTTGTATTAGTCTATTTAATGAAGATCCTGATTATTCGAACCTGACCGAGGCCAGCAACATATCTCCTTCTGCCAGCTCCTGTGCTACATAATGTAAGCTAAGGGCCTTGTCCCGGCTTTGCCTTTCTACCTGCAAAAGCTCCTTTACTGATATTTCCATACCCTTACCAGCATTCCTGAATGTCCATTTCTTCAGTACATCTCCTTTTTCATCTTTTACAATGATGCTCCGATTTGTTCCCATTCCCTTATTTGAGCAATGAGTATAAAAAATACGCAGGAGATCATTGTTATCTGCCTTTCCTAATTGCAGCTTTCTTAGATTAACGGGTGAATTCGCCGCCTGTTTCAAAATAAGCTTATTGTTGAGATAGATCTCATATGTATCTAACCCCCTATCCGGCGCAAAAGCGAACGCGGCAAGACTAAGTATAACAAGTGCTAACAAACCAGCTAACTGGCGTTTTAAGGTTACATTTTTCATGGCAGTTTTTTTAAAACAATACTAGGCGAAAAATGAGCGGGGCAAAAAATTAGTATACCAACAACCAGAATAATATACCAAAAGCCTTAATGCCTGCCAATCAACTTATCTAATGCTTCCTTATAATTTCTGCCAATAGGTATTTGCTGGTCTGCAATGATGACCTTGTTCCTTTCCACCCGCCTGATCTTATCCTTAGCCACAATGAATGATTTATGCACTCTTATGAAAAGTGCTTCAGGGAAAAGTGCCTGCATGGATTTGATAGAACCCTTTATAACGATCCTCCCGGTTGACGCATGAATAATGGCATAATCCTTCAATCCCTGTATATGCGTAACATCTGCAAAGAACAGCTTTATCTTCTGCACGCCACTTTTGACAAAAATGAACGTTGGTATGTCGCCGCTGGTCTCAAGATTGGCATTACTCCTCTCCAGCGACAAAAACTCCCTTATCTTATCGACAGCTTTACTGAAACGATCGTATGAGACCGGCTTTAACAGGAAGTCGATGACACCCAGCTCAAACCCTTCAAAGGCATAATCGCGGAAAGCTGTTGTAAATACTGTGATCGGTGGATCTGGCAAAGCTTTGAGAAAATCAATCCCACTTATCTCCGGCATTTCGATATCCAGGAAAAGAACATCTGCCCGATGATGCTTTAAGAATTCCATTCCCTCCAGGGCATTATTGAAAGTACCGGCTAACTCAATTGCGCCATGCTGCCCTATATATCCTGCTAGTAACTCACGGGCAAGGGGTTCATCATCGATGATCACACATTCCAGCATCATAGAATGATTTTTAAATATACCTGGTATTTATCTGCTGTGTCATTTATCTCCAGGACATATTTGCCGGGAAATAACAATTCCAGTCTCTTCCTGAGATTTGAAAGTCCTATCCCCCCACTGTGTACAGACTGTTGGTTATTACTCTTATTGTTTTCTATACATATTTCAATCGCCTCTGTAATACTGATATGAATGAACAGATAAGCGTTGTACGCCACTCTGCTTACACCATGTTTAAAAGCATTCTCTACTAATGGGAATACCAGGAATGGCGGGATCCGGCACTTTTCTGTATCTCCCTTTACAGTTAAACGTATGTCTGCGTTATTTCCCTGCCTGATCCTTTCCAATTCAAGATAGTTATTCAAATAGCTGATCTCCTTTTCAAGCGGCACAAACACTTCTTCGCTTTCATACAGCATATATTCCATCAGCTCCGCAAGCTTTAATACAACTTCCGGCGCCTCATCAGATTTTTTGAGAGTCAACGCATACAGATTGTTCAACGCATTGAACAGAAAGTGCGGATTGATCTGGGAACGTAAATAATTAACCTCTGCCTTTAATTTATCCACCTGCATCTCCTGTAATAATTTTTTTTGCTCATACCAATCCATAGTGAATTTTAAGGCAATTGTCAGCAATAAATAAAGAGAAGTATGGGTAAAATTGTAGATCAGCGAAGTTGAAAGACGAACGTTCCTGTTGGGCCCAAGCACATAGCCAAACAAATAAAAGTCGTAAAAACTCTGTATCACTAAATAGCCAAGCACCAGTATCAAAACCAACAGAAAATACCCGGCGTACCTGCCCCGCAAAAGATAATGAGGAATGAGCCAGCGAATGTTGATCCACGCAAGGGCAATAAGCAAGGAAACTCTGACCACTGCGCAAATAAAAAAATTCGGCAGACCGGCTTTCTGGATCAGATAGGTACGGTCATATAGAAAAATAAGAGTGACCATTACCCAGTAGACAGCGTAAAAATAACGTCGACGGGTTACCAGGTTCTTGTTGATCGTGGAACTCATTATATGATTTTTCACTATATACACTATTGATTAGAAAATGAAAAATCTTGTAGAGGAACTACAGAAAAAGTAGATGTAAAGTACAAAGAATTGGCGAGCTGCTATGTACGAATGTGGACACAAACCGTCCACTTCTGAACAATTCCTGCCGTTCTCTTCCATCCACGATTACACCTATCAGGCATTCTTACGACAGGCATAGTCATTGATGTCTGCAAGCACCAGGGTTACTTATCTCCCTGTATAAATCCAATGATTATGAAAAAAACCGTTCTTATACTGTTATGCCTCTGGTCGCTGCATTCATTCGGACAGGGCCAAACTGCATTCAATCATGAAACATGGAAGGCGCCATACACTTTGCCCGTTGAAGGATGGGGTATTGAACGTTTCCCAATGCCAATCGATTTTGCACCCGCTATTCCTTATAAAGGCGTGGAAGATCTACGCTTTGCTAAAGGTTGGGGCGAATCTGGCCAACAGGATTATTGGACCTATTCTTTCTTATGGTATATAGAAGGAATACAGGAGATCAATGCTGAGATCATTGATAAAAACTTAAATGCCTATTACGATGGCCTGGTAGGCCGGAATATTGAAAAACGGAATATCCCTGCAGATATGGTTACTAAAACAAAGACCCAGGTAAAGAAGTCAGGTAAACCACAGAATAATGATGAGGCTACTTATTCCGGTACTATCAGCATGCTTGATTACATGACTAAAAAACCCATGGTGCTACACTGTATAATACATGTTATCAAATGTCCGGGAATGAATAATACATTTGTTTTCCATCAGCTTTCACCACAACCTTTCGATAATCCCGTTTGGACAAAGCTAAACGAACTAAGGAAGAGTTTCAATTGTAATAAGCAATAATGCCAAAGACCAGCGCTTTAATGATCCTTTATTGAGTAGGAAGGTAGGGATTAGTTCCCTACCTGTCCCCTCTAGCCACCGTACGTACGGTTCCGTATACGGCGGCCCATCAGAATAAAGCATTGGGAAGGGTACTTAACTCACATAGAGATAGG
>NZ_WRXN01000035.1 GCF_009758205.1 Chitinophaga tropicalis
GAAAAAATAGCACTTACTAATGACCATATCTTATCTTTGAAATCTTAAAACGCTCTTTCTTTTTTGGCTCTTCTTAGAGGGGATACCATCACCGGTACGAGGGGGTATCATCACCGGAATTTACACATTTAATCAGAGATTGCCGCAAACAAAAAAGCCTTCAGATTACATCTGAAAGCTTTTAACTTCTTGCTAAACGTCGCCGTTTATTTAGCGGGCTGCGGGGGACAACTTTCGAACCAGTTTACTGAAGATTTATCTGAGCTTCACAACTTTATTGGTGAAATGAAATTAGAAATCTGTTGAAAGCCAGATAACGACCAAATTTAAGCCTAAGTCCAAACAGCTTTCTCATCTTTAGGACTGTTCATTAAGAGTAACCATAGTTTTCTTAATCTCATTTACTATTTGAGTGTAAATAATGTCTCTATTTTTTTGCGTAGATAGCCATGGAAGTTTCCCTTTTACATCTCGTTGGGCACCCTGAAATTTCATAAACTCAAATCCTTCTGTATCACACGGTCTTACAAAAATTGGAATGACTCTTATATTATCGCCTTTATTTAGACGTTTTTTAATCACTGGTAATTCTTCATTTATAATGTAGGAGGAGGCGAGGAAGTCCGCGCTTATCATTAATAAATATATATCAGCTGAAGCAGAAAAGTTTTTCTCAATTGCGTCATTCCAATCACTACCACTGGTTATTTTTCGGTCATGCCATGTAAGAATATCTCCTCTTGTTTTCAACATTGATAAATGCTTGTCTAATTCTTTTTGATAATTTTCATCAACATGTGAATAGGAGAATACAATTTGTAATTTCTTTTTTTGATCCATTAGTAAAAGATTTATAGCCATTTGATTTAATGGCGTTGGTTGATCTGTTTTTATACAATTTCCGAAGTGATTTCTAACTAGTATGTTCTTTAAAGTGTAACGGATGTTAAAATAATTAAGGTCATTAGTAGAATAATTGATCGTTCTTAACTCATCTAATAATATTTCGTTCCGGACAGCTATGAACTCCTGAGTAGATAAATTGAGTGTATCAACATTCCTATCTGCTAAAACAAAAAAATCGAATATTTTTCTGGCTAATTTTAATCTTTCCTGATGTTCATCAATATGGACTTTAATTGTTCGATTCTCCAGATCATAATAAACTAATACCTTGATGGTTTCAAGAACATTTAGACTGGATTTCTTTAGATCTTCATCCATATATAGTTCGTTTCTATCCGGAATGACATCATTTATCACATGTTTTACAATCGGATAGTCAAATATTATCCCATACTTCCAGTATGCACCAATGTCTTTAATAAATTCTCCGTATTGTGATAAGAATTTAAAGAAAACTCCTTCATGTAGAAATTCCGCAAATTGTAAACTGAATGCGAATGGAATTTTACTAATTAGTGCAATCTTTAAAACAGTTTCGAAGGAAGGTAGGAATTGGGGAATGATATAAAAGGTATCGTTAGGATTATCATTTTCGATAGCTGGTTTTTTAAAAATCAATTGAAAATTTTCCATGAGCATGAGAAAGACTTGAGCTTTTTCCTGCCCGATTGAATCAATTAATCTTTTGTACGATAATACTCCACCACTTTGGTCCTTGAAATTTTTATCCAATATTGTATTATAGATCCAGTCAGAAAGCCTCGGTGGGTTTGGAAATACATACTCATTTAGCCCTGGTATCTCGCGGAAGTAAAGGATACTGCCCGAGAATTCCAGATAATTGAGTAAACCGGCAAATGCGTCTTCGCTTAGAAATTGTGCATATTCTTTTTTAAACTCACTTTTGCTCTTATTGATTTCAATAATTGGTTGTTTGTCGAGCTTTTTTTTAATACTCACCCAGCTTTGAGGTAGTATTCCAAATTTCTTAGCATGGGACAATATCCGGGCATTCAATTTTTCCAGGAACAGTCCGTTGTGATGGATTTCCAGTTGATTGGAGTGTAATGATTTTACGTCAATGGCGAATATATCGGAAAGATTAAGATCATATTTTTTCAGTATCTTATTTGTTGGAATAGTTGCTATGTCGGGTTTGAAGGCCAGCGGATCGCCATCCGAAGAGGTCCAGATGTTTTGAACCAGCATTAATGGTGCTGTGAATTTTCCATCTATTAAAGCTCCTGAGAATGACCTGGCAGTTCCTATCCAATAACTATAGTTATCGTCTTCATTTTCTGTATTTCGCCATAGTATTATGTAGAAGTCATTTGGCCTTAAAAATAAATAATGAAACCCGTGATGGTAGGATTGCCCACCGAAATCCCATATCACTGCCTCATAATTTTCATTTGAAGTTTTATGAATAGCCGTATTTATACCATGGGTTGGGTCATCGTTTGGGATATATTTTTTTTGAGAGAAATAATTTAGTAACTGGGTCTTTCCAATCCTTCCACTTCCTATCAAATTTATTTTTATGGAGGTATTATTAATTCTTGTTTCCTGTCGGATGCTTGTTAAATAACCTAGAATGGAAGATATGTCATCGTAGTTATTTAACGGGACATTCTTAATTGGGTTTTTATTTAAATTTATATAAGTTAGCCTTTGTAATAAATCCGTAGTTAAATCTTCTATGGTTTCTATCCGATTGTTTTCAAGAGATAATGACGATAAATTAGTTATTTGTTCAACTCCGTGGATATTTGTGATCCGATTACTGTTTAATAGCAAATTTCTCAGATGTGGCAAATCACTGAGGCCGGTGATGGACTGGATATTATTATCTGAAATGTTAAGGGTTTTAAGCTTCCTTAATTTTCCTATATTCTTAATGAAGAAGATTGAATTGCCAGAAAGGTTTAGGTATTGTAATTCTTTTAATTTGGAAAGGCCTTTGATGACTGTTATATTGTTGTATGACAGGTCTAATACCACAAGCCCTTTCATTTTATGTAGGCCTTGGATATTAGATAAACTGTTATTGGATAGATCTATTTCCCGGATATGTTTTAGGTCGTATTGGGAAAGTTCTTTTGGGATTTCAGTCAGGTTTAAATGGGAAAGATATAAAGTAGTTTTATATGGGGCCTCACTGGCTTCTATTATTCTGCTGGTGGCTTCATTGTATGTAAGGGGCATAATTGATATTGAAGATTTTTTTAGACACAGCTATTTAGAGTTTTAACTTTCTAATAAATCAAGTATTTTATTCCCTATTTTTTGTAAGGCTGCATTTCTTTGAGGTGAACTCAATTTGTCCAATGGTTTATTTGCAGAATGTAAAGCCTCATATTTTTCGATTTCTGTTTCTTTCACCAGTGACGACTTTACTGGTATCCATAAAATTTTTGTACCCTTTTTTTTAGAAAGCTCGAGTAATGGAGGTAGCTCATTTTCTTTTATAAAATCAGACGCAAGGTAATCAGGGGTTACAAGGAGAATTGCTGCTTTAGCAAGACTTAAAGCAGATTCCATTTCATCCCTCTTGTTTTTTCCAGAGGATATCATTGTATCATCCCAGAGGCTTAGTTTCTTCTTTTCAATAAGGGGGGCAAGCATTGTTTTTAACTCTTCCAAGAAGTTTAAGTCGTTACGAAAATAACTTATGAATATTAAATTTTTTTGAGATGATTTTAACTCTTTTTCTGAAGTTGTCTCGTTATTGATATTGGGATTTGTGTTATTACTCCAATCAATTTTTAGATCCCTAGGGCATTCACATGGAGCATTTTGACACCCAGGGCATTTCAAATTAGTCCAATTACCGCCGTCTGACATCCTGCCATATTTTGACCAGATTATTTCTGCAAAACTCAATTCTGCTATGTTGAAATACGGATTTGAGTTTTTTGTAATCGTTTCATAATATGATTGTGCTATCTTACCATAAGTGCTTCGGATTTTAATAGATGCTGCAAATAGCCATGAGAAGATGTCGGCTAATTTCTCTAATAGTCTATCTTTTCGTTTTTTTGCAAGTTCTAGTGAATATGGTTCCCGGGAATCGTCATATGTATATAAGTTGACAATACATTGTGTCGTTTCACCTACTTCACTTAGCAAACTGAATATTATAGATTCGAGGGAGTTGATGCGGTAATAATTGGCAAATATCTTTTCAAACATTGCTTCAATTTCCATTACCGCTTTAGGCATTTTATTGCTCTTATTTAATTGAGCTGCATATTTCAACCGGAGATCGAAGAGTTTTGCGCGGATATTATTTCTAATTTCCTTTTTAGATGTTTTAATTAAGCAATCGCATGGCTTATTAATAAAAGTATCGTTTATTTTGCTGATGAACTTTTTAATTTGCGGTTCCTGATTTTCAAAATCTTCTAACGGATTATTACTATTTTCCAGTCCAAACTTTTCAAGAATCAAATTATCAAAGCAAACCGGGCATATAGCTGGATATTTATTCCAGATAATCTCTGAGGGCGATACTTTATTTTTATCCAGCGAGAATGTTTGGTTGTGTTGATTGTTTATAAATGATATAAAGCTCATCAACCAGACAGTAGTATCTGCTATATCGTCGATAATGGCCGGAGGATTTTCACGTTTAACAGCTTTCGCGATCCGGGCAGCGTGATCAACTATATGTAACCATAGATCAAATATTGATCTCTCTCTCATGTCCCTTGCCCAAATTGTAGCGAAGTCATCATAATAATCATTAATGGAGGCTGACTTATAGTTGCTGACTCTAACTTTCATTAGTAGAATAATTTAGCTTTCGAGGTGTCTAAAAACGGCTATAGAACACCCAGGGTATTGATAAGGTTATAAAATCGTGGAATTCGCTAATTGAATTAAATATAATTGTTATTTGTATTTCGAATACTTATTGCAAGCTATTGAAATAATTTATCGTAGGCAATACCCACTAGTTTGTATTTTACATTTTGGGGTATGAAAATGGGGTGCAAAACTAAGAAATGAGGCTCTCCTTTTTAGTTGATATGAGAAGTAGGTTGTAACTTCAATTCTTATACGTAGGTCTGTAAAGAAGATAACATTCTTTATAAAAAGTGATGACATGCCCCTATCGGAATTACAGTCTGAGCAGATTAATTCTATTAATCTTGTTAGGAGTGTATGCGCCCAATTTCAGGTTGAAATAAAGAAAGCTGAATTGTTCTTTAGTGGTGCAAAATTTTACAAACAAAAGAATGAGAATAACTTGACCCTTTTTTCTTTGTATCACGTAACTGAGCATACAATAAGAGCCTTGCTAATTTCTATCACAGGTTATCTCCAAAGCACCATGATTTATTTAAACTATTATGATATACTCTTAGGTTAACGACTGAATTAAATATCATCTTCCCGCACGATTCCGATTATGAACGTGAATTGTTGGCTATTCTTAATGAGTCACATAGACATGCCATATACAATAATAAATCTTTTATTAATGAAGGCAATTTGAATGTTCTGTTTGATTGTGTATCACTGCTACAATCAAATATCCTACAGGCATTTGAAACGCAGATAAATCAGTATAGCCAGTTATCGAGCAACCCGAACTACATTTAATTGAAATCGAATAGCAGTCAAACACTTTTAAATAATTTCAGAAAGAGGGATTCGAACCCCGGGACCTTTGCCAGTCAAAATCATTTATTCCAAGACCGGGCATTGACTATCCACCATAAAAAAAGCCTTCAGACTATATCTGAAGGCTTTTAATTTCTGCGGAGAAAGAGGGATTCGAACCCCCGTGTAAGCAGTAAATAATAATGCAGCAAAATCGGTAAATATGAGTGCAGCAAAAACGGTAACAATGCTACAGCAAAAATGGCAACATTAGTGCAGCAATAAGGCTACAGTTGTTACATAGTTCATCCC
>NZ_WRXN01000036.1 GCF_009758205.1 Chitinophaga tropicalis
GGTAACACTGAACGGCACAGTAGTGAACGCGACCGGAACAGTTGCGGGTCTGCCTGCCGGTAGTTATGCCCTGCATATTACCGATGCCAGAGGTTGTATAAAAGATTCCACTATAGAGATCGTTCATTTGTATCCCGAGCTGAAGATAGAAAGTGCCGTAGCGCATGATATCCGTTGTTTCGGAGAAAGCGGTAAGATAGATATCACTGTTTCCGGTGGCAATGGTGTGTATACTTATTTACTCAATGGTAACAGCTATATCAATGGAGCCGCACTTGGCGCCGGAGTTTACCATTTAACGGTTACCGATGGCAAGGGCTGTACAGTGACTTATCCTGATGCTCTTGAGATCACGACTCCGCCAGCTGCCATGAGCTTTACAGCTGTGTTGTCAGATTATAACGGCTATAACATCTCCTGCGTAGGTGGCGATAATGGATATGCACAGGTAACGGCCGCAGGTGGTTATGGCGGTTATACTTATACCTTGGATAATAATGCTTACAGCAATGATGCCATGCTGACCCATATCAATGCAGGAGTTCATGCTATTCGCGTGCAGGATGCAAAGGGTTGTATAGTATCAAATAACTATACCTTCACACAGTCATCCCAGGCAATCAATATCAGCCTTGTGAGGAAACAGGATGTAAGTTGTGCAAATATACCGGCCGGTAGCCTGACAGTAGCAGGCAGCGGCGGAACAGGAACTTTGCAATATAGTCTTGATGATACTTACTGGCAAAGCAGCCCATCCTTTAATAATCTTATTGCCGGTAATTACAATGTACTGGTAACAGATATAAATAGTTGCAAGAGCTCTCTGCCGGTACAAATAAGTTCAACAAGCCCTGCTATTGTAATAGATAGTATCAACCTGCATAACATTGTATGTTATGGAGGAAAAGGCAGCATTGAAGTACATACGCATGGTGGAACAGGTACCCTGGCAAGTGAATATTCAAGGAACGGCGGCAGCTATACAGCCTTTACCAATGCTACGCCGCTGGACATAGGTATTTATACTGTTCGTGTAAAAGATGCCAGTGGCTGTTATTCATCTGTATCAACAACGTACAGCATCACAGCTCCTGCAGAACCACTGGAAGTGGTGATCACCAGCAAAGATATCTCCTGTTATGGCCTGGCTGATGGTAGTATCAGCATCAGCACACGTGGTGGTGTTAATCCTTATCAATACAGTATTAATAACAGTGCATACAGCACTGCCAGGACCTATAATAACCTGATTGCAGGATTATATACAATAAAGGTCAGAGATAGCCGTGGCTGTATCAGCACTCAGCAGGTTACACTGAATCAGCCTTCCGCTCCTTTGTCGCTGAAGGTATCTTCCATAGAAGATCTGGTCTGCGGAGCTAACCCAACAGGTGTGATCAATTTACAATCTGCCGGTGGTACTACTCCCTATACCTATACTTCTTCAGATACCTGGCAGGATGCCCCGGTTATCAGCGGACTAACATCAGGCGATTATACAGTACAAGTAAAAGATGCCAATGGTTGTACAGCACAACAGTCCGCAACCGTGAAAACAAAATATTCAGCCATCAGCGCAGTGGCAGATATAGATTCCGTGATCTGTTATGGTCAGTCAAACGGTGCTGTAAAACTCAATGTAACAGGAGGCGACGGAGTGTATACCTATGAATGGAATACGCCTGGTAAATCAGGAACTAACCTTCCCGCCGGTACTTATACAGTTAAAGTAACAGATGGTAAAGGTTGCTTCCAGTCCTTTAGCTATGAGGTTGGCCAGCCGGAGCTGCTGACTTTACAGGCCGTGGCGCCCGCTATCTGCGATGGGTTAAGAGAAGGGACGATAGATGCACAGGTTAACGGAGGTATTATTCCTTATCAGTATTCCCTGAACGATACAGAATGGAGAGCCGATAATTATTATACAGACCTGCGCTCAGGTAACTATCGTTTGCAGGTAAAAGATGCGAATGGCTGTATAGTGAACAAAGACCTTACCATAGGTACGATCAATGTAATGCCAGAGGTAGACTTCCTTGTAGCTTCCCGCAAGAACGCAATGGATACGCTTGCTATTACAGAGATCAGTGTACCAGCACCTGACAATGTAAGCTGGACTTACCACCCTGATGCGCAGTTCCTTGGTTATAATGAGAAGGGCACACCAATGATCAAGTTTACAAGCCCGGGCACGTACTGGGTCGGTATGACAGCCAGCTTTGGCAGCTGTTCCTATTCAGTAAAGAAAGAGCTGGTGATCAACGCCTACGATCCGCTGGCAGGACCGGGATATAACATGCCTGTTCATGTAATAGATACCGTAATGTTATCACCTAATCCCAACAATGGTCAGTTCAACTTTAAGGTGAAACTGAACCGTAAGCAGCAGGTGGTAGCTTATGTGTATGACATGAACGGAGTTATAGCAGGCAAAAAGCAGTATGCCCCAACGTTGCAGATCGACGATTCCTTTACGGTCGGCGGCACACAGACAGGCACCTTTATATTAAGAGTAATTACAGAAAGCGAAAGTCGTGATGTGAGGTTTGTTATTTCGCGATGAGAGCACGGCTAAAGTATATTGTTAATGTTACACTACCGGTTATGAGCTATCGAAACCCTGTACCCGTATCGTTAGCCAGATTATGTATGATCTGGATGGGATTGTTTTTGTTATTGGTGAAGAACGACGTCAGGGCACAGTTGCAGGCTAATATCTATATGCAGTTAGGTTCAGGTGTTGCAGGATCCGATCTGTCACTGGGCTCTACCTCATTTAGCTACTATTATCCATTCAGCTATTGGGGAGGCAGTATGTATTCAGTCAATAACGTTTTTTATCCTAATCCGGGCTATCTTATATTCTATCAGAATAACCAGTCTATGCTTCCTGGCCTGAGCGCGGGAGTCATATATCCTGTTACCCAGGCGGGAGTTACCGATAATGCTTTTGTAGGGCCTTATATTACATACAAAAACTCGAGTAACACGGTAACCTTTACGGCAAGGTGGATATATGTGATGCCTACACCTGTGAAGATCAACGAGGGTTATTGGCCTTCAGGATCAGTCTGCGCTAATCAGCAATTCTCGTTGCGTTCAGATTATAACCCGGCTCTCATACAGGATGCCTATGCTGATGTAAAGGCGATCTTTGAATACAGATATTCAGATGGCAACTGGACGCCGTTCGATTCTGTTAACTATCTTGATCTGCCCGTTATACCGGTAAACAAATTCCCGGCGCTGGCTACACAGAAGAAAAGTATACAGTTCCGCTACAGGATAAGGGCCAGATACGCAACTGCTGTTTATTATTCTGCTTATTCACCAGAAACCGGTTTTAAGGAGTTTCTTCCGGCTCCCCCAAAACTGGCTGCAGCTAGTGTTGCGCATACAGACGCCTGTTACGGAGAAGCAAATGGCACTATCAGTGTTCCGGATGGCGCTGTCACAGGTGGATTTACCCAGAAACGCTGGATACTGAGAAGAGGTAATGTAACAGATCCCTGTAACCCCAGCATTCCTAATTCTAATTGTGGTAACCTGGTTGACTGGAGTGAGGACCTCGAACCAATGTCCCAGGGATTTAGCATTACAGGCCTTTCGGCAGATACTTATACGCTTTGGGTGGTGAACCCGGGTGACGATGCCGGTAACTGTTTTACTCCTATCGTTATTACTATTAAACAACTGGATCAGCTGGCTATCAGCCAGACCTCCCTGCAGAACGTCAGCTGCTACAACGGTAGCGACGGCGCCATTGGCGTATCTGCTTCAGGAGGGAATACCAGTGGACCATATTACTTCACATTATTATCCGGCACCACCATAGTACGTGCCCGGCAGGCCGGCACAGGCAATACCATGTCATGGCAGGGGCTTCCGGCAGGCACTTATACTGCCAGGATGGAGAACGGCAGTTGCGCCGGAAAAAGCGAGATTAATATTACTATTACCCAGCCTCCGCAGATCCTGGGCGTTGCCAGTTTCACTCCGCCTACCTGTGTTAGCCCGGGTAATGGCAGTGCTATGGCAACGGGTTCTGTTCCGGCAGGTTTTACAAAGCCGCCTTTTATTTTCAAGCTTTATAAGGAAGGTATACAAATAGATCAGTCCGCAGCAATTACAGGTGATACCTACAGCTTCACTAACCTTGCAGGAGGAAACTATAAAATAGAGATCATCAACGCCGATTATCCGCTTTGCCAGGGATGGTCACAAAGCGCTACACTGGCTACGCTTAACCCGCTGGACCTGCAATTGACAGGCCGTGATTCTGTAAGCTGCTTCGGTGGTAGCGATGGGCGTTTGCAGTTATCTGCTACGGGAGGTACAAATCTTTACAGTTATACGCTTGGCACTACTACAAATACTACAGGGCTCTTTACCGGTCTGACAGCAGGTACCTATACCATAAAACTGAAGAACCAGGATGCTACCTGTAATGACGAGATAACTAAGAGCTTTGACGTTTTCCAGCGATCTGCATTAGGTGTCGTTTTGCAAAAAACAGATATCACCTGTAATAATGCTGATAATGGTATATTAAAAGCTGTAGTCAGCGGAGGTTCCGGCAGCTATAAATATGGCTGGCAACAACTGAAGAACGGTGTGTGGACGACCAACAGTATATGGTTTAATACAGATCAGCAGATAGAAGCATTACAGCCTGGTACTTACCGCGTTGTTATTACTGATGATAAAGCCTCCGGTTGTACTGTCACCTCTTCGCAAGTGGTTCTTGACAATCCCACAGCAGTACAGATCACCAATGTTTCCATTCGCGAGGCTGTCTGCCTGGCAGATGGAGCGGGTATGACAATGACAGGAACCGGTGGCGACGGTAATTATACCTATACATGGTCACTTGACGGCACTAACT
>NZ_WRXN01000037.1 GCF_009758205.1 Chitinophaga tropicalis
CTCGTTACTGAATGATATTTTTTGGACCTTTGGGATCAATGCCCCGCTGCATCAGAAAAAATATCATTCAGTAACGAGGCCTGTTAAGTACTTAAGTTTTATTGACACAGTTTATTTTACACACCCGTATCAAGTGCGTCACGTGTTGTGATTTGCTTTCAATTATTCCGTAGCTTAGATCATTCACAACTGGGGTAGCGACGGACTGCACACGCTAATGTTGTGATTTGCTTTCAATTATTCCGTAGCTTAGATCATTCACAACTATATTTTCGACCAAAATACACCACGCTCAGTTGTGATTTGCTTTCAATTATTCCGTAGCTTAGATCATTCACAACAAGCATTCGAACTCTTATGCAATGTGGATAGTTGTGATTTGCTTTCAATTATTCCGTAGCTTAGATCATTCACAACTCCGCCGCGCGTGGAGACAAGTTCCCTGGGGTTGTGATTTGCTTTCAATTATTCCGTAGCTTAGATCATTCACAACTTGGTCAGGCGTATTATAGTGGTGATCTTAGTTGTGATTTGCTTTCAATTATTCCGTAGCTTAGATCATTCACAACCAAACCTGCATACATCCCACATAGTGGCACGTTGTGATTTGCTTTCAATTATTCCGTAGCTTAGATCATTCACAACGTTGTTAAGGCCTGCCATTAATTGTGTACGTTGTGATTTGCTTTCAATTATTCCGTAGCTTAGATCATTCACAACTCGGTGATGGCGGTCACATTGTCGAACTCAGTTGTGATTTGCTTTCAATTATTCCGTAGCTTAGATCATTCACAACAATTAATTTGTAAATAAATTCCTTAGTCAAGTTGTGATTTGCTTTCAATTATTCCGTAGCTTAGATCATTCACAACTGGTAAAACAACTACTATTATTGAATCTTGTTGTGATTTGCTTTCAATTATTCCGTAGCTTAGATCATTCACAACAGTGTACTAGTACAGTATATATGCCTCACGGTTGTGATTTGCTTTCAATTATTCCGTAGCTTAGATCATTCACAACTCGGTGATGGCGGTCACATTGTCGAACTCAGTTGTGATTTGCTTTCAATTATTCCGTAGCTTAGATCATTCACAACTATATCCAACCAGGGCAGCAGCCGTAGCAGGTTGTGATTTGCTTTCAATTATTCCGTAGCTTAGATCATTCACAACCAGTATACATATATCCTACATTGGCGGTAGTTGTGATTTGCTTTCAATTATTCCGTAGCTTAGATCATTCACAACGATAAGTGTTTCGCTATAATAACCGCTCTTGTTGTGATTTGCTTTCAATTATTCCGTAGCTTAGATCATTCACAACAATCAGTTTTTTGGTTTTCCTTCGTTGCTGGTTGTGATTTGCTTTCAATTATTCCGTAGCTTAGATCATTCACAACGGGTCGCCGTGTGTATGACATAGTACGCATGTTGTGATTTGCTTTCAATTATTCCGTAGCTTAGATCATTCACAACAGGGGTTAAGTTCAGATAACCCCATATTGTTGTGATTTGCTTTCAATTATTCCGTAGCTTAGATCATTCACAACAGCACCGACGCTTACAAATGCCTTGAATAGTTGTGATTTGCTTTCAATTATTCCGTAGCTTAGATCATTCACAACTTCAACGAGAATGTAGGCATAGCAGGAGCGGTTGTGATTTGCTTTCAATTATTCCGTAGCTTAGATCATTCACAACTGGCACCGATTAAGGCCGCGTTGCGGCGTAGTTGTGATTTGCTTTCAATTATTCCGTAGCTTAGATCATTCACAACTGTGGGGTGATATAGGAGGTACGGGAGATAGTTGTGATTTGCTTTCAATTATTCCGTAGCTTAGATCATTCACAACAGAGCGGTACGAGGCTATGTTACAGGGCGAGTTGTGATTTGCTTTCAATTATTCCGTAGCTTAGATCATTCACAACTGGTGGAGTGTAATAAGGAACTGATAGAGTTGTGATTTGCTTTCAATTATTCCGTAGCTTAGATCATTCACAACGGATTCCGTCAAAACGCTTATCTGTATTGAATTAGGGTCAATTTTTAGAAATAAAAATTGACCCTAAGCTACAGAATTTCAATCCTAAAAAGGTGATTTAGAACAATTCTAACTGCTGAGCTGTAACTGGCGGATTAACGGATTCCTTTCCTCTAAAGATCTCCATCATACCAAATTGTTTATCTGTAACACACATTATCCCTATATGTCCTTTCGGGGGGAGAAATCTCTTGACTCTTTTTAAATGTACGTCTGAGTTCTCCTTACTACTGCAATGACGGACATACATGCTAAATTGAAACATCTGAAATCCGTCGGCCAAGATCTTTTTTCTAAATAAGGCATAGTTTCTCCGGTCACGCTTGGTTTCAGTGGGTAAATCAAAAAAGACTAATACCCACATAATACGATAAGCATTAAGTCGATCGAACATAGATGAGATATTAGGATTAACAATCTGCAATACATATTCTACATTTTTAATTTGGGATAGAGTATCTTCCTGCTTTTCCCTTCAAAACACTTCACAAGACTGGCGGTGGTTCTTTGCACAGCATTCATTAAAGGACTCTTTTGCCCATCAATTTCTACGTCCATTGCCGGAACACCCAATAAAGCTTTTTTCATAGACGGAGTCATATCTAAAAATTTACCATTCCCGCGGATAATATCACAAACAGTTTTGTCTACAAAAGGGCGATAAGGCTCCATAATATCATCTGCCAAGCAGTAGGCATTGTACTGGTTTTTATGGAAAATACCCAAGGTAGGCAAGAGCCCACTGCCCACCAGGCTACGGGCAACGATAGCTCTAACTATTGCATAACCGTAATTCAAAAGGTTATTAGGAGGTAGTCCAAATCGTTCTCTCTTAAACTCCAAAAAATCCGGAAATACATTTTTCCAATAATAAGCTGCAGCTGTCGCCTCACAATTATCACTATCCCCGCTTTTAACGTTTTTAGAAAGAGTTTGAATATATTTATGGTCAGCCCTTTCCAATTGCAGTAATGTAGCCTGATTCTCCAGTTTGGCCTCTACAGTTTGCTGCCATAACTGTTTTTTGAGGGGAACAGAAGCTTCAATTTGATATTGAAACTTCTGGCTTTGCAAAGTATTCCCTTCCAGGTTCAACATCATTCCTACGGGATGATGCGTATTATCGCAAGTTACCAGCGCTACATTATTTGATAACAATTTTGCCATCAATGCCTGTGTAATTGTGATCTGCTGATGATCTAGTATTAATAGCCCTATATCCTCGATTGGAGTAGTCTTTATTTCTCCACTATCCTGCATCGTTATAACAAGTTGCTCATTACTTGTCTTAAGATATGCCGGATTACCAAAATATAAGGTACGTTTTATCATACATTATTAATTAAGTTCCCTAGCCTACCAACTTTAAGTTTGATACAAACTTCCTTAATATTACTCCCCTCTATTGATCGTTCTTGCTTATTCTGCACAGAAAATTCAATTTTGTCCTTTATAACTGTTGCAATATCATTCCTCAAAAAGAAAATTCGATTATCATAGAAACTCACTACTTTATATATTCTACTTGTCCGCTTCATATCAAAATTGTTCATAATCCCCATCGAGATCTCCTCCAAAGAAGGTACATACACTAGATCATTAGGAGAAAGATAAAATAAAAGTCTATACCCATCCTTGCTCTCCGGCACTGGCAACAATCCCTGTTTCTTCCTTTCAATAACAATATTCAGAGGGATTGTCTCATAGCTGCGCTTGCCATCTTCATCAACATAAATAGCAAAAAACAAGTTCGATCCCTTTGCAGCTTCTACATATTTCTTCATCTTACTTCCTCTTTCTCCAACCATAAACTTACTCCCCTGAGGCTCAAATATTCTTACCTTATAAATAGGTTTCCGTGATTTCCCTCCATTTAACTGAGTTATATTAGCATTCAAAATATCTAATCCATCTGGAGAGAATGCCAACTCTGAATCTTCATCAAATTGCTGAAGATGTGCTAACATAATTTTTTGGATACCGACATCTGTTATTTTTTTGATCTTTGAAAAATCAAAATCTTTGTTTACAAGTTTCCTTGTCGCAGTATTTTCACTATTCCATATATATATTCCAACCTTTGTTAGTCCACCTCCGTCCTTGAAGACTTTTATTATCTCCTTTTTATCCATTCCACCTTCCATCATCTTCTCCACCTGTTTTTTTAATCGCTTATCTACAATCGCCCTCGGATCTTTCAATGCCTGAGAAAGAGATACTAATTTCTCTTCTCTTAGTTGAACAATACCAGAAGCAGTATGTAAGCAGTAAATAATAATGCAGCAAAATCGGTAAATATGAGTGCAGCAAAAACGGTAACAATGCTACAGCAAAAATGGCAACATTAGTGCAGCAATAAGGCTACAGTTGTTACATAGTTCATCCC
>NZ_WRXN01000038.1 GCF_009758205.1 Chitinophaga tropicalis
TGTAAATTCCGGTGATGATACCCCCTCGTACCGGTGATGGTATCCCCTCTAAGAAGAGCCAAAAAAGAAAGAGCGTTTTAAGATTTCAAAGATAAGATATGGTCATTAGTAAGTGCTATTTTTTCTTCCTTCTAGATTCTCCTTTTAATTCAATCCGGTGGCAACGAGCTGTCATTCTGTCCATAATAGCATCAGCCAGTGTTAGTTCATCTATATAGTCATACCAGGCGGATACGGGTAATTGGGAAGTAATAATGATTGACCTTTTTGCGTATCGGTCTTCTAGAAGTTGTAACAATGCCAGCTTGATATTCTTATTAAGGTGCTGGATACCGAAGTCGTCAAGGATAATTAGTGGTATCTTTTCCAGTTGATTGATCAGTTTCATATAACTACCTTCCGTCTTAGCCATAATAATGGTTTCGATCAACCGGTTCATATTAAAATAGCGTGTTTTAAGCCCCATTAGGCAGGCCTGGTGGCCTAAGGCACAAGCGACAGCACTTTTACCACAGCCTGTTGAGCCAGTTATCAGGATGTTTTCCCCAGCTTTCAGATAATTTCCTTCAATTAGACTGCTCCAGACACTTTTACTCAGATTACGTTCAGCACCGCATTCTATTTCCTGAGGTGTGATATGATAACGAAACCTGGCTGATTTTAACAGTGTCTCCATGCGGTCATTACCACGATGAAGCTTTTCCGCCTGTAGAAGATGAGTGATCAGTTCATGGCCTTCCAGTTGCTGATCCAGGGGTAATTCCAATTGAGAACGATAGCTGTTAGCCATTCCCATCAGCTTTAATTCAAGCATCTGATTAATAGTTTGAGTCGTGTTCATTGCCGAGATTGTATGTTTGATTTTAAAAAATAAAGTACTATGCAACCATAAGGGCATTACCTAGTGTTATACTGTCTATCTTATTTGTAATAATCTGACCCTCTGATATTTTTATGCTCTGGAAGTGGAGGGGTAGGTTCATCAAAAAGCAATGGTTGATGATCCAACCCGCATTCCAATATTTTACGAACCATTTTGAGTGTGGGCCTGGATATGTTGGATGTCCTTCTGCATGCTGCTTCCAACCGGTCCTTACCATATTTGTTCTGAAGAAGGATCATTGCATTACATGCCTTGAAGTTCTGTTCAGGATAAATGCTGCTATGTATTATACGGTCGGCTGTTTGCTTTGTATATTCTCCTACTTGTCCTGCTCGTTTCAGTAAATCTTCCACTGTCCATCCTCTCATCTCCACCATGTGCTGATGATTGGGGGGCATGTGTTCTGCCAGACGGTTAAAGTGGGGTTCCTGACTATTACGTACATGGAAGGCTATGCGTTCGTGCTGATAGTACACTTCGACAGTTCTGCTATCGTAATTAACCCATACTTTACATCCGACATAAGTATAAGGGACTGTATAATAATGCTTGTTATCCGGCAGTTGAATAGCATAGTTCTGCTGTACTGTGACCTGTCTTCCCTTTTTAACACTATAGGGTGTTGAAGGAAGTTCCTTCAGAACAGGCTTTTCTTGCCGCAGAAAGATATCCATTCTGCTTTCTTTGCTATTCTTATATGGCTTTCTATTAAGTACATCCAGGTGAGTGCGGATAATTCGATTGAGTGACTCCATGCTGTGGAATACCTGGTTTCTCATCCGTGCATAAATATGCATATAGACAATATTGACAGCGCCCTCTACCATACCTTTATCTCTTGGGGAATATGGACGGGTGGCACTGAATGTTGTTTGATAATGCTCTGATAATTGATAACATAGTTCTGTAAATACAGGCTCATGTAAATCTGATCGCTTTACAGCTGTTCGAAAATTATCACAGAGGTATGTCCTGGTTACTCCTTCAGTGTATTTGACGAGCTCATTGATACAGTGAGCCAGGTCTCTTGTATTTTGAGAAGCTACAGCTATGCAAAAGATCAGGCCACTAAAAGGTAATATCCCAATAAAAACTTCGCATGAGATTATCTCTCCTGTTTCTTTATCTACATATGATAGCTTCTTGCCTGCAAAATCCATCTGCGTAAATTCGCCGGGAGTATATTCCCAATGAAAGGCAGGATCAGTATCTTTTAGATATCTGGCGAATAAATAGCAATACTGACTATATTGATAGCCGTCGGGGTTGTTCTGAAGGTATTCCATCCACAGTAATTGTTTGGTCACCCCGGTTTTATGCAACTCTTTACACGCTTGCTCAAAATGGGCGATCAGGGCTTCAAATCGCTGCCCTTTAATAACTGTTTTATCATCGTTGTAAACTACTGCAGCCAGCTCTTTATCATTGATACCATTGGGTTCACTTTCTGCCATTAGCATCCCATCCATCCTAAGCAGGTATTTTTTTATTGTCTTCCGGCTGATACCAGTGCGTCGAACGATTTCTTTTATGGGAACCCCATCAGCTCTTAATTGCTGAACTTGCCTAATCTGTTTCATGTCAACTGCTTTTTGAGCCATATCCCCTTTTTTACAGATGAAAAGGGCAAAATGAATACAAATCGCTCTAACATTTTTAACGGCTTTCTTAGAGGGGGGATACCATGTTCCGGAATCAAACTATGATACTTAACCAGAGGGGTTACCATGTGTCGGAATGGCAGACCGAAAGTATAGGGAAGTATTATCCATCAGAGTAATGATGGGTGAAATTTATAGCTTCATATACTCCAATCCTAGTAATATTAGGGTGGGGTTACCATCAGCGGAATGAGGGGGTACCATGTTCCGGTATGGGGGGATACCATACTCCGGAATCTACA
>NZ_WRXN01000003.1 GCF_009758205.1 Chitinophaga tropicalis
GTTCAATGCTAAGATTAAAGCCTTTAGAAATGCACTAAGGGGAGTCAGAGATGTAGAGTTTTTCCTTTACAGATTAGCCAAAATCTATGCTTAGAATCAAAATCCCCCAAGTTTTCAACTTGATCCCCTGTTACAGTCATAATCATTTAATCAGAGATTGCCGCAAACAAAAAAGCCTTCAGATTACATCTGAAAGCTTTTAACTTCTTGCTAAACGTCGCCGTTTATTTAGCGGAGAAAGAGGGATTCGAACCCCCGGACCTGTTACAGTCAACAGTTTTCAAGACTGCCGCAATCGACCGCTCTGCCATTTCTCCGCTGCAAAAGTAGAAATTTGATTTAATTTTCAAAAAAAAACTTTTCAATAGTTTAACGTATTTCTTTAAAATCCTGTCTGATATTGGGTTTGCTCAGAAAAAAAAGCTACTTTTAATGCATTATAGTTACCCAGTACGGAATTAACATGCAGCTAAAACAGTTTATCCTGTACCCAATATTGCTCCTGGTATTTGCCGCCACTGCAACAGCTCAGGATTGTACAGAAATAGGGCAAAACCCTTCCACAGCATTCCCCGTTTGTGGAACAAAAACGTTCAGTCAGGAGTCTGTTCCCATTTGTGGTCATCGTGGTATACCGGGTCCGGCATGTACAAATGCCGGAGATGGCACTCATGAGGATACCAATCCGTACTGGTATAAATTCACCTGTTATAAAGGCGGCACCCTGGGCTTTAAGATCACCCCGAAAGTATTATCTGACGATTACGACTGGCAGATCTTCGACATCACCGGTAAAAATCCGGATGCTGTATATACTGACCGTAGTCTTTATGTATGTATGAACTGGTCTGGAGAGGGGGGAGTGACCGGTGCGTCTTCCGCAGGGACTAAACGGGACGTTTGTGGAGGGTACGGGCAACCGCTTTTCAGTTCTATGCCTACATTGATAGAAGGGCATGAATACCTGTTGCTTGTCAGCCATTTTACGCCCTATTCGCAAAGTGGCTATGACCTGGTTTTTACTGGTGGCACTGCGGATATTACCAGTCCCGGTATACCTTCTATAGTGCATGCAAGGTATAACTGTCAAAGTTACACAATCGGAGTAAAGCTCAGTAAAAAGGTATTGTGTAAAACACTGGCCACAGATGGCAGTGATTTTGCTTTTGCCTCAGGAGGTGCAGGTATTTCCGGTATCAGCGGTATTGGCTGTGCCAATGCATTTGATTTCGATTCCCTGCTGATACAGCTGAACGGACCGCTGGGACCCGGTGATTATAGTGTCGTTACGAAGACCGGCACCGATGGTAACACAGTACTGGATGTTTGCGGCAATCCTCTTGCCGTAGGTGAAAAAGTTGATTTTCATATAGATCCGCCGCCGGTTGTTCAGTTGGGAAATATGGCGGTTGTGGGCTGTGCCCCGGATAAAATAAAGATAGGCTTGTCTACTCCTATACGTTGTGCGTCTATTGCTGCAGATGGCAGCGACTTTACCATTACAGGTTCTCCCGCAGCGATTATTACCGGCGCCACAGGACAATGCAACAGCAACAACCTGGCAGATACTGTGGTGATACAGTTTGCACAGCCTCTCTACCGGCAGGGAGATTATACCATCACTCTCAAAACCGGTTCCGACGGTAATACCGTTCAGGGAGAATGCGGGCAGGGCGCCAGTATCGGACAAACAGTTGTTTTTCATACAGCCGATACCGTATCAGCAGACTTTAGCTATAACCTGAGTAAGAACTGTAAGGTCAGCACCGTCAATTTTTCACATGATGGCGCTAATGGTGTTAATTCCTGGAGATGGACGCTGGACAGCGCGGGTGTAGATGTACAGACCGTGCAGAATTTTACAAAGGTGTATGGCGATTTTGGAGAGAAATATGTAAGGCTGGCGGTATCTAATGGTGTATGCTCTGATTCAGTCTTAGTGTTCATTAACCTGGAAAAGACCCTGGGGGCCGTATTCTCTGTAGATCCGGGGCCATACTGCCCCATGGACATCGTTACCGCCAAAAATGAAAGCTTTGGCAGCATTACCTCTTACGCATGGGATTATGGTAATGGGAATACCAGTACAGCACCGGACCCCGTTCCGCAGCAATATCATCCGGTGAATAAAGAACAGGATTACAGGATCAGGCTGATCGTAGTTGATAATCTCAATTGCCAGGATACAGCAGATCATTATATTAAAGCCGTGACCAGTTGTTATATAGATGTTCCCAATGCATTCTCTCCGAATAATGACGGAGTCAACGATTACCTGTATCCTCTCAGTGCCTATAAGGCAATAGATCTGCACTTTACTGTATACAACAGGCTGGGTGAGCTGGTGTTTGAAACGACCGACTGGACTCATAAATGGGATGGTACAGTGAAAGGAAAACCTGCTGACGTAGGTACTTATGTATGGATGTTGAAGTATACAGTGAAAGATACCGGCAAGAAAGTTTTCCGGAAAGGCACTGCTACTTTATTAAGATAGCCTTATTGTGCATGTGTATGGCTGATACTGCAATTGTTGCAGGATCTCCAGTTGCGGATATGTGCTGTGATGATCAGAGCTGCGCCGGTTATTTTGAATCCCGTTTCCAGTAGTAGTGAGGAGCAGAAATTGCCAGCTATCAACAGGAATAACCCTGCAAGAAAACAAACGAGCAATGATAATTTATGGTGGAGCCTGCTGTATCCACGCCATATAGCCCAACCACCTGCCAGCATTGATACAAGAAGGGTGATTGCCTCCAGGTAAGGATTTTCCAGTATTTCTATCCCGAAAAAGGGGAGTGTTGTGAAGATGATGGGCAATAACACGCAATGTATGGCGCAGGCAAGGGAAGCGCCAATCCCGATTATATCCCATTTGCTTTGATAAGAAGATCTCATTCTCATAATTCCACCGGTTTTATCTTGCATGACTAACGTACTGATCCAAAACGCAAATGTAAATAATTGAACCATTGTTGCAAATATTATTTTAGGGAAGGCCTGAGTTTTGACCATAAGTCAAGGAGATAGCTGCAAAAAAAATGCTTTCACCTTTTGATGAAAGCATTTTTTAGAGAGAGGGGCTGCAGCCGGTTAAAATGAGACGCGAATCACGCGGGTATTACATTTCAGCCAGATGTACTGTACAGTTCAGCAGCTCGCAATCCCAATTATTGTCTTTGACGTTAAAACGGGTAACGGAAGTATTTTTCAGATGTTCTGTCAGTGTCACTTCAGGCGCCAGCTTTTTCATTAAGTGACGGATGAAACTGCCATGGCTCACTATCAGGATACGTTTGCCGCTATGTTCTGCCAGGAGATCATCTATAAAAGAAAGTCCCCTGCTCCAGACGGACACTTCTGTTTCCATACCCAGTTCAAGTTGCCGCCAGTCGGCTCCCCATTTACTGATCCTTTCAGCTTCGTTGGTTCCTTCTGTTTGTCCGCCGGAAACTTCCCGGAGGCGTTCATCTTCTTTCATGTTGGTAATACCCAGTTGAGATGCTATAATAGCGCCGGTTTCGCGGGCGCGTGAAAGATGGCTGGTGTAAATGAGGTCCCAGTGTTCGTCAGACAGGCGTATACCAAGGCGTTTTGCCTGTTCCAGACCTTCCTCGTCCAATGGGATATCAGTGCTTCCCTGCATTCTACCCTCTTTGTTCCATGCTGTACTTCCATGCCGGATCAGGGCTATACGTGTCATAGGCGCTTATTATCTGTTGATTAGCACAAATATACGCACCACATGTCAGGATTTATAGCATTTGAGAAGATTCAAAGTAGTTCTGCCTCGCTGATGAGGTTATTTTTCAACGCAAAAACAACTACTCCGGCCGTATTCTTGACATTCATTTTTTCCAGTATACGGGTACGGTGGCCTTCTACTGTACGTTTGCTCAGGAATATCTTATCGCCTATTTCCTGCGCGGTAAATTGCTGGCAGATGAGGCGGATAATTTCTTTTTCGCGATCTGTAAAAGTGACCGGAGCGGCATCCCGGCAGGGATTGAACCTGCTTTTAACTATCATGGAGGCCAGTTTGGCGGAAGTTTGCCTGCAATAGAAGATGTTATCGTCGTATACGCTGGTAATAGCTTCTATGATCTCCTGTTTATCGGCATTTTTCAGAAGATAACCTTTGGCGCCGGCTTCCAGCATTTCTACGATGAGCTCTTCTTCGTCAAACATGGAGAGGGCAATGATCTTTGCAGCGGGATCTTTCTGAAGGAGAGCGCGGGTGGCGGATATTCCGTCCATCAGCGGCATTTTAAGATCGGTCATGATCACATCTGCTTCTACTTCATTGAGTATTTCCAGCAGTTCCCGTCCATTGCCGGCCTGTCCTACCAAGGCAATGTTTGGCTGCCTGGAAAGCATCAGCGCCAGTCCGTCACGGAAAATCTCATGATCGTCAGCTATCACTAATCTTATATCGTGATTCATTGAGTGTATGTTGGGGTATTACGTGCCTTTCCTAAGGTTCAGTGGGAGTAAATATACATTATCCGGCTGGTATTTTTACGAAATAGTTGGTTCCCTGGCCGGGTGTAGAATCGATTGATAATGAACCATTCAGGATGTCTGTACGGATAGCGAGGCTTTTCATGCCCAGCCCTGAAGATTCCATCCTGGCCTTCTTGACGTCAAAGCCTATACCGTTCTCTTTTACCAGTACCAGGAAAAAGCCGCTCTCCCGGGTCAGCACTATCTGTAACTGTGTGGCTTTGGCATGCTTCAGGGTGTTATGGGCTATTTCCTGTATGATGCGGAAGACATGTATCTCTTTCTCAGGTGGAATGTTGATCTGGCCGGAGGTATTGAATTTGATCTCAAGAGATTCTTTGGCAGACAGCTGGCGGATGAACTCCCGCAGAGCTTCGGTCAGGCCTTTCCGCTCCAGGGTGGCAGGCAAAAGATTGTGGGAGATCTGCCGGAGGCCGCGGATCACTTCGTCTATATAGCCGGATGACCGGTCAATCAACAGTTTATCCTGTGGATCGGTAACGCCTATACTATGAAGGTTCAGTTTGATAGTGGAAAGCAGGGGCCCAATGCTGTCGTGAAGATCGGCCGCTATACGTTTGCGCTCATTTTCCAGTATAGTGATCTCTGCAACGATACGTTCCCGTTGCAGCTGTATATAACGCCGGTGGTAGAGTACAATGGAAACTACAAAGAATACGATTATAATAGCGATCAGCAGTGAAATAAAGACGGTCGTATAAAATATTTTATCATCCATGGGGTTATCATTTTGAGGCGTTGGCCCGGACATGCTATGCGTCAAAATGTTTCTTAAAATAATATGATGGTTTAACGGGGATGAAAAGTACGGCTATAGCATAGATCAAATTTACAAAAGCATTGATATAATTGAACATAAAAATGACCCGGAGGGCAAATACCGTATCCGATCCTACAAAGAGAGAAGCTTCATAGATGATCTGATAAATAAAGAAGATGATGAAACCCAGGCATACAAGGAATCGTGCATTTTTAATAAGATTTTTGTTGTCCTGTACAATCAGGTAATTGATCTCGTTAATGCTTAGTAATACGCTCACAAAAGCATAGGTGACCCTGAACCAGGGGCTGAAGGTCTCTATCTTATTGAAGAGAATGTTCTCTGTTATCCATAACATACCCAGTCCCAGCAGTAAGCCGCTGAAAAGCCGGGGTTTTCTTCTGAGGAAACCCCATACATAGAACTGGTAAATGATCACGATAGATTCTGCCAGCCCGTAAAGGTTGGATGGAACCGCATTGCTGGTATTCAGGACCCTGATACAGATGAAACTGATCGTTTCTGACAAAAAGGCCAGGGACAGGAGTAAGAGAAAGGGCTGAAAGCTTGCAACAGTCCTGTTGAAGCGGATCAGCCCAATCAATAATGGAATAATAACCAGCTGACTTACAAGAAAGGCGCCTATATTACTCATCAGGGCTAATATAAATGATATGATTATAATGCACTTTTACAGAGAGGAGGACAGCGCTGACCACTTTCCATAGCCTGGGCATCTGACTGGGCATTGGCGCTCTTAATACCAGGCACATGCACGGCTTTTTCGTTAGCTATAAGCATAGTCGCAATATCTGCACCGGCGGAGTCTGTTGGAAGCAGGATCATCCTGACAGTTCCTTTTTCATCTTTACCCAGGTAGATACGTATGCCCCTGGCCCCTTTTACATTCAGCAGTGCGGCAAAGGCGTCACGGTTAAACAGTTCTGCATCAGGCAGGTTGAAAGCACTGTCCAGGTAGTTAGCCGGTAGTTTTGCCTGCAGCTCTCTTTTTCCTGCCACAAAGCCTTTCCTGTAAGCCCTGGCATCTTCTATAGGGATAACATGCAGGCTCGCTTTTGCCCTGTCAAAAGGGATTGGCTTATCACCATGAGTTCCGGGGGTACACTGCGTCATAACCATGATCAGAATGATGGGGAGAATAATGCGGATAGATTGGTGTTTCATGATTGAGGTTTTATGTTGATTGAATATGCAAGCTAATAGATATGGGCCGTAAAGGACCGGGTATTAATGCCGGAAAAATAACGTATAAATACCTGGAATGTATTCAGATTACGGACAGTACGTGAAATTGCTCTTTTTCGGAATATGCCCCCCGGTGTTCTCAGCGGGCTAAAGATAAAGAAAAAGAACACTGGTCCAGAATATTGAAATTTTTTTAATATCTGGCTCTGATACAATTGAATGGGAGATGGTACTTTTGTGCCCGCTTTTTAAATGGTAAAGAGAAAAACATCCAACTTTAGCCCGGAGCAACAATTGGTAAGCCTGGACGCAAGACTGTTACTGGCCCTTCAAAGGCTGAGTGATATGCTGAAATCTATGCAATGGGAGCAGGCCCGTGCATTAGGCATTACACCGCTGCAACTACAGATATTGCTTTTTGTGGGGCATCACACTACTTCCATCACCAAGGTGGCTTATATTGCCACAGAGCTGCAACTGAGCCGTCCAACCATCAGCGATGCCACGGCTACGCTGATAGCAAAAGGGCTGCTGGAAATGGAGGAAGACCGCCGGGACAGGCGTAGTTATTCCCTGCTTATTACTGATACCGGCCGTGACCTGCTGAAACAGGCAGTCAACTATACAACAGACCTGGACCTGTTGCTGCAAAAGAAACCTGAAGGGGAGAAAAGCCAGTTGTATCAATCGCTGTATACGATCATTGCCGGCTTGTCAGAGAATGAAAAAGGAGGGATGCAACGCACCTGTTTCAGTTGTGAATTTTACGATGGAAATAAAAAACGCCAGCATACCTGCGGATTACTGAAAAAAGAACTGCCGTCATCTGAGCTCCAGATCGACTGTATGTACCATTCTTCCCTGTCCTGATATTATAACTGCCGGATAACTTTCGACAACCGGTTCAATCCCTGCATCATCTGAGCTTGCTCCAATGTGGCGTAACCCAGTCTTATTCCAGGTATATCTTCATGCCTTGGTATATAGCTCAATGGATCTGCTATGTTTATGCCTGCTGACCTTACCTTCTGTAATAACAGTTCCGGAGCTACGGGTTTATGCAGTTGCAGCCAGATGGCAAGTCCGCCTTCCGGTTGTATGTAATGTACGTGTCCGTTAAACAGCTCCTGTACAATACCGGAGGTATGTTCCAGCTTTTGCCTGTATATAGAGCGGGTATGATGGATATGTTTGCGTATATCTCCTGCTGTCATGAGGTTGGCAAGCGCCTGTTGCAGGATGGGATCGCCTTCCCTGTCTATGATAGTACGGTAAGCTGCCAGGGATGCAATGAAATCAGGAGGGCCGCATACGAAATTAACCGGAAGGGAGTGGATCACGGAGCCCAGGTAGATTACATTACCGTTTTGTGACATGGCGGCCAGCGGGAGCTGTTGTACTCCGAAATGATATTCATGATCATAATCATCCTCAATGATCAGGAAGCCGTATTGGCGGCTTAGCTCCAGCAGCTGTACCCGTTTATGGTCAGGCAGGGTAATAGTAGCGGGATATTGATGGTGGGGAGTGATATATAATGCTTTCAGGGGGATGGATTGGCAGCAACGTTCAAGCGCTTCCAGGTCTATACCCTGAAAGCCGGAAGGGATATAATGCAGTTGTGCACCTGCTGTGGTGAAGGTATGCCATGCCGGTTGATAACCAGGTTGTTCCACAGCCACATGATCGCCGGGGGAGAGCAGGGTCTGAGCGGTGAGATAAAGTGCCATCTGCATGCCTCTTGTAATGCAGATATGCTCAGGTGTGATTGCCAGTCCACGGTCATTATTCAACATACTGTTCACTTCCTGTAACAGCTGCTCGTTGCCCCGGAGGGGTTGAGAGAACAGTTCCTGGTGATTGTTCTGCAGCATGATACGCCTCCATTCCCTGGAGATCTCACTAACCGGGGCAAGTTTAAAATCGGAAAGTCCATCATCAAAGATGATATCGTATGGAGCGGGAGATGGGTGGGAATGAGAGAAGTTGAACTGCCTGAATGAAATGTCTGTTGAAGGAGGCCCTTCCCCTGAGGGAAGCATACGTCCTGAAGGGATACTGTCATTAACATGAGTGCCGCTTTTATACCTGGATACGGTCCAGCCTGCGGTGGTTAAATGTTCATAAGCCAGTACAACCGTATTCCGGTTCACTTTCAGTTGCTGGGCCAGGATCCTTGTCCCGGGAAGTAAAGCACCGGGCAGCAGTCTGCCTCTCATTATCTCGTTGATAATGTAGGACTTGATCTGTTGGTATATCGGTTCCCGGTCGTTTAACGATAGTTGTAACCGGACATGTCTGTAGCTTCTCATTTAATTCTTGGCAGTAGGTGTGCATCATATACGGGTAGAAAGGAGGGACGGTTGTTAACGGGTCGTTATTGAGGAAGGGTTTTATTGAGATTTTTCGATACATTGGAAAATGTATATTTTTACGGAATGGATGCAATAATGATAGAGAAGGCTGCGAACGCAATAGCGGATAAACACAGGTTATCCATACTGCTGGCTGCTTCACGGCAATCTGCTATTCAGTGTTGTGAGATAACCGAGCTCACAGGGTTGTCTCAGCCAACGGTTTCGCATCATATAAAGATATTAGTGGATAGTGGTGTTCTAATTTATGATAAAACAGGCCGGACTGTACAATTGACAATTAATAAAGAGATGATGAAGTATTTATCGTCTTTCTTTGATAAACTTAGTTGAGGATTTTTTTAGAGAGCAAACAAAAAACGCTTTCGCCAAAGGCGAAAGCGTTTTTTGTTTAGGGGATATAGGCCTGTGGCCGGCTGAAATTAATTTTCAATAAAAATTTGCCAATTTAAAAAATATTATACCTTTGCATTAACCAAATGGTTAAATCAAATAGTTTGAATGGCACAAGACAGAAATACTGAGGAACTGATCATAGAAGCAGCCAAGAAGATCTTTGTACAACGCGGACTGGCAGGTGCACGCATGCAGGATATTGCAGATGAAGCCGGTATTAATAAAGCCATGCTACACTATTACTACCGGAGCAAGGAAAAGCTGTTTGAGATAGTATTCAATGAAGCGCTGGGAAGAATAATAGGCCGTCTGGGACAGATAGCTATAGACGGAGAATTACCACTGGAACAAAAGATACGAGGCCTGGTAGAAAGTTATATAGCAGGAGTGGCAGAAACACCTTATCTCCCCATTTTTGTGATCAACGAAATAAACCAGCGTCCTGACCTTTTGGTACAACGCATGCAGTCCTTATCCGGTTTCTCAAATATAATGTCCTTTATGAAGGATGTAATAGAAGCAGGAAAACGGGGAGAAATAAAGCAGGTAAGCCCGATACAGCTCTTTCTCAATATTGTATCCATGTGTATCTTTCCTTTTGCAGCGAAGCCGCTTGTACAAGGGGTATTACAACTGGATAATGTACAGTTCAATCTCGTGATAGAGGAACGGAAAAAGCTGGTGGCAGATGTCATTCTGGCCTGGTTAAAGCCTTAGGGCTTTTTTTTACAATGTAATTAACCAAATGGTTAAAATAAATAGTTAGTATATGAAGCATTCCGTATGGATATTCCTGTTATGCGGTATACAGGCGGCGGCGCAGACAGATCAGCCACCGCTGACGCTTGACAATTGTTATGAACTGGCAAGGCAAAACTATCCGTTGATCCGTCAGCAGGAACTGATAGCAAAGACCGGTGCATATAACATTGAAAATGCAGGAAAAGGTTATCTGCCGCAGCTTGCATTTTCAGGGCAAGGCACTTACCAGTCAGACGTTGTACATTTTCCCCTGCCAGGGGCTCCGGAGCTGAGTAAGGACCAGTATAAGGTGCAGGCAGAGGTGACGCAGACCATTTATGACGGGGGAAGCATCAAATATCAGAAACAGCTGAGTAAAGCCAGCACCGGCGTACAGCAGCAACAGCTGGAAGTAAACCTCTATGCTGTAAGAGACAGGGTCAGCCAGTTGTTCTTTGGCATACTGCTGATTGATGATCAGTTAGAACAGAATGAACTTCGCCGGAATGACCTGCAGAGTGGTATGCGCCGGACGGAAGGCGCCGTAAAGAACGGGACAGCTTTACGCAGCGGGTTGGATGAATTGAAGGCTGAACTGTTAAATGTGGAACAGTCGCGTATACAACTGGCGGCTACACGAAAAAGTTACCTGCAGGTACTGGGACTTTATATCAACCGGCCACTTGGCGATTCTGCCATATTGGTAAGGCCTGCGGTCACAGCGATGCCTGATGACATTCGCCGGCCGGAATTGTCACTTTATGATCATCAGAAAGAAGTTTACTCTATCCAGGAAAAGCAGCTGCGGGTAAATTACCTCCCGAAGATAAGCGCATTTGCGCAGGGAGGGTATGGGCGTCCTACTCTTAATATAGTAGATAACAGCTTTGGTTTCTATGGGTTGGGAGGTATACGTTTCTCCTGGGCATTGGGGAGCCTTTATACCAATAAGAACAACAGACAGATACTACGTATGAACCGGCAGGACCTGGATGTACAGAAAGAAACCTTTCTCTTTAACACAAAGCTAACACTTACACGCCAACAGATAGAAGCACAGCAATACCGGGAGCTTATTGCACAGGATGGAGAGATCATTGATCTGCGCACTTCGGTGAAGAAAGCAGCTGTAGCGCAACTGGAGAATGGGGTGATCACTCCGGACGATTATATCACCCGGGTGAATGCAGAGAGCCTGGCAAGGCAGAACAGGAGTATTCATGAGATACAGCTGTTACAGGTACAATATAGCAGCAGGAATACTTCCGGTAATTAGAAGAGTAATAATGCTGATTTAAAAAGCAGTTCTTATTTATTGAATGAAGCGCTCATTCGCAGTTTGTTTGGCAATTAAAATAATAATAATTCTTATTCATTATATGAAATACTTATTCATTCCCATAGTCATCATATTCTTCGCTGCCTGCTCAGGTAACGGTACAGAAGGAGATGCTTCCGGCAATTTCGAAGCGGATGAAGTGATCGTATCTGCACAACAAAGCGGACAGCTCCTTTCCTTCACAGTGAAAGAAGGAGATACTCTGCATAAGGATGCTGTAGTAGGACAGATAGACGTAACAGGCCTGGTCCTCCAGAAAGAACAGGCAGAGGCTTCTATAGAGGCGCTGCGTGGCAGAACCACAGATCCTTCTCCACAACTGCTGCTTGTCAGACGACAATTAGCCGTACAGGAATCACAGCTGGCGCAGCTATTACATGAACAAAAGCGTACGGAGAACCTGGTAAAGGCAGACGCAGCTACACCTAAACAGCTGGATGATATTAACGCACAGGTAGACCAGCTGCAGAAGCAGCTGATCGTTACCCGTCAGCAGCTTACTGTCAATGAAACCAATGTAGCCAATCAGAACAGAAGCGTGATGAGTGAAAAGTCGCCACTGGAAAAATCTGTTGCCCGTTACCAGGACCAGATCAGTAAAGGGCAGATCATCAATCCGCAGACGGGTACAGTACTGGCGCGTTATGCACTACAAGGCGAAATGGCTACTGTAGGAAGAGCGTTGTACAAGATTGCCGATATGGATACGCTGTTGCTGAAGGCTTATATTACAGGCGCGCAGCTGCCGGAGATCAGGCTGGGACAGCAGGTGAAGGTGCTTATTGATGCCGGTAAAGAGGAGTATAAGACCTATACGGGAACGATCAGCTACATTTCCGGTAAGTCAGAGTTTACGCCTAAAACCATACAGACAAAGGAAGAGAGGGCTAACCTGGTGTATGCTATCAAGATACGTGTACCGAACGACGGTTATCTGAAAATAGGCATGTTTGCTATCGCAAAATTCCACTGATCATGGAAACAGTTACACTTCACAATATCAGTAAGACTTATGGAAAGGGGGCAACACCTGCGTTGAAAGACGTTTCCTTTTCTGTGAACAAAGGAGAGCTGTTTGGATTGATAGGTCCTGATGGGGCCGGGAAGTCTACTATCTTCCGTATTCTCACCACCCTGTTGCTGGCAGACGAAGGAACTGCCACTGTAGGAGGATTAGATGTAGTAAAGGACTATCACCGGATAAGAAGCAGTGTAGGGTATATGCCGGGCAGGTTTTCGTTGTACCAGGACCTGACCATAGAAGAGAACCTTACCTTTTTTGCTACCCTGTTCGGCACTACAGTAGCTGCCAACTATGAGCTGATAAAGGATATATACCGGCAGATAGCGCCGTTCAAAGACAGAAGGGCGGGTAAATTGTCTGGCGGTATGAAGCAGAAACTGGCGCTCTGCTGTGCATTGGTGCATAAACCGGAAGTATTGTTCCTCGATGAGCCGACAACAGGAGTAGATGCCGTTTCAAGGCGCGAGTTCTGGGATATGCTGCAGCAGCTGAAGCAGCAGGGTATTACCATCGTTGTTTCCACTCCCTATATGGACGAGGCCCGCCGTTGTGAAAGAATTGCGCTGATACAGGCAGGAAGTATACTCTCGATTGATACACCGGATGCTATCATTAACGCCTATCCGGGACAGTTGTATGCCTTGAAGGCTGCTCATATTCCTCATCTGCTGAATGATGTAAGAGGGTTTGAAGGTGTTGGGCAATGTTATGCTGCAGGTGAATACCTGCACATGGTATTCAGGAGCGGGAGTGAAGAACATCTGCTGGCATTCCTGGAAGGGAAGGGGCATAAGGACATCATTTTAAAAAAGATCAAGCCTGATATAGAGGATTGTTTTATCCGCTTACTGACAACTACACACCAATGAATGAAAGAGCAATTGTCTGCAAAGGACTGACTAAACGTTTCGGGGATTTCATTGCCGTGAACAACATTTCTTTTGATGTTGATCAGGGAGAGATCTTCGGGTTCCTGGGCGCCAATGGCGCCGGTAAGACAACAGCCATGCGTATGTTGTGCGGTCTTTCCTATCCCACATCCGGAGAGGCGGCTGTAGCGGGATATAACGTGTTTAAGCAACAGGAGGCTATCAAACGGAATATAGGTTATATGAGCCAGAAGTTCTCTTTATATGAGAGTCTTACTGTAAAGGAGAACATCCGCTTTTACGGTGGCGTATATGGTTTGTCTGACCGTCAGCTGAAAGAGAAGGGTGATGAGCTGATCACTCAGCTGGGAATGGAAAATGAGGTGAAGAAAATGGTAGGCAGCCTGCCTCTTGGCTGGAAGCAGAAACTGGCTTTCTCTGTGGCCATTATCCATCAGCCCCGTATCGTTTTCCTGGATGAGCCTACGGGTGGTGTAGACCCTGTTACCCGCCGGCAATTCTGGGACCTGATCTATGCTGCGGCAGAAAAGGGCATCACCATTTTCGTGACCACTCACTATATGGATGAAGCGGAGTATTGTAACCGTATCTCTATTATGGTAGATGGCCGTATAGATGCGCTGGACACACCGGCCAACCTGAAGCAGCAGTTCAGGGCAACAAGCATGGATGAAGTTTTTTATGCACTGGCACGTAGCGCAAAGCGTTCGGCCGATTAAACCTTATTATACGCATGAAACAGTTCATGGTATTTGTCAGAAAAGAATTTCACCACGTATTCAGGGACAGACGTACCCTGCTGATCCTGTTTGGCCTGCCCATTATGCAGATACTCCTGTTCGGGTATGCGCTGACCACAGAGATCAAGAACGCGCAGATAGTGATAGCTGACCACGCAAAGGACGCAGCTTCAGAACAGCTGATATCCCGCATAGCCGCCAGCAAATACTTTACTATCAACAGTGTTGCGCTGGCAGATAATGAGATAGAGGCTGCCTTCCGGAAAGGGAAGGTGAAGTGTGTAGTGGTGATCCCCGCCGGTTTTGGTAATGACCTGTTGCATGGCAATAGCGCACAGCTGCAGATCATTGCAGATGCTTCAGATCCCAATACCGCCAAAACATTAACGAATTACCTGACGGCCATCGCGACAGATTATCAGCAGGACCTGTATCCCACAGCTAATGTACCCTTGCGTATTGAGCCGCTCACCCGTATGTTGTACAACCCGGAGATGAATGGTTCCATGAACTTTGTGCCCGGTGTAATGGCGCTTGTGCTGATGATCATCTGTACTACGCTGACTTCTGTATCTATTGTAAGAGAGAAGGAAATGGGCACGATGGAGATACTGCTGGTGTCGCCCTTTAAGCCTACCTATGTGGTCCTGGCTAAAGCAGTGCCTTACCTGGTGCTGGCGCTGACAGACTTTGTTATTATCCTGCTGCTGAGCGTCTTCCTGCTGGAGATGCCCGTAAGGGGAAGCCTGCCACTGTTATTCCTGGAAAGTATGTTGTTCATCATCACCTGTCTTTCCCTGGGATTGCTTATCTCCAGTGTTACCTCTTCCCAGCAGATGGCCATGCTGGTATCTATGATGGGTATGATGCTGCCTACCATTCTCTTTACGGGTTTTATTTTCCCGCTGGAGAACATGCCTGTGCCGTTGCAGGTGATTTCCAACCTGGTGCCTTCCCGCTGGTATTATATGATAGTGAAAGCTGTTATGCTAAAAGGGCTGGGACCGGGTGTTATCTGGAAAGAATCGCTGGTGCTGGCTGGTATGACGGTGGTATTGCTCACTATCAGTATTAAAACTTTTAAAACCCGTCTGGCATGAGAACATTGCGTTTATTACTGGAAAAAGAGTTCAGGCAGATATTTCGCGATAAGGGACTTTTGCCTGTTATATTCATACTGCCGCTGATCCAGCTGCTCATCATGCCGCTGGCGGCCAACTTTGATGTGAAGAACATCAACCTGGCGGTGGTAGACAGGGACCATTCCACTTATACACAGCAGCTGGTGTCTAAAATAGCATCTTCCGGTTATTTTCATATTACGGGGTACCATAATGACTATACACCGGCATTACGCCAGATAGAGCGGGAGAAGGCAGATATTATTATGGAAGTGCCTGCACATTTTGAGCAGGACCTGGTGAAGGAGAACAAGGCATTCATCTACCTGGCCGCTGATGCCATCAATGGCACGAAAGCTGGTCTGGGCAGCGCTTACCTGACTTCTATACTGGCAGATTATAACAATGAAGTGCGGCTTAAATGGCTGCCGGCGCAACCGGCAGCAGCAGGAACGGTGGACTTAAGGTTCTCCAACTGGTTCAATCCTTATATGAATTACCGGTTGTTTATGGTGCCGGGTATACTGGTATTGCTGGTGACAATGGTATGCGGGTTCATTGCTGCATTAAACATAGTGAAGGAGAAAGAAATAGGTACTATTGAGCAGATCAATGTAACACCGGTGAAGAAATGGCAATTTATTATGGGGAAGATGATCCCTTTCTGGGTGATAGGTATGGTGGATTTTACACTGGGATTATTACTGGCAAGACTGGTATATGGTATCATCCCTGTGGGTAACCTGGCATTGCTGTATATGTTCCTGGCCGTTTACCTGGTAGCATTGCTGGGGTTTGGGCTGCTGATCTCCACCTATAGCGATAATCAGCTGCAGGCCATGTTTGTAGCCTTTTTCTTTATCATGATCTTTATGCTGATGAGTGGTTTGTTTGTATCTGTAGATAATATGCCGGGCTGGGCAAAGGTGATAGCTATGCTGACGCCTGTAACGCATTTTGTGGAAGTGGTGAGGATGATAGTGCTGAAGGGCAGTAAGTTCAGTGATATACAGTTCCAGTTGCTGGTAGAGGTGATGTTTGCAGTAGTTTTGAATGGATGGGCTATACTTAATTACAGGAAGACTTCTTAAAGACATTATGTTACAGTGTGTAACAGTTGTAGGTTTAAGCAATAAGCCGGGATAGTCATATCCCGGCTTTATTTTATCACTTAAGCCAGTTTCCTGATCAGTCTTCCCAGTGTTTTCAGACCGTCATCGATCTGTTTGCTCCACGGATTGCTGTAGCTGATGCGCATACAGTTGTTGTACCGGTCCTGCAGGGAGAAGATCCTGCCGGGAGCAAAAGAGACTTTCTGCCTGAGGGCAAGCTCGTACAGCTCATATGTATTGACGGCCGGATCCAGTTCCACCCAGAGCACAAATCCGCCTTGCGGACGGGTTACACAGCAATCTTCCGGGAAATAGTCCCTGATAGCCTGTAAATGTCTCATATACTGTGTATGCAGGATCTTACGCATGCTGCGCAGGTGGTGCTCGTAACGGCCGTTTTCAAGGAAGCAGGCGATGGCTGCACCTGGCAGGGAAGGAGATGAAATGGAGTGATTTCGTTTCATCTGTAAGATCTTTTCCTTGTACCTGCCAGGCAGGGTCCAGCCTACGCGGTAACCAGGGGCAACAGATTTGGAAAAGGAATTACAGAGAAGGACAAGCCCGCTGGTATCGAATGACTTGCATACTGCGGGCCGTTCTTTACCAAAGTACATATCTCCGTAAATATCATCTTCGATCAGTGGTATCTCATATTTCTCCAGGATGCGTACCAACTGTTGTTTATGTTTGTCTGGCATACAGGCGCCCAGCGGGTTGGTAAAGTTAGTCACAAACAGGCAGGCCTTGATTTTATGCCGGGGAATGGCTTTGTCGAGGTAATCCAGGTCTACTCCCGTAGTAGGGTCAGTAGGTACTTCCAGTACTTTCAGGCCCAGGCTTTCCGCCAGCTGCAGGGAGCCGTAGTAGGAGGGGCTTTCCAATGCAATGGTATCTCCCGGTTGCGTGATGGCGGAGAGGCAGAGGGTAAGGGCGTCCATACAGCCGGAAGTGGTTACCACATCATCTTCGCTTACGGCTCCGCCCCAAAGCACTGAATGCCTGGCTATCTGCCTGCGAAGGCCGGGATTGCCCTGTACGGGCTCGTATCCTACGCCGGCATAAGGTGTTTTGCGCAGGGCCTGGATCATGGCTTTGGATATTTTGGCTGCCGGCAGCAGGCTTTCAGGCGGTGCAGCAGAGGTGAAGCGGGTAATCTCCTGGTTGGACATAGATTGAGAAACAGTAGAGATCATCTCATGTACGCTTACTTCACAGGCGTCTCTTACCGCCTCGCATTTTTTGGGCATTTCAGGCAGTCTGCGGGGACTGAAAATCACATAGTACCCGGATTTGGGCCTGGATTCGATCAGCCCTTTTGATTCCAGGTGGTAGTATGCCTGGAATGCCGTGCTCATGCTTACTCCCTGTTCTTCGCTCATGGTGCGGACGGAGGGGAGCTTGTCTCCTATTTTCAGCACTTCTTTTTCAATGAGAAGCTCCAGTTTTTCAGCTATCTGTATGTAAAGATGTTCCGCTGTTTTTATCATGGCAGTAGATTCTGATCTGGTCAAAAATACGAAAATGAGATCTGTTTTACCCGTTTCTTGCTATCTTTTTCCTGCACGTATCTTTTGTTATTTATTCTTTTAATTTTACGCTGATGAGAGGATTGGAAATAAATATACCTGTCACTGACCATGCTAATTTTTCCTTTGCGGAATGCCTGGTATTTCTTGGCCGTTCTGAGAAGGAATGTCTGCATTATGTGCAGAACGGGGTGATCCAGAAGATGATAGTAACAGAAGGTACGCCTGTACTGGTGGAGATCAGGGATAATCCTGCGGGAAAATCGCTTACTGCAACGGTGGTATATCCTGAGCAGGCTAATGTGGATGAAGCATATATCCGCAGTTATATCACACATTGGTTGCACCTGGACGGTAACATGAAAAGTTTTTATGGCTTTGCTGCGAAGGATGCTGTGCTGGCTCCGCTGGTGAAGCGTTACCGGGGATTGAGGCTGATCGGCATCCCGGACCTGTTTGAAGCGCTTACGTGGAGTATTACGGGGCAGCAGATCACACTGGCTTTTGCGTATACGTTGCGGCAACGGTTTATACAGGCTTTTGGGCATCATACCGTAGTGGATGGAAAGGACCATTTTGTATACCCGCATCCGGCCGTAGTTGCTGCGCTGGAGCCTGCCAGCCTGATCTCCATGCAGTTTTCCAGGAGTAAGGCAGATTATATTATCAGGCTGGCGCAGTCAATGGCAGATGGTTGTTTGTCAGTAGAAAAGCTGCAGACAATGGACTATATACAGGCCCGGGAGCACCTGGTTTCTTTCAGGGGAATTGGTAACTGGTCTGCCAATTATGTACTGATGAAATACAACCGGTACCTGCAGGCGTTGCCGCTGGAAGATGCCGGATTGCACAATGCCCTGAAGCAGCAGCTGCAACTGGCAGCCAAGCCATCTGTTACAGAGGTAAGAGAATATACCCGGCATTGGGAGCAGCATGCTGCTTATGCAACATTTTATTTATGGCGTTCATTATACTGATCAATGGAAACGTACACTCACATAATAGATAGCCCCGTTGGCCCTTTAACTATCAGGGGAACAGCAACAGCCATTAATACCCTGAGTTTCAGAGAAGATGGCGTATTCCCTCCATCTGATATGGTACCCGATATTTTTCGCTTATGTATTGAAGAACTGAAAGCTTATTTTGATGGTACGCTGAGAGAATTTACTTTCCCTGTAGAGCAGGAGGGAACGGAGTTTCAGCTGTCTGTATGGAATGAGCTGACGAAGATACCCTATGGCCAGACCATTTCCTATATGCAGCTGGCCAAACGGCTCAATAACCCTAAGAGCATCCGTGCGGTAGGCACAACTAATGGTAAGAACCACATAGCTATTGTAGTTCCCTGTCACCGGGTGATTGGCAGCAATGGTACGCTGGTGGGCTATGCCGGCGGGTTGTGGCGGAAGAAGTGGTTGTTGGAGCATGAGATAAAGCACAGGTTTGGAGGCCCTTTAGAATTGTTTTAATCCCATTTTCATGTGATGAAGTGAACCGGACCAGTTTAATCTGATCTGGTTGAAATTCTCAAAACTGAATCTGTTTTATATGCCGGAAATATATCAATTTTGTCTTATCATTCCCGACCGGCATTTTCGCGAAAAAAGGAAGCACAGTGCATACCCCGGTGTTGTATACTTATCATGAGGGAGTGTGAAGCATCGAATTTTTTTACGGATATATATGTAACAACCAAAGAGTATGAAAAAGTCAAGCACAAGCGCTTATGTGGCGCTGGTGGTAGTATGTTTTTTCTGGGGTACCACGTACCTCGCATCCAGGATCGGAGTAAGACATGTGCATGGGATCATGCTGGCCGGGGTACGGCAAACAATAGCGGGAATTTTACTGACCTCATTTTTCTTGCTGAAGGGATATAAACTGCCTGATAAGATCATCCTGTCCCGTTTATTCATTATAGGAGTGATGATGTTATGTCTGAGTAACGGACTGCTTACCTGGGCTTTGCAATATATACCCAGCGGATTGTGTGCGATCATTGTTGCAACAGTACCTATCTGGATCACTTTCTTCAGTTATTTTCTGGTACAGCGGAACCGGTTTTCATTATTGCTGATAGCTGGTATGGCAATAGGGCTTTTAGGTGTGGGCGGTATCTTTTATGATTACCTGGCCAATATGATGAACCCGGAATTCCGATTTGGCATTTTCCTGTCACTTATTGCCTGTATAAGCTGGGCATTGGGCTCTGTGTTGACGGCCCGTTGGGCATTGAAGGTGAATTTCCTGTATGGTGCAGGTTTCCAGATGTTGTTCAGTGGTATTGTTATGGTGATAGCAGCTGTGTTCATGGGGCAGTCATTTCCTGCGGCCGCGCTTAACCTGGAGCTGTGGGGCAGCTTGCTGTACCTGATACTCTTTGGTTCCATACTGGGATATTCCGCCTATGTATTTGTGCTGAATAACCTGCCTCCTTCGCTGGCTTCCGTGTATGCATATATTAACCCGATAGTGGCGGTGTTGCTGGGATGGCTGATACTGAAAGAGCATCTGAACTGGACCACGGGCATTTTCTGCATGGTGACACTGGCAGGCGTTTTTATCGTGAACAGGGCTGTAATAATAAACAAACGTAAATATGAGCACAGTAATTAATAAGGAAGTAAGGCTGATTGGCTACAGGCCGGAACTGCAGCATCATTTTGAACGGCTTAATATGCACTGGATAAAAAAATATTTCACAGTGGAGCCGAAGGACATTGAAGTGCTCGGACAACCTGATAAGTATATAATCCAGGCAGGAGGCAACATCCTGTTTGCCGTTGCTGAAGAGAATATTGTAGGTACCGTAGCGATAAAACCAGTTGATGCGGATACGGTGGAGATGACAAAGATGGCGGTAGATGAGGCTTACCAGGGGTACAAGATAGGTTGGCGGCTGGCGGAAGGAATTATTTCCCTGGCAAAAGAGAAGGGGTACAAAAGAGTGGTGCTGTACTCCAATACCAGTCTGGTGCCGGCATTGACGATGTATCAGCGTCTTGGTTTCAGGGAAATACCCGTGGAACCGGGAAGGTATAAACGCTGTTCTATCAAAATGGAGCTTATTTTTGGGGAAGAGAATGTGCATTATGTTATAGCAGATAAGTTGACTGAAACAATTAATAAAGCTGTACCGCAGTTGCAGGAAATCTCTGATAAAGCGGCGGCAGACAGGCCCGGGGGCGGCAAATGGAGCCCGAAAGAAATAATTGGTCACCTGATCGATTCAGCAATTAATAATAATGTTCGTTTTATACGTTTACAAGAAATATCTTTGTTGGAGATCCCGGGATATAACCAGGATTTCTGGGTGAAGGGACAAGCATGGCAGTTTAGCAGTTGGCGTGAACTTATTGATCTGTGGGCGAATTTTAACAGGCATCTGGCGTTTACTATACGCGCCATGCCACCCTCTGTATTGCAGCATAAATGTAGAATTAATGATCGGGAACCGGTGACACTGGAATTTTTAGTGACGGACTATTTATCTCATTTAAAACACCACCTATTACAAGTGAAAGTTAATACTGAAGATACGATTTAGATTTAGGTATGATGTTCAAAGGTATTTACCGCCGTACATCTGGTTGACACCGTCTCGTTCTATACGAGGCGGTTTTTTTTTGTTTTCTTTGTGTCATGGATTTACATCATAACCCGTGGACTATTTTGTCCAGCGAGCAGAAATACGACAACAAGTGGATACAGGTTACAGAACACCAGGTACTGAACCCCTCCGGAGGGAAGGGGATTTATGGGGTGGTACATTTTAAGAATGCGGCTGTAGGGGTAATTGCCCTGGATGAGCAGAATAATACCTACCTGGTAGGGCAGTTCCGTTTCCCGCTGGAGCAGTTCAGCTGGGAAATACCTGAGGGCGGAGGGGCTGAAGGGGAAGATACCCTGGAAGCGGCCAAAAGGGAGCTGCTGGAAGAGACCGGCCTTGTGGCTAAAAGCTGGGTACCTATTGTAAAGATGCATCTCTCCAATTCGGTATGTGATGAAGCGGGCATCATTTACCTGGCAAGGGAGCTGGAACAGCGTGTGGCGGAGCCGGAGGAGACGGAGCAGCTGGTAACGAAGAAGGTGCCTTTTGAAGAGGCGTACCAGATGGTGAAGAGGCATGAGATTACGGATTCGCTTTCAGTAGCGGCTATTCAGAAGGTGAAATTGATGATGTTGGAAGGGGAGTTATAAGAGCGGAGAAACTGCTCAAAAAAAGCGATTTCGCCTTTGGCGAAATCGCTTTTTTTGAGAGTGGGCCTGCGGCGCTATTTTTTTTGAGAAGGTTTTTAGGGGTGTAATCGGTAAAAGAAATAAATAAAACCGTATTACTTAAATTCCGTTCTTTGCAGTAATGGAACAAAGAAGATCTAAGCCGGGAGGGTTCCGGCAGCATTCCACCAGGCAGCATGCCCCTAAGCCAAAGGCATCATCTATGGTAATAGGGCGGCAACCGGTAGTGGAAGCAATCAATGCAGGTAAAGCGATCGAGAGGATCTACCTGCTTCGCAACGCCAGCGGGGACATTATCCCCCAGATCAGGCAACTGGCGGCACAATACAATATCCCGATCAATACAGTACCGGCAGAGAAGCTGAACAGCCTTACCAATGCCAATCACCAGGGCTGCATTGCCATTACCGGGCATATCAGCTACCTTGACCTGCAGGATGTGATCTCTCACGTGACCGAGCAGGGAGAGACACCGTTATTCCTGATCCTGGACGGGATCACCGATGTACGTAATATAGGCGCCATTGCACGCAGCGCTGTCTGCTGCGGGGCGCAGGCTATAATCATACCCGATAAAGGGATCGCTGCATTGAATGAAGAAGCCATCAAATCATCGGCGGGAGCGCTGGAGCGTATTTCCATATGCCGTGTTAACAGCCTGCTGAAGGCGGTAGATACCCTTCACCTGAATGGTATCAAGGTGCTGGCCAGTGAGATGGAGGCGGAGACCAAACTCTATGACTGTCAGCTGCAGGAACCTGTAGCTGTGATCATGGGGTCGGAGGATAAAGGTGTATATCCGGCGCTGATGAAAGCTGCTGACACCCTTTTTCACATTCCTATGAGCGGTAATTTTGAGTCTTTCAACGTATCTGTTGCAGCAGGCATCATTTTATATGAAGCCATGAAGCAAAGGGGCGCATAAAAATCACCAGCAAAATGAAACTGATCGAATGTCCACGTGATGCCATGCAGGGCTGGCACAGGCAAATTAGTACGAATGAGAAGGTAGATTATCTGAATGCCCTGCTCAAAGCCGGATTTAATACGCTTGATTGCGGCAGCTTTGTATCGCCCAAGGCTATTCCTCAAATGGCAGATACGGCCGAGGTGTTGTCCCGGCTGGATATGTCAGCCACTAAAAGTAAGTTGCTGGCTATAGTAGCTAATCAGCGGGGTGGGGAAGAAGCTGTGGTATTTGATCAGATAGATTACCTGGGATATCCTTTTTCTATTTCAGAGACATTCCAGCTGCGTAATACCAATAAAACGATCGCGGCATCGCTGGAGCTGGTAGATGGCTTACAGGAGCTTTGTATCAAGAACAGCAAGCAGCTGGTGGTTTATATTTCCATGGGGTTTGGCAATCCCTATGGCGATCCCTATGATGAGGAGATTGCGTTAAGATGGGTAGATGAGCTGGTGAAGATGGACATTGTAACTATTTCCCTGGCAGATACCGTTGGGGTAGCTACTCCTGACGTTATCAGCAGGTTGTTTTCCACCCTGATACCTGCTTACCCGGTAGTGGAATTTGGCGCGCACTTCCATTCTGCTCCGCATAACTGGGAGGAAAAAGTAGCTGCCGCCTATAAGGAGGGCTGCCGCCGGTTTGACAGCGCTATCAAAGGTATAGGAGGCTGTCCTATGGCTAAAGATGAGCTGGTGGGTAACCTGTCGACCGAAAGGCTGCTGGATTTTTGTGTAGATCATCATGAAGCTACCGGGCTTGATCTTGAAGCCCTTGGAGTAGCTCAGAGAATGGCAGACCGTATTTTTTACTAGTAATGACAAACTTTCGCCTTACATTCCCGGTATCACCATTACCCGTTCCTGTTCAGTACACGGACCGGCTGTTGCTTATGGGTTCCTGTTTTGCTGAAGAAATAGGGACAAAACTGGAGCAGCATTCTTTTGATACGCTGATCAATCCGCATGGCATACTTTATAATCCTCTCAGTATTACTCATTCGCTGAACAGTTACCTGGATGGGAAACAGTATACGGAGGAAGACCTGTTCCTGCATGGGGAGCTCTGGCATAGCTGGGACCATCACAGCCGTTTCTCGGCTACAGATAAACAGGCGGTGCTGGCAGGTATCAATACTGCGCAGCAGGCGGCCGCTCAACGGCTGGAGGAAGCTGACTGGCTGATCATTACACTGGGCTCGGCCCACGCCTATACTTTACAGGAAGGGAGCCGTTTAGTGGGAAATTGTCATAAAGTACCATCATCCGCTTTTACTAAAAGACTACTTACTGTACAGGAGATCATCTCTGCCCTGGATAATACCATGCACAGGCTTTTTTTCCGTAACAGGAAAGTGAAGATATTATTTACCATAAGCCCTGTGCGTTATGCCAGGGATGGTGTGATTGAGAATAATCTCAGTAAAGCTATATTGCTGCAGGCGGTACATCATATGGTCAATAAATTTGACCGCCTGTATTATTTCCCGGCCTATGAGCTGGTGATAGATGATCTGCGTGATTACCGGTTCTTTAAGGAAGATCTCGTACATCCTAATGAAATGGCTGTTAACTATGTATGGGAGCATTTTACGGCTGCCTGTGTCAGTGAAGAGGGACAGCGGTTATTGTCTGTAGTAGGAGAGATCAACAGGGCTATGCAGCACAAACCGTTTAATCCCGGGAGTATACAGCATAAAAAGTTCCTGCAAACGTATGCGGGAAAGACGCAGAAATTAATGAAGGATTATCCGTTTTTACGGTTGGAAACCGCGTTAAAGTATTTTGAAGGGCAATAATACCATCGCATAACACTGCATTAAAACCTGCTGTCGGGGAATTCTGAAATCCGCTGTAGTGGGTGCTTTTTGTTGTTTTTAAAGAGCAGTTCTGTAATTCTTCCGGATCCGGCAGGGTTAATATCCTGCTGCCTGGGGTTAAAATCCATGAAGCTATTCCTTTCGAAATTTTATCATATTCGTGGCATTGAATTACCCTCAAATCAAACCCAATTTGTATGCGAAAGAAAACCCATTTCTGCGTGAGCCCGCTGGCATTGCTGGCGATTGTAGCCTCTCTCTTTCTTTTCTCCTGTAGCAAATCAAACGATGTTCCGGCAGTAGAGCAGCCGGACGCGAAAGTTGAAGCACTGATCAGTTATCTTGAAGGAAAAGGTTTTGAAAAGAACAAGATCGTTGTGAAAGGCGATCAGTTCATTATTGACAGCGACATCCTGATTTCCAGGGCTGACCTGGAAGCGCGTGTAGCTGAAGAAGCTAAATCCGGTCCTTCAGATGAGCACCGGAGAGGCCCTTACCTGGTAAGCAATACCTACAACACCAACATCAGGCTCTATATTGATCCTGCTGTTCCTGCTGCATGGAGAACTGCTATACAGGGTGCTGTGGCTAACTGGAACAACATTACCAACACAAGGCTGGGTATGTCTATTGTGACTTCATCTGCCAACTCTGACTGCCGTGTTTTCATGGGCTTTGAAAGCGCCAGCTGGATTGCACGTGCTTATCTGCCTGCTTCAAATGGCCGTCCTGGTGTGAGTGTTGAGATCAACAGCAACTACAACAGTCTGCCTGCTACCCAGAAGCTGTTTGCTATTACCCATGAGTTAGGGCATACCATTGGGTTCTATCACACTAACCAGACCACAGGTACTTTGATACCAGGTACGCCTACTACAGATGCAAATTCAGTAATGAACTCTTTTGTACTGAACTGGAATGGCTTTACCAGTGGTGATGTTACTGCTACGAGGATATTGTATCCACAGTAGTTTAGTGAGGAGGAACTGCTCAAAAAAAATGCTTTCGCCTTTGGCGAAAGCATTTTTTTTGAGGGGGAAGGGGGCCTGCGGCCCCGGCCCGCTTTTTTGAGAGAGTTTGCATCCCGCTTTATGAGAGAATTTACACCTCGCTTTTATGAAGAGTGAGCAGGCCTGCTCCTGAAAAAGCTTAATCGTTGTTGATCATGTAATCTTTAATATAGATCACGCCGATTATACAACATAGCAATGCTATTGTGATGGGATAGATCAACCCTGCAAGATGGTTATGTGTTTGTGTAACCAGGAGAGTGGATACTGTGGGCAGCAATCCCCCGAAAACACCATTCCCGATATGATAAGGTAATGACATGGAAGTATAGCGTATCCTGGTAGGGAACAGTTCCACCAGGAAAGCCGCTATTGGTCCGTATACCATTGTTACGAATATCACCTGTATAAATACCAGCAGGATGAGCAGCCAGAGGTGGGTGGTGCTTACTATCACTTCTTTGGACTTTTCGGTTTTTCCATCGGTGTTGATCTCTATTTCCCTGGCCTTTGTTCCGTCGGTATACACATGCGTTTTTACTGATTTCTCAACATTCTGCATGTGGTCATTCCGGGTAATGGTATTCTCAATATTATATTTAGAGTTGTCTTCCGTTTTCTTACTGAGGTCGGCAATATGGTCCATGCCTGCATAGATGGGATAATAAGCCAGTGCTGCTATCAGCATGCCGGCCATCATGATCTTTTTACGTCCTATGCGGTCGGACAGTTTGCCGAAGTAAACGAAGAACGGTGTACCCAGCAGCAGGGCAATGGCAATGATGACATTGGACTGTATGAATTCTATCTGCATGGTCTTTTGCAGGAAGGACAGGGCATAGAACTGGCCGGTGTACCAGACAACTCCCTGACCCATGGCAGCTCCGAAAAGCGCAAGCAATACCAGTCTGAGGTTCTCTTTTTTACCGAAGCTCTCTTTGATGGGATTGACTGAAGTTTTGCCTTCTGCTTTGAGTTTTGCAAAGAGGGGAGATTCCTGCAGGCGGGTCCTGATGTAGTAGGACATGATGACCAGCAATACGGAAAGCCAGAATGGAATGCGCCATCCCCAGCCGTTGAAGCTTTCCGGCGTCATACTGGTGCGGGTGATGAGGATCACTGCCAGGGAGACGAAGAGGCCCAGAGTAGCCGTCGTTTGTATGAAACTGGTATAATAGCCCCTTTTATCGTGCGGGGAGTGTTCAGCCACATAGGTGGCAGCGCCTCCATATTCCCCCCCAAGAGCCAGGCCCTGTAAGAGGCGAAGTATCAGCACTAAAATGGGCGCCATTATTCCTATGGTTTCATAACCGGGTATAAGACCTATGCCGAAGGTGGAGCCGCCCATGATGAGCAGGGTAAGCAGGAAAGTATATTTCCGGCCTGTGATGTCTCCAAGACGGCCAAATACGATGGCGCCGAACGGCCTTACTATGAACCCTACCGCAAATGTGGCCAGCGTGGCTATATAGGCCAGGTCAGGATTGCTGGGCGGAAAGAATTTCTGTGAAATAATGGCGGAAAGACTGCCGAAAATATAGAAGTCATACCATTCAATGAGCGTTCCGGCAGAGGAAGCAAGGATCACCTGCCAGATTGATTGTGAGTTTTTGCTAAGGTTCATACGTGGCTTTTGGGTTGAATCGACGTATAATATAGACAAAATGTGGTAAATGTTATAGAAAACGCATATTTCGGAATCATTTAATTTGTTTTTTGGATATTAATAGTGCTTCCTTTTGGAAAGTACCGTGGTGCATAAGTGATACCGCAATACATACATTAAACATGCTTTAAACATGCTTTAAACATGCTTCAGACATGCTTCAGACATGCCTGAAACAGGAAGTATCTAAAAATTAAACTATGCTCTGCCTGATATATAAGTATTTCTATTAACTTTATTAACAGTTCAGGATAGCACCACTTCTATAAAGACTAATATGCGTAAACGACCGGCATTGCTCTATTTGCTGATAATTCTTCTATTTCCTGTTATTACTTTTGCCCAGGCAGGACAGGGAAGACCTAAGATCGGGCTGACATTAAGCGGAGGCGGGGCTAAAGGCCTGGCGCATATCGGTATCCTGCAGGCCCTGGACAGTGCAGGGCTGAAAATAGACTATGTAACCGGTACCAGTATGGGGAGTATCATTGGCGCCTTGTATGCCATGGGGTATTCGGGGGATACGATAGAAACCATAGCCCGTCATATGGACTGGGACAATCTCTTCTCGAACCAGCCGGTACTGACAGATATATCTTATGAAGAAAAGCGCGAGTATAATAAGTATATTATAGAGATCCCGTTTGAATACGGAAAGCCTAAATTAGCATCCGGTGTAATTGCGGGAGAGCAGCTCTGGCTGGAGCTGGCCCGTCTCTGCTGGCCCGTGAACGGGCAGAAGGACTTCTCGAAATTCAGCATTCCTTTCAAATGTATTGCAACCGATGTTTCTACCGGGGAGATAGTGACCCTGGATACAGGTGATATTGTGACCGCTATACGCGCCAGTATGGCCATCCCTTCCATATTCACCTCTGTAAAGATCGGAGATAAAAGCCTGGTAGATGGTGGTGTGGTACGTAATTTCCCCGTTATCACCGCCCGGGAAATGGGTGCAGACTTTGTGATAGGCTCCAATGTAAGTAACGGGCTGAAAAAAGCAGATCAGCTGTCAACACCCCTGGATATTATCTATCAGCTGGGGTTTTATAAAGATGCGGAGGATTTCAAAGAGGCCCGGAAACTGACAGACATTTACATACATCATCAGCTGGAAAACTACAGCGCTGCCAGTTTTAACAGTGTGGATTCGCTGATAGACATGGGGAAGCGTAAAGGGAAAGAAATGTACCCTGTATTCAGGCACCTGGCAGATTCATTGATGGCCTTATACCCGGGGCCTGCTCCTGTTAAGGACAGGCTACCTTTTACGCCCGATGTTGAGCTGACCGAAATTAACGTGACCGGCCTGAAACATTCTGATGAGAAATTTTTCCTTGGAAGACTTGGATTGCAGCCCGGCGGATGTTATTCTCCCGGTGCGATTAAGGAAGCAGTACTGAACGTATTTGGTACAAGGTTCTATAAGATAATTACCTATAATCTTGTGCCGGTGGAGTATAATAAGAGCCGTATGGAGATAACAGTGGAGGAAACACCGCTGACCTACGTGAAAGGGGCTTTACAGTACAATAGCTTTACCAATGCCAGCGCCATCGTGAACATTACCCAGCGAAACTTTATAGTACCTAACTCCCGCTCGTTCGTAAGTGTTGCCATCGGAGAAAACCCGAGAATTGCCGGGGAGTTCTTCAAGTATTTCGGACCTAAGCGCAACTTTGGCTTCGGCATATCTTCCTATTTCGAGGACAATACGGTACCGTATTACGAGAATTTCAAGCAGCAACTGGAATATTATACCAAATATTTTAACGTGGACCTGCGTCTGCAATACACACTGAACAGTATGATGGCAGTGGGAATAGGCACGCGGTGGGAACTAATGAATTTCGATCCCAGGTTTGAATCGCAGGTAGTGTTCAAGGGGAATGGCAACCAGCTGAACAGCTATTTTTACCTGGGTATCAATTCCCTGGACCGTAAAGTATATCCGCGACGGGGTATGGACCTGCAGTTTGAGACCGGGTGGGTATATAACCAGCACACGGCTTACCGGTTGTACGAAAATGGTGCGGAGCTGCCGCTGGACCAGTATGGGATATCATTCAATGAATATCAGCGTGCCACATTGCAGGCGAAATATAACTTACCTGTGGGGCGTAATAATGCCATTCAGCTATATGCCAGCGGCGGAGCTAACTTTAACCATCACCAGGGGCCTGTCAATGCTTTCCTGATAGGAGGGCTGAATAATGTGATAAGGAACCAGCTGCCGATGATAGGGCTGCGCGAAGCAGAGATCACTACATCCAGTGCAGCTATGGTACAGCTGGGATATCAGCATGAAATATTCCGGAATACGTTTGTTACTCCACGTGCGGGTGCAACATTGTATGACTTTATTGGCAGCGTATCTGAAAAATACAAATACATGACCGGCTATGGCATGACGCTGGGATATTCCTCTTTTATAGGGCCGATAGACGGATCGCTGATGTATTGCGACCAGGACGGCCGGTTAAGGATGTATGTAAATATAGGCTTTAACTTCTAGTGCATTCTGTCTCCCCGTACTTCCAGACTGGCGATGATCTTTGCCTCTGCATCCAGCCATTCCTGCCAGCGGGTACGTACCCTGTCTTCATCAGGTATGTATTCATTGGCCAGGTCTATAAAGAGGCGGTAGTGGCCAGCTTCGGAGATCATGAACTTACGATAGAACTCTCTCAGGTATTCGTCTTCCAGTCCTTCGCTGAGCAGCCGGAAACGTTCGCAGCTGCGGGCTTCTATGAGGGCAAAGATGAGAAGCCTGTCCAGCAGTACGCTGGCAGGGTCTCCGCCTTTCTGCTGGAATTCCATCAGGGCATTGACATACATGTCTTTCCGCTGTCTGCCCAGTGAATAACCCCGTTTACGCATTTCAGCGAGCACCTGTCTGAAATGTCCCCATTCCTCTGTAACAATAGGCGCCAGTTCCTGTACAAGTCTGTCTTTTTCGGGGTATCGCTGAATAAGGGAAATGCAGGATGTAGCTGCTTTCTGTTCGCAGAAAGCATGATCTGTCAGTACCTCTTCGAGTGATATGGCAGCAAGATTTACCCAGCGAGGGTCTGTAGGAAGATGGAGGCCTAATATGGAGACTTTACTCATATGACAAAGTTACTTAGCTTTGGGAGATGAAAGAAGATTTTCTTTTACAGCAATTGCAGCAACGTCATGAGCAGCATGCTTTCAGGCAGTTGAGGCTGCCGGGAGCAGGAACGGTGGATTTCTGTTCCAATGATTACCTGGGGCTGGCCAGAAGTACAGCTATGCAGGAAGCTACACATGCGCTGTTACAGGAAAGGCCGTATATGCATGGCAGTACGGGTTCACGCCTGCTGGCAGGTAATTATGCCTGGATAGAAGAAGCGGAGAATATGCTGGCAGCCTTTCATCGATCGCCCGCTGCACTGATCTATAATTCCGGTTACGACGCTAACCTGGGGTTGTTTTCTGCAGTACCGCAGAAGGGGGATACTGTTATCTATGATCAGCTGATACATGCTTCCATCAGGGATGGCATCAGGTTGTCCAGGGCACAGGCATTTTCTTTTCTGCACAATGATGTGGAGGACCTGGGAAAGAAACTGCTGCATGCTACGGGCAATGTTTTTGTAGCGGTGGAATCTGTTTATTCCATGGATGGGGATATGGCTCCGCTGGCAGCTATTGCCGATCTGTGTGAAAAGAACGGTGCACACCTGGTCGTAGATGAGGCGCATGCCACCGGTGTAGTGGGTGTGAAAGGAGAGGGACTGGTGCAACAGCTGCAAATACAGGAGCAATGTTTTGCCCGTGTGCATACTTTTGGGAAGGCAGTTGGCTGTCATGGCGCTGTGGTATTGGGAAGTACGCACCTGAGGGATTACCTGGTGAATTTTTCCCGGTCGTTCATTTATACCACAGCGTTGCCGGCTACGGCTATTGCGGCTATTATTGCCAGTTATGAACTGTTTCCATATATGGACAGTGCGAGAGAGCATTTGTCCGGGTTGATAGCACGTTTCAGGAAGGGAGTGTCTTCGCTGGATACGCTGCCCAGTGAAACGCCTATACAGGTGGTATTATCGCCGGGAAATGAAAAGACCCGTACATTGGCGGCCATGTTACAGTCGTCAGGGCTGGACGTCCGTCCTATTTTACATCCTACTGTGCCCAGGGGGAAGGAGCGTTTGCGGATTGTTCTGCACAGTTTCAATACGATAGAAGAGGTGGATAGGCTGACAGACGCGTTGGTGCGGTAGCGTCAGTATATTTCCTTATATTTAACGGAATAACCTTAATCCGGATGAGATTTGTACCCTTTGCCGTAACAGCGGCTATCACCATTGCCTTTACAGCAGCCCTTGACCGTTCGTGGGGCTCTTTACCACCTTTAGGAAGATTGTTAAGTCCGCAGGAAGGTTTCTGGCAGAATGCCACTTCCATCAGCAAGGATTATGATGAGGAGATCTCCCTGCCTGGTTTAAAGGGTAAGACAGAGGTCTGGCTGGATGACAGGATGGTGCCGCATATCTTTGCGGAGAATGAAGAAGATGCTTATTACGTACAGGGGTATCTGCATGCCAGGGACCGTCTCTGGCAGATGGAGCTGCAGACATTTGCCGCTGCCGGAAGGCTGTCAGAGATACTGGGGCCTAAACTGGTACAGTATGACCGGCAACAGCGCAGGGTAGGGATGCTGTATGGGGCTGAGCAGGCGCTTAAAGTGATGGAAAGCGATCCCGTTTCACGGTTGGCGCTTAATGCTTATTCTGATGGTATCAATGCGTATATCAACAGCCTGACGAGGGCTGATCTTCCTATAGAATATAAACTCCTGAATTATAAGCCGGAGCCGTGGGGGCCGTTAAAATCAGCCCTTCTGCTGAAATATATGGCTGCTGACCTGGCAGGGGCGTCTAACGACCTGGTATATACGAATGCCAGGCAGCTGTTCAGCATGGAAGACTTTAATAAAATGTATCCTGATTTCGGGGATAGCCTGGACCCTATCATTCCCAAAGGGACAAAGTACCCGCCGGCTTCTGTAAAGGCTGTGCCACCGGCAGATAGTGTACTGAAGGCGGCAGGCATCATGCTGCAGTTCAAGGAAGAGCGTCCTGACCCGGATAACGGCAGCAACAACTGGGCTGTTGCCGGATCAAAGACACGCTCCGGGGCGCCTATCCTCTGTAATGATCCTCACCTGGGACTGAGTCTTCCTTCATTGTGGTATGAGATACAGATCCATACTCCCGGGATGAATGTTTATGGAGCTTCCCTACCGGGATCGCCGGGTGTGATCATCGGTTTCAATGATCATATAGCCTGGGGCGTTACCAATGGAGAAGAAGATGTAAAAGATTTTTACCTGATGCAGTTCCGCAATGGCAGGAAGCAATATCTTTTTAATGGCGCATACAGGGATGCTGAACAGCGCATAGAGAAGATAGGAGTTAAAGGTAGTGCACCGGTGTATGATACTGTGCCGTATACTGTGTGGGGGCCCGTTATGTACGATAACACTTTCCCCGATACAGTAAGTGATCAGCATTATCTTGCCATGAGATGGAAAGCGCTTGACCCCTCTAATGAGATCAAGACATTCCTGCTGCTTAACAAAGCGCATAACTATGCAGATTATCTCGCTGCTTTAAAATATTATACCTGTCCGGCACAGAACTTTGCTTTCATAGACAAAGCAGGGGATATTGCTTTATGGCATAACGGGCAATATCCTTTACGTTTTAAAGACCAGGGTAAATGGATCATGCCGGGAAGTGACAGCTCTTTTGCATGGAAGGGATATATTCCGCAGGAAGAGAATCCGCATATCTATAATCCGGAGCGTGGATTTGTGAGCTCTGCCAATCAACATCCGACAGACAGTACTTATCCGTATCATATGATAGGGGATTATGACCTTTTCCGGGGCAAGCGTATCAACGAGGTGCTATCATCCAAAAACCAGATCACTATCCAGGATATGATGCAGCTGCAGAACGATAATACCAACCTGTTTGGCCGTACAGCACTGCCGCTTATTAAAGCGCATATACATCCTGCTTCCATGCCGGCAGCTTTGCAACCTTACTGGCAGATATTGGATAAATGGGATTTTCAGAACAATCCTGAAAGCAAAGGTGCAACCATCTTTTACATTATGTGGGACCACCTGCAGGAACTGGTATGGGATGATGATATACAACGTGATAAAACGCCTGTACAGATGCCATGGGAGAAGACCACTCTGCTTTGGCTGATCAGGGATTCTTCCATGCACTTCATTGATAATATACATACTCCGGAAAAGGAAACGCTTTCACAACTGGTGCAGGAGGCATTTACTTTTGCGGCGGATAGCGCTGTTGCGTTAGACCGTCAGAAGAGGCTGGAATGGGGGCGTTACCGGGGGACTAATATCCGCCATCTTACCCGCAGTATTGTGCCTTTTGGCGCTATGAACCTGCGTACGGGTGGTGGGCGTCATATAGTGAATGCCACCAAGCTTACACATGGTCCATCGTGGAAGATGATAGTAGAACTGGGGCCTAAGACTGAAGCATATGGCATTTATCCCGGCGGGCAAAGCGGTAATCCCGGTAGTCCGTTCTATGATAATGCCGTGCAGGATTGGGTGCAGGGGAAATATTATTTATTGCATATTTTTGATCTGAAGGAGAAGGATGATCCGGCTGTGAAGTTCAGGATGGTTTTTAGTAAGTCTTAATTTTTTGCTGTACATAGTGTAAAACGCTTTCGCCATAGGTGGAAGCGTTTTTTATTATAAGGTCTTTTGTGCCATCCAGACAGTGGCGAAGCTATCTTCAGTGTAGTTTAAGACCTGGAAGTGATGAGCCTCAAGAAGTGACTGATACTGATCTTTATCCAGGGAGGCATGAAAGAGATTTTCTCCGCCGTTGACTGACCATGCTTCTCCTTGTTTATTGCCTGAGGTGAATAGCAGGATGCCATTGTTGTTAAGATGATTGCTGAAGATATCAAACATGGCAGGCTGGTCTTCTGCCGGAAGGTGGAAGAAGCTGTGCCAGGCAACAATGGCATCGAATTTTTTGTTGAGGGAAAGTTTACGCATATCTGCATGGATAAGATCTGCGGAGGGAAGGTTTGTTCTTGCTATTTCCAGTATGCGGTAGCTGGCATCTACTCCCGTAACCTGCATGCCCTGTTCCAGAAGATGTGCCATTATGGGAACGCCCGTCCCACAGCCAAGATCCAGTATACTGGCTCCTTTACCGATGATATTAAGCAGTTTGTCCAGGTATGGTTTTTCTATCAGTTCCCGGGAACGGTTTTCCGAGTACCAGCCGGCAATGATGTTATATGTTTCAAAAGCGTTGTTTCTTTTCTTATCCATAACAGTAAAGTTAGCAAAAGGTCGTTTCATTCCCTGTTTTGTCCGTTTGACCGGCTTTGTACTGGTTGACGAGGTGTTGTGCCCCTACTTTTGGGCATCAAAAAAAACAACAGTATGAGAAAGACAGCGCTTTTATGTGCCAGCTTATTCTTTGGCCTGCTTTGTGTTTTCAACGTTGCAAAAGCACAGACCCAGAATGTACAGGTTACGATAACAGGTATTAAGTCTGATAAAGGCCAGATACTTCTGAATGTTTACAAAGACCAGGAAACTTTCAGTAAGGACAAGCCTTTCAAGAAGATAATGGTAGCTAAGAAATTATTATCAGATGGTTCTACTATAGTTGAAATACCCCTGGAACCTGGTACTTATGGCATAACGCTGCTGGACGATGAAAACAGTAATGGAGATATGGATAAGAACATGGTCGGGATGCCAAAAGAAGGCTTTGGCTTTTCAAATTTTTTCCTCGAAAAAATGAAACGGCCGACATTTGATGATTTTAAGATACAGGTAGCGACCAGCCAGCAGAATAAAGCAGAGATCAAGGCAAAATATATGTAATCAATAGACAGGACTCCAGGTTAACATAGGACAGGACAATGCCGTATCCAAAGGTTTGAGGCGTTGTGGTGGTGGGGTAAATTCATGACGGCCTCAACCGGATCAGGGGAGCGTAATGCTCTCCTGGTCTTTTTTATTGATATAAGCTTAGAATTCTACATAGAGACTTTTCTTTCTTTTTCGGATATAATAAGAACATTAACGATTGTTTTATGCCCTGGTGATAATCATTGAATTATCACACAAATGTGCTATTAGTATAGCCGGGCCCGATACTTAATTTTGTTTGTATAATGCAGAGATGACTTTATAGCCCTACCATTGTGTTTGTTCCATACCCACCTTGTTTTGGCTATATCAATATGTAATCTTCTTTAATTATATATCCTTTATATGCAACCGGGACAGTAAACATTTAAGTCAGAATCGTTCGATATACCAATTAGTCATGTTCAGACGGCAGTCTAATGAAGAGTTACATTATTGATAACCTCCTTAATACCTGCATTGTTCGATTTTCTATAGGTCATGTCATTTATAACTACTATTAATTTTTTATCTATGAAATTATTCAGGGGACATTTTATTGTTTTTTTATTGCTTTTTACCGGCAGCGGTTTTGCGCAAACTACCGGGTCTTTTACAGTTAATGGTGATTTTGACAAATACTATCCTGTTACTTTTTATGATGGTGGGTGGCCCTCTAATGCTATTACAGAGCTGGAACTGGGTAGAAATAATGTGCATGAGAACAGTCAATGGAGAGGCGCGCTGATGGCGAAATTCAGTTATCATACTTATGCCTGGGGCTCTGGTTCGGATTTTATTTCAGCCAATATTAACCAGGGATATTCAAGTGCTCCGGTATCTGATTTTATAGCAGGCTGGAAGGATGGCACCAGCCGAAATTCGACACTCCGGATTATTATCTGGTTAAGAGGAGGAGGGACTACTTATTATTATACATCGAATTATGCAGTTAACCCACTGGTTTTTGATACACCAACCTCCGGAGTATACTACCAGGAGCCCGGAGGGCCGGACCACAGTTATAAAACTTCTTTAGATGCCTATGTGAATTCCAATGGGCTTTCTATGAACCAGTCTGCATTCTTTCAGAAACCGATCAAGACATCAAGGCTACAGGTAACTCCGGACGGCTGGTCAGATTTTGTATTTGATCCTGCATATCAATTGCCATCTTTGGAAGAGATTGAGAGTTATATTAAGGTGAATAAACATTTGCCGGATGTTCCTTCTGAAATGGAGGTAAAGGAAAAAGGGATTGATGTAGGAGAGATGAACAGGACCCTTTTACAGAAAGTAGAAGAGTTGACATTACATCTGATAGAACAGAATAAGAATTATAATCAGTTGCAGGAAGAGATAAAGGTATTGAAGAAGGAGGTTGAGATGCTGAGGAGAAAACCGTGATATTCGTTAAGCTATTGTACATTTGGAGCAGACCTGCTGGCCTGGTCCAAATGTGGGGAATGGGAGCCTTTAACGATAGTATACATAAACGATGAAAACAGAAAAGGAAAAAATGCTTGCCGGAGAGCTGTATAATGCATTGGATGAGCAGCTTTCAAAGGAGAGAACAAATGCAAGACTATTGCTAAAGAAGCTTAATGATGCAAGCCCTGATGATAATGAAACGATGACTGACGCATTACAGGAACTGATTCCCAATGCAGGTAAGGACTTATGGATACAGCCACCGTTTTACTGTGATTATGGGTACAATATTGAGGTGGGAGATAAGGTATTCTTCAACTTTAATTGTGTGGTGTTAGATGTAATGAAGGTCACTATAGGCAGCAGAACTCTTTTTGGGCCTAATGTACAGATATATACGGCAACGCATCCTGTGGATGCCGATGAGAGAGCATCCGGACTTGAATATGCCAAACCAATTGTAATTGGTGAGGATGTTTGGGTAGGTGGTAGTGTTGTAATTTGTCCGGGTGTAACTATTGGAAGCAGGAGTATAATCGGGGCAGGCAGTGTTGTAACGAAAGATATTCCAGATGATGTTTTTGCAGCGGGTAATCCCTGTAAAGTGATCCGTGTCTTAAATGACAGAACGGGCCATTAAAAATAAACAGGAAGGTGGATACACGTTATTATTGCCCATATCTGACGTAAAGCCAGATATGGGCAATGTGTTTTTATTTATGAAGTGTAATAGATGATAATTTTATGGTCTTGCCGGATGTTACGGAGATGTTTGAGATCACCGTGTCTTTATAGCCATTGTTCGCATCGATCTTCAGGCTATAGGTGCCGGTTTCTAAAGCTCTTACTTTGAAATAGCCATCCGGTCTGGGGATATTATATGTAGTATCCCCGCTATTGTTATAAACGCTTATGTATGGATAAGCGTCATCGGGTAAGACCTCACCTTCAATATTGCCTGTGTTTTTCTCCACGAATGCAGTGAGTACAGGGCTCAGGTAATATTTATTATTGGGCAGTTCGAAAACAGATCTTGCAACGTCAAAGTCGATCCAGAGTTTGGAACTGTCTGAATCAGACTGGTCCCATTCATTGCCTCTGAGGTTGAGATATACTGCAGAGCTGTCTGTGAGGAGTTTCAAGGCATAAGTGGCGCCGCTTTTTACCAGGGTATTATTCGAGCCCAGTTGAAACTTAATGAGCTTTATTTTTCCCTTGGGAACAGTTCCCTGTGCCAGTGCTGCGTCTACACCGTTGTTTAGAGTGAGGAGGTCATAGGTGCCTGGTGTTATTTTCAGTTCATTCCATGAAATACAGCTATCCCTGTAGTCTTTGTCCCAATAATCGAATTCGCTGCCGGAACAGGTGTCTGTCATGACCTCTACGGATTGAATATCGATGTATACATGTTCATAGTCGGCCGGGCCGTCAGTCAGGTAGAGAGACACGCCTTGCGTGTTGCTGACCTTTTCATTTTCAGTGCTGCTTTCTGAATCATTTTTGGAACAGGAGATTGTTAAGATAGCCATAAAAGCTATTAAAGATAATGCGCTGATTAAAAGAAACTTTTTCTTCATAAAACGAGTGTTGATTAAAAAAAGGGTGAAATGCTTCAATGCACAGGAGTGAGGAAAAATGGTTTTCTTCTGAATAGCTATGTCAAAAATAGGGAGTGGGGAATGGAGTTGATCTGTAATTTTAATGAGCAGGCCATTTTGATGGGTGAAGAGGACAAAAGTTACAATGGAGCGTTGGGGTAATTAAGGGGCTTTATAGAGTATATTATGTCAGGAACCTGTCGCTTTCAATGAGTTACGGTCGCCAAAGGCTTAACGATGGGCATCCGCCCATTTTTCCATTGCATGCCAGATGGGGCTTAGTACTTTGGCAGATTCTGTCAGTTCGTATTCTACGCGAACGGGTGTTTCGGGGTAAACAGTACGGATGATGAGATTGTCTTTTTCCAGTTCTTTCAGTTGCAGGGTGAGCATGCGTTCGCTGATATTGGGCAGTTCCTTTTTTAATTCACTGAAGCGTTTCTTGCGGAGACCTAATTTATAGAGGATCAACATTTTCCAGCGGCCGCCAATCATGTCCAGCGTATATACTACTCCGCAGAAATCCTGGAGCACCTGCCGGTTAATACTGTTTGTTGAATTTTCTTTTCTCCTTGACATACATACTTTTTTGTTCGTTGCCTACAATGAGTTGCACATCACAAAATTAGCAAAGGTGAGCCTAATTTAGCGTACTTAGTTTCACAGAAAGTCAATTTTTAGAAAATGAAAGTATTGTTGATCTATGCACATCCGGAGCCGGAAAGTTTTAACGGAGCCATGTTCAGAAAAACCCGGGAAACCTTATTGGAGGCAGGACATGAGCTGCGTATCTCTGATCTGTACGCTATGAAATTTGACCCGGTTTCAGGTAAAGATAATTTTACAAGTCTTGAAAACCCTCATTTTTTCAAACAACAGCTGGAAGAATTGCATGCTACTGCTACAGGGGCTTTTGCATCGTTTATTGCTGCTGAGCAGGAAAAACTGGAATGGTGTGACCTGATGATCTGGCAGTTCCCGCTCTGGTGGTTTAGTGTACCGGGCATACTGAAGGGCTGGGTAGACAGGGTATTTGCCATGGGGCGTATTTATGGTCAGGGAAAGTTATATGAGAACGGAGTTTTCAGGGGGAAGAAAGCCCTGCTTTCGCTTACTACCGGTGGTGCGGCAGAGACATATGTTGAAGGTGGTTTTCATGGAGACCTTGATGGTATTTTACGTCCTATACAGCGGGGTATGCTGGAGTTTACAGGATTTACCGTGCTGGAACCTCATGTGGTGTATGGGCCGGCAAGGCTGAGCCCGGAAAAAAGGGAAGAGGAGCTGCTTCGTTTGCAGGAGCGTTTACTGGCTGTTACGGAGGAAAGTGGTATTGAGGTGGGTAAATACCGTTAAGAAATACGATCCGGATGCGTTATATGCTGTATGATACACAGGGAAAGAAAGTGGCATTGACAAAAGAGAGCAACTGGACGCCTGGATGTCCTGATATTAAAAAAGCCCTGCAAATCGCATTTGCAGGGCTTTTTTGATTAATATCCCGGGTTCTGGTCAAGCCGTCCCTGGTAGGCGTCTAATGTAGTCTGGTCATATGGGAACAGTTCGCTTTTCCCTGTGGTAAAGAACCTGGCCAGTCCCTGCCACAGGGGCAAGCCATCAATAGCGTTTGATGATGTAAGGTGCTGGGCCCAGTCAACCCTTGTCCAGCCTGTTGTAGGGCTGGGTGCCGTTGTGGGCTGGTACCAGGGTACGGGAGTTGCAGCTGTGCTGTTGGGGGCGTAATATTGTATCTCTTCCCCGTTGTTTTTGTAATAGATATACTGGGGTACAAAGCTGTATGCACCTGTACGGTCCCGTATCTGTTGTATTTTGGTCCTTGTTTCGGCCAGTTTTGTTGCCAGCAGGTTCCAGCGTATCAGGTCATACTTTCTTATGCCTTCATGTCCGAATTCCAGGTAGCGTTCGTTGACAATTGCATTGAAGAATTCTTCTTTGGAGGTAGGCGTAGTACCCATTTTGCCTTCATTGCCTTTATAAGCCCTTTTTCTCACCTCTTCGAAGGCGGCAATAGCAGCCGCCGTTGCTCCGCCGTTCAGCTCATTTTCGGCCTCTGCAAACATCAGCAGTACGTCAGAGAAACGGATCAGTGCCCAGTTGTAACCAACATTCAATACAGATCCCGGCAGCAGAGGTACGCGCCAGTCGCGGCGGTATTTACCGGTATTCAGCTCTCCCAGGCGGCGTTGTGTTTTAATATTGGTAGCAGAGGTTACCTGGTAGGAGGTAACGGTAATATCCCGGCGAAGGTCTATAGAGTCAAAAGCGTAGAAATAGTTTGGCAATATAACAATACCACCACCGCCTGCTCCGTAGCGGGAGGCAGCGTTTAGGTTAGGGCCGTCATAGTTGCCCATGCGGCTGTCGCTGTTGCCGTTACCACCGCCTGCACCTACTTCAAACAGGATCTCGCCTTGCGGATCGTAGGTGAAGGAAGTGACATTTCTCCATATTTTATCAAAGTCCGGGTTTAATGTATGTTCAGTACGTTTAGCCATCAGTTCCTGGCATTCATCTCTTGCTATGGTGTAGTACTTCTGGTAGTCACCTCTTCTTTCCAGTTGCCCGTTGCTGCGGAGGGAGTAGCCTCCGCGATATAAGGCCATTCTTGCACGTAAGGCCATGCAGGCGCCTTTTGTAACGCGTTCATTCCTTGTTACTTCTGTGCGCCATGGCAGTAGTTCTTTGGCTGTGGCCAGGTCTGCCAGCAGTTTGTCGTAAGTGGAATCCCTGTCTGTCTGGCCTATGAAAAGATTGGTTTGTTTATAAGATGGTATCATGGGGGCAGGTACATCTCCCCAGTTGCGGATCAGTTCAAGATAAAACTGGGCCCTTAGTGTGAGTGCTTCTGCATACAGGCGGCGCAGCTCTTTCTTTTGATCGTCTGTACCGCTGTTGTACATGGTCATTAACGGTATCTGTTCTATGCAGAGGTTAGCTTTTTCGATGCCCCTGTACAGCTGGCGGAAGGGATTGGATACTTCTGCATTGGTTAGCAGCAGCTGGTAGCGGCCAATGCCCCGGCGGCCATTGTCGATATTGCCGCTAACAATGCCTTCGTCAGAATCGTAGGGGTAATACATGCTGATACGTATCCCGTATCCGGCATCGCCCTGCAGTTCATCGTATACGCCTATCAGGGCTGAGGTGGTATTGGATACATCTGAGAATACTTCGCTGATATTATATTCGGAGCCAGGCTTTACCTCTGTCCACTTCTTACAGCCTTGCAGGACTGTTAAGGCGGTGGTTATACCCAATGCTGCTATAAAGATATTGAAGGATGTATGTTTCATTGGAAAGTTCGATTATGGGTTAGAGTGTAACGTTTACGCCAAATACATAGGTCCTTGCACGCGGATAGGCTGCAAAGTCAACTCCCGGCGTTAACGGATCGGTGCGGCGGGCAGTGACATCAGGATCATAGCCTGAGTACCTGGTGATGACGCCCAGGTTATTGACTGTCCCGAATACCCTGAAGGAGGCGATCTTAGCGCGGGATGTAAGGCTTGCAGGCAATGTGTAACCCAGTGTAAGGTTATTGAACCGGATATAGGAACCGTCTTCTATAGCCCAGGAGTGAAGCCACCAGCGCTGTACTCTTACGGGAGACCATATAGTGGCTTTGCTGTTCATTGTGGTGAGTTCATTGGGGTCGGTTACTATCTGTCCCTGGGAGTTGACGTTGGTCCACCGGTTTTTCATCACATTCAGCATGTTGAGATTGGCGAAGGCGCCATCAGTCCATTCCAGTTTATTGGCGTTGTATACATCATTACCCCATACAAAGTTGATGAAGATGCTGAGGTCGAAGTTCTTGTAGGAGAACTGGTTGTTCCAGCCGCCGGTGAATGAGGGGTTGGCGTTACCGATCACGGTACGGTCGCCATCTGCCGTGATGGTGCCGTCTCCGTTCAGGTCTTTCCATTTCAGCATACCTGGCTGAGGTACGCCATATACGCCATTTGCTGCAATACCTTCCTTGATGGTATAGGTAGCGGTGGCGGCGTCATATGTAAAATCGTCAGGTTTATAGAAGCCATCTGTTACAAAGCCGTACATCAATCCTACAGGCTGTCCTACTTTCACTAAATAATCATCTACGCCGTCAGAGCCCTGCCAGCCGGAGTTGCGGGTCATCTGTGTTGGGCCGCCCAGGTTCTCTACTTTGTTCCTGTTGAATGCAATATTGAAGTTGGAGCTCCAGGTGAAGTTCTTTTTCTGTATGGGAGTAGCATTCAACTGGATCTCCAGGCCGCGGTTGGAGGTGGCGCCCAGGTTTTTTATCTGTGTAGTATAACCGGTGGTAGGAGGTATCTGTACTGCTAACAGGAGATCGTTAGCGGAGTTCTTGTAAGCGTCGATGGTCAGTTGCAGCCTGTTATTAAGGAAGGAGAGGTCCAGGCCCAGGTTGCGTGTAATATTCTTTTCCCAGCGCAGGGAGGGGTTAGCCAGTGCAGTGGGAGCAAAGCCGGGGAGGATGGAATGGTTGAAGGCATATTGTCCTGTTACACCGTACAACTGGAGGTATAGCAGGTTCCCGATGCGGTTATTGCCTACAGAGCCATATCCGAAGCGCAGTTTACCATCTGACAGCCATTTAATGTTCTGCATACCTTTTTCTGCAGAGAAGCGCCATGCTACTGACCCTGACGGGAAGATCAGCGTACCGTTCTCTGAAGCGAACTTGGAGGTACGGTCGGCGCGCAGGTTGAATGTAAAGAGGTATTTGTCGTCATAAGCGTAGTTAGCGCGGCCAAATAAAGAGAATATGCGGCTGGGGGCACTCTCGGTAGAAGAGGGCAGGGGCTGGGCAGAGCCGGTTGGAGCGGCGCCCAGTCCCATATTGGCCAGTGCTTTGGAAGCGCTTATATCTGCCGGGAAATATCTTGTTTCTACGTAGTTGGTGCTGGACAGGTATTCTACTGTTTCTTCACCTGCCAGTACGCTGATGTCGTGATGCCCTTTATACCTGCTCAGCGTATATTGAAGTACGTTAGAGTTGTTGATGGTACTGTTACGTTGATCGGCGATGGAGGCTATAGGCAGTGAGGCATACTGACGGGCGGTATTGGTGATCTTTCCATAGAAGAGAGATTGCCTGATGGTTGTATAATCGTAACCGACAGTAGAGCGGAAGGTAAGATTTTTTGCCAGGGCGATGTTTACATAGCCGGTAAGGTATGTGCCCCTGGTCTTCTGGTCCCTGTATTCTGCCTGTGTGAGCAGTACGGGGTTAGTGGCGCCGCTGGATGCCAGGTAATATGCTTCGTCAAAGTCATCGATGCCTCCGGTGGTGGTAGCAAGTTCAAACGGGCGGTAATTGATGGTATGCCGCAAGCGGTTGGTGGCGCGGGTGCCCGTGTTGCTGGTGCCCATTCCCAATACGTCCTGGTCCAGGTAACGGATGTTGATACCACCTCTTACTTTATCAGATAGTTTATGGTCCAGTTTAAAGTTTACGATCTTCCTGTCAAGTCCTGACGCCAGCTGTATGCCATCTTCCTTGTTGGCCGTAAGGCTGAGGTTGAAGGTGGTACCGTTAGAGCCGCCGTTTACAGACACGTTATGGTTCTGGAACTGGGCTTTGCGGCCAAAAACTTCATTCTGCCAGATGATAGGTTTAATGTTCTTATAGTTCTGTAATGTATCCCAGGTGGTACCGTATGTCCTGGCAAAGTCGGTGCTGTCTGCAGCGCTGCTACGGCTTCTTTCGTACTGCCACATAACAAAATCATATGGGCTCATGACATCCTGTATGGAGGGTAATTCTCCCCATCCCATGGAGCCGCTGTAGGACACCTGTGTTTTACCGCTTTTGCCGCTTTTGGTGGTGATGACCACTACGCCGTTAGCGCCCCTGGCGCCATATATGGCGGTTGTGGAAGCATCTTTCAGTACGTCTACAGAAGCGATGTCCTGCGGAGCAATGACAGATAGTGCGTTTTCTACCTGTACACCGTCAACGATATACAGCGGGGAGTTGTCCTGTGTGATAGAGCCTCCGCCGCGTACCCTGATCTGAAGCTCTGCGCCGGGCGCACCTTCTGAGGATACTACCTGTACGCCTGCCAGCCGCCCTTGTAACACTGCGGCTGCTGATGATAAAGGGACGTCTTTGATCTGCCGGCTGTTGACAGATGAAACGGAACCGGTCAGGTCTCTCTTGGGTACAGTGGCATAACCAACAACCACTACCTGGTCAAGGTTGCTCTGTTCCCTGCTAAGTTGCACCTGGAGCGGCTTTTTACCGTCAGCCGTCAATGTTCGGGTGCTGTAACCGATGTAGGAGAAGGTGATGCTCACGGGACCATTTCCTGTGACTTTCACAGAAAAATCCCCATTTGCGTCGGTACGTAAACGTTGTTTTGTTTCGTTGACAACGATAGAGACGCCGGGTAGCGGCGTATTGTCATCCATAACTTTCCCGGTGATGGTAAGTGTCTGGGCTTTTGCGGTAAAAAGGCTTAATGCCGCAAACAACGTGATCAATAGTCTTTTTTTCATAATCGTGGTATCTGTTACTTGTAGCTATGAAGGAATTAACGCTCAACTGAGATTTTGGCAACAATCAAATAGCAATCAGGATGCGAGGAGAAATTCATCATTATCCACTGTCGCATACAGGTGAAAAGCCCCCAATTATTTGGTAAGAGATAAACCAGCAATCCTTTGCTAATACAAGGCAATTGTAGTGTTATTTTTTGTAGGAATTATTCTTTGGGAGAAGTTTATTTACGCAATCGTTCCCGGGAAATTGCTGGTTTGAGTTTACCGGATATTACCTGTTGCTTATTACATAATGACCAATATGTTTGTATTGAAGAGGGGAATAATTATTTATTTTAAATTGCTGTGAAGACTAATTCTCTCCATTTAACCAAAAACACCTGTTATGAAAAAATTGTTTTTAATCCTCCTCTGCTGTGCTATTGCTGCAATTCCTGTTAATCACATCCTGGCTGGTCAAGGCGTTATATCTCATCAGAAATTTGCTGACTATGACGTATTTGCCAGTAATGCTACTGACGGACAGGTAGCTGTTTATTTCACAGGTAATGATGCTGGTTTACGCGGATATGTTTCTCCCGGTACTGCAGAAAAGTTTGGTCCTATTCCCGGAGGTACGTATTCTGTACTGATTTCTACAAATGCTACCGGTCCCCGTACTTTTACATTGAACGGACAGACCGTTACCAGTTCAAATGGTTTTGCAAATTTTACTGTTGATGTGACGGGTAATGTGTACATAACAGTTCAATAAGAGATACGATTTTTTAAAGGGAAGCCACAGGTTACTTATACCTGTGGCTTTTGTTTAAACCTGGGTCGATAATGTCCGGAAGTGAACAGCCTGCTGTGCCGGAACCGGACAGTTAAGGCTTTTAAATGATCGCAGTTGGTTGATTATCAATTCTGTATGGACTGGCATTTCTTTAGAGGCCTGTGGTGAAAAACTGTCAATGTTCCGGAATTATTTACTAACAGCTTTCAGAAGTTTAGCGCGTAATAAGAGCTATACGATCATTAATATAGCAGGGCTTGTTATTGGAATTGCCGTGTGCCTGGTTATTTTTATAATTATACGGTATGAATCCGGTTTTGATAATTTCCACGGGAAGAAAGACCGTATTTACAGGGTGATGACCAGGGACGATAAAGGAAATACCGGTTCTTCTGTTCCTTTCCCTTTACCTGCTGCTATGAAGCATGACTTTCCTACCTGGCAAACCACAGGTATGTTTTCATTGCCTGGTATACAGGTGGTGATACAGGAAGAAAACGGTGGCCCGGTGAAAAAGTTCAGGGAAGCCCGTGGAGCGTTCCTGACAGACGAATCTTTCTTCGGCATATTTGACTTTCCCTGGCTGGCGGGGAATCCGGCAACGGCTTTACAGCAGCCCAATTCTGCTGTATTAACAAAGGAAATAGCGGAAAAGTATTTTGGTAGCTGGGAAAAGGCTGTTGGAAGACAGATAAAGGTAAACATCAATAACGGCATATTGCTGACTGTAACCGGGGTATTAGCCAGTATACCATCAAATACTGATTTCCCATTACGGATCGTTATACCGTATAAGCTGACCGGCTTTTCCGATAGCAAAGACTGGATCACTATCAACAGCAATCATAAATGTTTTGTTCTGTTACCTCCCCATACAACAGTTTCGGCTTTAAGCCGGCCGCTGGATGCTTTTTCAAAGAAATACCGGCCGGCGGATAATAAGAACGTCCAGGTGTTACAGCCACTGGGTGATATTCACTTTGACAATACGACGGATAATTACAGCGGAAGGACCATGTCGCCCGAACGTACAAAGATATTGTGGCTGATAGCGGTCTTTATTCTCAGTATTGCCTGTGTGAACTTTATCAACCTGTCAACAGCACAGGCCGTGAACAGGGCAAAGGAAATAGGTGTACGAAAAGTATTGGGTAGTAACAGGTGGCAGATCAACATGCAGTTCCTGCTGGAAACACTACTGCAGGTAATAACGGGAATGTGCCTTGCGGTAATCGTTGCTGCATTTACGTTAAAACCGGTCAGTAACATGCTGGGTATTTCATTGTCTTTAGAATTGCTGATGCAGCCTGTCATCTTACTTTTCCTGCTGGTGGTTACTATTGCCGTTACTATACTGGCCGGCTTTTATCCGGCGCTGGTACTGGCGGGTTTCAATCCTGTTGCTGCATTGAAAAGCAGGTTCTCTGCAAAGGGAAAGGGTTTGTCACTGCGAAAAGGGCTGGTGGTGTTCCAGTTTGTCATTGCGCAGGTGCTGATCATTGGCACCCTGTTACTGATAAGGCAGATAGATTATTTTAAGAAAACATCTATGGGCTTTAACACCACCACAGTGGTGGATGTGCCGTTTCCCGGCGATAGCGCAGGGCGCGCCAGGACGGCTTACCTGAAAGACCGGTTAATGGGCATGAAGGAAATAGAGGAAGTAAGCTTTAATAATACTACGCCAGCCAGCGCTGACAACTGGTGGACCGGCTTTAAGTTTGACCATGCGGTAAAGGAAACTGAATTTGGCGCTATCAGCAAGTTTGTTGATGCCCACTACCTTACTACTTATCAGCTGCCATTGGTTGCCGGGAGGAACATTAGCTCTGCAGACTCCATTCATGAGTTCTTAATTAACGAAACGCTGGCAAAGAAGCTGGGATATGCAGATCCGCGGGATGTGCTGAACAAGGATGTGGACCTGTGGAACGGTACGTTGAAAGGAGTAGTAGTTGGGGTGACAAAGGATTTTCATTCCGGTTCATTGAAAGAGGCTATTTCACCTGTATTTATGGCCAACTGGAAGGACGTATATAATACAGTAGGGATCAGAATGGCGGCGTCTGATATGCCTGCTACAATGAAAGCGATCGGCAGGATATGGAATGAGGTTTATCCTGACTTTGTCTTTGAATACCAGTTCCTGGATGACAGGGTGGCTTCATTTTACGATGAGGAAAACCAGTTATCCAGGTTGTACAGGTTGTTTTCAGGTATTGCTATATTCCTGAGCTGTCTGGGTTTATATGGCCTTGCTTCTTTTATGGCTGTACAGCGCATCAAAGAAGTAGGGATAAGAAAAGTGCTGGGGGCAACTGCGGGTAGTATAGTTTACCTGTTCTCAAAGGATTTCATCGTGCTCATTGCTGTTGCGTTTATTATTGCCTGTCCTGTTACCTGGTATTTCATGGACCAATGGTTACAGCAATACACTTATCATATCAGTATTGGCTGGTGGGTCTTTCTTGCTGGCGGGCTGGGGGCAGTGATCATCGCATTGCTGACCGTCAGTTTCCAGGCGGTGAGAGCTGCGTTGGCTAACCCGGCGGTCAGTCTGAAGGCTGAATAGATATTGAAATAAGAATGGCGCCTCTCCGGGCGCCATTTTAGTTATTGGAAGTATTTTTATTATATTCAGCTTTCTTTAGCCAAAATCTGCATGTCTATGAAGCCAGCCATAGGGTTCTTTTTATTTGTCGTTGTTCACCTTTCAGCAGTTGCCCAGTTTAAGGAGAGCGTATCGAAGTATAATCCGCAGGATATTTTTCCGGCGCTGCCGGCCCTGCCTGCGGGTAATTCATATCGTGCTGCCCATGGGGAGCCTGGCCCGGCTTACTGGCAGAACCGGTGTAACTATAGTATTGATGCGGTGCTGGATGATGAGCGGAATGTAGTTTATGGTACGGAGGTAATTACTTATACTAATAACAGTCCTCATACATTATCCTACTTATGGTTACAGTTAGATCAGAATGTTTTTAAACAGCATTCGAGAGGACTGGATGCAAAACTTTTCCTGGATAGTAATCATGTGAAACAGAAGAAGGATTTTGAAGGAGGGTATGTTATTACAGATGTCCGGCTGATCAGTAAAAAAGATACACTTAATACCGGTTACCGGGTTGATGATACCCGTATGCAGCTGCAACTGGCCCAGCCTTTGGTACCGGGAGCCTCCGTAGGTATCAGGATCAAATACAGTTATACCATCCCCCGCTTTTTTTATAATGCAGATTTTAATGTGAACAGAACGGATATTATGCCTACCGCTGAGGGGAATATTTATTCTATAGCGCAATGGTATCCACGCCTGTGTGTGTTCGATGACGTGGAGGGATGGAATACCCTGCCTTACTTAGGCAATGGTGAGTTTTACCTGGAGTATGGAGATTTTAACGTGAACATTACGTTGCCATCAGCTTATATCGTATCTGCTTCAGGCGAACTGTTAAACCCGGAAGAGGTGTTAACTCCGCTTCAGCAGCAGCGATGGAACCAGGCTCATAACAGTGATACCAAAGTGTTTATCCGTACTCCTGAAGAAGTGAAGAATGCCTCTTCAAGGCCTTCAAAGCCTGCATGTACATGGAAATTCCGGATGAGCAATACCCGTGATTTTGCATGGACGGCATCAAAATCTTTTGTGTGGGAAGGTATTCGTATTAACCTGCCGGATGGGAAAAAGGCTTTCGGTATTTCGTTATATCCTGTAGCGTCTAAACTATCCGGAAGCTGGGACAGATCGTCTGAGTATATCAAATTCACCATAGAGTATTTTTCTAAAAAATGGTACCAGTACCCTTATCCATGTGCAGTGAATGTGGCTTCCAACCTGGACGGGATGGAATATCCCGGTATTGTATTCTGTTCTGCCAGGGATACTGGTAATGATTACTGGCGTGTAGTGAATCATGAACTGGGGCATACCTGGTTTCCGATGATCGTAGGCAGTAATGAACGGAAGTATGCCTGGATGGATGAAGGCTTTAATATGTTCATAGATTACCTGGCCTGTGAGGATTTTAATAGTGGAGAGTTTAAGGGATATGCTCCCCTGGCGCCACCGGCTGCAGATTATTTTGCCGACAGTGCTGTGTCTGTGCTTACAAGGCCGGACGGGATCAGGGGAGATATGGTGCTTCCTTCGCAATACCTGAAAATAGCGTACCTGCTTGGTTTATTAAGAAATCATATACTGGGGGCTGAGAGGTTTGATTATGCATTCCGTCATTATATCAGTCAATGGGCTTTTAAGCATCCTACACCTTGGGATTTTTTCCGTTGTATGAACAATGCCGCCGGTGAAGACCTTACCTGGTTCTGGAAGGAGACGTTTATAGAAAATTATAAACTGGACCAGGCTATTGCCGGCGTAAATGAAGCTGCGGAAATAAGTATAGAGAACCTGGAAAAGGCGGCTATGCCTTTGATCATCGAGATCACCACGGTAAGCGGGAAAAAGGTGCGACGTACATTGCCGGTGGAGATCTGGCAATATGATCACCGGTATGTTTTGAAAACAGGTATTACTGAACGTATTTCTTCTGTGGTAATAGATCCTGATAATGTATACCCGGACCAGAACAGGGCGAATAATAGCTGGAAGCCGGCCGGTCAGATGTAAATAGGCGGGCGACCGGTTTATTTAGTTAATTTTGAGGTATGGCTGCACATAACCTGGTTGTAAAGGACCTTCATGAACTATACACGATACTGGGTCTGCCGCTGGATGCGGTAGATGTTTCATCGGGGTTTACCATACATTTCCTGCAGCAGACCTTCACGGAGTTACCATTTACTTCTGTTCCTTACCGTCCTGATTACTTCAGCTTCCTTTTCATACGGGAGGCCTATGGGAGATATGCGATAGATGACCAGTGTTTTGATGTCAAACCGGGGACAGTATATTTTACCAATCCGGGCAATTACAGGGTGTTTGAATGGCACAGTATCAAAGATGCCTGTCTCATTACCTTTAATGAAGCTTATCTGAAGGAAAATGTGCACCAGGACGTGTACAGGGATTTCTCTTTCCTGCTCACGGAAACTGTCCTGCCAAGGGTGCTTTCGGAGCAGCAGTTTGAGATGCTGCGGCAGCTGTATCAGCAGATACATACGGAGTACCTGGGACAATCGCCATACAGGAATAAGATCATCGGAAGCCTTATGGTGGTGTTGCTTCTCAAGATAAAAGAGTATTTCTTCCAGGACTATAACCCTATTTATGAAGGGAACCGCAGCTCGCAGATCGTAAAGACCTTCAGGCGTGACCTTGAGCAGCATTTCAGGGACCTTGTTGCAGGTAAGGCCGAGATGCCTCTGCGGGTGCAGGATTATGCCGATATGCAGTCGCTTCACGTCAATTACCTGTCAAGCGTTATCAGCAGTAAAACGGGTAGATCCATCAGTGCCTGGATTGCCGATAAAACTGTGGCAGAAGCCAGGGTAATGCTGCGGAAACCCGGGATAAGCATTAAGGAAATTGCCGGCAGGCTGGGTTTCCTGGAAGCCTCTCATTTCAGTAATTATTTTAAGAAACATACTTCTGTGAGCCCTGCGGAATACCGGAAACAACATGCGTCCTGAGCTATTCTGAGAAATTTGTAACTCCTGCTATGATCCTTGTACGTTGCAGGAACTGTTCAGGAGTGATCTTTGTATTGTTAAATCAAACAGAAGAAAACGACCATGAACTCGCTTAAAGACAAAGTAATACTGGTAACAGGTGCGTCAAGGGGAATAGGTGCAACAGTAGCCAGGCACCTGGCAGAAGCAGGAGCTAAAGTAATTGTTAACTATGCCGGCAGCCAGGAAGCTGCGCAGCAAACAACAGAGGCTATCCGGCTGGCCGGTGGCGACGCTATTGCCCTGCAGGCGGACGTGAGCAATGCACAGCAGGTAAAGGAGATGTTTGATACGGCCATCGGGCATTATGGTAAGATAGATGTGCTGGTGAACAATGCCGGTATTATGATCACCAAACTTATCAAGGATACTACAGATGAAGAATTTACCCGGCAGTTCGAAGTGAATGTCAGGGGGACATTTAACACGCTTCGCGAAGCTGCTACCAGGCTTGCAGATGGCGGGACTATCATCAACTTCTCATCCTCCACTACCCGTTTAATGTTGCCTGCCTATGGTATCTATGTAGCTACCAAGGGAGCCGTGGAGCAACTGACCCGTGTATTTGCCAAAGAGGTAGGCGCACGCGGTATTAATGTGAATGCCGTTCTTCCCGGCCCCACCAATACAGAGCTGTTTACCAACGGAAAATCGCAGGAGCTGATAGACAGGCTGGCAGCGCTGAATGCATTTAACCGGCTGGCGGAACCTGAAGATATTGCCAAAGTAGTGGTTTTCCTGGCAGGCGATGAAGCCAAATGGATCAGCGGACAGACTATCGGTCTTAATGGAGCTATGGCATGATCCGGGAGTACCGGAAAGCCGGTAGATAGATTATCCCTGTATACAGGTAGTTGAAGAGATCAGAATAGTTTTTATTTTTAGGGCATAAACTAACCATAGTGAACAACATGATGTTTAAGCGTTTTAAGCCCTGTCTGATCTCTGCGGCGCTGCTCATTGTGGCCTTGACAGCGGGTAAGGCCCAGACGGTCCTGGTACCTGGGGAGAATGTATTTGACAAGAAATTTATTAAGAACAGCACCTATGAAATGGCCTGCTATGCCAATATTAACGGGCAGGATATGGAGGTAAGCTCTTTTAATATACAGATCATCCACGATAGTAAAACACTCGCAGTTTACACTACTTTGCGGATGACTGGCGCGAAGGAGCTTTCTATGGATACCAGCATCGCTGACTGGAATACATTTAAGCCTATATACCGTTCTTCTTCCAACCAGACCCGGGATATGGTACTACATTTCGGTAAAGAGGTGACCGGTTATTACTATGATAAGCAGAACAAAAAAAGATATCCTGTTAAAGACCCGGTTAACAGCGGCAGTTTCTTTGACAGCTATGCCTATCCTTATATATTGGGTTTATTGCCACTTACAACCGGATATAAAAATGATATAGCAGTATATGATTTTAAACCGGAAAATAGTACCAACACCAAGGTAGCACGTATTGAAGAGGTAAAGAGCAATTTATATAAAAGTAACCTGACAGACGATCATAAAGTATGGCAGGTGAGTATTTTTGAAGAAGCTACGAATGACAGGTATCTGTATTACATAGACAAAGATACCCGCCGTTTATGGAAAATTGTGATACAGACCAGGGGGCAGCAGCTGGTGCTTGTTGACAAGGAGATAGACTATAATCCTTTTACCACCCGTTTTGATAAGGCGCAGACGCTTAAAATGGTGACATCAGGTAATTCAATTATACTGGGGCAGGCTTTTGCGAGGGATAATCAGAATACCGGTGTATTAAGGAAAATGGCTGTCGCTAACATTAACAAGAAACAATATGCCCGCGCTGGTACGTCGGTGGTCCTGATCCCTTATACTCCTTTCTTTAAAGAGTGGATAAAACTGAATAAGGAATCGAGGAAAAAGGGTAAGTCCATACCTCTTCCCGAAGAAGCTGCGGAATGTATTAAGGTGGCAACGGTATACGATGATGACGGACATTTTGAATTTACCAGCCTGATGCCCGGAGAATATTTATTGTATACTGAATTCGGGTATACTCATAAAGCCAGCAGAACAGAAATTACGGGATATACAGATACCTATATCAATGGCATATTCCAGGGTACAAGCCCTAATACTACCACTTATAACTATAATACGACCGAATCGGCAGCTATTCAGAAGACAATAACTATTAAAGCTGACGGAGAGAAGGCAGAGGTAAAGCTGAGGCAATTATAATAACAGAGAAGGACGTTTAGTAAATTATAGAAAGACCTCATCACCTGGTGATGAGGTCTTTTGTTTGTTTATTCAAAGAATGCTCCGGGGTATTCTACAATACCTTTTGTATCCCCGAATGTATCCGGGTTCAGTACTTTGACCATACAGTTCTCGTCCGGTACATCAAACGGGAGTTTGATACCATATTGTACGGTGGGTACATAGCCGAACCTGGGATAGTAGTCTGCATGTCCGAGCAGAATAACAGAACTATATCCTAAATTATCAGCTATATGATGAGCATGCTCTATTAAACTTCTGCCGATCCCTTTATTCTGAAATGCAGGGTGTACTGCAACAGGAGCCAGCGCTAAGGAAAGGAATTGCCTGATACCGTCTTTAACAGCTAACCTGGTGAGCAGGATATAACCTGCTATCTGACCATCAATTTCTGCTACTAAAGAGAGCTCTGGTATGAAAGCATCTGAGTTCCTTAACCGTTCAACTAAATATTGTTCCTTGTGATCGGAATGCTCCATTGCTGCGAAGGCTTCTTTTACCAGGTTGAAGACTGCTTTATGATCTTTTGTTTCTTCCTGGCGAATAATTAAATGACTATTCATTGTATTAAAATACATTACGTTAATATTAAAAATATATGGAAATAGAAAAACAAGGTCATAGGAGATTATGACCTGAATGAGATAGCCCTGGGAGGAGGGCGTTATGCTATCTCAGAAAGAGAGTATATGCGGGATGTTGATAACATGGGGTAAATATAAGGTTTATTTCCAAGCTTTATATGGATTTAGAAATCTCTATATTTATCTTCAGATAAAATACTTAATTTCATCAGGAAATTTGTTACCAGAATCAAAATAACCAGGTACCCAAACCTATATTTCATAACCCTAATCCACAAACTTTTCATGCTATGAATGCCCCTTAGCAATGCGTGTATGCACTTTTTGATGCAGCCCCTTATTATTCCCTGCAGTTCCTTGCCTGGATTATGCTCCAGGTATAATGACCTGCATTCATCATTAAATCATAAAATCTTATCTGAATGAAAAAAATTGTTTTCATCTCCCGCTATTTTGCCATATTATCAGTGATATCCGTCCTTTTGTTTTCCTGTAAAAAAAATGAGATCACTCCACAGAAACCTGATAGTGAAAGCAACCCTGTCTTAAGTTATATTAAAAAGTTAGGTTACAATGATGGCCAGATTAAAGACATTGGTGATGAATATCTTGTTGATGGCGACATCCTGTTCAGCAAGAACAGTAATCCTGATCTTTCCATTGCTGACGGCCCGAAAGCTGAGCAATACGGTACGGCCAATTATGTTGGTTATGATGTACAGCCGAATATCCTTGTATATGTTGATGCTTCCATGAATGCCTATTTAAGCGAAATTAACGGCGCCATTGCTTTGTGGAATAATGTAATCAATTGCAGGGTTAAATTTGCTATTACCACCGCATCAACAGCAGCGCAGATCCGTATCACCAATGCCAATCTGGGTTCAGGTGTTTGTGGTGCCGCTTATTTCCCTGTAAATGGTCAGCCTGGTGGTTTAGTCAGGATCAATATTAACCAGATTGCTGGTAATTCCTTTGCACAAAGGCAACGTACCATTGCGCATGAACTGGGGCATTGCATTGGCTTCAGGCATACTAACTGGCAGTCAGGCGAGCCTCAGTCAGGCGTTTTAAGTGACAATGGCGCTTACTTTGATGCTATGCACATATTGGGTACTCCTACCGGCGGTGATCCGAATTCTATCATGAATGGTGGTCAATGTGGTAGTGGGGCCACTACGCTCTCAAGCTTTGATATACTGGCTGTGCAGTTCTTATACCCAGCCAATCCTCCGGTAGCGGGAACGGTACCTGTATTCCGCTATTATTCCAGGGCTACATGGGATGACCATTTTTATACTACCTATTTAGGCGAGCTTGGAAACGGAGCGAATAATGACTATATCTTTGAGGGTATTGGCTTCTTTGCTTTCCCTAACCAGGTAGCTAATTCAATACCTGTTTACCGCTGGTATCTGCCACAGAGCGGAGATCACTTCTATACAGCTAATCCAAATGAAATCCCGTCAGGTAACTATGAAGGAATAGCTTTCTATGCTTATTCATCAGCTATCAATGGTGCAGTACCGGTACACAGGTATTATAATGGTTCATTTGACGACCATTTTTATACTAAGAATCAAAATGAAATGTCAACCATACCTGGTTATACGTATGAAGGCATTGGCTGGTATGCTTATTAGTTAATTGAAGGTAGGATACCTGGAAGAGAAGCCCTTGAGTATTCAAGGGCTTTTTGTTATGGTAAAATGAGCCCCCTTTTCTGTAATTTTAGGCATTTACCATGAACCTGCTGACCAATGGATATTGACGCTATCATTGATAACGTATACATGTTGCCGGAAAAGTCGAAAGACCGGCTGAAAGAAAATATTTCGGAAGCTGCTTATGCCAGAGGTCATTTCCTGTTCAAAGCAAATAAGATCAGTTCCGATATCTATTTTATCAGAGAAGGGATTGTGCGCGCTTATGCAGAAACTGCTGATAGTGAGGTTACCTTCTGGTTCGGCAAAGAAGGGGATACTGTTATTTCCATGAAAAGTTATGTGTATGACCAGAAAGGATACGAGAACATACAGCTGCTGGAGCCTTGTAAATTATATAAGATGAAAACGGAAGACCTGCGTAAGCTCTTCCTGGAAGATATTCATATTGCCAACTGGGGGAGGAGATTTGCGGAGCAGGAGCTGATAAAAGTAGAAGAACGTCTTATCTTCAGGCAATGCAGAACAGCTATGGAACGCTATAAGGAGCTAATGACCAGTGACCCTGAGTTGTTGCAACGGGTCCAGCTGGGGCATATTGCATCTTATCTTGGTATGACTCAGGTCAGCCTGAGCAGGATCAGGGCTGAATTAAAATAGCTCTCTTTTTTATCATTTGTAAAATTTTTCCAGCTTCAAACTTGCGACCTTGCAGGTATAAAATTATTTAACTGTGAACTGGATCATTTTAATCATCGCTGGCTTGTTTGAAGTAGCATTCACTTCCAGCCTGGGAAAAGCAAAGACATCGGAAGGTATTGCAATGTATTTATGGTATGGCGCCTTCCTGGTTTCATTAGTGGTGAGTATGCTTTTATTGATGAAAGCAACACAAACGCTGCCGTTGGGTACAGCTTATGCTGTATGGACTGGTATCGGCGCTGTGGGTACTGCCCTGATGGGCATTTTGTTATTTAACGAACCTGCTCATTTCTGGAGGTTGTTCTTTGTATCTACCCTGATAGGGTCTATTATTGGGTTAAAGGCGGTTTCTTATTAGGAATTTACAAAGAAAGGCAATAATTTAAACAGCTGATAAACCCGAAATCAACGATATGAAACTAATACAGCTCCTTTTTATTGCCCTTATCATCTTTGCAAATTGTACAGCTCAAAAGAAAACTTCCACCATTACCGGTGGGGAGTATGATAAGAATAAGAACCAGACGAACTACTTTGTTTTACCTTATGGCTCGGCTTCGATTCCTGGCAAGTGGGTTAAGACAAGATATAATGAAATAAGTAAGCAGCAGTTTTTAGAAAGTGATGATAGTATAACAATTGCGATAGCTTTTACAGCTATAAGTGCTTATGAATTCAATAAGAGAAAAGCTAAGAAAGGGTTTGAATTTACCAAAGCGTTTTATGAATGGGACTCGGAATATTATGTGAATACTGTTAAACTCAACCAGGAGAAGGTTGAATCCGATGAAGAACGAAATTATATTATCTGGAGAGCATTTGGTGAGGTTAATAACGCAACTGTTGATACGTATTTCCTGTTTGGAGAGAAAAACGGGGCTGCAAGAAATTTTTCTATAATGATAACAGATAAATGGACCAGAGAAGAGAAAATTAAGTTTCTTAAAGAGTTGTATTTAGGGAAATAAATATAAAGCAAGACCGGAATGGCAAAGAGAATATTAGCGACAGCGACAATCATTGTTGTCGCTTTTTTAAAAACATATGGACAAGCACAGGATGAGCTGTATAAAGAGATCTATAAACAAGACAGCATTTTCTTCAGCGCGTTTAATAAATGTGATACTGTTACTTATAAGAAATTTCTAACCAGTGATTTTGAGTTTTATCATGACTTAGGCGGACTGCATTACTTAGAAGAAGAAATGCAATCAATGAGGGAAATGTGTGCAAGGAATTCACATATACGCCGGGAGCTTAATAAGAATTCTCTGGAGGTTCATAAACTTGGGGAGAATGGTGCTTTGGAAATTGGTGTTCATAGTTTTTATCATACTAATCCAGGGCAAGCGGAACATATAAGCGGGACGTATAAGTTTGTTCAGGTGTGGCAGAAAAAGGATAACGTCTGGAGGCTTTCAAGGGTTATAAGTTATGATCATGGGAAGATGAATAATGATTAAGGATATGCTGATGGTGTTTATAAAGAATAAAATAAAAGCCGCGTGAATCATATGATTTTCGCGGCTTTTTATATTGTTTATTTTATTGTATTCTGAAATATAGCTTTTATATTATTTCCACATACCCATCCGTTCCATTTACCCGGATCCTCTGCCCATCTTTAATCACCTTTGTGGCATTTTCCACTCCGACAACTGCCGGTAAGCCATATTCACGTGCAATAACTGCCCCATGGGTCATCAGGCCGCCAACTTCAGTGACCAGTCCCTTTATAGATACAAATAATGGCGTCCAGCTGGGGTCGGTAAAGGAAGTGATCAATATATCGCCATCTTCAAGGTTGGCATCTTCCATGTTCAGGATGACACGCGCCCGTCCTTCTATGGTTCCGGAAGAAACCGGGAGGCCGGCAATAGCTCCGTCGGGGAGATTTTCCCGATTGTATTTACCTGCAATGATTTCACCATCAGATGTAATGACACGTGGAGGAGTCAGTTTTTCATATGCCCTGAGCTCGTCTTTTCGTTGGCTTATGACCTGGTAATCTAATTTATTTGTACGTACTACTTCACGAATTTCTTCAAAAGTAAGATAGTAAATATCTTCTTTTTCATGAATAACGTTGGCCTGTACAAGTTGTTCAGCTTCTTTCAGTAAGGCTTGTTTATAAATGAAGAGACGGTTTACCAGATCATATTTCGGATACTCACGATAACCGCTGAAATTCCGGACCAGGCTTATCTTCTGTTTAGTCTCTTCTGCTTTTTGTTCACCATCCGGTAACTGCCGCAACCGGTCTGATAGTTCCTGTTCTTTTTTCAAAGCTTCCTGCTTCCCTTGTTCAAATTTCCGGGTACTGGCGCCAGGCTCAAAGTTTTTGATATTACTGAGAATGAGGGGAATAAGTGTAGCCGGCTTTTCACTCCAGCGGGTTTTCGTGATATCGATTTCCCCTACGCATCGCATTCCATATTTATCGAGATAAGCAATGATAGCATCCCGGGTTGCCTGTCCGCCTTTGAACTGAAGCAATTCATCGAGGAAGTTATCATCTTTTATATGTTGTAAATACTCAATTATTTCAGGGTAGGGGCGGATCACATCTGCAACATCCAGAAGTTCCAGTCCCATTTCTGAAGTGATATTGTTGGATACTGATTGAGAAAGTGTGTCTGCTACATTCTTTTCACCTAACCATTCTTTTATTTTTTCATTGAGCCAGGATGACGCATTTACTGCTGTCATAATCACAGACAGGCTTTGTAGTTTATGCGGAGCTGTTTTTGATTGCCGGATATCTTCCTGGATAAAATCAAACAGATCCAGGCCTGATTTAGTCCGGATGTTTTGTCTTAACTCTTCGACAGATGCCTGACTATTCTTAATCAGGTCAGCAACGATGGACGGATCGTTTTCGACCTGTGGCAGAGAGTCCAGGGGTGGCATGCCTTTATTATTCTGAACGGGGCCATTTGCATTCTCTGGTGACGATCTTATAAAGCCTTCTCTTTCTATTATGTTTATGAGCGCGTCTTTTGTGAGCGGATCAGATTTTCCCAGCGTATTCATTATTGTTTGCCGGCCGGCCGGTGAGGCCAGACTTTGTGTGATATCAACAAACAATCTTCCACCGGCATGACGCATGCGGGCAGGGGTTATTAACAGGAAGAAAGATAATCCCAATGGTTTCATGGCATCGGTCATCATCTGGTTATGACCGACAGATACATAAACATGATTTTCCTGGTCATTCGTTTCAGGAACAGGATATAAGGTAGTGATTGGCCTGCTTTGAACAATATAAAATGTATCATCAGCCAGACACCATTCGATGTCCTGAGGCGTACCAAAATGAGCTTCAATTTTTCTTCCGAGACGGCTAAGCGCTATAATTTCTTTATCTGTAAGGGACTGGCTGTTTTGCTGATCCAGGTCAATTTCCTGTTCCAGTGTACCGCCTTCTTCTGATGCCAGAACGGCAAGTCTCTTTGTAGAGACTTGCCTGTCAATGATCCTTTCGTCCTGAACTTTATAATTATCAGCGTTGACAAGTCCGGAAACCAATGCTTCGCCAAGTCCGAAACTGGCATCGATGGATAAGACCTTTCTATTGGATGTAACCGGGTCTGCCGTAAACATAATCCCTGCTACCTGAGGGAAGATCATTTTTTGAATAACAACGGATAAGCTGACCTTTCTATGGTCAAACCCATTTTGCAAACGGTAGGTCACAGCTCTGTCTGTATACAGTGAGGCCCAGCATTTGCTGATATGTTCCAGGATTGCCGTTTTCCCTGTAATATTGAGATATGTATCCTGTTGTCCGGCGAAGGATGCTGTTGGCAGGTCTTCCGCTGTAGCGCTGGAACGTACGGCAAAGGCGTCTTTTTCATCAAAATTTGCGAGATAGCCGGTAATCTCGTCTGTTATATGGGAGGGAATGGGAACTTTTTCGATAGCTGTACGGAGTTTTGCGCATATTTCGCTAATGCCTTTCCTGTTATCTGCTTTCAGAACAGCTAACTGGTCCAGTAGTGAATTGAGTTCTTCGTTGTTGCCAATAATTTCTTTATATGCTTCTGTTGTAATACAAAAGCCTGCGGGTACGTGTATACCTTCAATCCTGGATAGTTCTCCCAGGTTGGCGCCTTTTCCCCCGACTATTGAGAGCTTTGTTTTATCAGTTTCCTGAAAACCAAGTATGTAGGTACTCATTTTGCTTTCTTTTAGGGTTATTTATTGTTGAGTTTATTGGTTGTTTCATTCATTATTTCAATGGCTTTCGAGAAATAGGTTTCAATGACTTTGATCTCCTTGTTGGAAAAGGAGGCGAGCAATTCCTGTGATTTGCTCCGGAATTCTTTATAAAGCGGTGCGAAAAGCGCCATTATACTTTCAGTGTTGGGTTTAATGATCACTTTCCGTCTATCGTCTTCAGCAAATTGTCTTTTTACCAGCCCTTTCTTTTCAAACCTGTCTATCAGGCCTGTAACTGCACCTGTTGTCAGACCTGTTAAATTTGAAAGCTCGCCTGCCGTCATTTCTCCTTTTTGTATTAAAAATCCTAAGTATTTATGGTCTGTTCCCGGAAGGCCTGCCTGGCGGGCAATGGTTTCGTGCATCTGAATAGATGTGTAAGCATACTGCTGGCTCAGCTTTCTTATCCGGGTGAGTACTTCGCTTTCCATTTTATGTCTTATTGAGTAAATATCTTAGTTGCTAAGATAATATTAATTATCCGGAATCTTCAAATAATTTGGGAAGACAGGGGGCTGTGCAGCAGCGGGAACGAAGGAGCAATGTTGAATAGAAAGTGTTTGATTTTCAATACATACAACTGCAGGTTGTTAAAAAGCAACCATAAGTAGTGTGATTGCAACTAACAGGAGTGGCATTTTTGCTGATTGTAGAAATGACCGGAATAACTTTGCTGTATCGAAAAAAATAAAACAAAAACAGTACATATGGATACTAAGATCCTTGGCGGCAAAATTGCCAAAGCACGAAAAGAAAAAAATATGTCTCAGGCGCAGCTTGCCCAACTCTTATTTATTAGTCCGCAGGCAATTGGAAAATGGGAGCGGGGAGAGTCTATCCCGGATATTGTTACTTTTAACCGGCTCGCGGAGATTTTGGGTGTTGACCTCAACTATTTTTCAGAAAATTTTCAATCTGCAGACGTTGAAACCGTTTTTAAGATGGCGATTGAAGGTGCTGGCGACAATGAGCAAACGGAGCAGGAAGTGGAGAACTTCTCCCGTTCGTCAGAACAGCAGTTATTGACAAACTTTAGCGGGAGTAACCTGTCTGAGAGTGACTTCGCGGGTGTTACGGCACATAAAACGAAATTTAAAGGGAGTGCATTGCGGGGTTCCAATTTTGCCGGTGCGGACCTGACTGGCAGCTTGTTTAGTGGCAGCGATGTGCGGGAAGCTAATTTCGATGGAGCGAACCTGACAGATTGTACCCTGTCTGCCAGTGACCTTTCAGATGCAAGTTTCAATAAGAGCATTCTTGTCCGCACTGAATTCAGCAAGTCCGGACTTACCGGTGCAAAATTCACCGGTATAGAACTGAGCGACACAAAGCTGACCATGACCGATCTTAGAAAAACGATCTTTGAAGATTGCATCTTTGACGGAGTGGACTTTACGTATTCCGATTTGCGGGGAGTATGTCTTGACGGTCAGACGTTCATTGGTGTCAAGTTTCATAATACTGCGCTGAATGAGGCTTCGTTTAAAGGTGCGACGCTCAGAAATGTGTCGTTCCGTTCGCCGTATGCCCTGACCAATAAATATTATCGTGCTATTCAGACCATCTCGTTTGACAATGCGATAATGGATAAACTGACCTATGCAGCGCTCAAAGGCGTAGGGGCCGATCTGTCAAAAGTTACAGTTAAATAAGATCCTACAACTTGTAGACGTCTTGTAGATGCTACTGTAGTAGAGGTGTAGTTGCATGAAAATAGGCAAAACGGTACAGGCTATATATTTTTGGGATCTAAACGCAGAGAATGATGATTAAACAATTAGCCGGTACGTTGTTATTATTGATGGCTGTTACTTATACTCTTAAGGCTCAGTCCTCAGCTTCATTACTATTTGTATATGACGACTATTCAGGTAAAAGAACAGGGCTTACTTATTGGAAGAACGGGGAAATAATCCAGCTGACAGATGGTAAGACAGGGGCAGGAGCGTCCGCAATTGCTGTATCCGGCAACGACGAGTATATTGCCGGGTATCAGGACAATGCTGAAGGAGAGTCCGTTGCTGCTTACTGGAAAAATAAGCAGGCTATTACGCTGACAGATGGGAAAACATATGCAAAAGCAACTGGCATTAGTATATCCGGTTCAAATGTGCATGTGATTGGAAATAATGGCAGCCAGGCTGTATACTGGAAAAACAGAATAGCTACTCCGTTGGGGGAAGACACTAAATTAACTGCCATTGCTGTTAGCGGAAATGATGTTTATATAGCCGGTTACCAGGCCAATGAGGAAGGGATATATGTGGCCACCTGCTGGAAGAACGGGGCGGCAAAAGCGTTGACCGATGGTAAAAAGAGTGCAGAAGCAAATGCTATTGCCATCTCCGGCAATGATGTTTATGTGGCGGGATTTACTACTGATGCAGAAGGAAAGGAAATCGCTATGTACTGGAAGAATGGAGAGCCTGTTATCCTTCCGGACGGCTGCAGGGCAGGTGCTATTGCTGTATCAGGCAAGGATGTATATGTAGCGGGGATTGACAGGAACCAGGAAGGAGCAAATATTGTTGTTTGCTGGAAGAATGGGAAAGTTATCCGGCTGACCAGTGGGAAAGAAGCGGCGGGAGCCGGGGTAAAGGCCATTGCAGTAGCAGGGAATGACGTTTATGTGGCTGGTTATCTTGATGGCATGGCTACATACTGGAAAAATGAGAAGCCCGTAGGCCTGACTGATATAACAGGAGGAATAACCGGGATGGCGGTCAGATAGTGGTTTATAATAATAAAGAACCGCATAGCGACTTAGCTATGCGGTTCACCCGGGCAGACATTAAGTGTTATTCCCAGCCGCAGTATACCATGCAATTCGCAAGTACTTTGGCTATATCTTCAAAAGATACACCTTGGGAGATTGCATATTCAACGGTCAGATCTAATCCTGGGTAGTTTCGCATTGCTTCTCCACCTACCATGAAAGCCGTTTGATAAGGATACCCCAGGCCTTGTAAATTGTCCAGCGTCAAATAACCCCAACATTCTGCAATTTCAGATTGCATACTGCCTTCCGGCGAAATTAACCGCTTATAAGAAGCTGCGGTACGAAAAGGGATAACAAAAAGATTGCTTGCTACTATACGTTTTACCTGTTTGCTTAAAGCAGTTCCGGCAGAATGGTTGCCGGCTGACAGAGGAGATGTACTCATTAAACTAAAGCAGATAAAAAGGGCAAAGGTAGTTTTGAAAAAATGAGGGAACATAATGAGGGTTTTAAAGGTAAATAATGGGATACTGCTAAATATAAGCTTTTATTTGCATTTTTTCAAAGTGATAAAGGGGCTGAATCCTGAACATATACTATTAAAATTAAAAACCGCATAGCGTGTTATACTATGCGGCTCAAATTATGTAAAAACTGTATTTTAATCATTTTCCAGGTCCTCATCATCTAAATCGGAGTCATCGGGTTCATCTGTGAATATCATGCGTTCGATGTATAGTGTTCCGATGAACTTCTTGTATTTTTCCCGCATCAGGTGAAATATTTCAGCAGGAGCTTTGTCCTTCTGGTAGTAAAATTCAAATGTCTGCTCCGAGATACCCAACTCACCCGCAATAGCTACATCGGTCAGGGTTACACCAGCGTCATGCGCCCGCTCCTTTAATCTGTCGATAGTGGCAGGAAATACCTCACGTACGTTCTCTTTTTTATTTCTCATAAGTACTAGTTTGCATTATACTCCGGATATAGTGGTGGTCAGCGTTCTGATATGGTCCTGAACCGGGAGCCCCGGTTTGGGTCGCAAAATTAGTAAAAACTGTAAGAATGTCGTCAATATTTTCAGATGGAGCGCCGGACAAATGCAGGCGGTCCATTGAATATTTTGTTTTTTAATATATACGAGTAAATTTGGAGATAACTACTTCAGGTTTGGACATCCGCAATATGTTTTCATGTTCCAACTTATATTGAATACCGCTGTGAAATAACAAAGGTCTTCACTGTGAAAGTGAAGACCTTTGTACTAATTCCTGTCTCTGAATAATTATCCGGAGATTTTCTTAATCGCCAAGTTCTACTTTAAAGCCCAATACTTTCCAGGCAGGTAAATTTGCTGGCTTTTTAATCACAAGCGCATCCGCTTCCTGTTGCCATTGTATCTTGTCTGTACTGCCCAAAAGGTTTACTGACATGATTTTCCGGGTATTTACAGCTGAGGACTTGCCCAGTGATTTGATGCGAATAGCCCCGGTAGGGGTGTCAAGTAAAAAGGCATATAACTTTTTGCCGTTGCTGGTAAAGCGGATATCGTTTGCGGTGTATTTTATCCTGTCTTCATTGAAATTGCCTGCTTTAACTGCCGCTGTATTTTCGGGCCGTTCTCCAAATATCTTCCATGGGCGGGAGCCATATATGCCTTCGCCGTTGGCGGCAGTCCATTTACCTATCTCGTCAAGTGTAGTAAGGATATCCGGCTCTATATTTCCCTCTGGTGTTTGTACAATATTGATCAGCAGGTTTCCATTTTTGCTGACAATATCCACCAGCATTTGTATAATATCAGTGGCGCTTTTATAGGTCTGGCCAGTGCGGTAGTACCAATCGCCAATAGATGTATCGGTCTGCCAGGGAAAGGGGCTGATTGAATCCTGTACGCCGCGTTCCAGGTCTTGTACCCACATACCTTCTGAAGGTTGCTTACAGTTATACACAGCGGTCATCTGCCCTTTGTTGTAGGCGATATTCCCATTATAAAAATTAGCTAACATAGCCCTGCCAACATCATCATACGGAAACTGGCTATCCGAGTAGAGCAGGTCAGGATGATAAGTATCTACCAGTTCCCTGATGTATTTATACCATTCCTGTGCCCAGGTGCGGTCTTTACTCAACCATCCATTATCATCAGGGCTGGCCCTGGTGTGGTACAGGTCTGCATATTGTGAGTCATTGCCATCATAAGGCACACCTTTGTACTGGCCGGCGGTATCAGCTTTATGGGCTGGCTGGTACCAGGTATAGCTTGCTCCTAAATGTTCAGACACTCCAAATTTTAAACCATGCTTTTTGGCAGCTGCCTGCCAAAGGCCTACCACATCTTTATGAGGGCCCATTTTCACGGCGTTCCACCGGTGAAGCGAAGAATTCCACAAAAAGAAATTATCGTGATGGGTACCCATGCTGACAAAATACTTTGCGCCTGCCTTTTTATACAGCGCCATCAGCTTTTCGGGGTCCCATTTTTCTGCCTTCCATAGCGGAATAATATCCTTGTATCCAAATCTGGAGGGATGTCCATAATGCGCAACATGATATTTGTATTGTTCACTGCCCTCGATATACATATTCCGGGCATACCAATCACCCTGACGGGGTACAGCCTGCGGTCCCCAATGGGCCCAGATCCCAAATTTGGCGTCTCTGAACCAGGTGGGGTATTGATATTGTTTAAAAGAAGGATCTGATGGTTTAAATGGGCCGGCAGCGATGGGTAGCTCTTGCCCATACAGCATCACAGAGCTGGCTGACAGGATCAGGCCCAGTGCAAAGGTCTTTAGAATTTTACTTCTCATTTTAATAAGGTGTTTAAGCAATATTGATAGATCTACTTTAGTTCAATAAATTCAGGTTCGGATGGCTGTTCGTACCTATATATAATTGCTGAGAATAAGTCCTGAAGCTGATTAACGACAGGAGTACAGGAGTCGTGACGAGATTTGTTATCCTTAATATTTTCATATTGTTTTTCTACGTGAATTTGATGCTGTCTATGTTGGAAGAATGACAAATTTATATTCCAACCTTATCTCTATCGTTGTATTAAATAGACTTTGTTTTATCTAAATCCGACTTTTTGCGGATGGGAGAGGAGAGAAGTGAAGATAACTCCGGGAGGCTAAAAAAGCAGTGGTATTTCAGCATCCGTTCCTGAAAGATTATTACCAAAAGTGATAAAAAAGCGTAAACCGGGCAGTTGACTGCATGTTGATTACAGCCCTGTCTGCTTATCTTCAATGATATTCTGTCGACTTTTTATGATAACCCTTTTGTTAACTTAAAACTATCCCCCATGAACAAACACTTATACCTGATTATTATTGCCTGGCTTATTGGTTTGAGCACTACCCAGGCACAAAATGCGGACCAGTTGTACTACAACACTTTCGCATTGAAATTCCACTACAAAGCAGCAAGTTTCGTTGTAGACACGCCAGCAGTAGCTTCTGCCCCGCAGGCCTTCCTGTTATGGAGCGCCAATGTGTACCAGGATTCCACGAAAAGTTCTTTATCGCTCGATCAGTTTGACGCCAACGGTAACTTCATCTCCGAGCATGTGGTGCCACAACCCGGCAAACTGTTGCCTTCCCTGCTGCCAAAGAAGATCTTCCGCATGAAAAGCGGTAAGGGGTACTACCTGTTAGGCTACGTGATCCAGTCTCCAAATCTCATCAATGGTATCCCTGTGTACTCCACGCCCGTACTCATCCGCCTGGATCAGCTGTTAAACGCTGTCTGGGTACAGAAGCTACACTTTTCCGCGGTTAGTACTGCCAATGCCAACACGCTTATTGAGTACAATGATCTCATTGAAGCGGTTAATGGAGACGTGATCATTGCAGGCCGCTACAGCCCCGTGCCGGCAGGTCAGCAGATCAACGTACTGGCAACCCGCCTCACCAGCGCCGGCGTCATTGTATGGAACTATCACTACTCCACCAGTTTTACCTGTAACGCCAATGCGCTGGCCCTGACAGAAGCCACAGACAACAACATTATCCTGACTGGCTATGTAGAGCTGTGTACCAGCGGCTTTAGCGGCCCGCGCCAGGCGCTCTTCCTCCGTCTTCAGCCTACCGGGATTCCCGTTACCGGTTTCGCTTATCTTGGCGCTACTACTGAATCTGCCGGCACCAAGATCGTGAAACGTACTAACATTGCCGGCAACGATGCCTTCTTCATCTCCGGTTTTGCTGACGTTACAGCCGCTACCGGCGCAGCTAACAGACAGGTACTGATAATGGATGTAAGAGAAAGCGGCGCCATCACAGGCTCCTTCCATGTTGGCGATGCCGGTACGGAAGAATCCAACGACCTCGTTATCCGCGACCTGGGTAACGAAAGCTACTTACTCTATCTCACCGGCTTCACCACCAGCTACTACACTGCCGTGAGCAAAGAGGTCTTCTTCCTGCAACTGCGCTACGTGCCTGGTTCCCTGGGGCTCGTAGAGTTCAGCACCTTCCCGCAGACGGCCAGCTACACCGAAAGGTATGGCCTTGAAATAAAAGCAGCCGGCAAAGACAAATTCGCAATACTGGCCAATGCGAACTACATCATCAGCAGCGCCGGCAATACCAGCACTTTTACCAACGTGCTTCTCCGCGATCTGAGCAGCACCAGTCAGCAGTGTATCAAATTACACCAGCCGCCGGTAAGCATCATCAACCTCAGTCCTAAACAACTTACGGTATCACCAATAGCTCTCTCTTTCAAACCTTACGCAGAGAAATATACCCTGTTCCAGAAAGTATATCCCAAACTGCTCTGTGGTCAGTTTATCGTAAACGCATACGATGCACTCAACAGCGGTGTGATAGAACAACGGGTGGCCGCGCCATCCATAACACTCAGCAAAGTGACGCCGGTAACCAAACAGGAAACAGTGAGCATCTATCCTAACCCCGCCAGCAACTACGTCTTTATCGAATACAACAAACCTATCACTTCCAAAGTGAGGGCGAAAGTGTTTGGGGCCGATATGCGCTTGCTGAGAACTATTGAAATCAATGACAACAACAGGAAAACATTGTCGCTCGATGGCCTCCCATCCGGCTTGTATTTTATACAGGTGGGTGATAATAATAAAAACGAAACCTTCAGGATAATAAAAAATTAAGGATCACCTGATCACAGTAAAAGAGGGCGCCTTTAAGGTGCCTTCTTTTTTATGCTGCAAAACAGGAATTAAGCCTATTTAGTATATTTGTTTAAGGAGATGCTTTTACATAATACTTAAATGAATAAAGGAACCATAGCTGCAGCCAGTGATTGGAATAAATTCAATCACCTCTTTAAACGCCAGGAAATACCTGCCAAAACAATACTTTTACGGGAAGGAGAAATCTCAAAAAATGCCTATCTCATAGAAAAGGGCTGCTTACGGACGTGGTTTAATAATGATGGGGTCGAGATAACCACGCAGTTCTTCTTTGAAGGGGAAGGTGTTTCCGCTATTGAAAGTTTCAGAACAAATGAGCCCAGCTTCTACAGCATTGAAAGCATAGAGCCTTGTATTGTAAAGGCTCTTTCCAGAAAAGATTTTGAATTTGTCCTGGATAACTCTCCGAATATAAAACTGGAGCAGGAGAGACATCTCTTAAACAGATTTGTGTACTGTCAAAAGCTCTTGCTTTCACATATTAAAGATAGCCCTCAAAAACGTTATGAACAGATACTCCAGGAGCGTCCTGATATTATAATGCGTATTCCCCAGCATTATATTGCTTCGTACCTGGGAATAACAAAAGTTCATCTTAGCCGTATAAAAAGTAAACTGGCGGGAAAGGGATAGCATGAATGCAAAAGCATCTTTTGATCCACAAAGCATAATTTGATAACAAATGTTATCGTCAGGCCCCATCGGGTGGATTAGTTTTGCTTCAAAAAGAAAAATGAGAGTGGTAATCGTATTTAACCATCCCTATGAGGGAAGCTATGCAAACGCGATTTTAGAGGCGGTAACAAAAGGACTTAAAACTGCAAGTCACGAAGTAGACCTTATACATCTGGATAATGACGGTTTTAACCCGGTTATGTCTAAGGCAGACCTTAAAGGCTTTGTAGAGCACAAAGCTATTGACCCACAGGTGATAGACTATAATAAGCGCCTGAAGAAAGCTGACCACCTGATTTTTATATTTCCTATCTGGTGGGACTTAATGCCTGCAGCTACCAAAGGATTTATTGACAGGGTACTTACTCCCGGGGTTGCTTATGATCATCATCCAAGAGGCTTCGGATTGGTACCTCTTCTGGAAAACTTAAAGGGGGTGACCATTATCACCACGATGAATAAACCGAAAATAATGTATTCCTTACTTATTGGAAATCTAATCCGGAAAGCAATGCTAAGAAGTGTTTTTAAAACAATGGGATATAAGAATCTTAGCTGGATCAGCTTTAATCGTGTTAAATCGGTCAGCCAGAAAAGGAGGGTAAAATGGTTGTCAGATCTGGAATGCAGATTTGCGAAAATGAGCCAGAAAAAATAAAGGTGGCCCTTAGTGGAGTTTACTGACATTCCGGGCTTATGATTACAGCATCAGATGAAGGTTGGAAATACGTAAATTACTTACCTACGATCTTTTTTGTTACAAATTCTTTGAAAAAGAAATCCCTATAAATACTTCCGATAGGGATTTCGTTTGTACCGATATACACGGTGTTATTATCCACAGAGCCAATATGCTTAACATTGATGATATAGGATTTGCTTACTCTCACAAACATATCTTTTGGTAATTGATCATAGATAGTTTTAATATTCATCGCTGTAATTACTTTCTGATTTTCGCTGTGCATTACAACATAATCTTTTAAACCTTGAATAAAAAGTATGTTATTGAAATAGACTTTAAAGATTCTTCGATCTGCTTTCACAAAGAAAAAATCGTCTGCTATCTGTTCGATATTGATATTAGCGTAGTCCGCCTTAAATAATCTGGAGTAGGTGTGGGCTTTTTCAACAGCCTTTTGAAAACGCTCTGATTTTACTGGTTTTATCAGGTAGTCAATCGCATCTACTTCGTAGCTGTCGGTAGCAAATTCAGAATAGGCGGTTGTAAAGATCACAAAGGTTTCTTTTGGAATGGTCCGGGCAAATTCAATCCCGTTAATTCCAGGCATTTGTATGTCGAGAAATATTAATTCAACTGTATTGTTTTCTATGAAATTTTTAGCGGTTTCGGGGCTGTTGAACGAACCGATCAAATCTAAATCATCAGTTTGGTTAATCAACATCTCTATGGCTTCTCTTGCCAATGGTTCATCATCTATAATAATGCAGTTCATAATTTTATACCCTTTACTATATAACTAAATCAATGCGGTCATAGCTTTATGGTTAAGCTTACGCAATACTTTTCTGAGTCATCTTCAATGCTTAAACTATGTGTTGACGGGAACAAAAGTTCCAGTCTTCGTTTGACATTTATCAACCCCAATCCGCCTGTATTATTAACGGATTTAAGCGTAGGTTTGGAATTGATACATTTAAAGAAAAGTTCATCGTTTCTAACGTCGAAATACAGGTTTACATAAGACGACCTTGTTGCATCATTGTTGTGCTTGACAGCATTCTCCACAAACGAAATGAGCAGCAAAGGGGGGATTTGCACACCGCTCAGATCTCCTTCTTTTGATATCAGGAAATCAAAACTATCCCGCCTTACCTTTTCCAAATTTAAAAAATCTTCCAGGAAATGAATGTCCGAAGTCAACAACACCTTATCCCTTGCGCTGTCATAAAGCTGGTAGCGAAGTAAATCGCTCAGCTTCATCAGAACCTGTGAGGCTTTATCAGGGTCTTTCTTTGTCAGGACATTGGCATTATTTAGCATATTAAACAAAAAATGCGGATTGATCTGGTTTTTCAACTGTTCCAGTTCTGCATAAGTTTTCGACTGTTCCAGCTCGTAGATCAATAGCTTGTCCGTCATTCCCTTCTGAAACAGTTTTATGGAAGATGAAGCCGCTAACAGCAACACGGTAAGAAAGGAAAACAGTGGGATATTCAGCTCAGTTTCCTTATTAAAAGGATTGAAAAAATTACCACAAATAGCCACTATAATAAGAATGCAGATCACAGATAAACAATATGCAATATTTCTATTCCTGAACAAAAGCTTTGGCACCAGCACATACATGTTTACATAGAATAATGTAATAAAATATACAAATACCGCTATGGGGTTGGCAATTACGGAAGTACTGTTATACAACACAGTACCTATAAAAACAATGAGCAGCAGATGCCGGAATATTCTGCGTCCAGGCGAAATCAGGAAACGAAAAAGTACGTTTTCACTAATAAGCTTCTGATGGGTAAAATCATTCATTTATGAAATTGTATAGAACAAACTTAACATTTAAAGCTATGTTCTGATCTGCTTTTATACGAAAGTGTATGCTTTTTATACGAAAGCATGAAGTATTATAAAAACGCGTAAAATGAGAAATATATTTTGTAGTACCCCGGCATGCTTTGCTATAAAAGATACCGCATTTGGTATAATTAGAAAAAGACGGTTATCCAAACGAATAGTTTTGTGTTCAAGTTACAATTGTTAAATCGATTTTAGAAGATGCGATACAAGATCATTTATACACTGTTATTTATAACCATTTCATTCAGGGCTTATTCACAGGAGAAAGTCGCATTGAGTGGAGTAATTACCATGAAAGCAAACACAGAAACAATAATCGGTGCAAGCATTTTTATTCCTGAAGCAAAAGTTTCAGCTGTTACCAATGCGTATGGCTTTTATTCCATCACCCTGCCTAAAGGAGAATATACGATCGTTATCAGTTGTATAGGATTTGAGAGTATTGAAGAGCATATCTTTCTGACAGGAAATACCAGGAAAGATTTTTCCATGCTTGAGAAAAGCAGAACTTTAGATGAAGTAGTGATAAAATATAGTGGTTCAGCAAGCAACATCCGAAAACCGGAAATGAGTGTGAATAAACTCACTATCTCTACCATCAGAAAAATGCCGGCTGTTATGGGAGAGGTTGATATTTTGAAAGCTATTCTGCAACTTCCGGGAGTTTCCAATGCACAGGAAGGAGGAACAGGCTTTAACGTCAGGGGTGGTTCTGTTGACGGCAATCTGATATTGTTAGATGAAGCCGTTGTCTACAATACTTCGCATCTGTTCGGCTTTCTGTCCGTTTTTAATGCCGATGTGATTAAAGATCTGAAATTGTATAAAGGTGGAATACCTGCCAGTTTCGGGGGGCGCACTTCCTCTGTTTTGGATATTTATCAGAAGGAAGGGAACAACAAAGAATATCATATAACGGGTGGAATTGGGGTGGTTTCCAGCAGGTTATTGGCAGAAGGCCCAATTGTGAAAGATAAAAGTTCGTTCGTGGTTGCTGGTCGTTCTTCTTATGCTCATTTATTTCTGAAACTGGCTGGCAACGACAATTCTGTTTCTTTTTATGATTTGAATACTAAACTGAATTATAAGATCAATGACAATAACAGGCTTTTCCTTTCAGGATATTTCGGCAGGGATAATATGGATTTCAGCAATTTTTTCAGCAACAATTATTCGAACTCATTCTTTAATCTTCGTTGGAACCATATCTTTTCGGAGAAATTTTTTTCCAATGCATCGATCATTTACAGTAAGTACAATTATGGCCTGAAGATAAAATATGCTGGCATTGATTGGGCATCGGACATCCGTAATTATAATCTTAAGTACAATTTTAGTCATCATCTGTCTGATAAGCTGGTGTTGAATTATGGCGTCAATTCCATCTATTATCAATTCAATCCGGGCACAATAAAACCTGTGGATACTACATCGCCTGTCAATGCCGACCAGATTGAAAGAAAATACGCCTGGGAGAATGCATTGTATATCAGTGCTGAGCAAAAGCTCACGGATAGAGTATCATTGAATTATGGACTACGATACAGCAATTTCCAACGGTTGGGGGAACAGAATGTAAATAATTATACCAATAATCAGGCAGTGATTTTCAATCCCGAATTACAAATTTATGAGGAAGGGACACCTACGGGTACAACGCATTACAATAAAAACGAAAAGATCATTGATTTTGGAAATTTAGAGCCTCGTCTGGCGGTTTCTTATGCCATAAATGACGACCAGTCCATTAAGGCAAGTTATAACCGGATGAGCCAGTATATCCATTTAATTTCCAATACAGCTTCCGTCTCTCCACTCGATATCTGGGCACCGAGCGACCAATATTTGAAACCCGAAATTCTTGACCAGGTGGCATTGGGCTATTTCAGAAATTTCAGCAAAGGAAAATATTCTGTGGAAACAGAAGCTTTTTACAAGAAAATTAAAAATAAAGCAGATTACATTGATGGCGCCGAATTGGTTGCCCACAAAGCCATAGAACAGGTATTACTAAACGGGGAGGCAAGGGCTTACGGACTTGAGTTGATGCTGAAGAAAAATACGCAGAAACTGACAGGCTGGCTTTCTTACACACTTTCTAAAGCAGAACAGCGTACACCGGGAAGAAATGCTGAAGAACCTGGCATTAACAATGGCGAATGGTATCGTGCCAATTATGATAAAACGCATAACTTTTCACTTACAGCCGCCTATCAACTGACAAAAAAATGGAATTTTGGCGGCATTTTTACCTACCAGACAGGCAAAGCTGCAACCTATCCCATCGGCAAATATCAATATCAGGGAATTACGATTGCGAATTACGGAGAGCGGAATGTTAGTTCGCTTCCGGCTTATCATCATTTGGATTTATCGGCAACCTACACGCCAAAGCCTGACAGCAAAAAAAGGTGGAAAAGTGAATGGGTATTCAGTATTTACAATGTTTACAACCGAAGCAACGCCGCATCTATTATGTTCGAGCAAAACAGGGAAACAGGGATGAGCGAAGCAAAGAGAATATCGATTTTCGGTATCATTCCGGGTGTGGCATATAACTTCAGATTTTAATTCTAATAACATAAAAATGAAAAATATACTTAAATACCTGGTTGTTTCTTCCTGCTTTTTTCTTCTGTCCTGCACAAAGGTAGTGGAAGTGGATGTAGAAACAGCAGAACCGAAATTAGTAATTGATGCATCGATTGATTGGGTAAAGGGTACGGCAGGCAATGAGCAGAAAATCAGGCTTTCTACCACAACCGGATATTACAGTACAATATTCCCATCAGTTTCAGGAGCGGATATAGTTATAACAAATTCAGCAAATACTGTTTTTAGTTTTATAGAGAATCCCGGTACGGGAGAATATATCTGCTCCGATTTCCATCCGGTTATCGGGGAAACTTATACATTGAAAGTAGTTTTAAATGAGGAGATTTATACTGCGACCGAAACCTGTATAGGTGTGCCGGATATTGAAAATAATATCAGACAGAATAATTCCGGTGGGTTTGGAGGTGATGAAGTGGAAATTACTTACTACTACCAGGATAATGGCAATGAAGAAAATTACTATCTGCACCGTATTCTATCACCTGTATCAACGTTCCCGGATTATAAAGCCAAAGATGACGAGAACAGCCAGGGCAACTTAATGCAGGAATATTTTTCTGACGAAAAGCTGAAGACCGGAGATATGATAAGCATCAGTCTGTATGGAATTTCCCGGAGATATTATGATTATTTCAGAAAATTGTTAACCGCGTCCGGGGCTGGTACTGGCCCGTTTCAAACAGCACCAGGTATGGTGAGAGGAAATATCGTCAATCAGACTCATTTCGCAAACTTTGCTTATGGCTATTTCAGATTATCGGAGGTGACCGTAAAAGATTATACGATAAAGTAACCAATTAACCGCTATCCACTATCTGAAGTAATATAACAATCACTTTTCACAGCCGAACCCAATAATGCCGCTTTTACCTTCATAAACAGACATCACCTGATTATTGGCCAGTCCCTCCCGCTCCCGGGTGGTAAAGTGTTGAAAGGATGTCCCGCTGTAATAATAAACACCTGAATCTCTGGTTTTGTCTACGGGAGGTATGAAAAAAAGACATTAAGAATAAAACGAATGCGTGTATAATTTATAATTTATATTTAATATTGGTAATAGCTGAGCGCCTGGAATACCGGTTAATGCAGCTTATTTCATTTTTTAGTAAGCACCGGGCATTCTTTTAAAGCATATCAAAGTTGATCCAGTGAAATTACTTTGATATCTTCAGTGCGCGGAGAATCTGAACTGTAAATTGTAAATTTGTAAATAAGGGCCTGACACTATGCATCTTCGTCAACATCTTCTCTCCGGAAAACGCAAATATCTGTTGGGATTGATACTCTTCTCGTTTATCTCTGTAATTTGTGTGGCTTTCAGTATAGAAGGCAGTGACGACTTTGACATTGCCAGAAGAGAAGTTTTACTCCGCAGGATCGGACATGAAGTGCTTTTACAGTCGGGCGACAGTACGTCAAGGGTGCTTCCGGTAAAAAAGATCGGAGAGAATGAATACCAGATCAGTTTTGGGATTGATCTTACGTTTCAACCGGACTCCCTGGTGAATACTACCCGCCGTTTATTAGCCCGGGACCCGCTGGCGCATAATTATGTTGTTAACGTTCTGAATTGTAGCAACGCCAGTATAGCCTATGGATTTGCTGTATCTGAAAATAGAAAAGATGATATTATAACATGCAAAAGAAGAGTGCAACCCAGAGGATGTTATATGGTCAACATTAAATTCAAACCGACAGGAATAAATACAGCAAAGAATAGAATTCTTCTGGGCAGCCTGGCATTTTTTGCATTTGCGGGTTTTATTTTTTTGAGGTCCATTAAGCCGGAGAGGACTTTACCCAAGGACGGTCTGGATACTGGTATGATTACTTTGGGCTCAGTTTTGTTTGATGCGAAGAATCGAAAGCTCATAATCAATGAAAAGACGATAGACTTAACCGGTACTGAAACCCGGGTACTGCACATTTTTGCGTTGTCTCCCAACGAGACTATTGATAGAAGCCGGCTGCAAAAGGAGATATGGGAAGATGAAGGTGTTATTGTGGGGCGTAGCCTGGATATGTTCATATCAAAACTCAGGAAAAAACTGGAACCTGACCCGGATATCAACATTGTTGTTGTACGCGGGAAAGGATATAAGCTTGAAATTAAATAAGAAGAGAGTGCTTAGGTACAAAACCCGAATCCCTGGAAATATCCGGGACGTATTTTAAGGAGGATAGTCTTAACAGAGAAGTTTGAGGTCAAATTTTATATATGATTCACTATTGTAACGTAAACGTACAGTCTTCTGTTCGTTTGCGAACAGGAAGCCACGGGGAACGTTTCTTAACTTGTTGAAAATAAATTTGTTGACAGATTGGGCGTATTTTTGACAGTGTACGAAGATAACCTGCAGTTATGATCGCCAATCACCTGAAAATTGCCCTGAAGCATTTTAAACGGCACAAGCTGTTTACGCTGATCAATATCATCGGCTTATCTATAGGTATCAGCGCGTCGCTGATCATCTTCCTGATTGTAAACCACGATTTCAGCTTTGACCGTTTTCACCCTGATCAGAAGCGGATCTACCGTGTGGTTACGAATTATGATTTTTCCGGCGAAAAGGTGTATAATATGGGGGTAAGCGCCCCATTGCCCCAGGCTATCCGGCAGGAAGTGACCGGTGTTGAAAAGGTGGCTCCCTTTATTACCCTATACGATATGGATGTGAAGGTGCCTACCGGAGGCACTGCAAAGACATTTAAACGGCAGCAGCAGATTATTCTTGCCGAAAACAATTATTTTGATGTATTCAGATACAAATGGCTTGCAGGATCGGTTAAGGGCGCTTTAACCCAACCCAATGCGGTTGTGGTTACTTCAGATAAGGCCACGCAATATTTTCCCGGGCTTTCTTACGCTGATATAATAGGTAGGACGCTCATATATGACGATTCCATCAATTTACAGGTTACCGGTGTAGTAGCTCCATTTAGAGAAAATACAGATTTGAAGTTCAGTGATTTTATTTCCCTGAGCACGCTTACCATTACGAAAAAGATAAGCGACAACCTTGGATTTGAACTTACCAACTGGGGTGGTACTTCGTCAGCATCGCAGTGTTATGTAAAACTTTCGACAGGTGCAGATCCTGCGGTAGTTGAAAGGGCTATTACGGCGATAGCTTTAAAATATAATCCACCCAAGCCGGACGACGTGGGCAGTACGCGTAAATTCGGGTTGCAGCCCCTGAGTGACGTTCACTTTAATGCCCTATACGGAAACTACCAGGGAAACCATATAGCTAACAGGAAAACGCTCTATAGCCTGCTGACTATCGCAGCGTTCCTGCTTATTCTCGGCTGTATCAATTTTATCAATCTCAGTACCGCCCAATCGTCACAACGGGCCAAAGAGATAGGTATCCGTAAAACAATAGGGAGCACCCGGGGCCAACTGGTTGGACAATTACTGACAGAAACGTTCCTGGTTACATTGATCGCAGTTGGCATTTCAGTTAGTCTGGCTCCCAGCCTGCTAAAGATATTTTCTGACTTCATCGCTCCGGAGATACACTTTAACCCGCTTCAACAGCCCGAAATCCTGCTTTTTCTTATTGCGCTGATAGCGGTAGTGAGTCTTTTAGCCGGATTTTATCCATCCATGGTATTATCTGCATTTAAGCCTGTAACTATACTGAAGAACCATACTGAAAACGGCAACACGCGGAACATGTGGCTGCGCAAATCGCTCACTGTAAGCCAGTTCGTCATTGCCCAGTTCTTTATCATCGCCACGATTATGGTCAGCAAGCAAACCCGCTATGTCCTCAACAGGGACCTTGGGTTTAAGAAAGATGCTATTGTGTTCATGAATACTCCCTGGAAAAACAATACAGAAAGTAAGAAACAGGTGCTTGCCGATAAGCTTCGTCAAATACCGCAGATCAGCATGATCAGCCGCGGAGGAGTACCGCCTTCATCATACCAAACCAGTTCAACAGATGCCGAGTTTTACGATGGCAGGCAAAACATCAAGCTGCAACTTTATCTGAAATTTGCGGACGAGGATTATATCAGTTTGTACGGCATAAAATTGTTAGCAGGACGTAATATTAGAAAATCAGATTCTTCCGCCTTTGTAATAAACCAAACCTATAGCAGGCTGCTGGGTTTTAAAAATCCCACAGATGCACTCGGAAAATACATAGAGAAATTTAATGGTGATAAGCGCATGCAGATTGTAGGCGTAGTGGCTGATTTCAGGCAGGAATCATTGCATAATGCAGTCAAGCCGATGGCAATCATGATATCCAACGAAGCCTGGAATAGCAGCGTGTTCCATATTGCCTTGCGGCCGCAAACACCGGGGGGAGAAGAATGGAAAACTGCCATTTCCGCAATTAGCAAGGCATGGAAAGAGATTTATCCCGATGATGAATTCAATTACAATTTCTACGACGAGAGCATCGCCCGGTTTTATGAGAGTGAACAGCGTAGCTCCCGCTTGCTCGCATGGGCATCGGGTTTGTCTATCCTGATCAGTTGCCTGGGCCTGTTAGGGCTGGCCATCTACTCTACCAGCCTACGTACCAAGGAGGTGGGAGTGCGAAAGGTGCTTGGCGCCACAGTAATGCAGATCGTAACGCTGCTTTCAATGGAAATGATTAACCTGGTACTGCTATCGTTTATTATTGTAACTCCCGTTGCATGGTGGGCTATGAATAGTTGGATGCAAAGCTTTGCAGACCGTACATCTATTAGCTGGTGGATCTTTGTGCTAAGTGGCATGGGGATGCTGTTTACTGCTTTGCTTACATTAAGCTCTCAAACAATCCGGATAGCGCTTAATAACCCCATTAAGAGCCTGCGGTCTGAGTAGGTATTTAGCTGTAAAGAAATAAATACCACTCTTCCACTAGTCAGGGCTATTGTGTATATTTGAGAGTTTGGTAACACAAGAGAACCCCAGACGGAGCTGTAAATGAAAAAAGCATTAAACTTAATTTTAATTTCAATTATTGGAATTGCCTCGATTTATGCCCTGGTTCATTATATGAGGCTGGATAGTTTTACATTCGCATGGGCGTTGAATTTCCTTTTGATGCTATGTGTGCTTGCTTTTACTGAAGCACTAAAAAATCCGCTTACTTCTTCTTACTATAATGAAAAGGAATGGGAACGAGGCGGAAAAATATATGAGCACCTTAGAATAAATTTTTTCAGAAAATTATTGGTTTGGATTGGCTGGGAAAAACTAAATAGAAAATCCATCCCAATAGAAAGAAGTACCAAATCTTTGTTGGATTTACATTATCAGACAAAAAAGTCTGAACTGGGTCACATAATTATCCTGCTCATAGTATTGGGATTTAATGTTTTCGTGGCTTTCAAATTTGGAGTGCTCAAATCTTTGTGGCTACTGGTGTTAAATGTCATACTAAACCTTTATCCAATTTTCCTTCAACGATATAATCGTCCACGAATAGAAAAAGCTATAAATTTAAGTAAACGGAGATGAAGCTTCCGCACAACGTTGCCCGATGGCTTACAAAGAGCTCATCATTAAAAATTAAGAGTCATGAAAGATAAAGTATCGATTTGGATGGGGAGATTTATCGAAAAAAACAAAGAATCCAGAAGATGATATTCCCAGAAGAAATCTATTATAACAAGGAAATGACAAACTCGTGCAACAAGAATAATTCTTTACGTGCGCTCGTTTCAAAACTTATAGGCATTTAATACAAACAGAAAGCCCGACTTCTTTTCGAAGCCGGGCTTTTCAGTGATCCCGCTGGGACTCGAACCCAGGACCCATACATTAAAAGTGTATTGCTCTACCAACTGAGCTACGGAATCATTCCCTTTTTTGTAATTGGGAGTGCAAAGATAGGAATTATATTTTCTTGTCCAAATTTTTTTGAAGAAAGATTAATTCAGGATAAATCCCATTGTTGGATGGTCTGGATCTTCATACCCTTCGGCAGTTGTTTCGTGGCTGTTGCTATCAAGGATCATCATAGAGTTGTGCTGATCAAACCGTTTCCAGGGAGATTTTCCTTTTATAAAATCCGCCCATTGCTGATGGATGAGTACGGCCAGATCCGGATTAGCGGGTTTTTGCTGACTGCCGGCTTCATAAAATACATAGGCCAGCTCATCACCATGGGTGGCGGGAGCACCGTTCTTCTCCTGTTCGAATGAAAAGAGCCATACCGGGTTGCCTTTTACAGCGAGTGCTTTTGCCAGTCGCCAGGTGTGCATGCGGTACATGTAGCGGCTCAGGGTTATCATAGCGGCATCATTTGGTTGAGTGCCTGCCAGTTTTTGAAAGGCATCGCTGATGTAATGATAGTTATCCCCGAACCAATCACTCAGAGACGTGGAATCCGGCTGATTGAGCCGTTTATCCATGTTCATGAACACGGTGCTTTCTGCTTTATTGCTGCCCAGCAGGACGCGGACCTTTTTGTTCTTATGTTTTCTGATATACGCCAGGGCATCGCCTTTAATGATCTTCCCGTCTTCAAGAGGGCCGAAATAGTTTGTGCCCTTCGCTCCGCCGAGTACTTTTGTCTGTGCGGTTATAAGCGTTTCTGCCGGAAGTTGCAGGAGATCTGCGGGATTGGATATTTTCAGTGTATCCATGACACGCTGACGGATGGCTTTGGCGGTGATTGAATCGCGTATGCATTGTACTGCTCCGCTTTCAAGGATAAGGTTGTTGAAATAGCCTTTGGCAGCAGGAGTGACCAGTAAGGTGCTGGCCATTTTAGCGCCGGCAGATTCACCGATGACGGTTACCCTGGAAGGATCTCCGCCGAAGGCGCTGATATTCTCCTTTATCCATTTCAATGCCATGATACAGTCCAGCAACCCGTTGTTGCCTGCGGATTGATATCCAGGTACATCACCGAGATATAAAAAGCCGAATACGCCCAGCCTGTAGTTAATGGTAACCGTGATGATGCTGTCGCTATGAGAGAAAGCATGCCCGTTCTGCCGCATGCCTGTACCGGCAGTCATACCACCGCCATGGATCCATACCAGTACCGGCATTTTTTTAGCGGGAGTGAGGGTAGGAGTAAAGAGATTGAGTGAAAGGCAATTTTCATCTCCTTTTACAGTATTAGCGTCATATTGAGTGGCTATTGAGCCGAAGGCATTGCATTGCAGGGTATCCTGCCAGGCCGGCATACCGACAGGCGCTTTAAAGCGCAGGGGGCCGATCGGAGGCGCTGCATAAGGTATTCCCTTAAATACGGAAATGCCTTTCTCCTGTATACCGGAAATATACCCGCGGGAAGTTCTGACAATAGGGCCAGCCTGACCGGCTGTAATAAAAAATAAAAGTGAGATGGTCAGCAAGGTGTACCGTAAACGAGGGAAATCCATAATGATATCATATATTACAGTAAGGTAGTTATTGTTTCCCAATTATTAAATTAATCTCTGCCGCAAACTCACATTTATGACTACACTGAAAGTTGCTGCCAGTATACTTCTTGTGCTTGTTACGCATTGTTCCTGGGCCCAATCGTCCCTCTCAATCGGTATAAAAGACTCCGTCAGATCGGTTGTGTTATCTGAAAAACGGATGTTAAACATCTATCTGCCGGAAGAATATGATCAATCTGATACAACAAAATACCAGGTTATTTATTTGCTGGATGGTGGTATGGATGAAGACTTCATTCATATTGCAGGACTGGTACAGTTCAATACCCTGCCCTGGATAAAAAGAATACCACCTTCTATAGTAGTAGGTATTGTGAACAGGGACAGGAAAAGGGATTTTACCTTCCCGACAACGGTAGCGGAAGATAAAGCCAGGTATCCCACTGCCGGTGGTTCAGGGAAGTTCATTGCTTTTCTTGAAAAGGAGCTGGTGCCTTATATACAGGAAAAATACAGGACCAGTGGTGCAAAGATGCTGGTGGGGCAGTCGCTCGGGGGATTGTTGGCCACAGAGGTGCTGATTGAAAACCCGTACTTGTTTGACAAGTACGTTATCATCAGTCCCAGTTTATGGTGGGATAATGGTTCTTTGCTGAAGCGGCAGATGGTTGTTGCCGTATCGCCACCAACCACGGATATTGGAGTTTATATAGGCGTGGGGAAGGAGGGACTGGCGCCTGGCACAGTGCCTCATGTGATGGAGGTAGATGCCAATTTATTGTCTGAGAAGGTCAGTAAGTTACAGAATAAACGTATCCATCCTGAGTTTGATTACCTGCCGGAAGAAGATCATGCAACGGTCACTCATCAGGCGGTATTCAATGCATTCAGAAAATTATACCCTAGATAATTTTACTCAGTTCCCTGAGTAGAATTACTGCAACATATTGGGTCTGCTTATTGTAATACTAGTATAAAACCTGTTTTATGCTTAGAAATTCTAAGTTTTCGATAATAGCAGTTACTACTTATCTGTTGGTGTATTGTGTACTGCTGCAGATAGAACGCACACAATCTGTTGCTGTTCTGATGTTTGTAATTTCTCCTGTTCCGTTGATCTGGATGGTCTATACTATATTGAAGTATGGCAAGTATAATGGCCGGGAACTGGCAGAGAATGAAGAATATGGATATCAGGACAGGAGGTAATATAAACATATTATAATCTAAATCACTCAAATAAAAAAGAACAAAATCACTGCAATTTTTCGTAATCTGCCAGAATAGATTCGACGTTATGATGGAAATCAGGTTCCTGGGAACTCTTTGCCCCAGGATGCGTATGGAAAACCTGAATCAGACCCCAGAGTGGCAGACTGAAACAACGTTCACCAAAATCGGACTGTGCTTAAGTATTAATCTCAATCTTTAAAAAAAATCAGGCCTATAGTACTGTAACGTTTTATCAATCATCATTATTAAATCTAAATCGCAAAAGCTATGCTCTTTCCAAAATCCAGCTTGCTGGTGCTGCTATTTTTATGCAGCGCCCTCGCTTCATTAGCGCAGCAAAACATTTCCGGTAAAATAAAGGATGCCGTCAGCGGCAAGCCTATTCCCGGTGTAACCATCAGGGTCCCTAATTCCAACAGGGGTACAATATCAGATGCTGATGGTGGTTTTACATTAAGTGTTCCTTCAGGTACACAACAGCTGCTGGTATCGTTTACAGGGTATAAATCACAGACCATAAAGCTTTCAGGCAGTTCTTCCCTGAATATTACTATGGAGGAAGACTTTGCCCGCCTGGACGAGGTGGTGATAACCGGTCTGGCTACCACTGTAAAAAGAAGCAACCTGGCTAATGCTGTTGCCACTATCTCTGCCAAAGAGCTGACCGGTACTGCACCTGCGCAGACATTCGACGCCGCGTTGAGCGGTAAGGTGCCAGGTGCATTGATCACGGCTAACTCCGGCGCTCCGGGAGGTGGTATCTCTGTAAAAATGAGAGGTATCACTTCTGTATTCGGTAATTCCCAGCCATTGTATGTAGTGGATGGTATTTTCTTCAACAACAGCAGTATTCCCGCCGGGTTGAACGACGTAACCGGCGCTGCTACCTCCGGTAACCCCAACAACCAGGATAACCCTTCCAGCCGTATAGCTGACCTTAATCCCGCAGATATTGAGAATATTGAGATACTGAAAGGCGCTTCCGCAGCTGCCATGTATGGCGCCAAAGCGGCTGCAGGTGTGGTGATCATCACCACCAAAAAAGGAAAGACCGGCAGAACAAAGGTGAGCCTGAACCAGGAGACCGGTTTTGTGAAGGTAAGGCACCTGATGGGCGTGCGTAAGTTCACAGCCGAAACAGCTGCAGATCTAGCCGGTGCGGCAGATAACCCGGATCCTGATGTACAGGCCAGGAGGAATGCCTACAAACAGCAATTCACGACTGCCCAGAATGCGGGTAAGATATTCGATTATGAAAAGGAAATGTACGGTGAGACCGGCCTGGTGCTGAATACAGGATTATCTCTCAGTGGTGGCGGAGAGAAGACCACGTTCTATCTTTCCGGTAACCGCAGGCAGGAAAACGGTATCGTAAAGCATACCGGGTATTTCAATAACTCCGTACGTCTGAATGTGGACCATAAGCTGAGTGATCGTGTTTCATTGGGTGTTACTACCAGCTATGTTTATTCTTCTGCCGACAGGGGCCTGACCAATAACGATAATAATGGCGTGAGCTTTGGCGTTGCGCTGTCTTCCACTCCCGACTTTGTAGACCTGCACCCCAACAACCTGGGGGAATATCCGCGGAACCCATTCGCAGCTTCCAATCCGCTGGAAACAAGGGATAAAATGATGAACAACGAAACCACCAACCGCTTTATAGGAGGTGGTAACCTGGAGGTTCGCCTGCAGCAGAGTGATCGTTCCTCTACCCGCTTTATTGGCCGTGGTGGTGTGGATTATTACAACTATAAGACAGCAGCCCTCTTCCCACGCGATCTTCAGTTTGAAGAGAATACGGCACAGGGGCATTCCATCCAGGGAAATACCAATAATCTCAATACCAATATAGGTGGTTTCCTGGCAAACACTTTCACTATCAGTGAAAAGGCTACGCTGACCAGTACTGCGGGCGCCACATTGGAAACCGGGTATATGGATAATATCGTGACTGTGGGTACCAACCTGGTTGCAGGTCAGAGTAACGTGGAGGCCAGCGCCAATACTGCTACCCGCCAGTTCAGGCAGAAATACCGTGATAATGGTCTCTTTATTCAGGAAGACCTGGTGCTGCTGGACGCTATCACCCTGAGCGGAGGTGTGCGTTTTGACAGATCGACGAATAACGGTGATTATAAAAAGTACTATGTGTTTCCCAAAGGGGCGTTCTCCTGGAATATTACCAAGATGAAGTTCTGGAATACCCCTGGTATTGAAAACCTGAAGCTGCGTGCAGCTTACGGGCAGTCAGGCAACGTTCCGCCATATGGCAGTAAGTTCACTGCATTGCTGGGCAGCAATATAGGCGGGTATCCGGGAATACTGGTAGATAACCTGCTGGGTAACTCAGATATCAAGCCGGAGCGGCAGACGGAATTTGAAACAGGGCTTGATGTAAGTGTGCTGAACGGACGTATCAGCCTGGAAGCTACTTACTATAATAAGAAGATCATTGACGTGCTGCTGCGTCATGCGTTGCCTGGTTCTACCGGTTATGCTTCAGAATGGAAGAACAGTGGCGACCTGAGAAACCAGGGTATTGAGCTGGGCCTGACCCTTGTGCCGGTTAATACTCCTAACCTGAGATGGAATTCTACCGTGAACTGGTGGCGTAACCGTTCTAAAGTGACCAGGCTGATCATTCCGCCGTATGCTATCGGCGCCTTTGGTAACTCCCTCGGTACTTTCTATCTTGAAGAAGGGCAGCCGGCTACGCAGATCAAAGGTACTGTGGGCTCTGAGCTGAAGCTGATAGGCAATGCGGAACCTACCTTCCAGATGAGCTTTTTTAACGAGCTGACCATCTATAAGAATTTCTCCCTGCGTTTCCTTATTCACTGGAAAAATGGTGGTGATAACATTAACCTGACCCAGCTGCTCACCGATGCCGGTGCAACATCTGCCGATTTTGATGAACTGACCCATGGCGGTGTTAAAAAAGGCGTTTACCGTCCGGGAGCCGGCGATGCTTCTATCTATGTACAGGATGCTTCCTATGTACGTATACGTGAGATAGGGCTTTACTATAATGTGCCGCTGAAGAACACCAATACTATTAAAGGTATACGTCTGGGCGTTTCTGCCAATAATTTCTTTACCTGGACAGATTATGTAGGATATGATCCGGAAGTATCCAACTTTGGAAGCAACACTATCACTACTTCTGCCAGCAGGGGCAGTAATGGCTTGTCTACCGGTGTGGACGTAATGCCGTTCCCTGCTTCCAAGAGGGCCAGTTTCCATGTAGGTGTTGATTTCTGATCATTTTCCACAGTTAAAATCATGACATATGAATAAGTATATTTCAATTATATCTGCTTTCTTTCTCCTGCTGATCATGAATGCCTGTCAGAAAGGTGAGATAAACAGTCTGAATACCCCGGTAGTAGGAGGGATCATCTCCAACCCTACCAGGAGTGATCTCTTTAACCTGGTAACCGGTGCGGAATCCGGTATGCGTAACAGCTTTGCCCCGTACCTGGATGGTACAGGTATCATTGGCAGGGAGATATACCGTTTCTCCAGTGCGGAGCCCCGTTATACCACTGATCTTTTGGGAGGTGGCACCAAAGTGCTGGATAATAATACCTTCTATCTGACCAATCCCTGGAATGCCAGGTACCAGGTTATCAGGCAGTGTTTTATCCTGCAGGGCTCTGTTGCCAATGCCCGTGAGGAAGTAGCTTCCGCCGCACAGAAGAAGGCGTTCACAGGCTTTGCCAAGACACTGATAGGTTACCAGTTGCTGCTCAATATTAACATGACGGATGCCAATGGTGCGCGTATCCCGGTAGCGGATGGTGTTGCACAGGGACCTGTTGTAACTGATCCGGCAGTGGTTCTGGATAGCGTTCTTAAGTTCCTGGATGAAGGTAAAGCTGACCTTACAGGTTCAGAGGTGATCTTCCCTCTGTCAGATGGTTTTGCGGGGTTTAAAGATGCCGCTGGCCTGCTTAAATTCAATCGTGCGCTGGCTGCCAGGGTACATGTGTACCGTAAGAACTGGGCAGCTGCCCTGACGGCGTTGAATGAGTCTTTCTTTGATCTTAACGGTTCTTTCAGCATGGGTATCTATCATTACTTTTCTACCAACGGCGGCGACCTGGCCAATACTATGTACCTGGCGCCTAATGGTGCAGGAGAGGTAAGAGTAGCGCATCCTTCTTTTGTTACCGATCTGGTTGCGGGAGATGATCGTATCAACAAAACAGCTTTGCGCAATGCATCTGCCAGCCAGGGCGGATTAACCGGGAACAGGGACGTTGTGATCTGGACTTCCCTGAATTCACCTATCAGCATTATCCGTAATGAAGAACTGATACTGCTGTATGCAGAAGCCAAAATACAGGCGGGAGCCATTCCGGATGCTATTGTTGCTTTAAACCGTATCCGTACAGGTCATAATCTGCCTTCTTATGCAGGGTCGGCAACGACAGCAGCGTTGATCAATGAATTACTTTATAACAGGCGGTACTCCCTGTTTATGGAAGGGCACAGGTGGATAGATCTGCGGAGGTATGACCGGCTGGGGACTTTACCTAAAGACAGGCCGGATGATGATGTGTGGACGAAGTATCCGCTACCACAGAGTGAAAGTAATATTTAGATACAGGACTGCCCGGATTTTCCGGGCAGTCTTTTTATAGGGGACTTCTGGCCCGCCATAATTAGAATTTTAGTACGAAAGTATCTTCCAGTGCAGCAGTTACATTGTGCTCACTATGCGGTATTGAATAATAATTTCCCGTTAGTTTTACCCCACCATTATCCCGCTCCAGTGTGATCTTCAGGAAGCCGTGTTTATTGTCGCAATAGCTTTGTAATTCCACAGTTTTCAGGAAAGGGTGATCGTTGGTAAAGCGGTTGTCATCCAGGGATGCGATGGGATGCAGTTCATCATATCCGCCGCCGCCTGCTACGATGTAGCATACAGGGTGGCCGTCGGGATAGTTTTTTATCAGTCGCTGGTAATTGTGTACATGTCCGCTGAAAACAATATCCGGTCTGACGCCTGTTTCTTCAAAAACGCTTTCCAGCAGTGTGATCATGGGAAGGCTGGAGCCATGATTGATATCTGCTGTATATGGTGCGTGGTGTATACAGAGGATGAGGGCTTTAGCGGGTCTTTCCCTGTTTGCAGCTACCAGTTCTTCTTTCAGCCATTTTACCTGTTCCTCTGTAACTATGCCGAATTTAGGGACGTTGCTGTGCATTCCTATGATATTGGCCAGCGGTGTTTTAAATGTCCAGTAGACATTAGGCTGTGTCATGCTCTTTCTTGCGGAACCTCCGCTGAAAGGAATGGTCCCGGGCGCTGTATCGCAGAACACCGTCATGAAAGGGCCGAGGGCCGGATAAGGAGGTACGGCAGGATTTACGTCACTGTCGTGATTGCCGGCAATAGCGAAGATGGGGCCGGGATAAAGTTTATATGGATCGAAGAACTGGCGTTGATATTGAGAGGCTTCACCATGATTGTATACTACATCTCCAAGATGGTAAAGGAACTGGGGAGGAGAGGCGTCTTCAAACTGTTCTATCATCTGCCCTGCTACTTTTCTCTGGAAATCCGGGCTACGCAGGCTGCCTGTGTCGCCTACCATATGAAAGGTTATTTTCTCTTCATTGATCCCGGGCATTACATCCTTTAAAGACAGGTGGTAAGGATATTTCCCGGTTGGCGCTGGCAGAGGCCGGAATTTGTACGAATCATCAGGCTGGTCTTTCTTTAGCACAGGTGTTCTATATCTCATGGCTGCAAAAATAATCAAACTATTATTAAGAAGGTATTAAGAAAGGGGACGGGCGTCCAGACGGGGGTAGGGGCTATATGGCATAGTTTTTAGGCGGGATAAGAGATAGGGATAATTTTTATAACTATTAAAACAGGAGTGTATGACAAATGCGGTAAAAGAAAAGAATACGGTTATTGTAAACCCGGTAGATAAATATCCTAAGCCAGAGTTTCCTGAGCAGGAGCAGGAATTGCCGGGTACGGAAGATAAAATGGACCCGAGACCGGACCATGGTGAGGCCAGTTATAAGGGAAGTGGCAAGCTGACCGGCAGGAAAGCAATTATTACAGGCGCTGATTCAGGAATTGGTAAGGCAGTGGCTATTGCTTTTGCCAGGGAAGGCGCTGATGTGCTGATCTCTTATCTGAATGAACATGAAGATGCGAAAGATACGGCTGCATACATAGAGAAAGAGGGGAGAAAGGCAATTTTGTTGCCGGGGGATATAAGCAGTGAGGAACAATGTAAACAGATCATAGAACGGGCTGTACAGGAATTTGGCCAGATAGATATACTTGTGAATAATGCGGCTTTCCAGGTATCGCATGAGTCATTGCAGGATATTTCTGCAGAAGAATGGGAACAGACCTTTAAAGTCAACATTCATGCAATGTTCTATCTGTGTAAGGCGGCAGAGCCTTATCTGAAGCCTGGCAGCGCTGTTGTAAACACAACCTCAGTCAATGCCTATACACCCAGGCCTACATTGATGGCTTATACGGCAACAAAAGCGGCAATTCAGAACTTTACTTCCACATTGGCGCAGTTGTGGGCGGAGAAAGGGATCCGTGTGAATTGTGTTGCGCCGGGGCCTATCTGGACGCCATTGATACCTGCCAGTTTTTCGGGTAAGGAAACGGCTCAATTCGGGTCCAGTTCCCCGATGAAGCGGCCGGGGCAACCGGCAGAGCTGGCGCCGGTATACGTTTTGCTGGCTTCTCCAGAGTCCAGTTATATGTCTGGCGCCACGGTGCCTGTAACCGGTGGCATGCCTACTATCTGAATAAAATGTTTGAATGTAAAGGCAGTAATTTTAATTACTGCCTTTATTTTATTTAACTGCAACTAACTCTTCCGCAACAGCTCCAAATTCTCTGACCGTCAGTTTTTCTCCCTGGGTGAATTCAAAAGTCAGATCGCGGGTTTTATCGAAGAAGAGGTTTTCTTTTTCAGGGTATATGTCGAATTTCTTTTCGCCGATCTTAAGGATGAGATGGTGGGCCTCTACCTGTACTTCAACATTCCCGATCTGTGTGCCTTTATACTTGCCTGCATATTTTGCTAAAGCTTTATCTGATAAAGCGATCTCCTTCCTCTTATTTTTATAAGGAGCCGGGCCATGATCATAGCTTAATACCCTTTTCATTTTCCATACACCATCGGTTAACAGCCAGAGGTGCGTGAATTTAGCCAGGCCATCCAGCCGCTCCGGTTTCCCGGTTTCCAGGATATAAAATACGTGCTCGCCGGAAAGTATGGCGCCATAGATCACGCCGTCTTTCTTCATAGGGAATACTTTATAAGTTCCCTCAACGGGTTCCCTTCTGAGCCTGAAACCCGTGTTGGAGCAGATGTTTTTGCTGAATGTATGCACCAGGGCGGGCAGGCCCAGGGTAACACCTCCTTTGTCATGGTAGAACTCCACATCTTCTGTGAAGAAAGAACCCATTTTGGTTGTGTCACAGTGATTATAAGAGTCCCAGAAAAGACTATCAAGACGGGTGATAGTGGCAGATAGCTCCTGGTCGGTCTGTGCAAATGAGAAATTGCAGATGGCCAGAAATATGAGTGTCAGATACGTTTTCATTGTGCGGGATTTAAGTATACCGCAATGATAGTATAAAGCATGGTATTATGCAAAACATACTACTGTGTAATGTATGAATTGTATTATGAGTGGTTGTAAATAAGGATGAGTGGTTTTTGTAGTTACAGGGTTTATCATTTCCGCCTGTTTCAGGTTGCACGTGATCTGTTTTCCTATCCGGGTTTAATGAAACTACCCCATCGTAGATCAGGTCAGGGATGAAGGAGGCTTTTATATTCTGCATTTTTACAGCGGGTTTGTTTTTGCTGTAGTATAGTGTTTTATAGAAAGAGAGTAGGCGTAGGGGTTATAAATCTGAACTTGTGCCTTATGGCACAAGTTCTTTTATCCTTTGGGATCATTGTTCATTATCGGGTATTACAGCAACCCATATATCCTCTTCTTCGGAAAACTGGACAATGCCTTTTCCTGATACTCCTGCATCATTATCCAGCACTAATTCCTTCCCGGGCTCAAGCATAATACGCTGTGTTTTCAGATCGAACAGTGTTCGCCTCAGGTTTAATCTTACACGGCCGAGTTTATCAACATTTTGAAAATCGGCATAAATTGTCTCTGATATCCTCATAATCTAAACGGGTTAGGTGAACAGTTATGCTTCTATCCCAATATAAGAAATTATTGCCTAAAATACCAGTGGCTGCAATGAGGCTTGCAGCCTGTGTAAGGCTTGTCAGATGAGCCAGGTAGTATATGTTGTGAAGTAATTTTTTATAATAGTGAAATTTGTTTAATGCCTTAATGTGTTAATCTTAAATTAACCTGATCACATAGATAATAGTATGGCTACAAAGTGGCAAATGGCTGCAGCAAGAACAATACTGTGCCATACAGCATGAGTATAAGTATATTTATCACGAATGTAGAAGTAAACGCCAAAGGAATACAGCACACCTCCCGCAATCAGCATTACCAGGACAGCAACAGGTAGCTCAGTAAAGAACCGCTTACCACCTACAAACAGCATCCATCCCATCACTAAATAAATGGCAGTGGAAACAGCATTGTACCTGCCGGTGAAAAATGTTTTGAATACCGTTCCAGCCAGTGTCAGTCCCCATAATACAGCCAGCAGGCTGATACCAAAGGCATCATTCATGTATACCAGGAGAAAAGGAGTATAGGTACCGGCAATGAGGAAATATATGCTGATGTGATCGAGGATCTCGAACAGCCGTTTGATCTGCATGTCCTGCGACAGGTGATATACTGTTGAACATGTGAAAAGGAGCAGGAAACAGAAGCTGTAAATAGCGGCTCCTACTATACCGGGAATATTGTTGTGGGTGGCGGCAATACCTGTCAGCATCGGTAGGGCGCTGATGCCGAAAATGATACCAGCCGCATGGATAATCCCGTTTACCAGCTCCTGTTTACGGGAGTAATGGGCTGTGGGTTGGATCAATGTTGGCATAAGTATGTTTTTGTACAAAATTAGGTACAAATACCCCGTTGGCGTGATAGAATTTATCTATAAAGGCATTATTGTATCAGGTCGAGAGAGAACAGGATGGTTGTAATGAATAATAATGAAAGTCCCCCGAGGAAGATGAAGTCTGCAATACGTTCCAGCAGTTCGCTTTTCTTATTGCTGCTGGTACTGCGAATAGAAAGAAAAGAGAGGATACAGCTTGCCATAAACAGTATAATGGCAATGACCGTGATCTCATCTATTATTGTGTTCCGGGATTTATCAAGGAGTTTCAGGGAAGTGAGAACAATGAAGCATATTCCAAGAAGGTTGGAAGATGCGTTGAGGATGTGAGGTGATTTTTCATTCTGCTGTTTCACGTGGTTTTGACTTTAATATAAGAGGGATGTAAAAAACGGAAATGTATAACTTATGTTAAAATGATAATTAATTCCCTAACTCAAACTTTTGTATTGTTTGGGCGTAACAGAAAAGTGTCTTTTGAAGGCCTGTATGAAATTGGTGGCATTGGAATAACCTATTTCCATAGCTACTTCATTCACATTCATACCGGTTTCTTTCAACAGCTGCATAGCATGCATCATTCTTTTCCGTTGCAGCAATTCATATAATGTAGTGTTATAACGTTGTTTAAGCCCCAGTTTCAGCTGATGTTCCGACACAGGAAATTCCTTTACGGCATCTGCAAGGGAGTGGATGGTAAGGAAATGCCGGTCAATATACCTGTATACTTCTTCCAGTGTTTTGCCGGGAAGGGTAACAGATCTTCGGGAAGTGATGCCTGTATATTGGGATAGCTGCAATGCAATGATCTCAGATATCTTACTGTTGATGAACATCTCTGAAAGATTATCCGCTATGGGTGAATGCAACAGGCTATACAAGGCCATGTTCAATGCAGGGCCGGTGGGCATAGGTCTGTCAGACAATGCAAAGGTAGCACCTGTGCGGAGGGATTCTTCCAGGCTGCGTAACGGCGCCCCGGCAGATTCCAGGACAGAAAGGAAGTAATCTGTCTGAAAGGTAATGGCCAGGTATTCAAAATCCGGCTGACGGTTGAAATAGAGATCTGAACGATAGTTCTCAGAGAAGAACATATTGTACTGTCCCGCGTCCATAGGCTGTTCATTTTTGATGTCGCAGAACTTTGCCAGTGAGTGCCCTTTTCTCTGGAAGTGAAGGCTTATATGCCCTTTGTCACGGACGTTTGAGATCTTAACGTCCCTGTCAAAATCAGCTTTGAACCGGATAATACCAAAGTTCTTTGAATAAGTATGCTGTACGGAATGCCGGACATGAGGGATCTCATAGTCACTGTTCTCAAACCTGTTAAGAGAATGATCTGCCGAAAACTTCCTTTCCGCTATTTCCCTGTAGGTGGCTCCGTCAATGATGTAAGGCATACAATTCAATATTTTTATTCCAGATCTCAATATCCGTTGAGAAGGCGGCATCCTAAATTTGACATTGTAAAATTACGAAAGATGTATAAGATTTTAGATGTAAATGAATGGAACAGGAAGGACCATTTTGAGTTTTTCGGGCAGTTTGATCATCCCTATTTTGATATTTGCTGTCATGTTGATTGTACCGGCGCTTACCAACAGGCTAAGGACGAGGGCGTAAGTTTCTTCCAGTTATACCTGTATTATTCCCTGCAGGCAGCTAATGAGATCATACCATTCAGGTATCGTATAAAGGATGGACAGGTGCTTGTGTATGATAAGGTGAATGCGTCGCCTACTATTAGCCGCGGGGATGGGACCTTTGGTTTTGGATATATCGATTTTCATGAAGACAAGGAGGCTTTTTTTACTGCTTCTGCTGAAGAGATACAACGTGTACAGAACAGCAGAGGTCTTGTACCTGCTGTATCAGGAGAGAATGTGATACATTATTCTTCATTGCCCTGGATCAATTTTACAGCTATCAGTCATGCACGGCATTCGCTGTTCCGGGACAGTATCCCGAAGATATCTTTCGGTAAGGTGGCGGAAGAAAAGGGAAGGATGCTGATGCCTCTTTCAGTCAGTGTGCATCATGGGTTGATGGATGGCTATCATGTAAGCCAGTATATAGATCGTTTCGGGGAATTGTTAAATCAGGTATAAATACCTGGATGTTGATTTTGGGGATTCTGTACATTTGTAATCAGCAACTGTCTGAGAAAGTTATTATTTGTATATACCCCAAAAAAAACAGAAATGAAAAACACCACACTCCGCAGGTGGCAGCTGCTGCCTGTCCTTTTCAGCTTACTGCTCAGCACTGGCGTCAGTATGGCGGCTGACCGTGAAATAGGCGGATATGTAGACCGTGCAGAAGACCGCTTTGTACGTAATGTATGGAACTTCATCAAAAACTTCCAGGGCTGGCAGAATATTGGTTCCCACCGTTACCAGGAAGTACAATATTACTGGGCAGAGCCTTTTGAGTTTAATACCAGTCACCAGTACTTCGTAGATAAAATGGACCTGGCATATGTTGCGGCGCATGGGTCTGCTTATTATGTTCAGACAAATCAAAGCACCGGCACCGGGGTGGATCTCCGTGACTGCCCGGCTTACGGCGATCTTGCAACCGGTGGCGATCTTGAGTTCATGATCATAGAATCCTGTTCCACTGTGGCTTCTGCACCGGAAGTGGCAGACTGGTGGACCCCGTGGACATCCATCTTCCAGGGATTGCATCAGCTGGCGGGATTCCGTACACTCAGTTATTCCGATAATGGTATTCCTAACCGTTATGCCAATAAATTAAAGGCAAATGGCGGTGTATGGCAGTCCTGGTTCAGTGCTGTAGACGGCGAGCGTACTTATTCAGGAGGTACTTATTCGGAATATCCCGGTTTTGCCAGTGCCATTATTTATACCACTACAGAGAATGACAGGTTAGGCAGTTATGCCGCTGATCCGGCCGGAGGTTCTGCTAACATGAAAACATGGTGGCAGTACTGAGCCGTTTTATTTCATCATCCCCAAAAGATTTTCGCAATGCAGATAAAATATCTTCTTATAGCCGGACTATTTACTATTTCCGCCTGTAAGTGCAAGCATACACAAACCACCGGTACTGAACAGGAACAACCGGTGTACGTTTACCAGTTTGAGAAAACAGCTCCGCTCACAGCCGATAATACCAAAAAGCTGATCAGCGACTTCCTGGGCGAACAGAAAACTACTGATCTTACTGTTTCTGCCGATGAAAATATTGCATATTTCGTTTCCGCAGAAGATGTGAACACTACCCTGGAGCAGGACCTGAATAACGGCAATTTTGCTTTCAGTAAGCTGAATAAAGCTTATCTGGGTGATCTTAAACCACAACTGCCCTCTGAAAACGATGCGGTGAAGATAAGTGAGGATTACCTGCGTGGAAAGGGCCTGTTCCCGAAAAACCGGAGGGAGCTGGTGCTGGTGCATAAAGGTGGTGTACGGGCCCAGGCAGTAGGAGGGCCGGTTATTGATAAAATGATCACGCTGACCTATGGCCGTGTTGTAGATAGTATGCAGGTAATAGGCGCCGGTTCAAAGATCATCGTGAATATTGGTGATAAAGGAGAGGTAGTAGGAGTAACACGCAGATGGAGAGAACTGAACACCGGTGAAAAACGTACTGTGAGACAGGAAGAGACGATCTCCCGTGAAGAAGCGGAAGCGCAGGCTAAACGGCAGATACTACAGGAGTTTGGGCAACAGGCTACTTATGAAGTGAAGAGCGTAATGAAGTCCTATTACGATAACAATGGCAGTTATCTTCAGCCTGTTTATGCTTTTGAGACAGTGATCAACCTGAACAGCCGTGAAAAGGGAATACAGCCTATACGTTATCTGTGTGTGATACCGTTGCTGAAGGAATCTCCTGAGCCATTGAACCTGACGAAGCTTGATCCTAAGGCGAAAGAGCGCCTGAAAGCTATCGATCAGCAGAGTATTGATACTACTGATGTGAGAGACAGGAAAACGAGAGATTGATTTTTTACGTCATATAAAAAGAAACGCTTCTGTTCATTTGAGCAGAGGCGTTTCTTTTAGAAAAACATAATAAAAGGTATTTATATATCTACACTTTTTACGTTGCAATTGATTGCGTATTTCTACGGATTATTTCATTTGCTGTTTCAAAAATTTTTTTATTCCGAATTATTACCTAGTTTTACTGTCCTGTAGTAAGTGAGTAAATTAGTGTTTGAAGAACTCCAAATTGAAGAACTAATTAAAAACAATTACCCCGAAACAATTCAACAGTAAAGACGAGTCATTTAATTTGATGTGGTAGATCACCGCAACTTGCAACTTTATGGTTGTAATATCCTATCAGTCCGTAAACAGTATGCTACCATGTACTGTGTTAAAGACATATGTGTGAATCCCCCGTCAAACCCCAAACAGAAGCCGGTACATAACTACACTTGCCGCTGGTACATTCCAGTGGTGTGAATTTTACATCACAAAAATAAAATCATTGGTCAATGATTTTCACTGCTCTTAAGCTATTAAAAGATCAGCTGGATAATTATATACAGTCATTCAATCCTAAAGGAAACGATCCGGAACCTCACGTGGTACTGGATAATGTAGCTACCCTTGAAACACCGGACAGGCCGCCGGGTGCGGAGGAGAGAATTATTCTCAGCCTGGTGAATATTGAAGAAGAAGCTGCGCTTAAGAATACAGCGCATTTCTACCGGAATACACAAGGGGTTACTTATCAGAACCCACCGGTTTATCTTAATCTCTATATGCTGGTCTCCGCAAATTATAAGGACTATGAGGCATCGCTGTCAAGATTGTCGCAGGTGATACAGTTCTTCCAGGGTAAGAGCAGTTTTACGATCAATAATTCCCCGAATGAAACGTTGTCTGCATCCTCGCAGGACCTTGATGATCTTCAGTTGCACCTGGAATTATTCTCTATGTCTTTCGAACAGCTGAACCACTTATGGGGTGCGCTTGGAGGCAAACAGATGCCCAGCGCTTTATATAAGATCAGGCTGGTGAAGATCACGGAGAACAGGACAACAGGCCTCGGTACCATTATCGAAGAGATCCAGTCCCGCGACACTATCGCTTTCCAAAAATCATAAGCATGGCTTTTCAGATCACATACAGGCGACTGGCGGCGGTGAATATCCTGCACAGCTTTTACCTCGACGAAGAAGGCAAGGTATTTTATGGCCTGCCTGCTGCGGCACAGGAAGAGCGGCTGGGAGAGCTGATGATGGATAACAGGTACAGGCTGATAGATGACCTGGTTATAACGCCAGTTGCATCTACTGAAAAGATCATGAAGGGGCAGAAGATCGTGTTCAGGCAAACACCGCTTGGTATTATACTGGGTGTAGCCACGGGGAGTGATCTTCAACCCACTGTTCCGCTTAATGCGCAGCTCAGGTTGCAGTTCATTATCCGGTTGAAACAATCATCGTTGATATCCCGTAGTAATCTCAGGGTGAACCCTGTTACCCCGGCCTGTTATTATTTTACGAATGACAGCCTGGTAGCAGGAAAGACATTTCCTTCCCTTTCTGCTCCTATACAGGACTTTGCGAACGGCAGGATATATGAAATGGGAGAGACCGCGGTAGTTGGCGGTACCACATCGCAGGCTATCAGCCGTACCAGCAGTGCAGCTACGGGATGGGCGGCGACAGACGATTTTCATTGTATCAGTGAATATGACCGTATACTGTTGCCCCGTAAGTTCAGGTACAGGTTTGAACCTGCGGATATAGTGAAAGCTTCTTTCAGTCTGCAGAAAGCGGGAGATGAGATAAAGGCCCTGTTGTTCGAGAAGCCGGTGCCCATGAAAGAAGTTACACTGAACTTCGCTGCTGTTCCCAATGGATTATATACGCTGGTAATTACCGGCACTAACGGATATACGCGCACATATACAGTTAATATACAGGACGACCTTTACCAGGCGGATGCCTGGGGAGTACTTGACCTGGTGATGAATACCGCTGATGCGGGTTTTCAGCTTACTGACGCAAATGGTACGCTGGTAGCGGCGGCGCCTGTATTTGAGCTGCGTTTTGCAAACCGGTCCACCTACTGGAAATATTACCTGCAGAAAAGTGATCCTGCTGCTGAAGCTGACTGGGACATTGTAACGCCTGCACCTCCGGGCATGAAGAAGGTGATTATCAGCAAACAGCCTTATCCGCTGATGAAGGCTTACCGCAAGGTGAGCTATGGTACCATTCCGCTTCCTAATCCTGACGGAGAGAATCTCAGCCGCCAGGGGGACCTGATATGTTCAGAAATTATGCTTCCTAAAATGAAACTATAAATTGATCGACTATGGCAAACACATATTATACACCAGGGGTGTATATTGAAGAGATCTCGAAGTTCCCGCCTTCCATCACCGCAGTAGAAACTGCTATTCCTGCCTTCATAGGCTTCACTGAAAAAGCCTCCGTGGATGGAGAGGATGTATTCGGGAAACCAATCCGTATCAGCTCCCTGCTGGAATACGAGAACATTTTTGGCGGTCCGCAGCCGGAAAAAAACCTGATCGTGACCATCACCAACAACACCAGGACCGGGCCTTTGTATACTGTCAGCGCTGATAACAGTGATGGCAAGGGCTTGTCAAAGCACATCATGTATTACTCCCTGCAGCAGTTCTTTGCTAACGGAGGCGGGCCTTGCTGGATCATTTCTACCGGTGTTTATCTTGAACTGGGTACACCTATTACAGAACAGGGACCTTTCGACGATGCGCTGACAGAACTGAGAAAACAGGATGAGCCTACGCTGATCATCTTCCCTGAGGGACAGAACATGCCGGTAGATACTTATAAATCACTCCTGGAAGCAGCGTTGATGCAGTGCTATGACCTGAAGGACCGTTTCGTGGTAATGGACCTTTTCAACAATGGCCTTACGCTGAAAACAGAAGGAGAGATACTGGCTGCCGCACAACAGTTCAGGGATGCCATCAGCAGTCCTGAAGAGCATCTGAGCTATGGCGCTGTATATTTCCCTAATATCCGCTCTACATTTGATTACGTATATGATGCTTCGACTGTTGTAATAGTAGGTGGCAGCGGAGCTTCTTTTGATGCGCTGACAAACCTGGAAAAAGCGAATGTAAAACTGGCTATTTCCAACTTCTCAATTATACTGCCTCCAAGCGCTGCAGTGGCAGGTGTGTATGCACGTGTAGACAATTCCCGCGGTGTGTGGAAAGCTCCTGCCAATGAAGGTTTACTTTCTGTGTCAGGTGTTACCTGCGAGATAAGCGACCGCATACAGCAAGGTCTTAACGTGGATACCAATGCCGGTAAATCCATCAACGCTATCCGCTTTTTCTCCGGTAAGGGGATCAAGATCTGGGGCGCCCGTACGCTGGATGGTAACTCCAATGAATGGAGGTATGTATCTGTGCGCCGGTATTTCAACATGGTGGAGGAATCTACCAAGAAGGCCACAGAAGGGTTTGTATTTGAACCGAACGACGCCAATACCTGGGTGAAGGTAAAGGCCATGATAGAGAATTTCCTTATCAATCAATGGCGTGCAGGTGCACTGGCAGGCGCGAAGCCGGAACATGCGTTTTATGTAAAGGTGGGCATCAATGAAACGATGACGGCTTTCGATATACTGGAAGGCAGGATGATCGTTGAGATTGGTCTGGCCGTTGTGCGTCCTGCTGAATTTATCATACTGAGGTTCAGTCATAAGATGCAGGAATCCTGAGTATACCGGTAATTCCCGTTAGATCGTATACAACTAATCATTACCCCCCAAAAATATTACCCCAATGAGTGATAACAATCCTCAGGCAGAAGTGCAGGCAGTATCCTGTGTGCCGCCATCACCCTCACAATTTGACCTGGTCCTGAAAGACTATGGCGCCGTGCTGAAGGAAGAGTCAAAGAAAGCATCGGCCGACCTGGATATGCAGATCACCAGGGCCAATACTGCAAATGAAGCAGCATGTATTGAACGTGATATCAATGAGAAATTTGCCCGCTCTGTTAAGGAGTACAATTTCCTCAGTAATTGTGTTACTGTTTATACGGCACAGGACCTGGAAGGCCTGACAGATACTTTCACCAATGTACTGAAGCCTAAGAGCAACAACGCCAAAACAGCTTTCGATGGAGCTGTAGCCGCTATCAAGACTGTAAAGCAGAAAGTGGCGCAGGTAAGCAACCTGGCTGTAAAGCTGAAAGATGCGGTAGCAGATTCCTGCAACTCGGAAGAGCTGAAGCTGATCAGGGAATGTCTTTCAAAAGGTGGTCCCAATAAAAAGAACCTGGAAGACAGCGTACAGGAATTTGTGAACTATGCTGAGCAGATAGTGAACCAGGCGGACGATGCTGCGCAGGCAGCCGTAAAAGTGGCTGGTATCAATGCCTTCATCAATGTAGATAACCTTTCAGCGCTGATCACGGCCGCCAAAACAGATGGCGGCAAACTGATAGCTGATGTAGACACGAACGTGAAAGATTCACAAAAGAAATATGATGATTCAAGGAAACCGCTGGGCGAAGCACTGAAAGCGCTGAGCACTGTAAGTACCGAAAAGAACAGGGCCTGGAACTACAAAGACGCTGTAGCCGGCGTTACCAAGTTTGTAGAGGAAAAGAACTGTAACGGTAATGGCTGTAAGAAACTGGATGAAATATCGGAAGAGGCGGAGAATGCCTATAACAGCTCCAACTGTGGTGGCTGTGGCGGCGATGAAGTACAGGAATAATCCCCCGCATCCTTTTCATAACAAGTACACAATTAAATCATCATGGCTTTAAATAAAGATTCCGTTCAACAATATATAGACCGCCTGTTGCAGGACTGCATAGAGGCGGACCTGGCCTTCAACAATGCCAAAGCGCAGGAGCTGGCCAAAAAGAGCGCACTGGATAAGACCAAACGCTGGTCTGATATTCTCAGGGACGTGCTCAATACTGTTACTGAAACCAACCGTCTGGGTATGATCTACCTGGGCACGCTGGAACGTACCCGCAAGCAGAATGAGAAAGTGGGCAAGAATGCCCGGCTGGCGGTGAATGCCATCAAGATCCTTATCTGTGAGGTGAAGAAGGTAATGGACTGTACAGAAGTGATGAAAGGGCTGGTAAAAGTGCTGTCAGACAGGATTGACTGTAAGATCCCGTCTAAAGGCGCCAACTCTATCATGGCAGTTCTGGCTAACCTGAAAACTGCTGTAGACGATGCGCTGGCCAGTATTAAAGATGCCCTCAATGCTTTACTGGCTACTTACCACCTGGAAGAAGAGCTCTGGGGAGACCTGGCCGGTGAAAAGGGCTTGCTGTTCCAGATAGGTGGTATGTATACACTGGTAACGGAAGGCAAGAAACCGGATATTGATTCCTGCGGACATTGCAATCCGAAGAAGACCCCGATCTTCCCGATGGATGATCCGGCGTGCGACTTCTATACAAAGACAAAGCACCAGTATGAGGAAACGCTTGAAAAGCTGAAAGACCTCCAGGATGCATTAGACAACGCTACCTGTAAACGCGAGTTTGCCCAGGCCAAGAAAGTGGCGCTGGACAATGCTTATGCAGCAGCACTGGCAGCCAAAGCCTGCGATACTAAAACCAAGTAATCACCGAACAAAAAATAGACAATGGCAAATTATCCGTTACCAAAGTTCCACTTCCAGGTAGAATGGGGTGGTAAAAATATAGGATTCACTGAAGTGACCGGCCTTACTGTGGAAACCGAAGCGATCGAGTACCGCCACGGCGCCAGCCCGGAATACCATAAGACCAAGCAACCGGGTTTACAGAAATACAGCAACATCACCCTGAAACGCGGCACTTTCAAGTCAGACAATGAATACTTTGACTGGTGGAAAGAGACTGTGTTCTTCCAGGAACAGAACGGTAAATACCGCCGCAACATTACTATCAGCCTGCTGGATGAAATGCACAAGCCTATCATTGTATGGAAGGTGAAGAACGCGTGGCCTATCAAGGTGCAGGCGGCAGACCTGAAAGCAGATGCGAATGAGATAGCTGTTGAAAGCGTGGAGCTGGTGCATGAAGGCCTGGTGATCGAAAATAAATGACCATGGCAAATGGCAGCTATCCTCCTGTAGGGTTTCATTTCAAGGTGGAGTTCCTGTTCGATAAGAAAGGAACGCAGCAGCAAACGGATAATGATATCCTTTTCCAGTCGGTGTCCGGCCTGAACTTCCAGATGCAGACCGATACGATCAAGGAAGGAGGGGAGAACCGTTTTGAGCATGTAATTCCTGTGCGCAGTAAATGCACTGACCTGGTGCTGCGCCGGGGGATCTTCAAACCGGCTGATTCTGCTGTCACCCAATGGTGCCTTGACGCTTTCAGGAACTTTACCTTTTCCCCGATAGATATGATAATCAGTCTGCTGAACGAGCAACACCAGCCGCTTATGACATGGAAGATACACCATGCCTGGCCCAAGAACTGGAAGGTGGCTGATTTCAATGCTGATAAGGGAGAGGTGGTGATAGAAACGTTTGAGCTGAACTACAACTTTTTCGCATTGGAATAAAAAAACTGTTCTATGCCAGTAGAAATCAAAGAACTGGTGATCAAGGTGGCGGTAGACGAGACCGGCGGCGGTAAGGAAAGCGCCGGCCGTTCCGGCGCACAGCAGGATGCCCCACCTGACCAGATCATCCGCGCCTGCGTTGAAAAGGTACTGGAAATACTGAAAGATCAAAGAGAACGCTGATGGCAAACAAACAAACGGCGAATGTAGAAAAGATCGTGATACGGCCTTTCCTGAACCCGAAGCAGGATAAATCTGCCGGCAGCGATTTTGTAATTCCCATTAACCCGGAAAGCTACGCGCAGTCATACAAGGTAGAAGCCAAGGATAAATCGACCGGCGGTAACCAGGGCAGCGCTCCTGAATACAAGTTCACTGCCCCGGAGCAATTGAAGCTTGACTTCATGCTGGACAACACCGGTACCATAGAGGGGAATATCCTCAATGGCACGGAGGTACGGGAACAGGTGGATAAACTGCTCAATACCGTATACCGGATGCAGGGAGAGGCGCATAAACCCGCTATCCTGAAAATCCAATGGGGCCTGTTCACGTTTGACTGCATCCTTGCCACCCTGGACATCAACTATGTGCTTTTTAAGCCCAATGGTGAACCTTTGAGGGCAAAGGTGAGCGCTAGCTTCACCCAGTATGTGGAGCCGAAAAAAAGGGTTGCAAAAGAGGATAAGCATTCGCCCGACCTTTTCCGCAGCGTGAAGGTAGCTGACGGGGACACACTTCCCCTGTTATGTTATAAGAACTATGCGGACCCTTCCTACTATCTGCAGGTGGCGTATTATAATGAGCTGGTCTCTGTAAGGACCTTACGTACTGACCAGGAGCTGGCCTTTCCGCCGGTGAAGAACACGACAGATTCCCCGCAAAAAATTTCCTGAACATGGCAGATGCAGAACAAATAGCGAAAGACGAACGGAACATTCCCACCCCGGGAGAGTTTGATTATACTTCCGTAGAGATCTTCATCAATGGCAGCAAAGTGGATAATCCTGCCTACAACCTGCGTGCGGTATCTGTTGTGAAAGAAGCCAACCTGATACCCCTGGCCAGGATCACATTGCTGGACGGCGATACATCGGGTGAAAAATTCGCTGCCAGTGAATCGGCGGATTTTATTCCCGGTAATAAGATCGAGCTGAAAGTAGGCAGGGACAAAGAGAAGAACTCTGTGTTCAAAGGTGTGATCATTAAACACAGTATCCGCGCCAATGAGAACGGAGGGGCGTTCCTTCAGCTGGACTGCCGTGATGAAGCTGTATCTCTCACGCTGGGAAGGAAGAACAAATATTTCCGGGATATCAAAGACAGTGATGCGCTGCAGCAGGTTCTGGGCAGCAAAGCCGGTTCCATTGCGGCTACAGATGTGCAGCTGAAAGAGCTGGTGCAGTACTACTGTACGGACTGGGACTTTGTTCTGAGCCGCGCCCAGATGAACGGCTGTTTGCTGATGGTGAACGACGGCAAGGTAAATATGGTACGCCCCGAGCTGGCGGGTTCTCCTGTGCTGACAATCGTTTATGGCGCTACTATAGAAGAGTTTGAGGCAGAGATAGACGCCCGCACGCAATGGCAGAAAGCCAGCGCCAGCAGCTGGAGTTACAAAGACCAGGCGTTGAAGCAATCAGAGACAAGCAGTGTGTCTTTCAAAGAGGCAGGCAATATTTCAGGCAGCGAGCTGGCTAAGATCGTTGCTCCTGAAACGGCAGAACTGCGTCACAGCGGCCTGGTAAGCGAACCTGAGCTGAAGGCCTGGACAGAAGCTTTTATGTTGAAAAGCCGGATGTCCAAGATCAGGGGCCGTGTAAAGATCAAAGGATCTCCCGCTACCAAACCTGGTGATACAATAGAGTTAAAGGGCCTGGGTAACCGTTTTAATGGTCTTGTGTATGTAAGCGGTGTGCGGCATGAGTATGTGGACGGTATATGGTCCACTCATTTACAATTCGGTGTTTCTCCTGAATGGTTCCACCACAAGCCTGACATTATTGAAACCCCGGCCGCAGGTTTACTGCCTGCCGTGCATGGTTTGCAGGTAGGTATAGTGGTGCAGCTGGAAAACGATCCCGATGGAGAGCATCGTATCCAGGTAAAGATACCTGTGATAGATAACCAGGAGAAGGGCACGTGGGCCCGTGTGGCATCGCTGGATGCGGGTAATGACAGGGGCTATTTCTTCCGGCCCGAAATAGGAGATGAAGTGATTGTCGGATTTATCAATGACGATCCGCGTTTTGCTGTGGTGGTTGGTATGCTGCATAGCAGTAATAAGCCGGCGCCGGTACAGGCCAAAGATGATAACCATATCAAGGGGCTGGTAACACGCAGCAAGATGAAAACGATGTATGACGATGAGAATAAAGTAATGCGCATGGAGACGCCTGCGGGCAATTTTATAGAGCTGAGTGAAAAGGATAAGGCTATTACCATACAGGACCAGCATGGTAACAGTGTTAAGATGGAAGCTGCAGGTATTACCATTAAAAGCGCTAAAGATATAAAGATGGAAGCTACCGGGTCCTTCTCGCTGAAGGCAGGTACTGACATTAAGATAGAGGGCGCCAGTATTTCCGGTAAGGCCCAGACCAAGCTGGAAATGAACGGGATGGCCAGCGCGAAAGTAGAATCTGCCGCGATGCTGGAGCTGAAAGGCGGAATTGTAAAGATCAACTAAAAACATCTGATCATGCCCCCGGCAGCAAGAGTAGGAGATATGCACGTTTGCCCGATGACCACAGGTCCGGTGCCTCATGTAGGTGGCCCTATTGTTGGTCCCGGAGTACCCACTGTCCTGATTGGCGGTATGCCTGCGGCAGTGGTTGGGGATATGGCGATATGTACCGGTCCGCCCGATGTAATAGTAAAAGGCTCTGCCACCGTATTGATAGGAGGCAAGCCTGCTGCCAGGATGGGAGACCTGACTGCTCATGGAGGCAACATTATTCTGGGCGCGCCTACAGTGATGATAGGCGGATAAAAAAAGATCTCTAAAGTACTGATATATGCTTGATGCAAAAGATTTTCTCGGTTGTGGATGGGCGTTCCCTCCAACATTCCGGAAAGAGAATGAAGACCAGGACTGCTATGCCCAGCTGGCCGTTGGCCGCGAAGATATTGAACAGAGCCTGCAGATCCTGTTATCTACCAGCCTGGGAGAACGGGTGATGCTGCCTCAGTACGGCTGCAACCTGTCAGACTACCAGTTTGAGTCAATGAGTAACACCCTTATAGGTTTTATCACTGATCTTGTTTCCAATGCCATCCTTTATTATGAGGCCAGGATAAAGGTGGATAAGATCACGGTATCCCAGTCAGATTCCTGGGATGCTATACAGGGATTTTTACGCATCAATATTGACTATACCATAAGGGCTACCAATTCCAGGTATAATTATGTGTACGACTTCTATATCAGGGAAGGAAGTGCTGATGCAATAAATGCAATGATAGCAATTAGATAATGAACGCTTCAGATAAAATATCAAATAGCCTGGTACGCGACGGGATCAGCCAGTTGCAGCGCCGTATGGAGGCCTTGTCTGCAGATAAGGTGCAGGTAGATGAGCGCAGTACGGCCCAGTTGCTGGGATTCCTCTACAGGTACGCACGGTACGTGCTGTACTATGATGATACCCTGTACTCCCCTTATCAGAAGGCTGATCTTACGCTGACATCGCAGGGCGACTGGCAGGATTTCTTTCGCAGGAATCCGCCGTTCCAGTATGCTGCTGTGCAGCAGTTTGATATAGCAGGGTTTGACGCCGCTTACCGGCAGGCAAAGGAGGAGATCAGTCACCAGTTGCCGGAGGACCAGTTCTGGTCTATGTTCAACCGTGTGATGGACATGGTAATGCAGCTGAACAGCTGGGATGCACAGCTGGATGAAACTACGGGTCTGAAAGGAGTATTGACGGCATTGGTACAGTCAGATTTCAGCAAAGCGTTGCACCGCCTCATCGCTATGGCCAATACATATGGTAACCGGCCGGATGAAGTAGTGAATAATATAGCTATGCTGCAGAGGAACAGCGACTGGCAGCTATCTATGGATAAACTGATAGCAAAGGATGCTTATCTGCAAAGACTGAACAACTATCCCCGCCGTAAGAAAGTAAAAGTGCTTGCACAGCTGGATGACCTGTTCGGCATTTTCTATAAGGGTATACAGCAGGTACAGGAGTTTGCCCTGAAGGACTTTGATACTGTATTAAAGGGGCAGCAGAAGCATCAGCCGCATGTGGGCCTGTTATATGCTTTCCTGCAATTGTTCGGGCAGGTGAAGGCACAGATGAACACCATTGCCCGCCAGCATCTGAACTTCTTCTACGAACAGGTGCTGCAGCTGAAGAAAAGGCCATTATCGCCGGACCATGTGCATATTGTTACAGAGCTGGCCAAACAGCTGCCCGATTACCTGTTGAAAAAAGATACCGGGCTCAAAGCCGGAAAGGACAGCACAGGGAAGGAAGTGACCTTCTATACAGAAGAAGACATAGTGCTGAACAAGGCGAAGGTGAGCCAGTTAAGAACACTTTTTAAAGACGATAAAGCCAATATTTATATAGCTCCTGTGGCAAACAGTGCCGATGGCCTGGGGGAAGGGTTCCGTAACCCGGCTTATAACAGCTGGCCTGTACTGGGTGCTGCTTCTTATCAAAGTAAGAACAGTGGTATTGCAACCCATTATCCTTTCGGGGCTACCGGTTTGCTGCTGGCATCTCCTATACTGTTGCTGAAAGAGGGAAAACGCATCGTGACTGCCAGCATTACCCTGAGCAATGTTCCGAAGCAGCAGCAGTTGGCAGCATTGCTGGCAAAGCCTTTTTACCTGCTGAACGATGCTGTGCTGACAGCCTTTGAAAAAGGAGGCATTGCTAAAAGCGATGTGACTGCCATACGTGATAAGATGAGTGCAGCAGGCATCACAGAGATCTGGCTGGACGATACTCCGGGAGAAACCAACTTTGTTGTATACACGGGGTTGAACAGTACTGCCGCAAAAAATATTGCATTAAGAAAGTTATTGCAGGTAGATGCTACCACGGAAAAAGGATGGTATCCTGCTCCGTTACCTGTCATCACCCTGCTGAACAACCAGCTGGATATTACGTTCACGCTTGAAGCTGATGCTCCCGCACTGGTGGCGCCAACGCCTGATACTATCGGAGCCAGCTACCCGGTAAAAGACCCTGTGCTGAGAATATTGTTCAATCACAGCCTGCATTATCACCTGGCTGAGAAGGAAGAGCCCTGGTATGATGTGATGAGTAATCTCACTATTATGAATACCACTGTGAAGGTAGATGTGAAGAATGTAAAGAACCTGTTGCTGGGTAATGATGAAGGTCCGCTGGACCCTAATAACAAGTTCGTGCCTTTTACAGGAACGCCAGGGAAAGACAGCAATTTCTATATAGGGAGTGATGAGGTGTTCAGGAAAAAGCTGAAGACGCTTAAGGTGAAAATGGAATGGGAGGGGCTGCCTGACAGGTTTGAAACACATTACCGGGCTTATAATGCCGGCATAACTGATACTTCTTTTACGGTGGGATTGCAGATGCTGGTAAACGGTCAATGGACCGGGAGTAATAATGACCTGGCTACGGCTGTGCCTTTGTTTGATGTGGTGGGGACTATACAGTCTAAGAGGGAAATAACAGTATCTAATGCAGGGAATATCCCGGTGCTTACGCAAGCGGCCGTATTGCAACCGTATAGTAATGCTTCTCTGTACGGTTTTATAAGATTGAAGCTGGACCGTAGTTTTCTGCATGATCAGTACGCTACGGTGCTGGCAAAGCAAATGATACGGATCAGTGAGCTGAAACTGACTGAGTTGCAGAGTAAGGCGGCTAACTACGTGAGCCATGCTGGTACAACCAAAGGCCAGACTGCCAATACGCTTACAAAAGCCAATAACATTAATTCGGCTTCTCCTGCAAATGACTTTACTATTCTCCGTGGTGCCGCTTCTTCAGCAGATGCATGGGCGCAGGTGAATGTCAATGATGCTAATTCATTTAAGAATTATGTAAGTGGTACTAACACAGACGTGATCGACTATCCGCCTCCTCCTTATACCCCGACTATCAAATCTTTTTCGGTCGATTATGAAGCCGAAGCTACAGGTGCAGAGATCACATTATTGCATAAATACCCTTACGAGGAAGGTAATTACAAGCCTTTATCTTCCGGCGCTGCGGCTTATTTCATGCCGGTGTATAAAGATGAAGGCACACTTTATATAGGGCTGGAGCAGGCTGTGCCGGGTACCAACATCGCCTTATTATTTCAGCTCTCCGAGTTCACTGCTAACCCGGACATACGTAAAGCCAGCATACGGTGGCAATACCTGGCGGGTAATGAGTGGAAGGCGTTGGAGCCGAATACACAGGTACTCAGTGATACCACGCAGGACCTGCTGGTATCGGGTATTGTAACTATTGCATTGCCGTGGGATGCGGATGATAAACACACTATTCTCCCGCAGGGGTATCACTGGCTGAAGGTAAGCACGGAGCATTACTCAGCCGCTGTTTGTGAGGCTGTAGCTGTGGTAGCGCAGGCAGCGAGGGCGGTATTCCGTAACCAGGAGAATGATCCGGGAAGGGTAGTACCGGGACTGGCGCCGCAAACTATCAGCGGGCTGGTGGTGCCGGACGCTATGATCAGCAAGCTGGCGCAGCCTTATCCTTCTTTTGGCGGCAGAAGGGAGGAAACGGCGGATGAGTTCTATGTGCGTGTGAGTGAGCGGTTACGCCATAAAGGAAGGGCTATTAATGTATTCGACTATGAGCGTATTATACTGGATGCTTTTCCGGAGATATTCAAGATCAAATGTATTCCACATACAAAAATGTGCAGGGATGTGAAGGGAGAGATCACGCAGCTGGAATCGCCTGGTTGGGTTACGCTGGCGGTAATACCCCGTATAGATGATTTTCCGGCAGATGAGAAGTTCAGTCCCCGGGTAAGCCGGATCATCCTGGAGAGGGTGAGCAATTATTTACGTACACGCACTTCGGTTTTTGCTAATGTGCAGGTGATCAATCCTACCTATCAGCCTGTGAGCTTCAGCGGTAATATACGCTTCAGGGAAGGGCTGGATGTGAACTATTACAGGAAGAAGGTGAAGAAGGAAGTGCAGGAGTACCTGTCACCCTGGGTGAACAGCGGTTCGCAGGACATTGTCTTTGGCGGTACGCTGATGATGTCTTCTGTGTTGCAGTTCATAGAACAGCGGGATTACGTGGATTATGTAACGGACTTTAACATGTTCGTGAAGCGGGATGGAAGTAATGGCCCGCCGGTAAAGGCCGTCACCGCCGATACTCCCTGGTCGGTACTCATTGCAGGGGAACAGTCTTACGAAAGTATTAATTCCTGTACAGGCACTGTTCAGGTACCTGTATTCAAAATAAAATAAATCATTTTAAAAACATACTCCCATGTCTATAACAACGAGAGCAGCACTGAAAGCACAGTTTAAATCAGGCGCCGTACCAACATCTCAGGATTTCTTTAACCTGATAGATTCTACGCTGGTAAGAAGGGATGATGCTTTCTTCGGCAAATGGGCGGCCGGTATCTGCTATTATCAAGGTGATGTTGTGATCTATAATAACGCGTTATACACCTGTACGCCTGCCGGCAACAAGCCTTGTGGCTGTGATGAGCAGGGAGGCGGTGAGAAGGCGGATAGCGGGAAAGGGCATTGTTCCACAGAAAACCCCCAACAGGATTGTGATAACTGGAAGATGCTGGATATAGATGCATCTGATGAGGATTGGGAGATTATCAGGAATGAGGAGAAGATCCCCGTCATTATGTATGCTAAAGTATTCGGTAAGATAGGGATGGGTACGCAGTCGCCCGAAGCGAGGGTACACATTCATGTTGATGAAGTGAACGGTGATTTTCTTTTCAGTCCGGACAATACCCAGTGGCCGGAGTTTGTGATCCGTCAGACGGGTGACGGCAGTAAGTTCCTGTCAGAGAAGATAGCTGATGATAAAGCTGTATTCACGACGGATACTGAAGGTTTTCTTTTTAATACGATCGCTACTCCTGCTCCGGTCCCAGATGGGGAGGTAGTGAACAAGGAGGTACCGGCTGTAGAGGTAAAGCCTGTGTTTATTGCTACGCCGGAGTCAGGAGCAGTGATAGGCATAGGTACGGTGCAGCCTGAGGGCGCGGTGGATATACAGAACCAGCCTTCAGCCCGTTTGTTACTGAACCCGGTACAGTCGGTCGTACCGCAGGCTGTTTATCTGCATAAGGGAGAGTATGGGCAGCAGAGTTACACTGTATCATCGCTGGATGGTGTTAGCAGTAATTTTATTACGAATGCGCCAGAAGGGTTCTATTTCCGTAAGGGGGTGGAAGATAGCAAGAACCTGTTGAAGAATATCTCTAACGTAAATGTGCAGACGCTGGTATCTATCAAGCAGGATGGCCGTGTGGGCGTAGGAACGGAAGCCCCTGTTACGAATGTGGAGGTAACAAAGGACGGTGGTGCAGGAGCTTTCCTGATGTGCCTGGATAATACTAACCCGGCTTTCAGTATCATCAATAACAGGCCTAATAATGATAAGCGTAATTACCTGTTGGTGGGAGCGGATAATGACTGGGGCGCATTTATTACAGATGCTTCCAAGGGATTTGTTTTTAAAAGGGGAGGAGAGTATGGTAATGGCAACGAGCTTGAAATAAACCAGGGAGATGACCTGGTGACGATATCCAATGAGGGGAAGACCATTATTGGCGGACTGAATCCGCAGGGTTTTGAGCTGAATGTAAAGGGTAAGACGCGCAGTTTTGGCCTTTACCTGGATACTGATGTGAGGAAGGTAAAGAACCCTAAACCACTGGGTCCTGTTATCGCCAATGTAAAACGTCTTAACCCGGTTTCTTTCTCCTTTAACCAGAAGAAGGCCAACTGTCCTGATACGGAGCAGCAGATAGGCTTCCTGCCTCACCAGGTGGAAGAGTTCTTTCCTGAGCTGGTAAATACGGATGCTGATGGTACGCAGACGCTGGCTTATGCCAACATGGTGGCTGTGCTAACAAAGGCTATACAGGAGCAGCAGGACCAGATAGCGGCGCTGGAGAAAAGGATAGCTGTACTGGAAGGGAAATAACAGGGTCATCATACCAAGTATTATCTTAAAATGCCTGAACTGAAATATATAACAACGGATAAGAACAGCGGGTACCCGGAGTACCTTGACTTTGTCACGCTGCGCAGATTGGGGATCCAGCATATTGCGGAACTTTCAGGCAAGATCTGGACGGACCATAACCTGCATGACCCTGGTATTACCATGCTGGATGCCCTGTGTTATGTGCTGACAGACCTGGACTACCGTACAAAGCTGGATTTCAAGGACCTGGTAGCCGCCCGTGGGGGAACAAAAGAGAATAACTTTTATACAGCTGCGCAGATATTAGGTAATAATCCGCTTACCATTACGGACATCCGTAAAATGCTGATAGATATCAAAGGGGTACGGAATGCGTGGCTGAAACCTGTTGAGGAAGGAGAATATACCCTTGCATATGATTGTGAAACGGGACAGCTGCTGAACACTCCTGTAACGGAGAATCTGAGCCCTGTGCCGCTGAAAGGTCTTTACAGGATCTATATAGAGCCGGATGACGTGTATGCTGCAGCCTATGAAAAAGATGCCTGCGGCAATGATGTGTTCCCTATGGAGAACATGCTGAAGACAATAGATGAGCGTTTGCATGCTCACCGTAACCTCTGTGAAGATTTTGCTGATATAGTTGTGCTGGAGAAGGAACCTATCAGTCTTTGCCTGCATATTGAGCTGGCTGCCAATTTTGATCCGGATGAGGTACTGGTGAACATTTATGGCGCCATACAGGATTTTTTCTCTCCTGCTCCATCTTTCTACAGCCTGCAGCAATTGCTGGACAAGGGCCGTAGTATGGAAGAGATCTTTGAAGGAAGGCCATTTAATTTTGATGAGAACAGACCGTTGCAACAGAACGGTTTCATAGATACGCAGGAGCTGGAAAGCCTGGAAAGGCTGACGGAGCTGCATGCTTCAGACCTTTACCGTATTATTATGAAGGTGCCTGGTGTGGCAGGCATCACCCGTTTGCAGATGAAGAGCTCTAACGAGGGCGGTTATCTGCTGAATGATAAGGATGGCAAGCCTATAGTTCAGAATGGAGAGGAGTGGTGCCTGAAGCTGAAGGACAACCATCGTCCTGTATTATCCCCCGAAGCCTCCAATGTTATTTTCTATCGTAATAAGCTGCCGTTTACAGCAAATAATGAGCTGGTAAGGCAGCGGTATATCAAAAACATTTCAGATTATACCAAATTCCCCAAAGCGCCGGATGCGCTGGATACTGTTGTGCCCAAAGGCCGTGACCTGGACCTGGCCCAGTATACTTCCGTGCAATATGAATTTCCGAAGGTTTACCTGGTAGGTAAGAATGAAGTGCCGCTAGACGCTACAGCCGCCAGGAAGGCGCAATCCCTGCAACTGCAGGCGTACCTGTTGTTCTATGACCGTTTGCTGGCAGATTACTTTGCACAGCTGTCCAATATACGGCAGTTGTTCTCTCTGCAGCAGACCGATGACAGACGCACTTATTTCTCTGCAGATCTGAGCGGCATTCCACAGTTACCATCCCTGTTAAGGTATGAGAAGCAGTTACCTGTTACTACCCAGGGTGCTACCTATAAGGGAATGACGCTGGCTTTTGAACCGGCTGCAGGAGGAGAGGGGCATAAGGAGTACAGTTCCATGTACCTGCGTGATGAATCTATTCGACGTATTATCAGCGCCTGTTCCAATAATAATGTGAAGCGTGTAATAGATCAGTTTCCTGACAGTGGGGAATGGTACCTGTTGCTGACAGATACGGCAGATAATATCCTGCTGGAAAGCGCTATTTATTTTAATACCCGGAATGATGCGGAGCAGGCTGCGAGGGACATTGTTTTCCTGGCGGGTTTGCCGGGAAGTTACAGCCGTACGAATCACCGGAAGGAGAACAGGTTCAGCTTTGATCTTGTATATAATGATACCGGTTATACGGAAATGCTGACGGCGTTGTATGAAACGTCTGCGCAATACCAGGAAAGGAAGGACAGGTTTCAGAATCACCTGCTGGCAAGGTTCTCTGAGGACTTTACTGATTATGCGCTGATGATGTACAACATCAGCGGAAGGAAGAATGATCCCGAAGGTAATATAGCAGATAAGGCCGCTTTTCTTTCTGCCTATCCTGAAACCAGTGCCAACCGTGCCCTGGCGTTTGATTATAAACACCCGGAGAAAGGCTTCCCTGTGTGTGGATTACAGGAGAGGGTAGCTGGTCTGATGGGCATCAGGCAATCGCCATCTGCATCGCTGAGTAATTTTGACCTGGTGAATGCCATTCGTCTGCATCAGTTCTTCTGTTACTTGCCGGACCAGAAAACGCCGTTGTTTGTAAGTGATAGCCTGCATGCGGAAGCTGAGGTAAAGGATGCTTTCAATACTTTCTTACAGCTGGGTAAGGATAAAGAGAATTATAAGCCGTATGGCTGCCATGGAGAGGGGGTGTATGGTTTCTATATACAATCGCCCGTCAATGCAGAGAAGTGGGTGGCAGCCAGGTGTATGATAGAATATGCTACGCCGGAAGAGCGGGACAGGATGATAGACTGGTTTGTGACGTTCTTTGTGCATGATGGGCAGTACAAAGTATTTACCCGTACCAATGAAGGTTATTATTTCCTCTTGCCGGACGACCAGGGGCATACCCTGCTGAAGAGCCGGCAGGGATATGAGACGCAGGAAGAAGCGTTATCTGCCGGTTATGACTGCCTGGAAGTGTTGCAGGAAGATGCCGCCTGGCAGGTGAAGCATGATATTCCTACTGCCAGTTACAGTGTTGTAATTGTACAGGGAGATGAGCAACTGGCGCATCATCCGCAGGCTTTTGCTGATGAAGAGGATGCGACGAAGAAGCTGGAAGAGCTGAAAGCCTGGTTCCGTAAACATAAGCTTGTATACCAGAAAGAAACTACCGAATTATATAACTGGCAGCTGGCTGTACAGGGCAAGGCGGCCTGGCAGGGCGCTTTGCCTTTTAAAAGCACTGCTCAGTTACCTGCTGCATTTGCCCAGTTTATTGAACTGGCAGCTAAAGCAGAGAACTACCGTATTACGGGTGAGTATAACCTGCAGGTAGTGCGTACGGAGGAAGAGGAGATAGTGACGATAATAGGAACGCATTTGTTTGTTTATGAATCTGATGCTGCTGCGCAGGAGGCTATCAATAATTACGTGTTGCTGTTCAGTGGTCTGTGGATAGCCGCTACAGGTACTGTTACTGAAACAACTGCTGCATTTTATTCTTTCAGGGACCTGCAGACGCAGATGGTTGTGCTGACCACTACAGACCTGGTGCCTGATGGACCTTCAGTTGCGCAGTACACCCGTAACATTATGCGTTATGCGGCAGATCCTGCCCGGCTTTCTATAGTACCGGGCGAGGGTTGTGGTTATATGGTGAAGCTGCACGATCCCTGTGGGGAGCTGCTGGCTGTAAGTCCGCAGATGCCTGACCAGGTAACCGCCGGCAACCTGATGGAGCAGATATTATTAAGGGCCGGACAGGAGGCGTTGTGGATAGAGAAAGGAGAGACGGTGACTGCTTTTGGGTGGGTGTGGGAAGAAGAGAAAAGCACAGGTGTGTGGGATACGCGCCAGGCAGCCGCTGTGGCTTTTATCAGCTGGCTGTTGAAGAAAGAGCAGCATCCCCTGCTGGCAGATATAGGATGGTCTGTTACAACATTGTATCATTATTATTTTAAGATAAAGGAAGGCAGTGGTTTCCTGTTATTACAGGAGCCATCATACTTTACAAGTTACCAGGCAGTACGTACTGCTTTCTATAACACGGTGAGATTTGGTAAGCAAAGACCATATTACCTGCTTACCACCCTGGAGAACTGTACTTATGGTTTTAAGGTGACAGATGACCAGCAGCGTGTGCTGGCGGTTCATCCGTTTGAATATACTACTACGGCAGCCCGTGATGCGGCGGTGGACAGAACTATAAAGTTTCTGCAGGAATACGGGCAGGTGATAAATGAAGTGAAGCTTGCCGGCGCCTGGAAGTATAGCTGGCAATGGCTGGATTGCTGTAGCTGGCAATCTGCCACAGCGCTGGATGCCCTGGAAGAAAAAACAGCGCTGAAAGACGCAGAAACAGCACTGAAACATATACTGCTTGTAGCGGCCAACCTGGATAAGAAGGAAGTTTACAGGATAGCGGAAGATGAGAATGGCTTCCGTGTTTTCCTGGTGGAGGAAGGTGCTGATCTGGCTGTGCATCCCGACTGGCTGGATTGCCGGAGGGAAGCGGAAGATGTGATCGTAAGGCTGACGGCCTGGGCCAGGTTCACTCTCAGCGTATATGCGCAGGGGAAAGTTTCAGAAGAAACAGATGTGCATACGGACCTCTATCAACCGGGGTCGGAGAAGGCGATGATAGGCTACCGGTTATGGGACAGGGAATTCCGCATAGCGCGTTACAGCACACAGTTTAATTCTCCTGCAGAAAGAGAAACCGCTCTTCTTGAGTTGTTACAACGTTATAAGAGAAAGCTACCTTATTATACAGTACTGGAAGCGGGCAACTCTGTTGTCTTTGTGCAGAATGGATTATACTATTTCCAGTTGCGCCGTAATGATACGCTGCTCTGGCAAAGCGTGAACGCTTATGGAGATGCGGCTGCCGCAACCGCTGCCTTTAAAGCTGCCTGCTGGCAGATATTACAGCGTTCGCTGCTCCAGGAAAGTTACAGCAGCTGGAGCAATAGTGAAACGCAGCTGACCCTTTACGATGAAAAAGGGTTGCCGCTGGCAGTCCTCAATGAAGCCTTCGGCAGTTATGATACTTACCTGGCCGCTATCCGTGCACGCCAGCTGTTTGCAAAGCAACATGGTGTTTATGTTACGAAGGATGGCGCTTATGCATTTCATATTTACAACGTCAAAGCAGGCGCGTATGAATGGGAGAGCATCAGCACTTATGCTGACCCCGAAGCGGCAGCTGCTGCTTTGAAAGAATTTATGCAGCTGTTGTTGTACAGGGGTAATTACTGCCTGGACAATGAGAATACCGGTTGTTATTATAGTCTTACCCTGGGCAAAGTGTTGCTGGATATTCAGCATGTAACGAGGAGGTGTGAAGGCGACAGCGGGCCGGAGGTGATAGATGAAACGGAGGCCTGGAACAGGCTGCAGATATTCCTGGACAGCCAGCAGCAGGGCGATAGTAATTTCTTTCCTTACACTGATTATGCAGGCGGTTGCCGTTATGCCTTCCGTATGGTGGATAGTGAGCTATACAGGGTAGCACAGCATACCGAATGGTACCAGGGTATGGAAGAACGGGAGGAGAAGCGCCTGGAGCTGCTATGTGATATTTACTGTAAGGAGAGGTTGTATGGCTGGTTTGTAAAACCGGACCCTGAAGATCCGGCTAACCGTGATGAGAAGATACTCCAGTGTTATTTTAAGCAGCCGGGAAAAGTAAACTTTGCCGATCTCTGGATGAGTTATTCTGCCATTGGTACAATGAAGGAGAAACATAAATTCTGGCAACCGGCAACAGAGAAGCTCACAGAGGAGGTCTCCCTGTATTATTACCAGCTGACCGGTAATGATGAAAAGGTGATCTGGAATACTGTTACCCGTTATTCCACCCCTGAACAGGCAGCAGAGGCTGAACAGTACTTCTATGTATACCTGCTGGAAATGGCCCGTTCTGAAGCTTCCTATTATTATGAGCCTGTGGTGGGATGTGAGAAGGCATTTACCCTTTCCCTGAAAGATATGGACGGGAAGATCATTGCCGTGGCGCCTGATGTGATATGTGCCCCGGATATTGAGCAGGACCGCAATACCCGCATCTTCAACGCCATGATGTATCCTGTAGTGGAAACAGGTAAGGGATACAGCTTTGAGATCAATAATATAAAGCAGGACGCTAAAAGCGGAGAGCTGAGCTATATGACCATATGGGAATCTGTACGCGTTTACGATACCCCTGATGAGGCCTTTAAGGATTTAACAAAGGCCAGTCAGCTGTTGACGGACCTGCGCAATTACCAGCGTGGCGATGAGGACGCGTGTGGACCGTTCAGTGTAACACTGGTGGATCCACAGGCTATACTGGCAGACCATCCGTTTACCTATACAAGTATCTCTGCCCGCAATGCGGCGATAGAACAGGTGCAGACCGCTATCAGCGCAGAGGGTATGCATTTGCTGGAACATATACTGTTACGTCCGCGTACACAGGAACAGTACTATGAATCTATGCAGCTACAACTGTCCTGGTATCCAGGATCCGGTCAGGAGCTGCCTGTACTACTGAAGATCGGCGCTGAAACTGTTTATAAGGACAGTAATGCTTTCCTGGATGATATCAGGAGCGTTGCCAAGGATGGCCGCATTTTTATTGACCAGGAGGCGGAGGGCTATATTATATCCTGGTGGAAGAAGGATGAGAGAATAGCTTCTGCACAACTGAAAACGAGTGATGTCGTGACAAAGGCGCTGGGAGACAGGGATGGTTTTATCGGGACTATGCAGGAATTGTTATCGGGAGTGAGCAGTCAGCTGGTGACTACTGAAACAGTGCCTGTATGCAGCAATGGAGCTGATGTGGTGCTGCCTTCCTGTACGGATATCTGCCTGTGTGACAGGGCGCAGGAAGTAATAGATGAGGAGAACAAGCCTTATTGCGACTGTACATTCTTTGCTGATCCTTATTCATTCTGGGCAACGGTGGTGTTGCCGGCATGGCCGCAGCGTTTCAGGCTGGCCCGTTTCCGTCAGTTCTTTGAAGATACTTTGCGCAGGGAAGCGCCAGCACATATCAGGCTGAACATTCTCTGGGTAAGCCCGCAGCAGATGCTGCAGTTTGAGAAGGCCTGGAAGCAATGGACGATGGCTTTATCACGCGAGGACAGCTGTGACTACACCAGCAGTCTTGAGCAGCTGAATAAAATATTAATGGAACTGAAAAACGTATATCCGGCCGCATACCTGTATGATGATGATGGTGGTGCAGATAAGCCACTGATCATACTGGATGAAGCAATGCTTGGATAAAATTTAAGAAATAAATTCTTCAGAAATGATAATCAATATTCCTACCCCTTACCCGCTTTTTACCAAGGGACAACAGTTGCGGAGCAGCGACCTGACAGGTATTGTTGACTTTGCGAAGAAGGAGGACCAGGACACCCGGGTATATCTTGAAGGAGCGGGTATATTTTACGGGTTGACAGTCAACTGGGACGGCAGTGCGCTGACACTGGCGCCGGGTACCGCTGTGACATCAGACGGGCTGCTTTTTACTATAGAGGATGAGATAGTGTACAAGGGCGTTGAGAAGGACGTCAATGTATCGGTGCAGGGAAGGACAGCCAGTGTTATGGTGCTGACTACCGGAGAGGATAATCACAATGATTTTGTACAATACTATAGCGGTACCAATCCCGGCACCGGTGCAAAAGATGCGACGGAGTACCTGCTGATCCTGGCGGTACGCAGTGATGAAAGCACTGTGCCCAGCTGTTTGTATGGTTATGATAACAACGTGACCACGAAGAAGCTGGAGGTGGAAGCTGCGTTAATAAGGAGGGATTTCTTTCTTCCCGGCGAGTTGGAGGCCTGGGGACAGCAGGACGTAACCGGCGCTGGAGAGCATGATCCTGTAGTACATCGCTTTGGTTATGGTAAGGGGCAGAGTGGTAATGTGCAGATCTCTTTCCTGCGGTTTACCGATTGGGGGAATGTCTGTGAGGGCTTTAACGAGGTGTGCGCGGAGGCCGAACCGGGGCTGGAGAAAGCATGTGCAGACCTGTATGACCTGGTAAAGGATAAGCTGGTACTGAAATATCCATCCAACCCGTTTACGGGGCTGGCGGGAAAATTAAGTCAGCTGAGGGGGAAGATAATGGGCAACCAGCCTGATACCCGTTATTTCCCGTGGTTGTACGATTATTATAAAGACCTGGTATCTGCCTACCAGGAGATAGTATCTACAGATGTTTTCAGCTTCCTGTCATGGATGCCGGACAGGGAACGCTTTCCGGGGTATGTAGCGTTGAACAGTGTGCGTACTAAAGATCCCAATGGGAACGCTATTGTTTATCGTATGGGCCTGTATCGTCCGCCGTTCGCTGACCTGAGTGTGAATGCACTGCAAAGGCCCCGTTTCCTGGTGGAAAGGCTTATCTACCTGGCAGATTTGGTCAATACAAGGCTGGAGGACCCCAAGCTGGCAGACTATGGCATCCGTTTTACTCCTGATGCCGGAATTCATAAACTGCTTTCTGAAAGGGCTATCCCTTTTTATTATAAAGATGCAGAGACGCTTTCGAAGAAATGGAATGCTGATCTGGCCCGTACGGGCCGGTCGTTCTCCATTCCCGGTATTACCGACGCCAAAGACTATGAATATTTACTGTCGGATATAAATGCCTATACGTTCTATCGTATTAAAGGGCATATTGGTAAAACTGCTGAGCAGACACAGGCTGATATAGCCCTTATGAGATCGGCCACTCATCTGCCTTTTGATATCAAGATAGTTTACCTGGGTACTGATGATATGCTGAAGGGGCTGATCAGTGAAAGCTCTTCTGCTTTCAGCGACCTGAAGGTGATGCTGGAAAAGATAGTGGGGGATATCCGTTGCAGCGGGGCCTGTTCAAATGAGCTGGAGGAAGTCATCTTTGATGGAAAGTTTGACCGTAATGATATAGGTGGCATGTTTGAAAAGCTGGCAGATCTCTTTGGACGGGATGAGATACCTGACATTGATAAATGGGCACAGGATTTTTGCAATAAGGAGGGCACCTGCAGCGACGATGATAAGAGCTGCTGCCGGGCCCATATTACCTCTCTTTACGCTGTTTGCTATGAATACCTGCGCAGGGAGGAACAATTGGCTAAAAGCCTTCTTTTCCACCGTTATGCTGAAAGCCATCCGGGACTGGAGCATAATGGCGGTGTACCCCGTGGCGGTACCCTGGTGCTGGTATGTGCGCAGCCTGATATCAATACCCTTTCTACAGGAGAGGTAAATAACCTGGTGAAAATGATGCTGAGCAGTGATAAGGATGCCAATGCCGCCGGGAAGAGCATGGCTGCCGATCTGCTCACGTATAAAGTAGTAGCTGATTTCTGCCTGCCTTACACCTGTTGTTCTGACAAACCTGCTATAAGAGTTGAATTCCAGGCCCTGCCTCCGTCTGCGTTCTTTAGTGTGGCGAAGTTGTCCGGTCAGCCGGGAGATAAATATGCGCTTGTATTAAAGAATGAATCCCTGCGCGCTTCGAAGTATCACTGGCAGCTGTTGAGTTTCAAGGGTGAGCAGCTGGATGAAAAAGATACGAACGATCTGAACACGCCTGCGGAGTTTACGCTGTCATTGAAGGATGGAGCTGTGTATACAGTGAAGCTTACGGCGTGGAGAGATGGGCTTTCCAGTCACTATGAGGATGAGGTGGTTGTTTGTCCGCAGGGACAGGTAAAACTCACCAGTAACGGAAAAACCGAAGTGGAATGGGTACATGACAGTGATGTGATGAACCTGCCATTGGAGGCGGCTCCGTATGGAGGGAAGTTCACGCTTACGTTATCAGAGAATGAGAAGGCGATCCCGCTGGTATATAATGTATCGTGGACAGATGATAAGGAAACCGCCCTGCTTACTTTGCAGAAGCCGGTGCCGGGAACTTATGAGCTGAAGTATGCGTTTGAAGATATCAAGGATTGCAAGGATAATGCTGCTATAATGACTATTACGGTGATAGAGACCGGTAATGATAAGAAACTGGTCAGTGATGAGGCAGTCTTTAACAAGCGGATCCTTGCTTACCGTAAGCAGGCTAATGACCTGGGCAAATCGGATGCTGCGCTGGCGGAAGACCCCCGGTTCTCAGAGACGAAGAGTTTCCTGCTGGCCAGTGGAGCGCCTGAAAAGCTGCAGGAGGGATATGAGCATTTGCTGGATTCCTTGCAGACAGGGTTTTCGAAGCTGAAAGTGGCACAGAAGGACCAGGTGGTGAAGCTGCTGATCTATGCTACTGCTTATTTTATAGACCGGCTGATAGTGGCATCGCCTGATAAAGCCCCTGCTGCTGCAACGAAGCTGATCAAGGCAGCAGGTGATACTATTACTGCGCAGAAGAATGGGCTGGAGACCTGGAACCAGGTATGGACATCCGCAGAGATCACCACTAAAGAGAATGATAAAGTAGTAACTGCGTATAGCAAACTTGTTAAGTAATGATGCAACAGCATACCATAGGAAAGTTCTGCCTCAGCATACAGCTGCCTTCCCGGGAGGATGCCTTCAGTCTGCAGAACAGGCTGGGAGCGGACTGTAAGACAGCGCTGGCGCCGCTTATGGGAGAGCTGTTTGATGAATGGACCGATCCGGATACGTTGTTGCAGATAGATAAGCTGGAGATAGACCTGGGTAGCTGTAGCCGGGAAACATTGCAGCGGGACCTGCCTGAAATGATCATAGCTTACCTGCGGAAGCATTACCCGGCTATGAAGCAACAGGCAACGCTGGCAGAGGGAATGGAACGTATTCTCCTGGCGCAGGGTTATTTCCAGAGCTGGTTGTATTTCCTGGAGCATGGTACGCTGCCCGTTACGGCCGGCAGGTGGGAGCAGGCAGCATGGGAAGAGGGGATACTGGCCACTATCTCGACGGAGATACATGCTTTGAGGCAATGCCGGGAGTTGCTTGTTGATTGTGCGCAGGCATTGCCACGGCTGTTGTACCAGTTCTCAAAGAATTTTGTCCGCAATTGGATATTGGCTTTCAGTGGCGGTGCGTACAGGGAGGCAATTACCCTGGTGACTGAGTGGGAGGAGTTGTATAATAGTGCTGCTGTTTCTCCAGAGAAGGTGAGGAGATTTATACCTGCCCAATCTGTAGTATTACCGGGGAAGGATACACTTTACCTTTCTGTCACTACTATGCTGATCAAAGAGTTGGTTTTGCCCGGTGTAAAGGCAGAGAATGTTGTGTTGCTGGAAAAGCTACTGCAGGTGACGTTTGGCCGGGCGTATTTTATACATGGGCTGCATGTGGTCCGGCAATCTGTTGCTACAGAGAAGTCTGCACCGGCATTGCTGCAGGGAACACTTGATCTGTTGTCAGGGAAATACAGGGAAGTGCTGGCGGTTTTTCCTTCATCGGTTTCTTTTACTGAAGAGAAGCGTGGCAAAGGACCATCTTCTGTGGAAGAGGATGTTCCTGCAGAGAAAGAAAAGAGGACTGGCCCCGACCTGGCAGAAGAGGATACCAGAGTATCTTCGACCAAAAAAAATATTGAGGAAATATCTTCAGCAGAAAATGAAGTTGAGAATGAACAGGTAACATCATCATCCGTCACTGCTGATACCAATACCAGTGTACCTGCTCCTGAAGAAGGTACGCAGTTGTACATCGGGAATGCCGGTCTTATACTGCTGCACCCGTATCTGCGAATACTTTTTGAAGAGTTGTCGTTTTTACATGAAGACGCATTTAAAGATGAAGATGCTGTTAGCAGAGCTGTTCAGTTACTCGGATACCTTGCTTATGGAGAAAATGATATCCCTGAATATGATCTGCTTTTTCCCAAGTTGTTGTGCGGACTGATGCCTGCTCAGCCGGTGAAGCGTTTTATAACCCTTACGGACGTTGAGAAGGCGGAGGCAGATACGTTGTTGCAGGCTGTGATCAACAACTGGGGCGCGCTGGGAGAGACATCGCCCGATGGGTTGCGTGGCAATTTCCTGTTAAGGGAAGGCCGGCTGGAGTGGAGAAATGAGGAATGGCAGCTGTATGTTACCCAGCAGGCGTATGATATGTTGTTAAACCGTTTGCCATGGGGTTTTAGTGTAGTAGGGCTATCGTGGATGCCATGGCTGATTAAAACTGTCTGGACCTGAAATAATGATAAAAGCCACTGATACTAAAAGCTCTGCCAGGCAGCCGCAACAAAAGCAGCAGGCGGGCAGCACGTTCTTTAATAAGGACCGTGGCGATGCTTTCTTTGGAGAAAAGGAAACGGCGAAGGATCCCTTCTTTGTACAACGTAAACTTACTATAGGCAAGCCTGACGACCATTATGAGAAGCAGGCAGATCATGTGGCTGACAAGGTGGTACAGCGTATGAGTCAATCGCCTGTCGTACAGGCCAAAGCAGCACCGGCAGTATCGGCTGTTGCTCCCGGTCATGTTCCATCCGCAGCAGTGCAACCTGCGGCGTTACAGATGAAGGAGAAGGAGTTGAAGAAGGAAGAAGAGGTGGCAGGAGAGGAGAAGAAGGTACAGCGTAAGCCTATCTTTGATAGTCTTGCAGACCCTCCGGATGACCAGATACGGCGTAAACCGAATGAAGGAGACGCTCCTAAGGAAAGTACTTCAAATATTGAAAAGAGGCTGCAGAGTACTAAGGGCTCTGGCGCTCCATTACCGGCAGATACGAAGACAGCCATGGAGTCTAACATTGGCGCAGATTTCAGTAAGGTAAGAGTGCATACAGGTAACGAAGCAGCCTCACTGAGTAATGACCTGCAGGCGCAGGCCTTCACGCATGGTAATGATATTTATTTTAACGAAGGGAAATATGATACTGCCAGTAGCACCGGAAGGCATCTGCTGGCGCATGAGCTGACCCATACAGTACAGCAGGGTGCTGCTGTGCAGAAGAAAGAAATAATACAACGCGTACCCGATGCCGGAGCACCGCCTACAGCTGCTTCCGGCGAAGTGGTGAATATATCTTCCGGAGCGTTCAATCCTTCCGAGAACCTGAAAGAAGTGATCAGAGCGAGTAAGAGAAAAGGAGTAGATGTTAATATCAGCGGTGGTAACCTGGCTGGTACCGGTGTGATAAAGGTGCGGGAGAAGGAAGGTGTACTGGAAAGTATAAAGAACGCATATCTGCCGTTAAATATGCCGATGTTCAGCGCCGCCAGTCCTATGCTGGCTATCCGCCTGGATAACGGGCAGATAAGTGGTTTTGCCACTATAGGGCAGAATGATCATATCGATACAATTCCTAAATGGCTGACTAAGCATGGTAAGGAACTGAGCTGGCTGACCGGCATTGATGTTGCCGGCATGGCTGCGCAGTTTACCAATAAATTTGAAACCGGCGCCTTTACATTTACACTTAGCGGAGTAGATGTAAAAGTGGGTGGTTTTGCTTCTGCCAAGCTGGACTTTGGTTTTGTGAATATGCAGCCTACGGCGCATGTAATAGCAAATATGGATATCAAGGGTGTGGTGAAGAGCAATCTTGATATTAATCTTAAGGAAGGTAAGCTGTCTGGCGAAGGGCAGTTTGGCGTAGATTATAAATCTTTCTCCGGTAATATTGAGGCGAAGTTCCTGGATGGCGTGCTGGATGTTAAAGGGCAGGTAGGCTACTCGGGCGATCGTCTCAGTGGTTCTATCATGCTGATCATGACCGATAAGGCCACGGCAGATAATTTCGCTGTGAGCCAGGTAGGTAAGGGCAAAGCAGAAGATGCTGTCTTACCTGAATCAGTACCTCCGGCAGAAGGAAAAGGTGAACGTGCGCTGGCGGGTATGGGTACCCTTACTTTCAACCTGACGGAATGGTTTGCAGGTACAGTGAATGTGATAGTTGATGGTAAGGGATTTGTGACGGTAGTAGGTAAGATAGCTCCGCCTAAAGAGATCATTCTCTTTGAACAGAAAGATTATATTAAAGAGCTGTTTAAATTCGAAGCCAGGGCTTCCTATGGTATTCCTGTAGTGGGTAATGTCTTCGTATTTGCTAATATAGGATTGAGCGCCCTGGCTAAAGTTGGTCCGGCGAAGATCTACAATATTGAAGTGAATGGTACTTATTCCAATAACCCGGATATTGCCAGAGAGATATCCCTCTCAGGTTCTCTTAACATGTCAGCATATGCAGGTCTGCGACTGCGTGCGGAAGGTGGTGCTGGCCTTGAATTACTGGGCCATGATCTGAAGATAGGCGTTGGCGTTAATGCAGATGCCGGTGTGAAAGGATATGTAGATGCCCGTCCGACTATAGGTTACCGTGATCCGGGAGAATTCTTCTTCAAAGGTCATATGGAGATAGCGGCGCAGCCGTTCCTGGGACTGAGTGGCGATCTGTTTGTGGAAATAGATAGTCCGTGGTGGTCGCCATTACCTGATAAGAAATGGACCTGGCCGATAGGCGCCCTGGAATATCCGTTGCCGGGTGAGTTTGGCATTGGCGCTGATATGGAATATGTACTTGGTTCCGGTAAGGTGCCTGAAGTGACTTTCAGCGAAGCTAAATTTGATGGCGCTAAGTTCATGACAGACCTGGTGGATGATCATGTGCCACAGAAGAGTGGTGGTGGTAAGGGAGATAAGCAGGGTAAATTTGTGGATGGAGGCGCTGCCGCTCCGCCGGCAGAAGCTAAAGGCACTCCGCCGCCAGCGGCGCCTGGTAAGCCTGCTCCGGCTCCTGAGCCAGGAAAAGGCGGTGGTAAGGGTAAAGGCAAGGATAAAGATAAAGGCAAAGAAAATCCTGAAGAGCTGAAGAACTTTGCGGCGGCTATGAAGCAGGCGAAGACGCTGGAAAGCCGTAAGCCGATGACACGGGCAGAGATAACAACAGAGGTGGATAAGATCAAGAAGCAGCATAATGTGCAGGGCATTAGCTTTGCACCGAAAGGGAATGATCTGTGGATCATTACAGGTACGATAAATGGTAAGCCGAATAAGGATACGGTGAAGGTGAAGGCGGATAGGCAGCCGGGAGATGATAAAGATGATGCAAAAGATAAGGAGAAGGAGAAACTCCTGGCGGATGGTATGAAGGCGCTGATAAAAGAAGATGATACGACAGCCGGAGGCGATGATGCGCTTACTAAGGAAGAGGCGCAGAAGGTGGCTGATAAGGTTGAAAAATCGCAGGATAAAGCATTTAAATCAATTACACCGGTAGAAAAAGATGGTCACTGGAGGTATGATTATATACAGAGAACGTTGTCGCCGCCGGCAAGTAAAGTGGCCACGACGCCAACAATCCCTCCTGAATTTAAGGAAGGCGCTTACATCAATTTTGGCGGGCAGATATATCTGATCACGAAGATGATGGTAGGTGAGGATAAGATAAATATCCTGGATGTGAGGGATATCCGTAAGAACAAGAATAAGAAGCCTGAAAAAGGTAAGCTGAAGCTGGATGATGAGAAGACGCTGAAGCTGAGTATTGTAGTCAGTAAAGGTATTATAACGGAGTATAACGATCCTATTCCTGCTGTGAGGAAATTCCCGGCAAGCTGGGGAAGTGCAGGATCTGAAAGTGTCCGTAAGTATCTTTATGAGTACAGACATCCGTGGGATAATAAACAGAAGCAGATGATAGCACATCCTGCAAGGGGAGTCACGCCTTTGCTTGACATAGCAAAAATTGCACAGGATAAAGCGTTGAAGGGCGATGATACAGAATGGAAACAGATCAAGAAACATGATCCTACAAATACTAATCCTAATGACCCGATCATGATCGTGGACTGGGATGCTGATTTTAAAACCTGGAAGCCGGATCCTTCTATATTTACTGTAGACCATATTAAAGATCTGGGTGGGTTGTGGACAGCAGAAGGATATAATACGGATGATGTTAAAAGAGGAGATCATGTGGTGGGCGATAATAACCTGAGGGTGATCACTCAAAGGCATAACAGTAAGAAAAAAGGTAAAAATTACAGTATGTTCGTTGGCCCTGACTTTACCAGTGTGATAGCAGATGGTGGCATACGCGGTGCAAAAACGATCACCGGGCCTGGTGGTAAAGGTGGAGCGGCAGAACCTTTCCTGTAAAATATAAATTGAAATGGAGCTCAATCTCAAAAACAAAGCAGCTGTTGTAAGCCTGGCGGTAAGTCCTGATGGTAAATGGCTGGCGATAGGCCAGATGGTTGATGAGGATCTCAGCGCCCCTCTGAGTATCTGGAATACAGATACCTGGAAGTGTGTTGCTACTGTTGAAAAAGATCAGCCTTTTGGTATACGCAGTCTTTCGTTTAACCGGCATAGCAACAGGCTTGCATATGTTCCTTCTGGCTGGCATGAGGTGAGATTCTTTAATATGAATGATCTGGCTACAGAGCTGGAAATGGGCTTCCAGGGAGCCAGCCAGGTGCGTTATGCGGCTAATAAAGACCTGTTAATTGTAGTGAGTGAACAGGTTTCGGTACTGGATAACGAGGATGTGGAGATCTTTATATACAGGGATTATAAGGCGTATGAACATACAGAAGGACTATCGCCGGAATTGTTTAAGGACTATTATAGAAATTCGGAGTGGATGGTAGAGGCTTCTTATGGTAATTTACCGGCAGTGGCTACCTTTTGTAAAGATGACAGTGCTGTTATCATCACCGGTAATAATGATAACAAATTCTCGGTATATGATATTGAATCAGGTAAACTTATAGAACAGTATCCCGGTGGGGTTATACAGGCGCAGCAGATAGAGATAGATTCGCAGGAGAAGCATTTGTTTCTTATCAGCCGGATGCCTTATGCAGATCTGCTCTGGGAGTTACCTTCGATGAAAAGATTGTTACCGCAATACCTGAACGAGGATTATCAGGGTTCTTCCTGTTTCGCTTTTCATCCTTCGGGAAAGTATTTTGCGATTGGCGGGGCGGGAGGGAAGGTAGCCTTCAGGGACCTTGATACGGGCAAATTCCTGATGATGGAGGATATACATGAAGATGAGGTCAATGCTCTCCAGTTCAGCAAAGACGGAAAATTGCTGATTTCGGGGAGTGATGACGGAAAGGTTTTCATTACAGATATCTCAGAATATCTCACTTAACATTTACCCCATGCTAACAATCTCTATCGCCATACAAAAGGGTGGTTCCGGCAAAACCACCACTGCACTAAACCTGGCCGCTGCCTTGCAGCGTTCCGGTCAAAAGGTACTGCTTATAGACCTTGACCCGCAAGCTAACCTGACCCAATCCATGGGCATTGCTGATGATTCATCATTCAGCATCTATGAATTACTGAAACAGGCGGCTTCCGGGGAAACGCTGGAAACAGAAAAGGCTATCATCAATACCGGTATCATTCCCCTGATTCCCGCTAACCTGGAGTTAGCCAGCGCTGAGCTGGAGCTTGTAAGCATGTATGGCAGAGAGCAGCTATTGAAACAGTTGTTAGGACAGTTGCCGGAGGAATATGATGTGGTAGTGGTTGATTGTCCGCCGGCAGTGGGGATGCTTACTGTGAACGCCCTTACCGCCAGCGATTATATTCTTATGCCTTTGCAGGCAGAGTTCCTGCCGTTTAAAGGTGTGCAGCGTTTTATGAAGAATGTGCAGCTTATCAAAAAGCAGCTGAATAAAAAGCTGGAGGTGCTGGGCCTGGTGCTGACCAAATATGATGAGCATAAAAGCATGCACAGGCAGATACGCAGGCAGCTGGAAGATCTGTACCCTGGCCTGGTAATGGATACCGGCATACGCAGTAATATTGCCCTGGCTAAAGCGCAGGAGCAGTTTAAAGATATATTCACGTTTGATAACAGTGCCAATGGCGCAAAAGACTACCGCTCACTGGCGGAAGAAGTTACCGCCCGTCTTTCCGCTGTGGCATCCCATTAAAACCGGTAGATATGAAAAGTAATAGTCGTCGCTATCGCAGACATCGCAACCCGGAGGCGCAGGACAAGAAAGAAACCCCGTTTTTCAGTCCCCGGCAAAAGGAGATACAAACCAAGGAAGATGCTTTCTTTCAGCCTAAGCTGGCTGTTGGTCAGCCGGGTGATTCATATGAGCGGGAGGCGGATGCTGTTGCCAGCAGGGTAGTGGATCAGCATCCGGCGAAAGGGAGTCCTGTGCAGCGGAAGGAGATATCCACCGTACAGGCTATGCCTGAAAAGAAAGAGGAGGAGAAGGTGCAGAAGAAGGGCGCTGGCGATAAGAAGGAAGAGGAGAAGCCTTTGCAGAAGAGGGATGAACCGGGAAAGAAGGAGGAAGAGAAACCGTTGCAGAAGAAAGACGATCCCGGTAAGAAAGAGGAAGAGAAACCTTTGCAGAAGAAGGATGATCCTGGTAAGAAAGAGGAAGAGAAGCCTTTGCAGAAGAAGGAAGAGCCGGAGAAGAAGTTACCGGCTGATGAGAAGCTGAAGAAGGAAGAAGAGGGGAAACCGGGCGTAATGACAAAAGAAAGCCCTTCTCTGGGAAGGCAGCAGGCTAATGAGGACCTGGCTGGCCGGTTAAAGGAACAACGTAGTAAGGGCAATCCGCTGCCTGCCGATGTTTATAATGAAATGAGCAGTGCTATTGGAGCGGACTTCAGCAATGTACGCATCCATACAGATGATAAAGCAGCACAACTGAACTCAGAGCTGGGGGCGCAGGCTTTTACTCATGGTAATGACGTTTATTTTAACAGTGGAAAATACGATACGGAATCTACAGCCGGCAAACGCCTGCTGGCGCATGAGCTGACGCATGTAGTGCAGCAGGGAGCGGCTCCGGCGGTTGTTCCTGGTGTGCAGCGGAAGAAGGGTTCTTCGGCGCCGAAAAAAGAGAAGCCTCCTGAAACATCAAGAGTAGCCGAGCTGCGGTCAGGAGGTTTTACGTTTATAGATAAGCCCGACAGGAAGGCTGGTAAGAAGGATAAGATACCTGGTAACAGGGCCAAGACTATGTTCAAAATGCCTGGAGAGCCTGTGCCTGTAAAGAATAAGGACGGGTTGATTGAAAGTGTTACCATCCCCAGGGTAATTGAAATGGAAACTATTTACGGGTCCAGGGTAACGGCCGGTAGCACTTCCGGCTATGGCAGGGGATTTATTCGATCGGATAAGGATGCACACAATGATAGCCTGGGTTTCCATGAAGGGCATCATAAGCAGGATTTCAGGGATTTTGTGGATGCAGAAAAATTCCCGGAGATCGTGATAGATTCGCCTATTACTGAGACTGAGTATGAAAAGAGGAAAAAGGAGTGGTATGCTGCACGGAAGAAATTTGCTAAACGTATGCAGAAATACAGTATAAAGACAACGGATGAAGCTAAAGATTAAGATACTATGATGGATCAGACTAAGAATGCCACGGTCCTGCAGGAATACCTGAACTGGTTGCATGAGAAGATGAGAAACAGGCTGATAGCGTATTTCAGGCCGGATGTGGCTAATGCAGAAGAGCCACCGGCCGATGTTAATCCTTCCTGGCCGGAGGCGCCGCTGGTGAAATTCATTGCCGATAATGAGCTGTCAGAGAACGAGCAGTTGTTGCTAATCATGGCGTTAGCTCCACATGTCAACGCTGTTTTTTTTGAAGAGCTGATCAATGAGAACCTGGTAGATAAAGGTGATTTTCCGCTGATAGGTTGTGTGAAGGGCTCACAGTTCCGCGGACTGCTTCCGACAGGGGAGACCTTCCTTTTCCTCCTGGCAGGTTTTGACCTGGGAGAACGTATCAAGGTCATGGAACTGCTCACTGAGACCCATTTCTTTGCCAAACGGCAGGTATTATGGCTGGAAGCTCCGCCGGAAGGAGAGCCGGCTATGAGCGGAAAGATCGTTCTCTCGCAGGAATACATTGACCTCTTCCTTACCGGTGGTTATGCCAAGCCCCGCTTTGGCAGCGACTTCCCGGCTGAAAGCATCACTACACCGCTGGACTGGCAAGATCTTGTGCTCAATACGCAGACCATGGAGCAGCTGAAGGAGCTGAAGAAATGGTTACGCCTGAAGGACCAGCTTATTGCTACCAATAAACGCCTGAAGCCTGGTTACAGGGCGCTGTTTTACGGTCCGCCGGGTACGGGTAAGACCCTGTCCGCCTGTCTGCTGGGCAAACGTGATCCTGCTGATGACCCCGAAGAAGGCTGGCAGGAGATAGATGTGTTCCGTATTGACCTCTCGCTCGTTGTTTCCAAGTTCATCGGTGAGACGGAGAAGAACCTGTCCCGCCTGTTCGATAAAGCAGAACATAAGAACTGGATACTGTTCTTTGATGAAGCAGATGCTTTATTCGGCAAGCGTACCAATATCCGCGATGCGCACGATAAATATGCCAACCAGGAGATCGCTTACCTGCTACAGCGTATAGAGAACTATAACGGTCTGGTGATCCTGGCCTCCAACTTCCGCAATAATATAGATCCTGCGTTCTCCCGGAGGTTCCAGTCTATTATCCAGTTCCCGATGCCGAATCAGAGCGAAAGGTTGCAGTTGTGGAAGATGATACTGCCGGATGAGATGATGTCACGGGAAGGTATACTTGAAAAAATAGCTGCGACGTATGAAATTTCCGGTGCTTCTATTATTAATATCGCTCAATATTGCTTTTTGAAGAATATGCAGGCGGATGGGAAAATATCGCTGATATCCGCTGCAGATATAGAAGAGGGAGTAATCAGGGAGTTTAATAAGGAAGGGAAAATTTACAAATGAGAAAAATTTTTATAAAAAAATTAGTGAATGATAAATGTTTGATGTAATATTGCAGCCCCTTCGGGGAATGATTCCGTAGCTCAGTTGGTAGAGCAATACACTTTTAATGTATGGGTCCTGGGTTCGAGTCCCAGCGGGATCACTGGGAAGCTTATAAACCTCGCGCTAGTCGCGGGGTTTTGTTTTTAGTTGAGTGTTTAGTCGAGTTTTTTTTGTATAACCCCGATTTCTTTCCCCATACTTTATACAGGTTAATCCGCTTTTACTAAGATACGTAAAATCCTTATTTAAAATTTTCATGTTCCCTAATGTTAACACGATTTTCTTTAAACAAAGAAGGGACAAATAATTTTAGAGGGAGAGCAGTACGAGGCCTCAGTACTGTATCTTATAGTGGTCGGAGCTGCTGGTAAACAACAAAACTATGAAAAATTTGTATATTTATTCCTCTACCCAAATTGGGCCAATGAATTTAAATATTCTGACTATCAATGGCAAAAATAAAAAGTAACAGCGAAGAGGTTCTCTCACAATTTATTAAAGCAGAAAAGGCCCGTTTCCCTATTTCAATGAGTGACAGTAGGTTTTTCGAAATCTTTGCGGCCCAACAGGTACTTAAAGCGAATGATCTAAGTGATAAGGAGATTGAAAACGGAATTGTCGGCGAGGGGCTCGATGGAGGAATAGATGGGTTATACTTTTTTATTAATGGGCAACTCATTCAAGATGAAATCAAAAGCTATGACCCATGGAAAAAAAATATAGATCTCGAGGTATTTGTTATTCAATCTAAAACTACAGCTGGATTTGGAGAAGACGCAATTCATAAGCTAGTCAATACGACAGAAGACATTTTTACGATAAACAATGTCCTTAGTGCAAAGAAATTTAAAGAAAGATATAATCCCGAGCTATTGGAGATTGCCGAGCGTTTTAATATAGGTTATAAGTCCTTAGTAGTAAAAGGAATTACTTTGAGGTTTCATTACTTTTATGTAACGCAAGGCGACAACGTACACCCAAATACAAAAGGTCTTACTGAAAAGCTTGGTAAGAAGATACAAGAATTATTTTTTAATAAAGCATCATTTGATTTTACCTTTCTTGGTGCGCGGGATTTGGTTGAAATAGCTTCCAGAAGGCCTGCTCAGAAAATAGAGATTGAATTATCTAAGCAAGTTTTATATTCTGATAAGAATAGCTGTGTATGCTTAGTTAAACTGAAAGATTTTTATAAGTTCATTGTAGATAAAGCTACCAATAAAATTAACCGCCACATCTTTGAGGCTAATGTACGAGACTATCAGGGCGATAGTGGCGTTAATAAAGAAATTCGGGAAACCTTGCAAACGACAGAAGGAGATAATTTCTGGTGGCTCAACAATGGCATTACCATTCTTACTAATGAGATTACAGCGAAGGGTAATTCATCATTGATTTTGGATTCCCCAGAGATTGTAAATGGCTTGCAAACCTCCAACGAAATATATAACTACTTCTCTTCGATCACTCCTGAAGAAGTGGAGAAGGAAAGTCGTGAGGTATTACTCCGCATAATCAATCCGGAGCACGATAAAAGTAGAGATAAGATAATTAAAGCTACCAATAGTCAGACACGCATACCAACAACAGCTCTAAAGGCAACTGATCCTGTACACCGGGATATTGAACAATATTTATATTCTAAAGGCTTATTTTATGATCGAAGAAAGAATTTTTATAAAAATGAGGGTAAGCCTCAAACGCAGATCGTGACAATTATAGAGCTAGCCCAAGCTATGATTGCCATTAAACTTCGACATCCGGACGATGCTCGTGCTCGACCATCCAACATCTTTGCAAACGATGACGAATATGCTAAAATATTTTCGTACAAAATACCATTGCAGCTTTATTATGCTGTACTCCTAATTATGCAGAAGGTCACATCATTTTTTACTAGTGCTAGTCTAAGTAATAATGAACAGACGAATCTTCGCTACTATGTCGCTTATTATGCGACTTGTCTTGCTTCCTCCAAAGTCTACTTAACTGATAATGATATTTTGATAGCTTCAGAAGCGCTAACTCCAACTATCCTTGTCCAGGCGCTTGAAAGGGTGAAATTGGCCTATCAAAAAGCAGGTGGAAATGACAAAGCGGCTAAAGGTCTTGCCTTCCGAGAATCTTTAGAAAATGAGTTATTGTTAATGTTAATGCCGGAGGTAGCGAAAAACAGAGCTGCTGTCAAGCAGAGATCCACCCTCTCCAAAGCTACTCCCTTAAAGAAGAAAGCGGCTGCAATGAAGAAGGTAACAAAGAAGATTGCTGTGCCTAAGAAGACAATAGAGGTAAAGAGTGCTGGGAAGAAAGCTACGCCTCCAAAAAAGAAGGCCGCGGCTACAAGGGAGAGGACAGCTGAGAAGATTTCAGCGCCTAAGAAGAAAATAAGGGTAAAGGGTGTGGAGAAGCAAGCTCCACTTCCAAAGAAGAAGGCTGCTACTAAGGAAAAGAGCCCAAAGGGAAAGTAGTGCGAAGCACGCTACTTTTTCTTTGGGTCGATTTGTTTGTTTATCAAAGTGTCGATTTGCAATTTTGTACCTCAGTTTACATTTATTAGTTATAATAATTACAAAAATAAGATTTCTAATTTGTTGATTTTGTTTTCTTTTTACCCCAATACCAATATCTATATCCATATTTACATGCCTTTCTATTACTAGTAGGCGCCATAAAAAAATTATAAAATAGTTTGGATACAGGCCCATCGATATCGTATATTTACAGACATTGTTATTCTTACTCAGTAAAAATTACAAGGATATGAGAAGTTGGAACATGAAGCAGTTGAAATCCTTTTTCACCTTTGAGCTCCTCGTTAAATGCAGTTGTATTTATACCCGTTTTCGTGAAACTCATGACGCGCAGCGATATTTATGTCAACTGGCCAGCAGAGGCAACGCGCTGCCAGTTGATTAATGAGTATCGAAGTAATGCGTTATGTCATTATTTCCTTTTGTTTGTTTTAGCCGATGTTGCTGTTTTACTTTATGAGGGGCAATGGAATGTAAAATATATGCTTGCTGACTTAATGTTGGGAATGGGTGCATATATACCATTATACTTCCTTCTTTATCGGCCCATTTTACCATTGAATTCCTTCCAAAGTTCGAAACGGCGATAGCGGTATACGATGGCAGTGAACGGGCATGGCAAGAAAAGTGTAAACAAGACCAGCTAAGTAACAGGGCATTGGTGCTTCTTTTCTACGCATTTGATAAAACCAGCAAAGCCAACTATCTAATTCCCAGTGATAAATGTGCAGACCTGTTGCACAAAATTTTCGGTTCAAGCCCTGATGGAATCGAAAAGGCACTTGACCTAATCTTTAAGAAGGATAAAAGGGACAAATTGGAACATCGCCATCTTGCAGAAGTGGGCAAAAGTTTTGAGAAAGCCTATACTATCCTAGAGGCAATGCAGTTTTCAGAAGGTATATTACAGTTGAAACACTTGGAGCAACAATTTAATAAGCAACAATCATAAAACCTTATTGCCTTTCAATTGTAACCCTATTCGTCCTGATTTTCGGGAGTGATATTTTATTGCCCCACAGGTCATTTCTCATTGCATTACAAACGAAATAATAGGTATCGTATGAAGGAGAATTTATGAACTTCTTCAATCCTAAGATTACTTTATCGCTTGCAAAAATGAAAGAATTAAAATATTCTACTTCAATTTCTTTGTCTAACAATTCTTCAGTTGTCAAATTGGGGCGTTGTGCCAATAGGAATTGCAAATTGTTAGGTAAGTCAACCTTTGCTAGCAGTAGAAGGTTTATGCAAAAATATCTTTGCTTTTTTACTGCATATTCATTTTCCTTCATTTGCTTTTTATGTTGGAAAAGTGATTGGAAATACGCACCAATAGCGCCGCCGACAACGCCTAACAGCAAGGGAATAATTTGAGGCCAATTCATATCATGATTTATAACGGTTGCATAATAGCCTTTTTTACTAAAACAAGTATACTTAATCTCTTTTCTCTTTTTCGGACAACCATATTTGCTGCCAAAATCGGTATAATATGGAAATGAGAGAAAGAAATGTGCAGACGACAGCGCCATGCTATTCTCAATTGAGCCGGAACAGTTTGGGCAAATGCTGCGTGTATTAGTGCGTGAAGAAGTCAGCAACTGGAAAGGCAGCCGGTACATACCCTGGCATATAATGCCCCCTGCTCACCTATAAGCCCCTCTATAAAATCGGTGAGGTCTGTCAGCTATTCAGGTTATCAAGCCTACTATTTACGAACTGGATAAAACATGGCAAACTAAAGGCGTACAAAATCCGATGGAGGGTCTATTTTCTTTGGAACGACATTCAGCAATATTGCAGCCCGGAGAACAGCCGAAAGAATGACAGGCAACGTCGCTACCTGTTGCGGAGATAGGGCGGGCAGCTCCCCGCTCCTGAAATAAATAGGCTATATCATGCACACCCGCAGATCTTTCGTGATAGCATTGTACAATGGGAGGAACAAAGGCAGCTGATCGCATCTATGTTGCTAGAAGCACGAGAAAAGGAGGAAGATGCAATCCGGCTCAGGAACAAGGCCAGAAAAATCAGATAATATCCATTCTTTTGGGGGAGGCGCAGCCGTCGCGCCCCCCTCTTCCCCTCCCGGCGAGGGGAGAGGGGGGCGCGATGTGCTTTGCCGCCGTCCCTATAATTTACCATAAAATAAAAAACATTAAAGCTATTGCATTTCGGTGCAGCGCTCCTATATTGACTTTGCTAGTATTTTATTTTTCGCCTTTCTTCTCATTCAGCAGCTTCTCCAGCATTTCTATTTTCTCTCGCTCGCTTATGAATAACCGTTTATAAAGTTGCCCGTTATTATTAGAGTATACATTCTTTGAAACTCTGTTAGAATCTTTTCAATTGTAAATACATATTATGAATTACTGTTGCATGAAATAAAAAGATGGTATTTTTTTGAAAAAATCGTATAGTGTAAAATAAAAAACATAATTTTGGCTATACGATTTGATTTTCTATGCAATTCGGAGACAAAATAAAAGAACTAAGACTCAAAAAAGGCTTTTCCATCCAGGGGCTTGCCGACTTAGTAGGTGTTTCCAAACCTGCTATTCAGCAATATGAAGATGGAACAATCACTCCTAGTAATAAGGTATTAAAGAAAATATCAGAGGCTTTAGGTGTTAGGGTCTGGCATTTCTTTTCCGCGCCACCACAACCAATAAAACTGATTGAATTTAGGGATGGTCATACGCTGCAAGATGAGGAAAAAGAAAAAAGCACGATAAGAGACCTGATAGTAACAGTCGCCCAGAAGTATTTGGACCTTGTCACAATAATGAATGAAAGGATTATATTTGAGAATCCGGTTGCTGATACTGAAATAAACATCAATAGTGATGTTGAAAAAGCGGCTAAGAGGCTGAGAAAAAAATGGAGGATAGCCGATTCTCCAATTGACGATGTGACGGAATTCCTCGAATCGAAAGGTTTTATTATTTTGACAATTGAAAGACCTACAGGTTCTTCAGGGGTCTGTGGTTACATTGAAGATACTAGTGGAAATATACCTGTAATCATAGTGAACACATTCGATGATTCAGAAATAACTAGGAAACGATTTACAATTCTTCATGAATTAGCGCACCTGCTGTTGAGGTTTAATCCTACTCTTACAAAGAGAGCTCAAGAAAATATGTGTCATTACTTCGCTGGAGCGCTGCTTCTACCCGAGGAAGTGTTAATATCAGCGATAGGGAAGGATCGGACATCGATTTCTCTTATGGAGCTTATTTCATTAAAAGAAGCTTACGGAATTTCTATTCCTGCAATCATCATACGCGCAAATAATGTTGGAATTATAAATAACATAACGAAAGATAGTTGGCTACAGACTTATAATATTTGGAGAGATGGTCAAATGGGGCTTGGACGATATACTAAGAGTCTTGAAAAGCCCGCTCGAATTGAGAATTTGATTACTAAGGCTATTGCTGAGAAAAGAATAACCTGGGAAAAAGCAGCAGAATTGACTAATACGCCAATAGATAAATTGGAACAAATGTATAGAAATGGAATGCTAGAGATCAAATGATATATTTTTTTTACAATATAGACTTATTGATAATGCTTGACAGGTGGGGCTTAGTCAAACCGATCATTGATAATGGCTGTAGAATAATCATTTCAGAGTTTAGAATTTCTTATTACTCTTTAGAGAAACAATCATTGATTAAACGTATGATCGGGGCGGGCATGGTTGATCTTATCGATGATGGAGCAGATGCGCTTGATTTTGCAGAGATGCATTCTAGCTATATGTCTCACATTGGAAAGGGCGGCCTTTTAGTGATTCACCTGTGTTTGACTAATTCATGTGTAATGGTAATTGAGGATGAGTTTGAATTTTATAAAGAAGTCGCAGCTAACTTTGGTGTTAGGTCCGTTTCGGCAGCTGATTTTTTTCGTCAGAACGTAGAAGACACCGATCGTCGTGAGTTTTTAATAAACGTATTTAAATAGAGAGAAAATATAAACTACCAAAAACAAATAATGCCTTAAAGCGGGAACTTATAAGGCATTGTCATAGGAATGTTTTAAAGCAGTAGAGAGCTTAGCAGGGGTTGGTACCCCCTCGCATTCCAGCTATTGTTGATAATTTTTCAGACCACAAATGTAATAGTTTATTTGAAAAGATAAATTATTTTTTCAACGATCAGCCATAACCTACCGGCTTACTGCTCTAACTCCGTGATGTAAGAGAGCAATGAATTACTAATAACTAATTTTATTGAAATGCAGATAGATGGCGCTCTAATAAGGGAGCAAGGAGTGACTTTTGCCATAGTGGTAGTAAAATCCTATGTGCTAAGCAGCAGAAATGAATGCGAGAACGCTCGGCAAAATATTGGGAGGCTTTTTCCAGGTGTCCCATTGATTTTGATGGCTCAAAACGGACGAGGGAGACCTACTTACCAAGGAAGAAAGGACATTGTCAACTTTTTATCAAGAATTGACCCTTCTCGTATTCCCTGGAAGAGATACTCTTTCAATTAATAATTTATTTAGTCTTAAAAATGTTTAACTATGGCTAAGAATGGTAAAGTAGGTGATGGTCACCGCAATGGAGCAATAAAGGAAAGAACCCAGACTTATAATCCTAAAACAGAAGTTTGGATAAAAAGAGACACAAATACAGGTAGGTTTATAGATGGGAAATCAGATGGAAAACCTTTCAAAGGAGTGACGAAGGAAAAATAGACATGCAAGCATGAACAGTTAGAGCTGTTCATGCTTATTTACCTCTTAAAAAACAAAATGATGGTTGATATATCGAAACAAAAAGTCAGTGTCAAATGTGGATGCGGCAGAAATCATCAGGTCACGTTAAAAGATGTGGCTGCGAGGAAGGTCATGCGATGTTCCTGTGGAGTTAATATCCAATTGGAAGATCGTAATGGGTCAGTAAAACGAAGCATTGCTGATACAAACAAATCCTTTAATGATCTTGAAAAAGTGCTAAGAAGGTTTGGATGGTAATTTTTCCAAGCTTCAATAGTATTACATGCGATAGGTAAAATACGGGAAGGGTAACACCTTCCCCTTATTTGTAATATGTAATTTGTAATATCTCCGAGTCCTTAAAACTTAAGGCATTTCCATTTCCAATGAGATCCAAGTGCAGAAAGTCAAACTCGCCTTTTTGACGATTTAAGTGAGCTGTCTAATAGTTGATAGTTATTGAGAGCAATCTTTAAAGTAACTTATTTTTAAGGAGAAAAGCAGCAACTCCCAATACGATTAATCCAATTGTGATATATGTCAGCACTTGTTGTTGTTTTCCAGTTTTCTGTATGACTTCAAGACCCATTTGCAACGAATTTCTGGATTCCTTCTGTGATTCCTGCATATCCCTTAGTCTCTCAGTTATATTGCGTTCAATAGTATCCAGCCTGCTTTGGACTGCCTGTGTCGCGGCCATTATACCGGCTATATTGGCATCTATTTTATCAAGTCGCTCAGGGAAGTTAATCTTCTCCACGCGTTCATAGAATGCTTGTATTCTTTCTTTCAAACCGTTTAATGCAGCTTGTTCGTCTTTAATTTGGTTTTGTATATCGTTGGTAACACGTTGTAACGCATGGTGCTCCTCTGTCAGTGATTCCATCTGAGATGTAAAGAGCTGAGTGAGTGACGCTTTATGTTTAGCATCATCTTCTTTTACAGCATTTAGCAGATCAAGATGTTTTTGAGGAATACGACTGACTACTTGTGTCAGCTCCTGCGCCTTTTCAATAAGCGTAATGGCAGGGGCGATTTTATTTAATTCATTATGGAGGATTTCTAAAGCGGATAAAACTTCCTGAGATGCCATATGTAATAATTAAGATGCTAAAAATTGTTTATTGAATTTTCCTGTCCATTCGGCGTAATATTGCGCGTAAAAGAGATCTTCTATATCTTCAAAAGCATCGGCCACGTTATAATTTACAATATGCGCATAAACTCTTTCTCTGAGCGCGGTTATGACTTCCGTTACGTCGAGATCCGATTGCTCGCGCTTCCATGCTATTAATCCTTTTGCGAATTCCCGCTTTGCTTCATCAAGCAGGCTGGCGATAGCATCAGCCAAGATAAATAAGGAGAAAGACTTTAATATTATAAGTTGTGGTGAACCTGGATTACTTCTCAGCATACGCATTGTAGAACCCCTCAGGTGTTTGATATTACTGATAAATTCTCCAGTGGAACCATTTTCTACCAGCCCAAGATATTTATCAATAAATACGCCAATCGCTATGTTTTCTTCCAGGTCATCAGGCATAGATGCTTTCTCGGGTGGGGTAGCGGTACGTTCTACAAATCCCCGTCTGGAATATTTGGCGTTGAAATAATAGTAGATTTCATCTTTGATGAAATGGCTTTGTTTTAGTGGTTCCTTAATAGTGATGGCAGCTTGACAAAGCCTTATCATATCTTCAATAGCCAGTAGTCGTTTTTCTTTTATCTTATGATAAATGAAAGTTGTGAGATATTCAAGGCATTTGCTAATCTCTGTAGCTTTGCCAGAGGTTATATCTGCAACTGCGTTCTCTCGCAGGTCACGTATCTCCTGGGTGGCTATATTTCTGGAAGTATATCTTGCAATCAGTTGTTCCAGGGAATTGTAGTACTCGCCATTCCGTTTTCTCGTGAAGGTTACCGTATACAATCCATTCTGATAATCGATTGTATACGAATCAATAATGCCGATGGAAATCAGGCGATATATAGCTTTGGCAGTATCATCCTGGCTACGAGCAATATAGTATGCTTTTTGTAATTCCATAGCCATAGGGCTGACTTCATTATTCAGCTCAGATACCAGGGATTCGTCCTGGATATTCAGTCGTTCAATAAAAGATAAATAATCATCTCCTTCATATACAGCATCTGCGAGTATGTTCGGTAAAGAAATATGCTTCTGGGTCATTACTTGCTTTATAGCAGTTGTTTCCAGCACTTTGGAGTAATGTGCAGTATTGATGTAAAAATCTTTTCTGGAGTTTGTTTTTGGTGAATAGAACCTATTGGTAAATGGGATTGGTATTTTTTTACTGTCTCCGAAATCCATGTCCATTAGCATTCGCTCTATACCTGTTTGTTGCTGGGAGTTTATTGTCATACGATCCAGCCAGCTTCTGATATCTGCAACTGAGTTACCATTTCCAATAGGAAGCTTACCTTTTAACCAATCTACAAGATTGTAACTAAGGGTATCATGTTGCGTTTTGAGAATTCCTGTCGCACCAGTATCCAGATATACGTATCCGAGACCTTCTCCTGACAACAGATTGATAAAAATCCGGTTGTGGTGTTTAGTTTCTCCTAAATTAATATTGAACTGAAGGTTATTGTTGCCATATAGTTCGTTAATATCCTGGACTAGTAACTGTAAATTAGTCTTTACAGGGAAGATAATGGTATTGCGCAATTCATGAATCATGACTCTTTCCTTCACCTGTCCCTTAAAAGAGTTTTTATGGAAGTACATCAGTACATCTTTGTCGAGGTGAAAGGCTTCTTTCTTTTTTACGCCTATCTGCGCGACATTGTTATGATAAAGGATTAAGGAGGTGGATAGTTTTCCGTCACGCCCGCCTCTTCCTGCTTCCTGTACAAAAGATTCTATGGAAGAGGGGATGTTGATATGAATGGTCATACGGACATCGGGTTTGTCTATTCCCATCCCGAATGCCTTAGTAGCTACCATTATAGAGGCTTGATTTTTTTTGAACTGATCCAGGTGGTAAAAGGATTCTTTGTCTATTCTTCCAGCAGCATCATCGTCTCCACTTCCCATGAAATAACCTAGTGTCTCTTCCTGAAAATGGTGTGTGGGAATTGTTGCATTTCTTTCACTTGAGATATTGACAACTCCGGGTTTATCAAACAGGCCATGCCCGCCATTAGTGCTATGAATTCCTAACCAACCACGCCTATGTGGCATAAATACAATTAAGCCATATGGATAATATTTTATAGTGTCGGATGAAGATGGTGTTGAAAATGGGCTTCCGGGGATATATAATTTTGTCAACATGCTTTCGGTATACTGATGTAGAACGGTATCTTCATTTTTCGACGCCTTCAGTAATTTTGATTTTTCTGCCAGCGGTAAATAATTCTGGTATGAGTGAGAAATGATATCCCTGATTACCCTTTCATTGTTAAATATCTCGAAGATTTCGGCTTTTTTATTAATGATATCAAATATCCTCAGCTGCTTTTTATTCCCTATATATTCTCTGACTTTCCAGGCATCAAGGTCTTCCAATCCATCATAATTGAAGTGTACTTCTTCAACGATGTAATTGATTTCATCCCTAATACTGTTTTCAAACCGTACCACAGCGTTTCCGTCATCTGTTTTGATATTTAGCTCTCTCTCAATATCAGCCAGTACATCGAAGGATGCGGTGGCGGTTAACCCGAATAGCGGTACCGGCGAACCTTTGCTTGTCTGGCAGAACTCTTGGGCATTATCACCGAGGTTCAGATAAGGCGTTCTAAAATCATGTCCCCACTCAGACACGCAGTGTACCTCGTCTATGACTGCATAGGCAAAGTAGTGTCCTTTTGCTGCGGCGTTTGCCAATGCGGTTCTGAAATCATCGATCACAAATCGTTCTGGTGATACAAACAGGAATTGCAGCTGCCCTTTGGCAAGTAGTTCGTGCTGGTTGTAATTTCTTTCAGCAGTGCTTAAGGTTGAGTTGATAAATTCACATTTGTCAATGCCTATTTCTCTCAATCCATTATACTGATCCAGCATTAATGAACGAATTGGATCCACGACGATTGTCATACCGGGTTGTAATAAACCTGCCAGTTGATACGTCAGTGATTTACCGCCTCCGGTAGGAAGTAATCCTATGACGGATTGCAGTTGCATAGCCCGGTTCAGGATTGGCAGCTGTCCCTTCCTGAAATCCGTTTTCCGGAAAATATCCTGTACCAACCTGATGAGAAGGTTCTTAACTGGCTCTACTTCTTCGTATTCTTCATTGGAAAGGGGAATTACCACCTGTCTATATGTTATCGGCAGAGCCGACAATACGCAGTTATCAGTTGTATAATGAATATAATGAGCACTACGAATAACGATCGTATGAGGGGATATCTGCTCATCTTTCCGGAAAATGCCAGTTCGCTGTAATACAGATACATCTATCACTAGATCAAAATCCGCAGCATTGAATGTGCTCATATCATGAGCAAGCGCATTTCCCCTTAAAGGATGATGCCTATATTCCTGGGAACTAAATACAGTTAATTTGATCTCAGGAATATTAATGCTCAGCTGCGACAAATCATTGATGGTATGTAGTAAGTTTAGCAGGTCCTCTACCGCTGCATTTGCCCCTGGCAAGTCACGCTCAATGACTGCCAGCGTTATCTCCTTATGGTCGGTGAAATCGAGATAATTAACCAGGAGATATTGTAATAATACACGTTGTACACGTGCTATTATAAATGGTGACAAAGCCAATGCCGTTGCTGTAGCTGACAGATATTGTTTGTTGTGATAGTTATCAGCTGTTATTTGTACATATGGCTCTACTGTAATCTTCTTTATAAATGTAGCTATGTCATTGTAGGTGGTTTTTTCCCTGATATGACTGATATTTCTAGCTAATTGTCCGATAGCCAGATCTTTTAGATCATCAATCACATCGGTATGATAACGTTCACCATCTACCTCTATAATATAAGTATCATGATGTTTGATGGCGATATTTTGATTGAACCTGTTGAAGGCCTTTCTGACAATATTATAAGGAATTTCCATGCTGAAGTCCACACGTCCCTGGTTATTATCTCTGGTAAAGGATGCGCGACTCCGTTGCTTCTCCAACAATTGCGGTAAATAACTGTGCGCTTCAGGAATCAATGTCAGCAGGAAATTGCGTTCGAAACTACTGTCTAGGTCATTCAGTTCCAGGTATTGGCGTCGGTTCCTTGCTCTTGGATCTATCACATGAAGTGCTTTAAATAATGCCTCTCCCTGTAAGGATTGTGTGTTGTCTATCGCAGGAAAGGTAATCTTACCATCGATATCCTTTCTGGTAGTGATGCCTAGTTTATCAGCAAAATATGTTTCCAGGTATATGGTGGGTAAAGTGGGCAATCCCCTGGTAATGATATTTACTGCCACAGCAAGAATATTAGGAATATTTTGCGGACATTCCAGGGAGAGTGTCGTTTGTACATCGAACGTACTTAATGACTGCAATAATCCTTGCAATTCATGTTGTTGATCCTCGTTTTTTGTATATTGAATCAATTTCTCCCGGACAGATTCTAACATATAACCAGCTTGAAATTGCATAGGGTAGAATTTTAAGTATAAAGAGGGATTGTCTGACTAAAAGTCAAAGTTGACAATTAGTTCATCAAAATAAGTTTGCCGCATAGGACGATGTCGATTCATGTTATAAATGGGAACAAGGTATATTTGAGAATGTTCTATGTCTGGAGATACTTTTAGGGGCCATTGGATGCCTCCATGGGAACCGAAGAGATGAATAGCATGTTCAGATCTTAGGTTGTCAAGGGGATTGAAAACAAAATCTAATACCATACAGAAAATAAGGGATTTATTGAATTACCTTCAACCATCTATATTCACTTAGCAAGGGAATGTATTACGATAAATATACGAAAATTTACTAAAACGAGTAACTAAAAAGTAGCCCATGCTCGTGCAAAGTTTTATAGCGCAATCTTGGTTATTAGTTAGTAGATCGTATATCTCATTGATTTTATCTTTGATGAACGATTAGAACTTAATCTTTAAGTAAGTATTAGGTTCTCCGGCATCCCAGAATAAATATTTCCAGTGCTTATCTTTGCTGCTGTAGTCAAATCTAACTATATTTAGGGTACGACTAAACCATTCATGTTCAGCATACTACAACGTGAACTCGCCTTATCCTTAGCACGTGCAATAAGCAGGGAAATCCTTATTGTATGGAAATTTATTGACAACAACATCTGGGACACGATACTACCTTCTCTAATGATTTTTGCAACCGGATGGATATATAATGACAGTCCTTGGGCAGATCTTCCATTAACTCTTCTAACATCGGTTACTTACGCAGTTCTTTACATTTATACATTCTGTCTTTCTAATCAGATAGCTGGTATTGAAGAAGATCGGATCAACAAGCCTTATCGTCCCCTTGTAACAGGGCTGGTTACTGTTAGAGAAGCCTACCGCAGAATGTATATATACAACCTGGTGTATGCTCTATATGCACTATACCTTGGAATATTTTGGTACTCTCTTGCCTGGATAGTCGTTAGCTATTACCTGAATCTCAGAGGAGGGAGTAAACACTGGATTACTAAAAATATAGTGGGCATGACATTAGCCACTTTTCTTTTATTTAATGTGCAATGGCATATATCCCTATCCGATAATCAGTTCGTCAATTCCCGCCTGGAAAGCTACTTTGCTCTTATGAGTGCCTGGGCTGGTTGTGCCTTACACCTTCAAGACCTACGAGACGTTGCCGGAGATAAATTACTGGGAAGAAAAACCCTGCCTATTTCTATTGGTGATGCCAAGGCCCGGCAATTGCTGTTTATTCATTACTTGTTTTTTTTACCTGGCGTCTTTTTATGCTCCATGCTTACCATTTGCAACCTGGAAGAGCTAAGACATTCCTGGAAAGCTGTTATAGTTTTCGGCATCCAATTATTTGTTCATTGGACAGTTGCCTTCCGGCTACTAAAATATAGGGATCCAGAGAGCGATCATAAAACATATATTATTTATGTGATACTGTTTGTAGCAACTATACCTACCGTTTGCTTCATTCAGAACTAACGATAAAGTGATTGTTTTATCAATCGGTTTAAACGGAAAATAGATGTCCATTTTTTGCTTCGTTGTTTGTACATAAATTTTATGATAATTCTATAATAGCCATTTTACAGTTAGATTGAAGATTATTTAAGATAGTTATGAATTTCTTGTACTCTTTATATGTTTGAAACGAATTAGTTATAATGGATAAATTATCAATAACAAATAGTGTGTTAAAACGTGTACAGGCAAATTATGTACAAATGATTGACGACGGAGCACAAGTGGGGATTGAAGAATTATTCAATTTTGGCAGTTTTAAACTAAAAGACTATTGTGGGAAATTTTATCCTCATTCTTATGAAGGCGGGTTGGCAGAAAGTGCCAAAGGCTTTGCGACTGACCATAATATTTGGCTGGAAAATGGTAAACAATACATAACCTGTGCTCTATACCTGTTCCCGGATTCACCATTGTATAGGATAATTCCAATAGTGGAAAATTGTGCAATAGATTTTTACTTAAACGACAAAATGGGGCGAGAAGTATATGGGCAGCTGAGTAAGAAAGAGCAACGAGATGCTAAACAGATCATTCAACGGTTGGCAAGGGTTGACGCCAGATTAAGATTGCGAGCCAATGCAACTTTAGTTGAAAAGGCAAATATTAAAATATTGCGGAAAATTAGTGATGCTTCACCTACCGATTGGTTCGTTAAATTCCTGGAGTTGTATAATCTGCATTTGAAAGCAGCTCACCAGAATTGTAATACAGACGCCACGTATCATATTCCTAATGTCGAAGAATATAATGTTGACAGGTGTCATATCTCAGGCATGCCACATACTGTTGCCTTTATAGAATTTAGTTCGGGAGTATTTCTTTCCTGGAGTTGGCTGGATAAATCCGGACTCTCTGATGCTATGAGAAGATTACATTGGCAGTTTAGTTTGTTCGGCTGCTTATCAAACGACCTTTTCTCCTTTGAAAAAGAGTGTATCGATAATTTTTCAGACTCTAATCTGGTTACAATCGTTGCTCTGAATCATCCGGACTGGGAATTAAAACATGCTATTGAAGAAGTAGCCAGAATTGTCTCCGGATCGTTAGAAGCCAGCATTGAGGCAATAAACGTTATCAAAGCACGACTGGCTCAGATATCTATTTCCGGTCAGGATATTGACCAGGTGCGGGCTGTTGAGAAACATCTGCAGGGAGTGGAAAGGGGTTTGCAGGGTGCCTGGCTGTGGCAGACCTTTACTAAAAGGTATAAACGTGTGAGGTCAATCTGGAAGGAAACCTGCATCCTTTAAATTGCATTTATATATTCCGGGACAGGGTAATAGTCAAAATTGTACCTGTCAGATTCATTGTAGCTCCAATCAATGTTTGCTCTCATAATATGAGTTAGCGCACGTACATACTTTTGTACTTCACCTGCTTGTTTTCCTACATCGGGAAGATTATTAGCCAGTTGAATGAATTTGACAACATCTCTGTCATGAATCTCGGTAACTTTCTGAATTGCATCCTCACGGTTGAGTCCTTCCTTTTTCTCAATGATAAGCACAAGATTGTAGTCATCGCCATGCCTCACTTCCTTAGACAAAGAGAACAAATCATTTGCCCAACATACAGCATTACGGGCAAGGATTGTTAATTGCCTGACCACGGGATCAGTCCAAATGTCAGGATGCAAAGAAATCCTGCTAGTTACGGCGATTGTGTCTGTGGCAATATTAGCTGCTCCAAGACATTGGCGTATCTTTATATATTCATCAAAATCAGGGCTTACACCCATAACTACATTCCTCTTTTGCCACAGTGCAGCGTCAAGAATTTCTTTCATGCTCTGACGGAACTGATTTTGCCAAGAATGATCACTTACTTTTTTAATACGCTCCCAAATATCAAATAATGCAAGAAACTCTGGTATTTTAGTGTCAGGAGCACTAATCAACAAAATGTCCAAAAATGCTGTGACATATTGCTCCAAATTAGATACGCTCTGTAAGCCCGATTCATCGGAATGATCTAATCTGTCATCCATCAAAAATAAAAAAGTGTTCAGATCCGTGAAGGCAAAAAGTGTTTCTGGCGCTGCTTCCGGGAACATACGTGCAACCATATATGCAAAGCCCTGCCGCCGATAATATTCCACTTTTGCTTCGGAGTCAGCTAGATTAAACTTACGCAGGAATTCACACGAACGAACTTCTGCCTCTTTTGCATAAACGTTAATTTTAGGTTGAAAAGGGCAGAAAAGCGGCCTTGGTAAAATAATCTTTTGCATTTTTTATCATTGTAGTCCGACTAAAGTTATGTAAAACAAGATAAAAAAGGGCGGTTCCGAAGAACCACTCAGATTAGTTATGTTTTGAGTTGAACAGCATGACTAAGAAAAAGTAGTGATTTTTATAAAGCCGGTTATTCTTTTGTGAATGTAATATTTATGTAGCCGGAATCGGAGGCCTGCCAGCCAACTGATAGCGTAATAGTACTAAGTAACAACGGCGATGCGTTCTAATTTAGACTTACCTATTATGATACTATGATGAGATGAGCTGTTGTTCCATAATTACAATATTTTAATTCGAAATATGATCTGAGCTTCGGTTCGCGAGAGTTCTCTCTTATTCATAGAGAGACTTATGCTCAAATGCCTTGCCTGATAATGTCTCGCGCGATATAACCAATCTTGTATACGGCACTCCTGGATTTTCGAAAGCCTGGATGGCTGAAGCCTAACATGTGCATGTATTCGTGCATGTAGTGTCCGGCTAGGGATGCAGTATCTTTTGTATCGTAGAATTTTTTGAGCTTTTCCCTGCATATTGCCGTTACGCCATCACCCCGCCCGTCTATTCCAATTGTTCCCGCCCATGATCCTGGTTTGCAATTGTTGATCCATCTGGTACCATCTTGCTCAATGGTGATGATCCGTGCATGCAGGTCGACGACGGAATCTTTTCCTCCAGGTCCTTGTACTTCATGAGCGTTCATTATCTTCTCCCAGATTTTTTGACTGGTTAAGCCATTTGTTCTGGTGAAGGAGCCCTGGCGGACGGCATTTTTGAATCGGGTTGAGTTTAGGACAACTTGTAGCTTTTCGCAGGCTGCGTAAGCGAAACTTTCGTAGTCTTCATAGCCGGTGAGTGTGTGCATTTTGACGGATACTTGCGCCCGACTGGATTGCGTGAACAGGAGTGTGGCTAAGATGCTGAGTGAGAGTGGTTTGGGGATTGTCATAATGTTTGGTTGTGGGACAAATATACTCTATGATGGACATACAGCAATGTAAAGTTAATTATCTTTAGAAAAATTGAAATTTATGTGATGGATGATTATCATCATGAAAGAGCAGTATCTTTAATATCCTGTACCTTGCCTTGTAATGTTTTTGAAGAATAAATAAGTATTGTGATTTTTCGATAAGGATAACTTTTTCTATAGTTGTGAAAATTCACATTCTGTTGGAAGGGACTACTCGGGGAGAAAACGCTATCAACAATAAAACAGCTCAATTAAGTAAACAGAAGAACGAAAAGTGCATGTCATTTGTGATGCAACCAAAATGAAAACATCGATGAGATTTTACTCATCGATATTTCGGCAGTAGAAATGAATTATAATGCCCTTGCACTCAGCGACTGTGTAATAGTAATAGTTATTGGGGGACGAGGTTGAATGTTAGCTGGCATTACCGCCGTAAATGTACCATAGACGTTAACTATGAAAGAAAGGGCAACTCCTTCAATCATGACTGCCCCCTGGCAAGAACCACTATATGATCCGCTTCCAGCGGATGTATACATTGTAATAAATGATTCATTAATCGTGCCTATGCCAGAATAGGTGATATGGGGTTGCGTCGCATCTGTGCCCAAAAATTGTTTTGTTTGAAAATTCTTCGTCACACCATTATCTGTAGATATCCAGCTATATCCAATGTCAACAGTCGTATTGTAGGTAGTTGAAATAGAAGTTAAATAGGCACTACCTACAGTAGCACCAGACACTATACTGTTATGATAGTGATAAACATCAGTTCCTGAATTTGCAAGTGTACCTACACCCCGACGAACGTTTTGCATTTCAACCGATGTCAGTTCCATTATTTGAGAACTCTGAACGCTCATTTTGTTAAGTTGTTGAAAAAACTCGTATGCTTCCTTATAGGTGTCAAACTTAGGCATTGACTTTTCGTTTTCCAGAGTACGCGCTGTAGATAATGGCTGCAACTTCACTTTTTGTTCCAACAATGCTTTATAATCTGGTTGCGCAAGTTTTGTTAGAGTGGGGGATTTATCTTCTTTGCTACAGCTTGTAAAGAAAATGGTGAACATTGTAGCAACAGTAATAGAGAATTTTTTCATGTGGGCTAATATATTTAGGTTAAAAGAAACGCATATTTTTAATAGGCACATTCTCATCCTGTGGGATCGAAGTAGGAAGCTTTAAGAGGCTATCTGGAATAGAGGTGGCTGTTATAGCTGATATGATGAATAGTACTTGTCCCTGAGCCTGAGTTCCGTTCCAGGCAGGAACCTGAATACTCATAACCTCAAAGGGAAAATCCGATAAGAAATTATTAAGCGGTGAATGCAACCCTAATTTATTTTTTGAATAGTAGAACGTTATAGTATCTATATCATGGACGGCTATTCCTTTAAAACAACGTAGCCCAGCTATCCAAACCGAATCTTCCTGCCTGATGATGGCCTTTCTGTTCTGAGTGTTAGGATTTGTTCTATAGAAAATCTCGAATTGGTTTTGAGGTAATGGTGTTTTCGAGATACGAAGTAAGGAGTCTTTATAATAATATATATAACTCATCTGTTTGCTCCTGTCAATCAAATAAGAAGGATGTGCCAGACTTGCTGTCAATGTACTCCTAATTATACCACGTTGAGTAGTTGTCGTAGACTCATTCTGAGTCAAAGTGTCTTTTCGTAGAATTAAACTATCGTGTATATAATACCTGTAAGCATAGTATGCTGCAGTTGCAGTATCTATTTTTATTCCATTTGGGATAAAATACATACGGATATCTACGATACCCTGATCAGCCTTCGACCTCAATATTAAAGGATGTACAAATAGATAAAAGAGGGAAATGATCAAAATGTGGTGCATCGAGGTTCGGATTAACGAGGTAACTGATGAGGAACTTATATTAACATGTAATGTTAATATTAATACCCAAGCCTCCTTACATTAATCATAACCAATTATACCCGGATTTTAATGTGCCAAGGGCCGGAATACATGTCAATGTAATTACATCATGATGTGGTCCAGGTAGAGCGTACGGTGGAGAATAAAGGTGACAAGCTGCCGGAAATAGAGGTAGCCTTGATGCCTGGATTTTTGGATGGTACTTCAGCTCAGGCCCGGGAAAGCAGTAATGAGCTGCTTAATAAATTACTCTCAGCGTAGAGCGCCTGTTCTTTTGGTGCTCTGCTTCACTACAAGGTACACCGTCTCCACAATCATTTACCAGCCCTCTTTCTCCCAGGTTCTCATAATAAAGATGGCTTGGGGGAATTCCCTGTTTGATGAGGTAGTCAATGACAGCATAACAACGAAGTGCAGTAAGGTTATTATTGTATTCGAATGACCCACGACTGTCAGCATAGGAATATATCATGAGCTTCCAATCCTTATGTTGTTTTAGTACGGTGGCCACTCTGTCTAATAATTCTTTAGAGCTTGTCAGCAATATACCACTGTTATAATCATAATAGAAACAAAGCTGCTCCAGCTTATGAATTAAGCCAGTATCGACAGCTTTAGGTGGATTTATTGTTTTTGCTATACTATCCTGGGCTTCAGGTGCTGGAGGAGGTGTAAGTACGGGCGCAACTGGTTGAAGATTTTTTAAATTTTCAGTAAAATGATTATCCAGGAAATGATATACGTCATCTCCTCCAGTACCACCTTCGCGGTTGGATGAAAGGTAGCCTTCATAATGATTGTCTTTCATGATAAATCCCAGGTCATCACCTCCGGAATTATATGGGTTCCGAAGGTTCAAAGGGGGCGTCCATTCACCCCGGCTACCGGATGCACGGAAGATATCGAACCCTCCTATACCAGGATGTCCTTTACTTGAGAAATAAAGTGCACCGTCTTCATTGATCGTAGGGAAGCTTTCTTCCCAACGGGTATTTATTTCACGACCACAATTTTTAGCCTGCCCCCAGGCGCCATTTGCCTGTTGCTCGCTATACCAGATATCTGTTTTGCCTACCCCGCCGGGCCGGTCAGAAACAAAATAAAGTGTCTGTCCATCCTCACTTAGCACCGCATTGCCGGTATAACTACCTGGAAAGTTCAATGTGGTTAAAGGCAGTAGTGGCGACCATGTGTCGCCCTTCCTTACAGACATGAATAAGGACATTAACCGTTCTCCATTCAGGGGGCCTTTCCGGGTTTTATTGAAAACATCCTTATTGGCTTCGCTTAATGTAATATAGGCAGTATCTTCCCGCCTGTTGAAGCATACGGGCCCTATATGATACGGGAGTTTTTTAAGCAGATCCGGCAATACTTCTTCCAGGTAAGTATTTGCGTTGCTACCTTTCTCGTATTGCCTATAAATATATGGTTTAAAATATGGCTCATTCACTCTGAGATCAATAAGGGGATTCCGCTCAGACCCTGTGCTGAGCGACATTTTACGATATCCATTTGAAACCAGCAGCAATCCTTTTTTTACGACCCCACTTATCCAGTCAGCACCTTCAGAATTCAGCTCTTTAATACTTTCTATCGCAACGGTGGAGCCTGCGGACTTCCATTTAACAGCGCTATCACAACCGGACAGCAGGAGCTGTTTCCATTGCAGGCTATCGGCATTAGTAGTTTGATAAAGTGCTATATATTTTCTTGCGGTATCATAAGCTCCTATACTCATCTGCATTTCTCCATAATATAAGTTAGCATAGGAAGGCTTCTCGGGGCGACCGAGCAGACGTAAATAATAATAACCGGCATCTTCGAACCTGGCCATCTCTACATAACAATGTGCCAGTTTTTCCAGTACAACAATTGGGGTCTTTCTTCCCTTCCTTTGCTCCACCTTGCCATACAAACCAGCAGCTACTGCATATTCCTGGCGTACAAATGCTTCATTTCCCAGCTCTTCCAGGCTTTTATCTTCCTGGGCTTTTATCTCCGGCGATATGAACAAATATATGATGACGAATAGTATTGGATAACGTAACATATCATTCTACATTTAAAAATAGCGGGGGCTATAAACACTGAACTTCCTTGAAGGAAACAGGATGCCAATTGATATTTCATGAGAGCCACCCTGTGCATCTCTCATCTGGTTAATATTCAGATCGTAGGCGTAACCTATTCGGTATCTGCCGGAAATATAATATTCAATGATAGCACTTGCAGCATTTCGTTGCTCCAGCCTGGACGGAAGCTCTTTCTTCCATATAGGCACAGATGTTCTGTAAGAACCTCCAATCCATAATACCTGGTCTATTAACAACATTGTTGTAAGATCCACAGCTGTAGGGCCATTAAGGTCATCTTTAAGCATCAGGGAGGGTTTAAATTTCAGATGTTCGGATATTGGCGCCATGCAGCCAGCAGAGAGGTACAGGTGCCGGGTCTTCCGGATATTTTCATAGTTATAGCCTTTCCATTTAAAATCGGAAGTGATCACATTGCTAAAGAGGTCCAGTACAGAAGCACTGATAAAAAAAGAAGGAGAATGGTAGAATATTCCAAACCTTGCATCCGGTGAAAAGGCATTCACACCACCAGCAGGGAAAACAGCATCTTCCGGATCAAAGTATTGCAGGCTGTTTCCATCCAGGTGATACTGGGAGATGCCTATTCCCAATCCAAAGCTTAGCCTGCGTGTGTTGTCATCATCCAGAGAAATGATGTACGAATACGAGCCATATACTGAATAGGATTTTTGTGGGCCCAGCATATCATTTGTTAACTGAAGTCCCAGCCCTATAGCGGTGCGGGACTTCATAGGATGTAATGGGCCATCCACGGATACTCCCGCTGTACGGGGGGCTCCAGGTAAACCTGTCCATTGCTGCCGGTAATTACAGTTTAGATACAGCGCATCTTTATAGCCAGCATAAGCTGGATTTACACTCAGCCCATTGAAAGCATACTGGCTAAACTGCACATCCTGCTGGGCACGTATCCGAAACGAGATCAACATTAATATTGCACAAAGGCAATATTTTAATCCTGCATGCATATTTATTATTTTCTTTTTAATAGGATCCATCCTGTATATGTCTTCTTACTATCCACACCTTCTATTACCAGTTTATAGTAATAAGTCCCTTCGCTCAATCCTGCCCCATCCCAATTGTTATTGTAAGCGGCCGACTGATAGACCATATTTCCCCAGCGATTAAATACGAACAATGATGCAGGTGGATATTTTTCAAGTCCTTTTATAATAAAATATTCATTCTTTCCATCCCCGTTCGGGCTCATGGCATTGGCAAAAACTAATGCTGCATCTCCGGGAATAGTGACTATGGTTGTACCTGTATCTCCTGTGCAATCTGGCGATGCAGGATCACAACCGGAGGTCGGTTTTGTACTGGTGCCATCTGTTGCTGATGCTGTGTTGACAATTACGGGGATGCTATCCAGGTTGTCAGCAGCTTTTACAATCATCGTGATCGTTGTGGTGGCGCCTGTCGCTATTTCCCCTACATTCCAGGTGACGATGTTGGATGCAGGATCATATGTCCCGTTGTTGCCTGCACTTACAAAAGAGGTATGTTCAGGTATGGGATCAGTGACCACCAGGTGATCGACGGCTACATTGCCTGTATTCCTGATATGGATGGTATAAGTAAGTGCTTCATCAGGTTTTACCTGATCATTGCCGGAGGCGGTCACCACTGTTTTCCAGCATTCCCAGTTATTCAGCTTATCTACAGGGATATTGGTAGAAGGGCCACTGGTAGGATTTGTATCAGGATTACCGGGATCATTAGTCATTGGTGGAGAAGTAGGCTGGTTGCCTTTTCCATTGCCGTTATCTACTCCGGCAGTATTGATGATATTTGTTGCACCGGTAAGATCACTGGCTACTTTCACAATAAAGCTACGGGTGATATCTGCTGACCCTACTGGAATTTCAGCGATGGTCCAGTAGAGTTTTTTGTTACCATCGGGTGTGATCCCTTCATCTGCACTTACAAACTCCGTATAGGCGGGGATGGTATCTACTATCCTGACGTTTTCGAGCTTTATACTACCTGTATTGCGGATATGTATCGTGTAGGTAATGAGGTCTCCTGTAGTAACGCCGCCTTTAGTACCGGAAGGAGTATATTGGGCACTCTTCCAGTTCAGGGACAGCTTGCCGTTATCTACAGGGATCTTTGTGGAAGGCTCGTCAGGATCCGGATTAGTTTTTGGATTATTTGGATTGGATGGATCGGGTGGTGTAGTTGGATGCTGGCCTGTGCCATCACCGTTATCTACATCGGCGGTATTGGTGATATATCCGGCGTTGGTCAGGTCACTGGCTACTTTGACGATAAAGCTGCGGGTGATGTCTGCTGACCCTACAGGGATATTAGTGATCGTCCAGGTAAGTTTGCCATTTCCATCTGGCGTGATGCCGCCATCTGCACTTACAAATACGGTGAATGCAGGGACGGTGTCTATGACATTGACGTTGTTCAGCGCCACATTTCCGGTGTTCCTTATATGAATGGTGTAGGTGATCTCATCGCCTGATTTTACCGTTCCATTCTTACCTGTTCCCGTATAGGCCGCGCTTTTCCAATTAGCGGACCTTTTGTTATTTTCTTCCCAGTAAATTAAACCTCTTCCTCCGCCGGCACTCATATAGACCCTTCCTGCAACGTTCATGTCTCCTATCAGCAACGGCGCGCCTGCGAACTTATGGGCGTCGTCGTTTATCCTGGTCCATGTAGCACCTTGATCTGTTGATCTGAAAAGTCCCGTCACGCCGGAGACTGTTCCCCAGATGAAGATAACAGGATAGCTGGATCCGGACATCGCCTTTCCTATCCCAACTGTTTTACAATAAGTTACATTTGAAACAGTCGTATAAGCTGCTCCATAGTTAGTTGAATATTTTAATCCATTGCGGCCAAGCGGTACCCACACATGCCCTTCAAAGCCCGGTACTGTCCGGATCAAGGCCGCCTCCCACGGATAATTCGCGGTTGACGCGCCCGGCGTGCCCGCTACTGAAAAACTGACTCCTTTATTGGAGCTTCTCAGCATTTGCCCGTTAGTTGGATTGTATATATAAAAATAGTTCGGATTTACCTGGTCAGCGACCGGAGAAGCGTCTCTGAGGGATACCCCTGAACAGTCAGACCAGGCGCCTCCGTTGTTCGTCGTATAGTAGGTAGTTGCCGAACCTCCGGGGCAATGTAGTATAGTCCCTCCGTCTGCGCTGATGGCCACCCTTCCATCTGTACCTTTATTAGTGGCGCATCCCATCCATGAAGCACCCTTATCAGTGGAATAGTATACAACGCTTCCTGTGTTCGCAGCTCTTACAACTTTGCTTGTGTTGCCGGCAGCATAAGCGATGCTCTGGTTATTCTGATCTGAAGGTGCGAGTTTATTTGCGGGATAAGAAGTCAGCGGCTCATGCACAAAGCCTGTTACATCTCCAAAGGAAGAAATAACCGGCCCTCCGGGAATGCTTATCCCGTCAAGCAACGCTGTTTCTTCAATCCCGATCACATCGTATTTCCACGTAGGATTTACGGCTGTAATATCCGAACATGTATATATTCCGCCTCCGCCGACCACCCGCACTTTTGAAAGATTGGACTGGTCAAACTCGATACAGTCCATCCAATTAACCGCACCTCCGTCAGACCATCCCATGCCGTTACTATCATAGGTGGCGTTCCTGCCGTTTTTAAGCGTCCAGGTTGATCCGCCATCGGTAGAAAGGAAAACAAAGTCTCCCCAACCGGTACCAAACTGGTTGTTCCAATACAAGCCGCAGGAAGAAACTACTACCCGGTTAACATTAGTCGGGTCTATACTTACGCCTCCGTATGAATAATCCTTCGAATGAACGGGGGTAACGTTTGTCCACAGACCGGTAGCTGTGTTGAGCTTATACAACTTCCCATCTCCTCCACTGGATTGCGGGCCCGCATCGTCCGAATAGGTAACATACATGGTAGTTCCCTGCAGCGCAGCCCTGCGAGGCATAAAACCGGTGGTTGCAGAGATGTCGGTAAAGGTTGTTCCTCCATCTGTACTTTTATAAATATTTGCGCCTCCCGTGCGGGAAACACCTATGTACATGGTTTGAGTTGCGCCGCCCACTACGCTGCCGGAGGGATCATAAACCACAAAACATATTCCGTTCTCATTAGGAGTAGTAGTTACGCCGTTCCAGGCAAGGTTCCAGGTAAGGCCGGCATCTGTACTCTTCCATAATCCGTTTGCCCGGGTTCCACAGAATAATATGTTACTGTTGTTCGGATCTACCACCAGACGTTCTCCGTTTCCGCGTCCGGGCCCATTTCCATGCGCTTTAAATTTAGCCGTAACATCTGTATAGGTAAAAGTATTTCCTTTGTCCGTAGATTTCAGTATAGCCGTTCTTCCGCTGTTGATATAGGAGGTGCCGCAAAGCATATACACATTATTAGGGTTCTGTGGGTCCAGCGCCAAAGCTTCCACACCATAAAATCCATTTTCAGACTCGTCAAGCCAGTCTAGCAGCTCAATCCATTTATTGTTCGCTGCATCCCAGCGGTAAGCTCCGCCTACATCTGTGCGGCAGTACCTGTCGCCGGATGTTTTGTGGGTAACGATCCCAGTCACAAATCCGCCACCACCAATAGGTGCGTTTTTCCAGACATAGCTGGCGGTTTGGGCCCTCACTTGATAGCCCTGAAATACAATGATCAGGAGAAATAAACAAGGAAAGGCAAGTGCTTTCTGTCTGAATTGCATGTATCTTCTGAAGGACATGAAAAAGGAATTTTTCGTAGAGTTCAAATTATTTGCCACCCGCCACAATGGCATCAATGGTACGTTTATCAAGCGCGGTATTATTCCGCCTGTTCAAAGCACCGCCCGTATCCCGGTAAAAGGGTTTAATGCCATTGGCTATGAGCTGTCTGGTTACATAGGTCAAAGCCGGATTGTTTGTGTAACAGGCCAGCATGCACGAAAGCGGTGCCATGATCGTTCAATGGCAGTTTTTCAACAGCGGCGACCTTCTCTTTCTTGCAGGCCCACGCAATGGTAACAGGCGCACAGGCCAGTGTGCACAGGTTTGTGATCTTCATAGGTGTTTCGACAGATTAATGGATAAGTATATGATACGGTTAAGATTCAGGATAAATTGCTTGTTTAGCAGGAATTTTATTCACAGCCAATAAGTCGTTCAAAAAGGCAGAAGCCAACAGGCTAAACAGGTGCAATCTCAATTTCATATACGTCGGTTAGAGGCTGTAAAGCTATTATGTACCGTCTGAAAGCAGGGAGGGGGAATGTTTCAAATTGGGGCGATAAATGTTACAAATAGCTGGTTTTCATCGCTATCTTTTTGATAGAATCCGGTCATCCCGACTGATTATCAATTGAAGCTGAAGCCGCTCGCAGAGCTACCGTCCGGACACATTTTATTTCTATTTTTGAAATAAAAAGGTGCAAAGCAGGCATTTTTACGAATAAAAGATTTCAAAATACAGATTGGCATCCAGAAGATACCACCGGGTATTTCTGTTTTGGAGAGGAATAGTATTCATCCGGCAGACTGACAGAAATAAGAAAATTTAAACATGTTCTTATTTAATGGCATGTCTGTTGATGCGCAAAGACGCCAGAAGCCCGGACAACCCGGCCACAATTAATTAGCGTATTATCATTGTTAAGAAATAAGCGCTACATTTATCTACTTATCCCAACTTTATAAATGAAACATCAACTACTTACACGCTTTTCATTTTTGCCACTTTGTTTGATCACTGCCTTTGCTGGTGCACAATCTCTTACTACTTCCGATAGTATAGATCTTTTTGTAAAGAGCAAAATGCAGCAACGCCACATTCCTGCCTTGCAAGTAGCGGTTGTCCGGAATGGAGCAATCGTCAAGAACACAACTTATGGCATTGCCAATCTTGAATATGATGTCAAGGCAACTGATCAAACGATCTTTTCTGTTAACTCAATTACCAAAGCCTTTGCAGGCGTCGCTATTATGCAATTGGCGGAAGATAATAAGCTGAAAATTACAGATCAGCTGTCGAATTATCTGGACAGCTTACCTGATAGCTGGAAGAGTATCACTTTGCAGCAGGTGCTGACACATATCTCCGGACTGCCAGATATCATGAATGAGGAAGAGCAGGTTATGGGACATGGAGATGAGCAGGAAGCGATGCAAAAGGTAAAGCTGTTACCAATTGAGTTTAAACCCGGTGAAAAATTCAGGTACAACCAGACGGGCTATGTGTTATTGGGACAGATCATCACAAAATTAAGTGGAATGCATTTTACACGGTTTATCGAGGAAAGGCAGTTCAAACCTGCCGGTATGGTGCTGACACGGTTTGGCGACTCCTACGATGTAATTCCCAATTATGCGGGCGCCTATACGATGACCCGACAAGTGGGCGACCGCTTTATTCGAAACAGTACGCCGGGAAATAGTTATATGCAGTTTCCCGTGTTTTTCAGAACGGCTGCAGGTATACAATCCACGGCTACAGAGATGGCCAACTGGGTGATAGCTTTGAAGGGCGGGAAACTATTAAAACAGCCATCCAGCATTGAACTCTTGTGGACACCAGCTAAACTTAATAATGGAAAGACCGGCGGCTTTAACCTGTTAACAAATGGATATGCCTTGGGTTGGCCTACTGTAACCAGGGATGAGCATCCTGCTGTTGCACCCGTTGGCGGCGGACGGTCTGCATTATTCGTATATCTCAAAGATGACCTTTCTATTGTAGTATTGACAAATCTGATAGGAGGCAATCCTGATCAGTTTATTGATGAAATAGCAGGCTTCTATATCCCGGAGATGCGTGAAGCCAATGGTTTCGGGTTGCCGGCAAATCTGAAAAAATTGAGAACTGCCTTGCTGAAAGAGGGCTTCGACAAAGCTGTCGCCGTCGCTACCCGTTTGAAAAAGAAAGATCCGGCATTTCAACTGGGCGAAAATGAATTGAATAAATGGGGGTATCAACTCTTCGATCAAAAGAATATCAGCGCAGCGATAGCTATTTTCAAACTGAACGTGTCATTATATCCTCATAGTGCAAATACTTATGACAGCCTTGCGGAATTATTGGAGGCTGCGGAGCGGTATTCAGAAGCCTTAATCAATTACCGAAAAGTGATTGAACTAGAGCCCAAGAATAAACACGCGGCTGCAAGAGTACAAGCTTTGTCGGCTAAATATTAAAAGGGGGCTTGCTTAGGCTGCGGCGGGATTTTCTTTTATATACAAAACATGACCTCGTACTTTTTTATCGTGAACATGAGGTAAGATCTTTTAGGATTGTCAAAACATTGCCTGGCAGTTCGAAAACCATTGCTCAACACTGGAAAGACAGGTTCGCACTTGCGAATCTGTCTTATTTTTGTCGTATTTCACAAATCAAAATGAAAATATGAGAATTGCGATAATCGGTGCTCACCGGGTCGGTAAAACAACATTAGCGGAAGAACTTATGGCGAACCTTCCTGGATATACACTTGAAATGGAGCCATATTATCAACTGGAAACATCAGGGTATGAATTTTCAGAAATTCCTACTGCTGAGGATTTTATTGAACAGTTTAATTATTCGGCAAAACTGGTTTCTAAAAGCGAACGCAATGTGATATTTGACAGATGTGTCATTGATATCTTAGCCTATCTTCATGTTATTGACCCGGGAAGGAATATTCAACTGTTATTTGAAACAGCTCAAACTGTAATTGCCGGAATCGATCTTCTCGTGTTTGTTCCTATAGAAGAACCGGATCTGATTCCCGGCCATCAGACAGATCTGCCAAAACTTAGAGGCCTGGTTAATGATTTGCTCCATGATTGGATTGGGGATTTTGGCATAGAGGCAATTGAAGTCAGCGGTACTTTATCGAACCGCAGAGACCAGGTACTCGCTATAGACTGGCCAGACGATGCAGCAGATTATCCACGAGAAGCTGATCGAAAAGGCTAAGGAAAAATTATCTACGACGCGGCTGTCTCTAAGTGAGATCGCCTATCAGCTTGGTTTTGAGCATCCTCAATCTTTCAATAAATTATTTAAAAGCAAGACCAAACAAAGCCCGTTGGATTTCCGGCAGTCCTTCAACTGAAATGCCTATATACAATCTTTGAATAAGACGGTCTGGAAACGAAGGTAGTCATTCGGTATAGTCAGCTTTTTTGATGGCAATGAAATTTATACCTGCTGGTTATGGGATTGCTGTATCGCCCGCAGGAACCGCCTTGTTAAATTCATGCTCAACAGTACGACGGAAGATTTGAGCCTGTCATGTTTTGTTTTGATGAGGAGGTCCTCCGCCAGTTTCAGTAAAAGCACCAGAACCGCGCCGCAGTTTTTTGTCAGAACGAGCTATTATCGAGGTTGCTAAAAGTGAATGGATTTACAGCTTTATCCTATCGATAAAACCTTATTATAGAGGTGTTATGGAACCGGATGCCGCCTTTGAAGATGTAAAGTATGAGGAACTTTTGATTATCTTGTTGAGATTGCAACCTGAGCTTGCGGATATATTCTTTAATTTCGATACCCTTCAAAAAATTAATTTAGAAGCCTATATGAACCGCAACATAAGCAAAGACTAATTGATTAACTTCGCTTAATAATGATCATTAGAGTTATGCGCGGTACCACTTTTCCTGAAAATCTGAGCCAGAACAAAGGGATTCCTATACGTATTGTTTCTCCGGAGTTTGGACATATAGCGCCGGAGTTGGCAGCTCAATACGGATCTGCCCAGCGGCTGCCTTATTATTTCTTTCTTTTCGTTCTGGACGGGAACAGTCGGGAGGTTATCGATGGGGAAACTATTGAAGTTGGCAAAAATGAACTTTTTTTTGCCTTACCCCACCAGCTCAGGAAACTTAGTACAACTCGCCATAACGCATACTGCTATAAATTGGGGTTTGATGACGAGTGCCTTTCGCGATTGCCCAGAAAGTTCCCCTTTTTGCTCAACCCGCTGAACCGGCAAAAAATCAGTTTCCCGCCGGATGCTGCACTTAGGCTGTGGAACACTTTTAAGATCTTAAATGAACTGCTACGTACTGCTAATACTGAGCCGGAACTGATCCTGGCTTACGTAAACAGCGTGCTTACAGAAATAAACACCGCTTATTTTGTCTTGCATAAAAAACACACAGCAGGGAGCCTTGATACGTTTTTAGGGTTCAAGTTATTTGTAGAAGATAACCTTACAGATCAACCTGCCATAACGGAGATCGCGGAAAAGCTGGCCGTAAGCACAGATTGTTTATATAGGATCGTAAAACAGCATTCGGGTGTTTCACCTAAGGAATTCATCACCGACCGTTTGATTATAGAGGCAAGGCGTAGAATATATCATAATCAAAATACCTCTGTAAAGGAACTGGCATTTGAGCTTGGCTTCAATGATCCGGGGTATTTTTCGCGCTTGTTTAAGAAAGTAACCGGTAAAACGATAGCCGGCTTTTATCAGGATCTGTCCTTGTAAAAGCGGTTTTTGTCCAAACCATACTATTGCATTAGCCCCACCTTTGTCTAAAATAATTTAATTATGGACAGACAATTTGGTAAAATATTGGTAACAGGTGCGACCGGCTTAGTGGGTTCAAGGCTTTTGCCCCGCCTTGTCGAAGCAGGATATAATTGTTCGGCACTGGTACGTGGCAAAGAAGTTGCGGCCGGAGTAACAGCTATTGAAGGCGATTTGTTCGACCCGGCGACACTGCAAGCGGCAGTAAAAGATGTGAAAGTGATCATTCACCTGGCAGCCGTGTTCCGGTCGCCGGACACGGACCTGATCTGGAAAAGTAACCTGGAGGGTACACGCAACCTCATTGATACCGTAAAGAGCAATGCCCCTGATGCCCGTTTCATTTTTGCAAGTACCAGTCATGTTTATGACAAGAACAATCCGCACCCCGGCCGGGAGGACGATGCGCTTAACCCGCAGCATGCCTATCCGGCCAGTAAAGTTGCTGCGGAAAAGGAGTTGCGTGAAAGCGGGTTAAATTGGTCGGTTCTTCGCTTCCCATTTGTTTACGGGGATGGTGACGGCCACCTGGAAGATCTGCCCAAACACGTTACCGCTTCTAACTTTCATCCGGCTATGCGGGTGAGCACCATTCACCATCGCGATATATACACGGCCATCATGATGGCTTTGCAAGGGGCCATGGACGGACGGATAGTCAATATCGCAGATGAGGCCCCAACCACATTATACGAGCTATTGCAGCTTGTTGGCGAACCAATGGTTTCCTCAGCAGAGCCGCTGATGAATCCCTGGTATCTGCATGCCGATGCATCCCTGGCCCGTAGTTTAGGTTTTCAGGCCTCAGTGAGAACCGTCTATCAGGCGGCGCAGGAAAACCTGCTTTGAGAGCTGTAGCGTGTAAAGCCCCTGAATATCTCAGGAGCTTTACACACTTGTGTCCGGTTTACCTCATTTGTTACCATATAGTACATGACTGCGTTACGATGTCTACTATCTTTACCCAAAGGGACAAACTTTTATAAAATTTGTCCCTTGGAGTTTTAGAGAAAACGTTGCGCTAGCGCAGATATTAAATTTTATTCCGGAAGTTTGGTAATACCCGTTTTTTCAGGGATGTTGAACACATTATCTTCTTTTTCCCGTTATTATAGCAAGGGTTTGTTAATATTGAGATTATTCATTTTTTCGTCGGTGATGGCGGCATCTTGGGAGAGAGCTGCTCATATTGATACATCAGATTAATTTTCCCATTTTTATCAAACCGCCATGTTTCCTGCAGTTCTTTAGCTTTTGTTTTTCCATTTGCATCTGTTGAATACTCCCTGGTCCATATTACTACCCACTCTTCATCTCTATCCTTACTTCTGAGAGGTACCCAGGCATGAATAGAATCAACGACCTTGCCCATCTGTCCTCTCATCTTTTTAGCAGTAGCAATAAGTGAGTCCCTGCTGCCGGCAAACATATTACCATCAGCGAAAAACATGGTGTCAGTGTCTGCGAAAGAATTCTTTGAATTCTCAATTGTGTTGTTGTCCCAGTTTTGGTACAATTCGAGCAATGTTTGTGCGTTTTTTGCATCACCGATCTCAAAATCCGAAGAATAACTTGCCATATATGGGTAAGTCATGCTTTCATGTTTGGTTGAATCGGAATCGGATGTCTTTACAGCTTCCGTTGTTGGTTTGTTGGAGCTGGGTGTGCAGGATACTAAAAAAGCAATCGATACGAAAAGGTAAATCGTTCTCATAAAAATTGTTTCTAAATTTTTAAATAATAAATAAAGACAAGAGCGACGTCTGAAAAGTGAAGGGATTGGGGCGTATTACCTAATTCTAAGATAAGGATTTTTATGAACTCAAAAGTAAAATTTATGATGCATGTTGTTGAGGTTCAATATTTTTAATGTGCGAAAAGCAATCGAATGCTTATAAAGATAGAAATTGGAGCAGATATATTCTCCCGTACGAGGACTTTCAATAAAACTAAAAACTGTATTTTCTGAATTTGCTATACTATATCCGCTTCTGAAACTGTTGGAATATCTTACTGTAACCATTGAACTGGAGGAACGGAAAACACGGGAGGCTTTTTATGGGGATATGGTTTAGGTAGTTGATGGAACACGCTTAAAGCATGATTATCCTCGTTTCACACTACTCCATTCATGTTCTATTCCAGTCATTAAAAGCGCGTTATCAAACTGAACCGATCCCTTAGGAAAAATACTCTCATTCTCAAAAAAGCTGGAATGTACGGTCTGTACCTCAAGTGGTCGCACTTTCCAAGTGTAAGTCTGCAGCTTTAATCCTTCGTATTTCTCGTTGTTCGGCGAATAGCCTACAGCGCCTTTTTCAAAAAAGCTTGATGCATTCTCCAATGTCTCAAATATAGAATTCGAGGCAAAGTGATCTGTTGCTACTGCGTCAATGGATATACTAGTATTGTCGGAGCTGGTAAAATCAATATGGTAACTATTATTAGCTTCCATGACATTGAATTTAGCTAAATAATGTATTCCCGGAAATAACCGTCCGCCTACAAGAGTATTTAGTTTCAATGATGTGTCACGCCTCGGAATGTAAACACCTTCCCTGATTGCACCTCCTTCCTCCCACTCAACGGCAATCCGGTGTGCTCCGTTTTCAGAAGAAATGCCGATAAAGTCAGGAAGTCCTTTAGGTTTAATATGCTTCAATCTGATGAGGCAAATGCCTACAATCGCTTTACCTTTATATATCTTGGCCTTGAATGGTTCAGGAATAATCTTTTGAACAGTATTTGGGTCAGCCGTAAAGTTCACGAGGATCCGACGATCAATATAGCCATGTATTATGGGTATCTTCATATTCAAATATAAGTTTAGCCGCCATATAAATATACGACACGCTGGTTGATTTCTTTCCGAGTAACCCAGGTGAGCAAGCCAGTAGCGGTAGCACAATCATGCTCAATAGTGTTACTATTGATGCCAGCGACCTACATCTCAATGAAGATCCCTGATCACCTCCGCTCCTGAACCATTCCGTAATATATCCAGGTCTGCACCGAGATGTGCCTGTTGCACATGATCAATATAGAATTTAACATACCCACGGGTTGCCATAGGGGCAGGCGGCTGCCAGCTTGCTTTGCGTGCGGCCAGCTCTTCATCGGTAATATCAAGATGCAACTTCCTGGCAGCTACATCCAGCTCAATCATATCTCCGTCATGTACGAGAGCCAGTACACCTCCTATGGCTGATTCCGGCGATACATGCAATACTACTGTACCACCTGCCGTACCACTCATGCGGCCATCAGAAATGCGTACCATATCTTTAACGCCTTTTTGCAGGAGTTTCATCGGCAGATCAACATTACCTACTTCCGGCATCCCGGGATAACCCACAGGACCGGCACCTTTTAAAACTATCACACAGTTTTCATCAATATCCAGGTCCGGATCGTCGATACGGGCGATATAGTCTTCTATACATTCAAAGACGACAGCCCGGCCGCGATGTTTGAGTAAATGAGCAGATGCAGCGACAGGCTTAATAACAGCTCCCTGCTCGCATAAATTTCCTTTCAGCACAACCATCCCGGCTTCTGATTGCAAAGGGGCCTGTAACGTAGCAATGACATCCGTGTTGTAACAGGGGGAGATCGTACAGTTGTCGCAAAGGCTTTTCCCATTAACAGTTATGACATCTGAGTTCAGATAGGGTTGCATCTCGCGGATCACCACCGGCAGCCCCCCTGAATAATAGAAGTCTTCCATCAGGAATTTTCCCGAGGGCTTAAGGTTGACCAGCAGGGGAACCCTGCTACCGGTGACATCGAAATCCTCCAATGAAAGCGGAACACCGATGCGACCAGCAATAGCCAGCAGATGGATGATAAAATTTGATGAGCCGCCAATTGCAGAATTGATCACAATGGCATTTTCAAACGCATTCCGGGTGAGTATACGGGAGAGCTTAAGGTCTTCCTTTACCATTTCTACAATACGACGCCCACTTAACTGGGCGAGCAGTTTTTTACGTGCATCCACGGCTGGAATAGCGGCGGCGCCGGGTAATGTCAGCCCCAGGGCTTCCGACATACACGCCATCGTACTGGCAGTACCCATCGTCATACAGTGGCCCTGACTACGCGCGACACCCGTTTCTACTTCCAGGATGTCTTGCATGGTGTAGTTTTCCACGCCTTGTTTCTCCTTTATCATCCAGTTAAATGTGCCGCTTCCGATGCATTCACCACGAAAATGTCCATTAAGCATAGCACCGCCTGGTATTACAATCGTAGGCAGGTCTACACTGCAGGCGCCCATAATAGTGCTTGGTGTGGTTTTGTCGCAACCGGTGAGTAGCACTACTCCGTCAATAGGATTGGCACGGATCGTTTCTTCAACATCCATGCTGGTCAGGTTACGGAACAACATCGTAGTTGGCCGCATGACCGTTTCACCTAGCGAAGTGACCGGGAATTCAAATGGAACGCCTCCGGCTTCCAATACGCCGCGCTTTACGACTTCGGCTATGTCACGAAGGTGACCATTGCAGGGAGTAAGCTCGCTCCAGGTATTACAGATCCCGATGACAGGCCTGTTCATGAAATAATCATCGGGATAACCCTGGTTGCGGAACCAGGACCGGTGTACAAAACTCATTTTATCCTGTTTGCCGAACCAGTCGGAACTCCTTAACTTTTTCTGTGTGCTCATTGCCGGTATCATTTATTGCTCGTCCCACCAGATTCTTGTACTTAACTTATCAGCTCCCTGCCTGGATATTGCCTCGTTTACATTTTCACTATTTACACTTAGCTCCGAGGTAGGATAGGTGAGTCGCCGGATAAAGGTACCCTCGGGTACATCCGGATTGCCAGGTTGGCCATATGGGTTAGGAGATAGTTCAGGGAAACCACTTCTTCTGAAATTGGCGAAGGCTTCCGGACCATTCAGAAAGGACGCGATCCAGTATTGGGTATTGATCTCTTTCAGCTCATTGCCGGCCGAAAGGGGATGGGCAGCTATGTATGCGTCACGGGCATCGGCAATAATGGCACTATTAGGATCGTATACTGCCATTTGATCCATATGGGCGGCAATACCATCAGTATAGTATTGAGCTGCGGTCCCGGTAGTGATCCAACCCCTGAAACGGGCTTCAGCCAGCAGCAGGTTGGTTTGGGCCACCGTTACAAGGAAAACAGGGGAAAATGTTTTGAGCATTCTGCGCCGGTCAACCTGGCTATACTCATAAAAACTGGCCAGGCCATCGGCAGTGGCGGCAGCTGCAATGGTGCCATTGTCCCGGCCGATAGGCATACCGATTTGTTTGGTGGGATCAGTAGTGCCGGCGGCTACGGTTTGTCCTGCCCCGCTGGTGGCGCCTATGTACCTGATGGCAATTGCTGATAATCGTGGGTCGTTGGAATTTTTCAGCTGGTCTGCAAATGGTTTGGCCAGGTAAAAATTCGCAGCCTCACCGCCATTCAAGGTAGCGCCAATAGGTTGGGTATAGTTGGCGTCGTGCCTTATATACGCGTTGTCTGCATTAACAGTAATCACACCGCCTGCTACGGCTGCCTGCACGGTGCTCTGTGCTTTAGCCTCATCTACTTTACTCAATCGCATACCAGCCCGCAGCAACAGGGAATAGGCAAATTTTTTCCATTTGGCTACATTGCCGGCATATAACAGGTCTCCTGTTTCAATAACAGCGGTGGTATTGAGTGCTGCCGCCGCTTCTGTGAGTTCCTGTATAATCGATGGATAAATGTCCTGCTGACGGTCGTATTTGGGAAACAGTGCACCGGTAGTCAACCCGGCGCCACCCTCCAGGTAGGGAATATCTCCGTATTCGTCTGTTAATATCATAAAAACGTATGACTGGTAAATGCGGACCATGTTGTAAATGTTGCTGCGGTTGGGCAGATCCTTAGCCCGTGTACGGGCATCATAGGTGTTTTTGATCACGCTTTGATAGTAGGCAGTCCACAGGGGTTGTGTAGTTACATCGCGACTGTCCTGGTTAAAATTAGCGCCGGCAAGTACACCGCCATTAGGCGATATCATCTGTTGCACTATTCCCACATCGAATACCAGTGACTTAACCGGAAATGAAGTGTTTATAATGGCCTGGTTGAGCAACAGGACCGGATCCAGTGAGGTTGAATTGGTTTCGTTGACGTTCAGATCACTTAATCCCTTATCACAGGCAACAAGCGAAAACGATATAATGATGGATAATAAGATCTTTTTCATGATGGAATCTGTTAAAGTTTGATATTCAGGTTCAATCCAAGACTGCGCGTAGTGGGAAGTCCGGGCGATTCAAGCCCGAGCTGGTTGTCGGAACCAAAACCAAATGTTTCCGGATCAATATTGTCGACCCACTTCTTTAAAATCAATAAATTGTTGCCTACAAGATCGATCTTCAGCCCTTTTATAGGCCATCTTGCCGGAATGTGCCTGGTAAGATCATACCCGAGCGATACCTGGCGCAACTTCCAGTAACCTCCGTTATATACAACAGAGGCAATGATCTGTTGTGAGCGGAGATGTTCCCAGTAGGTTTGCGCTGCTGCTACGGCATTATTTGGATTACCACTGGCATCTACACCCTCGCCCTTTACGCCGCCTTCACGTCCTTCCAGCGTTTTCTTATGCAGTCCGTGCCGTATAGCGTTGAAGTTGGTGCCTGACAGCATTTTGTTACCAAGTTTATAATCTACAAATACGCTAAGCCTGAATCCTTTGTAGTTAACGGTATTTAAAAAACCACCTACCCATTTGGGCAATGCACTGCCAAACAAAAGGAAGTCGGACGTACGTTGCGGCAAACCGTTTGATTGAAATATTTGTTGTCCTTTGTCATTATATGCATAGCCGTAGCCGGCAATCTGTCCTATTTCCTGACCCACTACATGCCTGGTTTCACCATTAAATACGTGCGTACCGGTGGTAATACGTTCGCCTGGTCTATCAGTGATGATGCTGAGTACTTTTGTGATATTATAGGAAGTATTTGCTGTGAATTCCCAGTTCCAGTGAACACCTCTTACCGGCACCAGGTTCAACATGGCTTCAAATCCCTGGTTCCTGCTTTTACCACTGTTGATTGGTGTATTCAGGTAGCCGGAGGCATCTGAGATCTGTACCAGTACTATCTGGTCGCGGGTAATTTTGCGATAAGCCGCCAGGTCGATATTAACGCGGTTGTCGAATAAACGCATTTCCAGTCCGGCTTCAACTTCAGATATTCTGCTGGGTCTTAGTTGTGCATTAGGTAAGGTAGTACCGGTAACATTATTACTAATGGCACTGGTGCCAACGGGCACTGCCTGTCCATTTGGGTTACTAATGAAATTGGCATTAGGTGTATAGAACAGCTGGTTAGAATAAGGCGCCACATCACCATCACTTCCTACTTCGGCATAACCTAGCCGCAGTTTACCGAAATTCAGCCAACTGATATGGGGGAGATGTTCTGAAAAGATATAACTGCCGGATATGGACGGATACAAAATGCTTCTGTTTTCAGGCGCCAGGGTAGAGAACCAGTCATTTCGTATTGTGCCGGTGAGGTAGAAGGTTTGCCGGAAATTTATTTCAGCGGAACTGTACAATGAGTTTACGCCCTGTTCTATCAGTGTATATACAGGATCTTTGGAACGTCCGTTTTGTACCGTATATAATCCTCGGGTGATAAAGTCTGTTACTACGACATTGTTGACGTCCGTCCGTTTACGCATACGGTTACCGCCGGCGTTAAGGTTTATTTCCACTTCACCGAATTTTTTATTCGCGTTTATCAGGTAGTCGAGGTTTGTCTCCCTGAAGCGGCGTGATTCCTGCGTATATAAACCATTTACAAATCCCGGAGGTGCGGCAGCCCTGGAGGCCTGACCGGTAGGGAAGTTGTTGACATCTTCATCCCGGGACCAATAGTCCTGGCCAAACCGTCCCTGCACGCTGAGCCATGGCCGCAAATGGTATCTCAGGGTCACGTTGCCGTAAATGCGGTCCCGTTTGATATTATGGAACTGTTCTGCTATTACCCAATAGGGATTGGTGCGGTTGGTAAACCTGGACCAATTGTATTCATCGCCCGCAGCGTTGTATTTATTTTCATCAAGCACATGCAAAGGCATGGAGGTGGACATTGCCATCAGGGTAGTGGGGATGGAATTGTCCTGATTGGCAATATTAGGTGGGTTTTTATTGATTTCCCGTGAATAGTTGACGTTACCTGATATCAGAAACTGTTCTGACAAATTATAGCTAAACCCCAGGTTCATCGATTTACGATTAAATGTATTGTTGGGCATGATTCCCTGGTTCTGGGTATTATTAAGCGATAACCGGAAGCCACCTTTTTCACTGCTGCTTTCAAAAGCAATTGTGTTGGCAACGTTCTGGCCATGACGATAAAATTCTTTTATGCGACTACCTTGTGGTTCATAGGGTAGCGTTAAGTTATTAAAAAGGATTTGCGTCAAGCCCGGAGTAAATTTTTCACCAAAGGACCATTGCCCTGAAGTCGGGTTGGGCGCTGAAGGGCGAACGCCGTTTTCACCCTGTCCGTATTCACGCTGATAATCCGTAAAGTCAAGCGGTGTATCGTTGGTATAATTCAGGTTATATGTAACACCAATCCCTCTGGTTTTCCCTTTGATTTTTGTGGTGATCATGATGACACCGTCCTTTGCGCGGGAGCCGTAAAGAGCGGATGCGGGAGCCCCTTTTAATATTGTCATGTTTTCAATATCATCAGGATTGATACTGGATAATCCGTCACCGCCATCTGAGAACACCCCCCCGCCTTTTACGCCTATGATGTTGTCGTTGAAATTAGTATTGTCGACCGGCACCCCATTAATGACGATCAGTGGGTTGTTTTGTCCTGAAATAGACGACTGGCCGCGGATACGGATCTTGGACGTGCCGCCCGGACCGGTACCGAGTGAAGAGATATTCAGTCCGGCAACTTTGCCCTGCAGGGTGTTCATGATATTGCTACTGCGATTTACACTTATTTCTTCGGGTTTGATACTGGTAGCGGCATATCCCAGGCTACGCGACTGTTTTTTAATACCAAGGGCGGTTACAATCACCTCCCCCAGATTCTGGTTGTCAATCACCATCGATACATTTAATATTGGCTGGCCGGTTACCTTCACTTCTGTTGTTTTAAAGCCTACCGAAGTGAAGACAAGAGTGGCGTTGGCGGAAGCGGGAATGCGATATTTGCCGGAGCTATCGGACGTGGTTCCCTGGGAACTGCCCTTTACTGCTATAGAAACCCCGGGCAATTTCACGCCCTTTTCATCAGAAACCGTTCCTGTGACGGTTTGTGCGTAGATACAGGAGGCGATCAGCTGTAAGATGACAAACAACAAGGATCCCGCCAGGCGGGGCGCCCTGCCATGGAAGTAATTTTTCATAACGTAAATTGGTGGTGAGGAATCTTTGGCATACAAATTATATTGTATTACAGGTAAAAACTTCCAAAATAGAACGACGTTGAATTTTGTACGTGCAGGTTGAACAAATTTCTTTACTTTATGCATGCCTACACATCACCTATATGAATCAATTTGTGTTACAATACGGTAAGTCTGCAGAGCTGTTGTTGTTCCCGCATATCCTGGAGTTGGGCATGAAAAAGAATGGCTCTATTCAGGCCAATAGTTTTCCAGCCACTGTAGCGGAAGGATTACGCATTTATCATATAATAGAAGGCCGGTTTGAATGGTATATTAATCATCAGCCTCATGTTTTTTATCCTGGTGATGTAGCGTTGATAATGCCTGGAATTCAACTGAGCTCTGATAACAGCGTACTGACGATCGGCTCTTTTATCTGGATACAACTGGCCGTGCAGAAGCTGGATAACGGACATGTCCTACCTGGAAAATGGAGCAGGTTATCTGATAGTGAAGCCACTGCCATTGGGAAAATATTATTTGTGAACAATCTGCCTGCATTGAGCCGGTTCAATGAAGTGTGCAGTATTATCAAATGTATTTATACAGAGCTGGTAGAGATGGAAGTAGCTTATCAGACACGCATCAATCAGCATATAGACGAATTACTGATACAGGTTACCCGTAAAATTACGCGGCAAACGCATTCAACCCGCGACTTTCCCCAGGCGTTTACAAACCTGGAAATGGCGTTGCGACAGGATCTCTCGCATCAGTGGACTGTTGAGGAAATGGCCGGGCTGGTAGGTATGGGTACTACTTTATTTACAGAAAAGGTGAAAAGTTTTTCCGGTTTTTCGCCTATTAATTACCTGATCAATATCCGTATTTCGGAAGCTATCAAATTATTGAAGCGGGCTGATATAAGTGTAACGAATATTGCCCTGGATACAGGATTTTATTCGTCACAGCATTTTTCAACCACCTTTAAAAAGTTAACCGGTTATCGTCCAAGTGAATTCAGGAAAAATCATTTGCGTAATATATAAATAGTCATAGATATGGATTGCATTATAACAGTTGAGTTAGGCACCTACGGGATACGCGTGTTTATATATGACCTTAGTGGCCGGGTAATAGGATCAATGAAGGGGCATTATCCTACATTTCATACACAACCTGACTATAGCGAACAAGACCCTGAGCAGATCTTTATTACAACCTTATATGTATTGAAGAACATATTGAATGAATATATACACCCGGGGAAATACAAGGTGGCCAGTATATGTTTCTGCGGCTCTATGCACAGCGTACTCCCTGTCGATGCGAAAGGAAATCCGCTTGGCAATGCCATTACCTGGGCTGATAACCGGGCTAAAAAAGAGGCGCAGGAGTTGCGTAATTCACCGCTGGGAAAAAAGCTGTACAGGGAAACAGGGACACCTATACATCCTATGTCGCCGCTCGTCAAAATTGCATGGATCAGGGATCATGATAAGGAACGATTCCGTAGCGCCAGCAAATTTCTGTCTATCAAAAGTTATATTATTCATCAGCTCACGGGGGAATATATGATAGATTACAGCATTGCTTCCGCCACGGGGTTGCTGAATATTCATACTGTAAGCTGGGAAGGAGACGCGTTGCAATATGCAGGTATTACGGCAGACCAGTTAGCGGTAGTGGCGCCTGTATTATCGAAGGCCGGCAAATTGAAAAAAGCGTATCAGCAATCATTAGGGTTGCAGGCAGATACAAAAATCCTGATCGGTTCCAGTGATGGGTGTCTGGCTACACTAGGAGATGGCATCATAAAAGGAGAAGCTAAAGCCTGTATCACGATTGAAGACAGTGGTGCTGTGCGCGTGATGGGAACCAGCGTATTGAAAGATGAACAAATGCGTTTTTTTAATTATCTGCTGACGAATGATTACTATATATCCGGAGGGCCAACCAATAATGGTGGAAATATTTTTGAGTGGTTTACCAGGCAGTTCGGAGAATTTGCCAGTCAGTTCGATATGGAGGATAGTATGCAGCAGCTGCTGGAAGAAGCGGCTAACGTCCCGGCGGGATCAGATGGGCTGGTGTTCCTGCCTTATCTGCTGGGCGAACGCGCACCTATCTGGAACGCGAATGCACGAGGTGCATATTTCGGGCTTAACATTAAACATGAGCGAAAGCACTTCATACGTGCTACAATAGAGGGTATTTTATACGAGATCTATAGTATTGGCAAGACGCTGGAAGAACAGCGTTCTATCGAAAACCTTTCGGTGAATGGAAGTTTCGGCACTATTCCTTTCTGCAGCCAGCTGATTGCTGACATATTCAATAAGCCAGTGCAGGTACGGCCGGAATTTCACAGTATAAGCTTTGGAGCATATATATTAAGCGCTACAGAGATGGGGATCTATACATCCCTGGACGATGCCGCCACAAAGCCGATAGACCCTCCTGATGTTTTTAAACCCAATAAGCAGCATCACGGAATATATGCTGATTACTTCCGCATATTTGAGAGGTTAAGTGCTAAACTCTCTGATGAATTCGAGGCGATAGCAAATCTGCAGCAAAAGTATACTCATCCGGATAAATTACTTATGAATGATAAACTATAATTCCAGGAGGTCCTTTATAGCGCAAGCTGCTATGGCTGCTGCCCTTGTCCCTTTATCCACTTTCGGAAAAGGTTATGAAAAAGCAATTGATCAAACACCTAAAGCTTCATCTCCGTCCAATCTGAAGATCACAAAGGTGAGATGCGGTTATATCCGGGGTAGCCTGTTTGTAAAAAGGGGGTCAATGCAACTACATAACTGTACTCCCATACAACTATCTTTACTAACTTGCCGGTATGAAAGAATTGATCGATTATATATTGCAATTTGGAAATCTGGATAAACAGCAAACCGGCCTTGTTATAAGCAGAGCAATTGAATTGAATCTTAAAAAAGGCGAGCATTTTTCAGAAGCGGGGCGAATTCCCAAACAGGTCGGTTTTATTGTGGAAGGCGTTATGCGCGGTTATTATTACGATAACAAAGGAGAAGAAGTTACGCGTTGTTTTATAAGTGAAAACAGCCTTGTGGCTGATTATGTCAATTTTGAAGCTAATACTTCCTCTTCAGAATATTTGCAGGCATGTACAGATTGCAAACTGATCGTATTTTCAAAGCAAAATTGGGAGGAGCTTTCTCAGATCATTGCAGGCTGGGATAATATCAAAAACAAGATGGTGCAAATATGCATGTACCAAAAGTCAAGAAAAGGTCCGGTCATTTCACAGGACGCTACTACCCGTTATATGGAGTTCATGGAAAACCATCCATCGCTTATTAATCGTACTCCGCTGGCATACATTGCTTCTTACCTGGGTGTTACCCAGCAATCATTAAGCAGGATAAGGAAAAACATCCGCTAAAACTGCTTTTTACCAAATGGTAAATGGTTTCCTTTTTATATGATGCAATTTTGCTTCGTTAATTAAAGGAATAAAAATGAAGAAAGTATTAATTACCGGAGCCAATAAGGGAATAGGTTTTGAAACTGCAAAGCACTTATTACAAAAAGGGTTTTATGTCTATATAGGAAGTCGTGATTTAAAAAATGGTGTGAATGCGGTTGAAAAATTAAAGTCCGAAGGACTATCCCATGCAGAAGCTGTACAATTGGATGTGACAGATGAGAGATCTGTAAAGATGGCCCGCGAGGAAATCGGGAAGAAAACGAAGGTATTAGATGTGCTCATTAATAATGCAGGCATTAACGGAGGTGAACCACCTTACACTGCGTTGGAAGCAACTTCAGAACAATTTATGGCTGCGTTAGATACCAATGTAATAGGCGTAGCAAGAGTGACGAAGGCATTTATTGATTTATTACATAAATCATATGAACCGAGGATTGTCAATGTAAGTACCAGTGTAGGTTCTCTCTCATTGCAAAGTGATCCGGATTGGCCAGCGTACGATTATGCGAAATATGCAGTTTATGGAGCATCAAAAGCAGCGCTGAATATGTATACTGTTCATCTGGCTTACGAACTGCGTGACACACCCTTCAAAGTAAATGCAGTTTGCCCTGGGTATACCAGTACTGATTTCACCTTTAACAACGGAGGTACGGTGGATACTGCTGCACGTCGAATTATAAAGTATGTATTGATTGACCGGAATGGTCCTACCGGTAAATTTTTCAGTGAAGAAACTAATCCTGAAGCAGTGGAGATTCCCTGGTAAAATTTCTGGATCGCTTTCCGGAGAACTAACCGGACAGGAAGAGATCCCGGCAGACCTGGATTCTCTTCCTGTGTGCTCTATCTAATGATGCACGTTATTTCGGGATTATTTCCCCCAAAAAGCATCTTCAGCTTCCTGGTCGTCGGAAAATAACCGAACTCCGGTAATTTTCCCTTCACTCACTTCAAATAGATCAACACCCGTCATATTAATATTTCGATCTTCAATAGTGCCGCTAAAGCGAACAGGCATGATCACGATATTGCCATTAACCATTAAATTTCCACCAGGTGTCAGAACGAACGTGCCTTTGGTAGCTGCCATCATGCCACCAAGCATTTTACCGATTTCATCGGCTCCATGCTTTATTCCCGAAAACTGATTGGCTCCCGGTTGATACCACTGAACACCTGGACTGAAAAATGAAAATGCGGTAGGAACATCTCCTTTTCCTAAGGCTTCCGCATATGCCTGTACTACTTCTTTTACTGTCATTTCTCCTTCTATTTATAATTATTAATAAGCGAACCTGAAATCTCTTAATGGGAGGATGTTATCAGAACATAGGGTTATTATTTGCCCGTTCTTCAGGCATCGGCATCATAGCGTCCCAATGCTCAGTTAGCTTATCGTCTTTCACGCGATAAATATCAATAAACCTCCATTCTTTTCCAGCCATTTCATAACGTGAATGAAGGAAGACGATATCATTTTCTGCAACAATATGCTTAAAGGTGATTTTTTGTTTCGGTATTCCTTGTGAAGCGAGCATTTGTACCAGGGCTTTTATTCCGTCGGGACCATCAGCTATTGTAGGATTGTGTTGTATAAAATCCTTACTTATATAATCGTCTACCGCTGTGGTATCCAGGTCACCAAAGATTCTTTGGTACGCCGTAGTAGCTATTTGCTTGTTGTATTCTTCTTTTGCCATAATAAGCCTTTTTTGGGTTTTTATTGTGCCAAAATAATGACATTACCTACTTTTGCACAAGTACTTACCTGATGGTAGCCTACCTACCTGCAGGTTAGAAATATTGATTATCAAATGGAAAAAAATCAAGAAATAATTAAGCAATCAGATGAGAACTGCCCGGTAAGGAAATCATTGGCATTATTAGGTGGTAAGTGGACTTTGCTGATATTGTTCCAGATTAATAAGAGGGTAATCAGGTACGGTGAACTAAAGAGGTGTATTCCGGGAATCAGTGAAAAGGTATTGATACAGGAGTTGAATTTTTTGGTAAGGAACGGATTGGTTTCCAAGAAATCGTATTCCGAAATACCACCGCGGGTTGAATACCAATTGACAGATTTGGGAGTAAAGACAATGCCGATTATCGATAAGCTGGCTTCGTTCGGATTGGAAAATCCGGACCTTGCCGTTTACTAGCGAAATTATAATGACAGCAAATGATAGAAAAGGTTGAGCGGTTATAAGCAGTATCCGAAGGCATACCATTGATTATGCCTATATTGACCTTTTACTGCAATATTGACAAACCCTATCCGGATAAATATTTTATGACTATAGAACAAATCAAATTACTACAGGATATAGACGAAGGTGAAGTTGTTATTACCGAATCTACTATTTACTTATTAAATGAATTGCTTGTAAATACGGAACATAACCAGCATCAGATGGTTGCCAGGACTCTTCAGCGTATAAAAAGCCCATCAACTATTCCATTCGTAAAGAGGGCTTTAGATAGCAACTTTGATTATCTGGAGTATACCTGTTCAGACCATGAAGTTATTGCAAAATGGTTTAGCTGGATCTTATCCTCAATCAATACTAAGGAAGCTATCAGTCTTATGGAAGAATATTCGAAAAGTGCGAATGAAGGTATACGAAATGAGATGACATACAGGTTGCGTAAGGTTAAACGCGGTAATATCTAGTCGTTACTTTTATTACATATTATTCAGTGCATCCTTTTAAGTATTTTTTTTGCTCTTGATACAAATGCCGGACTCTCGTTTTCCATATTGCTTTCAATAATAAGTTTGAGCTCTCCCTTAATGTCCGGGTAAATTTTCGAAAGATTTTCCAGTACCGTAAGAGAGAACGCCTTCACTGCCGGCTTTTCCGTGGGATCGCTGATATAGTTGAAGCAATGGTTCATTACTATTCCATGATACGCTTCCGGAATAGGTAAATTCTGTAAAGCACGGATCGTATTTCTTCTGACAGCAGGTATCAGTCCCGGTTTATCGAGATTGTTCAATAAAAGCGGCAGGTGTTTTCCGGCGAGCCCGGGATTGGCTTCTAAGACATAGCTTAGCGGCCATGCGGCCATTTGTACTACACGGTATTCATCATTCAGAAATAAATGAACCAATTCGGCAAACCGTTTTTCAGAATTGCCGATCCAGCTTACGATCCGCATACAATTCGCTTTGCTGTGTTCTTTCAATAATTCATCACGTAATTTCATATAACATTAACCTGCCCCAAAGTAACGACAAAAAATGAGTATCTCTACTTCCTCTTCCTGAAATCAAATTCCTGTTTGTGAAAATTATGTAATTTGCCGAAAGTTAACTCATATGGAATTACCAACAGTACAATACAGGCAGCACCGCCTGGCTTATTCAGTAGCAGCAGTTTTCGGCTTTCTTGCTGCATGCCAGGGTTATTACTGGCTCGCGACTGGAAGTGTCAGTTCTTTTTTGGGCTGGATATTTTTGATTATTGGCCTGATGGCATTCTGTGGCTGTAGCTGGACTGCAATTCGGAAATCCCTGGTGATGGAACTGAATCACGAAGGTATCATGTACAAGAAAGCTATTTATGCCTGGAATTCCCTGCGCAGTTATGCTATAAGGAAGGAGGTGGGGGAAAGCAGCTTGTTCGTTTACCTGATATTATCCTTTAATGATGGGAGAGAGCCGTTAGAGATCCAACTGGATTGGTTGGATAATAGTGAGTCTGTACCGGAACAAATGGAGGTGTATGCGAAATTCTTCCAGGTTCAGTTTGATGGGATAGAAAGGAAAGAAGTATGAACCGGGTCTATTAGCTGGAATCGCTTATTCAACTAAATATTTTTTTTCTCCATTAACCTATTTGCACAATTATTATTTGACTTTTGCTTTTTTGCTATATCGTCATTTGTTATGTGAATTGCCACAGATTTAAAAAGAATCTGAAGTTACACGCATTGCTCACTGGCTTTAACTATTTCCGATAAAATAATCATAAATGGCTATTTCAGTTAAGATAAACTTCAACAACGTCTACGACATTAATATTGCATCGAATGAGATGACATCAGCTAGTTTCGAAACAGAGCTTATAGATGGAAGTAAGGAGAAGTTAATTGTCGAAATAAGTCCGGAAGCGCATGAACTAATGCCGAACGTTTATAATCTGGCTTTTGGTCCTCCAGATGTTAATGGAGAGATTGATGATAAGGCGCAATTAAAGCACAAAGACTATTCGAAGGTGTTCTCTACAATTCTTTTACATGCTCAGGCGTATTTGACCATTCATCCTGAGCACTATCTCGGGATTGATGGATCTGACAACTCCCGGGCATTTCTGTACTATCGATTTATATTAAACAACTTTGGTTACTTAAGCAGTTATTTTAGCATGGGGGCCTTAAAGTATTATGTCAGAATAACCCGGTTTGGAAAATATCAGTATGAGAATCCATTTGATTTTCAAGATATTATGCCTGGACTTGTGAAAATAACAAGGGAAAGTCCCCGTAGTTTAGATTTTATGTATAACTACTTTATTTTCAATCTTAGAAAGGATAAAAACTAGCAATTTGCAAACTTTGACGAAAAATAGTACCTTCAATAACATGAAAGATAAAAAGGTGGAAGATAGAATAAAGAGCTTAATTGAAAAAGCTCGGACAGCTGGAAAACCTGTTAAGGGTAGAACCTCTGCACGTCGCAGATCGTCATTAAGTCAAATCATTAAAACTAAAGATCAGGCAGATGCTTTAATGTCAGCTTTGAAGACATTATAAGTGATAAATAAATTTTTAAGAGAAGACGCTATCTCAATCAAGCCGGGATAGTGTTTTTTTATATAAGTAACCCAACAATCAATCTCAGACTTTTCCTATATTTTATTGAGTGTCACCCAAATCAGCCAATTGCATAATGTGGTTCAAGGTTTTCATATCAGGGGCCACTAGAGAAGGAAAGCCCGTGCACTACATTGCACGGGTTCTTCTTTTAAGCTGAATGGCTTATTTTAACTTAACATCCAGGTAAACAGAATGACGCCCGTATGTTTCATAAAATGGTTTGAAAACAACACCATCAATGGTGAATTCCAGCTGCTGAGGATTTCCTTTAATTGACTTACTTATATCTTCAGCATCCAGGGTTATTTTACGCCAATCTTTTCTTGCTTCTGGCTCCTGGGCAGCCAGTAATACTGGTCCGTAAAACAGGCTGGCTATGTTCTGCTGGTCCATCACCGGATCCAGGTGGAACTGGAAAGGCATCTTCAATTCTATAATATCGCCATCTTTCCATTGACGGCTTATTTTCAGGTAACTGCCTGGCTTAGCCTGAAGCGTTTGTTCTTTACCGTTGATCTTCACAAAGAAGCCTTTGGTAGCCCAGCCTGGTACCCGTACATTGATATCAAATTTTCCGCTACCCTTAATAGTCAGGCGGGTATTGTCTTCATTCGGGAAATTTGTTGTTTGTTCTACCGTTACCTGGCGCTCCGTCCATTGTAGTGTGGAGGGAATGTACAGATTGACGTAAAGCGCCTGGTTATCCTTGCTTTTAAAGTAAATTGAATTCTGCAGTTTGGTATTGCTCTCTATTGATGTACCGTTACAACATGTAAAGCCGGTCATATCAGGATTACCAAATTGTTTGATAGACCCTGGTCTGAGCGGTACGTGATAGGTATTGGCAGGATTATCTTTCGCTACGGAAGCGAGAATGTGATTGTACAATGCACGTTCGTAATAATCCATTAACTCTGCCCGCTGATTGAAGAGGAACAGGTCTGTGGTCAATTTCAGCATATTGTATGTGGCACAGGTTTCGTTTTGTCCGCCGGAAGAGAAGCCGTTTTCATACAATGTTGACGGCTGGCTGATAAAGCATTCCGCATTGGCGGGATTACGTGCACCTGCCACTCCTCCGATGCTGTACATATAGTCATTGACAGCCTTATACCAGAAGTTATCGGCCACTTTGTAATATTCCGGGTTATTGGAGGCCCGGTACATTTCGATGCTACCTACAATTTGCGGTATATGCTGATTGGCATGCAGGCCACGGAAAATATCTACATTTTTGGCCAACCCATGGGAATGGGCGGTATCGCCAAAGAACACCCTGATATTATCAAATAACTGTGCTGTTTTCAGGTATTTCTGTTCGCCCGTAATCCGGTACAGACGGGCCATTGCCTCATTCATACCTCCAAATTCTCCGGCGATGTAAGTATTCCACATCTTTATGAGGGTATCCTCCGGCAACCGGCTCAGGCGGGTATAAACCCAGTCACTCATGCCGGTAGCTATTTCAAGGGCTTTTTTATTACCGCTCACTTCATATACATCCATTAAGCCGGCCAGGATTTTATGCAGGGTATAGTATGGCGCCCATACCTGGGTTTTCTGTCCGCCGTACTTAGCTCCGTGTTCCAGCATAATAAATTGGTCCGGGGGATAAGCGCTGATGAATCCTTTTCCCCAGTTCCAATAATCGGTACGGATGCCTTCATCGCTCAGGTCTGAATCATAACCTGATTTTCCGGGACCATATGGCACGGCTGCAGGATCGGATACATTGGGCCCACCTGCTTCTTTCGGCTTTCCGGACAATTGTGATAACTCATAGAGCGTATTGACCATATACTCCATTTTTTGGGAGAAATTGGCCTGAAGCGCCTTGTCATATCCTGTGCTGGCATAAGCCTGTGCAATAGCGGTAAGGTAGTGACCGGTAGCATGTCCCCTTAATTTAGTGTCCTTGCTGTCCCATACGTCCAATGGCTTTGCACCTTCAGGTTGTTTCAGGCCAAAAGCGTGACGGAACATATAGAGAAAGGAGTTAGGGTCGGTTGTTGCCAGTGTACTGATAAATTTATCGCGATTTTCGATAAACTGGGTTGCATGGCCATGAGAATCGGTTTTCAGAGACACCTGGCCCAAATTAAACGTCTCCAGCTTTAAACCTGGTGTAGCTGATTTGCCGGACTTTTTTACCGTGACGAATGCCTTTGGTTGAAAATCTGTTCCAGCAACACGCCCTGTAATGGCATAGCGTCCGGGGGTGAGAACGGTGCTATTATCGACCGGAGCGGGCCAAAGCACACGTACCTCCGGACCTATTATACCATTGCGGTAAGTTCCCTGTACATAAGCAGGTAGTCGTGGTAAATTTCCTACTTCTGTTTCCACTTCCACATCGGATACATGAACTAAATAGCTATTATACAGCTGTGCTTCGGTTGGAGGAAAATGAGGAAGATCATCTTCACGCTTACCTGTTGTATTCACTGAGCCTTCATTAATGCCTTTCCGGGAATTGTCAAAGATCCCGGCAACCTGTCTTCTGCTCAGGGCAACGCGATAGATACGGAAATCATGTATCATGGCATTGAGATAAGGATCTCCCGGTAGCAGCGACTTCCCGATATAGAGCAGTTTTTGCTGGCCGAATACGGTTGTTAACTCAGCAGGAATATCCTTGGTCTCACCTACAGGTTTACTATCCACATAGGTGATCATAGATTTTGAAGGAATATCTATCACTATGGCAAGATGAACCCACTTATTCACTTCAATAGCCGGAGAAACAGCGCCGTTCTTATTACCTTTTTCCGCTGTTATCAACGCCTGGTAGCCTTCCTGCGTACTTGTTCCAACAGGGGCCGCAAAAAAATGTTTGCCGGCATCTTTTCCGAAATCGAAAAAGTGCTGGCCGGGTTGCTTAGAACGCAGGTATATCCATCCTGATATACTGAGCGATTCCATATCTGACAATGCTTCTCCGGGTAGCGTAATAAAAGCGTTGTCAGTTCCAGGGAGCGACAAAACTTTTCCAAACCTATCGTCATTGACAAATTTGACTTCGTTGCTCCGGGACCTGGCGTGCAAATTATTCCGGGACCAGTCTTTGAGGTCTCCGTTAAAGACATAGCGTGCGATCATTTCGGTTTCTCCGATCCCATCCAGTATCTGGTCTCCATTTTGTGCCTGAGCGGAGTTAATGCCCCCGATCAGAATAAACACAAACAAGATGACACGCATGAATACTTTGCACATTTTTGTTTTTGCGTAATTTTCGTCAGTAACCTTATATCGATCTACCTGTAAAACCATATTTTTATCGGCTAAATATTTAAAATTCAAGGTGTTTGGATTGATAGTACATTATTTGATAATAATGTATGAAGCTATGAAGAATCCTCACATTCCTATAAGTCTATTTTAGCTGATAATCAAATGATATTAACTTGTATCTGAACCCAGGGGCCTGAATTTAAGATCGTACAGATATTGCCAATTGTCTGGTTGAAGCATGCCATGTTGGCAACAGCCTTGATAAAAGCATTATCAGAGATTATGAATTTGTCTACAATTGTTCCTAAGCTGATGTGCCAGGACGTAGAGCTTAGCTATAAGAATTGGAAGGGATAAACGAGGTTGTCCCTTTCTTATGAAAAAACCGATACGGGCAGTTAACGTATCTGCCCCCGTATTATACCGTTGGGCCAGATGGTGGAGTGTGCATTCACATATAATGCTTCTGTGCGCAGGGGGTTGGCAGTAGCTTCGTCCAACTGTGTCATTTTGGACATTCCGAAGTCAGCCGCTGTAGCACAGAGGGATACGAGCACATCTCCATTTGCACCGGTAGCGCCACGGTGGATATGTGCCATGGTGAGTGCATCGCCCGCGGGGAGATCTGTTACTGTTACCTTAGAATACAGCTTCCTGTCTACAGTAAGACGGAGCAAAGCGACGCCAGTAGCGGTGGTCACTACCGGAGGTACCTCGTTTGCACCGGACATATTTATAGTTTCTGCCAACACGAGATCGCTGTTTACTGTACCGCGTACCAGTCCTGCGGGGTATTGAGTGGAGTGAACGTTGAAATAGATGTCATTACTCCGGTTCTTCAGGCTGTCTGCAAACGATTGTCTCAGTGTGAGTGTGCCGCTGCTGGTATTGCCTGTCCATGATGGGAATGGAACAATGACAGGGCCGTTGGTTACGGGATCGCCCGTATGGAAGTGGGCCATGGTAAGCGCGTCGCCGGAGGCGAGGTTGTCTACCCTGAAAGTATAGTCGAGAGTATTATCTGCTTTAAGCTGCATGGTCAGTAAACCTGTTTCAGATCTGCCAGCAGGCGCCGGATTCTCCATTTTAGTGCTGAGTGGGATCTCGAACGAGAGTATGAGGTTGTTGTCATCATTGTTATCGCAGGAAGAGAAGGAGACAATGCCAGTGAGCGCAAAAGCCGTCATGGCAAGTACATGTTTGTTTTTCATAACAAGAATGGTTTGGTTTACCTTATTATTACAATGATCAACCCCATTTAGTTGTCCACCGGAGAAGAAATACCCAGGTGCAAACGGTAGCACAGTAACAATTGGTTGACATGTTTTTTGTTGAGTTCGTCCCTACTATACCTGCGAATATGATGTTGGGACTAAAAAGGTGTTACTGATCTTAGAAATAGTATTTGCATACTGGGGATCTGCTATTAGTTTTTTCCATTCAGGATCGGCTACGAAAGCAGACCATCCTTTATCCCGTTCTTCCATGTTATTGCATGTGAGCATATAAGTAAGGCGAGGTAGCTTGTCGCCGGCAATCACTTCTCCAAAGAATACAGGATTCAGTTTCGCTCGTTTAAAAATGGGAAACTCTCCGTCATTGAACATTTTTATTTTTCTTCTTACGGCCTCTTCACTATAGCCTTCATATGTTCTTAGTTCAAAGATCCGTGGCCCAGCTGAAGGGGCGACCATTGCAGGAAAGCCATCAAAGGCAATCATCAGGGAAGAGGTGAAGCGATTGTATACGGGTTTATCAGCCGGTATGCTGTTATATGCAGCGCTGTTCTTAATATAGTCTGTGTCTGTTTTTACTTTTGTATTTACGGACAGGTATTCATCAAGAGAAGAATAAGGCGTCAGTAAGTAGACTTTAGCTGGTTCCGATTGTCTCCATTCTTTAAAGACACCGACCTTTTTTACTCCATATTTATTCAATGCGGGAATAAGGGCTGTCTTAAAATAATTTTCCAGTTGTGCCAGATCGGAACCGAAGCGTATTTCATATTCACGCCATTCGTATATTTCCTTTTGTGCCGGAGACTTATGGCCCGCTATTGCCGGAGTGATCGTTACTGCTGCACCTGCAGCTGCCACAAGCGAAGATTGGAGGAATTTTCTGCGTTTCATATTATTTGGGTTTTAATAGGTTAATTGTTCCGTGTACGTGGATAAAGCCGTCTAATGTTGTAGCTAAGTTTAGTATTATCTTTCTCATGGAGCAAAAATAATTTAAAGGTGCAAGATCGATCACGCTTACCGTAATTTATATCTGATTTAGAAAGCTACTTAATGACTCACTGGTTTGCAGGCCTATTTTCTTTCTTATCCTGTATCGGCTGACTTCTACGCCACGTACGGAGATATTCAGTATCTGGGCCATCTCTTTATTAGAGAGATTGAGTTTTATATAGGAGCAGACTTTCAGATCTGAATTTGTAAGCTGCGGATATTTCTTCCTGAGCTTATTCAGGAATCCGTCGTTCAATTCATCGAACCGGGCGGCGAACTGGTCCCAGTTTGCATTCAGTTTTTCTGTGTCCTTAATAAGGTCGGTAATGCTCTTAATATCATCATTGTCAGCCTCTGTTTTGAGACGGTCAACTTTTTCCTTTATTTTAATAATAGTATCTTCTTTTTCCATCAGATGCATGCTGGTATTTGCGAGCTCCTTTTTCTTGAGCAGCACTTCCTGGGCCAGCTTTTCATTCTGCATCCTGATAATTTCTTTTTCGTTCTTCTCTTTTTCCAGGTGGTGGATATATGCTTGTCTTTTCAGTTCTTCCTCATGTTTTTGCTGCAGTGAGGCAAGTTTTTTGCGGTGTTGCCTGTACAGGAAATAACTCAGTCCTGCAAAGATGCAGATGTATCCGGCAATTGCCCAGAAGCTTTTGTACCAGGGGGCGGCTATGGTAAAGCTGTAGGAAACAACGGCTGATTCATTCTGCTGATTATCTCTGGCTTTTACTTTGAACGTATATTTTCCGTCCGGCAGATTGGAGAAATCTTTTTCAGACCTGGTATCCCAGCCGGACCATTCATCCCTATAACCTTCCAGCTGGTAGCTGTATTCAATATTCTGCTGGAATTCGTACGCCGGCGAACTATATTCGATGTGGAGAGAGTTGTATCCACCAGGGAGATATGTCATTGCCGGACCTGTTCCGGGGATAGTTTGCAGGAAGCTTCCGGCCATAACACTGTCTTTCTTACCTATTGCTTTCACCTGGCCCAGTAATACAGTGACAGCGGGTCTTCCTGAGGTATATTTTTTATAGTCAAGACGGATCACTCCCCTGACGGAGCCGATAAAGATATTTTCCTTGTTGTATGGGTAAATATTATCGAAGCCAGGTAGTAATTCTTTATCCAGTTCCGGAAAATAGGTGACTGCGTAATTGTTAGTGGAACCGGCAGATGTGAAATGAACTACTCCCATGCCTTTTTCAGTGCAGAACCAGATGTCGCTGTCTTTATCTTCTGTGAGGTATCTCACTTTTAAGCCTTTAAAAACAGCGGAGAGAAACCCGGAAGGTATGAACCTGTTCGTGTTGTGGTCAAATTCATACAGGCCCTGTGTGGTGGCAAATATGACCTGGTTTCTTATTTTAAAGACAAAATTATTTATGGTTGATGGCAACCCGTGGTGGATGGTGTAAAGGTGGCAGTTGTAAGTTTTCTTGTCTTGTGCGAGGTTGAACCTGTAAATGCCGCGATAAGGGTGGGAAGCCCAGATATCTCCATTGTTGTCTGTTGTCAGGAACCGGTAGGAGTCTGTAGTACCTTGGATCTTTCCAAGGTCTGTAAACGTATTGTTTTCGTAATGCAGCCGTTTTAGTCCGAAATAGGTGCCCACAATAATATCTTCGGCCGGGAGCACTGTGGAGGTGGGCAGGAACACCCAGCTTCCTGCGCCTGTTGAAATTGGCCTGGTTACATTACCCTGTACTACATAAGCGCCATTATCATTGCCGAGAAGCAGCTGCCCGTTTACTACGGCCAGGTTCCATGCTTCGAAGTGGCCGGTATTTTTTACCAGCGAAAAGTTATCTCCTGTGAAATTGTTGGGATCAGTTAACGGAGAGTAGTACAACCCGTTGGAGGTAGCTACATAAATATTGTTATCATGTATGCGGACGGAATAACCGGATACATTATTTGATTTAGCGATGTTCAGGTACCTGATGGGTGAATTCCTGGTAATATAACTGATACCGCTGTTAAGGCCTGTCCACAGGTTATGATTGGCATCCAGGTAAACACTTATAACATTGTTATTCTGCAGTCCTGTTTCACCTGAATAGCTGGTCCTGGTATTGTTATTAATATTAATTACCTGGCAGCCAGCAGAAGAAGTGGCGATTACGAATTCTGCATTGCTGATCTTAGCAGCGCTATTGATATAGTAATTACCCAGGCCGTTGCCGCTTTGATGCGGTGTGATGGAACCATTATTCAGAAGATAGATGCCTTTTGTCCTGGTAATTATATATATACTGTCTTTCCCCATGGAAAGCATACCGGCAATCAGTATACCTGCGAGTTTGTTACCCTCTTTTACCGGGGTCCACTGGCCTCCGTTGAGTTCCATCAGTCCGCCGATATTGTCGGCGGCATAAATTTTACCGGCGCCTCTGCCAAGAAAAGTCCATTTTGACCTGGCCTCATGTACCTGTATGGATTTTTCATTGTACTCAAATATCCGGTCGTCCGTCTGAAAATAGACGTTATTATCAACCAGGGCGATATTCCAGATGTCTGCAAATTTATGATACTGCTGAGGGACCTTGTCTTTAAGAGATGTGTAAGTGAGCGTACCATCCTGAGATGGTGAAAAAAAGCCTATTTCATCCTGACCACCAACGTAAATTCTGCCAGCGGGACTGATGGCCAGCGACCGTATAATGGTGTTGTTGGGTAATGGGAACAGTTGCCAGTGACTGCCGTCAAAGGTCAGCAAGCCATCATTGTTGGCAAAGTACATCCTCTTTTGGGTATCCTGACTTATTCCCCATGTCTGGCTGCCACCCCTGTAGTCTGATTTGGTGTAATTAATTACAGCAGGGATACCCAATCCATCCTGCGCATATATTGGGAGGTCAGTTATTCCTAACAGGGCACAGAATGTCAGAATAATACGCAGAATCCTAGTCATAATGTGGGTACTACATGTGTTGTAGTAGTATTGTAGTAGTCATGAATGATATAAAAATAGAGAATTGCTCAATATGATGAGGTATTGTAGGGGTATTTTCTTAATATTTTCTTTTCGACGAACCTACATTTGTTTTCCACGATCCCCTATCGGGTATGAGACCAAAAACTAAATTTTACGTATGAAAAAAAAATTCCTGAGAATTTTTATACTATTTGTCCTCTCCGTTATTACTCATCTAAAAATCCACGCACAAAGCAGAATTGTCAAAGGTACTGTTACCGATGATAAAAATGCGCCTGTAATCGGAGCAACAATTGGTGTAAAAGGTACCTCTATTGGTACGATAACCGGCGAGGCCGGTACTTTCAGCTTGTCTGCTCCGGCCGGTGCAGATTCTATTGCAGTGTCTGCTGTAGGCTTTGAAAGCCAGGTGATTGCGATAACGCCTGGGAATATGAGCATTCATCTCACCACCTCCAGGACCAAACTGGATGAAGTAGTGGTAGTAGGTTACGGTACGCAGAAGAAAGGAGACCTTACTGCTCCCATTTCGACTGTAAACACAGAATCCATGCTAAAGCGAACTACTGCCAACCCTATGGAGGCCATACAGGGTAGTGTGCCTGGTGTGCAGGTAGTTACCAACGGTGCTCCCGGCAGTTCGCCCAATGTGCGGATCAGGGGAGTAGGGTCATTTAATAATGAGAACCCGTTATACGTGGTGGACGGAATGTTTGTCAGCGACATCAGCTTCCTGAACCCGAATGACATTGCGGAAATGTCTATTCTTAAAGATGCATCTGCCGCCGCCATTTATGGGGTGCGGGCTGCCAATGGGGTAGTACTGATCACTACAAAGAAGGGTAAGCTCAATATGAAGCCGCGTATCACCTATAATGCCTATGTTGGTATACAGAAGCCGGTTAACGTGCTGAAAATGGCTAACGGGGAGCAGTATACGGCGTTTTCCCTGGGAAGGAAGTCTACCGCCGACAGCGGCACGGTTCTGTTGTCAGTGCAGAAATTTGGCGGCAGCGGACTTAATCCTTCCACCAGTACAGACTGGTATGATGTTATTCTGAGGAAAAGTGCGCTTATAACCAACCATGGTATAGATATACAGGGTGGTGGTGAAAAGGTGACCTATTCCGTAGGTCTTAATTACACCTACCAGAATGGTATTCTCAATGCTGTGAATGATTTTAAAAGGTACAATGGGCGTGTGCAACTGGAGGCCAAGCCAACTGAATGGCTGAAGGTTGGTTTTTCCGCTGTATTCAATAATACCATTACGAATAGTCCCAATAATTCAGCATTCCTGGATGCCTATACTGCCAGTCCGCTGTTCCCGGTGTACGACAGTACCAACGTGAATGCGTTTCCCGTGAAATTCACGGCAGCTTCTGTAATAGGAAGATCGGACGATAAGAACCCGATGGCCACTGCTTATTATAATTATAACAATTCCAAGGGATTCCAGATCCTGCCAACGTTGTTTGTTGAAGCAAGTTTCTGGCGGAATAAAATCACCTTTAAGTCCCAGTTGAGCCAGGTGTATGGTTCTCTCCTGGGTACGCAGTACCGTCCGCAGATGAACCTGGGGCCCGGGCCTGGTTCCACGGTGTCGCATCTGACTTCCACACAGGAGCGTACTACCAATTACATTCTCGATAACCTCCTTACATACAGGGACAGCAGGGGCGCCAGTCACTGGAGCCTGTTGCTCGGACAATCCACCAGGGAGGAAAGATGGCGCCAGACCTGGGCCGGCGCTGACAACGTACCAAATGTTAAAGAAGCATGGTATGCCAGCCAGGGTACTCCAAATGCAGCATATTATGGTGAAAATGGTACCCGCAATGCAGGGATCTCCTTCTTTACCCGTGGTACTTATGATTATGATAATAAATACCTGCTGACCGCCACTTTCCGTGCAGATGGCAGCTCGAAGTACCAGACGAAATGGGGGTATTTTCCTTCTGTAGGCCTGGGATGGGTGATCAGTAAGGAAGCGTTTATGAGAGATCAGAAGATCTTTGATTTCCTGAAGCTCAGGGGAAGCTGGGGACAACTGGGTAACGACGGTGTAAATGCAAATGCAGGATATGCCGTAGTGAAGACCGGCAACAGCACCTCTGCCGTTTTTGGAAGTACTGCAGGCGCCAGCGGGCAATATATTCCCGGTTATACAGTGAACAGATTTTACACGAATATTTCCTGGGAGGTTGTTACAGAGTGGGATGGAGGTATTGATTTTGAAATGGTGAGAGGAAAATTAAGTGGCTCTGTGGACTATTATAACAGGAAAACTACCAAAGCAGCTTTCTACAGGCCATTCCCATTTACTTATACCACTATTTACGGCAACTGGGCTGATATGGTAAACAGTGGCTGGGATGTGTCTCTTAGCTGGAACGATAAAATTGGTGAGCTGGGATACCAGATCGGCGCGAATATGTCTACCCTGAAAAATAAGGTGACCAGCCTGGGTTCGCTGCCAAGTTCTACCAGTGGGTTTCCTGAGTGGACGGCTGAATTCCCTAACCGCACGGTGGTAGGGCAGCCGATCAACTACTTCTACGGCTATGAATTTACAGGTGTATATCAGACCCAGCAGGAAGTTGATAAGGACCCGATTGCAGCCAACTATAACCAGTCGTCTTCATCACCCATTTTACCGGGCTTCCCGAAATATAAGGACCAAAACGGCGATGGCGTCCTGGACGACAAAGACCGTATCAACATGGGCAGCTATCTGCCAAAAATCACTTATGGGTTCAACATCGGGCTGACCTACAAAAAATTTGACTTCAGCGCTGCATTTCAGGGTGTATCAGGTAATAAGATCTTAAACCTTAACAGGGGACGTCTTTACAAAGCGTCTACCTCTCTGAACCTGGATGAGAAATTTGCCAGCAATCTCTGGACTGGTCCGGGATCAACGAACAAATATCCATCAGCTTATGCTATAGGTCAGGGTTGGTTCAAGGTGAGCAATTCATTCTTTGTGGAAAGCGGCGCCTATCTGCGTGTACAGAACATCCAGCTTGGATATAATTTCAATGTGGGCAAAGTAGCGCCTGTTGCGATGCGTGTGTTTGCCACTGCTGACAGACCGTTCATTTTCACAAAGTATAATGGCTTCACTCCTGAAGTTGGTACCAATACTTCTGCAGGTTACTCCGTATCCGGCTACGACTCAAACGTATACCCGGTATCATCCTCTTACAGTTTAGGTGTCAGGGCTACTTTCTAGGAATATCCCGGAAGTCTGAATGCCTTAATATTTATTGAAGAAAAATAAAAATGAATTCATGAGAAACAATATATTACTCCTGGCCCTGATTATCCTGATGTTCAGCGGTTGCTCCAAGTTCCTGGACCGCCCGCTGGAGAACCAGGCCCAGGCTACCAATATAGATTATAAAGACCTGTCGCTTATGTATCAGCCAGTGTCTGGCGTGTACAGAACTGCGGCCAGCGGTACTTTTGCGAAGTGGATCAGCGTGGCTATCAGATCGGAGCGTAGTGATGATATAGAACCGGGTAATGATGATGCCGGACAGGTTGCCATTCATAATTATCAGAGTGATGTGACGGTGAAAAGCTACTGGGGCATCAATGATATGTGGATCAGCATGTACAGTGTTGTGCTGGGGGCAAACAGTGCCCTGGATGAGCTGGAGAAGTTCGGGAAGAATATATCTGCCAGTGATGCTGCCAATCTCAAACTCCTCGCCCAGTACCAGGCTGAGGTACGCTATTTCCGCGCGCTTGCGCACTTCTGGCTTTGCAGGACCTTTGGCGCTGTTCCCATCCTGGGAATAGAGAGCAATGATCCCACCACCCTGGGAGATGCTTCCAAGAGCAGTATTGAAGACGTAAAGAAGCATATCATAGAAGAAATGGATTTCTGTATTGCTAACCTGGAAGATGCCAGCCCTGCCGCTGCCAAACGCGTAGGAAGCGTTACAAAATACACTGCGTTGATGCTGAAAGCCAAAGCAGCTATGGACCTGGCGGGTAATGATAATGGAAGCGCTTACTGGGATGTAGTGCTGGAGAGTACAAACCAGATCATCAACAGCGGTAAGTTCTCCCTGTTTGCTGATTACTACCAGTTGTTTAAGAAACCCGGGAAAATGTGCAATGAATCGCTGCTGGAACTGCAGTATTCCGACTTCGGTAAATCAACCGGTGATATAGTTATTTCCGGCGGACCAGGTGAAGAATGGGGGAATTTCTTCTTTTTCCAGGGACCTGAAAATACTTACAGCAGCGTAATTACGGGACCAGGATGGATGGTGCCAACACAAAAGGCGGTGGATTTTCTTAAATCCCGCAACGACAGCATCCGTTTAAAAACCACTATCCAGTATTGTGGTGTGAACGGCGATCCTGCTACATATGCCGTTACTCCGGATGGAGATACCGTTTCCGGTAATGCGTCCAGGAAGAAATATTTCAATGGCAAGTCGTATTTCCCACGCTCTCAGATGACCCCTGACAGGGTAGATTACTATGGCGCGAATAACAATATCAGGGTTATGCGTTATGCAGAGGTGTTGTTAATGAATGCGGAAGCGAAGATACGCAAAGGTCAGAACGGAGATGCGCAGGTAAATGAAGTGAGACAACGTGTGAAGCTGGCGCCATTGTCGCAGGTAACTTTACAGCAATTGCTGGAAGAGCGCCATGCAGAGCTGATCTGCGAGTGGTGGGGAGAGCGGTTCAACGACCTGTTGAGAACTGATCAGGCAGCTGCTGTATTACCAGGATTCGTAAAGGGCCCAAGTGACTATATTCCCATTCCGCAGGCCCAGGAAGATGTAAACCCAAAGCTTAAATAAATTTATAATGAAGATCAGTGTTTTGTTTAAAATTACCACATGCATCCTGACCGGGTGCATGTGGTGTGGAGTAGTGCAGGCGCAGGCATCTAAAAGCAAGAAGAAATGGATACTGGCCTGGAAAGATGAGTTTAATTACAATGGCCTTCCTGACAGCAGCAGGTGGAGTTACCAGACCGGCCGGTCCGGCTGGGGTAACAATGAACTCCAGCACTACACCAATGCGGATACCGGTAATGCCAATGTGAAAGATGGTATCCTGTACATCACTGCCCGGAATACGGGAGAAGGTGAGAATAAATATACTTCTGCCAGGCTGGTTACACAGTATAAGGGTGATTGGAAATATGGCAAACTGGAGGTGAGAGCCAGGCTGCCGAAGGGGCGCGGACTGTGGCCCGCCATATGGATGCTGCCAACGGAAAATAAATACGGAGGATGGCCGGCCAGTGGAGAAATAGATGTAATGGAGCATGTGGGATATATGAAGGATAGTATTTTCGGTAGCCTGCACAGCAAATCCTATAACCACGTTATTGGAACGCAAAAGACAAAGGGGGTATTCATCAGCAATCCATATGATCAGTTTCATATCTATACAGTAGAATGGACGCCGGATGCTATTACTTTTCTATTGGATAATAAGGTTTACTACCACGTGGCGAACGAGCATAAAACTTATGCTGAATGGCCATTTGATAAGAAATTCTTCCTGTTGCTGAATATAGCTGTAGGCGGTAACTGGGGTGGCAAGGAAGGAATTGATGAAAGTGTTTTTCCTTCTGCCATGGAGGTGGATTATGTGAGAATGTACAAGCTGGCCAGGTAATGAGGCTTAATATCTCAAATTAAAAACAGTTATTACGTATGGCCGAAATGGAAGAACAGGATGAGAGAACATCATTCGATGCAATAGTTGTGGGCAGTGGTATCAGTGGCGGCTGGGCTGCAAAGGAATTGTGTGAGAAAGGATTGAAAACGCTGGTGCTGGAGCGGGGCAGGGATGTTAGGCATATAAAAGACTATCCTACTGCCAATACTCCTGTATGGGAGTTTAAATACAGGGGCGCGTTGCCTAAAAGTGTGCTGGAAGCCAATCCCTATATAAGCAGGGCTGCGGGTTATGATGCATCTACTGCACATTTTTTTGTGAAAGATGCAGATCATCCCTATATCCAGGAGAAACCGTTTGAATGGATAAGAGGGTACCAGGTTGGTGGAAAATCTTTGATCTGGGGGCGTGCCTGCGCGCGCTGGAGTGAAATGGACTTTACAGCACCCCACAGGTACGGTTATGGGATAGAATGGCCTATTGGCTATGATGATATTGCTCCCTGGTATAGTCATGTAGAGAAATTTATTGGTGTTTGCGGAACAAAAGCCGGCATACCCACTATGCCGGATGGTGAGTTCCTGCCTGCCTTTGAATTAAATTGTGTGGAAGAGCATCTGCAACAGGTGCTGGCCGAAAAATTTAACCGGCACTACGAATCAGGCAGATGGGCGCAGGTTACACAGCCGCGGGAAGTACATAAAGAACAGAACAGGCAATGCCTGAGCAGGAATTTATGTATGCGTGGTTGCCCGTTTGGCGGGTATTTCAGTTCTAATTCCTCTACGTTGCCGTGGGCTGAGAAAACGGGTAATCTTACAGTACGCCCTCATTCTGTTGTACATTCTGTTATTTACGATGAAGCATCCGGCGGGGCAACAGGTGTAAAAGTGATTGATGCCAAAACAAAGAAGGAAATTGTGTTTCATGCAAAGGTGATCTTCCTGAATGCCTCCGCATTGAATACAAATCTGATCCTGCTTAATTCTGTGTCCCGCCGTTTCCCGAAAGGATTGGGGAATGATAACGGGTTGCTGGGGAAGTATATCTGCTTTCACAATTACAGGGCGGGCATGAGTGGTGAATTTGATGGCTTTGAAGATAAGTACTATAAAGTGTCAAAGCCGGCAGAATGTATTATTCCGAATTTCAGGAACGTGTATAAACAGGATACTGACTTTGTGGGGGGATATGTGATTTTCAGTGCCGCATACAGAGAGAGGTTAAGCGATCGTAATATCCCTGCTCCCCTGGGCGCTTCGTTCAAAGAGGCTATCAGTCAACCGGGAAAATGGGGCGCTTACATGTATATGCAGGGAGAAACTATACCAAAGGAAAGCAATCATGTAAGGCTGAGCAAAGATAAAAAAGATGAATGGGGTATTCCTTTACTGATCACATCTGTTGATTATGATGAGAATGACGATAAAATGGTGAAGGATTTTCTTGAACAGGGCAGAGCTATGCTGGAAGCCGCCGGCGCGAAGAATATCCGGGTGAGCGATAATCATCAGCCACCGGGGCTTGATATTCATGAAATGGGTGGTGTGCGCATGGGAAAGGACCCTGCCAGTTCCCTGCTTAATGAGTGGAACCAGTTGCACCTTTGCAGGAATGTGTTTGTAACGGATGGCGCCTGTATGACCAGTACCGGTAATCAGAGCCCTTCTATTCTCTATATGTCGTTAACTGCACGTGCTGCCAGCTATGCAGCAGACCAATTAAAGAAAGGAGTGTTGTAAGTGATAAAAGAACTCTATCTTTTAAATGATCTTTCTCTTTAAAAAATCCAGAATGACAGGAGCGATCTCTTCGAAGTGACTTTCCAGCAATTTGTGACCTGCGTCTAAGATATGGATCTCGGCATCGGGGATATCTCTCTTGTAACATGGCGCTTCAGCTACGCTGTAAAAGGCGTCGTATTTTCCCCAAATGACGAGGGTAGGGGGCTGGAAGCTGCGAAAGAACTCCTGGAATTCAGGGAAGTATGCCCTGTTATTCCTGTTTAAGATATTTTTTTATGTTCAGAAGCGTTCGCTAAAATTGATAAACTGATCCTGAGCGTTGGGTGCTTATTTAATATTTCGGCTCCCGGTTTTCTATATGCGCCATCAAACGTTCAACTAAAATGTATACTCTTGTATAGGGATTGCATTCAACCGGCTTTTTCCCCGAATGATATTTTTCAAGAGAATGTCCACGTGTTATAGCCTTATTGACATTCCCTTTTGTATGTATCATTTCGCAAATAGCAGTATCATTTTTGGTATATTCTGTTTTTAGCACTTTGGTGAGCCTTTCGAAATATACCCTTCTGCCAAGGGCAGATTCAAGATCTCCGAAATGAAGAACAAACCAAAGCTCAAAACATTCATTGGAATGACCGCTTTCAATTCCTTTTTGGCTGGCAAGAGCTATTGCTTTATCATAATCTTTAAAATCATCTTTATCAAAGACCGCCCAAACTTCACTATATGGAGGGATATTCCGATTTTTTTTACGTTGTTCGCGGAGTTCTACCGCCCTTTTTACTACAGCAACTGTATCTCTACTGTATCCTTTGGCTTCCACACTCACCATCTTATTTGGAAGATGTGTTGCGAGATAATTGAAATAAAGAACTTCTGTTTCTGTTCCCTGGCTTACAATTAAGTAATACTTGCGCTCTTCCTTGCTGTTGACAACTGGTACAATAGGTTTGGAGGCAGTAAGTTCAGCAAGCATTTGATTGAAACTTAATTCCTTCTTTTTACTCTTTGCCATTCTTTAGAAAATTTTCAAGGTTTTCAATAAAAGGAATACCACCATATTTGCCTTCCAGATAGTTTTTAGCAAAAGGAGTCTCTTTACGAACGGTTTTGTATTCAGCAAGGTTTGTTACATTGGTTGCAACAAAATTGTCTTTCTCTACAATATAGATCTGATCCCGCCTTAATAATTCATGATCTACCACTGCAATGTCGTGGCTTGCAGCTAGTAATTGAGAGCCACTGTTCACAAGTTCACTATTGAAAAGACCAATGATTGCTTTTGTTAGCAAGGTATGAAACCGGGCGTCAAGTTCATCAATGACAACAAAATGTCCGTTTTTTATTGAATATAATATTGCTCCAAGAAAATTGTAAAATTTCTTAGTACCCTCAGATTCGTATGTTGACATATCGAACGACTCTTCTCCAGCTATTTTCCCTTCGCTATCATAAACATGGTGACGAGCAAAAACACGGCTATGGTTATCAGCATCTGAGTTGTTAGTAGATAATACCCTACGTTTCTGAAGATCTTCTTTTTGCGCATCCATGAATTTCACCACGTTCACTGACTTAATTCCCAGGTCAGCGTGGGCCATTAAACTATTGATCAGTTCTTTATATTCAGGCTTTTCAAAAAGTTCATTTGTTCTGTTTTTATAAGCATGATCATTTAATCCGTGGATCGTGACCATTTCATGAAACCATTTGTATATTTCCTTTGCCAGAGGGACATTCCATTGATCCGCTACAGAAAGGAATAATACGTTTTCGTTGCATTTGTTTTCAAGCCCTTCCGAGTTTTGAAATTTTTTAAAATTTATCTTAAAATCCTGCTTTATTCTGAGATATACAGGGGATTGAGTTGTTTTTTTGACTTCGAGTAACCACTCTGTTTGAATCATTTCCTTGTCAGCTTCAAAACCATATCTATACCGTTTGTTATTCACAATAAACTCCGCTTCAAATATAGATGGCTGCCCCACAGTTTCCGTATTGAGTTTAAACGGCTGTATGGGTAAAGTACTGGTGCTGTGATAAGATGTTGATTTTAATATTAACGATCTGTATGTCACAAAAGCATCCAGTATTTTTGATTTACCACTCGCGTTAGCACCATAGAGCAAAATTGTCTTCAACAATTTTGCTCCAATTTTTTCAATAACGTTGGTATTTTGATGGTCACCTATACTGGTGGCCTCGAAGTTGATAACTAAAGGTTTTTTTATGGATTTATAATTACCTACCTTGAAATACACAAGCATATAAACGGATTTCCTGCAAAATACACTTATTTTTACTAGCGTTATTTATTTGTTTTTATGTTTTTTGCAGAAAAGCTGCAAATTTATTTATTTTTTTATCAAAAGACTTTCCTGGTCTTTATCCGATTTAGTAAGATGTTATTCCGTTTTATCTATTCTTAAAATAGGGTTTTATTCAGTCTCATATTAATAATTATACTCAAAATGCAACACCAGGAATTTGAACCTCCTGAAGAGCTACAGGATACCATAAAGTGCTTTTGGTATGACAGAAGGGACTTTGGAGATGTGCAATCAAGTTTTGAGGTATTACCAGATGGCTATGCCGAAATTATTTTTCATTTCGGGAGCGCCTGTAGTATTTCTTATAATGGAGGCTTACAGTCATTGCCATCACCATTTATGGTGGGGCTGCTGAATCAGCCTGTACTTTTTTATACGCAGAACCGGTTAGAGATCATTGGTATAAGATGCTTTCCCTGGACTGTGTTTGACTTGCTGGGATTACCATCCGGTAAAGACGGAGTGCGCATATTTGAGCATCCTATAGCCCAGCTTCAATCTGCGTTGGATGAGTGTATTCATGCCGGTAGGATAGAGGAGGCGATGGTATTGGTAAAGGCGTATTTTCTGAATGCACGGTCGCACATTGCAGTTGACAGCATGTTATTCAAAGCGGGGATTGCTATGAGGGAAGCAAAGGGCACTATGCCGGTAAGCCAGGTGGCAGCAGCCGCTCATGCTACGGTGCGTACACTGGAAAGGAACTTCAAGCAATCTTCCGGCCATACTGTGAAAGATGTGTCAGGCCTGATGCGCTTTGAGCAGGCGCGAAACCAATTATGGCTTTACCCGGATTCAAACATTGCCGGCCTGGCTCATGAGCTGGGCTATACGGACCAATCTCACCTGAGCAGGGAGTTTAAACGTTACAGCGGCACTACGCCCGCGGCGTTTGCACGAAGAGCAAAGAAAGGGAAAAAGGTTGTGAGCAAAGAATTTGTCGCGTTTATACAATCCTGAAGCTGATGCTTTCCGGAGCTTTGTGTCTCAATCATTTTATATGAAAGTTATACACGAAAGCGCGGAACCGGCACAAGATCATTCTATTTATGATGTAATTATTTCCGGCGCAGGACCTGTAGGCCTATTCCTGGCCTGCGAACTGGCCCTGGCCCAATGTTCGGTCCTTATACTGGAAAAGGCGGAAAACCCGCAATCACCATTAAAGCAACTTCCCTTCGGCATACGGGGACTCTCAGCGCCTACCATTGAAGCGCTTTACCGTCGCGGGTTGTTAGATGAACTGGAGGTGCCTAAGCGCCTGAAAGACCCCTTTGGTAATTCAGCTTCTGCACAATCACCGGCACCTCCGCGCCCGGGAGGACACTTCGCAGGCATTCAATATCATTATGGGAATATTGACACCTCACAATGGGGGTACCGCCTGCCCAGCTCGACCGATACCCATTTGTTGTCTGAACTGGGAGAGCTGGAGTCTGTACTGGCCCGCCGCGCAGAAGCTCTGGGAGCAGAGATCAGGCGTGGGCTTGCCGTTACAGAATTTCATCAGACAGGGGACGGGGTGACTGTTTTGTCGGGCGACAGGTCTTTTAAAGGCAAATGGCTGGTAGGATGCGATGGAAGCCGTAGTGTTGTGCGAAAGGCCGGCGGTTTTGAATTTGCCGGTACAGAACCGGAATTTACCGGTTATTCTGCCAAAGTGGACATTGCTGACCCGGAGAAGCTCAAGCCGGGCAGGAACATGACGCCGACAGGCATGTATTTCCAATCCCAGCCGGGTTACCTGGTCATGCAGGATTTTGATGGAGGGGCATTTCATCATGCAGAAAAGCCTGTCACCCTTGAACACCTGCAGGAGTTATTACGCCGTATCTCAGGCACGGATGTTACTATCAGCGCCCTGCATATTGCCACCACATGGACGGACAGGGCAAGGCAGGCTACAACGTACCGCAACGGACGGGTACTTTTAGCGGGAGATGCAGCGCATATCCATTCGCCGTTAGGAGGCCAGGGACTTAATCTTGGATTGGGCGATGCCATGAACCTGGGCTGGAAGCTTGCAGCAACTATCCGGGACAGAGCGCCGGAAGGCTTGCTGGATAGCTACCAGACTGAAAGGCATTCCATTGGTGCCCAGGTCCTGGATTGGTCAAGAGCGCAGGTTGTAATTATGAAACCAAACCCCCATGCCCGGGCATTGAATGCAATTATACGCGACCTCATAAATACACGCGATGGAGCTACCTATATTGCGGGAAGGGTATCTGGTGTTTTCACACACTATAACCTTGATGGCAGCCACCCCCTGACAGGACACAGTGTGCCCAATTTTGAATTTGAAGATGGTGTAAGGATTGGCGGGTTAATGCACGATGGCAGGGGGATACTGCTTGATTTTGATATGAATGCTTCACTTAAAATACAGGCGGGTGAATATGGAGACAGTGTCAGGTATATTACGGGCAGTGTAAAAGAGAGGTTAGGTGTAAGCGCTTTACTGATACGTCCTGATGGGATCATTGCCTGGGCTTCTGACAAGGACCCGGATTGCAATGAGTTTCAACGGGCTGTTGCCCGCTGGTTTGAAAGAAATAGTTTACATCGTTAAAGTCCGGGTTATAATAAGTGGGTGATTTTTTTATATATTCGTGAAAATCGAAAATAACCCACTTAACCTATGCTTAAAAAAATTCTTCCGTTATTCCCGCTTTTTTTAATCACTAACGTTCAGGCACAAACATGTAACTGCAAAGAAAGCTATCAATGGGTAAAAAAGACCTTTGAAGAGAATGATGCAGGATATGCTTATATTCTTAAAACAAAGGGACAGCAGGCATATGAGCTTCATAATGGATTGACCTTAAAAAAGGTTGAGAAGATAACTCAACTGGACGATTGCCTGGAAGAACTGAAAAACTGGGTCAGATTTTTCAGAACTGACCATTTCCGGTTTACAAAGACGAAAGAGGCGATCAGCGTCCAGGAAGCTGCCGGAAACTCTAAGCCTGTCAGGGATAGTCAATTCAGCCCTGAAGAGTTTAAAAAGTATCTGTCAGGAAAAAAGACAATTGAAGACATTGAAGGTATCTGGGAAACAAGAGGAAGTACTGTTGCTATAAAAAAGCATGATGGCGAATACAGGGGGATCACTTTAAGCGCTGTTGCTCCTGCCTGGAAAGCCGGAGATACGAAGTTTGTAATTAAAGCTGACCTGAAGTCCGGTACCCGCTACCTGAGCAATTTTCAACCGAAGCAGGTAGATAAGGTCCGTGTATTGGGGAAAAGTGTTTTGCAACTTGACGACCTCATATTAAAAAGAGTGCTTCCTGGTGTAGCTGACGATAAGGGTGCGGAGGAATATTATTTAGTAAAAACGGCTACGTCTCCTTTTGGATATAAACGTGATAGTAGTACCGTCTACGTTCATATTAATTCGTTCAATTATGAGAATAAGAAGGCCATTGACAGCTTACTGAAGGCTTTACATAATACTATCGTTTCAACCCCCAATCTCATCATTGATCTGAGAGATTGCCAGGGTGGGTCAGATGTCAGCATGGAGAAGATCATTCCATACCTGTATACTAATCCGATGAGGTCTGTTATGGCGGAATTCTATTCTACACCGCTTAATAACCGGATATGGGAAGAGTTGTCCAAAAGGGCTGATGCGGATAAAGAAGAGCAGGAAACATATGGGAAAATAGCCAGTTTAATGAAGAGCAAAGTTGGGCAGTTTGTAAATATTTTCGGAAAGGATGTGGAGGAGACGAACCTGGATACGATATACGAAAATCCCAGAAGCGTTGGTATCATTATTCATGAGAATAACTTCAGTACGACAGAGGAGTTTATATTAAAGGCCAAGCAAAGTAAGAAAGTCAAATTCTTCGGACGTAAGACGGGGGGAGCGCTGGATGTTTCCAATATGATTGAGGCTGTTGCGCCTCAGGGCAATTTTGTATTTGAATATTGTATTTCACGCTCGTTGCGCATCCCGGAATTCCCTGTAGATGATATGGGCATTCACCCTGATTTTTATCTGGATAAGTCTATCCCGGAGAATGAATGGGTAAATTATACTTCGAAGATATTGAACTATAGCAGGCGGGCACATTAATGAATAAAGGTGAGCCGTCCAGGCAAGTAAATTGAGCCATAAGGGAAAGTGCTTATAGGGTGTAGAAGCTGATCTTTGTGTTGTTAATCATTAAAATAAAAACGATGACAACAATAACAAAGATAGCTTTGGGTAAGAACGGACCGCTTGTGTCTAAACTGGGATTAGGATGTATGCGCATGTCTCCTACCTGGGGAGGCAAGGCAAATGATGAAAATGAAAGTATTGCCACTATACAGGAGGCATTGGACAATGGCATTAATTTTTTGAATACAGGGGACTTCTATGGCAGCGGTCACAATGAATTGCTTATCAGCAAAGCTATTAAGGGGAGAAGGGATGATGCCTTTATAAGTGTTAAGTTTGGAGGGATCTTTTATGGTAGCCAATGGCTTGGCCTGGACCTGCGTCCTATGGCTATCAGGAATTTCATCAATTATTCCCTGGTACGTCTGGGTATAGATACTATCGATCTTTATCAGCCGTGCAGGCTTGACAACAGTGTTCCGGTGGAAGATGTGATCGGCACTATAGCTGACCTGATCAAAGAAGGAAAGGTGCGTTACCTGGGCGTTTCTGAAATAACTGCAGATCAGTTGCGTAAGGCAAACAGTATTCATCCTGTAGCGGCATTGGAGATAGCTTATTCGCTGGCAGACCGGCAGATAGAGAAAGACCTGCTTCCTACGGCTAAAGAACTGGGTATAGGGGTTGTGGCATTTGCTAATACGGCAGAAGGATTATTAACAGGGGAGATGAAAGCTCCTCTTCCCGCCAATGCTTACCAAAATCACTTTTCGCGTTTCCAGGGAGAGAACCTTGTAAAGAACCTGGAAAAAGTGGAAGTATTAAAGCAAATGGCGAAGGAGAAAGGGCATACTGCAACGCAACTGGCCATTGCCTGGGTGAATGCGCAGGGTGATCATATTATGCCATTGGTGAGTATGAGCAGGAGAACCCGGTTGCCGGAAAACATACAGGCTATGGGAATTGAGTTCACTCCTGAAGAGATGAATACACTTAACACGCATTTTTCACAGGGGGCGATACTGGGAGGTACATACCTGCAAAGGTAGTGGGCTGTTTTATATCTTTGTATAATGACAAATCCAGCTGAAATAATTCCCGGGGTCTTCTTTTTCTCGTATTACTCAACTATGAGAAAGGAAAAGGTTGCCTTCCTGGAGCATAATACCCTGGTGATGCAGGTTGCGGGCCGTTTTACACTTGAGACTGCCAACGGGAGCATCTCAATGGAAGCAGGAGAAATGCTGCTGATACAAAAGAATCAACTGGCAGAAATTACCAAGACTCCTTTGGATGGCGGGGATTATCAAACTATTGTCATCAGTTTGCAGGAAGATCTGCTCAGGAAGATTGCGCTTGAGGAGCAGATTGAGATAGGACGGAAGTACTCGGGTCCGAGTAACATTCTTATTCCCGGGAACGATTTTCTGCGCGCATTCTTTCAATCGGTGCTTCCTTATGTTCATCACCCGGAGGAAAAAGTAACAAAGGCGGTGGGTATCTTAAAGGTGAAAGAGGCGATGTATCTTCTCCTGAATACGATGCCTGAGCTTAAGGAATTGTTATTCGATTTTTCGGAGCCCTATAAGATAGACCTGGAGAAATTCATGCTCCGCAATTTCCATTACAACATCCCTGTTGAGAAATTTGCGCGGCTGACAGGAAGGAGTCTTGCGGGGTTCAAACGTGATTTTCAGAAAATATTCGGGATAGCGCCCCGGCAGTGGTTGCTGGAAAAGAGGTTAGCGGAGGCGCGGCATCTTATAGAGAAAAAGAACAAGAAGCCGTCTGCGATCTACCTGGACCTGGGGTTTGAAAGCCTGTCTCATTTTTCGCATTCCTTTAAGAAGAGGTATGGCAAGGCGCCTACGGAGTGGCAGATTTAGAAAAGCCGCATAAATCGTACGATTTATGCGGCTTTTTTGTTGTGGGGAGGTTATTCTGCTCCATCTGTCTTTGCTCTTTGGATTGCATAGTCGCCCACATTTCTTCCTACTACCAGTCCTACTCCGCAATCGCTTTTATTGTAGTGAATTCCGCCATAGAACCTGGATTTAGCGGCTTCTTCCGCCATGGCATCATAAGCTGCGGCCCTTTCGGGAATAATATGTCCCAGCAGCCTGGAAGCCGCGCCGCTAAAGGTTGAATGCCCTGATATATATGATGGGAAATTCGGAACGCCTGTAAGTGTCTTTATTTTGGGATTCATCTGGCAGGGGCGGGGATTGAAGTAGTAAAACTTGGTATCCCAGCAAACGATGGCAGCATCCATTTCAGCCATGGCGAGAAGCGCCATATTGCGCGCCCAGCGAACTTCACTGAAGTCCTTTTTGATGAAGTCTTCAGCTGCGATTGCCATCCAGTGACCGGGCGGTGTATAGGTACCGACGCCGTCAGCCCAGAAATGTATGATACGTATCTCTTCCCGGGTTGGATTTGAAGTCTGGTTATATACTTCTTCGACTTCTGCTTTCATCTCATCGCCGGAGGTTGAGGGTGGGGGACCGGGGCGCAATGCGATAACTGTCAGTGAATCGAAAAGGAAGGGTTTTACTTTTCCGAATAAAGGCAGCATAGGAGGACGTTTGGGTGTTTCAAGGCTTTTCCATGGGATCTCTCCTTTTGCGATACAATCGTCTTCCATTTGTTGCCATAGCGCAGCGTTGCCGACAGCGGCACCAGCCCTGTCGCCTCTTGCCCTTGTCACAAATTTCTGCGCTACTGCTTTGCCAAGAGCTTCGCCGGCTTCTATGTCGCTACGAACATTAGCGCCTGCAATAATGCGGGACCGTTTGTGCTCTTCGACCTTTTGCTGGATAAAATCCTGATCGCCGGGAAAAAGCAGCTTCATCATTTCTGCTGCTGCTCCTGCCAGTACTGCATCTTCCGAAGGATAAGAAGGAAGATCGGATTTAGGGATAAGTACATTCAATGTACTATCCACTTTATAAGGAGCAGGGCGGTTGTATAAAGTTTTGTAATACCAGGCTGCGATGAGCGCATCGTATTGCGCAGCTGCTACGTAAGCGTAGGCTCTTGCTGCATAGGGTGGATTGGCAAACGGGAATTGGGGATATGCCAGGGGATTGGCAGCGCTGGGTACCGGATAGGTGCCATCTTCATTCTGGTAAGGAGGCAGGTTATGTTTGGCTACCAGTTCACGCAGGATCTCGTTCCACCGTAGTACGGCGCCTGCACTCCAGTATTTTACTATTCTTTTTTCTTCGCTGGTCAGGTTTGCCTGCCAGTCTTTTATTTCATTGACCTGCGCAATATAATCAGGGGTTGTAGTAGCTCCCGGAGCGGCTACTGCAAATTCTGATGGTGATGTAAGCAGTACCGGCTTCCATGTTCCGGCATTGAGATCGATGTTGGAGGGCGAAAGAGATGGAATATTATCTGTTCGTCCTTCTATATCCTTATTACAGGCGATAAAGACCATAGTTGCCAGTGCCAGAGCGATAGCGGCGTAAAAATTTATCCTCTTCATATCAGTTAGCGTTTGAGGTTGGTACAGGAGATTTTGACTTCCGTGAAAAGTCAAGAATATAAAAAACGGAGCCGTAGACTGTAGTTGCCTGTCCTACATTTCTACCGGCAACAGTAGTATTGCCACCTGCTACAATTGACATTTGCGGCAGGGGAGGGAGGACATATTTAAAGTTTGTACCGACCGTAGTTGCGTTCATCCTGTTGCTGGGAAAAGGCATGTTATTGCGGGTAATGTCAAAGCCGCCCAGGGTGGTCCACTGGTTTACTACAGCTTCCGCTATCCACCGTTGATTTCTGAAGCCGGCACGGAAATTATAATTGGCGGCATTGGGCATTTCTACCTCATTGGTATTATGCATTTCGGTAGTATAATAAGATTCGCGATCTATTTTAATATTATCCCTGAGCAGGTATGTGGCAGAAGCTGTGGCAAAAAAGCCTTTCCACTTGTAATCTACCATCAGTCTTGCCAGCGCTGTTTTGCTATGCAGCCCGATGGAGAGCGGGAGGTAATCAGGCGTATAATTGCTTAAAGGGAAAGATACTCCGGCAATACCCAGGACAGATAATTTTCCGTTACCCAGTTCTTTTTGAAAGGGCCGCCATTTGAGGAAGAGGCTAAGATCCTGGATACCGTCCATGCCTTGCAAAGTTCCGGCAGATGCTTTTGTTTTTACATATGGGGCGCCGAAAAGTACGCTTAACTTCTTCGTGATCCCATAGTTGCCCATTACGGTAACCATCTGTGTGGATATGGTCCCCAGGTTTTTATTGTCTCTTTTCCTTGTCCCTTCCCAGTAGTTTTTCCAGCTACTGTAGCTATACATAGGGCCTATGCAAAATTCATTCTTCGACATCATGAGCGCGTCGATATCTGTTTGCGCAGATAATGAGAAGGGCAATATCATGGCAAATAATAACATTGCCGCCATGGCCATTCGCATGGTTAATTTTTTCATTGTTCAATAGATTTTGGTCGTTAAATCTCATAGATAGGGCAGTTGCAATAACGTAAACTATCGTTCCATCAGAGATGAAAAATAATTGATGATGTGGTTGTTAGCCCAATTTTAGCATATATAAATAAACGTTTTTACTAATTCATTGTTCCCCCGTAAGATGTTAAGAAATATAATAAACTGAGATTGCAGTTCAAAGAAAGAATATAGCCCCGAACTTTTATTACATAATAATAACTCATTTTTTGATAGTATTGTTTAACCCTGTTAAATTTTGCATAGTTCGGGGCTGAGAAAAAAAGACAGGATTATTTGTTATAAAACGAATTTTTTTAATTTGTTTTGAATACAACTTTGTAACTGGCGCAATTGAAACTGGTTAATCAGCAACTATTTATAAACCTCAATATAAACCCTATGGCGTGATGTATTAGAAGAGGAGTACTGTACTTTTTTTTAATAAGATTCCCTTTTTGTTCGTCGCAAAAGCATGTGTCATTAAGGCTGTACAATTAAAGGCGACATTTAATTACTTTTGATATATGTAAAAAAAAATTATGATTGACATTGCGCTAATAGTAATTAAAACTGATAAACTACAGGAACAGCATGACTTCTATTCCATGCTGGGTTTTCAGTTTGAATATCATAAGCATGGTAGTGGTCCCTATCATTATACCAGTCATGATAGTAAGGCAGTGCTTGAAATATACCCGTTACCTAAAGGTGTTTCAGAACCGGATAATACAACCAGGCTGGGATTTACGGTCGAAGACCTGGACCTGGTAATTGGCAATCTTAAGTCAAGCGGCATTAGGATATCTGAACCTGCTCAAACTGAGTGGGGATATACTGTTATTGTTCATGATTGTGATGGTAGAAAAATAGAATTGACAGAGAAGTTTAAAAAATAACAATATACTGCAAGGAATAAATTTAATAACCCTTGCCCGTGAACCAGTTATAGCCTTCTATCTTTTTATATTCAGCAGGAACGGAGTTAAGTTGCCTTAAGACTTTATAATTGCTGCCATATGGCCTGTGGTCAGATACGATGAGTTTCCCGGTTTTTTGCTCTTTATTGTTTTTCTCATAAGAGATATATTCCACAGTATCTACTGTTTCATTATTCCACCTGTATTTGTAGAGATCTGTTTCACCCGGTTGTCCGTAACATACTCCGCGGATAATATGTTCTTCAGGAGAGAATGTGGGATTTATGAATTCGATGTTGTTGGAAAAGGACCTGTTATCTGATCTCAGTAAATAAACATTGCTGAAAGCTTTCAGGCAACAGCCGGAACTACCATACCTGTTTACAACGAAGTCTTTTAAATTATCTCCGTTGATGTCGCGGATGGTATCGCCGGTATATTCAAGGTGTGATTCGCTGTGTGAAAGCACCTGTTGAAAGCCATTGCCTGTTTTTGCGAAAATGTTGATATAGATTAAATCCGGTGTATATCTTCTGATGATTAAATGAGGATGTTCCTTTGTAAATATAAAGCCGCTGTTTATGCGGATATGTACCTGGAAGGAGCTATCAGGCATCGTAGCTATATACTCTTTTTTGAATGTTTCATTGTGTATGTCCTGCGCACAAATTTTTACGGCTTCCTGTAAGATACTGTCAAGCCTTATACTGTCAATGTTTTGCGGCTTTTCTTCATCAATGGTAGTTTTTGAGACATTGTTACCGTTGGAAACGATGGTCTTCTTTTTGTCAGACTGTGTACATGCACCTAATAGTATAATGGTTACAATGGCAAGTATGGCAGCAGGCAATTTCATATGTTCAGGAGGTTATGTAATTCCGGCAAAAGTAAGGGTCAGAAGTCACTCAGGCAATAGCTAAATGTGATGATATAACTTTCAGGGAGATTCTTTATATTTAAATGAAATCAAGCCGTTATGAATACCTGTGAAGTCAGGAAACAAGATGTTAAAGGCAGATCAGTTGCCGCTCTTCTCATGGGGAGAGGATAAAGCTACTGTACTGAAAGGGGAGATTGATGAATTGGAGCGAAGCATTATAAAGGATCAGGCAATTAAAATCATGTGGTTATACGAAATCTGTTAAATTGCGTATTGCTCTTTTCGTATAGATATTATAGCTTTGCCAGTTCGTGAATTCTGAGTCTCTTTTCAACAACCCTGGCTTATACCAATAAATCGCCTATGCGTAGGATCAATCCCTTTTCAACTATCATAAGAAATTTTAATATTTTCAGGCTGTTGCTGCTGTTACTCTTTGCCTGTGCGTTGCAGGCCGGGAAGGTAATGGCGCAGTCCCCTTCAATTACATCCGTGAAAAAGCCTCTTACGGCCATCTATAAGGAGGGAGATGTCCTCACCTTTACAGTAAATTTCAGTGAGTCTGTAATAGTGAATACCGGGGGAGGCGTTCCTTACCTGGAGTTGCTCATTGGTGCTCAGACGAAGCGGGCAGTTTACTCAGGCGGCAGCGGTTCCAGCAGCCTTACATTTGTTTATACAGTAGTTAATAATGACCTGGATGCTGACGGGGTTAGCCTGGGCGCCATATTAGAATTGAATGGCGGTACTATCCAGGATGTTGACGGCAACAATGCAGATGTAGTGCCCGTGAACATGGATAGTAATATTGTTTATGTGGATGCTGTTCCTCCATCAGTGGTGGCGGTAAATGTGCCGGCCCCCCGTTATTATAAAGCGGGAGAAATCCTCAGTTTCCAGGTGGTTTTTAGCGAAAATGTTATCAGCAGTGTTGTCAGCGGCCGGGCTTATATAGAAGTTACGATAGGCAGCTCCGTGGTACGGGCTACGCTTTTCAGCCAAACAGGCAACTCGCTTACATTCAGGTATACGGTGGCAAGCGCTGACAGGGACGTAGATGGTATTACCCCTGGCAATACTATCGTATTAAATGGGACGACTATCGTAGATATAGCGGGGAATGCTGTACAACCTGGATTGCAGAATGTGGGAAGTACCAGCGGTGTGCTCATATTGGACCGTCCTGCTACAAACATATCCGGGGCGATAAAACTGAACGCCCCCTGGACGGCGTCTATTACATTCGGAGATCCTGTAACGGGTTTTGACATAACAGACATAACGGGTTCCAACGCTACTTACAGTAATTTACAGACCAGCGACAATATCACGTATACGGTGCTGGTAAAACCGATCTCTGATGGAGGAGTGAGTGTGGAGGTTCCTGCTGATGTTGCCTTTAATGCTGCCGGCCTTGGTAATACACAGGTCAGGCTTAGTTATTATTATGACGCCACACCACCTGCTATCACATCAATAGATGTACCGGCAAACGGTGCTTACAAGACTGGTGATGTGCTAAACTTTACCGTACATTTCAGTGAGGAAGTACGGCTATTCCGTACACCTGTCAGGGCCACACTGCCTTTGATCATTGGCTCGACCCCGGTAGAGGCAGCCTATACAGGCGGGCAGGGTACAAGTGTTTTTACTTTCGCCTATACTGTGCAGAGTGGTGAAATGGACCTTGATGGTATTGCTGTGGGGAGTGCAATTTTAATGAATGGAGATCGCTTCACCGACGTTACCAGCAACGACTTAATAACCACGGTGAATAATGTGGGTAGTACTTCCAATGTATTCGTGAATACTGCGACGCCGGGTGTTAGCCTGAGCACTACTGCCCCGGCAGTTGTCAATTCACCATTTACTGTTATCCTCACTTTTACAGAAGCTGTGACAGGGCTGAACGTAGCAGAGATCAGCGCGGGGAGCGCTACCGTCAGCAATCTTCAAACTTCCGATAACCTCACTTATACGGCATTGATCACACCAACTACAGACGGACCGGTGAATGTGTCATTGCCGGCAGGAGTAGCAGTAAATTCTGCCAGCACTGGTAACACTGCCTCCAATACCATTTCAGTTAATTATGACGGAACACCGCCGCAGATTGCCGGAGGTCAGCATTTCAGCATACTTCAGGTCAGCGCTGCCGGTACAAATGTGGGTACTGTAAGTGCAACGCCAGCTCCGTTGCTGAACTGGACCATTGCGACAGATGGCGCTGGCGGTGCGTTTGTTATAGATGCCAGCGGAGTGATCAAAGTACAGAACAGCACTATCCTTAATACGCTGGCAGGTACTACTGTTACACTAGGGGTTACTGTAAGCGACGGCTTAAATACCAGCGGTATAGTACCAGTGACTATTGATGTACAGCTGGTGAACCAGGCGCCGACGCTGGACCCGGTACAGGATGTAGTACTCTGTGCGAATACAGCTACCCATACTATTCAGCTGACCGGCGCCTCTGCTACTGAGCCAGGCCAAACCTATACGATCACCGCTGTTGCGGACCAGCCTTTCTTTGATGCGTTGAGCGTCAACAGTTCTGCTGTACTCAGTTACGAGCTGAAACCAAATGTGATATCCGGTAGTACGACCGTCACCGTTACCATACAGGATAATGGTGGCACCGCCAGCGGCGGAGCAGATGTTCTGCGCCGCACTTTTACGATTACTGTAAATAGCCTTCCTGTCATTTCGATTGGCAGTGATAAAGGTGCTTCAATTACGGGAGGAGAAGTGGTTCATCTTACGGCCTCTGCAGGAGTGGGGAACTATACCTACAGCTGGGCAGATGCAGCTGGTATTATAAGCGGTAAGCAGGAGCCTGTACTGGAAGTAAAGCCACTGGTAAGTACTACTTACCATGTGACAGTTACCAGCAGCGAGGGTTGTATCAATACGGCAGCCTTTCCGCTGGAGGTATCCGGTACACTTGGCATTGAGGCAACAAATATCCTGACCCCAAATGGTGATGGCATAAATGATAAATGGGTGGTAAAGAACCTGGAATTGTACCCGGACAATGAGGTGAAGATCTACGATCGTGCAGGGCGTATGGTGTACAACCGGAAGAATTACAGTAATGACTGGGATGGCAGGGTGAATGGCAATCCGCTAGGAGAAGGTACCTACTATTATTTCATTACTATTAAAGGAGAGCTCAAATTGAAAGGCTTTATCACAATAGTGCTTCGCCGCTATTGATTTTAGAGTGACCTGATCATAAAACTCTATTCAGCCATGAAAGCCATTGTATTATCCTTTATCCTTTTAGTCCTTATTATATCAGCCTATGCGCAAACTTTCCCTGAAAATGTAGGTGATATACCTTTTGACAGCCTGCAGGACGATCCGTCGTTTGTTGTATGTAATCCTAAACAGGTGTTTCAATATTATAATACGGGATCTTACTATAAAGATCATAAAAAGGAGATCATAAAATACCTGCTTGATAATTTCAGGACGGAGGATAGTTTCAATGACCAGAACGGATTTCTTACCGTGAGGTTTATTATTAATTGTAATGGCCATACCGGTCGTTTTCGCCTGTTAGAGATAGATAATGATTATCAGCCTATTCATTTCAGGGAAGCGTTATCACAGCAGTTACTCAGCCTGGTAAAACAAGTGAGAGGGTGGCAGCCGGCGGTTTATAAGGAGAAGGTATATGACAGTTATCAGTATATCACTTTCCGTATACGGAATGGTAAAATAATAAGTATCAGCCCATGAAGAATATGTATCTGCTCCTGCTTTTCTGTTTTGTAAGCCTTACTTCCAGGGCACAGGAAAATTGTGATATTTATACGGATTCTCTCTGCAGGCTTGCCTGTAAATTATCCGGCCTGGCCAGCAGTTTTCCGCAGGGTTCCCGGAACAGCCAGGTATATCTTGACAGTGCTATAAGGTTATGCCCGGAGAGGGCAGAGGCATGGCGTGAAATAAGTGTTCCTTACCTGAAAAGGGGGGATTTTGCGACCTGGCGTAAGTATCTTGATAAAGCAGTAGCACTGCAGCCTGGCAGGGTGCTGGATGTAAGGGGATGGTGCCGGTTCAAATTCCTGAGAGATTATGAAGGCGCTCTTGAGGACCTGAAGAGGTTTGACAGCTTAACTCACTTTGCTTCCAAACATACGGGAGATGGTACTTACAGCTTGTATGTTGTAATGGCATTGTGTGAGCGGGAGTTAGGTAATTATTCCAGTGCAGCGCTTTATTTCTCTAAAGGTATTGATAGTATTTTCTACACAAAAGGGAAAGATTTTATAGGGTTGTTCGACTTTTTACACAGGGCTGTATTGAAGCTGAGACAGCAGGATTATGCAGGTGCTTTATCGGACCTTGATCAACAGGAAAAATTGTGCAGGAATTATGTGGAGACCAGTTATTATAAAGGAATAGTTTACCGTTCTCTTGGGAAACATAAGCTGGCGAGAAAGCAGTTTGAAAATGCGGCACGTTTGTATAAGGAAGGGTTTCACCTGTCTGATGTTTATTGTGAGATGCCGGATGCAGTGTATCCTTCAGATATAGAGGAAGCATTAATGGAGCGAAGGCATTAATTCAGGATTTGATAACTTTATATTGTTTGATGATATAAGGTAATATCATTAAATTCGATACTTCACCTAAAAACCCGTTTTAACCCATGAGAAAAACCCTCATTTTCTGTGTGCTGTCACTACTGTTTGTTTCACAGATCTATGCCATTACACCTGCACGTACCCTCTTAGTGCAAGACCTTAAGCAAAACGAAATTGCCACTACCTACAATGTACGTATCAGGCTGGTACGCACTGATGGCAGTCCTGTTACGGGAAGCATAGGATTACGCGGATTCTGGGCCCGTAATGAACAGACCGGTGTCTATTATGATCCTACTGACCGGGAAGGATATGAGTTTGAAGGACTGCCTGACGGCACGTATACTTTCGGCGCATATCCGGGTAACTGGGAAGGCGCTGTGTCAAAGACAGTGACCCTGGACCCAGGTCAGGCAGGAGCGGATGGATTTATTGAAGTGACGTTAGTGTACTGGGTTGAGTAGTTAATGATCTTATGATTCTCCGGGGTTAAGAACCCTGGAGGATCAATATTGATATTCTTTGTACCATTGTTTAAACAGCGGCACCAGGTTTAGCAGCATATCCTGTAATTTCTTATATTCAGATAAAGAAAGAATGCTCCGCCTGCAAAACTGGAGTTCATTTTTGTAAATAATAAGCCTATACGAGAAAAGCTATCTTCATTATAACTTTTATTAATCATTCAAACATGACACAAAAGTGTTAGCTTCATCTATAAGATGATTTTTACTTTTGTTCGACAGTTAAATGTGAGAATAACCTTATAGCCTAATCTTTGTGAATGTTCCTATACATACTCTGCCCTGGCTGTATAATTCATATTCAACTGTAATTTAACCGGCATTGTTCTGGTTCGTAATCTATTGGGATGACAAGATGTTTGTTCCCGGAAGGGTATCTGCTGCTAAAAATTACTATGCCCGTATATGTGTGTATGTGACTCCTGCATTAATCTTAAGGGGATAATATTTATCTATAAGAGCAAATTTTCACCGCTTGGGGGCTGTTATGGGGCTATATACGTCCAAAATCATTATCAGAACAGAAAAGAAATAAGTAAAAGTCTTAACAGGCTTCTTCCAGGTAAATATAAATGACAAAAGAGTGGACAAATACAAAGAATTCTTCATGAAGTACCAACTGTCTTTGACTATGATAATGGGGTTCTGCTTTTCATTCTGCAATTATGCAAACGGACAGGCAAATCCCGGGAGTTTAAGTAATGGATTTATTCCGGAAGTGGTGCCGCCTTCTCCTACTGCTGCCTCATTGGGAAAATTCGGGGAATGGCCGGTAAGTTATTATACTGGCGTACCGGATATTTCGATACCTGTATATGAGGTTAAAAGCCGCAAACTGTCTCTTCCTATATCCTTGTCGTATCATGCGTCCGGTGTGAAAATTGAAGAAATCAGCGGATGGACGGGTGTTGGCTGGACATTAAACGCTGGTGGCGTTATAACAAAAACAATTGTAGGGAAGGCTGATAATGAAGTGAATGGCTTTTATACCCGTCTGCGTGAGGGTAAATATTTCAAGTCTTCCTATACTTTTACAGACATAAACGACTTCGTTTTTTTGAGGAAAGTTGCAGAAGGTGATATAGATACAGAGCCGGATGTTTATTTCTTCAATTTCAACGGCAGATCTGGCAAGTTTTTTTTCGATGAGCAAGGTAATTTTCGCTGTATTCCTGCAAATGTACTCAAACTTACCCGGAATCCACTTTCTGATCCTAATGCCCTGAATATCTGGGAAATTGTAGATGAAAATGGCACGACCTATACATTTGGCTCATCAGATGGCGTCTCAGGTGGTATAGAACAATCTGAAGTAATTAATACAGAGTCACCTGCATCTGCAAACTTCGAGGATAATGCATGGTATCTCACACGTATTGTATCAAACGATAAAAGTGATACCATTAAGTTACAATATGCCGACAAATCTGAGGCTTATACAATGAAAAGTACTCAGTCAATAAAGGAATTTCATGTGAAACCAGGAGGATATCCTGCCAATAACCAGACCTGGGAAGAAATTCTTCATTTAAAGAATGTCTGTTACAATGGTACTCCTAACAGTGACCCAATGAATACCCGGCATATTACCCGTGGTAAGGGGCTGCTTTCTTCGATCAGTTGGGCACAAGGGGAAGTGAGATTCTTTGCAGGTACCGCCAGACAGGATCTTTCACAAGGGCTATTACTAGATAGCATCCTTGTTACAGCTTCAGAAACCGGGAAAGCTATAAAGAAAACTGTTTTGCAATATTCTTATAAAGGTGACAGATATTACCTGGATTCCCTGTCAGATTTTAACAGGGAAAGAACAGAAAAGCAATTACATAGTTTCTACTATTATACAGGATTGCCATCCAGGTTCTCTAATTCCCAGGATCATTGGGGCTTTTTTAACGCTTCGGCGAACAATAATTTATTGCCTAATAGTTCTGTGATGCAAACTCCTACATCTGCTAACAGAGAACCGAATGAATCTGCCGCTAAATCCGGAACACTCAGGCGTATTAAATATCCTACTGGTGGTTACACTGATTTTGACTATGAGTTGCACCGTTATCAGGCAGGATCAATTCCCAATGCTCCCACTACGGAAATAGGTACTGGAAGAGCTTATGCTTCTACCTATAATTATAAAGTTCCAATTGCACATGATAGTATTGTAACCTTCGATGTTCCATTTGCGCAAAATGGTTCAAACATTTCTATCCGCTATGCAAATTATAGTCGTCCGAATTCGAAGCTGGAAGGATGGCTTCCTTACATACGGCTTGAGCGCCTGAATGGAGATGGCAATTATGTACTTCAACAGGAATGGAATGCCTATGACCAATTTCCGGGAGGAAACATACCGGCCAATACCGATGGCACTTTTGATTTTTCTATAGCGCCTATTACGGTGCCGCTAACAGCGGGCACGTATCGTTTGACTACCGACAATACCTGTTCAGGATTCAGATGTCCGGATGATAACTCAACGAAAGCCGCGATTTATGCAGACATGTATTTCCAAAGATATGTACAGGTACCAGGCACAACACAGCCGGACCCGGTTGCAGGCGGTTTACGTATCAAGACTATTACGAATTATGACAATCAGAGTCCTCTCCCGGTGACAACACGACTCTTTCAGTATGGAACCGGCAATATCTTAACTTATCCTAAATATCTTCACTATTATGGCCAGGATGTAGCCTCCTATGAAAGCAAAACGGGAATAGGGCCATGCATGACTGATTTCGCAATATATAAAGAGACGACAAGCTCCAGCCAGGCCATTCTGGGAGTTAACCAGGGTTCCAGTGTTGGTTATGGTACCGTACGGGAGTACAGCGTTAACAATGAAGGCATAGATAATGGCTATACCAAATACGAGTTTCTCTTTGCACCCGATTCAACCAATGACTATTACTTTGATCACTCATACTGGAGCAGCGGCGATATTCAGTCTTTAACCACTTCCATACCGGTAAATGATTATAGTTATAAACGGGGATTGCTGTCTCAGAAAACTGTTTATGCAAGAGCTGCAAATGGTTATAAGATCGTTTCCAGCATAAAGGATGAATATGCCTTTAATGATGGCGACACCTCAAGGCTTTACAAGAGGCTGAAAGGGCTTCGTGTAAAGAAACTGAGATCAGTTATTTATCCTTGCTTCACTGAAATAAATGGTGAGCCGATACCGACTACAGAGCACTTCGAATATGATTATGGTTATGGATTTTATAACCTTGTAACTTCATGGGTGCAAAAAGTATCTACAGAAGAAACGACATATGACATGCTGAGTGGAGATAGTCTGACAAACCTGACCAGGTATTACTATGACAATAATAAACATCTTTCCGTTAGCCGGACAGAAACCAGTGATAGTGAGGGAGATGTTCTTACAACTTATTATACTTATCCCCATGAGCTGGTTAACAGTGGAGTAACTGATCCCTACAGTGAAATGGTGGCTCGTAATATGATCAGTTCTGTAGTTGAGGAAAAGGTGGTAAAGAATGATACCAGGGAACTTACCAGGAAGAAAATAAACTATGAATCAGTTTCGTCGTCATTAATTGCTCCACGACGCCTGGAAACAGCTTTAAATGGCAATCCACTTGAGGAACAAGCTGTTATCCAACAATATGATGAAGCCGGTAATATTCTTCAATATAAGGAACGTAGTGGCATAACCGGTTCATTTATCTATGATCATGCTAACAGTCTTCCAATTGCAAAAGTAAGTAATGCAGTTTCTGGTAATATTGCGTATTCAGGGTTTGAATCGACTGGAAATGGCAACTGGCAGCTGGCTGGGTTACGTACAGCCGGAAATGCTTTCACAGGAAATTATTATTATAATTTAAGCAATGGAAATATTACAAAATCTGGTCTTGATCAATCTTTAAGCTACATTATCTCCTATTGGTCAAATGGCGGCTCCGCCATGGCTAACGGAAGTGCCGGCACGGTTGGCCGTACAGCCGGAGGCTGGACATATTATCAGCACTTACTACCATCCGGTAATGCAACAGTTACAATCAGCGGAACTACCGGCATAGACGAGATGAGGCTATATCCTCAGAATTCCAGGATGTCTACCTTTACTTATGACCCGCTGGTTGGAATGATAGCTAAGGGTGGTGAGAATAATGAGATTGCCTTATATGAATATGACGGGTTCAACAGGCTTGTTAACATACGAGATGTTGACAGGAATATTTTAAAGAGAACTGATTATGAATATGTTAATCCTGTTAAAGAAAATAGCATTTCTACTTTCTTTAATGTTGAAAAAAGGCAGGACTTTACAAAGAATAACTGCTCTGCCGGAACGGCTGCAGTCGTTACATATGTAGTTCCAGCTGAAAAATATTTTTCCTATATCAGCCAGGAAGATGCCGATAATAAAGCACAGGCAGATATAACTGCCAATGGGCAGCAATATGCAAATACATATGGCTCCTGTATATTCAGCAATAGTGCGGCTTCCGGCTCTTTTACCAGGAATAACTGTGAATCGGGAGCCGTACCCGCCACTGTGACATACACAGTAGAAGCAGGAAGATACAGATCTGCGGAAAGTCAGGCTATTGCAGATAGCCTGGCGCTTGCGGATGTCAATAATTCCGGGCAGGATTATGCAAACGTCAATGCTACATGTACTTATTCAAATGATGCGATAAATGGCTCTTTTACAACTGTGTGTACTAATGGTGCCCGGGGATCTGTTATGATTTATAACGTCGCAGCAGGTAAATATACCTCTAGCATAAGTAAAGCAGATGCTAATGCCAAGGCACAACAGGATATCAATGATAATGGACAGAACTACGCTAATACAAATGGCACCTGCCTTTTTTACAATGTGGCGATGAATCAGTCTTTTACCAGGAATAACTGTAGCTGGGGCTATACAGGAGCGGCAATTGTTTATTCTGTCCCTGCGGACAGATACTCTTCTGCTACAAGTCAGGCTGCTGCAAATGCTTTAGCGCAGAATGATATCAATGCCAAAGGTCAGAATTATGCAAATACAAACGGTTCCTGTATTGACGATAACAGCGCCAATGTATTTATATCAGAACGTCTTAATGCGGGTGTTAATCCGTTTACGGCAACTATATCGCTTCCTAATGGTACTGTTTTGTTCCAGCAGACATTTAAAGAATTAGGCGCCCCTGCATTGCCATTTAAGGTATCCGTTTCAAATGGCACTTATACTGTAAAACTGGAAGGTATGCAGCAGTTTAAGGCAACTGTAAATGGAACAGAGCAAACTGTAACCGGAAGTAAGACATGGACTGTGTCTTCCCGTGTTATAATTGAAGTTTATAAATAGTCAATCCCATGATGCCCAAAGTAACAAAATCTATCTTTTCTATATTGATTCTCTGTACGTTTGGTAGCAGAGATATTTCTGCGCAGAACGTTCCTGTTACAACTGGAAATACTTCCGCGACAGCAGTAGCTCTTCCTTCTGCTTACACCGGATCTACCCTTAATTATATCCGGACCTGGGAGCCCAGTATGCCCACTTCAGATATTAGTATTGTGGTATCTGACAGCCGTACATTATCTGAAGTAAAACAAGGCACACAGTATTTTGATGGTCTTGGCCGGCCGTTGCAGACAGTGCAGAAGGCTATCAGTCCCGAGGGACGGGATGTTGTGGCACCAGTGATATATGACGCCTATGGGAGGGAAAAATATAAGTATTTGCCTTATGTTCAGCAGGTTGGAAATAATAATGATGGTAAGTTCAAAACTGATCCGTTTGCGGCGCAACAAGCCTTTTACCAGGATAATAATCTCAATCCTGGTGTTGCGGGAGAGAAGATTTATTACAGCCAGGTGGAATATGAACCCTCTCCGCTGAACAGGATATTAAAGACTTACGCTCCGGGAAATAGCTGGGCGTTGGAGGGTGGTAATAAACCAGTTATCAATCAATTCCTTTCCAATACTTCAACAGATTCTGTTCGCGTATGGAAAGTGAATGCCTCTGTTCCAACAAGCACCGGTACATATGCTGGAAATCAACTATACAAAAACGTTACAATTGATGAAGCTGGGAATCAGGTAATTGAATATAAAAACAAAGAGGGGAAAGTGGTCCTTAAGAAATCTCAGGTGGCTGATTCTCCCGGCGCTGCACATGTAGGATGGTTATGTACATATTATGTGTATGATGACCTGGGAAATCTTGTATTTGTGATCCCTCCCAAAGCGGTACAATTGATTGCGGGTAACTGGACAATAGGCAATGATGTTGCAACGGAACTTTGTTTCAGCTATCAATATGACAATCGTAACAGGATGATAGTAAAGCAGGTGCCCGGTGCCGGGCCTGTTCATATGGTATATGATGTACGGGACAGGTTAGTATTTACGCAGGATGCTGTACAGCGTTCCAAGTCCACACCTGAATGGCTGGTTACGTTTTATGATGAGCTGAACCGTCCTGTTATGACGGCCATATACAAATCATCCAGCACCAGGGAAACGCTGCAACAGAGTATGAATACTGCTACTTCCACCAGCGAGACCATCACTTATGCTTTTCCTGTTCAACCGGACCTGTATGTTAGTCAATATGCAGGAGAAAGTCAGTTTATCGCTACAAACAGTGTAAATTTTTCAGGGAGATTCGATTCAGGAGAAGGAGCAACTTTTGATGCAAATATTCAACCGGGTGGTACATCGGGATCAACAACAATAATGGCAACCAATCCCCTGCCGGGTATATCTTCAGCAGATATGACACCACTGACATATACCTATTACGATAATTACAATTATACAGGCAAACTTCCTTTTGAAAGCGGTGATATCAGTAAGCCGCAGGCTGGCGGTAACCCTTATGCAGAAGTATTACCGGGCACGCCCAGTAGTATGACCAGCGGGCTGGTGACCGGTTCAAAAGTGCGTGTTCTGGGAACAGATCAATGGTTAACTACCAGTTCATATTACAATGATAAAGGACGTACTATCCAGGTAGTGAGTGAAAATAGTGTTGGTGGTCGTGATGTGGCTACCAGTCTTTATGATTTTAGCGGGAAAGTGCTGAGCACTTATATAAGTCATAAGAATCCCCGAAGTATGCTGACACCAGAGATCAAGGTGCTGACAACTAATTTATATGATGCCGGCGGCAGGCTGGTTCAGGTAAAGAAGAAAATTAATGAGGAAGCAGAACAGATCGTAGCTGTTAATAGCTATGATGAACTGGGGCAATTAAAGCAGAAGCGCCTGGGAGTAACGGGAGCCAGCACTCAGCTGGATACTGTAACATATAGTTATAATATCCGTGGTTGGGTATCTGGTATCAATAAGGCCTTTGTGAACACTCCTAACAGTACTTTTAACTGGTTTGGGCAGGAGTTGAACTATGACCAAGGATTTATTGCCAAACAGTTTAACGGGAATATATCCGGTATTAAATGGAAAAGTGGAAGTGATGGTATCAGCCGGGCTTATGGCTACAACTATGATAAGGTAAACCGTCTTACAGTGGCTGATTTCACTCAACAGAATAGTGGAAGTACTGCCTGGACGAAGGATAAAGTAGATTTTTCAGTGAGTAACCTACTGTATGATGCCAATGGCAATATTAATTCCATGACGCAGAAAGGTATGGTTGGCACCAGTATCGCTACTGTTGATCAGCTTAACTATTCTTACCAGGCCAGTAGTAACAAGTTGCTGGCAGTAGCCGATCCCAGCAATACAGCTACGGCCAAGCTGGGTGATTTTAATAATGGTACTAATACAGGGGATGATTATAACTATGATGTAAATGGTAACCTGGTAAGTGATCAGAATAAGGGGATCAGCGCTATTATTTACAATCACTTAAACCTGCCTGTGCAGATTACTATCACCGGTAAAGGCATCATTAGCTATCAATATGACGCGGCAGGTAATAAGCTGAAGAAAACGGTAATTGATAATACTGTAACTCCTTCTAAAACAACTGTTACTGATTACGTGGCAGGTTTTGTATACCGGCAGGATACGCTTGAATTTACTGGTCATGAAGAAGGCCGTATTCGGCCAGTGTATAAATCCGGTCAGCCGGTACATTATGCCTATGACTATTTTGAGAAGGACCACCTCGGCAATATCAGGGTTGTCTTAGGCACTCAGACAGATACCAGTGTTTACGCAGCTACTATGGAAACGGCTGCTACAGATAAGGAAAATGCCTTGTTCAGTAATATAGATGCCACCCGTTCTGCTCTGCCGTCAGGCTATCCAGCCGATGCGACTACTAATCCTAATGCGTATGTATCCCGTCTGAATGCTGTGAATGGGGCTAAAATAGGGTCGTCTCTTGTGCTGAGGGTAATGGCAGGAGATACTATCCAGCTAGGGGTAAAAGCGTTTTATAAGAGCACAGGAACCAGTACATCCAATACCACTCCGGATAATATGCTGGCAGCGATTGTTTCGGCTTTTAGTGGTGGTGATGTAAGTGATGGTGCCCATGCTGCCACCGGAAGCAACTCTCCTATTGCCAACAACTTTACAAGTAGTGATTACACGGCGTTAAAAGCGGCTGATCCTTCCCAGAATCTGAGTAATAAGCCGAAAGCATATCTCAATTTTGCGCTGTTTGATGATCAGTTCCAGATGGTTAGTGAGAATAGCGGGGTTAGACAGGTACAGGGAAGCCCGGATGAGCTGCAGACATTGTCTGCTGATAAAGCTGTGATCAAAAAAAGCGGATTTTTATATATTTACACCAGTAATGAGAGTGGGGAGGATGTGTTTTTTGATAATCTGGTTGTTGTGCATAATAGTGGGCCGTTGTTGGAAGAGACGCATTATTATCCGTTTGGGTTGACGATGGCGGGGATAAGTGCGAATGCGTTGAAGGGGGAAGACTATTTTGAAAATCGGTTAAAATTCAATGGTATTGAACATACAACCGAACTTGATATGAATCAATATGATGCTTTTTATCGAACACTAGGACCTCAAATTGGAAGATGGTGGCAAATTGATCCTAAACCCAATGTTGAAATGTCTCCTTATGCTATGATGGAAAATAATCCAATAAGCAATTTCGATCCGTTAGGTGACACAATAATCTTCGATAAATCGACATCAAAGCAGTTCCAGCAAGCATTCGCGCTTGCAGCTATTCATTTAATTGTTAATGGCCAAGGAAAGGAACTCGCACAATTGTTCTTTTCGAAGCAAGAATACGTAGTTAAAGAATTCGATGGGACAAATTCTGCTTTCCAAAGCAATTTTGTCCGCGATGAAAAAGGAAATATTGTTGGAGGAAATGGAGGAACTATATATTGGAATCCTTCAAACGGCAAAATAAGCGAAATAGGGGCTGAGTTGTCTCCTACAACGGTATTGAACCATGAATTGGGTCATGCGGCATCATATGATGCAGATCCGGTAGCATTTGCAAGACGGCAAGTCACACCAGATGAACAATATGAAAATAAAGAGGAGAAACGTGTTATCGAAGGCACTGAACAACGGACCGCTAGAGGCCTGCATGAAATAAGAAGCGATCAAACAACCAGAAGGACTCATACGTTTCAACAGCAAACTATTGTCAATGATCCAAGATTAAATAGAGGCGCTATCATTAATCCTTACTATAACCTTGGCGGTGTTAATATAACGGCACCTAAGAAGAAAAAAAAATAAATGTATCTTACAAAATAAAGAAATGAAAGTTTTAATATGCATGCTATTAGGTATTTTTTTGATTCCACCAGTAGTTGGATACAGTCAAACTCAAAAAAATAGACTTAAAAGGGTTATAATAGAGTTTGAAGATTTCATGACTACAACTTCAGAAGGGGTCAATTGCGAATATTTCCGAGCAACGTTCAAGAATACCCTTGATACGATTGAGATTCTTAATAGTAAAGAATTAAATACTTTGTTTATTTCCAGCCGTAGATTTATCAGATCTAATGAAAAGCCGATTGATGTAAGAGCAATAGTTAGATTTGAATTCGAGCATTGGCAATATGAATATTGTATGAATAGATTTGGGATTTTTGTTGATAAAAAAACAAACGCATTTTATGTAAATAGGCTTCTCTCAGACTTCATAAGAAGAAAATGTTTGCCACCTAATATGCTTTAATTAAGAATTCATTGTGGAGTATACACTACCCAATTTAAATTGCTTTTGAGAGTCTGCTTTGATGGCTAAGCGGACAGATAGTATTTGCGTCATTATTACAGATGATAGTATACCAGAGGAAAAAACGCACTTTTTTTATCTATTGGGCTTTATTTAATGTCCTTCTTATTTTCATTATTGGTTTATCAGTTTCGCTGGGCCATCGCTTGCCAACAGCTTCATACCTATTAGGGATCAACTTAGTCCTAATAGTACTACAAGCATCTCGTAACAGTTTAAAAAGTATTTCAATAATACCTGAGCAATCAGCCGTAACTATTGAAACCAATCGATGGTTCTTCATAATTGATACTTATAAATGTGAATTATCCGAATTAGAGGTTCTAATTGAAAAAGAATCTGCAGGTAGGTTCGGGAAAAGAGATGTTTTTAAACTTTTTATTGATAATGAACTTCTTGTTTCTATTTCCTCTGTTTTTAGCGGTTGGGATTGGCAGACGCTGACAAAAATCGTGGAAGATGTAAATGAGAAAAAAAAAGAGGTGTCTAATTGAAGACATCCTCTATTGATTACAGATAGTCATTATTTGTAACTATCCCATTTGTTTCAACAGTTAGGTCAAATCGAGAAGACAGCAGGGGATTATTTCCTTCTCTGTCTTCTCTAGCTAGAGTATATAAGGGCTGAATATTTCAAAAAGGCCATTATCTTAAAAACTGTTTAAATATTAAATCGGTATAAGAGCATGTTTAAAATTCCGAAGTGCTCATTTTAGAAGAATGCTAATATAGAAAGCAGGCTAGATGAATCGTCCTGCTTAAAGACATTAAGAATAGTATTCGGCATACTTTCTCTAATGCTTTTTTGCTTTTGGCTCAAGAATGGAGAATTGAATAGTTTGTTAAAACATCGATGCATAGGCGTAATGAAGTTGTTCGTGTTAAAAATGCTGATTATTGGCACGATGCTTATTGTTGTGCTGAGGAAAATGTTACCGGACTATTGATTTTACATATTATTGGTTTATCTCTCGGAATCCTTAATCATTAAAATATTATTTTATTTTTTCTGCTTCCGGATACAGATCATCGGCTATCTCCCTGATTAATACAGTCCAACCCTGCCTGGGGGAGCAATATTTGTACTCTTTTCTCATTCTGCACGGTATTTCTTATATTCAGATAAAAAAATGATGCTCCGCCGTCTTTTATTTCTCTTTATCATCCTGTTGTCTGCAACATATGTTTCTGCGCAATCTGCACCTGTGGTGGATGTTTCTGCGAATTTGCTGAACTGGATCAAGCACCTGGATGCGAATGTAGATAAATACTTTACCCGTGATAAAGGGAAGGAGCTTAGCCGTAATATAGAAGCGCTTAAACGGGATATCACCATTTACTTTAAGATCAGGAAGAACCTTTCTGACAGCATTTACCGGAAGAATGTTGCCCCGGGTAAAAAAGACGAGAAAAACCTGGAATTACTGAAGACACAGATGGGGGAGATCATTGGGCAGATGCGGGGTGTTACTGATCTTACCAATAACGAATTAAGGGCGGAAGGAGACCGTCTGAACGACCAGATCTATAATGTATTGAATAGCGATGGCGCCCGGTTCCTGTCATACCTGGAGGCTTTTCTGTCAGGCCTTGAGGTAAGTAAGAAGGATATGGCGCTGGATGCCAGCCTGGCGTATGACCGTTTGCAGCAGGCTATCAGCCTCCTTGCTTCCACGAAGGACAAGATTGACCGGAAAATGAAGTGAGCTTATTCCCCTGAACTAAAAATTTTTTTACGTGTAATACATATGTATGTAGGACCAGGCCCTGCACAAAAGAAAAATTTGTGTAGTTAAATGACTACACATATATTTGTAGTCAAATAGCTACATAATGAATTTAAGGAGAGATGTATTTCAAGCTATAGCAGACCCGACAAGAAGGGCCATACTTCTGTTGGTGGCCTCACATTCCATGACGGCCGGCGCCATTGCCGCGAACTTTGATACGGCAAGGCCAACAGTATCTAAACATCTGCAGATACTTATTGAGTGTGAATTACTTGCGCAGGAGCAAAACGGAAGGGAAATCTACTATCACATAAATGCAAAAAAAATGAAAGAAGTAGCCGATTTTATTGAGCCGTTCCGCAAAATGTGGGATGACAGGTTTAACAAGCTGGAAGCTATTATGAAGAACTACAAACCTAGAAAATAGTATGGAACTGAAAACCAAAATTAATGCTGAGGAGGGTAAACATGACCTGGTGATAACGAGGGAATTTGATCTGCCATTGGAGTTACTTTTTAAAGCATATGAAGAGCCGGAGATCGTAGAGCAATGGATGGGAACGAAAGTGGTGAAGCTGGAGAATAAAAAGCATGGCGGCTGGCAGTTTGAAACGAGCGATCCTAACGGGAATGTGGTATTCCAGGCAAATGGGGTATATCATGAATTTGTGCCGAACAGGAAGATAACCCGGACATTTGAAATGGGAAATGCTCCTTTCGATGTGCAGCTTGAGTTCCTGGAATTTGAACCACTTACTGAGGATACCAGCAAGCTCACTATGCATATAGTGTACAGGTCTGTTGCTCTCAGGGACCAGATGCTGAAGTTACCTTTCAAACAGGGCATCAATATGGCACATAACCGTTTGCAGGAAGTAGTAAGCAAACTAAAATAATGTACTATGGCAAAGAATGTTTTCATGAATCCTAAGGTTGATGCGTTTTTGGACAGATCGGAAAAGTGGCAGGAAGAATTTGAGAAACTGAGGATGATAGTTCTTGACTGTGGACTGACCGAAGAATTGAAGTGGGGTGTTCCCTGTTATGCGTACCAGGGAGGAAATATTGTTTTAATACATGGTTTTAAGGAATACTGTGCATTGCTGTTTTTCAAAGGCGCTTTATTACCTGATCCTAACAGTATCCTGGTACAACAGACGGAGAATGTGCAGGCAGCAAGGCAGATACGGTTTACCAGTCTACGGGAAATAACGAAGATGGAATCTATCCTGAAAGCCTATGTTTTCGAAGCTATTGAAATAGAGAAATCCGGCCTGGAAGTGGTATTTAAAAAGACGAAAGAGTTTGATATGCCTGAAGAGTTCCGGGAAAAATTAGATAAGGACCCTGCCTTGAAAACCGCTTTTGAAGGATTAACGCCAGGACGTCAGAGAGGATATCTCCTTTATTTTTCATCAGCCAAACAAGCGAAAACCCGTATATCAAGGATTGAGAAATATGTGCCGCAGATCCTTGATGGAAAAGGATTAGAAGACTAGTATTCATTAAATAACCTATAAAACCAAGAACATGTCAGGAAAAAGAAATAAAATTATTTATTGGATTGCCACTCTCTGGCTTGCACTGGGAATGGTATCTACCGGGATAGTGCAGTTCCTCAAAATGAAAGATGAAGTGGATGTTATTACACGTTTGGGCTATCCTCTTTATTTTCTGACAATACTGAGCATCTGGAAATTTTTAGGAGTTGTGGCAGTGCTTATCCCTAAGTTCCCCTTAGTGAAGGAATGGGCCTATGCGGGCTTTTTCTTTGCCATGTCAGGCGCCATGTTCTCGCATATAGCATCGGGCGGCCCGGTGAAAGATATATTCCCTTCATTGTTATTAATAGCGCTGACTGTAGTATCCTGGTATTTCAGGCCTGCGGACAGAAGACTTGTTCCTGTTAATCAATAAGCATATGAGCAGTAATAAAAGAAAGTTACCGGCTTCACAAGCTGAAGAGTTACTTGGTATATTAAAGACCCGTTTTGAGAAGAACATGAAACGTCATAAAGGTGTTGAGTGGGCGCAAGTTCAGGCAAGGCTGGAAGGTAGTGCTGAGAAAATGTGGTCTCTCAACGAAATGGAAATGACTGGTGGAGAGCCGGATGTTATTGGCTATGATAAAAAGACGGGCGAATACATTTTTTGTGATTGTGCAGCGGAGAGCCCTAAGGGACGCAGAAGTGTTTGTTATGATGAGGACGCGCTGGAGTCGAGGAAGGAACATAAGCCTCAGAATAGCGCTATTGAAATGGCCAGGGGAATGGGGATTGAGCTTTTAACGGAAGAGCAGTACAGGGAGTTGCAGGAGCTTGGGAATTTCGATATGAAAACGTCGAGCTGGGTGAGAACTCCTGCCGCCATCAGGGAACTTGGAGGCGCTCTCTTTTGTGACCGGCGTTACGACCATGTTTTCCTATATCATAATGGCGCAGAGTCTTATTATGCTGCAAGGGGATTCAGGGGATTGTTAAGCGTATAAAAAAAGCCTCCGTTTTTAGAGGGCACTGAAAAAGTTCCCTTTAGAAAAAGCAGGAAGAAAAACACGAGCTAAAGGCTCTGAGAATCGCTTATTTCTTAGAAAAAGTATAATATTTCTCAAATATTGAAAGGAAAAGGGCTTGTACAAATAAAAATGTACAAGCCCTGATTTTATTGGCACTTTTTCAGTGCCCTCCGTTTTTAGGAGGCTTTTTTATTATTTATTTAACCAGGTCAAACCTGTCCAGGTTCATCACTTTATTCCAGGCTGCGACGAAGTCTTTCACAAATGCGCCCTGAGCGTCGGCACTTCCGTATACTTCTGCAATGGCTCTCAGTTCTGAGTTAGAGCCAAATACGAGATCTGCGCGGGTGGCTGTCCATTTTACTTTACCGGTGGAGCGCTCGATACCTTCGTAGAGTTCTTTGTCTGCAGATATGGCTTTCCATGAGGTGCTCATATCCAGCAGGTTTACAAAGAAGTCGTTGGTGAGCTGGCCGGGGCGGGATGTGAAAACGCCGTCCTGGGAACCGTTGAAGTTAGTGTTCAGTACGCGCATGCCGCCTACCAGCACAGTTAATTCAGGCGCTGTCAGTGTGAGCAGTTGCGCTTTATCTATCAGCAGGGCCTCTGTGGCGACTGAAGACTGTGATCTGCGATAGTTACGGAAGCCATCGGCAACAGGTTCCAGGTAGCCTACTGATTCAACATCGGTCTGGTCCTGTGAAGCGTCTGTACGGCCGGGTTCGAAAGGAACTGTGATGGTTTGTCCTGCGTCTTTTGCTGCTTTTTCAACGCCTGCGGCGCCAGCCAGTACGATGAGGTCTGCCAGGGAGACTTTTTTACCGCCAGACTGTGCAGCATTGAATTCTTTCTGAATATTTTCCAGTGCATCCAATACTTTCTGCAGCTGTGCGGGGTTGTTCACCTTCCAGTATTTCTGGGGAGCCAGGCGGATGCGTGCGCCATTAGCGCCACCGCGTTTATCGGAACCACGGAAGGTAGAAGCAGAAGCCCATGCGGTGGATACCAGTTCAGATACGCTTAGACCGGATGCCAGTACTTTTGCCTTTAATGCTGAAATGTCATTTGCATCTATTAATGCATGGTCAACTACGGGAACAGGATCCTGCCAGATCAGTACTTCTTCCGGTACATCGGGGCCGAGGTAACGGGAGCGGGGGCCCATATCACGATGTGTTAATTTAAACCAGGCCCGGGCAAATGCGTCTGCAAACTGATCGGGATTTTCCAGGAAGCGCCTGGATATTTTTTCATATGCCGGATCGAACCTTAAGGAAAGGTCGGTCGTAAGCATGGTGGGCAGATGTTTCTTTGAACCGTCATGCGCATCGGGAATAATGCTTTCTGCATTTTTAGCTACCCACTGGTGTGCGCCTGCTGGGCTTTTGGTCAATTCCCATTCAAAAGCGAACAGGTTTTCGAAGAAGTTATTGCTCCATTGAGTAGGTGTTTTTGTCCAGGTAACTTCGAGTCCGCTGGTAATGGTATCTGCACCTTTACCGGAGCCATAGCTGTTGCTCCAGCCAAGTCCCTGCAGCTCAAGGTCTGAGGCTTCCGGTTCTTTGCCTACGTGTGTGGCAGGAGCGGCGCCGTGGGTCTTGCCAAAGCTGTGTCCGCCTGCTATCAGCGCCACTGTTTCTTCGTCATTCATTGCCATGCGGCCGAAAGTATCGCGAATGTCTTTAGCTGCAGCTATGGGGTCAGGATTGCCATCCGGGCCTTCGGGATTCACGTAGATCAGTCCCATTTGTACGGCTGCGAGTGGTTTTTCCAGGTTGCGGGAGTGTATATTACCATCGGGATTATCGTCAGACACCAGTACGCCATGATTTTCTACTACGCCTTCTGATCCGTTTGCATAACGGATGTCGCCCCCCAGCCAGGTGTTTTCAGAGCCCCAGTATACGTCTTCATCTGCTTCCCACACGTCTGCACGTCCGCCGGCGAAGCCAAATGTTTTAAAGCCCATTGATTCCAATGCTACGTTTCCGGTGAGGATCAGGAGATCTGCCCAGGAGATCTTGTTGCCATATTTTTGTTTGATGGGCCACAGCAGTCTGCGGGCTTTATCAAGGCTTACGTTATCGGGCCAGCTGTTGAGGGGAGCGAAGCGTTGCTGGCCTGAGCCACCGCCGCCACGTCCATCCCATACGCGGTAGGTACCTGCGCTGTGCCAGGCCATGCGGATGAAGAGGGGGCCGTAATGGCCGAAGTCGGCCGGCCACCAGTCCTGTGAGTCGGTCATGAGGGCGTGAAGATCTTTTTTCACTGCTTCCAGGTCAAGGCTTTTAAAAGCTTCTGCATAGTTAAAGTCTTCACCCATGGGGTTTGATAAGGACGAGTGCTGGCGGAGGATGCTGAGCTTTAGCTGGTTAGGCCACCAGTCGCGGTTCCTGGTGCCGCCACCGGCAACATTGTTTTTCATACTGCCATTATGAAACGGGCATTTACTGATGTCGTTTGATTCTTTTCCCATTTTTAGAAATTTATGGTAATTGAATAGATACAAGTCTGCAACTGATGTTGTTGTTCAGGGGCTAAAATTATGATATTACTAATATAGGTAAAATCAATTAATTCTATAATTTAATAGTTTAAATCTATTCAGGGTATGGGAAGCCAATAAGTAAAAGAGCTTAATAATATATGCTGTGATCAGAATTTTATCTCTAGTTTCTGAGAAACGAGTTTACCGTCTTTGTAGTATTCCAGAAGCCATTCACTGTCTTTTTTGAAGACAATACCGTTTGTTGTTCCATCTTCAGCTATGAAATAGTCCTGTGCGGATGTTTTAAACAGTGTTAATACTTTTTTGGGAGTGGTATCAATCAGCTGATACCCGGTGGGAGTGGTTTGTGCATATAAGGTCCCTGTGGGGATTGTAACTGAGGCTGGCGGAGCTGCAGGGACCTGAGCAGGTGCCGGAGCTGATACCGGTGCAGGTGCCGGGGTAGTTGCCTGTGCTTGTGTGGCTATGGCGCCGTCATATTTATATGGTACATCGTTCAGTGAAGAGAAAGCATCTCTGAGAGCGAGGTTGTATGCAATGGGAAATTCCTTTTCCCTGCTTTTTCCTTCTTTGCTTTTAAAGATGATATTGTCCTGGCAGTCTTTCAGGACCAGGGTAAGGTTGGTGCTGAACAGTCCTTTTTTCTGTGTTACTTCAGCTTTAAGCGCATTGCATTTATTGGTAGCTACCTCCGGTGGTAATCCGCTGTTACCGACAAATGCGGTGAATCCTTTCTCTTCCAGCAGCAGCTTTGCTACGGTATTCAGGCCATACTGGTCGTCTTCTTTAGAAAATTCGAATCTTTCAGGAACAAGTACATATTTGTAATTGTTGATGGTGGTTTGTGAATAGCCTGTTAAGGTAAATAGTGTGAAAATGATTAATGCGTATGCCTTCATAAGAAATTCCTGGTTCGTTTATGACGAATATAAGGCAAAAACCCGCAAGTTGTTATGTTGCGAGTGAGGGGCTTATTCATGATTTAGTAATTGCCCGTTTTTGTGGATACTACCCAAAAATAGCTATTTTAAATTCCCCGCCTTTATCCTAATTTGGCCGGCGAATGGCCAACTATATTGTTACTGTGCTGATTATACGTAGCCTCAATAACAAATATTAGCATGGAAATAACAGGAACAATTGTTAACAAACATTTTACATGAGAACCAGATTTATTTACCAGGACGGAAAATCACATAAGTTCTGGGACATCGAGATTGCAGGTAGCCAGTTTACGGTTTATTATGGTAAAGCTGGTACTCAGGGACAAATTCAAACCAAGGAATTCACTTCTGAAGAAGAGTGCAGAAAAGCAGCTGAAAAGCTGATAGCTGAAAAGACTAAGAAAGGGTATAGCCCGATCAGTGAAGAAGGCGGCCCTGAAACTGTTAGCCCCGAAGCAGCTGCTCCTGAACCAGTTACATCCAAAACCGACGGTTCTGCGCTACCACAGCATTTATTCGGAGACCTGCTGGCGCTTGCGCAGCACCTGGCTGATGGAAAGTATGAGGGAGAGCTGGAAACTGTACCTGTAACAGATGAGAATATTGAAGAGATGGAAGCTGCTGCCGGTTTCCAGATGCCGGAGGAATACGTTGATTTCTGGCTGGAGAAAGGGTCTCTCTTTTTTAGCAAAGACGATTTTATTTGTGCGGTATATTGTTATAATGCTGAAGGCATTAATGGGAATAGCCTGTATGGCTTTTTAAAGTTCTATGAGGGTTTTTACAGGTGCAAGTTCAAACTGCTGGATGAAGAAGCCCCTTTCTTATTGAAATGTTGCTGGGTATTGGGGATGATCATCCATGGAGATGAAATGAGGATCTTTGTCAGTGACCCATTGGGAAGGATAAATAGCATTCATTTCCCCCAGGCATTGAGAAATACAAGTGATGAGGCTTTTCTGCAGGCCTTATCACCTCTGCTGGAAACGAAGGCCTCGCTGAAATCTTTTATAGGTACGGCAGCTTTCGAGGCATTAACTGTTAACACTGATGAAGCAGACGAGGAAACAGGGGAGAATGAAGATGAGGATGCAGCAGCAAAGGCTTTCATTGAAAAGCATGGTCTGAAGGCTGTTTCTTATGGCGAAGTACTGGATGCTCTGAACGTAGATCAGCTATTTGAATATTGGGATGAAGGAGAAGATAATACCTACTCCGGCAATTATGAAAGCGAGCGGGAATATTTTGAAGAGTACATGAACGCTATTTATTATTGTGACGGGGACCTGCATATTGATGGAGACCTGCAGATCCCGAATAGTAATATAGATCTTCTTGTGGTGCGCGGTAATATGACCATAAAAGGCAAGATTACGGAGACTACAGCTTACTATGTTACCGGCAATACAACTGTTGATTACATTAGCCTGGGATATTTTCAGAAGACCGGAGGTACAGAAACCATCCGTTATGTTGCTTCTGCCTGGGGAGAAGATGATGAGGTAGTACATTCCATGCCTTTCCGGAGCATTAACGCGCCGTATTTCTTCTCCTGGTTCTATGACCTGGGTTGTTTTGAATTTGCACCGGAAACAGTGATCACGGCCCTGTACAATTACGATGAGCTATCATCTTATGTAACAGATAATGCTTTTTTACCCTGGCACGATTATGCTTATGCCTTCCTTCCGGACCTTTGTTATACCCTGGAAGATTCCGGGCATGATACGCTGAACATCAGTGTCCGTTCTGTTTATGAGGCGCTGAAGAACAATCAGCCAGTGCTGCAGAAAGGAGTTACGCTGGAAGGTATTAAACTGACATATAAAGGCCTGCGCCTGAAAAAGGAAGAAGATAATGCCGGCGCTTACCAATGTTTTAAAGAAGCGTTCACGAAAGCTCCTGGTTATTACCTGGCTTACTATCATGCAGGTAAATGCCTGGTTGATGAGAAGGCATACGGACAGGCGAAGGAGACCTTCATCAAGGGTATTCCTTATACTCCGGAGAAAGTTAAATATGAATATACCTGTCTGCAGGAAGCTGCTTTATGTGCTGTACGTACCGGGGAATATGATAAATCTATTGAACTGGCGAATGCGGCATTGAAAAAGGATGAGTCAGCATATTTTGTGTTACGGATAATAGGAGAAGCGCTTATTTTCCAGAATAAGCTGGAGGAAGCTAAAGGCTACCTGGAAAGATCGGTTGAAAAAAGAAGCATTTTCAGCAATAACTGGTTGCTGGGATTGATCTACCATCTTCAGGGAGATGAAAAAAAGGCGGACAGGTTCTACCAGGTTGCTGTTCAAAAAAGCGCCAGAGCACAGCCTTATGCGCAGCATACCAGTCTTCATTATATATACGGAGACCCGGTGACTGTGAACTGGGATACGCAGAAGCCGGCAGCGGCTGTAAAGGACCAGGCATACTGGGACCAGTTCTTTGCTGACATGCTGGGTAAATATGGGCCGGATATGTATAAAAAGGTGGGTGAGTTTCCCCATGAATGGCTTGAAAGTAAATTATTGACGATACCGGAGCAATACCGCACGAAAGATATGTTACAGGCATTGCTGGAGCATAAAACGAAGGGGGAATATGATGTAAGAGGCCGGGTGATAGCCTGTTTCAAACCTGAGCTGTATACACAGGAAATTATCCTGCTGGCGGTGAACAGGGAGGAACCTTGTTATTACCAGGAGATACCAGCTGAATTCCTTACAGAACAGGTGTACCAGGTGCATCCGCATGGTGTTGACCTGAAATATGTGCCAAAGGAGCAGTTGACGTATGAGCTGTGCTTCCGTGCGGTAACGGAAAATCAATACAATTATGAGCATGTGCCGGCAGCATTCAGGGATGAGCGGATGAATATTGCGCTTATTGCCGGCGGCAACCTGCAAAGCACGCATCACAAGGACCTGCCTTCAAAGTATTATGGTAATGAATGCATTAAACAGGCTATTGACCTGGGTATTCATGTTATTGAAAAGATCCCGGCCGAACTGGTGGATACAGAGATATACCAGTATGCTGCCGGAAAGTACGGACAGGAGCCGGAATGGCCTTTCATTGTTGAACAATATGACAGGGAGAGATGGCGTTGGGGATCCCGGTCAGATGTAAAGCGGATGGGAGAAGCTGTAAAGAAATACGGTATTGATATTTTTGAGCATATAGATGTTGAGCGGATACACAGCCGGAGCTATGGCTATTATAAGAAGCATCTGGGGCATTTACCGGCATTTAAAGAAAGGGCTGCTTCATACGGCTGGAACGAACGGGGCAAGGTAGTGGATAAATTTTTTGATGAGTCAGAGTTTACTTATGACATTTTTGATAAGGTATGGGCCTGCTTCTGGGATGAGGATTTTATTATTAAAGCTCTCAAGGCTGAAGAACGCATTTATGATCTGCCAAAGAAATATCTCACGCAAAAAATCTGTGATATTGCGGTAGAAAAGAGCTCATACGATTTCCAGTTTGTGCCTGAACAATTTGTGACAAAGCAGATGTGTGAAAAGGCCTGCTCTATGGATTATGGCGCGGCGCTGGAATTTGTTCCTTTATCTATGCGTACAGAGAAGGTTTGTGAACTGGCGATACGCCAGGATATAGCCAATATAAAATTTGTACCTGTTGAACTGCGTACAGAGGCGTTTTGTGCAGGAGCCATTCTGAAGAACAAAAAGCTGGGTAAATATATTCCGCACGCGCAGTATAGAGCTGTTTATGAGATGCTCTTTATAAAATACAAGAACAGGTTTTCAGTGGATTATCTGCTGGTAAACCTGGGACTAGGGCTGATCATTGATAAGAATTACGGAGAGGCGAGGAAGAAATTAGGAGAGGCGGAGACTACCCGGGACGCTGATCCGGCTTACCTGCATCAATCTGCTTACTATCTTGGCTGGAGCTACTTTCTGGAAGGAGATGCAGATAAGGCTACAGAATACTGGCGTAAATCGCAGGACATTGCCAAATCGCAGAAAATAGCCGATGAGACCTGGTTGACATATCCTTATGCTACCTTCCAGCTGCCGGATGTACCTGGTGTATATGAATTCAGCCAGGAGGAATTTGGCAACCAGATGCGTGAAGCAACTTTACTGATACAGGATAAGAGCTACATACAGGCCATCGAAATACTTGATCAGGCTGAGAAGCGGCTTAAAGATGCACAGTGTTCAGAAACGAGGTTATGGGCATATGTCTGGGACTACCAGCGTTATGCGCTTTATGAGGCCGGCAGGAAAGATGAATCGCTTGCATTATGCCGCAATACCATTGCTGAACTGAGCAAGATCACCCTGTGGGATTACCTGGAGGAGTTTAATCCTATACGCGCTGCACTGCGTGCCGCCCATAACAGTTTAGCCTATCATTACTATGAAACGGCAGCAGATCTGAAAACCGTGGAGGAAGGGCTTAAGCATATCAAGGTTACGATGAAAACGGTGGCGCCGATAGAAAGAAAAGATGTGCTGGACCTTTTCTACGAGACCTATGCGTTGCTTTTACATAAAGCAACAGGCTTTGATGCCAAGTATCAAAAGGACCTGGAGAAGGTGGTTGCAAAGATCAATAAACTGAAACTGAGAGAGCAGGGGATATTAACTGATGAGTATATTGAGACGGTAAAGCTGTAATGTCTGAAGATTTAATTAAGAAGCCCGGTTTCGAAAGAAGCCGGGCTTCTTAATTAAAATACAAACTAGTTGGTATTGTTGAGAAGTCCTGGCTGTTCTACCTTAGGACCATACAGAGAACCTCAATAACCATTTTAAATGAAGAAATGTTTACTCCATATTCTACTCTTATTCTATATCCCAAATTGTTTAGCGCAAAAAGACACTTCAGCAATTGACATTGCCGGTATATCTATCGAGAACCCTTCAGGGATAGGAGGTTACTTTGGGACAATTGGCGTGGGAATAGCCGGTCAGCATAAAACGCGGAGCGGGGGGAGGCCAGATGCTAATGCCGGCGTCTATGCTGGTCTGGGCGACCCTATAAGATATATTGGTATCGGGGCATCCGTCAGTATTATGGGTGTTTCCAACAGGTATGGAAGCAAGGGGAATTTTGGGGAAGGCAGCTTTAACATAGATATCAGTAAGCTGCTTTTCAGAGCGATATATTTAAAAGTTGGCGTTCAAAACCTTACTTTCTGGGGCTTGCCAGAGAACGCAGTGGCTGCTCAAAGAAGCTATTTCGGCTCAGGGACTATTCTGTTGGTCAGTAAGAAAAGGAAGATAGGAACAGCATTCAGTTATATAGCTTTAACTGTTGGAGCGGGTAATGGATTGTTCAGGAAAGAGAAAAATTTCACTGTAGATGGAAGTGGAAACCTGAATCCGTTCTATAGCATAGCGGTGCCCGTTTTCCGTCAGACGAATGCTGTAGTTGAATGGTCAGGATATGACATCAGCACAGGCCTTTTATCATATGTGAAACTTTCAAAGAAACAGGCATTGGGTATTGGTTTTGAAATAACTGATTATTTATTGAAGCGCCCCAGATATGCTTTAACCTTTTCTTATTCTCTCAATTTACTAAAAAACTATTATCATGATTACAAAAGGTAAATCCTATTGGTTGCTGCTGGTCCTTTTGGTATTAGTTGTATTATCAGAAGGTTGTGCAGGTTATACGTTCTACATAAATGGTATTCCGATCAACCCTGAACCTCATCCAAGATTTGATCTTAATCCACCAAATCCGCGGTAGGAGTAAAAGGAATGATGCAGCAGCATTAAGCATACTGCATCATTGTAGTATTATGAGAGGGAAAGTCTAGTTGTTCTCGAAGTATTCGAAACCATCGATAATGTCGAGATAAGCGCCGTCGAAGTGGCTGTCGATCAGCTTTTTGGTATAAGAAGCATCGTTACCGTAGATGATGCTTTTCCAGTCGGCGTTCCAGTACTGTACTTTATAGTTACCCGGCCAGTCAGGATTTTCTGCTACGATGAACGGAGGGTTACCAACGCGCCAGGTGCTCTGCCAGTAGTAACGGTAATCTTCGGCTTCTCCGATAGACATGTAGCAGATAACCAGACGTTTGCCCCCATTGGCCTTTGTTTTAAGCTGATCGATCTCTGTGGCGGTAAATGCAACGTCGTTCAGGAACAGGTCCATTAAGATCACGTCGTAGTTTTTGGTCTTTACAGAGTCGATAAACTGCTTCTTGGAGGAGAATTTCTCAGGATTGATAAGGTAGAGGAAATTTTTTGCCTGGGACAGACTGGTGATATTATTGGTATTCACACCATAAGGCTGGGCCGGGTAAGCAGGGATGTTGTTCAGGTCACGCTGATCGGCAGCAAAGGAAATATAGCCGTTGCTGTTGTTGGAGCTGTAAGACTTGTCCATGTTGGTTTTCCCGGAACAATAATCCGTTACCATCACCTTTTTGGCGGTCTTGATCCTGTTGAGGAATTCCCTGATGTACAGGTTGTCAGCAGAAGGTGTTGGCTGGTTATCTTCATCATAGCCGAAGAAGAGGTCTTCCTGTCCGACGCCATCGATAGCGTTAACGTAGGCCTGTACCAGGGTACCGTCAGATTCTCCATTAGAGGTGATCAGTTCTATTCCGTTCTGAGGGATGATAGCGAACTGAGAATTCTTTGCCTTGGCATACTGGCTGATGCCGATCACGAAATTCCGCATTTCCTGGCGGTAGTCAGTAGCGGTTACTTTCTGCTGGTCAGGTTCTGCCGGACTGGTTGTTTCCGTTTTAGAGCAGGACAAGATGCTCAGTAGCATGGGCAGTGCGAACAGTACTTGTTTTCTGGTTTTCATAGATTTAAATATGGTATAATCAGAAGAACGAAACATCCTGTGTAACGGGAGGGATCGCATTTTCGGCGGCAAGTTACTACTTTGAGAAATATTACGAATTGTTAATGCTTCTAAAATTGGGATGGTGTCCGGGCTGTAAATAAATAAAGTGTTGACTATATACTTCATAGAAGTCAGGTTACGGGGAAAAAAGTGATAGTGATGTACCAGCCGGATAGGGGTTTCCATGATGGAATATTGCGTTTATACGCAGAATGTAAATTTTTCCCGTTTGCGTAAATTAAATTCCCGATCCGATCATTATGCTGTGCCTGCAATAATAACTTTGCGGAAATTTTTAGTGGACAATATGTTATCTTCTTTCAGAGTGCTGGTATCAGCATTTTTCTTCAGCCTTATTTCACTGACTGCAGCAGCGTTTAATATAGGAATTACTGTAAATTATTAATGATACAGACAGGGGAATTCTAATTGTACCAATTAGATTTAAAAGATGGCGTCGTTGAGGCGCCATCTTTATTTTTGTTTAGTAACGTTATGTTATTGCCGGAAACCATATGGATCACCCGTAACTACTCTTTTTGGCGGGGCGTGGGAGGACTTAATGCCAGCAGTATAATTATCAGTGCCTCAACTGCTGCATCGGCCAGGTAGATATCGGAGATGATGTCAGTCAGCGAATAGTAGGTATCGATGATGAGGAAGCTCAGGGCGGAAGTATAGTTCAATACCATGAATTTAGTTCGGGCCCTGCTCATTACGAGGATGGTTATACCCACTGAGATAATCAGTAATGCCACCATTTTAACCAGCCATATATCTGTTTTAGGGCCGGTTACCAGCATAAAGCTACCGATGTGCAGGATAGGCCAGATGCCGGTGGCCAGGTAGTATATACCCTGTGCTGTGCAGATGAATTTCCTCATGTTACAAAGATCTCAATTATCAGGCCTTGTTTGGATGACCTGTTGAATAGTACCGTCTTCATTATAAAAAAGATCATCTACGCATATGGAACGCCTATGGCTACCGCCATCCGGAAGTGCGCCGTTATGGTAGAAGAAATAGGCCTGACCTTTAAAATCGAGTGTAGCTGGCCGGTTAGTTTCACAGTTAAATACAACATCGTTGACAATGCCTTTAAATTCCCATGGCCCTTGAATGTTTCTGCTCATTGCATAGGCTACTTTCTCCGGGAATTCATAACCGTACATGATATAATACCAGCCATTCCTTTTATATACATGTACACCTTCCATGAAGCCTGGCAGAGAAATTAATGAAGGGACATCAGCCAGTTCGATCATGTTTGAACTGAGTTTTGTGTAATAGCATTGTTTGCTGCCCCAGAAGATGTATGGTTGTCCGTCGTCATCAATAAGTACTGAAGGATCAAGGTTAGCTTTTTCATTGTCTGTGGGAGGGATGTGGGTAGTATCAATGAGGGCTGCACCAATGGCGTCTGTAAATGGTCCTGTGGGATGGCTTGCTGTAGCCACGCCAATAGCTTTGCCCGGAATGGAAGCGTGTGTTACGGCTACGTACCAGTAGAACCGGCCGTTCCGTTCAATCACTTTGGAGGCGTAGGCATCACCTTTAGCCCAGCTGAAGTCTGTGGCCTTCAACGGGGAGGGGTGTTCCTGCCAGTTGATCATATCAGCCGAGGAAAAGCAGAGCCAGTCTTTCATCACGTAGTCATCAACAGCAGGAGGAGGTTCATCATGACCGGTGTAAAGATATACGGTATCATTATGTACAATTACTGTTGGGTCTGCAGTGAATTTATGTGTGATGACCGGGTTTTTCATTTTTGCAGTTTGTTGGTTTTCTGCAAACTTTATGCCTTTAGCCCCGGGTTACCAGGCTGTGAAGATGGGTCTGTTGTAAAGTATCTATATTTCTTCCAGATTAAAAGGTAATCTGCGTATGCGTTTGCCTGTCAGGTCAAAGATAGCATTGCATAACGCCGGGGCAAAGGCTGGTAATCCAGGTTCTCCGACACCGCCGGGCTTTTCATTGTTCTCCATGATATGCACTTCTATTTCGGGGATCTCATTAATGCGGGGCATGGGGTAGGTGCTGAAGTTCTTTTCAACAGCTTTACCCGATTTAAAGTGTGTGGCGTGGTGCGTTGCTGCCCCCAGTCCCATTATAATGCTTCCTTCCAGCTGTGCGCGGATAATATCGGGGTTTACGTACCAGCCGCAGTCTATCACAGCAAATACTTTATCGATCCTGACCTTATTGTCTTCTTTGCGGGACACTTTTACTACCTGTCCTACCATACTGCCGAAGCATTCTGTAAGAGCCACTCCCCATCCATCGTTCCTGCGCCGTGAATCCCAGTTACTGGCGGCTGCGAGTTTATCTACCAGTGCCTGGCAGCGGTGAGAGGTAAGATGGGCTTTCCTGAATGTGAGCGGATCCTGTGAGGCAAGGTGTGCCAGCTCGTCTATGAAGCTTTCGCAGGCGAAGGCGTCGACATTAGCACCGGGAGCGCGCCACCACATAGTAGGGATGGGAGACCTTGTCATGATGCCGCCAAAGCTATAGCATGGTATTGACTGGCAGTAGTTGCTTAACAGCCCGTCTATGTGATTGGCGTTTACAGATACAGGCTGTGGCGGAGCATCTTTATCAGCTCCCGGGCCTATATACTGTGAAGCGGAAATGACCTGGAATGCAGCTATCTTCTTTTGTGTATCTATGCCGCCTCTGCATCTGTATAGTGCCCCGGCGCGGAAGGGCCCCATGGTCATGTCATCTTCCCTGGTCCACATGACCTGTACCGGTACTTTTATTTTTTGGGAGATAAGCGCCGCTTCCAGCGGATAGTCTGTGAAGGCCTTTCTGCCGAAGCCCCCGCCGAGAAAGGTCATATTCACTGTAATGTTTTCAACCGGCATGTGAAATCTTTCGCTGAGGTCTGCCTGTATCCAGTTGGCTTCCTGTATGGGCCCCCATATTTCGATGCTGTTCTCTTTTACATGGGCTGTGCAGTTCAGGGGCTCCATGCAGCTGTGTGACTGATAGGGCATTTCGTATGCAGCTTCTATATTGACGGCGGAGTTTTTCAGGGCTGTTTCAAATACTTCTGATGGCAACGGTTTGTGGAGGTCTTCCTGCATCCTGGCTAAAAGCTGCTCAGAATTGAGGTGTTCAAAGCCGCTGTCGTCCCATTCAACTTTCAGCAGCTTGCGGCCCTGCATAGCAGCCCAGGAGGAATCTGCCACTACGGCTACGCCTTCGAATAATAAACCGAAAACGGCCCTTTGTACTGTAAAGACGTGCTTTACCCCTTTGACAGACCTTGTAGCTGAGTCGTCGAAGCTTTTTACTTTGCCTCTGAAGCGCGGGTTGCGTTCTACTACTGCGTAGAGCATGCCCGGCAGCTTTTTATCCATTCCGAATACGGCCGCGCCGTTGGTTTTGATGACTGTATCGTTACGATGCAGAGGCTTGCCTATGATTTTATAGTCTTTACGTTCTTTCAGTTTAACCTGTTGTGGCGGGGGGAGTTGTGCAGCATCTTTTACCAGTGCACCGTAGCTGAGTGTTTTCCCTGTGTTGTGGTGTATTACCTGTCCGTTTTCTGCATAGCATTCTTCTGTCCTGACCTGCCATTGTTTTGCTGCGGCGTCGATAAGCATTTCCCTGGCGGAGGCGCCGACCTGTAATAATTGCTGGCACCAGCCGCGTATGGAAAAACTGCCTTCCTGTGGTTGCGGGCCATATTTCTTAGGATGGGCGGCAGTATACCGGATACTTACCTGGTCCATGCTGACTTCCAGTTCTTCTGCGATGATCTGTGGAATTGCCTGCCAGGTACCTTGTCCCATTTCGGAGCGGTGATTAAAGATGGTTACCTTGCCGGTATTGTCTATTGAGATCCATGCCATCAGCTCTGTAGAGGCATCTTCCGCATGAACGATCTGGCCGGTGGTTTTGCCCAGTCCGGGCCAGTAACAGCCAATGGTAAGGGCAATGCCGGACAGGCCTGCCTGTTGCAGGAAAGTTCTCCTGGAAAGGGACTGTTTTTTTTCCATAGCTTTAAAAGTCAGTGAGTGTGATTAATCCTGAAAAGCTGATGTCACTAAGATAAGCATGACAGGTTACTTTCATCAGGCATATTTGATGAAAGGATGTTTTGGGAGGGCAAGTTCCATGGTATAGATGCTGAAATTAAAAAGACCGTTTCCGAACTGATCGAAGACGGCCTTTTTTATGTTTAGTCGCCGTAATATTCATCTTCTCCTATATCCAGGCTTTCATGGTAATTTATTATCTTGTTGATTACTTCCATGGCAATGGCGTATTTCTTTTCACCTACAAGCCCTTTATAGATCTCCTCCTGTCTTTTTGCTTCCAGCTGGGCATCCAGCGCCAGTTGTTTCCCTTTCTCCGTCAGTTCAAGCAACTCGCTTCTTCTGTCATTTTTATTGATCTTGCTGGTAACTATGCCTTTTTCTTCCAGCTCTTTGATGGTACGGCTAACGGTCTGCTTCCGTATCATTGTTGCCCGGGAAATATCCATAGCGGTACTACCCTGGACATCAATATTAAAGAGTACCGGCATATAGGAGAGTTTCATTTCTTTCCAGTACGGTTTAATGTATTTATGCGTCCATATGTCCAGGTGTTTCCTCATCAGATAGGTTAATCGTTGCCATCTTTCATGGTCTTTATCTTCCAGTTCCTGTAGGCGTTCATCGATGCTCATTTGTCGCAGTTTTGTCAAAAATACAGAAAATATAGTAATCAATGTTTACTAAATTAGTAAACATTGATTACTTTTGTTTCGAAATTTTAAGGGCCTTAAAGTTCAGATATTCCAGGGGAATATCAAAGTCACTCTATTCTCTAAATTAACAATAATCAAATGTTATCGTCGAAGAACATGATCTTTCGGTGCATACCGATATTCATGCTGCTGCCCGTACTTAGCTATGCACAGCAGCTCAGGCGCCTGTCATTGCAGGAGGCTATCGGGCTGGCACGTAATCATAGCAGCCGGTTGAGTGCAGATAGCCTGCAATATCGGATGGCTGAAGCAAAGATTGCGCAGACCTCTGCCAATGCGCTGCCACAAGTGAATGTGAATGCCAGTTACCGGAGGCTGAGTAATAATATAGAACCTTTTATTATTACGCTGCCATCCGGCTCGTTTAACATCAACTCACAGATATTGAACCAGTCGTACAATTCCGTGCAGCTTACGCAGCTGTTGTTCAGCGGAGGAAAAGTGACCTATGGTACGAAGGCTTTCAGGAAGGAAGCTGAAGCTGCCAGGTCAGACTATAATAAAAATGTATTGGACCTGGAGCAGCAGGTTACAGACCTTTGGTTTAATCTCTACAACGCAAAAGCTTCGCAAAGGATCATATTATCGAATATTGAAGCGCTTAGTAAGAAGCGTGACGACCAGGAAACATTCCGTGTACAGGGTATAGTACTAGCCAATGATGTATTGCAGATCGACCTTTCTATTACCAGGTTGCGTTCCAATCTGGCAGATATTTCAAGTCTTGCAGCCAGTCTGAATTATAATCTCTGTATAACTATGGGTATTGATCCGGCTACGGAGATCGAGATACCGGACGATTATCTCCATCCTGTGGCTGTTGCAGGCCCTTTACAGACCTATATAAATACGGCATTGTCACAGAGGGCTGAGCTTAAGAGCTTTAAGCTGCACAGTGAAGCGGCTGATTACAGGATAAAGGCAGCCAGGGCAGATTATTTCCCGACGGTGAGCCTGGTAGGTAATTATAATTATGATAAACCTAACCAGCGTGTAATACCCAACGTTAACAAATATAATTATTCAGCTTATGCGGGGGTGAACCTGGCGTGGCAGTTATCTTCCTTATATACCAATCATGCCAGGGTGAGGGAGAACAGGCTTAGTCTTGTGCAGCTTAAAAGTAATACACAGCAGGCCACAGAGAATATACAGGTGGAGGTAAATAGCAATTACCAGGAATATAAGAAGACGCTGGATAAAATGACGTTAGTGCAGACGGAATTAGAACAGGCTACAGAGAACTACAGGGTGGAACAGAACAGGCTTAATGCGCAAACCACTACTCCGACAGACTTCCTTGACGCCAATTCAAAATTGCTGCAGGCGCAGCTGAACCTGGCTACGGCCAAGGCTAATGCTGAACTTGCCTACAGAAAACTGATCAGATCGACAGGCGAATCCGCCAAATAATTAAATTTAAACTACATCACATCATGAAAGCTATACATACTTATTTCATTTTATCTGCTGTTTCTTTATTGATAGCTGCCTGTTCAGGCGAGAGTACGGATAATGCGCAGCTGGAAGCAGATATCAGCCCTATCATTCCGAAGGTTAGCAGTACTGTGGTTGATATTCGGGTAGTTGATAATCAGCATGTGAAGAAGGGAGATACTCTCCTGGTACTGGATGATGCAGCTTTCCGGATTGCGGTTCAGCAGTCTGAGGTTGTTCTGGAGCAGGCTATGCAGAATGTGAAGGTAGCCTCTATTAACAGTACATCTGCCGGTGTGAGTGTTTCTAACGTTACTGCCAGTTCAGGCGCAGTATCAGCCAACCTGGCATCGTCTGAGGCTGCTGTTGAGTCGGCAAAGGCGCAGCTGTCTGTAGCGGAGAAGAATTATGAGCGTTATGCGCAGCTGCTGGAGCAGAAATCGGCAACCCAGCAACAGTTTGATAAAGTGAAAGCAGATAGGGTAGATGCAGAAGCGAGGCTGCAGACGGCTATTGGCCAACGGAATGCGCAGTTGAAACAGATAGATGCCAGCAAGTACCAGGTGGAGAATGCGCGTAGCCAGTTTTCAGGCACGCAGGCATCTGTAGGGCTGGCGGAGCTGGCCGTTAAGAAGGCGCAGGCAGACCTGGACGCGGCGAAGTTACAGTTTTCCTATTGTACGATACTGGCGCCTGTAGACGGTGTGATATCAAAGAAGAATGCGCAGGTAGGGCAGGTAGTGTCTGTTGTAACACCGCTGATGGCTATTGCCAATGATAAGCAGGTTTGGGTAGTGGCCAATTTCAAGGAGACCCAGTTGAAGAAGATGCATGCGGGGCAGGAGGCAGAGATAGAAGTGGATGCTTATCCTGATACTATTTTTACCGGAACGGTACAATCTCTTGCGCAGGCTACGGGAGCAAAGTTCTCATTCCTGCCGGCGGATAATGCAACCGGTAACTTTGTGAAAGTAACCCAGCGTGTGCCAGTGAAAATTGTCATCGCTGAGAATCATAGCCAGAAGTATCCGCTCCGCGCCGGCATGAGTGTTTATGTAAAAGTTAAAACTAACTGATCATGGAACTTGCAGTTGATGCAAAACCGACTTATGAGGTGGGGGCACGTAAGTGGCTGATCACTATTACGGTGATCACGTGTGCGATCATGGAACTGATAGATACGTCTATCGTTAATGTGGCCATCCGGCAGATATCCGGAAATTTAGGCGCCACTGTTGAAGAAACGGCGTGGGTGATCACTGCCTATGCGATTTCCAATATAGTGATCATACCGCTTACCGGCTTCCTGGGGGATGTGTTTGGAAGGAAGAACTATTTCACCGCCTCTGTTATCCTGTTCACCGTTGCCTCTTTTATGTGCGGTTTTTCCGGTTCTATCTGGACACTGGTGGCCTGGCGTTTTGTGCAGGGTATAGGAGGGGGGGCTTTACTGGCCACCGCTCAGACGGTACTGGTAGAAACCTTTCCGCCGGAAGAGCTGGATAAGGCGAATGGTATCTTTGGCGCCGGCATTGTAATGGGGCCTACCCTGGGGCCTGTGCTGGGAGGTTATCTTACTGATAACTATTCCTGGAGCTGGATATTTTATGTCAATATACCTGTTGGTATCATTGCTGCTATCCTGTCCTGGAAGTTTATAAAGGGAGGGAAGAAAAAGCTGTCAGGTAAGATCGACTACTGGGGTATCCTGGCTTTGATTGCCGGTGTTGGCAGTTTGCAGATGGTATTGGAAGAAGGGGAGAGGAAAGACTGGTTTTCCAGTAATTTTATCATATTCTTTTTTATTCTGGCCATAACCGGTATCATTCTTTTCATTGTAAGAGAGCTGACCACTAAGAACCCGGTGATAGATCTTCGTGTATTGCGTAACCGGAATGTGGCGGTGGGATCGGCCCTGCGTTTTGCTTTCGGTATAGCTATTTACTGTTCGGTATTCCTGTATCCTGTGTTTGTACAGAGTTTTTTAGGCTGGAATGCAACGAGGACAGGGTTACTTATATTACCATCTGCTTTCCTGACGGGTATGCTGATGGGAGTGAACGGCGCGTTGATCAAGAAGGGTATTAGTCCGCGGATACTTCTCATTTTCGGCTTCGGTATGGTGATCACTTTTGCGTATATACTGTACCGTTTGGCCACCCCTGCTGCCGGGGAATGGGAGTTTCTGTGGCCACAGCTGGTGAGGGGGCTTGGATTCGGGTTTATTTTCGTACCTGCTGCCAGTCTTACCCTGGCTGGTCTGAAGGGGAAAGATATAGGTCAGGCTTCAGGTTTGTCTAATATGTTGCAGTTATTGGGAGGATCTGTAGGGATTGCTGCTCTTAATACATATATAACCCGCAGGATAGCAGCGCATCATGCAGATCTTATGAGCAACCTGTCTCTTTACAGCCAGACATCTAATGAAAGGATGCAGGGCATTATGCTGCAGCTGCAGGCTAACGGGAAGACGGGAGAGCAGGCCAGGCAAATGGCAATGGGCATCATGAATGGCTCGTTGTCTACACAATCCTCCATACTGGCATATAGTGAAGGATTTATGATGATCGGTATTATTTGCGCGATCATCCTTCCGCTGGTTTTCCTGGCAAAGATCAAAAAAGGGGAAATAGCAGATATAGGAGGAGCGCATTAATAAAAAATATATAACAGTGTAACAGTTGTAGGTTAAGCAGACCACCGGTATATTCCTGTACTGGTGTATATAAAAAAGAGGCTATCTTAAAAGAAGAGATGGCCTCTTTTTATTTTTATAATTTTTTTGTGAGAGGTGACTTGTCACTTCAGAAAATTTATTTACCTTAAAGCCGTTTAAAGAAACCCATAACCCAGAATAGCCCAGATGCCACACACAAGCACACTGATTTTTAAGAAGCTGTAAGAACACATATTAATGACACTATTGGACCCTACGTTAACTCAGAAGTTAATCTGGTTAGACCAGTTGATTACAGATAGTCCATCCAAGTATAATATAGGTGGCTATGCTTTATTTGAAGGAATGCTTGATCCGTCTGCACTGGAGGCGGCTTTGAAGGCTGTGTTAAGGAGTCAGGAAATATATTCTGCCATCTTTCTGCAGGAGAATAATGTATTGCGATATTATATAAAGAATGCGGCTCAATCATTTTCATTAAGGATAGTTGATATGAGCGAGCGTGCCAATGGTGACCATTTTGCTTTGCAATGGATGGAAGAGGATTTCTCTGTACCATTTGTACTGGAAGATAATTATCTATTTCGCCTGGTGTTGATTAAAGTGAGTGAAAGCAGGTATTACTGCTATGCCAAACTGCATCATCTTATCAGTGATGGGTGGTCATTTAAATTGTTGCTGGACCAGATGGCCGCCGGGTATACAGCTGTTACCGGTGGCGTACAGCCCGATTTTCCACAATATAGTTATACTGATTATGCGTTGGAAGACGCAGCATATTACCAATCAGCAGAATCTGCGGCAGACAGGCAATTCTGGTTGTCAGAATACAGGGCATTGCCTGCGCCGTTATTCCGTAAGAAAAAATTGGGCAATGTACCTGTTCATACGGGAAATGCGATCACCCTGTCTGTCAGCGCTGAAGTAAAGCAGACGTTGCAGGAGATTGCCAGTTCCGGCAGGGCATCTGTTTTCCAGGTACTTGTCAGCCTGCTGTTAATATACCTGGGCCGTACGTGCCGAAGGGAAGAGATATCTCTTGCGTTGCCGGTACTGAACCGTACCAGGAAGGTATACAGAGCAACGGCAGGTGTGTTTATGAATCTTATTTGTCCGCAGTTCCAGGTGGACCTTCAAGCCACTTTCCCGGAGTTGCTGAAGAATGTTAAGCAGAAGATGTATGAGTGTCTGAAGCATCAGCGTTATCAATACGGCAATCTTGTGAAAGATCTTAAACTGCATCAGCAGCATGAAGGGCTGTACCAGGTCAGGGTTTCGTATGAAGATTTTGATTTTGCCCATCAGCTGGGAGATGTGAATGCTACTGCAACGGCCCTTTCCAATCACTATGAGGCTGAGCCGCTGGCTATTTATATAAGAGATTATTACCAGCAGGGATTTGATATCCGGTTTGTATATAATGAAGCATATTTTGATAAGCGTACAGTAGAGGAAATGGCCGGGGGGCTGGAATTCCTGGTTACCCAACTGGACAGGCAGCAGGATAAGCGTGTAGCTGATATGTGGATCATGCCTGAACGTGTGAGAGATGCAGTAATAAGTATGTTGGCCGGAAGCCTGCGCACCTGGGGGTATTCCTCTTTTACGGAGATGTGGCTGGAGGCAGTGAAGCGTTTTCCTGAGCGGACAGCTGTTTCCGGTAATGATGAGAGCCTGACCTATTCAGCGTTGCATTTTCGTGCGCTGGGTATTGCAGAAACGCTCCGTCAGCAGAAGGGGCAGTTGGTGGCATTGCTGTTGCCCAGGACCCCGTTTATGATTGCGGCAATGCTGGGAAGTATGATGGCTGGCCGGGCTTATGTTCCGCTGGACCCGGAGGAGCCGGTGGAGAGAATAAAAGCTATCCTGAAAAGTACAGGGTGCAATACTTTGCTGACAACAGCTGTATTGCTGCCGGAAGGATTGCAGGAAGATACTGAGGTTTTGCTGGCAGAAGACATACCTGTGGTAAAGACTACAGCAGCAATAGCAGAGATAAGACCGGCGCAGGACTGTTATATCATTTATACTTCCGGTTCTAATGGTACTCCGAAAGGAGTGGCTGTTTCCCATGCAGCTATGATCAATTACATATGCAATTTCCAGGACTATTTTACCCCGGGCGCCGGCGATGTTATGCTGCAGATGGCGTCTGTCAACTTTGATATTTCTGTGGAAGAGATCTTTCCCCTGCTGGGTGTGGGAGGAAGGGTGCATATACTGGAAGAGCGCAGGAATATGCAGCAATTGTATGATGTAATACCGCAGGAAGGGATCACTATTATCAGTTCTACTCCGCTTATCATCAGCCAGATAAATACGCATTTAAAAGCAGGGGCATTGCATACTGTTATCAGCGGTGGCGATGTGTTATTGCCTGTTCATATTAATAACCTGCTGGCAGCCGGCATCAGGGTGTTTAATACGTATGGCCCTACGGAGGGTACCGTATGTGTTTCCTATCACCGTGTTAGCGGGCAGGAGGAAATTATACCTATAGGGAGACCTATTGTTAACTGCCAGGTGTATGTGTTGGACAAATGCCGTCAGCTACAGCCAGCGGGCGTTGTGGGAGATATTTATATAGGCGGGGCCTGTCTGGCCAGCGGGTATAAAGATAACCCGGTACTGACGCAGGAAAAATTTGTGGACCATCCTTTTTCTCCTGGTGGAAAGCTGTATCAGACCGGCGACCTGGGATATTATACGGATGATGGTACCCTGTTTTATGAAGGGCGTGATGATGCACAGCTGAAGATAAGAGGCATCAGGGTAGAAGCGGGGGAGATTGCTGCTGTACTTGAACAACATCCGGCCGTCAGTGGTGCGATAGTGATGAAAGACACTTCATTATTACAGGGTGGAGGGCTTGCTGCATTCCTGGTTGCTGACAGCAGCAGTGAAGTATTTCCCGGGGATGAAGCCCTACGTGATTTTGTGCAGCGTTATCTGCCCGCGTATATGGCGCCATATAAATTTATACGCCTGGAGGCGTTCCCTCTTACTGACAGAGGAAAGCCTGATCTGGCTGCGCTCTGTGCATTGCTGAGCAATGTAACGGGGAATAGTATAAAGATAGCTCCTGCAAGCAGGAATGAGCGGTTACTTGAAGATATCTGGAAGGGGTTGTTGGGTGTAAAAGAGGTTAGTGTAACGGATAATTTTTTTGAGCTGGGAGGACATTCGCTCCTGGTGGGAATGCTGGCAAATGCCATCTATGAAAAATGGAATGTTGTAATCAATATGTCAGATATTTTTTCATCGCCAACTATCCGCCAGCTGGCGGGGATGATCACTGATGTGGAAGAGAAGCGTTTTGATTATATAGAATTATGCTGAGTGTATGTGGATATTAAAATTATTGCAATCGAAGCCAGGATTGTTTTATGCCTTTGTTCGTGTAAACGGTTAACCCGTCTTTGTAGCGCGGTATAAAAGCTCTCTTTGCGGGGCTGATACGAGAGTCAATTCAACTGATGAGTAATGAGAAAAATTAATTTGTATTGTTTACCCTTTGCGGGAGGAAACAGGTACTCATACCGGAAGTATGAGCAGGCAGGACTGCCGCATGCAAACATTATTCCACTGGAATACCCCGGTCATGGGGACCGGCTCAGGGAGCCACTGATGAACAACATAAGGGATATAGCAACAGACTTATACAGGACACTGAAAAGCCAGGTCATAGATACCGAGTATGCCATATATGGGCATAGTATGGGAGCTACTGTAGGTTTTGAGCTGATACGCCAGATAATTGGTAACGGCGGGCCTGCCCCTTTACATTTTTTCATTACAGGTACTACGGGCCCGTCTTCACTCAGCCGGAAAGAAAAGAAGTGGTACCTGTTGCCGAGAGAAGATTTCTTTCTTAAGCTTAAAGAGCTGGATGGATTTCCCAGCGGCTTCCTGGATAATGAAGAGCTGCTTGATTTTATAGAGCCGATCATCCGTGCTGATTTTTATGCCGTTGAATCTTATGAGTATGAGAAAGGGCGCAGGTTCGATTTTCCACTCACCGTTATTACCGGTACCGGTGAAAAGATGAAGGAGGACGATATAAGCCTGTGGCAGGAGGAAACGCTTTACCAGGTAGAGTTTAAGAAGATGGAAGGGAAGCATTTTTTCATCTTTGACAATGTGCAGGAGATCCTGAAAACGATAACAGAAAATTTATTCAAATCTTATAAAACGTTCTCTGTATGACAGAAAAAGAAGTATACCTGAAACCCAATGTGGTATTTGAGCCATTGGTAGACAAGTGGTATGCCTGGAGTCATCTTATCTCTCCGGCTACTGCTGCTATGAATATTGTGGGAAGACATCTGAAGATCATCGATTCGTATATCGATGCGCCGGAGGTACATGCTGAGGCGGTCCGTAACCCGAAACTGCTGGGAGGGCCTTTTATGGATATACCGGAAGGCCGTATTGAGGATGTTAAACAACTGAGGGAGGAGACTGTTCGTAAGCGGGCCAATATGCTGGCTTTTGCAGAAGCGGTAAAGCAGCTTGACCAGATGCTGGCTACGGAGGCTAAAGGTTATGGCGTGGAAGAGTTGTATGCTAAAGTGCCGCCGTTGTTAAAGGGGTATGTAGAGCTGCATTATGATCGTAACGGCAATCCCGGTTTCCGGTTTTTTGAGTCGCTGCTTTTTGAAAGCGAGTACTTCGATAAAAGTGCACAGAGCCTGGCGTTGTGGTTGACAGATAATGACCACAGGCCTTTCTGCCTGAGTACGCCCAGGCTGGCAGACAGTAATATACTGCAGCTTGATATTGCCTTTGATAATGCTGCTATAGATGAACTGGCTAAAATGAAGAGGAACCCTAAGCCGCTTTCCTATATACGTGATCTGTTGGGTATTACGCCAAGGCAGGAACCTCTTTTTGAGACCTTTTTTACAGAAGAGCCGCATCCTACATATGATAAATATACAGGCGATAAAATAAGGATGAGGTATTTTGGCCATGCCTGTATTCTTATTGAAACGAAAGATGTGTGCATACTGGCAGATCCGCTGATCAGTTACTATGGCTATCATTCGGATGTGGAGCATTTCTCTGATGCTGACCTGCCGGATGTGATAGATTATGTTATCATTACGCATAACCACCAGGACCATATTCTTTTTGAAACGCTACTGCCGCTCAGGCATAAGATCAGGAATATTGTTGTACCACGTTCCAAAGGCGGTAAGCTGGAAGATCCTGACCTGAAGCTGATGTTCAACAGTATTGGTTTTAATAATATCATTGAGCTGGATGAAATGGAAACAGTGAGGTTTGCCGATGCTACTATCACAGGTATTCCTTTTACAGGAGAGCATAGTGATATGAATATTCTTTCGAAGCTTTGTTTCCTGATACGTATCGGTGAGTTTAAACTTATGTTCATGGCAGATTCCCGCATACTGGAGCCGGGTCTTTATACGCATGTACATGATGTGATAGGCGATGTGGATGTTATTTTCCTGGGTATGGAGTGCCATGGCGCCCCGCTGAGCTGGTTATATGGTCCGCTGCTTACGAAGAAGCTACCGAGAGACCAGGATAACAGCAGAAGGCTTTCGGGGTCTGACTGTTCACGCGGTATGTCTCTCGTTAACATTTTTAACCCGAAGGAAGTGTATGTCTATGCCATGGGACAGGAGCCCTGGATAGAGTTTATTACCAGTACCAAGTATACTGCCGAATCTGATCCTATCATACAATCAGACAGGTTGGTAGTTGAATGTACCGAAAGGGGTATCATTGCCGAGAGGTTGTATGGAGAGAAGGAGTTATTATACGAGAGAGAGGTAGTGTTTTAACCCATTACTGACCGTTACAGGTAGTTAGCCCATTATCTATTATACCCCGTTTTCTAATTCTTCGTTTCATGAACACCCAGATAATTGAAAGCATCCTGGATAAAGCCAGGCAGAATGGTATCAGCTTTTTTATTGAAGAAGACAAGCTCAGGATCAGGATACCCAAAGATGTAAAGATTGAGCCTGAGCTATGGCAGCTGATAGACGAGTGGAAATCTGCAATTAAGTCGTTCCTGCTGTTGCATGGCGGAGATCTGCCCGTATCAAAAGATCATATTCCACATGCGGATATCAGCGGCTCAACGCCGGTGCGTCTTTCTTATGCACAGGAGCGGTTGTGGTTTATTGACAAGCTGCAGGGCAGTGTGCAATATCATATGCCCTGGGTATTCCGGTTGCATGGCACGCCGGACGTTGCTGCCCTGGAAAAAGCATTCAGGGAGATTGTGCGCAGGCATGAGGTATTGCGTACAGTAGTGCTTGAAGAGGATGGTATAGGTTATCAGCGGCTTCTCGGATATGAAGACTGGAAAATGGGGTTTTATGAGGCAGAAGAGGGTAATACTGTTGAAGGATTTATCCGTGAGCAGGTACAGGTCCCTTTTGATCTGCAGAGGGACAGGATGCTGCGTGTGACACTGGTCAGGGAAACGGCGGATAGTTATATACTGTTGCTGGTGGTGCATCATATTGCGTTTGACGGATGGTCTGTATCTATACTGGTAAATGAGCTGCAGGCATTCTACAGGCAGTTTGTGCACCAGGTACCTGCTGTACTGCCGGCGCTGAATATTCAATACGCCGGCTATGCCACGTGGCAAAGGCAGCATCCTGACAACCGGCAGCTGGCATCCAGCCTGGATTTCTGGAAAGACAAGCTCAGCGGACTGGCACCGCTGGAACTGCCGGGAGATTATCCCAGGCCGCCTGTACAGAGTGTGAGGGGAAGTGTTGTTGAATATGTAATAAATAGCCGGTTGAATGAGGCGTTGCAAAAGTTATCCAGAGAGGAAGGCGTTACTTACTTCATGACGCTGCTTACTGCCTTTAAGGTATTGCTGCATCGTTACTCGGGCCAGGCGGATATCTGTATAGGTACTCCTGTGGCGGGACGCAGGCAGAAAGATACGGAGGGGCTGATAGGTTTCTTTGTCAATACGCTGGCATTGCGGAACAGGGTTGATCCGAAAGAAACGTTTCTGCAACTGCTGAAGAGCATAAAGCAAACAACGCTGGAAGCTTTTGATAACCAGGATGCGCCGTTTGAGAAAGTGGTGGAGGTGATTGGCGCAGAAAGGGATATGAGCCGTAACAGTATTTTCCAGATAGTGTTTGCAATGCAGCAGGAGCAGCAGACCGGGATAGATGCGCTGGATGGTATTCCGCTGACCATGCTGCGCACTACAGACATCAGTACCAAATTTGATATGGAGCTGAATGTTACCGTAACCGCCGGAGGGCTGAAACTGGAGCTGGTTTATTGCCGCGACATCTTTAAACAGGAAACGATAGAGCGGATGCTGCGCCACTATGAGAACCTGCTGGAGGTTATTGCAAGGGCAAGACAAACGCAGATAGGAAAGATGGAGATGCTTGCTGCGGAAGAGCGTACGTGGCTGACCGTTACCTGTAATGCAGCGGAGGCGACCTATCCCTCAGATAAAACCCTGATAACACTTTTTGAAGAGCAGGTACAGGCAACGCCCGACAATACAGCCATATCTCATAATGGCAGGACAGTGACATATAAAGAATTAAATGCGCAGGCTAACCGGCTGGCGCATTACCTGCTGGTACATGGTATTCAGAAGGCGCAAGCCATACCGGTATATATGACGCGATCCGTGGAGATGGTAGTGGCCTTCCTTGGAGTGCTGAAAGCGGGGGGAACGTATGTTCCGCTGGAATCAGACCTGCCGGAAGAAAGGGCAGGTTATATCTTTGCAGACACAAATGCAGCGCTGATCATCACTGATGCAGATTATACGGCGAGGGCCGGTGTACAGGTCATTAATATACATGCACACAGGGAGAAGATCGCAGCAGCATTGGCAGAAGATCCTGCCTCTTCTGTGAGCCCTGAAGATCCTGCATACATCATTTATACATCCGGATCTACAGGTAAACCAAAGGGAGTGTTAATTTCTCACCGGAATATTGTACGTCTTCTTAAAACGGATAAACCGCTTTTTGATTTTAGAGAAGCGGATGTGTGGGCCGTATTTCATTCCTTCAGTTTTGATTTCTCTGTATGGGAGCTGTTTAGTCCGCTTTGTTGCGGCGCAACGGCGATCATTATAGATAAGCATATTGCTGTAGATGCTTTTGCTTTCGGAGAGTTGCTGCTTGATAAGCGGGTTACTGTACTGAACCAGACGCCTTCTGCTTTTTATAATCTGCAGGAAGCAATGCTGAAGCAGGCATCACCTCATTATATCAGGTATGTCATTTTTGGCGGAGAGGCGCTGAGCCCGGGTAAGCTGGAGGCATGGCATGAGCAGTATCCGGATTGTGAGCTGATCAACATGTATGGTATTACGGAAGTTACCGTGCATGCTACTTTTAAGAAGGTAGATGCAGCACTGATCAGGGAAAAGATCAGCAACATAGGGCTGCCTATTCCGACAACGCAGTGTTATGTACTGGACAGCTATCAAAGGCCTGTTCCCATAAATGTGACAGGGGAGCTTTGTGTGGGAGGAGATGGAGTGGCCCTGGGTTATCTGAACCAGGAGGCATTGACTGCAGAAAAATTCATTGACAATCCTTTTGCCCCGGGAAAACTGTACAGGTCAGGCGACCTTGCCAGGCGACTTCCCAACGGGGATATAGAATATATTGGCAGGCTTGATGAACAGGTGAAGATAAGGGGGTACAGGATAGAGCCCGGAGAGGTAGAAAATGTTTTACAGGGAGCGCCTGGTGTGGCGCAGGCTATAGTGATCGCAGACAGGGATGATGCCGGTAATACCCGGCTGGTGGCCTATGTGGTAGCCGCGCCGGCATTTGAGCAGGAGGAAGTAAACATATTCCTGCGGCAGCAGTTGCCGGAATACATGTTACCGGCGTTTATTATTACTATTGATCAGCTTCCGCTGACAGTAAACGGTAAGATCGATAAGAAAGCGTTGCCGGTACCGGATGTGACGCGGATAGCACAGGGAGAATATGTTGCTCCGCGTAGCGAGCTGGAACGGAAGCTGGCTGTTATATGGCAGCGTATACTACAGGTGAATAAGGAGATAGGTATTCATGACAATTTCTTTCACCTGGGCGGGCATTCCCTGCTTGTTACCAGGTTGGTATCTGCCATCAGGAAAGAAGCTGATGCGGAGCTTTCTGTAAGAGATATTTTCCTGCATCCCACAATCTCCGGCATCACAACGCTGCTGCAAACCACTGACGCGCGTAGCCTCCTGCCAGATGTAACGCCTCATACCCTGGAGGGCAGGGTGCCCCTGTCATTTGCGCAGGAGCGTCTCTGGTTTATTGATAAGCTTCAGGGCAGTACGCAGTACCATATGCCTTCGGTGTTCCGTTTGCGGGGCACTGTGGACGCTGCTTCCCTGGAGAAGGCATTCAGGGCTATACTGGACCGGCATGAAGTGTTGCGTACGGTGATCAGTGAGGCAGATGGTATAGGATACCAGGAGACCAGGAGCAGTGAAAGCTGGGAGCTGGAAACAGTAACGTATGCTGAACTTCCGGATAATGACTTATTAACTGGCTGGCTGAAAGAGAGGGCCGGAAGGCCTTTTAACCTGTCAGCAGATTACCTGCTGAGGGCTACGCTGTTAACAGGGACAGAGGAACATGTATTGCTGGTGGTTATTCATCATATTGCTGCTGATGGCTGGTCGCTACCTATCCTGATGACGGAGCTGACAGCATTGTACAATGGCTTCCTGTATAACGGGAATGCAGTGCTTCCTGCTTTGCCGGTGCAATATGCCGATTATGCCTGCTGGCAGAGAAAATACCTGGAGGGAGCTGTAATGGCCAGGCAGCTGCAATACTGGAAAGGGAAATTACGGGATGTGAGCCCGGTTAAACTGGACACAGATTATCCGCGGCCGCTGGTGCAAAGCAGAAGGGGGCATATTATTCATCACAACTTTGATGTAACGCTGGGTGAGCGGTTGCTGGCGCTTTCCCGCCAGGAAGGCGTGACACTGTTCATGACCCTGCTTACGGCTTTCAAGATACTCTTATACCGTTATACGCGGAGGACAGATATCTGTATAGGCACCGCGATTGCTGGTCGCCGGCAATCTGTGCTGGAAGGGCTGGCCGGTTTCTTTGTGAACACGCTGACATTGCGTAGTGAAGTAACGGGAGGGGTTTCTTTCCGGGAGCTGTTGCGGCAGGTAGAGGCTATCACCCTGGAAGCTTACGAAAACCAGGATGCGCCGTTTGAAAAGGTAGTGGAGGCCATTGCCGGCAAAAGGGAGGCAGATGCCAACCCGTTGTTCAATATCATGTTTGCATTGCAGAATACGCCTGATATACCGGCAACTGCAATGGATGGTGTGCTATTAACGGGCGCTCCGCTGGAAGATGATACAGCGGTATTTGATTTTGTATTTGATCTTAAGGAGACGGCGACAGGTCTTACGCTGAAATTCAGGTATTGTGCAGACCTTTTTGAGGCGGGTACTATTGAGCGTTTTATCCGTCATTATAGTCAGCTGCTGGAAGCTGTGGTGGCAAACCCGGATATACAGGCAGATAAGGTATTGTTTGCGACAGTTGACGAGCAGGCAATGCTGCGTGCACAGCACGTTACAATTCCTGCTGTTACATCCATTCACGCATCATTCAAAGCCGCTGTTCTTAACTGGCCGGATAATGTTGCTGTAGCTTACGGTGATAGTAGTTTTACCTACCGGGAGCTGGATGAAAAGACCAGTCAACTGGCTGACTACCTGTTGCAAAAGGGTGTTGGCAGGGAGGAAATGATACCGGTGTATATTGACCGTTCAGCAGATCTTATTGTCAGCATTATTGCTATCCTGAAAGCTGGCGCTGTGTATGTACCGGTGGATACTGACAATCCGCAGGAGCGCACAGCATACATACTTCGTGATACGAATGCCCGGTTTGTGATCTGTAACACGGAGAGTATACGTCTTTCCGGTATTGCAGCAGAGCAGGGTATAACGGTGATCAATATCGGTGATGAACGGGAGCAGATAGCCCAATGCTCAGTAACAGCCCCGGATGCAGATATAATACCTTCTGCGTTGGCTTATGTGATGTATACTTCGGGATCGACAGGGCAGCCTAAAGGTGTGATGGTGACTCATGGTAACGTGGTGAGCCTTGTGAAGGGAACTACTTTTGTGAATTTCCAGCCGGGAGATGTATTACTTTCTACCGGTGCACCTTCTTTTGATGCCACTACATTTGAATACTGGGGCATGCTGCTGCATGGTGGTAAACTGATCTTTGCGGCACGTGATGTGCTGCTGGAAAATGAATTGCTGAAGGCGCTTATCAGTGGTCAGCAGGTTAACAGGATCTGGTTTACTGCCAGCTGGTTCAATCAGCTGGTGGACTGGGACATTTCTATTTTCCGGAACCTGCAGACGGTTGTAGCCGGTGGCGAAAAGTTATCTGAAGATCATGTAATGAGATTACAGGGGGAATATCCCCATCTGCAGATCATTAACGGGTATGGGCCAACGGAGAACACTACCTTCTCTCTTACCTACCAGATCATACCGGGCAGGCATACGAATATTATTCCTATCGGAAAGCCGCTTGAGGGGCGGACGGCCTATGTGCTGGGAACTGAAGGGGAATTGCTGCCTGCCGGTATACCGGGTGAATTATATGTGGGTGGCGCCGGTGTGGCCAGGGGATACCTGAATGACGCTGCTCTTACTGCGAGGAAGTTTATTCCGGACCATATCAGTTTACAAGAGGGAGCGCGGCTGTATAAAACGGGTGATATGGCGCGCCTGCTGCCTGATGGCAATATTGTTTACATGGGCAGGATTGATGACCAGGTGAAGATCAGGGGGTACCGTATAGAGCCTGGTGAAGTGGAAATGATACTGGCGGAGAGCAATATGGTAGCTGCATGCAGTGTGGTGGCGAAAACTGATGGGGGAGGAATGCCAAGGCTGATCGCATATTTTGTACCTGACCCCGCAGTGGTAAAGTTAACAGGGAAAGAGTTGTACCTGAAGCATGTAGAAAGCTGGAACGAACTTTATGAAACTGAATATGCGCAGTCAGATAATACAGCATTAGCTGATCCTGCATTTAATATTACCGGCTGGAATGACAGCTTTACCGGTAAGCCTATTCCGGCCCCGCAGATGCGCGAGTGGCTGGAGGATATCAGGACGCTGGTCCTGTCACACAAGCCGGAACGCGTACTGGAAATAGGCACTGGTACAGGGCTTGTTTATTATGCTATTGCTCCGTTTATCCGCCAATATACAGGTACTGATTTTTCCGGTGTTGTAATTAACCAGGTGAGGACGCATATCGCTCAACAGCCGGACGCTTATCCGGATACTACCTTGCAGGTATGTGCAGCGCATGAAGTAACGTTGCCGGAGCATAGTGATATAGATACAATTATCCTCAATTCTATTGTACAATATTTTCCCGGGCAGGAGTACCTGACCACTGTAATAGGAAACAGTATACAGCTGATCAGTGGACAAGGGCGTATCATTATAGGCGACGTTCGTGACAACCGGTTGCTGAAATTATTCAAGGCCCGGTTATTACTGGATAAGGCGCCGGGGCATCTTTCCCTGAAAGACTTTCAATGGACCCTTGACCAGGAAGTATTGATGGAAGAAGAGCTTTGTTTCTCCCCGGATTATTTTTACCAGCTCAGGGAATTATTCCCTGAGATCACGCATGTGGATATACGCTGGAAAAAAGGGGACGCTGAAAATGAATTAAACCTTTACCGTTATACCGTAGTGCTTCACGTCAGGGAAGAGCGGCAACTTATACGACTGGAGTGGATACCATGGGAGCAGCTTCCGGAAAACCCATTGCAGGGTGAGATGGTAGCAATAAAAGGCGTTCCTGCGTTCCGTCTGTGGCGTGAGAGATTGCTTGATGCCGGGTTGAAAAAGAATAATATGGCTGTTGCGGCAGACCTGAAGGAATTGTTTGCGGCAGGGAATGATGATACTGTTGCTGTAAAGGACCTGCTGAAGGCAGCTGTTGCCGGTGGTTATGACTACCGGTTGATGCCGGATAAAGATCCGCTAAAAGTGAACCTGCTTTTTTACAGGCAGGAGCCAAATGGTTTTGTGGAACAGTTATACGGTGCGCCTTCTGCAGCGGCTACTGCCAATGTGCCGTTGTTCAGAGAGATCAGTATACTGTTTCAACGGAAGATAAGGGAGGAGATGCTGATGAAGTTACCGGACTATATGGTGCCGGTTGCATTTCATGCTATACAGCAGTTGCCGCTTACCGCCAATGGGAAAACGGACCGCCGTTTCCTTATGGCGCAGGAAGAAGCATCGATAGCAGAGAAAGATAACTACCAGCCTCCGGTTACTGTTACAGAGCGTAATCTTGCCGCTATATGGCAGGAACTGCTTGGCAGCAGGCGGATAGGTGTTCATGATAATTTCTTTGAGCTGGGAGGGCATTCGTTGCTGGCTACGAGGGTGATATCTGCTATTCGCCGGAAGATGGATACTGAGATCAGGGTAAAAGACCTGTTCCTGGCGCCTACCATTGCATTGCTGGCCCGGAAGATAGATAGTGCCGGCCGTTTGTCGCCATTACCGCCAATAATACCTGAACCGGCTGAAGGTTACATACCGTTGTCTTATGCACAGGAGCGTTTGTGGTTAATTGACAAACTGCAGGGATCTGTGGCTTATCATATGCCATGGGTATTCCGTTTGCATGGGGCGGTGGATGTGGATGCGCTGAACAATACTTTCCGCGAGATCATCCGCCGGCATGAGGCGTTGCGTACGGTGCTGAAGGACAACAACGGGATACCCTACCAGCAGGTTATCAGCCATGAGGACTGGAAGCTGCAATATATGCCGGGGCTTTATTTTGATTCAGAGGCATCGCAGGAAGCTTACCTGCAGGAATTGGTCACGGCACCTTTTAATCTTTCAGAGGACTATATGATACGGGTGTCCCTGCTGCGGATGTCGGAGCAGGAACACAAGCTGATAGTAGTGCTTCATCATATTGCGTTTGATGGATGGTCTCTCTCTGTGATGGTGCGGGAGCTTGTTGCGTTGTACCGTGCTTTTCACCGGCATATACCTCTTCAGTTGCCTGCACCTGCGATACAATACCGTGACTATGCCCTCTGGCAGCATAAGTACCTGCGGGGAGCGGTGATGGAGGAACAGCTGGCTTACTGGAAGAAACGCCTGAGTGGGCTGACGTCTGTATACCTGCCATCTGATTTTCCGAGAATGGCTATACAGAGCGTGCGTGGTAAGACGATCTATTTCCATATAGGTCAGGAACTGGGTGAGGCGTTACAGGCATTATCGCACGAAGAAAATGCGACCCTGTTCATGACAATGCTGGCAGCATTTAAAGTATTGCTGTACCGGTATACCGGTCAGCAGGATATTGGGGTAGGTGTTGCCATTGCCAACCGTACGCAGGAAGAAACGGAATCGCTGATAGGATTCTTTGTCAACGCGCTGATATTAAGAAGCCAGATAGACGGCGCTCTTCCATTCAGTGATTTCCTGCAGCAGGTAAAGGAAACGACCCTGGAGGGGTATGATAACCAGGACCTGCCTTTTGAGAAGATAGTGGAAACATTATCCGGCAAAAGAGATGTTGTGGGGAACCCGCTTATCCAGGTAATGTTTGTATTGCAGAATACACCGGATGTACCTGAGCTGGAGCTGGACAATATTGTATTGTCCGGCGAGCTGGCAGAAGATAATACTTCCAAGTTTGACCTCACCTTTGACCTCCGGCCACAAAAAGATGGTATTGAGTTCAGGGTGGAATATTGCTCAGACCTGTTTACCGATAGTACGATCCGCCATCTGTTCAGGCATTATGTGAACCTTTTGCGGGGACTGGTAGCTGACAGGCAGGCGGCAATAGCTGCGTTACCGTTGTTAGACCGGCAGGAAGAAGAGCACCTGTTACTGGAGGTTAATAACACATATAAAGCGTTACCTGAAGTTGACAGTGTGACCGCTTTATTTGAAGAGCAGGTAAAACTGGCGCCGGGTAATACGGCCATTATTGATGCAGCAGAGCGCCTGAGTTACCAGGAGCTGAATGAACGTGCAAACCGGCTGGCAAATTATCTGCGCACAGCCGGTGTGCAGGAAGGCGCATTGATGCCTGTATGTATGGAGCGGGGTGCAGACCTGATCGTTGCCATACTGGCAACGTGGAAGGCGGGCGCTGCCTATGTGCCGGTTGATCCGCAGTTCCCGTTATCACGTATCTCCTGGATGCTGGAAGATATTGCTGCACCGGTAATGCTGTGTGGCGCTGGTTTCAGTTTGCCGGCAGAGGTAAGTAAAATAGTGAAGCTGATCATACCCGGTCAGCTGAGCGCAGCAATAGCCGCACAGCCGGCTACAACACCAGCCATTACAATGAAGGCCGGCAGACCGGCATATGTGATCTATACTTCCGGTTCTACGGGCAGGCCCAAGGGAGTGATAGTGTCACACTACAACCTGCTCAATTACCTGCAAAGCTGCGTACACCGTTATATGAACAGCGGAGCTACAGGGGCCGCAACGGCTTTATACCTGCCGTTCACTTTTGATGCCGCTGTAACGTCTATATTCCTGCCGTTGATAAGCGGACGATTGCTGGTGATCCCGGAGCCTGGTATTACAGATATATTCAGATCGCAGGTATTCCGGGATAATGCGCCTTATGACTTTCTTAAAATGACACCTGCGCATCTGCAGCTGTTAAGGGAAATTCCTTCACAGGCATTTACCGGCAGATTTGTTATTGGCGGAGAAGCGCTCAATACGGGACATATTGATTTTCTGCTTCGCGGAGGCAATGTGGAAATTATTAATGAATACGGCCCTACGGAAGCAACAGTAGGATGTAGTATTTATACGCTGACAACAAGGGATGCTGCTGCTGACGTGCTGACCGTTGTACCTATTGGTAAACCGCTGGATAACGTTACCCTGTATATTCTTGATGGGGCAGGGCAACTGACACCAACAGGAGTGCCGGGTGAGCTGTATATAGGCGGAGCAGGAGTAGCGGTTGGTTACCTGAATAATACTCAATTAACAGCAGAGAGATTTATTGAGGGCCATCCGGGTAAAGCGCCCGGAGCCAGGTTGTACAGGACCGGCGATATTGTGAAGAGATTGCCGGATGGCAACATAGTATACCTGGGCCGGGCTGATGAGCAGGTGAAGATAAGAGGTTACCGTGTGGAACCGGGTGAGGTAGAGAATATTCTCAACGATAGTCCTGATGTTATTGCCGCCTGTGTTGTGGCGAAGAAAGACGCTTCGGACATGAACAGGCTGATAGCTTACCTGGTCCCGGACAGTGCAGCTTTGCGTGCAAGGGAGCAGGAGATGGCTATTGGACAGGTAGAAAGCTGGAAGGAGCTTTATGAATCAGCGTATGGTAAATCGACCGCTTCTGAAGCAGATGCGGAATTTGATATTACGGGATGGGCCGACAGTTTTACCGGTGGGGCAATACCTGCCATACAGATGCGTGAGTGGCTGGATGATATTACGCAGGTGATAAGGGAAACCAATCCGCGTAATGTGCTGGAGATAGCTACAGGCATGGGACTTATTTACTATGCCCTGGCCTCTCATATTCATCAGTATACCGGTTTTGACATATCTTCTGTGGCTATAAACCGTATAAGGCAGCATATTGACAAGCAGCTCAGAACTTACCCTGATACCAGGTTGTTTGTGGGGGCTGCGCATGAAGTCAGGTTGCCGGAAGAAAGCAACATAGATACGATCATCCTGAATTCTGTGATACAGTATTTCCCATCTGCTGAATATCTCAGTACAGTAATTGATAACTGTATTGGCTTACTGCCGGGAGCAGGGAGGATCATTATAGGCGATGTGCGGGACCTGAGGTTGCTGAAAGTGTTCAAGGCCCGCCTTATGCTTGAGAAAATGCAGGGAGGTGTAAGCCGGAAGGAATTTGAATGGATGCTTGAAAGGGAGATGATGAATGAGGAGGAGCTTTGTATTGCGCCGGACTATTTCTATGATCTGCAAAGGATATACCCGCGGATCAGGCATGTGGATATCCGCTTGAAGCAGGGCGAAGCGGAAAATGAACTGACCCTTTACCGTTATACGGTGATACTCGATGTGGACGGAGATCAACCAGAAGAAGAGGTACAATGGATGGAGTGGCAGGAGGGACAGACACGTTTATTCACAGATGATATTGTTGGTATTAAAGGAGCGCCTGCCTTCCGCCTGTACAAAGAAAGTGCGCTATCAGCAGGGCTGAATGACCCGGGTATTAACACTGTGCATGAACTTAGGGAATATATAAACAGGGAAGATAAGGCGGCTGCAAAAGTAAGGCGTATCCTGGAAACGGCCTCCCTGCTGGGATATGAATACAGGTTAATACCGAATGAAGATCCGCTGAAAGTGGATGTACTACTGTCAAAAGTACCGTTGAAGGGTTTTGTAAAAGAGCCTTACCGTATTGGGGAACGATCAGCAGTAAGTAATATACCGTTGTTCAGAGAGATCAGCCTGTTGTTGCAGAAGGAGCTGCGTGAATATGCGCAGCAACGGTTACCGGAATATATGGTGCCGGGGCTTTTCCATGTTCTGCCTTTCCTGCCGCTTACTGCGAATGGTAAGGTAGACCGTGCCCTGTTGTTAACCCAGGAAGATATACCGGTGGCGGCGCCCAGGGTACAGCATGTGGTGGTGAGCAATACGGGACAGACTATTATGGAAATATGGCAGGAGCTGCTTGAAACAGCGCATATAGGGCCGGATGATGATTTCTTTGAGCTGGGAGGGCATTCGTTGTTAGGTGTGAGAGTGATAGCAGCTATCAGGAAACGGTTGAAAGTGGAATTGAGTCTGCAGGACCTGTTTGTACATACGACCATCTCCCGTCTTACTGCGTTCATTGAGAGCAGTGAACAGCCGCTCAGTGTTCATACTATTACAGTGCAACCCAGAAAGGGAGATCTGCCCCTGTCTTTTGCACAGGAAAGGCTTTGGTTCATAGACCGTCTGCAGGGCAGTGTGCAGTACCAGATACCATGGGTGTTGCGTCTTACCGGGAAGCCCGATAGAGCTGCGTTGACAGCTGCTTTTGTTGAAATAGTAAGGCGGCATGAAGTGTTGCGTACGCTGATCAGGGAAAAGGATGGAGTGGGGTATCAGTACCTGGCGCCTGCGGAAGAGTGGGAGATGCCTTGTAAGGACATCAGTGCTATAGGTGGCGCCGGTGCATTGCAGGAATATATTGCTGCCTGGATAGAGCGTCCTTTTGACCTGTCTGCCAACATGATGTTGCGTGCAGAGTTGATACGCCTGTCTGACGAGGAGCATGTGTTGCTGGTGATGATACACCATATTGCCTTTGACGGATGGTCTGTATCTGTGCTGGTAAAAGAACTGGCGGAGCTGTACAGGGCTGGTCATGCGGGACGTAAGCCGGTATTGCCGGCTATGGTGTTGCAATATGCTGATTATGCCATCTGGCAGCGGAGCTATATGCAGGGGGAGGTGCTCAATAATAAACTTGCTTACTGGAAAGAGCAACTGAGGGATGTGGCGCCTATCAATCTGCCGCTGGACTTCAGGCGTTCCGCCCGTCAGAGTATAAAGGGCCACCTGATATCGGGCGTATTGAGCCGGGAATTACGTGATGAGCTGCTGAAGCTGAGTCATGGAGAAGGCACTACCCTGTTTATGACGTTGCTGACGGCCTTTAAGGTATTATTGTACCGTTATACCGGTCAGCAGGACATCTGTGTGGGCACAGCATCTGCAGGGCGCCAGTATAAAGAGATAGAAGGGCTGATAGGGTTCTTCATCAATACTATTGCTTTGCGCAGTGAGGTGACTGGCAATATTTCCTTCAGGGAACTGTTGCAGCAGGTAAAACAAACAACGCTGAAGGCATATGAGCATCAGGATGTGCCGTTTGAAAAGGTAGTTGATGCGCTTGGTGTGGAACGTGATATGAGCAGGAATGCTGTGTACCAGGTACAGTTCCTGATGCAGAACACTCCTGAAGTTGAACAATTCAGGCTGGACGACCTGGAGGTTGCGGCCGACTATCATGAAATTACTACTTCCCGGTTTGATCTTAATTTCAGTCTTACGGAAATTGAGGAGGGCATTCATATAAACATTGTGTATTGTGCAGACCTCTTTCTGCCGGAAACGATACATCGCCTGCTGGCGCATTATGAAAACCTGCTATGGGCGGCAGTGCGTAATACCAGTTCTCCGGTAGGGCAATTATCAATGCTTGCGCAGGAGGAAGTACAGCAGTTGCTGGTTGAGTTCAACAACAGTGCTGTGCCCCAGCCACATCGTAAAACGCTGGTGCACCTGTTTGAAGAGCAGGCAGTCCGTACACCGGATAATACTGCTTTGGTATTCGAAGATACAACGCTGACTTACCGTGAGCTGGATAGAATAACAAACCAGCTGGCCAATTACCTGCGTGATCGTGGTATAGGTAATGAAAAATTGGTGCCGATCTGTTTTGACCGTTCACTGGAGATGGTGGTGGCCATTATAGGGATACTCAAGGCCGGGGCGGCTTATGTACCGATAGATCCGGAATATCCGCAGGAGAGGATAGCCTACATGCTGGAAGATACCGGCGCCACGCTGGCATTGAGTACGCAGCAGCGCAGTGGTTTGCTGGCAGGGAAAGGGAAGCTGGATACTATAACGGAGATAGATATACTTTCTCCTGTTATTGCCGGGCAGCCGGAGCGCCCGGTGACGAATGAGCTGGAGGATACTGACCTGATGTATATTATTTATACTTCCGGTTCTACGGGCAAACCTAAGGGTGTGTTACTGGAGCATAGGTCGCTCGTGAACTTTGTGTTGCATCAGTCGCGCGAGTTCAACATCCTCGAAGACGACCGTATTTTACAGTTCTACAGTTACTGTTTTGACCCTTCTGTAGAGCAGATATTCCTGCCGCTTATTAACGGCGCTTCCTGTGTGTTGATACCCGATGCTACCCGGAGAGATGAGGACCTGTTTGAAGCTTTCCTGACAAAGCAGCGGATCACTCATTTGCAGGCTACGCCGGGATTCCTGAATAACCTGAGAGCCGATAGTTATGGCGGGCTAAGAAGGGTTATTGCCGGTGGGGAGATATGCAGCATAGGGTTGTTTGAAAAATGGAAGCACCTTGTAAAATTCTATAACAAATACGGTCCGACGGAAACGGCTATTACCGCAACGGAGTTCCCGTGTCCGCCGGATATAAACACAGCAACGGCCACCTCTATACCTATTGGCCGGCCGGTTTCCAATACGCGGCTTTATGTACTTGATGAGAACGGGGGGCTTGTGCCGGTAGGTGTAAGCGGGGAGTTGTATGTTGGCGGTATTCAGCTGGCAAGGGGATACCTTCACTTGCCGGAGCTGACGAGGGAGAAGTTCATTGCAGATCCGTTCCTGGAGGAGCCGGATGCGCGTGTTTACAGGACGGGTGACCGTGTACGCTGGCTGCCGGATGGAAATGTGGAATATATAGGCAGGATGGACGATCAGCTGAAGATCCGCGGTTTCCGGGTTGAGCCGGGAGAGGTGGAAAGCGTGCTGCGTAAAGCACCCGCCGTACTGGCCGCTGTAGTGATGGGCAATGAAGATAAGACAGGTGTAAAACGTTTGGTAGCATACATAGTACCGGCAGAAGGATATAGCCGGGAGCTGGTTAAAGAATATGTGCAGGCACAGTTACCTGATTACATGGTGCCGGGTATTTTCATGGAGCTGGAAAAGATGCCGTTCACCACAACTGGTAAAGTTGATAAGAATGCCCTGCCGGAGCCGGACAGCTCCGGGCTGACGGCCGACACATATATTGCTCCACGAACTCCGCTTGAGAAGGGCCTGGCAGCCATATGGGAAGAGCTGCTGGAAATAGAACGTATAGGAATACACGATAACTTTTTTGAGCTGGGAGGGCATTCACTGCTTGCTACCCGTGTGGTATCTGTGATCAGGAAAAGATTGCAGGAAGAGCTGAGCGTGAACGATTTCTTTACCCACACAACCATAGCCACACTGGCAGCACACCTGGAAACAAATGAAAAGAAAGCATTGCTGCCAGCTATAAGGGTACAGCCGAGAACGGAATATATTCCTCTTTCTTTTGCACAGGAAAGGCTGTGGTTCATTGATAAGCTGCAGGGCAGTGTACAATACCATATGCCGTGGGTATTCAGTTTGCAGGGTGAGCTGGATACCCGGTTCATTGAAGCTGCTTTCAGGGAAATTGTAAGACGGCATGAGGTACTGAGAACTGTTATACTGGATAACAATGGTATAGGTTACCAGGCCGTGATGCCGGCGGAAGACTGGAATATGACCATCATTGATGAAGCTGTGGTGTTGCAGCAATGGACCAGTATTGCCGAATATTTCTCCGCAGAAATACTGCAACCTTATGATCTTTCTGCTGATATGATACTGAAGGTATACCTGGTGAAGAGAAGTGCTACGGAGCACGTTCTACTGACCATGGTGCATCATATAGCATTTGACGGCTGGTCTGTGTCCATACTGGTGAAGGAGCTGACGGAGCTGTATAATTCATTTAAGACCAAACGGCCTGCGCGACTGGTTTCCAGGTCTCTGCAATATGCAGATTATGCGATATGGCAGCGGACTTACCTGGAGGGCGATGTGTTGAACAGCAAACTGGCCTACTGGAAGCAACAGCTGAAAGATGTAACTCCGCTGGAGTTGCCGGCAGACTACAGAAGATCCTCCCGTCAGAGTATACGTGGCAGTAAAATATCTAAAGTGCTGGACCGCAGTCTGAAGGAGCAGCTGTTGTCTGTAAGCCAGAAAGAGGGAGTGACACTCTTCATGACCATGCTGGCAGCATTTAAGGTGTTGTTGTACCGTTATACCGGTCAGCAGGATATCTGTGTGGGAACGGCTATTGCCGGACGGCAGCAGCAGGAGCTGGAGAGCCTTATGGGCTTCTTTGTCAATACGCTTGCCCTGCGTTCTGACATAAATGGTGCAAGCTCCTTCAGAGAGTTACTGCAACAGGTGAAGCAGACCACGCTGGATGCTTATGAGCACCAGGAAGTGCCGTTCGAGAAAGTGGTGGAAGCATTGGGCATTGAAAGGAACCTGAGCAGGAATGCGGTATTCCAGGTACTGTTCACATTGCAGAACATGCCGGGTACAGGCCGGATAGAGCTGGAAGGAGTGACGCTGATACAGGAAGATAATGAAACGCTGACATCCAGGTTTGACATAGACATGAGCATAACAGAATTTGAAGATGGTATACATGTTGGCATTGCTTATTGTTCTGACCTGTTTGAGCAAAGTACTATAGAAAAGCTGTTTGCAAATTACCGGCAGTTGCTGGCAGCAATAGCAGCTGCCCCTGAAACCCCGGTATATGCGCTTGATATGCTGGATGCAGCAGAGAAGGATAAACTGTTGCAGCTGTTTAACAGAACGGAGACAGCATATGAGGCTGATAAGACGGTGACAGACCTGTTTGAGGGCAGGGTAGAGCAGCATCCGGAACGGGTTGCACTGGTTTTTGAAGAGACCACTCTTACCTACAGGCAATTGAATGAAGAGGTGAACCAGCTGGCGCATTACCTGCGTAGTCTTGGTGTGGGTTGTGATGACCCGGTGCCGTTATGTGTGGGAAGATCGCCAGAAATGGTTATAAGTGTTCTGGCAATACTGAAGGCCGGTGGCGCTTATGTACCACTGGACCCTGCTTATCCGCCTGAGCGTATTGCCTATATGGTGAAGGACAGCGGGGCCCGTGTGGTGATCTGCAGTGAAGAATATCGGCAACTGGTAGACGGTATTGGTGAAGAGGCAGTTATCGTAAACCTGGAATCTCACAGGGCGCTTATCCACGAACAGCCATCTGTTAACCCGGTAAGGACCAGCGGGCCTGAACACCTGGTTTATATCATCTATACATCTGGTTCTACCGGTCAGCCTAAAGGTGTAGCCCTGGAGCATGCAGCACTGGCTAACCTGATGTATTGGCATGAAGAGCAGGTTAGCAGGCCTGGTGTCAAGAATGTGCTGCAGTTTGCCAGCCTGAACTTTGATGTAAGCTCCAACGAGATATTTTCAGCGCTTTGTTTCGGTGATACCATCTGTCTTATAAGGGAAGCTGTGAGGCATGACATGAAAGCTTTGCTGGAGGCGGTGAATACTTACCGTATACAGCATTTATTCATACCATATGTGGTACTGAAGAACTTTGCGGGGTATGCTACAACGGAATCTGTTTATCCGCAGCACCTGGAAGTGATATTTACAGCAGGTGAGCAACTGAGGCTGAGTGATGATATAGGTGAACTGATGTTGAGAAGTGATGCCAGGCTGCTGAATTATTATGGTCCGTCGGAAACGCATGTAGTAACATCTTACGAAGTAACGGAAGAGGATTATAGAGCCCGGCCTTTGCCTCCTATTGGTAAGCCTATCAGTAACAGCACCTGTTATATATTAGGTGCGCAGAGAGAGCTTTGCGCTACCGGTGTAGCAGGAGAACTATTTATTGGCGGTATACAACTGGCACGTGGTTACTGGAACCGGGAAAGTCTGACAGCGGAGCGGTTCTTTGTGCACCGGTTTGATGATGGTACTGTTGCACGTTTGTATGCAACGGGAGATATTGCCCGCTGGCTGCCTGATGGCAATATAGAGTTCCTGGGCCGCCGTGATGACCAGGTGAAGATCAGGGGTAACAGGGTAGAGCTGGGAGAGGTGGAAAGTGTATTGCAGACCTGTGATTATGTGCAGCAATGTGCGGTACTGGCAGGGCAGGATACCATGGGGAACCGTCGTTTGCAGGCTTATATAGTACCTGCTGGTGCCTTTAACAGGGATAGTATTGTTAGCTGGCTGAAAGACCGTTTGCCTGTCTATATGATCCCGGATATAATGGTGGAGTTAACGGCTTTGCCGCTTACTGCAAACGGGAAGACTGACAGGAAGCAATTACTGGGTTTAGCTATAGCCAATGTAAGCCAGGTGGCTTATGCGCCCCCCGGAAACCTTGCAGAAGAGCAACTGGTAGCTGTGTGGCAGGATATATTGGGTCTTGAGAAGATAGGTGTACAGGACAATTTCTTTGAGCTGGGCGGTAATTCTATTATCACTATACAGGTAGTAAGCCGCTATCGCCGGCTTGGGCATGATATCCTGGTCAGTGATCTGTTCACCTACCAGACCATAGCCCGTATAGTGCAGGCTATAAAAGACAGAGCGCATACGGCAGATACATTGGAGGACCAGCAGCAGCAAGCGGGAAAATGTGAGCTTACCGCCACGCAGAAATGGATAGTGGCGGCATATAGAAACCAGCTGCCGTTGTACGCTGTACCATTATTATTATCTGTTCATAAGCGGATATCTGCAGAACGGCTGAGCAGCGCTATTCAGCAATTAGCACAGCATCATGACAGTCTGCGTTTTATTTACAGCAGGGATGAGGCTGGAAATGTAGAACAGTTCTATGCCGATGAAATTTCTCCTCTCATACTGGCGGAGGGTTACCCTGACCAGGCACAGCAACTGTTATTCCGTGAAACGGGAGCTGGTGTTGTAACGGCTGTTAAAGCAGCATTGTTCCGGACGCCGGACCATGACCTGTACAACAGGTTGTTGCTGGCTGCTCATCCGCTGGCTATGGACACTGTTTCCTGGAAGATATTACTGGAAGACCTGCAGGCGTTGCTGGGCAGTGACGAGGCTGTATTGCCAATGAAAACAGCTTCTTACCGCCGCTGGCAGAAGACGCTGGCCGGATATGCCCCTGAAGAGCGGGAGGTGGCAGCGGTGAGCCGATCTGAAGGTAATGGTGAGCAAGGACAATGTACCATTGGACTTAGCGCGGAGCTAACACATGCACTGCTTGAAGAGACAGGTATGGTATATAATACGGTAACTGAAGATATGCTGGTGGCAGCTTTAGCTGCTGCAATAGCAGAAGGGGAGCAAGAGCCTCAGGTAATAGGTGTGCTGCGTTCTGTAAGAACGGATGTGCTGACGGGTGTTGATATCAGTCGCTCGCCGGGGCAGCACACAGCTGTGTTCCCTGTACAACTGCGGAATATTACCTTATCCCAGCCCGGTGTAATGATAAAAAGCGTAAAAGAGCAGTTACGCCATGTGGCCGGCAATGTAGCCTGTTTTATGCCTGCGTCATATAAGGCATGCGGAGGGATATTGTTTAATGCAGATCAGACAGGAGAGCATCCGCTTAATGGCAACGGGTGGCTGACAATTGCACCGGAATATAAAGGCAGGGTCAGTTATCCACCGGTAAATGCGCCGCTTAGTGTAAGCTATGGAGTCAGCTCAGGTAAACTTTCGGTCACTTTCGATTACTCTGCCCCGGATTATAATGAAACCATTATAGGAAAGCTGGCAGAGAATTACAGGAAAGCATTGGAGCTGCTGATAGCGCATTGCCTGCATCAGAAAGCATTGGGCATAAGAGAGCTTACACCTGCTGATTATGGCCTTTCAAATGAAATAAGCTACCAGGAGCTGGAAAGTTTCCTTAATGAGAAGGATGCGGCTTCCGGCAACCAGGACCATGATGATATAATGATTTTTTAACCCACTCAAAAGTCCAGTATGGAGATCAAAGAGTTTCTGAAAAAACTTGCAAAGCATAATTTTTCTTTGATTGCAGATGGTAGCAAACTTATCCTGAAGGCAGATAAGAACAGGCTGACGGATGAAGACATCAATGCTGTAAAAAATAATAAAGAAGTAACTGACTATATCCGTAATAATAAAGAACTGCTGATAGAATATCTTTCCAATGCCGGTAAGCGGTCGGAGAATGTGGAGGCTATTTACCGGCTGAGCGCCTTGCAGGCAGGTATGCTGTTTCATAATCTTTATGAAAAGGAAACGGGTGCTTACCGTAACCAGCTGAAATGTGATCTTTATGGAGTAGATATTGCCGCTTTCCGTAAAAGCTGGCAGTTGTTGCTGGGCAGGCATAGTATTCTTCGCAGCAGTATTCATTATGATTCTTTCCGCATACCTGTGCAATGTGTGCACCAGGAAGTAGAAATGCCGGTGGAGATCATTGACTACAGGGAGCTGCAGGAGAGAGAGCAGCAGGATGCCGTGCAGGCCTATGAAGAGGACGACTACCGGAAGGGCTTTGACTTTACCAAAGCCCCGCTTATGCGGGTGACCCTGCTCAGGCTTACTGATACACATTACCGGATGTTGTGGACTTCCCATCATATACTTTTTGATGGCTGGTCTATGCCGGTATTAATGGAAGAATTCCTTACCGCGTATGATGCTTTTGTGAAGGGTACGGTACCTGCAACGATAGCGGAAGATTGCTATGAAGATTATATCCGCTATGTGGACAAGCGTGATAAAAAGCAGGAAGAAGCATACTGGAGGAAATACCTGGAGGGGATGGACCAGCCGGCATGGCTGCCATTCATACCTGCTTCAGCGCTGAGAAATAAAGGAGTGGCGGCATTCAGGCAGGATGTGTTGATGATAGACGAGCTGCTTACTTCGCGGATAGAGAATTATGCAAAGCGTCATCGTATTACTGTAAACACTTTTATGCAGGGTGTGTGGTCGTTACTCCTGCATATATACACGGGAAAGCCTGATATAGCATTTGGCGTAGTAGTGTCCGGAAGGCCGGAAGACCTGCCGGAGGTAGAGCGGAGGGTAGGAATGTACATCAATACTTTACCGCTGAGGTCTGTATATCCTGCCGGCGGCCAGGTAACAGAGTGGTTGCAGGAATTGCAGCAGCAGCAAATGATGTCACGCAGGTTTCAATATACTCCGTTGAATGATATTCAGCGATGGTCTGCCGTTCAGGGAGACCTGTTTGACAGCATCATTGTATTCCAGAATTTTCCTGTAGCAAAAATAGTATCTGAAAGAGAGTGGCAACTGAAGGTGGAGAATATAGAGGGATTGGAACAAACGTCCAACTACCCGTTGCTGCTGCGTTTTGTGTTGGACAAAGCCATTACGCTGAGGCTCATTTTTAAGGATGAATTGCTGGACCCTTTGTATGTAGAGCAGATCAAGCTGCACTTCGAAAAGGTAATGCTGCAGTTGCTGGCCTCTGACGAGTTGCTGGTAACAGATGTACGTATACCGGCAGCAGCGTTCAATTTTGCGAATAACGTAAGCGATGAGGAGGGGTATACGCTTGCCGGTCTGTTTGCTGAAAGAGTGAAGAGCACGCCGGAGGCCGTTGCCATTGTTGCGGGAGATGAGCAGATAACATACAGGCAACTCAATGAAAAAGCTGAACGCCTGGCAACTGTACTGAAAAGCAAAGGTGTGGGGCCGGACGTAATTGTACCGGTTTGTACCGGCCGGACGCCTTATATGGTGGTAGCTATATTGGGAGTTTTGAAAGCAGGCGGGGCTTATGTGCCTCTTGATCCTGCTTACCCGGCAGACCGTACAGCGTTCATAGTTGCTGATACGGCAGCAAAGGTAGCGGTGGTGGAAAATACATATCAGGCTGCCTTTCAAAGTGCAGCCCCTGGTGTGGAGATAACAGATCCGGACAGCCCGGCTGCCGGGCAATATGAGGAAAGGGAGGTGTTGCCAGAGCAGCTTGCGTATGTAATATATACATCAGGATCGACCGGGAAGCCCAAAGGGGTAATGGTAGAACACCGCAATATTGTCAGCTTTATCAGGCATCAGCAGCAGGCGTTTGGCATTACACCTGATGATCGGATACTCCAGCTTACGAACTATTGTTTTGACCCGGCCACTGAACAGATATTTACAGCGCTTTTAAGCGGGGCCACGCTTGTATTATTACCTCAGCATATACTGCTGGACCCTGACCTGCTGGAGGACTTCCTGTACCGGCAGCGGATCACTCATCTGCATGCTACACCTGGCATACTGCGAACTATAAAGCCAGGTAAATACAATGGGCTCAGGAGGGTGATTGCAGGGGGAGAGTTGTGCCGGAAGGAGCTGGTGGAGCAATGGAAGGGCATCTGCCGGTTTTATAACAAATACGGGCCTACGGAAGCGGCCGTTTCTGTGTCGCAATACCTCTGTAAAGAAGATGACCTGCTCAGGTATACTGCTACTGTTCCTATTGGCAGTGCGGTATCGGGAACGCAGCTGTACGTGCTTGATGAGAAGGGGCAGCCTGCCGGTGTTGGTGTAGCCGGTGAATTATATATTGGCGGAGCACAGGTGGCCAGAGGTTATCTTAACAATGAAAAGCTGACTGCCGAAAGGTTCCTGGCAGATCCTTTTCAAACGGGGGGCCGGATGTACCGTACAGGAGATATTGTACGCTGGTTGCCTGACGGCAACCTTGAGTATATTGGTCGCGCTGATGAACAAATAAAACTACGGGGATACCGGGTAGAGCCAGGGGAAATAGAGCATGTGCTGGGCCAGGCCCCGGGCGTGGAGCAGTGTGCCGTGGTAGCGTCTGCCGATGAGCAGGGGAATATGCGGCTGACAGGGTATGTGGTGACCGCAGAGATACCTGATAAGGAGGCGATACTGGCATACCTGCAACGGCAGCTTCCTGCTTATATGATACCTGCGCATATTGTAGACATTGAAAAGATACCGCTGAACATCAACGGGAAAACGGATAAGAAGGCACTGGCAGCGTTGGACAGCCAGGTGTTGGTAAGTGGTCATTATGAAGCTCCCGGCAATGAAACAGAGCAACATATGTGTGCCATCTGGCAGGATGTGCTGGGCGTGCCGCAGGTAGGTATCCTTGATAACTTTTTTGAGTTGGGAGGAGATTCGATCATAACTATCCAGGTGGTGAGCAGATGCCGTAAGCTGGGATATGACATCCAGGTAGGCGATCTGTTCACGTATCAGACAATTGCCCGTATTGCTGCTGTAGTGCAGGAACGGATGAAGGCGGTGAGCGGTTTGCCTTCATGGCATCATCAACAGGAAGAATTAAAAAAATATGCTGCATCGAAAGGATTGCTGTTGCAGAAGGAGTTCTGGAATAGGGTTGTTGGTGCGTACAGTCCCCTTCCGGCAGATGATATCCCTACCGTAGCAGTAAGCAGTATGCAGCAATTTATAGCCCGTGAGCATAATGCACAGACAGAGGCTTTGCTGCATAATGTGCATGACGTATATCATACTACAACGGAAGACCTGCTGCTGGCTGCACTTGCCAAAACGCTGTGTGCATGGTCGGGGAAAGAGCAGGTTGTAACAGGCATTCATAAAGAAGATGGAAAGGGTGGGATACGTTACCCCGTGTTATTGTGCCTGGATAATGAAATGCATCCTGCAAGGCTTATCAAAAGCATCAAGGAGCAATTACGCAAAGTACCGGATGAGGGTTTGGGATATGGTGTGTTAAAATATATTGTTGGCGAAGAGAGCCTGCAAGGAGATTGCTGGGACATTCTCTTCACGGATAGTAAGTTATCCGGAACCATGCCGGCAGATACAAAGGAAAAGATACGTCTTGGGTATGAGATAGCAGGTAATGAGCTTGTTTTCAGATGGGAGTATAACAGTGGCGTATATACTGCCGCTACTATCCGCCAGTTATCTGAAAGCTTTATCCGCAACCTGGACTTTATCATTGACCACTGTTGTGATCTGCATGGAAAGGGAATTTCTGAGAACACTCCTTCGGATTTCGGCCTTTCCAATGAAGTAGGCTACCAGGAGCTGGAGAAATTCCTGCGGGAGCCATTGGAGGAAGGTAAAACAAGGCAGCAGCTGATCTCAGACTGTTACCGCCTGAGTGGACTGCAGGCCGGTATGTTGTTCCACAGCTTATATGATGAAGATGCGCTTACCTATAGGAACCAGCTGAAAGCTGATCTGACAGATGTAGATCTTGCTGCTTTCCGTGAGAGCTGGGAATATATACTGGAGCGGCATAGTATTCTGCGAAGCAGTATTCATCCGGACACATTTAAAGTGCCGGTGCAATGTGTTTATAAGAAAGTAGAGATCCCCCTGCAGATAACGGACTTCCGGCACCTGGCAGGAAATGAACAGCAGGCCGCCATCCGCAGTTATGAAGAGCAGGACAGGAGAACGGGCTTTGATTTTACAAAGGCCCCGCTGATGAGGGTGATATTGCTGCAACTTGCGGATAACCGGTACCGTATGTTATGGACATCCCATCATATACTACATGATGGATGGTCTTTGCCGATACTGATGGAAGAATTCCTTACCATATATGATGCAAAGGTGACCGGAGCTGCTTTGGAGCCGTTGCCGGAGGACCGTTATGAGGATTATATACGTTACGTGGAGAAAAGGGATATTGAGAATGATGAGGAATACTGGCGTACTTATCTCCAGGAGGTGGAGGAAGGTACACTTATGCCATTTATATCTTCTTCTGTGAAGAGGACCAAAGGTATTGGCAGGTATAGAGAAGAGGTGTTGCACCTGGATAGAGCTGCTACACAGCAGGTCAGCGATTTTGCGAAAAGCAGGCGTATTACGGTGAACACGCTGATGCAGACAGTATGGGCCTTCCTGTTGCATAAGTATACCGGTAAACAGCATATTGTATTTGGGACTGTTGTATCAGGCAGACCGGAAGATCTGCCAGGTATTGAGCACAGGGTGGGGATGTATATCAATACATTGCCGTTGCATTCCTCCATGCGAAAAGAAGAGAAGATAGATGACTGGCTGCAGCGTACGTTGAAAGACCAGGTAGCATCCCGTGAGCATCAGCATACCCCGCTCACGGAGATACAGCGCCTGTCTGGCGTACAGGGAGACCTGTTTGACAGTATTATGGTGTTCCAGAATTTTCCTATATCTGCTATTGTCAGCGGGAAAGACTGGCAGCTGAAAGTGGAGGACCTGGATGTACAGGAGCAGGCAAATTATCCTTTCTACATTACGGTAGGTGCGTTTGAGGAGATCAATGTTCACTTCTTCTACAATACGCTGCTGCTGGATGCTTATTATGTACAGCAAATAAAAAGACATTTCGGGGAAGTACTTTTCCGGATCATACAAAATGGTCAGTTATCAGTAAGTGAGCTGCAGCTGTTGAATGAAGAAGAAAGGCACCAGATATTATATGGCTGGAATAATACCGCTGTGGCCTATGCAGAGAGTAGCAGTACTGTGGCAGGTCTGTTTGAAGCCCAGGCAGCGCTTACACCCGATAAGCCGGCAATTACAGGAGCTGGTTACCAGCTGGACTTCTATACATTGAATGAACAGGCTAACAGGCTGGCGCATTATCTCCGGGAAAAAGGAGTAAGCAAAGAGTGGCTGGTACCGGTATGTATGTATCCTTGTGCTGAAATGCTGGTGGGAATATTAGGTGTGCTGAAAGCCGGAGCTGCTTATGTGCCGGTAGATCCTGGATATCCTGCAGACAGGATAGCGTATATATTGAAAGATACCCATGCTGCTGTTGTGCTGACAGCTGCGCAGGATAGTGAACTGCAGGTATTGTCAGATAGTGGAGTAACCCTGGTGAGAGTAAGGGAGGTGATTGGTGACGGTAATACCGTCAATCCTGTTCCTGTTGCCGGTTTGCAGGATCTTGCCTATGTGATCTACACCTCAGGTTCTACGGGGACGCCGAAGGGAGTAATGGTGGAGCATGGGAGTCTGACCAATTACCTGTTGAACAGTAAGAAGCGATATACAGGCACGGATAATGCTGCCGGTAGTTACCTGCATTTGTCATATACTTTTGATGCTGCTATAACGGCGATGTTTGTTCCTCTTATCAGTGGTACGCCGGTAGTGCTTCCATCGGCCACAGGGGTATCTGTGTTTGAAGAAGAATTACTCAGCAGCAATGCTCCCTATGATTTTATTAAGCTGACACCTGCGCATCTGCCATTGCTGGCCGGACAACAGCAGGTGGAAGGATATCCGTTTACGCGCAGGATCATTTCCGGCGGAGAGGCGTTAACGGGAGAGCAACTGGGTTTCCTGGCTGACCAGGAAGAGGTTGTAGAGATCGTAAACGAGTATGGTCCTACGGAAGCTACTGTGGGTTGTTCTGTCTATTCCCTGGTGCTGGGGGGCGGCGCTGCTTCAATAGCGGGAGCTGTTCCTATAGGGAAGCCTTTGGACAATGTTAAACTTTATATCCTGGATGCTGCCGGAGAGCCTGTGCCTGTTGGTGCAACGGGAGAGTTGTATATAGGAGGCGTACAGGTTGCCAGGGGATATCTGCATCAGCCGGAGCTGACTGCTACCAGATTCCTGCAAAATCCTTTTGATAGTGGCCGGATATACCGTACAGGTGATCTTGTCCGCTGGCTGCCTGATGGTAATATTGAGTACCTGGGCAGGGCAGATGAGCAGGTGAAGATAAGAGGGTACAGGATAGAGCCTGCTGAAATAGAAGCGGCTATCAGGGAAGTACCGGGTGTGCAGGATGCCAGGATACTGATTGCAGGCAATGAACCGGACACGCATAAACGTATCTGTGCTTTTATACTGGGGGACAAACCCGGTCTGATGGAGGAGGTGCAGTTGAAGTTGCAGCGGAAGCTGCCTGAATATATGCAGCCCAATCAATTCTTCCAGCCTGTATCGTTCCCGCTGAGCTCACACGGCAAAGTGGACAGGAAAGCGTTGCTGCAACTGACGGCAGAGCAGGCAACTGTCGGGCCGCGTAATGAGCTGGAAGCTGTCCTGGTACGTATATGGAAGGACCTGCTGGAAGTGGAGCAGGTAGGTGTGAAGGACACTTTCTTCTCGCTTGGCGGCGATTCGCTGCTGGCTATCCGCCTTATTTCTGTTATCCGGCAGGAGTTAAAGCTGGAGGTGACCATCAGTAAATTGTTTGACCTCACTACCATTGAAGAACTGGCCAGGTATCTTGGTCAGCAGCAGGAAGACCTTGTCAGAGAGGAAGACTATGAAACCATCAGGTTATAAGCTATATCACCCATAAATTGTTAACTATGAACTGGATTGACTACCGCAGTGCCAGACCTTATAATTATTCCCGGTCACAGATAGCCCCTTTCCCTGAAAAGGCGGTGCTTACATTAAACGCAGAGGAATCTCAATTACTTGCTGAAATGGCTTTGTCTGTGCCGGCAAATCCATACAATACAAAAGAGCAGGAACTGTTTATCCGGCATGCTGCCGGTATTGCACGTGCTTTTTCAGCCTCCTCTGCCGCTTTTATACGGCGGGAGCTGGAGCATGGTTTTGGGGCGGTATTGGTTAAGGGATTGCCTGTAGATGAGGACTTGCCAGAGACTCCGCCGGTGGGGGGCTCGCTGCCCGTTGCCTATAAGAAGACCTTTATATCGGAAGCTATGCTTGTGGCGCTGGGTGTTCTGACCGGTGCAGAGCCGTTTAACTTCCGGCAGGAAGGAAGGGGTAAAGCGCCGCTGATAGATAATATTGTTCCTGTACAGGCCCTGAAGTCTCAAAGAGGGGCCGGAGGCTATGATAATAATTTTCCATTTCACTGTGAAAGCGCGTGGCATAGAAAGCGACCTGACTACCTGATATTACTGGGAGTACGCGAAGCGCCGGGAGCATATACACTGGTGTTCTCTGTCGAAATGTTTGAAGGCACTTCCTGGCTGGAGGAGGCCGGGAAGATAAAGGACTGGTTCCGTCTGAAAGCTCCGGACCTGTACCTGCAGATGGAAAATGCCGGTATTCCTATGGGAACGGCCAGGTATTCATTTGCGCCGCCGCTGGAAAAGGAAGGAGATACGGTGAGGCTCAATATCAATTTCAATGGAACAGATTGTATCAGTGAAGAGGCCGTGCAATGGCTTTCAGCCCTGGAAGACTTTGTGGAGGCGAAGACTGCGGGCACCATCATTACTTCCGGAGATGCCCTGATCCTGCATAACTATAACACCTGTCATACCCGTACCGGTTATAAACCTACATTCAATGGCGAAGACCGCTGGTTCCTGCGTGGTTATTTCAAGAAAGATCTCTGGGAAAGACGCAAGGATGGTCATGAGCATAATACCGATGGAACTGCTATTCATGACCTGGTCAATGCCGGGTGGATGACTCCGGAAGGGACGCTGACAATGGAATTTTCGAAGTATGTATTTGAACCGGATGAGACAAGGAAGCTGGATGGTCATCTCAATGAGCTGGCAGCACTGGCGTTTAATTACACGCCTATTTCCGGAACACGTATCGTGTAAATTATAGTATAGACATTCAATTAAACCTGGTATGACGGATTTAAACCTGGCAGAAGTGATCGGGCTCCTGGATGAGGCTGAAGGACTTGGCATCAAGATATCGTGTGCAGATGAGGAGCTGGTAGTGCGTATTCCAAAAGAGGTGAAAGCAGATGCTGCTTTCCTGGGAAGGCTGAAAGCGAACAAGCCTCATCTGCTGGAATATTTTACCCGGCGCAGGCTGCATACTTCTGCAGATACTGTGCGTGCTTATGACCGCAGGGAGTTGACACATATTCCCCTTTCTTTCAGCCAGGAAAGGCTGTGGGTAGTAGACCAGATGGAAGGTAGTGTACATTATCATATTCCTGTAGTACTGCGTTTGAAGGGGGCATTGGATATACCTGCTCTGACGACGGCCATACGCCGGATAGTAACCCGGCATGAAGTGCTGAGGACCGTTATCAGGGATGAGCAGGGAGTGTTATGCCAGGAAGTTCTTGATATAAAAGACTGGCAGATGGAGGTGCTGGAAGGAGATGGTTTATTGCATGATGAAAGTTATTTGAAGGAAGCTGTTGACAGCTGGAATGCTGTACCGTTCAACCTGGCCAAAGACTATATGCTACGCGCCCGTTTGTTTATCCTGCAACCAGAAGAGTACCTGTTGCAGGTGGTGATGCATCATGTGGCCTCTGATGGCTGGTCTATGGCTGTGATGATAAAAGAGCTGGTGGCGTATTATAATGCGGCTGCCGCAAAAGCAGCTATGCCCGTGCCATTACTGCCGTTCCAGTATGCAGATTATGCCATATGGCAGCGTAGCGCGGAGCAGGAGCGTTTGCTGGCGGGTAAGCTGGCTTACTGGAAGGAGAAACTGCAGGGCCTTTCTCCGCTGGTGTTACCGGCTGACCTTACAAGGAAGCCTATAAGGAGTATGGATGGCAACGTATTGTATTTTGCGCTGGGGGCGGAGTTGAGTGAAGAGCTGGAGAGATTGTCGCTTGCGCGGGGCGTTACCTTATATATGACAACACTGGCCGCCTTCAGTGTTTTGCTGAGCCGTTTCAGCGGGCAGGAAGATGTTATTCTCGGAACGCCGGTGGCAGGACGTGGGCAGAAGGAGCTGGAAAGTCTGGTAGGCTGTTTTATCAACACGCTGGTATTGCGTACATCGCTGGAAGGGAATCCTGCTTTCATTGAATTACTGGACCGTGTGAAAAGTACTTCCCTGGAGGCATTCGAAAACCAGGAAGTACCTTATGAAAAGGTGGTGGATGCTGTGGCCAGAGAAGGCGGGCATAGTATGAGGAATCTCTTTAACGTCATGTTTGTTTTCCAGAATACTGTGCGTCCTGCTGATATGACCAATGCCCTGCATGGATTGCAGCTATTGCAGGAAACGCATACCAGGACCACTTCGAAGTTTGACCTGACGTTGACGATAGGACAGGGAACGGAGGGACTGGAAGTAACTATAGAATATGCAACTGATCTTTACCGGGAAACGACGATCAGGCGGATGGCTGCCCATTATGAGCAGCTGTTGCGCAGTATTGTGAAGGACCCGCATAAGAGGGTTGCACAGCTGGAGATAATGCCGGCGGATGTAAAGACGCTGTTACTGAAAACATTTAATACTGCTTTGCCGGTATATCCGGCCGGGCCGCTGTTGTCGGAGCTGTTTGCTATACAGGCCGGCAAGACGCCTGATAATACAGCTGTTTTTTATGGGGGGCAGGAATTTAGTTATAAGCAGCTGGATGAGGAGAGTAACAGGCTTGCTAACTATCTCCGGAAGAGGGGCATTCAGGAGGGGAGGCTGGTGGCTGTGTGCATTGACCGGTCAACAGACCTGGTGATTGCCTTATTGGGCATACTGAAGGCTGGAGGAGCGTATCTGCCGCTGGACCCGGCTTATCCGGCAGAAAGGCTGGCTCTTATGCTGGAAGCAGCAAATGTAGCCCTTGTGTTAAGTACTTCTTCTTACCGGGGTGCATTGCCGCAACAGGACGAAGTGATTTTGCTGGACAATAACAGTGAGCTGGCGGCAATGCCACTGTTGCTGTTGACGGAGAGCGTGCCTGATCTTTCAGCGCTGGCGTATGTGATATTTACTTCAGGATCGACCGGGGTGCCGAAGGGCGTTATGATTGAGCATGGGGCATTGCGTAATTATTGTCTTGCATTCAGCCGGTACTTTGATATTGGTAGTACAGACAAGGTGATGATGCAATCGTCTGTTTCTTTTGATACGCTGGTAGAGGAAATATTTCCTGCGCTGTTGAACGGGGCAGGAGTGGTGATTGTTAAAGAGGGGGGAAAAGATATTGATACACTTACATCATATATTGAGAATGGCCTGGTAACAGTAGTGAGCACTACCCCGATGGTGATAGACTGGCTGAACCGTTCTTTAAGTCATACGGGGCGTTTACGTTATCTTATAAGTGGAGGGGATGTGTTGCAGCCGTCCTATATTGACCGGCTGGCAGGAATGGTACCTGTTGTTAATACCTATGGCCCCAGTGAAACAACGGTGGCTGTTACCTTTCATCGTGTGGAAGATCCTCTGTCCGCAGCTGTTATTGGTAGTCCCCTTTCGGGTAATACTGTTTATATTCTTGATGCGTGGCAGCAGCTGGCGCCTGTTGGTGTGACCGGCCAGATATATATTGGCGGGGTACAGCTATCGCGCGGGTATCTGCATCAGCCGGAGCTGACAGCGGAGCGTTTTGTGCCTGATCCTTTCAGTACTTTGCCGGATGCCCGTATGTACTGCACCGGTGACCTGGCACGCTGGATGGAAGATGGGCGGATAGAATTCCAGGGAAGGAAGGATGAGCAGGTTAAAATAAGAGGGTACCGGATTGAGCCGGGTGAGATAGAGAAAGTACTGGACCGCTGTGCCCCGGTAGCTCAGAGCGTTGTGGCGCCCGGGACTGACAGATTAGGCAATCCAACACTCAGGGCTTATGTGGTATTGAAAACACCAGCCGGCCGTAGCACTGTCATGGACTGGATGAGGAGCCACCTGCCCGCATATATGGTGCCGGCACAGCTGGTTGTGCTTGAGCAGATGCCTCTTACTTCAAATGGAAAGATAGACAGGAAAGCGTTGCCTGTTCCATTGGAAGAAAGGCCTGCAGACAAGACCTATGTTGCCCCGGTTACCGGTACACAGATAGTACTGGCGGAGATATGGAAGGAACTGCTGCAGCTTGAGCGGGTAGGGATTACGGATAACTTTTTTGAACTGGGAGGGCATTCGTTACTTGCTGCCAGGGTTATAGCAGCTATCAGGAACAGGTTTAACAGGGAGTTGCCTATATATGAACTGTTTGCTCACCCTACTATAGGAGAGCTGTCTGTAAGGCTGGATGATGATGACAGCGCCATCACTGTACCTGCGTTGACCGTGCAATCCAGGCCTGCACATATTCCGTTGTCTTTTACGCAACAACGGTTGTGGTTCACAGATAAACTATATGGAACTACACAGTATCATCTACGCTGGATATTCAGAATAGAAGGGGGACTGGATGTGGAGCTGCTGGAAACCTCATTCAGGGAGGTGGTGCAGCGGCATGAGGTGTTGAGAACGGTGATCAGGGAGAATGAGGGTGTGGCCTATCAGTTAGTGCAGCCAGTGGATAGCTGGAGGGTACAATATTTCACGGAGGCGGACATACTCCGGAAGGCAGGTTCTGTAAAGGCATATATTGACAGTTTTTTGTCTACGCCTTTTGATCTTTCTGATGATATAATGCTGAAGGTGCTGTTAATACAGTTAAGTGAAGGCGGATACCGGTTGGTTTGCCTGGCGCATCATATTGCATTTGATGAGTGGTCTGTTGCTATTCTTGCGCAGGAGCTTATGGCCTTTTACAATGGAAGGAGAGGTGGTAGCAAGGTTGACCTGTCCTTGTTGCCTGTTCAATATGCTGACTATGCGTTATGGCAACGGAAATATTTATCGGCAGCTGTGCTTGAAAGGAAGCTGGACTACTGGCGGTATCAGCTGGATGGAGCTGAGCCATTAGCATTGCTGACGGACAAGGAGCGTAAGACTTCCGGCGGTATGCAGGCATATACCTGCCGGGTAATGGGAGACGCTATGCTGAAGGGTGCCTTGAACCAGTTGGCTGTCCAGGAGGGCGCTACGTTGTTCATGGTATTGCTGAGTGCCTGCCAGGTACTGTTGTACAGGTATACTGACCAGGAGGATATTACCGTGGGTATTTCTTCTGCCGGCCGTTCAGAGCAGGCGCTGGAATCGCTGATAGGATTTTTTGTGAATGTTCTGCCGCTCAGGAGCCGTATAGAGGGGCGTGAAGGTTTTATAAGCATACTCAGGCAGGTGAAGGAAAATGCGCTGGCTGCTTATGAACACCAGGACGTGCCTCTTGAAAAAATAACCGGAGAGAATAATGAGCTTTTCCGGGCTGTGTTTGTGCTGCATAATGCCCCGGCGGCTGAAATGCTCCGGCTGGAAGGTGTTGATATCAGTGTTGAACCGGCGGGACAGGCAGCTGCTCCGTTTGATGTGAGCTTTCATATGACGGAAACAGCGGATGGGTTATACCTTGATCTGATCTGTAATAGTTCGCTTTATAAGGAAGATACGGTCAGAAGGATGGCCAGACATTACTTCCGTTTACTCGAAGCCGTTGTACAGGACCCCATTGCCCCGGTGGGTAGCCTGGATATGCTGGACCAGGATGAACAATACCGGTTGGTGCGCAGGTTTAATGACCGGGCTTCCGTGTATCCGGCTGATATGCCGGTACACAGGGTATTTGAGATGCAGGCAAAGACTACGCCGGCGGCTGTGGCGGTGAGTGCCGGAAGTGAAGAAATAACCTATGGTGAGCTTGATAAAAGGACCGGGCAGCTGGCTTGTTACCTGGTGGCCCGTGGAGTGAAAAAGGGAATGCCTGTGCCTGTATATATGGAAAAAGGGATAGACATGATAGTGGCCCTGTTGGGCATACTGAAGGCGGGCGGGTATTATGTACCGCTGGACCCTGCCTTCCCGGCGGAGCGTATCAGGTACATGCTTGCCGATACAGGTGCTGTGTACATGATATTTAGTGGCGCCGCAGATGATATACTCCCGGAAAGAAGCGCAGTTGAACTGATTGACCTGTCGGAGATACAATATCCTGTTATGCAGGAATCCCTTCCTGAACTGGCGCAAGATGGAGACAGCCTGGCTTATATGATGTATACTTCCGGTTCGACAGGGCAGCCCAAGGGGGTAATGATCACACATCGTAATGTGGTGAGCCTGGTGAAGGGAGTGGACTATGTGCAGCTATCCCCTAAAAGTGTATTGCTATCTACCGGTGCACCCGGTTTTGATGCTACTACGTTTGAATACTGGGGTATGTTGCTTAACGGCGGGCGATTGGTATGCTGTAAGCCGCAACAGCTGATGGATGCAGGGCTGTTAAAGGAAGAGATGCGCCATCAGAAGGTTAATATCATGTGGTTTACTTCCAGCTGGTTTAACCAGCTGATAGACCTGGATATTGATATATTCAGCGGTTTAGATACTGTATTGGCGGGTGGAGAGAAACTATCTGAACCGCATGTGCGGAAATTAAGCAATGCATATCCTCATCTTAAGATAGTTAATGGATATGGGCCTACCGAGAATACTACTTTCTCATTAACGTGCCTGTTGGATAAGCAGGCGTTGGATAATCATATTCCGATAGGCCGCCCGCTTAATAACAGGACGGCTTATGTGCTGAATGCGTGGGGAAGGGTATGTTCGCCGGGAACTATTGGTGAGCTTTATACAGGAGGTGACGGCGTCAGTGCCGGTTACCTGAACCAGCCTGCATTAACAGAAGAGAAATTTATTGCAGACCCTTTCTCAGAGAAAGAGGGGGCAAGATTATACAGAACAGGGGACCGTGCCACCTGGCTTCCTGATGGTAATGTAATGTACCTGGGAAGGATGGATGAGCAGGTGAAAATACGGGGCTTCCGTATTGAGCCTGGGGAGATAGCAGCGGTCTTGCTGGGTGATGCTATGGTAAAACAAGCGGTGGTAATAGTACGGGACTATGAGGGCAGCAATAAAAAGCTGGTAGCTTACATAGTTGCCGGGGAAGGGCATTCTGTTGAAAGTATCATGGCCCGGTTACAACGGCAGCTGCCTGAATATATGGTGCCGGCAGCGATCATAACGCTGGACCATATACCGCTTACCGTTAATGGGAAAGTTAACAAGAAAGCATTGCCGGACCCGGAAGTTCCATCTGCGGATCAGTTTGAGGTGCCGCTGTCAGATACTGAGAAGCATGTAGCCCGTATATGGAAGGACCTGCTGGAAGTGGAGCAGGTGGGGCTGAATGATAATTTCTTCCGGCTGGGTGGTGATTCTATCAGGATCATCAGCCTGTTAAGTAAGTTGCGCAAGCAGTTTGCCTGTGAGCTGCAGATCTTTGATGTATACCAGACCGCCAATCTGGCTGAGCTGGCGTTGCTTATAGATAATAGCATGGCAAAAGCCAGGCAGGAAGACAGTTATCTGCCGGAGGTGGAGCGGGAGATCATGGCGCTGAAGCAGGATGTGTTGTCAAAACTGGAGGATACCTCAAATGTAGAGGATGTATACCCGATGAGCGATATACAGCAGGGGATGATCTATACGTCCAATATTCACCCGGAGCTGGCCATTTATCATGACCAGGTGGTATACGGGCCGGGTATCCTGCTGGACAGCGTTTTACTGGAAAGTGCGCTGGAGCTGATGATAGAAAAGCATGCCATGCTGCGCACCTTGCTGGATACTACGCTGGTGGCTGAGGGTGTGCAGATTGTGCTGAAAAAAATACGTTTGCCGCTGACATATGCAGACCTGCAGGACGAACGGGGTATACAGCAATACCTGGCAGATAAGCGTTCCATGCCCTTTGAGCCGGCAAAAGCGCCGGCGTGGCGGATAACTTTCTGCCGGTTTCATGACACTTCCCTGCTGTTGTTTGAATTCCATCATGCTGTTTTTGACGGGTGGAGTGTGGCATCTTTTACAACGGAGCTGAACAATCTTTACCTTGACCTGCGCCGGCATCCCGGTAAAGGCGCTTTAGCGCCTCTAAAGTGCACGATCAGGGATTTTATTACAGAGAGCCTGGCGGAAAAGAAAAAGGCCGTTAATGAGGTTTTCTGGCAGGAAAAGCTGGAGGGGTATGTACGGCTGGATATTTTTACAGATCTGGAGCAGCCCTGCCTGTATACTCATCGTTACAGTACCGGCTTTCTGCAGCAGCTTGAGAAGAAAACGGCCGCCGATGGGTTGTCTGTCAAAACAGTTCTCTTTGGCGCTTACCTGTACATGTTGAAAATGCTGACAGCGGAGAATGAGCTGACGGTAGGGCTGGTGAGTAATACGAGACCAATGACGGAGGATGGAGACAAGTTGCTGGGTTGTTTTTTAAATACCCTGCCGTTCAGGTATACAGCCGAAAGAGGGCCGCTGACATGGAAGGCATACTTTGACATACTGGAGGGCGAGCTGAAGGAGATGAAGCAAAGGGACAGGACTACCCTGGCAGACATTACCCGTATGACGGGAGAGGTGGCTGCCAATGGAAATCCGTTCTTTGATACGCTGTTTAACTTTACCAATTTTCACATCCTGAACAGCCTGGAGGCAGGGCAGGGCACTGATGTAATGCCTGGGGAAGAATATGCCGGTGATGAATATGCCGGGCATTTTCTGACAAATACGTATTTCAATTGTTCTCCCAATATATCTGCACGGGGGCTGACCATTAGTTATACTTTGCGTAAGGCGCTCCGGTCAGGAAAGGAGTTAAGGGAATTGCATTTTCTCTTTGATGCTGTGTTGCAACGCTACCTGCATGACGATACCTCCGTTATGTCTCCCGGGAGTATTATGGCCGAAGAAGAAAGGGAGAATGTATTTCACCGTTATGGAAAAGGGACGTATCTGCCTGTTGGAGAGGAAACTATAGTCAGTCTGTTTGACCGGCAGGCGGAGAAAAGCCCTGATGCAGTTGCTCTTGTTGATGGTGAGAAGCAAATCTCTTATGCGGAGCTACGCAGGCAGGCAGACAGACTAGCAGGCTTCCTGCAGTTGCAGAGTGTTACAAGGGGGCAGCTTATCCCACTTTGTATGGACAGAAGCCATTCAATGATAGTCAGCATACTGGGGGTATTGAAAGCTGGTGGGGCATATGTTCCTATGGACCCTTCATATCCTTCTGAACGGCTGGCTTATATTCTCAAAGATACCGGCGCTGTTATTGTACTGGCAGACAGTTCATACAGCGACCTTATTACGCAGCTTGCGCCGGATGTTACCGTGATGGTGCCGGAGGATATTCCTGCGGAAGGACATAATATATTTTTCGGCGTTTTGCGTTCCGACCTGGCATATGTGATCTATACCTCCGGTTCTACCGGACGTCCTAAAGGCGTGCTGGTAGAACATGGCAGCATTGTCAACTTCCTGTTGCACCAGCAACAGGCGTTAGGCATTACTGCGGATGAAAGGATATTACAGCTTACCAATTACTGTTTTGATCCTTCTGTGGAACAGGTGTTTACGGCGTTACTGGCGGGAGCTACTTTGGTGTTGCTGCCTTCCGGCATATTGCCGGATGCTTTGTTGCTGGAACAGTTCATTAACATGCAGGGAATTACACACCTGCATGCTACGCCGGGTTTATTATCTACACTACCGGCAGGCAGCTATAGCACCCTGAAAAGGGTGATCTCTGCCGGTGATGTATGTAGTCCGGGATTAGCTGCTCAATGGACAGCGATCTGTGATTTTTATAATAAATATGGGCCTACAGAGGCGGCTGTATCAGTTGCACAGTATCGATGTTCTGCTGAGCAGAGTTACGTTACAGTGCCCATCGGAAAACCTGTTTCAAATACGGTGCTGTATGTTCTGAATAAATCAGGAGAACCTGTGCCGGAGGGTGTTGCAGGAGAGCTATATGTTGGCGGGGTGCAGGTAGCAAGAGGATATCTCAATGATCCTGTTTTGTCAGCAGAGAAATTTATAGCAGATCCTTTTCTTCCCGGGCAGAGAATGTACCGGACAGGAGACCTGGTGAGGTGGCTGCCTGATGGTAATATAGAATATATTGGCCGTACGGACGACCAGGTGAAAGTACGTGGTTACAGGGTTGAGCCGGGAGAAATTGCGCAGGCAGTGCTGCAACAGGGAGGAGTGGAGCAATGTACCGTAATAGCCCGGAAAGATATTGATGGCAATAACCAGCTGATAGCGTATGTAGTGCCTGGCGATATGTTTGACAGGGAACAACTGCTTGCCCGATTAAAGAACAGGTTACCGCATTTCATGATACCGGCATTTATTGTGAGCCTGGATAGTATGCCGCTGACATTAAATGGCAAAGTTGACCGCAGGGCATTACCTCCTGTTGAACAGACAGAGGGAGTAGTAACTACCGCTCCGCGTAATGAGCTGGAAGCTTCGTTGCTGGGCATCTGGAGACGTATCCTGAAACATCCCGGCATAGGCGTCAATGATAATTTTTTTGAGGCAGGCGGGCACTCGTTGCTTGTAGTGCGGACCATTACTGCTATCAGGGAAGAGTTGAAGGCAGATATCAGTATCAACCGTTTCTTTGCGCATCCTACGGTTGAGGGGATCAGCCGATATCTGCAGGAACACAGGAGTGAACATCTGCAGCGTTATCCGTTGACGGCTGGAGGGCGGCCTTCTATGCTGCCACTGTCGTTTGCCCAGGAACGGCTGTGGTTCATTCACCGTTTGCAGGGTAGTCAGCAGTATCATATGCCATGGATATTCCGGCTGGAAGGACAGCTGGATATTCCGGCCCTGGAAAGGGCGTTTAAGGTAATACTTGAAAGACATGAAGTACTGAGGACCGTCATCCGTGAAACAGCAGGTAGCGGGTATCAGCATATATTGTTGCCGGATGACTGGCAGATGTCTGTTTTACAGGATATTGAGGGAGAACAGCTGAACAAATCTATCAGCAGGTTATCTGCCAGGCCTTTTGATCTGCAGGCCGACTGGATGTTGAATGTAACGTTGTTCTGCATTTCTGACAAGGAACATGTATTGTTGATACGCCTGCATCATATTGCTTTTGATGGATGGTCGGCATCGTTACTGATCAACGAACTGGTATCGCTTTATAAGGCCTTTGTGCAGGGGCAAACGGCAACATTGCCGATACTGCCGGTACAGTATGCAGATTATGCGTTATGGCAGCGCAGTTATTTGCAGGAGCAGGTATTGGAGAACAAGCTGGTTTACTGGAAAGATAAGCTGGAAGGTGTGAGTACGCTGGCTATGCCAACAGACCACCCCCGTGTGCAGGTAGCTGATGCGGCGGGCAGCTTTGAAACGGGTTTAGTGCCGTTGGCCGTGGCAGATCTGCTGAGACAGTTATCGGCCAGGGAAGGTGTGACGTTGTATATGACATTGCTGGCAGCATTTAAAGTTCTGTTGCACAGGTATACAGGGCAGGAAGACATTTGTGTTGGAACGCCTGTTGCCAACAGGGAACAGAAAGCGGTGGAGTCGCTGATAGGCTTTTTTGTCAATACGCTTGCGCTGAGAAGCCAGGTGCCGGATAGTCTGCCATTTAATGAGCTGCTGCAACAAATGAGACGCACCTGCCTGGAAGCATTTGAACACCAGGATACTCCTTTCGAGAAAATAGTGGAATTGCTGGCTGTTGAACGGGATATGAGCCATTCACCCCTGTTCCAGGTGATGTTTGTGTTGCAGAACACTCCGGAGGCAGAAGCGGTAACCCTGCCAGGTTTGACGATCACTCCTATGGCACAGGAGAATATTACGGCGAAGTTTGAGCTTACTTTCAGCCTGAGGGAGACAGATGATGGTATACGGATACATGCTGAATATGCTACTTCATTATACAATGCCGCCACTGTACAAAAGCTGATCGTGCATTATAACAACCTGCTGGTTGCTATTGCTGAGCATCCTCATGTGGCAGTTGGCCGGCTGGAGATGTTGTCTGTTGCAGAACGGAAGATGTTGCTGGAGGATTTTCCTGTATCTCCTGTTTCCTGGACGGCTTCCGGCACCTGGGTAGAACAGTTTGAGCGCCAGGTTGCTGCTGTACCGGAAAGAGCAGCATTGTTATATAGTGGTGGCAGTATGGATTACAGTACGTTTAATGAGCGGGTTAATCGCCTGGCTCATTATCTCCGTGACAGGAAGATATATGGAGGGAGGTTTGTGGCTGTTTGTATGAAACGTTCTCCAGAAATGATCATTGCCCTTTGCGGTATTCTGAAGGCTGGCGCAGCATATGTGCCTGTTATGCCGGACTACCCGCAGGATAGAATAGCGTATATACTGGCAGATGCTGCTCCGGATATGATCATAACTGATAGTGACAGTTATGCAGGCATTCATCAAGTGGCCCCGGAGGCGGCAGTGTTAAACATTGAAAAGATGATCTGGTCTGCTGATGCGCCGGTAACTGACCTGCAGTTCCGTCCCGGCCCGGAAGACCTGGCTTATGTGATCTATACATCCGGTTCTTCCGGAAAGCCAAAGGGTGTGATGGTGGAACATCGCAGCCTGTTGAATTACCTGTTGAACTGTTTGTCCCTGTATATTGAAAATGACAACAGCGTGGGAAGCCTGGCGCATCTGGCCTATACTTTTGATGCGTCGCTGACGGCCCTGTTCCTTCCTTTGCTGGCGGGAAAGGCTGTGGCGCTTGCTCCACCTGCATCGACAGATGTTTTCAGTGAAGAGATCTTCCTGTCCAACCGGTATGATTTCATCAAACTGACCCCTGCGCATCTGCCTTTGTTGCAGGCTGTGGCAAGGAAGCAGAATGGCATATCTTCTACGTCCCGGCTGGTGTTGGGAGGAGAAGCTTTATACGGAAGCCAGCTGAGGGAACTGGGAGGCCTGGAAGTGATCAATGAGTATGGCCCTACAGAAGCTGCTGTAGGATGTTGTGTATACAGTATGGATACCTCACAAGCGGTACCATCGGGCAATATACCTATTGGCAGGCCCCTGGGCAATGTGCGGATCTATATTGTGAACAGTGAGGTGGAACCTGTTCCTGTTGGGGTATCTGGTGAGATACTGATAGGAGGCGTGCAGGTGGCAAGAGGGTATCTGAATATGGATGAACTGACCAGCAGTAAATTCCTGGAGGACCCATTCCTGCCGGGCGCCCGTGTTTACCGGACGGGAGATCTTGCGCGGTGGTTGCCGGATGGTAACATTGAATACCTGGGACGTATAGATGACCAGGTTAAAATTAATGGATACCGGATAGAACCCGGAGAGATAGAACATGTACTTAGTGGATTAGACTTTATTACGGCCGCCTGTGTTATTGTGAAGAAGGATAGAAGTGGTAGTCCCTACCTGGTAGCCTATTATGTAAGCAATGGCGATATAACTGCCGCTGACATCAGGGAAGGCCTGTTACAGCGGTTGCCGGTCTATATGTTACCTGCGCAGCTGATCCCTTTAGATGTATTGCCTCTCACTTCCAATGGTAAGACAGACAGGAAGTTACTGGCTGAAATAAATGAAGATAAGCAGGAAAGTACGGCAGTGCCTATGGGACAACTGGAAGAAGAGATAGCTGTGTTGTGGCAGGACCTGCTGGGCATCTGCAAGCCGGGGGCAGATGCTAATTTCTTTACATCCGGGGGGAATTCTCTCCTGCTGGTAAGGTTGTTACACCTGTTGCGGGGGGAATCGCTTTCACTGAAAGATCTCTATATCCATCAGACCATCAGGGAACAGGCGGCGTTGATAGCGGAACGCCGTTTGTCTGATGGGAAAAGGACGGCACCTGGAAATGAGCACTTGTTATTGTTAAAGCCAGGTAAGCCGGGGAACCCGGTGTTTATATTCCCCGGGGAAGGAGGGATTGCAGATGGTTATGATGAGCTGGCGGCGGACATTGATATTGAATACGAGGTATATGGTATCCAGATGCCGGGGGTGTATGCCGGTGAAGCCCCGTTCACTACCATAGATGCCCTGGCATTGCAATATATTGCGTGGATGAAGGAGGTACAGCCTGTAGGCCCTTACAGGATTGTTGGCCATTCTTTCGGCGGATTCATTGCCTGTGAGGTGGCAGGTAAACTGGAAAGGATGGGAGAAGGGCCGGTATGTACAGTGATACTCGATGTGGAAGCCAGGCCGGTGAGAAAAAGTATTGATACCCTGAAAGGTAAAATAGATTTAATCCTGTATATTGCCGGGAACATATTTAACCATTACAGATTCAGAGACCCCTCGTTGCAGGAAGAATTGAAGGTGCTTGAAGCCGGGTTGCAGGACCTCAATACATTAGACAGCATGAAAGCCTATTTCATTGATTTTATTACTGCGCATATTCCGGCGCAGCGTGAAGTGTTAGACCCGTTGATCAGTTTGTTCCGGTTGCAGGTGGCAAACGCCATTATGCCGGTAGTGTTAACACCCGCAGGGAATACTTCCGTATTACATCTTATCAAAGCAGCTGATGAACCACTTACGGCGGCGCGGTCTGAAGAGGACTTTGGCTGGCGTACCTGTTTCAGTGAGGTGATAAGCTATGCGGTACCGGGTACACACCGGTCAATGTTGAAGATAAGCGGCCATAGTGTAGGCCGGTACCTGTCGGAATTACTTAATGCTTAACGGATCATTTAATGAGGATAAAAAAACTCTGTACGGGAGTGTTACTCTGCTGTTTGTTACTGATTGCAGCCGCACGTGGGCAGTCGCCCGTCAAAGGCCGGATCACCGGAACTATTGAGATAAAGGACAATGGGAAAAAAATGGAGGGCGCCAGTGTGCTGCTGAAGAGGGTTAGTGACTCCCTCTATCATACTGCTATCAGCAATGAAAATGGCCGTTTTTTATTTGATAATTTGCCTGATGGGCAGTACATGCTGATCGTTACTTACCTGGGTGTCAGGAAGTATATGAGTGAAGCGCCTGTTGTGATCAGGGGTGGTGTTCCCAAAGATCTGCCGGTTATTATGGTTACGATGAATGAAGACCGGATGCTGAAAGAGGTGGAGATCAGGGATAAGAAGGTATTTGCGGAGCAGCAGATAGATAAGACGGTGATCAATGTAGATGCGCTGATCTCTGCCAGAGGGGGGAATGTGATGGATGTACTGAATAATGCGCCCGCTGTTACCATTAATGAAGAGGGGGGAATCAGCCTGAAAGGTAAATCCGGTGTTACTGTATTCATTGATGGCAGGCAAACATTTATGACGGGCAAGGAGCTGGCAGGTTATCTGAAGTCATTACCGGCAGATATGATAGAGAAGGTGGAGATCATGTCTAATCCGCCGGCGCGTTACAATGCTGATGGGAATGGAGGTATTATTAATATCAGGACACGGAAGATAAAGACAAAGGGAATTAATGGCAATATTTCGCTGAACTATGGTCAGGGTGTTTACCTGAGATCGAATAATGCTGTTAGTGTCAATTACAGGAATAATCGTCTGAATGTTTATGGCAGTGTGGGTTATACACTACTGAATAATTTTTTTGATTCTGACAGGAGGCGGTTGTATAGTCATACCAATGCAGCACCTGATTACCTGTTGCAGCAATCTTACTTTGAGAAAAGTAATAAGAATACTACGAACTATAAGTTTGGTGTGGACTATGATATTGATAAAAAAACGAGTATTGGCCTGGTATTGAATGGGTTTAGCAGTCCTTATAAAGAAAGAGGGAGGTATGTTAATACCTTCGGTTTACCCGGCAGCAGCCCGGATTCTGTCATGTATGTGGCCAGCAGGCTGAAGGAGCAGACCAGGAACAATGCGTTGAGTATTGTGTTGCATCATCAGCAGGAAAACGGAGAGCGTGAGTGGAACATTGGATTGGATTACCTGGATTATCATACAACTTCCGGTCAATACTCTGTGAATGACACTTATGTGCAGGACAGTACCCTGAGCAGCCGTTTTGCGTTATGGAGTGACAATCCTTTCAAAGCGAAGATCTATAGCGGGAAGGCGGATATTGTGATGCCTGTGCCGGGTGGGATTAAGATGAGTGCCGGTGTGCAGGTGCTCTACTCGCGCCGGAACAGCAGCGGTAATTATGAGCAGGAGCTGGATAATGAACTGTATCCTTTATTGCAGCTGAACAACAGGTTCAGGTATGATGAAAATATAAATTCCCTGTATGTAAGTTTCCAGAAGCGGGTGAACAGGCTTGCGTTACAGGCGGGGCTGCGAATGGAGAATACGCAGGCCAAAGCCAGGCAGTATGACATTTATCAGCGGCCGGATTCGTCATTCAGAATGGATTATACCAACCTTTTTCCTACTATTTACCTGTCATATGACCTGGATAGTACTACAGGAAGGACACTTGTTTTTTCGGCCGGCAGAAGGATCACCAGGCCCAACTACCAGGACCTTAATCCTTCCGTTTTTTTCTATGACAGGTATACGTCTGTAACGGGGAATGCCGTATTGCGGCCAGGGTATGCCACTAACCTGGAGCTTGCGTACAACCATGGGAATGCCTTTTCTACCGGTATCAGCTATTCCCGTACATCAGGAGGAATTACGCAGGTATACCGGCAGGAAAATACATCCTTTATTGCCAATTCCATGAATATTGACCGGATAACCGGCATAGGCGTTAATATCAGTACATCCCTTCCTGTTGCAGACTGGTGGACAGTTAACCTGTACAGTGAACTGACAAGCACCCGTTACCAGGGGCAGATATTTACAGATGAATACCTGGATAATTCCTATACTACATTCAGGCTTTCAGGTAACAATCAGCTACAGTTCGGTAAAGGCTGGGGAGGTGAAATAAGCGGTTTGTACCGTTCAGGCATGATACTGGGACAGGCTATATTGAAGCCAGTATGGCAGATGCACATGGCTGTACAAAAGAAGCTGCTGAAAGATAAAGCTACCATTAACCTGGCTGTCCGCGATATATTCTATAGCTGGAATGTAAGAAGGGACCTTTATATCCGGCATGCAGAGGTCTATTTTTCAAATAGGTTTGATACCAGGTTGATAAATGTCACCTTCACTTACAAGATAGGTAAAACCTGGAAGGCGCGTAGCTATAAGAGCGGTATACAGTCAGAAGAAAGCCGTTTGGAGGGAGGCAGATAGTAATGCTATTCCTGTAACTTCCGGATGAAAGGGGCGAGCTCTTTTTCCATGTTATCAGTGCTATTCTCCAGGTGTTGAACGATCCTTTCGCGTTCTTCCCTTGTTTTGTTCTGGCTTAGCTTCTGCTGGCCCTGCAGGTCTGTTACTTCCAGTTCAAAAGCGATGATGCCCTGCATCATGCCTTTTTTGTACTTATCGGAAAGGCCCTGCCATTGTTCCATGTAATCCTTTTCATAGAAATTGATCATCTGTTCCAGCATCTTTTGTTTGGAAGCTTCATCTTCGATGATCCTGGCTTTTCCGTAGGCGTGTATGGCAATATAATCCCAGGTGGGGACGCTTTCCCGTTTGTCATAGTGTTTGGGAGATATGTAAGCGTGCGGCTCGGTGAATATGATGAGAGAGGTGTTTGCTTCGATATATTTTGCCTGTTCGTTGACGGCAGAGAAGTGAGCGGTTAATTTTAAGCTTCCCTCACTGTCATCTACAATGAATGGCAGTTGGGTTGCTAATGGAAGTTGGTCTTTGCAGGTGATGATAGTAGCAAAGCTGTACCGCTTCATGAAGGCGATCTTTTCTGCGATATCTTCGAATCTGAAGGCATTAGGTATGTACATGAAATGTTGTTTTATCAGAGTGATTCTTTATACTGTAAATGAATACCGGGATTATATACTTCCAGGAGGCCGGAAGGGTTTGCAGGTTCTTTAAACTCAAACCGGCGATATAAACCGTGGGCATCACTGGTGTTGAGCATTTTTCTTCTCAGGCGTTTAGACCAGGGTTGTTCCAGTATGTAAGATAGTATTTGTTTGGAAATGCCTTGTTTGCGGTAAGCTGGTAATACAAAGAAATCGGCAAACCATGCGAAGGTATAATAGTCGGTGATCACTCTTCCGAAGGCAACCTGTTCGCCGTTTATAAAGGCGCCGGTGCAGAATGAATGGTCCAGGGAATGGTTTACCATCGCGTAGGGGATACCTTTCGCCCAATAGGAATCTTCTGCCAGGAAGCGGTGTATCACCTTAATATCCATGTTCTCTTTGCCGGTCTTAATAATTACTTCAGACATAGTTGTTTATTGTTTCTGCAAAAGTAGAAAGAAGGGATGTATGGATACAGTCTCAGTTTTTGTTATTTTTATGGACACAGTTACCTTTATTGTATGAAAGATGATTTTCTATATGCCGAGTTGTCTAATAATATAGCGAAGCTGATCAGAAGTGAGGTTTTAAAGCCGGGGGACCGTTTGCCTTCTGTCAGGCTATTATGCCAGGAGCATGGTATCAGCATGAATACTGCGAAGAGGGTATTCCTGGAGCTGGAGGCGCAGTCGCTCATAGAATCCAGGCCACAGTCGGGGTATTTTGTGAGCCGGTTATCTTATCAGAGGCTTCCGTTGCCGGAAGTAAGCAGGCCGTTGCCGGTCAGCAGTAATGAGGAGCCGGAGGAGCTGATCCGAAAGGTTTATGCCAATATGGGGAAGGCTGATTTTACGCTTTTTTCGGTCGGGGCGCCTTCAGGTGAATTATTGCCCCTGGTAAAGCTGAATAAGGAAATGATGCGTGCTACCCGTGAGCTAAAGGATAGTGGTACTGAATATGAACCGTTGCAGGGGAATGAAAAGCTGAGGAGGATGATTGCTGCCCGCTCGATGTATTGGGGAGGAAGTCTTCATGAGGATGACCTGGTGACGACAGCTGGCGGGATGAATGCTTTATCTTTTTGTATGATGGCTTTGAGTAAGCCGGGAGACACCATTGCTATGGAAAGCCCCTGTTATCCGGGCATCCTGCAACTGGCCGGGAGTCTGGGGTTAAAGGTGCTTGAGCTGCCTACGCATCCTACTACGGGAATTGAGATAGATGCCTTGAAGAAAGTACTTCCCAGGATCAATCTTTGTTTGCTGGTACCAAATTTCAATACGCCTCTGGGCAGTTGTATGCCTGATGAACATAAGAAAGAAGTGGTAAGGCTTTTGTCGGAGCGTGGTATTCCGTTGATAGAAGATGATATATATGGCGATCTTTACTTTGGCGCTCAACGGCCAAAATGCTGTAAGGCGTTTGATGAAGATGGCACTGTGTTATTGTGCAGCTCTGTGTCGAAGAACCTGGCGCCAGGCTACCGGGTGGGGTGGGTAGTACCAGGTAAGTATAAAGAGAAGATATTGAAGCTGAAGCTGGTCCATACGATATCTTCTTCTACCATTACGCAGGAGGCAGTAGCTAATTTCCTCAAAAACGGCCGGTATGAAAGTCATCTCCGGAAGTTGCGGCAGACCCTGCATAGCAATTATCAGCATTATATACAGGCTATAGCGGAGTATTTTCCGGAAGGGACGAAGACAAGCCGGCCGCAGGGCGGGCTTGCGTTATGGGTAGAGCTTAATAAGTCGGTGAATGCTTCGGAGTTGTTTGACAGGGCTGTTAAGCAGAAAATAAGTATTGCCCCGGGAAGGATGTTTACTTTGCAGGACCAGTTTGAGAATTGTATGCGGCTTTCTATTGGATTGCCGTGGACAGAGGAGGTTGAGCAGAAGCTGAAACAGCTGGGACGGTTGGTGGTATCAATGCAGTAAGTTTTTATTGTTGTCAGTGGTGTGTATATGGTGAAATCTATTACTTTGAAGGTGGATTTTATACTATGCCCGTTTAAGGGTTTTTTATATAATTCAGGGTCTGATCAAGGATCTCGAAATAGGCGATCATGGGATCGCTGAAGGCATTGTCGCCATGCTTGGGGCATGCAAAGGCCTGAAAGCATCAGTAAGATGATGCTGAGGAAGGTAGGCATGATATTGACTTTGTTTACTACGAAGGTATTCGTAGTTTGTCGTATTTGCAAATTTTTTTCCGTAATTCGCATACTTTTTGCTACTACTCAGCTACAATTTTTATTTAAATGAGAAATACTTTTCTGACTGCCCTCTTCTCTCTTGTCTGTCTGGCAGGTTATGCCCAGCAGGTGAAGGAACCCACATTAGATAAGCCTGAATGGTCCCGGCCGTATCAACCGTTCCGTATTGCGGGGAACCTGTACTATGTGGGAACATATGATCTTGCCAGTTATCTTATTACTACCAGTAAGGGAAATATCCTTATTAACACTGGTCTTGCTACGTCGGGGCCTATGATCAAAGCCAATATTGAAGCGCTTGGTTTCAGGCTTAAGGATACTAAGATACTTCTGACTACACAGGCTCACTTTGATCATATGGGAGCTATGGCTGCCATAAAGAAAATGACGGGCGCCAGGATGATGGTAGATGCGGGGGATTCTGCTGTAGTGACAGATGGTGGTAGTTCTGACTATGAGATGGGAGGAAAGGACATGCTGTTTGAGCCTGTGAGAATTGACCGTATCCTGCATGATAAGGATGTGATCAAGCTTGGGGATGTGCAGATCGTTATGCTGCATCATCCTGGTCATACAAAAGGCTCCTGCAGCTTCCTGTTTGACGTAAAGGATGAGAAACGCAGTTATAAAGTGCTGATAGCAAATATACCGACTATTATTACGGACAGGAACTTTTCCGACATCCCCGCATATCCCGGAATAGCGGATGATTATGCGTATACGTTAGATGCCATGAAAAAGCTCAGTTTTGACCTTTGGGTAGCTTCGCATGCCAGTCAGTTTGGGCTTCATGAAAAGCATAAACCGGGGGATGCTTATAATCCGGCTGTGTTTATGGATAGAAAAGGGTATGATGAAGACCTGGAAGATGTGCAGGAGCAATTTTCCCGGAAAGTGAATGCGGCAGGGAAGTAATAAGAAATTCTTATTTTGTTAAAAGTGAATGGCTATGGTAACTATTACTATGGCCATTTATTTTTCCTGTACAAAGTGCCAGAAGCTGATCTTTCTGCGGAGGGTGAAACCCAGTTGCTCATATAAGGCTATGGCGCGGGTGTTTGATTCTGCCACATGGAGATAGGGTATTTTATTCTGATCAAAGATACTGTTTACTGTATGAGCGACTAATTGCCTGGCGTATCCTTTTCCTGTGTGAGCGGGATGTGTTACTACTGCGCTTACCTCTGTGTAGCCGTTCATCTTCATTCTTTCACCTGCAACAGCAACCAGTTTATCATTTCTGAATATTCCGAAGTAATTTCCCAGTTCTCTTGTTCTGTTTTTGAAATAGCCTGGTTGAACCAGGGTTACCAGCTGGAACAGTTCCTGTGAGTGTTGGGTTGTGAGTTGTATGATGTTCTCCGCGATATCCAGGTCAATTTTATCCTGGATAACCATCTGGTTGCAGACTAATTCGTTTTTTAGCGTAAGGTGTGAAGGATATGCCGGTTTATCGCCAATAATAAAAAAATTATCAGTTAGGCCGGAATACCGGGTAATTGCGTCGGTGATACTTAGGTTTGATATATGTCCTCCAAATAAGCAGTAGTCCGGGTCGTAGCATTTTAAGTTGTCATAGCTCAGGGCAAAATCCTGGTGGGTTTCCGAGAGTGAAAACCAAACGGGATTGTCCAGTTTATGATTGTTTGCTGGCATTTCAATTTGTTTAGGAGCTGAAGATAATTCTTTATATAGAGTGCCGGAGAATTTCAAAGATTTCTTTATTTTTCAGAATAATAGACTAAAGTAAAACTTATGAGAGCAGCTTTGACCCTTTTACCTATGTTAGGTTCCCTGACAGTTTGTGCGCAATCTACTAATATGAAAGATTATGGCCGTTCTGTAGGACTTGGAACGACAACACCTCAATTTTATTATTATGGAGGAGACAATATGGGACTGGAGATATATAATTCAAACACGGTAGCAAACAGCCAGGCTCACCTGATCCTGAGTACAGGAGCTACATCAAATTATGGCTCAGCCGGCACGTTATCCTGGATGACGCCTAATTCAACAGGGAATAAGGGTGTGGCATATATAAGCGCCAGAACCATACAGGATGCTACTACCAATGCCAGTGGCAACCTGTACTTTGCAACCGCGGAAAACGCTATTCCTTCCATAAAAATGCAGATAACCTCAAAAGGATATGTTGGCATAGGTATTGATGAACCCCGTGCTTTCCTGGATGTGGCAAGAGCGGGAGACAATGTTACTTCTACTGTTTTTGGCAGATTAGCTGCAGGTAATGGCGAGTCCGGCGGAATGGGTACAGGGACGTACCTGGGTGTGCAGAATTATTCTGCAGATGGGTTATTTACTAAATCGTTTGCAATAGAGCATAGGTTTTATAGTGTATTAAACAGTGCGATAAATTTTTACAGGGGGAACAGCACCCTGGGAGGGTTTATTACTTTTTCAACGTATAATGGAACAGAGCAAATGCGGATTGATCCAGGAGGGAATGTAGGAATTGGAACTACAGCTACCGGAAACTATAAATTGACGGTTGAAGGTGCTATAGGAGCACGTAGGGTAAGAGTTACCCAGGATACCTGGGCCGACTTTGTGTTTAACCCGGAATATAAGCTGCCTTCATTAAAAGAACTGGATAAATATGTCAGAGAGAACAAGCATTTACCTGGAGTTCCTTCGGAAACTGAAGTAAAAGAGAAAGGTATTGATGTTGGTGAAATGAATAAAATACTGCTTCAGAAGGTAGAAGAGCTGACACTTCATTTGATTGAGCAACAAAAGCAAATTGAGAAGATGGCTGCGGAAATTGAGTGTTTGAAACATAAATAGCATCAGGGGGGCGGGTTTAGTTATTGGTTGCCGCCTCCTGTCTTTTTTCCCTGAAGCCCTGTTTGATCTTTTCTTTGTGCATCATGCCCCATTCACTTAAGGCATCCAATACTTTATGAAGCGTTACGCAGTATTCAGTCAATTCGTAATCGACCATCATCTGTGTGCCAGCCATGGATACTTTTCTTTCGATCAGGCCATTCAGTTCCAGTTCTTTGAGTTCTGAAGAAAGAACTTTGGGGGAGATGCCCTGTACCAGGCGGTGCAGATCGTTAAAACGCTGATTCCCTCCGGCCAATGCAAGAACGATGGGTAGTTTCCATTTACCGCCAATAGCGTATATGGCATCGGCTATGGCGCTTATACGGGCAGGGCATCCGTCGCCGGTAATTATTGGTATCTGACTGGGTATTATCTTCATACTATATGATTTTCGGAGATAAAGATAGGTGTTTTTAGTTGTGACATATATATTCTGAGGGGCTACCACTTACCTAAAGGTGAGCGCTTTCCTTTTATATAGTACTTATCTTCTGCAGGAGATGAGGACTATTTTTGAGGCTACAAAATATCGGAATATATTATCATGAAAACATTGAACGTTTTATTGTGGATAGCTCAGTTTGTATTAGCTCTTCCTTTGGTTGTATTTGGCGGGATGAAATTGTTCCTGCCTATTGAGCAATTGGGAATACTGCCGTGGGCGGCAGAGCATCCTTTCCTGGTAAGGTTTACAGGATCTTTTGATGTTCTGGGTGGCTTAGGCTTGTTACTGCCTGCTTTGTTCCGTATTAAACCTCAGCTGACGCCTGTTGCAGCGATAGGCTGCACTGCCATTATACTGGCCGGAGCGGTTTTTCATATTATGAGAAATGAAGCGCATCTGATAGGTATGAATATCGTTTTTGCCGCCCTGGGGGTATTTATAGCATGGGGAAGGTTCTCAAAGGCGCCTATTTATGGGAGACAAGGAAATTTAAAATAAGGAGCCTGGGCATTCAGGCAGCAAGGTATCATACATTGCCGTACCCGGAAATTTTAACCAGCTGCCTGATATCTTTTACACAGATCTTTCTTCCATGTGTTGTAATGATACCGGCGGCTTTAAATTCGCTTAAGAACCTGACTATATTCTCATGACCGGTCCCTACGATATTAGCCAGGTCACTACGGGAGAGGTTGATGAAGATATCTTTTCCTTCCGGTGTTTCCGCTTTAAACTTTTCCCGGAGGACTATAAGTGAAATGGCCAGTCTTTCCCTGACTGAGCGATGTGCAAATACAGAGATGCTATTGGTTAATACGGTGAATTCATGACTAAGTGTTTTAAGCAGTCTGCGGGGTAGTTCTGTAGAGTTTTCCAGCACATTCAGAAAGTTCTCTTTGGGAATGAATGCAATAAAGCTCTCCTCTAAAGTAGCGGCAGAATCGGGATAGGGCTCTTCCGCCAGGATTGCATGGTACCCGATCAGTTCACCTGTATTGGCGACATATATTATCTGTTCTTTTCCCGCCTGATCAACCTGATACTTTTTTACTTTTCCTTTTTTAATGAAGTAAATGCCAGAAGCTCTTGTTCCCTCCCGGAATATAATTTCCCCTTTGCCATAGCGTTGTTCCTGCATATAAGGAAGCAGGCCGGCAGATTCATTCTCCGGCAGGTTATTTAAAATTGACTGAGTTTTAAAATTCCATTTATCAATCGGAAACAGGCCTGCTAAACTCATAATGGGACCAAATTATTAAGAATTGTGATTTTTTTCAATTTTAAAATTGAAAAGTATCAGTTTAATCAAGGACCCTCAAAGTTATCTTTGTAAGATGAAAATATTGCCAGTTTCCCGTCCGAGGATCAGTTTTACCCCTAATCATGAGTGGATCGATTTTAACGGATCAGTAGGATTTGTTGGCATTTCTGCATACAGACTGAGAGGGATAGAGAGTATTACTACTATAAAATGGTATAATCCGAAGGGAATAGTTGACAAAGGTACTGTTATTGCAGAGATCCATACATCAGACCAGATCATCCCCTTGCTGGCTCCTGTAAGCTGTAAATACCTGGGACAAAACCAGAAGCTGTCCGGGAATCTGAATCTGATACTGGAAAGTCCGCAGGATAAGGGATGGTTATTTTTTGTTACCCCTTTGAAATTCTATAACCAAGAGCCGCTTCTCTCGCCGGAAAGTTACCAGAGGGTTATACGGGCAGAAATGACCAGTAAGCTGTCATAGCAAGCAGAAACCAACCATCTTAAATTTTTTTAGTACTCGCATATTTGAAAGTTAGACAAGGAAGATATAGTAAGCGGACGATCTTGCTATATTGGAATTGACCATTATTAAGCAAGGGGTGCATTTGCACTCCTTTTTTTTCAGAAACGGTCCGAGTCCGGATTTTAGCATAGTTTTACGATAAATCCGGTATTATGAGTATTAGAGATATCTTCCCGATAGATAAATGGGATTTCAAGAGCGAGTCTATACTTGCAGATCTGCCGGAAGATGTTTATGAGTTGCTTATAGCTCATAAGAGCGAGCTGGTATTCAGAAAGAATGATATCCTTTTCAGGGAGGGCTCCTTTCCGTCCGGTATTTTCTATATCGTTAAAGGAAAGATAAAGAAATATAAAGTTGATAATGAAGGAAAGGAACAGATCATCTACCTGGCCGGCCCCGGGCAGCTTATAGGATATCATGCTATTTTGTCTGATGACAGGTACCCGGATTCTGCTGCAGCGATAGAAGACAGTGTTATTGTTTTTATTCCCAAAGAAGATTTTCTTAAAACGCTGGATTATTCTCCGGTACTGAATTACAGATTGCTGAAGACCCTAAGCCATGAATTTGCTGTGCTGGCAAATAACCTGACCTTTTTTGCGCAGAAGACAGTAAGAGAAAGGCTGGCTCTGCAACTGGTTATTATCCGGGAAAAATACAAAGAGAACTATGTGGAAGGAATGCCAATTGAAATCAGCATCAGCCGTGAGGACCTGGCCAGCCTGGTAGGTACTGCCAGGGAAAGTATAGTGAGAATATTAGCCGAGTTTAAGGGTGACGGGATACTGGAAACGAGAGGCAGGAAGATTATTATTAAGGATGTTAATGCGTTGATCAAAATAGCGGACCACAAGTAATTTAATAACTACCTGTTTTCTGCTACAGTTGTGGTTTTTTCCAGTTTTATGCGGTGCATCATTTTGGAAAACCTGATACGGAAAATATCATAGAACAGTGTAAACACCAATACTGCTGCAGGAAGGTAGAAAGTAAAATATCTGCACTGGAGGAATATATAGCCACCTGCTATGCAACCGGTCAGAAAAAAGAATATGATCACAAGGCGGAGGGTAATTTTCTTTCTTACGGTAACTGTATTTTTTTGTGAGGCGGAGACCAGGGTACAGAGGTCTATGCCCAGATCTGTGAACATGCCGGTCAGGTGAGTAGTTCTGACAACGGAGCCTGAAATAGTTGATACCAGTGCATTTTGCATTCCCATAGCAAAGAGAAGGCTACCTGCAAAGTATTCGGTTTTGATAATGGAGTGATCAAATGTATACCCAAAACTGCCGACCAAGACAAGTATGATTATTTCCAGGATAATGGGTATGGTATATCCCCGTTTTTGGTTCTTTGCTTCCTTTTCTACGAAGAAGCCCGGGAAAAAGGCTCCGAGCAGGAAAAGCAACAACCATAGACTTACCATCCTTGCGGCTCTCAGGTTGCCTGTTGCCAGTTTATAGGCAAGCAATGCAGCGTGGCCGGTCACATTGGTTGTCAGTACGGAAAAGGCGAAAAATCCGGCGGCATTGACCATGCCTGCTGTGAAGCATAAAAGTACTGCTAATCTCAGATTGTGTTTGTAATTCCGTTTTCTTCCGATATGACGAAGCATTTATATCTCCATTGAAGATTTACTGAAGAGAAACAATAAGGAAAACAGGTTATGCGGGTTGCGTTACAGCGTGTTTCCGCAGATATATTAAGGCATAGCGGAAGCAACCCCATTGAGTGCTGTTCCAATCGAGAGGAGACAGTTCTTCTATCTGTGCCTGTAATTGTGAGAGGAAAGATCTGATCATACCGGCATCTCCTTCCAGGGTGATATCTGTAATGGCAGATGAAAGGATGTTTTCCACCTGGTTATGATTGACAGCTACTTCCAGTTTCCTGATCACCGATGACGAATATTTTTCTGTGCTCATTTTTTCTGATTAGAATATTATCTTTTAACCCACATTTTTAAAAGGAAGTCTACCGTTGCATCAACTAACTGATAACTTGGAGGGACTTCATCTTCAAGACTGTGAAATGTTACTAACCTGGTACCAGCGGGCTTATTTTCCAGGCATTTGTACATGTAGCGTGAGTAGTAGTTATAAAGGCTGACAGAATACTCTATACCCTGATCAATCTGTCCTTCTTCCGCAAGGTTTTCGAAAAAGGCATTGTAAAAATAGAAGTGATCGAAGTCGTCAAAATCGATCTTTGTAAAGTTATTATTAATGAAGTTTACATTTTGTGTATTGGTGCGTTCTTTAGCTGCCTGTGCAAAATGGAACAGCTCTTTTCTTTGCTCTACGCCGGAAAATTGAGCTTCGGGGAAAAAGTGCCCTCCTATAAGGCAAAATTTACCGACGCCACAGCCAATATCCAGGATCCTTTTTTTTGTTCCGGTGGCCAGAAACCTGGCGGATTTTTTCGCCACTTCCATAGGGGTCCAGTGTTGTTTAGACAATCTTTGTATCCTCTCAGGGTATAGCCAATCAAATGCTGCATCACTTGTATACCATGTTGGCTTTGATGTAATATTATCCATATCTGTTAAAGTAGCCTCCACCGGGCGTTTTGGGCCCTTGGTGCAAAGTTAGGTGTAGCAACATGATTATTAATTGATACTTTTCAATAAAAAAGCTGCAAAAAGTCACTTTTATTGATGTCATGATGAAAGACTTTATGATCATTTCAATTTAACGTGTTAATTTTGCGCCTTATTTTATATCAGTACAATGAAAATAGCACTGGCATCTCCTTCATTTCCGGCATCTATAGCTGATGGTTTAGTTTCAGTTGAACAGCTGGCCGGAAAGGCATCTGAGCAAAAAGCAGCAATAATATGTTTTCCTGAGTCCTTCATTCCGGGATACCCGGGGATGGGATATCCGAAAGAGGAGCGTTCTGCAGAATACCTGGAGAAAGCGCTTCTGCGGGTGAGGCAGATAGCGGCGGAGAATAGCATTGCTATAATTATTCCTATGGACTGGTATTCAGGTGATACATTATATAATGTTGCTTATGTTATTGGGAGTAATGGGGATGTACTGGGGTACCAGACGAAGAACCAGCTTGACCCGACGGAAGATAATCTTTGGGTGCCGGGAAAGGAGCGTACGCTTTTCGAAGTAAATGGAATGAAATTCGGAATTACCATCTGTCATGAGGGATTCCGTTACCCGGAATCTGTGAGATGGGCAGCACAACGTGGTGCGCATGTTGTATTTCATCCGCATTTTGGAGGCAGTAATACAGAAGGGGTGAGGCCAACGGAATTTGGTCATAAAGACAATCCCTATTATGAAAAGGCGATGATGATGCGTGCGCTTGAAAATACTATTTATTTTGCAAGTGTGAATTATGCTTCCGAATACCCTGATTCAGCGAGCGCTGTGATTGCTCCTGATGGCAGTTGTGTTGCGCATGAGAGCTATGGAAAAGCAGGTGTGCTTGTTGCTGATATTGATCTCAGCAAGGCTACGGGCCTGCTGGCCAAGAGGTTTAAAAATGAGTTGTATAACATATGATCTCTGTGGCTTATTCCACAGAGATCATATCTTCCACATGGATCTGTTTGAGAAAGACCTCATCATGAGATACTACCAGTAGTGTGCCTTCATATTCATTTACTGCTGCAGTAAGGATGTCAATATTCTGAATATCCAGGTTGTTGGTAGGTTCGTCCAGTATAATGATGTCCGGCGCCTGATGACCAATTGTTAAAGAGCAAAGTGTTAACCGCATTTTTTCGCCACCGCTGAGATTTTCACAGGGTTTGTCCCAATGTTCCTTTGTAAACAGGAAGCGGTTTAAGCGGGTCTTTATTTCATGTTCCTGTAAAGCTCCTGAATTAAACTGTTGCGCCTGTTCATATACATTGAGCTGATTGCTGATGAGAGAGTAATCCTGATCAATGTAAATAGCTTTTACATCAGCGCGGGTGAGCGTGCCTGATGTTGGCCGGAGCTGGCCCAGGAGCATTTTTATCAGGGTGGTTTTGCCGGAGCCATTGTTTCCTTTAATGGCTACTTTATCCTGTTTGTTGAGTATGAAATTTATATCGGAGAACAGTATGTCCCTGTTGGGATGGGCGTATGTAACGCCTTGAAGAATAAGCATAATTTCCTTCTTTAGAAAGTAAATAGTTACAGCTGTCTATGTCAGCGCTGTTTATTTTCCTGAAAGAAATTATCTATCACATTGATGATGGGTTATTTAAATTCCGTGCAAAGGTAGCTTTTTCCCTGTAAATAAGATTGCCGGGATAGAAATATCCCGGCTTAATTAAACCTACAACTGTTGTTATACTGTTTGTAAAAAAGTAACACCCTTACGTGGGCAAAGATGCGTTATCTGTGCTAGCCGGCATAGTTAAACACTGTGAAACGGACAATTTGAGCGTTGAAAAGGCCTATTGGTTGTTTAACCGGAGTGGGAGAGTATTAGTTCTTTTCAGGGGGGAAGTTTAACCGGTCCCCGACCGGTTAAACTGAATTTTTAAAGGATGACTGGCTTGTGGCTGGCAAAAAAGTTAAAAGGAATTGACTGAGGCTGAATGTTCTCTAACTGGTTTTTCCTGATGGGGGGTAATTTGCGGATGACCTTCATCAGCTGGTCAGCATCTATTGTTGCTATTTTGCCGCTTTTATTGTAAAAGCCTATAGATCTGTACCGGCTCCTTTTTATTTCGCTGTTGCCTACTGTGTTGACAGATGAGGGTATGCTTCCGCCTTCCCTCCATCCGAGGATGATCCTGACCCGCTGATCCAGGCTGGGGTCTGTCATATCGCTTTCAGGCGCATGTGTTTCGTCGGGAGTGGAGGGGAGTGCTTTACCGTATTTTACGATCTCGCCATTTTCATCATATACATTGTTATGTGAGTGGGCGTCCTGGGCGTAGAGGTCGCCTTTATCTACCAGGTCTCTTCTTGCCTGGTTGGATGCGGAAGTGGTGACTGCGCCAAAGCTGCCGCTGGTAACGCTGGAAACGGTACCTTTTGTTCCGATGGCGAAATAGTGTTCACTATTGGTAGCTTCGGTCTTTTCGTAGGCTTCGGTAATGGCGATTACAAGGTCTTCAGCGGGGTTGACCAGGTAATATTTTTTGCTGATATAGTCATCTATTACACTTTGCCTGGATTTCCGGGTCTGCAGAATATGTCTGTCTGTCAGTCCATCCTCTACGTGTTTTACAAGTTTGCCTTTGAGGTTGTAATAATCTGTCCATGGCGTTACTTTACTTTCTTCAGTTAAGGGTAGGGAGGATGGGTAAATGTTACAAAATGCTGTGGGGCATAGAGCAATAAAGAGCCCTAAGCAGCTTAGATGCTTCATAATGCTAAAGTTTACGGTTATAGGATCTCGAATAGTCTCTTATATCTGTTACAATGGAATGTCCGGCATTTCAGGGTTGAACATTTCCAGGTTATTTTGCTTGTATTGTCTGTTTAAAGGTAGGCAGGTAATCCCAGAAAAGTGTTAATGACTTGTTAACGATATTAACTTTTACTGCCTGATAACTAAGAAGATGGCTATGGTGCCGGAGGGGAAATGTTAATGACTTCTTATCATGAAAGGATGGAGATATGATTGAAAATGTATATTTGTATCTTAACCTGCCTATAACCTATGAAAAGAAGAATCATTTACGGACTGTTACTTGTCCTTACATTCATTTTGTTTTACAGCCTGCTGTCTGAAGATATCCTGATGTCTGCATCGGGTTTTATGGCATTTCTCGGGGGTGTTCTCTGTGCTGTTTTCCTTATCCAGTTTGTTGCAGATTACCGTGACTTTGACGAGGTGAAGGAGCTTCAGACATTGCAGCATAAGCTGGGCCTGGTGTGTATTCCATCAGTGATCGTTTTTATTATTGTGCTGAATGTGCATTATAGCGGGCTGGAAGACAAGATCATCCTGAAATACGGGAAAAGGGTAGAGGGCATTATTAAGAATGGCCGTTCAACCAGCGGAGGTACTGAAAGCAACAGTTATATTACAGTGGCATATACTACGCCTAAAGGTAATGATGTGGAGAAAAAGTTCAGGATTACATCCGAGCAGTTTGATGCGGCCAAGAAGGACATGCCAGTAGAGGTATTGCATTGTACCAAATATCCTTCTGCAACGCAGATACTGATAGGGGATGATGTGATAGAAAGATTTACAGGAATGAAGAACAGGGTCCTTTCATTGTCAGACCTTACTGCGATGCTGGATATGAAAGCAGATAGCCTTCAACGTTATGCAAACACTGTGAGTTACCGTTGGATCAGGATAGATAATTATCCTTACTTCCTGGTGAATGGAAGTGAAGACCTGACACTGGAGTTTGCACCGGGGGAGACCATTATCTATACGATGCGTAATTCAAAATATTATGAGCCCTTGCTGGAGGAGATGAAGAAGGAGGGATTTAAACCTGTTGGAGATAAGAAGGAGGGGGTTTATTCCAAAGGTAATATTGGTGTTAAGATCAGCTATGGAAGTTATGATATAAAATCCAACGGAACTTATAACGTGGGAGATGCCAGTATTAAGATGCCTGCTTTTCAGGGCGTGAGCCAGATAATGACGTTCTATAAATTATAAAAGTATTTTTAGTTTAAGCTTTTAAAATGGGGCCTCAGGCCCCATTGCTTTTACTTTGATGCAGCCTCTTTATTTTACTACTGAGCAGCAGCTGTGATGGATGCCACAGTCCCGGCATTATCTATTCCTAATCCTTCCTGCTGATACAGCAGGTTGCCCTGCGGATCAAAAACGCTGATAATATTGGAGTGTGAGAAATCCATCGGGGAGATCTCTTTATACTTTACAGCAAGCACGTTTGCAAACTCCCTTACAGATTCGGTGCTACCTTGTAAGAAGGTCCATTCTTCACTATCCATTTCGCGGCTTTGAGCAAAGGATTTCAGTTTGTCAGGAGTGTCATGTGCCGGGTCAATACTTACGAGTACGTATTGTACCTTATTCTGCAATGCAGCAGGCACTTTGTCATGAATGCCTTTCATATCTGCCACCAGCCGGGGACAGGCTACTTTGCAGGTGGTATAGATCATGACAACTACCAGTACTTTTCCTTTCAGGTCTTTTAGTTTTATTTCTTTGCCTTCTTCTGTATGCCAGCTGGAAGTAAGGTTGAAGACAGATTCATCAGGTATAGGGATATCAGTATTCCTGGCCTGCTGATGGCATGACAGCAACAGGCTTAACAATATCATGGGTAAATAAGCTCTTCTCATATCATTTTATTTTTGCTACACAGCGGAACCCCTGGTTCCTGACGGTGTAATCTGCTTTTAAACTGCCTCTGAAGGCATATCTCATAAAAGCGGCATAGTTCATCCTGTCAGTTGCGCTGAGCGCTCCTGCTGCGCAGAACATGTTATTATCGTTTGAGACATCGCGCCGGGATTCGCCGGTTATCATTATGCTATTAAAGTCTTTGGTCCATTCCCATACCAGGCCATGCATGTCCCATATGCCCCAGTAGTTCTTTATGGTCTGGCCAACAGCTTTGGTATATGCTCCGGGTTGTCCGTACCAGCTGAGGATATATGTGTTGTAGGACTCTTTCTTCCTGGCATCTGCTGTATGTTGATCTGCCATGGCAGCATATTCCCATTGATCTACCGTGGGCAGTTGTTTGCCAAGGCAGCTGCAATAGGCTTTGGCGGCAAACCATGAGACGTTGGTAACGGGAGCCTGTGGGTCTTTGCTGGCATTAAATGTGGTATCGGTGGTCCAGTCTGCCAGGTAGCCATTGTCAGCATAGACATGTTTAACTTTTGAGCGCTGCCATTCGGGATGATGTTTTACAAAATCCTGGTAGCGGCTGTTGGTAACGGGATAAATATCCATCAGGAAGCTATCTACTAAAACAGGAGCATTTGCCTTGCCGTATAAGGGCTGATAACTGCCTTTGCCGATCATTGCCATGCTGACTGTGTCTGTGAATGAAGTAGCTGGTGGAATGGGAGCTTCGTGTACCATTTCAATCTGTTCTGTGCAGCAGGTAAATGAAATGAGAAGCAGCATGCTTATAATTGCCCTGGCATTCATACGTTACTATTTCCTTTTTTGAGATACCATGGCAGGAGTTACTTCCTGTTTTTTGTTGCCCCAGTTGTCATATACATAGGATAATACGTTGGCTATTTCTTCATCGCTCAGTATCTGTGCAGGCATAACGCCGTCAAAGTCTTTGCCGTTCACTGTTATTTTGCCGGTTTTGCCATGAAGGATGATATCTATAGCCCGGTTTACGTCCGCATTCAGGAAATCTGATCCTGCCAGGGGAGGGAAGGCGTTGGGAATCCCTTTTCCGTTTTCCTGGTGGCAGGCGATGCATGTCCTTGCATAAACGGTTTTACCCATTTTGACCCTTTCGCTGAGGTTGGCAGCTTTTGGCCCTTCATCTGCGGCGTTTCCGGAGCCTGGCATTACCTGTACCGTACTGCCTTCCGGCTGATAGATACCTTCTGTCTGTTTGCCGGAGTAAATTGTCTTGTTACCATCACCCGTTACTGTTAAGAGTCCCAGGGCGCCTTTATTAAATGCCCGGGTGAGGGAGTGATCTACCAGGGTATATGTGCCCGGCACTTCCGCTTTAAATTCCACTATAGCTGCTCCTCCTGCAGGTATGAGCGTTGTCTGTACATTTCTGTTAATGAGCTGGCCGCCTTCAACATATACTTTGTCAAAGATCTCACCTATGATATGGAAGGAGGAGAGCATGTTTGGTCCGCCGTTACCGATATACAGGCGTACTGTTTCTCCTACGTTTGCGGTGATGGCTTTATTGCCGGTCAGCGCGCCTATGTTACCGTTGAATACGATGTAATCGGGGTGTTCGTCGATCGCTTTCTGCATATCGAAGGCCTGTAGTCCCTGTTCGCCGTTCTTACCTTTGGTGTAGAAGTCGCCCTGCATGACGTAATACTCCCTGTCTACAGCCGGTAGACCGCCTTCCGGTTCTACCAGTATCAGTCCGTACATGCCGTTGGCTATGTGCATGGCTACGGGAGCGGTGGCGCAGTGATAAACGTAGAGACCTGGATTGAGCACTTTAAAGGAGAAGGTAACTTCATGTCCGGGTGCTACGAAAGAGGATGCGGCGCCTCCGCCTGGTCCGGTTACAGCGTGCAGGTCAATATTATGTGGTAGTTTATTGTCCGGGTGGTTCTTCAAATGAAATTCGACTTCGTCGCCTACTCTTGTGCGGATGAAGCTTCCAGGTACTGTTCCGCCAAAGGTCCAGTACATATATTTTACTCCGTCGGCCATCTCGCCTTCTTTTTCAAGTATTTCCATACTAACGGTCAGTTTAGCGGGAGGTCTTTCACCGACGGGTTCAGGTACCAGGGGAGGAGATGTTAATTCGGCCGTTATTTTACCGGTGGTTTTCATTTCAACAGAAGGAGTGTCTGTTTTTTTATCTGCGTTCTGGCAGCTGTAGGCAAATCCTGCTGCCAGGAATGCGAAGAGGAAAGTTTTTTTCAGGATACATGTCTGTTTCATGATTGCATAGTTTCATCAGTGGTTCTAAGGATAATTTTAAATAGGACTAATTAGTCCTGTTTTAGTATAAAAAAAATCAGTTCTTTAAAAAGGTGAGTTTCTGATCAAGGTCGTCAGCGAGTTCGGATACGAGGGTGGTGTGCAGCATATTTACGATCTCAGCTTTTATGACCTTATATTTTGAGTGCATGGGACATGGATTGATTTCCGAGCAATGTGAGAGTCCGAGTACACATTCTGTTGTAATAGCGTCTCCGTCGATGGCGGTAACTATCTGAAGGAGGTTTAGTTTTCTGAGTACGTTCTTTTCAATGTAGAATCCTCCCTGTGCTCCTTTTACGGAGGCTACGATACCAGATCTTGCCAGTTGCTGTAATATCTTGGCAGTAAAGGCTACGGGAGAGTTGCCTGCGCCGGCAATTTCATTGACATTGGAAAGCAGATCGTTCTTTGACTGCTGTGCCAGAAAGACGGTTGCTTTTATTCCATATTCGCAGGCTTTTGATAACATCTCATGTGTTTGTGGAATAAAGGTACATACTAAAAATTTAAATCGGATAATTTTATCCTGTTTAATTTCGTGTAATTGTTCAATTTATTGATAATGAAATGTTAAAGGCTTTATGTTTTGTATGGGAGGGATGAAATTGGATAATGTTATCCGTTAGAAAAGGAAAAAAGGGCGGATTGGTCATGAAGTAGGAGTAATTACTTAATTATAACATACAGTTTACGGAATTATTCTGCGATAGTAGTATTTTTGGTGTAACAGTGCAACTTGCTTGATCTATTACCAGCTTTCCAGAAGAATTAAGCCATTTAGAAGACCATTACTGAATTTCGTTATAGCTCCAGAACCATATAACTAACCGTAACTATGAATCAGAACCAGGAAGATGCTCTTCCACAAAACATGATGTCCCGGAAGGCGCATCGTTGCCCCCGTTGCAAATCGCCACTTGAAGAAAGAGTTCCGAGAGGATTTTTCGTCAAATATTTTCTGGGTGTATTGCCGTTAAGAAGATATATATGTTACAGGTGTTTCCGTAAACCGTATGTATGGCATAGGGAAGAACAGTGAATTTTAAAAATTATGAAAATAAATACGGTCCTGCATATACAACATATTTACTGAAATACTTAATTTAGTATCGCAATTACAGACTTACTTACCCATTAAATATCAAAGAGGCTTTCGGCTATGGAAGTCTCTTTTCTTTTGTGTCTGTAGTAGTGATAGTCCTGAGAGATTACAGTCCCAAAAAAATGTTAATATTTAAGCCTTTCTTGCTTATCTTTCCATCCTGTCTTAGTTTCGGTCAAGATGAGAATTTCCGGCCTTCAACAAAAACTGTTACTGCTTGCAACCTGTGTATTATTTCACCTGGCTGTTACTGCTCAAGTGCGTATACAGGGAACTATTTATGAGCGTACGGGTAGTTTCGGAATGGCAGGAGTGAGTGTGAGGAGCACATCAGGAGCCGGTGCTGTAACGGATTCTCTTGGGCATTACAGCATATGGCTGCCTTTGAGTGATTCTATCAGTTTTTCCTATCAGGGTAAGTTCACCCAGAAATTTCCAGTAAGAGAGATACGCCGGGGTTATGAATTTGACATGCGTCTGCATGTAGATGTTCATGTGCTGCCGCTGGTAGATGTAAAGGAAAAAAGTTACCGGCTGGATTCAATAGAGAACAGGAATGAATACAGAAAAGTATTTGATTATGAGCGGGAGTATTTTTCTTCGGGTAATGTAGGGCCTGCAGTAGGTTTTAACCTTGACCTTCTTTTCAACATCCGCAAAATGAAAAGGATGGAACATTTCAGAAAACAGCTGGAAGAGCAGGAGCGGGAGAAATATGTCACTCACCGTTTTAACAGGGTGCTGGTAGGCCGGCTCACCAAATTACAGCCACCTGCGCTGGATACTTTTATGATAGAGTACAGACCTACTTATGAGCAGCTGATGAATTTTGAAACGGAGTATGAGTACCAGAAGTATATAAAGGAGTGGGGTGCGTATTTTTCTGAACAATGGAAGAGAGAACATCAGCATTAAAGTATTGAGTTAATTATTTATTTCTTCTCATTTTCCGTATTTACTATTATTATTGATTGCCAGGTAGTCAATGAATTGAGTGGTCTTTACCTGGAACACTGCGCTTATGTTTGGTTATAGCATCGTGCATCTGCGCCCCCAACTCTGTCATAGCCATCAAAACAGGGATAACCGTTTGACCGATCCCGCTTAATTCATATTCAACACGTGGTGGCTTCTCATTATAACTATGCCGGATAATCAATCCATCCTCCTCTAACTCCTTCAGTTGTTCGGTTAATATCTTACGCGATATATCCGGTATTTGTACCGCCAGCTTTCCAAACCGAACAGCCCCGTTTACCAGTCGTCCCAGGATAATGGGTTTCCATTTCCCGCCAATATAGGTCATCGTATGTACGATCGGGCAGGTGGACGTATGTTCTTTGAATTTCTTCATTGGTTACATGAATGTTACCACTAGTTGACTTTTAGTTACATAAACGTTACTGCCAATTAGTGGTGTGAGAATAATTACACGCAACAGTTTTAGTTACTTTATGAAACTAAAGTAAATCTATTTTTTCGGTAAACGAACATCACGCAATTAAAAAACATCTGGCATGGAAAGTAAACAAACAACCAATGGGGTATTACAAGGTAAAATTGCCCTGGTAACGGGGGGAACAAAGGGAATTGGTAAAGCTATTGTTAAAAGATTGGAGCAGGCAGGTGCAACTGTTATTGTCACGGCCCGAAACCTGCCGGATAAACAGGATGCTACATATACCTTCATTGCTGCTGACCTATCACGGGCTGAAGAAGTGAGCAAAGTAGCCAATTTCATTCATGAGCAATTCGGGCACATAGACATCCTGATCAATAACATGGGAGCAAACACATTTCCAGGTGGAGGATTTAGCACGCTCACTGACGAACATTGGAGCCAGGCCCTGCAGGTCAACCTACTTTCTTCTGTTCGCCTGGATAGGGCCTTACTACCAAAAATGCTGGAGCAGAAAAGCGGTGTGATCATTCATATATCCTCTACCAGTAGTCAGTTTCCCCTTTGGGAGTCTACCATGGCTTACAGCGCCGCAAAATCAGCATTGAACACCTATAGCAAAGCATTGGCTGCAGAGGTATCTGGTAAAGGCATAAGAGTAGTAACCGTATCTCCTGGTTTAACTAAAACCGAGGCTATGACTACGTTTCTGGAGGATTATGCTAAACAGGCAGATATTACTGTAGAGGAAATGACTGAAAAGCTTTTCGAAAGAGTTGGCGGCGTACCGTTGGGAAGAATGGCCGCTCCGGAAGAAACTGCTGAACTGATCTACTTCCTTGTTTCGCCCGCTGCTTCTTATATCACCGGTGCGAATCTTGTTATTGACGGAGGAAATTTTCCGGTGGTTAACTAAATACCTAAAACGGCATCGATAGCCTTTGTGGGTAATTAGAAATAGAGAGGGTGTTTCAAAAGCGAAGAGGCACCCTCTTTTTATCTGCGAAGAAAAAAATTATTCCTGTATAGGGGTTTGTTTTAACAGGGGCGTTTATTAAGTGTAGGTCTGATAAAAGGTACGACAGGCGGTACTTTTAAAGGCAACAATCTTATAAACCGTAAGGTATCCCTCACGCCTGTAGGAAACTTTGCATTATACAATCTATCATGAAAAAAGTAGCATTATCGATTGCAGCGTTGCTCGTTGCAGGAATTTCTTTTGGACAAGTAAGATATGGTGTGGTAGGCGGGCTTAACTTATCATCTATTACAACGAAAGAGAAGGGAGAAAGCAGCGAGACTGCAGACCTGCTGGCTGGTGTAAGGGCAGGTATTACAGCAGATCTGCACCTGGTGAATGAATTTTATATTGGTACAGGTCTTTTGTTTGCCGGCAAAGGCAGTAATGCAAAGGGTAGTGACAAAACCAAACTTACCCTTTCCTATTTGCAGGTTCCGGTTAACTTCATGTATAAACCTCAGCTGGGTAGCGGACACCTGGTATTAGGCGCAGGTCCTTATATTGCTTATGGTCTGAAAGGAAAGTATAAGATAGATGATGGCGAGGTTAAAGGAAAGCTGAATGCGTTTAAAGATGAAGCCGGAGATGGAAAACTGAAGCGCCTGGATGCCGGTCTTGGTGTTGTTGCGGGGTATGAGCTGAAGAGCAATCTTTATGTGGGAATACATTCTGACCTTGGCCTGGTGAATATTGCTGATAAAAAGGACTTCAAGATAAGGAATACTTCATTTGGTGTTTCTGTTGGCTATAAATTCTGACTTTATTGTTGCTGTGGTTTTAAAATAGGAGGGGCGTTCAATGTTGAGCGCCCCCTTTGTTTTGTACTTATTTAAGTAGTAAATATTTTTGTTTGTCGAATTATTACTACATTTTATATATTATTGATTGATCTATATTTGTGACCTGAACTTAACCGGGTGTTATTTCAGCATTGTTCAGCTGTAGATAATTGCGAACTTTTTTGAGGCGAAGGATTTCTTTGCTGTCACGTATACCCTCGATATCTAATCTTACCTATGAAAGCAAATTTCATTAAAGGTGCACTAGGCATCAGCTTAATGCTCTTTCCATTCCTGGCATTCAGTCAGTTACCCTTTAGTCCCTGTAGCCCCAGCGGAGGTAAAAGAGCCGACGTACTGGGTGTTGAAACAAAGTACAGGGCGCCCGGCGGTGTTGCTCCGACATTCACTATTCCGGCGGGCACAAAATCAATTGTAGTATTCACTTCTTCAGAGACCGGTATTACTGCCGGGGGGGAGAACCCTGCAGGGGATGAAGATTTTATCACTATCAATGCTATTATTGATATTGCATCTGCCACCTCTTCCGGTTATGTGAACTATGCAAAGAACACCAATACGGATGGCAGCGGCACGAATGTATATGGATGGAGGAATGTAGCGCTGGGTGCATTCATCCCTGCCGGCAGTAAAGTGGGGGATGCCACACCGGCCAACCTGAACAACGTGAACTTTTCCATTTCAGGTTCTACGCTTACCATTACTGAAAGCACTACTTCCACACATACTTCTTATTATGTAGAGTACCTGTCGCCCAACAGCAACTCCCTGAATCCGCTGGACCCGCAGGTGAGAGCATTGCTGCATGGTACGGGGGCTGCCAATACAGACCTTACTGTTCCTGTTCCAACGGGTACTGACCTGATAATTATTTCAGCAAAAGGTACCAACTCCAGCAGTACTGACCTGGTTTCTGCCAGCGGTACGGAAGAGGGGTATTCCAACCTGCGTTTTACCCTTGACCTGACAGCCGGCCTGACTGATGGTTTTGTTACATTGGCTAATGGTGGTACTGTAGATAGAAGATCTACCTACGTGATCAATGACCTCAGCACCACTGCTACCAACAATATGCTGAGCTCAGGGGTTATTACGGGCGATTACAGCGCTAAGCTGACTACGGCCGGTGCAGTAGGTATTTATAATCCGCAGATCTATGTATCCGGTAGTAACCTGATCATTAAAAGGGATGCTAATTATGCAAGGGATTTTGACGATGCGTATGTAATAGAGTTTTATGACCGTGTGGGATTGGGCATGAGTGCAGAGTTTATTGGTTCTGACATCAGTGATATTGCCAGAGGTGTCAGCTCCTCTACCGGTGTTTCAAGAACATTTAAGATTCCTTCCGGTACCAACTTTATTTACTTTAACGAGACGGGGAATGCTGTCAATTCCAATAATGAGAGTAATGAGAACTCCCTGGCAGCTTATGCTTATATAGACCTGGCTTCCGAAACTGCAACCGGATATTTTTATCAGCAGGTGGGATTAAGTAGTACTACAAGGCGGGATGATAACTATGCCTTTAAAGGTGTTCCGCTGAATAATACCAGTACCCGCTCACATGCCAATACTGTAGGCTATAAGACTACTCCTGCTCCTCCTCTTACCCCTTACGATATATCCTTTAGCTTGTCGGCCGATAAAAGTGAGCTGACAGTTATCAACAAGACCGGCCTGGCAAATCCTGATTACCAGTTCCTGTTATCGGCTGACTTTTATGGTTCCAGACCTGATATTGCTTTCAATACATCCGGTATTTCCTTTGCGAAGGGAGCGTCCTGTAAGATTGTTAAAGCAACTATGAATGTCTGTAACCCGGGTTCCGGTAACAATAACGGGGGGATGCCGGTTGCTTTCTATGCCGGCAATCCTACTACAGACCCTGCTGCAAAGCTCCTGTATACCAGTACTTTCAATGAAGCTATTGCCATGGGAGATTGCAAGAGCTTTAGTTTTGATATAGATCTTAGTTCTTTCAGCGATCTGAATATTGATCTTACCATCATTATCAATGATAATGGTTCTTTTGTACCGGGAGGTGTAGGTAATGCTGTTGGGACGCCATTTACTTTAGCGTCTCTGGCCAATCAGAACCCGCTGTATAAAGAATGTTATTATGATAATAACCTGATCTCTCAGACCATCAATGTAAATAACTGTCCGGTAGCTGACCTGGACCCTGACAAGAGTTCAGGTTCTGCCGGCGCTTACAGTTACCAGAACAATTTTACTGCGGGCAGTACTACCGGCGCTAAGATTGCTGACGCTGACCTGGCTGTTATTGATCCGGATGGAGGCAACCTGCAATCTGCCACTATTACGTTGACAAATGTACTGGATACAGGTAATGAAAGCCTTATCCTGAATGGCACCTTGCCGGCCGGCATTACTATTTCCGGCGCGGGCACCAGTGTGATCACTCTGAGCGGAACGGCTTCGATGGCAGATTATATTGCTGCTATCAGGATGATAGAGTACATGAATACCAATGGTACGCCTAATACTACAATACGTACTATCACTACTGTGTTGAATGACGGAACGGAGAACGGCCCGGCTTCCACTACAAGCATTACAATTCTCACCAATCCGCATATTGATGTGATGGGTAACAGTGTTTCCATAGCTGATGGAACTACCACTACAAACGTGCCTGACGGGACGGATTATGGTGCAAATACCGGTAGTGGCAGTGCTGTACCGCATACATTCTCAGTGAAGAATATTGGTACGGGTACTGTTAATATCACTTCTGTGTCAGTAAGCGGTGATCCGGGCTTTTCTATCACTACGCCGGTTTCCAGCACAGCGCTTGCCAGCGGTAACAGCACGGATTTTGTAGTCACATTCAATCCGTCAGCGCATACCGTGGGTATTTATACTGCTACTATTACTATTGTTAATGACGATCCGGATGCAGGAAGGTCCAGCTATACTTTTGTGGTTTCAGCCATTGTCAATAACCTGCCTGTTGTGAGCAACAGTACAGTAAATGGTACTGAAGACAATACCCTGAACTTTACGGCGGCCAATTTCACCGCCAACTATACAGATGCTGATGGAACTGCGCTGGATAAGATAAGGATACTCAGCTTACCTGCTGATGGCAGCTTCATGTTAAGCGGTGTTGCGATTAATACAGGCGATGAGATACCTGCAGCCAGCCTGGGCAATATCAGCTTTATCCCGGCAGCTAACTGGAATGGTACTACGAGCTTCTCCTGGACAGGTTCTGATGGTACTTCCTATGCTACTACGCCGGCAACAATGACCATCAACATTCAGCCGGTAAATGATATACCTACAGGTACCGGCGATACAAAGACCACGAGAGAGAATACTCCTGTATCAGGTATGGTGACAGGCGCTGATGCAGATGGGGATGCGCTGACGTTCTCTCCCGGCACTGGTCCGTTGCATGGCTCTGCTGGAATCAATCCTGATGGTTCCTATACCTATGTGCCTTTAGCCGGTTATAGCGGTCCTGACAGCTTTACTATACTGATAGAGGATGGTAATGGCGGTTCTGTAACTGTTCCCGTTACAATTACTGTTGTTGCCAACCAGGCGCCTACAGGTACAGGCGATACAAAAACTACAAATGAAGATACTCCTGTAACAGGGACTGTAAGCGGTACTGACCCGGATGGAGATGTATTGACGTTCCTCAAGGCTTCAGAGCCGGCTCATGGTACTGTTATTGTTTATGCAAGCGGATCTTATGCGTATACGCCTGACGCTGATTACAACGGTCCTGACAATTTTAATATAGAGATCAATGATGGTAATGGCGGTACAGTTACTGTTACGGTAAATATCACTGTAGCGCCTGTTAATGATGTGCCTACCGGAACAGGGGATAACCGTTCTACCGGTAAGAATACCCCGGTAAGTGGTGCTGTAACCGGTAATGATAAAGATGGCGATCCGCTGACCTTCAGCAAAGGCACCGACCCATTGCACGGTACTGTGACAGTCAACCCGGATGGAACTTATACTTATACGCCTGCTAATGGTTATACCGGCACTGATAACTTCACTATCAATATCAGCGATGGTAATGGCGGTAGCACAACGGTGAGCGTAAGCATCAACGTAAATGCCACCAACAGTACACCGGTAGGCACCGGTGATAGCAAGACCACTAACCAGGATACTCCTGTGAACGGGGTGGTTACAGCTACCGATGCAGATGGCGATCTGCTGACCTTCACCAAGGGTACAGATCCTGCCAATGGCACTGTAACTGTGAATCCTGATGGTACTTATACTTATACGCCGGCGGCTGGTTATACCGGTACTGACAGCTTTACCATCACTATCAGTGACAGTAATGGCGCTACTACTACTGTAACGGTTTACATTACTGTAAATACAGTAACCACTCCTGTTGCGCCTGTTGCTACAGATGACAGGGAGGACACAAAAACGAATACGCCGGTAGTGGTCAGGGTGCTGGATAATGATAATGCCAACGGATCTGCATTAGACGCCGGTTCTGTTGAGATAGTGACTCAGCCGGACCATGGTACTGTAGTAGTGAATGAAGATGGCACTATCACCTATACACCGGCTAATGGCTATAATGGTGCAGATCTCTTTACTTATCGTGTAAAAGATGCGGCGGGCACTTATTCCAATGCAGCATCTGTAACTATCAATACCAGTTTTGTTTCTGTTACTGTGCCTAACCTCTTCACGCCAAACGGGGATGGAAAGAACGATGTGTTTGAGATACGCGGACTGAACCAGTACTATGAGAATGAGCTGACTATTGTGAATCGCTGGGGGAATGAAGTATACCGGCAGAGGGGGTATCAGAATACATGGAACGGTCATGGGCTGAATGAGGGTACCTACTTCTACCTGCTGCGTATCAGGCGTAGCGCCAATGCGGAGTGGGAGGTTGTTAAAGGGTATATCACACTGGTAAGAGCGTTCAAAAAATAAATAGTGTTTTTGTCTGCCGAGGCGGACTGGCCAAAATAAAGTACTATACTATGAAAAAGATATTCTTACTGGCGGGGCTTTTTACAGCGGCGGGGCTACAGGTGCAGGCGCAGCAGGATGCCCAGTACAGCCAGTATATGTTTAACGGTATTTACATTAACCCTGCTTATGCAGGATATAAAGAGCAGCTGAACCTTCATGCCTTCTACCGTACGCAGTGGACAGGAGTGGAGGGAGCGCCGAAGACCTTTTCCCTGGCAGTGGACGCTATTGCGAATGAGGGGAATGTTGGCCTGGCGTTACAGGTCTCTAACGATAAGATAGGCGCTCAGAGCAGATCGGCTGTTTATGCCAGTTATGCTTACCGTATCCGCATGAATGCAGATGGCAGCGCCCGCCTGGCGCTGGGCCTGAGCGCCGGATTGATGCAGAATGGCATAGATGGCGCCGGATTGACCCCAAATGATCCGGAAGATGATATGCCTGGTGGTTTACAGAAGAACCTTGTGCCTGATGCGCGCGCCGGTATCTTTTATTCAGACAGTAAGTTTTATGCCGGCCTTTCATTCGACAACCTCATTGCACAATACATGGAGAGCAGGAAACGTAACTATGTTCCTGAGACAGAGATGCATTACTACCTGACAGCAGGTATGCTGGTGCCTGTCAATGAGGATTTTCAGCTGAAGCCTTCTTTCCTGCTGAAGGATGATCTTGGCGGTCCTACGAGTCTTGACCTGAATGCTTTCCTGCTGTATAAGGATATTATCTGGCTGGGCGGTTCGTACCGCACCAGGGTGAATCTTTACAATAAAGACTATCTGCAGAAGAACCTTATGTACAGGAACTCGGCAGTAGGCGCTATAGAGGTTTTTCCGGTACCTAACCTGCGGGTAGGATATGCGTATGATTTTTCTCTCGGACCGTTACAGGGATACAGCAGTGGTACGCATGAAATATCCCTTGGTTTTACATTTAATAAAACAAACGTCAGAATGGCTACCCCACGGGTATTCTAAACAGTAATCCATGAAAAGATCGCATTACTTTATATCCCTGGGCCTGCTGTTATCTTCGTATAATGCTAAGTCCCAGTATATCATAAAAGAGGCTGACAAGCAATATGAATCCTATAAATATGCCAAAGCGATAGAGCTGTATGAGGAGGCATATAAAAAGAAGGCAACGTTGCATGCTGCAGAGCGGCTGGCGGATTGTTACCGGCTGAATAATAATTACGTACAGGCAGAAGCCTGGTATGCCAAGGCTGTTGCCATGCCGGGAAGTAAAACGGAAAATATACTGTACTATGCGCAGGCGTTGCAGAATAATTCCAGATATGCGGAGGCCAGGACGCAGTATATCAGTTATGCCAATGCAGATAAGCAGGTTACGGAAGCAAGGATGAATGCGTGGATCAGTTCCTGCGATTCTGCTATCAGCTGGATGAAGGAACCGGTTGCCGCAAAGGTGAGCAACTATAAGCCGCTTAACTCTGCACAGTCAGACTGGAGTCCGGTAGCTTATATGGGCGGTCTGGTATTTACATCTGACCGTTATAACAGCAGCTTTGCACATAAGAAGCCTGTAAAGTACTTCCTGAAGTTTGATACACAGAATAATCCTGATCCTTATCTGAACGGCTGGACGGGTAATGATTATATGCACCTCTTCTATAAGGCAGCCAATGCAGATACAGTACAGGCATTCCCGCTGAATACAGGTACCGGATATCATGTGGGATCTGCTACTTTTACCGAAGATGGCAATGAGATGTATTTTACACTTACGCGTATCCCTGAAAAAGTGAAGAATGTAAAGGGAGAACCTTTTACTGTGAATGTAGAGATATACAGCAGTAAGAAGGATGCCAGCGGGCAGTGGTCTGCTTTGCGTGCTTTTCCATACAATAAGGTGAGTGAATACTCTGTGGCTGATCCATTTATTTCTCCTGATGGAAATACGCTTTATTTTGCTTCTAATATGCCGGGAGGGCAGGGAGCTACGGACATTTATATGTGTACCCGGACAGTGGGAGGAGAGTGGGGAGCGCCTGTTAACCTGAAGGAGATCAATACGGCGGGTAACGACCGTAGTCCGGCTATAGATAAGAACAATACTTTTTTCTTTGCCAGTGATGGCCGTATAGGAATGGGCGGGTTAGATATCTATAGTGTATCTCAGAATGGTGCTGTAAGGAACCTGGGGTATCCTATCAATTCTCCGCAGGACGATTTTGCTTTCAGTGTTAGCGCCGATGGGGTTGCCTGGTTTTCTTCCAACAGGGATGGTGGTGCAGGCCGTGATGATATTTATGCTGTAGCGGTAGTGGCAGCGCCACCACTGCCACCTAAAAAGGATACTATCAGGGAAGTACCTGTAGCAATGCCGGATAATACTCCTCCGCCTTCTACAGCGATAGGGAAGCCGAGAATGGCGCAGGTGGGAGATCCTATTTACGACAAGCCTACAATGATCTATTTTGACTTCAACAAGTTTGATATCCGTTCTGATTCCAGATTGGCGTTGGATAAGATCATTGAGGCGTTTAATAACCTGACGGATGCTACGCTGGTGATAGAGTCGCATACGGACAGCAGGGGTAATGATGCTTTTAATCTGAAGTTATCTCAGCAAAGGGCTGCTGCTGTTGTTAAGTATCTTACGGACAGAGGTGTTAAAAAAGCGAATATTGAAGCGCAGGGATATGGTGAGACCAGACTGCTGAATAAGTGTGCGGATGGTGTGGAATGTACGGAGTTTGAGCATGAGGAGAACAGGCGTACGAATATCAGGATAGTGAGGTAGTTAATTTTTAAGAGAAGTCTATAAAAAAAGAGGTTGACTGGTAGCAACAGTCAACCTCTTTGCATTTATTTTCCATCTGTCATTAAAGGCTTACGGCCTTACCCGCATTTAGCTGACCAAAGCCGAAATAGGCATCTTTGCCGGGGGCGCCATAGTCGTTCGAGGATGCTTTAAATATTATGTCGAGTAATACGGGATTCATCCAGGAATATTTTCCGTACAGCAGTGCGGCCACAGCGGATGCGTGAGGAGCGGCCATACTTGTGCCGGCAGCCCACCCGTAGTAGTATGTATTGCTTGGCTCATCCCAGAAGCCGATGTTGAATACCATACCGAATACGTAGTCGTAATTGGTCACTGTTCCTACTGTTACTATGGTAGTGTTGGGAGGAAGTGTATAGTTACCGCCCGGTGCGCCATAGGAAATGAATGATTTGCCGTAGTTGGTGAAGATAGATGGCACATACAGGGTGGTATCCTGGTTGATACCCCAGCCTACAGGGCCGTTGGATGCGATGGACAGTACGCCCAGGCAGGCGGCGGGATAGGTGATGAACCTTTTCTCTACGTCGTAGTTATAGGCATCGTTACCGGCGGCAGCGATGAGGGTGGTACCTCTGAGTGTGGCAAACAGGGTAGCCCTGTTGAGTGCTTTTACCAGGTCTTTTACGTCCCTGTCATATTCTACAACGTAGTCGTCAGAAGGATCGTCAGGAGTACCGTTGTCGTCTGTATAGGTTTTGCGGGGCAGTTCTCCGCCGAGGCTCATGTTGATCACTTTGGCGCCATGGTTAACGGCATAGAAGATACCGTCAATCAGGCTGCTCCATGGGCCGGAGCCGGCGTCAGAGATCACTTTTATGAGCAGCAGCTTTACGTCAGGAGCAACGCCTACTACACCGCGGGCATTGCTTGCAGCGGCGATAGTACCTGCTACGTGGGAACCGTGGCTGAAGCCTTCCAGGCCATGATACTGTGCTTCTTCGCCATCGATGAAGCTGTGGCTTAACAGGATGTTGGGAGCTATTTCAGGATTGCTGAGGAGGAAGCCTCCATCCAGCACGGCTACTTTCACGCCTTTACCGGAATAGCCTTTTGCCCATGCCTGCTGGGCTTTTACAGAATTCAGGCCCCATTGCAGGTAGCTAAGCGGATCGGCGGTTACAGTGGCAGCCGGAGCGCTTGATTTAGCAATGACATTGGGAGCAGCAGCTGCATTGGAATTGTAGCTGATATCTGAACGGAAGTGTTGTGAGGGCAGTCGCCAGTTCATAACAACGTCTACTGCTACGGACTCTACGCCGGGCAGTTTACGTGCCTTTTCAGGAAATGAGGGATCGGGGGTCTGTACATGTATCAGGCCCAGTTCTTCGATCACTTCAGTGATCTTAAGTTTCTTTGCTTCCAGGTTTGCCAGGCTTTCTGAAATGCCTTTTAATTTTGCGCCTTCTTCAGCGATAATGATAAAACCTCTGTCTTTTTTTTGGGGACCGTTGATAACACCATTACGTACATTGAGTGTTTTCTCGTCCTTCTGGCAGGAAGCGAGCATGATCAGCATCATAAGGGGGAGTGCCAATGGCAATAGTTGAATTCTTTTCATACGGACTCTTTTAGATAGTAATTAAATCGATTAACAAATGAGGGTTGATGGAAAATAAAAATGGTTGCCTGCTTTTTGGTTGTTACTCTCTATGCTACATAGGGGCAAGTGAATTTACTTAATTTATTCAGAATGCGGTGATTAATTTTAGTCGAGAATAGCTGTGACCGCTATTTCACGGGGAAAAGCAATGAAGGTTTACCGGTAAAAAAGAAGAAGGGCGATCAGTGCTGCAAAGAGGGTATTGAGAAAGTTTACAATATCATTATTAATATAACGTTTACGTTCCAGCGAAGCACCCAGTACTGAATCGATAAGATTGCCCAGCACTCCGGCAACCAGTATATATATCAACCGTTCGTCGAAGCCATATCCGATACTATACACGATGGCTATTATCAATGCGCCGGCAGCGCCGGCAAGTGTTCCTTCAAGGCTGACCACACCATCCAGTCCTTTTGTGTCTCTTTTAAAGGTGAGGATGTTATAGAAATTACGTCCGTACACCATGCCCAGTTCGGAAGATATTGTGTCTGCCGTGGCTGATGCGAGGCTGGCGGCTATCATAAGTATATATACGTTGCTGTGTGCAGGATCTGCAAGGGACAATGAGGCCATTACAGCGGCTACGCCGCCGTTGGCAAATACCTGTCCGGCATTTCTTTTTTCAGGATGTGCTTCATGGGGATTGACAGCTGCTTTTTGTGTTTTCCTGTGAGAGGTGGCTATAGTGGCCAGGAGGAAAAAAACTGTGAGCAGTATTACTCCTGTAATGCCGCTGCCTGCAAATACCAGGAGGCCGGTAATACCAGCTGCCAGGCCGCCTGCGGGCGTCAGCTTACCTTTCTTTACGCATAACAGCATAAAGGCGCCCAGTAATACAAGGATAATAATAGAAGACAGCTGCGGCATATTGAGGGGCAAAAGTAGGGAAATATCCTTATGTCGTATCCTCCCCTTCAGAATGTCGCTTTTACACTCTATCCAAACAATTCTTACACAGTAAGTTTGCTTTATCAATATCAAACGGATTACATAAACCTAAACAAAAACTGATATGCAAAAGATCACTCCGTTCCTGTGGTTCGACAACCAGGCAGAAGAAGCTGCGAATTTCTACACTTCTATTTTCGCAAATTCCAGCATAACAAATGTATCTCGTTATCCTGAAGGTGCACCGGCGCCGGCAGGCAGTGTAATGACTGTGACCTTTATTCTTGATGGGGTGGAGTTTACGGCGCTGAATGCCGGTCCTCACTTTAAGTTTACCGAGGCTATTTCTTTCTATGTGAAATGTGATACGCAGGAGGAAATAGATGAGAAATGGGAGAAGCTCACTTCCGGTGGTGGTCAGCCCAGCCAGTGCGGATGGCTGAAAGATAAATTTGGCCTGTCATGGCAAATCGCTCCGCCGGTATTGGGAGAGCTGATGCAGGACAAAGACAGGGAAAAAGCCGGTAGGGTAACGGCGGCAATGATGAAGATGACGAAAATTGATATTCAGCAGCTGAAAGATGCTTATGATAATAAATAATGAGGAACGGCTGAAGAAATAAGGCAGTGCTTTAGTAACTTGCAGATAGTTATTCATTGAAAAACTGTCCTATGAACCGTCATATCTTCCTAGCGGTGCTCGCTTTCTTTGTTGTTAATCAATGCACTGCCCAGCTTTCTGTTCTTCCTGTTAAACTGGACTCTTTATTGTTCGGGAAAACAGATGATCCTTTCAATGGCTCTGTTCTTGTTGTGCGGGGGGGCAAGACCCTGTATGCAAAACGGATAGGGTTTGCGGAGAGGGAACGTAAAACGCCTTTTACTGCCAGCAGCCAGTTTGTTATTGGCGCTATCAGCAGGCAGTTTACAGCAGTTATAGTATTGCGGGAGATAGAAAAGGGGCATCTGAAGCCGGACGAGCCTATCAGTAAGTACCTACCTGATCAGTTAAGGGAACAGGCAGGGAACGTTACAGTTCAGCAGCTGTTGATGCGCACTTATAGTGGAGATAACATGGACCTGATCTGGAGCTCTCTGCTGTCAAAAATCGCTGAAAAGGCCTCTGGCAGGTCCTTCGCTGCATTGTCATCAGAATTGTTCAGCAAATGTGGCATGCTCAATACTTTTCACCCGGATGTGCATGAATATAAGCAGTTGGTGAAAGGTTATACTGAAAATAAGAACGGCAGGCTGGTAGCTGAGGATAAAAGCCTTAAAAACTCTGCGGCTGAAGGCGCTTTCATTTCCACTACGGGTGACCTGGTAAAATGGAATACCTGCCTGCATAACGGGAAACTGCTTTCTGCGGATACGTACAAGCGTATGTCGGATAAACAGCTGCTGCAGCCGGAACAAACAGGGCTTGCGCCGGGGTTTGTATCTATGGACTGTTATTTCCCAGCATCGGGTACGAGTGTTGTTGTGCTGAGCAATACAGAAAGAGCTCCGGAAGACGTTAAAAAGACATTTCAATACCATACCGCCATTCTTGAACTGGTAAAAGGGGTTTTATAACCCCTTTACCTGTTTGCCCCGAATGAACAAAATGAACGGAGCCAATAAAAATGGGCAGTAATGACCATAGGCTAAACAATATGTAACCCTTATTTTCAGGAAGTTATTTAATTACAATTATGAATAGAAGCAAACCCTCAAAACACGTCCTTATATGGATTGTTTCCCTCTTTTGTATAGCCACGATCTCGTCCTGTAGTAAAGATGATGATGTAGTAACGCCGGAAGTCAATGCAGATCAGCTTTATGCCCAATCTATCATGGATGCGATATGGGCTGACAGTTCTGAAGTGATCGATACGCTCTGGCCAATTGCAAATACCAATGCAAAACTTAAATGGAAGACCATCAACGGGCAGTCATATGTGCTTATGGCTACGTTTATGCGTTTTCCAGGCAGTTATCCTGAAGGAGATTCTATTACCAACACCTGGGGAGATTCCTGGCTGTTTGCGCCAACCCAGATGAAAGAACGTATTGGCAGCAGCTTTACAGCCTCTTCAGATACCATTATGCGCGTCTGTCAGTTGCTGGGCCTGCCCCCCGTCAATGCCCGCAGTAACACACATATTGCGGAAGTATGGGTGAAGCCGGAGCGCCTGATGCGCCCTGCCGGAAATCCGTCTATCACTACTACCACCAGCAGCGCTGTACTTTCCGGCGGTGTTTCGCCGGAATACAGCAGCTGGTTCAATGACTATATTATTTACGCTTATTACCGTCCATTGCAGCCTGCTAATGATTATCACTATCCCTGGACCCGTCTTGGGTATACCTATGACTGGGCGCCGGGATCGAAGAAGGTAGGTTTGAGCGAGTACGTGTTGCAGGCTTCTTCCGGTATATGGGTAGAGAAAGTGCGTACTGCAAGCGCTTATTTTAAGGACTAGCTACAATATATTCAGACTGGCAACCGGTTCTTACAGCTAACGGGGCTGATAGGAGCCGGCTTGCCTTTCTGGTTTTAAGGCCCTGAGTATCTCCCTTTTGCCGGGAGGCCCCGGTACTTTTTCGACAGTAAACCCTGATGCCTGCATGGCTCTTTTTACGTTTCCCTTAACGCAGTAAGTTACTAATACTCCTCCCGGCGCCATCATCCTGTACAACTGGTCAAAAACGGGTTTTTCCCATAGTTCCGGCTGTATATCCGGTGCAAAGGCGTCATAATAAATAACATGAAAACGATCTTCAGTATTGGCCTGTAAAAGAGATGCCTGCAGTTTATGTAAAGTGAAGAGGGGGTGGATAGCTACGGCTTTTTCCCAGCCAGCTGTATGTAAGGCCAGGAAAGCATCATCATTGCTGTAATTTAAAAGACGTGCTTCTCCAGGTGTTAACGGATGTAATTCTACGGCCTGATAAAATATGGAATTGCTGCTTTTTATAGCTTCCTGCAAGGTCAGGAAGGCATTCAGCCCGGTGCCGAAGCCCATTTCAAATACCCTGACGGTAGCTCCGTTATTCCGTGGCAGAAAATATTGCAGTCCTGTTCCTATGTAAACATGCCGGCTTTCCTGCATAGCACCGTGTTTACTGTGATAGGATATTTCTGTGCCAGGAATGATCATGGTATGGGAGCCGTCTGCCGTAAGGAACAACTGTCTTTCCATATCACAAAAATAATTTTATAATAGCATCAAAGTTCAGGACAGCTGAATTGTCCTACTGATATATGGTTATGAGTACTATAGTGATCGAGTATCTTTTGGACCGGGGGAATAAAGAGAAGGAAAGGGCATTAAATAACTGGCTGGAGGAGGACAATGAGAACCGTCAGTTATTCCTGGAAATAAAAGAGATATGGGAGGCAAGCGGCAATTTGCCGGCGGAGCAGTTCAACCTGTCTGCGGGTTGGGAGGCGCTGAGCTGCCGTGTAGGTTGTAAGAATGACCGGGCGGCGGATAAATAATAAAAAAATCCCGGCTACGAAACGTAACCGGGACTATATATAAAATCAGAAAGCAATTATTGATTCGCTTCTTTTTTCTTCTTTGCATGGTCAACAATAGCACCAATACCTGCACCTGCGCCGGCGCCTACTACTGTACCAATAGCAGCACCTTTCAGCCTGTCATTCTTGTTGAGGATAGCACCGGTTACAGCACCTGTACCTGCACCTACAACCGCGCCTTTAGCTGTATGGCTCCAGCCTTTTTTCTTGGTAGTAGTGGTGGTAGTACCTTCACTGTTGCTGGCAGTACTTTCATTATTGCTTACAGCATGTGATCTTTCAGCTGCACGGGCTTTTTTTGCTGTGTTGATGGAGTCAATAACCTGCTGTTTTACAGCGTTTACGTTATTGATGGAATCAACTGTTTCCTGTTTCGCAGCTTCTATAGCTTCCTGCTGCGCAGACTGACTATTGCAGGCAAATAATATGGTTGCTGTTGCTAAAGTCAGAATTATCTGTTTCATAGCCTGAATTTTTAGGTTTTATCAATTTCCGATTAAGTAGTAGACAAAATTATGCCAATTTCTTTAAACAGGGATAAATAATCTGGAAATTAGTGTTATGTGAATAGTGGTTTTTGTTTATTTGTTTGTTTTCAATGATTTACCGTTTGGGCCGGTCCTTTACTTCTGCTGTTCCGTCTTTATACCTGAGCAGCTCTAAAAACTTAAAGAAATTTCTATAAAACCCTCATTTACTAACATTTAAAAATGCCACTATGAAGAATGCCATTGTAGCATGTCTGTTACTCGCAACCATTATTTCCTGCCGGAAAGAATCTGAAATTGTTGAGGATGAAAGTAAGGAAGCCGCCTTACTGAGCGTTACCGGTTATTATGTGAATGGTACATCGGGTAATGATGCCAATGCCGGTACCTCAGCCACATCAGCCCTTAAAACCATCCAGGCAGCCCTGAACAAAACCGTTGACGGGGCCGGCGCCACTATCTATGTTGCCGCTGGCACCTATAAAGAACGTCTATGGTGGCCTACTTCCGGCGCTTCAGCATCAGAACCCATTACGTTGACCAATTATGCCGGAGGTACGGTGATACTGGACGGTGTGGGGGCTACCAACAGTTCGCAGAACGCTATGATCAGCGTTGCCAGCAGAAGCCATATCCGCATCAGCAATATCCAGATTGCTAATAATATCAGGAGTTTTGCAGCGGGTATCTATATGATAGGCGCGGGTACTGATGTGCAGGTTACTTCCTGTAAGATCTATAACATTGGATGGTCTGCCGATTCTACTGTTGTTCCTACATCGTCTGATAATGCGAATCCTTTTGTGATAGTGGGTTCCATGCCGGATTCCTATAATGAGATCTATATAGGCAGCAACCAGATATACAGCTGTAACACCGGTTATAGTGAAGGTCTGACCATGTCAGGTAATGTGAAGAATTTCCTGATCGAGAATAACATTGTGCATCATATCAGGAATATAGGTATAGATATGACCGGGCATTATTCGTGGACCGGTGCGCCGGATAGTGTAAACTTTGCCCGTGGGGGTAATGTAAAGAACAATATTGTTTATAACTGTGTATCGCCGGTAGCTACCAGTGGTGGTATTTATGTTGATGGCGGTCAGTGGATCAATATTGAAGGTAATATCAGTCACAGTAACGGAGCGGGTATCACTGTAGGTTGTGAGAATAACGGTTTTACTGCTACGGGTATCAATATCAGGAGCAATTTCATTTATAATAATAAGGAGGCCGGCCTGGTGATAGGGGCTAATGCTGCCAACAGTAAGGTTACTTATTCCAATATCACGAATAACACGTTGTTTAAGAACTATACCAATGGTGGCTGGGGAGGAGAGATCAGTCTGCAGAATACTGACAATGTGAAGTTCTCCAACAATATTATACAATCTGCCAGTGATATTGTGGCGATAGCGCTGCTGAATTATTCATCTACCAACCTGTCTATGGATTATGACCGTTATTATGGTAATTCCGGTATTGCATCTTCCCTGATCTTTGACTGGGGAGGGCTTACAGGCACTTCTTACAATCTGGCCTCTTTACAGAGCAGCACCGGACTGGATGCGCATGGTACATACGGTAATCCTTCGTTTGTAAATGCTACCCTGGCTTCACTGAATCTGCATCTGGCATCTGGTTCTACCTGTGTGAATGCGGGTGATCCTGCGTTTGTGGCTGCGTCGGGGGAGCTGGATATTGACAAGCAGACCAGGGTGCAGAACGGGAGAGTGGATATAGGGGCTGATGAAACTGCGTATTAAGCCGGCTAAATTCTGTAAAAAAGCTTTTGCCTTCCAAGGCAAAAGCTTTTTTTGTATTTTTAGCTGAGAACATTTAAAGGCAGCTTGCATTTAATCACCGACACAGAATTGCTAGAGCAACTGAGGGAAGGCAGTCAACAGGCCTTCAGGCAGCTATATGACCGTCATAGCAGGCAGGTTGCAGCGTTTGTTTATCACCTCACACATTCTGCCGTAGATGCAGAAGATATTCTCCAGGAGACTTTTCTGAAGTTATGGACCAACAGGGAGCAGTTGCCGGCTATTGTTCATCCGGGTAATTACATTTTCATTATTGCCCGTAATAAGACGCTGGACCATCTGCGGAAAATATCACAGCAACAGCGGCTGGTGGACCATATATGGGCGAATATTTCCGGTGTGGCTGACGCTTTGGAGCTTCAGCTGGATGCGCGGGAGAGCCAGGCGCTGATCAACCAGGCGCTTTCGCAGCTTACGGAGCAGCAGAAGAATATTTTTCGTCTTAGCCGGCAGGAGGGGCTGGACCATGCTACTATTGCTGCTCAACTGGGGCTTTCCAGGAGCAGGGTGAAGAATGTGCTGGTGGAAACGTTGAGGTTTATCCGTCAATATCTGGCTCAACATTCGGTGTTATTAGTGTTGTTATTGAATTACGCAGGGATTATTTAAAAAAATATCCCTTTTTGGCGGTCCTCTTTTCTCCTGTCTCCGTCTTTATAATTATATGCCTGATCACCAAGAAAGAATCGCTTATTTATTAGCGCGTTATGTAAACAAAACGTGCAGCCGGGAAGAGCTGGAAGAACTCTTTTCCTATATAGGGAAAGATGAGCATCGACATTCCCTGGAGGAACTGCTGGAACACACCTGGCAGGGAAATCATCCTACCCCGGAAATAGATTATGAAGGCGTATGGCAACAGATCATGCCGGTGGAGGCACCCTCCCGCAGAAAGGTGTTTACTATGCGCAGGCTGGCTGTAGCCGCCTCTGTATTGTTGCTGGCGGGGATTGCCGTCTGGACCATGTACAGTCGCAAGCCGGCAAAAACGCCGCCTGTTGCGAGGCAGGAAATACCGGCGGTAATAGTTCCGGGCAGCAGCAAGGCTACGCTTACCCTGGGAGACGGATCTGTTGTAACGCTGGACAGTACAGGCAACCAGGTTATTCAGAATGGTATTCAGCAAAAGAACGGGCAATTGTTATATGCTGCCAGCCAGGGAGAGGCTGTTCATTATAATAAGCTGAGCACTCCCCGGGGAGGCCAGTTCAGGATAGTATTGCCGGACGGAACGAAGGTCTGGCTTAATTCAACCTCTACACTCCGTTACCCTACTGCTTTCACTGCTTCAACCCGGCAGGTAGAGCTGGAGGGGCAAGGATATTTTGAAGTGGCGCCCGCCGCCGCACAGCCTTTCATTGTACAGGCAGGCGGTATGAAAATAGAAGTGCTGGGCACCGGTTTTGATGTCATGGCCTATGCCGACGAAAATACAGTGAATACCACCCTGGTTACCGGCCGGGTACAGGTGACCGGTAACAACACCCGGCAATTGCTGCAGCCGGGACAGCAGGCGGTATTGCACACTGAAACGAAGACCATGACAGTACAGGCTGCCGATATAAAGAAGGTTACCGCATGGAAGAACGGTCTCTTTGTTTTTAATAACATGACCCTGCCGGCCATATTGAGGGAAGTATCACGCTGGTATGATGTTGAGATCGTATACACCGTTAAGCCGGGAGTAGACCTTTATGGCGGAGGAATAAGCAGGAATCTGCAGCTGGAGGACGTATTAAAGCTACTGGAAGGAAATGGATACAATCATTTCAGGCTTGAAGGAAGGAAGCTGATCGTATTGCCCTGAAGGCAGGGAATGCAATACAACCAATAAACAGTAAAAGAACCAGAATCAAGGCTTTTAGCCGGGGGGATGAAAAATACCTATGTTAAAGGCCGGAGATGCTCGCAACATCTCCGGCTGATGATATCCGGTATCCTAAATAATCGCTTGTAAGACCATTTAAGTACTACCAAACACTACAAAAGTATGTATTTCGATTGTAATGTACCGGCCCGCTGTATGCGCGGGCTATCAACCAAAATTTGCCTGGTTATGAAACTCACCGTGTTTGTCCTGCTGGTTACCTGTCTGCATGTCTGTGCAGCGGGTTATTCGCAGAAAGTCACTTTAGCGGTAAAAGATATGCCTCTGCAGCAGGTGTTTGCCGAGATTGTCACCCAGACAGGCGTATCTATTGTATATTCAGAAAAGGTGCTGGCCAACACCACTCCCGTTACCTTCCAGGTTAAAGACGCCAGCGTGCCACAGGTACTTGATCTTTGCATCCGTCATCAGCAGGTTTTTTACACACAGGAAGGCAACAGCTTTGTGATCAAAAAGGAAATAGCCGCTCTGCAGGCGGATACGCTGATCACTGTTTCCGGTAAAGTGAACGCTCCCGGCGGGACTCCGCTACCCGGGGCTACCGTACTGGTGAAAGGCACCCGTAAAGGTACTCAGACGGATGCTTCCGGCACTTTTATCCTGCGTGATATAAAACCGGGAGATGTATTGTTGATCAGTAATATTGGCTTTACTACCAGGGAGGTAACCGCATCGCGGCAGATCAGTATACAGCTGGAAGAAGATACCCGCAATTTCAATGAAGTTGTAGTAGTGGGATACAGCGACAAGAAGAAAAGTGAGCTGACCAGTGCTGTCAGCACCGTTTCTGCAGAAAAGCTGAAGGACGTTACCACCAATGATGTGGGGAGTATGCTGCAGGGTAAAGTGGCTGGTCTGCAGGTCGTGAACAGCTCCGGCGTGCCTGGTACTGCTGCAGAGATCAGGTTGCGCGGGGTCTCTTCTGTAAATGCTTCGCAGACACCGCTATTTGTGGTAGATGGTATTATAGGAGGTAATTATGACCCGAACGATGTAGAGAATATCACTGTGCTGAAAGATGCCGGCGCTACCGCTATGTATGGTTCCCAGGCGAATGCAGGGGTGATCATCGTCACCACCAAGAAAGCAAAGCTGGGAAAGACCCGTTTTGAAGCTAAAGTCACTACCGGTTTCCGTAAGCCAGACTTCGGAAAAATGAAGATGATGAACGGCAGCCAGCTGTATGACCGTCAGAAGGAATATTACCGCGATTATATTCCCGGCACTACAGATAACTCGTATAAAATAGATATCCTTAAATTTTACAGTGAACGTCCGAAGGAGCTGCGTGACCAGAACTACAACTGGCTTACTACGATGTTTGGTACGGCACCTATGCAGAATGTTTACTTATCTGCCAGCGGCAGTACTGAAAAGAATGAATATTATGCAGGTCTTTCCTACTATCATGAGAAAGGTACTTTCATGAATACGGGGTATCAGCGTATTAACCTGCGTGCTAATTCCACCTATCATTTTTCGAAGCGTGTGAGTGTTTCCAATAACATTAATATCAGCGGATCTACGGGTAAGAGTTATAACTATGATGATATTTATAACGCTTATCTGAACATGCCATGGGATAATCCCTATGACGCTAACGGGCAGCCGGTATATGTAGATGGGAACGTTACTTTCAAATGGTGGTCAAGGGATAAAGTAAATCCCATCCACACCATCAAAAACTCGAACCATCCGTATAAGAACTTTGATGTGAACTATGACCTGGGACTGAATGTAAACATTACCGACTGGCTTTCTTTCTCCAGCAGCAACAGGGCGGCTGTGAGCTATAATAAAGGATCAGATTATTATTCTCCTGTAGTAGCGGGTCAGTATAACGGTACCGGCTTTCTGAATGAGCTCAGTACCCTTTCTTATGGTATCATCTCTAACGACCTTCTGAAGTTTAACTTCCGGATGGGTGATCATAGCATCAGTGGTCTTGCGGGCGTGGCAATAGAGAACAGCAAAACAGAGGTGCTGGGCGCTTCCGGTAAGGGTTTGCCGGAGGGTCTTTCAGTGCTGAACGTTGTTTCCAATAATCAGCTGGTAACAGGTTCTGCTGACCAGGCTATTATACAATCACTTATTTCGCAGGTAAGTTACGGTTATAAGGATAAGTACTTCCTGACGGGGTCTTACCGTGTGGATGGTTCTACCGCTTTCCCGGCCAGTCGCCGCTATGGTTCTTTCCCGGCAGTATCTGCTGCATGGCAGGTAAGCAATGAGGATTTCCTGCTGGGCAATAAGCTTGTCAGCAACCTGAAGCTGCGTGCCAGCTATGGTGTTACCGGGACGCAGGATATAGGATCGTCCCGTTACCTGGGGCTTTATTCGCTAGATAAACAATATAATGGCGGCACGGCGGCCATACCTTCACAGCTGCCCAGTCCTGATCTTACCTGGGAAAGTAAGCAACAGCTTAATATAGGAGCGGATATAGGTCTCTTTAACAGGATCAACCTGACTATAGACGCTTATAATAACGTTACTAAAAACCTGCTGCTGCAGGTGCCTCAGCCTTTGTCAGTCGGGTTTGAGCAACGCTGGGAGAATGTTGGCCGTGTGATCAATAATGGGATAGAGCTGGGACTGAACACTATCAATATCAAAACGAACAATTTTGAATGGGTAACAGATTTCAACATCAGCTTCAATACCAACAAGCTTAAAAACCTGCCGAGTGAGATAACCCGTACGCAGTCTGTATGGAGTATTTCGCAGATATACCGTAATGATGGTAACCTGTACGAGTTCTATATGCCTAAGTGGCTGGGGGTAAACAAGGAGACAGGCGCTCCGCAATGGGAGGTAGTGAACAGGGATGCAGATGGGAAAGTGACTTCCAGGGAGGCTACGTCAGACTATGCCAGTGCTACTTACCAGGAGGTGGGATCTGCTTTGCCGAAATTCCAGGGCGGGATCAATTCTCAATGGAGGTACAGGAATCTCTCCCTGAGCGTTAATGCCTATTTCCTGTCGGGCAATAAGGTATTCAGCAACAGTCTTCGCTTTGTTATGAATGATGGCAATGAACCTTACTATAACCAGATAGTGTTGCCTTCGGGGTATAAGATATGGACGCAACCGGGTGATAATGCAACGGAGCCAAGTCCGCAGAATGCGGCCAACTCGACCGAGACCTCTACCCGCTATCTGAAAGACGGCAGCTTTATTTCTATCCGTAACATTGCTTTGTCTTATTCATTACCAAAGGGTCTGATCAGCCGCTGGCATATGGATGGTGTGAGCTTTTCCCTGACGGCAGACAACGTATACACGTTTACGAAGTTCCTGGGTCAGGACCCTAACACTACCATTACTCCGGGCAGTTATGTTATGCCTGGGGTATCGGACTTCAAATATCCGAACAACCGCCAGTTCCTGTTTAACATCAACATCAGGTTTTAGTAAAACAATCAGATCATGAGAACAAGATTTTTCTTTATTATACTCGTCCTTCCGTTGCTGCTGACAGCCTGTCTGAAAGAGATATCGCCCAGTGATTCACTGACCACAGGCACTATCACAAAGACCACCGAGGGGCTTAAGAACGCTCTCAACGGTGCATATGCGTTGTTCAAAGATCATGTGGAATTTAACGGGAATACAGATGCCAACAATATGTACCTGCGGCAATATTTCCAGATGAGTGATTTTGCGGGAGATGATATCGTATGCGGACAGACCACTACAGACCCGCTGTATTACAGCTTCTCCCTGAATCATACGCCTACGCAGACCAACAGCCGTTATTTCTGGTATATCTCCTATAAGATCATCAACGATGTCAATACGGTAATAGAAGCCGCTGAGAGTATTGAGAACCCTGATGCCACTGTGAAGCAGCTGATAGGAGAGTGTTATTTCCTGCGTGCGTTCTGCCATTTTAACCTGCTACGTTTTTATGCAAGGCCATATACGCAGGCTCCTGCGGGGAATGGTATTATTTTGCGCACTTCTACCAGTGATCCTTCGCAGAAGGCCAGGGCAACTGTAACGGAGGCGTATAATGCTGTTATTGCAGATGCTGAAAAAGGGGCCTCCCTGATGCAGCAGCAACGTGGTGTGCAATATGCGTCACAGGAAGCGGCATGGGCTCTGCTGTCCAGGGTTTACCTGTATAAGGAGAATAATGACAGTACTGTCTATTACAGTGATAAGGTAATCAACTCCGGCAGGTTTGGCATTGAAACAGCTGCAGGTTACCGTAGTCTTTTTGCGAATGCTATGGGCAGTAAAGAAACTATTCTCTGTGTGGCATTTACTACAGTGGATGACTATGGCAAGGGTGGTTCCATTGCTTCCATGATCTACTCTGATGGTAACTCTGGCTGGGGAGAGGAGTTTGCATCACAATCGCTTCGCGATACGATGTCTGCTCACCCGGAAGATGTGCGCTGGTCTTATATTATTCCTCTTAAAGACAGTGATGGTAACATTCAGAAGAAGAATGGCATTGAGATCTATTATATCTCTAAATTCTCGTTCCAGGGTGGTAGTCCTACGCTTAGCTCGCCTGTTATGTTCCGTTTATCTGAAATGTATCTGAACAAAGCAGAGGCAGAAGCGAAAGCCGGGAATGTAACAGCCGCTCTTAATGATGTAGATATGATCAGGAAGAACCGAGGGCTGGAAAGCGCGCTGTATAACGGCCAGGTACCGGCAGGTTCTTCCATACTGGATGTAGTGCTGAAAGAGAGAAGAATAGAACTGGCATTTGAAGGGCACCGGACGTTTGATGTATACCGTAATGAGCGGTCAATGGACCGTACTTACTGGGGATACCATCTTCCTGGCCTGAAAGAATCGGATATTGATCTTTCCCGTAAACCATCCGGTTATCAGAATATGGTCATTGCCCCGGACAATAACCGGATCATCTACTATATTCCTATTGATGAGATACAGACCAATAAACTCTGTCAGCAAAATCCCTGATTCACTTTAATGATTATGACTATGCGCTCACTTCTGTATATATCCGCTTTTATATTGTTGTCTGTCATTACAGGCGGCTGTAAGAAAGATAATGTTTCTCCTGATGCAGATCTTTTCTATGAGGTAAGCATCAATGGTAATGATGTGACCTTTACCAATCAAACTACCGGGGCAGTATCCTACAAATGGGACTTTGGCGATGGTACTTCTTCTACTGAGGAGAGCCCGGTACATACTTATCCGGGTAAGGGTAAGTATGTGCCTACGCTTTATGCCACTACTGCTGAGGGGAAGGTGACGGAGGGATCGACTGTGTTGTATATAGCGAAAACATCTCCTGTGAAGCTGGATGATAATACCTTGTCTGACTGGGATGGGGTGACTGATTATGTAATAACTTCCGGCGCGGGGGAGACTTATTTTAAGTCCGCCAAATTTGATTACGACGCTACTTATGTATATGTGTTGCTGGAGGTAAGATCTTCAAAGAGCAATGGCGATATCTATGATTTTTACATGGATACGGATAACAATGCAACTACGGGATTACTGACGGGGACATTCCCGGACGGAGGGTATGATGTGCTGCTGGAGGGCGCTGTGCTGGATAACTGGTTTGATGCCTTTAATCATAGCGGAGCGCAGAATGCGTTTTCTTTTACGCCTACCAATGTTACAGAGTTCTATAATGTAGGCACTGTGGTGGAGGAAGGTGGAACGCTGAAATTTGAGATGCGTCTTACCCGTTCCAAGCTGAAGAATATGGCGGCTACACAGGCGTTCAGGATTGGTATACAGGCAACGAAAGGAGACTGGTCGGCCACCCTGGGTAATATGCCTGATGGGAATAAACCCTCTATACTTATTAATTTCGAATAAATGGAGAAACAGTCCGGGCGGTTGCTTTCACTGGATGTAATGCGTGGCCTGATCATGATCTTACTTGCGGCAGAGAGTTGCAGGGTGTATGAATCTGTCAGGGAATTGCATGAAAATGGTATCATTAATCAATTCTTTCATCATCCCTGGCATGGATTGCGTTTCTGGGACCTGGTACAGCCTGCGTTCATGCTGATGGCGGGAACGGCCATGTATATATCCTATGAAAGTAAGCTGAAGAAGGGAGTCAGCTGGCGGAAGAACTTCAGGCATATTGCCATCCGCAGTGTGAAGTTATTTCTGCTTGGTACCGGTTTGCATTGTATATACAGTGGTAAGCTGGTGTGGGAGCTGTGGAATGTGCTTACGCAGTTGTCTGTGACCAGTATAATTGCGTACCTGGTTATAGGCCGTTCATATACTGTGCAGATCATTACAGGTTTTGCCCTTATACTGCTGAATGATATTCTTTACAGGAGCATACTTATGCCGGGGTTTGACCAGCCATTTGTGGAGTATCATAACTTCGGCGCATATATGGATACGCTTCTGATGGGAAAGATCAACCCGGACGGGTGGGTGGCTATCAATATTATTCCAACTGCGGCTCATACTATCTGGGGTGTTACGGCGGGTAAGTGGCTGATGTCTGTAGCGGATAGTAACAGGAAGACCTATACGCTGATCATAGCGGGAGTGCTGTTGTTATTTGCTGGTTTTGCTGCTGACATCAGTGGATTGTCGCCTGTTATCAAGAGGATCAGTACGGCAGGTTTTGTGCTGGTTTCAGCCGGCTGGGTGTTGCTGATCATGGCTTTTCTTTACTGGTGGACGGATATAAAAGGGCACACCCGTTATACCTGGATACCGGTGGTGGTGGGTACGAATGCTATCTTTATTTACATGTTCTTTGAAACGCTGGGAGCGCAATGGCTGAATGGGGTAGTGGGTATTTTCGTACCCGTACATGTTATAGCGGCTTTGGTAACGTTGTTCCTGGAGTGGTACCTGTGTTACTGGTTATATCAAAGAAAAATTTTCTTTAAACTTTAAATGTATGTATTTCGCCATACTGATATAAGTAAGAAGGCCCCGATCTGGGGCCTTCTTACTTATATCAACTTTTAAAACTTGGGATAAGCATATATAATTTTCTGGCGATTTCTTCTTCCAGTGTATTAGGAATATCGGCAGCATCTTCGTCTAATGCTATGAATCGTTGTGTCTCTTCGTCCCAGGCGAAGATATGTTCAGGACCATCGTTATACTTCACCCTGAAGCGGGTTTCAGCGTTAAAGGTAAAAGGCACAACATGTACCATGTAAGGAACGCCTTCCAGTAAAAAATCGAATCTTGTTTTCTCCATGGGTAACATTTTTAGCTTGGTGTCACAAAAATCAGACCTTAAAGAAGCGAACTGTGCTACAAAGCATAGCACAGAAATTGTGACTGTAATGTACCATTATTCTTATTGACTAACTATTAAACAGATTCCTCTCATGAAAACATGTTCTCTCCGATTCGTTGGATTGCTGGCAATCACAGCGCTTGTATTTACCGGTTGCTCTAAACAGACCTCAAATGAAACAACTGAAAGGCCAGATGGTTCTGCTACCATTAATTACGATCTTGCAGCTGTTAATCCTTCAGGGACCATTACCGCTGATGCCGACGGAGCGGCCCGCCTCAGTACTATTATGAACGATCCTTCTATTGCATCGTTCCCTGCGTTACGGTTTGATCTTACCTGGGACTCTGTAATATTCCGTTTCCGGGAACTTCGTTTCCAGGCGGTAAGTGGTCCTGATGAGATCAATCTCAGTATTAAAACTGACCGGGACATTAATATCCTGGACAGTGTTTCTTTAGGCAGCATTATGGTGCCGATCGGTACATTTGAGCAGGTAAAGGTATACCTCCGGGTAGAGGGAGATACGGTACGTCCTGCAATTAAGATGAATGGAAGGATCACATGGCAGGGTAGTGATATTCCGATCGATGTTGTTGTTGTTGGAAAGATTGAAGTTATGGCAGAAGGAAAAGATGTTGTGATCAGTGAAAATGGCCTGGGATTGCTGGGAGATCTTAAAATAGATCTGAGCGTGATACTTTCCAAGCTTAAGATCGGCGATTTTGAAGGTTCGTTTGAGAACGGAAAGCTGACGCTGACCATCAATCTTAACAAGAATCCGAACAATGGTCTGAAGAAGGCATTTGACGGCAGTATGTCTGTTGAGCACAAGAGAAAGTGATCTTTGCCTCATTCAAAAAAAAGCATTCGTCATTCCGGCGGATGCTTTTTATATACTAACTTGAGGAATAATTATTACGTTATGAAGCCATTTATCCTGGTTACTATCGTTATTGCTCTCTATGTCATTGTTGCCATAGCCCGTATTTATATCCTTTACCGTAAGACCAGGAATGTGGAAACGATGGCCCGGGAGAACCGGGATATCACTCCGTTGTCAGGCTCTTCAGCGGATTTGCCAGACCAGCCCTTATAGACTGATAAGCGATCGTTACTCCGGCAATAACCAGGGACACGAGTATAGCCGCTGATAATCAATTTATAGAGCAGGATTCTCCATTGTTATTGTTCATTTTTATCCAATGATGTGCGTTTTTGGACAGTGAGGGTGTTTCAGTTTGGAAATATTAAATATAACTTCTACCTTATTGCCAGGTTATGTAAAAAACTATTCATGCTTGTAAGTAGACGAACCGCGTTAAAACAGGTCCTTTTTGTCTCGGCCGGATTGGCATTATTACCTTCCTGCTTCCGAAAAACGCCACCAGCTTCCATAAAACTCAGGAATATTGTACTGGATGCTGATGATGAGAACGTACTGGCAGCGCTTGCCGATACTCTTATTCCTAAAACAAACACACCCGGTGCAAAGGATGTTTCTGCGCATCATTTTACGATGACCATGGTGGACGATTGTTTTAAGAAAGAAGATCAGCAGAGATGGCTGGAGGGTATGAAGGCGTTTGATAAGTTATGCCGGGATAAATACAGCCATGCGTTTGAGAAATGCACCCCTGACGAAAGGGCATCATTACTGACAACACTGGAAGCCGCGAAAGCAGATACTGATGCAGCGGCTTATTTTTACCAGACATCAAAGAGGCTAATCATCCAGGGATATACCAGCTCAGAGTATTATTTAACAAAGGTCCAGGTATATGAACTGGTACCTGCAAGATTCCATGGAAGTATTCCTGTTAAACAACCGGACAGAAGGACGGCTTAATTTATTTATTATTTATGGCGAATATTAATAACAGCGCGCAGGACCGCACGTTCGATGCTATTGTGATAGGGTCGGGCATCAGCGGAGGCTGGGCTGCAAAGGAGTTTACGGAAAAAGGTCTGAAAACGCTTGTGCTGGAGAGAGGACGGGATGTGAAGCATCTGAAGGATTATCCTACTACCAATATGTATCCCTGGGAGTTTCCTCACCGGGGACAGATACCTGAAGCTATTAAGGAAGAGAACCCTGTAGTGAGCCGTTGTTATGCTTATAAGGAAGATGCCATGCACTTCTTTGTAAAGGATAAGGAGCATCCTTATGTACAGGATAAACCTTTTGACTGGATACGAGGATACCAGGTGGGGGGTAAGTCCCTTATGTGGGCCAGGCAGACCCAGCGCTGGAGCAACTATGACTTTGAAGGGCCGGCGCGGGACGGCTTTGCGGTTGACTGGCCTATCCGTTATGAAGACCTGGCGCCGTGGTACAGTTATGTAGAAAAGTTTGCCGGTATTTCCGGTAATAAAGATGGTATTGCCCATCTTCCGGATGGGGAGTTCCTGCCTCCTATGGAACTGACAAAAGTTGAAACTTACTTTAAAGATTTTGTGGCGGCCAATTATAAGGACCGTCATGTTATATACGGCCGTTGCGCTCATCTTTCAGAGCCGCAGCAGATACATAAAGAACAGGGCAGGGTGCAATGTCAGAAAAGGGTACTGTGCCAGCGTGGCTGTCCTTTTGGCGGCTATTTCAGCAGTAATTCCTCTACTCTTCCCTGGGCGGAGAAAACGGGTAATATGACCCTGCGTCCGTTCTCTGTAGTGCATAGCATTATTTATGATGAACAGAAGGGCAAGGCTACAGGTGTACGTGTTATAGACACCAATACGAAACAGATGACGGAATTTTATGCGAATGTCATTTTCGTGAATGCGGCTGCTGTAAATACCAACCTCATCCTGCTTAATTCCACTTCGCACCGTTTCCCTGACGGGCTGGGCAATGACAGCGGGCTGCTTGGTAAATATTTTGCCTTCCATAACTACCGGGGGCATATTTCTGCGCTGTATGAAGGGTATAAGGAATTTACTACTGAGGGGCGAAGGCCTACCAGCGCTTATATTCCCCGGTTCAGGAACGTGGAGAAGCAGGAAACTGATTTTCTGCGTGGTTATGCTGCCGGTTTTATTTCGGAGCGGTTTTCCTTTACAAAGAAAGAAGGTTTTGGTCATAGTCTGAAAGAACAGCTTTTCAATGAAGAGCTAGGCCCCTGGTTTGTAGGTTCTCATATGATGGGAGAGACCATTCCCAAAGAGAAGAGCCGGATCACGCTTGATAAGGAGAAAAAGGATGAGTGGGGAATGCCTCTACTGCATGTTGATATGGATTATGATGACAATGATGAGAAGATGCTGAAGGACTTCTTTGAGCAGATGACCGAGATGTATACCAGGGCCGGTTTTACCGATATTAAAACAAGTGATTCCAAACAGGCGCCGGGTCTTGACATTCACGAGATGGGCGGGGTACGTATGGGGAATGACCCTAAAACATCCCTGCTTAATAAGTGGAATCAGCTGCATGCCTGTCAGAATGTTTTTGTGACGGATGGGGCTTGTATGACGTCTACTTCTACACAGAATCCATCTCTGACTTATATGGCGCTGACAGCAAGGGCAGTAGACCATGCTGTATCACAGCTGAAAAAAGGAGAGATATAAAGATATAACAGCGTTCTGATCGCAACCGTTGGTCCCGCTGCAGATGGGAGTGATGGTTGCGATCTTTATTTTGTGCCAGTAAGAGTTTGCTGATAATCTGTCATATAATTTTCCATCAATATTAAATATTCCTTTTAATCTAATCTGCACGTTATCTGTTTGATAGCGAATTATTTATTTCAGTGGATAATAAAAATGCACTACATTTATTTGAGAAGAGTCCCCAAATTGACAAAATAGCCATTTACAATAGTCCTCACTTAAAAACTGAATGTTCACTCAAAAAACCTCAAAAGATGAAGACTCATCAAGAAACCGTCGAAGCCATTGCTGTCAGATTGCAATCTATCAGGGCTTTGAACAGTATTGTTCTCTCTAAAGGGAACCGCGTTATCAATCCTCACCAGTTTATCTGGAACAGTAAAAGGACCCGTCAGACACCTGTCCCTGTAGCTTTTGATCTCAGTCAGAAAACGCCTTTTGAGCTGGAAGTTCATCTTGCAGCCGAAAATGGTGCGCTGGGCTCACAATATCAGTTGCAGGCTCTTGCTGATAATGGGGCCGTATTATTTTCCGGCAAAGGCGCCAAGAATGACAGCACAATAACTGTGCAGGCGCAGGCATCGCCGAAAGCATTTGCGCAGCTGCATAACAATGCACTTCACTGGCAGCTGACCTCAGGTAAAGATGAAGTGATCGGGTTGGGTACTACGTGGGTACAGCTTTTCTGGATTGACCTGGCTAATCAGCCGGCGGACGCCTTTAAGAGGGGCATACCGGTGGAAGCCCTGGAGAAATTATATGAATCTGCTCCGCAGGTGCACCGTTTCCCGGGAGATGAGATCAGTGAATTGGTCAAGAAGGCTAATAAGCTGTATGATGTGGGAAGTATTGTAAATATGATATTTAATTATGTACCTCCCCGTTATGATATCTGGCAGGGGGCGCCACATTTTGTGAATCTAAGCAATGGCTGGAACAATATCACGCTCTACTATAATGCTTATATCTCCGCGCACAATAATAATCCGAGCTCTATTCTGAACTGTTATGATGCGGCGGCAGTATTGCAATACAATCTGCAGTATTATGGCTATTCTGTCAAATACTGTTTTATGCAGCCGTTTGGCTATATGCGGTTAACAAATCTCATTGGCCGTGGGCAATGTAATAATCCGTTTTACGGAGCTACGGGAGGTCCGGCAGTGATCAGCTCAACCAGTCCTTCGCGTACTGCTTTTCTCAATCATGCTTTCGTCTATCTTCCTTCTACAGGTTGTATTTCGGATGCCTGTGCGGGCCCTCATATTGGCAATGAAACGCCAGCTCAATATGTGAATAATGCGACGGATAGCGTATATCCTAATCCGCCGGCGGTAACAAGAGGTACAACTGCCAATATTGGTTATTATACCGGTGTGACCAGTATCGTTAATGTGTTCAGCGCTCACCAGGTCCCGGACCTGCCACACGTTGCTGCATTTAAAAAAGAGGTAGGATTTTCTGAGAAGAGCGTGAAAGAGACCGGTAAGAGGAGTATTGTAGGTAAATGGCCTTCTCCGGCAGAGTACCCGGCTTTCCATAATAAATGGACAATTTACCATGATGAGATAGTGCCAGGGGAAGAAGAAGTGGTAAAGCTCTGGATGCTGAAAAACGGAGAGCATAATATCTTTATGAAGATCTATGTATCCAGTGCAGGCAATGAGCTTTCGTATAACCGTTTCCTTTCTACAGGCGGTCTCTCCCAGGGAACAGCGCCTGCTTATGAGCGTGTGGAAGGAATCGGGCATTATGCTGCTATCAGTAAGGATAAGAGGCAACCGCACCTGTTCTGGGTTGCTGATAACGTAGTAGTGGAAATCTCAGCGTCTGACAATTCAGTTGATCTGAATGCGCTGGCAGAATGGTATTACCGCTGGGCTATCAAGAACCGCACTATGGATATTACGGCTCATCTGCCTCATCCCCGTCTGCAATATTCTTCCCTTGAACCAAGGAAAGGAGATCAGCTTTTCATTTCCCATTCTTCAGAGGATAATGAACTGCTGGACTTCCTTATTGAAGATGAAGGTCTGCGTCTTGTGTCAGCAGAAGACAAGATCCTTGTATTTGACGTGCAGAAGCCTGTTAAGAAGGCGATGAAAGTGCTGGTAGTTGACAAGGATACTTTGCTGGTGAACAGCCAGTCTCTGAAACTGAATAGTAAAGAGTAGATAAGCAGGATTTGAATACACAGGGGCAGCCGGAGTGATCCGGCTGTCTTTTTTATACTTTCCTCACATCCATCAGCATACCTTTTTCTCCGTCAGGTTTGATGATGCTTTCAATTACTACGGTCTGGCCTATATGAAGCAGCACATTGCTCTGTTGAAGCAAGGTGCCGTTACCCAGCCTGTACCATTTATACTCAGAAGAAGATTTTCCGCTTCTTACCACAGCTGTTACTATTTCTGTGATAGTAGTGATGACAACGCTTTTCAGGCTGCTGTTGCGGATCTCCCTGATAAGTGGTATGCTGTACCATAAGAGAATAGAGAACAATAATATTGGTATTACTCCTAACACTACCAGACCTTCATTTTCCATTCCTATAAGGAAATACATCAGCAATAAGAGAACGGCTAAAATGCCGAAAGCTGCAAGCCAGGTGTTGCGAAGCTGACGGTATTGCTTTTGTTTATCTGTTTCTTCGAGAGGCACTATTGTTTCATTGAAGGTCTTATTGTAGTTGGCCTGCAACAGGAGGTCCATACCTGGTTCGAGGTTCACGAGGTGAAGTGTTACGTATTGCCCGGTCCATGCTTCTGCCTGTTTTATGACCCTCTTATGTATAGGAGAGGAAGAAAGGGAGGTGTGCAGGGGGATATAGGCGTCTGCGATGTTGCTTCCTACCTGGTAGCGCAGGAATTTATAATCTATAAGTTGTACTGTCTGGAGTATACCGCTTATAAGGTATTTTTGTCCGCTTAGTACGTTGTTCTCCTGTTCTTTCAGCCGGTTGCTCTTTATTTTCCAGAAATAGATGGCATAGCCGCCGCCACATACCAGGAGGGCAAAGAAAAGTTTACCGATCCAGAAATCAGCAGGGAAAATTATGATGGGGAAAAGCGAGGGTATAATTAAAATAAGCCCTATCACCAATGGTGTAATGGCTTCCAACCTGCTTTTCTTAAAGAGTAGTTTGAGCAGTTGCTGATCTTCAGGGGATAAGGGAGCATTTGTTTGCATAGGTGTTAAAATGCTGCAATATAATTAAAACCGGGCGGCGGGTTTATCCCCAAAATCAGCGATTCACCCTGTTGAGCAGCACGGCGAATGATCGCATTTGTTCCCTGGTGGCATTGGCATCATGTTCTGACTGGAGCAGCAATGCCTGGAGATCTTCCATTTGGGTAATGATAACGGGAGAGATGAAGGTATATTTTCTGAGGATGACCAGGGCTTCTTCCACCTGTGGCATAGCATAGCTGTGGATCTTGAACGTGTAGGGAGGGTCCAGGAAATAAGACTTTATTTCTGCCAGGCGAATGATGTCCTGATTACTTATTTTCTTCATAGCATTGAGTTTCAGATCCGACAAATGATATACAAAGTTACGAAAGAAACCAAACTCTGAGAGGGCTGGTATGTATCTGTCTGATCGGGGGTGGTGGCCGGCTGAAAATTCAGAAAATTATTTATATCTTAAAACATGCTTAAATCACTATCCCAACGCCTGTTGTCAATCGATGCGCTTCGCGCCCTTACCATGCTTGCTATGATCTTCGTTAACGATGTAAGTGGTGTAAGGAATATTCCTTCCTGGATCGAGCATGTAGATGCCAGTGCAGATGGCCTCGGCTTTGCGGATACTGTATTTCCGGCCTTCCTCTTCATTGTGGGGCTTTCCATTCCGCTGGCCATAGGAAGGCGTATTAGTCGCGGGGCCACTTTTATCAGTACGGAAAAGCATATTGTTATCCGTTCCATAGCGCTTATTGTGATGGGCTTCTTCCACGTTAACCTTGAAAGTTACAGTAGTGAGGCGGTTTTGCCCCGTGCGCTGTGGCTGCTTCTCATTACTATTGCTTTTTTCCTGGTATGGCTGGATTATCCTGATACGGTGAGCAGCAGGAACAAATACCTGCTGATGGGTACCGGCATTGTGATATTGCTGGTAATGGCTGCCCTGTATAAGGGGGGCGAGCCTGGTCAAACGCACTGGATGGAGCCTTCCTGGTGGGGGATACTGGGTATTATTGGCTGGGCATATCTTATCAGCGCTACCCTGTACCTGCTGGTAAAAGGGAGGCTGTCTGCGCTGGTGCTTGTCCTGGTTGTTTTTCTCGGAATTAATATAGCCACGCATGCGGGCTGGATGCGTTTCAGTATTCCTGTGCTGGGAGATGCTTCTTCTGCTGCGCTTATTATGGGAGGGGCGGTGCTTACTACCCTTTATTCCTGGTTACAGGAGAGAGGGAAGCAGCCGGGTATCTTCATTGTTATAGGAGTACTGGCCATTGCTGCAGGGCTTCTTATACGGCCTTATACGGACGGGATCTCGAAGATCAGGGCTACGCCGTCCTGGGTGCTGATCTGTGCAGGCATCACTACTTTGCTTTTTATCCTGCTGATCTGGCTGGTAGATGTGAAGGGGAAGATGAGCTGGTTTAATGCCATACGTCCTGCCGGCACAAGTACGCTTACCTGTTACCTTATTCCCTACCTGGTGGTGGCTGTTTCCGGACTGGTACATTTTCAGTATCCGTCAGCGTTAAGTGAGGGTTGGCTGGGGTTATTGCGTTCAATAGCCTTCGCTTTCCTTGTAATAGCGATAGTGGGCTGGATGGAAAAGAAGAAAGTAAGACTGAAGATATAGATGTTATACCTGTACTACCGGCCTGGTTTCTGCTGGTTTCGGCTCTGCAGGTTTTGGGTCCGGCGGTTTGTTGATCGGTTTGATGATCATACGCAGTGCCTGGTCCATGGTAAGGTATGCCACGGTCCAGTTATACATTGTTTTGAGTTTATTACGATAGTTAATAAGAGAGTAAAGGTGAATGACGAGCCATAACGCCCAGGCCAGAAAGCCGGATACATGGAATTTAGGCCTGGGAATATCAGCTACGGCGTCATTTCTTCCTATAATGGCCATGGAGCCTTTATCCGTGTATCTGAAGGGGGTGAGGGACCTGCCGTTAGCCATGGCTATAAAGTTCTTTGCCAGGTTCTTGCCCTGCTGCATAGCTACCTGCGCCAGCTGGGGGTGTCCTTTGGGGAAGGCTTCCTCATGGGTCTGGAGGCTGGAGTCGCCGATGGCGTAGATGTAGTCTACACCGGTCACCTCATTATATTCGTCTGTGATCATCCTGCGGCCTACGCCTAAGCTGGCGGCGGGAATACCTTCGAAGGTACAGGCTGTGACCCCTGTTGCCCAAATGAGGTTTTTGGTATCGATAGGATCTCCGTTTGATAAGATAACCTGGTCGTCTACAAAATCTTTTACCCGTGTATTGAGTTTTATTTTTACGCCAAGCCTGCGCAGGGAGTCGTATGTATGTTTCTGTGATTTGGTGCTCATTGGTTCGAGCAGGGCGTCACCGCCGTTGATGAGGTAGATATCGCCGCCGTGGCCCTGGAGTTCAGGATAGTCTTTACGGGCTATATACAATCTCAGTTCTGCCAGCATTCCGGATATTTCGACACCGGTGGGGCCGCCTCCTGCAATGACGATGGTCAGCAGTTTCTTCCTTTCTGCCGGATCGTTGATCACGCAGGCCAGTTCCAGGCGTTTCAGCAGTGTGTTCCTCATTTCCAGGGCATCGTTCACCGTTTTCATGGGGATAGCGTTGCGCCTGATGTTTTCATTACCGAAATAATTGGTTTCTGTGCCTGTGGCAAAGACCAGGTAGTCGTAAGAGAGCTCTCCGTTATTGAGATAGCAGGTACGGGTGGCCGGGTCCACACGCAGTAGTTCACCCATGTGAAAGCGGACATTCTTTTTGCCCCTGAGCAATTTCCTGAAAGGGTAGCAGATGCTGGAGGTTTCCAGGAAGCCGGTGGCGAGCTGATAAATTAACGGTGGAAAAAAATTGTAATTGTTCTTGTCTACCAGCGTGATGTGAAAGCGTTTATCATGCTGTAATTTTTGTATCAGATTAATCCCGGCAAAACCTCCTCCAATAATGACTATTTTTTTGATCCCATCTTTTGTTTCCATGATGCTGATATATTCAGATACTGTAAATATAATTAATCCCCCTTTACGAGGTGGAAATAAACCACATTTTATGCCACTATATCGAGATTATTTAACATTCATAAGGCAGATTATTTATTTTTGCCGGGTTAACAGCGGGGAAAAGTTATTAAAAAGCAGAAATACGTTATGAGTAAGATCAGGATCATTTTCTGTCTGCTGATTGCCCTTACCACCGGGTTGCAGGCACAGGATAAACCAAGGTTTTATGATGATGTTCAGACGATTGTGAAGTTTGACAAGATGTATGCTCCACCGGAAAATCCTATTCTTTTTATTGGCAGTTCTTCTATCCGGAAATGGGATGACCTGGAAATAACATTTGCAAAGTATGTAGCGATGAACAGGGGAATAGGAGGGGCTGTTACGACAGATATTATCCGTTATGCCCCTGACATTATCTTCCCTTATAACCCGCGGGAGATAGTTATTTATGTGGGAGAGAACGACCTTGTTGAAAAAGGTGTTACGGCAGACAGCATGCTGTTGCGTTTTGACCGGCTATATACGCTGATCAGGAGCAAGTTACCAACCATTCCTATCGTGTACATCTCCATCAAGCCAAGTCCCAGCAGGGCGCAATATTTTTCAGTGGCCAGGGCTGCCAATGCTTTGATCAAAGAATATATAGGTAACCAGAAGAACATTTCTTTCGTGAATATCTACGATGATATGCTGGATAAGGAAAAACAGCCCAGAAAGGAACTGTTTGTGGATGATATGCTGCATATGAATAAAAAGGGGTATGAAATATGGCGTAAGGCCCTGCAGCCTTACCTCTTAAAGAAGTGACCTCTTCAATAGTGAAGGGCGGGGCATGTCTTTTGTAACAGTTATTATGTAATAAACAAGCTGTTATGAAGTACGTTACGCTGCTACTTTTAAGTTTATGTAGCCTGTGTGTATATGCGCAGCAGCGAGCAGATCTGCCTGCGCCTTATTCCACCAAATCATATACTAACTACAGCAATGTTGTTGGCTGGAAAGAGGGAGAGAAACCGGCGGCCCCGGCAGGGTTTACTGTGAACCTTTATGCAGCCGGCTTTCAACATCCCAGGTGGCTTTATGTCCTGCCTAACGGTGATCTGCTGGTAGCAGAATCCAATACTAATTTCCCTTTCTTTAAGAAAATAGGCGCGAAGATCGTTGGCGCGGGTAAATCAAATGACCTGCGGCATAGCGCTGACCGCATCACCCTGCTACGTGATGCGGACCATAATGGTATACCGGAAATACGTACCACTTTCCTGGCTGGCCTGAACCAGCCCTTCGGGATGGTGCTGATAGGCAATTACTTCTATGTAGGGAATACAGATGCGTTAGTTCGCTTCCCTTATAAGGAAGGTATGACCAGTATTACTACCCGTGGGGAAAAAATAGCTGATCTGCCTGCGGGTAAGGTGAACCAGCACTGGACGCGGAACCTGTTAGCCAGTAAGGACGGGTCTAAGATATATATTGCTGTAGGGTGTGGTACTGATCATGGCGAAAAGGGGATGGACAAGGAAGAAATGAGAGCTAACATCCTGGAAATAAGCCCTGATGGTTCCGGCATGCGGGTATATGCGTCCGGATTGCGTAATCCTGTTGGTATGGGTTGGGCGCCTGGTACCAATAATCTGTGGACAGTGGTAAATGAGAGGGACAAGCTGGGTAATGATCTTGTACCCGATTTCCTGACCCATGTAAAGGAAGGCGGTTTTTACGGATGGCCTTACAGTTATTACGGGCAGCATAAAGATCCCCGTGTACCGGATGCGGCGCCGGAGCTGGTGAGCAAGGCGATTGTACCGGATGTTCCGCTGGCTGCCCATTCTGCATCGCTGGGAATGGCATTCTATACAGGGAACCTGTTCCCTGAAAAGTACCGGAATGGGGTCTTTATTACGCAGCATGGTTCCTGGAACCGTAAACCGGTGTCCGGCTATAAGGTGATCTTTATTCCCTTTAAAAATGGCCGGCCGGCGGGAGAGCAGGAAGATTTCCTTACTGGTTTTGTGATCAGCGAATCGGGGAAAGTACGCGGCAGACCTGTGGGGATAGCCGTATCCAACCAGGGGCGTTTATTCATTACAGATGATAAAACGGACCGTATATGGGTGGTGGATTATGCTAAATGATCAGCTGCAATGCCCCAGCGCCATATAGATAATGATAAATACCACGATGGTGCCCAGGCAGCCGCCGCCTAATTTCTTTGCGCCGTAGGCCGCGATGAGGAAACGGAAGAATTTGTTCATATGCGATATGTTGTTTGATGTGGAGGTGATTTATTCGTATATCCGCAATCTGTTACGTAGTATGTCTATCTCTGCCTGCATCCGTTTCACTTTATCCAGCAGCTGGCGGATCACATCTATACCTTCTGTGTTGATGCCCATATCATGATGCCAGCGGGTATATATTTCCAGTTCCTGCAGTTGTGCTGTGCTGATAAACGGGGCTCCTTCAACGACAGTTACTTCTATCAGTCCTTCATCTGCCAGGGAGTGAACGAATGATACATCAATTTCGTGTATGGTGCAATATTGTGAGATTGCTATCAGTTCTGTTTGCATATAAAGGGTTTTAACGTGATGATTGAGCCAGTTTCCTGAACAGTTCTTTTTGTTCTTCGGTTAATCCGGAAGGTAGTTTTACCTGGTAGGTGATGATAAGATCGCCGAAGGAGCCTTCCTGTTTGTAGACGGGGAAGCCTTTGTTTTTCAGTCGCACTTTGGTGCCGTTCTGTGTTTCCGGTTTTACCTTCAGTTTTACTTTCCCGTCAAGCGTGTCTGCCATGACCTCTCCGCCCAGGACGGCCGTATACAGGTCTATTTCCATGTTGGCGTAGAGGTCATTATCCATTCTTGTGAAATTGGGGTCATCGCTGATAACAAATGTAATATAGAGGTCACCGTTAGGTCCTCCGTTCATGCCCGGGGCTCCGTGCCCGGTAAGCCTGATAACCTGGCCGTCGGCAATACCTGCAGGTACAGTGATGCGCACCTGTTTGCCATTGATATTCAGTGTATGCTGCCGCGTGTGGGCGGCGTCCCGCAGGCTTACATGGAGTTCAGCGTTATAGTCCTGTCCGCGGAACTTACCTGTGTTGCGGCCTGCTCTGCGGCTACCGAACAGGGATTCAAAGAAGTCGGAGAAATGTTCTTCAGAGAAATTGCCATAATCGCCTGAAAACTCCTGTTGCGGTCCGTAGCCGGCATTTCCCCGTTGTTGCCTGGCTTGTTCAAACTGGTCTGCATGTTGCCAGTGCTCTCCATATTCATCGTATTTCTTACGTTTTTCCGGATCGCTCAGTACTTCATTTGCTTCGTTGATCTGCTGGAATTTGAGATGTGCTTCTTTATCGTCAGGGTTCATATCCGGGTGATGTTTCCTGGCCAGCTTCCGGTATGCCTTTTTGATGTCTTCCTGGGACGCTTTCTTATCGACTCCCAGTATTTTATAATAATCTATGAAAGCCATATGCGTTAGGTATGTTATCCGTTATTGCACAAAATCTTTGCCATCTGTGTGTAAATATTATTATATTTGAGACTTAACCTAAAAAACACTATCCCTTAGACATGACGACAAATCCCTTATCCCGGCCCGCTCCGGGAATTATCACTGTAACACCCAGATCTGAAGCCCGTATCAAAACACAGAGCATAAGACTGCTTTCTTCCGGACTTGATGGAGGTTTACTGACAACTAAAGCGCCTTTGGTATCTTTACGTCAGTCCAGTGATTTTTACAGCTGTTATGATGTAAGTATCCATATGTACCTGCCGGACCATGCGAGGAACTTAAGACTGGAACAGGATATTTCCAATGCGGGGACGATAGATATTGAGAATGGTCCGATAGAAGTAAGGGAGATCAATATTGCTTACGATAATCCTGCGGAACATCCTGAGTTATACGCATATTCGCTCTGGGCTCTCAATTTCAGGTATTGTGTGGAGGGAAGGGAACTGCCGGCTATACGGGTGCGTTATATCATCGGTGACCCGGAAACCACGCATGGTACTGTTACCAGCGTAGAGAAGACCTGATTACATGAGAAAACTTGTACTACTTCTGCTGTTCTTTACGGGCAGCACTCATCTTTTTATGGCAAGGGCTCAGAAGGTATATCTTTCGCCCGCCCTTCACGAACTGATTGCAAGCCAGTGCCTGGTTTGCAATCAGTCTGCCGAAAGAACAGACAGCCAGCTTGCAGTAAATTTCCACCGCTGTCATGAGGCATTGAACAATGGGAACCTTGATGAAGGTTTTAAATATGCGGCAACCATCACAGCGGCCGCAGACAGCAATTCCCTTGCGCCGATATTACTTACTACGCGCTTTCTTAAAGCCAAGGTGCTTTATTATAAAAGTCTTAATAACGAGGCGTTATCCGAATATTACAAGCTGATACGGATATCTTCGCTCAACCAGTCTATCCTTTCCAGTATCTATCCCAACATTGCTGAGATCTATATAGAGCAGGGGGCTTTCAAGACAGCTCTTGCCTACCTGGATACGGTACAGCACCGTTTCTTCCACCTGTATGAACCATCTGTGAGCAGGAAGATACTTAACAATACGGGCGTGTGTCTTATTCACCTGAAGCGTTATAAAGAGGCGGAGGACTACTTTGACAAAAGTATTGCCATTGCTGCAGCGCTGAAGGACACTACTGCGCTTACCAATACTTACCTGAACGTGGCTATCCGTTATGATGAGCAGGATATGTATGCCCAGGCCAGGAACTATTTTGAGAAGGCGCTTGCCCTGGTCAGCAAATCGAGCGACCTGGTAAGCCAGAGTAAGGTCTATGTCAGCCTTGCTTCTTTTGAGGAGCGTTATGGCCGGCTGGAGCAAGCGCTGGAATACCGTAAAACATATGAGCGGCTGGAAAAGGAGATAGCAGACAGGGACAATGTATGGGCAATGGCGGAACAGGATAAGAAAATAGCGGTACAGCAGCAGGAGTACCGGGTACAGCTTCTGCAGAAGGAGAACCGTTTACGTGAAGCTGAGCTGAGTAAAAGGAAGTGGCAACGTAATATGTCACTTATACTGGCTATACTGTTCTTCTCGTTCTCCGGTTTTATTTATGTTGCTTACCGGCAGAAGAATAAACGTAACCGTATTATTGCTGAGCAGAAGGATAAGCTGGAGCTGCTGAACCAGACGAAAGACCAGCTGTTCTCTATTGTGGCCCATGATCTGCGATCGCCGGTACATCATCTGAAGATCAACCTGTCCTATCTGAAAGAATCGCTTTCACAGAACAGGATCCGTGAAGCTACTTCTCTTTCGGAGAACATTGAAAAGATCTCTGACAATACATATGCGTTACTGAATAATCTTTTGTACTGGGCGCTCGGCCAAACCGGGCAGCTGAGCCTGCGCCGGGAGAAGCTGGACCTGCGGCCTGTTATAGAGCAGGTTTGTTATGATTTCAATTCTATAGCCGCGCTGAAGAGGATCAGTATTGTTAACCAGGTGCCCGGGGGAATAAATTTTTATGCGGACATTAATTCCATCAAGATAGTTTTCCGTAACCTGCTGGATAACGCTATCAAATATACGCACGTGAACGGAACGATCACTTTTTCTGCACGTGTTACAGGCGATATGTGCGAGGTGACGGTGCAGGATACGGGTATGGGGATGGATGAGCGCATAATCAAAGCCATTCAGCAGAATGAATCCAGGCGTATACAACAGGATACGGGAGGAAACAGGAGTACGGGGCTGGGATTGTGGCTTGTGAAGAATATGTCAGAGAAGAACGGGGGCAGCCTGCAGATCAGCAGCGTAAGCGGACAGGGGACCAGTGTGGTGATTTCCTTACCGGTAAAAGAACAATATGAAGGACCTGAAGGTACTTATTCTTGAAGACAGTCCTGATGAAGCAACGTTCCTGGAATCGCTGCTGCGTAAGCTGGGGTGTACGGATCTGCGTATTACCAATACACTGGAGCATGCCGTTGCCGCCTATACGGAGGATATTCCGGACATCTGCATCATTGATATTTACCTGGGGGATAAGCCGGAGGGGATACTCTTTGCCGAAGAGATCAATACCCAGCAACAGAAAAGACCTTTTGTATTCCTGACCAGCGCTACGGATACCACTACTTTCCGCCTGGCCAAGCTGACCACGCCTTACAGTTACCTGCTAAAGCCTTATAACCCGCTGGAGCTGCAATATGCCATAGAGCTGGCCCTTACCAGGTTCAGGCAGGAGACGGCGCCGCCGGAAGCGCCTGCAGCGACTGCTCCTGCCGATGATACTCTTTTCATTAAAAAGGGGAACCTGTTGCAGCGGATCAGGATAGATGATATTATATATATAGAAGTGGATGGTAAATACAGTAAAGTAGTATGCCATTCGGAGAAGTTTGTGATCCAGCAATCCCTGAAGGACCTGCAGGGGCAGTTGCCTTCTGCCCAGTTTTCACGTGTGCACAGGAACTATATTGTAAACCTGAAGGAAGTGACCCGTATCAATACCTTTAATAATGAGATATTTCTGAAAGACGGCAGCTCTCTCTTTTTCAGCCGCAGGTACATCGATGTTTTTTTACAGGCTTTTAAGATATTCCGTTAGAAAGAAAAAGGAATGCCCGTCTGAAAGGCATTCCTTGGAGGTTTAGGGCTAACCTGGGGTCTGAGGAGAATGAAATGAGAGGCCATATCCTATTAAATAATCCAAATCTGTGATGTAAATATCGGATCGGTGGTATAGCTGATGGTCATAAATGGCATAAGACGAGCATGCAGGGAATAAGTGGTAGGATATGGGGTATAAACGACGGAAGGAATAAAAGGTTAATTTTGATGCTGGTATTAATTGTGATGTTAAAGGCATTAATTGTTTAGTATGGAATTAACTTATGAATCAACATATCAGGCGGCTGCCAAGGTGGCTGACAGCATAGCAGCTCATTTCTCCAAGCATCTTGAAATTGCGTCTGAAGCGGGTGAAGAAGACCTGGCCACTGCACCTAATGCGAGAGTGGTGGAGAAGATCATAGATGTAGCTTTCTGGGCCAGCCTCCGCAGGGAAGAGGGGATACCTATCAGGATCTCACTGGCATTCCTGCATCCCTGCCAGGCGGGCAAGCCCCTGTTGTTTGCGCAGCGCCTGCCCCTGGATGCCCGTACCCTTACCAAGCTGGCTCCCGGTGTGGAAAGGGCTGGTATTCATGTAGGTGTATGGCATGAAGGGGATAACCTGTATATATGGGGTACTACCCTGAAGCTTCCCAATTACTGTTTTGTGCTGGATGTGCCGGAGCCGGGATTGCTGGTAGTGAAGCACCGCCGGATAATCGGACTGGGAAAATTTGCCAATGTGGCGATGCTGCGGGGGGACCAGGTGAAGATGGTGGACGAAAGCAGCGGGCTGCTGCCGGATACGCCGGATATACTCAGTTCCCTGCTGGGTATCAGCGCTACAGCTGTATGGAACGATCCTGTTAACGTACTGATCCAGATAGCTGTTTCCATGCGTTCTCATAAAAGGGGAGGTATCCTGCTGGTAGTGCCTTCCTGTACCAATCACTGGAAGGAATCTATCATCCACCCGCTTCAGTACCAGGTATATCCTGCTTTTTCCGGGGTAGCTGACCTTATCCGGCAGGAAGGCAATAACAGGAATGTGACGGAAATATTCTGGCAGAATGCGCTGAGGAGAGAGGTGGAGAATATTACGGGGCTGACGGCGGTAGATGGGGCTACCGTTATAAACGACAAACACGAACTGCTTACTTTTGGCGCTAAAATAACCCGCGCCAGCTGGTCTACACAAATAGAACAGGTACTGATGATGGAACCTGTTGTTGGAGGTACGCCGGTGCTTATACATCCCTCTTCCATTGGCGGGACACGGCATCTTTCTGCCGCGCAATTTGTTCATGATCAGAAAGATGCGATAGCGCTGGTGGCTTCACAGGACGGGTATTTCACTGTTTTTTCCTGGTCGGAACAGGCGGGGCTGGTGCAGGCCCACCGGATAGATATCCTGCTTTTATAGCCTAAAGTTTCCGCTTTGCGTAAATCAATTTCCCGAATGCGTAACGCATCCTCACGAGGTGGGGATAAATTTGCGGCGAAATTGATTTACCTACATTGTATAGACTAAAAATGAGCAGGAAACACATGTTATTTTTCAGCCAACTCATTGCTTTGCTCTTTTGCTCAGTAATGCTGTTTGCTGCTGATGAGAAAGGCCTGGGGCACATTAAAGGCATTATCACCACCAACGACGGAAAGCCGGCATCGGGAGTATCCGTTCAACTGAAAGGCCTGAAGAAGCAAGCGATCACCGAGGAAAACGGCACCTTCCACTTCAGGAATATCAAGCCGGGCACTTATGAGCTGGAAGCCACTTATGTAGGCTATGAGAAGCAGGTACAGAGTATTACGGTAACGGAAGATAAAACCCTGGAAGTGAGCATTCAGCTGAGTGTTTCGAGCATGGGGCTGAACGAAGTGAATATCACATCGAAAAAGAATAACTATACACAAACAGATGTTTCCAATTCTCTGCGCCTGGGAGAGCCTATCCTGTCCACACCACAGAACATCCAGATCGTAACCGGGAAGGTAATGGCAGATCAGCAGATCACCAGCCTGAGCGATGGTGTGATCAGGAACGTGAGCGGCGCTACCCGCCTGGAGCACTGGGGCGATATTTACACCCGTATTAATATGAGAGGTTCCAGGGCGGCCAACTTCCGCAATGGTATGAATATCACTTCTACCTGGGGGCCGCTGACTGAAGACATGGGCGTTGTAGATCATGTTGAATTTGTAAAAGGCCCTGCGGGCTTTATGATGTCTAACGGTGAGCCAAGCGGTATCGTTAACATCGTCACAAAAAAGCCAACAGGCATTACCAAAGGGGAGGCAAGCTTTATGCTGGGCAGCTATGATCTTTACCGTGCTGCTGTTGACCTGGATGGTAAACTTGACCAGTCAGGCAAGGTGCTCTACCGCCTGAACATGATGGGACAGACCAAAAATTCTTTCCGTGATTATGAGTTCAATGACCGTATCAGCATTGCGCCGGTGATCACTTACAAACTGGATGAGAACACTACACTTACCACTGAATATACCTATCAGCATGTTAAAATGTCTAACGTAGGGTCTTATTATGTATTCAGCACAGACGGATATGCTACTCTGCCTCGCAACTTTACGCTGGCAGAGCCGGGTATTGATCCTACCAACATCAATGATCACAGCATACTGGTAAACCTGCAGCACAGGTTCAATCCTAACTGGAAGCTGACCGCACAGGCGGCTTACTTCAATTATGCGCAGGAAGGCAGCTCAATGTGGCCTGATTCAGTAGGTAAGACGGGCGTTGTGCGCAGGGTGAGCATCTGGGATGCTTCCAATGAATCTAAATTCGGGCAGGTGTTTGTGAATGGTGAGGAGCAGACCGGTTTTATTCATCACCGTGTGCTGGCTGGTCTTGACCTGGGCAATAAAAAATATATGGCAGACTGGGGGCAGAGCCATGCATTGGACCTGCCAACAGAAGGGGGTATTTTCAGCCTGGTAAATCCTGTATATGGCCGTCCTGCCAATGGGTTGCCGGTATGGGACCGCAGCAAAAGCCTCCGGGTGCGTGCAGGCTCAAACGTTCTCAGCCAGTCCTATACAGGACTGTACCTGCAGGACGAGCTGGGATTCCTGGATGATATGATCCGCCTGACACTTGCCGGCCGTTATACTTATGTAAAGGAATCTTCTTATGGTTCAGGTACGGAAGACAAGAGGTTCACTCCCCGTGTAGGTCTGAGCGTATCTGTAGACCCAGGCACTTCTTTCTATGCGTTGTATGATCAGAGCTTTGTTCCGCAGACTGGTCTGCTGAGAAGCGGAGAGAAGGTAAAACCTGTTACCGGCAATAATATGGAAGTGGGTGTTAAAAAGGATCTGTTTAACAGCAGATGGAGTTCTACCGTATCAGTTTACCGTATCCTGAAGAACAATGAGCTGTCTGCCGATCCTTCTGATCCTACCGGTACTTATTACCTGCAGCTGGGGCAGACTAAAACTGAAGGTGTGGAGTTTGATGCGCGTGGCGAGATCGTAAATGGTCTGAACCTGGTGGTTAACTATGCTTATACAGATTCAAGGATATCCAAATCGGGTACTAATGGAAAGAAGGGTGATAAAGTAACTGGTTATGCTACTCATGTTGCGAATGGCTGGCTGACTTATCGTCTCCGGCAGGGTGTGCTGAAAGGGCTTGGTATTTCCGGAGGGTTTTCTTTCCAGGGAGATCGTAGTACCTGGTCATGGGCTGCTGCGAATCAGAAAGATCTGCCGGATTATTTCAGGTTGGATGGTGGTTTGTCATGGGAGAAAGACCGTATTACCATCAATGCGAATATGTTCAATTTGCTGGATAAATATCTTTATAGCGGTGCTGCGTATGGTACTTATTATTACTGGCAGGCAGAGCCGGGTCGTAATTTGAAGTTTAGTCTTGCGTATAAGTTTTAAGATATAGCGGGAAGAAATAGCTCAAAAAATGAGGGTTTTGCCAAAGGCGAAACCCTTATTTTTTAAGTGGGGGCCTGCGGCCGGCTGTGATGAATTTGAGCGAAATAAATTATCCGCTAAAAAAATCAAGCTCTAAACTATTTTTCTCAGATCTTCCCAGAACTGCCGTAGGTCTGTAGTGGTCTTGCCTGGCATAACTACTGTACAGATATAGTCTCCTGCTATACAGGAAACGGCTTTATACTGTATAAGGTGTCTGAACTCACTTACGTATACCCCGTCCTGTTTTTGAAGGGATTTTATTTCCAGCAGTTTGAGATCTATTGTGAGCCCGGTGCGCAATATTTTAGACAATGCCTCTTTAATGGTCCATGCCATGGTAAATCCTGTTGCTTCGGGTAATGTCTGTGCTGAGGCCAGCAATATCTCTGCTTCTGTGAGCTGTTCTTTTAAGGCAGTAACATTGGAGCTGTCCGGTATTTCTATATCGATGCCCAGCGGATGTTCTTCCGGGTAGGAGAGGGCGATGCCCAGTTCATCGCAATGGGATATGCAGACCTGCAGGTTTCCCTGTGGATTGTATTTCACAACAGGAAACTGGAATACGCCTGAGCCGATGGCAATATTGTGCAGGTTGTCCTGGCTGGTCAGGGCATGGATAGCCTGTTTGGCTGCAATACGGCCCAGCAGGTAGGTACTTCTGCGTTTATCGAAACGGAAAGTATTATAGTGCGCCTGTTCTTCGGGGTGAAGCATTGGCATATAGTCTGCCAGTGCAGGCAGTTTTTCCCGGATAATGCAATAGCCGGCGTGGTGCAGACTGTTCTCTCTTTGCAGACTTATCTTTCCTTTTTTCATGTACACGGCAGATAAATGACAAATATAGCTCCTTCACCTTTCCTGCCCAGCGCAGTAATAGCTCCCATGTGATTCTCCACTATCTTCTTGCACAATGCCAGTCCGATGCCGGTACCAACATACTGACTACCGGTATCCAGCCGCTTAAAGATATGAAAGATCTGTTCTGCATACCGTTGTTCAAAGCCTATCCCGTTATCCTGCAGGGTAATGGCTGTAAATTTCTGACTGGAGGGCTGTAATGAGGCGGGCAGAGATTCAGGGGTGGCTATTGCCGCTGTAATATTTATTTCGGGCGCCTTGTTACAGAACTTCAATGAATTACCGATAAGGTTCCTGAACAGTTGTTCCAGTTGTGAGCGGATACCCATTATAGCTGGCAGCTGTCCGCACTTCACGACTGCATTTTTCTGTTCTATGAGCAGGTCGTATTCCTGCAGCACACTTTTTAAAACGTTGCCGAGATCTGTTTTCTGAAAGGGATCGAGCTGGGATAAGCGGGAATAATTTAATATGCCGGTAATGAGGCGGGACATTCGTTCTGCTGATGCAGATATTTTGCTGAAATAATGTTCTACTTTCTGAGGATCGTCAAGATGTTCCCTGATCAGTTCTGAAAAAGTGCGGATCTTACGGAGCGGCTCCTGCAGGTCATGGCTGGCAATGTAGGCAAACTGTTCCAGTGCAAGGTTGGATTTCTCCAGCCGTTCATTGATCTTCAGTAATTCCTGTGTACGTTGCCGGATGGTTTTTTCCATTTCTTCTTTAGCCTGTTTTTCTTCGGTGATGTCCAGCATAGTACCGATAAAGCGGCTTTCATAATTTCCGGATCCGTAAAAACACTTTCCCTGCAGTTTTATCCAGCATAACTCCCCGTCGAGGAACCTGCTGATACGGAATTCTATCATGTAATTACTGCCATCGGCATCGATCAGGGCTTGCCTGATATAAGTAAGCAGATGGTCCCTGTCTTCAGGATGTATCATATTTTCCAGGAGGTGACGATCAATGAGAAGATCGGCCGGGAGCCCCCAGATATTCCTGCTTTCTTCAGACCATACGAACCTTTGTGTAGAAAGGGAATATTCCCAGCTGCCAAGGCGGGTGGATTCTACAGCCATGCGGAACAGTTCTTCCCGTTCCCTGATCTGCATGGCGGCTTTCTTTTGTTCGGTAATGTTCCTGGCTATTTTTGAAACGCCTATGATGTTACCTGAGCGGTCTTTTACAGGAGAGATGGTCAGGGAAATGTCCAGTAATATACCATCTTTACGTACCCGTTTGGTTTCAAAATGTTCTACCCGTTCGCCCCTGGCTATTTTCCCAAGGATGATGGGTTCTTCTTCAAGTCTTTCAGCAGGAATGATACGTGTAATAGGCTGACCTATCATTTCTTCGGCAGTATAGCCAAACATCCTCTCTGCAGCGTTATTCCAGCTGGTAACGATACCTGTAAGCGTTTTGCTGACAATGGCATCTTCTGACGACTGTACGATAGCCGCCAGTTTAGCTAACTGTTCTTCTTCCTTTTTATGGTCAGTGAAGCTGGCAGACATGTCAATGTCACCCACAAAGTTTTCGCCCGTCATGTCTGTTTTATTTAATATTTAATTGGAATTGTTGATCTGCTGCCTGTTGAAAAACCTTTCCAGTATTTTTCTCAATGATACAATACTGGATTGTTTGATAATGTAGTCAAATGCTCCCAGTTCTCTTGTAATACGCAGATCTTTCGGATCAGAAGAGGTAGAATAGATCACAACGGGGATCTGCGATAATTTTTCATCCTTCTTGATCTCTCTCAGAAACTCCTTGCCGTCCATGCCTGGCATATTCAGGTCCAGGAAGATAAAGTCAGGTATAGTTTCCGATGATAACAGCTCCAGTGCTTCTGTACATCTTGAAGCGGTATTGCAGGTAACGGGTGTGTTAACTTCCTCTAATGCCAGCTGGAAGATTTCCTGGTCGTCTATGTCGTCGTCAATTAATAAGCATGTAAACGCAGCTTTCATTTGTGGCTGGGTTTTAGTCCGGTTAAAACACTAATATAACAAAAAATGTTAAACAGGTTTTGCATTATAATCACGGCTCAGCCTGCATTGTAGCAATATTCTATTTACCGGAAGTAAAAGAGAAGGGGTTGACGTGGATCCGGTTGAAAATGACATTAGTATAATTTATTTGTTATTTCCCTGAAAAAAAATTAGCTTAGTTGTAATAACCATAAAAACATAACTAACCAAAGTTATATATCTTTTTGAATTACTCGTCTCATTTCCTCTCTTGCTGTTCGTACTGATTGGCCTTTATGTGAATGCAATAATTTACATCAGCTGATAGCCTTTATGGATTTGATGGACCATTTAAAAGTTTTATTATGCAAAGAAACATTTTATTGGTAGATGACGACCGGGATGAAATAAGTATTTTATCAGAGGCAATTGAACTGGCGGGAATAGATAGCAGATGCCAATGGGCGAGAGGTGCAGAGAATGCCTATGAGATGGTAAAACGCGATCTTCCTGATCTGATCCTTGTAGATTACAACATGCCTGGAATTAACGGCATAAGTTGTATGCGCGGCCTCAAAAAAATAACCGGCGTTGCTACAGTTCCTATACTTCTTTATTCCACCTACATAGATCCCGCTATGACAAGAGAAGCATTAAGCATAGGTGCTAACGGTTGTATCCAGAAAACGCTTACCGTAATAGACCTTGTCAGGACCCTGAAGACTCTTTTCTCGGATCTGCAATTCGCCTGATCCGATTTACACCCGGCTGAACAGCTTTTAGTGGCAGATTATTTGATCTCTTAATGGTATTACTCACTGTTTAAATTACAACAGATGTTAGTACCACTAATAGCGCTATTCTTTGTAATAGTCATTGCTGTGGCTTATGTCGTTTTCCAGGCAGGGCCTAAAACAAGAGACAAAGGAAATCGTTGACACTAATATTCACAGATTATGGTAAAAGCATTTACGCGCATCAACAGCGCAAAGGAACAGGACCTGCATGATAGTCCGCAGGATGAGGAAAAAATGCGTCCTGAAGAAACTGAAATGGAGCTGCCTGATGTAAAGGATATTCCGGGGCAGGAGCACATACATGTGCCGCCATTGGGAGAGCTGGCGGACGTAACACTTTCTTCTGACGATGAGGAGGGGGCCGGCGTGCTGGATGATGCAGATGAACCAAGCGATGAAACGAATGTATCAGAGGAAGAGCAGCAGGACCTTGATACCAGTGCTAATGTTACTGCCGGGGAAGATGCGGAGAACCTGCGGAAGGCTGCGTTGGATAACAGGGATGATGAAGGAGAAGAGCTGGAGGAAGCGGGATTTGGGGAGGATGTATCAGGAGGCGACCTGGATGTTCCGGGGGCAGAATTGGATGATGCTAATGAGGATATAGGTGCGGAGGATGAGGAGAATAATATTTATAGCAGGGGAGGGGGTGATAATGATAATATTACTGAAGGAACGCCATAAGAAAATTTAACGGAGATAAGGCTGGCCTGTGGTCAGCGGAGATAAATAGATAAGAGCTGGCCGCAGGCCAGCTCTTATCTATTTATGTACTTTCATCTGGTAAGCACGGTCCCAGTCATTCATTGCTTCTTCCACGGTGTTTCCGGTCCCGACTACGGCCTCTTCAGTTCCGAGGATACAGCAATATTCATCACCATCCCGGAATACGGTGGGACGGAAGTTCTTAACAGAGTCAGGAATGTTCTCTGTGGTATAGTCTACATGAACGTCTTCTTTTTCGAGTGACATGCGCTTCATAACAAGGGGATTTAGTTAATTTATAAGGCACAAACATTATTCCAGCCTTTTTATACTTCCTGTTGTATACAGATGCCATATAGCTGGTCCAGTACGTGATTTGTAAAGAATGTGCGGACAGAGAGCGGGTGTTCCTGTCTGGTGTGTACTGTGTCATTAACAATACATTCCCCTCTGAAGCAGATAGCATAACAGGCATACAGTTTTTCAATGCCCAGTTCCGGTACGGGAGAAGCGTATCCTGTAATGGCAATGCCCCAGTCTGATGAGAACATTTCACAGACCTGAACGGCCATTTGCAGGGATACCTTTTCCGACACACAGTTATCGTTTTCTGCCTGGATAGGTTCTATATGCAGGTGCCTGGATTTTTGTCCGAGGTTATAAACAGTGATACCACCCTGGAAGAACTGTGTTGCATTATCTGCCAGGGAAAAGGCCACCTGCAGTTGTCCTGCCGTTACGCTTTCTGCGACGGCAAGTGTTTGCTCGCGTTGCAACAGTACGTCTTTAATACTATTGATCTTTTTCAGATTGTATCCATCGTCCATCATAACATAATGTATTATCTATGATCATGAGATCAATTAGTATGCCTGTTAAAGGCGGGGAGGGGGGATGGTATGTAAGTTGATCACATATCCTTAAAAGTATATTATGAAAGAGAATATTGAGGCGAAGCACCTGACCGGGAGAATGGCGGAATTTGCAAAACTTTCTGCCTACAGTCAACTGGATGCTTCTGTAGTGGCGCAGTTGAAGAAGCATTTGCTGGATGCAGTGGCTTCTATGATCTATGCGTCACGCCAGGATACAATACTGAAATGTTTTCATCAGCATAGGGCTTTGCAGGAGAATGGCCGTTGCCTGGTGCCTCTTTTGGGTACAACCGGTGCAGACAGGGCTGCCCAGTGGTATACGCAACTGATCCGGTATCCTGACTTCATGGATAACTACCTGGCTAAAGATGCCACCTGTCACCCCAGTGATAATATAGGCGCTTTACTTGCAGCAGCACAGGTTACGGGCGCCAGCGGGAGAGATGTGCTGGGCGCCATGGCGGTAGCTTACCAGCTGCAATGCCGTTTGGTGAATGACATGCCGGTTATGCTGAAAGGGATTGACCATACTATGTTACTGGCCTGTTCTGTTACTGCGGCGGCAGGCAAGCTGTTTTCCCTGAATACGGAACAACTGGCCCATGCGTTGGGAATTGCGGCCTGTACCTTTAATGCGTCTGTAGGCAGCAGGCAATCCTATACCTATGAATGGAAAGGGCTTGCCTCTTCGCTGGTTACGGGTTCCTGCACACAGATACTCCTGATGGCCAAAGAGGGTGTAACAGGTCCTGTAAATTACTTTGAAGGCTCTGTAGGTTTTAAGGAGCTGACCGGTATGAAGCCTGCTTTTAACCAGGAGAGGGGAGACTTTTCCCTGATAAGCAGATGTGTATTAAAAAGCTATAATGCGGAAGTACATACACAATCTGCTATTGAAGCGATGCTTATGCTCCGGCAGCAGCATAACATTTTGCCCGGGGAAGTAAAAAGTATAGACCTTACTACTTTTGCCACTGCCTATCATATTACGGGGGGAGGAAAATATGGGCCAAGGGACAGGGTGCAGACAAAAGAACAGGCGGACCACAGCCTGCCTTATATTCTAGCCGTGGCTTTGATAGACGGGGAGGTGATGCCGGAACAATTTGCTACTGCGCGTATACGCCGGCCTGACGTACAGGAGCTGCTGGACAAGGTAAAGGTCCATACTGTGTTACCGGTTAAGACACCTCATAAACTTATGGACGTACTTGATCCGTACACCCAGGAGTATCCTGACCGGTTGCCGGCAAAAGTGACTGTTACACTGGAGAACGGGAAGGAATACGAACAGAAATGCGATGATTATAAAGGCTTTTTTACCCGGCCACTTACATGGGGAGATGTGGAAGGAAAATTCAGGCGTCTGTCTGAAGGTATTATCAGTACAGCGTTGCAGGATGATATTGCTGGAGTCATTGATGGATATGATAAACAGAGTGCAACTGCTTTAACTGCCTTGCTGGCACGTATATAATCTCACTGAAATGTGAACAGAATACATTAAGTGTAGAACTGACTGCTCACCTGTGTACATATTTGTTACACCGTAAATTTTATGTTCCTCTGAAACCCGCGCCAGCAGCGCCCGCTAAAAGAACCGCTGCTACTGTGCATCTTATATCAGATTGAGGTAGCTACAAATAATTTATTAAAAATCAGCCTATTCGATGTAAAGGCGTTTGGTTTGCTTCTTGTCATATAATAGCCGGCATCAGATCAGGAGCATATTATGACTAAACGATCAGCGAATTTTTTCTATTGTAAATCCCGTTTTTTTATATGACAACAATGCAACACAAGCCCAGGCTGAAGATATTTACTTGGCACATACACGGTAGCTATCTGTATTATTTATCACAAGGCAATTTTGATATCTACATTCCTGTCAATGAGCAACGTACGCCCGGTTATTATGGCCGTGGTAAGACTTTCCCGTTCGGGAGCAATGTACATGAGATCCCTGTGAAGATGGTGAAGGATTTTGATTTTGACTGTATTCTTTACCAGTCCACCAAAGACTACCTGGTAGACCAGTACGAGATATTATCGCCTGCTCAGCGCAGGCTTCCGAGGATATACCTGGAGCATAACACACCTGCGAAGAACCCGGTTACAACCCGTCATGTTGTGAACGACCGCCGCATTTGCCTGGTGCATGTTACACATTATAACAGGCTGATGTGGGACAACAACCGTACACCTGTTACAGTGATAGAGCATGGGGTTACTATGCCGGAGGCTTCCTACACGGGCGAGCTTGCGAAAGGCATTATAGCTATTAATCATCTTGCGCAGCGGGGGCGTGCATTGGGGTGGGACATTTTCCGGCAGGTGCGTGATGTTATACCATTGGACCTTGCGGGTATGGGTAATGGAGAGGCCGGGATAGGAGAGGTACTGCATCCGCAGTTGTCTTCATTCATGAGTAAATACCGCTTTTACTTTCATCCTGTAAGGAACACCAGCCTGGCGCTGGCCGTATGTGAGGCTATGATGCTGGGGATGCCGGTTGTGGGACTGGCAACAACGGAACTGGTAACAGTGATAGAGAATGGCAGGAATGGGTTCATTCATACTGACATCAACTACCTCATAAAGAAAATGAAACTTCTTCTCAATGAACCTGAGCTGGCTGCAAAAATGGGAGAGCAGGCAAGGAGCACAGCCATGAGACGCTTTAATATAGAGCGTTTCACAGCGGAGTGGGAGCGGTTATTTCATGCAGCATGCAATGGGAGTTTAAATGAGCTTACATATACTACCGACCAGCTATCCGGCAAAACGACGATAGGGGCAGGTATAGAGTGATGATCGTTAATTTAATATGGAAGACCATGATAAAGAGGATAGCTTTTATAAGTGAGCATGCTTCTCCTTTGGCGGCATTAGGCGGGGCAGATGCCGGCGGACAGAATGTCTATGTAGGAGAGCTGGCTAAACAGCTGGCGGCAGCAGGATATGCCGTTGATCTTTTTACACGCAGGGAAGACCCTGACCTTCAACGTTGTATTGAGTGGGCGGAAGGCATACGTATTGTGCATATAGATGCGGGGCCGCCGAAAGTAATTGCAAAGGAAACACTTCTTCAATATATGCCGGCTTTCCGGGAAGATATGCTGGCTTTCATGAATGAGCAGCGGATCAGTTATGACCTGATCCACGCCAACTTTTTTATGTCGGCATTGGTGGCGATGGAACTAAAGGCCATACTGCAGATCCCCTTCGTGGTCACCTTCCATGCCCTGGGACATATTCGCCTTCTGCACCAGGGAGATAACGACCGTTTTCCTCCGGAGAGGATAGCTATAGAAGAAGCCGTATGCAGGAAGGCGGATAATATCATTGCCGAATGCCCGCAGGACAGGGAAGACCTTATTCATTATTATAACGCGCCTGAGGAAAAGATCACAGTGATCCCGTGTGGTGTGAATACAGAAGAGTTCTATCCTGTAAATAAACGGACAGCGCGTGAGATACTTGGGTTGCCGGAAGATGAGATACTGTTGCTGCAACTGGGACGGATGGTGCCGCGCAAGGGAGTGGACAATGTGATAGAGGCATTTGCCAGGCTTAATCATAAAGCCACTAAGATGCGATTGCTGATAGTAGGCGGGGATACAGATACTGTAAATGAGCTGGAAAGACTGAAGGAGCTGGCAATAAGGCTGAAAGTGGAAGACAGGGTTGTCTTTACAGGGCAGAAAAGCAGGGCGGAACTTAAATTCTTCTATGCGGCGGCCGATCTTTTTATTACCACGCCGTGGTATGAACCTTTCGGTATTACTCCGCTGGAAGCGATGGCATGCGGCACCCCGGTGATAGGTAGTATGGTTGGGGGGATCAAATACAGTGTGGCTGACGGACAAACGGGCGTACTGGTGAGCCCGAAGAACCCGGGCATGCTGGCTCATACTATCAGGAACGTGCTCAGGGCGCCTGAGCAACTGGAAGAAATGGGTGTTAATGCTGTAAGGCGGGTGAACCGTATGTTCACCTGGGAGCTGGTAGCAAGCCAGATGCTGGCTGTGTATGAAAAGGTGTGTGGCCGTCAAAAGGTATTGCCGTATGAGAAAAGCCATCTTTATTGATAAGGACGGGACGCTGGTCAGGAATGTTCCCTGGAATGTTGACCCGGAGTATATACAGCTGGAGCCATATGCGGGAGAAGCATTACGGTTGCTGCAGAATGGCGGTTATGTGCTGGTGGTGGTTACCAACCAGGGGGGAGTGGCAAAAGGGTATTTCCCGGAAAGCGCGTTGTCTGCTGTGATCAGGAAAGTGGATGCTTTGCTGGCAGAGCAGGGGGTGCAGCTGGATGGTTTTTTTTATTGTCCTCATGACCTGGAGGGGGTTGTCAGCGGATATGCCATTACATGTTCCTGCAGGAAGCCAGCTCCGGGTATGATGATCAGGGCGGCAGAGGAATTACATATCAGCCTGGAAGGCTCCTGGATGCTGGGAGACATTCTGAATGATGTGGAAGCCGGGAACAGGAGCGGATGCCGTTCTATCCTGGTAGATAATGGTAATGAAACGGAGTGGGACCTTTCTCCGTTGCGTAAGCCCGAATTTATAGCGGGTAATATGCTGGAAGCAGCAGAATATATAATTAATTGTTCAGGGAAAAACAGATCGTATGGAGCTCATATATCAGACACTGATCAAAGATTTTACTAAGTCTTCCGTACTTGTGATAGGAGACCTGATGATAGATACTTATCTGAAAGGCGCCAGTACCCGGCTTACCCCGGAGGCGCCGGTGCCGGTGGTAGATATCAGTTCCTGTGTTTCTGTACTGGGTGGCGGCGCCAATACTGCTGCCAATCTCCGGCAGCTGGGAGCAAACGTTACGTTTACCGGTATAATGGGAAGTGATCATGCGGGGGAACTGGCAGCTTCATTGCTGGAAGATGCGGGCATCCGCAATAAGGTGATTGTTTGTAATACCCGCGCCACTATTGTGAAGACCAGGGTAATTGCCGGTCAGCAGCTGCTTACACGCTATGATGAAGGAACGGAGCTGCCGCTGGATGCCAACTGTGAACAGGAGCTGATCGCATTGCTGGAGGAAGAGGTATTACAGCATGATGCTATTGTGGTGGCTGACTATAATAAAGGGCTTATTACGCCTGCCGTTATTTCAGCGCTGGAAAGACTTAACAGCCGTTATAAGAAATTCATAGCTGTAGATGCAAAGCATTTAGGACAGTTCAGGCAATTGCGTCCTTCACTGGTAAAGCCTAACTATCCTGAAATAATGCAGCTCCTGCAGGTGGAGAATATGCCGGTGAACAGGGTACACGAGCTGCAGGAAAAGGGAACGGCAGTTTTTGCTGCTACAGGTGCGGCTATAACAGCGCTTACGCTGGATGAAGACGGGGCATTGATCTTTACGGGGGATAAACTGCTATGCCATATGGCGGCCCCGAAGGTAAAGCAGCCTAATGTTTCCGGTGCGGGAGATACCTATATCAGCGCCTTTACGCTTGCCTGTCTGGCGGGGGCAGCGCCTGCTACAGCGGCGGAAATTGCAGGTGCGGCAGCAGCTGTGGCTATAGGTAAAAGTAATACGGCATATTGTAAACATGCTGAGCTGCTGGCATATTTTTCTATGAAGGATAAGTACATCAGTGATCTCCGGCAGCTGGAATGTGTTTGTGATATGTACAGGGCCCAGGGGAAAAAGATCGTTTTCACCAACGGCTGTTTTGACATCCTGCACAGCGGGCATGTAAGCTATTTAAACAGGGCAGGAGAGCTGGGAGATGTACTGATCGTGGGTATCAATACGGATGACAGCATCAGGCGTTTAAAAGGGCCGGAAAGGCCTATTAACAGCCTGTCTGACAGGATGCAGGTACTGGCCGGGCTGGGTGTGGTAACGCATATTGTGGCTTTTGGAAGTAAGGAGAATGATACACCTGAATCGCTGATCCGCTTAGTTAAACCGCATTTCTTTGTCAAAGGGGGAGATTACAACAGGGAGTCCCTGCCAGAAGCAGCTATTGTGGAAAAGTTGGGAGGAGAGGTGATATTGCTGCCATTGGTAAAGGGCAGGTCTACTTCTCTTATTATCCGCCGTATTTATACAAACCCGGTTTTAAAAGTAAGTAGTTTATAAGTATGAGTGCATCCAACTGGAAAGACTGCCGGCGTATACTTTGTATACGTCCGGACAATATGGGAGACCTGCTGATGAGCGGTCCGGCCATCAGGGCGCTGAAAACAACTTTCAACTGTCATATTACTGTGCTGGTATCTTCTATGGGCGCCGGTATTGTGGATTTTATGCCGGAGATAGACGATACCATAATTTTTGATACGCCCTGGGTGCAGACGTCCACAACGCCTGTTCCTGATAGTTTTAACAAGATGGCGGCGCGTTTGAGGAAGGGGAATTTTGATGCAGCCGTTATATTTACTGTGTACAGTCAGAATCCTATGCCTTCTGTTATGCTGGCGTATGTGGCGGGTATTCCACGCAGGCTGGCATATTGCCGGGAAAATCCTTATCACCTGCTTACGGACTGGGTACCTGATGAAGAGCCATACAACATTATCAAACACCAGGTAAGACGTGATCTTGACCTTGTGGCGAATGTAGGGGCAGTTGCCACGCAGGAACAGTTATACGTACGTATAAAGAAAGACCGCCGTACCGGTATGCTGAAACAACTGGAACAGGCGGGTGTTGATCCGGAGAAGCCTTTTATGGTATTACATACGGATGTATCTGAACTGAAGAGGAAATACCCGGTAAAGGCCTGGATCTCTGCAGGCCGTAAAATAGCTGCGGCTTATAATTGCCAGCTGCTTATCACCGGGAAAAATAATATTTCAGAATGCAGGGACATTGCTGAGGGAATAGGAGAGGGCGCCTTTTCTGTGGGAGGATTGCTGGACCTTGAAGAGTTTATACTGCTGATAAAATATAGTGTGATGGTGATCTCTGTCAACACTGTGACTGTTCACCTGGCGGCGGCTGTACAGACACCGGTGCTGGTGCTGTATGCGATGACCAATCCGCAGCATACGCCGTGGATGGTTAACAGTGGTGTATTATATTTTGATGTGCCGGCTTCTTTACAAAGCAGGAATGAGGTGGTGAAGTATGTTTACCGTTCGCTGGCATGCAGTGATCTGCCTCCTGCTTCTCCTGCCAATATACTGGAGGAAACAGGAGCTTTACTGCCACAGGCTTCAGGTCGTTTCAAGAAGCCTCAGCCCATGTCTTAATACTATCTCGTAATCCGGTTCGGTGGTCCAGTCAACCGTAAAATGTAATTTCTTGTTTAGCGGCGCCCAGCGCAGGGGTTCTCCGTCCATGCTGATGACTATACTGGGTGTTTGTAAAGCTGCGGCGATATGAGAAACGCCGGTACAGTTAGAGAGTAATGCCCTGGCATTTTTTACCAGTACGCCCAGGCTGCCTAATGTTGTTTGTCCGGCGGTATTAATTGATTCGTGCCGCATAAGCCCTGCCACTTCTTCTGTCAGCGAACGTTCGTCTGCCGTACCTGTCAGCACTATTTTCCAGCCTTTTTCTGCAAACTCGTCTGCCATGGCAGCAAACAGGTGTGGGGGCCACTGCCGCCAGCTACCTCTTGAACCCGGATGTACACAGATATATTCCTGGGCGTCTATGGTCAGTCCCATCCGGTTAAAGTCTGCCATATCCTGTGCGGTGATGGGAAACTCCAGTTCGGTGCCCTGCCTGGGAATGTCGAGGTATTCCATGAGCAACAGGTGTCTTTCAATTTCGGATACATCTTCCGGGTATTCGAGGAAGAGCCCTGCATCGGGGCAACCGTCTTCTTTCCTCCAGAAGCCGGCGGTGTACCTTCCGCCAAACAATGCTACCATTGGGTTTACAATAGAGCCATTACCCTGCATTTGTAATACAAGGTCATATTGTTCCTGTTGTACCACGTCAAGGAATATGGGGAACTTTGCTATGTCCGGTTTTTGTTCGGGCAGGCCTGGATAGCCGGGGAAGTGTATAAAGGAGTCCAGGTAATGGGAATACCTTTGTACAAATGTGGCAGCCCAGGGCAGGCCCAGCAGGGTGATATGCGCTTCCGGGAATGCTGTTCGCAATGCGCGGAGCGCGGGGACGGTACATAGCATATCTCCCAGCTGCAGTGCGCGGAAGATAGCGATCTTGCGGATATCTTTACTCATAGTTATAAATAGAGCACTTTATAGCGCCATGCACCGTAGAGGCTCCAGTAAGTAGCTGCAAACGGGATGGCGGCGGATGTAATGATCATTTCGCTGATATGTGATGCTGTACGTGCTGTGTGCATCAGGCGTTTCCAGGCAAACAGCAATGTCAGCATCAACCATATGCCCAGCAAAACAGATGCCGCCACAGGTTGTTGTGCTGCCAGGCAGCCGATACCTGTAATGAAGCAGATGATCATTACGTAATAGTTCCATGCCGGCCGTTGCTGGATCCTGGTCCTGTAAAGTTTTGGGAATTTCTTGTATAGCAGGGCATTGAATATGTTCTTTCGCTGCTCTTTGATACTCACTCCCCAGCGGGCACGGCGTGCGGGATGTATTACTTCTGCCTGTGGTAAATGATGTATGGGTACTCCGGCCTGTATGAGCCTGAACTCGAGATCGCTGTCTTCCCGCCATGCTGTTTCAAAGGCTTCATCAAAACCATTTACAATTTCCAGCGCTTTTTTAGTACATGCGCAGTTGGCTGTAATGAATTCAGCTTTTTCCAGCTGCGCGGTATTCCATTCGTAGTCTGTTGGCCGTTTACCTGCAAGAGGTACTGTCACCCGTCCTGTATAGGCAATGTATGGTTCTTCCTGCCAGGCGTTCCAGATAGCCTGGAGCCATTGCGGAGAGGGAAGACAATCATCATCTGTAAAGGCTATCAGTTCGGCTTCAGCTGCTCTCCATCCGGCATTGCGGGCTGCTGCCGGTCCTTTTTTTTCGGCCAGGCAGATATATCTTACGTTGATGAGCCCTGCATATTTCCAGCTGCATGCTACCTGCCGGGTGAACTGATCGGGCCCGTCACTTACTATTATCACTTCAAAGTCTGTTTTGTCAAACAGCTGTTCTTCCAGCGCATATAAGCAGCCGGGCAGCAGTTCCGGCCGGCGGTAAGTGGGTATAACAACAGATATTTTCTTTTTCATGGGCGTTACTTTTTTTCGATCAGAAAAGAGCCTATTACCAGTGCATCGAACGGGGATGACCAGAAACATTCAATTGCATCGCGGGGGGTACATACGATGGGTTTTCCCAGGGTATTAAAGGAAGTGTTGATCAGCACAGGTACGCCTGTCTTTTTGTAAAATGCCTGGAGCAGGTCATAATAGCGGCTGTGCTGTTCATGGTTTATTGTCTGTATGCGCGCGGTGCCGTCCACATGTGTTACTGCGGGGATCTTATCTTTCTTGTCAGGTTTTACGTCGTATACGAACAGCATGAAAGGAGAGAAGTGAGCGCCTTCAAACCATTCTGCAGCTACTTCTTCCAGTACTACGGGCGCTACGGGGCGGAAGTCTTCCCTGTCTTTCACTTCATTGAGTTTTGCCTGCATGCTGCCGGAAATGGGAGAGGCGAGTATGGAGCGACTACCCAGCGCCCGTGGGCCAAATTCCATTCTGCCTTGGAACCAGCCAATGACCTTGTTGGCGGCCAGCAATGCAGCAGTTTCTTCTGCTATGTTCTCCATTTGGCGATAGGGTGTTTTGGTCCAGTCGAGGAATGCTTTTATTTCATCGTCACTGTATTCAGGCCCCCAGTAAGCGTGATCCATTTTAAAGGTCTTTTCCTGGCTGTTCCTGATGGTAGCGTCTGTCCACATGGCTGCGCCGAGGGCAGTACCTGAATCGCCGGAGGCTGGTTGTACCCAGATATTCCTGAATATACCTGCGTCCCTGATCCTGGCGTTCAGTACGCAGTTCAATGCTACGCCCCCTGCAAAGCAGAGGTTTTCAGCGTCGGTGATCTTATGGAGCCATTCGCTCAGCTGGAGTACGGATTCCTGTAGTACAGCCTGTAAGGAATGTGCGATGTTAAAATGATGAGCGGTGAATGCTTCTCCTTTTTTACGGGCGGGGCCTAAAAGGTCAGTGATCTTTTCATCATTGATGCTGTATTGCCCGTTGCCGGAGAGGTGTATCATGGAACGGAATGCGTTTACAAACACTGGTTTGCCATAGGATGCCAGCGCCATTACCTTATACTCGTCTGATGAATGAAGGAATCCGAGGTGGGTAGTTATTTTCTCATACAGTAATCCCAGTGAGTCCGGCATGTTTACCTGGCTGATCCTCCTGAGATCATTGCCTGATCCGATACTGAAGGTGGTGGTGGCTTTTTCACCACGGCCGTCTATAGTCATAACAGCGGCCTCTGTATATGGGGAGGGCAGGAATGCACTGGCGGCATGGCAGAGGTGATGTTCTACGAAGTGCCATTGTTCGTTGCTGAACTTCGCTCCGCGGAAGCGTTGCTGCAGGTGATGGGGGTAGCCATCTGTGAGCTGCCCGGGAGCGTTGATGATAGAAGAGAGGAACAGCGGGTCCCAGGGGGATACCCATTTCTCAGGCACCCTGATCTGATCGGGGCATTTGAGCGGAATATCTATCAGGTCCCTGGCGGCGTCTTCCGGGTCCAGCAGTATGTAAGGATCGAAGGAGTAAGAGATATGGTCTACATCATTGAGATGGATGTTGGCTGCTTTCAGGCAATAATCGATTGCATGAAAGGGCAGTTCATAAGCGGAGAAGGGGATCGGTCTTTTACCATGTTTGATATGGGTGAAGCGTTCATCTTCTGCTGCCGCAATGAGTTGTCCGTCTTTAACCAGGCAGGCTGCTGAATCGTGAAAAGCGGCATTGATACCGAGTGTATACATGAGCTATGAATTTTTTGAGGTAAAAGTTTCGTGGGAGCAGATCGCAAAAATCGCTTTAGCCGGAGGTTAAAGCGATTTCTGCGACTGAGGCACATCCTGTTGAATTATACATCTTACAGTCCTGTTTTCGGAGGCTCCCAATCGATTTTATCTGCATCTTCTTCAGACAGGTTATTTTCTTCCAGGTCTTCTTCGTCCAGTTCGGGGGTATTATCTATTTCTTCTGTATCGTCTTCTTCGTCTTCTTCATTTTCATTCAGATCTTCTGATGACTGACCTCCCTGTCCCGGTATGTCTTCCTGTCTTGGATCATTCTTCCGTGCAGTTTCCTTCTCTTTCATTTTGGTTTTCTGCATAACGTTTGATTTAAGTTGTAATGAATGATAATGATTACAGGTTGGGGGCGCAAAGATTACGCCACCTGCTTATACCGGAGATACTATTTGAACCTGTCCATGTTTGGGGAATGATTGTCCACACTGGTATGTACAGAGAGAAACAACATCAGCAGGTACTCAGAGAACAATATTTACAGGCATATTTATTGGCGCGCTCTTCACGTACCAGATTATTCACCATTTAAAAATCATCCTATGTTTCATCACGTAAAAGAGCTACAGTTTAATGTACGTGTATCTGAACCTGATCCCCGTTTTGCGGCATTATTACTTGAACAGTTTGGCGGTGGTAACGGAGAATTGAAAGCGGCTATGCAATATTTTGTACAGGCATTTGGCGCAAGGAGGCCTTATCCTGATAAGTATGATCTGTTGATGGATATTGCCACGGAAGAGTTCAGTCACCTGGAAATAGTAGGCGCCACTATCCAGTTGTTATTACAGGGTATTAATGGCGAACTGAAGAATGCGGCGGATAATTCCGAGCTGATGGAAACACTGAAAGGCAAGGCAGCAAAAGAAGATTATATTCATCATGCTATGATGCATCCTGAGTTCCTGGTGCACAGTGGTGGCGGACCTATGCTGACCAATTGCCAGGGTGTGCCGTGGACGGGGGCTTATGTTAATGCGAACAATGATCTGTCTGTCGATCTTCGTTCAGACATTGCTGCTGAGTCGAGAGCAAAGATCACATATGAATACCTGATGAAATTTACGGACGATCCTTATGTAAAGGAGACGCTGACATTCCTGATGACCCGGGAAATAGCGCACTACCAGATGTTTGAAGCTGCGCTGGCCACTATTCAGCCTAACTTCCCGCCGGGTGTGCTGCAGGGAGATCCGCGCTACAGTAATAAATACTTTAACATGTCTGATACGAATAAAGTACGTGGCCCGTGGAATGAAGGGTTGAGCACACAGTTGCAGGAGGAATGGCAATATATTGATAACCCGGAGCAGTGTGTGCATGAAACGCAGGGTTTGTGTGATGTGAAGCCGGAGGGCACGGAAAGAACGCTGAAGAGTGTAAAGGAGCTGGATGCGGAACTTAGTGAATTGCGGAGTACGGAAGTGAATGCAGCAACTTCTAAGGGGAAGACGCAATGGAATTCGTATGCAGAAAGTGAGAATGGGCATGGAAGATAGTTTGATGCAGAGAGCGAACGTGGACCAAAACGGGTTTTGCCTTTGGCAGAACCCGTTTTATTTATTAAGTTAAAGAGTGAACTGCTATGGTCAAATGGCAGATTATTTGTACATATTATGGAAATTGTGTACACTTGTTCTCTTAACAGTGAACATTTAAATTTTACTAATACTGTCACATATGCATGCGGTAAGGGACGTAATTATTGCAGGCGGGGGGCTGGCCGGCCTGACCGCAGCGCTTCACCTTTTACGTGCAGGTCTGCACGTTACGGTGATAGAAAAGCACCCTTATCCCAGGCATAAAGTCTGCGGTGAATATATTTCCAACGAAGTACTTCCATATTTACAGTGGCTGGACGCAGATCCGGCCGTTTTGCATCCTGCTTCCATTGACCGTGTCTGTATCTCAGCCATATCCGGAAGGACAATAGAGGCCGTCCTGCCCCTGGGAGGTTTTGGTATAAGCCGTTACGCCCTGGATAATTTCCTGATGCAGAAGGCCATAGCGGCAGGTTGTACCTTATTGCAGGATGCAGTGAGCAATATCTCCTGCAGTAACGGTATTTTTAGGGTCAATACAGTGGCTAATGGTCCGCTGACAGCCCGTTTTGTAATCGGGGCATATGGTAAGCGTTCTGCGCTGGACCTGGAGCTGTCCAGGGATTTTGCGTGGCAGCGTTCTCCGTGGATGGCGGTGAAGGGGCATTATGAGGGAGATTTTCCTGATGGGCTGGTGGCGTTGCATAATTTTGACGGGGGGTATTGCGGGGTATCAAAAATAGAAAAGGACATTATCAATATCTGTTACCTGGTCAATGCAGAGAGTTTCAAAAAGTATAAGAATATTACTGCTCATCAGCAGGAGGTGTTGTATAAGAACAGGCATCTGAAGCAGGTGTTTGAGAATAGCCGCCTGTTATTTGAAAGGCCGCTCAGCATCAGCCAGATCTCATTTTCTGATAAGAAGAAAGTGGAGGAGCATGTGCTGATGACGGGAGATACCGCCGGGCTGATACATCCGCTTTGCGGCAATGGTATGGCTATGGCTATTCACAGCGCCCGGATAGCGGCAGAGCATATTATAGCATGTAATGCAGGGCAGATATCCCGGCCACAGCTGGAGAAGGGATATACAAAGGCCTGGCAGCGGCATTTTGCGGGCAGGATGCAGGCCGGCAGGCTATTGTCTGCCGTATTCCATCAGCGGCGGCTGGCAACGGCCGTGATGAACGGCCTTACGTTGTTCCCGCCTTTATTACCGGTCATTATCCGGCAAACACATGGTAAACCTTTAAAAATGCAATAACGGATGTTCGTGGATACCAGCCGGCGCACTATAACCCCGGAGATTATGGACGATCTGCAGATGGAAGGGGAACTGCTGAAAGAGACCCTTAACCAGATTGCAGGCATCAACAGGGTACTGGGAGGTAACAGCATTACCTCCGGCGGGGTGCGTACGTTGTTGAAAAAGATACCGTTGCAGCAGGAGGCGCTGATAGCCGATATAGGCTGTGGTAACGGAGATATGCTCCGGGCCCTGGCAGATGAGGCCCGAAGCGCCGGCCGCCGGCTCAGGTTCATAGGTATAGATGCCAATGCTTTTACCATCAGCTATGCAAAAGAATTATCAGCAGAGTACCCGGAAATCACTTACCATTGCATGGATATCCTGTCTCCTGTGTTCGGGCAGCTTAAATATGATATTGCACTCTGTACGCTTACATTGCATCATTTTGAAGAGGAGGGGATATTGCAGCTGATGGAGATCTTTTGCCGGAATGCCGGCATTGGCGTTGTGGTCAACGACCTGCACCGGAATGCAATTGCCTACAGGCTGTTCCACCTGTTTGGAAGGATAGCGGGCCTGAACAGCATGGCACGTTATGATGGCGCTGTATCTATCCTGAGAGGGTTTAAGAAAAGAGAAATAGAACAACTGTCACAAAAACTCAATATCAATCAGTATACCCTAAAATGGAAATGGGCTTTCCGTTACCAATGGGTCATTTCAACAGTATGAGCATCAGAATTCAGGCCGTAGCCAAAGCATTACCGGAATATACGAGAACTACAGATGAGATCATGCCTTTCCTGGACCTGTGGCTTTCGGGGCAGGAAGAGCGTTTTGCCCGGAAGGTGAAGAAGATCTTTGAGAATGCAGCAGTAGACAGGAGATATTCTATCATGAGCCCTGAAGAGGTCTTTACTAAAACATCTTTTGAAGAGAAGAACGATATCTATGTCAGAGAGGTGATAAAACTGGGAGAGCGTTGCCTGGCAGATGCCTTGAATAAGGCCGGGCTGCAGCCGCAGGACCTGGATTATATTATCACTGTCAGCTGTACGGGTATTATGATCCCATCGCTGGACGCATACCTGATCAATGCCTTGCAGTTACGCCAGGATATTGTCCGTTTACCCGTTACCGAGATGGGATGTGCTGCAGGTGTTTCGGGCATGATCTACGCCAAAAAATTCCTGGAGGCCCATCCGGGCAAAAGGGCGGCCGTTATTGCGGTAGAATCGCCTACGGCTACTTTTCAGCTGGACGATTATTCTATGGCCAATATTGTGAGCGCTGCCATTTTCGGGGATGGTGCGGCCTGTGTGATCCTTTCTTCCCATGAAGCAGACAAGGGGCCGCAGGTAGTGGCAGAAGAGATGTACCACTTCTACAATGCAGAGCACCTGATGGGCTTCCGGCTCACCAATCCCGGGTTGCAGATGGTGCTGGATGTGGAAGTGCCGGAAAAGATAGCGGAGCATTTCCCGGCTATCATTCATCCTTTCCTGGCAAAGTATGGGCTGAAAGTTGAAGAGCTGGATCATTTTATCTTTCACCCGGGAGGTAAAAAGATTATCCAGACAGTAGAGGGGCTGTTTGGGGAAATGGGAAAGAATATTGATGATACCAAAGAAGTTTTACGTTTGTATGGCAACATGTCCAGCGCTACGGTGTTGTATGTACTGGAGCGTTTTATGGACAGGGATATACCGGCAGGTCAGAAGGGGCTTATGCTAAGTTTTGGTCCCGGTTTTTCCGCCCAAAGAATATTATTGCAATGGTAAAGGAATTTGCTTCACATAATTACTGGGCTGTCATACTGGGCGGTAGCAGCGGCCTGGGACTGGCTACTGCGCGCAAGCTGGCATTGCATGGTATGAATATCTGTATCATTCACCGGGACCCCAGGATCGCCATGGATGCCGTGAACAGTGCTTTTGAAGGTATTCGTGCTACGGGCGTACAGCTGATAACCTTCAATGCAGATGCCGGCAACAGTGAGAAGCGGAATGAAGTACTGGAAGCCCTGAAAGCACAGCAGGTAAAAGTGAGATGCCTGGTGCACAGTATTGCCAAAGGGAACCTGAAGTCAATGACGGGAGATAATACCCTGGAGGCAGATGATTTTAATATTACGCTGGATTATATGGCCATCAGTCTTTATGACTGGACACAGGCGCTGTACCGCCAGAGGATTTTTACCCCCGATGCCCGTGTACTATCGTTCACCAGTGAAGGCAGCAGTAAAGCGTGGAAGAACTACGCGGCCGTATCTGCCGCCAAAGCTGCGCTGGAAGCCATCAGCCGGAGTATTGCCCTGGAGTTTGCCCCTGCGGGTATCAGGGCCAACTGTATACAGGCCGGCGTTACAGATACCCGTTCCCTGCAGATGATACCGGGCAGTGAGCAACTGATTGAACATACTAAAAAACGAAACCCCTTTCAAAGGCTTACCACTCCTGAGGATGTAGCCAATGTCGTATACCTGCTCTGCAAAGACGAAGCGGCATGGATCAACGGAGCTGTGATACCGGTAAACGGGGGAGAACATATCAGCTAGGAGTATATGACTATACAGGAGATCCTTGAAAAACTACCATACGCCCATCCTTTCCTGTTTGTGGATGGACTGGACCACATTGACAGTGAGACTGTAAGAGGGCATTTTACCTTCCGGGAAGACATGGATTGTTACAAAGGCCACTTCAAAGGCTATCCGGTAACTCCCGGCGTACTGTTAACAGAGGTAATGGCGCAGATAGGGCTTGTTTGCCTGGGCATTTACCTGGTGAAGGATGAGCTGCCGGAGCAGGGTATGGGATTCGGTCTAACGGAGACCGATATATCTTTTCTGCTGCCTGTTTTTCCGGGAGAGAAGGTGACAGTATTTTCCCAAAAGGTCTATTTTCGTTTCGGAAAGCTTAAATGCAATGTCAGCCTGCTCAATGAAGCAGGTAAAGAAGTTTGTAACGGCACTATTGCCGGAATGATCATAAGGAAATAATCATGCATAACAGAGTTGTTGTGACAGGTATAGGCGTAGCTGCTCCCAATGGGACGGGCATTCCCGCTTTTACGGCGGCGCTGAAAGCTGGTGTTTCCGGCATACGTTATGACCAGCAGCTGGCAGATCTGCGTTTCTCCTGCCAGATAGCAGGTAAGCCGGATATTCCTGAAAGCCTGCAGCTGCAATACCTTGATCCGCTGGAGTTGCGGAATTTCAATAGCAATGGCATACTCTATGGCCTGGTGGCGGGTATAGACGCCTGGAAGGATGCAGGTTTGCCTGTTGCTCCCGGAGCGGCCCCCGACTGGGACAGTGGTACTGTATTTGGCGCCGGTTCTGCCGGAGTGGATAAATTGCGGGAGGCTATCTATAAGGTAGATGCACTTGAAGTACGCCGGTTAGGCAGTACTGTGGTGCCGCAGACCATGGCCAGCGGTATCAGCGCCTGGCTTGGCGGGAAGCTGGGACTGGGTAATATGGTCACCACCAATTCTTCTGCCTGTACCACTGGCGCGGAAAGTGTGCTGATGGCCTTTGAGCGTATCCGTTCCGGGCAGGCAAAACGTATGCTGGCCGGCAGTACGAGTGATAGCGGACCTTATATATGGGGTGGTTTTGATGGCCTGAAAGTATGTACATTCAGGCATAATGATAATCCCACGGCCGGTTCCCGCCCCATGAGCGTTTCTGCCAGCGGTTTTGTTCCGGGCAGCGGAGCGGGGGCGTTGCTCCTGGAATCGTTAGAGAGCGCGCAGGAACGGGGAGCCAGGATCTATGCGGAAATACTGGGAGGAAATATTAATTCCGGCGGACAACGGGGTGACGGCACCATGACGGCTCCCAACAGCGAGGCTGTGCAACGCTGTATCCGCACTGCTTTGCAGCATGCCGGTGTGCGGGCAGAAGAGATAGATGCTATTAACGGGCATCTCACGGCTACCGGTAAAGATGCGCTGGAAGTGGAGAACTGGAGCATAGCCCTGCAGCGGAAGGGGAAAGACTTTCCTTATCTGAATGCCCTGAAAGGCCTGGTAGGACATTGCCTGAGCGGTTCCGGCAGTATAGAGCTGGTGGCAGCTGTTATACAGTTGTATGAAGGATTTCTCTTTCCCAACATCAATTGCGAAGACCTGCACCCTGACATTGAAGCTATTGCAGATCCACAAAAAATACCGCAGCGGTTGCTTTATAAAGATTTAAATTTGATAGCAAAAGCCAGTTTTGGTTTTGGGGATGTGAACGCCTGTGTAGTTATAAAGAAGTATAAACAAGCATAATGGATAAAGAAACGCTGATCGCACAATTAAAAGAGATCATTAAACCTTACGCAAAAAACGAGGAAGCACTGGCAAATATTGATGAGAACACTGATTTCATCAATGACCTGAAGATCAACTCTGCCAACCTGGTAGATGTGATACTGGACGTGGAAGAAAAGTTCAATATCGTGATCGATAATGAATCTATGGAACGTATGCTGAATGTAAAGTCTGCTATAGAGATCATTGAAGCCAAGCTGGCGCAGGGATGATAGGTAATGATATCATAGATCTGCAGCTGGCAGGGCAGGAATCCCGCTGGCAAAGAAAGGGGTTCCTCAATAAGCTTTTCACTGTTCAGGAGCGGGAGATGATCCTGCAGGCGGCCGTACCGGAAACAATGGTATGGCTGTTGTGGAGCTGTAAAGAAGCAGTATATAAGATAGTGAACAGGCGTACGCTGACACGCTTTTATGCCCCGCAACAATTTGTTTGTCTTACACTGGAATATAATAACGCTACAGCTGCCGGTACCTGTTGGTATGAAGGACAGCGTCATTCTTTCATTTCCCATCTTACAGAAAATAGTATTCATACCATAGCTGTTAAATACGACAGCTTTTTTGAGCATCTTACCGTATATACTGAAGAAACTGCTTTTGCCGGTATACAGAAAAGCCAGGACGGTATCCCTTATCTGCTCAGCTCCTCATTTTCCACAATCCCCGTTTCTATTAGTCATCATGGCAGGTATTACGCGCAGGTAAGCCTTGGGAAGTAAGTATATGGTGAGTTTGGTATAGTGATGGTATTAGTATCTGCATGGCAGTAATAGCATATCACGTATCTTGCCCGGTTTATTATGATAAACGATTTTTATCAGTGGGAGTCAGAAATATCGTCTCCCTGCAGGGGATCGTACATTTTACGTACGTCTTCCTGGATCCCCCTGGCTTCTTTCAGGTGGGCTTCAACAACCGGTAAGGTATTTTTTGCATAACGCAGCAAGGCAGTGTCTTTCATATCGCTTACTGCCGCATCCAGTCGTTCCATATTGCGTTGATGTAATTGTACCATTGCCTTTATGTAAGCCCTGTCAAACGCTTTGCCGTCCTTTTCAGCAAGTTTCTTTACATCGTCCATATCAGACCTGTCAAGTGCCGTTGGCAATGTTATGCCGGTAGAATACCCGGCCTGCTGTAATTCCCTGTTAGCTTTGGTGTGTGTATCTATCATTTTCTGTGCGTAATTCCTGATACGGAGGTAGTCTGCATGCTGCAGTGCTACTTTTCCAAGCTCTATTTCCTTCAGATTGGCATTCGCAACGGAGGTTACAAAGTTTACCGAAGAGTTATCTATATAATCCATGCTTGACGCCATGGCAGCTGTGCTGTCCTGGCTGGCTTCTTCCTGGCTCTTCGGTTGGTTGGATTGTCCGCATGCCATGAGTATGGTAGCTGAGAAGGCTAAGAATGTATGTTGTTTCATGGATAATGTTTTATTAAGTGTGTTCAAAAAAAATACCATCCCGGGGCTGGCATAATTTTCCTGCTCTTTGTATATGGTAAACCACATTTTTTTATTAAAACAATGTTTTATGGACAACACATCACTAAATCCTGAATATGAAGAAGGCTCAATAGCCAGGACAATAGAGAACCAGACCGCAAAGATCCCCTCGGATGCTTATTTATGGGCTGCTGTAGGTGCAATGGGGGTTTCGCTGGCATTACAATGCCTGAAACAAAAGCATGTAAGCCTGTTCATTGGTCAATGGGCGGCTCCTTTCCTTCTCTTTGGTATTTATAACAAGCTTGTGAAACAGGAAGGGCATGACTGATCTGATAAAAGATGGGGAGGTACTTACATAGAAGTGTTGCTTTATGTACATAAGTTAGCTGAGAGACAATAATGCGGGCAGGTCTTTCATATTATAAAATACGATTGCACCTTCTTTTTCCAGTTCCTCCCCATTAAATGGCTTTGCATATCCGTACACTTTAAAACCGCCTCTGCGGGCAGCTATCACGCCGGCTTTGCTATCTTCTATCACTACGCAGTCAGCAGGCTGGAATCCCATCTGTTTAGCTGCATGCAGGAAAATATCCGGCTCTGGTTTCCAGCTGTTGATCTGGTAACCGCTGAAGATGCGGTTATCATCGAAGTATTTTAATAATCCTGTTATAGTGAGGTTGAGCTTTATTTTTTCCAACGGTCCGCTGGAAGCTACGCAATAGGGGATGGTCAGCATATCCAGCAGGGGCTCTATGCCATGTACAGGGCGCATTTCTGTTTTGAACACTTCATAGGAGCGGGCGCGGAACAGTTGTTCAAAATCTTCCGGGAATGGAGTAGCGGTCATCTGCTGCAGCCGTTTGATACCTTCTTTGAGCCGGATGCCACTGAATTCTTCCACGGCCTCCTGCAGGTCCATGTTCACGCCATAGTGTGAAACCATGTCCAGGAGTACCCGTACGCCTATCACTTCACTGTCTACCAGTACGCCGTCGCAATCAAAAATGATACATCCAGGTCGGGTCATATTAAATGTGATTATGTTCTTCTTTTTGTGCGCGCAGGATCATATTCACGATGAGCAGCCCGAATCCGGCCATTAGTCCGAAGGCCCATCTCAGTCCTGCCACCTGCGCTATATAACCAACTACGGGAGGTACTATCAGGAAACCCATATAACCTACGGTAGATATGGCGGCTACTGCGCTGCTGCTGCTCATGCTCTTTGTTTTTCCTGCCATGCTGAATACCAGTGGTACTACGCAGGAGACGCCTACGCCTGTCATCATAAATCCTAATCCGGCTGTAATGGTATAAGGCAGCAGGGCAGAGAGCATTAATCCACAGAAAACAAGCAGTCCGCTATATTTGATCATTGTGGCGATGCCAAGTTTATGCACTACTTTATCTCCTGCAAAACGGCCGGCCGCCATTGCGGCCATATAGGCAACATAACCCGCATTTATAATGCTTTCAGGCGCTCTTACAGCTTTGTTAAAATATACGATGGTCCAGTCTATCATTGTGCCCTCGCAAGCCATTACGGCGAAGGAGATCAGCCCGAATTTCAGCAGATGTCTGTCCGGCAATATGAATTTCCTTGCATTCCCCTGTGGGGCCGGTTTCTGATGAAGGCTGGTCGGGTAAGCCAGGGTACCGGCTATGACCAGGAATATGCCTACCACCAGGAAGTGCCAGTCCGGCAATATGTTCAGATATACCATCAGCCAACCCAATCCTGATCCTGCTGCTCCTGCCAGGCTCCAGACGCCATGAAAAGTAGTAATAATTGACCGGGTATACAATGCCTGAATAGCTACTGCCTGTGCGTTTATGGAAATATTGAGCAGGTTGCGGGATGATCCGAAGCAGAAAAGTACCAGTACCAGTTGCCAGGTTTGTGTGACAAATCCTAAACATCCCAGCATCACATTAAATGCCAAAGCGCCTACCATCATGATACTGCGGCTGCTGAAGCGTTGTAATAAATACCCGGTGACGGGGAGCGTGAGGATGAGGCCAAGGGGCAAAGCAAACAGGGTACTACCCAGTTGGGCTTCGTTCAGGTTTAACCTGTGTTGTAAATCGGCTATCCTGGATGCCCAGGTGGCGTAGCCGAAGCCGGAGAGGAAGAAGAAGACTGTGATTGAAATGCGTGCCGTTCTCGGAGAGTCCATAACGGTGTAAAAGTAATCTTTTTATCGGGGAGGTTATTTTTTAATATGTAAGAGAGGGAATTGCATAGCAAAACGGCTTTCACCTTGGTGAAAGCCGTTTTGCTATGAGTGGGCCTGCGGCGCTTTTTTTAAGGGAGCAGGCTGCAGGCCTGCCTTTTCTGAGAGCGGTTGCAGACTTATTTAAAATTTCAGAATACTTTTTCAACCCTTCCCATTCTTCCATCTTCCGCTATTCCTTCCACTACTACCCTGAAATGTTTTGAGAAGTCATTATTATAGAACTGGATTTTGGCTGTATGTGAGGCAGAATCTACCTGCAGATGCGGGTTCCAGTATAATGTCAGGCGTTTATCGGGCAGGGAGTGTGTTTCCTTGTGTACAGAATAATCAGGTGAGTAGAACTGTTTCACGACGCTGTAACCAACTTTTTTATTCATCACAAAACCACGTACCTGGGAATCTCCTGCATTATCGCCTCCTTTCTTGGTATAAACTGCAATAGCGCCATTGGCGCCGCCGCCAAAGCCGCCCATGAAGGGAGGACGCATAACTTTCACGATGGCTATATCGTTGATGTTCACCGTGGTGAGCATGCTTACATCCACAGGCATTTCATTGAGGTACAATGTTGGCCTGCCGCCTCTCCAGGAGAGGGAAGGGTTGTTGTAGTCGCCCGTGATCTGCAGGCCTGCCACTTTGGATTGCAGGTACTGGAATACGTTGAAGGAGGTAGGTGTTTCTTTGGTCAGGTCGAAGGTGTACCCGTCACTTGTGGCAAACATGCCGGAAACATATCTTTTCTCTGTCGTTTCTGCCGGGGCGATACGTCTTTCACGGATGTTCACTTCTTTCAGCAGGATAGACCTGCTGGCAATAGACCTGTTCACCCTGTTGCCTTCCCAGGCGGTGGTCAGGAACTTTTGCAGGGCGTTGTTGTCCAGCAGGGCCGGAGGGCGCATCGGGTAAGGGAAGGTAACGGGCGCGCTCTTCTCAAAGAAGTGGCTGTCAAATTCTACATCCACATCTTTCCAGGCTTTCTCCTTGTCATTCCCTTTATAGTAAACCAGGACGGTATCGAGGAACTGTACCTGGCCGAGGTCAAATTCTCCCTTTGAGTTGGTAGGTACCGAGGTAAATGCGGTAGAACTGTCTATCAGCTGTTTGAAGATCAGGTCTACCTTGCCATTAGCCAGCGGGAACCTGCCTTTGGTATAGGCCTTACCTTTCAGGCTCAGGCCCTGTTCATAAGGATACCTGATCTGGGGCATGGAGTCTTTGAGGATCTTCTGCCAGCTGAACCTTCTCCATCCATTGGTGAGCATCACCAGTTCCAGCGCGTCTGTGGCAGCCTGTGAGCTGTCGCGGAAGTACCAGGCCGGGTTATGGATATATCCTTTCAGGTCTGAGGTGAGCAGCAGGTGGGATACTATATTGTCCTGGTCATCGCTCTGGACTACCTGGTCGGCATCGGTCACTGCTACGGACAGGCTGGTCTTTAATGTATCGGGGATGATCAGTTCTATAGTGTTCTTATCTCTTTCCTCGGTGCTGATCACCGGGTTTTCGAAGTACATGGCCAGCTGGTCATTCTTTTTGATGAAGGCCAGTCTTTCGGAGAGAGGAAGCCCTTCTTTACTGAACAGGGTGACCTGTATAATGCCGGAGGGCAGGTATTGTGTGGGAATGAATCCGCTGATCCTGCCTTCCGCCACGTTCAGGCTGGCTTTATATACCAGCTGCTGCTGGATCTGCCCTACCACCATCATTTCATGGAAGGAGGTATCGTCCGGGTTAGCCAGGGTAGCCTGGTAGAAGATCCTGCTGCCACGGTTGAAGAGTTTCAGGGTAGCGCCGGTGTTAACAGCGGCAGGAAGGGTAACGGATTTACGTTGCCCGCCGGCTATCTGTACATCTGCGAAGTATTTATATCCCGGCAGGGGCGTCAGTTCGAAAGACCCCATACCGTCGTGTACTGTTTTTATGCTGGCTACGGTTTTGCCTTTGCTGTCCTTTACATCGCCGATCACGGCAATGGGATAGCCATTCTGGTCTATAGCTTTGAAGGCAACGGTATTGGCCGTGTTTTCCAGCAGGTTGCCGCCTTCGGGGAAGAACTGGACTGCATAGTCTTTAACGGCCACAGTATCTCTTGGCGGAAGGTTGTTCCTTTTTGCCGGGTCAAAGATCTCTATGTTCCTGTAGCAGAGGAAAGCGGGATCGAAGTTCAGCATCCAGGCGGTATAGGCCCTGAGCTGGTATTGGCCGGGTTTGGTAGTTTCCGGCAGTTCGAAGTTACCTGCTGCCGAGGCGCCGCCTGCGGGCAGGTGTTTTTTCATAACTACGATACCGTTTTTGTCAAGCAGCTCCACATACACGTCCATCGCTGTGAGGGAGGGCTGGCTTTGCATCATGACATATGCTTTGTACCAGATGGTTTCCCCGGCTGCGTAATAATCCTTGTCCAGGTGCAGGTATACTTTTTCCTGCGGATAATTTTTGCCGAATGTAGCGAGCGCTTTCAGTACCCTGTCCTGCCAGTCGTCCGGCGGGGGAAAGGTAAACGCACTGATGACACCAGCTGCAAGAATTGGAATAAGCCACTTTATCCGGGTATACTTTTTCAATGATGAAGACTCCATGCTGAACGATTTATTGCAAGATAGTTTCAAAAAATATGCGCTTTACTTATTTTGCGTGACAAAATAAAGGTTTAAGGAATAATTAAGATCACCGTCCATCACTATGTTTGAACAGATTGACCAGTTTGTATCCAGGTATATCACACTTAGCCCTGAAGAGCAGGAGCTGTTCCATTCCCTGCTACAGTTCAGAAAGGTAAAGAAAAAAAATTTCCTGCTGAAAGAAGGGGAGGTCTGCGAATTTGAGGCCTACATACTGAAGGGCTGTGTGCGTACCTATTACGAAGATAAACAAGGAACGGAAACTATACTGACTTTTGCTGTGGAAGGATGGTGGGTGGGGGACCTGGATAGTTTTACCGAGCAGAAACCGGCGCGTATGTTCATTGAGACGCTGGAGGATTGTGAACTGCTGACTATCAGTTACCAGGATAAGATCGCTCTTTTTGAGAAGATACCCAAGTTTGAGAAGTTGTTCAGGCATTTGATACAGCGGGCGCTGATCACCTTACAGCAACGATTCTACGCAGCGGTGACGCAGACGGCGGAGGAGAGGTATGTGGCTTTCCTGGAGAAGTATCCGGATGTTGTGCAGCGGGTACCTCAGCATCAGATTGCGAGGTATATAGGGGTGTCTCCTGAGTTTTTGAGTAAGGTGAGGAGTTCGATGTATAGGAAGGGGTAGTTTTTTGGGGAGCGGCTTTTTGGGGGCGGCGGGAATTGCTCGAAAAAATGGTTTTCACCTTTGGTGAAAGCCATTTTTTCGAGGGTGGGCCTGCGCTTTTTGAGGGAGCAGGCCTGCCGCCTGTCGCAGCTTAAATAAATATCAGTTTATTGGCGAGGTTGATCTCGTCCTGGCTGATGGTGTGACCCATGTTATTGTAAATATTCACAGTGATATCTGCACCTGCTTCGCCCAGGACCTTCTCTGTAGCCTTTACCCTTTCTACCGGTACATGCGGGTCAGGATTACTGGTGCCGATGAACACGGGAGTTCCGTCAAATGTTCCTTTATAGTTTTCCTGGTATATCCTGTCACCTATCAGGCCGCCGGTGAAAGCAGCCACACCGCCGTAGCGCGCTGCGTTGCGTGTTACGAATTCCAGTGTGAGGCAGGCGCCCTGGGAAAAGCCCAGGAAATAGATGTTGTTCCTGGAGATACCTCCTGCAATGATCTCGTTTACCGTCTCATTGAGCACATCCAGGGCGGATGACAGCCAGGGTTCATTCTGAGCCGGCGGCGCCATGAATGAATAAGGATACCAGGTATTACCTGTTGCCTGTGGCGCTATGAGCGCATAGTCTTTGACGTTCAGGTAATTAGCCAGGGACAGAATGTCTTCCGCACTGCCGCCCCGGCCGTGTATCATGATCAGCGCTTTCCTGGCGGCTGTTACAGCCTTTCCTGCGCTGACGATCTCTTTGTGATGCATAATTACTCCTCTTCTTTTTGCCTGATCCATATATCGGCATACTGTTCCGGATGCCTTTTGAACTGTGCATGTACATATGCGCAGAGCGGCAGCACTTTGAGCTGGTGTTCACGTGCATATGCCACCATGCCTTCCAGCAGTTTTTTTGCCAGCCCCTGGCCTTCTGCTTTGGGCTCTATTTCTGTGTGATAGGCTGTAAGTACATTATCTACGATGCTTATCACCATTTCTCCCATCTGCTCACCATCGTGCATGATGTAGAATGCGCCGTGGTTTTTGGGATTGAGTCTTAATACTACTTCATCCATGATCTTACAATTGAGGTAAAACTTTTTCAATATCTCCGCGCATGCCTTCGTATTGTTTAGGCAGTTTCAGATGCTGACCCAGTTCAGCCAGTGGTTCATCCACGGTAAAGCCAGGGTTATCTGTAGCCAGTTCAAACAGTACACCGCCTGGTTCCCTGAAATATAAGGAGAAGAAATAATCGCGGTTAATTTTTGGTGTGATATTTAAGCCTTTTTTCAGCACTTTTTCCCTGAATTCCATCAGCACATTGTCATCTGCCACACGGAAAGCCACGTGGTGGTTGGTACCGCCGCCGCCTTTGCCGGCTGCTTCTTTAGGAGACTCTATCAGGTCTACGATGGAGGCATTGGGTACAGCGTCTGTGATAAAACGGTGACGGTTGCCTTCCTGTTCCAGGAATTTATATCCCAGCACTTCTGTGAGGATGTTGGCGGTAGGATTGATACTGCGCAGGTTCAGGACTATGCTGTGAAATCCTTTGGTGGCCTGTGCTGCCTTTACTTCTGCTGTTTCCCATGGAGTGCGGTCGTCTGCATTCTTAGGTACTATCAGGTTCAGTTTAAGTCCGTCGGGATCTTCGAAGGGCAGGTACAGTTCTCCGAACCTTTCAGCTATTTCACCGTGTACGGTATTGGTAGCTGCGAAGCGGTCTTTCCAGAATTCCAGGCTGCCGGCGGGAACGGAATAGCCTATCTCTGTGGCCATGCCGGTACCTGTGGCGCCTCTGCCAATTCCTTCCCAGGGGAAGAAAGTGAGGATGGTGCCGGGTGTGCCGGTTTCATTGCCGAAGTAGAAGTGGTAGGTGCCGGGATCGTCAAAGTTGACGGTCTTTTTTACAAAGCGTACACCCAGTACTTCCGTATAGAAATGGAGGTTCCTTTTGGCATTATCAGCTATCGCGGTGATGTGATGAATGCCCTGTATTCTATTTTCCATGATGTGAGTTTTTTAATTTGTCAGTCAGCGCTTTTATCTGTCCGCCGGCGGCGGACAGACCGGAGCAGTACGTGAGTTTTTTTAATAGTCAAGTGTGCCGAAGAGGCCGTTCTTATAGTCTTCTATGGCCTGTTCCGTCTCTTCTTTTGTGTTCATAACGAAGTTGTCTTTTGCTGCTACCGGTTCGTCTATTGCCTGGCCGGAGAGGAAAAGTACCTGGCTGTCTTCGTTTGCTGTTACAGAGAAGGTGTTGCCTTCCCGGTTAAATACCACCAGGTGGTGTTCAGGCACCGGGGTATCATCTATAGTTACTCCTCCGTGAGCTATATAGAGTAATGTCCAGTAATCTTCTGTTACGGTAAAGTCTGTTCTCTTTCCTTTGGATATCTCGCCTATGGCGCTGATAACCGGGGTATAGGAGATTGTGAGCGGCCCTTTTTTACCGTCAAACTCACCGCTCATCAGGCGCAGGTTAACGCCTTCCTGTTCCAGTATATGTGGCATTTCAGCTTTTGGTATGTACTGGTAGCGGGGATCGTCCCATTTATTTGCTGCCGGCACGTTGATCCAGAGCTGGATGATCTCTATCTGTCCGCCGTCACGGTGTAATTGAGCAGAGGGCCCTTCACTGTGCAGTATTCCTTTGCCGGCAAACATCCATTGCGTATCTCCCGGGTTCAGCAGCTGATCATTCCCTGTGTTGTCTTTATGATGTGCCTGTCCCTGTAACTGGAAGGTAACGGGGGCAAAGCCTCTGTGCGGATGCGGGTGGATACGGTTCTCAGAGCCCGGAGCGATGGCGTCCGGTCCGCCGTGATGCAGCACAATAAACGGGCTGGCAAACCTGAAATCAGCATGCGGCAGTGGTTGTAACACTGTTTGTTCAGGGGTGATATGCTTTTCTTTTCCTGCAAGAATATGCGCGATGTTCTTTTTCATAGTAGCTCAGTTTGAAGGGTTTGGTCTGTTGTCCAGCGCGTACAGGATCTCATTCTTCAGCAGGCCGCTGCCGCCTCCGTAATGCCGTCTGATGATCAGCTGCGGATTGCCTGTCCGGAAGCGGGCGGTCAAGGCAGCTTCTTCTTCAGGAGTAATGCCTGCACAGAGCAGCACTATGTCAAAATGCTCTTTCTCAAATGCAGCAATGGCTGCGTCATCTGTAGTAACGGTTACGCCTGTCCAATTGTTGGGAGCGTTCAGCAGCCTGTTCATCACCACCATGATCTCTTCGTTGCGGCCTATTGCCAGTATATGCAGTTGAGTAGTTTCCATGTTGAATATTGTTTAAACCAGTTCGGCAGAGATGACATCCAGCGGTTTCCTGTTCCTTGGTGTCAGTTCTCTTGTTTTGTAAGGCTCTTCCAGTTTTTCAGCATCGTCTGCATAGCCCAGTGCTATTACTACTACAGGTTCCTCATTGGAGGGGATGGCTGCTTCTTCTGCCAGATGCTGTTTATTGAATCCTCCCATTACGTGAGCATAGATGCCCATGCTTTGTGCCTGGAGCAGTATGAAAGAGGTGGCCAGGCCGGTATCGTACATATAGTAATGGTTCTTCTGTTGTGTGTCAGGCAGTTCCTTTACGCCAACGGCTGCTACCAGCACGGCTGCGTTCTTTGCCCAGGGTTGATTGCCGGGGGCCAGCGCAGCTACTATCTTGTCAAACCCGGGAGTGCCGCGGTAACCGTAAATGAAACGCCAGGGTTGCTGGTTGTTGGCGCTGGGCGCCCATGAACCGGCTTCCAGTATGGTTTGCAGGCTTTCCTGTGATATAGTTTGTGTTGAAAAAGAGCGCGGGCTCCAGCGGTTTTTAATCAGATCAATAACAGGGTGCTGTGTGCTCGCTATTTTTATCGGTGACATGATGTAAAGTTTATATTTTTAAGTAAAGCAAAGTTAATTGTATAGATCACGGTTTTGTTGTCGATTTCATCTTAATCGTAGTAATAATCACCGTATTAATAAAGGTACTTCTATGAGCAGGACCTCAGCATCATCTGTGAGCGGGGTCAGTACTGTTTCAGTGCTTCCTTCCAGTCCGAGGCCATCTCTTTCTTCCAGTTGCACATCGTTTATCCTGAAACTTCCCCTGATCACAAAAATATATAGTCCGTTTCCTTCTTTCTTCAGCTGATAGGTTGTCTGAACGCCTTTGTCAAAGCGGCCCAGGTGGAGCCAGGCGTCCTGGTAGATCCATGTGCCTGCATCTTCCGTGGAGGGAGAGATGATCTGCTGGAGATGGTTCTTTCCGGTTGAGAGTTTTACCTGGTCATACCGGGGGGGAACATTGAGCTTGTTCGGATAGATCCAGATCTGGAGGAAGCTGGCTGGTTCTTCTTTACTGGCATTGTATTCACTGTGGAATACGCCTGTTCCTGTGCTCATTACCTGGATCTCACCGGCTTTTGTGATGACCCTGTTACCCAGGTTGTCTTTATGTTCAAGTGCTCCGGACAGCGGAATACTTATGATCTCCATATTATCATGCGGGTGGCTGTCAAATCCTCTGCCTGCGGCAACGGTATCGTCGTTAAACACCCTCAGTGCGCCGAACTGCATTCTTTCGGGATTGTAGTAGTTCGCGAAACTGAAGGTATGGCTACTGTCAAGCCATCCGTGATCTGCGTGTCCGCGGGTGTTTGCTTTATGTAATATGCTCCGTGCCATGATATGTTATTGTTTATATGTTGCAACAAATATACGGCGGGTGGGGGGATTAATCTGTTAATGTAGGTTAAGAAAAACGGGGGGTGATATCAAACAGGCGATGTGCTTATTTCTGTCATAAAAAAAGGAGAACACCTGTTCTACTTTTACATTACAGGAACGGATTTAAATGGCTGCGCCTGGTACAAATCAGATTGATTATCATTTATTTATATTAAATGATTGAGATATTGAGTGATGAACGCTCCGGTAATAGCAGGGGCAGGGAGGAACTCACCTGCCCCGGTACCGGATTTCTGAAACATAATTCTTCTGTATTTGTATTAGTAGTATACGAAAGAAGCATGGCCTGAATAACGATGAATATTCTCTCATCCCATAAACTTAAACTGCCATGGAAATTTATATAAGTGAAGAAGATATCCTGGGTAACATACAGGATAGGTTCCGGGAAGTATACCCTTACCTGAAACTGGAATTTTTCCTGTATCCGCATCCGGTACAGGGCCCTTCAGATCTGGGGGCGCGGGTATCGCCGGAAACACCGGTGGAGGTGATCCGTATGGTGCACAGCTTTGGCTGGGTAGATGTCAGTGATAACAGGACAGTGGAGGAAGTGGAGACGGATTTTTGCCGGGACCTTGGACTGTATGTACAGGTATTCCGCCGTACCCGGACCGGTTGGCTGGAAACCACCCGGACTGATAATCTTACCCTGGGTGAGCAGAATGCTATGGGTAAGGAAAATGTTGAGACAGAAATGTCAGTAATCCCTGCTGAATAAGTTTCTGGCCGGCCCGCAGGCCAGGAACATCCCGTTAAAAGAATCGCTTCGGCTTTGGCAGGAGCGATTTTTTTTTGAGGATAGATCTGCTCAGGTCCACATTTGAAGTATGGATGATGTATGGATAGTGTATGGATAAAGCATGTTTGAAGCATGTCTTAAGCATGTCTTAAGCATGTTTAGTGTATGTATTGCGGTATCACTTTAGCGCCACAATACTTTCTAAAAGGAAGTATTACTTTTCAAAAGCCTGAGAACGGAACAGGTGTTTAGTCTTCTTTTATATAGCTTTTCAGTTCAGCGTTCACATCGATTTTAGGGTCCTTCAATAAATAGACTGTGGTGCCATATTCAAGGCACCATGGGTTTTGTACCATCCCTATTTTCTGCATGCTGCCAAAGTCCAGTGAGTCTTTGGCTGCTGCGTCCCGTGGATAGTATTCTCTGATCCTTATTTTAGTCCTGATGGGTTTTTCCAGGTCCATCCAATGCATGTAGTCAGCGTTGAATGATGATGCGTGAATATTGCCAAAAGCGGAGTAATAATTAATAGCGCCGGCTTGCCCGTAGTTATCGCATAAAATGAGCAGATGTTCTTTATCAGGCACTATCCGGTAGGCAGAATCGACGATAGTTGCCAGCTCTTTCCAGCCCAGCATATCTGCATAATCCTGCGGTAATTCATGGTCTTTCCCGTCGTTCCATTTCAGCAAACCTGCTTTCCGGAATTTATTGTGATGGGCAATGATCTGTACAGGCGTATATAACGGCATTACCAATGGTAAAAGATATGTAAATGTGCCAGTAATGAAAATCAGCAGTAATGCCCGGAATAGGGGCCGTTGCAATACCTGCGCCAGGTATGTGCTGCCAAAGGCCAGGAGCGGAGGGTACAGGCCCAGTGCATAATATCCTTTGGCATTGAAATAACTGAAGATCAGGATGGTAGCGATGTAGGTAAATAATACCCATTGGTGCTGTCTGAATTGCTTATTGAAGATCAGACCAGTGATACCGGCCAGTAATACAAAGATGCCACATATGAAGAAGAGCAGTTGTTCTACAAAGAAATCCAGCCGGTTTACATGTACCAGTTGTGTTTCCCGGAGCTCTTTCATATGTCTGAATACAGGAAAATGGTGACTGATCTGCCAGATGAGGTTGGGTAATATAATGACAACAGCAAGCAGCAGGGCAAAATAGAAGTGCCTGTCAGCAAATATTTTCCGTTTTGAAGTAATGATCAATGCGGGTAATAATCCCAGGAAGAGGAAAAGGATATTGTATTTGTTCAGGAAGCCCAGTCCGGCCCAGACGGCCATCCAGTAAAGCGTTCCTGGCTTTCCGGTTTTAAAATACCGCAGCAGGAAATAAAATACGGCAGCCCAGGAAAGTACGTCAAAAGAGTTGGGTTGATAGAGGGTGTTCAGTCGCAGGTAAGCAGAGCAAAGGCAGGTTATTGCTACCAGGCATTTTGCAAACAGGTTGCCTTCCAGTAGTTCTACTATCCGCCAGCAAAATAGAATGGCGCCTGCTCCGAATAAAGCGGGAAAGAACCTTACCCAGAATTCGGTATTACCCAGGAATTTTATGATGAGGGAGACAATGGAAGTAAGGGGAGGAACTGATGCATATCCGCCTGCCAGGTGATTAGCCTGGTCAAGATGGAGGAACTCATCCCGGTGCAGCTCATACATGTCGTTTACCAGGGCATAGCTTAATACTATCTTCAGTATAAGGAAGGAGATCAGCAGGATAGTGGCTGTTTTTTCTTGACGTTGTATCATTTAAATTGATTAGTCGGCAGTAAGATAGTATTTTTATAGGCCAAATTTTATTATGAAGAAAAAGACATTCGCCGATCACGTTATTGAGTTTAACAGTCATCTTCACTATACAGGTTCCCTGCCTCCGGGTATCAGGATCATGAACCCTTTCCGGGAACAGCCGCAGGTAATGGATATTATGCAGCAGTTTTACAGGAAGTACTATAACGATCACCACCAGCGGCGAATGATCATGGGGATCAATCCCGGGCGTTTAGGCTCCGGCGCTACCGGTATTCCTTTTACAGATACGAAAAGGCTGACGGAAGTAGTGGGGATCAGTATTGAGGGATTGAAGACGCATGAGCCTTCGTCTGTGTTCGTATACGATGTGATCGGTGCCTATGGCGGAGCTGAGGCGTTTTACAGGGATTTCTATTTTGCGTCTGTTTCTCCGCTGGGATTTACTTCTGTGCAGCCGGATGGTTCGGAGATCAATTACAACTATTATGACAGCAAAACGCTGACCAATGCGGTTTATGATTTTATGGTTAAAAGCATCAGGCAGCAGCTGGAGTTTGGTATAGATACCCGTGTTTGTTATTGTTTTGGTACAGGGAAGAATGCGGCTTTCCTGAAACAGCTGAATGAAAAGGAGCGTTTCTTTGAAACGGTGATACCGCTGGAGCATCCGCGGTTTGTGATGCAATACAGGGCGAAGCGTAAAGAAGAGTTTATCAGTAAATACCTGGAGGCTTTTGCTGCTTATTAGCAGATAAGTGAGCAGGAACGGGGCTGACCTGACTTGATAATGCCATGACAGAAATGGCAACACAGTGTTCATTTATAAATGGAAAGTTTCATGAAATTTAATCATTAGGAAAAAGCTACTTCATTTCTAAAAAAATATCTTTTCTTTGCTTTATGTTGTTCGAAGAATACCTATAGTGAATGAAAACTAGTCAAACGTTTGTTATCTGGATAAGACCTTATATCTGTTGTCTGTTTTTGAGAGTCCCTGAAATGATAACCGTTTTTCCTGTTTGTACCTCGCTACTACATGAATTAATGTTCAACAACTGTTCCCGAAGAACTCATAACGTAACCGTTAATCCGGGACAATACTATATACTTATTTGAGTTCTTCCCAACAACGTGCTCTTATTTATAGAGTATCCTTATACGCTGAACTTTGTTTCTATGAGAAATATATGCGAGAGGGTGCTGCTGGTCGTATTATGCCTGTTAATATGGGTATATACTTCGGTTTTTTCCCCGCGGAATATACAGCAGCCTGTACCTGACAGTTTACCCCATAATTGGTCTGTTCAATCACCTGCCAGCCGGCCGACAGTGAAGAATGCAGTAGTAGATGCTATCAGCAGGGAAGTAGCGAACAGCCCTGTTGCCGGTATTGATTTACTTTCTTTTGAGCGGCTTGTTTTCCGGAGATCTACTACTGCAGCCGATAATTGGGCTGAAGGACTTTTAACCTCAAAAGATTGATGGACTATGCACAGAATGTTAAAGATACTATTGGTTATCGCGGCATTATTGTATGGCATACCATACACAATGGCCTTTAATACTATCGAATCTTACCAGAACCAGTTGCAGGGAAAGATAAAGAAAGGAGATACCCTGATCGTAAAGGATGAGAAGTTCCTGAACAACGCGTTTGACTGGACAAAGATCCACAATAAGACGGTGAACAATATTGTCACGTTTGGCCTCTACAGGGACTCAGGAGCGGTTATTACACAGGCATTCAACTGTGAAGTGACGCTTAAGATAGAATACTGGTCTCAACCTGACCAGGCAGATCCTGTAATTGTAGATAATGTTAAGCTAAAGATCACCTATGATCCTGCAGCCGGAGTTTCATACCAGGATGCGGCTTCTTATAGTTTTATGAATGGCTATAAGATAAAGATCACCGTAAATGACATTGCCAGTGCAGATCTGGGAACATCTTTGCCAGCCGCATTTCGTCTCACAGGGCAGGTTGTTGTGGAACGTTCATATGAGTTTGATGGAGGCGTACAGCTTGCTCCAAATATATTAGAACAAACAGCAAATAAAATAACGCTTTCATGGAATAAGATCACTGGTGCGGAAGAGTATGACCTTGAGTGGACTTTCATTGACGAAGAATCAGATAATGGCCGCCTTCTTGCTCAGCAAGGTTCTTCAGTTACGGAAGCGCAGCTGAAGAAAATGTTCCGTAATAACTCCACCCGGGTAACGGTGCAACAGGAATATTATGACATTTCGCTGGTGCATTTATCGAAGTACCTGTTGGTACGTATGCGCGTTGTCTATTATGATAGTAATGGTTTCCGTACAGAACAACCATGGGATTACCAGTTAGACCAGGGCGGAACAACGGGGCCCGGTGTTATTACACTGACTAATACATGGCATCAGCCGGGAATGAACTGGCAATACAGTGCTACATATGCAGAAGATGGCAAGAAGAAAGAGGTAGTGACTTACTTTGATGGAACCTTGCGTAACAGGCAGGTGGTGACTGTCAATAACTCAGACAATAAAGCCATTACACAGGAAAGTCTATATGATGAATTTGGCCGGCCTGCAATCAGTATACTACCGGCGCCTTTGGAGGCTTCTTCACTTACTTATTATGGCGGGTTGCATTTGAAAGCCAATGGCCAGCTGTACACATATGCAGATGCTTATGGCACAGGTACTGACTGCATTAATAAACCTTCACTATTAGCTACTACGGCAGGTGCATCAAAATACTATTCCCCGGCAAATACATTTTTAACTGATGAGACAAAACCTCACAACAAATATATACCAGATGCAGAAGGTTACCCCTTCAGCGTAACACGGTATACACCGGATAATACCGGTCGTGTCCTGGTACAGGGCGGTGTTGGTTCCTTGTTTCAGCCCGGCACTGATTCCAGCAAAGCTACCCGTTATTTCTATGGTAAGCCTACCCAGAGAGAGCTGGACCGGATGTTTGGAAATGATGTAGGATATGCTAACCATTATCTTAAGAATATGGTGGTAGATGGTAATGGGCAGATCAGTATCAGTTACCAGAATGCCTCCGGCAAAACCATTGCTACAGCGCTGGCAGGTGCATCGCCGGCTAACGTAGATAGCTTATCTTCCAAACCGGCAGCTGAAATCCAGGCGTTAGATTTACTTACGGCAAGAGATTATACCTTCGATGCTGCAAAGCTGAAGCTCACGGCAACGGCTACTTACCTGGCGGAAACAACCGGCCCTGCCATATTATCATTTAACGTAAGCAAGCTGATAAAGACATACACAGAAAATAACGTTACTATCTGCAGCAATTGTGTTTATCAGCTGAAGTATACCATTACAGACAACTGTAACAACCGGCTTAAAGATGATGCACCTGTTTCTATAGGTAGTGCCACCAGCAATTGCGGAGATAACGGGTATACACCTGTTACGGCAAACGTTACGTTTTCCCAGATTGGGGAGTATCACATTTATGTTGAGCTTGGACTGACGGAGGAAGCGATCAGGAATTATACCAACGATTTCGTTCAGCGCAATACCAATCTGAAAACAGAATGGCGTTTTGTGCTGGATGAATTATATGGTAAAGACTTTACCGCCTGTTTTGATGAATGTACTACCTGCCAGGATGCCTTGGGCACCAAAGCAAATTTCACCGCCCGTTTTAAAGAGCGGCTGGCAACAAGAGGAGTGGATGTAGTTACCAATAATACGTCGATCACTGCTTTTGCTGACTCCCTCTATGATCATGCGGCTGCTAACTGCGCCCAGCTCAGGGCTTCCTGCCTCGGTTCTCCCTGTGCAGATCTCGAAAATGCTTTAAAGGCGGATGTTAGTCCGGGGGGGCAGTATGCTTTATTCGACGGTGACTCTGCCCTTGAGAAAAGCATAAACGTATTGTATCTGAACTGGCGGAATGTATTTCCGGTAAAGCAGGTTTCTGATCCGGAGTATACTGCTGCGCAGTTTATAGATCATGAAGGCATTAAAAGATCTCCATATGATGCAGATTTTACTATTACCGATCTCGTAAAATACTGGCAGAAGGAATGGGCGGATAGTTTTGTAAAATATCATCCGGAGTATTGTGCATTGCAGTTCTGTCAAGGCAACAGCGCCTATCTTGGCTGGGACCAGCGGCTTAGTCAGGTGGCACAGACTGTCAGTGAAATACCGGCAGCTAGTGGAGGCGCAGTTTATTCCAGGACTACTTTAGCCTGGCTGGCGGATAAGGACCCGTTCTTTAGTAATTCCGGTGCAGCTTATAAATCAGCATTCCTGTCAGACCTGGGTAATTATACCCGTCAGTTCCTGGGTATTACCGGCGACAGTCTTCCTGCCAAAAGCCTTTCCGGCTACGTGGATTATATGTTGTATTGCAATGATAAAACTGCTACGACAAACAGTACAAACAGAACGGCTGCAAATGCAAGTAACTGGAATAGTTGTAACCCGGTGGCAGCATGCCGTATCCCGGATAAGGAATGGCAATTGTACAGGGATAAGTACCTGGAGCTGAAAGAGAAGTATTATCAGCAGTTGCGTGCCGCCAACTATTGTAATAACGCCTGTGTGGCAGGCGATACTCTTTCTTATACTCCCGCTAACTGCCCTGCGCGTACTTCTTTCTACATCCGGCCGGGAGATAGTACTTGCTCCGCTTCAGGTGCACAACCGGTGCAAATTGTATATGCCGGCTCCGGGGTAGAAAAGAAAGTAACGCTGCAGTTATATTATCCGGATGAATATCTCTCATTGGGCGCGCCCATGCAGGTAACATTTCTGCCCGGACAACAGAAAGCCAATATTTGTGTTCCTGCCGGAATCGATATTAATGCAATAGGCATTGCATGGAGTAGCTGTGAATATACCAGCACAGAACCCAATTACTCATGTAGCTCGCTTAATAGAGGCTCATTTGGAATTGAGCTGGCAGGTGTTACAGGCACTACTTATAACTATAGACTGGTGTACCAGGTCACAGGAGAGCCAATTCCTGCGGGAGTTAATATCTACGTGGATATCAAATACGTATATAGTAATACTCCCGGCGCCCCGACTACACCAGTAAGTTTTATTTTCAACAGCACCACGCTCAGTAATTCATTCTCAGCAAGTGCACAGATCCATGACTGGGATATCGACCCTCAGGGTATAAATGGAGGTATCCGTTGTACGGGAATAACCAGTAATGAAACGGTAGTTGCTCCGGAAATCAATGTACGGCCAGGCTGTGATATTGCCTATCGTTACAAGCAGTCCCGTACCGGGAATATTTCTTATTCAATGCCTGCTGTATCTACTGATACTGTAGTATTAAAAAATATGTCAGATACTCAGTTGGCTACGGAAGTTGCTGCCAACTGTACTGCACAGGCAGACAACTGGATAGCACAGCTGGAGCCTTGCATTAATGGTAATGCAACCATCAGAAATCAACTGAGAACCAAACTGATCGAATTATGTAAACTGGGTGGTGATCTGAACCATCCTAACGGTTCCAGTACCGCCGCTCCAGGCAAAATGACCGCTGATGGTGACACTTCATTCCGTCAGGTCATCAAACGGGTATTAGGTATCAGCCAGTTCACCATGACCTGCAATCCCTGGTTGCTGGATGCACCCTATGAGTACAGGAAACCGGCGCTTTCAGCATCCGTGTTCATCTCTTCTACTAACGCAGCTATATGCAATATCCTGACACGTGAGCGTAATGCAATGCCACAGGGAGTTACATTCTATAATTACCTGAAAGGCAGGTATAAGGATGCTATGACGCTATCCGAAGCAGAACTAACTATGCTGGAAAGTGGTTGTGGAAATTGCCGTTATTTGTTGGCGAAAGAGATACAGTTACCCTCTTTCCTGCAACAGGGCGGTGACGGATGTGTTACTCCCGCTATGTTCCAGCAGGGCGTAACTGCTTTGCAGCAGGAGATGGGTGGCAATCTTAATACTATAGATGCCAATTATGAAACAGTATTCAAAACTTACCTGAACCATCGCTGGGGCTTTACACTTGCTTATGACGATTACGCAACGTTCAATGACACCATTACAAAGAACCCGTCGGCATCGCTGATGTTATGTAACCGTCCTGCCTTCTCTGCTGTAAAGCAGGACCCATATGGTTGTATGCTGGAAGTAGTAGATGATGCTGTTGCTTCCGGCCATGTACTGTATAATGAGTATATAGAAGAGGTGAGAAAGAATTTCCGGAAAGATTACATTGCTTATTGTTCTGCCAATAAGCCCTCAGCTACACTGACAGTACCTTATCAGAAATATCATTATACGCTGTATTATTATGATCAGGCGGGCAACCTGACAAGAACAGTTCCTCCGGAGGGCGTCCATCTGCTGGATACCAGCTGGCTGCCGCAGGTAGGCCTGGCGCGTGATGAGGCGAATGCTTCCTGTACATATACAGGTCCTGCAAATAATACATCAAAAGATACCGCCTTTAAATACATTACAGCTGCCTTGAATCCACCGGGTAAGAGTACGCTGGAGATGTGGATCAATAATGCTGATCCTAATAAGACTGCCAGCCAGGTACTGGCTACTACAGCTAACAGGAAATACCTGCTGAATGTATGCCTGTCCCGCCATTATGTAAATATTGATATCTATTCCCTGGTACCAACAGCCGATGGTAAAGGTGTAGAGGCAGATACCAGCTGGCATACAACAGCTGATATGCAGTCTGTGTTGCCGTTAAAGCAATGGACGCATGTAGCTATCTTAAAGAATGGTGTGAGCAGGGATAATATGGCTGTTTATGTAAATGGCGTTTTACTGCCATTGTCATCAGTCTTTGCATCCGGTGGTTGCGGATGGGATATTTCTGCAATGTCCGGCAGCCCGGTATATCCTGAGAACCTCAGCTACCTGAAGCAGTTACGTATTTACAACAGGCTGCTGACGGGAGATGAGATCGCTGCAAATGCTGATGAGATCTGTATGTCGATCAGTCCTGTGTATGCAACTGGTCTGCAAAGCTCCTTAGAGCATTGGGGCCGTTTCAATACGCCTGTTCCGGATGGCAGCGGTTCAACCGCTGAAACCACTGTGGTGCCGGTTTATCCAGAACATGGCCTGGCTACATCTTATGCTTACCAGTCGCTGAATGGCATAACTGTTCAGAATACGCCGGATGCAGGTAAGAGCCGTTTCTGGTATGACAGGTTAGGCAGGATGGTCACTTCGCAGAATGCGGAGCAACTGGCGCCTTATTATGCAGGATTTGTGTCTAACAGGTACAGTTATACCAGGTATGATGAGCAGGGACGTATTACAGAGGTGGGAGAGAAGACCGGGGCAACATCTCCGGCTACAGTACCGTTCCTTTCTTCTACAGAGGTGAACAGCTTCCTGGCAGGGGGTACAAATGCGCAGATCACCCGTACTTACTATGATGCACCGTTTACGGGCACTACCTCGAAGATCCCATTAGCACAGGAGAATCTCCGTAAGCGTGTATCTGCGGTGATATATCGGGAAGCGGCTACAGATAGCCTTCAGCAGGCAACCTACTATAGTTATGACCAGTTAGGCAATGTGAAAACATTATGGCAGCAGATACAGTCACTGGACATAAAGCAGGTAGATTATCAATATGACCTGGTGAGTGGTAAGGTAAATAAAGTCCGTTATCAACCCAACCAGACAGATAAATTCTTCTATGGTTATCAGTATGATGCAGAGAACCGTCTTATAAAGGCTGTCAGTGGTGTCAATGCCCTGTCCTCAGATGGTTGGGAGATAGAAAACCCTCAAACGGATGCGGCGTATCAATACTATCTCCACGGTCCGCTGGCAAGAACAGAACTGGGTAATACTCAATTAGTACAGGGTCTGGACTATGCCTATACACTGCAAGGCTGGCTGAAAGGTGTTAACGGCAACTACCTGCTTCCTGGAAATGATATTGGTAAAGATGGTCTGACGGGTTCTTCCCGTGCCGCCATCGCCCGGGATGCTTACGGCTATACGCTGGACTATTACAAGGGAGACTATAAACCCATTGCCAGCGGTGTTAATGCCTTTACCCTGTCCTGGACTTCAGGTCAGAGTACAGAACCCGGACGAGACTTGTACAATGGCAATATCAGCCGTAGTACCCTGGCTGTCAAACGCCTTAAAGAAGATAGCCCTGTTGGCTACACATATCGCTACGACCAGTTGAACCGAATGAAGGGCATGCGCCAGCATCCGTTGACGGTAGGAGCCACTGGCTGGAATGCTACTACGGCAGGTACTGCTTATAAAGAAGACGTCACCTACGATGGTAACGGTAATATCCTGACCTACCTCCGTAACGGCAGTGGTATCAACGGCAAGCAAACGGCTATGGACCAGCTGACCTATGGCTATCAGAAGGATGCTTCCGGAAATCTGTTAAATAACAAGCTGTTACAGGTAAAAGACAATATCTCTTCAGAAGAATATGTATCAGATCTTCATAATCAGGCAGATAACAATTATATTTACGATAAGATTGGTAATCTTGCAGAAGATAAGCAGGCCAATATCACCCGTATCCAGTGGACTGTATATGGTAAGATCAAACTGATCCAGTTCTCCAATGGAAGTAGCATTGAATACCGTTATGACCCTTCCGGTAACCGTGTTTACAAGCAGCATAACCATGATGGTATCAATGACCGCACCTGGTATGTCAGAGATGCACAAGGCAACGTGCTGACTGTATACGGGAACAAGAGCGGCGGCAGCCAGTTGTACTGGAAAGAACAACATCTCTACGGTTCCAGCCGTCTGGGCATCTGGAATGCAGACCTGTTAAGCACATCTTCAGCAGCAACCATCAGCAGCCGTTGGTTACAGAAAGGTAATAAGCAGTTTGAACTGAGTAACCACCTGGGAAATGTACTTGCTGTTATTACAGATAAGGCGAAGGATTCTGTGATAGGTGGTGTTGTAGATCATTATGAGGCGGAAATGTTCCTTGCTCAGGATTATTATCCGTTTGGAATGTTGCAGCCGGATAGGCAATGGAGATTGGCAAATTATCGTTATGGATTCAACAATAAGGAAAATGATACAGAGGTTAAGGGTAATGGGAACCAGCAGGACTATGGAATGAGGGTGTATGATCCGAGGTTAGGAAAGTTCCAGAGCATAGATCCATTGACAAAATCATATCCAGAATTAACGCCGTATCAGTTTGCAAACAATACACCTATTCAGGCAATAGACTTAGATGGTGGAGAGAATAAATACTATCTAATATCAATAAGTCAAAAAACTGGCAAAGCCCAGTTTGCTTTGATTAAGGAAGAAGACACGTGGTTTGGAGAAAACCCATATTGGATTTACAAAGGGAAAGAATACTATTTTGGTAGTGAACAACCTAAGTGGCTGAAAAAATTCAGTGGATTTTCACAAACAGCAGCTATTGTTGACGAATTAAGAGGAAAGAATGAACAAAGTCTTGATCAGTACTTTGCAGGGGTCCCTACAAGGCAGGAGGTACACGCAAGAAATCAAGCAGAAGCAGCTAAGCAGCGCGAGCAAATCATTACAGATGGATTTGTAACTGCCTGGGCAGTCAGACGAGCGGGATTAGTATCATCTAGTGATAAACAGGTTCCACCATCTTATAAGGTTGATTTGATGGGCGGGGAAAAATCGAGATATGGAAAAGAATGGATTAATTATGATATTAATGCTAAAGAAGGAGTTAAAGCAACTGTCAAGGATTTTCGCTTATATTTTGGGCCTAGTTCTGTTAAACAAATGATCGTTGATAATCCGAGGGCATCGTTCTTAGAAGACGTTACACCATCAATAATGAAAGGTGGCACCTTAATAATTCGGGGAGGGATGTCTAATAGTCATTTCAATATTATTTTTAATGAAAAGGCAGCAGGGATGAAGGCATTTGAGATTATAAAAAAGACTGAAAATGTTCCTAACATTGGATATAAACAAACAGATGGAATTAAGCCAGTTGCAGGACAAATCAATGAAATTATTTTACAGAAAAAATAGTACTATGAATACTTTTAATGTGATACCAAGTGAGATTGATTCCTTTGAAGCTCAGTATAAAAATGTGATTTTTCGAAATAATAATCTTATTATTCCATATATAAATATTGGAGTGCCTGGGCATTATTTTGACAAGAAGGATGACACAATGTTTTTTTTTGATTATTGTTATATAGTACTAATTAACGTATCGTTTTTAAGTGTATTTATCGAAAAGTTTAAAACGTTAATAGTACTTGATTCTGATTTGAATTCTGAGAAATATCATTTCGGAGGCAATTATTTGGATATAGAGACAAAAATATTTAATGACATGGCGGTAAGTTGTGAACATGGTTATTTGCAAACACTAGAATTTACTAAATATTGGGAGTCATCTCTGTTATTCACTAATTTGGAAGAAGCAAAATTGTCTACTAAGCTGATTTCTGAATTTCTTGAACATAAGTTTATGCCAGATGATATTAAAAAGCTAATTCTTTAAATGTGTCACAAAAAAATAAAGAGCCTATTTACGTGCCCGTTAGTGTGCCTGTTTCGCACACTTTTAACAGTTTCTGCCTGTCGAAGCAAATATAATATTTTGCCTAATAGAATTAAAAAAGTCTTTCGAATCTTCCGCTTGCTTATTATGATCGTAAATTGTAGGTAGTTAATGACACATCGGTAAACGTTACAGATGTTAATGAACCTAAACTATTCCTTCAAAGTTGGTAATGCTGATTCTCCCTTTTGAGTTTTTGATTTCTCATATATAAAAACGAAACCAGAGACCATTAGCCAATAAGACTTTCAAGGCTTTTTCTCTAAGTGAACGTATCGTACATGAGTCGAACCAATTGGACAAGGGTTTAGATTTGCTGGCACGAATGCTTTAATTTATATTTACCCCGTTGTTCCCGGTTTTCTGCATAGCCGCAGGAATCCGGGTTTTATTTTTGCTTGTGATCATAAATCAAAACATTTTCTTCAATGAAACTGCAGCAACAGGAGTATAACAAGCTGATTCAAGGCATTGGGCAATTATTGATAGCTGGCCGGGAAAGAGCTGCCCAGGAGGTAAATAGTATCTTGGTTCAAACCTATTGGGAAATAGGAAGGTATATAGTGGAGTTTGAGCAGCGTGGTAAGGAAAAGGCTGAATACGGAAGCCAGCTATTTGATCGGCTTTCAACAGACCTGACCCAAGCCTACGGAAAAGGCTTTGGGAGATCTAACTTGTTCTATATGAGGAAATTATATCTTTCCTTTCAAAACAGTGGGACATTGTCCCACAAATTGACCTGGAGCCATTATTATGAGATTTTAAAAGCTGATTCTGATCTTGAAATCAGCTTTTATACTAAGCAGTCTGAGAAAGAGAAATGGAGCGTGAGGGAATTGAAACGGCAAATGAAAAGTATGCTATTTCATAGGCTGGCGTTAAGTACCGATAAGGAGGGGGTATTGAAACTTGCAACTGAAGGCCATGAGGTGCAGCAGCCAGAAGATTTATTGAAGGACCCTTTTGTTTTGGAATTCCTGAATATACCTGAAAAATATCAATATTTGGAAGGCGAATTGGAGGAAAGGCTAATCAGCAACCTCCAACAATTTTTGTTGGAACTGGGAAAGGGATTCGCTTTTATCGCTCGGCAGTATCGAATGAGCATTGGCGGAAAACATTTCCGGTTGGACTTATTGTTTTATCACAGGATATTGAAGTGTTTTGTCCTGATAGATTTAAAACGGGGTGAGCTAGATCACAGTGACATCGGACAAATGAATTTGTATCTTAACTATTTCAAGAAAGAGGAAGCTACTGAAGGAGACAACGAACCGGTTGGGATTTTACTAGGAGCTTATAAGGATCATATATTGGTTGAATATGCTACCAGTAGCATAACGAATAAAGTGTTGCTGGCTAAATATCAGCTATATCTACCGAACAAGGCACAACTTGAAAATGCTCTAAACAAATTGTTAGACATTTAAACCTGCAGTGATTCATAGGCAAAACTGGTTTTTAATGATATTCTTACCGAACCATGCCATTTCGAAGTAAGGTCCCGGTAGACAACACCTATGTTATGATTTAGGAGAGACTTACAAATCAGATCAAAGATATTCGTCAAAAAGAATCTGTCCCAATACTAAAAGAGTTACATCCCTGGATGCTGCAGCAATATCAGCGGCTACTTCCCTCATCACCTATATCCCTGGCGATACTATTACTTTTGAAGCTCGTGGAAAACACTTATCTACAACACGATTCAAGCTGCCTGCCATATCCACTGTCACTTCTTTTACCTCTATGCGCAAGCATCCCTGTTATTCACTAATTTGGAAGAAGCAAAATTGTCTACTAAGCTGATTTCTGAATTTCTTGAACATAAGTTTATGCCAGATGATATTAAAAAGCTAATTCTTTAATTCCAGAATATCAGCAGAGGTATAATGTATATGCACCCAAGTCTACAAATCCTAATATCATTGTTTCTCAAATATCTAAGAAGAATACTGAAAAGAATTGGAGATGTATTGATGAAATCTAATGATATTAAAATACAAAATGAGAAGTCGAAATAGCTTATGAAATAAAATTCAGGCTAATCCATCAATAATAAGTCCAGGTAAAGTAGTTTCTATAGTGAATCCAGAATAAGTGAAATTCTTAATACTTCTAGACAGAGCTCCTAAGTTTATTATATTAAATAAAGCCAAGTTTATCGCCTGGACATCGATGTGCTTATTATTGATCCCAAGGAACAGATTATCTATAGTCTATCAGTATTATCTCCATGGTCCGCGGGCAAGAATAGAATTGGGTAATGCTCAGTTAGTGTATGGTCTTGACTATTCTTATACGTTGCAAGGCTGGCTGAAGGGTGTTAACGGAAACTACCTCTTCCGGGCAATGACATTGGTAAAGATGGTCTGACAGGTTTATTTGAAAAAGTAGAGGTCGGCTTTTGGGGCAATCCCTGGGAGATTTGGCCTACGGCCGGCTAAAAAAGCTGAGATATTACCTGCTAGCGTATCACTTTATATCTTACCCAGATGATATTACCTTCCAGCAGTTCGTAATGTACGAGTGAAAGCTGGCTGGGAGGAATGCTGCCGTCTTCTTTATTTGTATCCAGCAGGGTAGGGCCATTGGTGCCATCTGCTACCGGGAAAACAAGGATACTGTATTCATCTATCAGCCCGGCGGCATGGAAAGAACCGTTAATACCACCACCACCTTCCAGCAGCACTTTTTTGATGTTAAAATGTTGCCCCAGTTTATCCAGCACCAATGCAAAGTCCAGCTCATCTTTACCGCCAAATATATAGGATACGCCTTTTTCCTGCAGGTAGGCAAGGTAAGCGTCCGGCACTGATTCAGCCAGTACGATAATGATATGATCGTTGTCAATATATGCTTTCTCCCATCCCAGTTTTCCGGCGGGATCGATAGTAATGGAGTAGGACGGGGCGGTATTGTCGGCAATATGATCTTCCCTGTTTATGGCAGGGCCTGTATATGTCAGTTCCGGCAGTTCAACGGCATAATGCTGCTGCATGGTGACCCGGCCACACATCCAGGCGTCTGCCTTTTCCTGTTTGCCGGTCTTTTCGTAATATTCAACCCCTTTGAGCTGGCCCCAGTGCTGCGTTTTTATTCTTCCGTCAATGGAAGAGAGCATATGACAAATGATGTACGGTTTCATGATAACAAAGCAACTAACTTTCTGTGAATAATGGTTTACTATTAAAAAAGAGAGAGGCTGACCGAAATTAGTCACTTTACTAACGCGCATCATGGTTTCCCTGTTGTACAACCTGTTAATTTGTCAACTTAAAACCCCTTAATGTATGGGAAACTATGTTATTAAACGGAATGGAGAGTATAAGCCATTTGAGGAGTTCAAGATACTGGACGCCATCACCAGGGCCTTTCAGAGTGTCAGCGAGAAGTTTGACCCCAGCGTATACGAATGGGTGATGCTGGACCTCTCAACAAAGGAAGTGTGGGCGGTGGAAGAGATACAGGACCTTATAGAGAAGAAGCTGTACTTCAAAGGGTATTTTGAGGTGATGCGTTCTTTTATTATTTACCGTCATACACGTAAGCTGCAGAGGGAGCATATTAATCATCTTAATGAGGACACGACCTATGTAGACAGTACCCAGACTATTGAGGAGTATATCAGGGAAACGGACTGGCGCATCAATGCCAACGCCAATACTTCCTATTCCAATGCGGGATTGGTGAATAACACTGCAGGTAAGATCATTGCCAACTACTGGCTGGATAAGATCTATTCCAAAGAAGAGGGATATGCGCACAGGAACGGGGATATACATATTCATGACCTGGACTGTCTGACAGGCTATTGTGCCGGCTGGAGCCTGAGAATATTGCTGGATGAAGGATTTAACGGTGTGCGGGGCAGAGTGGAAAGTAAAGCCCCTTCACACTTCAGGGAGGCCCTGGGACAAATGGCTAACTTCCTGGGCATTCTTCAGAGTGAATGGGCCGGCGCGCAGGCATTCAGTTCTTTTGATACTTACCTGGCGCCGTATGTGTTTAAAGATCAGCTGACCTTTAAGGAGGTGCTGAAGGCAGTGCGCAGCTTTGTATATAATCTTAATGTACCGGCCCGCTGGGGACAATCACCTTTTACCAATATTACACTTGACTGGGTAGTTCCTGCCGATCTGAAAGAGCAGATACCTACGAAGAACAGTTCTCACCTGTTTGCCAATATTGAAGATGATTACCTGTTGCTGCTGGCAAAGGAAAGAGGAGTGAAGAGACTGACAGATCTCAGGTATGAGCATTTCCAGAAGGAAATGAACATTATCAACAAGGCGTACTATACGGTGATGACGGAAGGAGATGCCAACGGACAGCCATTTACTTTCCCTATCCCTACTGTGAACATTACAGAAGACTTTGACTGGAATGGTGAGAACGTAGATCTTTTATTTGAGAATACAGCGAAGATAGGATCATCCTATTTCCAGAACTTTATAGGCAGCCAGTACATTCTTGATGCAGATGGCAACAGGATAGAGAACCCGGATGCCTACAAACCTAATGCAGTGCGTAGTATGTGCTGCCGCCTGCAGCTGGACCTTCGGGAGCTGCTCAAACGTGGGAATGGTTTGTTTGGAAGTGCGGAAATGACGGGAAGTATAGGTGTGGTGACCATCAACATGGCCAGGCTGGGATTTCTTTATAAAGGAAATAAGGAGAAGCTGTACGAGCGGCTGGACCAGCTGTTGCTGGTTGCTAAATCAACGCTGGAAAAGAAAAGGGCTTTTATACAGGAAATGTATGACAGGGGATTATACCCTTATACGCAGAAGTTCCTGAAGCATTACAGGAACCATTTTTCCACTATTGGTGTAAATGGTATGAATGAGATGCTGATGAACTTTACTGATAAGAAAGAAGATATTACAGGGCCTGCGGGGATCCGTTTTGCATCGGAGATACTGGAGCATATCCGTTCCCGGATGAAGGAGTTCCAGGAGGAGACAGGTAATCTTTATAACCTGGAAGCTACGCCGGCAGAGGGGACTACGTACCGTTTTGCCAAAGAGGATAAGAAGCGGTTCAGGGGTATTTTCCAGGCCGGGAGAGGAGATGATATCTATTATACCAACAGTTCACAGATACCGGTAAATCATACGGAAGATCCTTTTGAAGCGTTGCTGCTGCAGGATGAGCTGCAGTGCAAATATACAGGAGGAACGGTGTTGCACCTGTATATGCGGGAGAAGATCAGTACTCCGGAAGCATGTAAGAACTTTGTAAGGAAAGTGCTCACTTATTTTAAGCTGCCGTATATAACGGTTACGCCTGTGTTCAGTATATGTCCGGTTCACGGTTACCTGAACGGGGAACATGAATACTGTCCTAAATGCGATGAGTTATTACTGAATGAAGATCACCTAAACACAATACATCATGAACACGCAACAGCAGAATGAGGTCCTGCAACAGCTGAAGGACAAGCGAAGCAAATGCCTCGTTTACACAAGGGTAATGGGCTATCACAGGCCTGTAGAAAGTTTTAACATCGGGAAGAAAAGTGAACACCGTCAACGGACGTATTTCAATGAATGTAAGATCAGTAAAGTCGCTTTATAGTATTACGCCGTTCACGTTACTGGATTACCCGGACAAAACAGCCTGCATACTCTGGTTTGCAGGCTGTAATATGCGTTGCCTGTATTGTTACAATACGGAGATCGTTCTGGGTAAGGGACGTTTGAGTTTTGAAGATGCCCTTCAGTTCCTGTCTTCCAGGAAGGGATTGCTGGACGGTGTGGTACTGAGTGGGGGAGAATGTACTATGCATAAGGGGCTTTTGCCCTTTATTGAAAAGATAAAGGCTATGGGTTTTTCTGTGAAGATAGATACCAATGGCTCAGATCCTGTTCTGTTAAAACAGCTGACACAGGGCAGGCTGGTTGATTATATAGCGCTGGATTTTAAAGCGCTGCAGGCCCGTTTCCGGGAGGTTACGCGATCAGATCTTTTTTTAAAATTTGAAGAGAGCCTGTTGCATCTTGTTTCTTCGGGCGTAGCTTTTGAAGTGCGTACAACAGTGCATTCAGGGCTGATCCCTGAGAAGGATTTTGTAGCTATGGTGCATTATCTTCAGTCAGTGAATTACAGGGGGAATTATTATGTACAGCATTTTATGAATGGCGTTCCTACTTTAGGAGAGCTGGAGCCGGCCCGCAAGGAGCTGGGGCAGAAAGACCTGTCAGTTCCGGGGGTTAAAGTGGTTTACAGGTAAGTGATTTTTCGTCCGTTTCATCTATTTTCTCTAATTTGGTCCCAATCAACTTTAGATATGGACCGCGTTGATATCAAAAGACTGGCAGAAAAGCTAAACTTATCTACCTCTACTGTTTCAAGGGCATTCAGGGGGAATAGTGACATTAATCCCGAAACAAAGGCCAGGATACTTTCCATGGCAAAAGAGTTTAACTATCAGCCAAATCATTATGCCAGCAATCTCAGGGATAAGAAGAGCAATACGATTGCTATTATAGTGCCTGAGCTTGCTAACAACTTCTTTTCCCAGGCCATTCATGGTATTGAGCGTGTAGCGCGGGAGAAGGGATATTATACACTCATCTATGTAACAGACGATGAATATGAAAAGGAAGTCATGTTCATTGAGAAGCTGTACAACGGCAGGGTAGATGGTATTATCATGTCTGTTTCCGGTGAGGCGAATGATCATGCTTATCTGAATAAGCGTGGCGCTAAAAGTATTCCCCTGGTATTCTTTGACAGGGTATACGATGATATTGATGTACCGAAAGTGACTACAGATGACTATACAAGCAGCTTTGACGGAACGCTTCACCTTATTGAGGGGGGATGTAAGAAGATAGCTTTCCTGGTGGTAAATAAAAGTCTTTCTATAGGTAACATCCGTATGCAGGGATATCGTGATGCGCTGAAGGATGCGGGAATTCCTTTTGATGAAAGGCTGGTGATAGATTGCAGTAATGATTATAGCAAGAACTATGGCATACTTACTGAAATGCTGCGGGAGCAGCGGCCGGATGGGTTGTTTGCTTCTGTAGAACGCCTGGCTATTTCCAGTTACTATGTGTGTCATGATCTGGGGATCAGGATACCGGAAGATATTAAGATAGTTAGCTTTTCCAGCCTGGAGATAGCTTCTCTGCTCAATCCGGCTTTGTCTACTATTACCCAGCCGGCGTATGATCTGGGAACTAATGCTGCAGAGTTGCTTTTTAAGACTTTGGAGGGGAAGACGGAGGTGAAGGACCATATTGTGCTCAGTTCGAAGCTTATTCCGAGGAAGTCATCTGTTGTTGTTTAGCTTTTGCAGGGCTGAAAGGAAAAAAAATAAAATGAAAGCGTTTGTATTGTTTTTAAATAACTGATATTCAGCTAGTTGATTCATTTGAAAGGATTGTCTTTTAACTTTTTCTCAAAAAAAATTGTTTCAAAATGTTTCACGAAATGAAAAATCCGCTACTTTAGCGGTACATTCTATTTCTTGTTCCACGTTCCGGGAACGTTCCCGGAAACAGAAAAACAAACGCTAAAGCATGAATCCGACTTAACATTATTGATTTTGGACCTACGGGGGGACAACTATTGAACTTATTCCCGTAAAGTAGTCCGCGACCACTGTCATTAGCCATGGATCCCGGAGGGGGTCCTGCAGGGACTCTTTTGTCTTAAAAATCTGTAATGGCTGGAAACGTAACAAATTCCTTATCAATTTAATTGAACGTTAAATGAAAAAAACACGCCTTGCCCGGTTAGCGATGCTGCTGTGTTGTGTGTTCATGTCCTTATTCACCTATGCGCAATCAGGCAGTATCAATGGAAAAGTAATGGACGACGCCGGCGATCCGCTGCCGGGAACTACGGTTTTTGTAAAGGGCACTCAGAAAAACGCTGTTGCGGATGATGCCGGTAATTTCAGTATTAAGGGGATCAGTCCCGGTGCTGTTACCGTAGTGGCCAGGATAGTAGGTTATGAAACCCTGGAGCTGCCGGTTACTGTTGGGAATGATGCCGCAACTGTGACCTTTCAGCTGAAAGCTGATGCAAAGGGGCTGAATGAAGTAGTGGTGGTAGGTTATGGTACGCAGAAGAAAAGTGACCTTACCGGTTCTATTGCTATTGTGTCAGCAAAAGACTTTAACAAGGGGCCTTTATCTTCTCCGGAACAGCTGATAACCGGTAAAGTGCCTGGGGTGCAGATCACTTCCAATGGAGGCGCTCCGGGTAGCGGTAGTACTATCCGCGTACGCGGTGGTGCATCCCTTAATGCTACCAACGATCCGCTTATTATCATTGACGGGGTACCTGTAGATAACAACAGTGTAAGCGGTACTTCCAATGCACTGAGCCTGATCAACCCGAACGATATTGAGACCTTCAACGTACTGAAAGACGCATCTGCAACCGCTATCTATGGTTCCCGCGCTTCCAATGGTGTGATCATCATCACTACCAAAAAGGGCAGGCTGGGAGATCAGCTGCATGTTTCTTTCAGCACTAATAATTCCGTTTCCAAAGTAACCGGTTATTCACCTGTGCTTTCTGCTGCGGAGTTCACCCAGGTAGTGAACGACCATGGCACTGCCGCACAGAAGGCATTGCTGGGAACTGCCAATACAGACTGGCAGAAACAGATCTACCAGTCAGCGTTAAGCACAGACAATAACCTTAGCCTGAGCGGCTCGTGGAAGAAACTGCCTTACCGCATTTCTGTGGGTTATCTGAACCAGGAGGGCATCCTCAAAACGTCTAAGCTGGAAAGAAAATCAGCGTCTGTGAATCTTTCTCCAAGCCTGTTTGACGATCACCTGAAAATAAACATGAACGTAAAAGGCTCTATTGCAGACAACCGTTTTGCAGACCAGGGAGCTATCAATGCAGCTATTGCATTTGATCCTACCCAACCGGTACGTTCAGGAGATGATAAAACATTTGGCGGTTACTATGAATGGCTTTACAACGGCTCTCTCTATGACCTGGGTACGAAAAACCCGGTGGCTATGCTGGAGCAGAAACATGATAATTCAACCGTTAAGAGAAGCATAGGCAACGTGCAGTTCGACTATAAATTCCATTTTCTGCCGGAGCTGCATGCTAACCTGAACCTGGGATATGACTATTCCAAAGGGGAAGGAGACGTGAATATTCCCGCATATGCAGCCCTGGCTTATTACAATGGCAAAGGCGGTTCCTATAAACATTACTCCCAGGAAATGAAGAACAAACTGATGGACTTCTACCTGAACTATAACAAGGAGCTTAAAAACATACGCAGCCGTGTTGAAGTAATGGGTGGATATTCTTACCAGGACTTCATTACCGCTACCCCGGCATTTGCCGTGCTGGATGAAGCGGGCGATACCACCACTGCCGCCGGTAACTATGCTGAAGCACAGCATACGCTGGTATCTTTCTTTGGCCGCTTTAACTATACCTACAACGATAAATACCTCCTTACTTTCACTATGCGCCGCGATGGTACTTCCCGCTTTCGTAAGCACTGGGGTAATTTTCCATCCGTCGCTTTTGCATGGAGAATGAAGGAAGAACCTTTCCTGAAGAGCAGCAATACTTTCTCTGATCTGAAGCTGAGGCTGGGCTATGGTGTTACCGGCCAGGAAAACATCGGCACAGGTAAAGAGTATGCTGCACTTTCCCGTTACACTTATGGTGACGCTACCTCTTCCTATATGCTGGGAGATGATTTCTACAAAACACTGCGTGCTGCAGGTTATGATGAGAACATCAAGTGGGAGCAGACAGCTACCTACAACCTGGCGCTGGACTATGGTTTCCTGGATAACAGGATATCCGGTAGTATAGATTTCTACTACAAGAAAACAACAGACCTGCTGGCAGACGTTACCACACCGGCCGGTACCAACCTGACCAATACGCTTTATACAAACATAGGCAGCCTGGAAAACAGGGGCGTAGAGTTTATTATCAACGCTACACCGGTACAGACAAAAGACTTCCGCTGGGATGCAGGGTTCAACATCACTTATAACAAGAACAAGATACTGTCACTCTCCAAAGCGAAGAACGATACAGCTGTGGGCATTGCTACCGGTAATATTTCAGGAGGGACCGGCAACAATGTCCAGATCAATTCTGTTGATCACCAGATCAATTCCTTCTATGTTTACAAGCAGATCTATGATAAGGATGGTAAGCCTATTGAAGGGTTGTATGAAGATACTAACGGCGATGGCGTTGTTAATGCGAGCGATAAATACCGTTATAAATCTTCCAACCCGGTGGTATACCTGAGCTTCAACTCACAGTTCAACTATAAGAAATGGAACCTGGGCTTCAGTGTACGCAGCAACATAGGTAATTATATCTATAATAACCAGGCGTCCAATAACGGCGCGTATAAAACATTCCAGAACAGTAACTACCTGGCCAATCTTTCTTCCAGTATATTGAAAACAGGGTTTACCACGCAGCAGTACTGGTCTGATTACTATGTTGAGAACGGCTCTTTCCTGCGCATGGATTATATCAACCTGGGATATGACTTTGGCAGGCTGCTGAGAAATAAAGTAGCCCTGCGTATGAACCTGAACGTACAGAATGTATTTGTGATCACTAAATACAGTGGCCAGGACCCTGAGGTGTTCAGTGGTATAGATGATAAGTTCTACCCACGTCCACGTGTATATTCCCTGGGTTTGAATCTTGATTTTTAATTAACAAAGAGGAAACGTTATGACCAAGCAATTCATATATAATGTTGTACTGGCGGGAGCTTTTACATGGGGGCTTGCATCCTGTACCAAAGACCTGGACCGTACACCTATTACAGAAGCTACTTCCGCCAGCGTATATAAAGACTTCAGCAACTATAAAGGCATACTGGCAAAGCTGTATGCAGGATTTTCCACTACAGGCCAGGTAGGCCCTACCGGCAGTGCGGATATCAGTGGTATTGATGAAGGTACGTCCAGCTACATCCGCGGATATTTCCAGATGCAGGAGCTGCCTACAGATGAGGCGGTGATAGGCTGGAATGATGGTACCCTGCAGGACTTTCACCAGATGGACTGGACGGCAGACGATAACTTTATCAATGCCATGTTCTCCCGCCTGTTCTACCAGATAGCACAGTGTAATGAGTTTATCCGCCAGACCACAGATGAGAAGCTGAGCGGCAACGGTATTACCGGTGATAATCTCACTGATGCAAAGTACTTCAGGGCAGAGGCCCGTTTCCTGCGTGCGCTGACTTACTATCATGCAATGGACCTTTTCGGCAACGTGCCTTTTGTAACAGATACCAATACGGTTGCTTACTATTATCCTAACCAGATATCCCGTGCGGACCTGTTTGCATATATTGAAAAGGAGCTGAAGGAGATCGATCCGTTGCTGATGGATGCACGTGCCAATGAATATGGCCGCGCTGATAAGGCCTGCGCCTGGGCGTTGCTATCAAGGCTTTACCTCAATGCGAAAACCTATACCGGTACAGAACGTAATACAGACGCTATTACTTACAGCCTGAAAGTGATCAACGCAGGTTATTCACTTGTGCCACAATATGCCAGGATGTTCATGGCTGACAATAATGCTACTTCCAGGTCTGAGCTGCTGCTTACCGCCAACTTTGACGGTACCCGTACGCAAACGTATGGGGGAACTACTTACCTGGTGCATGCCGCTGTTGGTGGTAATATGAGCGCCGCGGCATTTGGTGTGAACAGCGGCTGGGGTGGTTTACGTACTACCAGTGCATTCGTTGACCTCTTTACTGATATTACGGGGGCAACTGACAAGCGCGCTATGTTCCATACCAGCGGACAAAACCGCGAGATAGCAGACCTGGCTACATTCACCGATGGTTATGCTATCACCAAATGGACAAACAAAACATCTGCAGGGGCGGATGGTTCCAACTCTACTTTTGTAGATACAGACTACCCCTTATTCCGCCTGGCAGAGATGTATCTCAACTATGCAGAAGCCGTGTTACGCGGCGGTACCGGCGGAGATGCAAGTACTGCTTTATCTTATATCAATACCCTGCGTGAAAGGGCATACGGCAATACCAGCGGGAATATTACAGCTGCTAACCTGACGCTGGATTTTATTCTGGATGAAAGAGGAAGGGAACTGTACTGGGAAGGACATCGCAGAACGGACCTGGTGCGTTACGGACGCTTTACCGGCGGTACTTACCTGTGGCCCTGGAAAGGGGGAGTAGCAGCAGGCGCTTCAGTGGCAGCTTTCCGCGATATCTATCCCATCCCTACCAGCGCCCTGGTAGCCAATCCTAACCTGGAACAGAACGACGATTATTAATCAAAATACTATACCGTCATGAACGCCGGTCTCAATAAAATACTGATCATTTGCCTTTGTATGGCAGGCTTCTTTGCCTGTAAGAAAGAGGGCAGTTTTACACAGGTGAAAACAGGAACCAAGCCTGCTTTCAGCGCTACGGACTCTGTATTCGCCTTTACGTCTGCCGATGCAGCAAAAACCGCTGTTACCTATTCATGGACAGCATCGGAAGACTGGGGATACAAGGCCGTGGTTAATTACTCCCTGCAGATAGATGAGAAGGGAAATGGCTTTACCCGGGCTACCGAGGTAAGCATAGGAGCAGGAACATTAAAGAAGGAATATACGGTTGCCGCCCTGAACCAGATCGTGAATAACATGGGGTTGGCCGCAGGCCGTCAGCATGAGCTGGTGATCCGTGTAAAGGCTGCTGTAGATACTGTCGGGGATGAGATCTTCTCAGACAGCATATCTCTCACTGTTACTCCTTATTACGTTCCTAAAGTGTACAACTCTGTGTACCTGCCGGGGGGGTATGAGGGATGGTCGTTCGATGATCCGAGGCTGGGTTCTCTCGCTTCTGTTAACAATGACAAGACCTATGAAGGATATGTTTATTTCCCTGATGCCAATACTGAGTTTAAGGTCACTACTGCCAAGAGCTGGGATGTGAACTATGGTGATGGCGGAGGTGGTGCGCTTTCCTCCGGTGGCGGCAATATGAAGGCTGCGGCAGCAGGTTACTACAGGATAACTGCGAACCTGAATACGCTTACCTGGACTATCACAGCTACTACCTGGAGTATTGCAGGAAGCGCCGCCGGTACTGATAAGGCGATGACCTATAACAGTACCACGGGCGAGTGGAGCGCAACAGTGAGCCTTGCCGCCGGCAGCTTCTATTTCAGGGCTAACAATGCAGACGCCATTGCACTGAGTGATGATGATAATAACGGGGTACTGACAGCCGGTAGTGCCGGTACAATCAGCATAACTACTGCGGGTACTTATACCGTTACCATGAACCTGGGTAATGCAGGTAACTATGTTTATACATTAACAGCATTATAGGCTGAGGGAATATATATCTAAATCTAAACAAAAGATCAATGAAACAGAGATTGGCAATTACCCTACTGTTACTTATATCACTGCTGCCTGCCATGGCGCAGGTGCCTGCGCTGGAAAGGGTGGAACCTGCGTTCTGGTGGACGGGTATGCAGCAACTGTTCCTGCAGCTTATCGTGCATGGTGATAAGATATCAGAACGTGAAGTAGCGCTGGACTATCCGGGTGTGACCCTGTTAAAGGTGAACAAAGCAGAGAATCCCAATTATCTGTTTCTTGATCTGAACATTTCGGCATCAGCCAGCCCCGGGAAATTTCCCATCCGTTTCCTGCTGAAAGGGAAGAAAGAGATACGTTTCGAATATGAGCTGAAGCCGCGTAACACGGGTATTAAAGCCCAGGGCGTGAACACCGGAGATCTTGTGTACCTAATTATGCCGGACCGTTTTTCCAATGGAGATGTGCGTAATGACCTGATACAGGGCATGCAGGAAACTTCCCTGAACAGGGACTCTATGTACAAGCGTCATGGAGGAGATATACAGGGTATTATCAATCACCTGGGTTACCTGCAGGATATGGGCGTAACGGCGCTGTGGATGACCCCGTTGGTTACCAACGATCAGCCGCAGGCTTCCTATCACGGTTATGCGGCTACGGAGAACTACCGCATTGATCCGCGTTTTGGCAGTAATGAGTTGTATAAGGCGCTGGCAGATAGTCTGCATAAGCGTGGCATGAAGCTGATACAGGACCTGGTGCACAATCATATTGGCAGCCAGCACTGGACTATGAAAGACCTTCCTATGAAGAACTGGGTGCATCAGTGGCCGGTCTTCACACGGTCGAGCTTCCGTGCCCAGCCGTTGTTTGACCCTTACGGATCAGCGGCAGATAAAAAGATCATGAATGATGGCTGGTTTGACAATCATATGCCTGATATGGACCAGTCTAATCCATATGTGCGCAATTACTTTACGCAAAGCCACCTGTGGTGGATAGAATATGCAGGAGTAGATGCTTTCCGCCTGGATACCTATCCCTACAATGATACCGGCTTTATGGCGGAATGGGGAAAAGCCATCAAGGCCGCTTATCCCGGGTTTACCTTCTTCGGGGAAGTATGGGTGAAAGGAGTGCCAGACCAGGTGTTCTTTACGCAGGGAAGGACTGTAAACCAGCATCTGGATACAGAACTACCCGGTACGACAGATTTTCAATCGCTCTGGGCTATTACTGCCGCCCTGAATGAGAAGCCGGGATGGGATGAGGGTGCTGTGAAGCTCTATGCCAATTTCGCATCAGACTACCAGTACCAGGACCCTACGCGCAATGTGGTGTTCCTGGACAACCATGATCTGAGCCGTTTTTATTCTGTAGTGAATGAGAACAAGCAGAAGTACAAAGCTGCGCTGGCCTGGTTGCTGACTACCCGTGGTATTCCGCAGCTGTACTATGGTGCGGAAATTGGGATGAAGAATTTCAGTGCTCCGGATGGATTGGTAAGGGAAGATTTTAAGGGTGGATGGCCTGGCGATAAGCAGGATAAATTCACTGCTGCCGGCCGTAATGAAGAAGAGAACGAGTTATTCAATTACATACGCACGCTGGCCCTTTACCGGAAAAGCAACCCGGTGCTGCAGACGGGTAAGATGATGCAGTATGTGCCACAGAATAATGTGTATGTATACTTCAGGTATAACGCAGATAAGACCGTTATGATAGTCCTTAACCCGAATGAGCAGGAAGCAGTAATAGATCCTGCCCGTTTTACGGAGAGGACGAACGGTTATGCCAACGCACAAGATATTATTACCAATAAGACCTATAGTCTGTCTGACAGCCTGCATATTCCTGCAGTTACTACACAGGTTATGGAGCTGAATAAATAACAAGCCGCCGATATGCAAGGAATTGAAGCATGTATTTTTGACCTGGATGGGGTGATCGTAGATACCGCTATTTATCATTACAAAGCCTGGAAACGGCTGGCCAATGAGCTGGGCGCTGACTTTACGGAAACGCAGAATGAAAAGCTGAAGGGTATCAGCCGTGTACGTTCACTGGAGCTGATCCTGGAATGGGGTGGGATCAGCAAGACTGCTGATGAGCAGGCTGTACTGGCCACCCGTAAAAACGACTGGTATGTTGATATGATCAACCGGATGACGCCGGACGAGATCCTTCCCGGCGCCAGAGAGCTGCTGGAATCTATCCGGGCAGCCGGTATTAAGACGGCCCTGGGATCTGCCAGCAAGAATGCGGCCGTGATACTGGAGAAAGTAGGATTGCTGCCTTTATTTGATGTGCTGGTAGACGGTAATTCCGTCTCTTCTTCAAAACCTGATCCTGAAGTATTCCTGAAAGGCGCAGCCGCGCTGCATGCTGCTCCGGCAAAATGTATAGTGTTTGAAGATGCCATTGCAGGTATAGAGGCCGCAAAAGCAGGAGGTATGAAAGTGGTGGGAGTAGGAGAGCAGGCCGTATTACAGGGAGCTGACCTTGTTGTTGGCAGCCTGGAAGAGATTAACATACAAACATTACAGCAATTATGAAGCAATATATAAAGACAGATGAGTGGAACATTATCGAGGAAGGATTTGTACCACATTACAATAAGATATCGGAAAGTATTTTCAGCCTGGGTAACGGCCGTATGGGACAGCGGGCCAATTTTGAAGAGGCTTACTCAGGAGAGACGTTACAGGGAAACTATGTGGCAGGTGTTTACTATCCTGATAAAACCCGTGTAGGCTGGTGGAAGAACGGTTACCCGGAGTACTTTGCCAAAGTGCTGAATGCCGCCAACTGGATAGGTATTGATATACGTATTGGCGATGAGGTACTGGACCTGCATCATGCAAAAGTAAGCAGCTTTAGCCGGGTGCTGAATATGAAAGAGGGATATCTGCAACGTTCTTTTACCGCGACAATGAAGAGCGGGAAAGAGGTGCGTGTAACTGCTACCCGTTTCTGCAGTATTGCTGATGATGAGGCCTGTGCTATTCGCTACAGTATTACGCCGCTCAACTTTGACAGTGAGGCAGTGATAACGGGTTATATTGACGGTGATATCAGGAATCAGGATGCCAACTACGATGAGAAGTTCTGGGAGAGTGTTTACAGCCATGCGGAAGGGAACAGCGCTTACCTTGTACTGCGTACCAGGAAAACGGGATTTGATGTTTGTACGGGGCAGCAGTTGTTTATACTCCAGGACGGACAACCTGTGTCAATACAACCTGTACAACGGGAGAAGTATGTGGGGGGCAGCGCTGTTGCGGTCCTGTCCCGTAACCAGGAAACTATCATCTTTAAATACGCTGCCAATCTTTCTTCAGAGAATCATGCGCGTGAAGCGCTGGCCGGTAATTGCCGGCTGGTACTGGAAAGAGCTGCAGCCAAAGGTTTTGAGAGCATGCTGAAGGAACAGGCAGCAGCCTGGGCAAGGAAGTGGGAGGAGAGCGATATTGTGATTGAGGGAGATGCTGCTGCGCAACAGGCTATCCGGTTTAACATTTTCCAGCTAAACCAGACCTATACGGGAGAAGACGCACGTCTGAATATAGGCCCCAAAGGCTTTACCGGTGAGAAGTATGGCGGTTCTACCTATTGGGATACGGAGGCATACTGTTTACCGTTCTACCTGGCTACCGCCGGGCAGCAGGTGGCGCGTAACCTTCTTGTGTACCGTTATAAACATCTTGAAAAGGCAATTGAGAATGCTGTTAAACTGGGCTTTAGCAATGGTGCAGCGCTTTACCCGATGGTGACCATCAACGGTGAGGAATGTCATAATGAGTGGGAGATAACCTTTGAAGAGATACACCGTAATGCTGCCATTGCCTTTGCCATTTTCAATTATATTCGCTATACCGGAGATGAGGCATATCTTGCTGAATATGGACTGGAAGTGCTGATAGGTATAGCCCGTTTCTGGGCGCAGCGGGTGAACTGGAGCCATGCACGTGAGCAGTATGTGATGCTGGGGGTAACGGGTCCCAATGAATATGAGAATAATGTGAATAATAACTGGTATACGAACACTATGGCCGCCTGGTGTCTGCAATATGCTACAGAGGCGTTGCAGCAGGTGGTGGCCACCAATCCTGAAAGATATGAGGCTATCCTGCAAAAGACGGCCCTGGATGTAAAGAAGGAAACCGGGCAATGGCAGCATGTTATCAAACACATGTATTACCCCGAGGATGAGCAGCTGGGTATATTCCTGCAGCAGGATGGTTATATGGATAAGGACCAGACGCTGGTGAAAGACCTGGACCCGGCACAGCGTCCGCTGAATCAAAAATGGAGCTGGGACCGTATACTGCGTTCCTGTTATATTAAACAGGCAGATGTGTTGCAGGGGTTGTATTTCCTGGAAGACCGTTATGACCAGGATACTATCCGCAGGAACTTTGATTTCTATGAACCACGTACTGTTCATGAAAGTTCATTATCGCCCTGTGTACACGCCATTCTTGCCGCCAGGCTGGGGGATGAGCAGCGGGCATATGAGTTTTACCTGCGGACGTCGCGGCTTGACCTGGATGATTACAATAATGATACGGAGGACGGGTTGCATATTACTTCGATGGCAGGTACCTGGATGAGTGTTGTGGAAGGGTTTGCAGGGATGCGTGTGCGTGGAGGGCAATTGCAGTTCTCTCCTTTCCTGCCGGGCAAATGGCAGTCGTTTGCATTTAACATCCGTTTCAGGGGCAATGTGCTGAAAGTAAAGGCAGGAAAGCATGGAGTGAACATTGAGAATCATTCCGGCGGAGATATTACGGTGCTTATTTACGGAGAGCCCTGTGAGGTTGCCGCAGGTGCTACAGTGCAGTTAAAACATGGAAATCTGGTCAATTAAAATATTTATCCCATGAAAGGAATGGCAAAGCCGCGGTTATCAGTCGCCAGGATCTGGAACATGAGCATGGGCTTTTTTGGTATACAATTCGGGTTTGCGTTGCAGAATGGGAATGCTTCCCGTATCCTGCAGACCTATGGTGCGGAGGTGGAACATCTGTCACTCTTCTGGCTGGCGGCCCCGCTGACGGGTATGATAGTACAGCCTGTTATAGGGCATTACAGTGACCGTACGTGGAACCGGCTGGGCCGCAGGAGGCCTTATTTCCTGTTCGGTGCGCTGGCTACTGCGCTGGCGCTGATACTGCTGCCTAATTCATCTATGCTGGCTTACCTGCTTCCGCCTATGCTGATAGGCGCGGGCATGCTTACGCTGATGGATGCTTCTATCAATGTTGCGATGGAACCTTTCCGTGCGCTGGTGGCAGATAACCTGCCGGATGAGCAGCGCAGCCAGGGTTTTTCAGCACAGACATTCCTGATAGGAGCAGGGGCGGTGCTGGGCTCTTCGCTGCCTTACCTGCTGGCTACTTATGGTGGTGTATCCAAAACGGCGGCCCCTGGTGTGGTGCCTGACAATGTGATCTATTCCTTTTATATAGGAGCTGTTGTATTACTGGCTACTATTCTCTGGTCTATTTTTACAAGCAGTGAATATACTCCGGAGGAATTTGAACGCTTCAATCCTGAGCATACTGAGCAAGCGTCTTCTGCCGGACTGGCAGCTATTGTGAAGGACTTTTCTTCTATGCCTGCCGCCATGAAACAGCTGGGGGTAGTGCAGTTCTGTTCATGGTTTGCGCTTTTTTCTATGTGGGTGTTCACCACACCTGCAGTGGCGCAGCATATTTATAAGGTATTGCCGGGCGATACCTCTTCTGCTACGTTTGCTGATGCAGGTAACAGGGTAGGGTTTCTCTTTAGTATTTACAGTGCTGTGTCGGCAATATATGCGCTGATACTGCCTGTTATTGCCAGGAAGACGAGCCGGAAGGCGGCTCATGCCTTTTCCCTGGCCGCAGGTGGGTTGTCACTTATCTCCATTTATTTTATCCGTACGCCGGAACTGCTGTTCCTGCCGATGATAGGGATAGGGCTGGCCTGGGGAAGTATTCTTTCTACGCCGTATGCTATATTGTCCAGCGTGATCCCTTCGCATAAAACAGGTGTATATATGGGGATCTTCAATTTCTTTATCACTTTTCCGCAGATTGTGAATGGTATTTTTGGCGGGCTGATAGTGAAGCATCTGTTCCATGAAAAAGCTATTTATGCGCTTGTAATGGGAGGCGGGTTTATGCTGGCGGCTGCAATTGCTGTATTGTATGTGAAGGACAGGGAGAATAAAAAATCGGAAAAGGAGATGCCGGTGTATAGCATGAGCTAGATGTATAGTTATAAAAAAGAGAAGCCTTCCGGTATTGTGCCGGAGGGCTTCTCTTTTTATTTACCCTACCGGCAGAATAGCATCATCTTCAATATTCAGATGCTCACGATGCCTGAGTGTGTAATCAATTGAGAACTTCACAAAATCATTGAGAGAGATCTTCCTGGAAGCGGCGAATATAGCTGCTTCCCTGTGCAGTGAAGTTGGAATGCGAACATTAAAGCTGCCTTTGTAAGTTTTATCCGGAGCCTTGTTCAATTGTTTGCAGGTTTCGAGATAATCTTCAACAGCTTCTATGAAAGCTTGTTTTAATTCTTTTACAGATACGCCTTCAAATGTGATGAGATCATTGATGCCCACGAGCCTGCCGTGGAATACATCGTCTGCAGCACTTAAGCGTACTGTTGCATAATAACCTTTGTATTCAAGAATATCATTCATCGCTTATAAGTCCTTTACGTTTTAAATGATCGAGTACTTCTTTAATTGCATATTCTTTCATGACCTTTTTGGGATGAGGCTCGTGTAAGATGATAACATTGTTGTTTTCCTCATTGTAGAATTTTCTGCGGGACCCTCCCGTTTTCCCGTTTTTAGTTTCCTCATAATTGAAATAGTTCAGAATGGTTAACAATTCGCTCCATTCAAAGTCCCGTGGAATATCCTGGAACCTTGAGAGCAGCTTCTCAATTTTACTCATGACAGGTTGGTTAACATTTAATGGCTGCGATATTAACACATAACCTCTTAATGAGCAAAATATTAATGAGTGCAACTGAATTATAGTTGCAAAGTTAGGGGGGAGGGAAAATTTCACCAAATTTTTTTTTGGGAATTTTTCACCAGTCTGTTCAATGCATTTAATTCTACACTGTTGTACCGGTAATGATACAATAATGTTGCTGACCCTGTTTTTTTGAATGGTATTCAGGCATGGCTTATTCTTTGTTCTTTTAACTGTGAACTAAAATATGTGATCATGGAAAAGGAAAATAAAAGTAAGACCTCATTTCATAAGGAAGATCTGACAGGTAAGGCTGAGCAGTCAGAAGCTGCGATAGAACAGACAGAGCGGGAAAGGGACAATAAGGGCGTAGAGGAAGTACATCCTGAGCTTACAAAAGAGAAAGAAGGGTTGAAAGAAGCGCCGGAAAGCCTGAAGAATTCAAAATAAATAAAAGCTGTTATTATGCCGGTTGTAAATATAGATAACCGTAATAAGTATGCACTGATCACCGGTGCTACCAGTGGCTTTGGCTATGAGCTGGCAAAATTATTTGCGGCAGATAGTTATAGTCTTGTGCTGGTAGCGAGATCGGAAGATCGTTTGCAGGAGGTGACGAACGAGATCAAGCAGCGGTACAGCGTTGAAGTCACTCCTGTTTCCTGCGATCTTTTTGACCCGGCTTCTCCCCAGTTAATTTACGATGAAGTAAAGGCGAGGGGAATTATTGTTAACTACCTTGTAAATGATGCAGGCCAGGGGGAATGGGGGAGATTTATTGATATAGACCTGAAACGCAGCCTGGATATTATCCAGTTGAACATCTGCTCACTTGTAGCGCTTACCAAGCTCTTTGCAACAGAGATGGCAGCAAGAGGAGAAGGGCGTATACTGCAGCTGAGCTCCGAGGCGGGTAAGGTGCCGATGCCTTTGTTATCTGTCTATGCTGCCACCAAAGCTTTTGTACTTTCTTTCAGTACAGCACTTAGTGAAGAATTGAAGGACTGTGGGGTAACAGTTACCGTATTATTGCCAGGAGCAGCAGATACTGATTTCTTCCATAAGGCCAATGCAGAAAATACTGTTACCTACCGGGAAGAAGAATTGCAAACCCCTGAAGAAGTAGCACGTGATGGCTACGATGCTTTAATGAGCGGTGAGAGCCGGATCATTTCAGGAGGGAAAACAAAGCAACATGTATATATGGCCAATCTAATGAGTGACAGTGCAAATGCGAAGAACATGAAGAAGAAGATGGAACCCTCAACATCTGACGAGGGCCGTTTTTATCCAGAGCATGACGCGTCGAGAAAAGAGCGTGATGCTATTGGCCATGATTCAGGGGATTTAGATGAGAGCGGGCGTTAGCGCCTGCTCTCTTTATAATATGCTATTGCCTGGATAAAGCCTCCGTACCAGGAAGACCGTGCAGCAGGAATATATCTGTGTTTTATAAAGAGCGTTTCCATATCAGGAAGGGAGCTGGCTTCTACATGGCTTACTGCGTGGAAGAAGAGGTACATCATCCGTAGTAATAACCGTTGCCATAAGGGAGCGGTTTTGTTGTATGTGAAGTCTGTGAACAGCCAGTTACCGCCGTTACGCAACAGGTGATCCAGCAGTGTAAAGGTTTGGGCGGCCCTTTCTGCAGAGAAATTGTCAAAGAGGAAGGGAGTGATGATGGTGTTGTATAGTTGTTGGGCAGTAAAGTCTTCAATGGCCAGGTGAATAAACTCTACTTTATTACGGCCGTAGTTCTTTTTGCGGGAAATGTCCAGCATAGCGCCGGATATTTCGATATAGGTGATGTGCAGACCTTCCGGGTATTTTTCAGCGAGTGCTTCCAGTATCCATCCTGTGCCGCCACCGGCAATGAGTATGGTGCTACCTGGTTTTATATGTTCCAGCAGGCTCAGTTGTGCGTTGACCTGGGCACGGCCGAACACCAACCTGCTCATGCGGTCGTAATAAGGCGCTATCTTATCGTAGTTGTTTTTCATTACCTGGCGCTAAAGTAATGAAATTAAAGGGGGAACCGAAGTTCCCCCTATGGCAGGTTGTTACAAGCTACCCATCGCCTTCTTATATCCAGCCTCGTTCACCTTATAAGCTACCTTTGCGTCTATTACCCCGCTATACGCCTGCTGCCATATTGCCTGAGCTTCCTGTACGTCTTTCCCTGTGATGGTACCTGCTTTAAACCTGTCGTTCGCCAGTCTGAGGTTTTCATCAGCCTGTTGCAGGGATAACTGTGAGAGCTCTATGTTTTTGACGGACTGGTTCAGTAGCAGGTATGCCTGTTGTACTTCCAGTCCTATCATTTCTTTTGTTTCATCCAGCTGTTGTTGCTGTGCTGCTATTTTAAGTGATTGCTCACGTACTTTTGCGTTACGTTTTCCCCAGTCGAAGATGGGTACGGATATGCTGGCCAGTCCATACCAGGAGCCCAGGAAGTCCTTGCCGTTGGTGAAATTGGCGCCTTTGCCGGCAGCAGCCAGTCCGCTGGCGCTGAGGCCTATTGTTGGCAGTCTGTCTGCTTTAAGTAGCTTACGTTGCAGTTCTTCTGCTTCGACAGACTTTTGCAGCAATCGTATTTCCGGGCGTTTTTCGGCCGCTTCTGCCAGGTTGCCTGCCTGTACCTCGCTGAAGCTGCCGGTCACGGAATCTGCCAGCTCAAATGTGGTGTTATTGGCATTGCCGATGATCTGTGCGAGGTTTAATCTGGCCATTACCAGTCCGTCCTGTGCTTTGATGATATTCAGCTTAGCTTCATTCAGGCTAACTTCCACGCGCAGGAGATCGTTTTTGTAGATCATACCCGCGTCAAAGGAATTCTGGAGGTCCTGTTGCAATGCCTGCAGCATATCCCTGTACTTATTAGCCAGGATGATCTTTTCATTGACCTGTACTATCTGCCAGTAAGCCTTTTCTACGTTGAGCAGTACTTCAGATGCAGTGAGCTGTTTCTGTTCTTCCCGGATCTCTACTCCTTTTCCGGCAGCTTCTTTGCCTGTACGGATCTTACCGCCTGCATAGATGGGCTGGGAGGCTGTTACTGTGCCACTGGCCACAGCATCGGGTATCATACCATTGAATGCGCCGCCTATTGGTTTTCCCAGGTAAATGCCCAGGAGGGAGGCGTCTATAGATGGATAGGCGTTGGCGTTAGCGGCTTGTAATGCAGCTCTGGAAGCATCTATCCTGTATTGGGCCGCTTTCATTTTCTTGTTCTGTTCCAGTGCCAGCCGGCGGCATTCCGCCAGGGTGAGCACGGGCGACTGCGCTTTTGCGGCGCCCTGCAGCACCAGGGCTGCAAGAACAAAAAACGCTGTTATATATTTTCTGACGATCATTATACTTTCTTTATTAATGAGAATCGGGTGGTCTGAGGCACTAATGTGCGTGAGCCGGTTTGTACTGGATCTCGGTATCTGCATCTTCCGGTACTACATCCGGAGGAGCAGGGCGTACAAACAGGAAGTAAAGCACCGGTACTACAAACAGTGTTAAGATCATAGACACGATCAGTCCGGAAGCCAGCACACTACCGAGGGGCGCCCACAGGGGGGATTTGCCCAGGATCATAGGCACGACGCCTATAGCTGCTGCTGCTGAGGTCAGGAATATCGGACGCATACGGCGTTTGGCTGCCGCCAGTCCTGCTGCCTTGATGGTGTAATGATGGTCACGCACAAGTTCATCTGCATAGTCTACCAGGATGATACCGTTCCGGACCACAATACCTATCAGGCTGATGATGCCCATGAACGCAGTCATGCCCATTGGGTTACCTGTGAGGTAAAGGCCGAGGAAAGCGCCCAGCAAACTAAGCGGGAATGTAGACAGTACGATAAGCGTTTTACCGAATGTCCTGAACTGGAACAGTAATGTGAGCAGGATCAGTATAAGGCTGGTGCCCAGTGCTATGCCCATGCCCGGAGCATTATCGTTGGATGATTCTTCATCGCCACCGTAACTGATGCTGATGCCGGGTGGCAGCCGGAGCTTTTCGATCTGAGGTTTTACGTCTTTCAGGATCTCTGACGCTCTTCTGCCCATCTGGGCCTCAGACAGTACGGTCAGCGTACGGAGGCCGTTCCTGTGTGCTATTACCCCGGTATGCCAGGAAGGAACGATATCTGCCACTTCTTTCAGCTGTACTTTGCCACCATACATATTGCTAAGGTGGAGGTTGCCAAGGTCGTTGAAGTCCCGGCGACTGGCAGTATCGAAACGGAGGAAGATATCTACCGGTTTATCGCCTTCCCAGAGCTGGGATACAGAGAAGCCTTTCAGGCCTGCACCCAGTGTCTGGGTAATGGCCTGGTTGGAAACTCCCAGTCTTGCGGCTACATCTTCTTTTATTTTCAGGGATACGCCGAGGTAATCATCTTCATAGTCTGTGCGTACCCAGTTAGGCCCTTTTGCATTCTGCAGGATGGTCCTGATCTGTTCTGCTACTTTTTTCTGTGCGTTGAGGTCTTCTCCTACTATACGAATAGCTATAGGAGAGCCTTCCTGCATACTGAGCTGGCGAAGGCGGATCTTTCCGTCGGGGATGAAGTGTTCGAAGACGGGCAGGTATTTTTCCACCAGTTCATTCGTTGCATCGCTGCCGGTAGTAATGATAAAGATCTGGGCGTAATTGCGCCTGGGCATTTCAGGTGCGTAGGTAATATTGAAGCGGGGGGAGCTGGTGCCTACAAAGCTGGCTATATTTACTACGCGTTTATCCTTTCTCAGCTCTTCTTCCACGCGTTTTACCACTTTCTCTGTTTCTTCCAGTGATGTTCCGTTAGGCATCCATACTTCTGCATTGAACTGTTTGCTTTCGCTGAGCGGGAAGAACTCCTGGCTTACTTTACCTGCCAGTACTACGGCCAGTATGATGGCGGCTACTGCTATGCTTATAGTTATTTTAGGAAAACGGAATGCCAGTTCTATACCTGCGTTGAAGACGTTCTGTAACCTGTCCAGCAGGCTTTTACGCTGACCGCGTTCACTGATCTTATGTTTAAGTCCCTGTTTGATGAACAGGTAACAGGTATAAGGTGTGAGCAGGAGCGCTACCAGCATGGAAGCGGTAAGCGCTACGGCTACGGTTACGGGGAGTGCGGCTATAAAGTCTTTTGCGATACCGTCCATAAAGAACGCCAGTGGTGCAAAGGCAAAGATGATAGCCAGCGTAGCGGTGAAGATGGGGAGGGATAACTGTTTGGCTGCCTGCCATGCGGCTGTCCACGGAGTGATGTCTTCATCCAGCTTTTCTATATAGTTGTCTACTACCACGATGGCATTATCCACTACCATACCTAACACGATGATCAGGGCTGCCAGTGTTACCTGGTGCAGTTCTATGCCCATGATATTGATGATGCCAAAGGTGATCATGATGGAGATAGGAGCCGCTACAGATGCTACGGCTGCTACGCGGAAGGGGAGGAGCAGCATTACTACCACCACTACAGAGGCAATGGCAAGGCCGAATTCCTTCATGAAGTGGCGGATGCTTTCATCTACTACTTCCGGTTGATTTACGATAATATTCACCTTTACATCGTCCGGGAAGTCTTTTTCTATTTCTTTCAGTTTCTTTTCCACTATCTCGCCGAAGTGTACAATGTTGTTGCCCGGCTGCATTTCGATACCCAGCATCATTACTTTGTCTTCTCCTATGCGGATGAAGGACGATGGTTCTTCATAGCGGCGCTGGAGAGTGGCTACATCTTTCAGCCTGACCACTGTACCGTCAGGACGGGTGTAGATGATCTGCGATGCTATTTCCGCTTCTGTTTTATACTGGCTGCTGGTGAATACGGGAATGGTATTGGAGCTGATGGTCATTTCGCCGGAGTAGGCGGTGATGTTCTGTGCTTTCAGCGTGCGTATAATGGTGGAGAGATCAAAGCCGTACTGTTGTATTTTCTGATCGTCGACAGTAACGTAGAGCTGTTGTTTTTGTCCGCCGGAGCGGTTGATCTTCGATACCTCCGGTATTACTTTCAGTCCGTCTTCCAGTTTATCCAGGTACTTCTCTATTTCTGCGTAGCTGCGTTGGGGAGAAGAGACGGTGATGATCTGTGCTGTTACGTCGCCGAAGTTGCTGTTCACGATGGGGCCTATTACATCTGATGGGATGTTCTGGCGCAGGGTGGCGTTCAGGCCGTGCTGCAGGGTAGCCCAGAATTTTTTACGGTCTTTTACTTCGGTGTGCAGTTCAACGGTGATGAATACCTGTCCGTCTTTTGTTTGCGAGCGGGTCTTTTTTTTATCTACTTCTTCGAAGGAGAACAGGTATTGTTCTATTTTATTTGTTACCTGTTTTTCCATCTGCACTTCGTCGGCGCCGGGGTAGAAGGCATAGACCATGGCTACCGGCATATCTATCTTCGGGTTCTCTGCCCGGGGCATGTTGCGTAGCGAGTAATAGCCCAGCAGCATGAGCAGCAGCACAACAACAATGGTGACCTGCTTATACTTCATGGCAGCTTCGATGAAGCTTATTTTTCTTTTTTTCATTATTGCAATGTTGTGTGGAGGTAATAAGTTAGAAGCTGATGGCGCTGCCGTCCTTTAGTTGGGTCTGTCCTGCGGTGATCAGTTTATCTCCTTCGTTCAGTCCTTCTGTGATCACTACCTGGCTGGCGCCTGTCAGTCTGCCGGTGCTGATACGTTTGCGTATAGCTTTATTTTCTCCGTTGGCTACAAATACATAGGTGAGATCGTCAGCGTCTCTTACTACGGCAGTTGCCGGAATGGCGATGGCTGCCTGCTGGCGGCCGGTGACAATGCTGATATCTGTCAGCATACCTGGCAGCAAGCGGTTAGTACTGTTATCCAGTTTTATTTTTACGATGTATGTGCGGGAAACGGCATCGGCCTGTGGGTTGATGATAGATACTTTACCTGTGATAGTATCGTTGAGGGTAGGTACAAATACTTTGGCCACAGTGCCTGGCTGTAATGCGCCGATCTCACTTTCCGGAACGGACATACGTGCATATACCAGATCTGTTTTAATGATGGTGAAGGCTGGTATACCGGGAGCGGCTGTGCTGCCTTTCTCTATCTTTTTTTCGGTGATGATGCCGGTAATGGGAGCATACAGGCGGCTGTCTGCAATATGTTTTGCGTTGATGCTTTTGTTGGCCTTTGCCTGTGCCAGTTTAGTCTTTATATCTATATAGTCTTTTGCGGGCAGGCTTCCTTTTTCATATAGTCCGTTGAGGCGTGCATAGAGGTCTTCCGCCTGTTCCAGCCCGGCGTTGGCGATAGCCAGTGCGTTGCTGTATTCAGTAGCGTCTATGGTTGCCAGCAGTTGACCTTGTTTTACAAGTTGTCCTTCCTGAACATATATTCCGTTAATGATGCCGGATACTGCAAACCCAACCTGTGCGGTGTTGTCTGGTTCGATAGTGCCGGAGTAACTGAATATCTGCGGCATGTCATTACGCTGTATGGTGGAAATGCTGACTTTTACGGGGACCTGTGATGTTTGCTTTTCTTCTTTATGGCCGCAACTACTACAGAAGGCGATCAGAAAAATAAGTGAAGCTGGTCTCAAAATCACTGACATAAGCTTAAAGTTTGTAGGATTTAAATTGTCAATAAATGAATGCATAAAATGGTAGCGCAAAGATGGTTGTATCTGAGCAGCGGGAGAAGGTTGATAAATCGGTATAATTGGTCAGAAAGTCGGTTTGATGAAAAGGGAAAAGGCCACGACAAGAATGCCCGGCCCATTGGTTAAACCTACAACTGTTACACTGTTAAGTAACAAATGTTTTTATAGAATATGGATTATTAAGGAATGATCTTATTATTTATCCTGTAGTCTTTAGGAGAAAGTCCTGTATGTCTTTTAAAGAATTTTCCGAAAAAAGACTGGTCGCTGAAATTCAGGGATTCCGCTACCTGTGCAATGCTTAGCCTGGGATTGTCCAGCAGCAGCTTTGCTTCAACTATGACAAAGCTATCTATCATTTCACCGGCGCTTTTTCCTGTTATCTCTTTTACAGTTTCTGTAAGGTATTTGGGTGATACATATAGCTGTTCTGCATACTGGGTTACATTTCGTTGGTGCGTAAACTGCAGTTGTACCAGGTTGGTGAAACTGATGACCAGTGATTCCTTACGTGGTGACAGCTGTGTGTCCTGTTTTGTATAGCGTTGTGCCAATGCTGCCAGTTCATACATTACTATGTAAAAGGAATGATAAACAAGTTCTTTCCCGAAGGGGTGAGCGATTGCTGCATCTGTTCTGTTTTCCAGTTCTGCAAAAAGCTGTACCATCATCTTCGCATCTTTCTGGCTCAGCGACCATAATGGTGAGTGCTTGCTGGAGAAATAATCCATGATCTCCATAAAATTGTCCGGAAAACGTTGTTTGGACAGGAAATCTGGTGTGAAGGTCAGTGCTGCTATACGGGAGGATGGTTTGGCAGAAATAAATTGTTTAAGTGTATGTGCTGTGATGAATAAGAGGTCGTTTGTTACGAGGTTATAATCTTTCAGATTCAGCCTGAATTCCATATTCCCTTCCATGACAAGTAAAATACAGAGAAAGTCACTACGGAAGTTGTCTTTCAGGTCATCGGATTCCAGGACCTGGATGTTTGTGCCTACGGCAAACCCTTCGAAGGATGGTTTCAAATCAACCTCCTTCATCAGCATGAAATCTTCATGCTTAAAATATTTTCCCTGTGTTTTTCTCGCAGACATACTTACAATCATTTGCGGGATCAGCAGATTTATTGAATATAGCGTTAAAGTGTTGATCCTGATTGATTACAAATGTAAAGATCAGCTGATTATGGTTAATACCAAAGGTTGATAAGTCGGCAACATTGGTCAGAAAGTCGGTTTTAGTGGTCGGACAGGATAACCTGGACTTTCCCGGCTTTTCCCTTTGAGGCCAGCAGCAGTAAGGGGAGGGAGCAGAGGAAGACAAGCCCTATCAGCAGGTAGGCATCGTCAAAGCTGAGCAGGTTGGACTGCCGGGTTATCCCTGCATCTATCAATCCCAGGGCTTTTTTCTTTGCGTCCAGTATTGTGGCGCCTTTGGCGGCAAAGTACTGGGTATAGTCTGCCAGTCGCCGGGTGGCTATGGGATTATCCGGGGTGATATTGGCTACGAGGTCTGAGCGGTGGACGGCGTTCCGCTGGGCGAGGTAGGTATTTACGATAGCTACGCCGAAAGAGCCACCCAGCTGCCGCATCATATTGTTGAGGGCTGCCCCCTGGGGGATGTCCTGGGGAGAGAGGGAGGATACTCCGAGGGCTGTCAGCGGCACTGTTACCATTGCCAGTCCTACGCCTCTCCAGATCAGTGAAGTGGTCAGGTCTGAGGCGCCGGCGTCGAGATTGTACCCGGACATTTGCCAGCTGAAGAGCACAAACAGCAGCATACCTGTGGTAATGATCACTACCGGCGATACTCCCCGTTGCAGGAGGCGGGCGGAGATGATCAGGCCACCGATGGCCAGTATGGCCCCTGGTAGTAGCAGTAATCCTGTCTGGGTGGGAGTGAAGTTCAGCAGTCTTTGTGCAAATACGGGCGTGAGGAAAACGGAGCTGAAGAGGCCTACGCCGGAAACGAAGGTAAGTATGGCTGCGAGGCTGAGGTTCCGGTTTTTCAGTACCCGGAGGTTTACGGCCGGGGTGGAGGTGGTCAGTTCCCACCAGATGAAGAGCAGTAAGCCAAAGAAGGCTGTTACACTGAGTGCTACGATGTATCCGGCCTCGAACCAGTCGTCAGCTTCCCCTCTTTCCAGTACTGTTTGCAGGGATCCGATGCCTATTGCCAGCAGGAAGATGCCTGGCCAGTCTATCCGGGCGCTCTTTGGTTTATCTGCCGGTTCCGGTAACAATATGTAACAGAGAAAGGCTACAATGATGCCGATGGGTACGTTGATGTAAAAGATCCAGGGCCAGGAGTAGTTCTCTGTGATGAAGCCGCCTAATGTGGGGCCTATTGTGGGACCGACAAATACGCCAATACCGAAAAGGGCGCTGGCGGCCGCCTGTTTTTCTTTAGGGAATAATTCAAATACTATGACCTGGGAGATGGAGAGCAATGCTCCTCCGCCAATGCCCTGCAGGAAGCGGAAGACTACCAGTGTCCAGATGTTTGTGGCTTGTCCGCACATCAGTGAAAAGAAGGTGAATGCCACGACGGAGCCGATATAGTAGTTACGGCGGCCCAGTTTATTGGCCAGGAAGCTGGTAAGCGGGATGATGATCACGTTGGCAATGGCATAGGCTGTGATGACCCAGGAGGTATCTTCCAGTGTAGCGCCGAGGTTACCGCTCATGTGCGACAGAGCTACGTTGACGATGGAAGTATCGATCAGTTCCATTATTGCGGCAGCAATAACGGTTATCAGCAAGAGTGTTCTTTTCATGACAGAGAAATAAAAGGCGATCATTATTATACCGACCGGTATAATAATGATCGAAAAAATAGTGCTTCTTATTCGTTGGTGTTAAGAACTTTCAGGGCGTCTGCAGGGGAGGAGAGGAAGAGTTGATAGAATGCTGCGGTGTCTCCTACATGTATTTCGTAATGGTCTTTTTCCAGAGCGTTTACTAACTCATCGGCTACTGCGGATGGCGGGATGCCTTTGCTGCCGCCTATTGCCTGGGAGAAATCTGTGTTCACCAGTGGGGGCATCAGTTCAAATACTTTCACGGATGTGTTGGAGAGTGTAAAGCGTAATGCCTGTGTGTAGGAGTGTAATGCCGCTTTGCTGGCGGAATAACCTGGCAGTACGTGGTTTGGAACAAAAGATACGATAGAGGAAACATTCACGATAGCGGCTTCCTGCTGTTTTTCCAGCAGGGGAAGGAGAAGCTCATTCAGCCTGATGATGGAAAGATAGTTTGTATGTATTTCTCCGGCTGCTTTTTCAAATGCGCCGGTCCTTTCTGCCAGGTTGTGAATGGCTGCGGCCCCTGCGTTGTTGATGACCAGATTCAGTGAAGGAAAGTCTTTATTCAGCGTTGCTACGAGGGAGCGTACATCTTCTTCTTTTGAAACATCGGATACTATAGCGGTTACATTTTTCAGTTGTGCTGCTGCTTTTTGTAAACGTTCAGTGTTCCTGCCGGTAATGATGACATGATTACCTTTTTCTGTGAGTTGTTTTGCTATTTCGTAGCCGATACCTGCGCTGCCGCCTGTTACCAGGACAGTATTGTTACTTGTTTTCATTTTATTTCTGTTTTTAATTATTATACCGATCGGTATATTTATGGTCAAAAAAATAGTTATAATGCGTCTATATATTTTCTTGCTGCTTCCATTACGCTTCTGCCATAGCTGAATTTTCCTGTGACCATGCTGACCATGATGGCGCCTTCTGTCATGGAGATGAGTGTGAGGGCTACCTGTTCAGGATCAGTATTGGCGGAGATCTCTTTGTTATGGATGCCTTCTTTCAGGAGCTCTGTTACTTTTTTCTTCCAGTTTTCGATAGCATCGGCCACCCGTTCTTTTAACCGGGGATGGGTATCGTCTGCTTCTGTTGCTGTGTTGAGAATGGGGCATCCTCCTATGGGCATTTTGGCCAGTATTGCCTGGTCGAAAATGTAGGTGCGTACTTTCAGCTTCTCTTTTATGGAAGAGAGCTTATCCATTTGTTCCTTCTTTATTGCATTGAGTTTGGCCAGGTTATAGTCAAAACAGGCCAGCGCCACTTCATCTTTATTGCTGAAATTACCGTAGATGCTGCCTTTGGTCAGGCCGGTAGCCTCTGTCATGTCTGTGAGGGAAGTGCCGGCGTATCCTTTCGTATTAAAGATAGGCGCCGTCTTCTCTATAATAAACTGCCTTGTCTTTTCTGCCTTGCTCATAACACTTTCATTAAGACAGAACAAAAATATACCGATTGGTATTATTTACCAAATATTTTTTCCGGAACATAGTTGCAATCTTTTCCCTTCGAAAAAAAAGCATAATCCTTTACCTTTACGCCGGTAAATGAAAATATTCACTTTCATACTATCCATTTACGTACTGCTTATAACAGTCATTCCCTGCTGCAGCTTTGATAACTGTGCGGCAGATCAGCCTGTATCCAGGCATGAAGAGCCTAAGGGCGTCTGCTCTCCGTTTTTCAGTTGTCATAACTGCTCTGTGCCTGTGGTGCTGGAGAAAACGGTGCAGGTAGAGCCAGCGACAGAAACAACATCTCCGCGATACAGGGAATATATAGAGACCTACCTTCCCGGCTACACTGCTACGTGCTGGAACCCTCCCAAAGCCTGATCCGGCATCAGAAAATCTTTATTTTAAATTTAATTCAACCGCATGCTCGATAAAATTATCCGTTTTTCCATCCGGAATAAACTGATTATAGTCTTATTTGTCATCGGGCTGATCGGATGGGGGGCCTGGTCTGTTACCCGGCTTCCTATAGACGCGTTGCCCGATATCACGAACAACCAGGTGCAGATCGTTACTACTGCACCATCCCAGGCCGCACAGGATATAGAGCGGCTGGTAACTTTCCCGGTAGAGCAATCTGTTGCTACTATTCCGGGCATCACTGAGGTGCGCTCTTTTTCCCGTTTCGGATTGAGTGTGGTCACTGTTGTATTCAGTGAAGAAACAGATGTTTACTGGGCCCGGCAGCAGGTCAACGAACGGTTGTTACTCGTAAAGGGCCAGATACCTCCGGGTATTGGCGGCCCGGAGCTGGCGCCTGTCACTACCGGCCTGGGGGAGATCTACCAGTATGTGGTACATACCAAACCCGGCTACGAGAAGAAATACAATGCCATGGAGCTGAGAAGCATCCAGGACTGGATTATCCGCCGGCAGTTACTGGGAGTGGAGGGGGTAGCAGATGTAAGCAGTTTTGGGGGATATCTCAAGCAATATGAAATAGCGCTGGACCCGGAAAAGCTGCGTAGTATGAACCTCAGCATCACAGAGGTATTTACGGCGCTGGAGAAGAATAACCAGAACACCGGCGGAGCTTATATAGACAGAAGGCCTAACGCATGGTTTATACGTAGTGAGGGGCTTATAAACAGCCTGGATGATATAGGCAACATTGTTGTCAGGACAGGCAGTAATGGCATTCCGGTACTGATCAGCAATATTGGTAAAGTGGGTTTCGGCAATGCTATCCGCTATGGTGCAATGACCCGTAATACAGAAGGGGAAAGGGTAGGAGCTATTGTGATGATGCTGAAAGGCGCTAATTCATCTGCCGTGATAAGGAATGTAAAGGAACGTATCCGGCAGATAGAGGGGATGTTGCCGGAAGGGGTACTGATAGAGCCTTTCCTGGACAGGACCAAGCTGGTTAAGAATGCTGTGGAGACGGTAACCCGTAACCTGGCAGAGGGTGCGCTGATAGTGATCTTTGTACTGGTGTTATTGTTAGGCAACCTTCGCGCGGGCCTGATAGTGGCTTCCGTTATTCCGCTGGCCATGCTTTTTGCTGTTTGTATGATGCGGCTGTTCAATGTATCAGGTAACCTGATGAGCCTTGGAGCCATTGACTTTGGCCTGATCGTGGATGGCGCCGTTATTATTGTGGAAGCCACCATGCATCACCTGGGGTTGCGCAATCCGGGTAACAGGCTTACACAGGCAGAAATGGATGAAGAAGTATATACCTCTGCCAGCCGTATAAGAACTTCAGCTGCCTTCGGGGAAATGATCATATTGATCGTTTATCTGCCCATTCTGGCCCTTGCCGGGGTAGAAGGCAAGATGTTCCGCCCGATGGCGCAGACCGTGGCATTTGCCATCTCAGGGGCATTTATTCTTTCGCTTACTTATGTACCGATGATGAGTGCATTGTTCCTGAGTAAGCAGATGAGTCACCGGCGTACATGGTCTGACAGGATCATGGATGTATTACACCGTATATATGCCAGGGCATTGAATGTTGCTTTGCGGTTTAAAAGGACAGTGGTGCTGGGGTCTGTATTATTGCTGGCGGGTGGGTTATTTCTCTTTTCTACATTGGGAGCGGAGTTCATTCCATCGCTCGATGAAGGCGACTTTGCCGTTGAAACACGCCTTCTTACCGGCAGCAGCCTGAGTGAAACGATAGATATTGCCAATAAGGCCGCGGGAATAATGCTGAAGGAGTTTCCTGATGAAGTAAAGGAAGTAGTAGGAAAGATAGGTAGTGGTGAGATACCTACAGACCCTATGCCGGTAGAAGCCTGTGATCTTATTGTCAGCCTGAAAGACCGCTCGGAATGGACAAAGGCGACAGACAAAGATGAACTGGCGGAGAAGATGACAAAGGCGCTGGAGGATATTCCCGGGGTTACTTTCGGCTTCCAGCAACCTATACAGATGCGTTTTAATGAGCTGATGACAGGTGCGCGCCAGGACGTAGTGGTAAAGGTGTATGGGGAAGACCTGGACAAACTGGCGGAGTACGCTCACCGTATAGGCGGGATAGTTGGTACTATCAAGGGGGCGAGTGACCTGTACATTGAGCAGATGACAGGTTTGCCGCAGATCATTGTACAATATCACCGTGACCAGATCGCGAAATTCGGCCTGAATATAGAAGACATCAATACTGTGATCAATACGGCGTTTGCCGGTCAGCAGGCAGGTATAGTATACGAAGGAGAGAAGCGCTTTGACCTGGTAGTACGGCTGGACCAGCAGCACCGGCAGCAGGTAGAGGATGTGGAAGGGTTATATATCACCGCGCCTAATGGCAACCAGGTGCCGCTTACACAGGTGGCAGATGTGAGCCTGAAGACGGGCCCTAACCAGATACAGCGGGATGATGCCAAACGCCGTATTACCATTGGCTTTAACGTGCGTGGGCGGGATGTGGAAAGTATGGTCAATGAATTGCAGCAGAAGATTGACCGTAAGATGAAGATGGCCCCCGGGTATCATGTTACCTATGGTGGTGCTTTCCAGAACCTGCAGGAGGCCAGGTCAAGGTTGAAGATAGCTGTTCCTGTAGCTTTACTGCTCATCTTTGTATTATTATATTTCTCATTCGGCTCTGTTAAGCAGGGGCTTATCATCTATACCGCCATCCCGCTATCTGCTGTGGGAGGTATTGTTGCATTGTGGTTAAGAGGAATGCCTTTCAGTATTTCGGCGGCAGTAGGGTTTATTGCCCTATTTGGAGTAGCAGTGTTAAATGGTATAGTGCTGATAGCGGAATTTAACCGTTTACGGAAAGAAGAAGGGTTGACCGATCTGACGGAGATAGTGCTGAAAGGTACTTATACCCGTTTGCGCCCTGTTATTATGACGGCTACTGTGGCATCCCTGGGCTTCCTGCCTATGGCGCTTTCGCAGGGCAGCGGGGCGGAAGTGCAGAAGCCACTGGCTACAGTAGTGATAGGCGGACTGATCACGGCCACTTTACTGACCCTGCTGGTACTGCCCTGTATCTATATTCTTTCAGAAAAGATCACTTTCAGGAATCGTATGTCTAAAACACTGATCATTACAATTCTGCTGGCAGGCGTTTCTATGAGTAGTTATGCCCAGCAGCCGCTATCGCTGGAAGGTGTTATACAACAGGCCCTGCAGCAGAATAAAAGTGTGCAGGCGGCAGGAGCGGAGGTGGATTATTACCGTCAGCTGAGAAGAACGGCGGGTGAGTTGCCCAAGACAGATCTCAGCCTGATGTACGGGCAATACAACAGTTATGTAAAGAACGATAATAATCTTACCGTTACACAGAAAATACCTTTTCCTACGGTGTTCGGTACGCGGGCTTCTCTTTATGATGCGCAGCTGGAGGGGAGCCGTTTGCAACAGGCTGTAACGAAACATGAGCTGGTATATGAGGTGAAGCAGCATTGGTACCAGTTGCAGTACCTTTATGCCTATCAGCAGCTGTTATTAGAGCAGGACAGTATCTACCAGCGGTTCTCAAAGGCGGCGGACCTGAAGTTCCGCACCGGGGAAACGGGATTGCTGGAGAAGACCTCCGCTGCTACGCGGCTGGCGGAGATACAGCATCTTTACCGGCAGAGCGGATCGGAAGAGCAGGTATTGCTGGCCGGGCTGCAAAGCCTGACGGGGACCCCTGTCCAGGTCATGAAAGAGCCGTTATTACCCCTGGATGCTCCTGTGCTGATAGATTCTTCGGCACTTCAGCAATTCCCGGCCTTGCAATGGCAGCGGCAGCAGGTAGTGATCCAGGAGAAACAGAAGAAGCTGGAAGCCAGCAGCCTGTTGCCTGATCTTTCTATCGGATATTTTAACCAGTCGTTGACGGGTACGGCGCTGAACAGTAGCGGAACTCCCCTGGCGAAAACGGACGATCGCTTCCAGGGCTGGCATGTTGGTGTATCTGTGCCTCTCTGGTTCGGGCCTTTTAATGCCCGGGTAAAGGCGGCAGAGCAAAAGCGTAAACAGGCGGACCTTAGCTGGCAGCAGGCAGGAGTGATGTTGAATAGCCGCTGGCAGCAGGCGCGCGCCCAGTTTGCCCGTTATAAGAGCAGCCTGGATTATTATACGGAAACGGCTATGCCTAATGCTGTTCTGATAGAGAAACAGGCGCAGCTGGGATATGAGAAGGGCGATATCAGTTATACGGCTTATATCCTGAGCCTGCAGGAAGTATTCAGCATTCGCCAGGCATATTTACAGACCATCCGGGAATATAACAATGCGGTACTGCTGCTTCAACTGCTCAGTACACACTAAACAAAGTATTTTATGAAGTATCTCATATATAGTGCGCTTATACTATTTTTATTTTCATGCGGCAGCAAAGCGGAAAAAGAACCTGTTAAAGAAGCGGAACCGGAGGCTGAGACGTCGACAATAGCCACACTTACACCTGCGCAATTCCAGACGGCCGGCATTGTGCTGGGCAATGTTGAAAAGAAGCAGATCAGCAGTAATATCAAAGCTAATGGTAAACTGGACGTTCCTCCGCAGAGCCTGATATCTGTTTCTGCACCTTTTGGCGCTTTTATCAAAAACACAGAACTGCTGCAGGGCTCTTTTGTAAGGAAGGGGCAGATAGTGGTATCGCTGCAGCATCCTGACCTGATACAGTTACAACAGGATTACCTGGAGAATAAAAGTCAGCAGGAATACCTGCAAGCAGAATACAAACGGCAGGAAGAGCTGGCAAAAGAAAATGTGAATGCGCAGAAGGTATTCCAGCAGGCTAAAGCCAATTACCAGACTGCCCTTGCCAGGATCAAAGGGTTGCAGGAGAAGCTGAAACTGCTGAATATAGATATGAAAGCGCTGGATGCAGGCAATATCCAGAGCACTATCAATCTTTACAGCCCTATCACCGGTTATGTAACAGCTGTGAATACGAATATAGGCGCATACGTTAATCCGAGCGACAAGCTTTTTGAGATCGTTAATACGGAGCATCTGCATGCAGAGCTGACAGTATTTGAAAAGGATATTCCCAAGCTGAAGCTGGAACAACGGGTGCGTTTTACATTAGCGAATGAAACAAAGCAGCGTACTGCCAGTGTACATCTGATAGGAAGGCAGATCAGTGATGAGCGTACGGTAAGGGTGCATTGTCACCTGGACAGGGAGGACAGGGAGTTGTTGCCTGGCATGTATCTTACTGCATGGATAGAAACGGGCAATGCCATGGTGAACGCTCTGCCTGATGATGCTATTATCCAGTTTGAGGATAAGCCCTGTATCTTCATTGCGAAGAGTAAATACCAGTATGAAATGGTGCCAATAGAAAAGGGGAATAGTGAGCTGGGGTATACGGAGGTGATCCTGCCGCAGGGGTTTGATATTGCGGGTACGAAGGTGGTGGTGAAGGGAGCCTATTTCCTTTTTGCCAAGCTGAGGAACGTAGAAGAAGAGGAGTAATCAAGGTTACCGGAGGCAAAGCTTTTGCCTCCGGTAATAATATTTGGATAAAAACCGCTAAGCATCAGCCAAAATTTAAGTAACCTTCACAGAATTTTAATCTGAGATTTACCATACAGAATAACCAGAAGTAAGTTTGTTTACCAAAATCTGTCGTAACCCGTGAAAAAGCCTTCTTAACCACGAAAAACTTAATTAATCTTATGAACTTTTATGCGCTATCAACCCGTATTGCTGGTCTGTTCCTATTCTTCGCTATCCTCAGTTGCCAGAAAGAACAGGAGACACTTCCTGAACCAGAGAAAATTGCTGATGTTTCAGCCCAGGTCCAGGGCACACTAACCTGGTATCTTGTTACTGTTGCCAATCCCACTGCCGATCAGCAGGATGCCTATAACAGGATCACTGCCGCTATGAATGCTGCTGTAGCTATGTACAATGCCCAGACACCTTACTGTAGTGGTACATTACGGGTGGAATATAATACCAGTGTAGCCACTGCCGATGGTAATGTGAACGGTACTATCCGTTTTGGTTCCAACCGGACTTATATGACCCAATGTACTGCCCAGCATGAGATTGCGCATACGCAGGGAGTAGGTACTACCACACGCTGGTCACAGCTGGTTGTTTCCGGTAAATTCACCGGCGCTTATACACTTGCTATGCTGCGTACTTTTCCTGAAGATGGTCCTAATGCAACGCTGAGTGCTGACGGACATTCTTTCTGGCCTTATGGTCTTAACTATAACAGTGAATGGACTACCCTTAACGGTCAGAGAAACGCTATCCTTGTCGGAGAAATGCAAAGGGATGGCGTATAAGAACTGACCGCTGGTATATTCTGATTAAAACCATCTCCGTGCAGATGGTTTTAGTTATTTAATCCTGTTACTGTATGAAAAACAACCTGATCTTCTTCTTTCTCCTATTCGCTGCCTGTAATGATGGCTATAAAAAAGGCCCGGCAGATATGCAATACCTTATTCATCATGATGAGCCCGGGGCTGCGATAAAGCCGGGCGACTACCTGTGCCTTCATTATATTCACCGCACAGAGAATGACTCACTACTGGCCAGTTCCTATGACTTTGACCATGCTGTGATCTTCCCGCAACGTAAGCCTGCTTTCAGAGGAGATATCTTTACAGGCCTGGCTTTACTGAGTGAGGGCGACAGCGCTACATTCAAACTGAACTTTGATTCCATGCAGATCATCCTGAATGTTCCGAAGCCCCCATCTGTAAAAGGTAAATACCTGCTTTTCACCGTTAAGATTGAAAGGGTGATACCCAAAGGAGCCAAACCCGATTCTGTTTTTAATAAGGAGGTGCGCGCTTTTCTTGCAGAAGATGCCGCCGGAAGCAAGGCTGCGGAAGCCGGTAAGATAAGCCGTTATATTGCGGAGCATAAGCTATCTCCGCAGCAAACTTCTTCGGGTTTGTATTATATAGTTGACAGGCAGGGGAGCGGGCCGCTGGCTAAGCCGGGAGATACTGTGAAATTCGACCATACAGGAAGGTATATTACTGGCAGAATATTTGACAGCAGTATGAAGGATACTGCCATGAAAGCGGGCATATTTGATCTGAGGCGTCCTTATACTCCTACTGTAGCGGTAGCAGGGCAGAAGGTAACTGTTCCGGGGGTGGATGAAGCGTTATTACACTTTCCCCAGGGTACAAAGGTGACGCTGATCCTTCCTTCTGCGCTGGCATATGGTGGGGACGGAAATGCGGTTTTTCCGCCGTATACACCATTGGTGTTTGGTGTTGAAATACTGGATATTGTTAAGAGCGGAAATCCATAGTAGATTGAAAGCTGATAATATAAAAGAAAGCGCCGTTAACTATAGTTAACGGCGTTGGTCTTTATAGAATGGTATTTAGTTTCCCCCCATCAGCACGGAGGGCTGAACCGTTGGTAGCTATAGATAATGGGCTGGCAAGGTAAACTGCCAGGCTGGCTATTTCTGAGGGATCGATGAAACGTTGCAAGAGAGAGGTAGGGCTTATTACAGTCATCAGGTTTTTCTTTACCTCATTTACGCTGAGTTGCTGGGTTGATGAGAGATATTCAACAGCAGCTGCTACTCCTTCGGAATAGGTGGGGCCGCCCAGTATAGTATTAACTGTTACGCTGGTGCCTTTGGTCAGCTCTGCCAGACCGCGACTAAGAGATAACATGGCCGTTTTGGTCATTCCGTAGTGGATCATGTTTCCGGGAATGTTCACACCAGATTCACTGCTAATGAAGATGATCCTGCCCTGTTTTTTCTCCAGCATTTTGGGGAGTAAGGCCCTGGATAAGCGTATGCCGCTTAAAACGTTGATTTCAAAGAATTGCAGCCATTCTTCGTCCCGGATATCTGAGAATTGTTTCAGGTCAAAAATGCCAATATTATTGACCAGGATATCTATGTCCGGCAGTTCAGTCAACAGGTTGTTTACCTCGTCTACCTTTGCAAAATTAGCAGCAATACCGGTTACTTCTGCTGTGGGGACCTCCTGTCTGAGCCGTTGTATGGCATCGTTGATCTTCTCCCTTGTTCTGCCGTTAATAATGACCTTTGCTCCTTCAAGCAATAAGGCCCTGGCAATAGCAAACCCGATACCTTGTGTTGACCCGCTTATAAATGCGGTCTTTGATCTTAGTTGCAGATCCATAGTTGTGTTTATAGTTATTTTTGTAATGATCAGTACAATAATAGAGAAAGCAACAGGATGAAGGGGTTCATCCTGAATTGTATATTTTGTAGTGATTGGTACAAAAATAGATAAAAAAATTTAACTGATAATATCCAGTTGCATTTCTATCTGTTTAAGCAATACTTTTTTTTCGGGGTACATGCGTCTTAAGATATTTATACCGCCCCACAGTGTGACCAGGTAACGGCCCAGTATTACGGGATCAGCCTGGTTTTTAATTGTACCTTTCTTTTGTTCTTTTTCGATGGCGCCGGAGAACATCTTTTCTACTTCTTTTAATATAGCCACGGCATCCTGCTGGAGTTCTTCATCCAGGAAGGTCATCTCTACCACGGTATTGACAATGATACAGCCCTGGAGGTGGGTTTCTTTATCAGCTTTTGCTATACTGCGGAAGAAGTCTTTTATGAGTTCAACCGGGGTATCAGTTTTGCTGAGTTCTTTTTTAAACTCGTTGAATGCTTCCCTGCGCTGTTGAATGGCTTTGGTGAACAATTCTTTTTTCCCTCCTCTGAAGGCATTGTAAAAGCTGCCACTGCCAATACCCATGGCTACAAGAAGGTCATCCAGGGAAGTTGCAGTATATCCTTTGGTCCAGAATACTTTCTGGGCTTTTTCTAAAATGTCTTTATTGTCGTAAATGGTAGGTCTGCCTCTCATTTCGTTTTTGATTCGTGGGTGTAAAGATAAACACTTTAGAAACTAATGCCGAATTGAAGGCCAATACCTATGGTAGATGGATGATCATTCCCGAAACGGGCAGGAATGGGCATTGAAATAAAATAGCTATGATCCTTTTTCTTTACGATCACTTTATTAATAACGGTTGTAATGCCATACCTGCCATTGGTTTCGAAGGCCGCGCGATTTATGAGGGTAAAGCCTTTTCCCAGGCCCAACAGAAGACCGGGGTGGATGAGGAGGTTATTCATTTTACTGGTCCCATCAGCGGCACGTATGAAAGGAACTATTTCCATTGAAAACCCAATAGTTGGACTTTTCCATATATTGATGCCGGTAGGTAAGCCAGCTGTGTAAGCGCCGTTAAAATTGACATGTGCCCCGCCGTTTCCGAAAGTGACAATAGGGTGCAGAATGGCGACGTAGCCGGTTATCCTGGGATAGGTAATGGCAGGAGTTTGTGCGGTGGCGGTATGTACAAAGAACAGTATTGCAGATAATAATGTAAGCAGTCGAAGTAATATTTTCCTTTCCATGAGGCTTTTTACTGCAATGCTAGCTGGTTATGCCTGCCGGAAATAGAACATAATTATCTTTTGGTATTTTCTTTACCTTTTAGAAGCTGTTTTTTATAGGAAGAGGGTGTTGTACCCATCTGTTGCCTGAAGACACGTGTGAAGTGGCTTTGGTCTGAGAACCCGGTGAGGTAAGCTATCTCTGTTAAGCTGTATCCAGTGTTTTTAAGCAGGTCAATAGCTTTTTCGATCCTCATTTTACGTATATACTCACCATATGAAAGATTGTCGAAATATTTGGAGAATTCGCGGGAGAGATAAGTAGGGTTGATGTCCAGATCTTTGGAGATGTCTTTCAGGCTAAGAGTAAAGTTAGTATCCATCTGGTCCTGGATGATCTCTTTCAGTTCATTGGCCCAGTCAGGCACCTGTTGTGAATCTTTCTTCTGTATGTATTTATGGAAGACTTCCAGCAACATCTGTTCAACCGGTCCGGCCTGTGTATGCTTTAAATGATACAGGTGCCTGGCCCAGCTGTACAGGCCATCGTAAATGGTCATGCCTAATTCCAGGAGCTCATGATCGTTTTTGATATTGTAGGCCAGGCCGGAGAAGATGGCTTCCAGTCCGGCTGATTGTGCGGAGAAATCATGGCGATCGGTATCTGCTCCGCGAACGATAACGGCTATTCTTTCCAATGCTGCGTCTTTCAGCTGGTGTTTCTTCAGGAAGTAATCGAAAGTGCAGCGGTCGTCATAGTGGGAGTATTCAACTCCGGGCATGTCAAACGGAATGGCATCCAGCGTCTTTGCCTGTGGCAAGACCTCTGCTGCAGGGGCGAAAATGATCTCTGCATCAGGGTCAATAAAGCGCCTGATGAGCCAGGGGCAGGCAATACGATCTATTTTGGGACGCTCCCGGGTAATCCATTTCATTTATGTGATAGTTGTTCCAGTAATTTCGGTAATTTCTTTTTCAGTTGTTTTTTCCAGCCCATTTGCATTATGAAGCTGATGAGTACGAGTTTCAGTCCGCGGTAACCGGAATGTTCCATAGAAAGGATCGTTCCGCCGCAGGTGGGTTCTAAAGTGAAGCTTAATACAGTGTCCAGCCTGGTGAAGATGCCTTTCGTCATTTTATCTGCCGTGTCTGAGTGGATGCCTGCACAGGCTAATGCTTTTTCCCCGGTAGCTTCGCCACGATATGTGTAAGCGATATGTTTTTGTGGCTCAAGGGCTATTACCTGGCAATGTGTTATACCATCCCAGCCTTTCTGTGGGGCCATGCGGAAGGTGAAATAATGGCCGGGTACGGGTTCAATGTCATTTTTCATGAACCAGCCCCCCAGCAATTCTGCATCTGTCAAAGCCCGCCAGACCTTTTCAGGAGGATATGGCAGGATGGTTTTTATTTTGATCGTGCGTGTCATTTGTTGTTGTAAGCCATGAAGGTAACATAAATGTTTAAAGGCCCCTTATCCGTTTCCACATGAGATTCATTGTCAGATCCTTTATGTCCGTGTTATCTCCGGTTAATTTCTTATACAGGGCATAAAGCTCAGTTTTATAATAGTAGGTTTGATATTCTTTGAAAGGTAGTTCACTGTCTAACACATCCTGATGATGTGTCTTTTCTTCTTCAGTCAGTACAGGTGCTTCCGGTTCGCTATCCTCATCCTGTTTTTTCTTTTCCTCTGCTTCTGCCTCTACCTCTTCTGTTACTGCTTCCGGAACTCTAACGCCAGACCTTTCTATAATTGCGGCTATTTGTGCTTCCAGCCTTTCAATAGTTTCCTGTGCCGCTGTATACTTTAACCGTAATCCTTCCACTTCAAGCACATGCCTGTCATGGCTTTTTCTCCTTTCCGCCTTGAGCTTATTATGTTCTGCATTAAGGTCTACGATTGCTTTCTTAAGTTCCTGGATCTGTTCATCCCGATTCTTTATCTCTGCATTTAATTTCCCGATCGTTTCACGTTCGACTTCCAGTTCAGCCTTTAATTTTTCAATCTGTTCTCTTTGTTCTGCACTGATTTCCGACAAGGCAGCCACCTCTTCAGCGAGTTTTAAGTTCTGTTTTTCCAGTTCCTCGTTTTTGGCTCGCAGTACTGTTACTTCGGCCATCAACTCATCTATTTTCTCCTGGTTCTGAGGATCATCTTTAAGTACAGCCAGCTCTTTCAGCACTTTTTCGTATTTAGCTTTGAGCTCGTTCATATCTTTCCTGATTACAGCAGTAGCCTTTGTTGCAATACCTAAAAATCCGGAATTGTTGAGTATAACATCGTTAGTTGTATCTACCAATGCCTGTTGGCCATCACCAGCAACAATTGGCGTGAGCCCGGGATTAGTATTTACCTCTTTATCATAAGAGGAGGGAGAGGGGATATTAATATCGACTGACTGTACAGCGCCAATTTTAGTTTTGTCAGCCCTGATGGGGCTCCAGGAAGAAGTAATCTTACTGGCATATGGCACTGGGTCCTGACCATTTGCCTTTTTCGCTTTTGCGGAAGTATCGTCAGTATAGGTAACTGCTACTTTATAATAATAAAACTGGTGCTGGTCGTTCACTTTCTTTTTCAGGACCTCCTCAATATTGGCAGACTGCAGGGAATTAATTGTACCGGGAATGGCGGTCAGGTTACGTTCGTCATTGCCCGGGCCTCCCAGGTTATGATTTAGCAGGTGCCCTGCAATGTACGGCTGTCCGGAGATCTTTTTCATAAGACTGGTCCTGATATTCCAATGCTTTGCAGCGCCGCTCAGAGGTTCTGTACCAAGCATATGATCCGGCCCCAGGTTGGCTTCCATTTCGGTTCCTTCGCCGGCACTATCATGAACGGGCTTCCATTTAATGTCGGTTGTAAAATCCTGCGTTCCATCTGATGATTTTACTCCAAGTCCCTCAGCAGTTGCCGGATTTGTTTCATCGTCATCGTCCATACTGGTTTTCAGCTTCTCCCAGCTGAATTTCCCTTTCTTGGTGCTTTGTTCAATATCCTTATATTTAGTCAGTTTTAACTGGAAAGGAGGTATTTCTGCTGATACTTCTCTATGTGGTAAGTCAGCTTCTTCGTCCGGTTTTTCATCTTTGATTTCCCGTTGCAATGGTTGAACTGCTGCGTGGGAAAGCCCGGAAGAATGTTGATTTTGTGCGGTTGCGCGGGAAAGACTATTGTCAGGTTGAACATTTATATTTTCATGGGACATAAGATCTGGTATAAGGATTTAAAGGGGAAACAGCCGTAGTGTAAGAACAAGTTTACGGGAAATATCTGGCTTATACAAGGGCATGATCCGGGAAATTTTCCTTCGTTAACAAAGGGTTAACTATTCCTCTTTTTTAAAGACTTATTTTGCCAGGAGTCTAAAGACCTATATTCCTAACTATTTCCCCTGGTAACTATGAGAATGTTGCCCCTTGTTTTACTGCTTATAATAGCAGTAATCATAAAGATGCAGGCCCAGAACAGCCTGATAGGAAAGTTGCCGGCGCCCCCCTTAATAAATACTTTTAACAGCAATGCCAGTCTATTTATCTGCATTTGTCTTCTATGTGTTCATCGTGAAAAATTATCGAACCATTGGTGTAATATATATCCAAAAGTGAAAGAAATATCCAGATTCATCTTTTTATAATTCTGTATGTTTTAAATTAATACTGTTTGTAAGTTACTCTTCCAATTAGCACTGTGATCAATATAGGATGTGTACTCAGACTTCGAAGTACGTATTGGAAAGTATCGCTAGCCGGCACAATCATATAAACCGCTGAAGAAGATTGATAGGAAAGTCGTGTGTTGTAAATCGGCATGCACGGTTTGATGAGGCAGGTAGTTGAGCTTATAGTTGGCACGTCACTACTATGGTTCTATTTTATCTCTAAAGTTGCAAATAGATGAATACTGGTAACATTGTCATTTGATAATAAACTATTCAATATCTTCTGGGAAAGTGGTTCATTAACAACGTCTTAACTTTTTTTTATTTTTTGAGGCTTAACTTCGGCCGCAATTTTACGATTGTAGTAATCCCTTAAATTTTGCCCTTTCTCTTCATATGAGACATGAACTATTCCGGACAACCCCCTGTCTCAAAACCGGACACTCCCCTTAATCCTTTGTTTTGTGAATAATTGAATAGTATCGTCTGCTTAAGGCGAGAGGAAAAAAAATTCCTGCAAAAAGAGAAGCTGCTTCATATTTTGAAGCAGCTTCTTTATAATTTTATTATTATAATAATTTTTTATTTAATCATATTCAGACGTTGATTCAAAGAAACAGAGATAATCTGCTGATCTTTTTCAAGCTTGATCAAGTCTGCCTTTTTTACTTCTGATGTGAAAATAAAGGAAGTGATTTTATTCCGGATTTTAAGCCAATCAGGGACATAATTAGCTTCCTTTACGTTTATAATGACAGACATCAACGTATTCTTATCCTGGGAGTTAATAGCTCCTGATATCTTGGAGCTTATTATTTTACTCTTTTCCATACTTAAAGATACAAAACTTTGAATTTGAATCAAAATATGAGAATAAATGTAATATATAGAAAAGCATATTAATACATTAAATTATAAATATTAATTTCGTTGAACTATAGTACCGGTAGTTGTTAGTGAATCCAGTAAGGAAAGCATATCAGGAAGAAAAATTCTACCATATCCAAATCTGGCATCCCAAACACCCACCGGTGGATGCAGACGTCCCTTTTGTATAATAATGTCTCGAAGTTGATCTATGGAAAGTAATTTGCCTGTTGATGAAGCAACGGAAAATATCAGGGCAATTGCGCCAGTAACAGCTGGAGCAGCCATGCTTGTTCCCGACTTCAAGATGCGATCTTTTTGAGTTCTTGATGCAGCTGCAAGTACATTGGTGCCTGGCGCCGATATCTCAGGTTTATGGCGGCCGTCTCTTGTAGGGCCTGAGCTGGAGAACCAGGCGATAGGGAAATCTGGTTTTGTTGCATCGTAAGCTCCAACCGTTATAGCTTTATGACTACATGAAATGGAGCCCAAAGTATGTGTATTGTCCGGTTTGCCAATAAATTTTGATTGCGCCCTGTCATCTCTTTCAATCCACCCATGAAAATTAATAGATTTTCTCCCTTTATTGCTTAATCTCAGCTGCCATTTGCCAGCGTTACCTTCTTTCAGCCATATTCCAATAACATTGGAATTATTATTGGGATCGTCCAATCTGTTGCTGATAACAAGCTGCAATTCATTTTGCTTATTCTTTATCTGGCCTGTTTCTGATGGAAGAACAGTACCAAGGCTGATTCCCATTGGATCGAAAATTTCGACATCAAGACCAGTAGCCCCTTCATACCATATTTCGATCTCATTTTCGGTAAGGTCTGCAGCAAGCCAGCTAAGATCATAATGGCCTCCTGGCAGGATTTGGCCAGAAGCATGGATCCCATCATCATAAGAGTTAGAGGCTGCGATAACGACGGCTCTATTAGGTTCTTCTTGTAACATACCATCTATTCCTTTTTCAACAAGCGTTGAACCGTCATGAGGACCGCCATTAGTACCAAGACTGATATTGATAACGCAAGGTTTTTTACCAGCTTTATCAAAGATATAACGCACTGCTTCAAGTAGGGTGACTGAATCTCCAAAGCTTTTTCCCAGAGTTTGTGGACCTTGCCATGGTATAGAACTTGTACTGGGTTGTACAAAAATAATATCCGAATTTGGTGCCACACCTGGTACCCCGGAGCCTCTTCCATTTCCTGCTGCAATGTCCATAACATGTGTTCCATGTGCATTAGCTTCTAATTTATAGGAAAGTGCAACATATGGATCAATGCTTTTCAATGCACTGTTGATCTCGTCAGACAGATAAAGTCGTCCATACGGAACCATAGAGTTAGTTGATTGGGCTGTTTGATCCCAGAACTGTATAAGTCTTGTATTGCCGTCTGATGTCAGAAAATTTTCGTGAGCATAATCACACCCGAAATCTATAATACCAATCAAGACATTTTCTCCTCCTTTATGATCGGGAAGTATTACTGAGTGTTTATTGGCACCGATATCGGGAACTGTAATATGAACGGTTGGATTTAGCTTTCGGGCAGCCTTTAGGCTTTTTACAAATGGAAGGTTACGAATATATTCAATTCGCTTGATCGGTATTCGTCCTGTAACTATTGTTTCTTCCGGGTTGATTCTGGTAATTAGTGTCGGTAATCGTACTTCTGTAAGGCGATTCCAGGCTTCTTCATCGTTTACGCGAGCGACAATAGCTAATTCATCCTCGCTGGTGGAACTGGTGGCAATCTTACTCATCCCATTTTGTTGTTGTAAGATGGCTTGCTGCAGCTTGTGGTCCATTGGTAGAAGTAGCTCTTCTCCGGTTTGATTAAGGGACTTGACTACCGGCTTATAGCCCAGGTCACTTTTGCTAACTTCCATAACCATGGTGGTGGTCGTACCACTTGGACGAGACAAATTTCTTTTAGTCATGTAGATATAATTTGAGGTTATCAAATATGGGACACTAATAGATAGTATTAGATTAGAACTAATTGTAAGATTGTGGTGTTAAATATTTCTTTTGATTAGGAAAAACACTGTTCGAATTTCATTAGTGAATTACTCCTAAAGAAGTGTAGTTCCAGTCCCCGATAAATAAAACTATATTAGTTTGTATAGCTGATAGGCTGGCGAAGTAAAGAAATGTTTTCTTTAATTGGAGTTAATTCGAAGTTAATTTATACAGAATAAAATTAGAGATGCTGAATAATTTAAGGCGATACGAATTTTAATACACACGGAAATCTGAACTATTCCGGACAACTTCCTGTATCAAAACCGGACACTCTCCTTAATCTTGTATTTCATAAATAACTGATTATTATTATATTGGTTCTCTGGCATGTTTTTCCTTGCAGCACCAGACATAATCCACACCAACTATGATCTCAAGCTATTTCAAAATTGCCTGGCGCAATCTTACAAAAAGCAAGGGCTATTCCTTTATTAATATCGGCGGACTGGCCATAGGGATGGCCGTGGCAATGCTTATTGGTCTCTGGGTATGGGATGAGCTGTCATTCAATAAGTATAACAGGAATTATGACCGTATTGCACAGATCATGCAAACGCAGACTTTTGGCAATCAGAAAGATACCTGGCAGACGATGCCGTATCCTGTAGGAGATGCTTTGCGTCATGGTTATGGTGGAGATTTTGAGCATGTGGTCATGTCTTCCTGGGATTTCAACAGGGTTATTTCAGTGGGAGATAAAAAGATCAAGAAGATAGGTAAGTATATGGAGCAGGGTGGGGCTGAGCTGATGGACGTAAAGATCATTAAAGGCAGCAGCGGAAACCTGAATGATCTTTCTACTATTCTTCTGTCAGCATCTGTGGCAAAGGCATTTTTCGGTGATGAAGACCCTGTCGGGAAAAGCCTGAATATAGACAATAAGGAAAACTATATTGTCAGAGGGGTTTATAAAGACCTTCCCTACAATTCGGCTTTTGGGAATGTAGGTTTTATTGCTCCATGGCAGGCATATATTAATACCAATTTTGCATGGATCAAAACACTGGATGATGTATGGGGAATGAACGCGTTCCTTGTCTATGTGCAGCTGGCGGAACATGCTGATATGGATAAGGTAGCGGCAAAGATCAGTAAGGTCAAGTATAATAATATTCCTGCCGGGGACAGGAAGTTTAACCCGGTACTCTTCCTGCATCCTATGAGCAAATGGCATTTGTATGAGTCATTTAAGAATGGTGTGAACACAGGCGGGCGTGTCAGCTTTGTATGGTTGTTTGGGGTGATAGGTTTTTTTGTGCTTTTACTGGCCTGTATCAATTTTATGAACCTAAGTACAGCGCGTTCTGAAAAGAGGGCCAGGGAGGTAGGTATACGTAAAGCTATTGGTTCATTGCGCAGCCAGCTTATAGGGCAGTTCTTCAGTGAATCTATGCTGGTAGTACTGTTCGGGTTTATTGCCTCTGTTCTCCTGGTACAGCTTATACTTCCGTTCTTCAATACGGTGGCAGATAAAAAGATGTCTATCCTCTGGGCCAGTCCTATCTTCTGGCTGATAGGTATTGGTGTCAGTCTTTTTACCGGATTGCTTGCGGGCAGCTATCCTGCGTTTTATCTCTCTTCTTTCCAGCCTGTAAAGGTGCTTAAAGGCACTTTCAGGTTAGGCAGTAATGCAGCCCTTCCACGTAAGGTACTGGTAGTAATGCAGTTTACTGTTTCTGTTACACTCATTATAGGTACTATTGTGGTTTTCCGGCAGATACAGTTTGCACGTAGCCGCCCTGTGGGATATTCACGTGAGGGGCTGGTCAGCATGGAAATGTCTTCATCAAATATTCAGGACCATTTTGATGCGGTGCGGGATGAACTGATAAGGAACGGGGCAATAGTTGCTATGGCTGAAGCCAATGCTCCGGCTACAGCAGTATGGAGAACAAACGGAGGAATTGAATGGGAAGGGAAAGACCCGGACCAGGCGGTAGATTTCCCTAATACGGGAGTGTCCAGAGACTATGGAAAAACGGTAGGCTGGCAATTTAAAGAAGGGCGTGACTTCTCGAAAGCACTTGCTTCAGATTCAAATACCTTCATTATAAATGAAGCAGCGGTGAAATTTATGGGGCTGAAAGATCCTGTTGGGAAGTTTATCAGATGGGATGGTAAGGCCAGGGAGATTATTGGTGTGATTAAAGACATGATCGTGGAATCTCCCTATCAGCCTGTTCGTCCGCAGCTTTTCCACCTGAGCAGTAATAGTATGACAATTGTCAATATGCGGATGAATCCTGCTATCAGCAGCAGGGAAGCGCTGACACGGATAGAGCCGGTGTTTAAAAAGTATAATCCCAACCAGTTGTTTGATTATACTTTTGTTGATACAGAATATGCGAAGAAGTTCGGGAATGAAGAGCGTATTGGTAAGCTGGCCGGTTTCTTTGCTATCCTTGCTATTTTCATCAGTTGTCTGGGGCTGTTTGGTATGGCGTCTTATATGGCAGAGCGGCGTACAAAGGAGATAGGAGTGCGCAAGGTAATGGGGGCATCTGTATTCAATATCTGGCAGATGTTATCGAAGGATTTTGTGGTACTGGTATTTATCTCCCTGCTTATAGCGGTCCCACTGGCAAGTTATTTCATGCACAGCTGGCTGCAGAACTATGAATACCGCTCTTCTATTTCGTGGTGGATATTTGGCGTAGCCGGTATGGGCATACTTGTTATTACCCTGCTTACCATCAGTTTTCAAAGTGTCAAAGCAGCATTAATGAACCCGGTTAAAAGCCTGAGATCAGAATAAACAGTTTAAGTGTTTTTGTAGGCTGATGGCAGTACGCCGTATTCCAGTTTAAAGTATTTAGCGAAATACTTGGGGTTATTGAACCCAACTTCATACGCCACCTCAGCTACCGTCAGCTGACTTTTACCAAGCAGTTGCGCTGCCCGTTTCAGGCGGATGGACCGGATAAATTCTATAGGTGTTTTTCCTGTGAGGGACAATAATTTTTTGTAAGCGGAAACCCTGCTCATGTGCAGTTCACGGCTTAATTCTTCTACAGAGAAATCAGGATTGGAGATATTCTTCTCCACTATCTGTAAGGCACTCTGTATAAACTGTTCATCCTGGGAGGAGATGGCAATTTCTTCAGGGTGCGCTTCTATATGCTGCCGGAAGGTTTTTTTCAGGGAGTCCTGCTGGGATATGATGTTGCGGATACGTGAGAGCAATACTTCATAGTTGAACGGCTTTGTGATGTAATCTGTAGCGCCGTTATCCAGCGCTTCCAGCTGATCTTCTTCAGAAGCCCTGGCTGTGAGCAGTATTACCGGGAGATGAGCCGTTTTAGGCTGCTGACGTATTCTTCTGCATAGTTCCAGTCCATCCATTTCAGGCATATTTACATCGCTCACCACCAGGTTGGGCATAGTTTGCTGTAGTATATCCCAGCCGATCCTGCCATTGGGAGCATCAACGATATGGAAATGAGCACTCAGGTTATCTTTCAGGTAGAACCTGAAATCTTCGCTATCTTCTATCAGCAGCAATACGGGCTTTTTGCCGTTGTAAGCAGCCGGCGATTCCGGGGCCGGTAAGGCTGCCATTACGGAAGTCTTTATGGTATCTGTTATCTGCGGTTTTGTAATGACGCCTTTTACGGGGAGGATGATGGTAAAGCAGCTGCCCATGCCGGGAGAGCTGTCTACGCTGATGGAGCCTCCGTGCAGCTTGACAAATTCCCTTGTGATGCTGAGGCCTATGCCGCTTCCCTGGTTGACCAGCGATCCGGGAATGTCATGCTGGAAGAAGCGTTCGAATATTTTTTCCTGTTGTTCTGCCGGGATACCAATACCGGTATCTTTTACCATGATGGCCAGCTGGCCGCCTTCGAGCAGTTGCAGATCGACAGAGATATTACCTTGTTCAGGTGTGAATTTGAAGGCGTTACTCAACAGGTTGAAGATGATCTTTTCTATCTTATCCGGATCGTACAGCATGGTCAGTTCGCTGATGTTGCTGTGGAAATCGAGATGGATCTGTTTCTTCTCAGAGAGATCGGAGAAGGAGAAGGTCAGTTCGCGGATGTAGGAAACAAGATCTCCTTCTGCTGTATATAGCCGGATCTCCTGGACTTCCATTTTACGGAAGTCCAGCAGCTGGTTTACCAGGTTGAGCAGGCGGCGGGCGTTGCGTTGTACCAGTACCAGTTGCTGTTGTATGTTATTTTCCGTGCCTTTGCGGAGTATCTTTTCCAGGGGAGTGATAATGAGACTAAGCGGTGTACGGAATTCATGGCTGATATTGGTGAAGAAACGGATCTTCAGGGCATCCAGCTCGTGCATGCGTTGTGCTTCCTGTCTTTCCTGTTCAATACGTGAACGCAGTCTTTCTCTTTCGAGGGTGATCTTCCTGGCCAGGATGAGGGCGCCGATAATAAGCAGCACATAAATGAAAAAGGCCAGAGGAGTTCTCCAGAAGGGAGGCAGTATGGTGATGTGCAGTTCCAGTGGTTCCGGGGTCCATATGCCGTCGTTGTTGGATGCCTTGAGACGGAAGGTATACTGGCCCGGGTCAAGGTTGGTATAGGTGGCTTTGCGCTGGCTTCCGTCTGTTGTAAGCCACTCGTTGTTGAACCCTTCCAGCATATATGCGTACTGGTTCTTTTCCGGGTGAAAGTAATTCAGGGCGGAAAAGTCTATGGAGAATACGTTTTCCCGGTATTTAAGGGTAATGTGTCTGGTCTGGGTAATGGATTGTTCCAGCAATACGCGCCCGTTTACGTTTTGTCCCGGCAGTATGCTCTGGTTAAAGATCTGGAAGTCTGTGAGCACAATGGGAGGAACGGTGTTATTGCCGGCAATGGTATGCGGGTAAAAGAGGTTGAAGCCATTTCCGCCACCAAAGATCAGTTCTCCTTTACGTGTTTTCAGGGCGGCGTTCTCATTGAATTCACGGCCCTGCAAGCCATCGGATTCATCGTAATTCCTGAAGAGGTATTTCCCGTTCCTGATGGTCAGGTTGGACAAGCCGTTGGTTGTGCTGAACCAGAGGGTGTGGCTGTTATCTTCCAGGATATTCAGGACGGTATTATCTGCCAGGCCGTCTTCTCTTCTGAAGATGCGGAATTTCCTGGTGCGGGGATCGTAGAGGTTCAGGCCTTCCCTGGTGCCTACCCATATGAGCCCGCGGCTGTCTTCAAACATGCAGACTACGTTCCTGTTGCTGATACCGGATTCTCCGTAGTGGGTGAATTTTCCCTGGTTGCTGATGATGTCAACTCCATCTGAAGTACCTACCCATACGTTTCCCTGTTTATCTTCCAGGATGGCTGAGATGTATTTAGAGACCACAGAGTTAGGCGCTCCGGGAACATAACGTTGAAATTTGCCGGTGCTGCGGTCCAGTTGATTCAGGCCTCCGCTGAGCGTACCTACCCAGAGCCGTTGCCGGCTGTCTTCGAATATCTCCCATACGCTATTGTCGCTCAGGCTTTGTGAATAGGCCGGGTCATGGCGGTAATGGGTGAACTGTCTTCCGTCAAAGCAATCCAGTCCGCCGTAATAAGTACCTATCCACAGTTTCTGTGCGTGGTCTATCCACAGGCTTACTACTACATTCCCGCTGGGCGAGTTGGGATTATGCGGATCATGGAGGTATTGTTTATAGGTGTTCTTTGTCCTGTCGAAGTAGATCAGTCCGCCGCCGTTGGTGCCTATCCAGAGATTGCCGTTCGCGTCTTCTGCAAAGCGGTTTACGTCGTCATAGGGCAGGCTGTTCTTTGCAAAGGGCAGGTGCTGGTACAGGGGAAATTTTACAATATTCTCATGGTAATAGCAGAATCCTTTTTTGTATGTGCCTATCCATATAATGCCGGTATTATCACAATACAGGGCATTGATACTATTCTGGCTCAGGCTTTTGGGGTCTTCGCTGTTATTCAGGAGGTAATTGATGGAAGATTGTTTTTTGTCGATGATGTTGATGCCTCCGTGATCGGTACCTATCCAGATGCGGCCCTGGTTATCCTGTACCACTCCCCGGACGATGTTATTATTGAGCCGGAGGGGGGTGCTGTTCTGATCGTAGTGGACCAGTGAGGATGTGGAAGGTTTATAGCAGTAGACGCCCTGTACGTTGCTGGTGTTGAAGATCCAGAGGTCTCCGTCCCTGTCTGCCAGCATTTCATAGTTCTGGAGGCTGGTATCGGCGGTGGCGCCGGGTAGTTGGTAGCGGTAAGTTATTTTCAGGCTGTGGCCGTCCATTTTTTCCAGCAGTCCGTTGCCATGCAGGAGCCAGTGATTGCCGGCCGGGTCTTCTGCCATGGTGGAGATATTGTTATCTGCCGGGCTTTCTTTATCTGTGGTGTGACAGATGCGGAATTGTTTTTTATTTGACGGTAGGTAGGCGTAAGCTCCCTGGCGGGGGACGATGAACCAGAATCGTCCCTGTTTATCTTTGAGGATATTGCCGATGGAGTCTGCCGGGACGCCATATTGTTGTAATACTGGGCCCGGGTGGCGGTAGAAATTGCCTTTTTCCGGGTTATAGATGTTCTGGCCGTTGTGGTGGGTGATCCAGATCAATCCGTCCGGGCCTTCCATGAGTTTAGTGATAAAGTTGTCTGAGAGGGTGGAAGAGTCCCGGAGGTCCTGCCGGAAGATGCGGAAGTTATATCCGTCATAACGGTTCAATCCGGACATGGTGCCGAACCACATGAAGCCGCGGCTGTCTTTGAGTATACAGTTTACCTGGTTTGCGGAGAGTCCCTGAGAGATGTCTACCCTGGTTAACTGGTACTGTGGTTGTGATGATTGTGCCTTCAGTAATGCAGGCAGGCAATATAACAGGAGTAGAATAAAAAAACGCTTCTTCACTTATATTAACGCGGGCCGGTTTTTAATGTTAATGCTACAATATAGGCCTGCTGATCGGATTAAAAAAGAGAAAGGTCGAAAGAATTCGACCTTTGTGCTAAAATTCCACGTTATGGTACTCAGGTCCATAAAGAGTTAAGGCGTTAGCCCATAATAAGTTATGTAAATATGAATGAGATCAGTTATAATGATTTCTTACATGCTGTCTGTTGGTTATTTTACCTTATAGTATCTTTCGTCACTGTTCTGCCTGGAGCCAACTGCACCTATTAAAGGTAATATAATTACAAAGCAAATGTAATACCCCCCGGAGTGATAACCAAAGGTTTAACATCTTTTTTTGCGCAATCGTTTGCATAATTGTCTGGATGACACGACTGGCGTGGATTTTAAGGTTCAGGCAATTTGCGGGTTAGTGTCCGGGTGACAAAAAAACGCTTTCGCCGGTATGGGGGAAAGCGTTTTTATGCAGTTACAACTGCTTTGGCAAATTCCGGGGTTAATGATATTAACGGCCGGTAAGACCGCCCAGCAGGCCGGTAATGTTACCGAGACCTGATAACAGGCCACCTACGCCCTGCAGTACGCTATTTACTCCCGGGGTCAGTGCAAATACGGAGCCGCCAACGCTGGAAGAAAGGGTAGTGAGGCTGACAGCGGCGCCGGCGCCTACGTTGGCTACAGCGGAACCTACTCCGGCAGTCAGGTTGCCAATGCCGAGACTACCGAGTAAACCGTCGAGCAGTCCTCCGTTAATAGCGAGCGCTTCGGTATCAGTCAATGGGGTGAATTGATCAAACTGGTTGAAATTTTCCATTTTGTTGGTTTTTATTAGTGATGAAATTGTAAGTGGTGTATAACAAGGTTACTTTATATGCTACTGTTCTGTATTCATGCAATCGATAATAGGTATATACGCGACTTCATAAGTACTGTCTATGTAAAAATTAATCTATCCTTATCATATATCATCCTTCCATTACTGTTCATTTTCAGTTGTTTCGTTCATTCTGTTTATTTAGGGCGACAACAGAAAATGAACAGATTGTACTATGCCGGAATCATTAACTTTTTATGTGTTTATCGCCTAAATCTGACATAAATGCCATCGTTATTCCCGGCCGCTATCATGGAGCGTTCTGTGTTTACCTGGTTACCCAGGGTTAAAACCGGTACCCAGGTCATCTATATCATTGTACTATTGGTTGTGCTTATTGCATTGGCAGCCCTGCCGTTTATTTATGTGGACGTATCGGTTTCTGCTTCCGGTCTTGTAAGACCGATAGCGGAGAAAACAGAGTTGTATAACCTGGTAGCGGGTACGATAGAAGAGGTGCTGGTCACTGATGGCGCCAGCATTCGCAGCGGGCAGGTACTGATGCGGTTACGGCAGGATATCAATGACAGTAAAATGGTGCAGAACTCTTTCGAGATATCCCAGCGGGAACTGCAGATACATGATCTCTCGTTACTGGCGGCGGGCAGTGGGGGCGCCAGTCTCCGGTCAGCTCAATACCGTCAGCAGTATTCTCAATACATATCTTCCCTGAGTGAGCAGGCAGCTACTGTAGATAAGCTGAGGGCAGATATGAATACTTACGAAAAGCTTTTTCACGAAAAGGTGGTTGCCAGGCAGGAATACCTGGACAGGAAATATGAGTATGAGAAAAGCAGGGCAGCCTATCAATCTGCCATCCAGCAGCAACGCAGTGTATGGTCTAATGAGCTGAACCAGCTCAGGTTGGAGGATAATCGTCTGCGGGCAGAAAATCACCAGCTTTCCAAGGAAAAGGAATGGAACCTTATTAAGGCGCCTGTCAGCGGTACGCTGCAGCAGTTCACGGGTAAATACCCGGGTGGTTTTGTACGTGCGGGAGAGCTGCTGGGCGTTATATCGCCGGATTCCAGTCTACTGGCGGAATGTTATGTTTCTCCGCGGGATATTGGTTACCTGGAAAAAGGGATGCCTGTCAGCTTCCAGGTAGATGCTTTCAATTATAATGAATGGGGGATTGTAAAAGGGAAGGTATTATCTGTTGATAATGATTTTACCCTGGTGAACAACGAGCCTGTTTTTAAAGTGAAATGCAGCTTTGTCAGTACTGAGCTCTCAACGCCTAAAGGAATAAAAGCTTCACTAAAGAAAGGAATGACCCTGCAATCCCGGTTTATCCTGACCAGGCGTAGTCTTTTCCAGTTGTTGTATGATAAAGCAGACGACTGGGTGAATCCCAACAGGAAAAAGGCGTAACGGTCCGGCCCCATACATTTCCCGGCTGTAAACAATTATTAATCTTTTCTATTTTCAATGAACGCATCCTTATCAGCCTCTCTGAAACGCAGTGCCCGTGTTAAACAACGGGATATAACAGATTGCGGCGCTGCATGCCTGGCTTCTGTAGCAGCCTATTACCGGTTGCAGATGCCGGTAGCCCTTATTCGTCAGTATGCAGGTACGGATAAACTGGGCACTAACGTTATGGGACTTCTCACTGCCGCTCAGAAGCTGGGTTTCCAGGCCAAGGGAGTAAAAGGCCCGTTCGATGCACTGCGTAATGTGCCCAAGCCAGCAATTGTTCATGTGGTTGTGAACGGCGCATTGCAACATTTTATGGTGCTCTGCAAAGTGACAGCTACTGAAGTGGAGGTGATGGACCCGGCGGAGGGCGCCTGCCGCAGAATGACGCATGATGCTTTTAAAAAGATCTGGACGGGCGTGCTTATTCTCCTGTTGCCGGGAGAGGAGTTTCATCCCGGCAATGGTAAAGTATCGCATCTGCAACGTTTCTGGTACCTGCTACGACCCCACAGGAGCGTGCTTATACAGGCTATGTTCGGTGCTATGATCTTTACTGTTCTGGGATTATCGACCTCTATCTATGTACAGAAAATAGTGGATAATGTATTGGTGGAAGGTAACAGGAACCTTCTCAATATGCTCAGTATTATTATGCTGGTCATCCTCTTCCTGCAGCTGTTCATAGGTAACCTGAAAAGCATTTTTGTGGTGAAAACCGGTCAGCAGATGGATGCCCGTCTGATTCTCGGATATTATAAGCATCTGCTGCTGCTGCCGCAACAATTCTTTGATACCATGCGTGTGGGCGAGATCACTTCACGTATCAATGATGCTGTTAAGATCCGTACGTTCATCAACGATGTAGGTATTACACTTATCGTGAACGCGTTTATCATTATTTTTTCCTTTGCGCTGATGTTCAGCTATAACTGGAAGCTGGCGCTGATCATGCTGGCTATACTTCCGATATACTTCGTCATCTACCGGATCAGCAATTATATGAATAAACGGTTGCAGCGCAGGCTGATGGAAGACAGTGCGGAGCTGGGCAGCCAGATGGTGGAATCTCTCAACACTGTGGCGACTATCAAAAGATTTGCGCTGGAGGAATATGCCAATATGAAAACTGAGAACAGGTTTATACAGGTGCTGAAAACCACTTATGAATCTGCTATCAGCAATATGTACCTGGGCAGCGCTTCCAGTCTTATTACCAGCATTTTTGTGGTGATATTGTTGTGGACGGGCGCTTCACTGGTGCTGGACCGGCAGCTTAGTCCCGGGGGACTTTTATCTTTCTATGCACTTATCGGTTATTTTACCGGTCCGGCCATGAGCCTTATTGGGGCTAACAGGAGCGTACAGGATGCGTTGATAGCGGCTGACCGCCTGTTTGAGATCATGGACCTGGAGCAGGAGGATACAAGTAATAAAGTGGAGCTGACGCCGGCTATGACAGGGGATATTCATTTTAATAATGTTTCCTTCAGTTATGGGAGCCGTGTGGAAGTATTCAGGCATTTCAACCTGCAGATAGAGAATGGCAGGATCACTGCCATAGTAGGGGAGAGCGGTTCCGGGAAGTCTACGCTTATGGCGCTTTTGCAGAATATCTATCCGCTGAGGGAGGGCAGTATTATTATTGGTCATACGGACACGAAATATATCCTTCCTGAAAGCCTGCGCCGTTTTATTGGTGTAGTGCCGCAGCATATAGATCTGTTTGCAGGTACGATAGCGTCTAACATTGCGGTAGGGGAGTTTGAGCCGGATATGCAGAAAGTGCTTCACATTGCCAGGCTGCTGGATATTATAGGTTTTATAGAGCAGTTGCCGGATGGTTTTAACACTATGCTGGGCGAGCATGGCTTTAATCTTTCGGGTGGCCAGCGGCAGCGGCTGGCTATTGCCCGTGCGCTTTACCGGGACCCGCAGGTGATCATCATGGATGAAGCTACATCGTCGCTGGACCCGGTCTCTGACCAGCATATCCAGCAACTGATGCAGCAGCTTCGTAATATCGGGAAGACCATCATTGTGATTGCCCATCGCCTTAGTACGGTTGTAAATGCGGATAAAATTGCCGTGTTACGTAACGGTACGCTGGCGGAGGAGGGCACGCATGATGAACTGATGTTGCGTAATGGTGTGTATGCAATGCTCTGGAGCCATCACCAGGGTGTATTACTCTCTTAATTCTACTACACGTTCCTGAATATCATTCGTAGGGTATTAAGTTGATCTCAAATAGTTTCATCAATTCTTTACCGGTTATTGTTCCCGGTTTAATGTTCAGCGTATGTATGCCTGCCGGTAATGCCAGGTCATTTAAGGGCTGGGTCAGAATCTTCTCGTCTTTTGAGGATACGGCCTGTGTTTTTCCGCTGAGAGTTTTCCCGTTCACGTCAATTGAAAAAGTATTTTCTCCGGTAGTGGCATCTGCTGCGTATTTGATATTTGTGTGGAAGCGTCCTGGCTGGGTTAGCCGGAATGTCCAGCTGATGTACTGATTGGGTTGTGTCCAGTCGAACACATAATACCTGGGCGCTTTTCCATCGCCATATTTAAAACCATTTCCATGCAGGGCACCGTCAAAGGCCCGTAGTACGTTGGTAAGGGAGTGGGTATCCAGTACGCGTACTGTATCGGTCGCTACTTCCTGCATATCCAGTACTATTACGCTGTTCATGGAATCTGGCGCTGTGGCGGGTAAGGTGATAGTTACATCTTTATTGCTGACCCGTTTTACGGGAAGGTCTTTTTGTTGGGGATCTGCCAGTAGCCAGGCTTTGCGGATGTTGCTTTTTAGTCCGCCTACATACAACGGCGTTTTTTCCGGCCAGTTGAATACGTGCAGGTACAGGCGTTTGCCTTTAAGTGTGCTTTCTCCCCAGGGCTGCAGCGGTAATGGGGAAGTGGTAGTGCCGTAAATGCTTTCGCCGTTTGTATGCATCCAGGCGCCGATGCTGTGGAGTATAACAGTATCGCGCGGGTCTACCAGTCCGTTACCCATGGGACCTATGTTCATGAGCAGGTTGCCGCCTCTGGAGGCGGCTTTGGCCAGTAGTTTTATGAAGAAGCCAGCGGGTTTGTGGCTGTTATCATATTTTGAATAGCCGTAGGATTCGTTTGTGGTGGGGATGGCTTCCCAGTCGCCCGTAACGGGGTAAAATTCTGCGGGCCGATCTGATGTATTCTTATAATCGCCGAAGGAGATATTGGCATTGCGGGCCAGGCGGCCGTTCACTACTACGTTGTTATCTACTTCGCGGATGGCTTTTAAGATGCGGATATTTTCGCTTAGTGGTAATTTGCTGGGGGTATCGAACCATAGTATATCCGGGTGGTATTTGCGGATCAGTTCCACTATTTGCGGGATGGCTTTTTCGTTCACATATTTTATTGCTTTGGGCAGTTGTTCCGGATGAACGTTAAACCAATCGAGGCCGCCGTAGAGGCGTTTGTCGCCACCGGGATTGTCATAATCCCAGTCGTTGCCGGGGGCGTCGGGATGTTCCCAGTCGTAGGCGTGAGAGTAATAGAACCCGAACCGGATGCCATATTTTTTGCAGGCCGCGGATAGTTCCTGCATGGGGTCCCGTTTGAAAGTGGAGGCTGAGATATTCAGATCGCTGACTTTGGAGGGATACATGGCTACGCCGTCGTGGTGTTTTGAAGTGATGATGAGGTAGCGCATGCCGGCAGCTTTTATTAGCCGTACCCAGGCGTCTGCGTTGAACTGTTCGGGGTTGAAGGGTTGTAGTAATTTTTCCTGGTAGACGGCGCGGGATATTTTTTCTTTGCGCATGAGGTGTTCTGCGTAGCCGTCTACTTTTTGACCGTTCCATTCTCCGCCGGCGGCGGAATAAACGCCCCAGTGGATGAAGCAGCCGAATTTATCTTCCCGCCACCAGGCTATGCGGGTATCATGGTTTTCCATGCTGTGTTTCCACCAGCCGTTCAGGGCTTCATTGATGGCAGCCTGGTCGCGTTCGGCGCCTTTTTGCATTAAAAGTCCCTGTTCGTCTCCTTTGTCGGCCGTGGAGGAAGGGGCTTGTGCCTGCAGTCTTATGGACATGCCGATAAGGATTGCACTGAAAAGTATGAGTCTCATAGTTTTATGTTTATGAATGCTACACTGATAAACAAAAGATGAGTCCTGTTATATGTACTATTGGCACTTTATTTAACTGTGGGGGTAGACCTTGGGTTATCACTATCGTTTTCATAACATGGAATCATGACTAAGATAGGCAATCGATTGCAAAAAATGAAACTTTTAGGGAGTGAAGTTGGTTTAGGTGATAAGTGGTTGGTATTGTGTGTGTAGCGAGTGCGGAGAATAATTAGGTTATTCTCCGCATTTGTTGCGGAGAATAGTTATATTCGGGTTGTAAATTGTGCAGGATGTATATTCATCAGTTAAAGGATTGGCCGGATTTTTATTGGGATAGTGAGGAGCTCAGCTTTCTTCTGGCTGAGGTACGTCACCGTCAGGGGCGGTTATTAGGTCGTATGGAGGGGTTGGGTTTTTCTTTACAGGAAGAAGCCAGTCTTCAAACCCTGACGATGGATGTTTTAAAATCCAGTGAAATTGAAGGTGAGATATTAAATCCTGAGCAGGTACGTTCTTCGATTGCCAGGCGCCTGGGGATGGATATTGCGGGGCTGGTGCCGTCTGACCGTGATGTTGATGGTGTTGTTGAAATGATGCTTGATGCAACACAGCGATATACTGCATCTCTGACTGATGAACGTCTTTTTGGGTGGCATGCTTCATTATTTCCTGCGGGGCGTAGCGGTATGCACAAAATAGTTACCGGGGCCTGGCGTAATAACAGTAAAGATGACCCTATGCAGGTGGTATCTGGTGCTATGGGACGTGAGGAGGTGCATTTTCAGGCTCCTGATTCTGATGTTGTTGATAAGGAAATGAAGAAATTTCTGAGCTGGTTTAATTCAGAGGAAAAGATAGATCCTATTATAAAGGCGGCTATTGCGCATCTCTGGTTTGTGACCATTCACCCTTTTGATGATGGTAACGGACGTATTGCGCGTGCCATCACAGATATGCAGCTGTCACGTGCAGATGAGAGCCAGCGGCGTTTTTACAGTATGTCTGCGCAGATAAGGAACGAAAGAAATGATTACTATGACATATTGGAGAAAACGCAAAAAGATGAACTGGATATAACAGCGTGGCTGGAATGGTTTTTAAGATGCCTTAATCGCTCTATAACTGTCACGGACTATACTCTTGCAGCCGTTATGAGGAAAGCGAAATTCTGGGAAAATCCTGCGTCGCAAACGGTTAATGACAGGCAGAAGCTGATGTTGAATAAACTGCTGGATGGATTCCGGGGTAAATTAACTTCTTCAAAATGGGCTGTTATTACAAAGACATCGCAGGATACTGCGAGCCGTGATATACAGGACCTGATAGAGCGGGGCTTGCTGATAAAAGAGCCTGCCGGCGGGAGAAGTACGGGTTATATATTAAGGGAGGAGTAATCTTTTACAAGGATTGAAGGTTAAAAGCTCCCTACCAAACATAATTACTTTTATTTTTGGCTCCCATTAATTATGAGAAACATGCGCTCAACAATCCTTTTATTGCTCACTTTAGTTACAGGTCAACTCCGGGCGCAGCTTCCCGGCAATCCACAAAAGCTCTGGTACAAAGAACCCGCCCGGGAATGGACACAGGCCCTGCCTGTTGGTAATGGTCGTCTTGGCGCTATGGTCTTTGGCGGAGTGAATGAAGAACTGCTGCAATTGAATGAAGCTACATTATGGTCTGGCGGACCAGTGAACAACAACATCAATCCTGAAGCGGTTAAATACCTGCCTGCTGTCAGGGAAGCGCTTTTCCGGCATAACTACCATCAGGCGGACAGCCTGACGCGTAAAATGCAGGGTGCTTATTCGCAGTCTTTCCTGCCCCTGGGGGACCTTCGTATCAGTCAGCAGCTGAAGGATGCCGCTGCTGGTCAATATTCACGGGACCTGGACATTGCCACTGCCACTGCTACTACACGTTTTACCAGCGGAGGAGTGACCTATACCAGGGAGATCTTTGCTTCCGCACCGGATCAGGTGATTGTAATACGTCTGAAGGCCAGTCAGAAGGGACAGCTGAATTTCACTGCCGGTACCTCCAGCCAGCTGCATTACCGCAATGCTGTCATCAGCTCAAAGGAGCTGGCCATGAAGGGGAAAGCCCCTTCACAGGCAGACCCCAGTTATGTGAACTATAACAGGGAGCCTGTTAAATACGAAGCGCCAGGCAGCTGTAAGGGCATGCGTTATGAGGTGCGGCTGCGGGCTATTACCCCGGATGGCATAGTAAAGACGGATACCAGCGGTATTACAGTAAAGAATGCTACAGAAGTAACCTTACTGCTCACCGCCGCCACCAGTTTTAATGGTTTTGATAAATGCCCGGACGCTGAAGGGAAGGATGAAACCGCCCTGGTGAACGGTTATATTAATAAGGCTGCAAAGCTGCCTTATACAAGCCTGCTGCAAAGGCATAAGCAGGATTACCAGTCGTTCTTTAACCGGGTATCCTTCACATTAAAAGGACCTGCTGCCAATGAGGCTTTGCCTACAGATGAACGTCTGCGCCGTTATACTGCCGGAGAGCAGGACCCTGCGCTGGAGACATTGTACTTCCAGTATGGCCGCTACCTGCTGATCTCCTGTTCCCGTACCCCTGGTGCGCCTGCAAACCTGCAGGGTATCTGGAATAAGGAGCTGAGGGCCCCCTGGAGCTCCAACTATACCATCAACATCAATACCCAGATGAACTACTGGCCGGCAGAGGTGTGTAACCTGATGGAAATGCAGCAACCGCTTTATCAGCTGATCAAAGAACTGAGTGTTACAGGTGCTTATACTGCACGGAACTTTTATAATGCCCGTGGATGGGTTGCCCATCATAACACAGATATATGGGCTATTTCCAACCCGGTGGGAGACCTGGGTAAAGGGGACCCTCAATGGGCTAACTGGATGATGGGAGGCAACTGGTTATGCCAGTTCCTCTGGCAGCATTATAAGTATACAGGCAATGAGAAATTTCTGCGTGATACGGCTTATCCCATACTACGTTCTGCCGCTACTTTCTGCCTGGACTGGCTGGTGGAAGATCCGGAATCACATTACCTGGTAACGGCGCCTGCAACATCGCCGGAGAATAAGTTTATAACAGAAAACGGGCAGAAGGAATCTGTTGCTATTGCCAGTACAATGGATATGAGCATTATCCGTGAAGTGCTGGGGAATACCATCAAAGCAGGAGAAGTACTGGGAGTGAATGCTGCATTTAATGATACACTGAAGAAGACGATAGAACGTCTTTATCCATATAAGGTAGGTAAGGAAGGTAACCTGCAGGAATGGTATAAGGACTGGAACAGTGAAGACCCGCAGCACAGGCATATTTCGCATCTGTATGCGCTTTTTCCCGGTAATGAAATATCTCCGTCGGCCACTCCGGAGCTGGCCCAGGCTGTGAAACGCACGCTGGAGATACGTGGAGATGGCGGTACCGGCTGGAGTAAAGCCTGGAAGATCAATACCTGGGCAAGACTGGAAGACGGCAATCATGCGTATAAACTGCTTCGTGAGCTGCTGACGCTTACCGGTCAGGGTGGTGTTGATATGCATAATGCAGGTGGTACCTATGCTAACCTGTTCTGCGCTCACCCGCCATTCCAGATAGATGGTAACTTTGGCGGCACTTCCGGCATTGCCCAGATGCTGCTGAACGGCCAGACAGATATGATACGCCTGCTGCCTGCTATTCCTGATGCCTGGGCCAATGGCCAGGTGAAAGGTTTGCTGGCTTATGGCGGTCATACTATAGATATGAGCTGGAAAGACGGCAAGCTTACTACTGTTACTATTCATGCCACTAAAGACGGCACCTGCTTCCTGTTATCCAAACAGCGGTTAAAAGCCAGCGGCAACGCGCAACTGGGGCCTGTAAAACCTAAGAACCCTGACATGGGATATCCTTATGCGCTTAAAACAAAGGCCGGCGGTACATATACTCTTACAAGCGAATAAATTATGATAGCACTGATCTGTGAGCAACCCGGCAACCTTTTTGAAATGGCCCGGGAGGAAGATAAACATCTGCAGTCCCAGCTATCTGCCAACGGCCGGGCAATAGAAGTAAAAGACTGGAAGGACCCGCAGACCGACTGGACCGCTTACGAGGCGGTGATCCTGAAGTCGCCCTACGATTATCACAACCGGCTGGATGAATTTAAAGCCTGGCTGAAAAGGCTATCGGATATGGGCGTACGTTTACTTAACGGCTATGAGACGGTAGTGTGGAATGCTGATAAACATTACCTGAAGGAGATAGAAGCGGCTGGTTTCAGGATCATACCTTCTGTGTTCCTGGAAAAGGGAGCTACGCTGAATGGCCTGTTCAACCAGTTTGAAACAGATAAGATCATTGTTAAGCCATGTGTAAGCGGTGGTTCCAAGAACACGTTCATCCTGCATAGTAACGATGCAAACCTGGGGAAACATCCCCTGAATGATTTTTTAAAGGAAGAGGCGTTTATTGCACAGCCTTTCATGCCGGAGATACATGAAGGAGAGTGGTCGCTTATTTTCTTTGGCGGGCATTTCAGTCATGCTATTATTAAAAAACCTAAGGAAGGGGATTTCCGGGTACAGCCTCAATATGGCAGTACTATTCATGCTGTCATCCCTTCTGCTGAGCATATACGGGAAGGAGAGGCGCTTATAGCGCGTTTTGCACCGGATGCGTTGTATACACGTGTGGATGGTGTAATGGTGAATGGTAAGCTGGCGCTGATGGAACTGGAGCTGATAGAGCCGATGTTGTACCTGTCTTATAATGAAGAAAGCACGGGGAACTATTTACGGGCACTGGCGGAGAAATTATAATAGAGGACGATAGCTGTACATCCAGGTAGTTATAATTCCTTATTATGTTCAGAAGAAAGGGCTACTATCTCTTTGATCTTGTTATCCAGCTTTAGTAGTCCTTCTTCCAGTTTCGCTGTATAAATGAGATCCATATCACGATATTCTTCCCTGATGAGTGTCAGCAGACTTTGTACGGATGTAAGGGGGCCGCGCAGCTCATGTGCCTGTATGAATGCTATACGTTCCAGCTGGGCATTTTTCTTCTCAATTTTCAGTTTATACAGCAGCGCTTCCGTAATATCTTTCATGATAACGGTTACGCCTATGACTTTTCCACTGTCATCTCTGGCGGGGTTAAAGGTGAGCTGCCACCATATTACATGCCCATCATAGTCCCGTTTAAAATCCTCCTGCACTTTTTCTCCCATAAGCGCTTTATTGAAACAGATCATGACCCGGTCCCTGGTGCTGTGATGCATGAACTCTTTCAGATTTTGCTGTTCCTGCATTCTCTTGCCATAAAAGTTTACGGAAAGCTCTTCTGCACTTTTGTTAAAATGCAGGATGTTCATCTCTTTATCCAGCAGTATAAAACTATCATGCAGGCTTTCAAAGAAAGCGCGTAAGCGGAAACCATACTGGATCAGCGCCTGCTGGCTGTCTCTTTCTTTTTCCCGTTGTTGCTGCAAATGTTTTTTAAAGCTGGCAGTTGCGCAGAAAATGTAGATGATAGAAAGTATATAGCAGCCGAAATGGTCAATGATCTTTGGAATTTTACCTGTATAGTGCCCGGTTATGATGTGGGGATAATAGTAGTCGATAATTATCAGGGTGGCGGGTAGTGTAGCGCTGATGGTCATCCAGAAGATATACCTGTTCCTGACAGAGAGAGTTAGTACCAGCTGTAGTGTTGTGAAGAAGAATAACAATGTAGGCCCGTTTATGCCGGCGTTGAAAAAGTAATTGGCGATCAGGCCTGTATAAATGGTAAGTATATACGCAGGGAGGATGTTTTCATATTGGTACATGACCCTGGATAAGCCATAGAACCCCAGCTGGAGCAGGAACAATACTGATAGCAGTACAGCGGATGACCAGGAGCTGATAAATACATTAATGCAGAGGAAAGCAAGAAGAATGACCAATGTAATAACGCATATCATATTGAATATACGATGCTCAAAAGGGAAGTTCTCTTCTTCTCCAAGCAGTTTATCAGTAAGGGAACTACTTTTATTAACAAACACTCTTTTTTGCATGAGACCTGTATTTGTACCTTTTACGGCGTATAAGGTAGTAAAATAATCTATAAATGAAGTATTTTTTGAATGGGTGGAATTGTATATTGGCGAAATTGGATACTTTAGATGCATGAAAATATTCCAGGAAGCTGTACAGCTGAGAGAGCTGAAAAGAGGATTTCATATTATTACAGCAGCTGTTCAACAGGCGCTGCCCCAGATACGTGAATTGAAGACAGGTATGTGCCAGGTTTTTATACAGCATACATCTGCTTCTCTTACTATCAATGAAAATGCGGATCCGACCGTACGCCAGGACTTTGAAATGTTTTTCAGCAAAGCGGTCCCGGAGAATGACCCGGACTACCTGCATGACGATGAAGGTCCGGACGATATGCCTGCCCATCTGAAAGCTGCTATACTGGGAAGCTCTGTGATGATTCCCATCCGTAACGGGAAGCTGGCGCTGGGCACCTGGCAAGGCATCTATCTTTGCGAGCATCGTGATCATGGTGGCCCCCGAAGCCTGATCTTAACAGCATGGGGAGAATAAAAACATCTTTTGCTTATGAAATGGTATCAACTCCAGCTTCTGTTCATCCTGGTGGCAGGCACAACTGTCAAAGCACAGGATGCAGATGTGCAACAATATGATCTTTCCCTGACCCTGAACGATACTACCAACAGGATTGCCGGTACTACCGGGATAACGGTACGTTATCTGAAAGATGTGGCTTCTTTCCGCCTGGATCTTACCGGGCCTTCAGTCAATGATACAGGGATGATCGTTACAGCTGTACAACAGAATGGGGTAGCCGTTCCATTTACACAGGACAGTGCAGGAATCAATCTCTCAGTAAATGCCCGTGAGGGAGCTGTAAGGACCTATATTATTTCATATGCAGGCATCCCCCCGGATGGTCTTATCATTTCTACCAACAGGTTCGGCAATCGTACTTTCTTTACTGATAACTGGCCCAACAGGGCTCATAACTGGTTTCCCTGTATAGATCACCCCGGGGATAAGGCTGCTGTGAGTTTTGCCATTATCGCCCCGGACCATTACCAGGTGGTTGCCAACGGTCTTAAAACGGAGGAAACGTCCCTGCCGGGGCGATTGAAAAGGACGCGCTATCGGGAGAAAGTTCCGTTGCCTTCGAAGGTAATAGCAATAGGGGTAGCCGATTTTGCGATAGATCATCCTGCAGACGTATCAGGGATACCGGTGTATACTTATGTTTTCCCGGAGAACAAGGACAGGGGCTTCCGTGATTTTGCCAAAGCTGCAGATATACTCCGTTTTTTTATAAAGAAGATAGGGCCGTACCCATATGAGAAACTGGCAAACATTCAGTCTAAAACCATCTTTGGAGGAATGGAGAATGCCGGGGCTATATTCTATGCGGAGAGGTCAGTCGGTTCAAGGACAATAGAAGAGCTGATGGCTCATGAAATAGCTCATCAGTGGTTTGGAGATGCTGTTACAGAAACAGACTGGCAGCATCTCTGGCTGAGTGAAGGATTTGCTACCTATATGGCCTGGGTTTACCTGGAGAGCAGGTACGGCAGCGATACGCTGAAGAAGGGGATGGCAGCGGACCGGCAGGAGATCATCGCTTTTGGGAAGAAGAGGAATACGCCTGTTGTTGATACTACCGTTAATGACCATTATATGCAGCTGCTGAATGTAAACAGCTATCAGAAGGGCTCGTGGGTGTTGCATATGCTGAGACGCCGTTTATCTGACGTTATCTTCTGGAAAGGCATCCGGCAGTATTTTGCGACATATAACGGTAAGAATGCCAACACCGATAATTTCAGGGAAGTGATGGAACAGGTAAGCGGGCAGGACCTGAAAGGATTTTTTAAGCAATGGCTGCAAACGGCAGGGATACCTGTACTTGATATCAGGGTTGAGCCTATGACAGGCAAGGAGGATCAGCAGGTAACGGTTGAACAGCAGCAGGAGCCACTGTTTGATTTTTTACTGGAGTATAATACCAGGGATAACAAGAAGGTATACGGGATAGATGTGAAAGGTAAAACAGCCACATTTGGCCTGCATAACGGGGCTATACTGAATGCAGATCCCGATGTGAATATACTGGCAGAGATACGGTTGATACAATGATCTGTAACCGGACGTGCGTTGTGCCGAAACCGGACATCTTATAAAATGTAAGTAGTTGATTAATAATGGTATTATGATCTGGTATTTTATTGGTGGATCGATTATTACATCCATCTGTATATGCTTGCGAACAACATAAAGATTGCGTGGCGGCATCTGGTAAAAGACCGCCTGTTTACAGCACTTAACCTACTGGGTCTCTCCGCCGGCCTGACCTGTACTATCCTGATCTATCTCTGGATACATGATGAATGGCAGACAGACAGGTTCCATCAATATAGCAACCGCCTTCTTCGTGTAATGATCAACGAGCGTAATGGCGATGTACTTAATACTTCCAATGGCACAGATATCATGCTGGGGCAGTCCCTGCTCAGGGAAATGCCTGAAGTGGAGTATGCTGCCACTACAACTCCGTCTACCTGGTTCCGGCAGTTCAGCGTTACCTATGGCAATAATACTGTAGGAGCGAAGGGTAATTTTGCCAGCAGGGACTTCTTTACTGTTTTCTCTTATAAATTGATACAGGGCGCTAAAGAAAGCGTGCTTTCTGATAAACATGGCATCGTTATTTCTGAAGCCCTGGCAAGGCGCCTGTTTAACAGTACGGAACTGGCTGTAGGTAAAACGCTGGAGTGGAAATGGAATGCCTTTACCCGGCAATGCATTGTGACCGGGGTATTTGAGAATGTACCTGCGGGGTCTACAGAGCAGTTCGATTTCCTGCTTTCATTGGACGCCTGGAATGATATTGTGCCTGCGGCAGGACAGCTCACCACCGGCGGCGGGCCTTTCAACAATTATCTTGTGCTGAAGAGAGGAACGGACCTGGACAGGTTTAACCGCAAGCTCTCGGTTTACCTGCATAATGCACTGAAGATCGATAACCTGGTATTGTTTGCCCGTCCGTACGGAGAAAACTATCTCTATGGCAGGTATGAGAATGGTGTGCAGGATGGCGGCAGGATTGAATATATAGAGCTGTTCTCTATCATTGCCATCTTTATCCTGCTGATAGCCTGTATCAATTTTATGAACCTGAGCACTGCCCGGGTAACGGGCAGGATAAAAGAAGTGGGGGTAAAGAAGACATTGGGTGCAGGCCGCCGTACACTGATCATGCAGTTTCTTGGGGAATCCATGCTGATGAGCGGTTTATCCCTGGGTATTGCGTTATTGCTGATACAGCTGCTGTTGCCGGCATTTAATGATCTCACGAACAAGCAGCTTGAGCTGACATTCAATATGCAACTTATATTGCCGCTGCTGGCTATCACCATCTTTACCGGTATTATTGCCGGTAGTTACCCGGCGTTATACCTTTCCCGTTTTAACCCGATAATGCTATTCAAAGGGGACAGCAATGGCATGGGTGGTGTGCTATGGGCAAGAAAGGGGCTGGTAGTGTTCCAGTTCACGGTATCGGTGATCTTTATTATATCAGTAATTGTGGTTAATAGACAGGTCAGGTATGTACAGACCCGGCAGCCGGGGTATACAAAAGATCATGTTATCTATTTTGAGATGCAGGGCAAAGTAGCTTCAAGCAGTGCAGCCTTTATAACCGGACTAAAGAATATTCCGGGTGTTGTTAATGCTTCCAGCATACAGCAGAACATTATTCTGCCGGCTTTCCTGCCTTATGGAGGTGTAAGATGGGAAGGGAAGAATGCAGATGACCTTATCCGTTTTTACCAGATGCCTGTCAATTATGACCTGATAGAAACGCTGAATATCCATATGGCAGCGGGCCGTTCTTTTTCCCGTGCTTATGGAACAGACAGTATGGGTATTTTGCTGAATGAAGCGGCTGTAAAAGCAATGGGTTTTACAGCGCCGGTAGGTAAAGAGGTGCAGGTAGGGCCTGCCCGTTATCATGTGCTGGGAGTGACGAAGAATTTCCATTTTAACTCCCTGCATGAGGAAATAAAGCCGTTTATTTTCAGGCTTTCTCCACCGGAAACAATGATGGTCATGATCAGGCTGGAGAGAGAGGGAGAGAGTGCAACGATCAGCAGGATAGCAGACTTCTACAGGCGGTTTAACCCTGGTTACGCGCTTGATTACAGCTTCCTTGATAGAGACTACCAGGTGCAGTATGCTGCCGAGAACCTGGTGGCTTCCTTGTCTGAATGGTTTACCATACTGGCTATACTGATCTCCTGCCTGGGACTGTTCGGACTGAGTGCTTTTACTGCCGAGCGCCGCCGTAAGGAGATCAGCATCCGTAAGATACTTGGTGCTACTGCAGCCAATGTGGTGTTTATGTTGTCAAAGGATTTTCTGCAGCTGGTGCTCATTGCTGCTTGTATTGCGTTGCCGCTGGCGTGGTGGCTGATGCAGCAGTGGCTGGATAATTTTGCCTATCGTATTGCTGTAGATGCGGGTGTATTCCTGCTGGCTATTGCAGCTATTGTACTGATCACAATTGCCACTATCAGCTTTCAGGCAATCAAAGCTGCGATGACCAACCCGGTGAAGAACCTGAAAACGGAATGATTGCCGTATATTTATTCCTCAATCCATTACTACGTTGTTGAAGAAATACTACTTCCTGCTGACCCTTGCTCTGCTGAGCAGCTATTGTTCACTTGCCCAGAGCACCTATCTTTTTATTGGCTCTTATAATGGCGATAAGGACAAAGAAGGGCTTTATGTTTACCGGTTTGACACAGAGACAGGGAGCCTTTCGAAGGTAAGCGCCTATCATGTTTTCAACCCATCGTTCCTGACGCTTTCCCCTGACGGAAAATACATTTATGCCTGTACGGAAACCCGTACTCCCGGTATGGGCAGTGTGAGCAGTTTTGCGTTTGACAGCAAAACAGGAAATGTCAGGTTTATCAGTAAGCAGGATAGCGGTGGAGAGAACCCTGTTTATGTAACGGTGCACAGGAGCGGCAAGTGGCTGATCAATGGGAATTATACCGGTGGCAGTATTTCAGTTTACCATCTTTCTGACGATGGCAGTATAGCGCCTGCAGTCCAGGTGATACCTTTTAAAGACAGCAGCATCAGGGTGCAGCAGAAGAGTGCGCATATTCATTCTGTGAACTTTTCTCCGCAGCAGGATTATATCTTTTCGCCAGACCTTGGCGCTGATAAAATACGGGCTTATGCTTTCGATACAGAGCATGGCGAACCGTTGAAAATAACTGGTTTCGTTAGTACTGTTCCCGGTAGCGGTCCCCGGCATATGGCTTTCCATCCTAACGGGAAATTTGTGTACAATGTAGAGGAGCTGGCAGGCGCTGTGTCTGTTTATCGTTATCATAACGGGCAGCTGGACAGCATTCAGCGTATTATGGCACATGATGGCAAGCCTCTGTCTTTTTATAGCAGTGCAGATATACATTTCTCTCCGGATGGCCGTTTCCTGTATGTCTCCAACAGGGGGGAGGAAAATAATATTGCCATCTTTTCTGTTAACGGTAAGACGGGGAGATTAAAGCCGGAGGGATTCCAGGATACCGGTGGGGAACATCCCCGTAATTTTACAATAGATCCCAGCGGGAAGTTCCTGCTGGTGGCCAACCAGATAGGAAATAATATTGTTGTTTTCAGGAGGGATGCCAGAACAGGACTGTTAACTAAAACCGGTACAGAAATAAAAGTCACTGCTCCTTCCTGTTTGCTGATCAGGACTTATCTTTGAAGGATATGCAATATACCTCCAATCCGGGCCTGAAAGATATGGACCTGCCATTTGAATGGAAAGGTACGCCGGTAGATAGTCGCGGGCGTTTTGTGAACCATGAGCTGGTACATAACAATTCTTTTCTTGACTTCCTGAAATGGAGGCTGCAGGAAAATCCGCAGGGGGAGGAGAAGAAAAATGAGCGCTGGACTCCGGAGATCATACCGGAGGACCATTTTCTTTTTTCGGGTGAGGATTGTATTGTATGGCTGGGGCATGCCTCCTTTTTTATACGCCTGGCGGGGCAGACATTGCTTATTGACCCGGTCTTTTTTAACATCGCGGTGATCAAACGACATACACCTTTGCCGGTAGACCCTGCAAAATTTCAGGGGCTGGACTATATCCTTGTCTCTCATAATCATCGTGACCATTGTGATGAAAAAAGCCTCAGGCTCCTGGCCGCCGGTAACCCTCAGGCAACTTATCTTACAGGGTTGAAAATGGATAAGCTGATCCGTAAATTTACGGGCAGCAGCAAGATACAGGTAGCGGGGTGGTATCAGCAATATGGTACTGCATCTGCCATCAAGGTTTTTTATCTCCCTTCCAGGCATTGGGCAAAACGGGGACTGACAGATTTCAATGAAGAACTCTGGGGCGCCTTTGTGATACAGGGAGCGGGTAAGACTATTTATTTTGGAGGGGATTCCGGTTATGGTGGTCATTTTAAAGATGTAGCCCGTATTTTTCCGCAGATAGACTACTGTATGATAGGTGTTGGGGCCTATAAGCCGGAATTCTTTATGGCACAGAGTCACTCTTCTCCACAGCATGCTGTAAAGGCTGCTAATGACCTGAATGCCCGGGTGTTTATCCCCATGCACTATGGTACTTTCGATCTTGCAGATGAGCCGATGGGAGAGCCCCTGAGAATATTAGCGCAGCTGGAGGCAGCGCATAAGATAAACCCGGAATTGAAAATCCTGAAGATAGGGGAGGAATTATTATTCAACGGGTAGTGCAGGACAAACTTTATTTATTGTTTGTTTGCTTTCTTAACTAATTCGCTTTTATTTTACGGCCACACGCATCTTAAAATGTTCGAAAAGCAGATCAGCGACGAGGACTTACTGGCATCTTTAAAAAGAGATGATACTGTTGCTTTCGAAATGCTGTACAACCGTTATTGGAAATCCCTTTATCTGAAGGCCTGTCAGCGGGTAGATAAGGATGATGCCAAAGACCTGGTACAGGAGGTTATGATGAGCCTCTGGCGCAGAAGGCAGGAGCTACCGTCATTTAAAGAGGGGGAGTTTGTACGTTACCTGTTCACTGCTATAAAGTACAGGGTGATCAGCCATTATGCCTTCAGTGCGGCAGAAGTTAAGAATGCCGCCCTATTTGAAGTACTGGACAGCGAGGAGCACATCAATATGCTGGAAACCAAGGAACTCAATGCCCGGATAGAGTCAGCCGTGAGCCAGTTACCTGCCCGCATGCAACGGGTTTTCAGAATGAGCAGGGAGGACGATCTCTCTATTGCAGATATTGCCAGGAAGTTAAATGTCTCCGAACAAACCGTAAAGAACCAGTTGACGGAAGCGCTGCGCCGCTTGCGTAACTCATTGCGATCCAACGCTACAGGCGAATGGGCGCTCCTGCTTGCCTATCTTTTCTGCCACATCAGCAAAGGCTGAAATTTTTTTTTCTATTGACTAGTACCAAATCCTTTTTTCCAGGATAAGGTAGTAAAACCATGCCTGGTGGAAACTAAAAAACTGAAGCGCATTTTCCGGCAATACCTGTTAGGTCATGCAGGAGAGAAGGAATCGGGAACTGTAGACCATTGGTACAGTTCTTTTGACGGCATGTCTGTACCTGAGCTTAGCCGGGATGAGGAGGAAATGATCCGGCAGGAGATCTGGGGCAGGATCAGTCTGCAGTTGCGGGAACGGAGGACATTCTTCCTCCGGCCGGTACTGACAGGCGCTGCTGCCGCCGTATTACTGGCTGCTGCAGGGCTTGCCTGGTTCCTTGTACAGCGATCGGCCGCACCGGCCTTCACTGTAATTACAACAGCCACCGGTCAGAGAAAAACGGTCAATATGGAAGATGGCACCAGGCTGGTAATGAACGCTGGTTCAACAGTGCGTATCTATAAGGATCTCAGTCATGAAAGAAGGCTGAGCATAGATGATGGGGAAGTATTTTTCGATGTGAAGCAAGGTCCGGACAAGCCCTTTATCGTGGAAAGCGGTCCGCTTACTACTACGGTGCTGGGTACTTCTTTTAATATCATCGCCTATAAAGATGTACAGCGTCTTCATGTTGGCGTTGTGTCGGGGAAGGTCAGTGTAAATACCAGCATTCTTACAAAGGGACAGGAGCTGGTATATGACAGGAAAACCGGGAAGGGGAAGGTCAATCCGCTGGATGAAAGCCTGTTGGAGTGGCAGAATGGTAACCTTGTACTGAATGATGCCTCTTTTGGTGAAATGGTGATACTGATGCAGAAGAATTTCGGCGTCGCCATTACGGCTGATCAACCTGATGTCAGGGAGACAAGATACACCACGGAATTGCCTGTTACTATGGACCCTGTCAATGCTGCGGAGATACTTGCCGCCATCCACCATTTGAAAATAAGAACGAACGGCCGCCACGTGCTGCTCTATAAATAGAAAACTGACAAACCAAACCTTTAAAATCAACTAGCACCGCAACTGTACTGCTGAGGTGTAAATTCTTAACGCCTGAACTACGTATGAAAAAATTGACCAGAACTTTCAGACGGAGATTAACAGTCATCCTGTTCCTCCTGTTGGGGGCATCTCTTATCCTGCCCGCCTATGCAGGAAAGGGGCAGATACTGAAAGAGATCTCCGTTACTATCAATCTAAAAAGCGGCTCCCTGGAAGAGGCTATCCAGGCGTTGCATCAGTCCACCAAAGTTATTTTTGCCTATGACAAACAGTTACTTCGTTCATTTCCTGTGCAGAACTGTTCTTTCTCTAATGAAAGATTAGATGTTGTGTTGCAGAAGCTTCTGCAATATAAGCAGCTGAGCTTTGCGGAAGTTAACAATGTTGTTGTGATAAGCCGGCAGACGAATGGAAGTCAACAGACAGCTCTCACCACTGTCCGTGAAGACATGGTTGTATCGGGCATAGTACTGGATGAGGCGGGCAATCCTATGCCGGGTGTAAGCGTTGCTGTGCGGGGCATGAGCACTATGACCGTAACAGACGATGCAGGGCATTTTAAGCTTATTGTGCAATCGCAACAGGCGGTGCTGGCATTCAGCTTTATTGGTTATGAAACTATAGAGATGCCTGTGGGCACGCAAAGCAGCCTGAACATCCGCATGAGGCCCGCCAGCAAATCGCTCGGAGAGGTGGCGGTAGTAGGTTTCGGTACTCAGCGTAAAGTGAGCCTTGTGGGTGCACAGACGGCTATTAAACCTGCCGAGTTCAAACAACCTGCCGCAGATATTACTACTATGCTGGCCGGACGTATTGCCGGCATAGTTGGTGTGCAGCGTTCCGGCGAGCCAGGTAAGGGCGCGGCCGATATCTGGATACGCGGTATATCCACTTTCGGGGATGGTAACAGCGCTTCTCCGCTGATACTGGTAGATGGAGTGGAGCGTTCTATCAACAATATCTCTCCTGAGGACATAGAATCTTTCACAGTACTGAAAGATGCTGCAGGTACTGCTGTATATGGTGTGCGTGGCGCCAACGGGGTGATATTACTGAAGACGAAATCAGGAAAGGTGGGTAAGCCGCAGGTCTATTTCGATTATAATGAAGGCGTGAATACTTTTGTGCGCAGGCCAGAACTACTGGACGGCGTTACGTATATGAACCTGGTTAACGAGGCGCTTACTACCCGTAACCAGAACCCTAAATATACACAGGAATATATAGAGAACACAAAGAATGGAACTGATCCGCTGTTGTACCCGAATGTAGACTGGATGGATGCGGTGTTCAACAAATACGGTCATACGCGCAGCGCTAATCTCAATGCCAGCGGAGGTGTGGAGAATGCACAGTATTATGTATCACTGGGCTATTTCAACGAAACGGGTTTTCTTAAAACCGATGATCTTGCAAAGTATAATTCTTCCCTGAAATACAATCGTTATAACTTCACCAGTAACCTGAATCTGCGCGTTACCAAAACGACTAAGCTGGATGTGGGTTTGCAGGGATATTTCTCTAACGGCAACTATCCCGGCATCAAGACGGGAGATATTTTCCAGAGCGCAATGGATGCTGCGCCGGTTGCATACCCGATCATGTATCCCGGCGGATTTGTGCCCGGGCAGTCATCTAACGGAGGGTTCAGGAACCCTTATGCAGATCTTACCCGGAGGGGATACCGTAATGAATTCAGAAATCAGCTATATTCCAATCTACGTGGTACCCAGGACCTGGATGCGCTCACAAAAGGGTTGAAAGCATCTGTGATGTTTGCATTCGACACCTATACGCAGAACTATATAACCCGCTCCAAAAGGGAAGACACGTATTTTCCTGACCAGAGTAAGCCCTATAATGATGACGGTACGCTCAACCTGGTAAAGACCTTCACCGGAAATGATTACCTCGGGTTTGACAACAATGCCAATCAGAGGGAGATATCCCGCAAGTTCTATACTGAGGCTTCTCTCAATTATGACAGGAGTTTTGGTAAACACCGTGTGGGCGGACTGGCCCTGTTCTATTCAAGTGACAAGACCAATGCGCTGGCCGGCGACTTTATCAGCTCTATCCCTGAAAGATCACTTGGGTATGCAGGAAGGGCGACTTACTCTTATACAGACCGTTATTTCGTTGAGTTGAACTTCGGTTATAACGGATCTGAACTGTTTGCACCCGGGCATCGCTTCGGCTTCTTCCCCGCAGCAGGTATAGGCTGGATCGTGTCTGAGGAACCTTTCTTTGCTCCGCTGAAAAATGCCATCAACTTCCTGAAGCTCCGTTACTCTAATGGTAACACAGGTCTTGGCAGCGCCAATGAAAGGTTCCTTTATATTACCAACCTCAGTACCTATGATCATGCCTACAAGTTCGGGGCAGGTTTTACGGACCTGCAGGGTATCAACATCAGCAGGTATGCAACAGACGTACGCTGGTCCAAATCCAACAAGCAGGACCTGGGTATAGAGTTCAGGACACTGAATGATAAGCTTTCCGTTATCCTGGACCTCTTTAAAGAGCATCGTACAGGCATCTTCCTGCAAAGAGCTTCCAACGTGGACTTCATGGGATTGCAGAACCAGCAGTATGCCAACCTGGGTATAGTAGATAACAAAGGATTTGACGCTACGCTGGAATACAGTACCCGTATAGGTAGCGTAGATGTGGCTGTGCGTGGTAACATCACGTATACGAAAGACAGGCTGATAGAAGACGACCGTCCGCCGCAGAACTATCCGTGGATGGAGCACCGTGGTAATAATGTAAGAGCTATATATGGTTATGTAGCAGATGGTTTATTTGCGAGTGATGATGAGATCAGTAAAAGTGCGGTACCGGGCGACAGATCGCAGGTAAAACCCGGAGATATTAAATACCGCGACCTTAACAATGATGGGCTTATTAACAGTAATGACATTACGAGGATAGGCCGTGGAGATATTCCTTCTACTGTTTATGGTTTTGGGCTCAACCTGGGTTATAAAGGCTTTAATATCGGAGTGCTTTTCCAGGGTGCGTCAGACTTTGACCGTCACCTGGGCGGATCTGCCATTATTCCTTTCAATGGCGGCGGCGGATTGACCAATGCCTATAGTATTGCCACAGACAGATGGACGGAAGAGAACCCCTCCCAGGATGTATTCTATCCCCGCCTGGCATATGGTGAAGCGGAGAATAAGAACAATACCCAGCAAAGTTCCTGGTGGATCAAAGACATGAGTTTCCTGCGCCTTAAATCAGCACAGCTTTCATACAACCTGCCGTCCACTTTTTTGAATAGGGCCGGTATACGTAATGCGGCTATCTATCTGCAGGGTATCAACCTGTTCACGTTCAGTAAATTCAAGTTATGGGACCCGGAACTGGCTACCAACAATGGTTCCGCATATCCTAATATCAGGACCGTTTCACTGGGTATGAACCTGAAATTTTAACAGAAAATGATCATGAAGAAATTACTATATACATTACTGGCCCTTATCAGCTTTTCTGCCTGCTCCAAATACCTGGACCAGGTGCCGGATGACAGGCTTACCATAGAAGAGACTTTCCGTACCTGGGGCACTGCCCAGAAATTCCTGGCAGATGTTTACCGTCGTGTACCTGATGAATTTGGTCAGCGTAATCCCGGTGGTGATAACTGTGCCGGTCTCTGGACCGGTGGTTGTGATGAAGCGGATTATGTTTGGAGCTTTGTAAGATCCAATGACGTTAACATTGGTAACTGGGATGCCAACTCTGGCGTAGTGGGGGATTATTGGAGAAATTACTATCGTGGTATACGTGCTGCCAGTGTATTTATGGAGAATGCCGGTAAGATCACAGATCTTTCAGAACAGCTTATCACACAGTATAAGGCGGAGGCGCGTGCGCTGAGGGCCATGTATTATTTCTACCTGATGCGTATATACGGTCCCGTGGTACTGCTGGGAGAAACTACACCTGCTGTGGATGCCAATCTCCAGCTGCCCCGCAGTTCATTCGATGAATGTGTGGATTATGTGGTCTCAGAGCTGGAAACTGCCGCTAAAGACCTGCCTGTACTACCACGCAATGACCAGGAGAATGGTCATATTACCAAAGGTATTGCCATGGCTTTCAGGGCCAATGCGTTGATGTATGCCGCCAGTCCGTTGTACAACGGTAATACAGAGCTGGCAACGCTTGCCAATAAAGATGGTAAACATCTTATCAGCCAGACCTATGATGCCGGTAAATGGCAGAGGGCGGCTGAAGCGTACAGGGCTTTCCTGGCAGAGTTTGTTCCCGGTACTTACGATCTGTTTAAGAAGAATAATGCCAGCGGTAATTTTGATCCTTATTTATCCTGCAGGGATGTGCTTCTGGCAGACTGGAACAGGGAAGTGATACTGGCCCGTACGGGTAACTCACTTGGGCCCCGTCAGTATGAATTGTGCCCTTATCATAACGGGGCCAGCTCCAGGGATGTGAGAGGCAGCGGTGGGCTGGGAGCTACCCAGAATATGGTTGATGCGTTCTTTATGGCTAATGGCAGAAGCATTAATGATCCGCTGTCAGGCTATGTAAATACGGGTTATTCAGATTTCCAGACACCGTATGATAATCAGCCCAGGAATATCTATAATCAGTGGGTAAACCGTGAGCCGCGTTTTTATGTAAATATTACCTTTGATGGCAGCAGGTGGCTGAATACTTCTTTCGGAGATATTATTACCCGCCTGTATAATACCGGGAATTCCGGTAAGCAAACGGGTGGGGGAGATTATTCCACTACCGGCTATATTGTTCGCAAAGCGATGGGACTGGGGCGCTGGGATACTGATGGAAGAACTCTTGTCCTGCTGCGCCTGGCGGAAGTATATCTCAGCTATGCTGAATGTATAAATGAAGCTGACCCATCTAACCCGGATGCGTTGAGATACCTGAACCTCATCCGCGAAAGAGCAGGTATTCCATTGTATGGCTCTGAGAACCTGCCGGCTCCTGCCAGCCAGGATGAAATGCGGGAAGCCATCCGTAAGGAACGCCGTGTGGAACTGGCTTTTGAGAATAACCGGTTCTTTGATGTGCGCCGGTGGAAGATTGCAGAACAGACAGAGAGCGGACCTGTTTATGGACTGAACATTGGCGCTAACCTGCCTGATTTCCTGAAAGTGGTAACTGTAGAAACGCGGGTATTCAACAAACGTCATTACTTCTTCCCGCTGCCATCCAACGATGTAAATAATGACAGAGAACTGGTGCAGAACCCCGGATGGTAAATGATCGATAACAAGAAATACCTGTATTATGATAAGATTACGTAGCATATTCACGATTGCCATACTCCTGCTGGGTACAGCGTGCGGCAAAAGCAAAGACAGGGAGGTAACGCCAGAAGAGCCACCTGTGCTACCCGGAGTGTCTTTCACAGATAAAGACGCTACTACGGCCTTTAATACGTTTAACGAATACTTTTATAGTAAGGCCGATAAACTTTACTATTCCAATACAGAAAAGAAGGATATCGGGGCTATCTGGACACAGGCCGTATACTGGGACCTGATCATGGACACTTATAAGCGCACTGGCAATGCGGCGCACCGGGCTATGATAGATGATCTCTACCAGGGCGGGTATAACCGTTATGATAAGTATAACTGGAGCAATAAGGTGGTCTGGTTCATTTATGACGACATGATGTGGTGGATCATTTCTCTGGCCCGCGCACACCAGATAACCGGCAATACGGAATATCTCAGCAGGGCCATGGAAGGGTTTCAGTATGTGTATAAGGAGTCTTACGACCCTGTTAATGGTGGTATGTGGTGGGATTTCAAGCATACAGGTAAGAACTCCTGCATTCACTTCCCAACTATCATTGCGGCAATGACGTTGTACAACATTACAAAAGATACTGCTTATCTCAATAAAGCAAAGGACCTTTACAGCTGGGGACGGACTAACCTATATGATAATACGAAGGGCCGCGTGGCGGATAATAACATTAAGGGCAATAAAGGGTTCTCAGATTATACCTATAACCAGGGGACGTTTATAGGAGCTGCTGTTATGCTCTATAAGGAGACAGGTGAGCAGGCTTACCTGGATGATGCCAGACAGGCGGCAGATTATACCAAACAAAGCATGTGCGATGCCGATGGTATCCTGCCTGCTGAGGGTGACTGGAATGAGCAAGGTGTGTTAAAGGCGATTTTCGGGCATTATATCATGACGTTGATAAAGGATGCCAACCAGCAGCAATATCTTCCCTGGATCAGGAAAAACGTCAATACTGCATGGGGGAACAGAGATCCTGCAAGGGGCATTATGCACAGGAATTATAAGATACCCTGTCCTACAGGTATAGTGCAATCGTACGAGGCTAGTAGTGCGGTGGAGCTGATGCAGGTATGTCCGCCTGAAAAGTGATTAAATCAATAGCTGTTTTCTGTAGCGCCCGGCATATGTATGCCGGGCGTTCTGATGTATATCATTTTGTGGAGTGATGCCTGTCATTTCCTACACTTACTGGCTCTGCTACCTTTGAGTCATTGAAATTACCTTAAGTTATCCATAAGCCTGATGTAGACTGGATGGAATGCTAAAATGAATAATGGCCGGCTCAATTCTTTGAACCGGCCCTGTTTTTTTAAAAAGAAGGCACAGCTAATAGTAGCCGTGCCTGTCATTCATCAATCTTAACAAAAAAGACAATCTTTATAGTATTACTTCTTTTAGCCACTTACGTATTACGGCTATGGCTTCCGGAGAGAAATCTTCTTTCAGCGTAGCGCTCTCTTCCCTGGTACATGTGACACAGTGCTGAAACAGGTGGTTAATTCCCGGTAATACCTGTGTAGTTACCTGTTTGTTCCCAGCCTGCTTCAGTGTATTTGCTATCATATCCAGGTTCTCTTTGTACGTCACCATAATATCTTTATCGCCATTCAAGGCCAGGAAGGGTACCCGGACCTTCTGCAGGAAGGGTACAGGGTCAAACGTGATATGATACTGGTACCAGGCGCCTGTGGCATTTCTGACATAAGATTCGATAAAGAACCGCATGTGATCGTAGCCGTCGGGGAAATCTTTTTTATAGGCGCTGTCATCTGCTTTCTTCCATTCTGCGTAAGTGTTGCGTAGCCTGCTTTCCAGTTCGGGTGTGAAGGCATATCTATATGCGGTATCAAACATCCGTGTATTGATGGTATCATGCCTTTTCCTGTCATATTCACTGATCTTAGCAGAACGGGTGATAGCATAGTTCTGTAGTTTCAGTGCATCAATGCCACGTACTGCCAGTCCTGCGAGTGTGATCACGAATGCTACATCTTTTGAGGAGGCGGCGGCGATTATAGCTGCGGCCCCGCCTTCACTATGTCCGGCCAGTCCAACCTTACTGATACCGGGAATTGTTTTGAGAAAGGCTACCGCGGCAAGTGCATCGTCAGCAAAGTCTTTAGTAGTAGCTGTTTCGTATGTTCCGTTTGTTTCTCCTGTACCTCTGTCATCTATTCTTAATACGGCAATTCCGCTGCGGGTCAGGGAATCTGCCAGTACTTTGAACATGGGATGTCCGGCCATGTTACCGTCCCTGTCCTGTTTTCCTGTACCCGATACAAGTACAATGGCAGGGAAGCGTTTTTTGTTTGCGGGGATGGTCAGGGTAGCTCCGAAGCGGATGCTTTTATCAGCATTGCTGAAATGAACGGAATCGCTCCGGTAGGCCGCTGCCTGGCCAAATAAGAGGCCAGGCAACAGCATAGGGATAGTCAGGACAGCTGCAATCAATTTCTTCATATCAGTTTTCTTTCTTCAGTAATTCAATCACATAAGAGATCTCGTCTACCAATGCGCTGGGGCTGCCCATGTAGCCGGTAGACTGCCATCTGATGTATCCATTCTGGTCTATGATAAGTTTCTGGGGGATACCGGAAATATGCAGTAGTCTCGCGTATTTGCTATAGGTATCGTCCAGGTATCTGGTCTGCGGATTTTTGCCATCGTACAGCACATTGATATTATACTGCTTTTCTTTAATGAAAGCTTTTATCTCGTTGCGGTAATCAGGTTTGGTTTCCTGTGTGGCAATGAAGCAGAATGCTACTTTATCATCAGTTTTATATTTATCTACCGCCATCTGCATACCTGGTAATGCTGCTTTACATGGTCCGCACCAGGTGGCCCAGAAGTCCAGTACTACTATTTTACCTTTCATTCTGGAAAGATCTGCAAAGCCTCCTTTCATCTGTTCCAGTTTAAAGGCCGGCGCCGGCAGTTTTATTAACTGGCTTCTCAGGTGTTCCTGCTGTGCAGCCAGGACCTCGCGGCTTTTCATGCTTTCGAAATAAGCCTCAAAGCCTTTGTCGTTCTTATGTTTGGCGATATACTCTTTTTTTAACATGGCGATCATCTCAGGAGTTACTTTATTCTCTCTCACACCATTTTCTATCAGCTGTATAGCTTCTGTATGACGACCGTTCTTTTCAAGTAATTCAGTGTAAAGGCCGTTAAATTCGGTGTTTTTGATGCCGTGAATGTTTTTCACTTTCTCTGCAAATACAAGTGCTTCTTTATACTGCCCTACGGTATTCAGCAGTGCAGCATGGCCTAAATAAGCATCTTTTGCCACTTGCAATACATACCCTTCCCATTGGGAGGAAGAGAGGAATTTACTTTCCGGACCTGTTTTCTGGCGTGACAGCTTTTCTATCTGGTCCATGATCTTCTTTGAATAAGGAAGGATGAACTCAGGAGTAACGGCGTTATGTCCCAGCTGATTTACCACCAGTTGTCTTTCAAATTCTGTCAGGCTGATGAGGGGGGCATCTTCCAGCATTTCATTGAGAATATTGTAGTTTTTCTTCATGACGTGGCTGTATACCCTGGCCCTGTATACTTTCTCATAATACATGTTTGTTGTCTCGGTTTCCACGTTGCTGAACTTTTTCAGCGGGAAACGAACTACAAATTCTTTCCACATGGTGTCTGCTGCCTGTCCTGCACGGAACATTTTGTAGATCCATTTATCTCTTGAAGTGATGCCGTTGGGGAAGCGCTGTACTATGATATTTTCTACAGAGTCTGCCTGTTTCCAGTCTTTCAGCAGGTGCCTATAGGCTTTAGCTACATCCATCAGTTCTTCTTCCGTTGCATCGGGGAGGGACATCATGAAGGCAATCTGCCTGTTGACAATGGTGTCTGCATTTTCACTACCTGTATGTTTGCGGAGAGCAACTGCATTGTAAAAGATCCTGCGGCGGCTTTCAGGGTGATCTCTCAGCTCATTGTTTATCCAGAAGAGCGCTATATCGTCTGAGATAAAGGCTGAGCTGTCTGCTACATCGGGAACAGTGCTATGAATGGTAGATGCTCTTAAAAAGGCCCATCCGGCAAAGGCGCCGGCGGGTTGCCTGCCATCTTTGGCTGTCAGCATCCAGGCATAGGTCATTTTGCCGCCTCTGTCTGTCTGGCCGGCAGCGCTGAATGTACATGATATGAGCATCGTGCCTTCAGGCAGCAGGTAACTGGCTGTCCATCCGGTATCTGTCATTTTCATGTTCAGGTCATGTGCTTCCCAGTCGAAGTTCCTATAGAGGTAAATGATACCGGTTACCGGCGCCAGTCCTTTCAGTATAGTGCTGTCGGGATTGTAGGCTACGGTCAGTGTTTCTCCTGCCACCGGGCGTAGTGGTTGCACCTGAAAAGCTTTCTGGGCAAAAGCAAAGCTTGTAGTCAGCAACAGCAGTGTTGTGACTTTAAGTAGTTTCATCATAAAATTGTTTTGTTCGTCGTTTCCGTTTAGTATGTTCCGGCGCCTCTTGCTTTAGCGCTTATGTCAGTGATCCTGCCTAATCCTTCAAACACATTTAGTGGTGTTGCGCCTATCGCTCCGCTGATGCCGTTCAGGCTAAGCTCATAGACTTTACCCTGTGTGCCGTTCCAGGTGCCAACGTACAGAATAGTACCGTCTACAGCAGAGAGGTTGAAGTTGGGTCTGGGTTTATAGATCTTCATGCAGGTGATGGTTTCTCCGGCGGGGAAACCGTTAAATGCTACAGAAGCGGTGTTTGTGCCCTGGTAGTCGTACGCATAGATGGTCCTGTCAGTAGCATAGAGGTCCATATATCCCAGTTCGCTGGACTGGAAGAATTTCGCTGAAGCTATTTCAGGCAGTGTACTCATGTCTTTTGCGCTGATGGCCAGTCTTCCGTCGTCTGTAAAGGTGTTGAAGTTGGCGATGTACAGCCAGTGGCCGCTGCCTGTCCTGTCTTTGAAGAAGGCATGTGTGTAGCTGGTGAAGCCACGGTCCATGTACAGCATGTCCTTGCCTATGTTGCGGAGATCGAATGCCGGTGTGGTGCCGGCCGCAGGAGCCTGGAAGTCGATCATGGAGCCGGTTATTGATGCCGGGCGGATAAACTTGCCATACTTCTGATCATATACAGCAGCTACAAAGGAAGAAGAGGTGCCGTAGGCCAGGTAGGGCGCCAGTTCATAATCGCCTGGAACAGGTGCGCTGAACAGGGCATCTACTTCATATGTAGTTGTGTAGACATGAAGCTTTTTGTTGTTGATCAATGCTGAATAGCCGCTGCCCATGAGCATGAAGGTCTGCGGATCCATCACGGCATCAGCGCGGCGGAACATTGATCTGTCTTCACGTATCAATGAGAAATCGGTCCCGTTCATACGTGCTATGTGTTCACTACTGCCTATCATGAGCCAGTTCTGTATGGTGTTGGAACGTCTTTCCTGTCCGATGAACCGTGGTGTGCCGGACATCCTGCTACCGGTGGAAGAGGAGTAAATATTCTTCAGCCATTTGGGAGTGATGCCTGCTACGGGTACAGCATTAGCGGTAGTAATGAAATCGACGTCAGCAGAATCGGCCTGAGAATGCAGCACCAGTACGCCATATTCTATACCTACAGAGACCACTACGGTGAAGACCATATTTACCTTGAGCTGGTTGGTAGTATCTGTGGCAATCATCTCTACCCTGTATTCGCCTACTTTTTCAATTACAGGGATATCCAGTGTTTTTTGAGTAGAGATCGTTTTTACTTCTATGGGAGTGCTGACAGAGCCTACTACATATGGATATAGCAGCCATTGATATTTCAGCGCTTTAGTATCGCCTCCGTCATAACGGATGGCAGGATCTATCTGCAGGTTGGAATACCGTTCAATATAATATGGGTTGCCTATGCCGGAAGTGTCGATCACGGGCATACCTACTGTTTTATAATCGTAGTTGCCCAGGTCTTTTTTGCAGGAGCTGCCTAAGGTCAGCGCTGCCAGGGCGGTTAATATATATCTGAAAGGAGATTGCATGTTAGTTCATTGTTTGTGATCATGGAAAGGTTACCAGTTGTCCGAATTCATCTGTCAGGTCAGGATCATGTGTACTGTTGTATGTTGCCAGTGCATCCTTTACCATTGCTTTGATATCGTTCATGGCTGCAAAGGTGTATTCGCCATCTTTGGGCGGTACCCTGCCACTTTGCTGTAACGGGAAGTTATCTACACCTGTTACTGAAATAATGAATCTCCATTTCACTGTACTATAAGTACCGAAGTAGGCAGAAAGGCTGATAAAGCCATCCCAGTTGCCGGGCTTTACAACGTTATCGCTCCAGGAAAGGGTAAAGAAATTATCTGTAGTTACTCCTACTTTGAAGTCTTTTGTTTCTGCGATGGACAGGTTGAGGGTAACGGAAGAATCTTTGATATCTTCTGTTCTGTACAGTACTACGGGCAGGTAGCCTGTAATGGAATCTGCAGGAATAATACCGTCTATGAACTCATAGTGTTGGCCCGCTTTTGCTGTGCTGCCGCTGTCTATCCGCTGGCCGCGCACTATCCTGTCATACGGTGCTGTTTCGCCCATGATCTTTACTTTGATCAGGAAGGTGTCTTTGGTTACCTCAAGAGGCAGCAGCAGGAAAGAGAATGATCTGAATGTAATGCGGGACTGTGTAAGGTCAGTAGCCCGTTCAAAGAAGTATACCCTTGGATCGTTCTTATATTCGCTGATATCTTTTTCACAGGATGTGAAGAGAAGTCCCAGTAACGCAAATATTATAATGTGTTTCATAATAGTCTTTTTAGATTGAACCTTAGTTACCGTTTCCGTATTCTACCTCATTGTCAGGGAGAGGCAGTACGTAGATAGTGTTGTCTGCGGTTACGTTGGCATAGGCTATGGAAGGCAGGTTCAGACGTTTGTAGTAATAGAACAATTGTCCTTCACAGAAAAACTCTTTCTGGTATTCTTTAAAGATCTCGTTCTGGAACTGGTCTGCAGTTAAAGTGGCTGAAAGGTCGTTAGTTACGTTCCTGGCCCTTCTGACTATGTTGAGGTATTCTGTTGCCCTTACCTGGTCTGTTTCTTTCAGCGCTTCTGCGGCGATATAATACATCTCGGAGATACGGATGACAGGCATTCTGTTCAGGTAGACAGCGAGAGTACCGGCAGGCTGTGCGTATTTGGTAGAGTAGCGGATGTTGGAAGATGTATTATCCAGCTCTGTGATGAGTGTATAGCGAACATCGGCCGTGGTTTCATAAATGCTCAGGAACTCATCGTCATTGGTTTTGGTGAGCAGGTTGGTGCTGGCAGGAATGAAGTATGCGTCTGTAAAGGGCAGCATATCTGATTTGTACATAGCAAATATCAGCTCTGTTGTAAATACGTGGTTGCCGCCGGTTATGGCTGACTGGCTTGTCCATGGAAATACAGTGTTCGCCGCATTGATCACTTCCTCGGCTGCTGCCAGTGCTTTGGCTTTATCTCCTGCATACAGGTATACCCTGGCTTCCAGTGCTTTTACTGCATAGTAATTGAACTTGTAGTAACGGTCTCTCAGGTAGCCGGTTGTAGTAGCAGGAGTGGTGCTGCCCGGTATGATCGGGTCTACCGCTTTCAGTGCTTCTTCTGCTGTGGTGCAGTCAGCAAGGATACGTGTGATCACGTCCTGTACTTTGAGGCGTGGCAGTGCATTTACGGTCAGCTGGTCCATGTAGGGAATGGCAGTAGCTGCATTCCCACCGGTGGAAGCCGGGGCAGGGCCGAAGAGACGCAGCAGGTCGAAGTGCAGGAATGCCCTGAGGCCATATGCTTCGCCCCTGATAATGCTATAGTTCACGTCTCTGAAGATCCTTTGATCTACAGTATTCAGGTGTGCTATCAGGTTGTTATCATTGGCGATGGCATTGTACATGCCTTTGTAGATACCATCTATTTTAGTACGGACAGCAGCGTTGGTATAGTTATATAAAGATGCCTGGTAGTACTCATGGAAGGTACTGTTAAAGCGTGTATGCTGTTTACCCAGTACGTCGGTGAGACCAAAGTTCAATTCCTGACCGTACAGGGCATTCACGTTCATTTTCAGGTAAACGCCTGTCAGCGCGTCCATAAAGCCCTGTTCATCATCAAACGCCACATCTGCATCTATCTGTGTTTTAGGCTTTACATCGAGGAACTTGCTGCAGGAGCTGCCCATCGTTACCATTACTGTCAGCAGGAAGATATTTCTCAGTTTCATAATTGCTCAGTTAAAAGGTGATCGATAAAGAAGTAGATATGGTCCGTGCAAACGGATAATCCAGACCTCTTTCTGTTTTCACTGAACTGATCCTTGCCAGGTCATTCAGGTTCATTGCCAGGTAGATGCGGTTCATGTTCACTTTTCTGAACCAGCGGGACTGGCTGAAGTCATAACCCAGGCTTACGGAAGAGAACAGCAGTTCATGCAGGTCCTGTACAAAGCGGGAGCTGGGCCTTGTATCTGTTTTATCTGCAATGTTCTTGTACAGGGTCCTATCGCCCGGTTGTCTCCATCTTTGTTCCAATGCCCTGATATCAACGTTGTAGTTGAAGTCTGCATTCTCTACTCTGTTCACCAGTGTGGTATTGTACTGTTGTCCGCCGTACCTGAATGTGAATGCGAAGTTGGCGCTGAGCCCCCTGTGTTGTACGTTGGCGCCAAAGGTGCCGTTGTATTCAGGATTGCTATCGCCATCTACTACATAATCAGCGGCTGACCAGTCATATGTTAATGATCCGTCTTTCTTTACATAGATCTCTCTACCGTTTGCAGGATCGATACCCAGGGAAGGCACTACCCATATAGCTGTCATGGACTGACCAGGTTCAAAGCGGGTAGCTGGTCTGCGGCTATCGCTGTTGCCGGTGGTAACATCGCCTTTATCGTCATCTGCATCTTTGTTCAGTTGTATAAGCGAGTTCGATACTTTCCTGATCCTGTTGGTGTTTCTTGCTACGTTTACAAATACGTTTACATTGGTACGGGATTCAGGGCGTTCATATACCCTGAGGCTGGCGGCCAGCTGGAAGCCTTTGTTGCGGGATTCACCGATGTTCTCTTTATAAGTATCAAATCCGTTGGAGGGAGCTATGATCATATCGCTCAGCAGGTTCTTGGTATCGCGGATGTAATAATCAAAGCGGATGCTCAGCCTGTTGAACACCGTCAGGTCTACGCCTATGTTATTGTCCTGTACTTGTTGCCATTGAAGGCGGGGATTAGGCAGGGCAATGAGGTCGAGCCCCATATCGCCATTGTAGGTCCTGTCAGTAATATAATTATAGGAAGCGAGGGACTGGTAGGAGTTGAAGTTCTGTGTACCGGTGGTACCTACGCTGGCCCTTAATTTAAAGAGGTTGATGAAGCTCAGGCTGCGCATGAATTGTTCGCGATGAAGGTTCCAGCCCAGACCTGCGGACCAGAACAGTCCCCAGCGGTTGTCAGCACCAAATTGAGAGCTGGCGTTGCCTCTGTAGGAGAGATCAGCCAGAAGCCTGTCATCATAAGAGTAGTTCAGGGCAGAGGTCAGCGCTATTGTGCGGCTGGTGTTCTCTGTACCTACTGCTTTGGTGCCCGGCTTGTACCTGTAACCAAAGGAAATATCGTCCATTTTGTCGTTAGGGAAACCTACCATTGTCATGCCGTTTGTAGTGGAGATATTCTGTGTAACAGAGTATGCACCGTTGACGTAGAAGTGGTGTTTACTTAACTGGAAGGAATAGTTGGCAAGGAGGTCTGCATTGAGATTACTGATCTTACCATTTTGTATGGTATACTCGCCACGGTCAAGGTAAGCATCAGATCCCGGCAATACATTGGCATAGGAGGAATGATTGGCGGGAGTAAATTGCTGCAGATCGTTCTTCTGAGCGTTGATACCAACGCGGGCGGTTAAACGCAGGTTACGTGCAGCGTCCCAGTCGGTATAGAAATTTTCTATGATGTTGGTATAGGTTGTGAAGTCTTTTGAGTTGAGCGTCCCGTCATACATTGGGTTACCTATAGCGCCGTTATTGAACGTTTTGACATAGTTACCGTTTGCATCTTTCATTCTCCAGTAAGGATTTAACCTTGCTACGTTGGCAAAGCTACCGTAGGGAGAGTTGTTTGACCTGTTTCTGTCTATGGTCAGGTTGTTCCTGAACTGGAAATTGTTTTTACGGTAGATGAGGTTGATCACTCCGGAAATGGTGTTCCTGTCGGAGCCTTTCATTACACCGGCGATGTTGTTATAGTTCAGGTTTACGGAATAACGGAGCACGTCGTCGCCGCCATCGAGGTTAATGGCGTGGCGCTGGCCTATGCCGTTGCGTAAAGGTTGTGACAGCCAGTATGTATTGACACCTTCCAGTGCTGCCTGGAGGTTGGTGCTGTACTCGCGTAACAGGCTGGCCTGTGTGGCGGGATCTGCAGATGTATATTTACCGGATAATACTTCTGCATCTATTTTCTGCATGGAGTTGGTCAGCTTATAGCTGCTCAGGTCAGGCGCTGTGATGTCCATGCTTCCATTGTAGGAGAGTCGCATTTTGCCGGCGGTAGGAGGTTTGGTTTCTATCACTACAACACCGTTACCAGCTCTTGATCCGTAGATAGCTTTTGCAGAAGCGTCTTTCAGGATGGTGATGCTTTGCACCAGGTTCATGTTCAGGTCGGTCACTTTTTCCAGTGTGGTTTCGAAGCCGTCCAGGATGAACAGGGGCAGGTTGGGATTGGTGGTATAGACACCTCTTATGTCAGGGAAGCCTGTTTGTCCGCGCAGCTGTATATCCGGCAGGCGGTTTGGGTTGGAGCCTATGTCCAGGTTTTCTACTACCTGGAAAGAGGGGTCCAGTATGGCCAGTGCTTTCACTACGTTCTGGTTGGAAACGGTCTTGATCTGTTCTGCAGTGAAAGTGGATACAGCGCCTGTAAAGCTTTCTTTCCTGCGGTTGAACATACCGGTGGAGATCACTACGTCGTTCAGTTTAGTGGGTTCCTGCTGCAGCACTATCTGTATGGCGTCTTCTCCCTTTACCTTCATGGCCTGGCGTTTGAAGCCGATGGCTGTTATGACCAGGGTGCCCTCCTTGTTGTCCATGTGCAGGGTAAATACCCCGGCAGAGTTGGTGAGTGTGCCTATTTTGGTACCTTCTATCATTACGGTAGCACCTGGTATGGGCTCTCCTTTTTCGTTCACCACTTTACCGGTAATATCTGCGGGTGGGAGAGGAGTATTGGTAATTTCTTTTCGTTTGATGATGATCACACCATCTACAATGGAGAAGCTGAGCGCTTTACCTTTCAGCAATGTTGTCATTGCATCATTGAGCGGAAGGCTGCTGATGCTGGCATCTACTTTTCCGGCTTTGTCAAGATCTTCGGCGGTATAGAAGAAATTATACCCTGTTTGTTTCCTGATCTCGGAAAATGCTTTCTCCAGTGTTATACTTTTCCCATGCAGCGTTACATTTTGTGCATGGACCGATGCACAGACGTGCAGGGTGCCGGCCAGTATTAGAATAAAGGACAATTTCATGACCCTCTTGATTTTGGTTAGCAAGGCGCTGCCCTGCTCTTTGTTTTTGCACAAAGCAGTTAAATACATAAATTTGTTTTGGTTGAAGGAATTGTGATTCAACGTTACATTCGTCGCCCAACAAACCGGGATGTTAGCGCATCGCCGGTTTACTTTTTAATGGGAATCTTTTAAGGTGTGTGCTGGTAATTCTCCTATAATCATCGTTTTAAAAGTGAACAATTAAGCTGTTGTGGTGGCTGATTTAAAAAAAGAAATTGGTTGGTTTCTGATCTTATGATCTGACTGTTACTTTGTTACCGTCTATGCTGAAATGTACATTCCCTGTTAATTCAAGTATTTTAAAGACTTTTGAAACATTCACATTACGTGGTATGGTACCACTAAAATTCTTTTCCGGAATATCTTCATATATAACTTCTACGTCGTACCAGCGGGCTATCTGCCGCATAATGGTCTGTATATCTGCTCTGTCGAAATGAAAGTTGCCATTCTTCCACGCCAGTACCTGTTCTTCATCTGCGGAACTGACGGTCAGTTTACCTGATGGATGGAGGCTGGCCTGATGACCGGGCTGCAGCACTACAGGAGTTCTGGCGCCAGGTGCGGATACCTGTACGCTGCCGGACAATAATGTGGTCCGGACCATTTTTTCATCCTGGTAGGCGTTGATATTGAAGCTGGTGCCCAGCACCAGTACATCGAGCTGGTTGTTGACTGTAACCTTAAAAGGCATATTGGCCATCGGTGCTACTTCGAGATAGGCTTCCCCTGTAATTTCCACTTTCCTTTCATTGCCGCTGAAGGCGGTGGGATACCGGAGGGAGGAGGCTGCATTCAGCCATACTTTGGTACCATCAGGGAGTACCAGTTTAAACTGGCGGCCCTTTGGAGTGGTCATTGTATTATAAGAACGTTCATTGCGGGCGGCTCCCTGGTTGTAGCTTAATTGTCCATTGTTCAATATTACTTTGGCGCCATTCTGGGTAGCTACTACACCGTTGCCTGTACTGTCCAGCACTACCTGGCTGCCATCGTCCAGGGTGAGCACCGCGCCGTTCTGTCCGGGGGGAGCGTCATGAGCAGGGCGGGTGGTCTGTACGACCTTCAAGGGACGGGAAGGCGAGCTATATCTGCTATAGAAATAAGCTCCAACTCCCAGCAAAAGGACTATGGCAGCAGCTGTTTGCCAGCGACGGTAGAAGGGAACCACCCTGGTTGCCTGCTGTTCGTGCAGGGCCGATGTTAACTGTTCTATGAAGCGTTCTGTCTGGACGGCAGGTACGGGGAACAGGTACTTGTCTGTCAGCATAGCCTCTTTCAGGGCTTCTTCCAGAATTGTCCTGTTAGCTGGTTCTTCAGCCAGCTGCAGAAAAAGACCTTTCTCTTCCTGAGTCAGACCACCTGTGAGGTATTTTTCCAGTAATATTTCAAATGTCGGATGCTCCATCATGCATAAAGACGCCTTCCGGAAAGAGGAATAATAGGTTGGGAAGAAAAAAAAGTCAGATATTTATTTTGCTAATACATTGGGGCGATGGTAATAAGGAGGATGAGGACTTCCGGGTAATTGGCAAGATAGTTTCTCAGGTTGCCTAAGGCCTGTACGATATGCCAGTTGACTGCATGTTTTGAAATATTCAGCTTTTCTGCTATCTGTTCGTGGCTGAGATGTTCCAGCCGGCTGAGGGTAAATACAGCTTTTTGCTGGGGGGGGAGTTGTTCTATGGCTTTGAGGATGAGGTGATACATTTCCTTGTACTGGTATTGCTGGTCAGGCAGGAGGTTTTCTTCCAGCGGGTCTTCAGTGGTCTGGCCGGTTTGCATGACCTGTTTACGCATAGAGGAGATGATCTGGTTGCGTCCGGATATATAGAGGAAATTCCTGAAGCTTTCAATGGCAGGGAGTTTATCTCTTTGCTGCCATACTTTTAGAAAGATGTCCTGTGTGATCTCTTCTGCTTCGGGGTAGGATTTTGTAAAGGCCAGGGCGTGAGAGAATACCCTGGGATGATAGAATCTGACAACAGTACGGAAGGCGGCTTCATCTCCGGCGGCTACCTGCGCTAATAATTCCCGCTCACTATTTAATTCCGTATTGTCCAATTAAGAGTTGAGTTGCTGTTAGGCGCTAAAGTTAATAAAAACTTTGCGCTGTTCCCGAGATGAAAATCAGGCAGTAATACGGGTTGCTGATTTATTGCAGGCTTTTGGCAATATATGCGCAATAGTCCTTGTATTTTGCCTGTTGAGAGGGTGGATAGTGAATAGTCAGGCCCTGGAACACTTCTGTATCCTTTTTACCTGAATCCAGGTAGTCTATGGTTTTCTTCACTATTTTCATATAGACAATGTTTCCTTCCCGGTCTTTACCGGAAATGATCAGCCAGGTTGGTTTAATGACCTTATAGGTTATCTGCAGCCCGGTAGTGTAGAGATTATACTGTGATTGTATGGTTTCTTTCTCTTCAACAACCAGGCGGCCCCAGGCTGCCATCCTTGCTTCTTTATCTGCCGAAAGGAATGTCTGTCCGTCCCCGTTGGCAGATTCTCCCTGGCCGGTAAAGCCTGCCGGGTATTTTACACAGTACTGGAAACGGGCGTTGCAATATTCGTTATCTGCGCCTGTGGTAAAGGAAAGGCAGATTGCAGCTACAGCGATCAGCAGTTTTTTCATACGATAAATATAACTAATGTGTGGCAGAAATTGTATAAAATATGGCATTTTCGCCATCAATCATCCTATATACATTTGTAACATGTTAAGGCTAAAGAAAAGGACAGTGGTAGTGGTGCCTATGCCAGGTACATTCCTGCTGGATATTGCCGGACCGGTAGATGTTTTTATGGCGGCAGACATGCTGCTTGACCGGCAGGGATATGAAATCATCTTTGCGTCTCCTTTCGCCAGCAAAAAGATCCCTACCAAAAGCGGACTGGAACTGAACTGTGATGTTTTATGCGAGGACATTGCGCGGCCCGTGGATACGCTGATAATTGCGGGTTTTGCCCGTCATCAGTTGCCTGCAGGGCATCCATTCTTCCAGTGGCTGAGGGATATTTATCCGCAGCTCCGCCGGGTAGGATCTGTTTGCGTAGGCGCTTATGCCCTGGCGGAAGCGGGGTTACTGGATGGTAAACAGGCCACTACTCATTGGGAATATACGCTGGAGTTCCAGCAACGTTATCCGCAGGTGACGGTAGATACCAATCCGTTCTATACAAAGGATGGTAATGTATATACTTCCGGAGGAGTATCTTCCGGTACTGACCTGGCGCTGGCGTTGGTGGAAGAAGATCATGGGCGTGACATAGCTGTGCAGGCTGCGCGTAAGCTGGTATTGCACCTGAGGCGTCCGGGGCACCAATCGCAGTTCAGCTCTCTGTTGCAGATGCATAGCCTGGAAAATTCTATTGCAGGGAAGCTGCATCCGTGGCTGATGCATCACCTGGCAGACGATCTCAGTATTGAGCACCTGGCGGAGCAAAGCAATATGAGCACGCGTAATTTTGCCCGTGTGTTCCTGAAGGAAACAGGCGTTACGCCTGCCAAATTTATTGAGAAAATGCGTGTAGAAATTGCGCGAAAATACCTGGAAGACAGTGATCTCAGTATAGAGCAGATAGCAGAGAAATGTGGTCTTGGGGGGCTGGTGTCTATGCGGCGTACGTTCCTGCGGCATATGATGGTATCGCCCAGTGATTACAGACGCGCTTTCAGAACATCACTACATACGATGAATAATACTTAAAACTGATCAATATGAAAGTAGCTATTAACGGGTTCGGCCGTATCGGAAGAATGACATTAAGGGCACTCCAGGGTAAAAAGGGAGTAGAAGTGGTGGCTGTAAACGATCTTACAGATATCCAGCTTCTGGCTCACCTCCTGAAATATGATTCATCTCACGGTAAGTTTCCCGGAACCGTACAAACGAAAGACAATTACATCATAGTAAATGGGCATCCTATTCTGTTACTCAGTGAAAAAGCTCCGGAGAAGCTGCCATGGGCGGCGCTGGACGTAGATGTGGTGATAGAATCTACCGGCCGCTTTACACAAAGAGAGAAGGCGCAGCTGCATCTGGATGCCGGCGCCAGGAGGGTACTGATCACAGCTCCTGCTACCGGTAATGTAAAAACGATCGTAGCTGGTGTTAATAATGACCAGATCAGTGAGGAAGATACTATTCTTTCTACTGCTTCCTGTACTACCAATTGTATTGCTCCGCTGTTATACCTGCTTGATAAGGAATATGGCATAGCTTCCGGATTTATGAGCACTGTTCATGCCTTTACAATGGACCAGATGCTGCAGGATGGTCCGCATAAAGACTACAGAAGGGCCAGAGCCGCAACCCAGTCTATCATTCCTACCACCACCGGTGCTGCTAAAGCTATCGGAGATGTGTTGCCTGGTCTGAAAGGGAAAATGGACGGGTTCTCTTACAGGGTACCGGTGATTGATGGCAGTATTGCGGACATGTCTCTGAACCTGGTGAAGGCTGCATCGGCAGCGGAAATAAATGCCCTGTTCAGAGAGTATGCGGATAATTCATTGAAGGGTATCCTGGAGTATACGGAAGAGCCGCTGGTATCTGCAGATATCCTGGGGAATACGCATTCCTCTGTTGTAGATGGTACATTGACCCGTTGTATCGGGAACCTGGTGAAGGTAGTGTCCTGGTATGATAATGAAGTGGGGATCTCGAACCGTATTGCAGAACTGGCGGAAGAGATGGCGGTTGCCCATAGTGTTTCTGCCTGAGATCTGTTCCCGGAAAGATAAAGGCTGGCCATTTGGCCAGCCTTTATCTTTTAAAGTTTAAAAGTTACACTGCCGAGGAAATTAAGCGGCTTTTGCGGAATGCCATTTGTATCCCAGTATTTCTGGTCCAGCAGGTTATTGCCTTTTATTGCCAGTCTGAATTTAGGTTGATCATAGAAGACAGTAGCGCTGAGTAAGGTATAAGCCGGCAGTTTGAAAGTATTGGTAGCTTCAAACCAGGAATCGCCAACATAGTTCCCGCCGGCGCCAAAGCCCAGGCCTTTTGTGCGGCCGCGGGTGAGGGTATAGCTGGCCCAGATATTGGCAACATCTTTAGGAGCACCTGTTGCCAGTTTACCCTGCAGAGCCGGAGAAGCCTTCGTGTATTTATTCTCGTTACGGGCGTATCCGGCAACTATGTTAAGACCTGTTACGGGGTTGGCAATCAGTTCCAGTTCATATCCTTTGCTTTGCTGTTCGCCATCCTGGAAGGTGAAGGTTTTGCCATCGATAATTTCGTTGCGGGTAGCATTGGTAACATCGATGTTATAGTAGCTGATAGTACCACTCAGCTTATTATCCAGGATATCTACCTTTACGCCGCCTTCCCATTGGTTGCCCTGCTGGGATTTCAGTTTTAAGATGGTATTATCAGGCTGTACCAATGGCGCCAGGTTGATAAATCCGTTCATATAGTTTGCGAACAATGATACTTTATCTTTCCATACCTGATATATCAGGCCCAGTTTGGGCGACAGGGAGTTCTGGGAATAATCGCCCGCGCTTTTACCGGTGGCTACGGTATAAGTGCCGCTGGTAGTGAAACGGTCTGCACGGAGGCTTAGCATGGCCATTAATGTTGGCGTGATGTTCAGTACATCAGATGCGTATACGCTATAACTGTCTGATTTGGTCCGGGTAGCGGAAAATCCTTTCTCGTAGGATAATGCGTCTATCTTATCTGCATTCAGATCTTTCAGTGGCTGATTGATGTTAACAACATCATAGTTCACTGTTACCCTGTTCAGCTTATTATAATTATGATTATAGTCTATGCCGATAACCAGTCTGTTCCTCAATGAGCCGATGTGGAAGTCGCCCACAAAATTCTGTTGCAGCTGGATATTGCCGAAAGTTTCCGGTTTCTGGTTACGAACGCTGCGTGCTATGGTAGAGTCAGTGAGCAGGGTCAGGTTGGTCCAGTAGAAGTGTTTATAGAAGCCTTCGGAAAACAGGTAGTTGGTCTGGGAGGTCCAGGCATTGGATATTTTATATTCTACGCGGGCCTGAATATTGTTGATACCATTGCTGATATCGACACCGTTGTTAATGTAGGAGCGTTTGTAGCCGATGTTAAGGTCTTTAAAGCTTCTTGCTTTTACATTGGTGAAGTCTGTGACTGCATAGGTACCGGTAGCAAAATCGCCTCTGGTCAAATCAATATCAACGAGGAATTTCAGCCTGTCGGTCACCTGGTAGGAGAAGCTGGGAGCGAGCGTATAGTTTTTAGCGTATCCCTGGTCCTGGAAAGAGCCTTCTGTCTGAGCCGCTGTATTCAGTCTGAAGAGCAGGGAGCCGTCCTGGTTTAAGGGAGTATTGATATCTGCTGTAAACCGGGCAAATTCGAAACTACCTCCTGCAAAGCTTACATTTCCGCCAAATTGTTCGTAAGGTTTCTTGGTGACGTAGTTGTAAACGCCTCCGAAGGTGATGTTCCTGTTACTGCCGAAGAGGGTGCCGGAGGGGCCTTTTATCACTTCTACCCGTTCCAGTATGGCTGGGTTCAGGGGAACGATGGCGCTGGTGACCATACCGTTACGCATACCTGTGGCGTTGGAGAAGCCACGAATGGTCATGCCCTGGGAGCCGCCTACGGCAAAGTTGGGAACGGCGCCGGGGATGTTCCGGTAAATGTCGGTACGTTCGGTGATCAGTTGTTCCTGCATCAATGCTTTGCCTACTGACTGATATACCTGTGGATTTTCCAGGTTTTTCAGGGGAAGGCGTGCTACCTGTTCGGTCGTTTTATCGGCAAATTTGTTTTTGTTCTTCGTGATCTCGACTTCCCGGAGTTGTGTATCGGAAAGCTGGAGTTGCAGGGAGACGGTGGTGGTTTTACCTTTTTCTACGGTAACACTTTGAGATTGAGTCTGGTAGCCTATCAGGGAGACCTCCAGCTGATAGGTGCCGGCAGCGATGCGATGGATAGTGAAAGTACCGTCTTCAGCGGTAATGGCGTTTTTGTTAGTGCCTTTCACTATTACGGTTACGGAAGCGGCATTTCTATTGTCACTGGTGGTAATTCTACCTTTAATTGTCCCTAAGTCGTTGTCTGGTATCCCTGCAAAAGCGAACAGGGGGAGTAATAAAATGATGGAGTACAGTAAAGATTTCATATACTATTGCAAAAAGAATAGTGCAAAAGTATCTTAGAGAAAGATGGATGGTTTTAACATTCGGGAAAAAGATTTTCTGAAAGCGGAAAAATTGTCCGGAAGATTATCAGCTTGAAGATTGTACGATCAGGTTAGTTGCCAGTATTTTCCGTTCAAATTCTTTCACGGGCTTCTTACTTTCAATCAGTTGTAAGAGCAGGCTGGTTGCTATTTGTCCCATTTCAAATGCCGGCTGGCGTACTACCGTTAACGGTGGGTGCAGTAATTCGATGAGGTCTGAATTGGAGAATCCTACCAGGGCGATATCTTCCGGTATACGGATACCTTTGCTTTTGAGTACGCGCATGCAGTTGGTAGTAAGCTTATCTGAAGCTGTAAAGATAGCGTCTGGCCTGGGGCGTAGTTTCAGGAGCTGGCTTACGGCCAGTTCTACTTCCTGGAGGTGAAGGCCGGCATACCGGCTGTATTTGATCAGCGCCTTGCCAGGTTTGACCCTTGTCTGTGCCAGTGCTTCCCTGTATCCTGCCACACGTTCCCGGCTGATGGAGAGATTTTCCGGACCGGCTATGACGGCGATGTGTTTATATCCTTTGTTGATGAGATGGAGTGTGGCGTTGTATGCTCCGCGGAAATTATCTACCATCACTTTATGTGTCTGTATATCTTCTACAATCCTGTCAAAGAATACGATGGGAAATCCTCTGTCGTGTAATGCTTTGAGGTGTTCCAGGTTCTCTGTTCCGCTGGATACGGAGATGAGCAGACCGTCGATGGAACGGGAGGCGAGATATTGTAAGGTCATTACTTCTTTGTCGAAGGATTCATGGGTCTGGGAGATCATTACATTGTATCCTTTGTCTTTGGCAACGGATTCTATTCCGTTGATGGCCTGGGAGAAGAAGCTATTGGCGATTTCTGCTACGATGACGCCGATGGAGCGGCTTCGTTTTTCTTTCAGGCTGAGGGCGATGGGGTTTGGATGGTAGTTGATGCGGGTGGCGTATTCCAGTACCAGTTGTTTGGTTGCCACGCTGATCTCATGGCTATCCCGCAGTGCGCGGGAAACTGTTGAGGTGGATAACCCCAGGGCGATGGCAATGTCTTTGATAGTAGCAGCTTCGAATTTCATAACGTTTCACTCATGTAAATATAAGCAAAGTCGGGATTTATTTCAGTGAACCGGGAGAACGGAGAGAAATAGAATGAACGCCTTTATTTGCATTATATTTATTTTACTCTATATTAGTGTCCGTCTAACACTTTAATACCGGATTCCACTAAAAATGAAAAATATCTTATTCCCGGCAGCTGTACTGCTTTTTAGCCTGGCATCATCTGCACAATCTGTATCGAAGTCCTGGGTTCCAGACCTGGGTAATGGTAGTTATAAGAATCCTGTTATCAATGCTGATTATTCGGACCCTGACGTGTGCCGTGCAGGAAATGATTTTTATCTTGTTTCTTCCAGCTTTAATGCAGCGCCGGGCCTGCCCATACTGCATTCAAAGGACCTGGTGAACTGGACGATAATAGGACATGCGCTTAAAAGGCAACCTCCTTTTGAGCATTTCAGCAAGCCCCGTCATGGCAATGGTGTATGGGCACCATCTATCAGATATCATGGTGGGGAGTTCTATATTTATTATCCGGACCCGGATTTCGGTATCTATATGATCAAAGCAAAGAATGCGGCAGGGCCGTGGTCTGACCCGGTAATGGTTAAGGAGGGGAAAGGGCTTATTGATCCCTGTCCGTTGTGGGATGATGATGGTAGTGTGTACCTGGTGCATGCGTGGGCTGGTAGTCGTGCGGGTATTAAAAGCATTCTCACCCTTAACCGTATGAATAAAGAAGGTTCGGCTGTAACAGATGAAGGTGTGCTGGTATTTGATGGTCATAATGCTCATCCGACGCTGGAGGGACCGAAATTATACAAGCGGAACGGCTATTATTACATTTTCGCTCCGGCGGGTGGTGTAAGCACTGGCTGGCAGCTGGTATTGAGATCCAAAAATATTTATGGCCCATATGAAGAGAAGATAGTGATGGATCAGGGTAAGTCTCCAGTGAATGGTCCTCACCAGGGAGCGTGGGTGGAGATGCCGGATAATAGTCAATGGTTCCTGCATTTCCAGGACAAGGGTGCTTATGGCCGGGTAGTACATCTGCAGCCTATGCAATGGGTCAACAACTGGCCAGTGATAGGGACAGATAAAGACGGAGATGGGAAGGGGGAGCCTGTGCTTACATATAAAAAGCCATTGGCAGGAGAGAAGAAGAGTACTCCGCAGGAATCCGATGAATTTGAGGGAAACGCCCTGGGATTGCAATGGCAATGGCAGGCCAACCCGAAAGCTACCTGGAGCATGACCTATCCTGCCAGGGGATTCCTGAGATTGTTCTCTGCGCAGCTGCCGGACTCTTTCCGCAACTCCTGGGATGTGCCTAATATCCTGATGCAGAAGTTCCCGGCAGACAGTTTCACGATAACGACCAAGTGTTCTTTCTCACCTAATCCTTCACTGGAGGGAGAGCGCACAGGGCTGATCATTCTCGGGGCAAGTTATGCTTCGCTATCACTCGTAAAAAATGGCACTAACCTGCAACTGGTGTATGCCAGCTGTAAGAATGCTGACAAAGGCAATAAAGAGGAACAACAGGTGCTGACCAACATCCAGGGGAATACCTGCTGGTTTCGTGTGAGAGTAAGTCCAGGCGCTATCTGCCATTTTGCTTACAGTACTGATGGGAATACATTCATTAATGCCGGTACGCCATTTACTGCGGAGCCGGGACGTTGGGTAGGTGCAAAAGCCGGCATCTTCTGTACGCGTGCTGAAAAGATCAACGACTCGGGCTTTGCGGATTACGATTGGTTCCGGATTGAATAATCAGTGCAAAGAAAAAGCATTGAAAAAAGCGCTTTAGCCTCAGGCTAAGGCGTTTTTTGTTATTAGATTTTCAGACTGGTACAAGTGAAAAAATAATTAGAATAATTTTCCTGTTCTACCTTCTTTTTCGCAAACGTTTGCGTAAATAAATCCTTTCATTCCCTTCCGTATTAAGGAATATAGCTGTAGAATTGAGCATTGGCCCAAGTTTAGAAAATACAAGACATACGTTATGAAAAAATTGCTGTTATTTTACTGGCTGTTGCTAGGTTGTGCAGTCACCACACTGGCACAGAGCCATGTTGTTAAAGGGAAGGTTACAGATGCCTCCACCGGCGAACCTTTGGTAATGGTCAATGTACAGCTGAAAGGAACTACAACAGGCGCAAGGACAGACGCCGCAGGCAATTTCTCCCTTACCGTTCCCGATCTTCAAGCCGGAGTGCTTACATTCAGTTATCTGGGATACCAGGCATTCACCCAGAACATCAATGGTAACACAAACATCTCTGTACAACTGGCAAAAGATAATAAACAACTGGATGAAGTTGTTGTTGTTGGTTATGGTGAAGTGAAAAAACGTGACCTTACAGGGGCTGTTACTTCTGTAAAAGGAGATGAGCTGAAGAAAGTTCCTTCTACCAACGTCATTGAATCTGTGCAGGGAAAACTGCCTGGTGTTGACATCACCAAAAGCAGCGGTGCTTCCGGAGCAAAAGTAAATGTGACTGTGAGGGGAAACCGTTCTATCCGCGCAGATAACGGACCTCTTTACATTGTGGATGGGGTACAGTATGAGAATATACAGGATATCAACCCCAATGATATCCAATCCATGGAGGTATTGAAAGATGCTTCCTCTACTGCTGTATATGGTTCCCGTGGCGCTAACGGGGTGATCATCATCACTACCAAAAAGGGTGTTGCCGGCAAGCCCCGTGTTTTCGTTAACTCATATGTTGGCGTATCGCAGGTGGCGGGTTACCCGGAAATGGCCACTGGTCCGCAATATGTTGCCCTGAAGAGGGAAGCTAACCGTACTACGGGCCGTTGGAGCAGTGTGGCAGATGACCCATTGATCTTCAATGCTTCTGAAGTAGCGGCTATCCAAAATAATCTCTGGACAAACTATGCAGACCTGCTTATTCATGACGGTTTGCAGCAGGATTACCAGGTTGGTGTGTCTGGTGGTTCTGAGAAAACGAAGATCTATCTCTCGCTGGATTATTTTGATGAAAAAGGTCTTTTTAAGCTGGACCGTCTTCGCCGTTATTCCGGCAGACTGAATATAGATCAGATAGTGAGCAACTATCTGAAAGTGGGTATGCAAAGCCAGGTGACGTATTATGACCAGGACAGTCGCCGGGACCCGCTTAACCAGGCTAACAAGATCATTCCCCTGGGCAAACCTTATGATGAGGCAGGTAACCTGGTTATCTTTCCTAACCAGGGTGTTATGATCAATCCGCTGGTGGACGAGCAACCCAACGCATATGAGAACAATACCCGTGTTACCCGCACATTTGTAAATGCTTATGTGGAACTGACGCCTTTCAAAGGATTGTCTTTCCGTTCTAATTTCGGTGTGACCCTGGATAATTCCCGTAATGGTATCTTCGCTGCCAAGAACACGATAGACCGTGCGACTGCTTCAGCTTCCAGGTCACAGTATAATACCGGCAGCAAAAGTTATATCAGCTGGGAAAATGTGTTGAACTACCAGCAGAAGATCGGCGATCATTCCTTTGGGCTGACCGGCGTAGCCAGCTTGCTGTCAGACCAGCGTGATTCCAGCTTCCTGCAGGGCGAAGGCCAGTTGCTGCCTTCACAACTGTATTATGCGCTGGCTAACAACGTGAGCGGTATAGCTGTTCGCACCAGCTATATGGCTAATAAGCTGATTTCGTTCACCGGCCGTATCAACTATAATTATAAGGGTAAATACCTGCTCTCACTGACGGGACGTTCTGATGGTTCTTCCAAACTGGCTCCTGGTAATAAATGGGCTTTCTTCCCTTCAGTTGCAGGCGCGTGGCGTATTGGAGATGAGAACTTCATGCGCGGACAACATTTCTTCAGTGATCTGAAGCTCCGTGCAAGTTATGGTATTGCAGGCAATGATGCTGTGCCTCCTTATGCTACGGCCAGTTACCTGACTAAAATCCCTTTTTCCTGGGATGATACCAACTCTGCGCTGGCCTATGCTATTGGCAGCCAGATCGGAAACAGGAACCTGAAATGGGAACTCTCTTCTACTACAGACATTGGTGTGGATTTCAGCATATTGAACGGCAGAATTGGCGCTACGGTGGATTACTATGATACACATACCAAAGACCTGCTGCTGCAGCGTACCCTGCCCACTTCTTCCGGTGTTGGCAGTGTGATCCAGAATATTGGTAAAACCCGTAACAGGGGCGTGGAAGTTGGTATCAATACTACCAATGTCAGCACCCGTTCATTCACCTGGAGCTCCAACATCGTGTTCTCAAAGAACAAGGAAGAGATCGTGGCGCTGGCTGATGCCAGGACCAATGATGTAGCTAATGGCTGGTTTATTGGTCAACCGGTAAAAGTATTCTACGACTATCAGAAAACAGGTATCTGGCAGACAGGCGATAAGGACGAAGCTACCAAGTATGGTCAGAGCCCAGGTGACATCAGGGTGAAGGATATTGACAATAGTGGCGCTATCAATACACAGGATCGTGTAATAATAGGCAAACAGGTGCCTACCTGGAGTGGTGGTTTCAACAACGATATCAAGTATAAGAATTTCGATCTGAATATCTATGTATTTGCCCGTATGGGTCAGTGGATCAATTCTGAATATGCAGGAAAATATGATCCGCAGGGATTGGAGAACAGTGCGCCGGTTAACTACTGGACACCGGAAAATCCCAGCAACGAATATCCAAGACCTAATGCCAGTATTTCGAAAGATGGCAGGTTGTATATCAAATCACTCAACTATAAGGATGGCTCTTTTGTGAAGATCCGTAATATCTCCCTGGGATATACATTGCCGGCGTCAGCGCTGAAGCAGCTGCACATCAGTAACCTGCGTGTGTATGTGACAGGCAAGAACCTTTTCACTTTCAGTAAGATCAAGGAATATGATCCGGAAAGGGGAGGTGATCTCAGCAATCCACTCACCAAAATGTATGTAGCCGGCCTGAATGTAGAATTCTGATCTTAAAACAACAACTCATGAAACGCTCTGTAATATATACATTCCTGCTCAGCATCACTCTGCTCGGTGCGTGCAACAAACAACTGGAAGAATACAATCCTTCCGGTCTTACGGTAGACCAGGTATTCAGTACTCCTGATGGATTTGAAACGCTGGTTACCGCAGCTTACTCGTACAACCGCTGGTGGTACGGTAAAGAAGAAGGTTACAGTATTGCTGAAATGGGCACTGACCTGTGGACCAGTGGTACGGGGGATAAATATTCCGACCTTACGCAGTATCTTAACCTCCAGGCCAGCAATTCCGTGATGGCCGGGTTGTGGAAACAGTTATATGCTGCTGTGAACCTTTGTAACCTGGGTATTGCCAGGGTGGATAAAGCCGGGTTTACGGATAATATAAGGGTTACCCGGGATGCGGAGCTCCGTTTTCTCCGTGCCTTTTACTACTGGCATATTGTGGAAACATGGGGTGGTGTCCATTTCACTACCCAGCCAACGGAGGGCGTGGTGACTACAGCCAACCGTACTCCGGTGGATACTTTCTATGCCCAGATATTCCGCGATCTGGAGGTAGCGGTAACCAATCTGCCGGCCACTACGGGAGACTATGGCCGTGTTACAAAACCAGCCGCCCAGGCTTTCCTGGCCCGTATATGCCTTACCCGTGGGCTTAACCAGCGGGCGGCTGTACTGGCAGATTCTGTAATCAACAATTACAGTTTTGCCCTTGAATCCAATTATGCACGTCTCTGGAGTATGGATAATCTGCAGAACAAAGAGGTTGTATGGGCGGTTAATTACATGAAGAACCTGGTATTTGACGATAGGACCAATGCTACTTTATATCCTACCGGTCACTCCAGGGGAGCGCATAATGGTCACCTGATGTTTGGTATGAAATATGACGATCTTCCTGGTATGCAGCGTGATATAGCCAACGGGCGGCCGTTTAACAGGTATATGCCTACACTTTTCATGCTGAATCTTTACAATGAAAATGCAGATGCCCGTTATGAAGGTTCCTTCAGGCAGGTATGGTACTGCAATAACCTGAAAACAGCACCTGATGGTATGAAACTGGGAGATACCGCTGTATTCTGTTCCAAAAAGGCAGTAAACGGCACCGGTAAGAAATACAGAATCTATGACCGTAATGCTTCCTATGCGGAGAATGAGGGTGGTAAAGACCGTACCCATTATGTTTCCCTGAAGAAATTTGATGATCCTACCCGTTTGGGTAAAGATGAGGAGCAAAGTGCGCGGGACGCTTTTATTATCCGTCTGGCAGAATTGTATCTCATTGCTGCTGAAGCCCAGTTCAATCTCGGTAACTCTGCCAAAGCAGCTGATTATATCAATGTGATCCGTAAAAGAGCTGCCATTCCCGGTCATGAGGCTGAGATGGTGGTGTCAGCTTCAGATATTACGCTGGACTTCATCCTGGATGAAAGGGCCCGTGAACTGGTGGGAGAACAGCTCCGCTGGTTTGATCTGAAGCGTACCGGTAAGCTGGGCGAGCGTATTAGTGCTCATAACCCGGATGCTGCGAAGTATTTCCAGTCTTATCATACATTGCGTCCTATTCCACAGGAACAGATAGACGCGGTGACCAATAAAACTGAATTTACGCAGAACCCGAACTACCAATAAAACAGATAGCGTCTCAGTTTGCCAGCAAACTGAGACGCTATTTAAAACAGGACTATAAAACAGAATGCTCATGAAGTTGTATTTATTGGCGCTGCTGCTTACATTGACCAGCTGGATCCCCGCAGAAGAACTGCCGCGCGTGTTCATGATCGGAGATTCCACAATGGCCGACAAACCGCTTGAAGACAATCCCGAACGGGGCTGGGGGCAATTATTCCCTCTTTTCCTGAAACAGGGTGTGACTGTTAAGAACTATGCGGTGAATGGCCGCAGCACCAAAAGCTTTATTACGGAACACCGTTGGGATAGTGTATTGGCCCAGCTGAGACCGGGCGACTGGCTCATTATCCAGTTTGGACATAATGATCAGAAAAAGGAAGATCCCACCCGTTATGCTGATCCGGAAGGAGCTTATAAAGATAACCTCACCCGTTTCATCAAAGAAGCCCGTTCCAAGGGAGCCAACCCTATCCTGGTTACTCCGGTGATGCGCCGCAAATTTGATGATAAGGGAGCTTTTACAGACCAGCATGGACTGTATCCCGGAGTAGTAAGACAATTGGCTGCCGCGCAGAAAGTACCGCTGATAGATCTGCACAAAAGCAGTGAAGCACTGATCGTGCAGCATGGTGTGCAGGGCTCTGAAAAGCTGTTCCGTACTACACCTGCGGGACATTATAAGACATTGCCCAATGGTATTACGGACAATACACATTTCTCTGAATACGGCGCTACACTTGTTGCCGGATTGGTGGCGAAAGAGATCCGTGATAAACATATAGAGCTGGAAAAATATCTTCAGACCACGGTGTTTGAAGGTAAATACCGTTTTGATCTGCCAGAGATCTATGAACCGCATTTCAGGAGGGATACATTCAGTATTGCTGCTTATGGTGCAAAAGCTGATGGTATTACCCTGAATACAAAAAGTATTAATAAAGCAATAGACGATTGTAACAGTAAAGGCGGCGGTGTGGTAATGATTCCTGCAGGGCTCTGGCTGACAGGGCCTATTACGCTGAAAAGTAATGTTAATCTTTACCTGGCATCCAATGCCATATTACAGTTTACGACGGACTTTGACCAGTATCCCCTGATCGAGACGACTTATGAAGGGTTGAAAGCCATGCGTTGTCAGGCGCCTGTTTCTGCTGTAAATGCAGAAAACATTGCTATAACAGGGAAGGGTATACTGGATGGAGGCGGGGATGCCTGGCGTATTGTGAAGAAGGATAAACTGACTGAAACCCAGTGGAAGAAGCTGGTGGCTTCCGGTGGTATAGAAGGGGAGGATAAACGGACATGGTATCCTTCGGCTAAATCTTTCAAGGGATCGCATACCAAACTGGCTGGTGTGATCTCGCCTGAAAAGACGGCGGCGGATTATGACAGTATCAAGGACTTTCTGCGTCCAAATATGCTGAGTATTACTTCCTGCAAGTATGTGTTGCTGGAAGGTGTTACTTTCCAGAACTCACCTGCCTGGTGTCTGCATCCGTTGTTAACTGAGCATATCACCCTGCGTAATGTATATGCCAAGAATCCGTGGTATGCCCAGAATGGGGATGGACTGGACCTTGAATCCTGTCGTTATGCGCGGGTTGAGGGTTGTACATTTGATGTGGGGGATGATGGGATCTGTATCAAGTCGGGCCGTGATGAGCAGGGCCGTAAACGTGGAGTGGCAACGGAAGATGTGATCGTGAATAACTGTACTGTTTATCATGCGCATGGCGGATTTGTAATAGGGAGTGAAATGTCAGGAGGCGCACGTAACCTGTATGTGTCAGATTGTTCATTCCTGGGTACGGATATTGGTCTTCGATTCAAAACCACTCGTGGACGTGGCGGTATCGTAGAAAAGATCTATGTACATAACATTAACATGAAGGATATTCCTGCGGAGGCTATTCTCTTTGATATGTACTACATGGCGAAAGACCCTGTACTTCTGGCGGGAGAGAAAAGGGATGCGCCTAAAGCAGAACTTTTCCCTGTTACAGAGGCTACTCCTCAATTCCGTGATTTCCATATCAGCAATGTGGTGTGTTATGGAGCGGCAAAGGCCATCTTTATCCGCGGGTTGCCGGAAATGCCTATCAGCGATATTCATTTGCAGGATATTACTATTAAGGCTGATAAGGCGGGCGATTGCATAGTGGGGTCAAACATCTATCTCAACAATGTAACGCTTGTTACTGCAGATAATGGTAAGATCAATGTACAGGACAGTAAACAGGTTAAACTGGATATTACCAAAAGATAAACCGGACTTCATGAAAAAACTGCTGACTTTAATACTCCTGCTGCCTGCCTGTGCTTTTGCCCAATCTGCGAAGATGGCTGAAACGATGATCCGCATCTGGGGAGATTCCCTGCAGCTGGCGGGCAGGCCGGCGCATTGGACATATGACCAGGGCGTGGTGCTGGAAGGGTTTGCCGGTCTCTGGAAGAATACCGGTGACGGTAAGTATTTCCGCTTTATACAGACAGGGATGGACCACTATATTGAAAAAGACGGTACTATCCGCACTTACAAAAGTGAAGATTATAACATAGATCATATTAAGAACGGCCGTTCCCTGTTGCTGTTATATAAAGTAACCGGCGAGCAGAAGTACCTGCTGGCTGCGCAGAGGCTGAAAGCTCAGCTGGATAAGCAGCCCCGCACTAACAGCGGTGGTTTCTGGCATAAGAAACGCTATCCTTACCAGATGTGGCTGGATGGTCTGTATATGGGAGAGCCGTTCTATGCGGAATATGCAGCTCTCTTTCACCAGGAGGAGGCATTTAAGGATATTACCCGTCAGTTTGTGCTGATGGAACAGCATTCAAGAGATAGTAAGACAGGTCTGTTGTATCATGGCTGGGATGAATCCCGTCAGCAGCGTTGGGCAGACAAGACCACAGGCCGTTCTCCCAATTTCTGGGGCCGTGCGATGGGCTGGTATGGCATGGCGCTGGTAGATGCGCTGGAGTATTTTCCTGCGAAACATCCGGGCCGTGACAGTCTTTTGCAGATACTTAACCGTATGGCCGCAGCTGTTAAGAAATACCAGGACCCTGCCAGCGGCTGCTGGTACCAGGTGCTGGACAAACCAACGGGAAAAGGCAATTACCTGGAGGCTTCTGCTTCCTGTATGTTTGTATATGCGCTGGCTAAAGGCGTAAGACTGGGGTATCTGCCTGCTACTTATCTGCCTGTAGCGCAGAAAGGGTATGCGGGTATTACCAAACAGTTTGTGAGGCCTGGCCCGGAAGGCGGTGTGAACCTGGAAGGTACTGTCAGTGTGGCTGGTCTGGGCGGTGATCCTTACCGTGACGGCAGCTATGAGTACTATCTCAGTGAGAAGGTGGTGACGAATGATGCTAAAGGTGTTGGGGCTTACATGATGGCCGCCAATGAGATGGACCTGGTTGCTATTCCTAAAACGGGTAAGGGTATCACCGTGGCAATAGATAATTTCTTCAATAATGAATGGAGGAAGGACGTTACCGGTAATCCTGCCAGCTGGCATTATGTATGGGATGAAATGGATAACGGAGGATATTCCCTCTGGGGAGATATCATCCGTAACAGAGAAGCACGTACAAAAATGATTTCTGAGGCTCCTACGGCAGCAAATCTGTCCGGTGCTAATGTTCTGATCATAGTAGACCCTGACACTGAAAAAGAGACGGAAAAGCCTAATTACATGACTGCTGCGTATGCTGCTGTTATTGAGAGCTGGGTAAAGAAAGGGGGAGTGCTGGTGATATTGCAGAATGATGCCGGTAATTCGGAGATAAAGCAGTTCAATACGCTGACAGAGCGTTTCGGTATTCACTTCAATGAAGACAGCCGTAATCATGTTGAAGGCAAGCAGTTTGAGCAGGGAGCTTTATTCCTGCCGGCAGGCAATCCTGTTTTTCCGAATACAAAGAAGATCTATATCAAGGAGATCTCCACTATAAAAGTACAATCACCTGCTAAGGCGGTATTTGAAGATAAGGGAGATGTGATCATGACAGTAGCCCGTGTGGGTAAAGGTACTGTCTTTGCCGTAGGCGATCCCTGGTTCTATAACGAGTACCTGGATGGCCGCCGTTTGCCTGCTTCATTTGAGAACTACCAGGCCGCGACGGACCTGACGGAATGGATTTTTAAACAGGTCTCACGTAAGTAAATAATAACAACTCGGGATATGCAATTGAACAAGAACGTAACGAGTGGCATTTTCCGGGCATCCCTGCCGGAGAAAGTGCTGCAGTTCGGTACAGGAGTGCTGCTCCGCGGATTACCGGACTACTTTATTGATAAAGCGAACAAGGGAGGGACATTTAATGGCAGTATTGTCGTGATAAAATCGACAGACAAAGGAAATACGGACGCATATACAGAACAGGACAACCTTTTTACCCATTGTATACAAGGTATAGTGCAGGGTAAGAGGGTGGAAGAATATATTATCAACAGTGCTATCAGCCGTGTGTTGTCTGCCGCTTCCCAGTGGCAGGATATCCTGGCCTGTGCTGAAAATCCTGAAATGGAGATTGTCATCTCCAATACTACCGAAGTGGGGATCACCCTGACAGAAGATGATATTACGGCTGCGCCGCCATCATCGTTCCCCGGTAAACTGCTGGCCTTTCTCCATCACCGTTATCAGCATTTCAATGGCGATGCTGCCAAAGGAATGGTGATCATACCCACAGAACTTATCCCTGACAATGGCACAAAGCTGAGGGACATCCTGTTACAGCTTGCTCAGCGTAATAAGCTGGATGCTGGCTTCATTGCCTGGCTGCAGGAGGCTAATCATTGCTGTAATTCGCTGGTAGACCGTATTGTGCCAGGTGCTTTGCCTGCGGCAGCTCATGCTGCAACAGAGCAGCAACTGGGATATACAGACAGCCTGATGATCATGTCTGAAGCCTATGCCCTATGGGCGATAGAGACCGGCAGTGAAGAGGTACGAAACAGGCTCTCTTTCAGCAGGGCAGATAATGGTATTGTGATAGCCCCGGACATAGATGTGTTCAGGGAGCTGAAGCTCCGGCTGCTTAACGGTACGCATACGCTTATGTGCGGGCTGGCGGTGCTGGCAGGTTATGAGACCGTTAAGGATGCAATGGAAGACCCTGTAATGGAGTCCTGTATTGCTGCTCTTATGAAGAGTGAGATCATACCTGCTATTACCAGCGTGAAGGTACGTGAGGACGCTGCGCTCCGTTTTGCGGGAAGTGTGCTGGACCGGTTCCGGAACCCGTTCATTGAGCATCGCTGGATCAGTATCACCATGCAATATACTTCCAAGCTGAAGATGAGGGTAGTACCTATTCTTACCAGTCACTATCATCGTTCTGAGGAGGTGCCGGCGTTGATAGCCCTGGGTTTTGCCTCATGGTTGCTATTCATGAAGGGCAACCATGCTACGGATGATCATGCTGCTTTGCTGAGCAGTAAATGGCAGCAGCAGGAACCTGCTGCGCTGGTGAAAGATGTACTTGCAGACCAGATGCTCTGGGGAACAGATCTCACAGCACTTAAAGGGTTTACGCAGGCCGTGACCGTGATGTTGAACGCATTGATGCAGGAGGGAGCGCCTTCTCTTATCAGGCGTATATCTGAAGAAACGATGATAGCTTAAAAGACAGTATATGAAAATATTGAAGGTTCACCCGCAGGATAATGTGATAGTGGCACTGACAGACCTGAAAAAAGGGGAGACAATAGAACAATACACACTTACAGAAGACATTCCGGCCAAGCATAAATTTACTGAAGCTGCTCTCAGCCCGGGAGATGCGATCACTATGTACGGGGTACTGGTAGGCCGAGCGAAAGAGGCCCTGCCTGCCGGAAGCCGAATTTCGGTTAACAATGTAAAGCATGCAGCGAGCGATTTCCGCCTGGCTGCACAGCGGAAAACCAGCTGGCATATTCCGGACATCTCCACCTGGAAGGACCGTACTTTCCTGGGATATCACCGTGACGACGGGAGTGTGGGAACAGCCAACTACTGGCTGGTGATCCCGCTGGTGTTCTGTGAGAACAGGAATATTGAGGTGTTGCGTGAAGCACTGGCGGAAGAGCTGGGTTATGGCCGTCCTAAAAAGTACCAGGACTTTGCAAAGCAGCTGGTACGTCAGTATAAGCAGGGAACTGATGTAAACGGTATACTGGAAACCGTTTACACAGAAGATGTACAGAACGGGCAGCAGCGCCGCCTTTTTGAAAACATTGACGGGATAAAGTTCCTGACGCATGATGGTGGTTGTGGTGGTATAAGGCAGGATGCGCAGACCCTCTGCGGATTGCTGGCAGGTTATATCACACATGCTAATGTTGCGGGCGCCACGGTGTTGAGCCTGGGATGTCAGAACGCCCAGATCAGTATGTTGCAGGAGGAGATCCGCAAGCGTTCTCCTCAATTCAGCAAACCGCTGTATATACTGGACCAGCAGCAGACGGGTACTGAACAGGCATTGATCACTGCCGCTATGAAACAGACGTTTTCGGGTCTGATGGAGGCTAATACCCTGACGCGTCAGCCGGCGCCTTTGTCGAAGCTCTGTATAGGACTTGAGTGTGGCGGTTCTGACGGTTTTTCCGGTATTTCTGCTAATCCGGCCATTGGTTATACTTCGGACCTGCTGGTAGCATTAGGGGGAAGTGTGATCCTTTCTGAATTCCCTGAGCTTTGCGGAGTGGAGCAGGAGATGAGTGACCGTTGTGTGGATGAGAAGGATGCCCTCCGTTTTATTGACCTGATGCGCACTTATCAGCGCAGGGCAGAAGAAGCAGGTTCAGGATTTGATATGAACCCTTCTCCCGGCAATATAAAAGATGGTTTGATAACAGACGCTATTAAGTCGGCAGGAGCAGCTAAAAAAGGAGGAACATCACCTGTTGCAGCTGTACTTGATTATCCCGAAAAAGTATCCCTTCCTGGTCTGAACCTGCTCTGTACGCCCGGCAATGATGTGGAATCTACGACGGCTGAAGTGGGATCAGGAGCTACTATTGTGCTCTTCACTACCGGACTGGGCACGCCTACGGGCAATCCTATAGCCCCGGTGCTTAAGCTGTCCAGTAATACCCGTCTCTATGAGCGTATGCCTGATATCATCGATATCAATACAGGTACTATCATAGATGGTAAGGAGACTATTCCGCAGGCAGGGGAACGCATTCTGAATTATGTAATTGATGTGGCCAGTGGGGTAACTCCTGCAAAGTCGGTGCTTAACGGACAGGATGATTTTATTCCCTGGAAGCGGGGTGTGTCTTTGTAAAACGATCTATTCACCAATAACAGACATTAATGATGAAGAAGTTCATGGATGAACATTTTCTGTTGAATACGGCTACTGCGCAACGACTGTATCATGACTATGCCAGGGATATGCCGATAATAGATTATCACTGTCATCTGCCGCCTGCGCAGATAGCGGCTGATACGCAGTTTGAGAATATTACGCAGGCATGGCTGTACGGAGACCATTACAAATGGAGGGCTATGCGTACAAATGGTGTGCATGAGAGTTTCTGTACGGGCAACAGATCTGACTGGGAGAAATTTGAGAAGTGGGCTGCCACTGTTCCATATACCTTAAGAAACCCGCTGTATCACTGGACTCACCTGGAGTTGCAGCGTTATTTTGACGTGAACGATATTCTTTCGTCTAAGTCTGCAGCAGCAATTTTCAAGGCTACGAATGAGCAATTGCAATCTTCTGCATACAGTACCCGCAACCTGTTAAGGAAAATGAATGTGGCTGTTGTATGTACTACGGACGATCCGGCAGATACGCTGGAGCATCACCGGCAACTGAAGGAAGATGGTTTTGAAATACCTATTCTGCCTGCTTTCCGTCCGGATATGGCGATGAATGTTGACGATCCTGCAAAATATAATCAATATCTGACCCGGCTTGAGAAGGCCAGTGGTATTACTATCAGGACCTATAACGATCTGCTGGATGCGTTAAAGAACCGTCATGATTTCTTTGCGTCGATGGGTTGTTCTGTATCAGATCATGGTATAGAGGAGATCTATGCAGAAGACTTCCTGGAAAAGGAGATAGATGCTATTTTTCTGAAAGTAAGAGGTAACAATGTTCTTACTGTTGCTGAAGCGAGACAGTTCAAATCAGCTTTGTTGCTGCAGCTGGCGGAATGGGACTGGGAAAAGGGCTGGGTACAGCAGTATCATCTTGGTGCTTTGCGTAATAATAATTCCCGTATGATGCGTTTGCTGGGACCGGATACCGGTTGGGATTCCATAGGGGATTTTTCGCAGGCCCGTGCGCTGGCCAGGTTCCTGGACCGGCTTGACAGCCAGGATAAGCTGGCGCGTACTATCCTGTATAATCTTAATCCTGCGGATAATGAGCTGATGGCTACTATGATCGGTAATTTCAATGATGGTTCTGTAGCAGGTAAGGTGCAGTTTGGTTCTGCCTGGTGGTTCCTTGATCAGAAGGATGGTATGACCAGGCAACTGAATGCGCTTTCCAATATGGGGCTGATCAGCCGGTTTGTGGGAATGCTGACGGATTCAAGGAGTTTTCTTTCTTATCCGCGTCATGAATATTTCCGTCGACTGGTATGTGATCTGTTCGGGCAGGAAGTTGAATCAGGGGAATTGCCGAATGATGTGGAATGGATAGGGAAGGTGATACAGGATATCTGTTATTATAATGCGCAGCAGTATTTTAACTGGAAGCCATCGGAGCAACAGGCCAGGATAGAAGTAATATAGGGGATCCAGGGAATAATAAAATTGGCCTTATCTATCTGACAAACGTTTGATGCAGTATAATAGAGAAACAATATTGATACGTTTGAAAGTTGAATGGATATTCAACCAAATAGATTCAGCCAATTTTATTTATAGTTTATCTGATATTCCGGGCTGAAGAATAGCTCAGAAAAATGGGTTTTGCCTCTGAGGTGAAACCCATTTTTTTTGAGTATTACTAATAATTTGTGGAGGCGTAATCCGGTTTTTTATGAACATCTCCGCTTGCTGTGGAGCAAAGCTGTCCGGGCAGAGGAGCTGATAAGCAGGGGGCATCGAATGCTACAAGGTCTGCCAATCCGTTCTGTACGCTTTTCTCTGCATGTTTTGCATCATAATTTCCGTTCAGGATCAATGTACCATTGAACCTGGCCCTGATGCCGGCAATCAGGGTAGCCGGTACAGCGGGATCTTTGATGAGGTGTATATGGGACAAGGAGAAAACGTCCAGTGCATCGGCGAGGAATTCATAAGTAGCATCGAGCTCTGCATGATGCTGCAGATCGTTTGCCTGGCTGTATGGTGACAGCAATATTCCTGTGCGGTCTTTTCCTATAGCATGGCTTACGGCAGCTATTGTCTCAATAATAAAGCGGGTACGGTTCATGATACTACCGCCATATTTATCTGTACGTTGATTGATGTCCGGATGGAGGAACTGGTCCATCAGGTAGCCATTGGCCGCATGCAGCTCAACACCGTCAAAGCCTGCAGCTATGGCTTGCGTAGCTGCCTTCACGTATTGTTGTACCATTTTCTCTACTTCCCTTGTTGTCATAGCGCGGGGAGTTGCATGCGGCTGCCAGCCTAAAGTTTCCGTCCATATTTCTCCGCGGGCTGTAACAGCAGACGGAGCTATTATCTCTGAGCGGGCGGGCATATTGGCGGGATGGGAGATCCTTCCTGTATGGAGGATCTGTAAGAAGATCCTGCCGCCTTTTTCATGCACAGCCTGTGTTACTTTTTTCCAGCCTGTTATTTGTTCCCTGCTATAAATACCAGGCATGTGTGCATGTCCCATGCCGCTTTCCACGAATCCGGTGCCTTCTGCTATGATCAGGCCTGCGCCTGCCCGCTGACTGTAATAATTTACCATTACATCGTTGGGTATGCCCGCGGGGACCGGACGTTTGTTGATGGCGGGGGCCATCACTACTTTGTTTGAAAGGGCGTATTTGCCTATAGTTGCGGATGATAATAAAGTTGGATACATGTGCCTATCTGTTTTAATAATTCCAGAATGATCGTTCCGAAAAAGGGTAAAAAATTTTTAATGCCTGATACTTTCCAAGATATGATCTGCCAGTCTGTTCAGCATCTGTTTGTCTTCAAATAATACTTCCATCATCCATAATGAACTGAAGCTTGCGTAAAGGAACTGTGCCAGTGTTGCGGGGTCTTTTGATTCCGGTATTTCGCCAATCTGTTTCGCTTTTTCCAGCAACTCCTGCAGAATGTTGACGCTCTGCTGGGCCTGTTCCCGTACGAGGTTCTTAATGCATTCGTCCATGGATGCCAGTTCAAAGGATGTTTTGACCATCAGGCAGGTTTTTCCCTGCTGTTTCTTTTCTACTGCTTTCCGCACTATACTTTCCACCGCTGCGAGTGGCGACCCTTTCGCGCAGCATTGTTTATAATCCTGCAACTTTTCCTTTGCGTAGTTCTGCAGACACTGCTGGAAAAGAGCATATTTATCGCCGTATGTGTCGTATATGCTGGCTCTATTCAGTTGCATTCCGTCCACGAGGTCCTGCATGGATGTAGCATTGTACCCCTTCTCCCAGAACAGGTCTCTTGCTTTTTCCAGCTTTTCTTCAGGATCAAATGCTTTGTTTCGTGCCATGATGCAAAAGTATTATTTCAGAACGAGTGTTCCAAAATAAATTTTCCCGGGGCAGGATAGTTTGAGGTCTTTCCTGATACAGAATGCGGAAAGAACTGCTCACATAAGCGGCTTTGGCCTTTAGGGGAAGGGGATGGTATTCTTTTTGTAAAATTATTGGGAGATTGTTTAAACCAAAAAAGTAACAAATGAAAAAGCTCACTTTTTTTGCAGCCATGTTATTGTCTGCATGGATGTTCCAGGCTTGCGGCGGTGGTAATACGGGGGCGAAGCATGAAGACAGTGTGGATAGCGCTCAGGCCGTTAATAAGGAAGTAGCTCCGGTTGATAAGGAGTCTTCTGATTTTGCCGTAAAAGCGGCAGATGGTGGAATGATGGAAGTAGAATTAGGTAAACTTGCCCAGGAGAAGGGGCAAAACCAGCAGGTGAAGGATTTCGGGGCCCTGCTGGTGAAAGATCATTCCAAGGCCAATGAAGAGTTAAAGACACTGGCAGCCAATAAGAATATTACTCTTCCTGACAGTGTGAGCAATGATAAAAGTGATCATATAAGAGATATGAGTAAACTGACAGGGAAGGATTTTGACAAACATTTTATTGATATGATGGTGCAGGACCACACCAAAGACATAGACATGTTTGAAAAAGCGTCGACTAACCTGACAGATCCGGACCTGAAGACATTTGCAGGTAATACGCTACCTACGCTGAGAGGGCATCTGGACGTAGCTAAAGGCATTCAGAGCTCGATGACCAGGAAGTAAACAACGGCCGTTGCCAGGTGTTATTAAGAGGTTGTTAGTCGCCGGGGGATTTTGTTTAGTGTTGAGTTCGGGAATGTCGCTCCTGACGGCTAACGACTTTTTATAGTTATCTTGTTCTGTGGTGTACTTTAGCTACCGCAATACATACACTAAACATGCTTTAAACATGCTTTAAACATGCTTGAGACATGCTTGAGACATACACTATCCATACATTATCCCTGCATTAAAGGGGGACGTGATCAGTTTTAAAATTGAATCTGAAACCCTGTTAACTTATCTTATATTTGCCTCCTGAGTGGATTGTTATGTACGCTATTGTTGACATAGAAACTACAGGAGGGCACGCCAGTGCCAACGGCATTACGGAAATCGCCATTTTTATATACGACGGACACCAGGTTGTGCAGCGGTATGAAACGCTGGTCAATCCCGGTATACCTATTCCCCGTTACGTACAATCCCTTACAGGTATTACGGACGAGATGGTTGAAAACGCTCCCCGTTTTGAAGAGGTGGCGGAGGAGGTATATGGATTGCTGGGAGAGAACATTTTTGTGGCTCATAATGTCAATTTTGACTATTCTTTCTTACAGCATCATCTTCAGCAGGCGGGGTACAGTCTGCGCAGCAAGAAGCTATGTACTGTACGTCTGAGCCGGAAGATCATTCCCGGGTTGCCTTCCTATAGCCTGGGCAATCTCTGCCGCTCGCTCGGGATAGGTATTACCAACCGGCACAGGGCTTCGGGCGATGCTGCGGCTACAGTCAAGCTTTTCAGTCATCTTCTGAAAGAGGATGTGAACAAGGCGATCGCTGCTGCGCTGAGTGTACGTTCCAAAGAGCAGTTCCTGCCGCCTAATCTTGCCCCTGAGCAGGTTTTTGCGTTGCCGTTATTGCCGGGAGTGTATTATTTCCATGATCAGAAGGGGAAGGTGATTTATGTGGGTAAGGCCAAGAATATCCGCAAAAGGGTGAACAGTCATTTTACGGGCAATAATGCCGGCCGGAAAAGGCAGGAATTCCTGCGGAATATCTATACTATTTCACATGAGGTGACTGGTACAGAACTGATGGCGAATATCCTGGAGAGTGTGGAGATCAAGCGTCTCTGGCCTGTTTACAATAAGTCCCAGAAGAATATTGATTTCAGGTATGGTTTCTATTGTTTTGAAGATCAGCAGGGATATCTCCGCCTGGTCATAGAGAAGCGGCGTAAGCATACTACACCGTTGTATGCTTTTCCGTTGCTGGTACAGGGGCATCAGATGTTGCGCAGTCTGATCAGGGAATTTGACCTGTGCCCTAGGCTTTGTTTCCTGCAGAAAGGGGATGGTGCGTGTTTTCCTTTACAGGACCATACCTGCAGGGGCGCCTGTCAGAAGAAGGAAGAGGCAGATACTTACAACCTGCGTGTAAAAGCCGCTATCATTCATATGCAGCAGCAACAGCCTTCTTTTGCTATTGTGGGCAGTGGCCGGGAGCCGGCGGAGCAGAGCTGTATCCTTATGGAAAAGGGGCGTTTTTACGGAATGGGGTATATTCCGCGGGATACTGCTATTACAGAGGGGAGCGGCATGAAGGAATGGCTGACCCCTTACCCTGAAAATGAATACATTCTGAATCTCCTCCACCAGTACGCCGGGGCCAATACAGAAGGGCTCCTGAAGTTTTCTTAAAAAGAATACGTGGTAATTAATGCTTCCTACAGTATTTTTGCGAACCTGAATGCAATTCATTAATCAATTTAATAGGTAATTTTCATGTTAGAGTCAAAGTTTAATTTCCCCGGGCAAACGGCTTTCTACAAGGGAAAGGTTAGGGATGTATATACGATAGACGACAAGTATATGGCAATGGTGGTGAGTGATCGTATCTCTGCTTTTGACGTGGTATTGCCCCGCCCCATTCCTTACAAGGGCCAGGTATTGAACCAGGTAGCGGCCATTATGCTGGAAGCTACAAAAGATATCGTGCCTAACTGGGTAAAGGCGGTTCCCCTGCCGAATGTAACCATTGGCCTGAAATGTGAGACATTCCCCGTAGAGATGGTGGTACGTGGTAACCTTACCGGTCACGCCTGGAGGACTTATAAAAGCGGGAAGCGTGAACTGTGTGGTGTAACCATGCCGGAGGGCCTGAAGGAGAATGACTTTTTCCCTGCTCCCATCATTACTCCTACTACGAAAGCTCATGAAGGTCATGATGAGGATATTTCCCGTGAGGAGATCATTGCTCAGGGGCTGGTAAGCAAAGAAGACTACGAAAAGCTGGAAAAATATACCCTGGCCTTGTTTGAACGTGGTAAGCAACTGGCGGCAAAACGTGGACTGATCCTCGTAGATACCAAATACGAGTTTGGTAAAATCGGGGATACTATCTATGTGATCGATGAGATCCATACACCGGATTCTTCCCGTTACTTCTATGCAGAAGGTTATGAAGAGAAACAGCAGAAGGGCGAGGCTCAGAAACAGCTGAGTAAGGAGTTTGTACGTGAATGGCTTATGGAAAATGGTTTCCAGGGTAAGGACGGGCAGACTGTACCTGAAATGACGGATGCGTTTGTAAACAGTGTGAGCGAGCGCTATATAGAGCTGTTCGAGAACATTACCGGTCAGAAATTTGTGAAGGAAGATGTTTCTGTAGCTGATGCTGAAAAGAAGGTCATCGATACGCTGAAATCGTTATAATCGTGTAAACTATTCAACCAAAGTCTGTAGCAGAGATGCTATGGACTTTGTTTTTTTCATACTTTAGTCACCGCATGAAACACCTGGCCACGCTTAACAAATATTTTATCAAGTACAAATGGAGGTTCCTGACCGGGTTGATTTGTACTGTTATCTCCATTGTTTTCAGTGTGTTTCAGCCTATTATGGTCCGGCAGATATTTGACCTGCTGGCGCAGAATCTTGACAATTACCGTCTTATCAGCGATACTGGTCTGAAAGGTTTCTTTCGCGCTGAATTTTCCCGTGTACTGGCATTTTATGGCATCAGTATCCTTCTCTTTGCGCTGCTGAGCGGTTTCTTTCTCTACCTGCAGCGGCAAACGCTCATTGTAATGAGCCGCTATATTGAATATGACCTCAAGAACGAAATTTACCAGCATTACCAGGTGCTGGACCTGAATTTTTTCAAGATGCACCGTACCGGTGATCTGATGAGCCGTATTACGGAAGATGTATCCCGTGTACGTATGTACGTTGGGCCGGCTATTATGTATGCTACCCGCACCGTTTTCATGATAGTGATAGTTGTGTACCTGATGATAGAAGTTAATCCGTTGCTTACGTTGTATACTTTGTCGCCATTGCCTCTGCTGGCATTGATCATCTATTACGTGAACCGCATTATTCATCGTAAGAGTGAGCGTATACAGGCGCAGCTCTCCAATATTACTTCCATTGCGCAGGAATCTTATTCGGGTATACGTGTTATTAAATCCTATATACAGGAGGAAGGCAGTATAAAGCATTTTGAGGAAGCCAGTGAGGCGTACAAGGAAAGTTCTGTCAGTCTTGCCAAAACAGATGCCCTGTTTCAGCCCAGCATGGCCCTGATGATCGGGTTAAGTGTGGTGCTTACCATCTTTGCAGGCGGTATCCAGGTAATTAATGGGGTGATAACAGTGGGTAACCTGGCGGAGTTTGTGATTTATGTGAACATGCTGATGTTTCCGTTCTTTTCTATTGGCATGGTAGCATCTATGATACAGCGTGCGTCGGCCAGTCAGCAACGGCTGAATGAGTTCCTGCAGATAGAGCCGCAGATAAAGAATCCTGTTGGTGCAAGGAATATTACTATAGAAGGGGAGGTGACGTTCAGTAATGTTTCGTTCACTTATCCGCATACCGGTATCCAGGCTATCAAAGACTTTAACCTGACCATAAAACCGGGACAGAAGATAGCGGTGATAGGCCGTACTGGTTCCGGCAAATCTACGCTGGCGCAGCTGCTCATACGTATGTATGACCCGCAGGAGGGGGCGGTGCTGATTGACGGGCAGGATATCCGGCAGGTGAAGCTGGAAAGTCTGCGTACGCAGATCAGTTATGTACCGCAGGATGTTTTCCTGTTTTCCGATACAATTGCGAACAATATACGTTTTGGTACACCGGAAGCGGGGATAGAGGCTGTGCAGACTGCTGCGAGGCAGGCATCTGTAGAAAGGGATATACTGGGTTTTAAGGAAGGTTTTGATACTTTGGTGGGAGAGAGGGGCGTAACGCTGAGTGGTGGTCAGAAACAAAGGATCTCTATTGCAAGGGGATTGATAAAGGACCCTAACCTGCTTGTTTTTGATGATTGTCTTTCTGCTGTAGACGCCCGAACTGAGAAAGAGATCATTGGTAACCTATATGCTTATCTGAAAGATAAAACTGCTATTATTATTACTCACCGGATCTTTGCGTTGTTTGAATTTGACAAGATCATTGTACTGGATGATGGAAGGATCGTGGAGACCGGTACACATGAAGAATTACTGTCATTAAACGGTTATTATACGGATTTGTATGCCCGCCAGCAGTCAGGAGAAGAGGAACCTTTAATAGAATAGTAATCAAATTATTATATATGCCTGTAAACCAATAGGTAAGGGGATGTTCTATCATTTTTCAAAATCATTTAAAATTATTTTGATATTTGTAAACTAATAGTATATTTGTCTCTTATTGGAAAAAGGATTTGATTCGTTAACAACTTAAATCTAACAACTGTGGCGTACGAAAATACCAATCAGCAGGAAAGAAATAATGACAGTATCTTTTCTAAACGATTGAAAGCGGGCAAAAGAAGGACTTACTTCTTTGATGTAAAGACCACTCGGGGAAATGATTATTTTCTGACCATTACAGAAAGCAAAAAGCGCTTTAATGACAATGGTTATGACAGGCACAAAGTGTTCCTGTACAAAGAAGACTTCAACAAATTCCTCAATGCTCTGACAGAGACCATCAACTATGTGAAAACTGAGTTGATGCCCGACTTCGATTTTGATGCCTACAATCACGACTATGTACGCGATGATGAAGATGGTGAAGGTGCTGAAGCTTCTGCAGAACCAGCAGAAGTTGAAGCTGCTGTTGCCGTAGAAGCAGCTCCCGCTGCTGCAGCTTCTTCTTCTCATAGCGAAGACGTAGATAAGTGGTAATTTAGTAAGATCATTCTATTAGATTGATATATAAGACCTCCGGTTTCTCCGGGGGTCTTTTTTGTTTCGGAGGGGGTATTTTTTATTAGCGTTTTAGAATAAAAAAAACGCTTTTACTATCTGGGTAAAAGCGTTTTTAAAATGTGGTGAAAAGAGTTTTATTTCTTCATCTGTTTCCAGGCGTTGATCAGGCCATTAGTGGAAGCATCATGGCTTGTTACCTTATCTGTGCTTTCCAGTTCAGGCAGTATTTTGTTAGCGAGTTGTTTACCCAGCTCAACACCCCACTGATCAAAGCTGTAGATGTTCCAGATAACGCCCTGTACAAAGATCTTATGTTCGTACAGCGCTACCAGGGAGCCCAGCGTTCTGGGGGTGATCTGTTTTACCAGGAAAGAGTTGGTAGGTCTGTTACCGGTAAATACTTTATAGGGCAGCAGCGTTTTGATCTCTTCTTCTTTCAGTCCTGATTTCACCAGTTCGGCTCTTACTTCTTCTTCAGTTTTACCGTTCATCAGCGCTTCCGTTTGTGCGAAAAAGTTAGAGAGCAGTTTTACGTGGTGATCGCCTATGGGATTGTGGCTTATGGCAGGAGCGATGAAATCGCATGGGATGATGCGTGTGCCCTGGTGGATGAGCTGGTAGAAGGCGTGCTGGCCGTTGGTGCCTGGTTCTCCCCATACGATAGGGCCTGTTTCGTAGGTAACGGCTTTGCCGGTGCGGTCTACATATTTACCGTTGCTTTCCATATTTCCCTGCTGGAAATAAGCTGCAAAGCGGTGCATGTACTGGTCATATGCCAGGATGGCTTCTGTTGCGGTATCGAAGAAGTTACCGTACCAAAGGCCTATGAGGGCCATGATAGCGGGAATATTCTTTTCCAGAGGGGTAGTGCGGAAGTGGTTATCTACTGCATGTGCACCTTCCAGTAATGCTTTGAAGTGTGCAAAGCCGGTGGTCAATGCAATGCTCAGGCCAATGGCGGACCATAAGGAATAGCGGCCGCCTACCCAATCCCAGAACTCAAACATATTGGCAGGGTCTATACCGAAAGCTTTTACAGCTTTTTCGTTGGTAGACAGTGCCGCAAAATGTTTAGCTACATGCGCCTCATCTTTTGCATACTGCAGGAACCAGTTACGTGCAGTGTGCGCGTTGGTCATAGTTTCCTGTGTGGTGAAAGTTTTGGAGGCAATGAGGAAGAGGGTTTCTTCCGGGTTTACTTTTTTAAGTGTTTCGGCGATGTGCGTACCGTCTACATTGGAAACGAAATAGGGTTGTATGCCTTCTTTCCAGTAGGGTTTCAGGGCTTCGGTGACCATTACCGGGCCCAGGTCGGAACCACCGATACCGATATTTACGATATAGCGGATGGTCTTGCCGGTGTAGCCTTTCCATTCTCCGTTATGGATGCGGTGGCAGAAATGTTCCATTTTTTCCAGAACGGCGTTCACATCGGGCATTACATCCTTTCCGTCCAGTACTACAGGGGTATTGGATACATTACGGAGGGCGGTATGCAGTACGGCCCTGTTCTCAGTAGCGTTGATCTTTTCAGCGCTGAACATGGCCTTTATACCTTCTTCCACGCCGCATTCTTTTGCCAGCACGAATAAGGTGGTCATAGTTTCTTCTGTGATGATGTTCTTGGAATAGTCGAACAATATATCTTCAAAAGAAAGGGTGAACTTGTTGAATCTCTCGGCATCCCCGGCAAACAATGTGCGCAGGTGCGTTTCTTTCATCCTGGCAGCGTGCTGCTGCAGTTGTTGCCAGGCCTTCGTAGCTGTCGGATTAGTCGTTGGAAACATATAAACGCATTTTGTGGACTCAAAAGTAATAAATAAGATGAAAGTCTACAGGAGATTATGCCCGGGCGTTGGTCAGCGTACCGTAAAATATACAAGTCTTTGGCGGGTTTGTACTACGGGATCACCATGAGGAGGGACGTTTCAGTATTCTCCAGACGCCGGTGAGAGTGATGACTGACATGGCGGTGATGCAGGTGGTGATGACGGGGCCGGCGTCAGGTCCGTGCACTGTTTGTCTTTTCAGGATGATGCCGTACAGGGCCCAAAGGGCTACCAGGCCTGCAACGATGTTATATCTGCGTATAATCAGCACCGTTGATGCAACGGTAGATAACAGTATGAGAAAAATTGTCCACGGAATGCTGGTCATGTCCAGTCCTGCGTAGACGAACAGGGCTGCCATATTGCCGATGGCAGCGATGCATATCCAGCCAAGGTAGAGGCTGAAGGGCAGGTGGATAAGGAGTTTTTCTGCACGGGTAGCGTAAGCCTGTGGCAGGGCGATATTAAAATTCAGGTTAATAGCCAGGAGGCAGACGAGCAGTGTCAGTATCAGCAGAAAAGATAGCGGCAGGAGCTCATAATGCCAGGCGAACAGCCAGCATGAGTTGGCCAGGCAGCTGATCAGCCACCAGCCTCTGAGCCGTTCCATAAAGATCTCCAGTTCCTGTTGATGGTGACCGGAAAAAGCCAGCCATAACTGGTAAATGATAAATCCGAGTAATGAAAGATAAATGAGGCCCCAGATGGAGAAGGTAAGTGCTGCAGGTACGAAAAGGCTCTCGTATTTTTCTGAAACTTCAGCAGGCGAAAGATTGTTGATCATTGAGGAACCAGCCATAGCATTGATCACGATCACCATTATGTACCCTATTGTGTTGAAAATCGCGCTATTCTTGTAATAGAGGGTTTCATGGTTGGATGCCATAGATAGTATCTTTTTTTAAATTTACAGGGAACATTAACGTAAAACCCGCAAATATTGTTCCCCTTTTTCCTTACATTTGCGCCCATTATGACAGCAGAACAACTCAAAGCTATGAGGGACCGTCTCCATGTCCTGGGAGGTTTTCTTTAACGTCCAGGACCGCATAGCAAAAATCGAAAATGATAAACAACTTACGTTAGCCCCCGGCTTCTGGGACGACAATGCCCGGGCTACGTCCATTCTGAAAGAGATCAAAGTAAACAAGTTTTGGGTAGATCTTTATGACCAGGTACAAACGGCCATAGAGGATAGTGCGGTACTGCTGGACTTCCAGAAAGAAGGAGAAGCTTCTGAGGAAGAGGTAGAGACTGCTTACCAGGCTGCTACTGTTGCTCTTGATGAACTTGAATTTAAATCTACACTGAACGAACCGGAAGACGAGATGCCGGCAGTGCTCACTATCAACTCCGGTGCCGGTGGTACTGAGAGCCAGGACTGGGCGGAAATGCTGCTGCGTATGTATCGTATGTATGGTGAGAAGCAGGGGTGGAAAGTATCTGAAATTGACGTACAATACGGGGATGGCGCTGGTATCAAGTCGGCTTCCCTGGAATTTGACGGCTCATTTGCCTATGGCCTGCTCAAAGCGGAAAGTGGTGTACACCGACTGGTGCGTATCTCTCCGTTCGATGCCAATGCCCGCAGGCACACTTCCTTTGCTTCTATCTTTGTTTATCCGCTGGTAGATGATACTATCGAAATAGCTGTCAACCCGGCCGACCTGGAATGGGAATTCTACCGTTCCGGTGGTAAAGGCGGACAGAACGTAAACAAAGTGGAAACGGCGGTACGTTTGAAACACATTCCTTCAGGCATCATCATTGAATGCCAGCAGGCCCGTACGCAGGGTGAGAACCGTGAGAAGGCCCTCACCATGCTGAAATCCCGTCTGTATGAAGAGGAACTGCGTAAACGCGAGGAGCTGAAGAACGCAGCCAACGCCAACAAACGCAAGATTGAATGGGGGTCTCAGATCCGTTCCTACGTTTTCCATCCGTATAAGATGATTAAAGATCACCGCACGGATTTTGAGGTAGGAAACGTTCAGCCTGTAATGGATGGCGAGCTGGAAGGCTTCATCAAAGCGTACCTGATGATGGCTAAAGCAGAATAATATTTTAAATTTGCAAGATATGCAGATGTGCCGGTGAACTGAAAAAGCCAGTTTCCCGGCACATGCTGCATATCACTCATTTTAAGCCCTGCCTGGCAGGTTACAACAAGATCAAAACCAAAACTGCAGAGAATGCATAATGCTTATTTCCACTTTGCTGCACCGGTTAATGAGCCGGTATACAGCTATGCTCCGGGTTCCCCCGAAAGGGTTGCGCTGAAAAAACAGCTGGCCGCATTTAAAGCGCAGGAGGCTGATATTCCCATGTATATCGGCGGCAAAGAAGTGCGTACCGGTAAGACGCAGGAACTCCGTCCGCCTCATGAGATCAAACATAAACTGGGACAGTTCCATACAGGGGACGCTACTCATATCAATGATGCCATTACTGCTGCGTTACAGGCACGCGCCCAATGGGCGGATACTCCCTGGGAACAACGTGCCGGCATATTTCTCAAAGCGGCAGAACTGATCGCTACCAAGTACCGCTACCATCTGAATGCGGCTACTATGCTGGGACAGAGCAAGAATGCCTACCAGGCTGAAATAGACAGTGCCTGTGAGCTGATAGACTTTCTCCGCTTCAACGTACATTATCTCTCTGAAATATATAATCAGCAACCTTACAGTCCGCAGGGTATTCACAACAGGCTGGAATACCGTCCGCTGGAAGGTTTTGTACTGGCTGTCACTCCATTCAACTTTACTGCTATTGCAGGTAACCTGCCTACTTCTGCAGCGCTCTGTGGTAATGTGGTAGTATGGAAACCGGCTGATACCCAGGTATATGCGGCCAATGTGATTATGAAAGTGCTGATAGAAGCCGGATTGCCGGCAGGTGTGATCAACCTGATCTACACTGACGGACCTCTGCTGGGTGATGTAGCTTTTTCTCATCCTGATTTTGCCGGTATTCACTTTACTGGTTCTACGGCTGTATTCCAGCAGATGTGGAAGACTATCGGTACCAACATCAGCAAGTACAAAACCTATCCCCGTATTGTTGGTGAAACAGGCGGTAAGGACTTTGTCCTGGCTCATAAATCGGCTGATGTTGATGTGACTGCCATTGCTCTGGCCCGTGGCGCTTTTGAGTACCAGGGACAGAAATGTTCCGCTGCTTCCCGCGCTTACCTGCCGTCCAATATTGCAGATGCGGTAAAGGCGAAGCTAGTAGCAGAGCTGGCCACCATGAAAATGGGTACTACTGAAGATTTCAGCAACTTCATCAATGCTGTGATAGATGAGCGATCTTTCAACAAGATCACTAACTATATAGAAAATGCGAAGAAGGACCCTAAGGCAAAGATCATTGCCGGTGGTACTTACAGTAAAGCGGAAGGTTATTTTATTGCGCCTACTGTAATAGAGGTGACCGATCCTCACTATGTAACAATGTGTGAAGAGATATTCGGACCGGTGCTGACTATCTATACTTATGATGCTGAGAAATTCGAAGAGATCATTGCAACTGTTGACAGCACATCCAGCTATGCGCTGACTGGTTCTATTATTGCACAGGACCGTTATGCCATTGACCTGGCTACCAAAAAGCTGGTGAACAGTGCGGGTAACTTCTATATCAACGATAAGCCTACCGGCGCAGTAGTTGGCCAGCAGCCTTTTGGCGGCGCCCGTGCTTCCGGTACCAACGATAAGGCCGGTTCTATGCTGAACCTGTATCGCTGGCTGAGTGCGCGTACTATTAAGGAAACGCTGGTACCGCCTACAGATTACAGGTATCCGTTCCTGAAAGAAGATTAAACAGAAATAAAAAAGGTTGCCAACGGGCAACCTTTTTTATTTCTATAATTTCTCCAGGGCAGTTAACGCTTCTGCTACATGTTTCTCTCCATCCATGAGGTTATTGAAAGTATGGATGATGACACCTTCCTTATTGACTATATAAGTAACGCGTCCGGGAATAAACATTTTTCTGGGCACTCCGAACTGTTTACGTACGGTGTTGCTGGTATCGCTCAGCAATGTAAAGGGCAGTTTGTGATGGGTGGCAAAGTTCTTATGGGATGTTACGCCATCAGAGCTGATGCCTATCACTTTTACGCCTTTAGCAGTGAACTGTTCGTAGTTATCCCTGAATGAGCAGGCTTCTGCTGTGCAACCCCTGGTTTCGTCTTTAGGATAGAAGTAGATAACCAGTGGTTGTTTTCCCAGTACGCTGTTAATATCAAACAGTTGTCCGTCCTGGTCCTTCAGTTGGAATGAGGGTATTTTATCGCCCACTTTCAGTTGTGAATGTGCGTTGCCGAATAAAAACATAAGCAGTAATGTAATTGAAATGAGTCTTTTCATGATTATTATATGATTAAAGATACGGACTATATAGAAATCCGTATTTTTGACGCCTAAACTCAAGTATTTTGAAGACCATATTGAATGATACGCAAGTGGCTATTACCGTTGACCGGCTTTGCCATCAGCTGATTGAAAATCACCTGGACTTCTCACAGACTGTACTTATCGGATTACAGCCAAGGGGTATTTTCCTGTCTGAACGTATCTACCGCACACTGCAGAAGTTATTGCCCGGCGTGCAGATTCATTACGGGAAGCTGGATATTACTTTTTACAGGGATGACTTTAATAAAGGCTCCCAGTTGCATGTGCCAAATGAAACAGCGATAGACTTTTCCATAGAAAATAAGAGAGTAGTGCTGATCGATGATGTGCTGTATACAGGCCGTACTACCCGTTCGGCATTGGATGCCATGCTGGATTTTGGCCGTCCGTCGGCGGTTGAGCTGCTGGTGTTGATAGATCGTCGTTTTACCCGTCAGTTGCCTATACAGGCGGATTATACAGGGCGTACAATTGATGCGGTGATGTCTGAGAAGGTGAAAGTGCGTTGGGCTGAACGTGATGGCGCGGATGAAGTGGTGATTGAATAAGAATTTTGCTTTTGGGATTTGTAATCAGGTCATTTATATTTGCATCTTAAATGTCATTATCAGTAAATCATCTTCTCGGGATCCGTGGTCTGCAGCGTCAGGATATAGAACTTATTTTTCAAACGGCTGACCAATTCAAAGAGGTTTTACAAAGGCCCATCAAAAAAGTTCCGACGCTCAGAGATACTACCATCGTCAATTTATTTTTCGAAAATTCCACCCGTACGCGCATCTCGTTTGAGCTGGCTGAGAAAAGACTGGGTGCAGATGTGGTGAATTTCTCCGCATCAGGTTCTTCTGTCTCTAAAGGTGAAACGCTTATCGATACTGTTAACAATATCCTTTCAATGAAAGTGGATATGGTGGTAATGAGGCATTCTGCTACCGGGGCGCCGCATTTTCTCTCGAAACATATTGACGTCCCTATTGTGAATGCCGGAGACGGGATCAATGAGCATCCTACGCAGGCGCTGCTGGATGCTTTTTCTATCCGTGAAAGGCTGGGAAGCGTAACGGGCAAGAAAGTGGCTATCTGTGGCGATATTATGCACTCCCGCGTGGCATTGTCAAATATCTACTGCCTGAAGGAACTGGGAGCGGAAGTAACGGTTGTTGGTCCGCCCACATTGATTCCCAAATATATGGAAAGTGCGTTGGGCGTAAATGTAAGCTATAATATCGGGGAGGCGCTTGAATGGTGTGATGTAGCGAATGTGCTGCGTATTCAGCTGGAAAGGCAGAATACCCCGCTGTTCTCGTCTTTGAGAGAATATTCTCTGAGCTATGGAGTGAACAGGGAGTTGCTGGATAGTCTGAAGAAAGAGATCGTGATCATGCACCCGGGACCGATTAACCGTGGTGTGGAATTAAGTTCGGATGTTGCGGATTCAGGGCATTCTATTATCCTGAACCAGGTGGAGAATGGTGTAGCGGTGCGTATGGCGGTGCTGTATCTGCTGGCAGGGAAGAAAGCGGAATAATAAGTATAACACAACTAAAAAATAGCAAGAGGGAAGGGCGGTAGTTCTTCCCTTTTTTATTTGCGGTAGTCAGAAGTTTGCATTTACGCCTAAAGTGAATGATCTGAAGAAGGGATATTGGTATCCTGTGTTTGTGGACGCTTCAGGATCGTAATACCGGATCTTCATACGGTTCACTTCCCACAGGTCCTGTCCTGAAAAATACAGCCTTAGGCTGTTCATGAACTTAGCGTCTGCAAAATGGAAGGTATATCCCAGCTGCAGGTTTTTCAGCCGGATATAGGAGGCATTCATCACCCAGAAGGAGGAGGGGAGGAGATTCTGATTGTATCCCATATATAATCTTGGAAAAGCAGCAGCAGGATTACCGGCTGTCCAGTGATCCCGGTGAATCTCCCATGGCTGTTGCCAGTTATCTGTGAAAGGCATGCTGAAATTGGCCGGCACCAATACCTTTCTCTGGCCAATACCCTGGAAAAAGATAGAGAAATCCAGTCCCTTCCAGGAAAAGCCCGCATCAAAGCCGTAAGAGTAGCGGGGTTGTGTGCTGCCAAGATACACCAGGTCGCCATGATCTGCCTTCGTATAGTTTCCCCCGTTAATTATCCCGTCATTATTGACATCTTCATAACGAAGATCTCCCGGAGCAGTGGCAGCGGTCTGATAGGCATGACCATCTACCTCAGAGGACTGCTGGAAGTAACCATTGGCCCTATACCCCATGATAGCGTTGTAAGGCAATCCTTCAAGGCCCCGGTTGTTACCTATGAGCCAGGCGGTGGGGCCGTATGTCTGCAATATTTTGTTCTGGTTATCGAACAGGTTGGCATTCACCCAATAGCTTAGCGGGCCGCGGTTATCTCTCCATCCCAGGTTCAGTTCCCAACCCCAGGAGCGCATCTGTGCGCGGAAGAAAGTAGGGAATAAGGGGTTGAAGAGAGGGGATGTCTGTGTGGCTATCTGCATACGTGAATTATGCTTCACGAAATAATCTGCATTGATATTGAGGCGGCCTTTGAAGAAAGCCATATCCAGGCCGGCATTTGTAGTGGTCACTGTTTCCCAGTTGTTGTTACCTGGTACAAACCTGTCATTGTCTTCATAAGACATGATAGGGTAGGCCTGTGGATGTAGCAACTGATCACGGAAGTTGAAGTCATTCAGTCCGCTGCGCCAGTTAAAGTTGCCCAGCATACCCCAGGAGGCCCTTAGTTTGAACTCATCAAAGAAGGGGAATGCGGATGCAAACCATTTTTCGTTGTTCAGTCGCCAGCCTGCTGAGAGCGATGGGAAGATATGCTGTCTTTTCAGATTGGGCGATTGAGTATTATTATAGAATAGCTGTGCTGCAACCAGGTTGGCTTCCAGCAGGTAGCGGTCGCTGAAGTTATAATTGACGCGGGTGAAGAGGGAGGACAGGAAGCCGGAGCCTTTAAAGTGAAGGGTGGTGGCTGCTTCAGGGTTGTTGAATGACAGCTGCTGCAGCTCGTTGGGCCCGAGTCCAAACCCGGTGGCTATACGTTGATGCTGGTAATGGTTTTCGTAGGCGAAACCTCCCAGTATATGGATGGTATGCTGTTTGCCGGCGGGCAGGTCATAATCTGCCAGTAATTGCAGGCTATGTTGTATTTCCAGCAGGTTGGCCCTTTTCAGTGAGTTGGGATCATTTACGCTGTTGATATAGCCGCTACCGTCATAAAAATCTACTTTCTGTTTGCCGAGGCCATCATGTGTAGTGGTAAGCTGAGGGCTGTATACAGCTTTCAGCGTTAGTCCTTTGTAGAGGTTCTCTGCTTTCAGGGTTATTACGGCGTCGGCAAAAGTTGCTTTTTCTTCCCGTCTTCCTGCATCTTTCAGAAGGGCGTAGGCATTGAACCCTCTGGTATAGTGATCGGTGCCTGGTACATATGTGGGTACATTTCCCGGTGCCTGGTAGAGGAAGTTGAGCAGACCGTTGTTGCCATCTACCCGCCATCCCGGAGAGAGGGTGGAGCTTTGGGCGTACTGGAGGCTGGTTTCCAGGCTCAGTACAGCGCTCAGCCGGTTGTTGGCGTTGAACTGCAGGTTGGTCCTGGAGGTTTTGTCAAAACCGGTATTGAATAATCCCTGGCGGGAGAACTGGCCGAGGGCAAACAGATACTGATGTTTTTCAGTGCCGCCTCTGGCGCTGATATTATAGGTAGTGGTAGTGCTGTTATTGCGGGTTACGTTATCCAGGGGATTGAAGTCGTCATAGTAGTCATAGTTACCACTTCCATCTGTTTTGGGCAGGTAGGTGATGTTGGGATCTTTCATCCGTTGTATATCTAATGGGGTCCATACTACGGGCATGCCTGTATTTTTAGCAGCCTCGTTCTGCATGTTAGCCGCTTCCCAGGAGTGTACGCGTTCCGGCAGGCTGATGGGGCGTTCTATACCAAACAGGCTGTTATACTCCACGCTGATCCTGCCGGGCTTACCTCTTTTGGTGGTAACCAGTACTACGCCGCCTGCTGCCAGGGGGCCGTAGATGGAGGTAGCAGCAGCATCTTTCAGTACGGAGATGGACTCAATATCGTTGGGGTTCATGTAGGTGATGGAGCCGGGCGCGCCATCAACCAGTACCAGCGGAGCGCTGTAGTTGCCGGATGATAGTCCGCGGATCTGCAGGTTAAATCCTTCCTTACCTGGCTGACCGTTATTCCGGGTGACCAGCAATCCTGGCGCCGTGCCCTGTAGGGCTGCCATGACGTTGGTGACGGGTCTGCTTTTCAGCCGCCTGCCTTCCACTTTTGTAATAGACCCTGTGATATTCGCTTTGTTCTGTATGCCGTACCCGATTATCACCAGGTCGTTCAATGTTTTGGTGTCATTTTGCAGGATGATATCCAGGTTATGCCGTTCGCGCAGGGTTATTTCTCTCGTTTCATAGCCGATGAGGGAAAACTGGAGGGTGGCCTGTCCATTGGCTACGGGAATCCTGAAGCGGCCGTATTCATTGGTGCTGGCGCCGTTATGGGTTTCTTTTTCCCGGATTGAGACGCCTGCCAGTGGCCTTTCTCCGTCGGTAATGATACCTGTCACAACATATTTTTCTGCTTCGGTGCTGATAGTCCGGTGGGGGGCTCCTGTAATGGGTGGTGCTTCTGAAATGGGGTAAACGATGATCTGTTTATTCCTGATCTCGAATGCGTAGCGGGTACCGGCAAAGAGCTGCCGTAATACGGAGGGCAGGGGTTCTTTTCTTACCTGCATGGAAACGGAATGTGCATTTTCCAGTACTGTGGAGGAGATGGCGAAGGTCAGGCCTGTTTGTTTTTCTATCTGGCGGATGACCTGGCGGAGGCTGGCCCGGTATACTTTGAGGGTAACTTTAATGGTATCGGCATCCTGGTAGGGATGAGGAGAGGTAACAGTTGAAGGGTTGGTAATTTTTTCGGAATGGGCATACAATGGGCTTATACATATACAAAATAGTAGTATGTACCAGCGCTTTTGTAAAGCCGCCTTACGGAGTGCCTGTTGAATACCCTGCATTTCTACTCCGGACGACTAATAAATTTCTACAAGGCTATCTTTTTGCACGGCGTTTACCTGCAATGTTTTGGACAGGATATCCAATACCTCGGAGAGAGACTCTTTATGGAAGGTAGCAATCAGCCGTTTATCGGCCAATCCTTCTCCTTTAAGAGAGATACGTACTTTGTAATAATCCTCCAGGATGGCTGTTACTTCAGACAGAGGAGTATCATAGAAGGTGAGCTGTCCTGTTTTCCAGGCAATGGGATTATTATTGCGGTGATAGCGGGTGCTGATGGTGGCTCCTGCCAGCAACATTTCTGCTTCTTCACCGGGGGTTAATACAACTGATTTCTTACCGTTCTTATAAACGGCTTTTACTTTACCGGTCTGTACAAAGACGTTTACGCCTTTTTTAGTCTCTTTTACGTCAAAAGAGGTACCGAGCACTTCTATGTCTACATTTTTGAGGTGAACGGAGAAGGGTTTTTCCGGCATATGCTTTACATCTACAAAAACTTCACCCTGCTGTACAAATACCTCCCGGCTGTTCCCTTTAAAATGGCGGGGGTATTTTACGCTGGTATGAGCGTTCAGATAGAGTTTAGTGCCGTCCGGCAGTAAAAGGCTGTCTGTATTCTGAGCGGTTTGTTGTGCTATATATAAGGGCTGGCGGTACAGTGTGATGGCTGTAATAATGCCCACTATTGCTGCTGCCGCCCACCAGTAGCGGCTGGCTATGGAGCGGAGCTTCCCTTTAGACGCCTGTACCGGCTGAGGATTGGTAACAGGTGTGAGGTTGGAGGCAGTTAAGCGGGTATCCAGCTGCTGCCATTGGAGGGAGGTGTTATAAGATGCGGGTGCCGGCAATACTTCCCCTTGCCATAAGGCTTTGGTTTCCAGGAAGATATCAAGATTGGCAGCGTCCAGCTGCAACCATTCATCCAGTGAACGTTTGTGCTCCTCATGCCCTGGGTCTTCCAGGTAGCGGATAACGACATCGATATCAGGTTGCTGTTTCATCTCTTAGTATTAATACAATCAAAAATATCCTTACCATTAGTCTTTCTCAAAAAAACCTTGTTTGGTTGTTTCAGTGTATGGCTCCGGAGGTATATAATAATATATATAACCTCTTCGGATCATTGCTGGTTCAATAACCCGAGCCTGATCTTTTTTAATGCAGTGGTAAGGTGTGTATAGACGGTGTTAATGGAAATATTCAGTTGTTCAGATATTTCGGCGGGGGACAGTCCCTTTATCCGGCTCATTTCAAATACACGGCGGCACTGGTCCGGCAGTTTTTCCAATATGGATAAGTATTGGGCTTCCAGTTCTTTATGTTCAAGTAAAAGGTGTTCTACAGTGGGTTCTATACTGTCAGCCTGTTGTTCTTTGGCATATTGCTGTTGCCGCTGGGCTTTTTTTATACGGTTGAGGCAGGTATTGACGGTAGCCCGAGCCAGATAGTGTTGAACAGGCGCCCGTTCATCCAGGTTTTCCGCAGTACGCCACAGGTTCAGGAATACATCCTGTACAATATCCTGAGCCTCGTCCTGATCGCGCAGGTAGCGTAAGGCTATACTGAACATGGATGGTGAAAATTGATTGAATATTATTTCAAACACACGCTTATCCCTGTTCCGAACCCCGGTAACGATATCTGTATTGTTGAGCGGCAGCATCCTGTAACTATCTTTTCTGATCTATTTATGTACTTGCTAATGCAACGGACTAAAGTCGGCTATCAAAAACAGAACGAAGCAAAATTAATTTATTCTGGCAATTAATCCGCCCTCTGTCTGCCAGAGAGCCGCAGGAATAGGAATTTTTGAAATTCCTGAAAATAATACTCGCCATGGTAAAGGGTTTGCGACGAAAGGGCCAAAATGATAAAAAAAAGACAACTTTTTTTTAGAATGGACTAATGGTAACCAATTTAATGGTTGTATTATATATGTAGACAGTGAATAAGCCGGCACTTGGCAGGCGCCTGCTAATTAAAGTGCGGTTTTAAATAAAAGGATTTCATAACCATTCTCTTTATTATAAAACCTAAAACCAAGTGTATGAAAATGACGAAGTACGGCCTATCGGCTCTTGTCATACTGGTACTGGGGGCGTTAGCTTTCAGGACTCTTGAAGGAGGGTCGATCAGTGGCAAAGTAACACCGGGGGACGGGGCTAAAGAGGTCTGGGCCATTAGTGGTGCAGATACGCTTAAAGCTCTGGTTACCGACGGCGCTTTTTCAATACAGCCTGCAAAAGCAGGTGCCTATACCGTGATAATCGACGCTAAAGATCCTTATAAGGATGCCACTCTCCAGGATGTGAAAGTAGAAGAAGGGAAAGTAACAGATCTTGGGGAGATAAAGCTGGAACAATAGTTCTGCTTTGGTGTTCTAAACTTACAACTCCTAAGCATGATAGGAAAGTTGAGACCTGTAACAACCGGCCGGCTCTTTTGGGCCGGTTTATTTTTTTCATCCCCTCAGATCATTGCAAGACAGACGATAGAACCGGGTAGTTCTGCAAGTGCTTGCCTGTAAGTGGAATTATTTTTGTTCTATCGTCTATCTTTGCGCCCATGCGTACCATTATACTTCTTTTTATTTCGAACACCTTTATGACCTTTGCCTGGTATGGACACCTGAAATATGAAAATGTGCCCTATTGGAAAGTTATCCTGGCCAGCTGGGGAATTGCGTTTTTCGAATACTGCTTTATGGTGCCTGCCAACCGTTTGGGCGCCCAGGAGGGATTCAGTGGCTTTCAGCTCAAAACCATCCAGGAAGTTATCACCCTGACGGTGTTCAGCCTCTTTGCTATCTTCATACTGAAGGAGCCGCTGAGATGGAATTACCTGGTTTCCTTCCTCTTCATACTTGGGGCTGTTTATTTTATGTTCAAGAAATAGGCGCACCTTCCATCACATTTTCTTTTACAGCTATATTTAATCACTATTTTTGACCATCGTTTAATACACAAAGGACAATGGTTAGAAGAAGCTGTTTAGCACTGTTAACAGGACTGCTTGCCGCTGCAACTGCCTGGGCGCAACCCTCCCGGATAGTAAATGCAGCAGATATAAGACTGCAACTCAAAAAACTGGATACGCTGGGAAGCGTATTATATATCGCCGCTCATCCAGACGATGAGAATACCCGCCTGCTGGGATATCTTGCCAAAGAGAAATTGTACCGTACCGGATATCTTTCCCTTACCAGGGGGGATGGCGGACAAAACCTGGTAGGGGATGAGCAGGGAGAGCTTCTGGGGTTGATCCGCACGCAGGAACTGCTGGCAGCCCGTCGTATAGACGGAGCAGAACAGTTCTTTACCCGTGCGCTGGACTTCGGGTTTTCCAAGAACCCGGCAGAGACATTTACTATATGGGACAAGGATAAAATACTGGGAGATGTGGTTTGGATGATCCGCAAATTCCAGCCGGATGTGATAGTTTGCCGTTTCCCGCCTGATAGTCGCGCGGGACATGGTCACCATACCGCTTCCGCCATACTGGCGGCAGAGGCTTATGAAGCTGCCGGGGACCCGAACCGTTATCCTGAACAGCTTAAAGTGCTGAAGCCCTGGAAAGCTCACCGTATTCTCTGGAATACATACAGCTTTGGCAGTATCAATACTACTTCCAATGACCAGTTCCGTATAGACGTAGGTGCTTTTAATTACCTGCTGGGCAGGGGATATGGAGAGATAGCTGCTGAAAGCCGTTCCCAGCACAAGAGCCAGGGCTTTGGTGTGCCGGCGTCGAGGGGCAGTTCATTTGAATATTTTGCTGTTGTAAATGGCAATGCCCCGAAATATGGCCTGCTGGATGGGGTGAACACTACCTGGGAGCGTGTTGCCGGAGGTAAAGCCATTGCAGAAATGATAGATAAGGTTCAGGCCTCCTATAATATAGATGATCCTTCTGCTTCCGTACCGGGCCTCCTGGCTGTACGTAAAGCTATACATGCCCTGCCGGATGGGTACTGGCGCAACCAGAAGCTACAGGAAACAGAACAACTGATCCTGGCCTGTGCCGGTTTGTGGATGGAAGCTTACAGCAATACCCAGGTGGTAGTGCCCGGGCAACAGATACAGGGCAGTGTGCAGATCATCTGTAACAGTAATATACCTGTTACTGTGCAGCAGGTAACTTATGGAGGTAAAGATACACTTACCGGCAATCTTCCGCTGGAGTATAACCGTTTATGTACTTTCACTGAATTACAGACGCTGCCTGCGTCTCTGCCACTTACCCAGCCTTACTGGCTGCGCTCCACGCATCCGATAGGAATGTACACTGTGGACGACCCGATGCTGACAGGCTATCCGGAAAATAGACCTGCGCTGGAGGCGGTTATCAAACTGAAGATCAATGGCGAGGACTTTGTTGTTAACAGGCCTGTGCAATATAAATATACCGACCAGGTAAAGGGAGAGCTGTATGAGCCCCTGGTAGTAGCTCCGCCGGTGGTAGCTTCTCTTACGAATAATGTATTCATTTTTACAGCGACGACTTCCCAGGCTGTACAGGTAAAGCTGAGGGCAATGGAAGCAAATATAACCGGCGCCGTTAGTTTGCGATTGCCGGCGGGCTTTACAAGCGCTGAGAAGTCGCTGCCGTATAGCCTGTCATCAAAAGGAGATGAAACTACTGTAGAGTTTCATATTGCTCCCAGGCAGGTGACGGGTATAAATAGAACGGATACACTGACGGTAGAAATGATCTGTAATGGTAAGACCTATACGCAAGGCCTCCGTTCCATTAACTATGATCATATTCCAGCTATCACCCTTTTTCCTGAAGCAACGGCCAGGCTGGTGATAGTGGACCTTCATCATAACGGACGTAAGCTGGGATATATACCTGGTGCGGGAGATATGGTAGCAACCTCCCTTCAGCAGGTAGGTTACCAGGTAACCGTGCTGGATGAGAAAGAGATCATGAACGGCAATCTTCAGCAATATGATGCCATTATCACCGGTGTACGTGCATATAATACCAATTCCCGTATCAAATACTGGCAGCCCCGTCTTATGGAATATGTGAAGAACGGGGGCACTATGCTGGTACAATATAATGTGAACTCGCCGCTCATGATCACTGAGATAGGGCCTTATCCTTTCAGTATTACGAGGGACAGGGTCACTGATGAAAATGCAGAAGTGACAACGTTGCAGCCGGAGAATGAGATCATGCAGTATCCTAATAAGATCACGGCTCATGATTTTGAAGGCTGGGTGCAGGAGAGAGGGTTATACTTTACGCAGATGGCGGACCCTGCTTACCAGAAACTGTTTGCTATGCATGACAAGGGAGAGGAAGCGCTTCAGGGCTCTACCCTGGTGGCTGTATATGGTAAGGGCAGATACGTATATACTTCCCTGTCCTTCTTCAGACAATTGCCTGCAGGAGTACCGGGTGCATACCGTTTATTCGTCAACTTAATTTCACATAAGCAATAATACAATAGCATGGCTACGAAGAAAAGAGAAAGCGGGTCAAGACTTACCATTATGGCTGTTCTCTGCATTGTGCTGGGGCTGGTGATAGGTTTTGAGATAAAAAGAGTACATATAGGCTTACTGATAGGGCTGGGACTGGGCTTGCTCAGTGGCAACATGCTGAAAAAAAGATAAAAGCTCATTTTCCCGGCGGGCTTATTCCTGCCGGGAGAATGAAACGGAACCATCATAAAATTAATACGACCTGTAATTGATCCGGTTATGAAAGAAGATAAACCGCCATTACTCCCGCATTGGTGGATGTGGTACACATTTGTGATTGCCTGGCTGGCATTTCTGATAGGAGGATTTTATTTATTTACTAAAGTATATTCATGAGCTTAGCAGACTGGATAGTGCTGGTGGTAACACTGGCCGGCATCATATTGTATGGTATCTGGAAAAGCCGCGGGCAGCGGGATATAGCAGGATATTTCCTGGATAACCAATCCATGCCCTGGTATATTGTATTACTTTCTATTATTGGTACGCAGGCCAGCGCTGTTACCTTTCTTTCCGCGCCCGGGCAGGCATATACTGACGGAATGCGTTTTGTGCAGTACTACTTTGGTCTGCCGCTGGCAATGGTGGTGTTGTGCATCACTTTTGTACCTATCTTTCATAGACTGAAGGTCTATACGGCGTATGAATATCTTGAACAAAGATTTGACCTGAAGACCCGCACCTTTACTTCTGCCTTATTTCTTATTCAGCGGGGATTATCAACCGGTATCAGCATCTATGCGCCTTCTATTATCCTGTCTTCCCTGATGGGTTGGAATATTTACTGGACCAACATAGTGATGGGCGGTATGCTCATCATCTACACTGTATCAGGTGGCACCAGGGCGGTCAGTTATACACAGACACTACAACTGGTCATTATTTTTACGGCTATGTTCCTGGCTGGGTGGATGGTAGTGCATCTGCTACCGGCAGATATTGGGTTTGCTGATGCCCTGAAGGTATCTGGTAAGATGAACAAGCTGAATGTTATTGTAACAGATTTTGACTGGCAGGATAAATACAATATATGGAGCGGATTGATAGGAGGGTTCTTTTTGGCGCTGTCTTATTTTGGGACGGACCAGTCGCAGGTAGGCCGTTATCTTACGGCCCGTTCTGTTTCCGAGAGCAGGCTGGGACTACTTATGAACGGATTGGTGAAAGTGCCTATGCAGTTCCTTATCCTGCTGATAGGCGCCATGGTATTTGTGTTCTATCTCTATTTCCGTGCTCCTGTATTCTTTAATGAAGCACAGTTAAAGAAAGTGCATAAAACGGAGCATAGTGCGGCGTTAGCTGCTGTTGAAAAAGAATATAACCATCTTTCTGATCTGAAACAGCGGCAGGTGAAGGAGATGGCGATAGCTATAGACCGGGAAGATGAAAGGGCGATAGCGCTGACGAAGGAACAGTTGCAGCAGACGGAGGCACAATCTGCCGAAGTACGTAAGCAGGCCGTGGACATTATCCATAAGGCAGATCCTGCGGCGGATGTCAATGATACTAATTATATCTTTCTGCATTTTGTGGTGAACAACCTGCCCCGGGGATTGGTGGGATTGCTGATTGCCATTATTTTCCTGGCCGCGTGGGGAAGTATTGCTGCTGCTTTAAATTCGCTGGCTTCTACTACGGTGATAGATATTTACCAGCGTATGTTCCGTAAGGAAGGTTCTGACGAGCATTTTCTGAAAGTGTCACGCTGGTGGACGGTGTTGTGGGGAGTGTTCTGTATTATTGTAGCGCAGTTTGCCAGTCAGCTGGGCAGTCTGATAGAGGCTGTTAATGTATTGGGATCGTTATTCTACGGTGTGATACTGGGTATATTCCTGGTGGCTTTCTATTGTAAGAGGATTGGAGGATTTGCCACTTTCTGGGCAGCCGTTGTATCTGAGATAGCTATCATCGTTATTTTCCTGATGAATATAGTATCTTTCCTGTGGCTGAATGCGATTGGTTGTTTCCTGGTGATGGGAATAGCATGGGGGATACAGATTGTAAGAGGGAAGGAGAAGGAATTGAAATCTGCTGTATAAGCGGTGCTTAATAAAAAAACAGCTTCCATTATGTGGAAGCTGTTTTTTATTAGCTTATAGAGATGCGATCAGCTTTTTATTTAAAGCTACATAGTCATCATTCTTTGCGGTCTGTGCCAGTTCGATACCTTTTTCTGCGGTAGCTTTTGCTCCTTTTTTATCGCCGGCTTTAGCCTGGATACGAGCTTTCTGGTAGTACATCCAGAAACCCTGTGGGTTTTCTTTAATGGCTGCATCTATCCAGGTTTGCGCCTGTTTCAGGTCGCGATTTGTTTCCAGGTAGTACAGAGCTGCCTGGAAGTAAGGTTTTTTTTCACCTTTCATAGCAGTTTCCAGCTGTGCCATTACTTTGCTATCTATTTCAGCGGTTACTTCTACAGATACCATTGTTTTTTCCCAGATCATCAGCATATTCACTGAGGATGGCATTACATCATCAAAGGTGATCATGAAGTTTTCTACAGCAAAGGGGAGGGTGGTAACGGTACCTTTTACACGTACTACGTCGTTTTCTTCTTTGTAGGCGGCAGGGCTGGTTACATCCAGGCTTTTGCTGAGGATCACGGTCCATTCTTTTTCTCCCGGAATGGTGAGCAGGCCGTATTTACCTGCTTTTACTGGTTTACCGCCAAAGTTCACATCTTCTCCGAAGGTGATGGTGGTAGCGCCGTTAGCACCTGTTCTCCATACTTTACCATAGGGAACGAGGTCGCCCATAACGGTTCTACCTTTTATAGCCGGACGGGAATAGCTTACATCAATAGAGGACAGGGCGAAGTCCTGGTGGATAGTCTGGCCAGGACTTGGAGCGGGCATTTTAACTCCCTGAGCAGAAGCGAATTGTGCGCTGATCAGGAATGCACATGCTACAGCTGAGCAAAGGAATAATTTTTTCATAAAGAAATTGGTGGTTTAATTCTGCGCAAATATCTGTTATCCCACTCATTTCATCAACCCGTTCGTGTATTTGGGGCAAACTGATATTTAGCAGGGGGGGACAAAAAAGGCTTTCACCTTCCGGGTAAAAGCCTTTTTTTATGATAGAATTTTAGTCTGTTTTTTTATTCTATGATACCATTTCTGAAGGCATGCATGACCAGGCCGACTATATTCTTAGCTCCGGTCTTTTCCAGTAACTTCTGGCGTAATCCTTCTACTGTACGGGGGCTTAGGAATATCTCTTTTGATATTTCCTGTGTCGTGTATTCGTTACAGATAAGTTTCAGCACTTCCAGTTCACGGTCAGTCAGTTGTACTTCATTTTTGAAGGTAGGTTTGAAGTGCTGTTTATTTTTGTGCATTACCTTTTTGAGTAAGGCAAGGTTTACATTTTCATTGAAATAGAAGCCTTTTTCGTAGGTGGTGCAGATGGCTTCATATATTTCGCCGGGTTCTGCGTTTTTCAGCAGGTAGGCGTTGGCGCCGTTCTCTATGAGGTGTACAATGAAGTTATCGTCTTCATACATGGTGAGTACGATGATTTTTACGTGTGCATATTTTTCACGTACTTTTTTAGTGGCCTCGATGCCGTCCATATTGGGCATTTTAAGGTCCATCAGTATAACGTCCGGCTGTTGCTCTTCCATGATCTGCAACAGGTGTACCCCATCTTCAGCCTCAAATACAACACTTATGTTCTCGTAAGGGGTGAGCGTATTGATTACGCCGCTGCGGAAGATCTTATGATCGTCGGCAATGGCTACCTTTATGTTGTTCGCCATAAGAGGTGGCTGTTTTAGTTGATTTATATAGAATTGTCCCTGCCCGGCAGGTACATTGAACCTACCCCGGATATACCGACCGACAGGGATCATGACTGCTCAGCAGGAACAAAGCTAGAAAAAATCGGCTTATTCCCCGGCGCTTTGATAATTTTCTACTGTTATTTCTGCGATTGTGCCGGATGTAGTGCCGGGCAGGTAACTGATACTGCCTCCTATGATATTCAGCCGGCTTTCTATGTTCTTCAGTCCGAGGCTTCCTGATTTCTTCTTTGAGCTATCCAGGGAGCGGAGCAATAAGCCGTTGCCATTGTCAACTACCTGGATTTTTAATTCTTTTGGGCTAGCGTTGTAGAATATTTCTATCTGAGTAGCCTGAGCATGTTTGAAGATGTTGTTAATGAGTTCCTGTACAACGCGGTAGATGTTCAATGCTTTTTCGAGATCTACGGGGTACTGGTTACCATCATCTTTATAGGAGATCTGTACCTGTCTGTTTTTGTTCATCAGGTTGCAGAAGGAGTCAAGGGCTTTTGAAAGACCAAGATTTTCAAGTGCCTGAGGGTGCAGGCTTTGGGAGATGAAACGCAGGTGTTGTATGATAGTGTCTGTAAACTCTTTAGTCTCTTTTAGCTGTTCCAGCTCTCCGTTACCATTTTTTAATAAGGGCTGGAGGTGATTGAGGTTCAGTTTCAATACAGATAGATGTGCGCCTACTTCATCGTGCAGGTCTTCCGCTATGCGTTTGCGTTCCTGTTCCTGGCCCTGCATGATTGCTTTTAAGCGTTCTTTCTGCAGTTGGAGGTCTTTGTCCTGAATGACTAGCTTATGCTGTATAACCTGTTTTTGCTGAAATATTACCAGGACTACTACTAGTATGCCTAACAGGAACATGACTGCAGTACCGATAATAATTATTTCAGAGATATTCATGGCCGGATCTTTTTAGCTTTCAACAGGCCGATATAAAACAGAATAAGTTGTATCGCACCTGCTACAAAGGTAATACCGAGGGATACATGTGATGCGTTCTGGGTGGCTTTTGTTGAAAACTGGGCAAAGTTATTAGCTAAAGTAAAGAGGAAATAGCTACAGTGGTAAACAAATAATCCAGCATTGTACCAAAAATCAGGCAGGGAGTTGATAAAGACTGATTTCCGGACCAATTCTTCGTCCCGCAGTAATTGCCAGAAAAACAATACGGCGTAGACCATGAGTATTAACGTTTCTGCTGATGTAGCGTAAGAATTATAAGCATATGGACCTTCCAGGTGAAAATAGTCCAACAGGACCAGCGTCAGTACAGGTAAGATCATCAGAGCTATAACCAGTTTGGCGGTTCTGGATTTAATAATGGCATGGAAGAATGAAGAGGCGACCACAAACTGTATAAAATACATGATATTGTAGAACCACAGGTTATGCTTCATTATAAGCGCAACAAGTATAGAACCTGCTGCAAAGACCACACTGTTAATAAGGTAAAAGTAAATCCATTTGCCACCTGGCTGAAGCTTTCTGAGGTGTAAAGTAAAGGGGATCAAAAGCAAGCATTCGATCCCCCACATAATGTAAAAAATAATCTGATGTATGTACACTTGTTTGGGTTTTGTAAATGAACCACTCACGGACAGCTTGTTGGGCAAGGCAAGCCATTATCAAGAGCGCCGCCGTCATCGAGATCGTCGTCTCCTGTTGCCCTCAGGCTGTTAATAGCTGTAGACTTCTGTTTGGGTTTGTACAATACATTCTGACCATTTTTGTCAACTGCATAAATGACCATTTTCTTGTCTTCTTTACCATCGTGATCGCAATCATCACCATAATAGATGCGCAGACCTACGATGTCTTCCTGATAGTTCAGGAGTTCCTGCAGTTTGTCTTTGCCAAAGAAATAAGCCTGGATGAAATCATCACCAAACTTTTTTGTTTTTTTGGAGCAATAATTACCCCTTAATCTCTCGGCTTCCTTTTTGGAGATAAAGTCGCCGGTGTCCGGTGGGAAGGTTTTTTTTGCTGTGTTACTCATGTTATGCTGTAGTTTTAAAGTGATGGTAAAATTATTACAAATAATTACTTTACAAAGACTGCGACAAAATAACACCTTTGTGCCATGAATTGTTTTGATAATTCATAAATTATTTAACTTCAATTAATTATGTAATTATGTCTACGTGTAGCCAAGAATTGAAAACGTAGCCTTCTCAGAAAAATGCGTAGTTCTACGTATTCCGTAAAAGCCGTAGGTTAACTCTTGTCCTGTAACGGGTTCTTTTTCACCTTTGTACCATGAGTGACAATAAAGCCATCACTCAAAAAATGAGCATTCTTTTGGGCCTTTCTCCCATGTTTGTTCCTTGATTTAGTCATGCAGAGAAAAAAAGTTAGCTGTGAAGTTGCAGCTAAGATGGAGTTAGTTCGTTAACCCCTTCTTTAAAAACTTAAAATTATGTGTTACCTGTTACTTGGAAACATTTCTGCATTGATCTCAGATGACTGTACTGAGCCGCTGGTAAACGCCCGTTTACGTGTCTATCTGCCAGAAACAGGTTACCCCAACCGTTGCCGCCCCAAAAAAAATATTTTTAATGGTCCCGGGCTGCTTACAGCTGCGCAGGTGGCTGCTAAAAGCGATCGCCTGCTTGCTGAAACGAGGCTGGATGAGAAGGGTAATTTCATGATGACCTGGGAACAATTGCATCTTTTTACGGAACCGCTTGAACTGGACATATGTCTGCATCATTTGCCTGAGGAGGGGAATAAGGTAATGGAAACCCATTATCACCTGAGTTGGCTGGTGCCACACTGGAAACGTTCAGGATTGCGCTATGTTGCTGCATATGCTTATGTGATACCAGCAGAAAGCTGGAGCCAGATTAGGGCCAATTATGGTACCTGGGTGATCGCCGGAACTGTCCGGAAGATGCACTCCAGCGAGGGACAATCACAATTGAAAGTAGAAGTGTACAATGCCGGAAATCATCGCTTACTGGGTTGCTGCGGTACTGATGAAAATGGGCGTTATCAGCTTCATTTTACGAAAAAAGAGCTGGCAGGCGCTTTAGCCTTCTTACATGAGCCACAGCAGGAGAGCGGACCGGATGTTTATTTTAAGATCTACCGCAATAACCAGCTGTTATGGGAAGAACGGGAAGATGCCGCCATGATGCCTGGCCGGAAAGCCATCCCGTCCTGCAGTATCATTAATATTACGATACCGCAGCAGCCCGTCCCGAAAAGCCAGGGTAAGAACTCCGGGCATTTCACAGGATGGCTCAGCAACCTGGCTATGGCAACAGGGAGGAGATCATCGCTAGTCAGTTATTAGCAGGCCGTAAACGTTACTTTACCTTGCCGGGGTTGAGTTTCCCCGGCAAGAGCAAAATAAGTCTCTGATCAATTTAACCTATATTTTAAAAATATATGCCCCTCACTTTGTTTGGTGACCCATGTATTTAAAACAGCTACCCACTACAGCCAGTTCCCGGGTAGCTGTTTTTGTTTTTGAGGGGACTCTATGATCTAGAAATTCGTATTCACGATAAGCGAAGCCCTGTCTGCATTTGCAAAGTCCATCGGGATGATACCGAACCTGCCGTGCGTGTTGGATGTAAAATAGCTTGTTACAGAGGGATTGATTGAATTAGACACAGTTGTGATGCTGGGTATACCGAAGATGAGCGACTTATATCCGCTGGTAAAATTCAGGTATAGTACTGCCGGGTTCTGGGTACGTGCTTCGTTCAGTAATGTTGTGATGGTATTCCATTTCCCGGAGTTGTCAGGAACTACGTATTGATCCTGTACGCGCAGACTGGCATTACTATTAGTGATCGTGAAAGTGGTATTATCACCCCATGCTGTAGCCTCAATACCTTTTGGCGTTGCAGATGCGCCAAATCTTCTGAGTAATACGATCTTTCCTCTTACCTGTCCGAGGGTAGGAATGGCAGCACCCAGCCACCAGGAGCCTGAATACTGTTGTACGTAAGAATCAAAGGTTTGTTCGAAGGTGCGGGTGTTGTCAGTCGCGTCATATTCTTCCTTTATGCTCATGACGATACACTCACCCGGATGGCTGTTCAGAAATGCTGAACAGGCCAGCAGGACATCATTGAAATTAAGATTCTGGTAGATGGAACCGTGGTGGATGGCGAAGGCGTTGCCAATGTGTCTGCAACGGATATCCAGGAAACGGATGCCGGCCTCCAGCTGTGCAGCAATAGTGAGGTCCTGGCATTTGGCTGTACCGGATACCGGTTCAAAACGGGCGCCGCTGTCATGCGTGCCTGGAATGGACAGTCCTGCAATGCTGGTATTGTCCGGCAGGCCGGTCATCCAGCTGTTCAGGGATACTGCCGCCGCTTCTGTGGCTGCGGCCAGTTTGTTGTCAGGGAGGATCAGTTCGTTCGGTGAGGACTCTTTTGAACAGCCCGCCAGGGATACGGCCAACAGCACAGCGGCTGCGGCATGCAGAAAATGATGCTTGGTCATTGTTGTAGGTTTAAACAGGGTTTAATACCATAAAGACACCACAGATGAGAGCGGTAACTATAGAGATAGCGGAGTTAACAATCTGGTAACCTGGGAAGGGCAGAGGTATTAAAAACGGGGATGGAAGCGCTGGAGGGTATCTCTCAAAAATTCCCTGTCAAGGTGGGTATAGATCTCGGTAGTGGTGATGCTTTCATGTCCCAGCATTTCCTGTACGGCGCGGAGGTCGGCGCCTCCTTCAACCAGGTGGGTGGCAAAGGAATGCCGGAAGGTATGGGGGGATACCTGTTTATTGATGCCGGCGGCAGCGCTGAGTTCTTTTATAACGAGGAAGATCATCACCCTGCTCAGGGCACTTCCCCGGCGGTTGAGGAACAGGATATCGTCCTGTCCGGGTTTTACCGGTACGTGTACCCGTATTTCTTCTTTGTATATGTTGATATATTTAATAGCGTCACTGCCTATGGGGACCAGTCTTTCTTTGTCGCCTTTTCCCACTACACGGATAAATCCTGCATCAAAATGAAGCTGTGATATCTTCAGGTTCACGACTTCACTGACACGGAGGCCGCAGCTGTACATGGTTTCCAGTATGGCCCGGTTGCGTTGTCCTTCGGGGGTACCGGCTTTTATCTGGGAAATGATCTGTTCTATTTCTTCAAAGCTCAGGACGTCTGGCAGTTGTCTTCTGGTTTTAGGGGCTTCCAGCAGTTGTGTAGGGTCTTGTTTTACCATGTCTTCCAGGAGGAGGTATTTATAAAAGGCTTTGACTCCTGAGATGATCCTGGCCTGGGAGGTGGCCGTCATACCCAGTTCTGCTACCCAGTGAACGAAGGATTGCAGCTGATCAAGAGTCAGCTGATCGGGTGTTTGCCGGTTACCGGAGGATGAAAGGTATTGTACCAGTTTCTCTACATCGCGAAGGTAGGCTTCTATGGAATTGGCAGACAGGGAACGTTCCAGCTGCAGATATGCTTTGAATCCTTTAAGATATATATCCCACATAGATGGCAAATTAACAAACAAAAAGCGTCCCGGGTATTACCGCGGGACGCTTTTATATGCTTACCGGTGTTGCCGGCAGGTGATTAGAATTTTTCCAGGCCGGAGAAGAAGAAGTTACCTTCAATTTCGGCATTCTCATCAGAATCTGAACCGTGTACGGCGTTACGGCCTACAGATTCAGCGTAGATCTTACGGATAGTACCTTCTTCAGCGTTGGCTGGGTTGGTAGCGCCGATCAGTTTACGGAAATCTTCCACAGCATTGGCTTTTTCCAGGATAGCTGCCACGATGTGACCGCTGCTCATAAATTCTACCAGCTCACCATAGAAAGGTCTTTCTTTGTGAACTGCATAAAATTCACCTGCTTTTTCGGCCGAGAGCCTGGTCATTTTCATTGCTACGATGCGGAAACCTGCAGCGTTAATCTTGTCCAGGATACCCCCGATGTGCCCGTTTTCTACGGCATCGGGCTTGATCATTGTAAAAGTTCTGTTGTTAGCCATATATTTAGAATTCCTAATTAACTAATTTTGCGCGCAAATGTAACCAGAATTTGTTTAGTGATGAAAAAAAAGAGAACTTCGCACTTCATTTTTCGGTAAAAACAGTTATTTTTTATTATTAATATTAAATGCAGGTAAGCCTGTGTACTTAAAGGTTAAGAATGAAGAGGATAGAGGAAATTAAGCCCTTGCTGCAAGACCCTAAAAGAGCGGTGATAACAATGCATCAGAAACCAGATGCAGACGCAATGGGCTCATCCCTGGCCTTGTTCCATTATCTGAAACAAAAAGGGCATGATGTAACGGTTATTTCTCCTACCAATTTTCCTGATTTCCTGATATGGATGCCGGGAGCGAAGGATGTACTTGATTTCGAATCTATGCAGGAGAAAGCCCTGAAGGCCCTGGATGGTATTGATCTCCTTTTCTGTCTTGATTTTAATGCCCTTTACCGTACCAAATCAATGGAGCCTTACCTTGCCCAGCTATCCTGTACTAAAATACTGATAGATCATCACCTGGAACCACAACCTACTTTTGATTACGGTGTCAGCGATACTTCTGCTTCCTCTACGGCGCAGCTGGTATATGAAACTATCTATAAACTAGGTGACGAGCAATATATTAACGAAGAGATGGCCCAATGTATCTATGCGGGTACTATGACAGACACGGGGTCTTTTCGTTTTGCCTCTACTACTGCTCGGGTACACCGGATGGTGGCAGACCTGTTTGACCGCGGCCTGAGGCATGAGATCATTCATTCGGCCATTTACGATAATTTCCTCGAAAACCGCCTGCGTTTCCTGGGGCATAGCCTGCTGAACCGTATGGAGGTATATTATGAATATAACACGGCACTGATAGCCATTCCCTATGCTGACCTGAAACGTTTTGATCTGCAGACGGGAGATACGGAAGGAGTGGTAAATTTTCTGCTTTCCATCCAGGGTATCAAACTGGCCGCCCTCATTATAGACCGGCATGTAGAAATTAAGCTTTCATTCCGTTCCAAAGACGATTTCGATGTAAATACCTTTGCCAGGAAATATTTTGATGGCGGGGGACATTTCCACGCAGCCGGCGGGCACAGTTCAGACTCTCTTGAAAGGACCGTACAACGTTTCCTGAGTGCTATCAGGGAAAATGAGGAACAGTTACAATAATTTGTTATTCAATCCTACTAATACAGTCAAATGAAAAAGAACAAACAGTTGTTAGTTGCAGCATTAGGCCTGATTATGGCCAGCTGCGGTACCGGGCAGAAAAAAACTCCTGGTGGCGTGGAATATATCGTTCATAAATCCGGAAGTGGTGCGCAGCTGAAGCTGGGTGACACTGTTCTGATGAACATCAGCCAACGCCTGAACGATTCCGTACTTGCAGAATCACGTAAGGTGTTAGGTGCTCCCGTACCTGTACTGATCGCCAAATCCGTTGAGAAATACGATCTGATGGAAGGTCTGGCCCTTCTGAAAGAAGGTGACAGTGCTACTTTCATCATTCCTTTCGATAGCTTACCAGAGCCTCGTCCTCCATTTGGTAAAAAAGGCGATAAGCTGAAAGTTACTTTTGCTGTAGTAGGTAAATACTCTGCCGCAAAGCAGAAAGAAGCTGACGAAAAAGAAATCAAAGAATACCTGGATAAAAATAAGCTGAAAGCTACTACCACTCCTGAAGGCGTTTATGTTGCCGTTAGCCAGGAAGGTACAGGTGTACAGCCTAAAGAAGGTGATACCGTTTTTGTTCATTACACCGGTAAGCTGCTGAATGGTAAAACTTTTGATTCCAGCCTGGACAGCACTTTAAGGCCTGGTATGAAGCTGGAGCCAATTAAATTCCCTCTGGGCCGTGGTTTTGTTATCAAAGGCTGGGATGCAGGTATTGCTGCACTGAAAAAAGGCAGCAAAGCTACTCTGTTGATCCCTTCTACACTGGCTTACGGTTTACAGGGCAGTCCTCCGGCAATTCCTTCCAACTCCGTACTGACATTTGAAGTACAGTTGGTAGACGTTAAGCCTGGTGCTCCTGCTCCGGCTGCACCTGCTGCCGCTCCGGTAGTACCTGGTAAAAAATAATAGAAAGAATAAAAAAAAGGAGAGCCTGTATCATACTTTTGATACAGGCTCTTTTTATTCGGATACCTGATGGAGTCAGGTAGTCATATAAGTGATTCTCAGGACGTTTATTTATTTTTGATACATCCTCTTCTTTTTTTATACCTGATGAGTTGATCAATATCCATCTACCATCACTTCGTACATCTTCACTTTCAGTTCCTCCAGCGATATATCCTGTACCAGGTTCCCATCCTGCGCATAAGAAATACTGCCCCTTTCTTCTGATACAACGATAGCCAGGTTATCACTGTGTTCTGTAATACCTACTGCTGAACGGTGACGCAGGCCTATACGCGTTGGCAGGTTAGGGTTTTCAGATACGGGAAGTATTACTTTAGCTGCCAGTATCTTACTTCCTACAATGATCAGCGCACCATCGTGCAGTGGGCTGCCTTTGCAGAAAATGCTTTCCAGCAGTTTTGCATTTATGTTGCCGTCGATAGCAATGCTGGAAGCTGTATCAAATTTCACGCGGTAGGTGTTGGCTATTACTATCAACGCTCCTGTGCGGCTGGCGGCCATACGTGCAACGGCGGTAATCACTTCGTTGATGATATTCTCTTCTTCCCGGTAACTCTTGAACTTATCCGGCAGGAACAGTTTGGTGAGAAAGCTGTCCTTGCTTAATGGCGCTTTCTTACCCAATACCAGCAGGAATTTCCGGATCTCCGGCTGAAAAATGATGATGATAGCTATAAGGCCAACGTTGATGAAGTTCTGCAGTATAATGGTAAGAATGGGCATGTGCAGCATCTGCACTATGAAGTAAGCCATATATACCATTAACAGGCCTACGAAAATATTAAAAGCAAGGCTGCCTTTTAACAGCCGGTACAGTTGCACCACCAGGAAAATTACAATCGCCAGGTCAACGATGTTGAGCCAGTGGAATTTGTAGCCATAAAAATTAAACAACTCCTCCATAGATTGTAAAAATAGTAAATATTTATTGAGTTAAAGGGCATCAATATATCCCTTTGCCTGACAGCAGTTGTTATAATGCCTGCATATATTGAGTAATTTTCACGGCCTCTGCAGCTGCTTTTACGTCATGTACACGTAGTATATGTGCGCCCTGCTGAAGCGCCAGGGTATTCAGCACGGTAGTACCATTCAGAGCTTCAGAAGCCGTGCTGTTCAGCATCTTATAGATCATAGACTTCCTGGAGATACCGATCAGCAGCGGGCAATCCAGCATGTGAAAAACTGAGAGTTTTTTGAGTAATGTATAATTGTGTGCCAGTGTTTTCCCGAAACCAAAGCCGGGATCAATGATGAGGTCTTTAATACCAGCTTCCAGGCATTGTGCCCGTTTACGGATAAAGTAATCCAGTACTTCCTGCAATACATCGTCATAGTGTGGCTGCTGCTGCATATTGGCAGGTGTGCCCTGCATATGCATGGCTATGTAAGGGGCCTGGAGCCTGGCGACAGTGGCTATCATGTTGCTATCCAACTCACCTGCGCTGATATCGTTGATAATGGCGGCACCAGTTTCTATTGACTTTTCGGCTACTATGGCGTGATAAGTATCCACAGAGAGGATAGCCCCGGGAAAATGTTCTGCCAGCGCGCTGATAGCAGGGAGCAATCTTTCCAGCTCTATGTCCGCCCCGACTGTTACAGCGCCCGGGCGGGTGCTTTGGGCTCCTATATCCAGTATCTGTGCCCCTTCTTCCAGGTGCTGCGCGGCTTTTTCAAGTATGTTATCAATATGCTGCGTACGGCTGTTAGCGTAAAAGGAATCTTCCGTAATATTAATGATGCCCATTATAACTGGTTTGGACAAATCCAGTAATGTGCCTCTGCAGTTAATACTTCCCCGGTAACTGCCGTTCTTCCTTTCCATGGTAACCATTTGCTTTTTATTGATTATTTTGCTTCACAAAAATAGAACAATGTGTTGATCTGCACACACGTATATCAATACCCTTTAAAGTTGTATCCATGAAACTGTTCCTGAACCTATTAAGAATTATTGTTGGCGTATTGTTCATTTTCTCCGGGTTGATCAAAGCGAACGATCCCCTGGGGCTTAGTTATAAAATGGATGAATTCTTTGAAGTGTTACACCTGACATTTCTCTCGCCCTACTCATTGGCTTACTCAGTGATTATGAACAGCCTTGAGATCATACTGGGAGTAGCTTTGCTGCTTGGCTACGGTATGCGTCTTGTATCCTGGCTGTTATTGCTGATGATAGCATTCTTTACTTTCCTGACCGCCTATGCGTTATTCAGTGGTACTATCAAGGAGTGCGGCTGCTTTGGGGATTGTATTAAACTTACTCCTGCTGAAACCTTCTGGAAAGATGTTATCCTGCTGGTAATGATCCTTATCATCTTTATCTATCATAAGCGTATACAGCCGTTATTTGGTAAAAAGGCATCAATTGCAGTGCTGGTGTTATCTGTGGTGTTTTCAGGCGGTATTCAGTGGTATACGCTGGAGCACCTGCCTATTGTGGACTGTCTTGGTTATAAAGTAGGCAACAATATTCCCGAGGCAATGAAACTGCCTCCCGGTGCGCGTCCGGCTGAATATGAAACAGTGCTGATCTATGAAAAGGATGGTAAGCAGAAAGAATTTACGGCAGAGAACTATCCATGGTCAGACAGTACCTGGGTGTTTGTGGACCGTAAGGACAAGCTGGTGAGAGAAGCTACCGGAGAGGCAGCTGTTAAGGATTTTATCCTGACAGACTTTGATGGTGTGAACCAGACGCAGGCTATCCTTTCTGAATCACAGCCGGTATATCTTTTCCTGGTAAAAGATGTAACCAAAGCCGGTAAAGGCTGGGATGAGAAAATGCATGCTTTGCAGAAACAGTTCCAGGACGGCAAGATATACATTTATGGTGTGACAGCTTCCGGCAAAGCTGATTTGTCGGCTTTTACCGCTGCGCACGGGTTGCAGTTCCCCTTTGTGCAGATGGACGGTACGGCCATCAAGACCGCAGGGAGGAGCAATCCTTGCCTGATCCTGCTGGAAAAAGGAACTATCAAAGGCAAATGGCATTATAACGATATACCATAATTCATGTTCAGATTCCTGCTGCGTAAACTCAGTTATGGCCTGCTGGTTTTACTTGGGGTAGTTATCCTGGTGTTTTTCCTTTTTAATGTATTACCGGGCGATCCTGCCCGTCTTACACTGGGGCAACGCGCAGATGTGGCATCGCTTGAAAACGTACGTAAAGAACTGCACCTGGACAAACCGGTCCCTGTGCAGTTCTTTCTGTATCTGAATGACCTGTTGCCTATTAGCCTTCATTCCAAACAGGAAGCGGATGCTTCCCTGAACTATATTACATTATTACATTTTTCCGGGGACCGTATCCTGGTATTGAAAACGCCTTACTTAAGGCGGTCCTACCAGGGGAAAAAGGATGTATGGGAGATACTTACAGAAGCACTTCCCGGCACATTGGTACTGGCAGTAGCTGCTATGTTGTTTGCTACTGTAGTGGGAATAGCATTGGGTATACTCTCAGCTGTGAAGCAGAATACCTGGATGGACAGTGGGGCTGTCTTTGCCAGTGTGGTAGGTATTTCAGCTCCTTCATTCTTCATGGGGATCGTAGTAGCTTATCTTTTCGGATTTGTACTGAGTGATTATACCGGTTTGCATATGACAGGCAGTCTTTTTGATACAGATCCTTTTTCCGGCCGGGTGCTCAGTTTACGTAACCTGGTACTTCCTGCCATCACCCTGGGTATCCGTCCGCTGGCTATTATAGTACAACTGACACGCAGTGCCATGCTGGATGTACTTCACCAGGATTATATCCGTACTGCTTATGCAAAGGGGCTTCCGGCAAGGGCCGTTATCTTCGGTCATGCCCTGAGGAATGCCCTTAACCCTGTTATTACTGCTATTACCGGCTGGTTTGCTGAATTGCTGGCAGGTGCTTTTTTTGTAGAATATATTTTTGGATGGAAGGGTATTGGTAAAGTGACCGTAGATGCCCTTGAGAAGTTTGACTTCCCTGTATTAATGGGTTCCGTGCTTTTTACTGCCGGGATCTTTGTGGTTATAAATTTACTGGCAGACCTGCTTTATAGTATTGTTGACCCACGTATTAAGCTGTAATTCAACGGCTTAAATTTATTTCGCTTTTTTTGTAACAAAGCATAATACCAGTCGTCTTCTTTGTATAAACGCCCTGTAGGGAATTTGTAAATTCGAACCGGAATCTGTTATTATATGTCTTTAGCGCTTTTTCTTTCAGAAGTAGTTCCCGTGAGGCCCAAGCTTTATCGCTTTGCCTACCGGTTACTTGGTAACGAAGAAGATGCAATGGATGTGGTACAGGATGCGTTGATGAAGGTCTGGCAGCAGCAGGAGCGGATGACAGAGCTGCAAAACCTGGAAGCCTGGTGTATGCGTATAGTACGTAACCTGGCTCTGGACAGGCTGAAATCAAAGAAATACAGGCGTTCGGAAGAGCTGGAGAGAGCAGGGGATGTGCCGGCCATGCAGCAGCAAAATCCGTATGCAGCGGCAGAACAACAGGATGTGATGAAGCGGGTACATAGTATCATTGCGTCATTGCCGGAAAAATACCGTACTATTATACAATTAAGGGATATTGACGGGTATAGCTACCTGGAGATTGCTGATATACTGGCAATTGAAATGGCAGATGTGAAGATAAACCTGCACCGTGCAAGAAAATCGGTGCGTGAACAATTACAAAAAGTGCAAGTGTATGGAGTTCAATAAGATCAGGGAACTACTGGACCGGTATTGGGAAGGAGAATCCTCTCTGGAGGATGAGGCACAGTTACGCAGTTTCTTTTCAACGAACAGGCAGGACCTGCCTGCTGATCTGAAAGAAGCACAGCCACTCTTTGGCTACTTTGCAGCAGAGGCGGCGATTGAATTGCCTGAACTACCGGAGATGGAAGCCCCTGTTGTGCAGATGCCGCCACCACGGCCATGGGAACACTGGATGAAATATGCCGCTATTTTCCTGATGGCAGTGGGAGTCGGATATGCAGCCAGAAGTTTCCAGTCGCGCCAGGAGCGTATCCTGTTTGCTGATGCAAACCATGATACCTATAATGATCCGCAGAAAGCATTTGCCGCCACACAGAAAGCATTACAGCTGCTGGCTAAGAACCTGAACAAAGGAACGTCACAGGTACAGAAGCTGTCTTATTTCAATGAGGCGACAGAAAAGCTGAAAGCGGAATAGTGAACGAAGGCCATTCTAAAACATAATATAAACAACGAATTATGAAACGCTTAGTATTATTATTGCTGGTGATAATGACCGGCACGGAACTCTTTGCCCAGCAGGGTAGTGTAATAGACCGTTTTTTCCAGAAGTATGAGAGTGATGAGTCTTTCACGCTTATAAGTGTAACCCCTAAGATGTTCAGTATGTTCAGCAAGCTGGATGCCGGCTCATCGGAAGGACAACATTTTATGCAGGTAGTTAAAAAGATCCGTGGGTTACGGATGCTTTCCAAGGAAAATACCAAAGACGGGCCCCGGTTGTTTAAAGAAGCTTCAGGCTTGCTCAGTAAAGAGTTTGAAGAACTGATGACCATCCGGGACGGAAAGGATGATCTTCGTTTTATGGTAAAGGAAAATGCGAAAGGGAACATCGCGGAATTAATTATGCTGATGGGTAGTGATGATGAATTCCTTGCTATGAGCCTGGTAGGAGATATTGATCTGAATGAGATCAGCCAGATAGCGGGGAATATGAACATCGGTGGATTCGATAAACTGAAAAATATCAAAAAGTAATTGTTATGAAATATCTTTCCATCCTTGTTGTAGCATTGATTTTGGTTGTTAGCCCTGCAGTAGCACAGAAGAGAGAACTTCGCAAATTTTTTAAGGAATACCGGGGCGAATCAACTTCAACATTCCGCTTTGGTCTTGGGAGAGTGATGTTGAAACTGGCCAGCTGGGTGGTACCTGCCAGCGCTATGAGCGAAGATAGTGTACCCTTGAAACATATGCTTTCTCACCTGCATCGCATGAAGATCTACACCATTGAAGGATATGATCCGGCGCATCCTCCGGTTAAAAACGAAGATGTGCAACGGTTAAAGAATACACTGATCAATAAGGAAAAGTATGATCAGCTTGTGGAAGTACGGGATGGAAGCAGTTTAGTGCATGTATTGAATAAAGGGAAAGAGGATGAATTAGGTAATATGGTGATACTGGTCCAGGATGAGACAGATTTTGTGATAGTTTATCTGAAGACAACATTGAAGATGAAAGATGTGAATTCACTGGTAAATCATTTTGCGAAGAATTAGGTTTTAGAAATATATTGTAAAGCCGGACTGGAAGGTCCGGTTTTTTTATTTGTGGCTGATTTATAGCACAAAGGTGTTATGATCGTATGTGCTTATCATTTATAACTTTGTTGGGTGAGGACCTTATCGCCTTATCGGTGTAAATGTTCCTATACTTACTTTGCTTCGGCTATATTACTCACATTCAGATGTAATTTATCAGCATTGTTCAATTCCTGTATCCTGCAGAGCATTCAAATGTTTGTTTCTGAAAATTATGGACTTGTCGATATTGTTAACAACAATAAACTGGTAAAAATTATTATGGCTGAAAATATGTGAATGTGATCTCTTGATTTTAATTCTTTGGGACAATTTAATAAAAATAAATGTTTTATGAAAGCAATTTTCATCCTGTTACCCGTTATGGGAACTCTAACTGTTTGCGCGCAGAATAAAATAGATACTACTTCTTCTGCATTGGGCATTGGCACTAAAACTCCAAGTTTTTATTATCATGGTGGAAATAACATGGGACTGGAAATATTTAATTCCAATACTTCGGCCAACAGCCAGGCACATTTGATATTGAGTACTGGCGCAACCGGTAATTTTGGCTCTACAGGGACATTGTCATGGATGACACCAAATTCTACCGGTAATAAAGGTGTAGCCTATATTGCAGCCCGTACAATGCAGGATGCAACCACGAATGCTACAGGAGATCTGTTTTTTGCGACAGCTGACAATGCTATTCCCACGGTAAAAATGCGTATTACTTCAAAAGGATATGTAGGTATAGGTGTAAATGATCCCCGCGCTTACTTTGATGTGGCTTTTGCCGCCAATAATGTCAGGGCCAGTGTACTGGCAAGATTGCCCGAGGGTAATGACGTTGATGCCGGCACTTATATTGGAGTGGAGGCTTATAGTACAACCGGTGGACAGGTAAAATCATTTGCATTGGAGCATAAGTTTTATGGAAAGCTGAATAGCGCAATTAATTTTTATAGAGGAGGGGATATGACTGGTGGTTTTATGACATTTTCTACAAACACAGGAGTGGAAAGAATGAGGATAGATGCCAACGGGAATGTTGGTATAGGAACTACTGCCACCCAGCAATACAAATTAGCGGTTGAAGGTACCATCGGCGCCCGCAGGCTGAGAATTGACCAGGGAACATGGGCTGACTTTGTGTTTGATCCGGGATATAAGTTGCCTTCTTTGATGGAAGTAGAGCAGTATATCAAAGTGAACAGGCATTTGCCGGATGTGCCGTCAACTAATGAGGTAAAGGAGAATGGGATTGATGTGGGGGAGATGAATAAGGTATTGCTGCAGAAAGTAGAAGAACTGACATTGCTGTTAATACAGGAGCATAAGGAGAAAGAGGAAATAAAAAAGGAACTCGAAGGGATGAAATTCCAGATAAAAGAGCTTCAGAAAGAAAGGAAATAGTTTTAACCTATATACAATAGATGAATTGTTATAACGTAAGAACTGGAAAATGCCGGTTAATTGCGATGAATTCATACCAGAGAGATCTCCTTCGGATCAGGAAAGAAAATTGTAGTAAATTTTCAATTTTGTTCTACTTATATTATTAAACCGATAAGGAAGCTTGTGCTTGAAGGTAAGAGTATCATAATAATTATAATATTCTATTCCGTTCATTTGCCCGATAAATGCCAGGATAATTATTATTGCACCCGTGCACATTGTTATGATAGGAGCCCATTTTTTCAGGAAAGGATTAAGGGATTGAATAATTTTCATGGTGAAATCAAACAGGCAAAATAAGTGAAGTCAGGAAAATATCAGAAATGGCCTATTTAATCACCACTTCCCTCACTGCCGGTTCCCCCAGCATTTCATTGACCAGCTTGATAATCCTGTCTTTAGAGTAGGAAAGCTCCTGTTTTAGTGGAGCCACAGTTGTAGTGATCAGCAGTTTGCCGTCAATCAGTTGAATTTGTTCAGTATAACGCGAAATGGTCCTGCCCATAAGTTGTTCCCAGTTCTCCTGTATACGTACTTCTGTAAGCCGTGGTTTTAAGCGGCTTTTGTTCATAAATTCCTTAAGGGCATCCCCCATTGATGTAATTCCATGACGCATGATGCAAAGGTAACGGATTCCCTTTTACCGCATCTTTATAAGTTGAAAACTATCTTCATTTTCTTTAAATGCGTCCAGTAATCTTTCAGCATGTGTATCGGTGATAAATACCTGTCCGTAGGTGGGACCACTCACCAGACTGATAAGCCTTGACACTCTTTCCCTGTCAAGTTTTTCGAAAACATCGTCAAGTAACAGGAGAGGGGGAAATTTTTTATGTTGACGGATCACTTCAAACTGTGCCAGTTTAAGTGCAAAGAGGAAGCTTTTGCGTTGTCCCTGGGAGGCACTTGTTTTCATTGCATGATCATCCAAAAGAAATTGAAGATCATCCCGGTGAATACCTCCTGTGGTCCTTTGCATCATCATGTCCTTGTACCTGTTGGAGGCAAGCAGTTTATTGAATGGCTGTTCATGCAGGCCACATTGGTACTGGATGTTCACTACTTCATGTTGTCCTGCAAGATAATCATAGAGTTCCTGGACCTGTCTGATAAAAGACGGCAGAAAATCGCGGCGGACTTCAAAAACGGGAGTGCCATGGTATACCAGCTGTTCATCAAATACATCCAGCAGGGCATCCTGGTTGCCTCCCTGGGTAGCAATGGTTTTGAGCAGGCTATTACGTTGCTGGAGTATTTTCTGATAGGTGATGAGATTGTCCAGGTAGCCCGGGTGTAACTGACAAAGAAGGGCATCCAGCCATTTGCGGCGTTCCTCGCTGCCTCCCAGGATGATCTCTGCATCGTCAGGAGCTATCATAACTGCCGGGTATTTACCGATATGGTGGGAAAAGCGGTCATATGGCTCGTCATTCAGTGAGATATCTTTTTTCCCGTCTTTTACAGTACATACTATCTTGCCTTCCTGTCCTTTTTTATCCATATAGGCCTCCAGGCGGAAGCCATTTGTCTGATACTGAGTGTTTTGTGCTTCACTGCTGGTAAAGTAGCTTTTTGTGAAGCAGATATAATATATAGCATCCAGCAGGTTGGTCTTGCCGGAGCCATTACGCCCGGTGATGCCTGTAATGCGTTTGTTGAATTCGAAACGTTCTGCAGTGTAGTTTTTGAACTGAACCAGTGATATCTTTCTGAGCAACAGCAAATTAACGGTTAAATTATCAGTTATAAATTAAGAAAAAAATTATCGCAAACCCCCACATATACTGTATATGGGCCTTTCATATATATAATTATATAGAGGTTAGTTGTTGCAAAGTTGCAAAGTATTTAGTTTTTAGGATTTTCCTGTTATATTTGCGGACAAATTAAGAAACAGTGGCTACAAAAACAGACGTAAAGACGAAATTCACCAAAGAGACATATTTGTACTGGTATGAATTGATGCTCTTGCTGCGCCGCTTTGAAGAAAAAGCCGGCCAATTGTATGGAATGCAGAAGATTCGTGGTTTTTGCCACCTGTACATAGGACAGGAAGCAATTGCTGCAGGTGCGATGACAGCGACAAAACCGGAAGATAAGTTTATTACTGCTTATCGTGATCACGCGCTGGCAATAGCTAAAGGAATGACTGCGGATGAATGTATGGCTGAACTGTATGGTAAAGCTACAGGTTGCTCTAAAGGTAAAGGTGGTAGTATGCACTTCTTTGCTCCGGATAAGGGCTTCTTTGGCGGTCACGGTATAGTAGGTGCCCAGATCGGTACCGGCGCTGGCCTGGCTTTCGCTGAACAGTACAAAGGCACTGATAATGTGGCGCTTTGCTTCTTCGGTGATGGTGCTGCCCGCCAGGGTATGCTGCATGAAACCTTTAACATGGCCATGCTGTGGAAACTGCCTGTGATATTTATTTGCGAGAACAATATGTACGCAATGGGAACCTCAGTAGAACGTACCTCTAACGTACTGGATATCTATAAGTTAGCTAATGCCTACGATATGCCGAGCGCAACTATCGATGGTATGAGCGCTGAAGCTGTACACGAAGGTGTTGAGAGGGCCGTTAAACGTGCCCGCGCCGGTGAGGGGCCAACCTTACTGGAAATCAAGACTTACCGTTACCGTGGCCACTCTATGAGTGATCCGGCTAAATACCGTACCAAAGAGGAAGTAGAGGAGTACAAGGAGAAAGATCCTGTCAACCAGGTGCTCAAAACTATCCAGAAGAACAAATGGGCTACGGAAGAAGAGATCGAAGCGATCAACGAGAAAGTGAAACAACAGGTAGAGCAGTGCGTGGAATTTGCTGAAAATTCGCCATGGCCTTCTGATGACGAACTGCTGAAAGACGTTTATGTTCAGCAGGATTATCCTTTCATTGTTGACTAATGTAATACTATAGAGGTTAGCGATCCCGGCCGTTGATCACGGTGTAAGATTCGCTAACCTTTTTTATATTTGCGGAAATGTATAAAAGGCATACACCCATACCGCTTAAAGAAATAACAATTTAACGATTACATTCACAATGACCGAAACAACAAATAAAGCCGCTAATGCTCCTGTAAACAAGGATTTTCAACTGGAAGACTCCTTACACAAGGCAGAGGACTTCTTTTACAAGCACAAAAATACCATCCTCATTGCCGTGCTGGTAATAGTAGTGGTGGTTGGCGGTACTTTTGCCTACAACAGGTTCATCAAGGGCCCCAATGAAAGAAAAGCCCAGGACATGGTATTCCACGCACAACAGTATTTTGAACAAGACTCCTTTAAACTGGCCCTCAATGGTGACGGTAACAATTACGGTTTCCTCCAGGTGATCGATAAATACGGCAGCACCAAAACAGGTCAGTTAGCAAAATATTATGCTGGTGTTTCTTACGTAAGATTAGGTGAGTTCCAGAAAGGAATAGACCTGCTGACCTCCTTCAATGCAGGAGACCAGGTAGTTCAGGCTATGGCTTATGGTCTTGCCGGAGACGCTTACATGGAACTCGGTAAAACCGAAGATGGTATCAGCTACTATAAAAAAGCTGGTCATTACAGCGATAATGAGCTGACAGCGCCAACTTACCTGTTCCGTGCAGGACTGGCACTGGAAAAAGCAGGAAAACCTGCAGATGCGATCTCCCTCTACAAAGAGATCCGTGATAAATACCCACAATCCACAGAAGGTCGTGAAATGGATAAATACCTGGCACGCCTGGGTGATGTGAGGAATTAATAGCTATTTTAATCTGGTCATGTCAATACATAATCAAAGTTTATTGAACGATACTGGCATTCTCAACTTAGAGGATGCCAGTGTTGTTATGGTGTATACCGAATGGAATGATACTGTTATCAACGAGCTGGTAGCCGGCTGCGAACGCTCTCTGGCCCAGTATAAAGTATCAAGAGTAACCAAAGTACAGGTGCCTGGTGCATTTGAACTGCCCTTTGCCTGCAAGCAATACTGGGAACGTACAAAAGGAACAGGAAAGCAACCTGGCGCTATTATTGCTTTCGGATGTGTGATCAGGGGAGAGACCCCTCATTTTGACTATGTATGCAAAGGCGTAACAGAAGGTATTATGCAATTAAACCTTGAACTGCCCGTACCTGTTATATTCGGTATCCTGACAGTAGATAACATGCAACAGGCAGAAGAAAGACTGGGGGGCATTCATGGGCACAAAGGAGAGGAAGCAGCCATCACAGCGCTCAAAATGATCGCTATGATGCGTGGATTATAAAAGAGCCGCTTCACGTAACCCCAAAGCAGATACATCACTGCCTGAACCTGCATAGCAAGCAAATACTTAAAGACTAACTCGATGAACGTACAGCTTTTTATTCCCTGCTTTGTAGATCAGTTGTTTCCGGAAACAGGTTTCAACATGGTGAAAGTCCTGGAAAAGCTGGGTTGTACCGTAAACTATAACCCCAACCAGACATGCTGCGGACAACCGGCATTCAATGCCGGTTATTGGGATGAAGCCCGCTCTGTTGCCAATAAATTTGTCAAAGACTTTCATACAGTAGATTATATAGTAGCTCCCAGTGGCTCCTGTACCGGGTTTGTACGGAATTACTACGGTAAACTGTTTGATAATTCAGCTGCACATAATGATGTTAAGATGTTGCGAAAACACCTGTATGAGTTCACTGAATTCCTTACAGATGTACTGCATGTAACAGATCTTGGTGCAACACTGAACGGAGTAGCTACCTATCATGATGCCTGCGGCGCCCTACGGGAATGCGGGATCAAAGATGGGCCCCGCAGCCTGCTATCTAAAGTAAAAGGGCTGGAATTAAAGGAAATGAACGATTGTGAAGTCTGTTGTGGATTTGGAGGTACTTTCGCTGTTAAGTTCGAACCTATATCCATTGGCATGGGAGAACAAAAAGTAAATAATGCTGTTGCCAGCGGTGCTGATTATCTTATTTCAACAGATCTTTCCTGCCTGATGCACCTGGATGGGTATATCAGGAAACATGAGCTGAATATTAAAACTATGCATATCGCAGATGTACTGGCCAGCGGCTGGTGATCTGCAGTTAAATTTTATCGAGGAATGAATTACTGGCTTGTTAAATCAGAACCATTTAAGTACTCCTGGGACCAGTTTGTAAAAGATGGAAAAACCTTCTGGGACGGCGTTCGCAACTACCAGGCACGCAATAACCTGAAAGGTATGAAAAAGGGTGACCAGGTATTGTTCTATCATAGTAACGAGGGACTGGCAGTAGTAGGTATTGCTAAAGTAGCAAAGGAACATTACCAGGACCCTACCACACCGGACCCAAACTGGGTAGTAGTAGATTTGCAGCCTGTAAAACCATTTAAGCAACCTGTAACATTGGCGCAAATGAAAGTTGAGAAACGCCTGGAGAACCTCTCCCTGATCCGTCAGGGACGTTTGTCCGTTTGCGCAGTGACTCCGGAAGAATTTGATACCATCCTGGAAATGGGTGGAATGAAATAAATTATTCACCGCATAAAAAAACGCTTTCACGCCTGGTGTGAAAGCGTTTTTTTTATGCGGTACGGCAGTCATTACCGGCCTGCAGCTGCCGCCATGGCAGCCATAGCCTTTTTATGCTCCAGTGCCTTATGACGTTTGAATATACCTTTCGTTACAAAATAGCCCAGAGAGGCGCCTACCCATACATCGCTGCTCCAGTGTCTTACCTGGTATAAACGAGTAGTACCTGTAAGGATGGCTATTCCATAGCTGACATATGGAACCCATGGATGTTCTTCTCCATAGGCTTCTGCAAGCGCAGTGGCAACAGAGGTTACTGTCAGCATATGGCCTGAAGGAAAGGAGGTGTATTTTTTATCCATTAAATACGGGCGTTGGTAGACGAAGGGATCATCGAAGTAAGTAGGACGTCCGCGGCGTATGATAGACTTCGCAAATGTATAGATCATGGTAGAGATCAGGAGGGACTTGGCTGTCATAAGGGATGTATGCTCAAGTTGCCTGTTCTTTGTCACTACCCCGGTCAGGTACATACCACCTACCAGGAAAGGAGAGTAGGTATTGCCAAAAGGTTCTATTTCGTTGGTAACGCTGGTCCAGAATGTTTGCCTGTTGGAGAGGAAGGCCTGCTTGATCTCATAATCGGCCGCCATCAGGGCGCCTGCTCCGCCTACAACGATGCCCAGCCGGACAAAATCCTTTCCTTTCCAGTGTACAGGTCTTGATACTGAGTATTTCAGGTCCTGCCAGGCGCTTAAAAGATAAGTGCCGTTTATGCGGTAACGTATAGTGGTATCCGCAGCAGTTAAAGGCGGAGTTGTGATAATGGTACTGTCACTGTTGGCCGATGCTGTGGTATCTGTCTGGGCTATGCTATGGAGCTGGCTTAACAGGCCGCCACACAGCAATAGGATATGGGAAATCTTCAATGCTGTTATTTTAAAGCGGTAAAGTTACATAAATGTTAAAACACGTATATTGCTATTATTAAAAAATCTCTTGTATTTATGAAACCTAGTCTGGTTGTTTTAACGGGGGCTGGCATCAGTGCTGAAAGCGGATTGAAGACGTTCCGTGACAGTGATGGGTTATGGGAAGGCTATGACGTACAGGAAGTGGCCAGTCCGCAGGGATGGCAGCGTAATCCGCAGCTGGTGCTGGACTTTTATAACATACGCCGCAGGGACATCAGGGCAGCACTGCCTAATGCTGCGCATATCGGGCTGGCTAAGCTCCAGGATAAATTTGACGTAGATATTGTAACACAGAATATTGACGATCTGCATGAACGTGCCGGTTCAGAGAAAGTATTGCATCTGCACGGGGAAATACTGAAGATGCGCAGTGTAAGGAATAAGACACGCAGTTATCCGATAGAAGGAGATATTATGCTGGGAGATAAAGCAGATGATGGCGGGCAGCTGCGCCCGGATATTGTATGGTTTGGGGAAGATGTGCCAAAGATCCATACAGCTGCGACTATCGTAAGGTCTGCTGATATTGTTGTGGTAATAGGTACTTCGCTGGTGGTATATCCGGCGGCCGGATTGCTGGATGTGGTGGCGCCGCATGTTCCTATTTTTGTGATTGACAGAAAGCTGCCGCCGGTTGCACCGAGGCCTAAGCTGCATATGATAGAGAAGCCGGCAACGCTGGGGATCATTGATCTGCAGGAGGCGCTGGAAAAATTATAAGCAGAGAGTTTAAATTTGGGGCCTGGCCGCAGGCTAAAATGACTTTAATAAAAAACGCTTTCGTCGAAGACGAAAGCGTTTTTTATTAAGAGTTTATATGCAGATGAACGTTTTATTCAAAGCTTTCTTCGAACCTGATATTGTATTCTTCCAGTTCTTTCAGTACCGGGTTATAAATATCAGGCATGATGGGTATCTGTAAACCTGTAAGGCTGACCTTCTGCTGTAGCAGCAGCTTTGCCATAATACCCAATGGCAGGCCTACAGTTTTGGCCATAGCGGTATGTATGTTATCATCACCCAGGGCAACCATGTAGCTATGTAGTTTAGTGGTCATGCCTCTTCTTTCAAACTCTATTTCATGTGTCATCACGATCATATCCTTGTCAGACGACTGCATGCCCAGGCGTGTTTCCACTACATGTTGTAAGACGTTTGCATTGGTCTGTTCTCCGAGGTGAACGGGATCGTTGCTGAGTAAGCCCAGGAATTTCAGCTGCCTGATGATCTTTGATTTGGCGCTGATGCTCAGGTGTTGTGCGATGTTCTCTTCATGGCTCAGGCGGGGATCAGGTTTGAACTGCTGGCATGTCCAGTCGAAGTAGGAAAGATTATCTGTCTGGAGTTTGGTAGTATCGTCTGTGAGTCCGAGTTTCAGCAGTGTGCTCCAGCCTTCGCAGAAATCGGGGTAACGGAGGGTAGCACGCATGAAAGTGGGAATGTCTTCCAGTTTATAGGCGGACATATACCCGAGTGAATCACGGTTGGGGTAATACGCCAGTTTACCCAGGCTGGGTATCTGTATGGTTTTGGACTGATCAAACAACTGCTGATAGGAGACTTCCTTCACCTTTCCCTTTTCCCTGTATACGGCACCGGAATTACCTGCCAGTACTATGTTGCGGGCATTCCAGGATATTTTGTACTGCCAGGGATTATCATTGCTTTCAGGGGATATCAGTCCGCCGCAATAAGAACGGAAAGCGGAGATCTGGCCGCCTTTCTTTTCGATAGAGTGAATGAGCTTCATTGCACTCATATGATCTATACCTGGGTCCAGTCCCATTTCATACATGAACAGGAGGCCTGCTTTTTCGATATCCTTTTCCAGTTTACGTACTTCGGGATCTATGTATGATGCGGTGAGCAGGTTCTTGCCAAATTCAAGGCAGTCCTTTGCTACAGTGATATGTAAGGCAGGAGGGAGCAGAGAGATGACGAGGTCTGTTTCCTGTATAAGTTTCTGCCTTGCCGCCTGGTCTCTTATGTCCAGTGCGGCAGGTGTAACATAATAAGATTTGCCTGTTTTGGATTTGATAAGCATGATATCATGGTCCGCCACTGTAATGTGCCATTTCTGCCGGGGTGCGTTCGTCAGCAGGTATTCTATCAGGCTTGTCGCTGATTTGCCGGCGCCAAACAAGAGTATGTTCTTCATATTAATTCGTTCATCTTTATTATGGTTACGGAACAGGGATTTAACATCAGTTGCAATATTAATGTTCGAAATTTCCACAAATTTCGCCTTTTTTATAAATAAATCTTCCTGAGACCCTGATTTTCATAGCTTTAAAAACAAAATGTTTGCCAATATTTCATTTCCTCTATATTCCTGTTTTTTGTTATATCGTGTATTTCTTGCAGGAGTGGGCACATTTTCGATATTCGCCGGGTTTTAGTGTTTAGGTATAGTTTATTTTTAAAATATGACAAATCCTTTTTTATTCACATTCTCTGACAAAAAGGCCGGAATCCGGCCTGAAATGGCTATCTTTGCGCTTATTTGTTTTTAAAGGTAAAAACTTGTAAACCAACAATATGTCAGAGAATACGGAAAATCAGCAGGATGGCAGGATAGTCCAGATCAACATTGAAGAGCAGATGAAGACGGCCTACATAGATTATTCTATGTCAGTGATCGTTGGGCGTGCGCTTCCCGATGTAAGAGACGGTTTAAAACCTGTACATCGCCGCGTGTTGTTCGGGATGAATGAACTGGGTAATAACAGTAATAAACCTTACAAAAAATCTGCCCGTATTGTAGGGGAGGTAATGGGTAAATTCCACCCCCACGGTGACGCTTCCATTTACGATACGATTGTACGTATGGCACAGCCCTGGAGCCTTCGTTACATCCTGGTAGACGGCCAGGGTAACTTCGGTTCTGTAGATGGCGACATGCCTGCGGCAATGCGTTATACGGAGATCCGTTTACAGAAGGTGGCGGAAGCAATGCTGGAAGATATCGACAAGGAAACAGTGGATTTTACGCTGAACTTTGACGATACGCTGGAAGAGCCAACGGTATTGCCTACCCGTATTCCCAATCTGCTGGTGAACGGGGCTTCCGGTATTGCGGTTGGTATGGCTACCAACATTATGCCTCACAACCTCAGTGAGGTGGTAGACGGTGCTATTGCGTATATCGATAACCGTGATATCACTATCGAAGAGCTGATCAAACATGTTAAAGCTCCTGATTTCCCTACCGGTGGTATTATTTATGGTTATGAAGGTGTTAAGCAGGGTTTTGAGACCGGACGCGGAAGAGTAGTGGTACGTGGTAAAATAAATGTAGAGACTACCAAAGCAGGCCGTGAACGCCTGGTGATCTATGAGCTGCCTTACCAGATCAACAAGGCGGCATTACACCAGAAGATAGCACAGCTGGCGGATGATAAGATAATAGAAGGTATATCCGAAGCGCGTGACGAAAGTGACCGCGATGGTATGCGACTGGTAATTGATCTGAAACGTGAAGCTATTGCCAACGTTGTGATCAACCAGTTGTATAAATATTCTGAACTGCAGACCTCTTACGGTATCAATAACGTGGCGCTTGTAAAAGGCCGTCCGCGTGTACTGAACCTGAAAGACCTACTGGCGGAATTTGTTGACTTCCGTCATGAGGTAGTTGTACGCAGAACCCGTTTTGACCTGCGTAAAGCAGAAGAAAAAGCGCATATCCTGCAAGGCTACCTGATAGCGCTGGACCACCTGGACGAGGTGATAGCTTTGATCCGCAATTCCCGTACACCGGAAGAAGCGAAGGAAGGATTGATGAGCAGCTTCGAACTCACAGATATCCAGGCAAAAGCAATCCTTGAACTGCGTCTGCAACGTCTGACAGGCATGGAGCGTGATAAGATCAAGGAAGAATATGACGAAGTAATGAAACTCATTGGCCACCTGAAAGACATACTCTCTGACGAAGGTCTGCGCTTCAAGATCATCAAGGATGAACTGGAAGACGTGAAGAAACGTTTCGGTGACGAGCGTAAAACCGAGATCCAGTATCTGGCCAGCGAGATGCGTATGGAAGATATCATTGCAGAGGAAGATGTGGTGATCACCATTTCTCACCTGGGTTATATCAAACGTACCTCTGCATACGATTACCGTCAGCAGAAACGCGGCGGCCGTGGCGCCCTGGGTGGAAAGACCCGTGAGGAAGATTATATAGAACATCTGTTCGTTGCTTCCACTCACCATACAATGTTGTTCTTTACTGAAAAGGGACGTTGTTACTGGCTGAAAGTATATGAAATACCGGAAGGAGAGAAGAGTGGTAAAGGCCGTGCTATCCAGAACCTGATCAACCTCCCTACAGATGATAAGATCAGGGCTATTATAGACATTAAGGACCTGAGCGATAAAGATTTTATCAGCAATCATTACATTGTATTGTGTACTGCCAATGGTATCATTAAGAAGACGTTGCTGGAAGAATTCTCCCGTCCGCGCCAGAATGGTGTGAACGCTATCACTATCAATGAAGGCGACCAGCTGCTGGAAGCCAAACTGACCAATGGCAACAGCGAGATCATGATGGCCATCAAAAGTGGCCGTGCTATCCGCTTCCCTGAAAATACCGTGCGTGACACTGGTCGTGGCGCTATCGGCGTAAGGGGTATAGAGGTAGATAATGATAAGGACGAAGTGGTTGGTATGATTTGTGTAAATAAGGAGGATGCCGCCCGTACAGTACTGGTAGTTTCTGAGAAAGGATTTGGCAAACGTACTGATATTGAGGAATATAGGATCACCAACCGTGGTGGTAAAGGTGTGAAGACGATCAATATTACCGAGAAAACCGGCAGTCTGATCGCTATCCTGGACGTAACTGAAAAGGATGACCTGATGATCACCTGTAAATCCGGTATAACTATCCGTATGGCAGTGGCAGACATCCGTGAGGCAGGAAGGGCTACACAGGGTGTGCGCCTTATAAGACTGGACGACACTGATGAAATAGCAGCTGTAGCACGCCTGGATGAGCAGGAAGAAGAAGCGGCAGAAGCAGTGGAAGGGGCGGAAGGTGTTGATGGAGAGCAGGCACCGCAGAATGATACTCAGGATCCCGGTGCAGCAGATGCTCCTGCCGGAGATGACGAGAATCCTGTTGAATAAATGCTAAAGGACCGTTAAATTTACCAGCCAACTAATGGTTACCCAACGGTTGTTTGTATTTATTATGATCAAAAGGGCATAAAAAATCAACGCCATACTTATAGAAAACAACAAAATATTGAGCAACATGAAAAAACTATTGGTATCATTTATCTTTTGCAGTGCAGGATTTGTTGCTGTGGCGCAACGTGCAAAGGTTACCAGTGCTGAAGAAGCACTAGGTAAAAAAGACTACGAAAAAGCCAAGGCTGACATTCAGGCTGCACTGGAAAACGAGAAAACAAAGAACGATGCCAAGACCTGGTATGTTAAGGGAAAAGTGTTAGAAGCAGAAGCTACCGAGAAGAAAAACCCGGCAGAAGCGCTGGAAGCTTTCGAAGCATACAAAAAGGCGCTCGAAATCGATCCTAAAATGAAAGAGGCCCTGCTGGAAATGAATCAGCGTATGTTTAACCTGTATGCTACTGTAGGTAACGCTGGTTATGGTAACCTGAACGACCAGAAATGGGATTCAGCTTACCTGCATTTCAGAGATGCTTTCAGCATTGCTGACTTCTATAACAGTAAGAATCTGGGTGGTACTATTCCTACAGATACTTCTATGACTTTCTATGCAGGTTACGCTGCTAACCAGGCCGGCAAAAAAGACGAAGCACTGACTTTCCTGCAGAAAGCTGCACAGCTGCAGTTCAAATCAGAACCTGCACTGTATGTGATCCTTGCTCAGACTTACGAAGAAAAAGGAGATAACGCTAACTGGATCAAAACTATCGAAGAAGCAAAGACTATCTTTCCGAAAGATAAACGCTTCAATGACATGGAGATGATCTATTACTCCAAAACAGGTAAATCAGCTGAACTGCTGACCATGCTGGAGAAAAAGATGGCTGAAAACCCTAGCGACTTCAATACTGTATTGGATTACGGTATCCGTGTAGATAACCTGGCTAATCCACGTGCAGAAGGTTCCGGCGACGCGCCAAAACCTGCTAACTACGATGAGCTGATGGGTAAAGCAGAAGCGGCTTACAAAAAAGCTATCGAACTGAAAGCTGATGATGCTACTGCCAATTTCCAGTTAGGTGCGCTGTATTTCAACCGTGCTGTTGGTTTCAACAAAGAGCTTAACAACATGGATAGCAAATCCCAGAACACACCTAAAGCGAAAGAGCTGCAGGCTAAAGTAACAGACCTGATGAACCAGGCATTGCCTTTCTTCGAGAAAGCCGATGAGAACTTTACTGCTAAGCAGGCCAGCCTGGAACCAAGTGACAAACAGACTTTCGAGAGCTGCTTATATGCTCTGCAGAAGATCTATGCGATCAAAAACGAAACTGCAAAAGTAGAAGCTATTAAAAAGAAACTGGAAGGTTTGAATTAATAGTGTAATTCAATACAAAAAAAACGCTTTTGCCGGAAGACAAAAGCGTTTTTTTTTGAGCATTATTATTTAGCTATCTGTGTCTTACAAAATGAAAGGCCCAGAATGCAGCCAGCAGTATAAACAGGATCACTATCACGATGATAGCCAGTTGAGTAAAATAGGCTACCTGGTCTTTACGGCGCTTGCGGGTACGAAGTTTACGAAGCATCTGCCATTTCATTTGCCGTAGCCATACAGGGATCATTTCCTTCTGTTCAAAAGCGCTTAGTCCCTCAATAGCTTCACTGCACATCTCACAATCCATCAGATGCAATTCCACTTCATGCTGCTGTTCCGGCGATAGCCTTCCCTGCACATAGTCCAGCAGCTGTTGCTGTGTAGGACATTGTGTTGCCGTGAAAAGGTCTTTATATTCATCATTCATAAAGTCGTCCATAATTGAAAATCTTATATCTAACCCTGTTTGCTTAATATCAGTTTCAGGTTCCTTTTACCATTCTGAATGTAGCTTTTAACCTGTTGCAGGTTATAGCCTGTAGCAGTTACAATATCCTGGTAAGACATTTTCTGAAGGTAGAATAATTTCACACAACTTCGCTGCTCTTCATTCAGCTGCTCAAGCGCCTCCTGCATATTTTCCAGCATCTTATCTTTCTCCACGAAGGTGTTCTTATCTTCCTCGGGGCCTGCCGGGGCGCCCAGCAGGGTTTCATTCACTTCTTCCTGGCGTACCTGCTGCTTTTGCCGTAGCTGCATCAGGCAATGATTCCTTGTTACCTGGTAGATCCAGGCCCGGAAGAACTGCACTTCATGTTTATTGATATCTGCCAATACTTTTAAAAAGATCTGTTGTACACTGTCTCTTGCATCCTCTTCATTTTTAAGGTATTTCATGCACATACCTAACAAAAGTATGGCATACCTGTCAAACAGGATGCCGATCCAATGACTGTTACCATCGGCTTTAAACCGCTGGAGCAGTGTTTCGTCTGTTAATTCCTGGCTATTCTTATAATTCACTGGATAAAGATAGAAACTTGTAATATAAAGATGCAGGAAAATCATTATTCCATAAAACTCAGGGAACTTATTCGCAAGCTGAAAGGGGCGTGTGCCGGTTGGCATTTTTATGAGAAAGGTGCTCAAAAAATCGATTTCACCTCTTGCGGAACCGATTTTTTGAGGTTGGGAGGCCTATGGCCAGCTAAGAATTTAAGCAGGTCAATATTACAGATTATCCAGTGCCTGTTGTGCTTTTTCTTTCATGGTACCATTCATACGCACCACTTCTTTAAACATACGGCGCGCCTTACCTGTCTGTCCCTTACTACGGTAGCAAACAGCCAGCTGATACCGGGAAAGCTCTCCGTAACGGCCAGGACTGCCGGACAGGTGTTTATATCTTGAAATAGCCTCGTTCAGGTCGCCCTGCTGGTGATAGACCATTGCAGCTTTATAAAGGAATTCATCTGTACTGTTGATATCGGTAGTTGCGGGTTTTGGGGCAGGTTTTTCCTTCTCATCATCTGCATCTTTCTTTGCTGCTACTTCTGTTTTAGGAGCCGGTTTGGTAATGGCAGCAGGGGTATCTTTCTGTACAGGAGCAGCAGGTGCTATTTTGGGTTCAACAGGTTTAGCCGCAGGAGGCTGTTTCATGCTGTCTTTTGTGACCAAAGCTGCTGGTTTAGCCGGAGCTGCTTTCAAGGAATCCTTTTTAGGAGCAGGCTTTTGGGCTGCCGGTACTGTAACAGGAGGAGCAGCTTCTGTCTTTGGCTGTGCCACTGCAGAATCATGCCTGGCCGGAGGTACAGGTGTTACTACTGCGGCCTGTACGGGAATGGTCTCTGTACTGGCGGAATGAACGGTTGCTCCATCTGCCTGTGCCAGTTGCCTGGGCATAGCAGTAGCCTTGTACTTACTTTGTTGCTGAACAAGATAGACGCCGCCGGCAATGATAAGAATTGTGGCTACTCCCCAGAAGTAGATGAGGAAACTTTCTCTCTTCTGTTCCTGCCTGTGGTAGCGTTCTGCTTTATGTATATGTGATACCTTTTTAATGCTGTTGCGGATGAATTGTAACATCCCGGCAGACATAGGGAGGTATTTTTCGCGGTGTTGCTGCTGTTGTAATACCTGCAGCGCGTCAAAGCACAGGTCACAATCGACCAGGTGTTGTTCCACCAGGTGTTTCTCAACATCGGTAAGCCTCCCGTCAAGGTAACGTGGAAGCTGGTCCCTGTTGAGGCAGCGGATATTACTGAAGATCTTCAGTATTTTTTCGTTGTTTTCCAAATTACTCATAGGTTTCATTCATCAATAAGGAAGCCATTTTTTGTTTTGCCTGTTGCAGCCGTTGTCTTGCTTTTTCTATAGAGATCTTTTTAGCCTCAGCCAGATCAGCAAATGTTCTCTGTTCCATGTAGAATTTTTGCAGAAAGTATTTGTCTTCTGCCGGTAATTCTTTCAATGCCTTTTGCATCTTGTTGATCAGCAATTCCTGTTCTTTGAGATTAGAGGCGGCCTTTTCAACCTGGCCTTCTACCAGTTGCTGCTCTCTTGATTCTGTAGTAGGAAAATAGGGGATATTACGATCTGTTTTAGCCTGCTGGGCCCTGATAGTGTAATGGATCCACTCATTTGTCCTGGAGATGGTCTGGGTCTTTAAACTGCTGCTCAGGCGTTGGAGCAGAGTAGGGTATAGTTCTTCCGGAGCTGTACCGGGACCATTGTTGAGGTAAGGTAAACAAACAGCAACGATGAGATGGCTGTATCTTTCCATGAGTACTCCTTCTGCTTCCTGGTCCTTGAGTTTCCTTGCCCGGGAGATCAGTTCCTTATCTGATAAATTAGTTAACTGCTGTAGCATAGTCTTACCTATATTTACATCTAAAAGTTAAAAAAGTTCGATTTGGATAGTGGATCGATTTGAGGCTCTATCCGGTTTTTTTCTCTTTTGACATATAAGTATTTTAGACAATTAGTATGCCATACGTAATTACAATAGTACCGGTGATGCCATTACGGGCTGAACCGTCCCATAGAAGCGAAATTGTTTCACAGGCATTGTGGGGAGAATGTGCGGAGATCATTGAAACAGGTACTGACGGATGGGTAAGGATAAAATGCCAGTTTGATGGGTATGAAGGATGGGGAACTGTTAATCATCTGGAAATCATAGACGAAAGATTGTATAACGCTCCCTATACGCATTATACGCCTTCCTGGGTAAACCTGGTGAAGGTGAATGGTCAACCAATGCATATACCTTTTGGGTGCCTGGTAAAGAAGGATAATGGCGCTGTTACAACCTGGGGAAGGGCAGAGGTACAATTTGAGGAAAAGTTGAAGGAAGCTGGCAATGGTGGGCAGCTTGATCAGGAAGGTCTGACAGCTGCTGTATTCCTGTACCTGAATACGGCTTATCTGTGGGGAGGCAAATCTGTGTTTGGCGTGGATTGTTCCGGTTTTACGCAGACGGTTTTCAGGACATTGGGGGTGTCTTTGCTGAGAGATGCCTATCAGCAGGCTACGCAGGGAAAGACGGTAGATTTTCTCCAGGAAGCAAAGCTGGGAGATCTGGCTTTCTTTGATAATCCTGAGGGAAGGATCACCCATGTGGGGATACTGTTGAATGACCATGAGATCATACATTCTTCGGGTAGGGTGAGGATAGATCCGATAGATAATCAGGGGATTATTAATGCTGACACCGGGATAAGGACGCATCAGCTAAGGATTATCCGCAGATTAAGTTAATATCAGACATAAAAAAACTTCCGCCTTTTAGCGGAAGTTTTTTTATGCGACCGGGGCCGCGTGAATATTTTTCAGCTTAAGCTTTATTGCCGAAGGTTTTATTGTACAGCTCAACGCTTTCAAGGATAATACGTTCAGCAACTTCCCTGTTCTGAAACTCAGCAACTTTTACGGTTTTATGTTCCAGTCTTTTATATTCTTCAAAGAAGTGGCGCATTTCAGCTGTAAAGTGAGGTGGCAGCTCGGTAATATCGTTGATGTGGTTCACACTCATATCGTTAGCTGCAACTGCGATGATCTTGTCATCAGCTTCTCCACTGTCAACCATTTGCATAACACCTATCACTTTGGCTTCCATGATACACATTGGAACAACATCTACCTGGGATAAGATGAGGATATCCAGCGGGTCATGGTCATCACAGTATGTTTTAGGAATGAAACCGTAGTTGGCAGGGTAATATACTGATGAATAGAGTACGCGGTCAAGTTTAAGGAGGCCGCTTTCTTTATCCAGTTCGTATTTGGCCCGGCAACCTTTAGGAATTTCAATAATAGCGTTAACTATCTTTGGCGCGTCTTCTCCTGTGCTGACATTATGCCAGGGATTGTTCATCGTCATTTCTACTTTTTTTTGTTTAGTATTTATTTTGGTGAGCGCCTGCAACACAATAGCACTGTAAAAACAAAACGACCGGCGTCTTTCCATGGGAAGGACCGGCAATTCTTTAGCAATGCAATGTGTGGAATTTTTAGTTTCTGCTGGCGCGAGGCAAAAATAAGGAACTCGGCGGTAAAATTACAATAGCTGTAAAATTCTTATTGTTTCAGTTTGGTGCAACAGTTACCTGACATCAGGAACGTGGGTGGCGGTAGTAGTATCCTGGGGCAGCATGCTGGCAGAATCCAGCGGACTGGCAGGAGGTACATAATTTGGAATGATGCTTTCAAAAGTGAGAGATATCTTCCATTGCCCGTTTTCCTTTACCAGTTGTAGTCTTTCTTTCTGTTTTGAAGAAGAGTTCAGTACTGTTACGGTGGCTTTATCCCCATTCTCTTCGGTTTCCACTACCTGGATCCCGGCTTTTTTGATCTTGTCTCTTTCCGTATCGTTACGGCGGGCGTCAAAAAAGGAATAAAGCTGTATTACCTGTTGCGATTCCCTGGTGGCGTAATCTCTGGCAAGATCGAAGTTGGATTCCTGTATAGCGTGCATAAAGTTGAGTGCTACTTCCTGTGGGGAAGCGCGTTTTTTGCAACCACTCAATACAAGACCGGATAAGAATGCCAGGATGAGAATGCGCAGATATTTGGTCATGCAAATGTTCATTATAATACAGATTAACAAAAATAGGTGGAATGTAGAAATTTACAAAAAGCTGCTGCACGCACTTATGTAGTTCCCGGGATCCGCACCTGTTTTTGAAAATTGTTGGTTTCCCTTATTGTAAACCGGTATAGGCAAGGAAACACTATTAACAGTTTACTTTTGAGCGGTGAACATACTCAAAACGCTGTTAAAGAAGTGTTAATTTAGTGATCTTCCTTTTCCTTGGCTGCATCGTAAGCCCGTATGATAGCTTTTACCAGACGGTGCCTTACTACGTCTTCTTCATCGAGTTGCAGGTAACCGATACCATCAATATGTTTAAGGATACGGGTGGCTTTTTCCAGGCCGGACTTCTGATTTTTCGGAAGGTCTATCTGGGTAAGGTCACCGGTAATGATCGCTTTGGCGGATGCGCCTATACGTGTCAGGAACATTTTGAGCTGCAGTTCCGTGGCGTTCTGGGCTTCGTCCAGGATAATGAATGCATTATCGAGGGTACGTCCGCGCATATATGCCAGTGGGGCGATCTCTATCACACGATTGGTCATGAAATAGCTGAGCTTATCAGCGGGGATCATATCGTCCAGCGCGTCATACAATGGGCGCAGGTAGGGATCGATCTTTTCTTTCAGGTCGCCGGGCAGGAAACCAAGGTTTTCACCGGCTTCCACGGCAGGACGGGTCAGGATGATCTTCCTGACAGCTTTATTTTTAAGGGCACGTACGGCCAGAGCTACTGCAGTATAGGTTTTACCTGTACCGGCAGGGCCTATGGCAAAGATGATGTCATTTTTATCGGCCAGGGCCACCATTTTCTTTTGATTGGCTGTCCTTGCTTTTACGTTGCGGCCGTTAGGGCCAAATACCAGTATCTCACCGGAGTTACGGTCTTTGAAGTTGTCTACTTTTTCTTCATCTCCGAGAATCTGTTCAAAGTAGTTTTCGCTCAGATTGCCATTACGCTCCAGATAGGATATTATCTGCCCTATTTTTTCCTGGGCGGTGGCCACTTCTTCCGGAGCACCTGAGAGTTTGAGCTGAGTGCCTCTGGAAAGTATCTTCAGAAGGGGGAATTTTTTTTTCAGCAGGTCGAGTTTGCCATTATTGACCCCAAAGAACTCGATTGGGTTAATGCTGTCTAAGCTGATAATTGATTCTGTCAAGTGATTTGTTGTTTTAAACGTTTGAGGTTACTGTGAACCGGAGCCTGAAGCAAGGCTTCAAACTCCGGTATAAGTATCCTATAGTTTGTAACCTTGTTGTTTGAAGGCTTCCACTCTTTCTGCTATTGCAGGATTGCCCAGGGCCAGGATACGCGCTGCGAGTACAGCTGCATTTCTTGCACCGGCTTTACCTACTGCTAGTGTACCTACAGGCAGACCTGCCGGCATCTGTACGATGGAGTAAAGTGCATCAACGCCGCCAGGTAAACCGCCTTCCAGAGGTACTCCGAGTACAGGAAGGGAAGTATAGGCAGATACTACACCAGGCAGCGCTGCCGCCATACCAGCTGCGGCAATAACCACGCCAAAGCCTTTTTCCTGTGCAGTGATACACAGTTCTCTTACTTTGTCAGGGTTACGATGGGCAGATGCGACGATCATTTCGCCTTCAATATTAAAGAACTGTAAAAAATTCAGTGCTTCCTGCATTACAGGTTTGTCGCTTTCTGATCCCATTAAGATTAATACTTTCATTGCTATGCTAGATTTTTGTTTAAACATGTACCTGTGTCTCAAAGATATTCATCCTTTCAGACTTCCTGAAAACGGGAAATCCACATTCGTGGAAAACGCAAAATTACATGCTTTGAAGCTAAGCAGTATGCTTTTATTTTAAAGAATTATAATTCTGTACGCACTAAAAAGGACAGAATAGTTATTTTTGATAATATATTGATTATTTTTAAGGGATTATCGTACAGGAATTTATGAATGATGGAATCTTAGGCAATGTGCTGGCAGCCTTTATGCCCGCGCTTTTGCTGGATCTGCACGGTAACCTGTTGTACGTAAACGAGAATGCCTCCAAGCTGCTAAATTTGCGGGAAAGGGACGATCCGCCTGACAGGTACAGTGAACCAACTCATTATGATCATATTATAGGAAGCAGGACAGGTATGTACTGGCCTGTAATATCCCGTTTACCTGCCATGGGCCTTCCGGCCTGTGTAAACATGCGTTGTGGTGAACGCCGGATCCAATGGCAGCTTACCAGGGCAGACAAACACTACCTGCTTACGGGAAGTGAAACCGTTTATATTGAAGGTACCAATCTCTTCGACCACCTGCCTTTTGGTTTACAACAGTTCACAGATAACGGCATACATATACGGAGTAACCGGTTCCAGGACGGCATATGGAATGGGTTAGATCTTGCGCCGGCCCAACCGGGATATAATTTCTTTGATGAGCCGCTGTTCCTTGAAACAGGCCTCACCGCTATACTTGAGGATACCCTGAATACCGGGCAGACAACCTGTAGGAATATTCTGCTGGGCTACCGTAGTCATACGGGTAATAATATCACCCGTATCCTTCCTGCCTGGTACGAAGCCATAACCTTTACCTTTGCTGTTCAGGAAGAACGGCAATTATTCCTGATGCTGCGGGATATCACTACGCAGCAGCTCTCTACCATGCAGCTGGAAAAAAGCGCCAGGCTGCTTGATCTGATCATTGAGCATCTTCCCGTAGGCTATATACAGTTTGACCACTTCGGCTTTATACGCAGGATTAACCAGGCACAGCGTGAATTTTTCCAGTACCGTGGCGGACTGGAGGAGACGCACTACAATATCATGAACGATCCTTTTGCCCGGCTTTATGGACTGGATGAAATATTCCAGCAGGTAATGCTCAATAATGAGGTGCTACGGCTGGAGAAGCTGGTAGATTTTTCCAGGGATATGCAATGGACCGGGCAGGACAGGGAGATCTGGCTAGATCTTACCATTTTCCCCCTGCAGGACCCGGTAGATAAAGAGCAGATAGTGGTAATGCTGGTAAACGATATTACCGACAGCAAGCTGGAAAGCCAGATGCGTAACCAGCTGCAACGAAATACCGAACAGTTACGCCTGTTCTTTGATGCAGTAGACATGGGATATGCCAGGATGGAACAGGATGGTACCTTTAGCTTTGTGAACCGCAAAGCGGAGGAAATGGCCGGCCGCAGTATTGAACCTGGCAGTAATATTCACCAGCTGATACCGGAGCTGGGGCTGGAAGCCGCTTTTGAACTCCGTTTTACAGCCGCCCTGACAAGCGGGTTGTCAGAATCTTTCAGTGAGTATTTCCCTAACTGGGAGAAATGGTATGACTTTATGATCTCTCCCATGAAAGACGGCAGTGTATCCGTTTTTGTTCATGATATCACGGATAGCCGTAACATGCAGAGAGACCTCTCGAGGGTAAACCGTGAGCTGAATAAGCTGAACCGCAGCCTGGTTAACCAGAATCAGCAGCTGGAGGAATTTGCGCATATCACTTCCCATAACCTGCGGGCGCCTATCGCCAACCTGAAAGCGTTAATGCAGATGTATATGGATTCTGTAATAACTGATGAGAAAGAACAATACCTGTCACTTCTCCAGGAAGTAATACTAAAGATAGATGAAACACTTAATGACCTGGTAGATGTAGTACAGATCCGGAAAGATTTCAACGTAGAAAGGGAAGAGCTCCGGTTTACTGAACGGTTGCAGCATGTGAAAGATGTATTGCTGGTAGATATTGAAAAAAGCGGTATCCGGCTTACTACCAGTTTTGAAGCAGCTCCTGTATTGATGTTCCCACGCGTATACCTGGACAGTATCTTTCAAAACCTTATTACCAACGCTATCCGTTACCGTACGGATGAACGTATACCCTGCCTTCACCTGGAAAGCCGCAGGGAAGGCAGCCTCATCATACTCACTGCGGAAGATAATGGCGTGGGCATAGATATGGAACGCTTTGGCAGTAAGCTTTTTGGCTTCCGGAAGACTTTTCATAAGAATAAAGACGCCAAGGGCCTGGGGCTTTTTATCACCAAAACACAGGTAGAGGCAATGGGGGGAAGTATCCGTGCAGAAAGTACGCCCGGCCAGGGTACAAAATTTATTATTACCTTTAAAACTGAATAGGTCCCTGTATGCAATTGCTTAAAATGATCTTCATAGTAGATGATGATCCGATACATCAGCAGATCGCCAACATTATGATACGCCGTCAGGGCATAGGCGAAAACGTTCGGGCATTTTCCGATGCCCAGGATGTCCTGGATTATCTCCGCCAATACCATTACGAGCCCGATCTTCTGCCGGACCTGATCCTTCTTGACCTGAACATGCCCGTAATGGACGGCTGGGAGTTCCTGAATGACTATGCCGGATTCTACCAGAACCTGTCCAAGCAAATAGGTATTTTCGTACTTACTTCTTCTATTGATGATAAAGACAGGAAGAAAGTAGACAATTATTCCTTTGTGAAGGGCTATCTCACCAAACCACTTTCTAACGAGATCATTACCAAACTGCAGGAAAGCTGACTACTTTCCGTCTGAAAATGAGATTGCCCCAAAAGCCGGTAATAAACAGGCTTTTGGGGCAATATCGTTCCCTTTTATCTCAGGCGTTCTTTAACGCAAGTATTGTTGCTTCAGGATCTTTTGATGAAAATACCGTACTGCCTGCTACCAGTACATTTGCTCCAGCGTCCAGGATGGCTCCGGCATTTTCTGTTGTAATACCTCCGTCTACTTCTATTACGGCATGTGCTGTACTGGATGCGATCAGTTCTCTTAGTTGCCTGATCTTTTCCAGGCTTTTGGGAATGAAGTGTTGTCCGCCAAAACCGGGGTTCACGCTCATAATGAGCACCAGGTCCAGGTCATTGATCACATTTTCAAGCAGGTGGACGGGAGTATGCGGGTTCAGCGCTACACCGGCTTTCATGCCCAGACCTTTGATCTGTTGTATGTTCCTGTGCAGGTGGGTACAGGCTTCATAGTGAACGGTCAGAATATCAGCGCCTGCTTTTTTAAAGTCTTCTGCATATTTCTCCGGCTCTTCTATCATGAGATGCACGTCGCATATCTTCTTTGTTGCTTTCCTGATATGTGAGATCACGGGTAGTCCAAAACTGATATTGGGTACAAAGCGTCCGTCCATTACATCCAGGTGCAACCAGTCAGCCGAACTGCGGTTGAGCATATCTACTTCCTTGCCCAGCTCCAGGAAATTGGAGGCCAGGAGGGAAGGGGCAATCAATGTATTTCTCTTTTCCAAAGCCAGTCATTTAAAGGGTATAAATATAAGTTTAAACGCGAAAAACTGCTCAAAAAATCATTTCTTCAGCTTATCCAATGCAGCCTTTGCCTCAGGATAATCTTTGCGGAAACTCATTGCCTTTACATAATCGTCAAATGCTTCATCTTTACGTCCCAGTTTCTCGTGGCATTGTGCGCGGTAATAATATGCTTCTGCATTGGCCGGAGATACTTTAGCAGCCATATTAAAATACCTGAAGGCTTCCTGCCATTGCTGTTGTTTGAAATTGATCCTGCCAAGCGCCATGTAAGCGCTCTCATTATCGGGATCGGCAAGGATGCTGTTCTTATAGGCGACAATAGCATCAGCTTGTTTACCTGCCAGTATATAGCTTTCTGCCATGGCCAGCAGCGGATCGGCATTGACGGAATCCAGCTTTGCTGCCAGTTTGTAATAGGTGATAGCTTCTGCTGAGCGTCTACTTTGCAGGAGATCTCCCAGTTCCATAACGGCGTCATAATCGCTCTGCATGCCACCGGCGGCGATAGCAGTGGTCAGATGCTGAATGGCCTGGCTGGTATCTTTATTATCTTCCGCAATACGGGCTTTCAGGTAGAAGGCTTTATCGCGTGTACCTGCGGATGCGGCCAGTACTGTTGCCAGGCTATCTGCAGAAGTATATTGTTTATTATCTATCATAGCTGCCGCCAGCCTGTATTGGAGGTAAGGATATCCTGGCGCAATTTCCAGCGCTTTCTGAAAATGAGCTATTGCCTGCGGATATCTTTCCAGTATCAGCGCAGCTTCTCCAGCGCCGGCCCAGAAGTCTGTCACAGCGGGTTTTAGTTGTGCGGCTTTTTCAAAATCTTTTTGTGCGAGGGCGGGATCTGTATTAAAGAGCATCAGCGCCCGGCGGAAGTATAGTCCCTCGTTATTGGGGAACTGCCTGATAGAATCTGTTAAGGGCAATACCATTTCGGTATACAGGGATGAATCTGCTCCTTTGGTGTCCTGTTGCTTTGTAGGATCGGACTGGCAGGAGAAAAGGACAGGTAATGATAAAATGAGGATCAGGTATTTCATAAGGCAATATTATATAAAATGGCTGACCTTTTGGGTCAGCCATTTTATGATGTTCATTATTGCATGCCGGATCAGTTGGCAGTCAGCCAGCTTTTCAGTGCGTTATAATCGTCAGGCAGCTGTACTGCCTTTTTTTCCAGGTTGTAGAGGGACTTTACCCTGTCAGGTGTAACTATCTTATCCTGAAGTGAAGCGGGTGCGGTATCTGCAAATTTTACCGGGTGAGCTGTTTCCAGGAATACGCCTGCAACACCGGTCTGCTGTGATTGCTGCAGATATTGTTGTAAGCCGAGGTAGCCTACTGCTCCGTGAGGGTCCAGCATATATCCATGTTCCTGCCATACTTTTTCCATTGTAGCAGCAGTCTCTTTATCATTGAAGCTATAGGAGGTCAGTTTCTGCTGTAAGGCAGGCAGGCTATTGGCAAACAGCTGCAGTATCCTTACAAAGTTACTGGGATCGGCTACGTCCATTGCATTGGAAAGTGTAGGCAGCGCCTGATGAGGCTCATATTTGCCTGATTGCATGAACCTTGGCACGGTATCATTTACGTTGGTGCTGGCTATGAAATGCGCTATGGGCAGGCCCATAGCGGCAGCCATCATACCGGCGCAGATATTCCCGAAATTACCGCTTGGTACGGAGAACACTACATCCGGATGAGTTGCTTTCAGTTGTTTATATGCCAGCAGGTAGTAAAACATCTGTGGCAGCCAGCGGGCTACGTTGATGGAGTTGGCGCTGGTGAGCAGGCAATGGGCCTGCAGTTCTGCATCCAGGAAGGCGGTTTTCACCATCCGTTGACAATCGTCAAAAGTACCTGCTATTTCCAGCGCGGTGATGTTACCGTTCAGGGTGGTCAGTTGTTTTTCCTGTAAAGTGCTTACTTTACCGGAAGGGTAGAGGATCACCACCCTTACTCCGGGCACATTATAAAAGCCATGTGCCACAGCGCCGCCGGTATCGCCGGAAGTGGCTACCAGCACTGTTACCGGGCGGGTATCATTCCTGCGGAAATAACCCAGGCAGCCTGCCATGAAGCGTGCGCCTACGTCTTTGAAGGCCAGTGTGGGGCCATGGAAGAGCTCAAGAGAATAGATATTACCTGCTACTTTCTCTACCGGGAAGGGGAAGCTCAGTGTGTCCGCAATAATGCGGCGCAGTTCAGCTTCGGGTATCTCATTACCTACAAAAGGTTGTATTGCGGTGTAGGCGATGTCCAGGTCATTCTGTTTTTCAATAGCATCTAAAAAGTGCTGATCAAAAGCCGGGATGCGTTCAGGAAAGTAGAGTCCTTTATCCGGTGCTAATCCCTGTACAACTGCATCTTCGAACGAAACTACATGCTCTTTATTCTGTAAACTGAAGTATTTCATTAGTCTTTAGGCTTTTGTTATTTTCACTCCCTGCGTGTTTATTTGAGATACGTGTATTTTATAATCCACTCCCAGTGGTGCATACACGGTGTCCATCATGGCTGCTACCTTGCGGGCATTCTCTTCGCCTCTGCTCAGCATAAATACGGAAGGGCCGGAACCGGAGATACCTCCGCCCAATGCTCCTGCTTCCTTGCATTTTACTTTCAGTTCATAAAACGCAGGGATGAGGATAGCGCGTACCGGTTCAACGATCACATCTTCCAATGCGCGGCTGATCAGTTCATAGTTTTCCTGGTAAAGACCTGCTACGAGGGCGCCTACGTTGCCCCACTGGCGGATAGCGTCTGTCATCAGTACTTTCTGTTTCAGTATCTCGCGGGCATCGGAGGTTTTTACTTCTATCTGCGGATGGATCACAGTTACCCAGAGCTCAGACGGTGTATGCAGCGCTGTTATATCCAGTGGTTTATAGCTTCTTACCAGGGTAAAGCCTCCCATGATGGCAGGAGCTACGTTGTCTGCATGTGCAGCGCCACTGGCCAGCCTTTCACCTTCCATGGCGAAACGTACCAGTTGTTTCTGTGTAAAGGGATTGCCCAGCAGGTGGTTGGCACCTGCTACTGCTCCGGCAGAGCTGGCGGCACTGGAACCAATACCGCTGCCGGGAGGGATATTCTTGAAAAGCTCAAGCTCAATACCTGCTTCCGGCTGACCTAACTTCTGCAGCAGTGCCTGTATGGCTACGCCGCATACGTTCTGTGCAGGATCTGTAGACAGGTTGGCGCCGTGTACAGCGGTGATAGTCACTCCTGGTTTATCGCTGAGGCGCATGATGAACTCATCGCCGGGAGCATCCATAGCCAGCCCTATTACATCAAAACCGCAGGCTACGTTGGCAACGGTAGCCGGGGCGAATACTTTTATACAGTCATTTCCCATCGGGAGTTCAGTTTTAAAATGTTTTACTACAATTCAATTATCTCGCAGACCTGATGATATCGGCAAATATACCTGATGCCGTTACATCTGCTCCCGCACCGGCGCCTTTGACGATAAGCGGTTGCTGTGAATAACGGTTGGTGGTATAAAGAACGATGTTGTCTTTCCCCAGCAGATTGAAGAAAGGATGGTCAGGAGCGATGGATTGCAGGCCAACGGAAGCTTTGCCATTCTCATACTTTGCGACGAACTTCAGGCGTTTGCCTTCGGCATCGGCCTGTTTGCGAAGTTGCAGGAAATGATCGGCATGTACGTCCAGCTGTTCATAGAAAGCATCCACAGATGGAGCATTCAGCGCTTCAGCGGGGAGGAATGAATGGTTGGTAATATCATCCAGCTCCATTACGACGCCGCTTTCACGGGCCAGGATCAGGATCTTGCGCATTACGTCCACACCACTCAGATCTATTCGTGGATCCGGCTCTGTATAACCTTCGTCCTGTGCTGCTTTTACCACTTCACGGAAGCTCGCGCCATTTACGAAGTTGTTGAACACGAAGTTCAGGCTGCCGCTCAGTACTGCTTCTATGCTGTTCACTTTGTCACCACTGCGGATCAGGTCATTCAGTGTGTTGATCACTGGTAAGCCTGCGCCTACATTCGTTTCAAAGAGGAAGGAAGCATTGAACTTCCTGGCCAGGTCCTTCAGGCTCTTATAGTAACTATAATCTGAAGAGCAGGCAATCTTGTTACAGGTTACCACGGAAATACCATGCTGCAGGAATTCTCCGTAGACAGCTGCGACTTCTGCACTTGCTGTATTATCAACAAATACGCTGTTACGAAGGTTGAGTGATTTTATTTTCTGAACGAAGGCTTTCATGTCTGTAGCCTCTCCGTTTTCCAGTAATACTTTCCATTCCGGCAGGTTAATGGATTCATGTCCGAAGGCCATTTTGCGGCTGTTGGCAATACCTGCCACACGTATATGCAGTCCCAGCTCATTCATCAGGTAGCTGTGCTGCTGGTTCAGCTGTTCTATCAGTTTTCCGCCTACATTACCCACGCCGGCAATGAATACGTTCACCTGTTTCAATGGCGTTTCAAAGAAGGCTTCATGTATAACGTTGAGCGCTTTCTTTACATCATTTTTATTGATCACCACAGAGATGTTCTTTTCTGTAGAACCCTGTGCTATAGCGCGGATGTTCACCGCGTTGCGTCCCAGTGCGGCAAACACTTTACCGCTGGTGCCGTGGTGGTTCTTCATCTTATCGCCTACTACTGCCACAATAGCCATATCTCTTTCTACGGAGAGCGGTTCTATGCGTTTCTCCAGGATCTCCTGTGAGAATTCGCTATCTACTGCGGTTTTGGCTTTCAGCATATCTGCTTCATGTATACCTACAGTGATTGAGTGTTCTGAAGAGCTTTGGGTGATCAGGATGACGTTGATCTTTTCCAGGAGCAGGGCTTCGAACAGGCGTTTGGAAAAACCCGGGATACCCACCATGCCGCTACCTTCAAGGGTAAGCAGGGCTATTTTCTGAATGCCACTGATACCGGTAACGGGGTAGCTGCGGTTATTTCCGTCCTGTGTATGTATTAAGGTTCCATAATCGTCCGGTGCAAAGGTATTTTTGATCCAGATAGGAATACGTTTGTTCATGACCGGTTGTATGGTTGGGGGGTAGATCACTTTGGCCCCGAAGTGGGAAAGTTCCATTGCTTCCTCATAGCTGATATGTGCAATGGGAATGGCCTGCGATACCAGTCTTGGATCGGCGGTCATCATACCGCTTACGTCAGTCCATATATCCAGTACTTCAGCATTTACGGCTGCGGCTACGATAGCGGCGGTATAATCGGAACCTCCGCGGCCCAGGGTAGTGGTTTCTCCTTCTGAAGTGGCGGCCACAAAGCCTGGTAATACGAAGTAATCGGCTGTTTCCTGCTGAAAATACTGGTTAGCCTGGTGATTGGTGGCAATGAAGTTCACGGCAGCGTTGCCGAAGACATTATCAGTCACAATGAGCTCGCGGCTGTCTTTCCAAACGGCATTCAATCCGTTTGATCTTAGTTTTTCTGCCAGGAGATAGGAAGATACCAGTTCTCCGAAGCTCATGATCTTATCCAGCGACCTGCTACTTAATTCCCCTACCTGGAAGATGCCGTCGCAGAGAGTATCCAGGGTATTCAGTCTTTTCTTTACCTGGCTTATGAGGCCACTTTGAGCTGTAATAGGGAATAAGGTACGGATGGTTTCCAGGTGTTTGTTCTCAATTTCCTGTAAAACGTCTTTATATTGTTCCTGTCCTTGTCCGGCCAGCTGTCCGCATTGGATCAGCTTATCGGTAATGCCGCTCATGGCAGAGGCAACGATGATAAAACGACCCTGGGGTTTTTTATGTTGTATGATATTACAAACCTGATCTATTGCCTGGGCGCTTCCCATGGAAGTACCGCCAAATTTTAATACTTGCATGTCTTTGATGTTAATACGTAATAATCCTGGTCCTTTCCTTTTACCGGTGGTTACCACTTTTGTGGTCGTTGGATGATATGTGAAAATTAACCCCGCAGTGGGGTTGTAATAGATGTAATTGTAATAGTGCTGATGCCTGCACCGGGGATGGTGCGGGATACAGAAGTGAAGTATGTAGCAAATGTTAGCACTATTGTTAATTTACTTTTCGCAAACAAAAGTCGGGAATTACTTTTGAATTAGCAAATGAATTGTCAAAGTTTTGAAATTATTTAAAATAAGACAGGGAAAATTGTGATAATTTCCGGGTAAAAAGAGACAGTGGACAAGTAGTTGAATTTAAGCTTTTTCAACAGGCTGCAGGTCAAATCACCCCGAATTCCCTTATATTTGTTTGTAACCACGTTATCCATGCCTTATTTCCGCAATTTCACGTACCATATAGACAAACGCCGGTGGAAGTATTGTTTCCTGGTGGAAGGTATAGTCAGCCGGTAGAAATAATTCCTTTACAGAAGTATTGTCATTGAATTGTCATACAAGTTCAGGTTTGCGAATAATCTCCCCGGCCTGATAAAATCCTACATTATGCCTCATTATCATAAACTGGGAAATATCCCCCACAAACGTCATACGCAATTCCGTAAACCGGATGGTTCATTGTATTCAGAACAGCTCTTTTCTACAGAAGGCTTTTCTTCCAATTCTACTTTACTTTACCACTGTCATCCGCCTACAGAGATACTGAAAGTAGATAAACCTTATAGTGTTGCACCGCGGATAGCGGAAGAAAAGATGTTGAAGCACCGTAGTTTCCAGGGTTTCAATATCCAGCCGGTAAATGATTTCCTGAAAAGCCGTAAACCGGTGCTGGTTAACAGTGATTGTCATATTGTGCTGGCTGCGCCCAGTCAAAGCATGACAGACTACTTCTATAAAAATGCGGATGCAGATGAGTTGATCTTTATTCATGAAGGTTCCGGCGTACTGCATACACAATATGGTCAGCTGCCCTTCGGTTATGGGGATTACCTGCTGGTGCCCCGTGGTACCATCTACCAGATCAAATTCACGGGTACTGAGAATCGCCTGTTCATCGTAGAGTCCTTTAGCCCTATCCGTTATCCGAAACGCTATCTCAGCCAGTACGGACAGTTACTGGAACATGCGCCTTATTGTGAAAGAGATATCAGGCAGCCACAAAACCTGGAAACAATTGATGAAGCGGGAGATTTTCTCATCCGTATCAAAAAGAAAGGCGTTATGTATCCGATACACTATGCTCATCATCCTTTCGATGTGGTTGGATGGGATGGATGCGAGTATCCTTTTGCTTTTTCCATTCATGACTTTGAACCCATTACAGGCAGGGTGCATCAACCGCCTCCGGTGCACCAGACATTTGAAGGACATAATTTTGTAGTATGCTCTTTCTGTCCAAGACTGTTCGATTATCACCCGGAATCAATTCCTGCTCCATATAATCATAGTAACATTGACAGTGATGAAGTACTCTATTATGTTGATGGTGATTTCATGAGTCGTAAACATGTTACAAGGGGGATGATCACACTGCATCCCGGAGGCATTCCGCACGGCCCTCATCCCGGCGCTGTAGAAAAAAGTATTGGTGCAAAGGAAACAAAAGAGCTTGCCGTAATGGTAGATACTTTTCACCCTTTGCAGATCACCGAAGATGCGCTGGGTATAGAAGATGAAGGGTATGTGATGAGCTGGGCCGAATAATAGCCGTATAATATATAACCCTGAAAGCTGCGTGAAACACGTACTTTCAGGGTTCGTCTTTTACGGAATTGTTATGAAATAAATTTCTGTTTAAAAAACACTTTATCAAAGCTTAAAAATTGTCTTCTTATTTAGTTTCTGTTGTTCAATTCCTATTGTGTACCTGCCGCAGGAAGGCATAAGTATTTTATTAAGAATATGGTTAAAAGCATGTATATTGAGCAGAGGTCCTGATGGAAATTCATAAGACATAAAGTTTGACCCGACCCTCATTAGGTTTAATAATGTTTGTTAATAAAAAAGACAGTAATGCAGCATAAACCCGGAACACGATTGTTCTTATTGCATTTTGCCGGTAGCAGTTGGAACTGCCCGGAAAGAATTACCCAATCTCCCAAAAAACTATCACAATGAAAAATAATGCCTTTAAAGGCAAAAATACGCGTATGGTCCCTGTCAGGCTCATGGTGGGATATACTGTACTGGCTGTTATTTCAGGGCTGTCAGGCTTTGCCTTTATTTCAACAGTCAACAAAGTGATCAGCATGTCTATCAGCACTGATATTTCCCGTCAACTGAATTTTTACCTGGCCATTTTTATAGGAGCTACTATTATCTTTTTTATAACCCGCAGGTGGCTGTCGGCTGGTATCATCTATCTTTCCCAGAACATTTACTGGGGAATAAGGCGGGATGTCATAAATCTGGTATTAAAAGCGCCTTACAGAAAGCTGCAGGAATATAAAGGAGAGGTCTATTCTACACTCACCGCAGATGTGGCCAATGTAACCAATGCTTCTTTTATGGTGATCACATTTTTCTCCGCTATTATCCTGATCATTTCCTGCCTGATCTATATGGCTTTCCTGTCACTCATATTATTTGGTATTAGTTGTTGTGTAATTGTAGCTGGTATTGCATTATACCTGCTCCGGTCAAGGAAAAGCAATGAACAGTTTAAAGTGGTGAGAGAACTGGAGCGTAATTTTATTAACGGCTTCAATACCATTCTGGGTGGCGCCAAAGAGATCAGTGTAAATCCGAAGAAAGGTACGGATATCTATGAAGGATACCTGTCGGATATTATGGACCGTGGAGAAAAGACCAATACTAAAGCATTCCTGAAATACCTGAACAGTGAGCTGATCTCTGAGATGCTGTTTTATTCCCTGATCACATTCATTCTTATTTATTCCGGGAATATTTTTCATATTCCATTGGGTACTATTGTCAACTTTGTATTTGTCCTGCTATACCTGATGGGGCCCATTGTAAGCGTCATGACCATTATGCCGGCCATGAACAGGGCCACGGTATCGTTGAAGAAAATGTCTGAGCTCCGTACAGCGCTCCGCAGCTCTACAGAAGGATATGATACCGAAATGGCCGGTACGGAAAAATATCACGGTTTCAGGAGCCTGGAAATAAAGGATTACTCATTCTCTTTCGGTGAAGAGAAATTCTCTGTAGGACCAGTCAATATGAACATTAACAGGAATGAGATAGTATTTATACACGGTGGCAACGGTGCCGGCAAAACAACATTTATCAATACTATTCTTAAGCTGTATGATATAGAGGATGGTAAGGTATATGTTGATGGTCAGCAGGTCCCTCAGGATGAAATGGATTGTTTGAAATCCATGTTTTCTCCCGTCTTCAGTGATTTCTTTCTCTTTGATAATTTCTATGGCATTAAAGATGTAAACCTGGAGAAAGCCGCACGCTATATCAGGATATTTGAACTGGACGAGAAAGTGCTCATACGGAATGGCCGTTTCTCAACCATAGACCTTTCTACTGGTCAACGTAAGCGCCTGGCCCTGATCAATGCATTGCTGGAGAACAGGCCTATCATTGTGCTGGATGAATGGGCGGCTGACCAGGACCCCCACTTCAGAAGAAAATTCTATAAAGAGATCCTTCCTATGATCTCCCGGGAAGAAGATAAAACAATTATTGCCATCACACATGACGACAGGTATTTCCACCTGGGAGATAAGCTTATGAAAATGGAGTATGGGCAGCTCATTGAGATAAATAAGACACAGCTGGACAATGTCTGATATGACTTTTTCCATTCACTTTTCGACCGGGCACGGACTATCTAAATTTGTAGTATCCAGGGAGACCTGGCCGGTTTGCTGAAAAGTAATAATTCTCTACATTAGTACGAATTATAACATAAAAGCAAATAATTATGGAGTACAGGCAATTAGGTGAAAGTGAACTGAAGGTTTCAGCCATCACTTTCGGCGCATGGGCTATCGGAGGCTGGATGTGGGGCGGCAGTGAGCGTAAGGATGCTGTTGCGGCGATCCGTGCCTCAGTAGAAGAAGGTGTTACATCAATAGATACTGCTCCTATCTACGGACAGGGGCTGAGCGAAGAGATCACCGGCGAAGCACTGAAAGGAATTGACCGTAGTAAGGTACAGGTCCTCACCAAATTCGGTATGCGCTGGGACCTTGCCAAAGGTACGCTGGCGTTTAAAAGCAAGGATAATGATGGTAAGGACATAGATATCTATAAATACTCCGGAAAAGAGAGTGTGATCCTGGAATGTGAGAACAGCCTGAAACGCCTGGGTACAGATTATATTGACCTTTACCAGATCCACTGGCCGGATGTAACTACACCTGTTGATGAAACTTTTGAAGCGGTATTACGCCTGAAAGAACAAGGTAAGGTACGTGAGGTGGGCGTTTGTAATTATAATGTGTCCCTGATGAAGGAAGCTGACAGCGTTGTAAAACTGGCATCCAACCAGGTGCCTTTCAGTATGGTGGAAAGGGCTATAGAAGAAGAGCTGGTGCCTTATACTGTAGCTAATAAAAAAGGTATCCTGGCTTACAGCCCTTTACAGAGAGGTATACTGACAGGTAAGATAGCGCCGGGACATAAATTTGGAGAGGGCGATCATCGGCCTGCTACTAAATTCTACCAGCCAGAAAACCTGAAACGCATCAATGCTTTCCTGGATGAGATCCGGCCGATGGCTGAAAGTAAAAGCGTTTCCCTGGCTCAGCTGGTGATCCGCTGGACTATAGACCGTCCGGGTATTACCGTAGCGCTGGTAGGTGCCCGTAATGCAGAACAGGCCATACAGAATGCAAGGGCAATCAATGTAAAACTGAGTGCAGAAGAGATTAAGTTTATTAATGACAGGTTATATAAAGTCGAATTAGTATAAACTTACTATTCAGCGTTATCTTTGGCTCATGAAACTGAAGTCCTTTTTTTCAAATATTTTTTCCGGGTTGCTCCTGCTTCTGGTTATACTGATGTTTGTCAATCCCTCCGTGAAAGCTACCATGATGCAGGGGTTAATGAAAATAGGATTTTTCAGACCTTCACTTCCCAAAACAACGGAATCGGCACCATTGGCTGCAGATGTTTCTTTTGATGACGGATCTGGAAAAGAGATATTGCTGTCTTCTTTAAAAGGGAAAGTGGTGTTCCTGAATTTCTGGGCTACATGGTGCCCGCCCTGCAGGGCGGAAATGCCTTCCCTGAATACTTTATATGAGAAGTACAGGAATGATAAGAATGTTATATTCCTCACGGTAGATACTGATGGCAATTATAAAAAAGCGAAAGCTTTCATGCAGAAGCATAAGTATTCACTGCCGCTGTATGTGGCTACCAGCCGGATACCGGGAGAGTTGCTGGAAAGGTCTATTCCTACTACCGTGATCCTGAATAAAAAAGGGCAGATCGCTTTTCGTCATGAGGGAGCTGCAGATTACAGCAATGCTGAGTTTATAAAGTATTTTGGAGAGTTTATTAAGAAATAACCTCTCAGGAAACCGGCCCTGCCGAAGGCAGGGCCGGTTTCCTGAGCAATTTAAATTTGTTTATTGCAACCCTAAATCCTAATATTGCATTAGTAACTATTTCATGCATCTTCTGCATACATATCATATAAAATCTGATCAGCGCCACAGTAAATACTATTTCCTGATGGCTACGCTGGCCATGGATGCTGCCCGGGCTTAGGCGCAGGTATGATATTGCCTTCGGGCGTATTCTCTTCCCATATTTATATCTTTTTACGTCCGGATCCAGTGGATTTACCTGCCATTACCTCAATACGTGCGTATTAATCAATTGTCATAAACCAATCTCATACACCAAAACTTTCTAAAATCCTCCATTATTATGCATACTATTACAGATGCTGCCGGGTTGGCCGCTACTGCCAATGCGCAGGACTTTCTACCATTAAATGGTACTGATTATGTAGAATTCTATGTAGGCAATGCCAAACAGGCTGCCCACTATTACAAAACCGCTTTTGGTTTTCAGTCGCTCGCCTATGCAGGTCCTGAAACCGGTGTGAAAGATCGCGCTTCCTATGTACTGGTGCAGAACAAACTCCGTTTTGTATTAACTACTCCCTTAAATGGCAATAGTGACGTGGCCCGTCATATCCAGGCCCATGGAGACGGTGTAAAAGTACTGGCCCTCTGGGTAGATGACGCCCGCTCCGCTTTTGAAGAGACCGTTAAAAGAGGCGCCAAACCATATATGGAGCCGGTAGAAGAGAAAGACGAGTTCGGTACTGTAGTACGCAGCGGTATTCATGTGTACGGTGATACTGTGCACCTGTTCGTGGAGAGAAAGAACTACAATGGCCCTTTCCTGCCTGGATATAAGGAATGGAAAACCACTTACAATCCTTCAGAAACCGGCCTGCTGTATGTAGATCACTGCGTAGGTAATGTGGGTTGGAATGAAATGAACACATGGGTAAAATTCTACGAAGATGTGATGGGGTTCCGCAACCTGCTGTCTTTTGATGATAAAGACATTTCAACTGAGTATTCTGCCCTGATGAGTAAAGTGATGAGCAATGGAAACGGCCGGGTGAAATTCCCGATCAATGAGCCGGCTGAAGGCAAAAAGAAATCCCAGATCGAAGAATACCTTGATTTTTATGGTGGTCCTGGTGTACAGCACGTGGCCATTGCTACCAACAATATTATACAGACCGTAACAGACCTGCAGAACAGGGGAGTAGAGTTCCTGAAAGTACCGGGTTCTTATTATGATACTCTGCTGGACAGGGTAGGACATATTGATGAAGACCTTCTGCCTTTAAAGGAACTGGGTATCCTGGTAGATAGGGATGATGAAGGCTATCTGTTACAGATCTTCACTAAACCGGTGCAGGACAGACCTACAGTTTTCTTTGAGATCATTCAGCGTAAAGGCGCTAAGTCTTTTGGTAAAGGTAATTTCAGAGCACTGTTTGAATCCATTGAAAGAGAGCAGGCGCTGCGAGGCAACCTGTAAAAACCTCTCACTCGCTATATTTTAACATATCATTAAAACGGCTTTAGCTACTGGCTAAAGCCGTTTTTTTTATTTTCTCCCACTTTAAGGGTATGCAATTCTTCAGGAATTTAAAATAATTTGCATAAGAGTTCGTTTTCTATGAGAGTACAAACATTGTTGGGCGTTTTATTTGCATTAGGCGGGATATTTCAGTGCATAACAGCTATATTGATCTACCAGGGCCATCGTCATTATATTTTAAGGTTCGCAAACAGGAAGGTTGGTATGGTTATATATATTATTTTTGCACTATTACTGTTCTTCCTTGCTTATACAACATTTAATGCGCAACCTTCGCAAAGTGTTCCCGTAAGAGCGGCTTAACAGTAATGTGAAATTGTAAAATTGTGTTAAAATATCTATGAAGCAGGTCGTTTTAGCCATACTCATGCTGGTGGGAGTAGGCAGTTTGCATGCTCAGCCTCAGCAATCGTTCCTGGATAATCAGAAGATGTTTCCAAAGGTAGGCGTTGCCTACCGTGAAAAAGAGGAACAACTGAAGAAAGAATTTGAAAAGAAAGGATTAACCTACCCGGCAAAATATATTTTCCTGCGTTCCTTTAAGCTGGACAGTGAACTGGAGATCTGGGTAAAGAACAGTGTCACCGACACTTTCCGCCTGTTTAAATCCTACCGTGTATGCACGCTTTCCGGAAAAATGGGGCCTAAACGTAAAGAGGGGGACAGACAGGTACCGGAAGGATTCTATTACATTAACGACTTCAATCCCAACAGCAACTATCATTTATCATTGGGAATCAATTATCCCAACTTTGCCGATAAGATACTCAGCGATGCCAAAAAGCCCGGAGGTGAAATCTATATTCATGGCAGTTGCCTGACCATAGGTTGTATTCCGCTGACAGACGAGTTTATTGAAGAAGTATATATCCTGGCGGTAAACGCTAAGAATGCAGGACAGGACTTTATTCCCGTACATGTATTCCCGGTAAAATTCGGCAACTTCCGCTCTATGGAGTATCTCAACAACTTCCCGAATGCTGACAGCTCCTCCCAGAGCCTATGGGCTGATCTGAAAGGCGCTTATGAATATTTCGAAAAGAATCATAAGCTCCCTGTAGTAACTGTAGACAGCAAAGGCAAATACATTCTCTGATCAATCTCAACAAAATGGATAGAAAGGGCGTTTCGTTTATTGCGAAACGCCCTTTCACATTTTTCCCCTTTGCTCCTTCTTTTTCTTCCATTTAATTATTTTTTTTATGAAAAGTCAATTTTTTTTCGAAACTTGGGCTAAAGGTCAAATCAATTTACTATTATGAACAGAAGAGATGCCATCCGGAACGTTGCCATTTTGCTCGGCACCGCCATTTCCGCGTCCACGTTATCAGCCCTGGAAGGCTGTAACCCAAAGGGCCCTGACAACTATGCCCTGAAGGCGCCCGAAACGAAGAAGATCCTGGCCGAAATTGCGGAGACCATCATTCCGGAAACAACCACTCCCGGCGCAAAAGCTGCCAAAGTGGACGAGTTTATTGTGTTGATGCTGAACGACTGCTATAAACCGGAAGATCAGCAGCTTGTACTGGACGGGCTCAAGAAGCTTAACGAAGCAAGTGATAAACAGTACAAAAAACCATTCGTTGACCTGACAGCAGAACAGAAAACAGAACTGCTTACCGCTGTAGATAAGGAAAGAGTGGACTACAATAAACGGGAGAACAAAAAGGAAGGAGATCCTGCACATTACTTCCAGATCCTGAAAGAACTGACCCTCACAGGTTATTTCACTTCCGAACCAGGTGCTACCAAGGCGCTTCGCTATGTACCTGTTCCGGGCAAGTTTGAAGGCTGTATCCCTTATACAAAGGGGGAAAAAGCATGGGCTGTATAATGCCCCCGTTATGAAGGAAGTATTAGTGTGTATCAATTAAATCAAAATTCCATGAATTTGAATATCAAAGCGCAGGACCAGAATACCTACGATGCAATCGTTATAGGCTCTGGTGTAAGCGGCGGATGGGCAGCAAAGGAGCTCACAGAAAAGGGACTGAAAGTATTAATGCTGGACAGGGGTAAACCACTGGAACACGTTAAGGATTACGATACCGCAACAAAAGACCCATGGGAATTCCCTCATCGCGGCAGGATCACGGTAGATCAGCGTGAAACCCACCCTAAACTGAGCCGTGACTATCCATATAGTGAACATAACGAGAAATTCTGGATCAACGATTCCCAGAGCCCATATAATGAAGTAAAACGCTTTGACTGGTACCGTCCGGACATTGTGGGTGGTAAATCCATCATGTGGGGCCGCCAGTCTTACCGTTTGAGCGATATAGACTTTGAAGCCAACCTGAAAGACGGGATTGCTGTTGACTGGCCTATCCGTTATAAGGACCTGGCGCCATGGTATGATTATGTTGAGAAATTTGCCGGTATCAGCGGACAGGCAGAAGGTCTGCCTCAGCTGCCGGACGGACATTTCATGCCGGCCATGGAAATGAACTGCGTGGAGAAAGAAGTGAAGAAACGCGTAGAAGCGCAATTCAAGGAACGCAGGATCACGATGGGCCGTGTTGCCAACATTACCCAGCCGCTGCCTGGCCGTACCAACTGCCAGTACCGCAACCTGTGCAGCCGCGGATGTCCCTTCGGTGCATATTTCAGCACCCAGTCATCCACACTGCCCGCAGCAGTAGCTACCGGCAACCTGACCCTCAGACCTGACAGCATCGTGAACTCCATCATCTATGATGAAAAACAAAGCAAAGCCACCGGCGTTCGCGTAATCGATAAGCATACCAAGCAGATGGTAGAATACTACGCGAAGATCATCTTCGTGAACGGCTCTACCCTGGGTACCACCTTCGTGCTGATGAACTCCACCTCCAGCCGTTTCCCTAACGGTCTGGGCAATGACAGCGGCGTACTGGGTAAATACCTGATGGACCACCACTTCCGTACAGGTGCTTCCGGTCGTATGGAAGGCTTTGATGACAAATATTTCTTCGGTCGCCGTGCCAACGGTATCTATATTCCCCGTTACCGCAACATTGGCGGTGATAAGCGCGATTACCTGCGTGGTTTCGGTTACCAGGGGGGCGCAAGCAGAAGCGGATGGTCCCGCGGTATCGCAGAAATGGGTGTTGGTAAAGACTTTAAAGATATGCTGTCAGAACCAGGTACCTGGTCAATGGGACTGGGAGGCTTCGGAGAATGTCTGCCTTATGAAGATAACAAGGTAACACTGGATAATTCCGTGAAAGACGCCTGGGGACAACCAATCCTGAAGTTCGATGCAGAGTTCAAGGAGAACGAAATGAAGATGCGTAAGGATATGATGAACGATGCTGCCGAAATGCTGGAAGCAGCAGGTCTGAAAGATGTACACACTTATGATGGCGGTTCTTATCCGGGTATGGCTATCCATGAAATGGGTACCGCACGTATGGGCCGTGACCCTAAAACATCTATCCTCAATGGCTGGAACCAGGTACATTCAGTGAAGAACGTGTTTGTTACAGATGGCGCGTCCATGACTTCAGCCGCCTGTGTGAACCCGTCTCTGACCTATATGGCCATGACCGCCAGGGCAGCAGACTATGCCGTAAAAGAACTGAAAAAAGGAAATATCTGATTCTCTTCCATAACAAAATGACGGATGATGAAAGCTGTCAGGATATTTTTTATTCGCAGCCCCATCATTCGTCATTTTTCATTTTAAGCAGATCCTATGCATCTCAACATCAGAGCAGAAAAAGAAAATACCTACGACGCTATTGTTGTAGGATCGGGCATAAGTGGAGGATGGGCAGCGAAAGAGCTGTGTGAGAAAGGCCTTAAAACATTGGTGCTTGAACGCGGCAGGAATGTAGAACATATAAAAGACTACACCACCGCAATGCTTGCTCCCTGGGAGTTTCCACACCGTTTACGGAATACGCTGGAAGTCCGGGAAGACTATCCCATTCAGAGTCAGTGCTACGCATTTGACGAAGCTACCCAGCAATTCTGGGTAAACGATAAGGAAAACCCCTACAACCAGGTGAAGCCCTTTAACTGGCTCAGAGGATACCAGGTAGGAGGCCGTTCCCTGATGTGGGGCCGGCAGGTATACCGCTGGAGCGATATCGACTTTGAAGCCAATGCTAAAGACGGATTCGGTACAGACTGGCCAATACGTTATAAAGACATTGCTCCCTGGTATGATTATGTGGAAACATATATTGGCATCAGCGGACAGGCGGAAGGACTACCACAGCTACCGGACGGTAAGTTCCTGAAAGCAATGGAAATGAACTGCGTGGAAAAGCATGTTGCCGCCAGGATAAAAGAACGCTTTAACGATCGCATTATAACTATCGGCCGGGCGGCGCATGTCACCGAAAAACATAATGACAGAGGGCCCTGCCAGTTCCGTAATCTCTGCGCCAGAGGATGCCCTTTCACCGGGTATTTCAGCAGTAATGGAGTAACATTGCCGGCAGCAGCTAAAACAGGCAACCTCACTCTGCGTCCTGATTCCATTGTACTGGAAGTCCTGTATGATGAACAGAAAGGTAAAGCCAGCGGGGTACGCATCCTGGATGCACATACCAACCAGACTGTTGATTATTATGCTAATATCATTTTCCTGAACGCCTCTACGTTAGGTACCGCGCACATACTGTTGAATTCCGTATCCAACCGTTTCCCTAACGGCTTTGGTAACGATAGTGAACAGGTTGGGCATAACCTGATGGACCACCACTACGGTGTAGGCGCCTGGGGAGAGTTTGAAGGGTTTGAAGACCAGTATTACAGCAGCGGCCGCCGGCCCAACGGGATTTACATTCCCCGTTTCCGTAACATCAGTGAAGCCACTAAACGTAAAGATTATGTACGTGGTTTCGGTTACCAGGGTGGAGCAGACCGTGACCGTGGATTACCATATGAAGGTATAGGCGCCGGGCTTAAAGATGCGCTCTCTGTACCAGGCAAATGGAGCATGGGAATTGGCTCCTGGGGAGAGCACCTGCCTTATTACGAAAACAAGGTGACACTGAATAAGAATAAAAAAGACAAGTATGGACTGCCAACCCTGGATATAGATTGCTCATTCAAAGAAAATGAACTGGCTATGCGTAAGGATATGGCGGAAAGTGCGAAAGAAATACTGGAAGCCGGCGGACTGAAGAATGTACAGACATACGATGGAATGCCGCCTCCGGGCCACTGTATCCATGAAATGGGTACAGCCCGCATGGGACGCGATCCTAAAACATCGGTACTGAACGGCTGGAACCAGGTACATGCTGCAAAGAATGTATTCGTTACAGACGGAGCATGTATGGCTTCCTCTGCCTGCCAGAACCCGTCTATCACTTATATGGCGCTGACAGCAAGAGCTTGTGATCATGCAGTAAGCGAATTGAAAAAGGGAAATCTGTAATCCTTTTGCTGAACTTCTTTTATCCGGCCTCTGGCCGGGCCCTCCTCTTAAAAAATGCTTTTGCCAGCTGGCAAAAGCATTTTTTTAAGCATTAATGACTGATATATAGCACGATTGTGTTATCAAGCGGCGGCCAAATGATTTATACTTTTGCGATAACGTAAGCAGATGTACGAGAAAAGCTTATAGCCCTATCATTGTAAACGTTTCTATACCTACCTTGTTCCGGCTATAATTCAGAAACAGTATAGTTTTTTTGCATTGTAATCAACCCTATATGTACCATTACATTATTGGCTTTTTATTTTTGATGACACCGTGTGTGTCTTTAGCAACCTGTTTTAATGGGGACAGCACTGTGCAGAAAACAGTACAGGTGCCGGATAAATATCTGTCGCAGGTCACTAATAAATCACAACGTGTAGAAGAGCAGGTGAACAGGCGCTCTGCAAAGGCCCTTGATCGCATGATCCGTCAGGAGAAGAAGATGAAGGCCAGATTATGGAAGGTAGATTCCGTAGCAGCAAAGAATATTTTCACCCGCTCCATTGATAGTATGGGAAGTCTGAAAGCAGGGCTGAAAAATAAAGTGATGGGTAAATTACCTTTAGGCAGTGGCGCTGGTGGCGCTTACCTGGATACCCTGCAGAACTCACTGAAATTCCTGAATGGTGCCGATAGCAAACTAGGGGTATCGAAAGATAAGCTGGGACGGGCTTCACAAAGCGTGCAGGACCTGCAGGGGAAACTACAGCAGGCAGACCAGATCAAGGCTTATATCCGTGAACATAAACAGGAGCTGAAACAGCAGTTATCCCAATATACAGGTTTCACAAAAGACCTGCAGAAATACAATAAGGAAGCTTATTACTACGGTCAGCAGATAAATGAATATAAAGCAGTCCTGAAAGATAAAAAGAAGGCAGAGGCAAAAGCAATGGAGATGCTGAAAAAAGTCCCTGCCTATAATGATTTTATCAAAAAGAACTCCCAGCTGGCAAGCTTGTTTAACCTGGCTGGCAGCAGCAGTGCACAGAGCCTGGAGGGATTACAGACCCGTTCACAGGTAGAACAGCTGGTACAGCAGCGCCTGGGAAATAATCCTGCGGCACAGCAGGCGGTAAGTCAGCAGATGGAGCAGGCGCGTTCTCAGTTCAATGAACTGAAAAGTAAATTCCCCGACCTGGATAATGCAGGAGATATGCCCGACTTCAAACCCAATGAAATGAAAACCAAAAGCTTCCTGCAAAGGCTGGAATTCGGGGGTAACATACAGTTCCAGAAATCCAGCCGTTATTATCCTACCACAACAGATATTGCAGGACAGGTAGCTTACAAATTCCATAAGAATGGCAGTATAGGTATAGGCATTGCCTATAAGCTGGGCATGGGTACCGGTTGGGACCATATTGCGTTCAGTCATAGGGGAGTAGGAGTTCGTTCATTTATGGATTGGAAACTGAAAGGGACCTTTTATGCCAACGGAGGTTTTGAACAGAACTATATGTCTGCCTTTGCACAGGCCAGTGATCTGAAGAACTGGAGCGGCTGGCAGGGGAGTGCCTTGCTGGGTATCAGCAAGAAGTATAAGATCAGTGGTAAAATGAAAGGAAACATTATGTTGCTGTACGACTTCCTTGCGGGACGGAATGTCCCGGCTACAAACGCTCTTAAACTGAGAATGGGATATACCTTTTAACGACTTCTTTTGGATTTTAAGTAACATGTACATACTATGAAGAGATTTTTAAGCTATGCTATCATTTTGTTAGCTCTTTGCGCCAGCCAGTCAACTTTTGCCCAGGTTACAGGTACATTCACAGTACAGGGTGATGGAACGAAATTTTATCCGGTTATATTTTATGATGGTGGATGGGATAATAACATCGCCTCCGAACTGGAAATAGGCCGTTCTATTATTCACAAGAACCCTAACGATTGGTGGGGAACTATCATTGCAAAGTTCAGGTATCACGTAACTGCCTGGGGACATGGGTCCAACTTCATTGATGCAGATATCCGTCAGAAATTCGGTAACCCGAATATTGCCCTGGTAGGAGGTTGGAGAGATATAACTGCGGGTAATGGTGGTCATCAGATAATGATCTGGTTGCGTGGTAGTACTCCCTATTATTATAAATCTGATTATGCAGTTAATCCTGTTGTATATGATGGTGTTGCCAACCCGGTTACGTATCAGGAAGTAAACGGTCCGGTTCTTACGTTTAAAACAACTCCTGATGAATACGTTAATCCCCAGGGTATGAGCTACCAGAATACCGCTTACTTCAATGATCCTGGCGTTAACTTTTTTGGAGGAAAGATAGGCATCGGCACTACCAACCCTGGTGAGCATAGGCTGGCTGTTGAAGGATCTGTCGCTGCCCGCAGGATAAAAGTAACAACATCGTCTACATGGGCAGACTTCGTATTTGACTCTGCTTATAAATTACCTTCCTTACAGGAAGTGGAGAGCTATGTAAAAACAAACAAACATTTGCCGGAAGTTCCCTCTGCCAAAGAGGTAAAAGAAAATGGGATAGATGTTGGAGAAATGAATAAAGTATTGTTGCAAAAGATAGAAGAGCTGACATTGTACATCATTGAACTGAAAAAAGAGAATGAAGCAATGGATAAGCGCTTGCAGCGGCTTGAAGGAAAAAAATAATACCTGAGATCTAACAGATCATGATTCCGGAAAACAGAAATTATGATCTGTCACTCTCTTTCTTCCAGTGATCCAACATATTACAAGAATCCCTATCTTTATACTAAAACCCTGATACCTATGAGCTTTCTAAACATCTGCCTCCTGGCAATGTCATTATCCGTAAACGACTCTACTTGCCTGGATTGGGAAAAATCAACAGTATCCGATATTAAGTACCAGTTGCAACATACCGGGAATCAAGAAAAAGAATATTTCCAGGGACTACTTTCCGGTCCCGGAGACACAACCACTCTCCGTGAGCAGAGAAGAGCCGCCAGATGCGAGCTTTTTTATGCCATGAAACTCTTCTACCCAGACCTTTTCGGGAAATACTTTATCGTGGAAACAACCACAGACGGCGAGATAAAAGCCAATATGGCCCTTATACTTGACGTCACCAATGCAGACCAGGCGGTACTCTATGTATACGAACAGACCGGCAATGCCTGGATGCCGGCAAGCATTACCAGAGACCTGAAAGTAGATGTCAGCAAAGGACTGGAAGGCCTTCGCACTACTTTCCAGCAGGGGCATAACAAAGATGCTGTGATCGTCTCTGAGTTTGAATGGGGAGTAGCTAAATCCTCTGTATTCATGGTAAACCGTACGCTGGCAGAAAACACCTGGGTAACCAATATTTTAGGGGAATATATCCCTTCATATAAGAACTGAAAGAGGGCCTTTGGCCCTCTGATATTATTTTCCTTCATCAGCGTACTTTCTTGTCAACCCCTTCCCATTCCCCGCTGCATTGCTTAATTTACCTGCTGAATCAACGTTACAGGTTTAATGAAAAAGATTGTCTTAATGAGTGCATTGGCACTGTTCGGCTATACAGCTACGATACAGGCCCAATCCAAACATACTTTCACACTGGGGAAGAAGGAATTTCTGCTGGATGGCAAACCCTACCAGATCATCAGCGGAGAGATGCATCCTGCCCGTATCCCGAAAGAGTACTGGAAGCACAGGATCCAGATGGCAAAAGCAATGGGTTGCAATACCATTGCCGCTTACGTATTCTGGAACTATCATGAGCAGGAAGAAGGAAAATTTGATTTCTCGTCTGAGAACAGGAATATCGCTGAATTTATTAAACTGGCACAGGCAGAAGGAATGTGGGTATTACTCCGCCCCGGCCCTTATGTTTGTGCAGAATGGGAATTCGGAGGATTACCTCCCTATCTGCTGCGTATCCCTGACATTAAAGTACGCTGCATGGACCCCCGTTATATGGCAGCTGCTGAACGTTACGTAAAAGCACTGTCAGAACAGGTAAAACAGCTGCAGGTCTCCAATGACGGACCAATCCTCATGGTGCAGGTGGAAAATGAATATGGCAGCTTCGGAAACGACAAACAATACCTCTATAAATTAAAAGAGCTCTGGGAACAGAATGGCATCGATGTACCATTCTATACGGCAGACGGTCCGGCAGACCCGCTGCTGGAAGCAGGCGTTGTACCCGGAGCAGCTGTAGGGCTGGATTCCGGCGGCTCAGAAGCCGATTTTGCCGCTGCGGCCAGGCAGAATCCGGATGTACCTTCGTTCAGCAGTGAATCTTATCCCGGCTGGCTGACCCACTGGGGCGAGAAATGGGCTCGTCCTGATAAAGCAGGTATCCTCAAAGAAGTGAAATTCCTGCTGGACACCAAACGCTCCCTGAACCTTTATGTGATCCATGGCGGTACAAACTTCGGCTTCACTGCCGGCGCTAACTCCGGTGGCAAAGGATATGAACCTGATCTGACCTCGTACGACTATGACGCTCCCATCAACGAGCAGGGCGCAGCTACAGAAAAATATATGGCATTGCGTGAACTGATAGGTTCCTACAGCAAAAAGAAACTGCCTGCTATTCCCGCTGCAATTCCTGCTATTACCATTCCGGCAATACAACTCACTCCATTTACCGACGTATGGAGCAACCTGCCGGCAGCAGTACATTCCATACAGCCTAAAACATTTGAAGCCTATGGACAGGACTATGGTTTCATGGTATATAAAACAACACTGGTGGGACATAAAAGCGGTAAACTGGAGATCACAGAACTGCATGATTATGCCACTGTATTCCTGAACGGTAAATATGTTGGCAAGATAGACCGCCGGCTGGGAGAACGCAGCATAGAACTTCCAAAGTCAGATGTAAAGAATCCTGTACTGGAAATCCTGGTAGAAGGTATGGGACGTATCAACTTTGCACAGGGCCTGATAGATCGTAAAGGTATTACCGACCGCGTTACACTGAACGGTATGACCCTCATGAACTGGGACGTTTACGGTTTACCTATGGAGAACGGTTTCATAGAAAAGCTGCCTGCTAAAAAAGAAAGTGAAGCAAGGCCGGGGCAGTTCTTCAAGGGTACTTTCACACTGACCAGTACCGGTGATACTTACCTGGACCTGTCCAACTTTAAAAAAGGTATGATATGGGTAAACGGACATAACCTGGGACGTTACTGGGAGATTGGTCCGCAGAAACGCCTGTACTGCCCTGCACCATGGCTGAAAAAAGGAGAGAATGAAATTGTGGTTTTTGATCAGCACCAGCTGGAGGCAGCTACCATACAAGGTGAAAAGGCTTTGGAATAGTTTGTAATGATCAACCGGCCTATGGCCGGAAATTCTTTCCCCGGAAATTGCCTCAGGCAATTTCCGGGGCTTTTTTTACCCCCAAATAATAAATTAAGTATATTTATCATGCGATTTTGATCGGAAATCCTTATTTGAACATGTGTAAGCCTTTATTCCCTTTACTGATAGCCGTAATAACACTTACGGCCGCCTATGGACAAAAAAGAGAAGAACCACTGGAAACCCGGATAGACCTGCTGGTAGAGAATCAGCTGCCTTCCATTGCGCCAGGCAGCGTTGTATTAATAGCTAAACGTGGGGAGATCATCTACAGAAAAGCATTTGGTAAAACAAACCAGTTGCTCAACGTACCCATGCAGCCTGAAATGCTCTTCCGCATTGGCGCTATCACCCAGCAATTCACAGCAGTAGCTGTGTTACAGCTGGTTGAACAGGGGCGTATTCATCTGCAGGACAGCATTCAGCAATACATCAAAGACTTCCCTGTAAAAGATCATACTATTACTATAGAACACCTGCTTTCTCAAACATCGGGTATAAGAAGCTTTTATGAGTTTTCCAATCCCGCCAAGGAAAAGCCTGTCTATAAACCGGCAGAACTGGTTGAATATTTCAGGGATGAACCACTGGAGTTTAAGCCGGGAACAAAGTTCAACTATAGTGTTTCAAACTATTGCCTGCTCGGATATATCATAGAACAGGTAACGGGTATGAGTTACGCAGATTACATTCAGCAACAGATACTGGATAAAGCTTCACTCACCAATACACATTATATTGACCCCGAAAAGATCGTCCCTAATAAGGCAGGCCCATACTCCCGCTTTAACAAACGTTTACAGAACGCTGTGCTGGAAGATGTAACAACACTCTATGCCGCCGGCGGACTGCTTTCCAATGCAGATGATCTCTTTAAGTGGCACCAGGCTTTATATGCAGGTACATTGCTGAAACAGGATGCGCTTTATAAAGCATTCACTCCCTATATACTGGCAGATGGAGCAACATCCACATATGGTTACGGATGGTACCTGAAAGCACTGAAAGATAGTTGGACAATAGAAAGCAGTGGCTCTACAGACGGGTATCAGTGTGATATGCTTTATGTACCGGAAGAAGATCTTTTTATTGCCACTATGTTCAATTGCTATGAACAGGATATGGATTGGGAAGTGCTGACAAATGATATAGCCAGGGCCGTTATAGGCAAGCCTTCTGAAAACCTTAACCTGACAGAGGATGAGTTGCAGAAATATGTAGGTGTGTATGAATACGATAAAGAGAACCAGATAGTTATCAATATGGAATACGGTGAGCTTTTCGTCAGGGCCACCAACCCGGATGCCCATCTTCCAAGAGCTAAACTCTACCTGGAAACAAGAGAGAAGCTTTATATTAAGGAAGCACCCTTAAAACTGGTTATTTATAAGCAGGACGAAAGAACGAAGCTGGTTACTTACAAGAATCGCAGAAAAGATCTTGAATGGATAAAAGTAAGATAATATTCCCTTCAAAAGAAAAGGGTTCGCAGGAGGCGAACCCTTTTCTTTTTAGTTGCCCAGCAAGGCTGCGGCAGCCCAGAGTATAGGCGCCTGGCCATGCATATCGCCGGTAATACGCTGGCGGTTCAGGTAATATTGCTGATCATTTTTCTTATTAGTGCCTTCGCAAACATCTTTTATATCGCCGCTTTCATTGATATATTTAACGAGCGCAGTCCACGCATTACGGGCGGTAAGACCATAGTCTTTTTCTTCCAGCCATCCTTTCTTCACCCCTGTGATAAGCGCAAAAGCGAACATCCCGCTGCAGGATGTTTCTGCCCAGGCGGTAGGATCGTCCAGCAGCTGGTGCCACAAATAGTTTTTGTCCTGTAGCTGCTTGAGTGTTGCCATCATTTTTTTGTAGCCATCCATGATCTTTGCTCTGTCCGGATTTTCTGCCGGCAGGGCGCTGAGCAGTTCAGTCATACCGGCAGCCATCCAGCCGTTACCTCTTCCCCAGAAGAAAGGAGCGTCGGTAGCATGATAGAACAGGCCATTGGGTTGCTGGATAGCATCAAGGTACACTACCATTTCCTTTGCCGCGCGGTTGATGTAATCTTTGTTACCGGTGGCGCGGAAAGCCTCTACCTGGAGGATAGTGATCATGTACATGTCGTCAATCCACATGCGCGACTGCCAGGAAAGACCTTTATTGGCCAGCTCCTGCTGACCGTCCCGCGGACTGGCCGGCAGCTCCCATTGTTTATCCGCAAATTCTTTTCCTGTTGTGAGGTACCTGGTCTGACTGGTTTGCTGATACAGCTCCAGCGGGATAGCGCCAAAAACACTGTGATCTACATGGTCAGGCTTAGGCACCAGGCTTTCTGACTGTGCAAAGAACGGGTCATAACGTAGCGCCAGCTTTTGCAGCAATTCCCTGTTGCCGGTAGCTTTGGCTAATTTTAATGCCCCATACCATGTACATACTTCAGGATAGGTGATAGAGGCAGGTGGCTCCGGCTGGCCGAAGTTGCTGTGTGGTGAAGCGACAAAGTGATTAGCTACGAAAAGACCGATTACTGCTGGCTCTGTCCCCATTGGCCAGTCTTTGAACGATTTCTGTGCGAATACGGCCGTAAACGGAGTAAGAAGCCCCGTTAAGACTAAAATTGCCAGGTGTATTCTTTTTGTGTGCATATAATGCTTGTTATCAGGGTTGTAGTTATGAGTTTTTGACGAACGATTGCGTAAAGTAATATATAAAAATCCTACATGCAAGGATTAAGGGGAAAATTATTGGGAATACGTAGTGGAAATCCGTATCTTAGGTAGATACGTTAATTCCACATTCCTTCATTTGTTCAATTCTAAAGACCTCGTTATGGGAACAGTGCGAGATATATTGCAGGTAAAAGGGCATGTAGTTTATTCCATCCAGCCGGATTGTACTGTTTTTGAAGCACTTAGTGTGCTGGTAGACAAGAACATAGGTGCGCTTGTTGTTCTGGAAAAGGATAATGAGAAGGTCCTGGGCATCTTTTCAGAACGTGATTATGCCCGAAGGGTGATCGTTAAAGGCAGAGCCTCCAAAGAAACCCTGATCCGGGAGATCATGACGGAAAATCCTTTTACCGTAAATGAAAATGATACCATCGAAAGCTGTATGGTAAAAATGACGGATAAACATATCCGCCATTTACCGGTTACAGACAACTACAACCGCCTGGTAGGTATGATCTCCATTGGCGACGTAGTAAAGCATATAATAGATGAGCAGCAGTATATCATCAATAATCTGGAAGGATATATAAAAGGGACCCGCTGATCAGCTTCCCGTTCTGCGTTCCTCATCAGAAGTTCCTGTTTGTCTTTCCCTCGCAGCTTTCACCGCACTGTTGCCGAAGTTCCATGTAACAGCCAGGTTAGCGCGCCTGTTCTGCCAGCGGTTATGGATATTCATATCCAGGTTGTTGTATCTGGCAACACCACGGAACTGCTCTCCATTAGTGAAATCGGTTACATTCAGCTTCACAGTTACCTTCTTGCTGAAAAGTGATTTCTGCGCACCAAACCCTACAGCATAAGAAGATTTGAACTTAAAGATACCCCAGGAGAACGGGCTGTCATAATACCCGTTCAGCTCCAGCTTCCAGTTGTCCGGTAAAGTAAACGTATGTGTACTCTGATAACTTACTCCCAGCGCACTGGTGCCGGTATTCACCATGCTGTCCTGTACATCAAATTTATTGTAGTTCAGGTTCACGTTATTGGTGATATTCCACCATTTAAAGGGATCCAGCGGTACTGTCATGGAAACATTGTATCCATAGCTACGCTTAAAATTCTTGTCATAGCTGGTGGTCACCTTGGTCTCGTCGTTCTGGTCAAGATATTCCAGCATCACATCTTTGGTAAGTGTATAGGCGGCCGCTAAGATATACTTCTGCTTCAGCGTATAGGTGATCTCTCCCTTATGTATGTATTCCGGATTCAGATAAGGGTTCCCTCTGAAATAGGTATACTTGTCCAGGTAGTATACAAAAGGGTTCAGATCATCGTAGGAGGGGCGTGTAATACGCTTTGAATAGGACAGACCAAGTTTATGCGTTTCACTGAAGGTATGATCGACAGACAGGCTGGGAAAGAGATTCAGGTAATTGCGCTTTACATGGGACTGTAATGTAACGGAATACCCGTCAGAGCTTGTATGTTCCATACGTAGCCCCAGTTGCATATCGGTCTTTTTAAAATTCTTTTTGATGATGCCATATGCTGCCAGCACATCCTCAGTATAGATGAACCGGTTACTTTGTGTAACTGCATGCTCATAATGACCGTTCTGCAGAGAATCGTAAGACAGGTCATTATCTGTTTTTACAAAGCTGCCTTTGAAACCGGCTTCTATCTTCGTGGTTTTATTGACAGGTAGTACAAGATCAGCCTTAATACTCTTGATGGTAAAAGCGGTCACTGTAAAATTGCGGATAGCATGCGGATTGACATTCTGCTGGTGATCTACATAGTACATGCTGTCCCGCAGATGTATGCGCCGTTGATATTTAAAATCTGCATAGTCGGCATCCACGCTGAGCTCTGTGCCTACTGTGTCCAGCTGACCCTTATAGTTCAGGTTCACCGTGGTATTGTTAAAACGGTTGTTGCTGGTAGAAAAAGTATTCAGAATAGAGTCCAGTACCCTGTGAGGATAACGTCCGCTGCTGATATCTGTCCTGTTCCAGTTATTGGCATAGAAAGAATTCCTGTAGCCATTTACCAGTACGCCTACAGTATGCTTTTGGGTGATGAAGTAATCCATCCCCGCTTTGTAACTGTTGTTGATGAAATTCCTGTTACCATAAACTGAAGAAGAAAAGAATTGTGGCTCATCTCCTTCAATGTTACGTGTAAGCAAACGGCTGTTAAAGAATTTGCGGTTGGCATAATTATATGTACCGAAGAGGTTGAATCTCTGTGTACGCCAGTTCAGGTTGCCACCAGCATTGTAAAAGCCATAACGGCCAAATCCGCCTCCCGCATTGAGAGATCCGTTGATCCCTGTAATAACGCCTTTCTTCGTCTTGATATTAATGATGCCGCTTTTACCTGCGGCATCATATTTGGCGGAAGGACTGGTAATGATCTCTATCTGTGAAATACTTTCAGCAGGCAGGCTTTTCAGCAGGTTGGCCAGCTGTTCGCCAGACAGGTAAGTAAGTTTGCCATCCAGCATAACAGTTACTCCCTGGTTGCCTTTCAGAATGATGTTATCGTCTTTGTCTATCTGTACACCGGGAGCTCTTTTCAGTACGTCCAGGGCTGATCCGCCGGAGGCGGCCAGGCTGCTTTCCACGTTCAGCACGGTAGCGCCGTCTTTTCTTTCAATAAAAGGTTTCTGGGCAGATACTGTTACTCCCTGTAATGTCTGTGTAGATGGATGTAGGGCAATGGCCGGCAGGTTGAGCTGCCGGTGAGAGGCATCTATGGAAAAGGAGGCAGTGTTAACGGTGGCATAACCCATTAATGAAGCCTGGATAAAGTATTTTCCTGCTTCTATCTTTTCGAAGGTAGTGGTACCATCTACAGTACTAAGTTCGCCTTTAACAAGGCTGGAATCTTTTACCTGACGGAGCAATACGTTGGTAAAAGGCAGGGGCTGCCCATTGGTTTCCGTTATCTTAATGGTGACCTTTCCATTAATCTGCTGGGCAAAAGAGGTCGAATAGCTCGCAATAGCAAGCAATACAATCAGGATTAGTTGTTTCATAAGCTTAAATCTCGGCTTGGTGGAAAGGCTTATACTCTGTCTGTACTACCGGCTCAAATCCAAGGCTGAGCAGGTATAATGTGAGCATCTCAGGAGAATATTTCTTCCCGCACTGCTTGTAACATTGTAAAGCCCTGCCCTCCAGTGCAATAATGGTAAGGATACCCAGGGTTATAATGGCAAATATGGATACCTTTTTCATGCAGGTTGTTTTTTAAAAGACGATCTACGCGGAAAAAGGTTGCAGGAAAACGAAAAAAATTATTCCCCGTCTCTTTTTGCAAGAATAATTTCATCAGGCTACAGTTCATATTCCGTTTCAAAATTAGCTTTAATAAATCAGGTTAACATTGCCACTCATCAAATATTCCTGGCTGACCGCAGGGCTGTCCTTTTCTAAAACAAAAAAGCGCTTTTGCCAATTCGGCAAAAGCGCTTTTTAAACAATTTAACCGGCCGCATGCCGGTCAGGCAGGGTATTAAGCCTCATTTCAAAACCCGCTGGATCGTGACCGGCGAACGCTGCTCCAGCAACACATTCCTGCCTTTACTCAACTCTTCCAGCATCCCATCCTGGTTATACCGTACAGTCAGTAACTCCAGCCCCTCATGATAAGATATCTTAAAGTCATTATGCAGGGCCTTCATCAGCAGCTCAATCTTTTCAGAGTTATGATCTATACAACAGGAAAAACTGATAGCAGCATTCTGCATCAAATTTATCTTGATCTTCAGCTTGTGAAACATCTCATAGATATCACTGATCCTGTCTTCTGTAATAAAATCAAAATTACGGGACGTAATAGTAAGCAACACCTGGTTCTTTTTCAGTACAATAATAGGAGGGAGGTGTTTGTTATCAACTTCTTCACGGATCACTGTGCCAGGCAGGTCCTTATTCAGAAAACTCTTGACATATAACGGGATCTGTTTATTCTGCAGAGGTTTAATAGTTTTAGGATGTATCACCTGTGCACCATAATAAGAGATCTCTATTACTTCACTGAAACTGATCTCAGGAATATTGATAGTATTCGGAAACAGCTTCGGATCGGCATTCTTCAGCCCTTCCACATCTTTCCATATGGTCTGGCTTTCTGCATTCAGCATATTGGCAAATACTGCAGCAGAATAGTCACTGCCTTCGCGGCCCAGGGTAACACTTTCATTCTGATCTGTGCTGCCAATAAAACCCTGTGTAATGACAATATTGGTTTGTTTGAAAAGAGGTAGTATCCTTTCGTTTACCTGTTGCTGTGTTACTTCCCAGTTGATATTAGCCTCGCGGAAGGTATCATCTGTACGGAATACATCCCTGACATCTACCCAGGTGTTATTTATCGCTGCCTGGTTGAAATAAGCACTTACAATAGCTGTGCTCAGCAACTCACCCAGGCTTACCAGCTGGTCATAATAATAGTCATAAGAGCGGACCGGTTTTTCTCCCAGCGTCCATTCCGCTTCCGTAAAGAATTGCTGCAGCTGATCAAATAAGGGATTTTCCCTGTTGCCCAGTAGCTTTTCTGCTATTTCCAGGTGTTGCTGCTCAATGTTAGACAGGAGCTGGGCGGCAATTTCACGTTTACGGAGATAGAAGTTATGCGCCACTTTTTCCAGTTCATTGGTGGTTTTTCCCATGGCCGAAATAACGATCAGCAGCTGCTGGTCGGAGAATGACTGTACAATTGCTGCTACCTGCTGTATACGTTCAACACTTTCTAAACTTGCACCACCAAATTTGAAAACCTTCATATGTGATATAATCTTCCGTTAAAAAAATACGGGACAAAGTAAGACAACTTTAAATTTGTTTAAAAATTTGTTTACGTGAAAATGACAATTCCATTAAAATAACCCTATTTTGCTAAATTAGATAGATGTTTTAGCCCGGTACTGTGGAGGTATAATTATGAGTAAACTAATCCAATATACATGAGTAACAACAGAAAAGTAATGACCCTGGATGAATTTACCATCCAGGAGTTGAGGAACTACCCCGGAGCCACCGGACAGTTGTCTGGATTACTGAGAGATATAGGACTCGCCGCAAAGCGGGTGAATGTAGAAGTGAACAAGGCAGGTATTGCTGATATCCTGGGTGAAGCCGGTAAAGTGAATGTACAGGGAGAATCGGTCAAAAAGCTGGACGAATTTGCGAACGACCAGTTTATCGGGTCCCTCCGCAGCAGCATCTATTGCTGTGGTGTAGCATCGGAAGAGAACGAGAACTTCATCGCCTTTGACGATGAGCATTCCCGCAACTCCAAGTATGTAGTACTGATAGACCCCCTGGACGGTTCGGGTAATATTGACGTTAACGTGTCTATCGGCACTATCTTTTCTGTTTACCGCCGCCTCACACCTTCAGGCAGCCTGTGTGAGCTGGAAGATTTCCTGCAGCCCGGGTATGTACAGATAGCAGCAGGCTATATCATCTATGGTTCTTCCACTATGCTGGTATATGCTACCCGCCGCAGTGTACAGGGCTTCACGCTGGACCCTTCCATCGGGGAATTCTGTCTGTCACATCCCAACCTGAAATGCCCGCCGGAAAGTGACATCTTCTCTGTCAACATTGGCTACTACTACCTCTATGAAGAGAAAATACGCAAAGCCATTGAATATTTCCTGGCTAAAGATGCACACGGCAAGATCTATCGCCACCGCTTTGTGGGCTGTATGGTAGCAGAAGTACACCGTACACTTATCCAGGGAGGAATTTTTATGTATCCTGCCTTTGGAAAATATGCAGGAGGACGTTTACGTTTATGTTATGAGTGCAATCCCATGTCGTTCATTATGGAAAAAGCCGGCGGACTGGCAATGGCTACCGGCAGACAGCGACTGCTGGAACTGAAGCCTTCCAAACTCCATCAGCGCGTACCTGTATTCCTCGGTTCCAAAAATATGATGGACGTGTGGCAGCGGATAGTTAATAGTTGAAAATAACGCCTTGGCTAAAAGGTTCATTATCAGAAATATTTGAAGTGTAAGTTTTTGGTATAACTATTGCTAAACCAGCACTGGTTATTTGAGTCTAATGATTTAAACAGAGACCATATCCAATTTTTATTCATTATTATAAACATTATGACACGCAAGCTTACATTACTGGTATTTTCGACCTTTTTAACCTTCCATTTATTTGCCTGTCACCGGAGTACCGTACCATCAGACAGTACATCTGCGGCACATACCACCTCTATAAGAGATGAGGACGGGGATGGTGAAAGCCAGCTGGTGAAGGACATTCTCTATTATACCAACCAGTTCCGTGCTAAACATGGCCTTGCGCCACTGAAACTGGAATCCTACTGCTGCATGCTGGCTGCCAAACACAGCAAGAACATGGCTACAGGAAGGACCGGCTTCGGACATGAAGACATGGAAATACGCATGGATGCCGCTTCAATGAAACTGGGCGGCGTAAAAGCTGCGGCAGAGAATGTTGCCTATGGTACCCTGGACGCAAAAGGAGTGGTAGATGGCTGGATCAAAAGCCCCGGCCATAGGAAGAACATGCTGGGAGACTATAACCTGATAGGTATAGGAACTGCTGATAAAGGGAGAATCACCTTCTTTACCCAGTTCTTTGTCAAAAAATAAAAAAGGATTTTCTGCTGGCTGCAGGCCACTGCTCAAAAAAATTGCTTTTGCCGGAGGCAAAAGCAATTTTTTTGAGCAGTTTTTCCCCGCTTGCATTAATTTAGTCCTATGGAAAAGAGGAAGATTATTGAAGTAAAAGACCTTGTAAAGCAGTATGGAGATTTTACAGCAGTGAAAGGCATCAGCTTTGATGTATACGAAAATGAAATATTCGGACTGTTAGGCCCCAATGGCGCCGGAAAATCTACTACGCTGGAAATCATCGAAACGCTCAGGGAAAAGACCTCCGGTAAAGTATTTGTAGACGGTATAGACCTTGACAAAGATCCGGGCGCTATAAAGAAAGTGATAGGTGTACAGCTTCAAAGCTCCGGTTATTACCCCGGTCTGAACCTGACAGAACTGATCATCCTCTTCTGCGGCCTCTATAACGAGGAAGCAGATCCAAAAGAGCTTCTGAAACTCTTCAACCTGGAAGATAAAGCGAAAGCTAAATTCAAGGAACTCTCCGGCGGACAGAAACAGCGTTTCTCCATAGCCACTACACTCATCAACAAACCTAAGATCATTTTCCTGGATGAGCCTACTACCGGTCTTGACCCCCAGGCAAGACGTAACCTCTGGGACCTTATCCAGCAGGTACGTGCCCAGGGAACAACGGTTGTGATCACCACACACTATATGGATGAAGCCGAGTTCCTGTGCGATCGCTGTGCTATCGTGGATAGCGGCCGTATAATTGCCCTGGAATCGCCGGATACATTGATAGACCAGCTGGTAGCTGGTGGGTTTGAGCGCAAAAAAGAAGTGAAGAAAGCCAACCTGGAAGATGTATTCATCCATATGACAGGAAAAGCGCTGAGAGAAAGTTAGGTATTAGAATCAAGCATCATTATACATGGACTTAGAACAACTTAAGTATCCCATCGGGCGTTTCGAAGCCCCGGCATCTATCCCGGCAGAGGCCCTGAAAGGATATATCAACGATATCCGCTACCTGCCTTCCCTGGTAGAAATTGCCATACAGACGCTGGATGCCCCGCAACTGGCAACTCCTTACCGTCCTGATGGCTGGACTATAACCCAGGTTGTACATCACCTGGTAGATAGCCATACCAATGCGCTGACACGTTTCAAACTGGCGCTGACAGAAGACAATCCTGTTATCAAGCCTTATGACGAGGCTGCCTGGGCAGAATTGCCGGATGTGGCCAATACCCCTGTCAACGTTTCCATCACTCTACTGCATGCCCTGCACACCCGCTGGGTAAACCTGATGGATAACCTGACAGACCAGCAATGGACACGTACTTTCGTTCATCCGGAAACCAAAAAGACCTTTGAATTGCGTACCGTAGCTGCCAATTACTCCTGGCATGGTAAGCATCATCTTGCGCATATAGAGAGACTCAAGGAAAGAAATAACTGGAAATAATCATCAAACTGTTGATATGTCATCATTAGACTGGAAGTTGCTGCGCTCTGAATACCTGTTCAGGGATAACTGGCTGACGGCACGCCGTGATACCTGCCAGACGCCTAAGGGAAAGATCGTTGAGCCTTACTATGTACTGGAATATAACGATTGGGTAAACTGTGTTGCTATAGCGGAAGATGGCCGCATAGTGATGGTACGCCAGTACCGCCAGGGAATAGGTAAAACTATTCTTGAGATACCAGGTGGTACTATGGATAATACAGATCCTTCCCCGGAATTTGCTATGCGCAGGGAGTTGCTGGAAGAAACAGGTTATGATTTCGAAAAGCTTATCAACCTGGGTAGCGTGGCGCCTAATCCTGCATCCAGTAATAACCTTACGCATATGTTCCTGGCAACAGGTGGTAAGAAAGTACAGGAACAGGACCTTGATGAAAATGAAGAAATTGAAATAGTATTGATGGAGCTGGAAGATGTGGAGCAGTTGCTGAAGGAGAATAAGATCTTACAGAGCCTGCACGTTACATGTCTGTTTTATGCGTTGCTGAAACTGAAAGAACTGAGATTACCTTAACCGGCCAAAGGCCGGTTAATTTTCTTTATAGAATCTCAGCCACTATAAAAAAACTACCACAAACCAATATAAGATCATCTTCATGCGCATGCTGCTTCGCAGCCATATACGCCTGCTGCACGGTGGGATAATCATGCCCCTTTAACCCCTTCGCATGCGCTTTTTCCGCCAGCTCTTTCTCATCCATAGCTCTTGGCAATGGCGCTTTGGTAAAGTAATATGTTGCTGCAGGAGGGAAGAGCGTCAGCACTTTATCAACCTCTTTATCCTTTACAAAACCGGTTACAATATGCAGCTGACGGTATACCATATGCCGCAGCTGTTCAACGATCTCTGTAATACCTGCTTCATTATGTCCCACATCTGCTATGGTAAGCGGATGATGAGCGATCGTTTCCCAGCGCCCGCGCAGCCCTGTCAGCTTTTTAACATGCTGTAACGCTGTATTGACAGCCGCTTCAGGAAGTTCCCATCCCGCTTTCTGCATTACTTTCACAGCACTCAGCACTCCCATGATATTCCTGGTCTGATAACCGCCGGTAAGATCAGTACGTATGCGCCTGAGCGTTGCATTATCGCCCGAGCCATGAGGTACCAGCCCCAGTTGCAGATGATTGCCGGAGAGTTCATTCTCCTGTACCAGCCATTCCTTATCGGCAAAGTGTATGGCTGCTTTCATAGCAGTAGCTTTTTCCGCGAAGACAGATTGTACTTCTGTCTGTGTCTCAGAAATAACTACGGGAACTCCTGCTTTGATAATGCCTGCTTTTTCTCCTGCTATTTCTGTAAGGGTATTACCCAGCATATGCATATGATCATAGCTGATGTTGGTAATTACAGAGAGCTCAGGAGTGATCACGTTGGTGCTGTCCAGCCTGCCGCCAAGTCCTGTCTCGATAATGGCAATATCTACCTGTTCCAGTGCAAAGTACTGGAATGCCATTGCTACTGTCAGTTCAAAGAATGAAGGACCGATACTTTCTATAGATGGTTTGAGCTGTTCTGTAAATTCTATAACGAAAGATTCAGGGACCATTTCGCCATTTATCCTGATCCGTTCTCTGAAGTCTTTCAGATGCGGAGAAGTGTATAGTCCTGTTTTATAACCGGCTTGCTGGAAAATAGCGGCCAGCATATGACTCGTAGAGCCTTTGCCGTTGGTACCGGCTATATGGATGGATTTGAATTGCTGTTGAGGATTGCCCAGCTGATTGCACAATTCGAGGGTATTATGCAGATCTTTCCTGAATGCGCTGGCGCCAACGCGGGTGAACATGGGGAGGTGTTCATACAGGTAATCAAGAGTTTGTTGATAGTTCATAAATTTTGATCTGTTCCAGCCCTCAAATGTACAAAAAGCTCGTTTTAAAAAATTCAGCTGTTTCTCTCAGAAAAGCAAGCTGTAGGCCTCCCTCAAAAAAAGAGAAGCCGTCTCAAAAGTAATTTGGGACGGCTTCAGCTTTTTATACATTTTTTTAGATAAAAGGCGCCTTTTTGTTAACCATATGATGCTTATTGTGTTATAGGAAGTATGGCAAGAGGCAAAACAT
>NZ_WRXN01000039.1 GCF_009758205.1 Chitinophaga tropicalis
TGTAAATGGTAAATAATAATGCAGCGATTTCAGTAAGAATGAATGCAACAAATTCGGTAACAATACTGCAGCAAAAACGGCAACAATGGTACAGCAAAATCGGTAACAATTGCTACACAATCCGGCAAATGTAGTCTGTTATCAGTATCCTTCAAAAATTGTTTTCCGATTCTTCAATCTGTAGCTTTCTCCGCTAAAGTTTATGACTTCACAATGGTAAAGCAAACGATCCAACAAAGCAGTAGCCAGCACCTCATCATCCAGTTGTTTGCTCCAGTCTGAAGGCTTCTTATTGGTTGTAATTATTATTGATGTTGATTCATAAATCTGATTGATAAAATTAAAAAATGATATTGCTATATTCTTTTCTAGCGGAAAAAGCATAATATCATCAATCACCAGGAGGTTAGCCTTTAGAAGTCGCTTATATTCAACTTGCTGCGTTTTAACAAAATCCTTTGTCTTAAGCATATTGACCAGGTCGTCCATTCTTTTAAAGTAAGCGTTGTAGCCGGCCTTTACAGCATCCCTGCACAATCCGGCAGCTAAATATGTCTTGCCGGTTCCACTCGGTCCCATCAGAACGATATTAAAAAGTTGGTCTAGCCAGTTTAGTTCTCTAAGTTGCTTTAAGCGGCTCGGGCTAATTTCAGCCTCTGAGTCTGTCTTGTAGTGATTCAGGTTTGACATCTGAGGCAGCCCTGCTACCTTTTCCCGTTTGTTCAGATCCTTTACAGAGCGATAGGTTGCTTCCGTTTCTAATAAATGGCTTAGGAACTTTACATATCCCATCTCCTGCTGTTCTGCTTCGGTAATGAGCGTCTTTATTCCGTTATTAATACCTCCCAACCTAAAAGCTTTACATAATTCGCTGATTCGTTGTTTTTCTGTTTCCATATATTTTTGTGGTTTGAAAAATAACGGCCAGGCTTTTGTCTGGCCGCTTTATCGGATTTAATTGAAGATTATATCATAGTTGATCAACTTACTCCTGGCTGGTTCAGCATTAGCTTTTTGCTGAACAGGGGCTGTTAATGGGTTATTGGTTGTCGTAACTGGCGTAATTATTTCCGGTTGTTGTAGCCTTCCAAGATGCTCTGCAACAGACTTAAAATCAGACGCGCTATAGATATGATATTGGCTGCAATAGTACAAAGTATCAAGAGCCAGGGCGGGTTCCAGCTTATTTACTATAGTCTTTAGCAATTGTATCTGATCGCGGATATACCTCGGTTTATCTGTTTTGAGTTGAAAGATCCATCCCAATGCCTCTTTCTGATCAGTAAAAAGATTAGCAAACTCCTGCATCATCTCCATGATGGCTCTGGATTTATCTCTACCATGGTCTGTTTGCAGGATCTTCTGTCCTTTGAGAGGTGAGATAATATGGCGACAGAGCTCCTGTTTTTCCATACTTAATATAACAAGCTCTTGTTCTTCTCTGATCACCAATACCCGGCTTTGGCGATCTTTATATGTACCAAGTGGCAATGAATAAAAATTGCTTTTCCAACTAATTGTGTTATCTTTTCTTACCGCATAGGAACTATATTCTGGCTCCATCATTTGGACAGGGTTATACGGATAAAGAAAGGTCACTTCATTTTCCATTTCCTCAGCTGGTATTAACTTTGTAGTGCCATGGATTGATGCATTAGCAGTACGTTTTAACCATGCAAGTACTTCTTCATTAAGCAACTGAATATCTTTGAAAAAACGGCCGTATAGAAAATTTCTTTTTACATATTTTACGACATTTTCTATTTTGCCCTTGGACTGAGGGTCTGCCGCACGACAGAAATAAGTTTTCAAGGGTCGATGTGAGATATATTTTCGAAAGTGGTCCGTAAGTATTAGATCTCCCCAATTTTCATCAACCATAAATAATCGGTCCTGGTCATAGACAAGTTCCTGAGGCATACCTCCAAAATAACAGAAAGCTCTTTCATGTGCTTCTATAACAGTGATGGTAGTAAATGGCCTGTCTGTGAACAATACGTATTTATAGCGGGAGCGGGACAGGCTCATACAGAAAAACTGTACTTTGCGCGATTTTCCTTCAGAAGTGCGCATATTATAAAATCCAAAATCAACCTGAGCTTGCTGTCCATAAGGTAGTTCGGCTACCATTTGATATTGTCGGGTTGGTTCTTCCAAAGAAAGGCTGTATTTAGCCCGGATGGCCATAACAAAATTATAGACTGTTTTAGGGCTAATTGACCCAAAATCAGGAAAATGTTCTTTTAATAAATCATGGATTTGAGCAGAAGTTGTATCTGGAAACCTTCTTAGACGATTGAATACAAAATCTTCAAATTCCAGAAGTATCTTTTTTCTGCCTTTTTTCTGTTGAGAAATAACTAAAAATTCTTCCTCACTCATGGAAAGCTGAAGCTTGATCGTACGCCAGTTTAGCCCTGTTATCCTGGAAATGGATCGAATGGAATGCTTATCCCGATAAAGTTGATGAATACGCTGGTAAGTCATAAGTTTGTTTAAATAGTTCATTTAACCCTGTCTTTGTGATGATTGACAAAGGTTAAAAAAATCCCTCCGGGAGCAATCCTGGGGGGATGAACTATGTAACAACTGTAGCCTTATTGCTGCACTAATGTTGCCATTTTTGCTGTAGCATTGTTACCGTTTTTGCTGCACTCATATTTACCGATTTTGCTGCATTATTATTTACTGCTTACA
>NZ_WRXN01000040.1 GCF_009758205.1 Chitinophaga tropicalis
GGATGAACTATGTAACAACTGTAGCCTTATTGCTGCACTAATGTTGCCATTTTTGCTGTAGCATTGTTACCGTTTTTGCTGCACTCATATTTACCGATTTTGCTGCATTATTATTTACTGCTTACACCTATTTCATTCCCTTTAAAAACCGCAAATGAGCCAGCCTGAAATCAGTAAGAAGGAACTTGAAAAGAGAATAGACGCGTATCTACATTGTGTGGGAGACAAGCTGTTTAATTTGCGTAAGGGGCGAGGAGAAAGTTTGAAGACGGTCGCAAAGGCTACACGTATGTGTGCCGGTATAATTAGTAGCTCCGAAAAAGGTCTATATAAAGATCTCAGCGTTTCCAGGGTAGCGGTACTTTGTAAATATTACAATGTCCCTTTAGTTGATGTTCTTGTTTGTGACTAGGTGATATTATTTTAACGTGCAGTCAAATGTTGTTAAATCGTAGTTGATAATCGCCAATTAGTTTTTGACTTGTTACCGACTAGAACCCAATCGGGTTTGATCTGGATTCTGATAGTTTCCAATGTGTACAAAAGTGAGCATTTAGTGGCTATTTTTTGCTTTGTTGGACAAATTCGGTGAAATGCGCGTAAATGGTGGAAAGTGGCTTTTCGCGCGGTTGTAGCTTTGATGTCATTAAACCAAAATAATATGACAAAGTCAACCAGCGAACAATTTGATGTTCCAACTGCTGCTATGTTGGAAGTCTGTGCATTGATCTGCGAACATGATCTTAACCATACAATTATGGAGGTGGATGAAGACGCAGATACAATTACACTGGAGCTGCAATATACAAAGCAAGACCGGGAAGTCATTCATCAAATTGAAGATCTGATAGCTGACAATACTGACGATGACGAGAGTGAGTAAGTCAGCAATTCTGATTGACAGGAATGAGTATGCAATGTGTACTCATTCCTTTTTTATGCCATTCCCATTTTAACCTGACTACACATTAAAGCATCTCACACTATGCCAGAAAGAAACCAGGACATAACAGTCGATAATGTAAAAGCGCTAAATAGTTTTAAACATTACACCACAGCTCAGGCGGAAGAGCTGCTAAATACAATCAAGACATTTACAACAATAGGACTGACGATATTCAGCCAGCGGAGTTCACCCATCAAAATAATTGACTTACCCAATATTGAATACGAAAAGAAAATCGCATGAACCCAGGATTATCCCTTTTTGATTCTTTTGCCAAAGGAAAGAAAGCGCAGACTGCGCGTAATAATAACTGTGTTATCTATACCCGCGTTTCGACCAAGGAGCAGGCTGATAACAATATGAGTTTAGGTACCCAACGTAAAGCCTGTGAGAAATATGCTACTAAAGGCGGCTTAAACATCAAAGGATATTTTGGTGGAACCTATGAAAGTGCCAGGACTGACGAGCGGCGGGAATTTAATAAGATGCTGGCTTTTGTGAAGAAGAGCAAAGAGAAGATAGCCCATATAATCGTGTATAGCGTTGACCGGTTCAGTCGTTCGGGTACAAACGCTATGTATATCGCTGATCAGCTTAAAAAGCAGGGTATAATAGTTTATGCCGTCACGCAGCCTACGGATGCATCAACAGCCAGTGGCGCATTACAGCAGAACATTCAATTCATATTTAGTGAATATGATAATCAGCTGAGACGCGAGAAATGCATGGCAGGAGTGAGGGAGAAGTTATTGATGGGTATCTGGTGTGCTCCACCACCTATGGGATACGATATAGTCAGGCATGACGGGAAGAAGACTTATGTACTGAATAAAATCGGGAAGCAGATAGGTAAGGGGTTTCAACGGAAAGCCACAGGAGTAACTAATGAGGATGTTAGGCAACGATTAGCAGCAATAGGATTAAATCTTACCAAGCAGCGGTTATCTGACATACTCAGGAATCCCTTTTACTGTGGACTGATTGTGCACAAGGCATTGGAAGGTAATGTAATTGAGGGTATTCAAGAGAAGGCCGTATCCAGAGAGTTGTTTTTAAAAGTAAACGGTATCCTGGCTGATCATCATCAGGGTTATACGGTTCAATCAGAGAATGATATTATCCCGTTAAAACGTTTCCTGAAGTGTGACGAATGTGGCAGCTACCTAAGAGGGTATAAGGCTTACAAGAACCAAAAGTACTATTATAAATGTAATACGCCTGGCTGCAAGTGTAATAAGCGGGCAGATACCCTTCATGAAACATTCAGGGAGTTGCTGACAGGTTTTACCTTGGATGTCAATGACGATTACCGGCAGCTTATAAAAATGCAGGTAATCGCTACCTATAATCAATTTACCCAGGAAAGCTGGGAGAAGGAAAAAATACTAGAGGAAAGAATGGCAGAGATTGATAAAAAGATCAAACGGCTGAGAGAGCGCCATGCCGATGAAGAAATAGACCGGGATTTATAGGATCAAGTTGAAAACTTGGGGGGAAGATCAAAAAGTTGTTTTTTTGCAGCTCATTAAGAAGCAACAACTTGGATCAGAACTATCGACAGTTAATGGAATTTCTTCTCCCAAAGGGACTTTTAGAGT
>NZ_WRXN01000041.1 GCF_009758205.1 Chitinophaga tropicalis
TGCTGGCCAGCCATATTGTTTTCCTGGACGCCTTCACCTTACAGGGAATGGCATCTGCAGCAATAAATAATGAATACGCATTATACGGTATTGACGGAAACGTACAATATAAAATATACTCCTGGCTGGCAGCAGGAGGGGGACTTAAATACAGTTTACAAACCGTTCATAACATCCGGCAGCTGGGCTATTCTGCTAATACCAGGATAGACATACCACGCCTGGGACAGGTTGAATTACTGGCGGAAAAGAGCTTTATCCCTGGTTCTTCCGGCCGCCTGGTATCCAACAATACCGGGAGAATAACTTATACTAAAATATTTTAAATGAAAACGCTATTCAAGGTAGTAGCCCTGTTGTTATCCCTACAGGTAAGCGCACAGGTGAATATGACGGTCCAGTTACCGCCAACGGGAGTAATGCAGAAGGCGCAACTGTGGAATCTCTTGCTGGTATCGGCATCTCAGACCAATACGCAGGTGAGGATTGCCTTGCGTGTCACTGACGCAAAAACAAATCAGCCTGTTTTTACCGGTTTATCCCGCGTCATTACATTGAACAAAGGGGCTAAACAGGTACAGGCAGCTGATGTAACGCCGGTTACATATGAGTACCTCCGGCCAGTGGCCGACAGAAGCCCCAACGGATTACTGACTGCAGGTGCCTACCTGGCCTGTTACAGTGTTATGCTGGAGAAGGGAGATATCAGCAGCGTAGCGGCAGAGGATTGTCTTCCGTTCTCTGTAGAACCTGTAAGCCCTCCTTTGCTTAACAGCCCGGCTAACCAGAGCACAGAAGAAAGCCTGTTGCCGCAATTTACCTGGCTTCCGCCTGCCCCGGTCAATATATTCAATGACCTGAATTACGAGATGCTTATTGTGGAAGTCCGCAAAGGACAATCCGCTATAGAAGCCATACAGCAGAACATCCCTGTATTCAGGGCGCTGCATGTGAAGTCGCCTTTCGTTAATTATCCCTTGTCTGCCACTACACTGGATACAGCAAAGAACTATGCCTGGATGGTTACTGCCAACAACGGCAACCAGTTTTCTGCACAGACAGATATCTGGACATTTCGTGTGAAAGGTGCCTCACCTGTAAAAACAGCTATCACGGGTAACCCATATGTTCAGCTGAGAAGAGAGCTGGACGGAGAGCTTATCAGCTGCCCTGGTACCCTGAAAGTTGCCTATAATAATATGATGACAGACACAATAGCCGCATATGAAGTGATCAGTCTTGACGATCAGCAGCGGGTATTGATAAAGAATACGCTAAAGCTTACTCCCGGTACCAATTTCATTGAAATACCGCTTTCAGGAAGAAAAGACCTTGGCGAAGGTAAACAATACCTGTTCCGCCTGTCCAACTCCAGGCGGGAGTATTGGCAGCTGAAGTTTGTTTACACGATGTCCCTTTAATAAATAGATAAATAATAGATAAATGATACTGCAATTTGCTGCCAGGCGCAAAAAGACATTCGCCTCTTTGATGCTGGCACTGCTTTATTTCGAGGTGATTATCCCGTCCTATGCAATAGCGAATGTCCCTTCCGGAACATTACCCAGGCGTGATACTATACAGGTGGCAGAAAAGCTTCCCGTACCGGCTACGGTCAAATCTGTCAGAAAGATATCGAAGGCGCCTTTCATTGGCGGCCCTGGGCAGCCTGAAAGCCAGGCTTTCCATTCTGTGAATAACGAGAATATGGTTGACTTGTTTTCCGGCGATTTTTCCTATAGCATTCCCTTGATAGATGTAGACGGCTATCCGTTAGCGATCGGTTATAACAGCGGTATTTCTATGGAACAGGAAGCTAGTTGGGTAGGTTTGGGATGGAATATCAACCCGGGCGCTATCACGCGTAATATGCGTGGATTACCGGACGATTTTGATGGCAATGATACCATTCAGAAGATAGCTTCAGTAAAAGAGAATAAAACAGTAGGCGGTACTATTGGCCTTGGTATGGAAGTATTTGGCCTGCCTAATAGTAAGAAGGATACTACAACTAAGGTGGGTTTCGGTGCAAGCCTTGGCATATCTTATAATACCTATAAAGGCATCGGACTTGAAACCGGTCTTAACGCAAGTATAAATGCGGGTGCAAAGGGAATGGGAACGTTTACCAGTGCGCTGTCGTTTACCAACAGTTCCCGGGATGGTATTACGGTAGGATCTTCCCTGGCATATGGTATGAGCCGTGAGATTGTCAAGGAAAATAATATTGGTGGTGCTGCAAGCGTTAGCGTCGGATCAGCTCTTAACACCAGGGCCGGGATGAAAGACCTGACCTTTTCATTGGGGACCAGGCAATATAAAACGGCCGAGGTAAATAAAAGGACGGTCAGTAAAGGCTGGGGCTCCTCGTTTAGTTCCGGAATTTCTTTTGCCTATCCATCATTTACTCCGAATATAACATTGCCTTATACCTCTTCTTTCATCAGTTTTGTGGCAAAAGTAGGATCGGAGACGAAAGGGCTGT
>NZ_WRXN01000042.1 GCF_009758205.1 Chitinophaga tropicalis
ATTGAGTAGGAAGGTAGGGATTAGTTCCCTACCTGTCCCCTCTAGCCACCGTACGTACGGTTCCGTATACGGCGGCCCATCAGAATAAAGCATTGGGAAGGGTACTTAACTCACATAGAGATAGGTACCCTTCCCTTTTTAGAAAGGATTTGTTCAGAACCTGTTGTAGTATAACACTGCCACTTATTCTCCAAGAGCCTTTTCGCGTGTTGCCCCATTGATATGCCTGCCAGTTGGGCGTCCCCAACTTGATAAGCATGCCCACTTTAGTTCTAGGTAGCTTCCATTGTCGCCAATAACATTGTCTGAGCCGACGGTGAACCCATTTATCTAAATCAGCAAATAGGCTCTTCGCTTCATTCAGCTTATAGTACTGAACCCAGCCTCGGTTTAGTTGCCTCAGCATCTCATAGCGCTTGTACATGGCGTATGGCTTGCTTCGAGAGGTAATTTCTCGTACCCGGGTTTTATACTTTGCGACGCTTTTCCTGGCGACCTTCAACCCCTTTTCTCCTTTCTTATGGTAAAAACTGTACCCTAAAAGCGTACTTTGCCATGGGCGAGTTGCCTCGCTTTTGTGATGGTTCACTTCTAGTTTAAGTTCTTGTTCAATGTAGGTACTTACACTTTTCAATACTCGTGTTGAACTACGCTTGCTCCTACTAAAAATGCACACATCATCAGCATATCGGACAAAACGATGGCCGCGTCTTTCTAACTCTTTGTCCAGTTTATCTAACAGTATGTTAGACAAAATTGGACTTAAGGGACCGCCTTGCGGCGTTCCTTCTCTGTTAGTAGAGGCTACTCCTTCCATCATTGCTCCTGCTTTAAGGTATGCATGGATCAGACGCAACACTCGTCTATCCTTTACTCGCATACTCAACAGATTTAGCAGATAGTTGTGATTCACCCGGTCAAAGAACTTAGCCATGTCTATGTCTACTATGTAACTGTAGCCCGTATTGACGTAAGCTCGCGCTTGTAGTAGTGCCTGGTGTGCATTGCGCTTCGGTCTGAAACCATAGCTACTTTCGCTGAAGGTATCATCGTAGATGATCATCAGTTGTTGCGCTATCGCTTGTTGTATCATCCTATCAAGTAAAGTGGGGATGCCTAGTATCCTTGTTCCTCCCTCTTGTTTAGGTATCTCAACTTTCCTTACTGCCGAAGGTTGGTAGTCACCGGACTGTAGTGCTATTTTCACCGCTGGCCATACAGATTGAACATGAGATTTAAATCCTTCGATTTCTATCCCATCTACGCCACCACTCCCTTTATTTGACATTACCTGTTCGTAGGCGCGACGTATGTTGCGGTTATCTAGTATACGTTCCAATAATTCCATTTACATCGGCTATATTTTTTTTTCTCTGCCTGCCTTGTTTCTTTCTTTCTGTCAAAGTGTGACTCAGCGCTCATTATACTTTCAGACTTCCAGTCTTATCCTTGTAATGTAGCCTTACTTTACCCGTAAGTTTTCTGCTTTCTTTATCACACCTTCAGTTCCAGATTTACTGCAAAGCTTCTGATGTCTGGCTCTTTCCTGTCTAAGGCTACAGGTACTACAGCCAGAGCTGACTTCTCTACAACCTGCAATGACATCGCTGGCACCCATTGCTCCTCACAGGATACGCGTCTCCCTAAGGCAGCTATTGTAGAGATCTCCCCGGGTAAGAACGCAAACTTTCTCTCCATATACCTGGCAGATATACAACCAACTAGTTCGGATAGTTTGGGGCTTTGTTTTGTATGGCAAACTCACCCTCTGTTGATTGCCTCATCTGCTTTCTGTTCGTCAGGCCGGAGATTTACCTTAGGCTTCCTTCAGATTCCTCCTCACGAAGGACACCCTTGCCATCGGTTAACGCTTCCCACTATCAAGGCGCGTTCGGGACTTACACCCTAGAGTTTGCGCCCGTGCCGGGCGCACCA
>NZ_WRXN01000043.1 GCF_009758205.1 Chitinophaga tropicalis
AGAAGCCGTCTCAAAAGTAATTTGGGACGGCTTCAGCTTTTTATACATTTTTTTAGATAAAAGGCGCCTTTTTGTTAACCATATGATGCTTATTGTGTTATAGGAAGTATGGCAAGAGGCAAAACATTATCAGTCGTATTTAAGAGCAATCACCAGAACCAAGGGATGCTATTACCCCCAGATTTGAATGATTTGATTCCAGCTAATCATCCAGTCAGAACAGTCAACGACATTTTGGATAAAGTTGATATTACAAAGTTAATCCAACAATATAAGCCAGGGGGAACCAGTAGCTATCACCCACGGATGTTGTTAAAAATCCTGGTTTATTCCTACATTAATAATATATATAGCAGCCGTAAAATAGAGGAGGTTGTTAGTCAACATATACATTATATGTGGTTAAGTGGCATGAGTACGCCTGATCATAATACGATCAACCGCTTTCGAGGCAAGCGCCTTCAGAAGACATTACAGCCAATTTTTACCCAGGTAGTGTTATTACTATGTGAGGAAGGCCTTCTCAGTCTTAAAGAACTTTATACAGACGGCACTAAGATAGAAGCCAATGCCAATCGATATAGTTTTGTGTGGGGGAATGCCATTAAAAAGAACCGGGAGAAAATAAAGCATCAGCTAAACGAATTATGGCAGTATGCTCAAACGGTGGCAGCAGCAGAGATGGATGATACAGACCCTTCAGGTTTTGATAAAATAGATAAAGAGAAAGTGAATGCCACTATCGATAAAATAAACGAAGCATTGAAGGACAAGCCAGTCAGTAAAGAGGTGAAGCAGAAGCTGAATTACGGGAGAAAACATTGGCCGGCTGCACTAGACAGATATGAGCAACAAGAAGCCATTATAGGCAGCCAGCGAAGCAGCTACAGCAAGACCGATCCGGATGCTACATTCATGCGTATGAAGGAAGATCATATGAAAAATGGGCAATTAAAGCCTGCTTACAATTTACAGATAAGCACTAATAGCCAATACATTGCTCACTATAGTATCCACCAAAACACTACTGACACCAATACGCTGATAAACCATCTGAGCGGACATATAAAACAGACTAAAATCAAACCCAATAATGTAACGGCAGACGCAGGTTACGGCAGCGAGCAGAATTATGAATGGCTGGCAAGCAAACAAATTGCCGCATATGTAAAGCATCAAAATTTTGACAGGGATCAACACAAACGCACAAGAAATAAAAATCCCTACAGGGCTGATAAACTGGCATATAATGAAGCAAAAGATCATTACATATGCCCCTCCGGGAAAAGAATGAAGAATATTGGCACTTACACATCCACAACATCAACAGGTTTTGAACAAACGCTTACACGCTACCAAGCCAGCAAATGCAAAGGTTGCCCATTAAAAGAACAATGTCATCAAGGAAAAGGCAACCGGGTCATAACAATTAACCATCATCTAAATTATCTACGAAATAAGGCCGATAAGCGTCTGAAGACCAGACGAGGAATTGCTAAACGTAAACAGCGTTGTTACGATGTTGAACCTGTGTTTGGTAATATCAAGCACAATCATCACTTTAAACGTTTTATGCTACGAGGCATCGAAAAAGTGACTATTGAGGCCGGATTATTGGCTCTGGCGCACAATCTAAGGAAGAAAACTGCATGAGAAAGGGCAAAAAGAGCCCAAAAACTTGTTCCCATCTCCCTAAGCCCGTCATATATTTTTACTGAATAAAATTAAGGCTCCACATATATGACCACGTATATAGCGCTATACAAAAGAAAAAACCGTCTCAATTTATTATTGAGACGGCTTC
>NZ_WRXN01000044.1 GCF_009758205.1 Chitinophaga tropicalis
ATGATGGGTGAAATTTATAGCTTCATATACTCCAATCCTAGTAATATTAGGGTGGGGTTACCATCAGCGGAATGAGGGGGTACCATGTTCCGGTATGGGGGGATACCATACTCCGGAATCTACAATATTGAGCAGTACACAGCAGTTGCCGCTTCAAGATCAATCAAAATCAAGCTATTAATTCGTTGTCAAGTGCCTCAATACATCAATACTGATGCTGTAAACCTAGGGCAGATATTGAGGAACCTAGTGGATAACGCACTAAAAGCAGCTCCGGAGGGGACTAATATCACCCTTTTTGTCAATGTAGTAGAAGAAAGCCGTATTCTATTTGAGGTAATTGACCAGGGGAAAGGAATCTCACCGGAGAAGGTACATCTTTTGTTTAAGCCTTTTCAGTTAATGGATCTCGGTTATGCAGGAACGGGGTTAGGTTTATACATAAGTAAGCTATACGCTGAACTGTTAGGTGGCGATATTAGGCTTACTGATACAGGCAAACGTGGGACTACCTTCTTGTTATCAATTAAGAATCAGGCAAATGCATGATTGCCCAAATCTTTCCAAATTTCCACAACAGTTTAATCCACAAATATGCTAACGACTTTCCCAAAACTTCCCCAGGAACAATTACAACAGATTATTCAATTGGTTAAAATCATAGCAAAATCAGTCTATCCCAATAAGGTGATATGTTATGGGTATCGCATTACAATAATGTCAGACTGGAACTGCTTTTCTGAAGAACGGAATCAAGAAAACGGAGTTCATCCTACCTATGACTTACTGCTTATCATTGATGAAGATGAAAAACGGCCAGAGCATGAAATAATCCAGGCAGTGGAACAAAAGGTCACTCCCCTAGATTGTGACGTGACAGTTGTTGCACAGTCGCTTTCTGCCGCAAACAAAGCCTTAGAAAATGGCAACCGGTTTATTAGCAATGTATATCGAAATGGAATACTGATATATGATAGGGATGGCGACCCGCTTTTAGTCCCTCCAATGGCTGCCGATATGGAGATTGTAAGAAGTAAAATAGAAGCAGACTGGATGCGATGTTTCGATATTGCTCAGTGCTTTCACAAAAAGGCGAAGTATTGTTTTGGCAATGGATGGTATGAGCAAGGGACATTTGATCTGCATCAGTCGGCGCAACATGCTTGTATGGCAATTCTTAGAGCTTATTCAGGTTATCGTTCTACAACCCATAACCTTTCCCGCTTACTGGGTTTAATAGCTAACTTTTCTTTACAACCTCTCGCCGTTTTCCCCTGTGTTACTAAAGAAGAGACTACTCTGTTCAATACCCTCAATAGAGCCTACTCAGACGCTCGATATAACGAAAAATATACAGTACCCAAGGAAACAGCCCAGGTTTTACTGCGAAGAGTTGAAGAGCTATTAAGCATTATACAGAAGCTGTATGAAGAAAAACTTATTAGTCTGAAAAGTAACCAACCTATTGTAAATGGTAAATAATAATGCAGCGATTTCAGTAAGAATGAATGCAACAAATTCGGTAACAATACTGCAGCAAAAACGGCAACAATGGTACAGCAAAATCGGTAACAATTGCTACACAATCCGGCA
>NZ_WRXN01000045.1 GCF_009758205.1 Chitinophaga tropicalis
GGATCAAGTTGAAAACTTGGGGGGAAGATCAAAAAGTTGTTTTTTTGCAGCTCATTAAGAAGCAACAACTTGGATCAGAACTATCGACAGTTAATGGAATTTCTTCTCCCAAAGGGACTTTTAGAGTATTTTGACCTGATCAAAACCACTCAATCGCCCAACGGACTTCATATTTACCTTGAAGAAAAGAATGATCCGCCTGTCGAGTATAGCGATCGAAAGCTCCATTCTAAAGGCTTTTTACCTGAGATACGCGTTCAGGACTTTCCGATTAGAGAAAACAAAGTGACCCTGGTTATAAAGCGTAGGCGCTGGGAGGATCCCCAGACTAATGAAATCATTACCAGAGATTGGGATGTGGTCAGTGACGGAGCTCGTATTACCAAAGAGTTCGGTCTTTTTTTAAAAGAAACACTTGGACGAAAACCCCATTAGTCCTGTACTTCTAGGTCATTTATTCCATATAGACGGAAAACAATTACAGCAGCAATACAAGCATCATTTAAGCGATTTTACCAGTTGGGAGCAGAAAGAACACGCTGCAGAGTGGATGTTATTTGAACAGAATATGGGGGCTTATTTGAGCATTGATGAGACAGCATTCTCTAGTGGAGAATTGTACACTATTGTAACCAATAAAGCCGCCAAAGGCCGTAAAGGCGCACTAGTGGCTATGATTAAGGGCACTCAGTCAGATCAGCTGATTGATATCCTGAAGAAAATACCAAGACGCTTGCGCATAGAGGTAAAAGAAGTGACAGTGGATATGGCAGGCAGCTTGAATCGTGTTGTAGATAAGTGTTTTCCACGAGCTTCAAAAGTAATAGATCGTTTCCATGTCCAACAACTGGCTTTTGATGGCGTACAGGAAGTTCGGATAAAGTACCGCTGGGAAGCCATGGAAGAGGAAAACCAGGCCATAGAAGAGGCTAGAAAGAGAAACGTTGCTTTTCATCCGGAAGTGCTGGCCAATGGAGATACTGTAAAGCAATTATTAGCCCGTAGCCGTTACCTATTGTTTAAGCATCCACGTTTATGGACGCGGGACCAACAACAGCGTGCAGAGCTACTTTTCACACGTTATCCTGTAATTCAAAAAGCCTATCAGTTATCGCTAAGGTTAGGCGAAGTATTCCGTCTAAGTAAAACCAGGCAGGAAGCCTTTAAGAAACTAGCTCTCTGGCATGCTGACGTAGAAAACTCAGGGTTGGCCTCGTTTAAAACTCTTGATAAAACCATTCAACAACACTATTTGGGCATCCTTAACTTCTTCGATAACAGAAGTACCAACGCGGCTGCCGAGTCGTTCAATGCTAAGATTAAAGCCTTTAGAAATGCACTAAGGGGAGTCAGAGATGTAGAGTTTTTCCTTTACAGATTAGCCAAAATCTATGCTTAGAATCAAAATCCCCCAAGTTTTCAACTTGATCC
>NZ_WRXN01000046.1 GCF_009758205.1 Chitinophaga tropicalis
ATTCCTGTGACCCGGAGCACGCAATAACTTACATATTGGGATGTTATAACACTATTTACAAAATAAAATTAAAGCTTACGGGCAATTAGTACTACTCGGCTTCGATGTTACCACCCTTACACCTGTAGCCTATCAACGTCGTAGTCTCCGACGGCCCTTAAAAGTAAACTCATCTTGAGGTTGGTTTCACGCTTAGATGCTTTCAGCGTTTATCCTTTCCGTACATAGCTACTCAGCACTGCACCTGGCGGCACAACTGATACACCAGCGGTACGTACGACCCGGTCCTCTCGTACTAAGGTCATGTCCCCGCAATTTACTAACGATCACAACAGATAGGGACCGAACTGTCTTGCGACGTTCTGAACCCAGTTCACGTGCCACTTTAATCGGCGAACAGCCGAACCCTTGGGACCTTCTCCAGCCCCAGGATGTGACGAACCGACATCGAGGTGCCAAACCTCCCCGTCGATATGAGCTCTTGGGGGAGATCAGCCTGTTATCCCCGGAGTACCTTTTATCCTTTGAGCGATGGCCCTTCCATGCAGAACCACCGGATCACTTTAGCCAGCTTTCGCTCCTGCTCGGCTTGTTAGCCTCACAGTCAAGCACCCTTTTACTAATGCGCTCTGCGTACGATTACCAACCGTACTGAGGGTACCTTTGCGAGCCTCCGTTACTTTTTAGGAGGCGACCACCCCAGTCAAACTACCCACCAAACAATGTCCCCGTTGCCGGGTTAGACTCTAAACAACAGAAGGTTGGTATTTCAACGTTGACTCCACAACTCCTGGCGAAGCTGCTTCATAGTCTCCCAACTATCCTACACATCTGTGGTTCAAAATCAATGTTAAGTTGTAGTGAAGGTTCACGGGGTCTTTCCGTCCCGTTGCGATTAACCGGCATCTTCACCGATACTACAATTTCACCGAGCTCGTGGTAGAGACAGTGTCCAACTCATTAGACCATTCGTGCAGGTCGGAACTTACCCGACAAGGAATTTCGCTACCTTAGGACCGTTATAGTTACGGCCGCCGTTTACTGGGGCTTCAGTCAGAAGCTTTGGGTTACCCCGAACATCCTTCCTTAACCTTCCAGCACCGGGCAGGTATCAGGCTCTATACGTCATCTTTCGATTTTGCAGGGCCCTGTGTTTTTGTTAAACAGTTGGTTGGACCATTTTACTGAGACCGCATTACTGCGGTACGCCTTATCCCGAAGTTACAGCGTCAATTTGCCTAGTTCCTTTACCACGGATCACTCGAGCGCCTGAGGATACTCTCCTCGACTACCTGTGTCGGTTTGCGGTACGGGCTGCTAAAACCTAACCTTAGAGGTTTTTCTTGGAAGTCTG
>NZ_WRXN01000004.1 GCF_009758205.1 Chitinophaga tropicalis
TAGTACTGTATTCCGCCTGCTGGTATTGACTGCTGTAATCGTTCTTCCTGATACCGGCGGTAACCATCAGCTGCTGTTTAAAGAAAGGCTGATCTATACGGGCTGACCATGCAGTTTGAGAGGAACCGGTTGTATACAGGCTGAAGGACTGGAACCCTGCTCCCATCACTTTATATACACCGCTTAAACGGGTACCTGTTCCAGGGATAAAGGATTCTGCCTTGACAGCATAAGCTTCATTCCTGTGATCGGAAAGCTTAAAGATGCTGCTGAACTTACTGCCGGTCTGGCTATCCTGCATATAATAAGGCATGGAAGAACGAGCCACTTCACCACTGATGAATGTGTGAGCCCCTAATTGCATGCGCCCTTCCAGGGCTATGCCCATCAGGCGGTAATCAGGTTGTTTCGTACTGTCGGCCGTATTCTGGTTAAATACCTGTTTCTTACCAAAGTAGTAAGTGAAGATGAGGTTATTCCCCTCTTTCATGCCTATCCCGGCCCTGAAAAGTGATAAGTATTGTCCTGTACGATTGCTGTTCACGACGTAATTCCTGAAACGGTAATCGACCGCCCCGGTAGCAATAGCAACATAATAGGAAGGATTATATTCTGCCTGTACGCCCTGTATGCTGATATCTTTCGCTGTCAGCTCTGAATAATTCACCAGGGTACGGCCTATGCCAAAGGAACGGACAGCAAGCAGTGTTTTGTAGCCTTTTGGCAATACCGTATCCGGCAGGTTGGATGTTTCAAGCGCCTTAGCCAGCTCCCGGTTATTACGGCTGCGGGCTATCTTTTCCACCAGGTCAGCGCCTTCGCTTCCAAATGCAGCCTCTTGCTCTCTGTACGAGGCATCCATGGCGCTCCATTCTTTTTGCAGGGAGTCCAGTTGTTTTTCTTTTGCTTTGTAGAGGTCTTCAAAATTGCTGGTAACGGAATCAACCGCAGATGGTGTTTTTGTTCCTGTCCAATTGCCTTTCCAGCGAAGAAGTGTATTTACATTCAATGCAGAAAGATCAGGTAAGGAATCTGCCACATTGCCTGCAGGCAGCGGGGTTCCATACTGCTTCCTCTCCCGTTCTTCTACCAGCTTCTGTATCTGAGCAGAGGAGTTTAACCAGCTCCTTAGTTTATAGACCTCCATGGCTTTGCTGTCCAGCTTTGTTCTGTAAGCATTTAGTCCCGACCGTTGTTTTAAACGGTTTTCATCCCAGCCCTGTAACTTCTCCAGCAACATATTCCTGAAATCACGGTTAGTGTACTGGAGATTGACGCCGGTAATGTTCCTGAACAATGCAGCATTGCCCTGGGTTGTTGAGAAGTTTATACGAAGCGGGTACCGGTCTCTGACCATAACATCCATATATACCTGTACTGTATGCTGGTATACATCTTTCTGCTGATAGGGCGTATCTATGGCTGACTGGTAATAGAAATCATACATTACATTACCATGCATCGTTAACAGAGGGTTTCTTTTTCTGACAGATTTAACTATCGGGGAAGTATAATTGATCGTATCACGCTCAAAAGGTATTAACGCCATTACACCGCTGGTATCTATTGTTACCAGGTAGTACACATCTCCCGACATGTGCCGCATTCCACGGGGGAATATTTGTAACAATCCTTTCCCTGATTCACCCGCAATGTTATTGCTACGGAGAAACTGGGCATAAGAATTTACAATCCCTGCAGACAGGAACAATAGTATAGAGACTAATATCTTCACGTACCCTATGATATTTAGACAGTTATGCGGAATGTAACAATGTATTACAAGCCACCCGGGGTTCAATATTTTAATTTGGAAACCGGTAAAGGTTCAGTTCACATCATTCACATAACATTAAATTAATGGTATAGGCGACTATGGTGGTCAACAATAAATCAAGTGGTTAAAATAGCTTCATTCTTTTACGAACAACAACGCAAAAGTATAAACAATCTTTTGATTTTTATCATTCATGAAAAGATTTTTTCTGTCATTTACGATTATCCTTTGAGGTAGGCAACAAGTCTTTTCACTCTTTTGAAATAAAGGTCACATGATCACATTTCATAAAAAAGACCTATGTTCACACTTTCTTTGTTACTATAACTTCAAACCAAATGCATTCCTCATCCCCCGATCTTTTTCATAAAAGGATCACATCAGCAGGCGTATTAATTGCTATCGGCATTGTTTTCGGCGACATAGGCACATCTCCTTTATATACATTAAATGCTGTTTTTCACGACAGGGTCATTACAGAAGATGTTGCGCTGGGAGCACTATCTGCTATTTTCTGGACCTTATTCTTCCAGACAACGCTCAAATATGTTATCATCACGTTGCAGGCAGATAATAAAGGCGAAGGAGGGATATTCTCATTATATGCCTTACTCCGCCGCTTATGGGGGAAATGGCTTTTATTCCCCGCTATGGCCGGAGGCGCATTCCTGATAGCAGATGGTATTATCACCCCTCCTATCTCTGTTGCTTCAGCTATTGAAGGGTTACAAAAGGTCAATCCGGATATTAATACTGTACCTATTGTACTGGGTATTCTCATTCTCCTGTTCTTCTTCCAGCAGTTTGGTACGGAGAAGATCGGGAAAGTGTTTGGTCCGGTAATGGTGATCTGGTTCACTTTTATTGGCGCATTAGGCGTCCTGGCTATGAAAGATACGCCGGAAGTATTAAAGGCGCTGAACCCTTATTACGCGTATGTAATGTTGACGCAGGCGCCCGGCGGATTCTGGTTGCTGGGGAGTATTTTCCTGTGTACTACCGGAGCAGAGGCCCTTTACAGTGATATGGGACACTGTGGCAGGAACAATATCCGCGTCAGCTGGATCTATATTAAGATCACCCTGATACTAAGCTATGCTGGTCAGACGGCATGGCTGCTGCAACACACGGGCGAAGAAGTAGGCGCCGTCAGTCCTTTTTATCATATTGTGCCGGAAGCTATCTACTACCCTTCCCTCATCATTGCCACACTGGCAACGATCATTGCCAGCCAGGCGCTGATCAGCGGTTGTTTTACATTGATCAACGAGGCTATCAGGCTGAATATATGGCCAAGGCATAGGGTTGAATTCCCCGGAAATATGAAAGGACAGATCTATATTCCTTTTATCAACTGGCTGTTAATGGCAGGCTGTATAGGCATGGTATTGTACTTCCGTGAATCTTCAAAAATGGAAGCTGCTTTTGGTCTGAGTGTTACACTCACCATGCTGATGAGCACTGTACTTATAAACTTCTACCTGCGGGTAAGAAGAGTACCGCTGATATGGAGAGCGCTTGTTACCGGCCTGTTCCTGCTGATAGAGCTTTCCTTCCTGTCTGCCAATCTGCAGAAAGTGAAAGAAGGCGGCTGGATCACCTTAATTATAGGATCGGGATTATTCTTTATCATGTATGTGTGGCATAAAGGAAGAGGTATTACCAACTCCCTGAAAAAAATGGTACCGGTGGAAGATTATATTGAGCTGCTGAAGAAACTCAGCATAGATAATAATATTCCTAAATATGCTACAAACCTTGTTTTCCTGACCAGCTCCGGCAGTTGTCGTAAAATAGAGAAAACAGCGATAGATTCCATTTTGTCCAGGTCTCCCAAGCGTGCAGATAACTACTGGTTTGTGCATGTGAATGTGCTGGACGAACCATATGCTATGAGCTATCACGTAGATACTGTTGTAAAAAATGATGTTTATTTCGTTGAATTCAATCTTGGCTTCCGCGTAGAGCCACGCATTGACTACTATTTCAAGCAGGTAGTAAATGACCTGGTAAAAAGCGGTGAAGTAGATGTGTCTGACCGGTTTGAACAGTATTACCAGGAAAACAAAATAGGAGATTACCGATTCCTGCTGACAGATTCATTCCTCTCTTTTGAAAATGATATGCCCTTCTGGAAGAACTTCCTGATGAAGAGTTATTTCAATCTCAAATACCTGAGTGTGAAAGAACCCGTGAACTTTGGCCTGGATATGAGTAATGTGAGCGTAGAAAAATATGCGGTGATCGTAACACCGGTAGCTCATGCTCCGCTGGTGAGGGAGTCAAAGTGATCAGCTTTTGTAAATGATATTATAAATAATACCGGATAGCACGATCAACAAATAACATGTTAATAATATATGCCAGGGTGTAATGAGCTCTTTCAGACTTTTACTTCGCTTTCGCATAAAATAAGTTTATGACTTATTGGGCTATCTGCGTACCAGAATTCTAAATAGTTGTTTATCAATGAGAAAAAGCAGGTTTTAGAACCTGCTTTTTCTCATTTTGAGAGGGCAGGTATTTCATTTTGAGTGCGTAGTATAACAATAGCGCTGAATGAACTGTTATAGATTTCAAATAAAAGATTATGGCTATTTTTCAGAAAGGCGAGACTAAAAATACGTACGACGTACTAATTAGTATCCAACATGGCGTATTTAATACAAAAACCAATTGACATTTTAATGCTTTTATGTAAAAAGTCCGGCGCTACTTATACCGGTACAGTTTTACCCGCTGTATTCCCCATGTTCCCATTGGAATACGGATATGCCGGCCCTGATGTGTCTGATCTCCGTTAAGCCGCCGGCCGGCCGCCCATTCACCGTTCACATACTCACCTTCATCTGCCTGCAGAATACCGGCAATGGGGGTTGTTTTATCTGTTGTGGCAAATGTAATAACGATGCCCGTGCCGGCAACAATAAACTCATCTTCGCCTGTCTGTATGATGATGCCACCTGCTTCTCCCCATTGAGCCCTGGGAATTCCGGACCATCCCAATGTACCATCATGTGCAACAGACAGGACATACTTACCGGCAGGAATGTCCTGCTTTGTATTAGTAGTATCCAGCAGTGCTCCATCAATTTTCCCGGTGCCCTGGTATGCGAGAATAACAGGTGTTAACTGCCGCAGCACCTCATAGCTCTTAGCAACAGGTTCTTCTGCCGGTTTATCAGTAGATTCTATAGAGAACGGAGAAAAGCCAATGCCGTTGTAATGACCTATAGCATAAAATGCTTTCGCCCCATCGGAAGGTTCAAAGCGTATTTCAGGAATGAACAATGGGTTATTACGGCGGGTATAAAGGTCATTGTAATGTTTGAAATAGGGATTGTAAAAATCAGGCGAGAGGATATCGATAGCCGGCGCAGCAGCCTGCCAGATATCCATCAGATGTGGTAATGGCCCGGCACTGGGATATTCTCCCGGCTTTACATTCTTATAGTTCAGGGCAGTATTCACAAACATGGGAAGCGGATATTCCGCTTTACCTTCGCGGGCAACTGTGTTGGTGTATGTGGTATAATACCAGGCCTGGAACAGTTCATCTGTAGCAAGCCCTTTCCCGAACACCTGTTCCCAGGTACCTTTTGTTAAGTATCCATTAGCTCCCCAATGCTGCTTTAATTCGGGTACTATCTCTTCCTTATGCTTATTGAGATGGTCCAGTAATGCTGCAGGCACCTGATCGTTAAACGCTGCATCGGCAGCTGCTGTATGTTCTCTTGCTTCCGTCAGCATACCTATTTCATTCTCTACCTGTACCATAATGACGGTGCTATAAGCAGCATCTATTTCATGGACATGCTTCATCAGTATACGGAATGCCTTTGCATCTGCTGTCAGATTATTGTGGCTAAAGGCTGAGAGAATTTCCAGTCCGCTTCCATCCTGTTTCTGTGCGCGTGGGAACCGCTGCTGATCTTTTTTTACCCATGCAGGCGCATAACAGCTCATGCTGTTCTTCCAGGCGCCAAACCATAAAAGTACCAGATGCAGGTCATGGCGGCGGGCCTGGTAAATAATACTGTCTACCAGTGTAAAATCAAATTTCCCTTCAGCAGGTTCCAGCAGTTCCCAGTAAACAGGTGTCAATACCGTATTCAGGTGCATCTGTTTTACCGTTGCCCAGATATCTTTCATATAGGGCAGGCTGGAAGCACTTGAGTTGCCCAGCTCTCCGCCTAATACGAGGAAGGGCTTTCCTTTAACGGTCAGCTGAACGGCTGTTCCCTGCTTTTTAAGTTGTGGATGGTTCTGTGCCTGGCATGTAAGCACCAGGAGTATGAGTAAGATATTGAATAGTATCCTCACAGGAGATGTGTTTAATTTTCAAACGGGAATTTCTGAGCAAATATCCTCTTCCATTAACTAAAGTAAAGACTATTTTCAAAATTGCAACCGATTGTGTAATTTATTTTCCAAAAAAGGTTACTTTAGCATTTCCACGATATGAACACCCGGATTTATGGCAAACGCAAAAGAAGTGACCATATATGATATCGCTAAAAGGCTGAATATTTCGGCTACGACGGTCAGCCGGGGTTTGCAGGACCATCCTACCATCAGCGGGAAAACGAAGAAGAAGATCGCGGATCTTGCTGAACAGATGGGATACCGGAGCAATCACTTTGCGCGCAGTCTGCGTAATCAGAAAACCAACACTATCGGCATTATTGTTCCACGGCTGAACAGCCATTTCATGTCATCTGTTATTGCCGGTATTGAAGAGGCGGCAAATGAACAGGGGTATTCCCTGCTTATTGCGCAATCTTCAGAATCATCTGTCAAAGAGGCTGCGAGCGCCAGGACCATGTTTGACAGCCGGGTAGACGGGCTGCTGGTGTCTCTTGCTTTTGATACGCCGGACCTGGGGCATTTCAGCCATTTCTTTAAAAAGGATATCCCTGTAATTTTCTTTGACAGGGTAATGGAACATGAAAACTCTACCAATATACTGATAGACAACCGGCAGGCAGCCTTTAATGCTACACGGCATCTTATAGAACAGGGCTGCAGGAGGATAGTTCACATTACGGCCCCTACCCTACGGAATGTATATAAAGACAGGCTTAAGGGATATAAAGAGGCATTAAGCCAGTATAAAATAAAGTTCAGGGAAGACCATGTGATCATAACAGACCTCAGCCAGGAAGCCGGAGCGGAAGCTGCTAAAACAATACTGAAGATGAAACCTCTTCCGGAAGGGGTTTTTGCAGCGAATGACAGTTGTGCCGTGGGTTGTATGCTGGCGCTGAAAGAGCGGGGTATACGCATTCCGGAAGACATTGCTTTTGTTGGATTCAATAATGATCCGGTGACCGGGGTCATTGATCCTCATCTGACCACTATCAGCTATCGCGGGTATGAAATAGGACAGGTGGCGGCACGGCACCTGATCAGCTATTTAAGTGGTACATCCCATGTGAGCAGTACCAACACTATTATCCTGCGCTCGGAACTGATTGTCCGGGCGTCGTCACTGAAGAAGGCCGGCAACAAGTAAGTATTACAACCGGTTTCAAAAAATGTTATTTACTTAATTCAATATCTTACACATGCGATCCTTAAACACACTCTTTATTTTCTCTGCCAGTGCACTGATGTGCAGCTGCCAATCGTCAGCCCCTTCTAAAACAGCAGAAACAGTAAAAGACACAGCCATTACCGACAGCAAGGAAAGTCATTATCTTTCCCAACCGCTGGTTAAGCATATTTACACCGCTGATCCTTCTGCGCATGTATTTAATGGAAGGATCTACATTTATCCATCACATGATACTGCTACGGGTATACCAGAAGATGATCTGGGCAGCCATTTCGATATGAAGGACTTTCATATTCTTTCCATGGATTCTGTTGGCGGGCTGGTAACTGACCACGGTGTTGCGCTGGACATCAAAGATATTCCATGGGCACACCGGCAGCTGTGGGCGCCTGATGCCGCATTTGCGAACGGCACTTATTACCTCTATTTCCCGGTTAAAGACAACCAGGATATTTTCCATATCGGGGTTGCTACCAGCAATGTGCCGGAAGGACCTTTTAAAGCAGAAAAGACGCCTATACCCGGCAGCTACAGTATTGATCCCTGCGTATTCCGTGATGATGACGGGAAGTTCTATATGTACTTCGGCGGTATCTGGGGCGGGCAATTACAACGCTGGAACAATAACAAATATGATTCTACGAAAGGCAACAGGAAAGCGGAGGAAATGGCTATCCTGCCAAGGATAGCGCGACTGGATGCTGATATGAAACACTTTGCAGAGCCTGTAAAGGAAATTAAACTGACAGACGAAAAAGGCAACCTGTATAAAGAGAAAGATAATGACAGGCGTTTCTTTGAAGCTGCCTGGATGCATAAATACGAGGGCAAGTACTACTTCTCCTACTCTACCGGCGATACGCATAACCTATGCTATGCTATTGGCGATAGTCCTTACGGACCATTCACCTATAAAGGCGTTATACTGAAGCCTGTTGAAGGCTGGACCAGCCATCATTCCATTATTGAAAAAGACGGGAAATGGTACCTGTTCTATCATGATGTGCAGCTATCCGGCAAGACCTACCTGCGCAACGTCAAGGTAACGGAGCTTCACTATAATGAAGATGGCAGCATACAAACTATTAATCCGTCCAAATGACCAGGAAAATATTCTATCTCGCATTAACCCTGTTATCTACCAAAGTGGATGCACAGGTAAGGCTTCCGCGGCTGGTACGGGACAGCATGATATTGCAGCGCGATATGCCTTTAAAGCTATGGGGCTGGGCCTCTCCGGGAGAACGGGTACGTATCCGTTTCCAGGGTAAGCAGTTTAAGGCAACCACTGCTGCTAACGGGAAGTGGTCAGTACAGATACCGGCATTAAAGGCCGGTGGACCGTACACTATGGATATTGAGGGGAATAACCACATTACGCTACGCGATATCCTGGCAGGCGATGTATGGATCTGTTCAGGCCAGTCCAATATGGTACACCAGATGTCACTGCATAGTGAACGTTATGCCAGTGATATAGCAAATGCGATGTACCCCGACATCCGTGAATTCCGGGTACCGGTCATGACAGATCTGAAAACAGCCCATGAAGACCTGGAGGGCGGTTACTGGAAAGCAGCTACTCCACAGGATGTACAGGGTTTTTCAGCAGTAGCATATTTCTTTGCGAGGAATATTTACCAGTTATATCATATTCCCATTGGACTGATCAACGCCTCTGTAGGTGGTACGCCTGTTGAAGCATGGATAAGCGAAGAGGGACTGCAGGCCTTTCCATATGTCACTGATATTGTTCAGAAAAACAAGAACAGGATTCCTCCTGTGCGCCAGCAGCCATCTTCTCCAACAGCGGACGCTGGCATGGGAAAATGGTATGATACTGCTTATGTTCCCGTTCACTGGCGTCCTATAAATATACCCGGCTACTGGGAGGACCAGGGCATCCGTGACCTGGACGGTATAGTATGGTACCGGCGCGAAATAGAGGTACCTGCCGCTATGACCGGTGTTCCTGCGGTCTTAAGGCTGGGCAGGATCGTTGATGCGGATGAAGTATATGTTAACGGACAAAAGGCCGGCAATACTACCTATATGTATCCGCAACGGCGTTATATGCTATCTGCCGGTGTATTAAAAGCCGGTAAGAACCTGATCGTAATACGGGTGACCAATAATACCGGCAAAGGCGGTTTTGTGCCTGATAAGCCTTATTATCTCAGTGCGGGCAGAGATACGCTTGATCTGAAAGGCACCTGGCAATATAAGGTTGGCGGAGTGAATACCGCTCCATCAACCGGCAACGGATTTTCAGCACAGAACAGTCCTACCGCCTTGTACAACGCCATGCTGGCGCCTGCAACCACTTATGCTGTCAGGGGCATTTTATGGTACCAGGGAGAAAGCAATACCGGCAATCCGGGGGCTTATGCCTCATTAATGCCTGCGTTGATCAGCGACTGGAGAAGTAAATGGGGTAAGGCAGATCTTCCCTTCCTCTTTGTACAGTTACCTAATTTCATGGAGGTACAATACCAGCCATCTGAAAGTAACTGGGCAGCGACCAGGGAATCGCAACGTAAAACGCTTGCTGTGCCGAATACGGGCATGGCGGTGACAATAGATCTGGGAGAATGGAATGATATTCATCCAGACAGGAAGAAAGAGGTGGGTGACAGGCTGGCGCTGCTGGCCAGGAAGATGGTATACGGGGAGAAACAACTGGTGGAGGCAGGGCCACTTGTTGAGAAAGCGACTATTGATGGTAATAAGATCATTCTTTCTTTCAGCAATACGGGAAGCGGGCTAATAACAAGCGATGGAGGAGAGCCTGCGCAATTTGCCGTTGCAGGTGCGGATAAAAAGTTTGTGTGGGCTAAGGCAAAGATTGAGGGAAATACTGTTGTTGTGTGGTCTGATGCTGTTGCGTCTCCAAAATATGTACGTTATGCGTGGGCTGACAATCCTGATAATCCTAATTTATATAACAGGGAAGGCCTTCCGGCCTCCCCTTTTGGTATTGAAATTCATTAATATCCGGGGTTCTGTCTGTCGATACCGCCATCTGCCAGCTTTGGATTGTTATCAATCTCCTGCTGAGGTATCGGCAACAGTTCATCCCTGTTCTTCCTGAAGTAACTGAGAGGATCTGTAGTGAAATAGCCTTTCTTCCTCCATCTCAGGATATCGCGGTTACGCACTTCCTCGTCGCCCAGTTCTACTGCCTTCTCGTGCATAATAGCTTTGGTAATTTCATCTTTGCTACCTACCGGGAATTGCGCCGTAGGATAGTGAGGCATCATTACAGAAGGCCTGTCCCTCACCTGGTTCAGGTAAGCAACTGCAGCACCGGTATTACCCAGTTCATTTTCACATTCTGCCAGCATGAGCAATACTTCTGCCAAACGGATGATGCGTTGGTTATTGCCTCCGGGATGGTAGGATGCAGTAGACAGGCTTTGTTTATAGATGATCATGAATTTACGCCAGCTGATCTTTTTAGTTACGCCATTCACTACAGAGGAGTTACCGTTCTGCATGCCATCTGTTAATACATCTGCGCCATTATTAAACGTATCTCCCGTTTCATAGACAGTTCCTTTATAACGGGGATCTGTTTTAGCGGCGCCGGTTGCTGTATTCTCAAATTCGTTGAGGAATTTATTTGAGGGAATGAGGTTTCTCCATGCCAGCGGACAATATTCCTGGTTGCGGATAGTGGATTGTGCGGTACCTGCACCATCGCCGGTGCCGTTCCAGTCGAACGAGTTATCGCCTCTGTCAACATAAACAGCTTCCCAGATAGATTCTGCGTTGAATTCTGTTTCTTCCAGGAAATTATCTCCATAGTTATTCATCAGGCTATAAAGGCCTGAACCTGTTACTTTTAACAGGGCTTCTTTTGCAGCAGCATAATCGCCTTTCTGCATCTGTACCCTGCCCAGCATAGCATTTGCGGCGCCAGAGGTAGCGCGTCCCTGCTCTGCCGAGGAGTAGGTTGCGCTTAATATACCGGCAGCATCTTTGAGGTCCTGGATGATCTGGGTATATACCGCATCTTCTGTGGCTCTGGGCTGAAACTGATCCGGAGCGCTGACTACCTGTGTGTATAAGGGTACAGGGCCCCAGAGGCTTACTAATTCAAAATATGCCCAGCCTCTGAAGAATTTTGCCTCAGCCACACATTGATCACGTACAGCGTCATTATCTGTCACGTTTGGCGCACTGCCTATTACCGTATTTGCGCGGTGAATAACGGTATACAATCCTCTCCATACACTGTTCATCACGGAATTGTCTGATGTGGTGGCGCCGTTCAGTATCTGGGCGCGGGGCACTTCCAGCTGACCGCCGCCGGAGGATACATCGTCACTTCTGAGATCGTGCAGGAAAAACCATTCACGTCCGATCAGGTTACCTGCGTGGAATGCTGAATAGATGGCATTGGTACCTTTCTGCATTTCGCTGCTGTTCTTGAAATATTTATCGAGCGTAGCGTAACTGGGATTTGTCTTATCGAGGTCCTTATTACAGGCTATTGTTAAACCTGATATTATCAGACCAGCTAAAATATATTTCTTCATGATTGTTCTTTTTGTTGTACCTGTTTTAAAAACCTACCTGCAAGCCAAACTGGAAGGACCTTGCAGAAGGATACTGACCATAATCGATACCATTAGTAAGCGTTGTGTTCTTAGAACCTATTTCAGGGTCCCAACCTTTATAGGAAGTGAAGGTCAACAGGTTCTGTGAAGAGACATACAGCCTGAAGCTGCTTACTGCTCCACGGGTTAAAGACTTCAGGGTTGAGCCCGGAATGGTATAACCCAGGATCACGTTCTTCAACCTGAGGTAAGAGCCGTTCTCTATCCAACGGTCTGATACGCGGGCGTTCTGGTTAGGATCTCCGCTGATAGCCCTTGGAATATCGGTATTGGTATGTTCAGGAGTCCAGGCATCCAGTACTTCTACGCCGGCGCCAAACAGGCGGGCCATGCCTTCACGCATTACCCTGGTACCGTTGAAGATCTTGTTGCCTTGTACGCCCTGGAAAAAGAGGGACAGGTCAAAGCGTTTATAGTTAGCACTGTAGTTCAGTGCGTAGGTGAATTTAGGTACATAGGAGCCCAGGAAAGTGCGGTCATCCGCAGTAATCTTTCCGTCCCCGTTCAGGTCTTTGAACCTGATATCGCCAGGAGCGGTTGATTTAGCAGGATCAGTACCTGTTATCTGTACGGGGCCTCTGTTCACTTCATCCTGGTTCTGGAAAATACCGTCTGTTACGTAACCGTAGAAGGACTGGATGGGCTGACCGGCAACAGTGCGGGTCATATTACCGTTACCGAAATCGGCGTCAGCGCCGGCATCGATAGTAGCCCCCGGAGTATTGAGGCTTACTACCTTATTGGTGATAAAGCCGATATTACCTGTTACGTTCCAGGTGAAAATGCCTGTCCTTTTATTATAGCCCAGTTGCAGGTCAACACCGGTATTTCTCATGGAAGCTGCGTTCAGCTGGGAACCTGCACCGCCAAAACCGAAGCTGGAAGGTGTAGGAATGGTCAGGATCAGGTTATCTGTCTGCCTGCGGTACCATTCTGCTGTCAGGGTTATTGTATTATTAAACAGCCCGAGGTCAAGTCCTACGTTTATTTGTTTGGTCTTTTCCCATTCCAGGCTGCTGCTTGCCAGCTGATTGTAATAAGAGGCATTGCCTACGCTGATGGTATTGCCGAAGGGATAGCTGGCACCATTGGCCTGTACAATAGCCTGCCAGGGATATTCATTGGCAAGAACGGAGTTCTGTAATGCGGGGAATATACCGATTGCATTCAGGCCGGTAATACCCCATCCACCTCTCAGTTTCAGTTCAGAGATGGCCGTAACCGGTTTGATGAAAGGCTCCTGGTCGATTCTCCACCCTGCAGAAACAGAAGGGAAGTTCTGGAATTTCCGGCCCGGCGCCCATACGGAAAGTCCGTCACGGCGAATGGCACCGCTGAGCAGGTATTTGCCGGCATATTCATAGCTTAATCTTCCGATGTAGGACTGTATCAGGGAAGCTGTTCTTGAAGAGAAGGCGGTCACGTTGGTAGCGCCTACAAAGGTCTCTATATCATTAGTGCTTTGATTTCCTTTCTGTGATTCACCGAAGTTATCCGCACTCTGTCTTTCGTAAACAGCAACAGCGTTGATATGATGATTGCCGAAGGTTTTATCGAATGTCAGCTGTTCCGTGAACAACAGGGTGGTCCTGGCAGCCCGCTGGTCTGTAATAGTGGCTACAGTGGCATTTCTTCCTTTATCATTGAAGATGGGTGCAAATTCATGCTGATATTCTGAAGCGTAATCTGTGCCGAAGGTAGATCTGAAATTGAGCCAGGGGGTGAAGTTCACCTGGGTGTATACTGTACCCAGCAATTTGAAGATCTGCCGATGGGCATCTCCCAGCAGTGTTGCGTCTTCTACAGGGTTGGTAGGGTCAGCGCCATCTACACTGTTCTCTGCATTGCGGTAACCACCCAATGTTGTTGGATCGTACACAGGCAGATAAGGCAATGCTCTGATGACGTTGGCCAGGCGGGTCCTGTTACCTTGCGTATTATCATACCGCTGTTTGGAATAGGATAAGAGGAGGTTTTGTCCTACGGTAAATATCTTGCTGAGATTATGTTCAGAATTAACCCTGAAGTTGCCACGCTGGTAATTTACACCCTGGGCAATACCTTCCTGTTTGAGGTAGCCGCCGGACATATAATAGCGGGACACATCATTACCGCCGCTTACAGACAGATTGGACTGGGAGATAAATGCTTTTCTGAAATAGGCATCCTGCCAGTCGGTATTTGTCTGTGCATATGTCTGGGAAGTGCCATCATAGATAGGCTGATTGAAATTGGCATCCTGCAGGCGCGGGGGTTTGGCTATACCTGCCGCACCATTGAGCGCTCTTTCATATTGCAGGTATTGCTGTGTGTTGAGCAGGTCTATCTTTTTCCATGCAGACTGCACGCCTACGTAAGAATCAAAGTTTACGTGCGGCTTACCGTCCCTGGAGCCTTTTTTAGTAGTGATGATGATAACGCCGTTAGTGGCGCGGGAGCCATAGATGGCAGCAGCGCTGGCGTCTTTCAGGACCTCTACCGATTGTACGTCCCTGCTGTCGAAGTTTGCGAGGTTGGAGGTGGGAAAACCGTCTATAACATAGAGGGGATCAGAGGCATAACTGATTGAGCTGATACCTCTTATCCTTATGATAGGATCTGCGCCGGGAGCACCGTTGTTGGTAACTGTCAGGCCGGCTACTCTTCCCTGTAAGGCCTGTTGTACGCTTACCACAGGAAGTTCGCTGATGGTCTTGCTGTTCACAGATGCTACAGAACCTGTGAGAGAGCTTTTCTTCTGGGTACCATAACCGATCACCACCATTTGTTCCAGCGACTGGGTATTGGGAGCCAGGCTGATATCATACTGAAGTCCGCCGCTTACTGTAAGCTGGCCGGGGGAATAACCTACATAGCTGAATACCAGCATGTCGCCCTCTGTAGCGTTCATGCTGTAGCTACCATCAGCACCTGTAACGGTACCGCGGCTTGTATTCTTAACAGCAACGGTAACGCCGGGTAGTGGTTTCCCTGCCTCGTCAGTTACTTTACCCCGAATTGTTTTACTGTTTTGAGCGTTTACCCCGGTAAGCACCAGGAGGGATAGAACGGTCAATAAGGTCCGGAGAATACGTCTTTGTGCCGTGGGAGCCAAGCGTATCCTGGAGAAAGCCCCTAAAAATGGATTCATAACGCGTGTAATTGATGGTTTTATATAATGGAATAAAAAATTTTGGTCAACTGGCTGACAAGTACATCCATTTGTATTTCTTATGTTCCGGGCATCCGGCCACAGGCCTGATAAAACAGCAATAATGTCCTATGGACACATATTCCGGGAAACACAGCTTTTCATAAGTCCAATTAAGTCCGGGTTTCAACAGAGTTTATAAATCTGCGCCATGAAGTACCTATTAAATCGCCAATTTCATTGGTTTTATTTTATCAATAATTAGTTGATATTTCTCATTTCGCAATCGGTTGTGTAACTTTAGGGAATAAACCCTGAGGAATATCCGCAATATGTTAAACTGAGGTATATGCAAGACACCCTGTTATTAGTAGATGACAATAAGAGTACGTTACAATTCCTTTCGAAAGACCTGGAAAAGGATTATCATGTTTTTACTGCAGAAAACGGGCAACAGGCGCTGGATATGGTTGAAAGTCATTCTATCCGCATGGTTATTTCTGACATACAGATGCCGTTGGTGAACGGGTTTGACCTTTGTACCAGGTTAAAGGCAAGCCTGAATTATTCTCATATTCCTGTTATCCTGCTTACCCCAAGGAAAACATTGCAATCCAGGTTGGAAGGATTAAAAGCAGGCGCTGATGCCTGTATTGAAAAGCCATTCACTTCTGAGCATCTGAAAGTTCAGATCAGCAATCTTCTGAATAACCGGAATAAGATCAGGGCATACTTTACTCATTCTCCGCTGGCACATATGAGTACAATGGCTTACTCAAGGACTGACGAGAGCTTCCTGGGAGAGCTGAACAGCCTGATACTGGAAAATATTGAGAATACAGACCTCAATGTAGATCTCCTGGCAAAGCTGATGAACATCAGCAGGCCAACCCTTTACAGGAAGGTGAAGGACCTTTCTGACCTGACGCCTAATGAGTTAGTGACTATAACAAGATTGAAGAAAGCAGCGGAGATACTGACTGTAACAAGCTATAAGATCTTTGAAGTAGCTATGATGGTTGGATTTAATTCGCAAAGCAGCTTTGGAAAAGCTTTTATAAAGCAATATAAAGTGACCCCTACAGAGTTTCAGCAATTGAGGAAGCAAAAGAGATAAGGGAGTGGGGAGTTTAAATTTTAGTTTTGATATAGTGGAATTGCTCAGAAAACCGGGTTTCGCCTTCGGCAAAACCCGGTTTTCTGAGAGAGGATTTTCTTGCGCTACATGCGGCTGATTTTTTGTGCCAGGGTTTCTGCCTGCGGCGGCTGAAAATGTTTATAGAAGTTAACCGCAGTTTACTGGAGTGGGGTTTTGAATCCCAGTTGTAAACTAACCCCATCCAGGTTACCATTATACACCTGTGTTTTTACCGGGAAGCTCATATACTGTGGTTCGAGATAAAGAATGAAATACCTGTTGATCTTAAAATTAACCCCAAGGCCGCCACGCCAGGCCATCGCTCCCCGGGATGAGCTTTTCAGATATGCTTCATCTGCATCCGGCCCGCTTCTGAGAAAAGGAATATCTGTTACGGCTAATCCCGTACCTGCATAAACGTAAGCTGAAAATCTGTGTAAGCGCCAGATGTAGCCCAAGTCCAATCCAATGGCTGTAGTGGGCACTTTTCCTTCTATAGATGTATTGACCCCGTTCTGCATATATTTTGTATGAAAGGCAATGCTGTACTGATCAAAGAAGAGGCGGCCAAACAGCCGCTCTTTATAATCTACCTGAAACTGGAAAGAGCTGACGGAACCGCTTTCGCTCAGAGAGGTCTGGGCGGTGAGGGGGAAATAATATCCCACCCCACCGTTAAAGTAATATTGCCAATTTTTCTTTTTAGTCTGTGCCCGGGATGGTAATGACACTCCCAGGATAAATGCTATAACTGTAAAAGCAAAGTGTCTGATCATAAATGATGCTTTTATATGAGAATGATTATTTCAGTGTGCAACAATGAAATCCGTGCTTTGAAAGAAAAGATTCGAGGTCGGCCGTCAGGTCCCTTTCAGTCTCTACCCGCAATACTTTATCACAATCTTCGATATCAATGGTCCAGTTATTCTTTCCTACCAGACGGGTAAGCCCGTCTGCAACAGCTGCTACATCATCGCTATTCATTACAGTTGTTTTGAAAATGAGAATCTTCATCCTGTTGAATTTTGCGTTACAAAGAACCTGTGAGACTTTTCAGTTCAGCTATTGCCAGTAAATAGGATAAGCGGGCGGCATAATAGTCTGCCTCTGCTTTTGCCAGACTCGCTTTTACCTCTGCCATTGAGGTTTTGATATCAAGACCTGAAGCCTGTTTATCTTCCTGTAACTTCAGTTCTTCATTGCGGTATTGTACCGCTTTACCTGCCACATCCATGAGCGCTGCGGCCTGGTTTATTTTGCGATATGCTTTGTCGACTTCGACATTAAGCTGTTGCTGCTGATAAGCTATGTTATACTCTGATTGTTTCAGCTGTGCCTCCCGCTGATGCAATACCTGCTGACCGGAGAAAAGGTCCTGTATATTCCATTTCAGGTTGATGCCTACATACGGGCTACTGCCGGGCAACAAAGGATTGCCTTTCTGGTAGTAATACCCGCCTATCAGCCCTATATCGGGAAGGCGGCTTTGCTTCGCGGCCTTTATACCCAGGAGGGCCTTATCCCTGCTTAGCAGCGCTATCTGCATATCAGGGTTGGTTGTAATACCAGTGTGATAGCTCTCCAGGGTTGCAAGCGGTTCAATGGAAGGGTTGACGGGTGCAATATTGATATTGCCGGCGTTGATATTTGTTACGTTCAGCAGTTCGCTTTTGTAATCCTGGATGAGGATGTTCTGTTTAAGCACATTCTGTTGTTCTTCCGCCATTTGGGCTTTCAGTCCCGCGATATTTACACCGATTGTTTTTCCCGCTTCCAGGGCAGTTTCTGCATCAAGCAGTTTTGCCTTTGCCAGCTCCAGCCGGGCTGAAGCTTCTTCCTGCTGCTTTTGCGCTATCAGTATGCCGTAATATAATTTTTGAACTGCCAGCTTCAGCTCCCTGGAAAGTTTGGTCTTTTCCTTTTCTGATAACTCTATCTCCTTCCTGTCTATGTCAAGTCCAGTCTTAATCTTAGCCTGCTCCAGGAGGGGCTGATAGGCTGACAGTTCAATATTGTAAGTGGAACGTTGTCCCAGTTTCAGTTTAGTATCTGTTTCCGGCAGCAGCTGGGTACCACCTGTACCTACAGGGACTGAGCCTATCATACCTGCCGGGATCACTAAATCCGGCAGGGAGAAATTATACTGATAAGTACCAGAGAGAGAAGCAGCGGGATATCTTTTAATACCGTCTTCTTTCAGCTTACTCATTTTTTCCCGGACCTGCCAGCTTTTGATGGCCAGCAGATGGCTATTGGCCGTTGCCGAATCCATTAATTCCTGCAGCGTGTAAGTTTTGTTATCCTGCGCCTTTATGGCCGAAAAGCCCATGATGAGGACAAACGGCAGCAACAGGCAGCGTTTTATATCAAGCTTCATTTGAAACAGGTGTTGTGTTGATTTTAAATAGGTCCTTCTTATCCTTTTCGTTGATCATGGCTATGTACATGATGGGCACAGTAAGCAGGGCCATGATCATGCTCCATACTACACCGAAGGCGAGTACACTGGCCAGCGGCGCCCACATACCGGAGCCGGAGATGATCATGGGCAATACACCGATCGCAGCTGCCATGGCCGTAAGGAAAATGGGCCTTAATCTTCGTTTGGCCGATTCTATGGCAGCTGTTTTAATATCCATTCCCTGTTTCAGCAATACATTGGTATGATCTACCAGGATAATGGCATTTCTCACTACTATGCCGGACAGTGCTATCAGGCCTATGAAGGCGGTAAAGCTGAAGTTGTTATTGGTGGCTACCAGTCCGAGGATAGCTCCGAAGAGACTAAGCGGGATGGTCAGCATCACGATGATGGTTTCTTTCATGTTCCTGAACTGGAACAGGAGGATGAAGAATATAAGTGCAAGACTAATGAGCAGTGCCGTTACCATTTCTACAAACACTTCATCTTTGTTGGCTTCTTCCCCACCGTATTCAATGCGGTAGCCTTCCGGCAGTTTCAGCTTTTCTACTTCGGGCCTGATGGCTTCCAGCAGTTCTGCCGGGAGCACTCCTTCGGCTGTTTCACTCTGTACGGTGAGGGTCCTTACTCCGTTACGGTGCATAATCTTACCTGTCTGCCATTGGGGCACAAGGTCTGCTATCTGTCGCAGGGGCGCCTGTGCACCTGTGACGGGCGATGTGAGATAAATATTACCCAGGTCTGTAAAGTTCTTCCTGCTGGCTTCATCAAGCCTGAGTACGATGTTGACAGGTGTGCTGCCTTCGTACATGCTGGATACGGGTGCCCCGCTGAAGCCTGTGTAGACAGATTGCCCTACACTGGTAGTTGTAAAGCCCATCCGTTTTCCTTCTTCTTTGAGCTGTAAGCCAATGCCGTAATAATCTTCCGAAAAATCGTCCCGTACGAACCGGCTACCGGCTGTCTTTTTCAGTATGCCCGTGATGCTGTTCCTTATGTTTTTCAATGTGGTGATGTCTTCTCCTATGATCCTTACTTCTACAGGTGCGCTCATAGATGATCCCTGCTGCATCAGTTTCACGAAGAAGGTGCCATCTGCCGCCAATCTTCCTACTTTCCGGCTCAGTTCTTCCGCCAGTTCTTCTGTTGTTTTTGCATCGGTTGTATTTACCAGGATCAGGGCATAATTACTGGTGGGGAACTCCGGTGTGAAGTTGTAATAGAACCTGGGAGCGGATGTTCCGGTAAAGGTGGCGTAGGATAATACCCTTTTATCCCCTTTGATCAGCTTTTCAGCCTTTAAAATGGTTTCATTTGTTTTTTCCAGCCGGGTACCTGTAGGCATCCAGAGCTCTACGATGAACTGGTTACGTTCTGCGGGCGGGAAGAACAGTTCGCGTACGCCGAACTTCAGTAAGAGGGCCATTAATACGAGGGAGAAAAAGCTACTGATAACAGTCAATTTAGGATGCTTTATGCACCATGCCAGGACAATATCATATCCGTCCTGCATGTATGTAAGCAGGGACTTACGCTTATGCTTATGTTCTTCCTGTGAATGCAGGCCTTTCTTAATGAATGTATAGCATAGCAGGGGTGTCAGGAAAAGCGCTACGAAGTAGGAAGCGATCAATGCGATGGCTACTGTAACGGGCAGGGTAGCTATAAATTCTCCTGTAGAACCGCTGATCAGTATCATGGGCATAAAGGAGGCGATGATAGTAATAGTGGCTACCAGTACAGGTATGATAAGATCGTGCGCACTGCGCCAGGCGGCCGTCCACCGGTCTATGCCTTCGTCCAGCAATTCTACATAGTTGTCTGCTATAACGATGGCATCATCCACCACCATCCCCAACACCAGTATCAGTGCCGCCAGGGATACCTGGTGTAGTTCAATACCCAGGGCATCCATGATGGCAAATGTGAGGGCCACCGTCATAGGAATGGCCATGGCAGCTACTGAGGCTATACGTAAGGGCAACAGCAGGATCACTACTACGATAACGGAGGCTATGGCCAGGAAGAATTCTTTGATGAAGTGGGAGATGTTCTCATCTACCAGCGTGGGCTGGGAAACCAGTGTTGTCAGCTTAATCTCAGAGGGGATCAGTTTCCTGGCGGCATCGATCTTCTTTTGAACGGCTTTGCCAAAGTCTACTATGTTATTGCCTTCGTGCATCTGTACGCTGAGCATGATGGCTTTATTGCCATTAACGGTAATGATGCTTTCCGGTTCTGCATAATTTCTTGTCAGGTCTGCCACATCTCCCAGTTTAATTATGGCGCCGGTTGGGGAAGCTCCGATGATCTGGTCTGCCAGGTCTGTCTGGGTGTTGAAGTATCCGTTGGTATACAGAGGTGCTTTCCTGGCATCTGTTTTTACTTCTCCGGTTGCGGTGATACTATTCTGTGATTGCAGCAGTTGCACAACCTGATCAAGCGGGACACCATATTGTGCCAGTCGCTCGGAATTGGATGAAACCACGATCTGTTCCTGCTGATCTCCAATACGTTTGATCTTGGATGCGGCCGGTAGTGTGCGGATCTGTTCTTCCACTTTCTTTGCATAGGTTTTCAGTTCCTCGTAGCTGGCCTGTTTGCTTTCCAGCGCAATTACCATGGCTTCTGTGTCACCAAAGTCAGAGTCTACGATAGGGCCGGTCACGCCTTTGGGCAGGTCCAGCTCTTTCGAGATGAGCAGCTGGTGTCTCAGCTTGCTCCAGAAGATATCCGGTTGCTTCACGGCCGGTGTAAGCTCTACGGTGATCACCGTCATGCCATCTTTGGTGGTTGACACCGTTTTGGTCTTATCTACTTCTTCATATTGAAAGAGGTACTGTTCCAGTTTTTTAGTCACCTGGTCTTCTACCTGTGCTGAATTGGCACCCGGGAAATAAGCTATTACAAGGCCCTGACGGATAGTGATCTTCGGGTCTTCCCGGCGTGGCATGTCCAGCAGGGAGTTGACGCCAACAGCAAAAAGCATGAGCAGTACTGCCAGCGTGACCTGTTTATATTTAAGTGCAGCTTCTATGAAATTCATGGTCCGGTTATTTTACAACAGTGATTGTAGCGCCATCAGATAATTTTGACTGTCCGGAGGTAATGATGGTCTCACCGGCAGCAAGACCATTCATTACCTGGATCTTATTGTCCATCATTCTACCAAGGCTCACCTTGCGTTTGAAAGCTTTGTGCTGTTCCTTATCTACTACGTACACATAGCTCTGGTTATCCAGGTCGCGGATAACGCATTCAGCAGGTACTGTGATGCCCTGACTGCTGCCGGTCCCTTTCATCCTGGCTTCTGCAATCATACCGGGGCGTATCTGTAATCCTGTATTCTCCACTTCAATCTTTATCATAAAAGCCCTGGAAGTGGCATCTGCAACAGCGCCGACTTCAGTCACTGTTCCATTAAATGTTTTCTTCAATGCGGAAATGCTGATCTCTGCCGGTTGACCAATATTTACCTGGTGTAATTCACCTTCAGGGATATAGGCTGAAACGATAATCTTTTGTATATCAGCAACTATGAATAAAGGCGTACCTGCGGCTATAACTTCACCTACTTCTGTCTGTTTGCTTAACAGTACACCTGTTAACGGAGAATACAGTCTTGTATCTGCCAGGTTCTTTGTTTCCAGCTTCTGTTGCAGGCCGGCCTGCTGAAGGGAAGAAGATATCTTTGAAAAATCGCTTTCACTGACGCTTCCTTTTTTATGCATCAGCTCCAGGCGTTTATACTCGTCTGTTACTGAGTTAAGCTGTACATCAGCAAGCTGTTTGGCAAGAGAGTAATTGGTTGGTTCAAGGCGGGCAAGTAACTGGCCTTTTGAAACAGGTTCACCTTCTTTGCTGGAAATGAACTCTACTTTACCGGGTACCATAAAGCCAAGTTTAACGGTTGTTTTACCTTCAACAGTACCGCTCAGAGAAATTTCGTTAGATAGTTGCTGACCTGCAAGAGTGTGCACTGATACGTTTAAAGCCGTGTCAGCTTCATTCTTTGCCTGTTCTTTGGTAGTATCACAAGCCGCAAAAAGCGGTACGATAAGAGACAGGAGGATACGATACTTCATAAAAAGTATAATTTTAAAATGTGAGTTTATATGTTGAACTAGTAAGAGAAGAATTGTTCCTGAATGGTAATATGCTCTATACCAAGAAACCGGAGGAGATCAATAGCATTCTCTGTAAAGGCTTTACCGGCTGAGACGATGAACTTCATCTCAACAGCAGTATTAGCATTGATCACAGCTTCAATGTTGTCCTGGTTTAAAATGACGACCTTGCCGGGAGCAAATGATTCATAGCTTATATATAGCCTGGAGGGAAAATGCTTCTCCAGGATGTTCAGCTCTTTCAGGAAAATGGTGTTATCATCATGTAAATAATAAAGTAATGTTATCATTACATCAGAGTTATCTGCCAGCCTGGATTTCAGCTCCGGGAAGACAGAGGCCATACCAATTTCGTCTGCAAGAAATATCAGATGAGTGTTCATTACTTTCCGTTTCTCAATTTTCAATGCAAAGGAAAGGACAATAAGCGAGGTGATTTTTAATCCAGATTAAAAAGGAAAAGGGCTAACTATAGTGGTTAATATCTGAAAACTTATTTAATCCAGATTAAAAAGTGAAGGAGTTAACTGTAATGGTCAATGCCTGGAATTTTATTTAATCCAGATTAAAAAATGTGAGCCGTTAAGAAGGATCAGATCGCCTCTTATCTTCTGCCTCTTATTACGCTGAGTGTTTGCTGTGTTATTCCGAGGTAAGACGCAATATGGCCAAGCGGTACCCTCAGTAAGATGCCAGGGTATGTTTCCATCATTGCTGTATAGCGTTGTTCTGCTGTCTGGAATTGAATAGATTCCAGCTTTAAGGAGAACATATTGATCAGGTCAAAACAAACATACAGGAATACCTGCTGTAACATTGGGATCCTGGTAAAGAGATTTTGTAAGTCTTTATAAGCGATGACCCTGACTGTGGTGGGTTCAAGTACCTCCCAGCCATAGGGCTCAGGTTTTCCGTCAGTAAAGCTGGAAAGAGAGGCTGTAAAGGTACCCTGATCGGAAAAGAACTGTGTAATATCCTTGTCTTCTTTATAATAGAAGATCCTGACAAGGCCTTGTTCTATAAAGAATATCCTGTCTGAATAGCTTCCCGACTTTATGAGGAGCGCTCCTTTATTGTAGGTCTCGGTATGGAAGGCTTCATTGATCTCCTGGCATTCCTGCTCAGTGAAATTTACCTTTTGAGTAATGAATTCTATGAGTTCCATTGTTCAATTTGGCTGAAAAAATAAACATTTTTTCCGTTATAGTATGCCTGGATCTGTTAACAGAAAATTAAAATGAGGGAAAAGTTATTGTTCTACATCAATGATTCGCATCAAAGGTGTTATTGATAGGCGTCATTGGTCAATTTCCGCCTTTTGCTGAACATTTGTCATGAATACTATTATTCTAAGGAATAATTCCTGATCCTTATGATACTGACAATAACCATGAACCCAGCTATAGATAAAAGCAGCGTACTGGATAAAATGATCCCTGAGAAGAAGCTGCGTTGCGGACAGGCCTTTGTAGAAGCAGGAGGAGGAGGCATTAATGTCAGTAAGGCGATAAAAGAACTGGGAGGTGAAAGTTGCGCATTATTTCCGGCAGGCGGTCTGAACGGGAAGCTTTTACAGCAATTGCTTTGTCATGCCGGTATTCCAAGTTCTGTGATAGGAATAGGGGGAGAAACCAGGGAAAACTTTACTATCACTGAACAATCCTCCGGTCTTCAGTACAGGTTTGTATTGCCAGGTCCTGTGTTGCAGGGAGAAGAGACGGCCAGATGTCTTCAGACTATAACATCAATGGCTCCAGTACCTGATATTATTGTGGCAAGCGGTAGTTTGCCACCGGGTGTACCTGACGATTTCCTGGCAAAGCTGGCAAGGTATTGTAAAACTGAAGGTCTCCGGCTGATCGTTGATACATCGGGCCATCCTCTTCAGCTGGCTGTGAGGGAGAGCATTTACCTACTCAAGCCCAATCTTACTGAGTTATGCAGCCTGAGCGGGAGGTCTTACCTAGAGCTGGATGAGGTGGCGAATGTGGCGAGGGGGATAATAAAACAGGGATATTGTGAGGTAATGATTGTATCTATGGGGCCTGCCGGCGCTATGCTGGTTACGGCAGATGCAAGTGAGATCATCACTGCACCTATAGTAAAAAGGCAAAGTACAGTAGGTGCAGGAGATAGTATGGTGGCAGGTATTACATGGATGCTTGATAACGGGCATTCTCTTTATGAAGCGGCCAGGTTTGGCGTGGCATGCGGTACTGCTGCCACAATGAATCCAGGCACACAATTGTTTAAAAGAGAGGATGTCTACAGACTATATCAGTGGATCAATCAGCAGCATGAGAAAAGTTCCAGATAGTGAATAACCTCCTGCAATGACAATACCTTTAGCCCCTCCAATGTATTTCCTAAACCGGTATATATTCAGTATCAGTGAAATAATTGCTGTGTAATGATATGACTGTTGTGCAGGATCAGGTATTCGATTATGTTTTCCCTGCATACAACACCTGTCAACTGTTTGCCTGTCATAACCGGCAGTATTCTTTCTGTCTCTGCGGGTAATTCTTCCCAGGCTTTTATGGCCAGTTGGTTTCCGTCCAACGGAGATGAATCATGGAGGGTCAGTTCACCTACGGCCATCTCCTTTTCCTGTGCTGTGATATGCCGTAGAAGTGTTTTCCTGTCTACTATTCCTACAGGTCTGTCTTCTCCTATAATAACAAAATAAGGCTGACGGTAAGCGCCAAGTATGGCGACGGTATCTCCAGTCCTTACAGCAGCAGAAATTGTAATAAAATCGTTCGTTGCTACATCTTTTATTGTTAGTCCATCCAGTGCTTGACGTACCATCACATATTCGATCTCTGCGGTTCCCTGCAGCAACAGGATGAACCCGGTCACAACAAGCAGCAAGTTCAGGTTAAAGATCCCGGAGAGACATAATAAAATAGCGAATCCGCGTCCTATCCATACTGCAATGAGGGTAGCTTTGACGGGAGAGGTAAAGATCTGCAATATTCCGCGCAGAACCCTTCCGCCGTCCAGAGGGAAAGCCGGTATAAGGTTCAGCAGTCCCAGTGTCAGATTCACGAAATGTACGAAGAAAATAAAGTTGTGTCCATCCACACCTCCCATCATTGGCAGCATATGCCAGAAGGAAAAGGAGCCTGGTATAAAGGGTATCAGCAGGAGAGCTACCAGCAGATTCACAAGGGGGCCGCTTACGCTGACCATTATCTCCTGTTCCGGCCGTGAAGGTTGGTTTTTTAAGTGTGTTACTCCTCCTACAGGCAGGAGCAGGATACTCTTTGTAACAATGCCATAATACCTGGCCATTATCATATGTGCCAGTTCATGCAGCAATACTGATGCAAATAGTGCTGTCATAGCCAGCAGGGCCCATAGGGTATGAAAAGCTGACCTGTTATTAAGACTATCCACCAGCAGTATCCAGATGATCAATATTATAAATGTCCAATGGACGCCTACCTTGGTATTTTTCAGCCGGAAGAGGTTGAATGTTGGTTTCATGATAAAGAATTATATGACTGAAGTTCTTTAAGTAAGAGGAAACTATCAATGAATATGATAATTTATATCAGTGATTATGATCCTGTTTTTTGTTATAACAATCACCGGTATTGCTGATGCTGATCATCAATATCCGGCAATAGCGGGAGTAACTTTAAGTATATGACCTCAATCATTATGAAGACATTTATTTAACCTGATTTTTAACTACCAAGCAGTTGTTATGAAAAATGATTTGCAAATTCAACAGGACGTAATGGACGAACTGTTGTGGGAACCTTCCCTGGGAACCGCAGAGATCGGGGTTGCCGTGACGGAGGGTGTTGTAACGCTCAGCGGATACGTTAACAGTTACAGTAAAAAAATGGCTGCAGAAAAGGCGGCCAAAAGAGTGAAAGATGTTCAGGCTGTAGCGCTGGATATTGAAGTACATTTTCCTAAAGAAGATGGCAGGTCTGACACAGAGATCGCCAAAGCGGGTGTTGAAGCTTTGTCCTGGAGTACGGTGGTCCCTCACCACCAGGTGAGGCTGAGGGTGGAAGATGGATGGATTACGCTTGAAGGGGAAGTAGAATGGCAGTATCAGAAAGATGCTGCAGTAAATCTTGTCAAGGATCTGCATGGTGTGAAAGGCATCACCAACCAGATACTGCTCAAGCCCGTTCCTACACAGGCTATACTGAAGGACAAGATCAGACAGGCACTGGAGCGCAGTGCAAGTGTTGAAGCAGAGTCAATCAGTATACAAACGGAGGGACGTAAGGTGATCCTGAGGGGCAAGGTACGTTCCTGGAGCGAGAGATATGAAGCGGAGCGGGCTGCCTGGGCAACGCCCGGAGTTATTGATGTGAAAGATGAGCTGATCATCGCCCCATAATATGCAGCTATGTTCAACGATCCATTCATTCATCACACGATCTTTACCAGGAATCATTTGCTGCTTTTCCGTGCTGATATGCCTGTTGTAAAATGGGTCTGATATATAGTGGAAAAGAGATAGTGATATCCACTATCTCTTTCTCATGTACAGACAGAAGACTTTACAGTCTTACTCTTTGCTGGCATCAGGTTATTTGATCTCTATTTTTTTACTGTGATTTTCTTGTTTTCCGGCTTCCTTCTTAGGTAAAGTAAGTTTCAGCACACCATCGCGGTATACAGCTGAAATATTTTCTCTTACAACATTTTCGGGGATATTGAAACTACGACTAAAGCTGGAATAATTATATTCCTGCCGACTTACCTTTTCGTCAGCAGATTCTTTTTTCTCCTCTTTTTCGGCGCTGATTGTAATAATATTATCTTCCACGTCAATATTAAAATCTTCCTTTGTCATTCCGGGAGCCGCCATTGACAGCTTTATAACGTCTTTCTCCTCAGTGATATTAACTGCTGGCACAGTGGAAGTCCAGCTGCGGCCACCGTTTATATCAAACAGGTCTTTCCATGGCTTGAACATGTCATCGAAGAGCGAGGGCAACAGCGGAGTTGCCTTGGTTAAATTTGCAGACATAATTACCTCCTTTGTTTTTGGTTAAAAAATGAATGTATCATCCTATTTTTCTAAGTTACTGTAAACGAACTCTGTACAAAATGACCATCCTCAATCTGTACGATGATTATAATCACCTAGTGATTGTGAAAAGTCATATTTCACCATTACACATACATTATTTTTTCTAATCCGAACAGTTTTTTACTCTCCGGACTATAATGAATTTCAAAAGCAGTAACTTTAGGTACACTCTTAAGATAACCTTTGCATAAGCAGATATAATCAACCAAAATTCAATTTTTTATGGCCACTATACTGATCATTGAAGACAATGTCGATGTTCGTGAGAACACTGCTGAAATTCTTCAGCTTGCGAATTATAAGGTCTTTATGGCGGCGGATGGTAAGGAGGGAGTGAAGCTGGCTGAAGAGGTGCAACCGGACCTGATTGTCTGTGATCTTACAATGCCTTTGCTGGACGGGTATGGTGTTTTACATTTATTAAGCAAAAAAAAGGCTTCTTCTCCTGTTCCTTTTATATTCCTGACTGCAAAAAGCGAGCGGTCGGATGTACGTAAAGGCATGGAAATGGGTGCAGATGATTATATTACCAAGCCATTCAATCCCACTGAGTTGCTCAATTCTATAGAATGCCAGCTCCGGAAAGCAGCTGCAATCAGGAATTCATCAGATAAAGGCCTTGCGGGACTAAATTCACTCCTGGAGCTTGTAAGTGAAGGCGACCCTATGCAACCTTTAAAGGACGGCCGCAATATTAACAGGTACAAAAAAAAACAATGTATTTACCAGGAGACCAATCATCCTTCTCACCTATATTATGTAACGAAAGGGAAGGTCAAGACATACAGGAGAAATGACGATGGGAAAGAACTGATAACCGGATTATACAACGAAGGTGATTTTCTTGGTTATGGTCCACTGCTGGAAGGCGGTGTTTATCCGGATAGCGCGGAGGCTATGGCGGAAACTGAGCTGGCGCTTATTCCGCGTCGTGAGTTTGAAGAACTGACCAACAAAAATGTGCAGGTTATGCAGCGTTTTATACGACTGTTGTCAAATAATATACAGGAGAAAGAGATCCAGCTTTTGAATATTGCATATAATTCACTTAGAAAAAAAGTAGCAGATTCGTTACTGGCGGTGTATAAAAAATATAACTCTTCCGGTGCTGAAAACTTCGGCATCGACATAAGCCGTGAGAACCTGGCTGCAATAGCCGGAGTAGCAAAGGAATCAATGATCAGGACACTGGGAGATTTCCGTGACGAGAAATTAATAGACATCCGCGATGGTATTATTTACCTGCTGAATATTAAAAAGCTGAGTAATATGTACAATTAAAGGCTGTTCCTGGCATACCTTTCTACGCCCAGCTTTTTGATAATCCTGATGACAAAAAGGGAAACCAGACTGAAGAACAGGACAAGCAACGACTCTTCGAAATTTAACAAATGTAATCTGAAGGGCCGTGCCAATGCAGGAACAATTGTTACAAGAATTACAATACTACTGCTTAATACGAGCGCCAACCAGACGTACCTGTTATTTACAATGTAGTTGTCATGAAATGTATCTTTTGCATCTGTCATATTCAATACATGCAGTAACTGGGAAAAGATCAGTGTAAAAAACAAAACGTTGCCGGCATTCATGGATGTAATGACAGCGACCTGTCCTGCAAGTAATGTAAAAGTTCCGATTATAACAGCATAGATCACTATAGCTTTCCATTTTGCCCGGGATATAACAGGAGCACTTAACAGTCTCGGTGTTTTCTTCATTACAGCATCGTCCCCCTTAGTTATACCCAATGCCAGTGCAGGCAACACGTCGGTCACGAGATTGATAAGTAGTATCTGCAGTGGCAGCAGACGGAACGGCAGGTCCAGTAATGCGATAGTCCCTACTATCAGTAATTCGCTCAAATTACAGGAAAGCAGATAGATGATAAAACGCCTGATGTTATCGAATATGATCCGTCCTTCCCTGATGGCTTTTACGAGGGAGTTAAAAGAATCGTCCTGCAGGATCATATCTGCAGCTTCTCTGGACACCTGCGAGCCTCTGATACCCATAGCAATACCGATATCTGCCTTTCTGAGAGCGGGGGCGTCATTCACCCCATCTCCTGTCATAGCTACCACTTCGTGTTCTTCCTGCAGCACCTTGATATAATCCAGTTTCTGCGCGGGGGATACCCGTGCAAAGATGCCGGTTTGCAGCCAGTACTTTTTCCCTGTTGCATCCAGTTCGTTGAAAGGCGGCATCTCACGTCCTGTAATGGCCCTGGTATTATCTGCCAGTCCAAGCTGGGATGCGATGTGAATAGCGGTAGCTGGATGGTCTCCAGTCAGCATAACTACCCTGATACCGGCAGATCTGCACTGACTGAGGGATGCGGCAATATCCATCCGGGGTGGATCAAGGAAACCACCCACACCTATGAATATCAGTCCATCCAATATTGCATGCCTTGATTCTTCGCATTCATTATATGCGAAAGCCAGGGGTTTCAGTCCTTCCCCTGCCAGCCACGCGGTGTGCTTAAGCCATTTGTTTACGTCTCCGGCATTCAGTTTCCTAACCTCATTGTTCTCAAGGATGTGGGTACAATGCTGCAAAAGATCTTCTGCTGCGCCTTTTGCTGTAACCAACATACGATCTCCTCCCTGGTGCTGCATAGCCATAATACGGGTTTCTGAGGAAAAGGGATATTCACCTGTCTTTGCGTAGGTGGCCACGCCATTACAGGTATCACATCCATGCTGTATAGCAAATTTCAACAGGCTTATTTCCAGTGGGTCTCCCGTGGTATTGAGTTTTCCGTCTTTCCCGGGACTGACGGAAGCAGTATTACATAACACGGCCACCTGGTAAAACCGTTTATAGCTTTCGTCAGATCTTATACTTGAGGGAGCCTCCTTATTCCAGGTAAATGCGGGAGGAAAGGCCAGTTGGACCAGTTCAAGATCATTTTCGGTAAGGGTGCCGGTTTTATCTGTACAGATAACGGTAGTAGCTCCAAGTGTTTCTACAGCCATCAAATGTTTTACGATTATACATTGCTTTGCCATCCGTATCATTCCTCTGGCCAGGGCAAGTGTAGCCACAACTGGTAGTCCTTCGGGAATGGCAGCAACACTAAGGGCGATGGCTATTCTGATTATTTCTATCAGCGGCTGGCGATTAACAAGTCCTGCAACAGCAATAAACGCCACCAGGATAAGGGAGAGGATGAGGAGCTGGCTGCTGAAGACAGCCAGTTTCTTTTCCAGTGGAGTGGCGGGCTTTATTGTGGTCTCCAGCATTTCAGCGATATTTCCCAGTTCTGTTCTCATCCCTGTTGCCGTACATAGCATTGTTACAGTTCCCCTCCGTATGGCCGTTCCCTTAAAAAGGCAATTGGTTTGCTCTGCCAGGAGTACTTCAGTTGTAATGTCTCTTTCATTCTTTTCCACTGGTACTGACTCTCCAGTCAATGTTGCTTCGTCCACCAATAGTCCGGCGGTTTTGATAATCCTGCCATCAGCGGGTACTATATCTCCTGCCTCGAGGTAGATGACATCTCCCGGAACTATATTTTCTGCTTCCAGTATCTGCAGGATGCCGTCCCTGTATACTCTTACGCTTACGTGGGTAAGCTGTTTCAATGCGTTCATGGAACGTTCTGCCTGGAATTCCATTAGAAAGCCGGTCAGTGTATTAATAGCGATGACAATCATGATGGCTACTGCATCCGGCCATTCCCTGTAAATGGCGGTAAGAGCAGCTGCCACCAACAGCAGGTATACAACAGGGCTTTTATACTGGCGCAGAAACAATAGCAGTATGTTAAATCTACGGCCTGTGCTGATAATATTAAAGCCATTGGCCGACAAGCGGCTGGCAGCCTCCTGCGAAGACAATCCTTTTTCAGTATCAGTGTCCAGCAATTCTTCAAGTGATGGGATGCTGTGTTTATATGCTTTTAATTTTATGCTCTCCATGGTCATGTTGTAACATGGGTTTTGGACCGACAGCCTGTAGCTCCTGCTCTGCCTCATTTATGTTCTTTATGCCTTTCAAAAGTGCATCAGGATTAAAGGCAATACTAGTAATCCCCCTGTTGACGAGGAATGCTGCAAACCCCGGAATATCGCTGGGAGCCTGTCCGCATAATCCTACCGGCCGGTGTGCTTTCTTTGCTTTCTTCAGCATCAGTGAAAGCATGCTCTTTACAGCAGGATCTTCTTCGGAGAAGAGACCAGATACCAGCCGGGAATCTCTGTCAATACCCAGTGTCAGCTGAGTAAGATCGTTTGAGCCGATGGAGAAGCCATCAAAGATTTCCGCAAACTGTTCTGCCTGCAATACGTTGGATGGTATTTCCGCCATGGCATATACTTCCAGTTCATTCCTTCCCCGTTCAAGGCCATATTCCTCCATTACAGACAGTACCTTTTTTCCTTCTGCAACGGTGCGGCAGAAAGGGATCATTACCTTCACATTGACCAGCCCCATGTTTTCCCTCACTTCCCTGATAGCGGCACATTCAAGTCCAAATGCTTCTTTATAGGCAGGATGGTAATAACGCGACGCCCCTCTGAAGCCCAGCATAGGGTTTTCCTCCAGAGGTTCAAATTCCTTGCCGCCTAAAAGCGACGCATATTCATTGGTCTTAAAATCGCTCGTCCTGACTATCACTTCCCTGGGGTAAAAGGCTGCCGCAATGGTAGCAATCCCTTGTGACAACCGTTCAACAAAGAAGCGGGTTTTGTCTGTAAATTGTTGTGTAAGCCGGCTGATCGTCTTTCTGGTCGTTTCATCTGCCAGGCGGGAATAATTCAAGAGAGCCATAGGATGGATACCTATTGTATGTGTAATGATAAATTCCATTCTCAGCAGCCCGACTCCTGCAGAAGGATATGCTGCCAGTTTAAAGGCCTTCCCTGGATCGCTCATAATAAGCAGGGGCTTTACACCGGATGGCATCGTAATGCAGGAAAGGTCAGTTTCTATTTTTTCAAATGGGAGTGCGCCTTCATATACATACCCTGTTTTACCTTCAGAGCAGTCTACGGTGATCTGCATACCCGTCTGAAGTTTTGCGGTAGCGCCGCTGCAGCCAACTATGGCTGGCACGTCCTGTTCACGTGCCACAATAGCTGCGTGGCTTGTACGTCCACCTGTATCTGTGATAATAGCTCCTGCTTTTTTAAGCACGGGGTCCCAGTCGGGGCTTGTACTCCTGGTAACGATGATCTCTCCCTGTTTCAGCTCGCCTGCAGCAGCCGGAGAATTCAATACCCTTACCACACCAGTTGCCACTTTTGTGCCTATAGCCTGCCCACTGACCAGCAATCTTCCTTTTTCCAGCAGCCGGTATTCATATTGTTCATGGCGGACCTTACGGGAGTGGACTGTTTCGGGGCGGGCCTGTACGATATACATTTTACCGTCCAGACCATCCTTCGCCCATTCAATATCCATCGGGCATTTGTAATGCTCTTCGATGGCAAGGCAATATCCGGCCAGTTGCAGTATTTCCTGATCGTCAAGTACCTGCCGGGATCTCAGCGAATCGGGTGTAGGCATATTAATGATCTCTCCGGTTTCATTTGAATAATTCATTGTCAGATGCTTCAGGCCTATCTTCTTTTGTATAATTGCCTGTTTACCTGCTCTCAGCGCAGGTTTGAAAATACAGAACTCGTCCGGTTCAACACTTCCCTGCACAATATTTTCACCCAGGCCCCAACTGCCTGATAACAATATAACATCCCTAAATCCGGATTCCGGTTCAAGGGTGAAAGCAACACCGGAACAGGCCAGGTCTGAGCGTACCATTTTCTGTATGCAGGTACAGAGCGCCACTTTTTTGTGTTCTATGCCGTTATCTTCCCGGTATTTGATGGCCCTGTCAGTAAAGAGGGAGGAATAACAGCGATGTACGGCATCCACTACAGCATCTTCATCCCGGATGTTAAGAAAAGACTCGTGCTGGCCTGCAAAGCTGGCATAAGGCATATCTTCCGCCGTGGCGCTGCTGCGCACAGCCACCGCAGCAGGCCTGTCTGTAGCCATTTTCACGTACTCTTCCTTTATGGCATTCCTGATCATTGCCGGTATTTCTGCCCCCAATACTATTTTCCTGGCTGCAGCGCCGATGTCTTTCAGGTTGCTGAACTGACGGCGGTCCAGTTCCGACATAAGCTTTTCAAGCGGTTCCCACAGGTTGTTAAAATCCAGGAAAGTCCACCAGGCAAAGGCCGTAATGGCAAATCCACCAGGGATATTAATACCTGATCCTGATAAACAGTTAATCATTTCGCCTATTGAAGCATTTTTACCGCCAACGGTTGCAACATCTTTTATGCTGATATCATTAAAATTTTTCACAAACGGTTCCATATTGCAAAGTTTAAACCCTTACTGGTGGGCGATGAATAATGGCCATTTCAGTTCAGCAGCCAGTATGTCTGCCATACTGGACCGGAAGAACCTTGATATAACATTTCTATCATAGGCACCTTGATGCCTTTCTGCATTTTGCATCTTCTTCATCCAGTTTCTCTATTTCCCTGTATGCATCATCACCGGATTCAGCAAGTACTTTATACCGGTTATAGCTGCTATAAGTGATATCGTTCATGAATACGGCCACCAGGTGTACATTAAGCTGTCTAGCAAGCATAATGCTGTAGGCCAGTGTGCTTTCAGAAAATCTCAGGCTATCAAAAGCTGCGATTATTTTTTTCATATGTGTGTTTTAACAATGAGAGGACCGATGAATATGATGATATAATTCAAAGCTATTCTTCTTAGAGCAGCATTCCGATAACTGCCATCCTCTTTGCCTACGATTATGATCATCTGTACAGGTGACGCACATCACTATTCCACACGATGACAAATACGTAACTTTAAGTAAAAGACCAGTCGCCCCTTTAACATACTATATTACCAGTTATGAAAGTTCCGTTGTAAACGGGAATTAAGCCTACATGTATGAACACTGAATCGATCCCCACTGAAATGGAAGCAATGGTACTCAGAGCGCCCGGCAGGCCGCTTTGCCTCCAATTCATACCGGTACCTGTTCCTAAGGCCGGCCAGGTGCTGATAAAAGTGCTGGCTTGTGGTATTTGCAGGACAGATCTTCACATTATTGATGGTGAATTACCTGTACCACATTTACCGTTGATACCAGGTCATGAGATTGTGGGCACAGTTGCTGCCGTTGCTGACGATGTTACACATCTGAAACCGGGTGATGAAGTGGGAGTACCGTGGCTGGCATATACCTGCGGAAAATGCAGTTACTGTTTACGAAACCAGGAGAATCTCTGTGAGAATGCGTTATTTACCGGCTATACCATGAATGGAGGATATGCTGAATATACGGTAGCGTATGCGAAGTATTGCCTGCCGCTTCCCCGCATGTATGCCAATGCCTCCGGTGCGCCCCTGCTTTGTGCAGGGTTGATTGGCTACCGGTCATGGAGAATGCTCAATGAGCATGCGCGGCATATAGGTATATATGGTTTTGGGGCTGCCGCTCATATATTGACCCAGATAGCGTGCTATGAAAAGAAATCGATTTATGCCTTCACAAAAAACAGGGATGAGAACCTGCAGGCTTTTGCCAGGGAGCTGGGAGCCGTCTGGTCAGGCAGTTCATTACTATCGCCTCCCGTTATGCTTGATGCGGCCATAATTTTTGCGCCGGACGGTACGGTGGTGCCAACAGCACTGTCTCATACCGACAAGGGGGGGCAGATCATCTGTGGAGGTATTCATATGAGCGATATACCGTCTTTTCCATATAAACTTTTATGGGGAGAACGTTCTATACGTTCTGTAGCCAATCTCACACGTAAGGATGGGGAAATGCTGCTGGATGTGGCCCCTAAGATCCCGGTAAAAACAACGGTTCACACCTTTTCCCTGCAACAGGCTAATGAAGCGCTTGAGAGCCTCCGGCAGGGCAAGCTCAGAGGAGCGGCGGTACTGGCGATAGAGACTCTAATTAAACCGTAATATATGTATTTGACCATGGCTACCACACCAGTTAAAACAAAGTACCGGGGGCTTGCCCTGGCCGACATAGTACCGCGGCAAAAGCAGTATGGTAAAAACGTTTTAAAAGCCGGGCAACCTAACAGGCTGCCAGGTATACTAATAAACATTGTGAGAGAACCTATGTTCCTGCTGTTACTTGCAGCATGTGTCCTTTATTTTTTACTTAACAGTTTTACTGAAGGTTTCATGATGCTGATGGCTATCCTGCTGGTTACAGCTATATCTGTTTACCAGGAAAACAGGAGTTCCCGGGCTCTTGAAGCGTTAAAACAATATTCAGCCCCTCTTTGTACTGTAATACGGGAGAATAAAGAAATGACAATCCCTGCTGCCGACCTGGTACCGGAAGATATACTGTTGCTTCATGAGGGAGAAATAGTGCCTGCAGATGTTATTCTGCTGGAGGCCAATGACCTCACCGTCAATGAATCCCTGCTTACGGGAGAGGCGTTTCCTGCAGGCAAAGAGGCAGATGGTAAGACCATGTTGTACCAGGGAACAACCCTCAATTCCGGTGCATGTGTTTCCCGCGTAATGACAACAGGTAACGCTACGTTGCTGGGGAAAATGGGCAAATCGATCCAGGAACCAGACCTGGGCAGTACATTGCTGCAACGGCAGATGAAGGTCCTGGTGCGCCGGCTTGCTATCTTTGGAATAACAGGGTTTATTTTTGTATGTGGCATTAACTTCTTAAGGAGCGGAGATATAACGGGTAGCCTGCTATTGGGCCTTACACTCGCCATGGCTGCCATACCAGAAGAGATCCCGGTTGCTTTTTCGTCTTTTATGGCCCTTGGAGGTCTTTATATGAGCCGGATGGGTATTATTCCGAAGCAATCCAGGATCATTGAATACCTGGGTGCAGCCAGTGTATTATGTCTCGATAAGACAGGCACTATTACAGAGAATAAAATGCAGGTGGCAGATCTTTATGATGTACACAGGGGAATATTGCCTACCGGCATAGCGGCACCGGCAGCAGGCAACCATTTACTTTACTTCGCAGCCCTTGCCTGTGAAAGATCACCTTTTGACAGTATGGAAGTTGCTATTACAGAGGCTTTCCTGCATAGTGGCGGGTCGGATAACATGCTTCCTCCGATGATACATGAATATCCGCTGGAAGGGCGTCCTCCTATGATGACCCATGTATACAGGCGCGATAATAACATAGTTGCAGCAGCAAAAGGCGCTCCGGAAAGGATTTTGCGAGCCTGCCGGAGTGACGCCCAAACCGTTGCCGCTTCCATGGCCTTTGTCAATAAAATGGCGAAGAAAGGCCACCGTGTGCTAGGCATAGCAAGCGCCATACTGAAAGATGACAACTTTCCTTTCTGCCAGGATGATCTGAACTGGCAACTGGAAGGAATGGTGGCATTATATGATCCTCCAAGAAAGGAAGCCGCGCCAATGATCTCTGCGCTCAGCAGAGCCGGTCTCAGGGTGAATATCATTACGGGCGACTATCCCGTTACAGCCTTGTATATAGCAGGCAAAACAGGTATTACGCATAAGGGACATTGCGTTACGGGCGAACAGGTGATGAGTATGAGTGATACTGATCTGAAAGACCTGGTAAAACATGAGTCAGTATATGCAAGGATGTTCCCTGAAGCTAAGCTAAAAGTAATAGAAGCGTTGAAGGCAAATAATGAAATTGTGGCTATGACAGGGGATGGTGTAAATGATGGCCCTGCGCTGAAAGCTGCACACATAGGAATAGCCATGGGCAAAAAAGGGACGGAGATTGCGAGAATTGCTGCAGATCTTGTTATTACAGATGACAATCTCAGTAAAATACCTGCTGCCGTTGAACAGGGCAGGAAGATATACAATAACCTAAAGAAGGCCGTACGCTACATTATCTCTATTCATATCCCTATTATACTGACAACAGCGATTCCACTTGTATTCAGCTGGAAGTACCCGAATATATTCACCCCTGTACATGTAATTTTTCTTGAGCTGATCATGGGGCCAACCTGTTCATTGTTCTATGAAAAGGAGCCAGCCGGGCCCCGTATTATGTATGCTCCTCCACGTAGCAGTTCTGCTCCGTTGCTTACCGGAAAAGAGTTACTGGTGAGTATTATACAGGGTCTGGCTATAACAGCCGGAGTGCTGACCATATATGCTTCTTCTATGCAGCAGGGCAACCTGGAAGAAACGCGCACCCTGGTTTTTCTTACATTACTGTATAGCAATATCTTCCTGACATTTGCCAACAGGTCATTCACCGAACCGTTTGAGCTGACTATAAAATACAGGAACAGGCTTTCTCCAGCCGTAATAACGGTGTCAGTTCTTTTCATAGCTGCTATTTATCTGGTACCTTCTATAAGGAATGTATTTGGAATGACAACTGTTGCAGGTATTCAGTTCTTCATATGTGCCGTTATTGCATTTTGCAGCGTTGCATGGTTTGAGGTGTTCAAATACTTCAGGTACAGAAAATAATTATGGATAAAATCCAGGTTATATTTTATTCTCTCAACAGGGAGAATCTTTTAAAAAGGATCACTCTTTTAGAGCGGTATTTTTCTATTGCATATTTCTTAATATGTGCAAGAGCTTCTTCTTCAGAATCTGTAAATAACATATATTTTAAGTCATTCTTATCTATCATGCCTGTTTCCAGCATATTGCTGAAAAGAGGCATAAGTGGTTCCCAGTAGCTCTTCCCCATGAGCACTACCGGGAAGTCCAGTATCTTTCTTGTCTGGATCAGAGTAAGTGCTTCAAAGAATTCGTCCATTGTACCAATACCTCCGGGCATAATGACGAAGGCATAAGAGTATTTGAACATGAGCACTTTCCGGATAAAGAAGTAATCACAGCTAAAGTATTTATCCATGAATGGATTAGGGCATTGTTCTTTAGGCAATTTGATATTACATCCTACTGAATATCCGTTAACGGATTTCGCGCCTTTATTGGCGGCCTCCATAATGCCTGGTCCGCCGCCTGTCATCACAGTAAAACCGAGGTTTGCAATGCCCGCGCCTATTCTGTGGGCGGCCTCATAATATGAAGTACCAGGCTTGACCCTTGCAGAACCGAATACGGAAACACATGGGCCAACGAAATGAAACATTCTGAATCCGCGGATGAATTCAGAGAATATTTCTATAGCGAAGAGAGCTTCCCGCAGCCTGGAACGCGGTCCTTCAAGAAAGTATCTTTCTTCGCTGGCGGGGAAGCCAGATACAGTACCATTTTGTTTTTCCGTTTCAACAGATCCGTTCATACGACTCACAACTTACAGATCATTCGATATTATTACCTTCAACGTCTTTTCCTTTTCGGCCTGGCCAAACGTTTCATATGCCTGTAATATTTCCGTCAACCGGAACCGGTGTGTGATCAAAGGCATTGGATCAAGTTTTTTTGAAGCAACGGTTTTCAGCAATAAAGGGGTACTAGCCGTGTCCACCAACCGTGTAGTGATAGTGATATTTTTGGCCCATAAATCTTCAAGATGGAGTGCAGCTGACTTACCATGTACTCCTACATTCGCTATTCTTCCTCCGGGGCCGATAAGCTTTTCACACAATTCGAAAGTGGCAGGAATGCCAACTGCTTCGATGGCTGTATCTACGCCACGATTGCCGGTGACAGACAAAACCTTTTCCAGGACATTTTCCTGTTTACTGTTAATTGTATGTGTGGCTCCGAATTTCTTTGCTACTTCCAGGCGGTTATTATCCAGGTCTATCATAATAACAGCAGCCGGCGAGTAGAACTGAGCGGTCAGTAATGAGGCCAGGCCTATGGGACCGGCTCCTACTATTGCTACGGCGCTTCCGGGTTGTACCTTTCCATTCAGGACTCCGCACTCATAACCTGTGGGCAAAATATCGCTCAGCATTACCAGGGCTTCTTCATTTACACCGGCGGGTATATGATAAAGGCTGGTATCAGCGTATGGTATTCTTACATATTCAGCCTGTGTACCATCTATCAGGTGCCCCAATACCCATCCACCGTTAACACAATGAGAATACATGCCTTTACGGCAATACTCACATCTGCCACAGGAGGTGATACAGGAAATGAGCACATGGTCTCCTTTTTTAAAATCTGTTACCGCACTACCTGTTTCTTCTATCACCCCTACTCCTTCATGGCCGAGGATACGTCCGGCTGTTACTTCCGGAACGTCTCCTTTCAGTATATGCAGGTCAGTGCCGCAGATGGTTGTTTTCAGGATCTTTACAATGGCATCAGCAGGTTGCTGGATAGAGGGCCTGGGCCTTTCTTCAAAACCTTTATGACCGGGGCCATGATATACAAGTGCTTTCATGTTTATACTTTTTTCAGATGGGAGGAAATAATAACCGGTGACAAATTGAAATTAAGGAACCTCCTGCTCTGTAAAAGTGATCTGCATCATGACCTCCTATGATCTTAATCCTTTCAGGCGGTAATGGCAATTATTGCCCTGTTAATCTATTGGGTATAGCTTTGAGAAAGATTGTTGGTATTTCCCCAGTATAAAACATCCGGTTATGAGAGGCAATATTTTTTCCACAGCTTATATGCTATCAAACTTTGTGGCTGTATTAATAGTCTTTATATGCCTTATAAAGCCTGTATTGGGCAGAATGTGTATGTCTCTTATCTTTATTGGCGCATCTGTTGTAAATGCAGTAATATCTATATCTCATCCCGAGATATACTCAACATATGCAGATGTAGCTGCTTTACAGATCTATGTCGACTTTATAAACGGATTTTTCAGCCGGCACATTACCACATTCATCCTGTTCATTGCCGCAGGTCAGGTACTGATTGGCCTTGCACTTGTCTGGAAGGGCCTTCCTGAAAAGCTTGGGCTTGCCGGGGCAATTATTTTTCTACTGGCTATTTCACCTTTGGGAGCAGGCTCAGCATTCCCTTGTTCCCTGCTACTGGCCCTGGCCTGCATTTTCCTTATAAGAGAGAAAAAGATCATTCCATGGCCGTTGTCAATACTGCATCCTGAAAAAAAGACCGTAAAAATATAATCGTATGACTGCTATTACTTCAACAATATTTCCGCGCTGTAAAGAGGCATTGTCTTCTTTATACCATATTATGTCCGGCTGTTACCGGTACCTGGGCAAGTCTTCAGCAGCCAGAGCCTGTAACAGACTAGCTGTCCAGGCAAGTAAGCTCAGAGGCGACAACGGCAATATACAACCGGCTGAATATCTCGCAGCATTGCAGGAAACACTGAGAAAAGACGTGGAAGAATTCATGTCTACGGGTACATTAAGAAGATATGTACACCTGGTGCCGAAAGTGCCGATTGCGTTACTTGAGGTCCTGGATGTAGATGGTTTTAGCCCCGAACTGGTAAAAAAGCTTCATGAAGAACTACATATCGATAATATGGACCAGTTGAAAACTGTACTGCTGTCAGGCAGGTTGAAACGGGTGAAAGGTTTCAGTAACGCCATGATCGATCACCTGAAAAGAAGCCTGAAGCTCAGCAAGACCAAAGGTTCGCGCTTATTGTTATGGGATGCAATACTGCAGGGGAATGAAATACTTCGTGTTGTAAGGCTGATACCTGAAGTAGAAGAAGCATCTCTGACCGGCAGTCTGCGAAGGGGAGCTGAAACTGTTGGCGACATTGATATGGTGGTGAACGTAGCAGAGGAGAACAGGGAGAATTTCATGAAGCACTTCAGGTTAATTCCCCAGGTGCAGGATATGGTATCTCAGAGCTGGCAGAAGGTTTCAGCTGTGCTATACAATAATACACAACTTGACATCCGTATTGCAGATGAAAGATCATACGGAGCTGCACTATTGTGCTATACTGGTTCTCCCGATCACCTTAGTCTGCTGAATGAGCGTGCAATAAAAAAAGGCTATATGCTTTCTCCCCTTGGCTTGTTTGACACTGAAAACGGCACCCGGGCCGGGGGAAGTTCGGAAGCGGACATATATAACCATCTTGGGTTGTCTTACATTCCTCCTGAATTACGGGAAGGCGGCAGGGAAATTCACCGGGCTGGCAGGAAAATGCTACCGGAGCTGGTCTGTTTTTCCCAGATAAACGGAGATATGCGGATCCAGACCAGTTATGGAAATGGCGAGTCCTCGCTCAGCACCATAGCACATTATGTTCTTAATGCTTTTCCTCATTATGAATACATCGTTGTATCTGATCGGCTGCCGGCCAGTGTCTATCCTTTCCAATTTACGGAGATAGATGCAGTTAACAGGGCAACCGGTTTCCCATTCCTTAAAAAGGGTATACTGGTTGAAATAGCCGATGATGGCAGTATAGATATCCCTGATCAGCTTCTGCGTCAGGCCGATTGGATAACGGCTATAGTTAATGGTCCTGATGATGATCATTTTGAGGAGAAGTTTATCAGGGCCTGCGAGCATCCATATATAAACTGCATATCTAATCCCAGTGGAAGAACTGTAGGAGAAGATGAGCCGGGGGCATATGACTGGCAAAAATTGTTCAAAAAAGCAGCGTTAACTGGTACAGCCCTTGAAATGAATGCGCAACCACAACGGCTTGATCTTTCTGACCGGCTGCTGAGAGCAGCAGCGCAGGAAGGGGTTAAAATTGTGATTAACAGCTGCGCGCAGCTATGCAGCCATTATGATTATATGCAAATGGGAGTTACGATGGCCAGGCGGGGATGGTGCAGCAAGGAAAATATACTCAATACGTTCCATTGGAAAGATGTAGAGCATTTTAAGCATTCGGCGTTAAGGCATATCTAGATAACCTATAATTACCAATACTTAAACAATTATCATGAAAAAGATACTTTATGTAACTGATGCGGTAAAACTTGAGGCCTCTGCTCTTGACTTCGCATGTTATTTATGCACTCTCTTCCGTTCCAAACTGACAGGAATATTCCTCGAAAACCTCTATAAAGAGGCCAGGCCTGCAAAAATGCTGAAAGAAGCAGCCCTGGAAGGCGGTATCAATGTGCAAACTGATAACACCGATGAGTTAAAGGAACAATGTACATCAGATAATATACAGCTTTTTAAAACCATTTGTGAAAAAAATGGTGTAACAGGCATTGTGCACCGTGACAAAGGGATTCCGCTTGAAGATGTGATTATTGAGAGCAGGTATGCCGATCTGTTGCTTATAGATGCTTCTACCTCCTTTTCGGCCCAAAAAGAAAGTGTACCGACACGCTTTGTCACAGATGTACTGGCAGATGCTGAATGCCCGGTCATTATCTTACCTGAAAGCTTCGAGGGGTTGAATAAAATCGTCTTTACGTACGATGGCCGCAGCTCTTCGGTATTTGCCATCAAACAATTCACTTATCTTTTCCCTGAGCTGAGAGAGACAACGGTTGTTGTCATGACTGTTATGGATAATAACAGGCCATCCCCTGAAGAAAAGTACAAGTTGAAAGAATGGCTGCATGATCATTATACCAATATCGAATTTATTGAACAGGATGGCAATGTAAAATATCAATTGCTGGACAGCCTGCTACCGCGGACTAAGGATATCATAGTAATGGGCGCTTTCGGCAGAAATGCTTTTTCGACGCTTTTTAATCCAAGTCACGCTACACCGGTATTGAAGCTTGTTACACAGCCTGTATTCATTGCCCATCATTAGTATTTACATTGATAAAAAAAGATAGCGCCTGCAGGCGCTATCTTTTTTTATCAGAAAAGCTTAATTAAGGATGCGTAATAAACATAGGTCCTTTCATATTACGCAATATATTTTCCGCGCTGCTGCTATTAAAGAAACGGGATATCCTGCTTCTGCCATAAGCTCCAAAGGTGCTGATGTAACCAGGTTTATCTTCCAGGTAATCCAATAATTTCTCATCTGCATGTCCTGACAACACCTTGTATTCAATATTGCCATTATAGCTTTCCAGGTATTCTTTCAGCAATTTTTCATGAGGAATAGTATCCTGTCCTTTTTCACGTACGTATACGACTTTGCAGTCTTTTGACACAAGGAACGGGAAAATGGCCGTAAATGCCTTTATAGCGTACATGGAAGAGAATGTTCCGTTATAGGAGAATATAACACCTTTCGGCACAAAGAGATTATCCGGTATTACCAGTACAGGACATTGTGCCTGGGTTAACACATTCTTTACAAATCCGGTAGGATTGGTATCGAAAAGAAAGGGAAACGACAATTCCCTGCTAACCATTAACAGGTCTGCAAACCGGCTTTCAACAATAATTTCTTCTACGGCCATCCCTTTATCACTATGCACTGTACAGGTAATATTTCTCTCTTTGCAAGCCTTATGTAAAGCGAGCGTATTCTCCTTAATGATGCGCCCTTTTTCTTCTGCCATCTTTATTACGACTTCATAACTGTGTCCCGGCACTCCGGTTGTAAAGTCCGGCGCCATCAGGGCTGTAATACTATTTACATCTTCCAGCATAACTATGGTGAGGTTATTGTCAAAAGTGCCGGACACATATTCGATAGCATCCAGCTGGTCTTCTTTATAATTAACAGCATCTATGACTGCAAGTATTTTTTTCATATATATATTTTTTTGTGAGTGGGAAATGAGATTTATGCTTCAGGTGATCATTGCATATTTTGTATGCGTTTTAAATTTCCGATAAATTACCGTGCGGCTAAATGATCCTGGTCATCAGGCAGACTGTTCTTTATCACCCGGTTGCCGGGATATGAATAATTTCCTAATTTGTCCGGTAATTTTTGAAGCAAAGTATGACAGATATCCGGCAATTATACACTCCTATTCAACCGACTGTCAGGCAGTCGGCCGATCATGTTACCTATGCGGAGTTCTTGCCCCATCCGCAGCTGCAAAGCTACATATACTGTTACTGGCAGCTTCAGACCACACAGGCGCTATCTGAGCAATTTAATTACCGGGTAGTGGCTGATGGGTGCATTGATATTTATTTTGAGCTGAATAATCCGCAGGATAGTTATGTGATGGGCTTCTGTAAAAAATTCACTGAGTTTCCGCTTGATAATTCGTTTAATTACGTAGGTATCCGTTTTCTGCCTACGATGTTCCCCCAGTTGTTTAAAATAAATGCAAGGGAGTTAAGCAACAGGTATGAACATTTAGACAATGTGATACCAGCAACTGCCACGTTTATAAAGAACAATCTTCATATTGAACAAAAGCCTGCAGAAATAAAGAAAACATTTGATGCTTATTTTCTTGCACATCTTTCAAGGACGACATTCGATAATGACAGCAGGCTTTATGAGGCCATCCAGATCATACTCAGGAACCTGGGCGTAATTGATGTAGAACATGATCTTAACAACGGTATCAGTTCAAGGCAGCTTCGCAGGCTTTTTGAATACTATATTGGCGATACAGCCAAGACCTTCAGTAAAGTGGTCAGGTTCCAGAATATCTTAAAAGCAAAGCCGTCCTCTCAAAGCCTCCGAAGCAACAAGCTCTTCTTTGATGCCGGTTATTATGACCAGGCTCATTTTATCAAGGAGTTCAAAAATTTTTATGGTGTTACTCCCAGTAAAGCCTTTGGAAGATAAAGTTGTCCGATTTTTACAATCTTTACATTGTGATATGTGAGACCTTTGTATCGTTAAATCAACGTAGTATGAAACGATCAATCATAATTCTTGCGGCACTTTGCTTAGCAATAAGTGCATATTCACAATCTAAAACTCAAGGTAAAATGAAATTAAATGCAGGTATTGTAACTAAGAAACTGGCTGAGAGCAAGGACTTCTATACGAAAGTGCTGGGATTCGGGGTAACATTTGAAAATGAGTTCTATCTTCTGTTACATACTCCTGGCAGAACAGCTGAGATAAGTTTTTTACTGCCTGACCATCCCAGCCAGGAGCCGTTATTCCATAGGGCATTTCCCGGACAGGGAATGTACCTGACAATTGAAGTGGAGGATGTTGACAAGATCTATAATGAAATTAAAAAGAAGCAGGTGGGTATTGTTATTGATATCAGGGATGAGCCATGGGGTGACAGGCATTTTGCTATACAGGACCCGAACGGGGTTGGAATTGATATTGTAAAGTATACACCACAGGATAAATAATTTACCCCAACAAATCACTATTTTACCCCTTTATAGCATGTAAATAGCAATAAAAACCGAACTTCGGGAAAGGAGTAGTCTGACCATCAGCGGTGGTTAAACTACTCCTGATAAAAATTATTGAAAAAGGATGCCGGGGAACAATAGAAAAACCAACGCTTTATTACACCTGTTATTTTGCTCAGTTTTCCTGCTGATGCCGGTACTGGTATCTACGCGTCCTCCCGGGGAGCCATTCCTCACAATTACAAGGCCATTTATCCGCGATATAATCGGGAATGCCTTTTTACTTGCTTTCTTCTACCTCAACTATTACCAGCTGATACCCCGTCTTTATTACAGGCGAAAGTATATACAATATACCGGTCTGATCATACTGTGCCTGGTCCTTATTATCACGATACCCTCAGTTGTTACAGGCCGTCTTTTTGTAAAACCGGGCAGCGTACCTTTCCCTCCGGGGCCTCCTCCTGCAGGAGTGGCGCCTGCAGAAGATACTTTGCCTGCATTTCTCTTTGATGAAATGAAGCATCACCTGTACCTGTTCATTATAGCTTTATTCTTTTCGCTGATGCTCAGGATACGGGAGCACCTGGCGAATATCAAAGAAGAAAAATTACAGGCAGAGCTCAATTCCCTGAAATCGCAGATCAATCCTCACTTTCTGTTCAATACCCTGAACAGTATTTATGCCCTGTCTGTAAAAAAGGATGAAAGGGCTGCAGAAGCCATCATTAATCTTTCAGGGCTGATGCGTTATATTATCAAAGATGCGCTGGATTATAAAATACCTTTACAGAAAGAGCTGGATTATATTGAGAATTATGTTGAACTTCAAAAGTCCCGCTTAGGTAATACAGCCAACATCCGGTTTGAATATGGCGGGCTGTTAAACGGGAAGGAAATAGCGCCGCTGATACTTATTACCTACATTGAGAATGCTTTCAAATATGGCGTGAATCCTGATGATGATGAGTGTATCGTAGATGTAGAAATAAGTGTTGAGGATGCAAGGCTTTACCTGAAGGTATTCAACAGGAAAGTACATATCTCGGAGACACATTATTCCACCGGTATTGGTATTGAAAATACGAGGGAAAGGCTTCAGTTGTTATATCCCGGCAGGCACCGGCTGAATATAGAAGAAGACAATATGACCTATACTGTTCATCTTATAATTGATCTGTAATGTTAAAGGCTATTGCAATAGATGATGAGCCGCTGGCGCTGGAACTGATCGAAACCTTCTGTAAAGGGCTTGATCTCGTCTCCATCGAAAAGACCTTTACAAAAACGGGCGCCGCTTTGCAGTACCTTGAAAAGCATCCTGTTGACCTGCTTTTCCTGGATATTAATATGCCTTCAACTTCAGGTATCCGGTTCTATGAATCGCTGCAGCATAAGCCCCTGCTGATCTTCACAACTTCCTACAGCGAATATGCCATTGAAAGCTACGACCTGGACGCTGTTGACTACCTGCTGAAGCCCTTTACAGTAAAGCGGTTTGAAAAAGCGGTGCAAAAGGCCTATGAAAAATACAAACTTATGCAACCGGGCAAGGACAGCTTTCTTCTGCTTAAAGCAGATTACGGGTTGGTTAAAGTTGTTCTGGGCGATATCTTATTTATCGAAGGACTGGACAATTATCTCAAGATCCACCTGCGTAACCAGAATGCCCTGGTAGTAAGAATGACAATGAAAACATTACAGGAAAAACTGCCTGTCAGCGATTTTATACGGGTGCACCGTTCTTATATAGTTCCTTTAAACCGTATTGAAACAGTCAGGAATAAGATCATCACAATTGCCGGTGAGGAAATCCCTATAGGTACCAGCTATGAGGAAGCCTTCTTTTTCCAGTTTAAACCCTGAAGCTAAATTCACCCCTGAATCTCCCCTATTCACCACAAAAGGGATTAAGTCAATAAACTTCATGCACATTTTTGCATCTACTGAATAATGGCCGGACAGAAGCAGGCGAACAGACAGTAACAATGAACAGACTACCATAGTAACGGCCGCTGAAGGATGTAAAAAACCAAATCCACAAATATGCGCAGAAGTTTTCTCTTATTTTTCTCTGTATCGTCACTGATAACAGTAGTCGCCTTTATGGCCTGCAGGAAGGATGATGCAACAGAAAGCACCACTACAACCAGTGCGTCTATATCAGCCTTAGATTGCTCGTCAGCCACGGTCTCTGCCACTGCCACTATAAATGTTGCTTACAGCGGTACTGCAACTGTTCCTTATACCGGCGGGAACGGGGTAACTTATTCAGCAGGTTCCGCCATTGCATCAACAGGAGTTACAGGGTTAACGGCCACTCTTTCTTCCGGCACATTGGCCAGCGGCGCCGGCAATCTGTCTTATACCATATCAGGTACGCCGGCCAGCAGCGGCACTGCTTCTTTTGCAATAACATTCGGTGGTCAGAGCTGTACGCTTACATTGACGGTGAATGCGGCTTCAACAAGCGACTGTTCTTCTCTTACCGGGGCTGCCCAGGTTGTTTGCCTTGCTAATACATTCCTGGCTACATTAACATCCACCCAGCAATCTACCGTAGTACTTACACTGAACCTTACCAATGCCAAAAAGTGGTCTAATCTTCCCGGTGGCGTATCCATCCGCAACGGGCTGGAATTCAGCACACTTACCACAGCGCAGAAAACTGCTGCTCTTGCCGTGATACAGGCAGCTTCCGGCGCTACTGCCAATGAAGGCTATAATGAGTTTGAACAAATAAGACTGGCTGATGACTACCTGGGTACCAATGGTGGCGGCAGCACAACTTATAATGCCAATGAATATGTGATTGCATTCCTCGGTGCTCCAAGTACTACCGGTAAATGGATGCTGCAATTTGGAGGGCATCACTATGCACAAAACATAACCTATGATGCAGGTTCTGTAGTAAGCATCACACCTCTGCATGAGGGTGTAGAGCCGCTGAGCTTTACTACCAGTGGTACTACCTACACTCCATTATCAGATGAAAAAACAGGAATGGCTACCATGCTGGCATCCTTTACATCAACAGAACTGGCAAGTGCAAAAATATCCGGTACTTTCTCCGATGTGTTAATGGTGCCTGGTTCTACTACCAATACCTTCCCTACCACCAAGCAGGGGATCAAGGTGAGTACACTCAGCGCCACCGCACAGGCTAATGTACTTGCTGCCATGGCGCCCTGGCTGAATGACCTGGATGCTACATCGGCCGCTGCATTCAAAACTATCTATCAGAATGAACTGGCCGATACATATGTATGCTATGCCAGCAATACCAGTGGTACTTCCGGCAGTGCAAGCTCTTTCTTTACTACCAATACAGATTATGTGAGAATTGACGGGCCAAGTGTCTGGATTGAATTCATCTGCCAGAGTGGTGTTGTGATGTCAGGTATACATTATCATACCGTGATGAGGGATCATAGCCGCGATTATATTGGTCTGTAACATTATCATAATGAGAAATAACACACTTAAGAACAGCCGCCATCTTTTTAGCAGGCGGCTGTTCTTCATAACAATATTTGTTCTTGTATCTGCTACTTCATGGGCGCATCCGTCGCCCAACAGCCTTGTATTCCTCGATATAAGCCCGGACAGGGTAAAGGCAGAACTGCAGCTCCCCTTACCGGAACTGGAGCTGGCTTTCGGGAATAACATCACCAGGGACCCTGAAAATGCCGTTAAGTTATATGGCCCGCAAATAAAAGAATACCTGAAAGCGCATATTCATCCTTATGTAAAAAAGGGGTTGCCATGGCTTGTTGAAGTAGTTGATATGAGAATGGATAAGGGACAGCCTGTCGATAACGGGCCATTATACTGGGAGGTAATCGTCCACCTGGTACTGCAACCACAAGCAGGTGAAACTACCAGGGCGTTCAACTTCGATTATGATGTGATCATTCACCAGGTAATCAATCATGTGGCATTTGTATCTGTCAGAAATGACTGGGAAGCGGGTGCTACCGGCGAAAAACCGGTTGAGCTGGGTATAATAAGATGGGATATGAAAGATAATGTGATCTACCCGCTTGCGGTAAATTTAGAAGAAGGAAGCTGGTGGAAAGGTTGTAAGAGCATGCTGAAGTTAGGTATGCATCATATCAGGGAAGGTATTGATCATTTATTGTTCCTGCTGGTGTTGCTTCTCCCTGCTCCTCTCCTCCTGCATGGGAGGCGTTGGGGCCATTCCGGAGGTACAAAGCATAGCGTCATCCACTTATTGAAAATTGTTACAGCCTTTACTATAGGGCATTCCATTACCTTACTGATCGGGGCTGCAGGCTGGCTTAAGCTGCCGGCGCAACCTATTGAGATATTAATTGCTGTCTCTATTTTAGTTTCAGCCATCCATGCTATATATCCCTTATTCCCAGGCAAGGAAGCTTATATAGCGGCAGGTTTTGGTTTAATACACGGATTAGCGTTCGCTGCTATCCTGTCCAACCTGCAAACCGGTCCCGGAGTCCTGGCTTTAAGTATTCTCAGTTTTAACCTGGGTATTGAGCTTATGCAGCTCCTCATTATAGCGATGATCATCCCCTGGCTGATACTACTGAGCAAAACGCCCTTTTATAAATGGTTCAGGATATGCGGCGCTTTGCTGGCGGCTGTTGCTGCGCTGGCATGGATTGTGGAAAGGAGTTCAGGGAAGGCAAATTTTGTTACGGAGCTGGTTTTAGAATATGTTCAATATGATGTATGGCTTGTGTTATTCATTGCAGTTGTAACTGTAATTGCCTATGGATGGTACAGGTATTGTGAAAACCACGGCTGTAGAAACAGCCGTGGGGCATCTGTTTAAAACCTACAACTGTTATACTATTCTGTCAAAAGCTGATGTTCGTGAGGAGCATCTGCTTTTGGTCCTTTTATGCGTGCTATCTTATCTTTCACAATGTCAACCACATAATACACCATAGGTACTACAAAGATGGTAAGCACCAGGCTGGAGGAAAGACCTCCTATCAATACCCATCCAAGACCATTCTTCCATTCAGAACCTGCACCCTTAGCCAAAGCGATGGGTAACATCCCTGCCACCATGGCGAGGGTTGTCATCAGGATGGGACGTAACCTTGTTCTACCCGCGGCTATCAGCGCATCAAAAGTGCTCTCTCCATGCTCTTTCCGGTGATTGGCAAAGTCCACGATCAAAATGGCGTTTTTGGCCACAAGACCGAACAACATAATGATACCTAACAATGTAAACATGCTCATGGAGGATTTTGCCAGGTTAAGTGCCAGAAATGCGCCTATAAAGGCTACCGGTATGGAGAACAGTACCACGAAGGGATAGATAAAGCTGTCGTAGAGCGCTACCATTACCAGGTACATCAAGGCAAGTGCAGCCATCATTGCAATGACCAATGCCCCCATAGAATCTGCCTGACGTTCTGTGTCACCGCTCCACTTAATATCAACACTTTTGGGCAAAGGATGCTCTTTCAGGGATTGTTTGATATTGTCTGACAGGATACCGGAAGTAATACCCAGCACATTACTTTTCACGGTAACTGAAGTGCGGCGGTCTTTCCTTTCCAGTATACTTGGGCCACTACCCTGTACTACGGTAGCAAACTGCGATAACTTTATCAGCTGTCCTGCTGTATTCAGGAAAGTAAGGTTCTCTACGTCAGCTACATTTCGTTTGTCAAAATCGTCAAACTTCACATTGATATCATATTCGTCTGTACCTACACGGTATTTGGCGTCAGTGTTGCCTGCATAGGCGTTCTGCAGAGAAGCGCCTACTGTATTAATGTCGAGCCCCAGTTGTCCCATCTTTTCTCTATCAATATTTACTTCCGCCTGGGGGTTACCTTCTTCAACGCTCAGCGAAACGTCATTTGATCCTGGCATGGCCTCAATGCGGTGTTTGAGATCATTGGCTGCTTCCATCAACACTTTGCTGTCTTCAGCATTCAGTACTATCTGGATAGGTTCTCCGAAAGCTACCATTCCGATAACGCTTGACCTGATCTTTACTCCGGGGAATTTTGCTTCCAGCTCGCGGCTTTTCTTTATCATATAGTCTTCTGTAGAGACCGATCTTTCTTTTCTGTCCACCAGTTTCACTGTGAGCTCTGATTTATACTCACTGCCTACTGCTGTTGATGATTCCAGTCCTGTGGTGCTGGGACCTGCTACGTTGGCAAATACTACTTTCACCTCTGGCTGGGCAAGCAGGTAGTCTTCAATCTGTTTGGTGCGCAGGTTGTTCTGTATGGTAGTGGTATTCTTATCATACTCCAGTTTCAGCTGTATCTTTCCCTGATCGCCGGTAGCTACCAGCTCGCTACCCAATATACCCATTTGCATCATCAGTGCCAGTCCGACGAATAATGACAGGACAACAGATGTCATGATCAGCTTATGTTTCAGGACCCATTGTAATGCGTTACTATACCAGTCAGTCAGCCATTCCAGGAAGGATTCAAAATATATGAGCGGTTTATGCAACCAGTTACTCTTATTCAGAATGGTGATCTTACCAAAACGGGAAGCTAACCATGGCGTTAAGGTATAGCAAACGAAAAGACTCATCAGGGTTGCAGTCACTATGGTCAGTGAGTACTGTCTGAGAATTGCGGATATAGTGGTATTTACCAGTGCTATTGGTCCAAATACGACTACATCCACCATTGTAATGGCCAGGGCGGAGAACCCTATTTCCATACGTCCTTCCAGTGCTGCCTGACGTTTGGGTTTTCCCATGTGCAGGTGACGATGTATGTTTTCCAGTACCACGATCGAGTCATCCACCAGGATGCCTATCACGAGCGATAAAGCCAGCAGCGTCATCAGGTTCAGAGAGTATCCTAACAGATACATGACTATAAAGGTAGAGATGAGGGAGGCGGGAATGGCTACCAGTACTATGAGCGAGTCACGCAGGCTATGCAGGAAAATGAGCATGATGACTGCCACCAGTACTATGGCTATTTCCAGGTCATGTGTAACGGCGTCAGCCGATTCCATTGTAAAATCTGCTGTATCATCTGCAATGACAATCTTAACATTCTGGGCGCTGTATTTATTCTGCAGATAGTCAATGCGTTGTTTTACCTGCTTGCTTATTTCTACAGCATTGGCGCCGTTTTGTTTTTTGATCAGTATCCCTATCCCGTTTATGCCGTTGTAGCGGTTTATTGCTGATACCTCTTTTACAACGTCGCTTACAGAAGCAATATCAGTCAGTTTGATAACGCTGCCGTTTGCAGGCTGTGCAATGGTAAGGTCACTTAACTGTGCTACGGAAGTAAATTTGCCGGTGATCCTTACCGTCATCTGTTCTTCCCTTGTCTTGATCTTACCGGTGGGAAATTCTGCGTTAGCTTTATTGATAGCTGCTGTAACCTGTGTGATAGATAACTTATAATAATCGAGTTTATCTTTATTGACGCTTACCTGTATCTCTCTTTCCTGTCCACCAACCAGTGTAATGCTTCCCACACCGGAAATCTGCTGCAGCTGGGGCTTTATCTCGTTCTTGATGATATCATAGAACTTAGCGTTATCCAGGGATGATGTTGCAGTCAGCTGCATTATAGGCTGATCGCTGGGGGTAACCTTTGAAATGGATGGTGTTTCAACATCGTCCGGCAGGTCTGACATGATGTTGTTGATCTTGCGTTGTACTTCCTGTTGCTTATCATCGATATCCGTTCCCATTGTAAATTCTGCCTGGATCACGGAGTTACCTTCCATTGACTGGGAGGTGATGCTCTTAATACGGTCAATGCCGCTAAGTACATCTTCTATCTTTTTTGTCACAGTCTGTTCCACATTGCTGGGGGCAGCGCCGGGATAAGTAGTAGTGATGATCAGCGTTGGCTGGCTCATATCGGGCATCAGCTCATAATTCAGTTTGCTGTAGCAGAACAGTCCTCCTCCGATCAGCACCAGGAATATTACGATAATGAGAGAGGGGCGTTTTATAGCTATTTCAGTTATTGACATAGTTTATCCTTTTATGGCTTTACTTGTTTGCTATTGTCACCTTACTACCTTCAACCAGGTTTACCAGTCCGCCGGTAACAACCAGTTCTCCGGGCTCCAGGCCTTTTGTTACCTGTACCCTGGTTTCGTTGCCGGCTCCTACTTCGATATTTTTCAAAGCAGCAACTGAATCTCTGATCACAAATACCTGCGGTTGTTTAGAAGAGCCAACAATTGCAGACCGGGGTATGCTGATGGCTTCCGGAGAAGCTACATCCTTCAGCAGAATGCGGCCGTACATACCTGCTTTCAGTGTATTCTCCCTGTTGTTGGCTACCAGGATCTTAACGGTGTAGTTATGGGAAGCATCTGTCTTTATTGCTACCATATCTACTATGCCTTCAAAGATCTTATCGGGGTATACATCAGTGACAACATCCAGGTGCTGGTTCTGTCTGAACTGAGCTATGTTCTTTTCGGGAACGTTGATCTCCAGTTTCAGGTGGCTAACATCAGTTAGTTCTGCAATCTGTGCTCCTGCACTCACGACAGCGCCGAGGTCAAAATTCCTGTTGGTGATCACGCCACTAAAGGGAGCGCTGATAGTGCATGTTCTTATCTGTTTCTTTAGTTGATCTATCTGTGCTTTTGTGGTGAGCAGTTGTGTACGGGCGTTATCGATCTGCAATTGGGTTACTCCGCTTGCGGCCTGTTCGTAACGCTTCAGTGTAGATACTGCGTTGTCATAACTGGCCTGTGCGGAGGCCAGCTGGGCCTTCAGCAGTTCTGTATCCAGCTGGGCAATGAGATGTCCTGTATTTACAGCACTCCCTTCCTGTACCCCTACGGTCACTACTTTCCCGGTTGTTTCTGAAGAGATGGTCACTTCACGGCCGGGGGCGAAGGCGCCTAAAAAAGAGGTTGTTTCTCCAAAAGGGCGGTATTTTACAGTATCTACCTGTACGGTGGCCCTGAGATTGGGATCTTTACGATAGACCTTTGCTTCTACTTCTTCTTTATTGGCGTTCAGTTTTATTACTACTGCGCCGATCAGGATAACGAGTATCAATAAAACGATCGAGTAACGGATCTTTTTCATTGTTAAGATTTAATGAGTTTGATTTAATAACAGACCTTGTGCTTTTTTAAGGTCCAGTTCTGCCTGTTTTATATTGATCAATGCGTTGATATAGTTGTTCTGTGCTGAATAGAGTTCAGACTGGGAATTCAGTACATCGGTCACCTTGGTAATACCGCTTTTATACTGTACGTTGACATCGTCCAGGACTTTCTGCGCCAGGGCCAGGTTACGCTTCTGGGTTTGCAGGGTAAGGAAATTACTTTTGAGATCGGCATAGGCGTTAGCGACATCCTTCATATTCTGCTGTTTTGTTTGTTCTGCCTTTACATCGTATTGCCTGATCTCAATTGCTTTCTGTTTTACCTGGTATTTCTTACTGAATCCATCGAAAATGGGAACACTGAGTTTTAAGCCGATGGAGGAAGAAGGATACCATTTGTCATTCAGGTTTTTGAATGGGTTTGCGTTAGTATAGTATCCTGAATAACCCAGGCTACCGCTCAATGATAAAGTGGGGAGATAACCTGCCTTTATATTCCGCCGTTCCAGGTCGGCAATACGTTTATTCTCTATTATCTGTAAGTAATTGGTCTTTTTTTCAGGATCAAACAGTGGTGCATCCAGGTTGAAGCTGGTATTCTCATATTCTTCTCTTTGGACTGACAGTTGGTGATCCATCGGGATGTTCATCAACAGTTTCAGGAGATTGTACTGTTTTTCCAGGTTATTCAGACTGTTTTCAAGAGAAGCTTTGGTGTTATCTCTTGATACTGTGAGCCTGTCTACATCTGTCCGGGTAGCAAGTCCGGCGTTGAACTGATCTGTGGTGGATGACAGCAGGGTATCTGTGTTGCCCAGGTTACTCCTGTACAGGTCTATCTGCTTCATGATGGTTTGTATATTGTAATAAGTAGCAGAAACATTGTATACCAGGTCTTCTTTAGAGCTTTGTATCTGCAGCAGGTTCCTGTTTACAGCAACTTTAGCTGCTTTCAGGGCGATCAGTGAAGATGCGTTAAAGAGTGTCTGGCTGGCATCTACGGTGAGTGATTTAGACTGAGGTACGCTGAACTGCAGGGTTTGATATGTTCCGGGCTGTCCGCCGAATGCTTCTGCCGGGATAACCTGTACTGGTACTTTAAACTGATACTGGTAGGAACCGCTGCCGTTTACGGATGGCAGGAGGCTACTGTAGGCCTGGCCGATGGATGCTTTTGTTTTGTCGAGGTCGTAATTGTCGCTTTTTATCTGCAGACTATTCTGCAGTGCCGAGTCTATGCATTGCGAGAGGCTAAGCGGGCCCTGAGCCGAGGCCTCATTTGCCATACAGGCAATGCACATGAAAATGAAAACTTTTTTTATCATACTTTCTATGTTTAGCAATTTTGTTAATTAAAAGGCAAAAAATATCCGCCCTGGAGGTGGAATGTAAAATCTATGAGAAATCTATTTTTAGCATTTTTGCTAATTAAAAGGCAAAAAAATATATGTTCACTGTTCGTCTTTCTATTTAACAATTTTGCTAAACATGAAGCAAAAAAATATATGCTTACCGCCTATATCTTTTTTAGCATTTTTGTTAATTAAAGAGCAAAAAAAATCAGTTCCTGAATAATACGTTCATTATGAGTTTCTTTCTCTCGTTGATCATCTTCCAGTATGCCTTGTCATCCATCTTCATCATATGTTGCAGCATGGGTCTGAACAGGATCGGATAAGCACAAAGGGATACAAGGTTGGTCATGAATTGTTCGACAGACATCTTAGGTAAGCCACCGTTCCTGATCTCGTTTTCCAGGTCTTTTCCTATATGACTTAGCATCTCGTCTCTTATTTCTGCATTTAAGCTGACAGGGGGGGTGAAGTCATCCCTGTTCACTTCTGTAACCAGGAAAACCTCCAGGTAAGGATACTTAATGCTCTGGTTTATGAATAGTTCCACAAACTGACCTATTTTATCCCGAAAAGCAATTGTTTTGGAAAGGAATAATTCATGCAACCGGTTATGAATAACCATCATGGCTTCTTTAAATACTTCCTGGAACAATATGTCCCTGCTCTTGAAATAATAGTAAATAAGCCCCCTGTTCACGCCTGCTTCATCTGCAATGACCTGTGTAGTAGCATGCAGTCTTCCTTCCACAAAGAAAATGCGCATAGCGGTTTCTTTTATCAACTGTTCTGTCTGAGCATCCTTTACCGGCATATTCTTTTTTAACAATTTTGCTAAACAAAGGTAGGCAAATTCCTGAAGCCGCCAAATCTTTCTTAACAAATTTGCTAAAAAAGATGTCAGAATGCCCCTAAAACACTACGAATCAATAAATTAAAGCCAGATGAGTAAAATATGCGTTATAGCCAGCATCAAACATAGAGGACTATAATAGAGCGTATCCATCTTTGCAAAGGTTGATCCTTTCAGCCGTTTAGAAAAACCGACATAACGGAAATCGCCTATTGTGCGTAAGGTAAAAATGGCGACGATACACCACATGGCGTACCTGATAATGCCTCTCTCCAAACCTGTCTCTATCCATCCTGCATATCCAATGTTGATCGCAGCAAATGCCAATAACCCGAGAGCAACAGTTATTGTTGCTATTTTTCCGGGCATGAACAGTTTACCTCCACTACTATCTGTTGGTATAACTGCGTGCATACCGAATGTACCTCCAAAGGCCCAGTAAAAATGTAACAAGGCTAATGAGATGAATACTACCGAATTGAATAAGGTTAAGATCATTTCCATGGTGGATAAATATAAAGAGATGAGTCAAATATGATACTCAGAAGGAATAGATCACATTTACGAAAATATTTCTGCCCATTCGTGGAATACGGTTCCAATCAGCAAATGTTGTATAGTTCCTGTCTAACAGATTCTCTACTCCTGTTTTCAATCTTAAACGCTGTCCGGAGAAAGAAAAACTCTTACCCAGGGATGCGTTCACCGTATAATAAGCAGCGGCAGGAGTTTCACCGAATGCCGGACTATAATCAGCATATGCTGCAGATCCCTGAACATTTGCTTCTGCGGTAAAAGTCTGTTTACGAAAGATTACACCCAACAGATAGCTGAATGGCTGCATCATCGGGAGCTTATCTCCCTGCTTACTGCGCCCAAATTTATATGAAAACCCTGTATTAGCTTCAAACATTTCTCCTAACCGGTAATTAGCTTCCAGTCCCAGGCTCAGGATATCAGCGGCAGAAAGCTGCTCATATACCTTTACTCCCTGAGCTCCTATAGTCATAGGTGCAAATTCAGCATCTACCCTGCCAATGATATAATCAAGTATATGAAAATAGTTAGCCTGCATTTTAACCGTTAACCGGGAAGACCGGTAGTTTGAAGACAGGCCTGCTTCCAGCGATCTTTCGTTTTCCAGGAAGGGGTTGCCGATATAATCAAAGCGGTTAGCGCTATTGAACAGATAAAACCCATATCCTTCAGACACAGAGGGAGCCCGTTCACCATAGCCAATGCGGAGTGTATGTAACCAGGAAATGGTCTTACGGTTAATACTGAAAGACCAAGCAGGCAAAAAGCGGTTTTTCCCTTTGTCCATAGCCGGGTAAAAGATCCTGAGGCTGCTCAGTCCGAACTCACTTCTGACAGTATTACGTTGAAATCCCAGTCCGCCGGAGAACTCTGAGTACCATGCTGCTGACCATTGCAATCGATCTTCAACGAACAGGTTACCATATACTGTATTGACATCAGGCCAGGTAAGCATGAACATATCTTTTTCACCGGGAGTATCTGAGAACATTGTCATTTCAGCCAGCGAGCTATTGATATGTGCTGATACTCCTGTATTCCAGCTATGACGGCCAAAGCGCCCGTTTATCTTTGAATAGAAGCCCGTTGTTTTTGTCCAGCCAGGCATATCCATTCTGATGGGGACATCCGGTCTTTTGCTGTCATCCATAATATGCTTAACAGTATTATAGTAGATCTTTGTTTCCCATTCCGATATTATACTTTTTACCGGATGATAATAATACGAAAGAGAAGCGATCAGGGCCTGTGCCAGCGATACATCCATTGGCAAAGCGGGATAACCTACGTTGGTAGCTTTATCAAATATGAGGGAGGTCTCTATATGCCGGCTACTGTCCAGCTTATACCCTGTAGTTGCAGAGAGATTATATTTAGTGAACTGCGACCATGGTACTTCTTCTCCCCCGCCGGTTTTATAGTTACCGGCATCCCGGTAAATAAAGTCCAGGTCGCTGAAGAAGCGATTTGCTGAATGGTGGATGGAAGCGCCGGTAATTTTCTGCATATTGGAAGATTCCAATCCGGTAAAGATATTACCTGCCAGTGGCTCTTTATCAAACCCGGATTTCTTACGCATAAAGTCGATACTGCCTGCAATTGTGGCTCCGCTGGCAGCTCCGGCTTGTCCATGGCTTATTTTTGCCTGTGAAAGATTGGTAATGTCAACATAGGAAGTGACCGGGTCCATTTTATCGGTACAGGCGCCGTAGATGCGCATACCATCGATCGTGATCACGCTCCGTTCTGTGGTCATTCCGTTAAGCATTGGCTCCCAGGCGTAGGCCCCTCTCTTTACCATGTCTATACTGACAGATTCATCGAGATAATTATCGAGCGAGGACAGCACTCTCATTGTCTTCGCTTTGTTTGTGCTGAGCTGTCCGATAACCACCACTTCTTTGAGTTGTTGATTAGCGATGCTATCCTTATGTTCAGCATGCTGTCCCATGAGTTCTGTCATGCCTGTCAATAAACTAGTCAGCACCAATAAAAGATATTTCATTGTACTATTATATTGCCGCAGCCTCTTTCAAGGCTGCGGCGGGACATTAAAATTCAATTTCAAACCAGATGCTGCTGCTTTCGTTAGTCTCTGTAACCGGTTCTCCTTTCAGCAGGTTGCCCTGTGCATCTTCCAGCTGGAGGTTGATCTTCCAATAACCTGTCATAGTAAGGCTGAGCGCTCCTTTGTAAACCCCGCCGGTATTGCTCTGAGTAAGGGCCTTATTATTGGGAGAAGTATGATTGTTCATTCCCGGCATACGGGGATCTATCTTTATCCTGAAGTTGTCTGCTACCGTAAAGGCCGACATGCTCTCCATTTTATAAAGCACTGCTGTCATGGTATTCACTGCTACTTTGGGAACAGCAGGTTCAATCATAGCAAGGATATATTTTACTCCGTCAGTACCGGTGAATACATTCAAGGTCCTTTTTTCAGATTGGCTGACGTTAATCCGGCCCTGAACTGAAAAGTTCTTTCCACCGATAGTGTAATTGATGGTCAGCTCCCAATATTCTGATTCATTTCCTGCCATCTGGAAAATAATATAACCGCTGTAAAGGGTCTGTGTGCCTAGTACACGGGTTATTGCAGAATATGGACAGGAATGGCTCATGCTCATCATATGCATTACGGGATTCCATTCCAGGGAAGCGTTATTGATATATGTACCTGCGTTATCTTTAATCCTTACAAAGATCTCATTATAGCCGTTATTCAGCTGTCCATTACTGTTATATATTTCTACTTTGTGATTATTATTTATCAGGATGGTTACAAGTTCCAGGTTAGCAGTTTCATTTACATTCTGTTTATCTGTATCGTCTTTGCTGCAGGAAATGGTAAAGAGGCTGATAGAAAATACAATAAAAAGGCTGAGTATGTTACGTTTCATTATTCAATAATCAGGGAAATAAGATTCCGTTTGGCTGCCATGTAAAGCAGTCATTAAGCGGTTTTCAATGCATTATATAAGGTCAGATTTGCCGGGGTGGGCGGAAGATGCCTTTGGGAAATAAGAAGTAATATTTGCCTGTATTGTAACTACAATACTCTTTGATTACGGTAAGAGGATATAAGGATAACCAGCTTAAAACTGATGGGAAATATGGTATAAACAGATCTGTCCCGGACTTTTCGGTCTCTGCTTCTTTCTGTCTCTCCTGTTCTTCTGCAGTTGCCAGCTGCTTCTTTAAATGACAACGCCCCTTACAGGTATTGTTGGGAAGATCTCTTTTAACACAGAGATGCCTGGCAATATATTCCTGTTTAAGTTCAAAATCTATGCAGATGAATATCCTGTTGAAATTCTGGAGGAGAATTCCGGTGATTATGAGTATGAGGATAGGATGCTTCATCTACAGTGTACTGGCTTACGGGCCCGAAATTAGAAAATACGCAGATGAAAAAAGCTGATAAAAAACAGGATTGTTGATGATCTTATTACTTAATGTCTATTCTGTACGCAGGCTTTTTATTGGATTCGTTGTTGCCGCCCGTAGCGCATTCAGACAAACTACCAGCAATGCTAACAGCAGAACCAGGACGCCAACGGCAAAAAATGTCCAGGCACTGATGTCAACCCGGTAACTGTATTTCTCCAGCCAATTCTGCATAAGCCACCAGGTAAGCGGTACGGCCAGAATGAAGGAGATAGCCACCAATCTCAGGAATTGTGCAGATATCATAAGGAGTACCTGGTTTACTGTAGCTCCTAACACCTTCCTGATACCGATCTCCCTGAATCGTTTCTCTACCGTAAAAGAGGCCAGGCCAGCCAATCCTATACAACAGATGAAAATAGCGAGTCCGGCGAAAATATTAGTTATCTTACTGATCAACTCTTCACCCAGGAATTTCCTGCCAAATTCATCATCTGCAAACTGGTAGCTGAAAGGATAAGCCGGGTTGTATTTTTTAAAAACCGATTCAATGAAGGGTAATGCTTTCTGCGGCAGGATCCCCTCTCCCAGCCTTAGGGATATGATACCTGTAGCGCGTGGATTATAAAAGGTCAGCATGGGATCGACCGGCTGATAAGGCGACTCCATAATGATATTCTCTGTGATTCCTATCACATTGTATTTTTCATCGCCAAAACGCATTTCCATACCTATAGGATTTTTTAATCCCATGGCTTCTACAGCTGCACGATTTAGCAGAACGGAGGAGGAATCTGCCGGCAATCCCACAAAATCGTGTCCTTCAAGCAATTTTATGCCCATCGTCTTCGTGAAATCCACATCTGTACGAATACCCGAAATAATAAGGGACATATCTGCCGGCTTACCATTCCAGTCAGGAGCGCCCGATTTCCACCAAACCTGTGTAATAGGTGAACTGGAGCGGGTAACCGCCTGTACTAAACGGCTCCTTATCAGCTCATCTTTAATGATATTAAAGTTTTTCTCCGTATCATCTGTACCAGGTATCATGAGTAAATTATCTGGTTTGTAACCCATATCGCGGTTCTTCACATATTGTATCTGCTGGTATACAATAATGGTAGCAGAGATCAGCAAAATAGAAATGACAAACTGCCCTACTACCAGCACGTGCCTGGGCAGTACTGTAGACCTGCCTGACAATACGCCCTTCATAACTTTCACGGGGTTGAAGGCTGAAAGGTACAATGCGGGATAGCTACCGGCAATTATCCCGGTGAAGAGTATAATGACAAGAGCTCCCAGCCAGAGATAGGGTTGTCCTATATCGAAAGTCAGTTCTTTGTTAACTAATGTATTAAACGAGGGCAATAAAAAAAGAACCAGCATGATTGACAGTAAAAAAGCGAAGCATACCAGGATGGTGGATTCACTGAAAAACTGGAATATAAGTTGTATTCTTCCACTGCCTAAAGCTTTACGGATACCTACTTCCTTTGAGCGCTGCTCAGATCTGGCGGTAGAAAGGTTCATGAAATTCACACAGGCAATCAGCAGAATTATTACAGCTATGACAGCAAACAGCCTTACATATTCAATCATACCGCCAACATTTTTCCCGTCTTTGAATTCTCCGTACAAGCGCCACCTGCTCATCGGAAATGTAAAATAAGTACTGATCTTATCGTTGGGATCATGTTGTTTTTTAACAGCGTTAATGGTTTTATCGACCTGCCGTATGTCTGCTCCAGGTATGGTCTGTACATAAACACGCCAACTTGATGAGCTCCAGTTATCCATCATTCGCCTGGTATCTTCTTCCGAATAATTGAAAGGCCGTACAAAGTCAAACCGTAAACTGGAATTACCGGGAGGATCTGCAACAATGCCTGTTACTTTCAGCGCCCTGTTTTCCTCTACAATCCTGATAGTCTGATTAATGGGATCTTTCTTTCCAAATATGGCTTTAGCTGTTGACTCGGTAAGCACAATTGAAGAGGGGTCCCGGATAGCTGTAGCTGCGCTGCCCTGTATAAATTTCCAGGAGAACATATCAAAAAAATGTTCGCTCACAGTCATCCCATTTTTTTGAAACAGGATGTCGTTACTGCGCATAGTTATGTCGTAATCCTGCGTGGTAACCACCGCATTTTTTACTTGCGGACTGGCTTTCTCCAATGCTGCGGCAAGCGGTAATACCATGTTATAATCGGTGAATACCCTGTTATTAAAATCACGGTTAGCAATAACGACGTAGGTCTGATCATAGTTTACCTGGAACTTGTCATAATTAACTTCATCCCGCGCCCAAAGCAGATAAAAGAGTGCACAGGTCATACCGATGGTGAGACCCAATATGTTTGTAAGAGCGAACCCTTTACTTCTGAGCAGACTGCGCCAGGCTGTTTTTATGTAGTTACTGATCATAACTCCGGGATTAGTTGTGTTTGATGCAAACAACAAATCTGCCAGAAGGGAAATGCCTGTGGATGAAGGGATGTCTTTTAATGTCTGTACGATTCCGGACATTGTATTGTACGATTCTGAACGGCTATAAACGCCTTCCCTCTTCGGCTTTAACAAATCAATATAAGAATTATCTCTCATGTCATAATCACCTATCTATAAAGTCACAAATACCCCCTAAAACTGATATAGAGAAGTGCTAGCTTTATATAAAATCCATATCAATATGCCAGATATCCGTCATAAACTTCTTATAGAAGTCCCGGTTGAGAAGGTATACGATGCCGTCACTACCCAGAAAGGGTTAGCTGGCTGGTGGACGCCTGAAACAAAAGCAGAACCGGAACAAGGCAGTATTGCCCGTTTTCAATTTGGCCCTACTTACTTCAAGGAGATGAAAATTGATGAACTGATACCCAACAAGCGGGTTAAATGGACCTGTATCACCGGCGCTGAGGAATGGCTTGGAAGTACTGTCTCTTTTGACCTTCAGCCCCATGATAAAGGGACGATATTATTCTTTCATCATGATGGCTGGAAGGACTATACCACAGAGTTTGCCACCTGTAGTTATCATTGGGCGCTCTTCCTGAGAAGTATGAAGTTATTGTGTGAAACCGGCAAAGGGTTACCGTACCCGGATCACGAAAAATAAGATTGATCTGATTAAAGTAATTTTACTGCTGCATTTATTTCCGGCAGTTTAAAGGGTTAGTGATAAAATGTGACATTTAAATTAACCCTTTAAACTGTTGAAGCAGATCAGAGCTATTACATGTTATTAGCTATTTCAAACTTCTGTAAAGCTTCCTGAAACACCGCTTCTTTTTTATACACTTCATTATATAGCTTTTCTTTATTTACACCCAGCCGGTAGAGGCTATCCTGTGCTTTAAGCTTGATTTCCCCGTCAGGTCCGAAGCTGATAGTTTGTTGCTCAATTTCTTTCCGGGAGTAAGCTTCCAGTTCTTTAACTGCAGTATAGTAGTCAACTGCAGCATTTTTTAATTGCTCACCTTGCTTTACACCTTCTGTTGATAATATCTGTATATCCCTGATGAGACTATCCAGTGCCCGCTCTTCTTCATCAGTAGCCAGAGCAGCCCCCTTGAAATCATTTTCAACCAGGCTGTAACGCCGCTTTTCTGCCGGGCCTTCCTTTCCTACAATAATAGCAAAGGCAGTACGCTCTTTTTGCACAATTGCTTCCTTGAATTTAATTGCTTTTTTGGGTTTACAGGAAGAAAAACCAACCAGTACCAACACTATAAGAAAAGTATGCTGTTTCATTTCCTTTGCATTTATGCCTTTCTAAATTTAATAAATATAGCATCATTACATATAGCTGTAGCTCCATTGTAGACGTCTGTCTTTATTTTTGTAGTCTCCGTGTAGTAGCCCGATGTCACTTTACCAGGTGAAAGAAAGCGTATTTTTGTGATCTACACCGGAAAAAATGAGCAGAAAATGAGATTACTTTTTATCTATCTGATCTTTATAATCAGTACTTCCCGGCTATTTGCCCAGGCTGCAGACAGCTTATACTATTTCAGCAATCCAACTGATTCATTGGTGGGTGTTAAAACCGGTAGCGGCAAAATCATTATACCTGCCCGTTACAGGGATTTTGGGCTGACTGATGGTTCTTCTTCTATAAAAGACGATATCATAATTATGATGGACTTCAATAAGAATGATTCTTCAGCTGCCTATAGCTATGGTGATGCTTTCAACAGGCAAGGCACCTTCCTCTATCATCCTTTGTTTTTTGACAACGGACCGGACTACTTTTCAGAGGAGCTAGCCCGTTGTGTAACGGACGGTAAAATCGGCTTTGTGAACCACCAGGGTGAAATCATGATTAAACCGCAATGGGGCTGGGCTACACCATTTAACTATGGTTATGCACTGGTAGGCACCGGTTCCTATTACTGGGACCTGACCAAGGATGAAGAACATCCTCCATTAAGGCCCCGGGGAGCGACTGAAGAGTTTTATATCAATACAAAGGGTGAAAGAGTAACGCCTACTGATAAGCCTTCTTCCGATAAGGATCAATTGGCAGATGGAAAATACCTTCCTTATCCCTTCCACTATTCCCGTCATGAACAGCAGCTTGTTGACAGTTTCAACCGAGTGGAAATGCTCAGCAAAATAGCTTTTGCAAACTATGCCAGTCCACTGAAAGGCAGGGAGGCCCGGCTTCAGTTTGAAATAACCGGAAGACCTTCTGCGGGGTTTCCCTATTACAGACTCTTAGCCTATGACTGGAACAATGGTTATGATCCACATGATGATATGACCTTCCTGGTAAATGAAAAGGGAGAATGGTTTCACATAGATTTTTTTGATGAGATAAAGCCTTATCGCATATGGCTAAAGGAAAAACTGGAAGCATGCAGGGACTTCCTCACAGAACATCCGGATATGCCTAACCGGTTTAATGTGGAGGAATATCTCACCAAAGATGGTAATCTTACCCCAAAGTCTTTATAAAATTATCCAGGCTGTCGTCTTTTCCAAGTCCCAGTTTTTGCTTGAGCCTGTACCTGGCCATCCTGATGCTTTTAGGTTCAATATTAAGGCGTGTTGAGATCTCTTTATTGGATAATCCCATCAGGATGTATGAACAGTACTTCATATCCAGTCTCGTAAGCGTATCTCCTGCATGCTGCTGCAGTTGTTCGAAGAAAGCGGTATGGACTTCCACGAAGTCTGTCTTATGGTCTTCATATTCTTCATCCAGTTGTTGCTGACGTTTGATAAGCCGTCTGATCTGTTCGTTGCCGATAGTTTCCTTGTCTGCCAGCATTTCCATCAGCTGATTTTTTTCTTCTTTCCGGAGCTGTTCTGCCAGTAGTTCCTTCTCCAGGCGTTCCTGTCTTTCCCTTAACAATAACTGTTCTGCCAGTAACTGGCTGGTTTCAGCCTCTTTTAGTTTCACTTTCAGAATGACCTCTTCTTTTTCTTTATCTATCAGTTCCTGCTTACGCATAGACGATTTTAGTCTGTAATTATAGGACACGAGCAGGAAAGAGAGTGCGGCCACTCCTGTTATACCGAGACTTATGTAAAGGAGGTTACGTTTTTCACGGAAAGCTGCTTCCTGTTCCAGCAGGGCTATTTTCTGTTCCTGCTGTGCTGTCCGGTACCGTGCGTCGATCTTCCGGGCATTGCTGATCTTTTCCTGGCTAAAAGCCTCTTCGTTGTTTGATACATAGCTTTTCAGATACGCCAATGCTTTCTTTGTATCATTTCTCTGCTCTGCTACCCTGGCCAGCGCACCATATATACGGGATTTGGTCAGCGGCATCGTGACCTGGGAGATGTCAGCCTCACTGAGGGCCGTCAGCAGGATCTGTTCAGCTTCTTCCGCGTTATTGTTTCGCAATGCATACTCGCTACGCATGCCGTAACAATTGATCAGTATTTCCATTTGCCGGGTTTCGGTGGCAATTCGTTCTGCAATATCCAGGTAGTGGAACACACTGTCTTTGAAGGATGCAGGATAATGCTGAAAGTAGATGTTGGCAATATTCAGGGCAACGGCTGCCGTGTTGCTTCTTATCAATATGCGGCCCCGTTCACGGTCACTGAGTAAGATCGATCTACTGTAATAGGATAAGGCCGAATCCAGCAGATAATGTTGCTCCCTGCTTAGCTTATACCGGTCATAGAAATACTGTCCCATAGTATAATATCCTGTATTCAATACATCCGGCTCTCCATTTCTCAGCGCATGGGCATAACTTTTTTTTGCGTAATCTGCCTGGCGGCTGGTATCTGTGCCATAGGAATAGATACTGGCAAGATAATGACAGGTAAGTGCAGCATATGCACTGCCGTCATTTGTCTTAAAAAACTCCAGCGCTTTCAGCAATTTGGAAACGGCAAGGTCATTTTCATTGTCTATCAGGTCTAACCATCCGTTCCTTAGCCAGACCATCCCTCTTGCCAGGGGATCTTTAGCCATTCTTTCGCAGATCAGCGCACTATCCAGGGCAGCATACGCTGCCGGTTTGTTCTTCTTTTGTACAAGCAGGTGTACCCTGGTAGCATAGAGCCATGCTTTTGCATCTGCACCGGGAGCGTCGGCTGCTGCATCAGTAAGCGAGAGCGCCTTGTCAATGTTGGTTTCAAAACAGGCCCTGGTCAGTTTGCACTTCGCCACTACTTTTTCGTAAGCAGACAAGTTGGCGTGGCCTAGCCTTTCCTCAAGAGAGTCTATATATCGTTGCTGTGTAAACGCAAAAAGGGGAAAGAAGGTCAATAGTGATATGGTAAAAGCATTACGTAACATTATTCCAAAAATATGGAAAAGAATCTGTTTTTTAAAAAGATCAGAATATCAACAAATTAATAATCAAATCATTAGGCCTTGCGGTAGACGCTTTGTAGACGTCTGATGCTGTTATTGGTATTATTATCTTTCCTTAAAAAATAATAAATCAACACTTTAAAATGTAACTTCGTTGCAATTTAAGAAATTAAGTTATGGCAAAGGAAACCGGTAAACCGGAGTTTTGGGAATCAGCCTTTATAGAAAAGCAGGAAATGTGGGGCTTCGCTCCGGCCAACTCGGCAATATTGACAAAGGATCTTTTCCTTCAAAAATCTGTGAAGACTATTCTTATTCCCGGAATTGGCTACGGCCGGAATGCGAAAATTTTCAGGGATAATGGTATGGCGGTAACCGGGATTGAGATATCTAAAACTGCCATTGAAATGGCGGAAAAACATTATGGAACAGATATCACTATCTACCATGGTTCTGTCACTGATATGCCTTTCGATAATAATCAATATGAGGGGATATTCTGTTATGCCTTAATTCATTTGCTGGACAGCAACGAAAGGGCAAAACTGATACAGGACTGTTATAATCAGTTGACGAATGGCGGTTATATGGTATTTAGTGTTATTTCAAAGGCAGCTTCTACCTATGGTAAAGGGAAATTGGTGGGTAAGGACCGGTATGAAATGTTTGGTGGTGTTAATATGTTCTTTTACGACAGAGAGTCTATTGACGCAGAGTTTAGTAACGCCGGATTATTTGAAGTCACAGACATTACTGAGAATTACCCGTTTTTCTTAATTAAATGCAGAAAATAACTTTACCACTCAAAATTAAATTAATGGTTAATCCTGTGCATTTTACATAACTTATAGCGCTAAAACGAACCCAACAGCATGATACACTTAGATGAGATCAGTGCCCGGGAGATCATACCCGGTTTTTCTGCAAAATTTATTCATACCCCTTCTATGACCTTGAGTTACTGGGATGTAAAAAAGGGAGCGGTGTTACCGAATCATAAGCATGTTCATGAGCAGGTAACACAGGTAGAAGAAGGCGAATTTGAACTGACGGTTGGCGGTCAGACGAAAGTATACACCAAAGGAATGGTTGCTATTATACCTTCATGGGTAGAACATAGTGGTGTAGCGCTTACGGATTGTAAGATATGTGATATTTTCACTCCTGTGAGAGAGGATTATAAGGCGATGGGATAAAAGATGTTATGTATGCTATCCGGATAGTTGACCATATAACATACACAACATCTTCATAGTATTGTAAAGCGTTCTTTATAGCCCCTGCTGACGTAAATTAAGTAGCCTGATACATAAAGGTATAAGCCCAATTGAAACTGCGATAAAAATTGCTACCCTGATGTAATTGAGTGTTTGCCAAAGAGATGTCTTATCTACCAAACCTTCTGCCAATGTCTGCGTCTCAGCTATTTTCTGAAAATTTATAATGTTAGGTGCGAAAAAGGTAAGTGTCCAGACCCTTACTGCAAAGTGAATGGCAAATAAAATGAGCAACCAGTTCCTGGCAAAGCCAATTTTCCAGCAAAATATGATAGCAAGTATGAATGTAATTTCATGTAATGAATGGAAGATTATCCAGAAAAATTTCAGGCTTGCTCCATGTCTATCCAATAACAGTTTGAAATTCACCGGCGGGGCGTCTGTCCATTTAGGAACAAATACAAGGGTTTCAAATATCTGCGCCCCGTTCATCAGAAAATAGATCAATGTTGTGATGTATAGCCATAACTCGGCCCTGGTAAGGTAACTAGTTGTTATATTATCCATTTTAATCATTTTACTCTTTTATCGTTTTCGTTTTATTTTAAATTAATAAACATCTGTTCCGATGCAAAAATAGGGGTAAAATTGGTTTTAACAAGTTATTCCTTCTTTTTTCGCTACATTTACCTCGAATTCGATGTAAATTATGAGTGAACTTGTGAAACTAATCTCTGCCTGGGAAGAATACGCTCAGAAGAATACGGCAGTTTCTGCAACGGAATTTTGCATGTATTTTTTAGCAAAAGAAAGTAATAGTCAGTTGTTTAGCGGGCTTACTCCTCCTGACCTGAATACTGTATTTACAAAGCTGATTGGAAGGCTGGCAGGTATGCAGACGGCTTATTCAAAAATGGCTTTGCAGGATATACCGGGGTTTGAACTGGAGTGGTTCTACTTTCTAAGCTCCATCTACCATTTAAAAGAAGTAAAGAAAACACAGATCATACAATACAACTTCACAGAGCAAACTACCGGGATTGATATTCTTAACAGATTGAAAAGCCTGGGATATATAGCAGAGAGAAGTGACCCGGACGATAAGAGGGCGAAACTTGTCAGTATAACAGAAGCAGGGGAAAAAATCCTGTTCAGATTATACCAGCTTTTATACAAACCTACGCTGTTGATGTATAATGATATAGATCATAAAGACAAACAAGTTGTTATTAACATCCTTAAGGACACAGAACATAAACACCAGGAATTATTATCAAATTCCAGGAATAAATCTATAGATGATCTGCTTTTAGAGGTATTGGGAGAGGAAAAGATTGTCCAGATAGAACTAGAACAGAAAAATAGAATTGCTAAGTTTTCGGAGTCAAAACATCACAAGGATAATTCTTAAGATGGGAGGATCTGAGAGTGATAATTTATAAGTAAAATAAGAAGATGTATAACCTGAAAGAACTGCTCAAAAAGTAGGGTTTTGCCGAATGAAGGCAAAACCCTATTTTTTGAGAGAAGGCCGGTCTGCGGCCAGCCGGAGATAAAGGGAAAACCTTTTTTTAGAGGAAAGTTTAACCCGTCTACAGCTATTCTATTTTGACGTTAAATATAAATGTGACCTGGGCTTTTTTCCCTGTCTCATATTCATAAACCAGCGCCTGCCGGATGGTATATTTATCTCCAACAGCACTGTGCCCCGGATACTGCCCTATAGAGAAAACATGCGCGGAAGCATCATATTCGGAGAATACACGGGCATTGGTCCCCCAGCTTATGACATTTCCCTGTGCATCGAACCAATGACCATAACCATTTGCAGTTGTGGTGGCATTCAATGTTCCATTACTTTCAACAGCATAGAATTTAATTGAGCTGCCCATCAGTTCTGTGATCTTAGCAGGTTGCAGTACAAAAGCGGTAGCCAATTTTGCCTGATCGACGGAGACTGATTTTCCTGTGTAAGCATTCAGATCCAGGGGAAAGCTAACGTCAAAGACAAAACTGGTATCCTTAGGCGTTAAATTTCCATCCAGGTTAATGTAACCTAACAGATTAGTACGACTGAATTTTACCTTATATGGCCATTGCTCATCATTGCTCTCATTATCATCCCAGGCATGAGGGGAATAGGTTGCAGGAGCACCAGTTACGACGAACCATAATTTGCTGCAACCGGCAGGTACGGTGAATGAGGCAGTTCCTGATGTACCTTTAGACATACTACTATATACCCTTGTGCCATTTTCAAGTAAGGCTACGTAACCATAACGCCATCCCGCCTTAGCTGCATCGACCTGGTTGTAGCCTGCTGCATTGGGAAGCCCTGTAAAAGCAGCTGATATCTGGGTCCCTCCTGCCGGAACGTTTAAAGGAAGAACGTTATAGCCGGTTGTGCCCGGGCAATGATCGTAAGCTACCTGGAAACTGCCGTCTGACAGTTGGTTCATTTTATAAGTATGTTTGCCGATATAATCTTTGCCGTTCTGCCTGATGGCATCCATATCAAAAGTCGTTAACCTGGCAGCTGCATCATAAATCTCGTCGTTGAACTGCTCTGTTGTTATACCGTTCAGCCGCATATATGCCTGGGCAGGATCTTCCGGTTGCCTCGCTCCTCTCCAGAGTTTACCGATCATATCGATACCACGCTTATGGGTCCAGTAATAGTGTATGAAATAATTGGCATAACGGGGTAATTCATGAATGATATGACGATGGTAATTCTTTACATACTCCCCAAAATAATAGGATGTAAATGCTTCTTTTGGATAGCTCTGAAAGGACTGCCACTGTGCTGTTTGCTCCCAGAAGCCGTTACCGCCATTTCCACCGAAACCATACCGAAAACCGGCGCCATTTTTCAGATCGCAGTAGACCTGGTACTGGAAGCTATGTCCTATCTCATGGGCAATGGTAGATCCTACAGGCTGACATGTATTCGGGCTCACCCAAAGCGCCCCGATAACATCATCATAACCGGAGCCTGTAGCCAGCCATTGGTCCTGGTAGTACAGGAAGATCATCAGTTTATATTTGTCCAGGTTGGATTTTCCTGTGCCCACTTCCGCAAACTTGAGCTCTGTTACATTATGCTCGTAGAATGATTCGGCCTTAGCCAGCAGATCATCAATATTTACACGGTATGCAGCGGGAATGCTTGTAGATCCCGGGTCATAGTGCTGGTATTTTTTATCCCAGAAAACAATAAAGTGAGTTGACTGCCGGCTACGTTTGTAGCTCCAGGTGCTTGTGCTGTCATTGTAATCCATACTACCAAATTCATTCGGCTTGTAAATGGACAAAGCCTGCACTTCCAATTTCTTAGGTGCGCCGGAATCTTTAACCAGTGCATCTTTTTTACATGAAGTACAGAATAAAAAGAGGCAGGATAGCACAGCTAACAAACCATTACAGAGGAAACCATGCCCTCTCCGGTTGATAAAAACGAGGTTAGTTTTCATAAACATTAAATTGATAAGGGTTTTATATTAAATACTACAGTACGATCTTCCAGGTTTTTCCGGGGGATAACGATCCATTATTCACTATACATCCAGACAGATGTAACTACAGGTCTGTATTAATTAAATGTCACAACAACACTTGATAGGCATAAAAGTAAGAATATAAGGATATATCTGTCAGCCATTATTTTAACGCTTATCAACTATATCTTAACACTTTTCTGATAAAACGAAGAGGTAGTTTTTATGGTTCGATTGAATTTAAGAATGTTCTGGCAACAGCAGCAAAGCGTTCCGGTTGGTCCAGATGGAGGCTGTGGCCAGCGTCGGTGATCTGTTCAACCTGCAATCCAGGATTAAGATGTTGTAGTTCTTCAGCAACGGCAGGTGAGACCACGCCTTTATCACTGTTGCCTCCGGTCCTGGTATAGTGTATATTAATATTGTTTGTTTTGCAGATTGCTGTATTCCAGTGGGTCATTTATTGTTTTTTCCGGGTGTAAAATTCATGGTAAAGTTAATAGTTATGCAGAACTGTCATTTTTTCCATACCGCGATTTGTCCTATTATTACCTTGATCCTGTCATACATCTCCAGGAGGTAATTCGTTCCTTTGTAAGAAAATAAATTACTACGGAATAATGGGTAAAATAAGCCAAATCCCTATCCGCACTCTGGAGGAAAGAGGAAAGTCTACTTTTGAGATAAGCAGGATAGAACCTTGCGTTAGAGATTTTAGTATTTATCTTTCAAACATCAAGCACCGGGACGACTATTTTGCATTTATTTACCTGGAATCCGGGAAATGTACTATCACAGTAGACTTTCAAGCTATTACTTTAACACCCAGTTCTATTTTTTGCATTCAACCCGGACAGGTACATTCCGGCAATTTTACGCCTACTATTTCTGCGTGGATACTATTGGCAACAGCAGAATGGATTCCGGCAGAATTTCGCAATTTGCTGATGAACACAACTATTTTAAGCCGGCCTGTAGGCATAAGTACCGATACAGACGTGTTATTGTTCCGGGATGCCCTTCGTCTTCTTCAGACGTTTGAAGACCGAAATGATTTTTTGACAGAACAAGCAATCAGGTCAATGTTTGACGTCTGTCTCCAGCTGTTTATACAACTATTTCAACAGGCTACAGGCAATAGCTGCCAAAGTAATTTAAGACCGGTATTGATCACCCGACAGTTTAAAAGTTTATTATTCTCCAATTTCAGGCATATGAAAAGCCCTTCAGAATATGCATCCATCTTAAATATTACTCCTGCTTATCTTAACGAAGTTGTAAAAGGAACAACCGGATTTCCAGTTAGCCATTGGATACACCAGGAAATTATTTTAGAAGCCAGAAGGTCTCTTTTTTATACCAATACCACGGTAAAAGAAATCGCTTACGCATTAGGATATTCAGATCCTGCATACTTTATAAGACTGTTTAAGAGGGTTACGGGTATTTCACCTTTACAGTTCCGTCAAAAGTACCTCAAATAGTCCTGTTATTCCCCCTATCCTACCATTGTTTACCCTTCCGGTTCCTGGTTTCTTTGTAAAAGAAAATTCAGGAATCAGATGGAAGGTAAAAATACCAATTCAAAAAAGTGGATCCTTGTCATTACAGCAATGGCCTGTTCTTTAATGGAATTGATTGATACGACAATTGTCAATGTCTCTCTAAGAGAGATCAGCGGTAACATAGGTGCAAGCGTTGCTGAAATAGGATGGGTTTCTACTGCCTATGGTATAGGAAACGTGATCGTAATCCCACTTTCAGCCATGTTGGCCACCTTATTTGGGAGAAAGCGCTACTATGCTGTTTCTGTGCTTGTATTCACCATTGCTTCGCTGATGTGCGGCATATCATCGGGGCTTTCAGAGCTTATTTTGTGGCGTTTTATCCAAGGTGTGGCAGGTGGTGGATTGCTGGCTACCTCTATGTCGATTGTGCTGGGTGCTTTTCCTCCGGAAGAAGCGAAGACAGCGATGCTGATTTTCGTTCTTGGTGTTTTGTTAGGCCCTATTTTCGGGCCGGTACTTGGTGGTTTCATAACAGATACATTGTCCTGGCATTGGATATTTTTTGTTAATGTTCCAATTGGTATCGTATGTACATGGCTGGCATGGACTTCTGTTTCCGACCTGGAAGATGCAAAGAGGCCGCCAAAAATTGACTGGGCAGGGATCTTGTTCGTTGCGATTGCATTGGGATGCTTACAATTCGTTCTGGAAGAAGGCCCCTTACATGATTGGTTTGACAGCAGGAAAATATGTTTCTTCTTTACCGTATCCATGTTGGGTTTTGTTGCTTTTATATGGCGCGAACTAACAACGGATTACCCTGCAGTTGATCTGAAGCTTTATAAGAATTTCAATCTCTCGATGGGAAACATCATCGGATTGCTTTATGGTATTATTGCTAACAGTACCTTGTTCATTTTTCCTTTGCTGGCTCAGCAATCCTTAGGGTGGACAGCTACAAAAACCGGTGCATTTATGATATCGGGAGGTATTGCCGGGGCACTTACAATGATCATAGGCAAAAAGCTGTTCCCTGATGCTAATCCAAAGATACTTATCACATCAGGGCTTATATTGATAGTTGTCTCATTAATCCCCATGGGGTATATTTCCCCGGATGCCAACGAGACGCATTTTTTCTGGTTGTTTATTATACGGAATGCAGGTGCATCACTTCTTGCTCCGAACATGATGAGTCTTTCCGTCGGTACTTTACGGGGAAAAGAACTTGCGCAGGCATCAGCGCTTTCCACTATGACCAGACAACTGGGAGGTGCGCTGGGCATCGCAATTATCAGCATTTACACAACCATCAACAGTGCCACAGTTCGCTATCCTCTGGTTGAAAATGTAACGGAATATAACTGGATGGTACAAGAGCGTCTGGTTTATCTTGAACAAAGTTTTGCAGATGCCGGAATGTCTTCTGACGGCGCTCAGCTGGCAGCCCATCAGATGCTTGAAAATACTGTGGCAGGTCAGCAGATTTTCGTTACTTATATCAATGGTTTTTTGGGTATGGCATTTTTATTCATCTTCTGTATCCCGGTGATTTTTTTAATAAAGACGCCGAAAAAGGATAAAGAAAATGTTGCAGCCGATGCGCATTAAATGCGAATGATAAATTTAGCGAAGACCGGTAACTATACCAGGCTGAGGCAGCAGAAAATCCAGTAACTGATATAAATATTAGCTGCTAACCTTTAGGTAACAACTCATATTCTGTAAGTAAATATGGGCTAATATTGCTATTACAATTGAGCATTTTCTAAAGTATAAAACAAAGAATCATGACACTGGAAATCTTAAAGACCAAAGAAGAATTAAGGAATTTAATAGATGCCTATGCATATTTAGGCGATGAAAAGAAAATCTCTGAACAAATGGGGTTATTTACACCGGATGCTGTATATAAAGTTTATATGAACGACTTTTTAGCAGCAAATGTTTCCGGAACAGATACCCTGGAAAAAGAGTTTAGCGGGCATGCTTCCCTGGTAAAAACTTATTTTACCCTGAATGGCCAGCATACAGTAAAAATAGATGGGGATACTGCAACAGGCGTTTCTTTTTCCCAAATCAAAATGATAAGAGAGTCTGAAGGAAAGAATATTCTTACGGACTATAGCGTCAAATATGATGACAAATACGTTCACCAAAATGGGAAATGGTTAATAAAAGAACGTATTGGTTATTTTTTAATTGTAGAGGCAAGACCGCTGAATAATTAGAGTGACTATTAATTAAGCGCGCCCTATCTAAGCAGTAGTTCTCTTTCTATCGTATCTGTAGGCATCTCCTGCAGATACGATAATTGTACACTGGGTATAAGGGAACCAGAATTACCAAAGCTTACGATTCAGATTGGGATGAGCGCCCGGAAAATGCTCCACTTCTGATCTTCTGACGATGCTGAATGCCCCATTTGGTCATTGCGCCTACGACTTCCTCAAGTGTTTGACTGTAAGGTAATAATTGATATTCGATCAGTACAGGATATCCGATCGATACTTTCTTTTCAAGAAAACCAAGTAGCTCAAGTTCTTTCAGCTCACTGGAAAGTACTCTTGCAGAAATACCTTTAACCTTTTTTTGAATATCAGTAAATCTATTATTCCCTCTTGCGATGGCAATAATTATCATTAATTTCCATTTGCCCCCGATAGCATATAAAGCATCACTGACAGCAGACAATATCTTTGTGCATTCATCAGTAAATTCTTTGTTGGTTTCTGCTTTTTTGCTTACCTCTTTCATATACCCAGTTTTATGAAATTAGCTGCCAGCCTTCAGACAACAGCTAATAAATTGTAATCAAATGTAACATAATTCCGTCTTCAATTAAAATAACAAGCCATCTTCCCGGCTGTGGCAGGGTTTTATTGGTGTAAAGCATAAATACTCTTACTTTAGACGAATTAATTCAATAAAATGAAAAAGGTTGGAATTATCGGTTGCGGCTGGCTTGGTTTCAGAATTGCCAAAATATTGTCGGAAAAATTCCTGATTTATACTACAACAACTACTACAGAAGGGAGTGAGCGATTGAGAGCTGCAGGGTACCACCCCACCGTTGTCAACTTTTCGGATCACCAGTTGCCAGGACAATCTTCTAAATGGGAACTAATTGACGATATTGATGCATTGATCATAACTATTCCAATTTCAGAGAAGAATTGTGATGCCAGTTCCCTGTATAACAGAATTCAAAATTTAGCTTCATTTATAGGTGATTTCAAAGGACAGATGTTTCTAATGAATTCAACCGGTGTTTATCCTGATGCAGAAAAAGAATATTCAGAAGAGGACCTTTCCATTGATAACGTTTCGGGAGAAAGAATGATGAAAAACAGATATCAGCAGGTAAATATTCTGAGATTAGCGGGGTTAATGGGTGATGGGAGACTTTTGAGCAAATATAATGTTTCAAACCTGGATGCTGTGGTTAATCACGTTCATTACCTTGATATTGCTGCTATAATAATGAAAATGATGGAGCTAGGTTTGGAAGGTAAACTTTACAATGTGGTTGCTCCACTTCATCCTACAAAAGCAGCAGTGATCAATGCCCAAAAAAACATTCCGTATTCTGAAGAGGGTTTACCTGAAGGAAGAAGAATTTCATCAGCTAAATTGATTTCAGAATTAGGCTTCGTGTTTAAATATCCCGATCCCAGATACTTTCATTTAACAGATGGATTTGAACCGGGAGCAGGGGGAAATAAATAGAGGAAAACTCAAAAGTAAAAATAAGCGCTGAGAATCGCTTAAATGGCTACCCGACTCCATCAGGTACCCGAATAAAAAGAGCCTGTATCGAACTTATGATACAGGCTCTTATTTCATTTCAGTTGTGCAATGCCGGATATTTCCACAGAAGCACCGACAGGCAAATCAGTAACAGCAATACAGGTCCTTGTCGGGTATGTGCCGTTAAAATAGCTGCCATATACATTATTCAGCTCAGTATATTGCTTCATATCCTTTAGATATATTACCGTGCTAACCAGGTCCTGAAAAGAGAGGCCATGCGCTTTCAACTCTGTCAGCAGATTATCCATTACCTGTCTTAACTCAGACTCAAAACTTTCATTTTTAAGTTTTGAGATGGCCGGATCAATACCCACTTGTCCGGAGATAAATAGAAGATCGTTTGTTTTTAACGAAGGACTGTACGGAATTTTGTTACTCATGTTTCCCTGTGCTTTAGATGAAGAACTTTAATTGTAATGAAATGAACTGCTTTTTTGCAGCTGCACGTAATTTGTTCTTCAAAATTACGGACATGGTTTCATTAGACACAGATACAGATAAGTGTTTGTCTCAGGGTACAGATGAAGAACCCTAATCAAGACTGATCATTGCTTTTACAATACCTGCATCAGCAATCAGAGAAGGAAACCTTTCCACTGTATCATCAAAATGTATTTTATGAGTAATGTAGCTATCCGGGCTTATCCTGCCGGTCCGAATATTCTCAAGCACGTGATCAAAGTCTTCTCTGGTAGCATTGCGGCTGCTTAACAACGTCCCTTCCCGCTTATGGAACTCCGGGTGACTGAATTCTATTGTTCCTTTCTGTAATCCCACCAGCACATATCTGCCTGCATGCGCCATATAGCGGAAAGCATTATTAATTGCATTCCGGTTACCAGTGGCATCAATGACAACAGCAGGCATATCTCCATTCGTTACTTCCCTGAGTTGTTCCTCCAGGTGATCATCCAAGGCATTGAGGACAATTTTCACCCCGGCAATCTTCTTTGCCCAGGCAAGCCGGTTGTCATTTACATCGATGGCCAGCACATTCGCCCCTGCAATTGAGGCCATCTCCATTGTAGCCAGTCCAATGGGGCCAGCGCCAACAACCAGAACATTTTCACCGGGGAGGGCTGCAGCGCGTCTGACCGCATGTGCTGCAATTGCGAAGGGCTCCACCAATGCTAACCTGTCAGGATCCAGTCCTGCCGCTGGCAGCAAAAGGTGGGAAGGAACCATCAGAAATTCTGCCATTCCACCGTCAATATGCACCCCTATGACCTTCATGTTCTGGCAGCAATTGGTATGACCTCCGCGGCAGGCGATACAACTGCCGCAATATTGATAAGGAGTAACGGTAACAATATCTCCTTTACGTAATTGCTCTGCATCACCTTCCACAAATTCTGCGGCTAATTCATGCCCCAGGACCCTCGGATAACTAAAATAAGGCTGTGTTCCTCCAAAAGCATGGATATCTGTTCCACAGATACCAATGCGGCGTATTTTTATAATGGAATGGCCAGGGAGGCATACCGGTTTTGGAACATCTCTATATTCGAGTTTTCCCGGTTCAATACAAGAAATAATCTTCATGACTCTTTATTATGTAACATCTCTAATAGACCAGTATAAATGAACTTTTATTCCTGGTGTAATGCAACTTTTCAATTGACATTCTCTATCAAAAGTACATATAGCATCATTTTCAGACTTTCCTTATATCGATAAAAAAAATGCACTTTATCGATATTTATTCCTTAGGCATATCCGATATCTTCAACCGCTCCTTTAAAAGGAGGCCGGGAAGATCTTCACAGCATAAAGGAAGTACACCGTCAACATTTAATTTGCTGTAATTGCTTTTAAGCTGCATTACTATCTGACCACTGGTGAATAGTATTCAGGGGACACACCACGGTCACGCAAAACCAGCGTATCTGCCGAGGTAATTTGCATCATAGGATGATCGATGGTATATGACAGATAAATAGCATCCCTGTCCTGCGCGCCCCAGCTGTTCTTCTCTCCTCTTTTCACGAACTTTCCTGTACCGGAAGCTGTATACCCGCTGCCTGCGGCTGAAATACTGCATGTATTGTCCTTTGGATCAAATGTCAGCAACAGGTTCATCGGAATATTACCGCCACTACTGTTTGTAAATACCAGTGGCAGCTCTACTACACTTAATGACCTGGTGGTCATTCCTTTTACCTCGTCCTGTTCAACGTATATCTTTCTCCTGAAAACTGTACGGTCAAGCTCAGTGTAACCGGGTTTGCCCACAATGACATCTTTCCCCCTGCGAAGGTATGAACCATGCCATGGGTTTACGTACTTTACGGCATAAGCAATAAAGTCCCTGGGTTTCACCGTCCAATGCGCATCTATGCAACGGTTAGGATTACTGACCGACGGAGTTCCACGCAGAATAGAATCTGCGTTTTCCACGTTCTTCATTGTTAGCGGAATCACATAGGTATTGACAAGCGACAGCGGATCAGCAAAAAAAGCGTCAGTCAGCTGCACCTCCACTCCTCCGAGAATACTGCCGGCAGGAATGGTGATCTTATCAGATACCAGTTTATAGTAGGCTGATGGCATAGGGACCACTTTAGGCCCTGTGCCTGAAAAATAGAGGTTGCTGCAAAGAGATTCATCAACCTCAAAGTTTATTATAACGTCTTTCCTGTTATCACGGGTACCTCCTATGGTTGCTTTTATATTTACTTTATGTTCGTTATCCAGTGAGTTGTCAATCATAAGATCTTCACCCAATACTATGGTCCTCACAGGAAACTGGCTGGCAAAATAAACGGTCTGATAGTCGAAATCAGGATAAGCAACATCCTTATTCTTAGTACAGGAAATAAGCATAGCGGTCATTAACAGACCTGCAAATATTTTCTTCATATTATGTATGATAAATAGTTTTAGAAATCAATCCAGGAATTACCTCCACCCTTTGTTCTGCACCAGGTTACTATATTTCAGCACCTCTGAAAAGGGGACCGGCCCGTAATACATGTAGTTTTCATAAGACCGGTTCTCTACGTCGAAAGGGCGGTACACACCGGCATTTACATCCATACCACGAACCGTTTCCCTGAGGTTCGCCTTCCAGCGGCGGAGGTCCCAGAAACGGAAGCTTTCGAAGCAGAGCTCCAGACGCCGTTCATTACGGATCAATTCACGCATCTTCTCTTTATCGGTCTTACATTCTTCCAGATAAGGATCTCCATTGCCCAGACCAAGACCGGCTCTTTTGCGAATGACCTTAATAACATCATAAGCAGAATAAGGATGGCCGCCAGCTCCCATGGGGCCCCATGCTTCATTGGCAGCCTCTGCATAGGAAAGGAATATTTCGGTATAGCGTATACGTGGTATATAATGATTCTTGCCCGTTGTAGAAGCAGGATTACGGTTTACATCCATACGGAGACGCTTTTTCATATAGTAGCCTGTCCTGGTGGAAGTTGATCTTACATTGATCCCGTTATCGCTGCCAGATGCGCTACCGGTGTATATCACCTGGTTACCAACACCTGCCGTACTTCCGTTATAAATGATATAGCGGGCAAAGCGGGGGTCTCTTCCAACGTAGGGATTTGCAGCATCATAATTGCTGTTTGCATTGCTGACCGGATATCCATTTGCCATAGGGAAAGCGTCTACCAGATTCTGTGTTGGGTTCATATATCCGTTACCGAATAGTGTTGGCGGGAAATTCTGGGCTTCCTGGTCACCGTTGCTGGTAAGGATATTTTCTCTCCAGATGATCTCATTGGGATTGTTGCCCCCGCTTAATCCGTCAATCTCACTATTGTTATCATAGAAAGTACTTCCATTTGCGGGAAGCGTGCTTATGCCTCCTTTATAGTCAATCACAGCTGCCGCAAAGTCTGCTGCATTGGCCCAGGTGGTGGTATTGGAGGCATCCTGAAAAGCAGGACTGGCAGCCAGCAAACCAACCCTTGCACGGAAAGAGCGAGCTATCAGCCCATTATACAACTGCCGGGAGTACTGGCCCATCACACGGTTATAAACTTCCGGTCTTTGTGTGGCTATTCTGAACCGTTCAGGGATCTGGCTGGCGGAACTTACGTCTGTGTATTCCAACGGTAAATTAAATTCAGCACTGTCCAGGTCTCTGAATACCTGTTTTACACAGGCATCAAAGCTGGCGCGGGGTAGGTTTACATCTGAATTGATTGTCTGGAATTCTGTGATGATGGGAACTCCTGCAAGCTTGCCGTCGTCTGTAAATCCAGCATGTGCACGAAGCAGAAAATACATGTAGAGGGCTCTCAAACCATAGGCTTCGCCTTTCATTCTCATATTGAACAGCTTTGCTGCTTCCGGATCTGCAGCCCACTTTACCTTTTCCGCGTTTTCCAGAAAGAGGTTGATATACTGGATGGCGCCATAAGCCGGGTTCCATACTGAAACAGGGTTGTTCGCGGCCGTCCATGAACCTGTAGCCATCTGTAAGTAGCCATTATTCAACTGGTTGGTCACAGCGTCATCTGTAGCATAATCGGTATTATCATAATAGCCGGGAATGGACCGGTATGCATTTATAAGAAAGCCCTGTGCATAATTCGCATCTTTATACATCTGGTCGATCGTCTTCAGGTTTTCTTCGTCGGGTGATAATATCTTCCTGCAACCGGCTGCAAGAAGGAGCACTATCCCTATAATTAAATAGTTTATCCTCATAAATAATGTTCTTTATTGGTTCATTTAAAAAGAAGCCCTGGCGCCAATATTAAAATAGCGGTATTGAGGGGCTGTCCCTATATTGGTTTCCATGAGCTTGCGTTCTTTGGATATAACAAGCAGGTTATCGCCCAAAAGGTAAATGCTCAGGCCATGAACAAATGAGTTCCTGAAAATATGCTGGTCAAAATCGTATGTAAGCTGTACCCTGGTAAGGTTAAACCTGCTATTTCTGTACATCCAGAAAGTGGAGTTCTGGAAATTATTATTGCCGGCAGTGGTGGTAAGGCGTGGATATGTGGCCGTATTCTTTGTAGCCTCTGTCCAACGGCCCTTTACCACATCTGAATATTTGCCGGCACCTCTCACCCAGAAGTAAGAGCTGTTTTTGAAAGCGATAGCGCCGGCTTGTCCGTTCCCCATAGCAAAAAGGGTGAAGTGTTTCCACTTTAATGTAAGATTAAGGCCGTATGTGAATGGAGCTGCGGCCCAACCGTTACGTCCCAGGTCGACCTGGTCCCTGCTGTCAATAATGCCGTCATTGTTAATGTCTTTATACCTGATATCTCCCGGCCTGACCGTGCCACCAAATGTTTGCCTGGCATGGCGGTCAATATCATCCTGGCTTTGGAAGAATCCTTCGCTGATATATCCCCAGTATGCGTCAAGGTTACGGCCCGTTCTGTACTGGTATTGTTCTGCCTGGACTTCGTCCCTGCGTGTGGCTTTTGAGGAGAAGAACATACCACAGGCCCCAATGGAGTATTCTACCTGTCCTATTTTGTTGTTCAGGTTCACTGAAAAGTCAGCTCCTGAACGTCTGTCGTTATTGAAATTCAGCCAGGGGCGGAAATCACCTGAACCCGTAAAATAGGAAGGATAAATGGTAGTTCCCCTGGTAAGCAGCCCTTTGGTATCCTGTAAAAAGTAATTGGCTTCCAGGGTTATCAAACGGTTAAACATTGATGCATCTATCCCTGTCCTGTATTCCTGCCGCTGAATGAAGGTGAGATAAGGATTATCTCCCTGCCCTGAAAGTGTTGTCCATCCTCCGGCAGCACCATCGCGCCATTGATACCATCCGCCTAACGTACTATTGTTGCCATAATACCCCTGGTATAAATAATAGTCGGTAGGTGTACTACTATTAGGTCTGACACCGGTAATATCCAGGTCTTGCTTTATGGATGCGTAAGAGGCTGAAATCTTCAGGTTGTCAATGAAAGAAATATTCTTCTTAAAAAAATCTTCATCACTGAGGCGCCAGCCCAGTGTGACAGCAGGCGATATGGCCTTACGCTTCCCGGGAGGGAGTTTAGCGGAATGGACCAATGCAGCGGAAAAGTCGAGATAATATTTCCTGCGGTAGTCATATCCGGCCTGGAACCCGAGGTTTGTGTTCCTGATGGGATGGTAATCGCTTCCGCCCTCATTATCGGGGTCGCTGGAGATCTGTGTGAGGTACCACCATCCCAGTAAGGCTGCTGTCACATGGTGATCACTCGCAAATGTTCTTTTATAATTGAACTGTGCCCTGGACGACATTGTTTGCGTGTAGGTAGTTCTTCCGATGGTTTCATTGGTGGAATTGAGATCATTATTGAACTTTTGCAGATCGGTGATCATGTCCTGTCCGTTTACTGTTGACCAGGCAGGTCTGTAAACTGCATAAGGTAGCTGATACGCCTCGGAATAAACAGCAGTATAATCCATGCTGAATGCTGTCCTGAAGGATAATCCTTTCATAATGTTTCCCAGATCAGCTCCTGCATTCATATTATACATAAAGGTGCGGTACTTTGTTTTAATGTATCCGGCTGCCAGCATATCTGAAAAAACATTGGTTAGATTGGTAGACTGACCGCCAAGCAGGTACTTTCCATCAATGACATGATTACTGTTGTTCACATATGTTTGCAGGTTCTTATTAGCCGGGTCAAACATGCTGATGGGAATGAGCGGGGAAAACCTGTTAAAGTTGGGTGCTATCGTTGAGGATGCTCCCCAGAAATCGCCCCGTCCTGCGTAATTGTCGGAAACATTAACCGCCACATCGCTGGAGGCGGTGAGCCAGCTGTTCAGGTTCATATCCACATTGCCTCTTATGCTGAAACCGAAGTCGTTGTTCTTTTTCTGTTCCCCATAATTCATGATGCTGTTATTATAGGCCAGGCCTATGTTGGTATAATAGCGGGCACGTTCATTACCGCCGGAAATTTCAGTTGTAATATCCGACCTTGAGTATGCTTTTTTCAGATAACCTGAGCTGAAAAAATCAATATCCGGATACCTGAAAGGGTTTGTTCCTGCTCTTGTATTATCAATTTCCTGCTGGCTGTATCCTGCACCGCTGGTAGAAATGCCATCATTGCCCAAGGCCTCGTTGTATAAGGTCATGTAATCAGCCGCATTCAGGTAGCCGGGATATCGCCTGGGAAAGTGAAGACCTGTGTTGGCACGTACGTCAATGCTTAATGGCTTTATGCTTCCCCGTTTGGTAGTAATGAGGATAACACCTTTGGCGGCATTGCTTCCGTATAATACCACTGCGCTGGCACCTTTCAGTACAGTGACAGATCCTATTTCCACCAACCGGACATCGGAAGCACGGCGGGGTATGCCATCTACCAGGACAAGCGCTTCCTGGCCCCAGATATTGCCTGTGTATCCACCTACGAAACTCTGAAGATTATCCAGGCTATAGGTCCCGTAGCTTTTTTTCAGTAAACCGGAAACGTTGACAGTGGAAATACCACCCAACAAATCTTCTCTGGCAACTGTTCCGAAAGCGACGTTTATAAGACTGTCATTTTTTTCCTGTGCCGCTAATCCTGTTGAGATGAGTACAGAAATGACCAAAAGAACACAGGAGAACATTATATTTTTTCTCTTCATTTTTTAAAATTTTAATGGTTTACCAACCTGGGTTCTGTTTAAACTCCCTGTACATATTTACATCGCTTAAGAGGAATGGAAACCAGTAATGCCGTTGTCCGAGCTGCCTTTCAAATAAAACAGTCTCTCTGAAGTTCTTAACATGACCGTTCTTAGGATCTGCATATAAGACACTGTTGGGTACATCTCCTGCGCGGTCAAACTCTACGGCTTTCTTTAATGTATAGGGCCGTTCTGTCAATAGCAACCATCTGCGCAGGTCAGTAAAACGATGGCCTTCAAATGCCAGTTCCACGGCGCGTTCCCGTCTTACTTCACTCATAAAGACATCTGTACCTGTAAGGAACTTTGCAGCTACATCTCCTACTCCCGCTCTTTTGCGCACTTTGTTGACGGCTTCTTCTGCAGAGAGGGTATACCCTTCGGCCCTGCTTTGAGGCGAGCCATAACCTGTTGCCGTAGCTTCGGCATATAACAGGTAAACATCTGCCAGCCGCATGAGGCTTAATACCAGGGTATTGTTCTCTTTATAGCCATCAAAATCATTCATTAGTTTGGAAACGAATTTGGAATTCATATAGCCTGTCCACACCTTTTTGTTTCCATTAGCAGTTCTGTACAATCCGTTGGTGTAAAGGCTTGCATATTGCCGGTATTGGTCATTGCCGACCCTTGAAATGTCCAGTACACATTTTTCGCCGTCTATTACAATATCGTGGTAGAAGCGCGGGTCCCTGTTTTTCCAGGGATATTCGGGATCATATCCTGATTCAGGGTCAGGTTTTTCAGGATCTGTAATGGGCAGTCCGTTGGCCATGCCGTAGTAATCCACATAATTGGCAGTGGGATAAACCTTAATGCCGGAACCGTTGATGGTCATTGGCCGGTAATCGTTCACCTGGTTCCAGCGCCAGCGGCCGGCTGCTTCTGCCAGGTTCTCCATAAAAATGGATTCTTTCAGTCCCGGAAGCCGGCCGTTCTGGTTAAAGGTGTAGAACAACCGGGTATATTGTGAGAACGGGGCTAACTCGTAGCGGCCGGTAGATTCAGTGATCTGTAAGGCCTGAGCAAAGGCGTCAGCGGCTTTTTTGCAATAGTCTGCATTGTAGGAACTGTTACCTGTAGATTCCCTGTTCATTAAAGGGCTACCGGCCCAGAGAAGATTTTTCCCGAGGTAGGCCAGGGCCATGATCTTATTGATGCGCAGGTTATTGTTCCCTATTGTTTGTTGTCCGACGAGGGTCTGGTCCCAATCAACAGGAAGCAGGTCTGCCGCTTTCTGTAAGTCAGCCGTTACTTTATCGGCCGTAGCATGATAATTTAACCGGGGCAGTTTAAGGGATTTATCTGAGGGTAATACCTGGTCAATGTAAGGCAGTCCGCCCCAATATTCCATCAATACAAAATGAAAGTACCCTCTGAAGAAATACAGTTGGCCAGCTATCAGGTCCTTTTCTTCGTCTGTAGCTTCTGTAAGCAGGTCCAGGTTGGCCAGTCCGATGTTTGCTTTGCGGATGGCGTACCAGGACAATCCCCATAGTTTCCCTTTATCGGTACGGCTTGCGGTGGATGCATTGCCACCCGGTTTGAAAAAGTTGTAAAAAGCGCCATTCCAGGCCCAGTAATCCCCCTGGTCAACATTATAGGAAAACAGGCGGGTTTCACCTACTTCCCAGAATTCGTCTTCACCCAGGTTAAAGCAGTTATGAAATTCTACTGCACTGATCAAAGGAATGCAGTTGTACAATTCCTCTGTAAATCCCTGGAAGTTCCTGAAGTTCTTGAAGGCGTCCCCTTCTGCTATGTCAGCAAGCGGCGATCTCTCCAGGTACTTCCTGCAGGAGCTCAGCCACAGGGTGGCTAATACTATTGTTAAAGGCAACAATATGTTCAGAAAAAATCTCTTCATCTCCCGATAATTTTATAAGGTGATATCAATGCCTAAGTTGAAACGCCTGACCGTGGGATAGGCTCCCAGGCTGGAACCACCACTGAAATTAGATTCACGGTCATCCGGCATCTTTGTCCACAACAACAGGTTGTTACCGTTTACGTATATTTTACACGTCTTTATGCCCATCTTTTTTACAACGCCGCCAGACAGCGTGTAGCCTATTTCTGCATTTTTTAACCGTGTGTAAGATCCGTCAAACAGGTAGCGCGTGCCATTGCCGCCGCCACCTTCCAGGTTTGACCAGCGGGGCAAGGGAACATCCCCGCCACCATTTTGTTTCAGCCAGTAAGCGCCTTCCACATAAGCTACATTGGATGATGAATGGAAGGTGGGAAATGTAACTTCGCGGGTTACGTTGTTCACACCATAGAACTGCAGGAACAGGCTCAGTCCCCTCCAATCTATTCCGAGGCTGGCGTTGTAAGTATTTTGCGGAGTGCCGGCGTATCCGTAAGGGGCGGTGTCGTTACCATCAATAATGCCGTCACCATTAAAGTCAATAATGTTGTAATCTCCCGGAAGCTTGTTCTGGTTATTGGTTGAACGTTGGGTACTGCCGTAAATATCATCCCAGCTCTGCAGGTATCCATAGTCAAGGTATGTCCTGGTCTGACCGATTGAGTATCCGGCCTGTTTCTGATAGGCAAGCCGCAGTTCGGGATCGTCACGGAAGATGGTTTTATTCGTAGCATGAGTCATGTTGGTATTAGCCCAGATATGGATCCCGTTTTTGAATGTATGGTCCAGTCTGAGCTCAATTTCATAACCTTTGCTGGTTACCCTGCCAAGATTGGCGCTGGGAGCGCTTACCCCGAAATAGGAAGGGATGGCGCGTGAAGCCCCATTGATAATGATATCGGTCCTGTTGTCGCTGAACACATCTACGCTACCTGCAATTTTTCCCTGCAGGAAAGAGTAATCAATGCCCAGGTTACGTTTTTCCACTTTTTCCCAGGAGATATTAGGATTACCGAGGCTACTGACCCTGTAAAATGTATAAGGCGTATTAGCCGGAGGGCTTCCCATCTGCGCATTGCCGCCAAATGCCCATTGGTCTCTGAAGGGCCAGCGGCCAACAGCTACGGCATCGTCACCGATCTTTCCCCATGAGGCGCGTATTTTCAGGACATCGAGAAAATTCAGGCTGCTCATCAGGTTTTCATTGCTCAGCATCCAGCCTGCGGAGAAAGAAGGAAAGAAGGCAAAGCGGTAATCGGGGCCAAACTGCTCGGAGCCATTATAGGCGCCGTTGGTCTCAAAAAAGTATCTTGTGTCATAATTATATGTGGCACGAAAAACCCAGTCTTCACGGTAACGGGCAAACTGACTGCCTGTAGCTACTTTTTCGCGTTGCAATAGTCCCATGGCTGTTACGTCATGTTTCCCGAAACGGCGGTCATAGTTTAACTGGAACATGTAGTTCTGCCGCCGGTAGGTTGCGTCTCTGTCTACTGATCCTGGCTGGCCTGACCAGCGGATGCCATCAGAATAGTCCAGCTGTGTTCCGGAGTTGATCGGGTATTCAAGGAATACTGTACCTGTTTCCGGATCTACCCATTTGCGCTGGGCATAATTGAAAGCATCGTTGATACCCCGTTGTGTTTCCCTGAACGTATTGTCTAACGAAATACTGCCTCTGACGCTGAGACCTCTTGTGATCATATCCAGTTGTTGCTGAAGAATGAAGTCTGTAGTAAGCTGTGTATTTGTCCGTTTCTCTATGCCGGACATAGCCAGGTTGTACACGGAGTTTGGTACATCTGCATTCCTGGGCTGGAAAAAGCCCCATGTGCCATCTGAATAAATGGGGCGCATGGCATCGGGGGATGTTCTGTAAGCGGAAGCCCAGTAGCCCTGATCATTATCAGCAGCCCCCCAGGGTACTTTACGTACGCCGTTGGAACCAAATAGCTTTGTTGAAAACCTCGTTGTTTTTGTAAGGTTGAAGTCCAGGTTGCTGCGTACATTGATGCGGTTGTAGCCATACCCGGATTTGTAGCCTCTTCCATTCTGGAAGGTTTTAAACAGGTCTCCTTCGTATACAAAGTCGGCCCCTGCGAAATAGGTAACAAACTGAGACCCTCCTGATACGTTAACAGCTGTGCTGTAAGACATTGCCCTGTCTTTGAACAGCTCCTTTGTCCAGTCTACATTAGGATACCTGTCCCAATCTTCTGCATTGAGAGGGTTCCGGTATTTGTCTATGATCTGTTGTGGTTTATAGGCAGACCATCCGTTTGCAGAAAGCATAAGTTCCCGCTGAATAGCCAGATTCTTAATAACAAAAGCATCATAGGAATCATATTTCTCCGGCAGCTTCGAGGCTACTTTTGTTGTCATATTAGACCTGATCTGAATAACTGCTTTCCCGGTAGTGCCTTTTTTAGTGGTGATCAGGATAACTCCATTGGCGCCTTTTACCCCATAAACGGCAGTAGCTGAGGCATCTTTGAGAACGGAAATACTTTCAACAGAAGAAATATCTATTGTACTCATTGAGCGTTCAATACCATCGACCAGGATCAGGGGCGCGCTGTTATTCCACGAGCTCTGTGCGCGGATCAATATCTGCGGATCTTCTGCGCCTGGCATGCCGGTAGAGGCGCTGGTAATAACGCCTGGCAGGTTCCCGGTCAATGCCATACCAAGATTGGTAACGCCTCCTGTTCGCTCAAGTACCTTTCCTGATGTCTGTGTAATGGCGCCAACGACACTGGCTTTTTTTTGCCGGCCGTACCCTACAATAATCACATCTTCAAGTACGGCTACGGCGTCTTTCAGTGTAATGATGATGTTATTGTCCTGTATTCCTACTTCCACTTCCCGGGTGGTTTTTCCTACATGGCTTATTTCAAGGACCTGTTTACCGGCCGGGAGTAACAGGGAAAACTTCCCGTCGTTACTGGTTTGTGCGCCGTTACCACCTTGTTTTATTTTGACTGATGCACCAGCTACGGGCATATTTTGTGCATCCAGAACTGTTCCCTGTACGGTACGTGAATTTTGCGCCAGTGCGGGGAAACAGCAAAAGGATATAGAAAGCGCTGCTGCCATCAGGGCAAGCGCACTCCGCATGATTGAACTGAGAATCATGATAAGCTTTTTTAAAATTGCTGAATATTATTTGGCAGAAAGGAGAGATATGGGCGTCCCGGTGTCCCATCGGGCAAAGCCTTCCAAATAACCGGAGCTATTCCAATACAGGAGTGAAGCACCCTTTAAATAGAAAGGGTGCTTCAGCAGCTCAATAATTGTCAATGTCACACTTGTAAAAATGAGACTGCGAATGTCTCCGCTTAAGCGTTGTAGTTTTGTTTTCATATCGTGGTCGTTTTGGTTTACAGTGGAATTGGAAAGGAGTTAACGAGTTACCGCCATAACATACAGTCAGCGGTCTTTACAGTCAAAAATATAGGCGTCCGAAAAAAGGGGATGCTCTGAATCTCTAAATAAGTAGTATGAATGTCATTTTTGCGTTATTGTCCAATAATCATCATGGTATCATTATATCGTTTGCAGATGTGGCGTACAGTCCGATCAAAGCGCCGGTAAAGCCCCCAGCCACATCGGTAGACAGTATATCGCCGGAGACGGTACCTCCTACGCTTTTAAACTGTTGTCCGTCTGTGGAATAGCTAAAAGTATATGCGTCTCCCCTGGCTGTCACTCTTAGCTGTATAGTATCTCCCAATGTTAATTTTTCGCTGCCTGCCAGTGTAGATTTACCATTATCGGTCCTCTCCAGTAGAATATAGTGATCATTTCCTTTTTTAGATATGCCAAAAACGTAATTGAATGTTTCTTTCTGGTAGCAGACGATGCCCGCGAGGTCTTTTTCGGACTGAGGCGTATACCTGATCGTCACCGTTGCCTGGAAGCTGGCATGCTGCTGCCTGTAAAACAAAGTGGACGTAGGTGCAGCCGCTTTGATAGTAACCGGATAGGGATTGATCCTGAGCCCTTGCTGAGAAGTGCTGATGAAGTTTTCACGGAATTCCCGTACACCGATCCATCTGAAATCTGGCCGGGCAGCAGTGAAGTTGTCAGTGAAAGAGAAATTGCCGTTAGGCAGAAAGCCATTTTGACCGGTCTGGTTCTTTACGCCGGCCGGCATTTTAATTTTTGCCTTTATCGGCACAAGCCCATTCTCAAATACGGGGAATTCGCCGCTCCAGTCGACCGGCAACATAAATGTTTCCCGGCCGGTGTTCACCCTGTTTTTGTCGTTGGGGCGAACGGCCAGGAAAACGCCATAATATTTACCGCCAGGTCCTTCAACGAGATCGGCATGTCCAGCCCAATCCACTTTATTGGCTCTGTCTTTAGGGAAATGGCGTTGTGTAAGGATAGGATTATTGCCTGCAGGGGTAAAAGGTCCTTTGGGATGATCGCTGACAAAGACAACCTCGCTGTGCCAGCCGCCGGTGCCTCCTTCAGCGCACATGAGGTAATAACGCCCGTTTTTCTTGTAAAGGTGCGGACCTTCTATCCAGATAGGTTTCTGTGTTATATCCACGCCGCCGTCTACGATGATCTTGTCTGTACCTTCTATCACCTGGTCTCTGGCCAGGTCATATTCCCATATTTTTATTACCCTGTGACCATTATAGAGCGTTTTTCCTGCCGGGGGAGCATCATTGTGCACCAGGTAGGCCTTACCATTATCATCAAAAAAAAGTGCGGGGTCTATGCCATCAAATTTTAATTTGATGGGGTCACTCCAGCCTTTTGAAGGGTCCTGTGTTTTTACCACCATATTGCCGATACCTCCGGCTATCTGTGTGGTGATCATATAAAAAGTGTTGTTATAGGGGTTATATTTAATATCCGGGGCATAGATGCCTGCGGAGATACCGGCTTTTTCTACCTTCAGTTGTGAAGGCCTGTCCAGTACGTGCCCGATCTGTTTCCAGTTTACAAGATCTTTTGAATGAAAGATGGGTACTCCCGGTACCATTGAAAAGGAGGAATTGACCAGGTAATAATCATTTCCCTTCCGGGTAATGCTGGGGTCAGGGTAGCATCCTTGTAATACGGGGCTGTAAAACTCCCCTTCCTGCAAAGGATTGTCAGTGTAAATGTGATCGTTCCCCTCATAGGTAAACCGGGTGAATAAAGGTTGGGCCTTCTTTTGCGAAAAAGCAGCAATGCCTGATAATATACTTATCATCAGCGGAAGCATTCCTGCGATAGTCTTAACTGTAACTTTCTTCATTATTATATGCTTGTTTTATCTTCCTCGTAACAGTTACCGGAACAGGGCGTGGTAAAAGCTTTCAGGCGCCGGTACATAGCAGGTGATACTTTAAATTGCCTGAGAAAGGATTTTCCAAAACTGCTCTGAGAGGTAAAACCGACTATGCGTGCCACTTCGAAGGCCCGGTACCTACCGTCTGCCAGCAACTCTGCTGCTTTTTTCAACCTGATTTCGTTGATCAGCTCATGGGGTGTTAATCCGGTTATTTCTTTCAGCTTGCGGTATAAGGTTGGGCGGCTCATATACATTAGCCTGGCCAACTGATCAACATCGATCCCGGGATGTTGGAGGATGGCAGCCTGACATTCGTGAAGTCTTTGAATACTCATGGCAAAATCGCTTATAGGAAATATTTTGGTTGCTTCAGGATTTCATCCTGTTTCATATTATCAAAGTAACATCCGGGAGCAGTGATACTATGCTCCATTTGTAGAAATTCCTGTCATAAATGTCATTCTGCTGGTTGTGTTCCTGGGGCAATGGCTAAAATGTCTCAATTTTCAACGAAGAGGATGGAATAAAGCAATGATTGTCTATCTTTTTGTTATTTGGTATTCAATTAACTATCAGATTATCATGAATAAAGCATTGCAGTTTGCGTTTTGTATGGCTATCATATTGCTGGTGTGCAGTTGTGTTACGAGGCGAACAGCGACAACGCCGGTTGCGTCACTTAAATCGACTTTCAAAAATGATTTTCTCATTGGCACAGCGCTCAGTATACAACAGATCTCAGGGAACGAAATGGCAATTGCGAAATGGGTACCCGGGCAGTTCAATGCCATTACGCCGGAGAACCTGATGAAAGCCGCTCTGATCCATCCTGAATGGAACAGGTACAATTTTGAGGCTGCAGACCGGTTTGTTGCTTACGGTACCCGGTACAATATGAAAGTAAACGGCCATACACTTATCTGGCATAGCCAGTTGCCCTTCTTTATCAGAAGGGTCAAAAATGCGGATTCACTCCGCCATTTTTTTACAGAACATATTGATACAGTGGTGAGCAGGTACCGGGGGAAAGTATATTCCTGGGATGTGGTCAATGAAGCGCTGGAAGAAGATGGTAGTTTGCGCAGGTCCATCTTCCTTGAGCTACTTGGGGAAAATTACATTATTGAAGCCTTCAGACTGGCGCAACAGGCAGATCCTGGTGCAGAGCTGTATTATAATGATTATAATATAGAACAACCACAGAAAAGAGCCGGTGCTGTTGCCCTCATTAAAAAGATACAGGCAGCAGGCGTTCGTATTGACGGTGTGGGTATACAGGGCCATTGGCATGCCAATGATGTACCGCTTGAGAAGATAGAACAAAGCATCCTTGCCTATGCTGCGCTTGGGATCAAGGTGATGTTCACCGAACTGGACCTCACCGTGCTGCCCAATCCCTGGGATTCCAACACTGCCGATGTAAGCGCATCTGTAAACGGGAAGCGGGCAGGTATGGACCCATATCCCAATGGTTTGCCTGACTCTGTACAGGCCACTTTAAGCCGGGGATATGCAAACCTGTTCCGTTTGTTCCTGAAGCACCGGGATAAAATAAGCCGTATTACTTTCTGGGGTGTAAATGATGCCTATTCATGGTTAAATAACTGGCCCATCCGTGGCAGGACAAACTATCCGTTACTTTTTGACAGGCAAAATCAGCCTAAACCAGCTTTTTTTGCCGTTATCGGCGCCAAATCAAAAAAGGCCAATATCAATACTGCGTACTAAAAGGCTGATTTTCTTTTTAAAGCAGCATATTCAGAGGGGGACATGTTGAACCTGGCCTTGAAAACACGTGCGAAGTAATTAGGCGCGAAAAAGCCTACTGAATAACCGATTTCGGCGATGCGCAGATCGCTTTTTTCCAATAAGACGGCGGCCTTGTTCAGCCGGACGGAACGAATGTATTCAACAGGAGTTTCCCCGGTTATATCTACGACTTTATTGTAAAGTGTTGCCCTGCTCATGCAAAGATGTTTAGCCAGTTGTTCTACCGACAGTTTTTCATCATCAATATTTTCCTCAATGTAAGTGGTCATTTTCAACAACAGTTTTTCATTTTCATTTTCTACTGTTACAGGCTGTGTGTTCACCTCCAACCGCCTGCTATAAGCTTCTTTAAAACTTTGGTTGAGTGATACGAGATTCTGAATTTTCACTTTAAGTATGTCTGTGCTGAAGGGTTTGGTCAGATAGTCGCTCGCGCCTGTCTGCAATCCTTTTAACTCATAGGCGTCGCCTGTCAGCGCAGTTAAGAGGATGATCGGTATATGGGCAGTCCGTTTATCCGCTCTGATCTTTTTGCTAAGGGTAATACCATCCATATAGGGCATACTGATATCACTGACAATCACATGGGGATGTGCAGAAAGTGCTTTTTGCCATCCTTCTCTTCCGTCTGCCGCTTCAATTATCCTGTAAAAGGGCCGGAGGGTGTTACGCAGGTAAGCACGAAAGTCTTCATTGTCTTCAATGAGCAATACGGTCAGGTATTCTCCTTCCTGCGGCTCATGTACCGGTCTTCCCGGCTCTTCTTCCGGAATCAGCAGATCATCCACAACCTGTTCTGCCGCTGGTTGCTCCAGCTCTTCAAGCGGCAACCTGATAATAAATTCGCTGCCCTTTCCGTAAAGGCTGTTGACGTGAATAGAACCTCCATGCAACCTGACAAATTCCCTGGTAATGGATAACCCTATACCGTTGCCCTGGTTCATGACACCCGGATGGGTCTCTCCCTGAAAGAAACGGTCAAAAATGCGCCGCTGATCTTCTTCTGACATTCCGATGCCGTTATCTTCAATACTGATAATAATTCCCGGATCGCGTTCTTCTCTCCGTATATGCATGGTTACTGTCCCATCGCGGCCGGTGAATTTAAAGGCATTACTCAGCAGATTAAAAAGTACACGTTCGATCTTATCTTTATCGAAAAGGGTATAATAACTTTCAAACGAACTGCTGAAGCTAAAGCTGATGTGCCTGCGGTCTGCCAGGTCCCTGAAAGATTCTACTACTTCCTGTACAAAAAGTACAATATCTCCAGGTGTGGCGTTTAACCGGAGCTCCTGTTCCTCCAGTTTACGGAAGTCTAATAACTGGTTAACGAGATTGAGTAGTCTTCGGGTATTACGTTTGACCATAGACAGCTGTCCTTTTTTCTCCTGGTCTGTTTCACTATCAAGCAATGTCTGTACCGGGCCGGCAATCAGGGAAACCGGAGTACGGAATTCATGGCTCAGGTTGGTCAGGAACCTGATCTTCACTTCATCGAAGGCACGTTGGCGCTCTGCCTCTTTTCTTTCTTCTTCGATCATTTGCCTGATATGCTGACGTTCCTGTTCAGCTGCAAATTTTCGCTGCAGCCGCCGGATACCCCGGTAACGCAGCCCCCATAGCATAAAGGCGGCTAACAGGAAATAAAATGCATAGGCATATCCTGTTCTCCAAAATGGTGGTTTAATATAAACGGCTATGGTGGCAGCTTCGGTGGTCCATTCGCCGTTTGGATCGCTGGCTTTCACCAGAAGTGTGTATCTGCCGGGGTCGAGGTTTGTAAATACAGCTGTTTTGTTGGCACCAATATAGTTCCAGCTGGTATTGAATCCTTCCAGTTTATAAAGATACTGGCATTCGCCGGAGCTGGTAAAATCAAGGGTGGTAAAATCGATGGAGAAATTCTGTTTATAACCAAGCCTGATTTGCCGGGCTACGGCTATATCAGCGTCAATAATTCCCTGTTTGCCGGGTATTACAGTATTATTATCCACCTTCAGACCTGTAAAAACCACAGCCGGTGTGTTACGATTGAAATGAAGCGCTTCCGGTAAGAAATAATTGAAGCCTTCCAGTCCGCCGAAAAACATTTCCCCGTCGCTTGTCAATAAACCGGCCCCCAGTGTAAAGGCGCTTCGCTGTAACCCGTTTCCGGAGGTAAAATTTTTAACCCGGGATTGCGAAGGGTCCAGGCGGCTGATCCCTTTGTTGGTACTGAACCACAATTTGCCTGTACTGTCTTCCAGTATTTTCCAGATCACTTCATTGGCCAGGCCATCGCTGGCTGAATAGATCTTAAAGCTATCGTTCTTAAAATCCAGGCGGCATAGGCCTCTACCGGCGGTGCCACCCCACAGGCTGCCGTCTTTGCCTGCCAACAGACACTGTATTTCATCGATAGGCAGGCCTTTGGCCTGGTAACGTCCATACAGGCGATAAGTATTGGTTACAGGATCATACATATCCACACCACGGCCGGGCGCTGCTATCCAGATCTTTCCTTCCCTGTCTTCTTCAATAGCGCGGATAAATCCTATTTCAGGCACCTTATCACCATTCACATCAGACAGATGATCTTCCAGTTTGCGGAATATACCTTTAGCGGGAATAAACACCTGTACTCCTTTCCCGTTAGTACCTATCCAGATCTTACCGTACCTGTCTTTACGGATACAAAAGATTTCATTGCTGGCAAGTGCGGAAAAGCCGTCATCCTTAGAATAATGTTTCACCGCGCCGGAGCTCATGTTAAGTACATAAATACCCTGCAGATAGGTACCCATCCACAGCTCATCCCCTACCCGTTCCGTAGCAAGGATGGTAAGTGGTTGCTGTCCTATAGCTACCCTGTCAAATAACCCTGTCTGCCGGTTGTAAAGGTTCAACCCTCCCCCATCTGTACCTACATAGACATTCCCGTTGCGGCTCTCTGCAAAGGCGGTAACTTTAGGCGCACTAAGCCCATAGGGATCAAACGGATTGCTCTCTTCCAGGTTGAAAGCAGTGAGGTTCCTGTCATATTTATTAACACCACTCTGAAAGGTGCCTAGCCAGTAAATGCCATGCTCATCGATATACAGGCTTCTTATCGAGTTTCCTTTCAGGCTGTATTTGTCCCGTGCATTGGCAATAACGTGCAGGACCTCACCATTTGCGGGGTCCAGGATATTTAACCCTTTTTCAGTACCTAACCAGAGTTTTCCACTTTGATCGTAAGCAATTCCGTAAATGCGGTTGCTGCTCAGGCAATTGTTCCTGCCGGGTGTATACTGATAATTGTGAAAGCCGCTGCCCCCATACGGTAGTTTATTCAATCCGCCATCGGGCGTACCTACCCAGATATTTCCTGCGTGGTCTTCACTGATGATCTTTACTGACAGATCGGTAATCATGGAATCAGGTTGCTGTCCAGAGAACAATATAAAATCGTCAGTAGCAGGGCGATAGAGATGTAAGCCTGCATTAGTGCCTATCCACAGTCTATGCTGGCTGTCTTCCAGCATACTGATAATCATGCTGGAAGATAAATGGTTCTTCCCCCCATGTTCTGCTGAATAATATTTTGAAGCTCCTGTTGCAGGGTGATATCTGAAGAGACCGGAGTAGCCGCCAATCCACAGGTTTCCGTGGTGATCGCCGCAGAGTGATCTTACGGAAGCTCCACGGGTTACATCGGGATTACGGAAAGCGTCCCGCTTCCTGTCATACAGGGAAAGGCCTTTGTGGGTACCTATCCACAGGTTGCCTTGCGGGTCTTCATACAACGCCATGATATTATTGGAGCGGATGCTGAAAGAGTCTGCGTCATTGTGGCTGTAAACGATGAACCGCGATCCGTCAAAGCGGCTAAGTCCGTCGTCTGTACCGAACCACATATAGCCTAACCTGTCTTTCAATATTACATTTACTGTGTTTGAAGAGAGGCCGTCTTTGCTGCTGAAGTTAATAAAGTGGTATCTGCTTTCCTGGGCCTGGGTTAAGTAGGGCCAAAAAGCTATTATGAAAAGGAATATCTGGCGGCAAACAGTCATTCATTAAACGTGTTTCTTTACCGGTATAGGTAACCGGAATATCTGTTAGTAAGGTAGTGTTCTGCTAAACTACGAAAAGTCGCTTTCTCTTCATGGGTTAGAATTTCTTTTTGATGCAGAAAGTGAGAGGATTGCTCAGAAAATGGGTTTTACCTTCGGCTAAAAGGCAAAGCCGGTTTTCTGAGAGAGGACCTTTTGGCTGTGCGCAGAAGCTTTTTTTAGCGTGTTCAACATTTGTGCTATTCATTTTTACAAATCGAGCAGTGTTGGCTATACGGTCCTTCTACATTTGGGATCACCATACATTTATCCAAAATACGCATCATAATAATGAGATATTTCAGTAAAGCGATCATTTCAGCATTTACCCTGCTGACAGCCATTCACAGCCAGGCGCAGCTTGCCCGGAACCCTATCATTTTTGCGGATGTACCTGATATGTCAATGATCCGTGCAGGCAATACCTACTATATGAGCAGCACTACTATGCATATGAGCCCCGGTGTCCCGATCATGAAATCCAAAGACCTTGTCAACTGGGAGACCGTATCCTATGCTTATAACACTCTTGACGATGTTGATGAACTGAACCTGGCACGGGGAAAGAGTAGCTATGGACGAGGGTCCTGGGCCAGCAGCCTGCGTCACCATAACGGTATATATTATGTAAGCACCTTCTCCGGTACTACCGGCAAGACATATATCTATTCTACAAAAGATATTGAAAAAGGACCGTGGAAAAAGATCAGTTTTAAACCTTCCCTGCATGATCATTCGCTCTTCTTTGACGAAGATGGTAAAACTTATATGCTTTATGGTAATGGGAAGCTCATGATAGCTGAGCTGGCAAATGATCTTTCAGGTATTAAGCCTGGCAGCACTCCGCAGGTGCTGATAGAAAATGCCAGCGCACCCGCCGGCCCCAATATAGGTTTACCGGCGGAAGGCTCGCAGTTGTTCAAGGTTAACGGCAAATACTACCTGTTTAATATCTGCTGGCCTAAAGGAGGTATGCGTACTGTAATAATACACCGTGCAGATAAAATAACAGGCCCCTGGGAAGGACGGGTAGCGCTACAGGATCTAGGTGTGGCACAAGGCGGGCTTATCAGCACCCCGGAAGGCAACTGGTACGCCTATCTATTCCGCGACTATGGTGCGGTTGGCCGTATCCCTTATTGGGTACCTGTTAGCTGGGAAGCTGGCTGGCCGGTATTGGGAGTGGATGGCAAGGTACCTGAACAAATGAACCTGCCTGTAAGTAAAGGTTTGGACCCGGGCATTGTAAGCTCTGACGAGTTTAAGGGAACAGTTCTTCCGCTGGCCTGGCAATGGAATCACAACCCGGACAACCGCTACTGGTCCCTGAACAAGCGCCGTGGCTACTTACGCCTTACCACCGCGCGGGTAGATACTTCTATATTATTGGCACGCAATACACTTACTCAACGCACTTTTGGGCCGAAGTCATCCGCTGCAACAGCTATAGATGTATCGGGGATGAAAAATGGCGATTGTGCCGGCCTGCTTCTGCTCCAAAAAAGATTTGGCTGGGTAGGTGTAAAAATGGAAGCGGGAACAAAGTACCTGGTGATGGTCAGCGGAGAAACGGGCATACCTGTTGAGCTGCAACGATTGCCGCTGACAAAAGACATTGTATATCTCCGGGCCGATTGCAATTTCGAATACATGGCAGACAGCGCCAGCTTCTATTACAGCGAAGATGGGAAAAGCTGGAAAAATATAGGCAAAGCGCTGAAAATGGCTTATACCATTCCCCATTTTATGGGCTACCGTTTTGGATTATTTAATTATGCAACGCAATTAACAGGCGGCTATGTAGATTTTGACTATTTCCATATAGGTAAGGAACCCCGGTGATCACTTCCCGGTATCCCCTACCTTGAAAAGCAACTGGGAGAACAGGTAAAGATCATTCTTCCATACTTTAAAATCATGGACTCCGGGCTCTATATGATAAATATGGGGAACGCTTTTTTCGTTGAGATAATCGTGTGTACGTTTGCTGAATGTAATGAGATTATCCTTATCGCCGCAGGAGATCCATAACAGCTTTAGCTGACGTTTTGCAGCTTCCGGATCCGGCACCAGCAACTCTGGTTTCTTTGTATTGGGAGCACTTGAGAAGCCTCCTATCCATGCAAACTGATTGAGATTGCCAAGCCCGAAGTTCAGCGACTGACCGCCTCCCATTGACAGGCCTGCAATGGCGCGATGTTCCCTATCTGCCAATACCGGGAATTCTTTCTCAATGAAGGGAATAAGATCATTCAGCAGGTCCTGTTCAAAGGTGGCAAATGCTTCTACTTTATCCGGCGCCATGATATTCCCTGTGGCGCGGTCGTCCTTCATAGCACGGCCATTGGGTAATACTACGATCATTGGGACCAGTTTACCTTCCGCATAAAGGTTATCCAGGATCACCTGTGGTTTTCCATGGGTGTACCATTCTTTCTCATCTCCACCAATGCCATGCAAGAGGTATAACACCGGGTATTTATTCCCTGTTGTGTATCCGGGCGGAGTATAAATGAGCGCCTTCCGGGTAGTACCTACGGTCCGGGAAGTATAACTGATAGTATCTATGTTGCCATGCGTGATATCGCTACGTTCTGTATCAAAACCGGGAGGCGCTTCTTTGGATGTTGACTGGGAAATAGCAGGGAAACTAAACCCGATGAGGGTAACCAGTAAGATAAGTCTGTTCATAGTGGTAAATAAATAATGATCAATGTAATTATTACAGGGTTAAAGGTATCCAGGAGGTGCCGTGAGATAGGATCCATTTGTCAAAATCCCGGATACTTTTGTCTGATTGCTTATGTTTAATATAAGCATTCTGTGAGTTTGACAATAATAAAGTTATCCCTGCTTTGACATTTGTACAAGTCTTTTAAAGGAATATGACATTCTTCCCGCTTTTAATGGTGAAAATTTGCTCCCTGATAATATTCATTATTAACTCAAATTAACTGAAACCCATCACTATGAAACCTCTCCGATTAAAAGCACAACTTCTTTTTGCCACAATGATTGTTGCTTTATCGTTAGTCTCCGGGCTTGCTGCTGTTGCCCAGTCCGGGACGCCTTTACGCAGGCCTATTTCCCCTCAGCAACCTATGTGGCTCATTCACATCGATTCATGGAACCAGGCAGATCCTCAAAAGATCATAAATATGGTACCGGCGGATATCCGGCCTTATGTGGTGTTTAATATTTCCATTTCCATTAATCATGACCGTCTTACCAGCAAGTGGCTCCAGGCAGAATATGGTTATGAAGTTGCCAAATCCTGGCTGAGAGTATGCGCTGAAAATCGTGTATGGGCTATGATACAGCAGTCCAGCGGTGGATTTCAGCATTTTTCAGAAACCGATCTGACGGTATATGAAGAGTTTTACCGGGACTATCCTAACTTCATCGGGTTCAACTACGCAGAACAATTCTGGGGATATGACGGCAGTCTGCAAAATCCATCTTCCAGCAGCTGGGACCCTATTTCACCTCCGTGGGCCAGCCGGATCGCTCTTTTTGCCAAACTGCTGCAACTGAGTAACCGTTATGGCGGATACCTGGTAGTCAGCTGGTGTCCAAACCAGTGGAACCCCAATATTAACCCGATAGGAATGCTGAAAAGAAATCCTGACTTTGCTTCCGCCTGCAGGAATTATACCGAAAACTATATTCTGTGTGAAAAGTATACACAGCAAACATATCAGCATGACATGGAAAGTACCTGCCTGGGAGCGTATCTTTCCGGCTATGCAGGGCAATACGGTATCCGCTATGATGAAACAGGATGGACAGATTCTACCGGAGTGAATGCCAACTTTACCTTAGCCACAGGTCTTGCCCCTCACCTGGAGCATGTTATGCTGACCGGGGAAACGGTGATTGACGGCCCGGAAACGATCCCCGTAAATTCCTCAAGGGAAATCAGTACAGCGACAACAGCTGACGGATTTACTACAAGACGCTGGGAATTTTATCCGCAGTTTCACAACGTCAGCATAGATCTCTTCCGTAAAATATTGGATGGGACTGTTCGTATCCCTACCAGGAGAGAGGTGATTGACCGGACCAAAGTTGTCATTGTCAGTGATGTTAACAGTGGTACTAACCAGGACAGGTACAGTACTCCTCAGACCTTATTTGAAGGGCTCTACCGAATGGATGGCGACGGCAACTATGAGCTCAATAAGAGCTTCTTCAAAAAAACCGGCCGCTATCCGTCAATTCCAATTGTTTATCAACTGGATGATATGGATGCTAACTCTTTCCAGCTGAAGGTAAATAAATCATCCTATGCCAGCCGCTGGCCAGGCGTCACGTCCAAAGTAAATGAATTCAACAGTTTATTTCCTTCTGAATATACCGGGACAATGTATGCGGGGCGACATGAGAATGGCTGGGTGACCTACAATCCGTTTAAGACGAACCGGACGGCAAGCGCCTCGATCCCCTTTAAGTATAATACCTGTAGTTTCATGGAATTAACCTATTCACAATATTCTGCCGGAATTATAAAAGAGTACCAGAACCGGTTGAATGTTTACCTGAACAACTATGATAACCGCCTCAACACAGGTTTGAAAACGGATATAATCAGGATCTATGGCGCGTCAGCGCAGCCCACCTGGTCTTATACGGACAGAGGCAGTCACCAGGCCAGTTCTTTATCAGCCAACTGGTCAGACGGCGTGTTTACTTTAACCGTACAGCACAACGGAGCGCTGGACATTGCTATTAACTGTTCCGGCAATGCAACGGGCAGGCTGACCAGCTATACTCCGGCTGTATTAACATCCCCCGCTCCTCCGGTAGTTTACCAGGGACCATTGCAACATGAAGCGGAATGTTTTGATTATAAAAGTATCAATGGCAATACACCTAACGGTGTGAGCGGCAGTGTCCGGAATTATACAGGCCAGGGATACCTGCGATTCGGCACCAATGCGGCAGCCAGTATCCGGGATACGGTCTATGTTCAGAATGCAGGCACTTACCAGTTACAGACCAGGTATTCAGTAACCGGTGGAAACGTAAATACAATCAGACTGTATGTAAATGGCAGCAATGTGGTTACACCTGTCTTTAACAGAACAGACAGTAACAGTGCATGGGCTGTAAACTCTCAAAATATTACACTGAATGCGGGTTATAATGTCATTGAGTTCCGGGCAGGCGCTACGGCTTCTAATTCCGTCTATTTTGACAATATAGTACTACTCCCTGTTAACAGTGCCCCTGCCGATTCCAGCCTAAGCGCTGTTATTGATACCACCACTCTGCATGCAAACAAAAAAGCGATCCTTTCCGACAGTAAAACTGTAGTTCTGTCTCCAAATCCCGCGCAGGATAAAATTACAGTAAAGCTGGGTAATTCCTGGAAACAGGGCGATCAGCTTACCATATATGATGCAATGAGTCACCCTGTTATCAGTAAACGTGTTTCCGGTAATACAGAGAATATAAGCCTGACGGCCTTACCCGCCGGCGTTTACTTTATACGTGTAGTCAACAAAATGGGGGAACAGGTAACATTGAGGTTTATCAGACAATAAATTTCTTAATGAAGCGGTTAAGTTCTTCAAATACGTTAAATAGGACCCGCCAAGGCGGGTCCCTATTTAACGATTGCATTCTCCTGATTCAAATCAAAAATCCTTTCCATCTTTACCCATTTCTCACCTTGTGATGCCCAGGGCAATGGTTGCTGGAATTTCCACATGAGAGCCTCCCATTGCTGCACCACGGGATTGGCTGCATCCATCTGCTCTTTTTTTCCCGGATCGAAGTCATCATCAGCTTCCACGATCATGAACAACCGGTTACCTGTCCGGAAAATTTCCATTCGCGTTATACCTGCCCCTATGATGCTTTCATTCACCTGCGGCCAGCTATTTTCACTACGATGCCATCGCTCATATTCTTCTATTAATTCATTGTCATCTTTGAGATCTGCTGCAAAACATAATTTCTGCATAAACACTGCCTTTAGGTTATAAAACAGGAAGATGCGGAGCATCTATTTATAAATAAGGATAATCGGGTTTAAGAAGCGCTATTTCTTTCATTTCCCTCCAGAAGGCCGGCGGTATCTCTTCGTGCACCATTTCGACGTTGCTTTTTGTACGTTGTGGCGAGGTGCTGTTGAGTGCTATACTGGTTATACCTGGAATATGTTTTGCGAAATAAACACAAGCTGCTGCTGGTTTAATATTGAACGCGCTGCATAAGGAATAAAATTTGTCACGCCAGTCAAAAAGTGCGCTGTCCGCCTGGTTGTTTCTCGATACGGGCCGGTAATTGAAGAAATTACTTCCGGTCAGGAAGCCTCCATGAAAGACGGCAGAATTGATCACTGCAACACCATTTGCTGCGAGATCGTTTACAAACGACAACAGTTTACCGGGATGCTGGTAAATAGTAAGGCTGTTGGCAAACATCACCCAGTCAAGTGAAACATCTTTGCTGATACGTTCTATAACCCTCCAGTCTTTTGCCCCCACCCCGACCGATTGAACATGTCCCTGCCGCTTCAGGTCATGCAGCGCCCTATAAGCCTGCAGGATATCCGAGTAGCGCTGCTGACCATCCTGTTCATCTGCAGATGCGGCAAGGTATTCGTCAGGATCATGGACGGAAACCATTTGCGCTGCATAATCTCCCAGTAATTTATTGCCCTGCTCAAAGCATTCCATAATGCCATTGTAACTGATCCGCTGTATGGCGTCATATTTCAGGTCTTTCCAGATACCGGGCTCAAATGTCGGCTCTGCGCCAGTGAGTTCTGTCCGGAACCAGCCCAGTTTGTTGCTGATCGTTACCTGCTGCGGACCGACGCCCAGTTCATGCAGGCATTCTGCCAGGGACTCCAGCGCAAGACCTGCGCCATACTTGCCTGCGCTGTCAAATACGGCATGGTTACCTGCAGTTGTAATGTATGCATTGACGATTTGCTTTTTTTGTTCAAAGGGCAATGCTTCGTAAAGATTACCCAGGCTGCTGGTACCGGCAATTACCTTTGGCAGTTTTATCATAGATCCGTTCGTTTTATTGATCCGTTCTAAAGTTGTGTATCAGTTTGGTCTTTCTGAGCGTACAAAATAAGATAACAGGAATTCTTACAATCGTAGAAACAAAACTAAAAGACTGAGAGCAGAAAAAAATATATAAATTCGACCGTGTCTTATACAAATCCGACATTCCGTTATGTCAAGAAGAATGGTGAAACATTCCTTTATCCTGTTAAATGTAGATTATGTGGAACTGGGGGACAAATGGAACTATAAAAATGTGCTGAGTCCTTATTACAGGATGTATTACATAGATAAGGGCGAAGGCTCTATATCCGATCAAACTGCAACGTGGGTGCTTGAGCCCGGGTATCTGTACCTGGTACCAAGCTTTACTTTGTGCAATCTTAAATGCACTGGTTTTATAGGCCAGTACTTTGTTCATTTTTTCGAGGATGCGCTTGATGGGCTCTCTCTTTTTCACAACAGCCAGACAGTATATAAAATCAAAGCGACCGAGATGGACATCGCCAATTTTAAAAGGCTGCTGGAAATTAACCCTTTCAGGAAAATTAACCGGTCGGACAATCCACAGGTATATGAGAAGGGTATTTATTACCGCGAATATGAAGAGCTTAACAACAAGCAGAGTTATGAATTATTCATGGAGACCCAGGGTATCCTTTTACAGCTTATTTCCAAATTTATAAGTACTGACCAGTTACGGCAGAAAGATACTACAGCAATACCTTCCAGGATAGTTGACCTGCTGGGATTTATCCAGCTAAATCTCTCCAATACAGTAACAGTTAAAATGCTGGCAGGAATGGTCAACCTTCATCCGGACCATCTTTCCAGGCTTTTCCTGAAGCTGACAGGAGAAAGGCCATTATCTTATATACACAGAAAAAGAATTGAAAGGGCACAGTACCTGATGATCACCACAGATATGTCACTTTCCCAGATTGCAGCAGCAACAGGGTTTGACAATGTGGCTCATTTTTCCAGGGTTTTCAAAAAAATAACAAGCCTCACTCCTGCCAGGTATCGGGAACAAGATCATTCGAATAATATGTTGTAGTGCATCTGTTTTACATAAGCATCGCTGGATGCTACCTATAGGCATACTACTACTATCCATACAGTAACATACCAGTAAACGTGGAGTTGATGCGATGATAACTTTGAGCCATGCAGTAGCAGGAAAATGTATGGAGAAAGAAGGAGAAGGTATGTTATGGCAATGAAAAAGCCATCACAGTGTATGCCTGTAGTGGAAAGATTGTCAGTTATGTAATTCAGAGGGTGGGATTATTTACTAATATACAGCTATCAGGCAAGATGACTATTCCCGTTGAATGATGAGTGGAAGGCAATGAGCGTTGGTAGTGACAGATGTCCCGCCAGGTATGTGATGTTGCAGGTATGTGGGCTTATGAAAGACCTTCAGGGTTTGAGGCGGTTGTACTTCAACGATATCTGCCGCCAGGTATTTCCTGTTGCCGGAAAGGATGTTATCTTTCATACCTCTTATCTGCAGGGTTACTATCAATGTTCCTTTACCGGGTACATCTACAGGGAATGATGCTCCGTTGAAGGGTTCCCTGGTATCTATGATAAGCACATCGCTTTGTGTATCAATTACCTGGTGTGTGGTAAAATTGATACGGGTTGCGATCACTTTCACTTCCAGCATGTTGATGTCTCTGAACGCAGGCAAGGTTTGCGCGGGGATGTGCAGGATACCGTCTGCAGAAAGCCGGACCGGCCGGGCAAAGAACCTGTCTGTTCCTGCGTGTTGATTAAACCGGAAGCCTGTTATGCTCTTCGTATTATTTCCTGCTGAGGGAATGAGCGCTTTCGTCAACCGGTTGACGTGGGTACTATCGGAGCGTACATCCAGTTCGTTATAGAAAGCGTTGCGAATAAGCGCACCTTTTTTACTGGCTGTACCGAAGCGCAGGGCAGCCCGGCGGGTAGCCCTGGTTTGCCGGACAACTTCGGGCATGCTGCGCAAGTAGTATTTTCCGTGACGTCTGTAACCGATCAGGTTACCAAGTTTGCCGGTAAAGCGGATCGGGGAATTTTGGGTAGCCATTTGCTATATATTAGTAATACTTAAAAATAAGATTATTTGCTGAGGGTATTTTGCAGTAGGGTTAAAAACTATCTAAAAGCAGGAAGAAGAATGCGCCGGAACGCTTGTATTAGCATCAAGCAGGCAAGAATTATATTAATAATTTTCATTTTTGCATTTCACAATACTTCGGCTTGAAAGAGTTCTATCCATTAAGATGCTTGATGAGCATTTTCCTCCGCACAAAATGACATTGGAACAGTTTATTGAAGACTATAAAAGAAGGCGGGAGAATGGTGAAATTCAGTAAGGGCGGATAATAATAGTCTTCCCTCCGCCAGCATTGAGTACAAACGGAAGCCTATCTCCTTTCTTCACGGCCAATGTCCTCTGATGAATACCTCCCTGCTCATTGTCTTCATATACTGTAGCAATATAAGTTTTGCCTTTATTGAGGTCAAGGTATGCTGCCAATCTTCCAGGCCAGCTGCAAGCCCCACATACCATGTATTATCCTTTCTGCGCGCTACTGCAATGTTTTGCCTTATCTCACCGGCTGTATAATGAGATTCGTCCCATACCATAGGTACATACTTAAAAAATTCGATCTCATCCTTATTGGTGTAATCAAGCGGCTGGCCATACCAGAAGATAGCCTGAAGCGGACTAAAGTATATCACTGTCAATGCCAGTTGCTGAGCCTTGCTCACCTTGATATTCTTACTGAAACTAACTTGCGGGTTGGGATAACAGAAGGTGAAATCCGCCGGACCCGCCAGGAAGCGTGTAAAAGGCAGTACAGTATTATGAATAGCTTGAATTACTTTAAAGTCGTTAATTATAAGAAAAGTTCCTCTTTGCAGTTGTTATCTTGTATGCACAAGGACAGGATATCTCCAGCCGGTTGATACTATTATACCTTTCCGGCCGGACACTCCTGTAACATCGATGTTATATACAGACTATTTAATGATCTGCGGCTTTTATTAAATACTGACCTCCCTTTCTTGTGGCAAACGTGAGCGTATAAATACCTCCGTTTTTCAAGAGTTGTCCCTTTGTACCCTGCACCTGCAAGGGCTGGGCAGATCTAAGTGTACAGACATTCCCACTTAACGATCTCATCCTGCCAGTAGTCAACCGGCCATCTCTCCAATGCATATCCAGCACAAACCCTCCCCTGGCACACAGGCCGGTTACATCACCGCTTTTCCATGCGGCAGGCAACGCAGGCAGGAGATTTACAAATCCTTCATGGCTCTGCACCAACATTTCGGCCATACCGGCAGTGCCGGCAAAATTGCCGTCGATCTGGAAGGGAGGATGCGCATCAAAAAAATTAGGATAGGTACCACCACCGTTATGCATTTCCGTCTCGCTTGTATTGGTATACTGTAATAGCTGACGGATCAGGTGATAAGCATGATCTCCATCCTGTAAACGAGCCCACCAGTTGATCTTCCAACCGCGGCTCCAGCCGGTTCCTCCATCACCCCGTATTTCAAGTGTTTTCCTGGCTGCATCAAAAAATGCAGGTGCATTGCTGACAGTGATCTGTCTGCCAGGATGCAAGCCGAACAAATGCGACACATGACGGTGCCGGGGATCTGTTTCATCAAATTCTTTGCTCCACTCCAGCAACTGCCCCTTACTGCCTACCTGCATAGGAAACAATTGCTTCTTTTTAGCCAACACCGAATCACGAAATGCCTTATCTGAACCAAGTACCTGTGCAGCATCTGCCACATTGGTGAATAAGTCCCATATGATAGCCATATCCATGGTGGTAGCCACGGAGACAGCCTGAGCCTTGCCACTACTATCTCTAAACTTATTCTCGGGCGATACGGAAGGTGCGGTTACCAGGTGGCCATGCCCGTCTTCCACTAACCAGTCAAACATGAAACGTGCAGCTGATTTCATCAACGGATATGCAGTATCGGCCAGGAATTTTTTATTTCCGGTAAAGGCATAATGCTCCCACAAATGCTGACTAAGCCAGGCGCCGCCCATAGGCCAGTTGGCCCATACAGGATCACCTCCTCCATAGTCGCCCACCGGGTTAGCAAGTGCCCATATATCGGAGTTATGATTAGCTGTCCAGCCCCTTGCATTAAAAAATTCCGTTGCTACACGCGTACCTGTTATTGACAGTCCTTTCAAAAAGTTGAGCAAAGGCAGGTGCATTTCGGAAAGATTGGTGGTTTCTGCCGGCCAGTAATTCATCTGTGTATTGATATTGATCGTATAGTTGGAACTCCAGGGAGCCCTGAGTTCTTTGTTCCAAATACCTTGTAGATTTGCAGGCGGCCCGCCAGGACGGCTGGAAGAAATCAGCAGATAACGGCCAAACTGGAAATAGAGTGTTTCCAGGAACGGGTCATAAGCTCCCTTAGAATATGCTTTCAACCGGCTGTCAGCAGGTAATTTTTCCTGGGGGTTTTGATTTCCGAGACTATCTGCAATATGGAATGTCACCCTGTTGAAATAGCGTTGATAGTCGGCAATATGCTGGCTGAGTAATTGAGTGTAGCCGGCCTTCATAGCGTTATCCAGATATGTTTTCGCCAATGCCTTCTCGTCCCGGCCCTCACTATCGGGACATTTATCGAAACCATTGAAACTGGTAGCTGCTGTCAGTAAAATCAGCGCCTCGTTAGCCCCGGTCACCGTAATTCCGGTGCTGTCAGTCACTACCTTACCTCCCTGGTTTACTATCTTCATGCGTACCTGAAACCGCATACCATTACAGCCCGTCGTGTCTTCATAGATCACATGCTGCCTGTCTCCAGGATTGTAATAACTGGGATCTACATGCGCAGGCGCTTTGCCATTTAACAACAGTTCACCGGTTCTTCCAGTGGTAACAGAAAAGCGTAACTGGCTTCTGGCGCCGGCCCTGAAATTCAGCGTGCCTGCTTTGCCTGCTGTAAGCCTGACCACTAGTACATTATTCGGGGCGGAAGTAAATACTTCACGGCTATAGGTTATATCGCCCACATTGAAGCGGGTAATGGCTACCGCTTTAGAGATATCAAGTTCCCGGTGGTAGTGTGAAGCCTTACCGTTGCTGTAAGATTGTCTGATGATCAGGTCTGCCAGCGGCATATAGGACTGCGTATAGGGTCCTTGTATTTTCCGGGTGAGCGAATCTGCCTTATTATAGTTGCCTTCTTCCAGCAAAGCCTTTCGGATAGCAGGAAGATAGCCGGCAACGCCCGGGTTGAGAACCTTATTCACAGGACCACCACTGTATAGTGTACTTTCATTCAATTGCAGTAATTCTTCTTCCACTCCGCCAAATACCATTGCACCGATTTTTCCATTTCCTACCGGCAGGGCCTCCACCCACTGAGCAGCAGGTTTATCATACCAGAGTTTAAGGGCCGGCTGCTGCGCAAATGCTTTGCTACTTAATAACCCCGCAACCAGGATCAGCCGGGCTTTCAGCCTACCATAATTTTCAAATAACATCATTCTATTCTTTTTATAAATAATAATTTTCCAATGCTGCCTCAAACGGCATACTATTCCAATACCTTACCCATTACCTCTACTTTCAGGCGACATAAAAAAAGGAATACTAAATGAATGCGGAATACCAACGGTTTCCCATTGTGTATCATTGAAACCTACTTCATGCGCACCTTTAACGTCACCCAGTTTAAACTTCCAACTACGGTTGATATTAAGTGTAACCCGGCTTACATTACCAGCTAAGATCAAACGTTCCTCTTTAAATGACTGTGCAATGCCTGTTAATGAGGTAACACAACCAAAACAAAACAATATTTTTCCCTGTCAACATGTTGTTCATTTACCGATCTGAATGAATGTTATTATGAAAAATCAGTCAATTTAAGTGTTACTTCTCCTGAAGGTTTTACATGTATTTCCTTTACTTTATCTCTGTACCTTACAGGAATGTTTCCACCTGTTGCAGATCTGATAACAGTTTTCAGCAGCACTCCTTTCTTCCAGTATATGTCGACCTCAAATCCTCCTCTTGCTTTAAGACCTTTGACATAACCGGCAGCATATTTTGAAGGCAATGCCGGTAAAATGGAGATTTCTCCTCCCTGGCTTTGCAATAACATGGCAGCTATAGCTGCAGTAATACCCAAATTGCCGTCAATCTGCCAGAAACCAGTAAAATTGCAGGTTAGATTGGGGAACAGAGCAAGGTCGAAATGTCTGTCTATGATCATCTGAACACTATCGGCCTCCTCTAATCCTGCCCAGAAGCTGGCGGCAAAAGCACCTGTCCAGCTGCCGCTGTTGGCGCCGTAACCCGGTCGGCGGGCTTCCACTGTTTTACGAAATGCCCTGGCAAGTTCCGGTGTCTTCCTTACATGTATTAAATCGCCGGCCACTAACCCCCAGCCTTGAGCTACCTGATCATTATGAGGGTTCTCAGGGTACCAATCGTCATTCCATTCCTGTAACTGTCCGGTAACAGGACTTATCTTCATAGGGGCTAAGCGATTGTAAACATGTAAGACCCCGGCTTTAAAAGCCTGATCTTTGCCAAGTATATCCACAGCCTCCATAGTATGCTGGAACAGAGAACGAATAATCTGCATGTCCTGCGATGCACCCATACATGCCCAGCCTTTTTCACCATTAGGTTTCTTATAATTATTCTCAAAAGAAACTGCAGGATTAGTGACAAGGTTTCCGTTATTGTCCTCCTGTAAATTATCAAGGTAGAAGCGGGTTGCCTCCTCAAGAACAGGATAATACTCATTCAAAAAAGCCTTATCCTGCGTGAACAGGTAATGCTCCCAGATATGCTGGCACAGCCATGCTCCACCTACCTGGTATATAGCCCATAGGCCATTTCCACCCACAGGCCAGGTGGTTCTCCAGATATCGATATTATGATGTGCCACCCAACCACGGGCATTATATAAGTTCTTTGCAGTTTTGCTGCCGTCTACTGTTGCTTCACGTATTAAATCCATTAACGGCAGATGGCATTCGGACAGATTAGCCACTTCTACCGGCCAGTAATTGATCTGGGCATTACAGTTCAATGTCCAATTGGCGCTCCAGGCCGGCTGCAATAAATCATTCCATATTCCCTGCAGATTAGCAGGTTGGGAACCCGGACGGGAAGATGAGATTAACAGATAACGTCCAAACTGGAAATACAGCGCCGTTAAAGCAGGATCCGATCCGTTCCTATAGTTCCTGATCCTCTGATCAACAGGCAATGCTGCATCAGAATTGATACCCAGATCAATAGTTACCCTGCCAAATAACTGTGTATAGTCATCTACATGTCTCTTGTACAGCTCCCGGAAGTTTTTGCCATTCAGTCCGGACAGATAAGCCTCACATAACTTCCTTTCGTCTTTCCCTTCCTTAAAGGGATCTTTATCAAAGCCGTTGTAGCTGGTTGCCGCTACGAAAATGAAGGTAACGGCCGACGCATTTCTCAGCTCCAGCTTATCTCCTCCGGTCATTATTTCGCCATCTGTTTCTTTGATCATCAATCTACCCTCGAAACGCATGCCATGCCCTTCTTCATAAACAGGAGCGTGAACACCCTGATAATTTGGCTCAACATGTTTGGGAGCCTGACCACTGATGATTAACTGATCCTTTTGGGCAATAACATTGTTTTTAATTTTGCTTTTTAGTTCGGCTATTATATTGACCGACTTCTTTTTATCTGCTGAAATCCGAATAACAATGGTCTGATCCGGGTAAGAGGAAAAAATTTCTCTCTTATAATTTACGCCTGCCTGCCGGTAAGAGATAGTAACAATTCCTCTGGACAGATCCAATTCCCGCCTGTAATCTGTTGCCGTGCTATCTCCCATTGTAAGCAGGATGTCAACCAGCGGCATATAACTTTGATTCCATGGTCCCAGCATATGCTTATTGATCAATTGTCCGGCTTCGGCATTTTTCCCCTCGCGTATCAGCTTTCTTATTTCATCAAGGTATCGGTAGGTGCCAGGCTTTTGCAGATCACGGGGTTCGCCGGACCAGAAAGTATCATCATTCGTCTCTATTTTTTCCTGTCCAATGCCTCCGGAAACCATTCCTCCCAGCCGGCCATTACCGATGGGAATTGCCTCTGTCCACCGGGAAGCAGGGCTATTAAAGTAATAAGACAAAGAGGATGCAGCTTTCGTCTGTCCCCGGGCAAAATCCGGCCTAAGGAAGATAAGTGCACAAAAAGCAACAAGAACATGTTTCTTCATAAATGGTTGGTTAAATATTCTGTCTTGTCAAAAACATTCATTTTACTGTTTGTCTGACCAGACATTTATTGTGATTCTATTGAGACCTTTACAGATTTAATTAACCAAAGCCTTAACTGCAATTCTTTTCTTCAGTTTACTACTGATTAACATTTTCATTCTCCTGAATATTTCAATTCAGACATACCTCTATTAGCGTGCAATGACCAGTTTTCCCGCCGGCAGATCATTCACCTGTAAAAAACAGATACCGGCCACAAGTTGTTTGTTTATTTGAAGTTTTACCACTCTGTTAATGTTAACAGCCCTGGTCTGATAAACGTTCACGCCAGCAGCATTAATAATCCGTACTGATACAATCTTACCTGTCAGTGAATAGGGCATGTGTAAGGTAAGATTACCATTCCTCCATGGATTAGGGCTGATTTGCAGTTCATCATATACAACGTCTGCCTTGGTTTCCTGCAGGGCATGAGCGCTTTCCCGCATCAATAACCCGTCTGCTGGCGGTTCTTCTCCGAAGATCAGATGCCCTTTATAGTATACTGTAATATTCTCATTTTCCTGCATACCGGAGCAGGACGGGAAGGAATGAACATTAACCTGATTAAAGGCGGACCAGTCTGACCTGGTAATCCGGTACTGGATATTGAGCTGAAAGGTTGATCACAGACTGTGCGATAACAATATTCCAGGTAAATATCCAACATATAACCAGCAGGAATATTTGCTTAAGGATCATACTTTCTTCTATTTTAATGATGTAAAAATCTATGTGATGAGTTTATTGATAAGCCCCAACATTTAACTCTGTTATATTGGCAAAAGGAGGTCTGTTGCTGGCAGTTATGGTGAGCCTTACATACCTTGTACTGGCAGGAAAGAAAGCAAGTGACGCGGAACTGTTTGCGTCAAAATCAGACAGCGCACCCATCGTTCTGAAGTTAACACCATCACTGCTTAATTCGAGCATCACTGTTTTGGTATCCTGATTTGCAGAACGCCTGTAAACCTGTACAAATGCTACTTCTTTCTCATTTTGCATATCTACCAGCAACCAATGGGGTAAAGGGGCATCAGGTCCCCACATACTATGCCACCAACTATTGAAATTACCGTCCAGGATAGCATCCTTACCACCGCCATCGCTTGCCTTTTCACTGGAAACGGTTACCGTCCATCCCGTACGGTCAAGAGGTTTCAACTGCATATCAACATTGATAAGCAGGTCTGCTTTTACACCGGTGCCATCTGCAGCTGTAGCGGTAACGGTGGCCAGTCCTTTTCCTCTGGCCTCAATCCATCCGGTAGCATCAATACTGACTACGGCCGGGTTTGAAGATGACCAGTTGATAGTTTTGCTGGTGGTATACATGGGTAATACAATGGCTCTTATACTGGTGGTATCTCCTACTTTCAGGGTCGTTTTATTACCAGGATTAAATACTATGCTTTTTGAAAGATTAGATGCAGGTCCCGAAGTATCCTGCAACTCCGCATTAATCTGCCCTCGCACTATGCCGCCGGGGTTAAGTGAGGTAGAAATCAGATAGTAACAATTACTCTCAGTCAGCCCGATAATTCCTTTTTTACCCAGTTCGTTCTTACCAGACAGACTAAAGGTATAGCTGCCTGTTGCATTTGTGCTTTGCAGTGCTGAGGAGGTGAGCAGCTGCCCGTTGGTACCAGCACCAGCAGGCCCCCACACCTGGATGCTTTTTATGGTATCTGTCACGTTGGTCTCCCAAAGATCCTTCCAGCTTACGGTAGCTGTTACGGTCCTTACATCTTCATCCAGCCAGCCTGAAAAAACAGCAGTACCTTTATGAGCAAGAGCCGGCACTAATTGTGCTGCATCTCCATCTCCACTTAAGAGATAAACACAGGAGTTACTGCTAGTGAGGTCGCCTCCTTTTGTGCAGGCAACCAACAACAATGGCATATATAGCCAGGTAACTATTCTTTTTACTGATCTTATTTTCATCAAAAAGATTTTCATTTCATGATTAATTTTCTCTGGCAAAATGTTATGGGGAACAGGATGAAAGGCCTGCAAAAGACAATTACTGATCAATAACCGGGATTCTGCTTCAGTGAAGGGGACTTTGTCAACTCAGTTTGCGGAACAGGAAAGAAATACATCTCATCCCTGAACACGTGGCTGCGAACAACTATCAGCCGGTAGCTGAAGACACCATTAGCGGCCCTTGTGATCTCCATGCCGTGCATATCCCGGTTCTCTGTCTCCGACGCGATCTTCCATCGGCGCACATCCCAGAAGCGATGTTCTTCAAAAGCCAGCTCTACTCTGCGCTCCGCCTGTATAAAAGCCCGCATTTCCTCCTTATTCATACCCGCCCTGATACCGTACATATTATCGACGCCAGGTTCTATCCCAGCTCTGTTACGGATATCCTTCAGCCACCCGATTATCTGTTCAGAAGGACCATAGGCTTCATTGTAAGCCTCAGCTGCATTGAGCAATATCTCGGCATAACGAATAAGAATACCCGGACGCATCAGCAGGCTACCACCTCCTATTACTGTATTGCTAAGCATTTTATAGCAATAGTAGCCGGTACGCGTTGCATTGTTCTTATAGATACCATCCAGGTTAGCACTGGTTTCATTTGCATTACCCGCTGGTATAACGCCGGTGTATGTACGTACAGGCTGATCACCAGAAAAGCCGCTAAAAGCCCGTAATGCGCCGTTAAACGTGACGGTATAATAAAAACGAGGGTCCCGGTTTTTGTACATATCATCTCCTATCCCGGAATATCCTGATGCAGGGTCAGTAATAGGAAGTCCGTTTTTCATGCCAAAAGCATCTACTAACTCCTGTAATGGAAATACGCTTACAGTTCCTATATACCGGGTGCCACGACTGGGCGGGTTCATAATTGTTTCCCGTAACATACTATTCCTTTCCGATGATGGGGTTTGATAAGCAAATATCTGCTCAGGCAAGGCATCATTAGGCTGGTATACAAGGAACAGGTTATAAAAGAATGGTGTGGAACCTCTGTAAAGACTATACGCATTCATATCAATCACCGCCTTGTTAGCCTCTGCGGCTATCCTCCAGCGATCAGGATCCGTATTCCCATAAGATACAAGGTGGTCAGGATCATCAGCCCTCTGCGTGTTGGTAAGCGGACTGGCGGCATACAACAATGCTCTTGCCTTGAGAGCCAGTGCAGCCCCCTTTGTAACCCTGCCGTACTCTTCACCAGGGAAGGTAGTATTGGGATAGCTGAGCGGAAGCATTCCAGCAGCTTTATCACATTCTGCAGCGATGTAGTTCACGCATTCTTCATAAGAACTCCGGGGTACATCAATCTTGTCTGTCTCATTGAACACCGTATCGCCAACAATCGGGAAACCACCAAAATGTTTCAGCATTGTGAAATAATACCAGGCTCTCAAAAATCTCAACTGTCCCTCGCATCGCATTTTATTCTCAACTGAAAGCGGAATGACAGGTCTGTTCCTGAGGAAAATATTGATAGCTCTGACCTGCGCATAGGTCGTAGACCAGATATTCTTGTCTGTATTACTGGGGTTGAGCGCTCCTCCGGAAATAATGTTCTGCAGGCCGGTTGGAGCGAGAGCAGACTCCGCCTCATCTATAGCGCATTCCAATCCTCCTGATCCAAAACGGTTGGGATCCCACGAATAGGTAAGATTGGAATAACGGGTATTAACATATTGAATTGCATATACGCTATCGCTGAATATTGCTTCTTCATTGAGGACCGAAAGTTTCTCCCTGTCCAGGAAGTCTTTCCTGCAGCCCGTTGCCAGTGTTGATACAGCCAGTACAATTAATACCGGCACAATTTTCTGCAGCCTGGTCATTCCATTGTATTTAAGTCTCATAGTCATATCATTTAACTACATTCCCAATTGTATTCCTAATATATAGTTGGCCATCATGGGATAGGCCTGTCCCTGGCCCGAAGCGATCTCCGGATCAACATCAAACCGACCTAATTTGCGGAACGTTGCCAGGTTATAGCCAGCAGCATATATCCGGGTATTTTTTATAAATGAGCTTTTCCGCATAAACTTTCCAGGTACCTGGTATCCCAATTCCACCGACTTAAGCCTCATATAGCTGGCATCTACAAACCAGAAGTCAGACACGGTTTGCCAGGATATGTTATTAATGTTGGTGTTACGGCCTATGCGTGGATAGGTAGCAGTCGCTGCCGTTTCAGGCGTCCATCGTTCCAGGTGCCAGGGACGCAGATTACTGTTGAAGGCATCGGCCCCTTCTGCATTGATCTGAACAGCATATCCGAATGCCCCCTGTAACAGAGCACGCAGATATAGCCCCTTATAGTTCATGGTAAGATTGATGCCGTAGGTAGTTGTAGGCAGATTGGGTTTGGACAGATAAGTCATGTCAGCCGTAGTGATCACTCCATCACCATTCAGGTCAGCATACTTCAGATCACCAGGCTGTAATGTACTCCACAATGGTTTGGCTATACCCTCTTTTATCTTACCGTTCACATCAAACTCTTCCGGTTGGTAAAATCTACGATTTACATATCCCAGCGTCGTCTGCCCGATCGCTCTTCCGGTCCTTGCCTGGTGAGGATAATCGGGCGCTTCACTGATATATATTATCCTGTTCTTGGCATACGATACGTTAGCGCCGATTGAAAAGTCAACCTCTCCAACCTGGTCCTGGTAAGTGAGTATTCCGTCAAAACCCCTGTTTTCTGTAATGCCGATATTCTTTGAAGGCAGGGTTTGCCCAATCAGGACTGGTACATCTCCCTGTGAAATCAACTGATCGTAACGATAGTTATAAAAGTAATCGGCGGTTAATGATAACTTACTCTTCCACAAGTTCAGATCAACACCAACATTGGTCTTTCGCTCCTTCTCCCAGGTTACATTAGGGTTTACCAATGCTCCTTCAGTAGCGCCGGCGCCAAAAGGACCTGTGGGTAAACTGTACTGAATTTCGGTACTGATAACGGTGGGGGCATTTACATCGCTGCCCACCAGGCCATAAGAACCTCTGACCTTGAGCAGGTCAACAAAGGGAAACAGGTCTTTAAAAAACTGCTCTCCGCTGATATTCCATCCAGCAGACAGTGCCGGGAACCAACCATACCGTTTAACGAACTTGTCTGATCCATTACGGGCTATATTAAACTCCAGCAGGTATTTCCTGTTAAAATCATATCCTATTCTACCGGTGAGCCCCCTGAAATTAGTGGGGATATTACCACCATCTGCATAACTGTTCTGGTTGAGCAGTGCCAGTCCATAGATATTATGTACACCAAAGCTCCGGCTGTAGTTAACTGATAGCTGGGTAATCAGCCGGTTATTGAAAGCCCCGCTACCTGTAGATAGTATATAAGCAGGCATTTTGTAATTACTTGCATTCCTGGGTGTATATGTATTGTTTTCGGGATTATAATAAAATACAGGCAGGGAACCAAGATCCCTTGTTAAATTCCTGTTTTCGTTAATATTGGTAGCATACGATACATTAAATTTTGCAGAAAGCCCGTTTGTGATAAAATCCAGCTTTTGATCGGCTCCTATTACGATGTTGAAGTTATTCTTAAAGTTGCGGATATAGCCACCATTAGCCAACCTGGTGATAGGGTTAGCATAGCCATTTCCCCACGTTTGATTGGCATATCCATAAGAACCGTCAGGATTGCGCAAAGGCATTACAAAAGGAGCGAATGCCCGGAAGGCCTGTAACTCCTTAAACAAACCTCCTGCATCCTGAACGCCACCGGGATTGTTCACCGTTTCAAACCGGCCATTGATATCAAACCGTATTTTGAGTGTATTCGTTGGTGTTATATCGAGATTTGAACGAAAATTGAAACGCCGGTAATAGTAGTTATTGTTCACATCGTCGCCCGGCAGTGTCGGAGCGAATTGTTTCAGGATACCATTCTGGCTGTAATACCCCAGTGAGGTAAAGTACTTCACCAACCGGTTACCTCCTGTAACATCAACATTGTAACGGCTCTGGAAAGTGGTCTTATTCAACAATACGCGCTGCCAGTTCACATTCGGATGTCCGTAAGGATCGGAGCCATCCCTGAACTTACGCAAATCTTCTTCTGTCCAGGGCAATGCAGGAGTAATGGATTGGCCGTAGGCGTCATTCAGTGTGGCCTCGTTCATCAACAAGGCAGTCTGATAGGAGCCAAGATAGGTCGGCAACCTGATAATACGGTTCATACCATATTCTGCGGTCACATTTATCTGCGGTTTCCCCTCCGCCCCCCTGTTAGTAGTCACCACTAATACACCATTGGCTCCCCTGATACCATAAACGGCTGTGGTGGCTGCATCTTTCAGAATGGTCACACTTGCTATCTCATTTACATTTATCTGGGCCAGCTGCTCATAGGTATATTCGATGTCATCCACAATGATCAGCGGTCTGTTGTCATTACTCAGCGAGTTCACCCCACGGATGAAAAACTCTGCTGCATCAGATCCCGGCTGTCCACTCCTTTGCTGGGAGAAAAAACCGGGTAACCTTCCTACCAGCGTATTCTGGATGCTGGAAGTGGGTATAGATTTTACCTCTGCCGCTTTGACTGTACTTACAGCTCCCGTATTAGTGATCCTGTTCTGGCGGCCGTAGGCTACCACGAGGACTTCTCCCAGATCCTTCGCTTCTTCAGAAAGTGTGATAACCTGTCCGTTCACAGGCGCTACTGTATTGGGAAGATAACCTACAGCAGTAATAACAAGCTTTGCGTTGGGGGTAGATAACCTAAGTTGAAAATAGCCATATTCGTCCGTCGCAATCCCATTCCTGGAGTTTCCCATCTCACTGACTGAGGCTCCGGCTACCGGTTCTTTCTTATTATTAAGCACTCTCGCTTTTATGAGCTGTTGGGCGATAACTCCCACAGGCAGAAGAATAAGGAACAAAAGCAAGGATATTCTTCTCATAAATATCATTTTAATGTCATTCAATTAGTAATTAGGGTTCTGCTGCATGGATGAGTTTACCAATATCTCCTTGTTGTCTACAGGGTAGAGATACATAGAAGCCTCATTGAAATAAGGAGAGGCAACAGTCTTCCTGGAGTAACTGAGTGATCCGTCAGTATTCTTTATAATGGACACTCCATGTAATGGCACTCCATATACCTGTTTGGCAATCTTCCAACGCCGGATATCGAAATACCGTTGTTCCTCAAAGGCGAATTCCACCCGTCGTTCATTCCTGATCACCTCGCGCATTGCATCTTTTGACAGACCGGCAGGCAAGGTAAAAGGAGAGAGACCGGCTCTCTTTCTGACTGCTTCTACTGCACTGTATACAGAAGCATCAGGTCCTCCGTATTCATTCTGTGCCTCAGCGTACATAAGTAATATGTCGGCGTAACGAATAAGACAGAACGTAGAAGTAACTGATGGATGGAACATTACAGTGGTAAAACCTGCATTACTGGCATCATTGGCCAGACCTTTTTTCAGGTAATATCCTGTCTGTGTTTGTATACCGTTGGCAACTGCTGCTGAATTGGGTTTATCCCGTCCCCCTTCAAATATTTCTACTTTCCGTTTCAACCAGGTAGCGCCATCATAAAAAACAGTCTGATCCAACCGGGGATCGCGATTGTTGTAAGGCTTTGCGGGATCGTAACCGGATGTCGGATCGGTAATAGGCAAGCCGTTCTTCATGGGGAAGGCATCCACCAGTTCCTGTGTAGGGCTCACCTGCCCCTCACAGGCCCGGTTATTAATACTGTTATAACCTACAGGACTCATCCTGTAGCCCCATTCAGATTGATAGCTGGCTCCGTACCGCGTAAATATAAATTCCTTATTTACCCTTGTATAATTAAGCAGGTAACGGTTATTTTCCAGTGCAAACAGGTTCAGGTCCATTACTTCCCTGGCAGCATCTGCAGCAGCTTTCCAGCGTTCCGTGTTTCCTTCCGCATATCCTGTATAATCAAGCGCTGGTGTTGAGGATGGATTGAACAATGGGCTTGCCGCCAACAGCAGGACTTTGGCTTTGATAGCCAGTGCGATACTTTTACGGATCCTGCCTGCTCCCCCATCAGAACCTTCTCCATTTCCATTGCCGCTGCCGCGATTAGCCAGCGTTTCATCGGGGCGCAGGCTGTCCCTCACGGCATCCAGTTCATTCACCACATATTGTACACAACTTTCAAAGCTGCTTCGGCGCTGACTAAAAAGAGCCGGATCGTCAGCTTCGAATACCTGATTATCCAACAAGGGTATACCTCCATAACGTTTCATCAGATCATAATAAAAGTATGCCCTCATCACCCGCACTTCCGCTCCCAGCCATTTGGGTAAGAGGGAATCAATCCAGGGCACTCTACGATAGTTTTTCAGGAAAATATTTACTCTCCTGATAGCAGAATAAGCGCTACCCCAGTTATTATCGAAAGTATTCAGGGGATCATAGCCACTGTTGATCATATTCCAGGTAGCGTTGCCGGGATTGCTGGGAACTGCGTCATCTGACGCACATTCCAGGGGTAAGCCATTTATCCTCGACCAGCCAGTAGGCAATTGGGAGTATATTTTATGTACCCATTGCTGTGCGAAATTGCCCGTTACATCTGTCTCATCCCATATATATTGTTCTGAGACGAAATTCAGTGGACGATCTTCGAAACTCTTTCTGCACGATATCACAGCTACCAACAGCAGCAGGCAGGCCCATGCTTTTCGTTTTATCATAACGTTTATTATTTTTTTGATCACGTACTGTAGAAGAATATTAGTTTGAACCTTTTCCAAGAATAGTCTGGCTGTCTAAAGGAGGTTTAATAAAAGTACTATCCGTACTGTCAGAATTTTGCATTGACGCCAAAATTCACAACCCTCATAATAGGGTATGCGCCACCCCATGCCTCAGGATCTACATCATCCCTGATACGGAACAGTTCTGACCAGGTAAGCAGGTTAAGTCCATTAGCAAAGAAGCGTATGGAAGGGAAGCCAATTTTCCGGGTAATAACAGGCGGGAATGAGTATCCTATCTCCGCACTTTTCAGCCGGATGAAGTCGGAACTGCGTATCCAGAAGGTGGAAGTTTGCTGGTTGTTTACATTGGAGCCGATCCATAGGCGTGGCTGAGTAGCCGCAGACGCTGTTTCAGGCGTCCAACGGTCCATATTATACTTGTAGGCATTGTTGAGCCCATTGTTGGCAAAACCGTAGAAAAAATCGCTTCCCAGGTAAGAAACCCTGTTAACGGAGCCCTGCACCAGCAGACTAAGATCAAAGCCTTTGTAACTGAAACCAGCAGTGGCACCGAAGTAGATCACCGGTTTGCCGTTTCCAATGGCTCCGTTATCATCATTATCAATTACACCATCCCCATTGCGGTCAAGATAGCGTATATCTCCCGGTCGCAGACTTGATCTCGGAGTTGATGCCAGTACAGCTGTATTGGGGTCATTGATCTCTTCGTAGTTCTGAAAAAGCCCTGTGGCAATGTAACCATACTGCAGCCCTACCTGTTTTCCAGTACCCATCTGGTAATCATAGGGTCTTGGCACTTCATCGTTGAAGATCACCTTTGACTGCACCAGAGAAAAATTACCGGAGAAGAAATAGTTAAAGTTCTTTACATGATCCTGCCAGGTGAGCGAAAGATCGGTGCCCCAATAATTGAACCGCTGCAGGTTTCTGACAGGGAAAGCAGTACCGAGCAATGCTGAGGTCCTGCCCGGTACACCTACCAGGTCAAAAAAGCGGTTCCTGAAATATTCGCCGGTAAACAACAACCTACTGTTAAAGAGGCCGAGGTCCAGAGCGAGGTTCAATTTATACGCCTTCTCAGGCCCCAAGTCCGGATTTGCCAGCCCATTTTCACCGGTGCTCCTTACTATACCGCCTCCCTGACCGAAATAATACGCATCATTGTTGTTGATGTTTGTGTTAGGGGTCCAATAGGTCTGGATATAGGTATAATATCCACTTTTGGCAAAGCCGGTAAGACCGTAAGAACCTCTTAGTTTAAGCCGGCTTATCCAACCAAGCGCCTGGATGAGTTTTTCATTATGAGCATTCCATGCAAGCCCCATGGCCCAGAAATCAGACCAACGTTCAGGCGGTGCAAAATAATTGAACCCGGCATGACTGCCAGCTGCTTCCAGCAGGTATCTATTGTCCCAGTTATAGGTAAACCGGGCGGCAAAATCGGTATAGTTCTGCGGCAGATTACCAGTATTATATACAAGATTACTTTGCTGATCTGCCAGCACCAATATTCCCGCCTGATGTTTGCCGATCACCCGTTCATAACCTGCGGCAGCTTCCAGGTAGGTAACCCGGTAACGATCATTGGGTGTACCGGAAGTAGATTGCTCACTAAACTTGCCATACTGGGTATAACTATGCAGACCGGGGTCATACTGAAAAACGGCAAAATCCTTGGCCCTGGCAGTAGTATAGGTGGATGAATTATTGTAGGAGCCTTGTACCCGTACATACAACCCGGGCACTACAAAATCAAGCAACTGTTTTAGTTGCAGGTCTACGGCCATATCCCGTCCATCCTGGTATTGATATCCGCGGTAAACAGCCTGGCCGTAAATACTCACGTTCTGACCATACTGGCTGGTGCCTCCCAGGGAGCCATCCGGATTCAGAACGGGATAAGCATTGGCCGGAGTATTTGCCAAAGCACTGAAGATGGCCGATGTACCCCCGCCAGGCTGATTGATACGCTGCATACGTCCAAACAGGTTGAGCTGCATAAGGGTGGTCTTTGTTACATCTACTCCTACATTTGATCGTACAATAAAACGGTCCAGCTGTACATTTGTGTTATATACATTAGTATCTGCAGTTTTCAGCAATCCACCCTCTTTCAGGTAGTCCACATCAACGAAATAACGGAAGCCCCTCCCGCTGCCCTGCATATTAACATTATAACGGTTAAAAGAAGAATTCTTCCGAAGTACTGTCTTGTACCAGTCTACATTTGGATAGGTATAGGGATTGGTCCCTGTCTTATAGGCTTCTATTGCCTCAGCACTATAAAGGGGAGTTACAGTAGTACCAGGGGCAGCATCATTCTGCCTTGCCTCGTTGAACAATGTGGCATATTGCCAGGCCTGCAATGGTTTGGGTAAAGCAGTAGGTGTACTGATACCAGCATTGGCAGTAACAGAGATCCTCGGAGATCCAATGTCCCCTTTCCTTGTAGTGATAGCAATAATACCATTAGAAGAGCGCTGGCCAAACATCACTGTTGAAAGGGCATCCTTCAGAACAGTGATGGATTCAATCTGATCGGGATCTATAGAGGTATAACCACGTTCAACACCATCAATGAGCACTGTCTGCGCCGTTGAGCCCCGGATGTTAAAGCCTGCACCAGCACCATCCAATCCGGGCATACCGTTGCTGAACGTAACCTGCAGGCCTGCGATCCTTCCAGGCAACGCCTGGAGAAGCTGAGCAGCAGGAGTAGTCATCAGTTGGCTATTTTTCACCCTGCCTATGGACTGAATGACCTGTTCTTCTCTTTGCGCACCGTGTAATACCTCTACCACCCTCTCACTATTTTCAAACAGGCTGTCTGCTACCGGCTTATCCTGGGGTAAGAAAAGGAACCTGGGAAAAAGCTGCACCTGCACTTCACGTCCATGTATAACTCTCTCGCATACATAAAAACCTGGTGCTGAAAACCTTAAACGATCACCAGCAGCAGCCATCAGAGAAAAACTGCCTACGTTATCTGTCTTCACCACGGGACCTCTTCCTAAGACCTTTACAGAGACAGCAGGAAAAGGTTTACCTGTATTGTCCCTTACAACACCTTTTATCAAATTCACTTGTCCCCAAACCTGCAACAATGGTAACAAAATCAGCAGTAAGCTCGCTATCCCGGATTTGATATAGTCTGAGCCCTCTACCTTTAACGACAATAAATAGTTGGTTGAATGCTTCGCATTACAGGAAGTTTTTTTCATAACGGGTATTTATTCTTAGATAGATCTGGTCGTTAGCCGGGAATACATCATCCCTATTATATATGTCCTGCTCAATAGATCGAAGATTTTCGAAAAAGGGAAACTTCTCCTCATGGCAGCAATCCTGATTACACCGGTTTTTGAAAACCGGGCTCACAATATTGGTCATTAAAACAAGGTTACAGGATACACAGATTCTTAAAAAAGGGACACATTTTACAAGTTAGGGGTGAAAATCTCCCTATTATCCTCCATTTTGGCGGCACGGGATGGGAATATGAGATCCGGAAAAACTACCGGAAGGATTTTTTGTTGATGGAATAACTGTCGTTTAACCGCGACCTATACTTTTTGGCATATTCGGAAGGGGTCATACCAAATAATTGAAGGAAACACTTTCTGAAATAATGCAGGTAGTTAAACCCGGTATTATAGGCAACTTCATTAATTCTCATGTCAGTCTTCAGCAGCATTTCAGCAGCTTTACGCAGTCGCAGATAACGTATAAAAGCGTTCACAGACAATCCGGAAACTGCCTTGATACGGTTATAGAGGGAAGAATGGCTCATTCCCATCTCTTTTGCAAAATCTTTTATGGCAAATGTCTCATCATTCAGGTGCCTGCCGACTACCTCAATACATTTTTCCAGAAACAGGCGATATTCCTCTGATATTTTCAAATTGTTGTTCTGCAGGGTTACTTCATTCAGGAAATGTTGCTGCAACCCTTTTCTTGCTTTAATAATATTAGTCACCTTAGCCAATAGCAGAGATGTGTCAAACGGCTTGGTAATATAGTCGTCAGCACCGCCTTCAATCCCTTCCAGCCGTAACGAATCCGACATACTTCCTGTCAATAGGATTACTGGTATGTGGGCGGTATCGGGAGTCTCCTTTAGGGTGTGACAAAGATCTATCCCACTCATTCCTGCCATATGTATGTCTGAAAGAACCAGGTCCGGCATATATGTCCTGGCCATTTTCAGTCCATTATTGCCATCCCCGGCAACCTGGACCTGGTATTTGTTACTGAAAATATTACTAAGGTACCCGAGCATATGGCTATCATCATCTATTAATAAGACGGTATGTTTAGGAGATGTAAGCTCTTCCACAGACTGGGTTCCTTCGGTCATTAATTCGTACCCGGGGGGTGCTTCCTCCGGGCCAAACAACTCTGCCACCCAGCTCTCCGTTTCCCCATTATGCTCAACTGTTTCGCTTTCATCGAAATGTGCCTTGCCCTTTTTAAGGACAAGATGAAAATCAGTTCCCTTTCCTGGCAGGCTATCAAATCCCAGACTGCCTTTATGTGCTTCAGCAAAAGATTTTGCCAGATACAGTCCAACACCAAAACCAACTTTTCGTTGGCGGCCTCCTTGTACAGCCTGTCCGAATTTCCTGAACAACTGACCGGCTTGTTCCGGAGAAATCCCATCTCCAGTATCGCTGACACTTATCCGAAAATCGTCAGTTGTCTCTTCCACCCTGAACAACACTTTCCCTCCGGAAGGCGTAAATTTGATAGCGTTGGATAGCAGATTAAATAAAATGATCTCCAGTTTCATTTTGTCTGCATAAACCGGTAATCCGGCAGAAGGGCATTCCATGATGAAATCAATGCTACCTGCAACTGCCTGGTTGGAAAAGCACCCGAATACTTCCCGGCAGACAGCTACCAGGTCCAGCTTTGTTACCTGTAAGACATCAAACCCGCTTTCTGCCTTATTGAACAATAATAGTTGGTCTACGAGGCTGAGCAGGCGTTTTGAATTAAAGTAAATGGTATTTAAACTTTCCTGTTCTTCAATTGAACAATCACTCTCACGGAGTGTTCTGGCAGGATTTACAATCAGGGTAAGTGGTGTACGGAACTCATGAGAGATGCTGGTAAAAAAGTCTTTTCGCCTTTCATTTGTAGCACGTTCATTCTCCATCAACAAGCGTTCCTGTTCTCTTTCCGCCTTTTCCGCAGCATGTTCCGCTTTTTCCTTTTCCAGCTCCGCCTGTCTCTTCTCCTTTTCTGCTCTTTCTGTATCAGCTATCAGCTTTGTTATCTTTACTTCATACAACAGCCGTCTCTGTCTTATTTTATAGGACACATACCAAAAAATGGATGATAGAACGGCCAGTGCATAGAGAGAGTAAGCCAGCCATGTGCGGTACCAGGGTGGCCATATGGTAATCAGCAAAGGCGTCATTTCTTTCTCCCACCGGCCATTGACTGTGCTGGCCTTCAATCTTAATCTGTAACTGCCCTCCCGCAAACCTGAATAAGTGAAAGTTTGCTGCGCTCCCGCATCATTCCATGTCTTGTCCCATCCTTCCAAATAATAACTGTATCTCAGCTGAGCAGGAAAGGTAAATTCCGGCACTGTATAACCGATTGTCAGGCTGGCGCTTGCAAATGGCAACTCCAACCTGGAAATGCTGCCGTCGTTATGTAGCTTCCACGTAACACTGCTTTTCTGAAAGAGCTGGCCGGCTACCTTTATCATAGTTAAAACAGGCGCCAGTGGCCTGCCCGGTGGATGTATGTTCAAAGGATCGAAGATCGTTAATCCTTTTGCTCCACCAAATGCCATTTTTCCATCAGAAAGCCGGTATGCAGCGTGAAAGCTAAACTGGTTGGCGGGTAGTCCATCTTCAAGGTAATAATTCTCAAACAGGCCTTTATCGGGCGAAAAGCAGGCCAATCCATTATTAGTTCCGATCCATAACCTGCCACGGGCATCCTTTAATATATTCAGCACCGCATCGTTGCATAGACCATTAGCTGTAGTGTATCGCTTTAGAATATGCCCCGTAGTTAAATTCAGCAATAACAGACCTCCGCCTTCGGTCCCTATCCAAAGCTTGCCAGGCCCGGCGTCTGTAAAGCACCTTACAATATCCCCTGTTTCATAACGTCTGTGCCGCCTGCTTCCTGTCTTATCTATTAATACAGCCTCATGTAAAGCGCCTCCCCAGAAGCTGCCGTCAGGTAATTCCGTCAGCACCATCATGTCAGATAAAGTGGTGTCAAATACCTCAAAGCGGTTGGCCAGGGCATTGAACTTATACAACGCTCCTGAACCGGACCGGTTTTTCAACGTCCCCGCCCATACCTCGCCATCTGATGTGGCAGCAATGGTGAATACGCTGTGCTGTTTCCCGGACACAGGGCCTGGGCATTTATATTGACGGAACCTGCCGTCTGCTTTACCGTATCTTGAAACACCGTTTTGATAATTGGCGAGCCAAACATCTTTGCGAAAATCTATGGCAATGTCACAGATAGAATTTCCAGCAAGGTGGCCGTTTTCACCCGGCCGGGCAAAAAAATTGTCAATTTTTCCCAGGCCCATGTTCCATCTGCTCAGGCCAAAACCGTCCGTCCCTACCCATAATACACGGTCAGCATCCTCCTTAATGGAATAAACAAGATTGTCAGCAATGGTATTGGAGCGGGAAGGATCATGCCTATATACCTGAAAATCATTCCTGCCCGGATCGAAAAGATAAATTCCCCCTCTGGAGGTCCCCATCCACATTCTTCCGTCCATATCCCGCTCCAGGCAAATAACGGACTCACTCTTTCTGTCCAGCGGCTGTGTAACGTTTGCAGCACTCACTTTCCCTGATACAGGATCCAACAATAACGGACCGCGATTATTCGTAGCAAACCACAATTTTCCTTCTTTGCCTGCCTTAACAGCCATTACACGTTCCCCTCCCCCGCTGACAACGGCCTTACTATACAACCTTTGGAGCCTGTCCTCAATTATATTATATGCTGTGATCCCTACTGTATCTCCTATCCATAGTTTGTTGCCTTCCACTTCAAGGCATCCTGTTATAACTGAGGGGTCTTTCAATACCAGGCATTTCTTTTTTTTGTCCAATACAAATAATCCTTTTCCCGGCAGCATGGCCCAGAGATTGCCAGTGCTATCTTTAGCGATATACTGTACATAATAACTATCTCCATCTTTCCCGGAGCTTTCAATAGGTATGCAGGAGCCAAGGCTGCTTTGATTTAAAAAACCGATCAGCCCATCTGCTTCTGTGGCCACAAATACATCCGTACCTATAGCAACAACGCCTGTTGCCAATCCCAAAGTACGTTTATCAGCAGCCAGCAGGGCAGGTTTAAATATTCCTGTAAGTTTATTAAGGATGCAGATACCATTACGTGTGGCCACCCATATTCTTCCCTGAGCGTCCTGATCCAGTCCGCTGATCCAGTTACCTGTTAAAGAACTGCTATCTCCTGACTGATGTCTGTAAATGGTAACATTTTTTCCGTCAAAGCGGTTAAGGCCGTCGTTGGTACCTATCCAGATAAATCCCTGGTGATCCTGGAAAACAACCCGGATCGAGTAACTTGACAGCCCTTCAGATATGCTGATATTGGATACAGCAACCGGCGCCTGCGATAAACAACGCACAGCACATAACCCAACAAGGCAAAAAAACAATAGAAATTTATTTCTTATTGACATACTATTAATAGAGGCCCGGATAATGGGAATCTACTGAATGAAATGATCAGCGTGAAAAAAGCTTTTCCCGAAGAGAAGCGCTTTTTAGAACGGTCTGGTATGGAGATCAATTTTGTATTGTCTGTAGTTCTCAGGAAGACACATCATCCTGATCAAGATTGATCATCGCTTTTACAATACCCTCGTCGGTAATCAGTGAAGGGAATTCTTGCACCATATTATCAAAATGTATTTTGTGAGTAATGTAGTGTTCCGGGTTTATTCTACCTATCCGGATATTCTCAAGCACATGGTCAAAGTCCTTTCTGGTAGCATTGCGGCTGCTTAACAATGTACCTTCCCGTTTATGGAACTCCGGGTGGCTAAATCCTATAGTCCCCTTCTGTAGTCCCACCAACACGTACCGGCCTGCATGCGACATAAACCTGAAAGCATTATTGATTGCATTCAGGTTGCCAGTAGCATCGATGACAACAGCAGGCATATCGCCATCTGTTGCTTCCCGTAATTTTTCATCCAGGTGATCATCGAAAGCGTTGATGGCAATCTTCACGCCAGCTATCTTCTTTGCCCAGGTAAGCCTGTTATCATTCACATCTATAGCTAATACATTTGCCCCTGCAACTGAGGCCATCTCCATTGTGGCTAACCCAATAGGGCCTGCGCCAATCACCAGTACATTTTCGTCCGGAAGAATGGCGGCACGTCTGACCGCATGTGCAGCAATTGCGAAAGGTTCTACCAATGCCAGCATATCAGGGGCCAACCCGGCAGCTGGCAGTAAAAGGTGAGAAGGGACCACCAGAAATTCTGCCATTCCACCATCTGTATGCACACCAATAACTTTCATGTTCTGGCAGCAGTTGGTATTACCGTTGCGACAAGCTATACAACTGCCACAATGCTGGTAGGGAATAACGGTAACAATATCTCCTTTGCGTAGCTGTTGGGAGTCACCTTCCACAAATTCTGCGGCTAATTCATGTCCCAACACCCTGGGATAGCTAAAATAAGGCTGCGTTCCCCCAAAAGCATGGATATCGGTTCCACATATACCGATTCGCCGTATTTTTATTATGGAATGCCCCGGTGGACATACCGGCTCCGGAATATCCCTATACTCCAATTTTCCCGGCTCAATACAAGAAATAATCTTCATGACTTTTTATTTAATAATACTCTGTTTCTTTTATAGGATACCGGCGGTCTTTCCGGGTAGGAAATGTATGGCTATAGCCCCTTTCTCCAAGTGAATTTAAAATTCATTATCAGTTTACATATTACAAGCCATATATCTTTTCTAAATACAATAGGGGGCAACTCTCAGGAGTTACCCCCAATGGACTGATCATCATCTACCAAACATCGAACAGCTATAACCGGAGAACTGATTCGAGCTTAGTGTTCACCCAGGATATTCAATATCCCTGATTCTGGATCATATCCGGTTGATTACGGTCTATTTCTGTCTGGGGTATTGGCCAGAATTCATACTTATCATCGTATTGTGTTTTTATATTCGGGAAAAGCGGGTTCTGCACAAAGCCATTCAGTTTTTCTTTGGCAATGCCCCATCTGCGTAAGTCGTGATAACGAAGGCCTTCCATTGCGAATTCTACTCTTCTTTCATGCCTGATACGGTCTCTCATCTGTTCTCTTGAAAGGCCTTGTGGTAAAGCCGGCATATTTATACCAGGCCTTGCACGGACCTCGTTTATCTGTTGGTAAACGGAGGCATCTGGTCCTGCCACTTCATTCTGCGCTTCAGCATACATAAGTTTTACATCGGCATATCTGAGCAATACAAAATCATTATCATCTAAAGCGCCATAATCAGGGTTCACCAAACTGGGAGTAAGCCATTTCTTCACACAGTAGTAGCCAGGTATCCAGCTATCCTTTCCTGGTGTTGCCACCAGCAAGTCCCCGGTAAATGGCCAGCCCTGCGCCTGGGTATCTCCTGCAAAGAAGAATGTCATAGTCTTCCTCGGATCACCTGGTTCATATTCATTAATGAGGTCCTGCGTTCCAAGTTCTCCCTTCCAGCGCTGCAGGTGAACTGCCAAAGCGACGTCCTGGTGCTGTCTGTTAGGCAACTGGTACTTTACCGAAAACATGATCTCCGGGCTTGAGTTCTGATCCGGTTTATAAAAATTGGAGGGATAATTTGGGTTGAGTGAAAATTTTCCTCCATCTATTATGGCTTTAGCAAGGGCAGCTGCATCGCTCCATTTCTGCTGAAGCATTAACGCTCTGAGTTTGTATCCCATAGCGGTGGCTTTAACAGCATGACCATCGCCATATGCTTTGTCAGGCAGTCCTGCTATTGCAGAATCAAGGTCCGACTCTACCAGCTTCAGTACATCGGCTTTAGGAGATTTAGCCTTGGTTGCCCTGAAGTCTTGAGAAAAAGGATCTTCAGTTGTAATGGGAACATTACCATATAACTGTGCCAGCCACAAATAGTTAAATCCTCTTAAAAAATAGGCCTCTGCCTTATACTGCTGCAGTTTCTGACCGGAAAGCACTTTCCCTACATTAGCCAGGAAATTGTTAATGGCAGCAATAGACTGGTAGCAGTTCGCATAATATGCATAGACAAAATCCCCCGACTGAGGTGTAATGCCGGCAGTAAGAGCTGTTGTTCCGCCACCGTAGTTGTATTGCCCGTATGAATCGTCGCTAAAATTATCCCAGGCCATGACGGTATACTGTGAAGTAGCATATCCTCCGGAACTGGCATACAGGTAGTTATAAATACCTGTCAGTGCGAGGTCAGCATCGGATTCATTTTTCCAGAATACTGACGTGGACAATGATGATGGAGGTGTACGATCCAGGAAATTTTTACTGCAGGATACAAGACCTGCCGCAAGTGTGATAAAAACTGATATATTGAAAAGGCACTGTTTCATATGTTCATAATTGAAGAAGGTTAGTTAAAACTGTATGGATGTCCCGAACGTGAATATTTTATTTTGCGGATAACCAACATACGTTCCGCTTGCTGATGCACGTTCCGGATCAAGGCCGGGAAACTTGCTGATGGTAAATACATTATCTGCCGTAAAGTAGAACCTTGCTACCTTCAAACCGATCAGTCTAACCAGGTGTGTTGGCACAGTATATCCAAGTTGTATATTCTTTAATCTGAAAAATGAGGCATCTTTCAGGAAATAAGTTGAAGGGTAGTTCTGAACCGCCGGGTAGTTATCAGCTACATAGATCTTAGGCATTGTGTTGGTGTGATTGGTTGGCGTCCAGCGGTTCAACCAATCAGTGGTTGGTACAGAACCCTGTCTGAATGGTTCAATTCCCCAACCGTTCACGTAGATCTTCTGTCCCTGTGACCCAAAGAACTGAGCACTCAGATCAAAGCCTTTGTAACCTGCACTGAGATTAATAGCATACTGATAAGCAGGATAACGGCCACTGGTATACGTACGATCATTAGCGTCTATCTTATTATCACCGTTAACGTCTTTAATTTTCAGATCGCCCGGCGTTGGTGTGACGGGCTGAACGGGGGACTTGTTGATTTCATCCTGACTCTGGAAAATTCCATCCCACTGATACAGGTAAAATTCATCCAGGGGATGTCCCTCCTGTCGGATGGAATTATAGCTGATCTCTGTTTTACCATAATGTTCCAGCTTATTTACATACCGCTGAATGTTACCACCAATACTCCATGTAAAAGATTTGCCGATCATGTCTTTATACAGGGCGCTGACTTCAAATCCTTTGTTTCTTAATGCACCATCATTAATTGTCGGGGCATTTAAGCCAAGCCAAAGCGGTACCTGGGATGAACGTAAAATGTCAAAAGTATATTTATTGAACCAGTCGGCAGAGATATTTAACCGGTTATTCATTACTGTAAGATCGAATCCCAGGTCAATTACACGGGTTGTTTCCCATCTAAGTGAGGGATCCACCAGGGTGCTGCTTGAAAAGCCGGGGAGTACAGTCCCTCCGAAGGCGTAACTCCTGTTGTCCAACGTTGGCTGATAAGGATAGTTACCAATATTCTGATTACCCAGTTGTCCCCAGGACCCACGAAGTTTCAGATCGTTCAGCCAGGAAACATTCTCCAGGAAGCTCTCTTTTGAGATACGCCAGCCACCGGAGAAGGAATAGAACAATCCCCATCTACTATTACTGGGCAACCGTGAAGTACCATCATATCGTAAGCTACCACCCAGTAAATATTTGTCCTGGAAATCATAGTTGACATTACCGTAATAAGAGCGTATTGCCCATTCTGAGGAAGTGCCGCTGTTTGTCTGTCCATTAGCAGGCCCTGCGTCAAGCTCTCTTAATACATTGGTAGGAAACTGGGTACGGGAAGCGTTGAGATTGCTTCCATTATTATATTCCTGCTGATATCCGGCAAGGGCTGAAACATTATGATCGCCAAACTGCTTTCTGAAATTCAACTGGCTATAATAGACGGTATAAAAATTATCTGTCCTTCCAACGTTCAAACCTGGTGTACCAACATCCAGCAAACCGGCTGAACTCATGTCGCTATAATAATACATTTGTACAGTTGGTCTGAAGTCATTGAACTTATAGGAGTCATAGTTTATACCGGCCCGGTTCTCCCATTTTAAGCCATCAATGATGTCGACATCGAGGGAAAGGTTTCCCTGTGTATAATAATCTTTATAACGGATCCGGACATCTTCATCTACGATTGCAACGGTATTTTTATTACCCAGCTCATTGGGATAAGCTCTCTTGATCCATCGCCCGTCTGCGCTCCGGGGTGGATATAAAGGGGACTGGGCCAGTGTTGACAGGAACATATCAGTGCTACCATTTTCCGGGGCTTTCCTATCGCTGTACCGCATCTGGATGTTGGTACCGATCGTCACTCTTTTATTAACTTTTGAAGAAAGGCCGAAATCGACGGTATATTTCTTTTCTTCAAAGCCGATCATAATTCCATCCTGATCAGACAAGCCGATTCCCAGGCTGTACGTTGTATTATCACGTCCGCCACTTGCATTCAGGTAATGGTTTTGTGTGGTAGTGGTTTTGAATACATCATTCAGCCAGTTGTGGTTCGGGTATTTTACCCTGTCAGTTGCATTGCGGTACTGGTCAATCTGATCCTGTGTATACAGAGGCTGAAGTCCTGAATTTAACCTGGCTTCGTTAGACAACTCCATGAACTGAGCAGAGTTGGTGATAAGATCCGGTAATGCGGTAGCAGACTGAATACCTATGTTATAGTTATAACTGATATTAAAGCCACCTCCTTTTCCCTTCTTTGTCTTTACCACTATAACGCCGTTAGCGCCCCGGGAGCCATAGATTGCTGCAGAAGCTGCATCCTTCAGGACTGTAATGGATTCGATGTCGTTGGGGTTGAGAATATTCAGGCTTCCGGGCAGGCCGTCCACAATGACCAGCGGATCATTACCGGCTCCACTAAAAGTTCCTACTCCCCTGATGCGGAGCTGAACGCCTTCATTGCCGGGTTCTCCTGAGTTTTGCGTTACCTGCAATCCTGGCAACTGTCCCTGGAGCAAGGTAGCCGGATTTGGAGCAACCCTCTTGTTGAGATCTTCGCCGGATACGGTTACAACAGCGCTGGTAATCTTTCTTTTACTTTGTGTGTTGTATCCTACAACAACCACCTGGTTAAGTTCAGCGGTCTGAGATTGCAGTACTACATTGATCTGAGTTTGTCCTGCAACCTTAATTGTTTGTGGCAGAAAGCCTACCGAGCTGAAAGTGATGAAGGCGTCATCGTCAGCAGATATAGTAAACTCTCCTTTGGCATTGGAGGTAGTTACAAATACCGGTTTGTTAACGTTGACTGTTACATTTTCCAAAGGATCTCCTGTTGCAGATACGACCTTCCCCGAAATTCTCTTAGGGGCAGAAGTTTGTACCTGGGCTAATACATAATTAAAAGATAAGAGAAACAGAAAAATGGTTGGCATTAATGACCGGGTGAGCGGCTGCACCACTCCCCTTGGCGAAAATAGATTTGGTTTTGATAACATGACTGTTCTTTTAAAACGTGGACACAATAATTGTAGATTCCTTACAGATTAAAGTTATAATTTTTCAATCGATTTAATAAACTTTCATAAGAAAGTCCATAAATAAATGTTCTATCGATTTAAAAAAGTTGAAATTCAAGCTATTTGTAGATATAAGTATTTAATATCTGATAGCTAAATGTGGCAATTCAGGATTGAGAGGGATCTTTAGAGGAGCGTACGGAGCTTTGATTGGTAATGAGGCTGCATTTTACGACTTCTGTTTTATAGTTCCCGGAGGTCCCGGTCTCCTCTTTATTTTGCAGATTGGAGAAATAAAGCCTGGCAGAAAGCGCACCCAATTCCATACTCTTCTGATCAACAGTAGAAAGCGTGGGAGTCAGATACTGGGTAAACTCTTCATTCTGGAATCCGAAAATCCCCAGTTTTCCCGGCACAGGGATATTTAAGTCCTTGGCAGCCTGCATTACCCCCAGTGCGGCAAAGTCAGAGGCTGTGAAAAAGGCGTCAGGGGGATTAGGTCCATTAAGTAATTCTAACGCAATCTTCCTTGATTCCTCTCTTCTTAATGAAATATTGCAGGTATATTCATAAGGTATGGAGATCTGGGCTTCCCGTATGGTATCGATAAATCCCTGTTTTCTTTCTATGTAAATTCTCAGATGCTCAGGGCCTCCTATGTATGCTATTCTTCGATATCTCTGGTCAAGCAAATGCTTTACAGCTCTTCCGGCAGCTTCCCGGTTATCATTTTTAACAATATAACTCAGGATTGACTCATCATAACGATCAAACTGGATCAACGTAATACCATTGGCAAGTACTTCCTGCAGGTGGTTGCTATTTTTTGTTTCAAGGGAGAGAGAAATGATGATACAATCCACATTCTGCCTGATCAATGTCTCTATTGCCTCAACCTCTTTTGTATATGACTCCAGCGACTGACAAATAATCAGATGATGTCCATTCTGAGCACAAACTTCCTCTATTCCTGCTATAGCATTTGAGAAAAAGCTCTCATTGATCTTTGGAACGATCACTCCACATGTCTTTGAATAACTTGCCCTGAAATTAGCGGCAGAAGAATTATGACGATACTTCAGCTCTGCGGCCTTCTTTTTCACCTTGTCTATCATCTCCTGGCTAATATTAGAATGTTCATTAAGGGCTTTGGAGACATAGGTTGCATGGATATTCAGTGCTTTGGCAATATCGTATATAGTTGTTCTCTTCTGTTTCATAAAAGAATATTCAGTGCAAAAATTCAACTTTTTCAACAAAATTGCCAAATATAGTTTTGCAGCACTTCTATAAAATCCGAATAAATATCGCGATATTGAAATCGATAGAATTTTATTGTTTCTTTGCCAGATATTTTAAATGAATAAAACCATGTTATATAACCCGTATGATAATCAATATAAAATAGGGCCAATACTTTCCAAGAATGGGGATTTTCCCGGCAGTACTTCAGCCATTTTAACTCTTCCTAAGATAATTTGTGGCACAAGCAGCCTCGGCAATCTTTATGAAGAACTTCCCTTTTCAGATAAACTTATCCTGATCAAAGCCTATTTAGAATGTTATCCTGCCGGAGGCATTTTCGATTCGGCGGGTAAATATGGAGCCGGGCTGGCCCTGGAAGTTCTGGGTGAAGCGCTCATGCAACTGGATATTGGACATGATAATATTCTTATCAGCAATAAATTAGGATGGTTCAGGACACCATTAAAGGAAAAAGAGCCCACGTTTGAGAAAGGCGTCTGGAAGAATCTAAAGCATGATGCGGTACAAAAAATCAGCTATGAAGGTATCATAGAATGCTATGAACAGGGCAATCAGTTCCTGGGGCCATACCGCCCTCAACTCGCTTCCGTTCACGATCCGGATGAGTTTCTCGCCGCTGCCCAAACTGAAAGAGAAAAAGAAGAGCGGTTTCAAAATATCATAGGGGCCTATAAGGCATTAGAGGAACTAAAGTCAGATAAAAAAGTGTCTTACATAGGTGTCGGAGCAAAAGACTGGCGAATTATTCAAAGAATTTCCAGGCAGATCGAGTTGGATTGGGTCATGCTGGCTAATTCCCTTACAATCTATCAACATCCTGATGAATTGCTGGAATTTATCGGGGAATTAACTCAAAGGAAAATAAGAATTATAAATTCTGCCGTTTTTAACGGAGGCTTCCTGGTTGGCAGCAATTATTTCAACTATCGCCCGGTGCAGGAGACGGATGCTCAGGACCGAAAATTGCTGCTATGGCGGGAAGCATTTTTTCAACTTTGCAAACAGTTCTGTTTGAAACCTGCCCATGTATGCATACAGTTTGGAATCACTATTCCCGGTATTGACTCACTTGCACTCAACAGCACATCAGCAAGTCGTATAAAGCAGAACATGGAAATGATCTTATCTCCAATACCTTCTGCATTCTGGGTGGCTATGAAGGAGAAGGGTCTTATGAGGAAAGATTACCCTTATCTTGGTTAATGAGAAATCTGCTAAAAGAGATGGTCAATATGAAAAAATTACTCTCAAAAAATGCCTTCTCTTTCGGGAAAAGCATCTTTTGAGAGCGAGAACAGGCTGCCTCTGGCAGCCTGTTAAGGTTATTGCTGAATGAACAATGTTTTAGTTTCTACGGTTTCCGTGCTGATTATCTGAATATAATACAATCCTGGTGTAACCAATCCTGCATTGAGAGCTATCTTTTGAATATCCCCGGTTATAATGACCGGGAACTGCCTGATCAGCTGACCGGCGCGGTCTGTTATATTTATAACTGCTTTACCGGGCCTGAAATGGGCCAGCTGTACAAAGAACGATCCTGCTGATGGATTGGGATAAATTTCCACAGATCTTACAGTAACAGATAATCCTGACTTTTCCTGCACGGCAGCAATCCAGTCTTCACAGGGGCAGATACCCAGAATATCTCCATGATTTAAATGTTCCGGTACAGCTGATGCAACTATACAGATTGTAAACCCGTTATGGCAGACAGTGACTTTATTATTAAAGATGCCACAATCCGGTGTAAACACCTGTAGCCTACGTACTGTTGGAAGAGCAGGATAATATTGTGCATTACCGTTCTGATATGCTGTTATATCTGCAAAACCGGCGCCTGTTATATGTATTTTCCCATTAGCTGTCACTACCGCAACTGTTGTATCGGAGCTGCTGTAATCAACAGGTAATCCTGAGGAAGTAGTGGCAGTAGGTACAAAATCCGCATCGCCGGTGGACTTACCGGGAATTGGAGGGAAGGTAATCACCTGGTTCTTTCTGATAACTAACACCACTGTATCCGAGGTTGTTCCCCATGCATTGGCTATTGTAAGTGAAACAGGAAATGTACCTATAGCGGCAGGTGCACCTGCAATTACCCCTGAGCAGGTATCCAGGTTCAAGCCATCAGGCAGCCCGCTTACGGTATAGTGTCTGGGCCGGTTAGCAGTCTCAATGGAATAGCTAAAGGAGGAGTCATATGCCAGATACAGTGTATCCGCCGGGAGTAATAATTGCGGCACTCCACCTGACAGTCCATAAAATTCTATTTCAGCAGCGTTCCCGAAGCCATCAGATGGCGAGATATAGCGGATATACCGGAATGGTATCATGTTTGAAATGGCCTGTTCTGTCAATGTACCGGTAACGGGTGCAGTGGTGATTGTAAACAGTGTTACAGGATTAGTAAAAGCGGAATCTGTAGAGCCCTGGAATCTACCGCCCGCCATTCTGCCGCCGTAACCCGGCCGGGGTGCATATCTAACCTTATTCAATATCAAACCGCTGTCTGCACCAAAATCATAACCTACCCAGGCAGTACCTACCGGACCGTCAAAGTAAGTATAGATATTACCATCTACTGCTGCTGCACGGGTAGTACCGGCATTATTACCCCAGGAGCCGGGAGTGCCGATAAGCCGGCCGGACTGTTTGCCACCTGTTGAAAGCCCGGCAACAGCGCTATTATTTCCTTCCCCCCTGCTGTTTACCGCGGCAACCACATAAAAATAGTCGGTGCAGTTAAAAGCGGTGCTATCGACATAAGCGTTCGTGGTTACAGTTGCAATAGTAGTGAATGGTCCGGAAGCAGACGTTCCTCTTTTTACGTGATAGCTGGTAGTTCCTGCCGGTGCTGTCCAGTTCAGGGAAACAGTGTTGTTTCCTCCTGTTATGCTTAATGAAACAGGCGCCAGAGGAGGTACGGGTAATATGCTCAGATCATGCGCTTCAGTGGCGCTTAAAGCCCTGTTGTAGATCCTGACTTCATCCAGTACACCTGTCAGTTCAGGATCTCCGGAATATTGGGAGCGGCCAAACCAGTTCTGGATGGTAGCTCCAAGATCTGAGGGTTTCAGGGACATATTGTCGTTTCTGCCCACTTCTATTCCATTTATGTACATGATCCCGGTATTTTTCTTCCAGGTCACCACGACATGCCTCCATTCCCCTACAGGAACCGCTATGCTGCTGTTAATCCCCTGTTCACCGCCGCCTCCGCCGGAGGTGATAGCATAACGTAATCCACCTGTATTACTTCTGCCCAGGAACATATAAGATGATGTGCCGTTGCCAAAATCAAATATCCTGGCCCAGTTGGCAGCAGCATCTATTTTCACCCAGGCAGCAAAAGTAAAGTCATTGATACCACTCAAAATGCCTGCAGGCAGGGTTACAAAAGCGTTTCCTGAGCCATCCAGCTTTACACCACTGTTGATAGCACCAGTGGTCCACGCAGCGCCTGAAGAAAGCTGGCCATCATAATCATTCCAGGAGTCGGTGGCTATGATACCGTTGTTCTCATCAAACTTCCAGTAGCCCACACACCCTGGTGTGGCTTTTACTTCAGTTGAATTTGCAGTTTCCCCCATGGGATTTACGGCCGATATGACGTAGTAATAAACCGAATCAGTAATCACAGTGGTATCGCTGTAACTGGTCCCTGCGACACTGTCTATAAGATAAAAAGGGCCTCCACTGGTGGCGGCCCTCTTTATTTTGTAACTGGTTGCACTTACGCTGGCTGTCCATTGCAGGTTGATCTGGCGTTCTGATACTGAAGTAGCGCTAAATCCTGTTGGCACAGGAGCCAGGCTTAGCACAGGAGTGGCGTTTGCCTCGACAGAACCAGGCCCTTCCCCCATGATATTTGCAGCTGTTACTACATAGTAATAAGTGTGTCCGTTTACCAAACCGGTATCCAGGTAACCGGAAGAGGTGATCCCGGTGGCTATTGCAGTATAAGGCCCACCACTGGTATCTGCACGTTTTATATTGTAACAGGCGGCCTCACTCACAGTATCCCACTTTAATGAATCCTGCGTGTTGCCAGGGGTTGCGCTAAAACCTGCCGGTGGTGGTGGTACGGCACTTCCTCCACCCGAAGCAGTTAAATTATCAAAGGTAACGGTAGTGGTTATGCCAAAGGTTGAAGATCCACTGTTGGCATACATGCCTACATAGTAACTGTTGGGCATGGCAATAGTAGTTGTCCCTACGGTGAACCAGGTTACACCATCCAGGGATTGATATCCTGTAAAAGTATTTCCCGAACGTTGTAGTCTGAACCACACAGGCAGCCAGGTATGTGTATCTCCACTTACCCACAAAGTATTAGCACCGGTGGCATGTGTAGCAAACCAGACCTTACGGAACCCGTTATCTGCCAATCCTATAGAGGCAATTGCTGCATTAGTGCTAAAGGACTCCCTCATTACAAGACCGGCCCTGTCTGCATTTGTGGTTGAAAGACTGGCGTCAGATAAGCGGGTGGTAAGTGTAAAGTCGCCTGTAACCCGTGTGTATATATATCCATAGGCGTCATTACTGCTTCCGAAACCATTTCCGGAGGCCTTAAGAACAAATGTTTTGTTGTTCACATCTGCATACGTTGCAGTTCCTGCTGTACCGACATTACCAATATTCCTCAGTGCCCAACCAGCCGGCAATGCAGGTTGAGCACTGACAGGCTTTGCGCTGACTTCAGAAGAATTAGGGCTGGCGCCGGACTGATTATTTGCAGATACTCTGTAGTAGTAAGTAGTTCCATTCGTTACGGCTTTATCAATGTACTCTGTCGATGTATTGCTATTCCACGACGCTATAGTTGTATACGGCCCTCCGGAAGCAGTAGCGCGTAACACATTATATCCGTTGGCAACCTCTCCCACGGGCTTCATCCATCTGAGCTGTATATTGGAAACACCCGGAACGGCTGTAAGACCGGTGGGCGCCGGTGGAATAGGTTTAGGCTGAAAGATGGTAGTTGTATCTGAAAGGGTATATGTCAGTGCACAATATCCCAGGTATTCATTAGGGGTACCGAGCAGGCCTCTCAGATTGACCATAGCCCTGGTATACGGCGCGCTTAATCCTTTCTTAATTACGTAATAATTGTAAATCAGTTCATATACCGGGCTTACATTAATACGATACTGAAAGCGCATGGCCGGATAGTAGAAATTATTGTTTGCACAATCATTGTATGGTATCCAGCTTACCGGATTATTGAGGCTGAATTTGCAATAGTACTCAAACCCTGACAGTAACCGGTTATTAGCATAACTGAATAAATCCACCCCCTGGTTCAATGCAGTCTGGCACATTTCTGCAGCGAATTGCGGGCCTATTTCAGCATGCGGTTGATCACGTCCCATTTCAGAAAGCTGTCCGGAGAGCTGGACCACATTGTTCAACAGGTTGCCGCCACCTACACCGTTCTTATAATAGTCAACTGCTTCATTGAATTTAGCCTGATCCTCACATAATACACCTATGTATAAAACTGCTGCCAGTGCAGGGGCATCCCAACCGGGCCAGCTGCCGCATTCACCCAGAAAGTCATGACAAGCCGGATAAAAATAATTCAGGCACATATTTTTGAAACGGGAAAAGTCTGCTGACGTCCAACCGGGATATATACGTAATATCTCGGCAGCCTGTACCATCAGACAGATGGGGATCTGGAATAACTCCCCGGATACCACCTGATTAACAGAACCGGACCAGGCATTGAGTATTCTCATTGCACAGTTGGCGTAAGCTGTATCTCCGCTGATATACCATTCCAATGCGTTGAAATAAGCGGCAGTAGCATCTTTCGCTGCCTGTTGACGGATACCCGAACCACCAATGTTAGAGGAAGGTTTTGCTACATAAGTCTTCTGTGCCTTCGGTTCCTGTCTCAATAAATTCCATCCGTCAATCCAGGGATAAGCGCCAGCAGCCACCTTTTCCTTCATACGATCAAGATCTGCCCGTGTATGTACACCTCCCGGATGCACAAACGTTTGTCCTCTGGTAGTTTTAACTACCAGGAAAAACAATACAAAAATTATAAGGTTACTGAAACCTTTTAACTGAAAAAAAGTGTCGGGGGGAAGAAAGAGCCCCGGCAGGTTAGCAATAAATTTTTTCATAACGAGAATTAATCAGTGGATAAATATTTACTGCTTATGGCAGTCTGAGGATAAAAAATAAATCAATTTACTAAACCGGTTTAGTACACAATTTATTACTTTTTTTATTTTACGGCTTCTCCCCTTTCATTTTTTTTTCAGCGATAGCAATTAAGAATTATTATATCATTAAATAATTAATTATCAATAGATAATGATTTTATAAAAATTACAGTTATGCTCAAATAAACTATAGCAATATCTATACTGCGCATAAATTACGAATAAATGCAAGAGAAGTATTTTACTGTTATTTTATTAAACCGATTTAGTTATCCAGAAGGATAAAATTGCAGCTATCCGGTTTTTTCGTATTTTAAACGGTGACTTTTCAACCTGTCACTGCCAAAAGGTATTTTCTCTTAATGAAAAAGAAACTCTCTATCAAGGATATAGCCGAGCAACTGAATGTTTCCAAGACAACAGTTTCATTTGTGCTTAACGGTAAAGCATCTGAGAACGGTGTCAGCCAGGCAATGCAAAGGAAAGTGCTTAGCTACATTGAGAAAGTAGGATACCGTCCCAATAAAATGGCCCAGGGATTACGTACCGGTAAAAGTAAAACCATCGGTATGATGGTGGAAGACATATCGGATACGTTCTTTTCAACCATTGCCCGTAAGTTTGAAGAGATACTGACTACTAAAGGCTACAAGATCATTTATGGCAGTACGGAAAATAATACAGACGTTACTAAGGAGCTGATACGGGTATTCCGAAACCACCAGGTGGACGGTTATATCATTGCGCCACCTCCCGGTATTGAAGAAGACATCAAGGCATTGATTGAAGATGGCGTGCCTGTTATTATCTTTGATCGCCCTCTTACGGAGCTGGATGTAGACAGTGTACTAGTAGATAATTACAGAGGAGCATACAAAGCCACACAGCACCTGCTTGCCAATGGCTATAAGAATATTGTGATGGTCACTTTGTTGTCAGAACAAACACAAATGAGGGAACGGGAACGTGGCTACAGGCAATGTGTAGAAGAAGCGGGAGGAAAGCCGGCAATCCTGAAGATCAGGTATCATGAAAAAAAAGAAAAGGCCATTGCTGATATAGAACAATATCTCAAAAACAACAGAAAAACAGATGCTGTTTTTTTTGCTACCAATTATCTCGCGGAAAATGGATTAGAAGCAATTGCCAACTGTAAGTTGGCAATTGCTGACCGGATCGGCGTTGTTGTTTTCGATGACAGCAATTGGTTCAGGTTATTTAAACCATCAATAACCGCTATCTCCCAGCCAATAGAAGCCATCTGCACAGAAGTTACCAACCTGTTAATGGAAAGATTAGAACAAAAGAAGGAAATAGCCCCCAAAGCAATTGTACTTCCTACTAACATGATTATAAGGAACTCATCTGTTCCGGTGAAGAAGGCAGGAAGGACTTAACTGCGCCTACCTTTCTTAAAGACCGCTTAGCGATGAAGTAAAAGGGATTTAACCAGTATACCTTCTGAAGTGACCAATTTTATAAAGTACACACCATTTGCCATTCCGCCAAGGTTCACTGGTATCTTCTGTCTTTCAGACAATATTGTAACAGGGACTCCCTTTACCAGTCTGCCAGCTTCATCTATAATATTGATCATTCCCTTTCCATATTTGAATTTCTGTAGCTCTATTGTGAAGGCTCCGGTTGTAGGGTTAGGATAAATATCCAGCAATCTTACTCCAGCGACTGGTCCTGCAGGCCCGGGATTTACGGGCGCTTCTGCTATAGTATCTTCCCCTATGACCATAGTTAAATGATCAAATGTAACAGTAGTTGTTATACCTGCGGTTGCAGATCCACTGTTAACATACATTCCCACATAATAGCTTTCAGGCATGGCAATGGTAGCGGAACCAACTGTAAACCAGGTTACATTGTCAAAGGACTGGTAACCAGTGAAAGTATTACCTGTGCGTTGTAATCTGTACCAAACAGGCACCCATGTATGACTGTCCCCACTTATCCATGAAGTTTTTCCACCAGTAGCATGCGTAGTAAACCATGTTCTGCGAAGGTCTCCATCTCCCAGTCCTATAGCCGCAATCGCTGAATTGGCATTAAAGGATTCACGCATTAACAATCCGGCCCTGTCGCTGGTAGCAGTGGAGAGCTCCGCAGCAGATAAGCGCATAGTAATGGTAAAATCTCCAGTAACCTGTCGGTATAAATAACCGTAACTATCATCATTGCTACCAAAATTGTTTCCCGAGGCCTTAAGGATAAATGACTTTCCGTTTATATCTGAATAAACTGCACTGGCCGTTGTAGCTACGTTACCGATATCTTTCACAGCCCAGCCTGAAGGTAATTTTGGTACAGTGCTAACAGACCTGGCGCTGGCTTCGGAAGAATTTGCGCTGACGCCCGACTGGTTAGCTGCTGATACCCTGTAATAATAAGTGGTACCATTAATTACTGATGTATCACTATATTCCGTTGACGTATTATCTCTCCACGATGCAATGGTTGTATAAGGGCCACCGGATGTAGCAGAACGTAAAACATTATATCCGTTGGTTACATTTCCACCAGGCTTCGTCCATCTGAGCACTATCTTAGAAATGTCCTGAGTCGCTATCAGGTTAGTGGGAGCAGACGGAACAGGCTGGGGTTTAAAGATAGTAGTTGTATCAGAAAGGGTATAAGTTAAGGCGCAATATCCTAAATACTCATTAGGTGTACCTAGAAGCCCTCTTAAATTAATCATGGCCCGGGTATATGGAGCGCTGAGCCCTTTTTTTACTACATAATGATTATATATCAGTTCATATACAGGGCTTGAATTAATACGGTACTGGAGGCGCATAGCAGGGTAGTAGAAATTGTTATTGGTGCAATCGTTATAGGGTTTCCATTCAACCGGGTTATTCAGACAGAATTTACAGTAGTATTCGAATCCTGCCAGTAACCGGTTGTCTGCATAGCTGAACAAGTCTACCCCCTGGTTCAATGCAGTCTGACATATTTCCGCTGCAAATTGAGGTCCCAGCTCTGCATGCGGTTGATCACGCCCCATTTCAAAAAGCTGACCGGAGGGATTTATTACATTATTCAACAGATTCCCGCCTCCGGCGCCATTCTTGTAATTGTCAACAGCTTCATCGAACTTTGCCTGGTCGTCGCACAATATACCAATGTAAAGGATCGCTGCCGTTGAAGGTCCATCCCAGCTGGGCCAGGCCCCACACTTACCGAGGAAATCATGGCATGGGGGATAAAAATAATTCAGGCACATGTTCTTAAACCGGGTAAAATCGGTTTCTGACCAACCGGGATAAATCCGTAACAGTTCACCGGCCTGCACCATCAGACAAATAGGGATCTGGTACAGTTCACCGGACACTACCTGGTTAACAGAGCCAGACCAGGCATTGAGTATTCTCACAGCACAATTGGCATAAGCCGTATCTCCGCTAATGTACCATTCAAGTACATTGAAATAGGCCGCAGTCGCATCTTTCGCAGCTTGCTGACGCACATCCTGTCCTCCCACATTTGGGTAAGGCGTCGCTACATAAGTTTTTTGCGCTTTCCAACTTCTTCTTAATAAATTCCATCCATCAATCCATGGATATACACCTGCAGCAACCTTTTCTTTCATGCGATCAAGGTCTGCTTTTGTGTGTATTCCTCCGGGATGAATGAACTGGGCATTAAGATCTCGCGAGCCATTCAGCATTAACAGCAATAATGCAATCCTGAAGAAGAAAAAGGTAGTAGGTTTCATAGGTATATATTTTTTGGTCCAATAAAGACATATAGATAAAAGCAGGTTGTTTACCTGATCTTAAACAGGCATTAACATCCTGACAGGATAAATAAGAGAAGTTATTAAACCGGTAAGTAAGGCCCTTCTACAATAAAAAAAATTTCTATCCTATGTCATGCTCCTGACACTAAAGCTCAAACTGTCCGGACTAAGTGAATTTTAAATTGCTTTTAAGCTGGTTTTAACATGCAGAACTAACACTTGGTCTAACTTAGGTCCATTAATCATTAAATATGAAATTCAGACTTTTATTATTCGCAACTGTTTCCTGTCTATCGGTTTGCTGCAGCAAAAAAGAAAATGTCCAACCGGTTTATGACACATCCAAGACATATATCATTACAAATTACGGAGCATCAGGAAACCTTCCTGACAACTCCGCTGCCATCCAAAAAACCATTGACACATGCGCTGCTTCTGGCGGAGGCACCGTTATTGTTCCCGTGGGAACATTCCTGTGCGGCCCTGTTAAAATGAAAAGCAACATTACTCTCAAAATTGAAAACGGAGCAGTATTGAAAGCCTTACCATATCAGTCCTATCCGGGAGCAGGCACACCAACTTTTAAGCCATTTATTGAATGTACCGGTATCAGCCACGCTACAATTACAGGACAAGGTATTATTGAAGGCCAGGGCTCTGATTGGTGGACAGCTTACAGAAATGACAATACGCTTCTGCGTCCTGCAATGATCCGTATGACCAAAAGCACTCATATAACTGTGTCAGACATCACTGTTCAGAATGCACCTGCAGCTCACATTGATATCGATCGTCTTTGCGACAGTGTAAACATTACGCATGTCACAATTAACTCTCCTGCCAATTCCCCTAATACGGATGGTATTGATACCTGGTCTTCCAATATAAATATCACTAATTGTAACATCAATTGCGGAGATGATAATATTGCGATGGACAGTTACAGTGTCAATGTTCATGTTAAGAACTGCATCTTTGGAACAGGGCATGGCTGCTCAGTAGGCAGTTATACAACAGGCGTACATGATCTTTCAATAGACAGTTGCACTTTTAATGGAACCACTAACGGTATCCGTCTAAAATCAAACCGTGGCAGAAGCGGAATAGTAGAAAACATCAGCTACTCTGACATTACTATGAAGAATGTAACTAATGCCTTCATAATAGTGTCTTATTATCCTAAAACGCCCACAAGTCCAGCCATTGACCCTGCTCAGGATGTTACAGCCACAACCCCAGACTACAGGAACATCATATTTAAAAATATAATTGCAGAAGGCAGCGACAGGGCAGGCACCATCTGGGGACTACCTGAACTGCCAATCGGCAGCGTAGTATTTGACAATGTTACTATCAATGCAGGTTCCGGAATGAAGATATATTTTGCTCCGGCAATAGTATTCAAGAACGGGTCTCATATCACAACAACCAAAGGAGACGCCATCATAACAGATAACTCTGCGATTCCGGGTATTAACATAACAACTGGCTCAGCAGAATAAATATAACAGAGGGCATTAAAAAATGCCCTCTTTCTTTTCTATGGCTATGAAAGACTCATTAACACTATGCGAGTGGAACTGCTGATCAATAACAAAAAGACGTTGCAAACATTACCGGGAAGCCAGTCCGACAATCAGAAGCTGCGATAATTTACTTTCATATCTATTTTCTCTGTTACCGGGGGGAGACACATTTCTTCATTACAGGTCTGATATTGGATCATTACTCCAATAACGTACTCTCCATATGGAAGGGATTTTCCATTGGAGCTGAATGCAACTCTGAATTTTTGCATAAACTTTACGTCATCTCCATTGAAAACTTCTGTGGCTCCTTTGGGATGTGAAGGCGGAATAATCGGATCTCCTATCAGTTCAAATCCTTTTGGCAACGTGTATTCTACTTTAGTAGGTATCCATCCTGCAGCTATATTACCTTCCGTATCAGCATAACCATACCATCCCTCTTTAAAATGCAGGTTTACTTCGATCTTTGCTTCCTGTACAGGCTGTATTAGTGCAACTGTCTTTGCTTCATAAGATACAGGGCCTTTCCCCCCTCCTGTTTTAAAGGTTTCATTAACGGGTTCTTTAATTTCTTCTGCAGCAAGCACACCTTTCCGGGCTATCGCTCTTTCCGGGTTCTTTTTGCCGGTCATAACATAAAAGTATCCCCTATGGCGCAAGGTCAGGTATTTATAATCATTCAGCTTGCCGAGATAGAAGCCTTTCATTCCGGGATCAGCATCCACCTTCTTTTTAACAGCCTCCAGGCTTCCCGCCCACTCTATTGCTCTCCCTGCATCCTTCCCGGGAGATTCCAGTTTCAGATCATGCAGATAACTCCAGCTTACAAGAGAATCAATATTAAATCCGTTAATTGTTGGCAGGGAAAGACCTATCACCAGGTCAGGCACTCCGTCATGATTATAATCTGTAACAGCAATATTAGGTTGGCAGCCGGGGAAAGTCTTCTCAGCATCTGCTGCTGTAAACAATGGTTTAGCATCTTCAAAACGTAATCCTTTGTCTGTTTGTACCCCCCGGAAAAAAACTACCGGGTCTTTGGTTTCACGCCTGTCATACAAATGGGTCACCAGCAGGTCCAATACGCCATCTTCATCCCAATCCACAGGGGTAATAAAACTTTTATACACGCCTGAATAGTGAGGGAGCTTATAATTTCTCTTTGCTTTTTCAATTTCCTTTTCTCCTGGTTTCACGACCGATAAAGGTAACCCATCCAGTCCAAGCAGAAATTTTCGCAATCCGAATTTCGGTGCATGTTTTGTGCCAATGTTCAGCGCTACCTTCAGTTCACCGAAGCCGCCCACAAAGAGATCTGCAAGCCCATCTCCATTGAAGTCCGCAAAACCGGCAGAAGTATAATTCCAATACCTAGTGTCCCTGGGATCGAGCTCTGAGCTCCCCATTCCATTATTATCATGGGGATCTTTCGCCAATCCCTCCTGGTCCACAAACTGCCTGGGCTCAAATCCCTTCTTACCACCTCTCCACCAGTTGATCAAGCCCGGGTTATACTGACCGGAGAGCATATCAACATACCCATCGTTATCCAGGTCCACAAAACGTGGGTGAATACCGATGCAACACCACTGATGGGCAGTCATGGTATCACCCTTTATATCTGTTGCGTAAAAATATTTACCTGAGTATTTTGGATGCTTATCTGAACCTTCATTAAGATAGACTTTCACGTATGAACCTTTTTCACCGGTCTCAAACTCGCCCAGCAACAGGTCTGTTTTCCCGTCATGATTCCAGTCATAAAAAGCCGGGTATGCCAACCCATGTTTTTCAGTACGTATCTCCTGTTGCGAGCCTGTAATCAGCATAGGCTGGTCTAATAGAGGCGCACCGGGAATTATATTATTAGTGATTTGCGGAAACTCTGGAAACCCTGTAGATTTCGTATTATCTTCCGGCTTTTGCGCCAGTAATATAAGCGGCAGCGCAGATGCAATAGCTGCAGATACTATCTTTCTCATTTTTTAAGCGGTTTCTTATCTGACAATTGTTGTTGTATTATTATTTCCCGTTATCATTTCCAATATACCTTCGTTCTGAATGATCATCATCCCATGACGATCACTTGTAATGCCAGCTGTAAGTATATAGGGATACCGTGGCACATTCCCTTCCATTAATGTAGGCAGATAAGAGAACTGCAGGTTGGTATGATCCTGAAGAGCCTCTCCTACTTCGATAATATGTGTTGAGATAACAAAGATGCAATTGAGATATTTCGAAAAAGCCGATGTAACGGCTAACGTAGCATCAAATGCGTCTTTTACATTCGTACCTTTGAACAGCTCATCAAAAATGACCACCATGTTCTTTCCATTGCTCACTTCTTCAGCTGCCTGCCTTACGCGGAGCACTTCTGCATAAAAATGACTGTATCCCATATTCAGATTATCAGCAACGTTGATAGAAGAATATACACCGTCCCTGATTGAGAACTCCATATTCTGCGCTGCCACGGGGAAGCCCATATGCGCCAGGTAAACAGCTATACCCAGTGATTTCATGAAAGTGGATTTACCTGCCATGTTAGCCCCGGTAAGGAAAAGGACGTTCTTATCACCATGCAATGAAACAGGATTGCCTACTGCCTTTTCCAGGGCAGGATGCCGTAAAGCAACGGCCCGTAGTATATTTTGCGAAGCCGGCAATGCCTTTGCAAATGAAAAGTGCCTTTCTGCCGCTACGCTTCCGACAGTGGTATATACATCCAGCTCATAGATCCCAATCAGTACCTTCTCCATTTCATGACGGAGCGAATGTCTCAGTATGAAATCGTATTTAGCTACTTTCATCGCAGAGAGTTGCTGCCCCTTCTCCTGACTCAGCCAGAACAGCCTGGGATCTGCCAGTATATTTTTAAGCTGTAAAGCCTGTTCATAATAAGGATCTCCCGGCTTACCATCTAATTGCCGGAGTAATTCTGCCAGCTTAGCGAGCATTTCAATAGTAGCTTCCAGTCCTGAGTAAATAGCCGCAAATTGTTCGTCACGCAGAAATGCTTCCAGTGCTTTCTTACGGAACACCGAAAAGGTAGCCTGTATCCTATTACCCGGTATAACAGCACTGAGATAATCTTCTGCGATGCGGCACACTGCAGGCTGGAATGGAAAAACAAGGTCTTTCTCCCTGAAATACCTGAAAATATCACTACGCCGGTTAATGATATCCGGATCAGTAAGCGGATGCTTAAACATAGCATCAAGCAATCGTTCACCACCTAATGTCTTTACCTTGTTGAAAATACTATAGATGGATTGCGGTTTGTATTTCCCCAACAGGTTCAGGTCTTCTATTGTCTGTTTATCTGCTGCAAAACTCATACAGTTGTTTTTATAACCTCGGGGTGCAATCCGGCCTCCAGCATTTCCAGTATCTTTTCATTATTGACAATGACCATACCGTGCCTGTCGTCAGTGATACCCTCTTTTAACATATAAGTATATACTGGTTGTGTGCCATTCATCCGGGTAGGGAGATAAAGAAAATAAATGTTCCTGCATTTTTCCGCCAGCACACTGCCAGCCTCAATAATATGTGTCGAAATAATGAATATACTATCCCGCTTCGTTGCGAATGCCGATGCAACAGCAATGGTAGCTTCAAAAGCGTCTTTGACATTTGTACCACGGAAAAGTTCGTCAAAAACAATGAAGAGTCTTTTCCCCTGGCCCAGTTCATGCGCTATTTTTTTTAGCCGCAGCACTTCTGCGTAAAAATGACTGGCTCCCATGCCGAGATTATCCGGGAGATTAATAGTGGTATATATACCGTCCAATACATGGAACTGCATTTCAGCAGCTGCTACCGGGAATCCCATGTGAGCAAGCAACAATGCGATACTCAATGATTTCATGAAGGTTGATTTCCCTGCCATATTGGCTCCTGTGAGAAAAACAACATTATTCTCCTGTGTTATCTGTACTGAATTGGGAATTGCATTCTTAATCAGGGGATGATAAACGCCTTCCAGCTTCAAGCCCTGGTTTCCTGCAGGCAATGCTAAGGGGAAAACAAAATTCCGATCTCGCGCAACGCGGGCTACAGCAAGATATACATCCAGCAGATAAACATAATGTAGCAGTTTTCTCATGCTCTCCCGGTAACGGAAGCGAAAAACAGCATCATACTGAGCCATTACTGCATGAGGCAATTTTGCTTTATCGTCCTCCCGTAATACCAGTTCCAGGGCAGGTTCTGAAAGCAATGCTGTTATCTCTTCCCTGTCCGGCCTGTATAATTCAAAGCCGGTTATTTCCGGCGAGTTAATGAATGCGGTTATTCTTTTCAACAAAGATACAAGAGCTATTATCCCTTTATGGATGGCGGCTGTTTCTGCATCCATTGCAATCATATTACTTAATTTTCTGGCTACGGAGTCTTCCTGGGGTAGTAATCTGGTTCTTTCATCCACATTATCCAGGTAAGGCTCTATAGCGTCAAACAACCCGCTTTCCAGAGGGAAGTCAACCTGCTTTTCTGTAAAATACCGGATAATGCCAATTCGCCGGTTAATGGCGTCACTATCAGACAGGGGGCGCCTGAACATATCCTCCAGGATTGCTGCTCCACCGCGTGTGGAGCAGCGATTGAAGATATTGTATACGGCATCTGCTCCATGCCTGCCAAATATGTTTAGATCTTCCAGCGTTTGCTTGTCAGTCGAAAATAACATACCTATTTTCTTTTACGTCTTATCAGCAGAATCGCTCCAAATGCAAGTAATATTACAGGCATTACCCACAAGTAAATGATCCGAAGGAATCCAAGCTGTGCCAGCGTAACTTTCACCCGTTTATCCTGTGGATCAGGGCGACTTGCATCTATGGGGAACTCTCCTCCGCTCATCCAGCGGAACAGGGAAGTACTGAACACGAAATTGATAGTATGGTTACGTCTGAGCTCTTTGTTGCTGAAAAAATCAGCATCACCGGATACCACAATACGCTGCTGTTTTCCGTTGACTGTCCTGGTAAGGGCTGCTATAGTGGTAATGGGACCTATTACATCCCCATCGGCTGCTGAGAACGTAACAGTTCCCATTGTATCCCGTTTTCTTCTGCGCAAAATATCCTCCGCAGAAGCGCCTGTCTCCATCATCTCTTCCATCACCTTATCCATGTCTGCACCGGAGGCTGTGGCATTTACCACATTGTCAACATCCAGCGGTTTGATCCTGTTCCAGGAAGTTTTTGCCGCTGTTTTAGCCAGTGGCTGAACAGCAAATGCTCCATCGGAAGCCCAGGTAATTCCTGCCACGCCGGATAGCGTCAGTTGCTGACTGTCTGCAATGGCTTTTTCAAGCGGTGTATAGAAACTACCAGCACTTTTCTCTACATAAGTCTCCACAAAATTTGGCGCATTATCCTTGCTTTCCTGGATAACAGTGCCATTCATGATCTGTATGCCCAGCTCTTTCAACAAAGGGTTCAATATAGCTTGTTTGCCCGGTTCACCCGCAATAAGCAGGTTACCTCCATTACTTATATATTGTCTCAGCTTATTCATTACAGTATCTGACATCAGGACCCTGGGATCAGCCAGTACTACAGCTGCAATATTCTTTGGTATATCCTGGTATTCCAGTTCAACACTGACAACGTCAAACCCCTGGTTTATCAGCGAATAACGGAATGAGGGCAGGTTGGTAAGTGTTTTATAATCCCGGTCTCCCGTTTTATTCACTCCCCGTTCAAGGTTACCTGTTAAAAAAGCGATCTTTGGTAAACTTACCTGTTGCAGACGCTGTAATGCAGCCGCTACTTCTGTTTCGGTGGGCCAAACTATCATATCGTCGAATACCCGCAGGAAAGTTGTGTGGTCTTTCCATTTCAGCTGCATGACATAACGGTTATTCTCCGGCCTGAGGTCAATTATCTTACGCATCTGCTGAGGTGATAATATTCCTTTTAGCTCCACATCCATTCCTTTTGCATACTGTTCCGCAACATCCCGAAGATTCTTTCCAGGATATCTGTTCCTGCCGGAAATCTCCTCCGTACTATCATAGTAAGTGACTTTTTTAAGAATGATGTTATCCTTAAAACGTGTGTAGTCTTCCCACCTTGCTTTATTAATGTTATAGGAACCGGGATTACCGAGATAAAAATAACGGTCAAGCAAATTAACATAGGCGGTTACCTCTAACGGTTCATCGCCTAAGCCGGCCAGAATCTTTTGTACGCGCGGTGTAAGGGTATTGGATTTATTCAGTGTTGTATCATAATAACCAATCAATCCGGGAATAGAGGATACATAGCCAATAAGTAATGCCGAAGCCATTACAGCTGCATATCTGCTGGCTTTTACAATAGCAGGTTTGGATTCCATTCCGGCCTTCAGTTTATAAATACTGAGGCCCAGGAAAATGTATACGATCACAATGAAGTAAATAACATCTTTAGTGGTGATCAACCCACCTAACATGCTTTGGGTACGGCCATTAATGGAGAAATAATAAGTAAGTTCACGTACAAAATCCACCCTCTGCCAAAGACTGCCGATATAACTAAGAATACCTATCATTACAAAAGTGCTGATAGCTGCTACTACCTGGTAACCAGTAAGACAACTCATAAACAGGCCGATGGCTGAATAAGCGCAAAGCAACAGGTAGAAACCAAACATAGCAGACGTCAGCATCCCCGTTTCGGGGTGCTCTATATGAAACATACCGGATAACAGAAATACACCTACAATGCCAACCAATACAAGACTGTATACCATCATGGCGAGGTATTTCCCGAAAACTATCTCATATACTTTTATAGGAGAGGAATACAACAGCTTAATAGTACCGCTGCTGATTTCGCGGCTAATAAGGCTCATTGTTAACAGTGGTACATACAGGTAGAGGTTCTGCATGATCTTTCCAAAGAGACCTGGCTGGCTCAGATATACCCAATTGGTATAACTCATGAAAAATCCACTTCCTGTACCTGATATCTCCTGCTGACGAGCAAGCATCTGTAGCTGCCCCAGGTATACACTGCCACATTGGATCAGGAATACGATCATCAGGAACCAGGCAATGGGCGAGTAAAACAAAGTACGCAGCTCTGTTCTGGCTATTTTCAGTATAACTTTCATTTGTTTATTGCACTATATTTTAAAATGGGCATGGAGATCTCCGGCATCTTACTGTAAAGGCCGGGTCCACCCTGTTCCGTTTGCCTGCTTAATTGTTTTTGGAAGACAATTGCTTGAAAATCTCGTCCAACGCAGTTTTGTCGAGGGATATTTCACGCAGGCGCCAACCCTTGTTTACACTGGCAGTGATCAGCCGTTCAGCTATCTCCTGATCGCCGTTAAAGTGCACACGTATCTGCCGTTCAGTAAGGAATTCAACCCTGGTCACACCGCTCACCTTCTCCACTTCTTCTACAGCCGGAGGATTCTCCATGTGCATGATCAGACTATGTGGCTCAACATAATTATTGAAAGCATCCATAGTATCAGAGAAAACTATTCGGCCGCTTTCAATCATTTTAATTTCCTTACAAAGCAGTTGTACTTCTGACAGAATATGAGATGAAAAGATCACAGCACGGTCCGCAGCAATCTCCTTAATAAGAGCACGTACTTCTATAATCTGGTTCGGATCCAGCCCGTTGGTAGGCTCATCCAGCACTACCAGTTTAGGGCGGTGGACAATAGCCTGGGCAATACCAACACGTTGCCTGTATCCTCCCGAAAGATTACGGAGTAACCGATGGCCGAAATGATCCACTCCACAACGCTCCTTGGCTTCTTTAACAGCCGGTTTGATCCTGTCTTTCGGCATTCTGCGTAACCCGGCACAATAGTGTAGGTATTCGTCCACTGTAAGGTCCAGGTACAGGGGTGGATTTTGCGGCAAAAAACCTATTTCCTGCTTTGCGAGTTCCGGCGCCTCCCGCATATTGATACCATTGATATAAACACTTCCCATTGTCTGGTTCAGTGCACCACAGAGGATGTTCATTGTAGTGGATTTACCGGCACCATTGGAACCAAGCAATCCCACTATGCCTCTTTTTCCTATTTCCATATTAATGTCACGGATGGCCCAGGAACTGGTATACCTGTGCGACAGCCCTTCGATTTTAACGATCGTTTCCTGCATTTGCTGAATATTGGTTGGTTATGATATCTCTTTTGTGCTATTCTTTCCTGTACTCTTCCAGGCTACTTCTGATCTGTTCGATCATGGGGCCGGCGTTCTTACCTGATTGCCGGGCAATCTGTAATGCCTTCTCCGCATTTTCAACTGCAGCCTTCCTGTTACCAGCTTTATAATAGTTGCCGGCAACCAATTCATAAATGAGGTAATTCTTTTCCTGCCCTGCCTGCTTCATCAATTCTTCAAACAATTGTGTCCTTGTGGCAGATGGACTGATCGTATCATTGCCAAGTAATCTGTTTGTAAAAGCTTTATAATCTGTAATTGTATCCAGGACGAACTTTACCTCTGTCAATGCCTCCATTTTGGACGACATTTTCATCCGCGCATTATATTTTATTGCTGCAAATTTTCCTGTTTCAGCCGGGTATGTTGCCATAAAGAGATCGCACAGATGAATGGTTTTAAGGTATTCCTTCTTTTCATACGCTTTGTTAACATCTGCCTCAGTGATCCTTGGATCTTCCAGCAGTGCCCATACAAGCACAGAGATCTCTTCAGCGGTATGAGGAGTCCAGGCATCCCATTTACCTCGCATAATGCCATCCTTATCTACTACTATTACAGTAGGATTACCTGCATTAAGAGACTTCCCATATTCATTATTATTCAGCGTCATGGGAAAACCGTACTTATGTTCTTTCCAATAAGCAGCAGGGCTTAATCCTTTATTTACCACTGTTTCATTATAGTCCATCCCAATCATCTGGAAATCTTTCCTTTCCTGATATTTCTTCAGGGAGCTGTCCAGCTCTGCTGTAAGCTTACGACAGGGGGCACACCAGGTAGCCCAGAAATCCAGTACCAGTACTTTCCCTTTCATGTCTGCACTTCTTAATATCCGGCCGTCCGGGGTGGGCAGGCTGAAAGCAGGAAGGCGCTCATTCTTATGGGACTTTCCTTCAAAAATATTGCTGGTACAGTATTCATTAAACCTTTTATCCATAGAAGGCCTCACTGTCCTGCTTTGTGCGAATAAAATAACAGGTGCAAGTACTATAGCAATTGCCCAACTGGTAATTTTCATCTTCTTACTATTTAAATTTTGATTTGGCAGGCATGAGATTTCCAGGCAGCCTGCCTGGCAGGCTACCTGAAAATGGTTATGGTGTATGTTGGCTTACTGATCTTTGACAGACATATCATAGATCTGCCCAAAGCCATCAAAGACTTTTTTCAGTGTTGTGGCTCCTGTTACTGTATTTACCGAAAAAGCATATACTTTTCCTTTGCCTTGCTGGTCGACAGTGGCAATTACCATTTGTTTGTTGGAATATTGGTAAGTGGTAGAAGTGGCTGCATATTCATACTTAATAACCTTTACTCCCGTAATTTCCTCGCCGGATGGAACGGTATAGATCGCACTCGCAGTATTTCCACCCTGGTAGAGATACTGATAGAGAGTATTGCCTGTAGCATAATAGACCATATTCAACTCCCTGCCAAAAGCATAAAACTTAATAGAGCCGTATCCAGGCAGATTTTCCATAGGATATTTTCCTACTGAAACCTGTGATGCGTCTGTAGCCCAAAAGTTGAATTCAGCCAGGTAGTCATTGCCAGTTGTTGCATCTTTCAACACAGCAAGTGTGTTATAGGTCCTGCCCCGGATATCCATATACACCAGCTTTGCCTTCATATTATTTGGTTGCAGATCCACACCTGAAACAGTATTATCCGGGAACTTATTAATATTTGTTGTTCCGCTTCCATATGTAGAATACAGGAAAGCCTTGCTGATGGTGTCAAACGCAACTACCCCTCTGCTTGGCCCACCGGTAAAACCTGCGCTTCCAACCAACGCCACATAAGGAGCGGCATAATAGGTAAAATCGGTATTGGACAATGGTCCTACAAAGTTACCGTAAAACACACGGCCATCATCCACCATTGCCTTAGACTGATTGGTACCGAACTGCGTATAATATCCTGGTTTTCCTGAAGCCAAAGAAGGGAGAGCAAACAATGCAGAATAATCCCCCAACTTCTCCATCCGCAGGTAAGCGGTCCTGATATTCACTTTATCAGTAAATATGTATACGTTGCTTGTACCAAAAATAGAGGAGCCAAATGTGGAGACAACCCCCACCTTTTCAACCTGCTTTCCAACGCCTGGAATCTTCTCTCCATTGTTAAATGAAGAATAAAAACCCGGGGTTACTTTAGTGGTAACTGTTTGTGTTGCCTTAGGCATAAAGAAATTATCTTCAATCAGACCAACATCACACTGAGTACCATCCCCATGTAATACCATAAGACCTATGTAATTGGCTGTTACCACTGTCATGGTGACAATACGGGAATAGGTCATTGCTGCATCAGGATCTGCTGTATCGCTTTTAAGGGACCTATTGGAAACTCCCAGCCGAAGGTTGTAAATACCTGTAGCTTTTACATATTGATCCGCCCCTACCTTATAAGCAAGTCGCTTGCCCTGCTGAAAATGTACGAACCTTCCAACGGAATTATCCCACATTTGCCACTCATAGGACAGGTCTTCTATGTTTCCGCTGTAAGAAATAACCGGATCAATAATCAGGCTGTCTACAGTATAGACCTTGGTATAAGAGGTTAAATACGAATTTGTATCGATTACAACTACAGGTGGAAGCGGTGCATAATCATAGTTCCCTTTATCTTTATAACAGGCCTGAAGGGTCAGGAAAAAGAGACCTGCCAGTAAAAGATATTTATATCTGGACAAAATTGTTGTCATGAGCTTATCATTTTAATCTGTTTGTGTATACAATTAACCATCAATCCAGCTCACATCCCAGTTAATGGGGCCATACTCATCGGACAACGGTTCTGTATGGGTTTGATTATATTCTATGGTCGCCGCTTTAAGCAGATAGATCACAACGGAAAAATCAAGCCCTACTCCACCAGTATATTGATTTGGCGCCAGGGTGGAACCCATTACATCAATATAAAATCGCATCCTGGTATCCGAGTAATTGAACAAATAGAAATAAGAGTCCCACCAGTCCGGCTTTTCCACCTTATCGGAGAATGTCAATTTGTGCTGAGTGTGCGGAGGGAAATCGGCTGCTTTGATATCATCAGAGTTCTTCAAACCAAGCCATATTTTTTTATTCTTAGTAAGGAGATCAGTAGTACGATTCAAAACCACCTTTACAGAAACAAAATTGGAATCCTTCTGCAGCACAACAGGCTTCAGAACAGTATAGTCTTTACCTTCTACCGCATCACCACTGTCAACTGTCACATTGAGCGTTCTATCCTTCTCTGATAACTTACCGATCAGTTTCACCCTGACAATGACGGTATCTGTTATAACACTACTTTTCTTATCTACAAAAGTATAGTTGGTGCTATCTTCAGTAAAATAGACTGAATCTTCCGATCCATACGTCATAATGTCCTTTTTACAGGAGCCCAGCAACAGTACAACAAGTAATGCCGTGGATATATATCTTAATATTGACTTCATATGACTATCTTTTTTTATTAGTTACTATCTGCCACCATAGATGTATTCATTATCCGGCATATCAAATACATACCAGGCAATATTGGTAAACCTGGGAGAATAAGGCAATACTGAATAGTTCAGACGCTTATAGAAATACCACAGTTGTCCTTCGCCTATAAATTCTTTTTGATATTCCTTCTGAATCTCGGCCATCAGGGTTGCGGGAGTATTGATGGCATCCGCTGTTAAAGGGCTCAGTTTGCGCGCCTGCCTCACAACATTGAGCCAATTCAGTCCTTCCGAAACACCAGCCTCACATTCGGCGGCTATATAATACATCTCGGATATGCGGATCACAGGAACCTGGTATTTGAACCATGTTGATGTTGCATCGTCCTGGTACAATTTGGTAGTAAAAAAACTGCTGTTATATGTAGTAAACAAATACTGATTACGAGGATCTACCGTGCTGTTCTCATAAATCTTATTCCTTACCGTATTGGTTGTAACAAGCAGGTTACCAGGAGTGGCTGCTCCTGCAGAGGAGAGATAAAACGGTACATCATTAGCAAGTCCTCTCACATTTAGTGCAAATATGTGCTCTGTCGTAAATGTTCTGTCTTTATTGGCAGCACCTGCAGTGTTAATGGCCGTCAGGTTTGCATCCAATACCCAAGGGAACCGGGATGCCTGTTCTGCGATAAGTTCTTTTGCATATCTGAGCGCATTAGCTTTATCCCCCTTCCATAAATATGCCCGGGCTAAAGCTGCTTTCACAGCATAATAGTTAAAATGGTATCTTCTGTTATGATAAGGCGCCAGCGCTGCTGTGGCAACGGACGAAGCCAGTATCGGCGAGGGGGTAGCGCCTGTTCTGACAGGATCGTTTTCCAGCAATACCAACGCCGTTTGTAGTTCGTTGATTATCCTGTTACTTGCTTCTTCTACAGTTAGAAGCCGGCTTACCAGGGATGAAAGTGTATCAACAAAAGGTATGGATTTGCTGGCAAGGCCTACCTGAGCGCTGGAACCGTAAAGGCGTAACAGATCCAGATGTAGAAAGGCGCGTAATCCTATTGTCTCTCCTTTCAGTACAGCATAATTATCGCCGGAGAATATCGATTTACTTCCGTCGATGTAATCGAGGATGCTGTTCAGGTTCGCTACCTGGTTATACATGCCTATCCACATTGAATCGACAACTGCTACACATTCATCACTCCTGCTGGCATTATCTCTCTTATACGGAAAGTTGTTGTAAAAACTATAATACAATGTGCTTCCTACGGAAGCAGGGTTATAATATCCTGCCAATACATCCAGCGTACCGTAGGTCATTTCCCTACCATAAAGCGCAGGAGTGGTCAGGTTCCCGTATACACCAGCCAGGGCATCCCTGTACCCTTCTTCCTTCTTAAACAGCTCTGCACGATCCAGGCGGGTAGATGGTTGCACATCCAACCACTTCTTACATGAAGGCATGCCGAAGATTATCAGCAACAGCAGTATTGTACCAGATATATTGAAGTTTCTGCTTTTCATTGTATTCTCCTTTAAAAAGTGGTTTGTAACGAGAATGAGTAATTACGGGCAAAGGGATAAGTAGTTCCACGTTCTGTTGTAATAGAAGATATCCTCAACAACTCATTAGTATAGAAAGTGAATCTCAGCCTGTCCATACCAAGCTTCTGAAGCAATCTTCTGTCTAAGACATCATAACTGAGATTGATGGTTGAGAAATAAAGTTCACTGTTCTCCTGTATAAAACGGGAAGTAGGTTTGGTATAAGATATCTGATTAACAGCAGAACTTACCTGCGGCTTTCTATAAATGGCTACATCACCTGTTTTTGTCCAGGCGTTCTTAATGCGTCTGTCAAGATTCATTCTTCCATTTATATTCTCTACCCGTTCTACCAGTGTAGAGTTATACAACTGCCCCCCTATCCTGTAGGAACAGATCAATGAAAGATTAAACCCTTTATAACCTGCATTAATACCATATGTTCCGTATATTTTGGCTTCAGTATCTCCGGCAATAACAAGGTCGTTGGCAGACCAGGTATATGTAAGCTTACCATCTTTGGTCATAAAGAGCTCATTTCCTGAAGAAGGATCAATACCCAGCGATTTCATGGCCCATATGGCAGTCATAGACTGCCCCTCATAATAACGTGCTACTGGCCTGGTATAAAGCACATTTTCATCAGTCACTTTACTATCTTGTGTTTCATTGTAACTCCTGAAAGCATCGGCAATATCCTGCAGTTTATTTTTATTGCGGGTGCCGGTTACAGAAACGTTCAGATATGCCCTGTTCTTTGCGTTATTGAACACCTGGTACCGTAGGGCAATCTCGGTACCTGTATTAACTGTTTTACCAATATTAGCCCTAAAGGTGTTGAACCCAAATGAAGGAGGAGCTGAAATGTCCTGCAGAAGATTGGAAGTAACCCTTCTGTAAACATCTACCCGAACGGAGAGTTTATTTTTAAAAACAGCCAGATCCACCCCACCATTATAATCCAGGTTCTTCTGCCAGCTCAGGTTCGGATTGGGCAAAGCCATTAGTGTGGCACCTTTGATACCATCATATACAATGCCTGAATAGTTGTAAGTAGCAAGTGTCAGATAAGAATCTGCATTCTGGGAACCTGTATATCCCATAGACCCTCTGAGCCTGAATTGCTGAAACAATCCGGACCTTTTCAGGAACAGTTCATTATGAAGATTCCATCCTATACCGAGAGACCAGAAATCTCCCCACCTGCTGTTAGCCCCATAAATAGAAGAGCCGTTAGTTCTGTAGGAGGCATCAAATAAAAAGCGGTTGTCATAAGCATAGTTCATTATTCCAACCACACCTATGCTTCGGGTATGATTATCGTTCCCTCCGGGAGCAGAAGCCCTCTGATAATAGCTGGCCATGGAAATGTCAGATACGTTATCGCTGCCGAATCCTTCTGCGACGAATGTATTGATATTGCTTTTAATATCGTTTATGTTCATAGTGACGTTAGCCAGGAGGAAGTGTCTGCCGGTAATATAAGTATAGTCTGCTCCGATATTAGATTCAATAGACTGGCTGGAACCATAGCTCTTAATCCATTGCCCTTTATAGTTGATCAGTCCATTGTCCTGTGTATAGCCAGTAAAGTCTGTATGACCTGGCGGACGGAAATTGTCGGATCCGTTTTTCTGATAGGTATAGCCGATACTTCCTTTGAATCTAAGACCTTTCCTGGCGTTCCATTCAACATAAAAATTATCTATCACCTGGGTATAGCTGTTCTTATTAATTACATTCAGCGTAGCATTATAGAGGGGATTATAAGTAGGGTCCCAGTAAGTTGAGTCTGCTGCAGTTGGATAGAAACCTGCAATTCTTTTAACATTACCATTTTCATCATATGGTGTCCAGTAAGGATTCAGTTTAATATAATCGGAGAAGTTACCGTATGGAGAATTATGACCTGTATTCTGGGCTATGTCCATAGAGTTTCTGAATAACAGGTTCCTGTAACGATATGACAAGGTAGTATTCCCGGAATAGGTTTTACGGTCAGAACCTTTCATTGCCCCGGTTATGCCATTATAAAAAAAAGTGGCGCCATAACGCATATAATCATCGCCACCTTCCAGGAACACAGAATGCCTCTGACCAACACCGGTTTGTAACGGTTTGGACAACCAGTATGTATTGACGCCTCTTAAATAAACATCCTGGTACCGCTGATTATAAACTTTTTCCCTTGCTGTGGCTGTAGCTGCATCCCAGCCAGCGATATACATATCATGGTCCTTCTCAAATTGCAGTTTCTCTTTGGCATTCATGAGGTTATAGCCGGTAAGATCTGGCGCTTCTATGTTAATGTTACTGGTATAACTCAAACGCAGCTTTCCTCTTTGTGGTTGTATTGTTTCAATAACCACGACACCGTTACCTGCTTTAGCTCCATAAATGGCCTTGGCAGCCGCATCCTTTAACAATGTGATGCTTTTGATGCGGTTCATATCCAGGTCATAAACCCTTTGTAAAGTAGTCTCAAAACCATCCAGGATAAAAAGCGGTTGGTTGGGATTACCGCTGTACGTACCGGTCAGGTCCGGCATAGCAGACCGTCCTCTCATTACGATCTCAGGCATCCTGTTAGGATCAGAGCCCATTTCCAGGTTCTCCACCAACCTAAAAGAGGGATCAATATTTTTTAAACTCTGCAGAACATTCTGGTTACCTGCCTTGAAAAGCTCCTCTTTGGTCACTGTAATGGCGGAACCGGTAAAACTTTCTGCTTTCCGGGTTACAATACCCGTAGCAACAACGTCTTTCAAAGCTGTAACACTTTCCTTCAGCTCAATTAAAATACCGGCAGATGACCGTACGCGATACTGCTGCTTCTCATAACCTATTGAGGTTACTTCCAATACATCACCAGCATTAACCCATAATATAAAATTTCCTTTCTCATTGGTAGTAACACCTTTCCCGGAACCTTTCACAATAACTGTTGCCAGGGCAACAGGCTCTCCGTTTGCGTTCACCACCCGACCAGTTACCCTAAGATCAGAAACAATGGTATCTCCATCAGACAGCTGGCGTTCAGAAGGAATAACCGGCGTTTTTTTCTGTTCCAGTACAATAGTTTTACCTTCAATGGACCAGTTAAATGGCTGATCTTTAAATGCCCTGGAAAGAAATTCGCGGATGGACATATCTTTAGCCTCCACGTTAATTCTCCTGGCATCTGCCAGGACACGTTTCTGGTAAAGGAAAATATATCCCGTTTGCTTTTGTACAGAAGATATCACATCTTCAACAGGTGCACTCTTTGCAGATATAGAGACAGTTTGGGCAGCTGCCAGTGTAGTAATAATACACAGCAGCGCTGTCAAAAACGTTGCAGGAAATCGCATAGACGAATAAATTTTGGTTGCCGGTTCAGGTCTTTTGATGCCTTCCCGGATAGCATAGCGATCCTATTTCAGGACCCAGATAATAATGTTGTTGATATTCATCAGAAACTTTGAATGGTTGATATTCATGTAAGCATAAATGAAAAATTTAAAATGAATGAATTGGTTGATTGTCCCCCTGATGCCTGTTTAAGGCTTTTGATAATGGTTGGTTTTTGGTTTTTACGCAATATTAATGTTGAACGTTTCAGGCAAAAGGAACCCTCTGCATACACGACATATGCAAACAATGCGGGCAAAAGATCCCTTGTTCAACTAAGAAACGTTGAACCGGTTGCTCACTTTTCCTGAAACTTTCCAGTAATTATGTCCCCTCTCCTGTACTTTATCTCACACCATTGGTTAATCCTGTTCCTGACGAATGCATTTATTTTGTTACAATCAGTTTCCTGCCTTCTACCCGGCAGTTTATATTAATCTTCTTTAAGATATTGATAACCTGGGGAAGCGAGAGATTCCTGTCTAATCCACCCATTATCTCACCAGGTTCAGGTATTGTCTCAAACTCCACCTCCAGATCGTACCATCTCCCTATTTCACGCATGATTGCTGATACTGAGTGGCCACTAAAATTAAACAAGCCATTCTTCCATGCAATTACCTGGTCAATATCGGCATCTTCAATTACTTTTATCCTTGTTCCATGATCAATCTTCGCCTGCTGACCAGGTTTTAACAAATAAGAGGCAGTATTTGCATTTACCTGGATAGCTCCTGATAACAATGTTGTTTTCACATATCCATCATCATTATAAGCATTGATATTAAAATCGGTGCCTAGTACCTTTATCTCTGATTTATCGTTCACTTTAACTATAAAAGGCTTCTGAGCATTCTTAGCCACCTCAAAATACAATTCGCCTGACACAGACACTTCTCTCATACTTCCCACGAACGCTGTGGGATAAGTAATGGAAGATTCAGCATTGAGCCAAACATGTGTCCCATCCGGCAACACCAGCGTAAATACTCTACCGCGGGGCGTGATAATAGTATTTTTGCTGGAAATGCTTGCGCCAACGGCATTATAAGCCAGCTCATCATTATTTAATATTACCTCAGCTCCGTTCTGAACTGCAATTCGTCCCTTGGCTAAACTATCCAATTGTATTTGTCTACCATCTGCAAGCGTCAGAATGGCGCCCTTTTTCCCCGGAACAATATCCGGGGATACTAAGGTTTCACCCATTTGCCTATCTTTATTCTTATTTAACGTAAAGAGGTATAAACCTGCTCCTCCCAGCAGAAGAAAAACTGCTGCATAGCGAAGCCAGTATATATAACGGCGGGGCTTTAAATGATGAAGGACTTCTATCTTTTCAGTATTGTCCTCATCCAACGCATTTAACTCTTTTTCAAGTTTATCACGAAAACCAACTGTTATCTCTCCCAGATTTTTATATTTTTCCGGGATATTACGGCAGGCGGCAATAGTTTCCTCAAACTCCTCTACGTCCACTCTCTCCAGCCACAGGTTCAGCTCATCACTCTCCTTCTGGGCTATTACCCCATTCAAATGTTGCTCAAGTAATATTACTATTCGTGTCCGTTCCATAATAGCTGTATAAATAAGAGACGTTCCTAAAAGGAAAAAGATACCCCCCCTTTAAAAAAAAACAAAAAAATAATGATAGCTCCTTAAAATGGACCTGTCAAATGCAAGGTATAACAGAGTAGTATTAACAGAATATCGCCATGGGTATTGAGGAAATTCCTGATAAAATGGTTCGCTTCATAAAGTTGCTTCTTAACTGTGGTTAAACTTAACTGCATCCTGTCGGCAATTTCCTTTGCTGTTAATTCTTCTTCAGCGTTTAATAGAAAGATCTTCCTTCTCCGTTCCGGCATAGCATCAATGGCTTTGCGGGCAAGGTCATGGTATTCCTTCAACAATACGTCCTGGAAAATATTGTCTGAAGATATCTCATTATCCAGCGCCTGTTCATTCATAGATATTATCCTGTCCCTCTTTCTTATCGTATCAATAAGCCTGTTTTTAACCATACGCAACATAAAGGACTCAAGGGATTTTATCCCTACCAGGGTGTGCCTTTTGATCCAAAGCTTTACAAATACGTCCTGGAGGATTTCTTCAGCAACGGTCTCTGAGCGGGAAGCAACCAATAAATAGCGGAATAATCTGGGGTACAGGAAAGTATACAATGAAGCAAAAGCATCTCTATCATCCGCCGCAATCCGCTCAAGTAAATCTCTGTTGCTATTTGGCTCGTTGTTAATCAACTGACAATATAATATTATATGTTTAGGAGAAAAGACAGTTTACAATCCTCAATCTAATAGAGGACTCAACAGTTTAGGCAGGGTGTAAGATAACATTTTTTTACTGTAATTCATGCTTAGGGATAGAGAATCAGCCTCTATCCAAAACAAAGAACGTAACAATAACCGAGAGGTTTTTTAATCCAGATTAAAAAATGCGGGGGTCAGTTCATATATGGCAGTCGGTTCTATTTTTCCTTTTAATGACAGTTCTGCTGTAAGATCTGCTCTGTACCTGTCCGAATCCTGCAACCAACCGGCAACCACAGAAGAGATCAGTACATCTTTATTCAGTGAGCTGCATTGGCCCATAATACGGGCACAGGTGTTTAACACATCTCCATGGTAAACGATATCCTTTTTTATAGTACGTATTTCTGTTACAGTGACAAATCCGCTGTGAATAGCTGCTTTAAAACGGGGTGTTTCTCCAAACTCATTTAAAAAATGGGGTTTATTATGCTGCAATCTCTCCTGGAAATCAAAATAAAAATGAACGGGAGCAAGCGTTTTCCGAGCACCTTTTGAAGGCCATAGTAATACCGCTTCATCGCCCACAAACTGGTATATAGTTGCGTTATATTTATATATACTGTCTGTTAGTATCTGAAAACTATTTTCAATAAAACGGCTGTATTGAATATGCCCCATTCTTTCTGCTATAGTAGTAGAAGAACGCAGGTCTATAAAAAGGAAAGTGAGATCTTCTTCTGCCGGTTTATCATATCTGCCTAAAAGCGCTCCTACAATGGCCTGCGCTCCAAGATATTCATATACCGTTATAAACATGTTAAGCAAAATACTGAACAGGAGAAGATAAAGTAATATAGAAAGAAAAAGTTCTGTTTCGAGAAAATCCGGAATCGTATGTAAAGCTGTCATTAAGGCCAGCTTCTCTACAAACAACTGAAAACATACATATACTAATACACAACCTGTTATTATCAGCAAAACAATAAGGGCGTACTTACAGATCACAAATTGTACAATGGAATAGTTTTTCCATTTACTGAAGACCTTCAGCTCTAACAACGCGATACCCAAGGCCGTGATAACTCCCATACTGACAGATAATGGCAACAGGGATTCCTGTGCATCAGCATTTACTTCATTCAGCTCTTTTAATCCGAGTAATTTCAAAAAAGCAAAGGCTGCCATACCTATCACATAGGCTACGATAAGGGCTATTAAATAGACCCTGTTCATTTTCCTGGAATATTCGTTCATTTATATAATTATTCATTCCAGGGGCGAAGAAAATAATTGCGGAGGATTTTTTTTTTAATCTGGATTAAAAAATCGGGTATAAACTTATCTTCTTCCTCTTATTACACTAAGAGTTTGCTGTGTTATTCCAAGATAAGAGATAAAATAGCCAAGCGGAGCTCTGAGCAGTCAAGGATGAAAAATACTACTGAAAACGTTGGCTCAGACACATAAGAAACACCGGTACAAGAATATACCGGTGTTAACCTAAACCTACAACTGTTAACTGGCAATAGAAAAATCCATTGCCTTCTATTGTGTTTATTGATTTTACTATCGATGTGCCTGCTTCCAGGCTAACCTTCAACCATTATTTGGCGGTTAGAATTTTTTTGTCAACGAGCACCTGAAAGGCATCTTCCATTGTTTCTTTCATTGGTCGGAATGTAATACCCAGTTCCCTCTGCACTTTGGAATTATCCGCTTGCCAGAGAATATCCACATTGTTCCGGATAAACCGCCGGGTAACCAACTTATTGGCCATGGGCCCAACGAGCATCAGCAACCATTTTGGAACAGCCCTTCTGGGAAGTGGGAATCTATCTCCGTATTTCGGTAAGAGAGATTGACCTATTTCCAGTAAATTTGTGTTATGAGCAGAAGTAATATAACGACCCTTTGCTTCAGGTAAAAAGCCTGCTTTGAAATGAGTTTCTGCCACATCTCTCACATCAACAAGCCCCATCCCAACTTTAGGTGCACCCATTTTCATTGTACCATCCCCCATTTGCTTTAAAATATTGAAACTTTCAGAGGTAGTATCACCAGGGTTCAGAGGTGGTCCAAGTATCAGGCTGGGATTAATCGTAACAAGATCAAAATGAGATTGCCTGTCTGCGATTTCCCATGCCTTCTTCTCTGCCAGAGTTTTAGAATAGGAATATGGTTGATAATCAAGTGAGGAAGTGGTATTCCATATCTCCTCTGTCAAAATTCCGTTGGGCGCATTTACGGTATCAATGGCATCTGTGTAAATGGCTGCGCAGCTGCTTGTAAGCACAACCCTTTTCACTGAAGAAATCCGGGATGCAGAGAGCAAAACATTCTCGGTTCCTTTCACAGCCGGATCAATCAATTCCAGTTGAGGATCTTTCACACTCGCAATAAAAGGAGATGCTGTATGATAAACCAACTCACACTCCTTCATTGCCTCATCGTAAGATCCCTTTTTTAATAAATCAGCTTTAAAGAATTTAATAGTACCAGTTGTCCGCAAGGCTATACCTTTCAAATGCGCATTTTTCTTTTCATTCTGAGGATCACGTACTGCAGCATGAACTGTTAAACCCTCCTCCAGTAATCGTTTCACCAGCCAGCTGGCAACATATCCATTGGCACCGGTTACAAGAACCGGTTTAGTCTTATTGATTTTTGTCATCTTTCTTACTTGTTAATTGTCACTGAAAAATTGTGTTATCTTACAGCGGTCAATTGGCTGTTGCATAACGATGCCACACTACTGTTTTTCCAAGCATTGAGAATCCAAGGTATCCCCGTAGATGAAGCTTATCCTTTTCTATCCATGCTTTGCAGTTATAAGTCTTTCCACTAGGTGGATCATAAATTTTTCCGTCGGTGTATTCACCATCATCCCATTTCAGTCCGTTCAGACTTACTATACCTATAATATTTCTCGCACGAAGATTTTTATCAGGATTCTTCACATCCTTCTTTGAAGTTTTGCCATCTGCTTCTACTATCTGATTTCCCCACAATAACTTTCCTTTGTATTCATTTCCATCTTTAAAGAATTCCATCCTGACATCCTTTTCATCGGATTCCCAGGCGCCTAAAATTGAATTTTGATTCGTCTGAGCCCTGAGACTGGCAATTGCCATTAACACCAGGATAAATGTGAATTTTAACGCTTTCATATTTATTTTTTTTAATTAACTAACTGATAAAAAAGCAATACATGCAGGTTCCTGTTCCGCTTCATAAGTAGCGAAAAGGTTAGCCAAATTGATAGATTATTTATTTTCCTGAATGACTTAGTTTACTCTCCGATATTCCTGAGGAGAGAGCCCTGTTTTTGACTTAAACAACCGGCTGAAATAGTGAGGATAATTAAATCCAAGCTTGTAAGCAATTTCGCTGACAGAATCAGTCTCTCCCAGTAACATGGTCTTAGCTCTTTCTACAATGAAATTATTGAGATGGTCCTTTGCCGTGTAGCCTGTTTCTTTCCTAAGCAGATCACTCAGGTAACTTTGTGAAAGGTGTATTAACCCGGCAAAGTATTCAATAGTTGGAATACCTGCCTCAGCGAATTTACCGGAAGCATAATAATCTTTCAACAAAAACTCGAATTGAGATATAACGTCTTTATTTTCTGCACTTCTTGTATTAAACTGACGTTCGTAAAATCGTATACAGTAGTTGAGAATAAGCTCTAGTGAAGATACGATCACTCTTTGGCTATGATTATCGATCCTCTGATTGATCTCTGATTGAATAAATTCTATACATTCGGTAACAGTTCTTTGCTCTGCATCTGACAGATGAAGCGCTTCATGCACATCATAAGAAAAAAAATGATAGTTCTCAATATTTTTTCCCAGTGGTGTATTCCGTATCAGGTCCGGATGGAAGAAAAGCATCCAACCACTGATCTCCCCGATCATTTGCGCCTTGCGTGTCCTAACTACCTGATTTGGTGCGGTAAAAATCATAACCCCTTCACCAAAATCATAACTGTTCCTGCCATATTCCAGGCCGCAACTCTTATCTTTCAGCCCAATAGTATATAAATCAGAAGTAGCTTTAACACCCACCCATTCTTTTCCTATTTCCCATTTAGATGTATCTAAAATAGATATCAATGGATGTGTAGGTTTTGTAAAACCCATCATCTCATGTAATTGAGAGATTGACTTTATTCTTATAATATCCTCCATCACTTTTTATCTTTATGATTACAACACAAAAATACTTATAGTCCTATAATCCATCTAACATAAATCATGGATAAACTAACACTCTTTCCGGCATCTATGGCTGGCCTTTAGCCAGAATCCGCCTGAGGTTAGCCTCCGCAATTCTGCGATCAATTTTTGCATTTATCATATTACTATAAGCCCGCTGCCATATTGTTTGCGCTTCCAGCACATCCCGTCCTGTAATAGTCCCGGCTTTTAACCGGTCTTTACTTAACCTGAGATTCTCTTCCGCCTGTTGCAGGGAAACACCTGAAAGCTCTATCCTCTTTTGATCCTGGTTAAGTTCCAGGTAAGCCTGCCGGGCTTCTGTAGTAATTTCGCCCATTCGTTCCTTTAACTGGAAGGATTGTGCATTAATCCGAAACTGTTGCTCCTGTATCCGTCGTTTCCTCACCCCCCAATCAAAAATTGGAATGCTCACGTTAAGCATACCGAAATAAGTCGTAAGAACATTACTGTTATTAGCAGGATTGATCCCTACTTTTCCTGCAGACATAATTCCATTTACTCCCAGGCTCACTGCCGGTCTGGAATCTGCCTTCATCAGTTGCTGCTGAACCTTTTCTGCTTCAATAGAATTCTTTAGTATACCAAGTTCCGCGTTGTCAGAAATCAGCTGTCGCATATTCTCCGCAATTACCGGAACTTCAAACTGCTCCAGCAAAGTGTCCACTATTACAACCCTGGTGGTATCCTCCAGGCCAATGATCTGGAGGAGGCTCTCCTGAGCAATGGTTAAAGCATCCTCTGCACGTTTTAACTCAAGCTCATTTTCAGTTAACTGTACATTGGCTCTAAGCACATCATTTTTATAAATAATTCCCGCTACATACTGGTTGTTCAAATCATTATACAAAACATCCAGCTGCTTTTTGTTCTGCTCTGCTAATTTAATCTGCTCACGTGCGGAAATCACCTGCCAATAAGCCCTCTCTGTATTGAACAAAACTTCACTGGTTGCCAGCTGCTTCCTCCCCTCCTGTATTTCCAGACCTTTTGCAGCGGCAACCCTTGAAAGTTTTGTTCTGCCACCGGAATAAACTGGTTGTGAAATCCTTAAACCAGGACTAACTCCATATTCCGGAAGAAGTGTATTAACAGGCCGGCCAAAATAGAATGCCATGACAGAACCATCAAGTGTTGGCTTACCACTATCGTCTCTTTGCTTTTTTACTTCCCTGGCAGCATTGACATTCTCCTGAGCCGCTTTTATGTTATTATTATTTTCTTTTGCAATTTTCAGGCACTCATCGAGCGTCAGTATTCTTTGTGATTTCACACTTTTCAGGCCCGTTATTCCGGCAACTGTCAACAAAAGCCACAACCGCATTGCCCGTTTTATTCTGAATTTCATTAGTATCTCTGTTTAATATTATCCTTGAGAAGGCTTATACTGAATATCGTCCTGGTAGTCCGGTTGCTCTGCCTCCTGTTTAATTGGAACAGGTTTAATGAACCGGTAATAAAGAACCGGAACAACAAATAAGGTCATTACCATAGATACAAGTAAGCCTACAGCCAAAACACTGCCCAATGGCGCCCAAAGAGGCGACTTTCCCACTATCATTGGAACAACGCCTATTGCAGCTGCAGATGAAGTGAGAAAGATGGGACGCATTCTTCTTTTCGCAGAAGCCAGCGCTGCTGCTTTGACCGTATATCCATGGTCCCGGATCAGCTCATCTGCATAATCTACCAGGATAATACCATTGCGCACTACAATTCCCATAAGGCTGATGATACCCATAAAAGCGGTAAATCCAAAAGGGTTACCTGTGATCATAAGTCCCAGTATAGCTCCCAGGATACTGAGCGGGAATGTGGACAATACAATCAATACTTTACCGATATTTTTAAATTGGAAAAGTAGTGTCAGAAATATAAGCACCAGGCTGATCATGAGCGATTTAGCCATATTGGGAGAGCTCTCCCCTGCAGACTCTTCTTCTCCCCCATATGAAATGGACATTCCCTCAGGTAATTTCAAGCGGGCTATTTCAGGTTTAATATGAGCCATGATAACCGATGCTTTAGTACCCAGCTGCGCTTCCGAGAGAACTGTCAGAGTGCGTAAACCATTCCGGTGAGCAATCACGCCGGTATGCCACGAAGGCTTCATCTCCGCTACCTGCTTTAAAGGCACTTTTGTATTGAACCTGCTTGTCAGGCAAATATTCTGCAGATCTCCAAAGTTCCTGCGGTTATTCGTGTCCAGACGTAGCAGGATATCAATCGGTCTGTTCCCTTCCCATAAAGTTGAAACAGGATTACCTTTAACTTCAGTGCCAAGTGCCTGAGTAATAGCAGTATTGCTGATCCCAAGACGGGCCGCTTCATCTTCTTTGACTACGGCTCTGACACCGAAGTAATCATCCTGGTAATCTGTCCTGATCCAGTTAGTTCCTTTGGTATGAAATAGTATATTTTCTACCTGCCGGGCAACATGTTTCTGATCTTTCAGATTATCTCCCGTAATCCGTACTTCAACAGGCGCAGGAGTCTGTTTAAGGGACAACTGGCGTATGCGGACATATCCATTGGGAAGAAAGTCATGGAACTTAACCAGGTATTCCTGTACCATTTCTTCTGTTGCCTCATTACTGATCGTATTGATAAAAATCTGGGCGTAATTTTCCCGCGGCGTCTCAGGTGCATAATTAGTATGAAATCTTGGCGAACTCGTGCCAATAAAACTTGCCACCTTTACAATCCGTTTGTCGGTCTGGATGGCTGCTTCTACTTTACGAACGGCTCTTTCTGTCTCCCTGATATCAGTGCCATTTTCCATCCATAACTCGATGTTAAACTGGCTACGTTCTGCCATAGGAAATAATTCCTGGTCCACCTTTGTTCCCAGAAACCCTCCCAGGAATACGGCAAATACACCTGTAGCAAGAGTCGTCTTTGGCCATCTGAAACAGAATTCAACAGCATAGTTATACCAATCCTGCAAACGATCAAGCATATTTCTGCGGAGCGGCCTGTCATTCGCTTTATGCTTTAGTCCCTTTTTCAGGAAGAGATAACAGAGGTAGGGAGTCAACAATACTGCTACAAGAAATGACGCAAATAGTGCCACGGAAACAGCTACTGGCAAAGCCTGGATAAATTCTTTGGTAAGTCCGGTAAGAACAAATGCCAGGGGCAGAAAGGCAAAGATGATAGCGGCGGTAGCAGTAAACACAGGTACCATTAGTTGTGTAGCGGCCTGCCATGCTGCAGTCCAGTTAGGGATTCCCTCATCCAGCTTCTCAATGTAATTGTCCACGATCACAATAGCATCATCTACTACCATTCCTAATACAATGATCATAGCCGCCAGCGTCACCTGGTGAATTTCTATACCAATAATATTGAGCACTGCAAAGGTAACAGCGATAGATACCGGCGCAGCAATAGCTGATATAGATGCGACCCTGAGCGGCAGCAGCAGCATTACTACTATAATGACGGATGCAATAGCTATGGCAAACTCGAACATAAAGTGACTGACACGTTCCCTAACCACTTCCGGCTGATCAACAATTACGTCAACAACAACATCAGCTGGAAGGCTCTTCTTCACTTCTTCAATCTTATGATCAAGTTCTTTGCCGAGTTCCACAATATTTCTTCCCGGCTGCATTTGCACTGTGAGCATCATAACATTCGATTTCCCCACCTTTATATAGCTGCTCAGTTCTTCATAACGACGTTCTATCCTGGCTACATCTTTCAATCTTACTACCCTACCATCAGGAGTACTGTAAACGATCTGTCCGGCGATAGCATTCTCATCTTTAAACCGGCTATCCGCGAAAATGGGAACATTATTGGCTGCCAGTGTAATACTTCCAGTAGGATTGGTAACATTCTGCACCTGCAGTACATTGGCTATCGTAGAAAAATCAAATCCGTACTGACGCATTCTTTCGTCATCAACTGTGATATAGATCTGCTGACGCTGCCCTCCATAACGATTAATCTTTGAAACAGCAGGAAGTGTTTTAATACCATCTTCCAGCTTATCAATATAATTCTCCAGTTCCGCATAGCTTCTTCCTGGTGCACTTACTGTGATCATCTGCGCGATCACATCTCCGAAATCACTATTAACCACCGGGCCTAAGACCCCTTGCGGCAAGGTAGGCCTAAGTGCAGTATTTAAACCATGCTGGAGAGTGCTCCAGAATTTTTTCGGGTCCTTTACATCCTCATTTAATTCCGCTGTAATAACTACCTGCCCATTCCTGGTCTCTGAATGCGTCTTCTCTTTCCTGATCTCTTCGTAACTAAACAGGTATTGCTCTATTTTATCTGTGACCTCCTTTTCTACCTGTAACTCGTCAGCACCAGGATATTGTGCATACACCAGGCCCTGCCTGATGGTGATCCGGGGATCTTCGCTTCGCGGCATGGTTAACAGGGCTATCACTCCAACAATAACCAGTATTACCGTAATGACCAATGTGATCTGGTGATACTTCATCGATGCTTCTACAATATTTATTCTTCTCCTTTCCATTAATATCAGATAGTTTAATTCATTAGGGAATTATTGGAGTAACCAACTGACCGTCGCGCAATTTGTTCTGCCCTTCTATGACCACATTATCATTTTCCCTTACACCATCGATCAATATAACTTCGTTTGATAATAATCCTCCCGTCCTAACTCTTTTACGGATTGCATGATTTGCAGTATCAACGACATATACATAAGGGATATCATTTGCATCCCGTATGATGGATTGGATTGGAACAGAAAGGATTTGCACCATCCCGGTAGTTACCATATCAATAGTACTGATCATACCCGGAAGCATTTTTCCATCAGCATTTGCCAGCCGCACTTTCACAACAAATGTTTTGCTGGCATTATCCGCTTGCGGATTAATGACGGCTATTTTGCCGCTGACACTTCGACCCAGTGCTGGTATTTTCACTTCCACACTATCACCTGTGCCAATTTTCGAAATATCGCCCTCCGGCACAGAGGCTTCCGCGTATACCTGATCAGTTTTAATAATGGAGAAAGCAGTTATTCCAGGGCCGGCTGTAGCACCTTTATCTATTTGTTTTGAAGAAATAATACCAGAGAAGGGAGCGAATAACCTCGTGTCGTTCAGATGCTTTAAAGCCAGGTTCCTGTTGATCTCCGCCTGAGCCTGTGCCACTTTTGCTGTTATATAATCCCGCTCCGGAAGACTTGCACTTTTATGAAGCAGTTCTAACCGGTTAAAATTGTCTTTTGCCTGCTCAAAGCTTGCCTCACTCAACATCAGGTTATTGCGGTATTCTGTTGGCTCAATTTCAGCCAGCATCTGACCAGCAACAACGTGTTGTCCTTCCTGTACATAAACCGCAGCTACCTGTCCGGACACCGGAAAATTGAGCCCTACATTGTTGTCAGCAACAATACTCCCGCTATAAGACAATACTTCAGAGGAGTTCCTTGTCCTGAGCCTCATAGTGCCAACCTTTACAGATTCTTCATTCAACGTTAGTTCCTTATTCCCATTACCACAACCGGGAAAAACCAGAATCATTAGTGCTGCAGACAGCATCCCGATAGGCTTCGTTATCATTTAAGTCTGTTTTATTTGCTTACAAAATTAGATAGGGTAACCTGGCTGGAATAACATAAAACAAGAATTGATAAACACTTTTCCCGGAACTGATGAAAGCATTAAATATGCCTTTGGGAAAACTGAGAAAATAAAAAAAGCAGATCAGGTTATTCCCAATCTACTTTTACTATTCTAATTATATACGGTCTGCCTGAATAAAGCTTCTTAGTTGGCGTTCCTGTATTCTACAGGTGTCATTCCTGTTTTGGACTTGAACAAACGCGAAAAGTATTGAGGGTATTCAAAACCAAGTGATAATGACAGCTCTCTAATTGACCTGGTTGTACTAAGCAGTAAGGTCTTTGCGTCCTCTATCAGGTGATAGTGTATCCTGTCCTGCGCATTCATTCCTGTTTCCTTCTTTAGCAAATCACTCAGATAACCTGGAGACAGGTGTACTTTTTCGGCTAAGTACTTTACCGTAGGTAGTCCTCTTTCTTTTAAAGTCTCTGATTGCAAATATTGTTGTATAAGCTGGTCAATTTGAGAGAGAGTATCTTTATTAGTATTCTTCCTCGTTATAAACTGCCGGCCATAATAACGGGAACAATAGTTTAACAGTAATTCAACGTTCGAGACTATTAATGTCTGGCTATGATTATCTATATTCTCTTCCAGCTCACTTTGTATTTTCAACACACAATCATGTAATACCTCCTTCTCCTTTTCGGATAAATGCAACGCTTCTGAAGTTTCGTAGGAAAAAAATGTGTACTCCTTCATTTTGGCGCCTAAAGAAGTACCCCTGATTAAATCAGGATGGAAAAACAATCCCCAGCCTATCATGTCATCTCTTTTTTCCACTTCATTATCCATTGTCATCACCTGTTTAGGAGCGATACAAACAAGACTGCCTTCCTGAAAATCGTACGTTTGCCTACCATAACGCAATTTGTTCGCACAATAGTTTTTAAACATTATACAATAAAAATCACAACAAATTCTTGTCTCGTCCGGAAGGGACTCGTCCACTTTACTAAAATCGATGACAGCAACCAAAGGATGTTTAACACCACCTTGTTTGACAAATTTATTAATCTCAGATATGCTATGTAGATTGATAATTGGTTTCATATTCACATTTTATTTATTATTTCCACCACTTAACGTTATGAAATTCTGTCCAAATTAATGCTTAAGGCGGTAAATAAAATACGGTCTATGTTTTAAAAGAACTGATCTGTCAGGAGGAGCTGCAAACTCTCCAACATAAGCAGGAATTGCACTATCAGTCAAATAAAGGGAGCTATCCGGGCCTGTGGCTACACCATCCGCCCATAGTATATCTTTCGAGCGAAAGAGGGTAGATGCGGTTCTACTTTTCATATCGAAAGCCATCAATCCCCCATGCTCAACATCTGTTATGATAACATTACCGGATTTGTCTACAGTTATACCATCACTCATTGGCTTTCGCCCCAGGTCCTCGATTTGGTTTGCAACGTCTGAAGCAGTAAGATCGCTATTTAATACAGCAGAAAGTGGAACACGATAAAGTCGTGAATGTGTCATTGAAGCTAGATACACCCAGTTCTGGTCTTCACTGATCTCAATTCCATCAATCCCTACAGCAAAATTTAGTAAGCCCCAGATCAGACGATATGGTTTACCATCAGTGGTTCGCATCAACCAATTCTCCGGCTGCACACTTGCGTCTCCATCTATGGCAACCCTTACATTATGGTTCTCTACTGAATAAACAAGAAGTTTTGAAGAAGTAAAGCGGAAGATACCAGGATTTGGCAGAAGAACATATTTCCCATCGCCTGTAACTCTTATTTCTTCTGCATACTGCGCCACGCCTTCAGGGAACTCATAGAAATGGACTTTCTTCCTGGTAGCCAGATCAAATGCCCATATTCTTGTATGCTTAAAATCGAAAGTTGCTGGCTCGATCAGCCAAAGCCGGTTCTGATTATCAACCGTCATACCAAAACTGCCTTGAAATTCCTTTTGTATTTCCATTGATGGAAATGGATTCACTTTACCATCGGCCCATTCAAAAACGGTAGCAGCAGAAAACCTGTTTGGCCGTATTAATGGATGGTAGTTGAAGTATACATGACCATTTTTTGCTACTGCAATATTACCGGGCGGGTAATCCAGTTTTATCAGTTTTTCGGGCTTTTTCATACCCTCCGCATTATAAGAGCCTACATCCGGGTAATTCCTCCCACCGCCATATCCAATTTTAATAACCACCAATCCTATTACAACAAGAATCAGCAATAAAGCGATTGCTCTGAACAAGTAACGATATACTTTCTTCATAAGTTCAATTTATAGAGTAATCTGTTACTGATTTAATTCCTCCAATATTTTCTGGTAATAAATATCAGCCCTTTCCTGCGAGAAATAATCAACTACTAAGCCTGATAAGGCAAACAAAGCAAGTCCTATTCCCAAACCCTGTAAATTAGGGTTCTTCGACAACCAGAAAAGCAACAGTGTCAGAGGGAAACATACTGAGGCTACAACTTTCGAAATAGTATATCCATATTGAAAAGCTTCTACCCGCTTTTTCTCAGATTGAATGAATGTAGTTTCATCCCGTTGATAATTCTGTTTGTAAATGGTTAATCGTTTCTGATTAGAAATAATCATAGAAATTCCTATCGCAGCATAGATCAGCCCTGTAAACACAAGAGGGAGTAACAACGCTTTAGAGTTTGGGGTAGATCCTGACTTCCAGAATAGAATTCCCCCTAAAATGGTCAATACACCGAAACTGGCAATAAAGTAGGCTTCAAATAGTTCACCTTTAAGCCATGCTGTTGTATGATTGAAAAAGTTCATGTTTAAATTTTTAAATTACTGGGTTGATCCTCTTATTGATACCAGGAAACGCTTTATTCAGGTATCAGGTTTGGCTCATAATGATCCTGTCAAACATTCTGTCACCTAAATAGAGTCTCATCCAGACCATTGGTTTTGCCCAGGCCCCTACTCTGTACCTTGTTTTAGGCTTTTTACCAGCAATAATTTTTGATATGGTATTCGCAATTACTGCAGGTTTTGATCCGCCGCCGCTTGCAGCCATTTTTTGCGTAGACTTCACCAGGCTATTAGTCAGTTTGGCATAGGCCCCCTTACCGGAATACCTCGTAATATTATTCAACATTACATCTGCAAATTCAGTTGCGATAATTCCCGGCTCCAGGATGACTACATTGATATTGAACTGCTTCAGTTCCAGCCGCAGACAATCGCTTAATCCTTCAACGGCATGCTTTGAAGCATGATACCACGCTCCCATAGTAGTATACAATTTGCCACCCATTGAAGAGGTATTTATAATAGTTCCTGAATTTGCACTTCGCATATAGGGAACCACTTTTTGAATTAAAGATGCCATGCCGAAAACATTCACTTCAAACTGGTTCCTGGCTGCATCTAAAGGAACATCCTCTATAGAACCGTATAAGCCAAATCCGGCGTTATTCCAAAGCACATCAATTTTACCTTCCTTTTTGATAATTATATCCAGTACATCCTGAATGTCAGCCTCGTCGGTTACATCCATTTGCATTGGGAAACCGCCCATCTCCTTCAAATCCTGCATTTGGTCAATTCTGCGTGAAACAGTATATACGGTATGCCCTTCCAGAATGAGCTTCTTTGCAGATTCTTTACCCATTCCTGAACTGGCGCCTGTAATTAGTATTACTTTTTTCATTTATATTGGGTATTATAATGTTTGATACAAATGTCGGTTAGATCTTGCGACAGTTGTTAAAACGAATTCGGGATAGTTGTATACTTATTCACTTTTTTATCCAAAAAGCAGTTGGTGCAGTTATCGGAGGGGCATTAAATGACGTCTATAGAATGGAGATATAAAAACCATCGGGAAGAATAGTCATCTTTGTGCCTTTTTCGTGACAAAGAAATAAAGTTTCAAAGCAGTGTTATAAAAGAAGAACTACTAACTTCTTGTTTACATTATTCTATCTCTCTTATTGCGAGTAAAGTTGTTAGCGAGCGAGTAGGATTCGATGATAATTATCACCAGGACTAAACTAACTGCAATCAACAAGTGACTTTTATTTCAACCCCAGGTAAGAAGGTAAATCAGGGTCTGGCGAAGTCAACGTTGCAGAATTGTGAAAATCAATCACTTAGAAGTAAAATGGGGTAAAAACAAATAAGGATTACATTGCTGTAATCCTTACTTTGAGGTCCCGAGCGGATTCGAACCGCTGTAAAAGGTTTTGCAGACCTCTGCCTAGCCACTCGGCCACGGAACCGTTTTTTGTTTCCCACCAATTTTGTGGGATTGCAAAAGTAGTAAATTTTAGATATTTGCCAAATATAATTTGAAATAATCATGAAACGAATAGCAGAATCTGAACTGATATTAAATAGCCGCGGAGCGGTTTACCACCTGGATGTTAGGCCTGAAGAGCTTGCTGATACTGTAATTACCGTAGGCGACCCTGACCGTGTTGGTGAAGTCAGCAAACATTTTGACAAGCTGGAAAGCAGTCATCAGCACCGGGAATTTGTAACCCATACCGGTTATATTGGTCAGAAAAGGCTTACCGTCGTTTCTACAGGGATAGGGACAGATAACATAGATATAGTGCTTAATGAACTGGATGCCCTCGTAAATATCGATTTTAACACCCGTACCGTGAAAGATTCCCTCACCCGGCTGAAGATCATCCGTCTTGGGACTTCCGGCGCGTTACAGGCGGAAGTAGGAGTAGATAGTTTTGTAGTATCTTCCCATGGCCTGGGACTGGATAACCTGCTTCCCTGGTATGAATTTGAAAATACCACACAGGAGAAAGATCTCCTGCAGGCTTTTCATAAACAGGTACAGCTGAAGAACGGCAGCGCCAGCCCTTATCTTATAGCAGCAGGAGAAAGCCTGTCCGCTAAATTCACTACAGGCTTTCATAAAGGTATTACCGTTACCTGCCCGGGGTTTTATGCTCCGCAGGGGCGTGCTTTGAGAGGACCACTCTCCCACCCGGCTTTGATAGATCAGCTGACTGCTTTCCGTGAAGGCAGTGATTATATATCCAATTTTGAAATGGAAACTGCGGGTATTTATGGGTTGAGCCGTGTGCTGGGACATGATGGCTTGTCTATCAGTACAATAGTGGCTAATCGTATACGGCAGGAGTTTTCGAAAGATAGTGGGAAGGCAGTGGATAGCATGATAAGGCAGTCCCTTGCTATAATTGAGAAGCTGTAATTAACGATATTGAAGGAGAATTGCTCAAAAGAAACGCTTTTGCCGAAGGCAAAAGCGTTTCTTTTGAGGGGAGTTTTTTTCAGAAAGAAAATGATACCTCCCGGAGGAAGAGTGCTTTCTTTGAGGGACCTGCGGCCGGCTTTTCCTGGGAGATAGAGGATAATCAGCGAACAGCTGAAAATTCCAATTAATACTTACTTTTGTACATTATGTCAGCATTTCATTTTTACAAATACCAGGGTACCGGGAATGACTTTGTTATCATGGACAACCGGAACGGCGAATACGATCAGCTTACGGAACAACAGGTAAATCGCCTCTGCGACCGCCGCTTTGGCATAGGAGCAGACGGATTAATGCTGCTGAATAAACGCGAAGGCTATGACTTTGCCATGAAATACTATAACGCGGACGGACGTGAAAGCAGTATGTGCGGTAACGGCGGCCGCTGCCTTGTAGCCTTTGCCCGAAAAATGGGGCTCAACCAGGAGAAACTTAACTTCATAGCTATAGATGGCCCCCACGAAGCTACCCTGAAAGGAGACGACTGGGTGAACCTTAAAATGCAGGACGTAGATGGTGTAGAAATGGGCTCCCTCTACTATTACCTCAATACCGGCTCCCCACACTTTGTTAAGTTTGTGGACAATGTACAATCCATGGACGTCTTCAACGAAGGAAGACAGATCCGCTATAATGACCGCTTCGCCAAAGAAGGTACCAACGTTAACTTTGTACAGCCTACCACAGAAGGCATCTTCGTCCGTACCTATGAAAGAGGCGTGGAAGACGAAACCTACTCCTGCGGTACCGGCGTTACCGCCGCTGCACTGATGAGCGCGGGCTCCGAAGAGAAAGAATATGTAGTACCTGTACAGACACTGGGGGGCGCCCTGGAAGTACGTTTCACTAAAACAGGCGAACGCTCCTATAAGAATATCTGGCTCTGCGGACCAGCAACCCTTGTTTTTGAAGGAAATATCACATTGCCATAACTTTAATTATTCTACCTTTGCGGCCGGATGATTCGATATTTCAAAAATATAGACGCTCGGACCGTAGAAGTAAGCACACCTGAAAACGGCGTCTGGGTAAATATTACCCCTCCTCTTAAACAGGAAGAGTTTGAGCTTCTGTCAGAAGAACTGGATATTCCCCTGGACTTCCTGACAGACTCCCTGGATATTGACGAGAAATCCCGCTACGAACTGGAAGACAATGTAAAGCTCATCGTTATCAAGACCCCGACGGAAAACAATTCCATCAATGAAAGCGATGCCTATTACATTACCATTCCTGTCGTAATCATCCTTACCCACAACCAGATACTGACAGTCAACTCTTTCGATAACGCGGCCATCAACCGCTTCCTGGATACTTTCCATAACCGTCACCCGGAGAAAAGGGCTATGATGGTACTTAAGATCTTCGAAAAGGTAACCATGAACTTCCTGAATTACCTGAAAGAGATCAACCAGCGCAGGAATATCCTTGAACAGAAACTGTATGACAGCAACCGGAATGAAGAACTGCTCTACCTCATGCGTATCCAGAAAAGCCTGGTGTATTTCGTGACTGCCCTTCGCAGTAACGAACTGCTGCTCATGAAAATAGAACGTACTAATTTCCTGGGGCTCAACGAAGATGAGAAAGAGTTCCTGCATGACCTGATAGTAGACACTTCACAGGCCCTTGAAATGGCCAATGTCTACACCAACATCCTCAGTGGCACCATGGATGCCTTTGCCAGCATCATCTCCAACAACCTGAACCTGGTGATGAAACGCCTGACATCTATCACCATCGTGCTCACTTTCCCGGTACTTGTTGCCAGTATCTATGGCATGAACGTGGAGATACCCTTTGCCCACTCCCCGCATGCGTTCTACATACCCGTGATATTGTCCATCGTTATCTCCGTGATAATGAGCTGGTATTTCATGAAAAAGAAATGGTTCTGATCAATGTTCAACGTTCGCGTATACGGTATCATGATAAATGAGCAGAAACAGGTGCTCGTAAGTGATGAATATATCCGTGGAGGATATTATACCAAATTTCCCGGCGGAGGCCTGGAATTTGGGGAAGGCACTATTGAATGCGTGATCCGTGAATGGCAGGAAGAACTGAACCAACAGGTGGAAGTAGTGGAACATATCTATACAACAGATTTCTTTCAGATATCGGCCTTCGATAATAAAACGCAGATCATTTCTATATACTATCTTGTAAACCCCCTCTCCCCTTTTACAGCTAAGCTGCTTGACAGACCCTTCAACTTTATTATTCCTGAAGGAGTAACAGAAGTGGAAGGCGCGCGCTGGATAAACTGGGAAGAGTTCTCTGCCGAAGCAGTAACCCTTCCCATAGATAAAGTTGTGGCTGATCTTGTAAAAGCCCGTTATTAAACAGCTTTACTCTTTCTTTCCACCTCTCTCTACACTCTTTATATCTTCTGCCCTGTTCTTTTTAAAGTCAAACTGCCCGTAATCTTTAGTAGCAGGTACCTGTACAGTATAACTGTCCAGTATATCTATTTCAACAGTGATATTTTCAGTTGCCAGGTCTATCATATGTCCGCCGGCATTTTTTTGTGCAGAGAGATAATGAAAATGATATCCTGAAATGTTGGTATTGTCCATAAATGCCGGCAGGCGGTATCCAATCAGATCACCACTACTCTCCTTGTATTCAAAGAATTGCTGCAGGTTCAGCATGTCTGCCAGGGGAGTATGCTGACCTTCCTTAACAGGTGGGAAAGCCCTTGTTTTAAGGTATTTGAACTTCCCGTGAACATGAATAGCATACATACCATTCACATTGGTTAATATACTGTCCAGGAATCGGAAGAATGATGCTTTGTCCATCTCCTTACCGGATGTGATAGTAATATCAGGATGGAAAAAGTTGACCATCGCAAAAGAGGTTAACTGAAGGTCGTTCACTACAGAGGTTTTCCCTGTGTGCTGGGTTTGGTAAGCTTTTCCCTGGAATACAACTAATTCTCCGTCTAATTTATCAGGAGCGCCAAGGCCAAAATCCCCATGCTTTTTGAGGGACCTGTAATTGTAAAAGCCGTCGTAAAGCCCGCCTATTAAGGCGCTGCCTACACCAACGGTGAAGAGGCGGTTGTGAAGCGTATCTGGAGGGGCTGCTTTTGTGGCGCCCGGCAGGATGGTTATCAGCAAGGCGATTATTGCTATGATGTTACGGGTATACATAGTGCTGTTGTTAGTTGTCTAAAGTAAATGATCGTTACAGCGTGGGAAAAATTGCTTAAAAAAATTGCTTTCGCCTTCGGCAAAAGCAATTTTTTTGAGTTCTTTTAAAACGGCCTCCGGCCGGTAGATTAAGCCATTGCAGCTGCTTTCATGCGGGCAGTGGTTTCAGCGCCCAGGTATTTTTCAATGCGTCCTTCTACAAAATAGATCAGTGGTGTCAGGGCTATCGCAACGATGAATTTGTAAGTATAGTTCATGATACAAACCGCCAGCACCAGCTGCCAGCTCCAGCCTGCTCCTACTTTAAAGGCTATAAACAGGACTATGAAACTATCTATCAGCTGTGAGATGATCGTAGAACCGGTTGCCCTCAGCCAGATGTGTTTCTCGCCCGTTGCACGTTTGATACGGTGAAACACGGTAACGTCAACGATCTGGCTGACAAGGAATGCTGTAATACTGGCTACAATGATCCACATGCCCTGGCCGAAGATACCTGAATAGGCGTTCTGCATGTCAGGTAAGCCCCTGTTGGCTCCTGTGCCTATCCAGAAATCGGCAGGAGGCACTTCTATGGATATGTAGAACATGATGAATGCGTAAGCGATCAGCGACACAGCGATGTAAGAGATACGCCTCACCGCTTTAGGGCCGTAATATTCATTCACAATATCCGTCATCACGAACTCTAACGGCCATAGTAATACCCCACAGGTAAGGTTGAAGGATAAGCCGCTCTGACCCAGTATGGTGAAGTTGTGCGGTGTTATGCCGAGTAGTTTTTCCAGCGAGAAGATCTTTCCGCCTATGCATTCGGCTATCAGGGCATTGGCTACAAAAAAGCTGCAGAAGAAGATAAACAGCTTGGTTGGCCTGTCTTTTAGTACATTATTTATCATCAGAGAAGAAAAAATTGACTGAGTAAGATAATAACATTTACAATAAATACATATGGCGGCAGTTCTTTCCAGGATATCTTCTTCTTCAGTAACATGAACAGCGCAACCAGTAAGGTGATGAGATTCAGTGGGAAAGCTACTATCAGGCCCATCAGCAACACATGTTCCAGCAGGCCGCTGAACTGGCCTTTGAAATCAATGTAGTATGATAATTGTGCCAGTAAGAAACAGATGTTACAGATAAATGCCAGTTTTAGAAAGAATCGTAGCCTACCCATTATTGAAATTTCGGATAAATTACAGTTATTTTGGGCTTTAAGTGATGCATTAGTTTATTTTTTTTGATGCATAACGAGAGAATTGCTCAAAAAAATTGCTTTCGCCTTCGGCAAAAGCAATTTTTTTGAGAGTGGGCCTGCGGCCGGCTAAAGTGATTTTTCGAAAAAATTCAGATGGTTTAAAGCCGGTTAAAGTGATTTGTGAAAGGGAGGTTTAGCAGCCGGCGGCCGACTAAGGAGATTTTTTGAGAAGAGGACCTGATAGCCCTGCGGCCGGTTAAAGTAATTTTTAAAGATTAAAACTGAATAAAACCAGAACATGGAGATAGCGATATCAGTAGTCATATGCTCATATAACAGAGAAGCCTATATCATAGAAGCTATAGATAGCCTCTATAAACAGAATATTGATAAACAACGTTTTGAGGTACTGGTAGTCGACAATAACAGTAAAGACAACACTGCCGAAAAAGTAAAGGCTTATATTGCCTCACATCCTGACATGCAGCTGTATTACTACCTGGAAACCCGCCAGGGCGCCTCCTATGCACGGAATACAGGAGCTGAGAAGTCTAAAGGGGCGCTGATATGCTGTATGGATGATGATGCTGTAGCTACTCCGGATTACCTGGGCAATATCATCACCTTCTTTGAACAACACCCGGATGCCACCGGCCTGGGAGGCCGTATCATCCCAAGATATATACCGGCAGAGCCTAAGTGGATGTCTCACTACGTATCTGCGCTGGTAGGTAATTTTGACTACAGCCCTGTAACCAAACCATTCGAGAACGGACGTTATCCGCTGGAATCGAATATGATAGTACGCCGGGACGATTTCTTTGCGGTAAAGGGATTCAATACCAGTCTGCCGGGAGTAAAGGGTACGCTTCGTATTGGCGGGGAAGGCAAAGAGTTCTTTTATAAACTGATAGAAAGAGGTGGTATCATCTATTATGATCCGTCAGTGATCGTACATCATGTGGTAGAAGTGAAAAAGCTTACTTCAGAATATATGTATCGTGTTGCTTCCGGCGTAGGCCGTGGTGAGAAGGTACGTATGACGGTGAAAGGAAAGAAGGCCGTTTTTAATAAATGGGTAGAATATATGTTCAAGCTGGGCGCATCAGTGGTGATAGGCGGATATTACCTTCTGCAAGGCAAGCCAGCCAAGTCCTGGCCTGTGATACAGTTCCGTATAGATGTATTGAAAGGGTTTATGGAGCCGGCTCATCTGCCGGAATCATAATACCTTATAGAAGTGAGGTTTGTTACTGATGATAGTGGGCGTCAGGCACCAGAGGCGGAACACGTTCTTTGTAAGTCCCCATATCTGTGGCATAAAACGGAAAGGGTTCTTTAAACGAAAAATGCCTTCCAGTATGCTGCATATAAAGAATACAGGGATGGCGAATGTGTAGTTCAGCAACAGGAAGAAGTACCAGAACACGCCAAACTGCTTACGCACACGTAAGTGATTGGACAACATCAGCTGTAACCCTTTCTTATCATATAGTCCGTAATACCCTTTTTCTTCAGAGCCAAAAGCATCTCCCGTAGTTTCTCCCTGGAGATGTATTACGTTAATATCTCCGTAGATAGCCAGCACGCCCTGCTTTTTAATACGGCTGCACCATTCCACTTCTTCTGCGTAAAGGAAGAAATCTTCATCCATATATCCTGCCTTTTCCAGCGTACTATGTTTCACCATGAGAAAAGCCCCGCTGATCCAATCTACTTCATGCACTGCCGATGCTACCTGCACATTAGGCACTTTTGTTTTCAGACGATAGCCTACCCAGCGTAAAACTGCGCCCCAGTATGGTAATGGCAGTAAATGATTGATACCGCCTTTCATGAAATAGTTGCCCGAGATCTGGGTAGTATGATCAAGGTTCAACAATTGCACACCACAGGCTACATGCTGGCTGTTCATGAAACGGGGCACGCATTTGTCCAGCGCCCTGTCCAGGATAATGGTATCGGGGTTGAGCAGCAGCAGGCAGTCACCCTGCGCTGCATGCAGCCCGGCGTTATTGGCACGGGAAAAGCCGCTGTTATAGCCCATTTCAATGGCTTTTACCATTGGATGGGCCTGCACTATTTTCTGCAGACTGCCAGCGGCAGACTGATTATCGACTACAATCACCTCATAGCTGATATCTTTCGTTTCCCTGATGATGGAATCGATACAATCAATGATGAGCCCGTGACTATTATAGTTGACAATGATAACAGATAATTGCATGCAGCTTTATTTTTTAGGAGCAAAAAGGAATGAGAAGGCCATCAGCAGCTTTGATAATGGGCCTATACGCAGCCAGCTTAAAGGAAACAGGCGTTGCCAGCTTAGTATGTAATGGGTTACCTGTGGCAAGTTGCCGGTATAACCTGCATCCCGGATATCTGCTTCACTACGGATACGCATGTTACGCAGTAGTCGCCAGAGGAAATCGTAAACGAGAATGCTTCTGAAGGGCCTATCCCCTAATTTCTGCAATACGTAAAAGTATTCGGGGATGACCACATTCCTTACATTATGCACTTCCTGTGTAATCTGCTCCTTCCCCATTCCTACATAGCAGAGCGGTTCTTCTATATAAACATAGCCGGGATGTTTGTGCAGGAGGCGGATGTAAAAATCCACGTCTACCGTCCACCGCACTTTTACATCGTAGCGGTATTCCGGTTTATTGCGATGTATCATCACGCTGGGCGGGCCTACCAGGTTATCGAACAGCACATTTACCGGCGCTTTGCTGAAGGCTTTCCGGAACCAGCCGGGAGAGGTCATCAGTTTTGTAGTGCCGGTATCTATATAGTAATTATAGTAAGCAGAATAGGCCATATCTACCTCCGGATGATGGTCCAGGGCTTCACACAGCTCCGCCAGGGAATGAGGCTGAGCAAACCAGTCATCGTCATGCATGATCTTGATATACTCGCCTTTAGCCAGGTCCAGCACCGTGTTCCAGTTAGCGGGCATGCCTTTGGCAGGGGTGTTACGGTAATAATGCAATGGCAGTTTATCTGTGTATTGCTGCGCCAGTTGCTCGACACTATTGTCCGGGCTATCGTCCGTAATGATCACCTCCATGCCTGTAACAGTCTGCGTAACCAGGGAGTCAAGCAGGCGACGCAGGTAGTCTACCTGCTTATAGGCAGGTATACATACAGAAACTTTAATCTTATCCGCGTTCATATAAGGCACTATATTTGATAGCAGAGCGCAAGATAAATAATCCGGATTTATGAATACCTTTAATCTTTAAACAGTGGCTTTTAAAATATGAGTACCATCAGGAAAAAGGGTATTATCACAACGATCTTTATTTATGTCGGATTTCTTTTAGGAGCGCTGAACACCTTTCTTTACTTCAAATTCAAACCGGAACAGGTAGGTTTAACCCGTGTTTTGCTGGATATTGCCGTGCTTTTCAGCAGTTTTACCTTATTGGGTAGCAATACAGTGGTAACAAAGTTCTATCCTTATTACCGCAGTCATCATAAAGAACAGAAAAGCGACCTGCTCACCATTGCATTCGCTATTTCAACTGTTGGTTTTTTAATATTAATGGCGCTCCACACTATACTGGAGCCTACAATCATACGTAAATTCTCGGGCAAATCGCCTTTGCTGGTCAACTACTTTTTCCTGGCCTATCCCCTGGCCTTCTTCCTGACCATGTTCCAGGTACTGGAGGCAGAGACATGGAACCTGCAGAAAGCGCCGTTATCCAACTTCCTGAAAGAAGTAGCTTTCAGATTCTTTAATACCATCCTGATATTCCTCTTTCTTGGTGGGATCATCAGTTTTCACATATACGCACATCTTTTCAGCTGGCAATATGCAGGGATATTTTTTATACTGCTGTTTTACCTGATGTATAAGAAGGAGCTGAACATGTCTTTCAGGATCAGCACATTGACCAAAAGATTGTGGAAGAAGATGCTGCCTTATTCCCTGTTCATACTGGGGGGTAATGTCATCACGATACTAAGTACAACGATAGATGCTATTGTTATTTCCAGTCTCAAGGGATTGGATTTTGCTGCTGTTTTTATGATATCGCAGTACATTACCTCTATTATTGTAGTGCCACAGCGAACAGCCACCAGTATAGCCAGTCCTGTCATTTCACAGGCATGGAAAGATAAGGATATGTTCAAACTGGCCAGTGTGTACCGTAAAACTTCATTGAACCTGCTGATAGCCTCCACTTTTATATTCACCATGATCTGGCTGAATTATGACGACCTCTTCAGAATGGTAAAGACAGATCCGATCTATTTATTGGGTAAACCGGTGGTGCTTATCCTGGGGTTGCAGCAGATCGTGGAAATGGGAACAGGGCTGAACAGTGCTATTATCATCACTTCAAGGAGATGGAAATTTGAGCTGTATTCAAATATTATACTGCTGGCATGTACTATTCCCCTCACCTATATACTGATAAAGGAATTTGGTATGATAGGGGCAGCCTGTGCTACATTGTTATCCCGCACTATCTTTAACGCGTTACGTTTCGGGTTCCTGCTGAAAGTATACAACCTGCAACCATTCTCGTATAAAACGTTAGTGGCTCTTGTTATCCCGGTGGTAGTATATGCGCTGGTGCATTTTACCATCAACTTCTCTAATCCTCTTCTGAATATGATAGTACGTTCTGCGCTGTTTGCAGGGATATATGGCTACCTGATCTTACAGCTCAGGGTGTCTGAGGATGTACAGCAGGTATTTGGTACTATCAAGAAGAGAATAAGAAACCTGGCGGGCAGGAATTAGCGGCTCAATAAAGCAATCAGCTTCATCTTCAATTGCGCAATATAGGGGAAGAAAAACCCGGCAATATAGCGTTTGCTGCCGGGAAAGTTCCGGGCGCCGGAGGCCTCTACCCAGCGTTCTCTATTAGCTTTTGAGATATGCTCCAGCCGCAGGCGCTGGAGCCATGAGAAACACACTTTTCTTTCCTGTTCATCAGATGTAATGCCATCTATACTACATGGCAAGGCAACTTCGCTCTCCTGTTCATGAAAGCGGATAGCGCCCTGTATCCATTCATCGCCAAAGCCGCCGGGGGAAAAATGTACCAGGTCAATGTTATACGCTACGGCAACGGTGTATTGTTGTGAAATACGGAGGCTGATATCCAGGTCGTAAAAATGAAACCCTTTCAGCTTAGTGTTGAATGGATATTGCTGCCAGACCTTTTTAGGCATACAGAGTAATACACCGTCTAATGTGCGGACAGGTATCCTTTTGCCTTCCATGCCCGGAGGACGTAATGTGATCCTGCGGTTATTGCCTTTGGGGGTACGCTGAAAGATGGAGCAGCAGTCGGCCTCCGGTAAGCCTGTCCACCAGCCGGACAATGTTTTGCTCTTGTAACGGCTGCCGGCAATGCCGATAAGGCCTAAACGGGTATCCTGGCTGAAACCTGCTATCAGTTCTTTCCCCCAGTCGTTTGTCAGGAATTCTACATCGTCATGGACAAAGCACAGGAAGTCGTAAGCAGCTTTCCCTGCACCGGTGTTATATCCGGCACACATACCTCCCAGTTCTTTTGCGTTGCTGATCACAATGATCTCATGCGCTACTCCGATGGTGGCAGCGATGTTTTCGCGGACTTGTATGGTACGGGCAGCGTTGGCAGAGCAGATTACAACAGATATCATTCAGAAGACTTATTGATGCAGAAAATATTCAACTGTACATCCCAGCCACCGTTTAGTTTCATATTCACGAAAGGCAGGGGGGCCCAGTCATTGGCCTGCTTGATATAATAGGATATATTGAGTTCCCGGAAGAGGGATAATAACGATTCCAGTCTCTGAGGCTCTTCTGCATTACCATGAAATTCCACGAACAGGTTCTTCACGTTATGCAGGCGGTCCTTGCAATCCCACAGGACATCCAGCTCTGCGCCTTCAATGTCTACTTTCAGCATATCTACCGGCTGGTCCAGGTAATCGTACAAACGGGCGCTGGGAATACCTCCTGTAGTGGCTTTTGCACTTGTATCAATATGGCTGGACATATCTCCTGTTTCCTCAAATACTACCCCGTCGTTATGGACCCAGACAGCTTTCTGCTGAAGGGTGATATCAGAGAACTGTTTTGCATTTTCAGACAGGAGGTAAAAATTTTCTTTGTCCGGTTCAAATGCAATGATCCTGGCAGCAGGGAATAACTGTTTAAAAAACACCACACTCATCCCGATGTGTGCACCACAATCGAGGATAAGGGGTTTATCTGATGTAGTTTTAAAAGTGTAAGAACCATCCCTGAAAATTTCCCTGTAGGCGTGCATCACTTCTTCACTTTTCCTGTAAGTTACAGTACTGTGGCCTATTTTCACGCGTTTCAACGATTGATGATCTCCCGACTTATTAACTAATTTTAACCTCCATAAGAGGATCCTGTGCTTCAGTAACATAATTGTTCACTTTTAATACTGTTAGTCCCAAGCAAAATTCCAGCCTGAAATTTTCATAGGATATAGTAATAAACGTGTTCAACCTTCAGGGTTGATTGTTACGCTGATCAGAGATCCGTTTCCTTTTATTTCCGGGCTATTCTATGCGTCCGGCACCGGCAAAATACTTTTTCCAGTAGGTTTCGTTCAGATCACTGATCATCACTCCCATGCTGGTGGAAGCGTGTACAAACTTATCATTATTCAGGTAAACTCCAACATGTGAAATACTTTTTCCGTTGGTCTTAAAGAAAACCAGGTCTCCTTCCCTCATCTGGTTATTGCTTATTTTCCGGGATTTGTCATACAGCTGGGCGGAGCTGCCGGCGCTGTTTATCCTGAATACGGATGCGAGGAGGTTGTTGGTAAAACCGGAGCAGTCTACTCCGTTCTTGTTCTTTCCGCCATATACATAGGGAGTGCCCCACCAATCTTCAATAAAGGCGAACAACGTTGTGTTCAGCACTGTTTCCACCCGCACGTCCAGCATCTGAGCGTATTTGAACTGCCATAAAGGAGCATTTTCCAGTTGGGAGCTGGAGGCAGTAAATTTCAGGGGGCTGCCGGTTGGCCGGCTGCTGCTGTTATAGTTGTTTCCATGGATAGTCAGCCCGTCCAGAAATTCTGTATTGTTCTTTGAGGAGCTATTCCTGCCCGCTGTTGTTTTTTTCAGTGAGGAACAGGAGCTAGCCAGCTGCACGCATAATATAGCTACCACCCATAAAAGCCATTTCCTATCAATCATAAGTGCCGTTGGTTAAAAACCGGGACAAGTTACTAAATAATAATTGTTTTTAAAGTGTTTATCCCAATCTACCAATAACAAAGGAGGTCTTTCGACTGGTTTACACCCTTCGGAAGACCTCCTGTTTTTCAATCTGTTAGCTTTGTTACTGCCGCTGGTACACCCTCACATAATCCACTTCAAAATGCCGGGGGAAAGTGGTATTGGCAGGGTCTCCGCCATTCATTCCTCCTATTGCGAAATTCAGCAGCATATAATGTGGTTGTTTAAAGGGATTGATACCTGTTCCGTCCTTGTTGGCCAGTTTTTCCATAGGCACCCTGTTGAGCAGCACATCGTCCACGTACAGTGCTATAGCGGTTTCGTCCCAATCCATCCGCCATACATGGAATTTATCCGCCCAGGTTTTCCCGCCGAGGGAATCCAGTTTGCTGATCTTACTGTACCATTCTGCATGATACCTTTTGGAAGTGCCACAGGCGATATTGGCCAGCAGGCCTCCTTTATAGTATTCCATGATGTCTATCTCACCGTTTGAAGGCCATTCCCCTTTCTCTCCCAGCGTCCACCAGGCAGGCCATAGACCCGCATCGGTGCTGATGCGGCCTCTCATTTCAAAACGGCCGTATTGCCAGCTGTGGAGACCGGGTGTTTTCAGGCAGGCGCCGGTGTATTCAATGTATTGTCTTTTCTTACGCCAATCTTTGCTGCCTTCTTCATAGAGAGGGTTGGGTTTCTTTTCCCTTTTGACGGTGATAACCAGCAGCCCTTTCTTACAACGGGCATTTTCCGGCTGATACCATTGCAGTTCCTCATTGCGGACAAATCCGTTCTCGTAGGTCCAGTTGGCAGGATCCGGCGCGCCGTCTTTATTGAACTCGTCTGCCCATACCAGTTTATATCCTTCGGGGGTGGCAGCCAGCGGCTTGCCTTTCGAAGGACTGCAACCATATAAAGCGCCACAGAGTAATAAAGCCAGGCAACCGTATGCTGTTTTCTCTCTTATCATAGATGTTTTGGATAGTTATAAAGCTTTATGGAAAGGATCTTGAATCCCTGTTCATCCTGTACGTAATTTACAACGAATCCGAAAGTGACCTGTGTAGGCTCGTCCAGCTCAAAAGTTATCTTCGGAGCAGTGAAGGGCGTAGCGTAAATGGCGGTATTTCCTGTTACATTGCTGTAGTCAGGTATAGTATCCATTTTCGGAGCTGCTATGATGTATGCCGGGTCTTTGGTACCCTGCCAGTCCATACTGGAGGCATCAAAGGTATAGGTACCGGCAGGCAGGGTAACGGACTGGTAGATCTTCCCGTTGTAGATACGGGGAGAGCCCCAGCCGGATTCCATGTTCATGGTACCGCCGGCATCGCTGGCAAAACCGCCAAACCCGCCGTGGCTTTTAGCTGCGGTGTTGGCAGTCCAATCGGCCAGGGTACCCCAGCGGCCGCCGGAGCTCATAGCTGCAGCTATGAAGGGCTGTCCGGTATTCTTCAGGTATGAGGATGTGACGTCTACCGCCGGGCCTATTACCAGGGCATCCACATCCACTGTTACAATAGTGGTGGCTGAAGCGGCAGCTACTGTATACTTGCCTGTGCTTTTTATAGATACGGCCAGCACCAGCTTTTTACCGGCGTATTCAGGTTTCTTCAACTCATTAATATCGAGGGAGAGGTCGAAGGTTTCTCCCCGCTGACCGGCAGCTACGTCTACGCTTGATGGCAGGGTGTACATTGAGGCAGGCATGAGCATACTGTTAGCGCCCATAACGCCACCGGTTACCAGGTAGTTCACCGTATCTGTGTTGGTTACGATATTTACGGTAAAGGCGCTGCCCGCCTGCATACCGGAACGGGCAACGCCCAGGATCACATTCACCTTATTTTTTTCCTTGTCAAGGATATAGTTGTAATTGGAAGAGTCCGTACCTGACGGAACGGGGTAATTTGCGTTGATACCGCCTGAAATATTTACTGCCTGTGGCATGTATATATTAGGGATGCCATATTCCTCATCCTGTTTGTTGCAGGATAATATGAAGACTGTACAGAGAAGGATGTACAGGAGGTTGATGGGTAATTTTTTCATATTCTCGCAATTTGAGCTTTTATAGTTTGTCCGCCTACGGCGGACAAACAGAAGAAATTTCCTGTTGATCACCAGCCGGGATTCTGTTTCAGTATACCGCCTGATTTGCTGATCTCTGACTGTGGGAATGGGTAGTAGTACATTTTCGTTGCATCAAATACCCTGTTCTCTACGTTGAATACCTCATACGTAAAGCTGCCGGTACCTGTTTTTGTAACCCTTACTCCTTTCAGTGGCGTATTTAATGCTGTGGCGGCATCTTTCCAGCGCAGGAGGTCCCAGTAGCGGTAATCTTCAAAAGCCAGTTCTATTCTGCGTTCATGTTTAACGGCGGCTCTGAAGTCTTCCTGACCTGCAGCAGTTACCGCCGGCATAGCTACGCCGGTACGGGCCCTTACCATATTGATGGCAGCGCGGGCGGTCATACCATAGCCGTTATCGTTATCAGGGCCATATGCTTCATTCATGGCTTCTGCATATTCCAGCAGCACTTCTGCATACCTGATCATCACCCAGTGATGTACTACTGTCTGGTTCTGTACCAGGTTCAGGTTACTGTTCAGGAATTTTTTGAGATAGTAACCGGTCCTGCTGCTGTTGAGATTGGCCATATCGTCTGTACCTCCGGCAGATTCGTCGATGGTACGGCCATTCCAGGTGCTGTTGTTTGTAACGATGGAATAAGCCAGTCGCGGGTCCCTGTTGGCATATGGGTTCTGCGGATCCGGAGTGCCGGTATATTCATAGGCCTCCACCAGGTTCTGTGAAGGCGTTACGCCGCTTTGTCCGCCGGAAGTACCTATCGGGTAATTAAAAACCTCCGGTGCATTTGAGGCCTGGGCCCTGATGGCGTAGATGGTCTCGTTGCTGGTCACCGAATTATTCTGAAGGAAGTAGTTAACGTAATCTGTAGCCAAGCTGTAATTGCCTGCGCCTTTTGCAAATACGACCAGGTTATTTACTGCTTCTGCCGCCTTCTGCCAGCGGGTAACGTCGGCCGTTGGGTTATGCAGCGGGCTGGCTGCAAATACGAGGGCCCTGGCTTTTAAGGCGAGTGCTACGCCTTTGGTAAAACGGCCGTCGTAGTTGGCAAAAGAAGAGGTTTTCCAGTTAGCCTGCAGGCTGTCAGCATACAGATCTACTTCTTTCACAATAAAACTGATGATGCTGTCATACGGTGAGGCGGGGATATCGGTATTATCTGATGTTGACAACACTTTTGTAACCAGCGGTACGCCGCCGTAACGCTTTGACAGCTCAAAATAATACCAGGCCCGGAGAATATGTGCTTCTCCCCTGAACCAGGCTATATTCTGCACATCATTCTTAAAGCTCACCTTTCCGGCAGCAGAGATAGTATCCCTGTTGGCGCCGAGGATGGTCTTGTAATTCACCGAATGTTCGATGAACTTACTGGCTGCCCTGATGCCTTCATAGTAAAGGCTGTAAAAGTTATCCGGGTTGCTGGAGGCATTCCAGCTACCCTGGTTGAACAGTATTGCTGATGACAAAGGAGAAGTCTGTTCTGCTTCATCTGTAGCCGCAGCAAACAGGTTCATATCAAGCGTATAAAACCCGTTCCTGAGATGTGCATAAGGTGCATTAGCCAGTGAGAATAATGTGTTGTAATTGGAATTGATTGTACTGTCAGTCTGTGACGTATCGATCTTTGTGTTGAGGAAGTCCTTTGAACAGGCTCCTGCCAGCACGGATATAATGATAATGATGATACCGGATCTTAAATTCATAACTGGTATTTTATTGATCAGAAAGCCAGTGTCATGCCACCGGTGTATGTTTTCAGTCCCGGATAACCAGCAGGTGTTTCAGGGTCTATGTTATAATCTCTCAGGAGGCTGCTCCATGTAACCGGGTTGGTTGCGTTCAGGAAGATCCTTAAAGCTGTCAGGTGCATACGTTTTAATGTAGCTGGCGGCAATGAATATCCCAACTCGATATTCCTTATTCTCAGGAAGTTGTTCTTCTTTAACCAGAAGCTGGAATTGCGGAAGTTGTTGATGTTGGCCTGTGTTGTAAGCCTGGGATATGTAGCTGTTTTCCGGGTATCTATTCCCTGGTCAGGATAGTAAGCCCATGCACCGTTTGCGATAGCATATGCGTTGCTGTTGTTTGTGAAAGCCATTACCTGCTGGGTAGCGGAGCCCAGGTTATAGTCGCCTCCTGCTGCCCCCTGGAAGAACACCTGGCAGTCAAAGCCCTGGTAGTTGATACCGGCGTTGAAGGAGTAGTAAAGTGATGGTAAAGCTGGATTACCGATCTTAGTTACATCGTTCTGATCGATGAACCCGCTGTTATCGAGGTCACGGTATTTCAGATCGCCTGGTTGTACTGCACCGAAGGTTGGTACGGGCTGTCCGGCTACCAGAGAACCGTCGGGGTTGAAGTCTTCCAGCTGATAGAAGCCGTCTGCTACCAGGCCTATCGGCGTTCCTATAGCATGACCGGTTGTTTTGCTGAAGGCATTTACAGGAGCAATTTCACCCCACTCGTTCACTTTATTCTTTACATACGTGGCCATACCGCCTATGGTGTAGCCTATTTTCCCGGCCTGGCCATTATAGTTTACAGCCAGTTCTGCTCCTTTATTGGTTACTTTACCCATGTTGCGGAACATAAAATCTGAGCCCAGTGTAGCCATATAGGAACGGCTGTCGTAGGTAACGATGTTGCTGCGTTTGTCTATAAACACTTCTGCTGTTACGCTGAGGTTATGGAAAAGTACGGCGTCTGCTCCCACGTTATATTTCATGCTCTGTTCAGCGAAGATGTCAGGGTTGGCTACGTAGGCGGGCGCTATGCCAGGATTGCTGGTAAGGCCGTTGTTGCCGGTGTAGAATGTACCGTTGGTGCTATAGTACTGCTGATAGAGATATCTGCCGTAGTTAGAGTTTTCATTACCTGTTTTTCCTACGGATGCACGCAGCTTCAGGTAGCTGGCCACTCCATTATCTTTAAGGAAGTTTTCATTTGAGATGATCCATCCGGCGGAAACAGCAGGATAAAATCCGTGGCGGTTGTTTGGTGCATAGTTATCGGAACCGCTGTAGCTGAATCCGAATTCTGCTATGTAGCGGTCGTCATACGCGTAATGCAGTCTGCCGCTGGTATTGGTATAGTGGTGGAAGATATTATTACCTGTATTCTCACCTATACCGTTGAATACGCCGTTCCAGTCTTCCACGAAGTTGCTGGCAAAGTAGTTCACAGCAGCGGAGAACGCGTGTTTACCAAAAGTACGGTCATACCCGATTGTGAGATCTGCCTGTTTCCAGTCGTTCTGGTTGGAGGGCGAGCTGCCATTAGCTACCAGGTCTGTCGTTACATCTGTAGTAGTTCTGACACCGTTGTAGAACCTGGCAAAAGTGGCTGTTTTGCTGGAGGTGTTCCGTGTCCATGTGTTGAAAGAAACTGCTTCATTCAGGTAGAGGCCTGGTGTGATGAAGTCCAGTTTTTCTTTCAGGTTGAAATTGGCCTGGAGGGTCCTGTCGTGCGTTGACATCCAGCCCAGGGCTTTCAGCATGGCAACGGGGTTGTTAGGGTAAACAGTGGTACCTGACCAGTTGCCTGTTTTATCTTTAACGGGATAGATGTTGGATGGATAGGAAGCCAGAATGTTCCATAAGGCAGACCCGTTAATATTGGGATATCTCCTGTCTTCAATCCTTCCGCCCAGGTCTACCTTTGCTTCGAAGACCTTAAAGAAGCTGAAGTCCAGGTTAGCACGCAGGTTGAAACGCTGTATCTGAGCGTTGGAAGCAGATGCGTTGGAGGCAACGTCATACAATCCCCTGTTCTTCATGTAGTCCAGTACCAGCATGTACCTGGTAGCGGTATCGCCGCCGTTAAAGATAACATTGGCGTCTGTATATGGTGTGCTTCCTTTCAGCGCTTCATCGTACCAGTCAACGTCTGTATCAGTACCGTTCTTGTATGCCTGCAGCTGATCATTTGAATATTTGGGCGACCATACATAGCTGTTGCCATTGCGGGAATAGGCGTCATTGCTGATAGCCTGGTTGTACAGGCGGGCATAGTCATAAGACCTTAACGGCTTGTTGATGTGTGTAGCCTGTTGTATGCCCTGCCTTACCTGGAACTGTACGGAGGGTTTGCTTACAGGGCCTCTTTTTGTCACTACCCAGAGTACGCCATTGGCGCCTCTCATGCCGAAGGTGGCCAGTGCAGCGGCATCTTTGAGGATGCTCACAGAGGCTATTTCTGAGGGCGACAGGTACTGGAAATAAGACTGTGTTACCTGGAAGCCGTCTACGTAGATGGTGAGGTCTGTATTATCGTAAGTGCCCATGCCTCTCATGTACATATTTGCCACGTCATAGCCAGGCTCGCCGGAGCCTTGTTCTACGATCAGGCCTGGCAGCTTTCCATATAGTGTATTGGTGATGTTGGCTGAAGGGGTGCTATAAAGCCTGCTGCCTGTTACGGTAGATACTGCCGCCGTAGAGGATGCCGCTTTCACCTGCAGCAATGCACCGGGTTCATACACGCTTGTATTGCCTGTATCAGCACGGTGTTGTGCGGTGGCGCTGTTAAAGAATAAACATAGCAGCGCCGGTATTTTTAAGGTGAGAATTCTGAAATTCATGTTACAGTTTTTTTAATAACCCGGATTCTGGATAAGGGTGCCTTTGTTGATCTCTGTTTGCGGGAAGGGGTTCAGATACTGGCGGGGCGCCCAGAAGCCCTGGTATAATGTCGCCTCTTCATAATCTGTATTGCCGCTCAGTTTTCCGCCTGCCTTGCTGTTGAAGTGCAGGGCGCGGATAGGTCCGCCAATCAGGCCGTTACCAATGTCACTCCGTTTCCAGTGTTTGATATCGTGCAGCCAGTAGTTCTCATCGAAGAACTCGACCGCCCATTCCCGCTGAATGATGCTTCTCAGTTTGTCCTTATCTGTTTCTGTTATAGCGGGAAGGCCGGCCCTTAAGTGGATCACGTTGAGGCGCTGCAGCGCTTCTGTGGTTTGTCCCACTTCGTTATATGCTTCGGCGGCGCTCAGGTAAGCAGCTGCCAGGCGGAAGATGGGGAATTCGAACCAGGAGCGGGTACCTGCTTTATAATAGAATTTCACCGGGAAGGCACAGTAGTTGGCCTGCCACTGGAAGAGTTTCTGTGTGCTCCAGTTGTTATCATTCGGGTTGTTCCAGGCATTTATTTCCCAGGCCTGGAAACAGGCTTTGAAGCGTGGCTCCATTGCCTGCATGCGGGTCAGGTAATCTGAAAACGCGGTGGATGTGGAAGGCCATGCCTGGTCTGTGCCATCTGCTTTATAATAGAAGCGCAGGTAGTTGCTGGTAAGGCCATTACCATATGCCTGCCAGTTGTGCATGTTATAGAAGGTGTTCATACCGCCTGCCTGGTGTTTATAGGCCAGCAGCACTTCCGGGTTTGAAGGTGTGGAAGTGGCGGTTCCATAGTCGTCCAGCGGGTTGCCGGTATTGATGATCACTGCTCCGCTGTTGGTCTCTGCTTCGCGGATCACGTCTTCTGCCGCTGTGGCTGCGCGTTGCCAGAGGCTGGCATCGGTGCTTCCCAGGCAGATCAGGTTATTATTGGCGCCAAAGTCCAGGTAAGGAGTGCCGGTATTGAACAGGGGCCTGGCCGCATACAGCAGCGCTTTGGCTTTAATGGCCTGGGCAGCGGCTTTTGTCATCCGGCCTGTCCAGGTAGCCGGCCATTGTGAAGGCAACACCGGTATAGCTGCATCGCACCAGGCTATGATAGAGTCCAGCACTTCTTTGAGCGGTGCGCGGGGAATGCTAAGATCGTCGGTGACATTCAGGCTTTTGCTGAGAATGGGAACGCCGCCGTACATGATGAACATCTGTTCATACCTGTAGGCCACCAGTGCCTGCATTTCTGCCTTTACCACGGCTTTATCGGCCGCTGACATATCAGTCACCTTATCTATATTTTCCTTCACCAGGTATGCCTGCCTGATGGCGGTAAAGTTGTAGCCAAAGCCGTCCATATCCTCAATGTTGCCGCTGGCGGTAAGGCCGGTAGAAGTGGCAATGCCATAGCCCCAGGTCCAGGAAAAGCCGTAGGTCAGCGCCCCGGAAATATTGTCCTGTATGAGCGAGTTCCAGTTGCCCTGGTAAGGCAGGCCCTGGTTCAATGCTTTCTGGTAGGCATTGGCTATAGCGTTCTGGGCTTTTATGGAAGTAGAGAATACAGAATCTGTAGTAGTTGTATTGGATACAGGCATCTGCAGGAAATCATCCTGGCAGGACACCCCTCCCCATATCATTGAAAGTAGCAGTAAAAAGTAAATGTTGTTCTTCATCCGTGCATAATTTTTGGGTGCATGGTTAAAACTGGACGTTCAGGCCCATGTTAAAGGTTTTTGTAAGCGGATAGATATATCCCATGCTGGCTTTTGCTTCGTCAGACATTTCAGGGTCTATACCTTTCATGACCTGGGTATCCCAGGTGAGCAGGTTGTTGCCATTTGCGTAGATCCTGATGCTGTTGATATGCGCTCTTGCAAGCAAACGCCTGTTCTGTACGGAATAACCTATTTCCAGGTTCTTAAGCCTTTTGAAGTCGTTCGGTTTCAGCCAGAAATTGCTAAAAAGGTTGTTGGGACCGGAACCTGCAAAAGAGAACTGCGGATAGGTGATCTTCTCCCCTTTCTCATACTTTTCTGGTGTCCAGTGCCCGTCGTAGTAAGGCTGGAATACAGCGCCTACGTTCTTGGCGAACGGTGTGCTGAGCACATAGCTGGATTGCGGGAAGGAACCCTGTGCAGTACCGATGAAGAGCGCAGAGAAGTCAAATCCTTTAAAGGAGAACCCTACAGAGATGTTATAGGCTATGCGAGGCAGGTTAGAATAGCCAATGGGCACCATGTCCTGGTTGTTGATAATACCATCTCCGTTTATGTCCCTGTACCTGACATCGCCCAGTCTTGCGTTGTTGCCATTGGTATTGTAGGGACGGTTATTCAGCTCTTTCTGTGTATTATAGAATCCGTCAGTTATATAGCCTTTATACTGGCCGATGGAATAACCGGTCTGGTTCATCCATTTATAGGCGTAAGGCGGTTCAGCCATTTCTTCTATTGTATTCTTAGCATAGGAGAAATTGCCTTTCAGGAAGTAAGTTACCTTACCTATTTCATCATTCCAGCCCAGTTCTATTTCGTATCCTTTGTTGCTCACTTTACCTGCGTTGGCCGGAGGTACGTTGCCGGAAGGCACGCCATAGGTAGCGGGTATGGTCCCTAATGTTACAAGTATGTTGTTACGGTTTTCCTTAAACAGGGTACCGGTAACAGCTAAGCGGTCGCTAAGGAATTTCAGGTCTGCCGAGAGGTTGAGCTTTTTGGCTCTTTCCCAGGTAACCATGGGGTTGCCCAATGCTGTTTCTGTAGAGCCGCTGTAGGAAGGATTGGAGCTGGAGCCATTGCTGTTACCAAAGTAGTAACCCGTTCCGGAGCCCCAGGAGTTAGGCAGGTAGAGGTAGCGGCGGTTGCCCATCTGGTCGTTACCTACTTCGCCATAGGAGCCTCTGAGTTTTACCCAGGTTACCCATTTATTTTCCGGGAAGAAGGATTCGCGGGATACTATCCATCCGCCGGAAACGGCAGGGAAATAGCCGAAGCGCCTGCCGGGGGCGAAGTTCTCTGTACCGTTCAGGCCCATGCTGAATTCAAGGAGGTAGCGCTCGTCAAAGTTGTAGGTAGCGCGGCCAACCAAACCCATCAGACCAGATGGCGTGTTGAATGCCATACTGTTGGCGGTATATTTCTGTGCGTTGCCTAATGCCAGCATTGTTACGTTATGCTTGCCAAAACTCCGCTGGTAGTCGATAGACGCTTCGAGGTATACTTTACGCCAGGAGCCGTTGCCCCAGTTGTCTGATGTGGATGAAGGGCTTAGCTGTCCGCCTACCATTATAATATTGTTCGGATCAGCGGGATCTCTCATGGCGCTGTACAGCGGTATACTGTTCTGGCGGTAGAAGCCTTTCGTATAGCTATCGTCGTAAGCAACTTTACCGCTTACTGTCAATCCCTGGGTGAGGTAATCCATCTGGTGACGGAGGTTCACTGTGCTGGTGAGGGTGGTTACGTACTGGGTAACAACACTGGATGCCAGCAGGGATGTGAGCGGCGCTACTCCGCTGCCGCCTTTGGATACAAGCGGATTGATACCATCGCCGGAAGTGCCAATGAAGCCATTCACCAGTTTACCGTTCACTATACCGGGGCCGATAAACGGAGCGCCTTCCAGGATGTTCTGGATGAGCAGCTGGTACCTGTCGCCCAGGTTGGAAGGGGAATACCCTCCTGTCGGGAAGCGGGATACAGATGATTGTCCTGCCAGGTTCACGCTGATCTGGAAGTTGCGGAATACGTCTATATCGAAATTGGAGCGGAAGTTATAGCGGCGGTAGTCTGAGTTGGTATTGGAGCCCCCGTAGCTGGTATTGGCCAGGATACCTTCCTGGTGGAAATGCCCCAGGGATGTAAAGTATTTTACTTTATCGGAGCCACCGGAAACGTTCAGGTTATATTGCTGCTGCTTGCCTGTGCCGCCGAACATTTCCTTGTAATAGTTGTGTGAGGTATAGTATAGCGCAGGGCTGTTCAGCAATGACTGTTTCTCTGATTCAGACAGGCTCATTGCATTTACTTCCTCCGGAGTATAATCCCTGTTGTTCTTAAATTTCCAGATCTCATCATCTGTGAACAGGAGGTTATCGAAGCTGTTATTGCCTACTGTCTGTGCGTTCCTTACGCCTTCATTCCTGAACAGTGCGTATTCATAGGAGCCCAGGATAGGCAGAACGGAAGTGGCTTTGGTGTAACCGCTGTTGGCAGTGAAGCCGAAAACAGGTTTATTCAGCTTTCCTCTTTTTGTAGTTACGATGATAACGCCGTTGGCGCCACGAATACCATATACTGCTGTAGCGGAGGCATCTTTCAGTACGCTGATGTTCTCGATCTCGTTAGCGTCCATGGCGTTCAGTACTACGTAAGGCTGTTCAGCCGGTTGTTGTACACCATCTATTACAATGAGCGGGTCTTTACCGTTCAGCGTTGCTATACCGCGTATTCTTATACGCGTAGCATTCTGTCCGGGCTCTCCGCTGGCCTGTACGCCGCTGATACCGGATGCGCGGCCTATCAGCATATTGGAGATGTTGGAGACGGGTGTGGCTACAAGGTCTCCCCCGCTGACAGTAGATATAGCGCCGGTTACGGTAGGGGCTTTCTGCTTTCCGTAGCCTACTATCACTACTTCTCCCAATGCTTTGTCTTCCGTTTCCAGGTTCATGTTGATCAGTTCACGTCCGATTACGCTGACTTCCCTGCTTTTGTAACCAATGAAAGAGAAGATAAGTGTGCCATCAGGAGGGACTGTCAGTGAGAATTTCCCGTTCTCATCTGTCTTTGCGGCCACTTTGGTGTTGTTCTTCAGGTAAACGCTAACGCCAATCAGCACTTCCGATCCGGAAGTGACGGTACCCTTTACCGTAACAGGCGGGGGTGCCTGGGCGTAGATGCTCCCGACAGGGAGAAAGATCAACAGAACGACGACTACGCAATTGATCCAATCACGTAAGATGCGGTGTTTCATAAATGGAATTGGCTTTTGTGTTGGTTGAACAAAATGTTTTCACAAATACAGGAGAGAAAAAATCATGGGTATACAGTACTATCCGGGGCAGTACCATCCCCGGCATGTCTTGTAACGTAATCGTTTACGTAATATAGTTATAGAGTTCCCTCACCCGTAACGGTGGCAAATTATTACTAAAATGCAGGTGGGGGTTTACCCTTTTTCGCTAATATTAACCGGATTTTAGCTAATGTCATCTTGACAATTATAAGAGGGGGAATTGGGAAAAAATCGCTTTGGCCTTCGGCCAAAGCGATTTTTTTGCGGGAGGCTTTATTTGGCCTGCGGCCGGCTGAAAGAATTTGTATAACGTGATTTTTTGCAAAGAAATGTTAGCCTGCGGCCCGCTAAGTAATGTAATGATTTGGACAATGCGAATTTCTGTAAAGAGATGTTGGCCGGCCTGCAAACTATTCAGTCGGATCTATCAGAACCATTTCCCCATACGTATCATTATCTGCCCGGTGCCATTCCAGGCGGGTATCATTCAGTAATTTAATACTCAGTGTATAGCTGGTCTGTCCGGTAGGTTTGAGTGTGATCTGATCTTCACCACTACCAAATTCCCAAAGACCGCTTACAATAGCCCCTGTTTCGGTAGTTGCCTGGTAGGAACCATCTGTTTTGAGTGTAAGCCTGCTGCTCATCATATTTACGGCAGGATTGGTTTTACCTGCGCGCCACAGCAGATCTGCTGTTTCTTTCGTATAGTTCTTAATGTAAGTATCGTATTTCCAGGTATTGAAAGTGAGCATCTGTTCCCAGCTTTTCATTCTCTCTGTTTCAGGAAATCTTTTCAGCAGTAAACCATAGGTTTTGTTATTGGTATCTTCCCATTCGAACTGGTTAGTACCCAGTAATTTTACAGTATATACGTAGGAACCTTTATTATGTTTGATACTGATCTTCGTTTCACTATCTGTAAAAGCCCATGTGCCCTTAACAGAATCTACTGAACCGGTTACTTCCCAGTAGGTATGATCTGTATTGAATTTTACTTTGTATGAAAGCAGGTTGAGGGTATTGTAATCACGTCCTTTCTTCCATACCATTTTAGAAGCGGCATCACTGTAAGACTGGTAATATTCATAATATCTCCAGATACTATCTGTCAGTAAACGGGTCATTGAGCTTGTTGTATCTCCACCACCCGGGCCGGTAGGTGTAACATCATCATCGCTGTTGCTGCAGGAAACAATACCGGTACTTAAAACCGCAAACAATGCGATAACACAGGATAGATTAACAGGATAGGGCTTTTTCATTTAACAAATATATTATATATAACTGATACTGTGGATAAATTAGTAAGCTATCAGTTTTTATTCTGCCCGAAGTATCGGAATTTTGCTAAATGATTTTTTCGCACTTACACGTTCACACACAATACTCGCTGCTGGATGGGGCAGCAGACATAAAATCGCTGTACAAGAAAGCGATGGCCAGCAACCAGCCGGCCCTGGCAATCACTGACCACGGTAATATGTTCGGGGTATTCCAGTTTGTGGCAGAGGCATATAATCATAGACTCAACCCGGAGGACCCAAAAGACAAACGACTGAAAGTAAAGCCTATAGTTGGTTGCGAATTTTACGTGGTGGAGAACCGCTTCAAACGCGCCTTCACCCGTGATGAAAAAGACATCCGTAATCACCAGGTGCTGCTGGCAAAAGATGACGAGGGTTACCGCAATCTCATCAAGCTGTGTTCCCTGGGTTATATGGAGGGATTGTACGGTAAATATCCGCGTATTGATAAGGAACTTATCGTTCAATACCATAAAGGGCTTATAGCCACTACCTGCTGCCTGGGCGCTTCTGTGCCCAGAGCCATCCTGAAAAAGGGAGAAGAGGCCGGTGAAGAAGAATTCAAATGGTGGCTGAACATTTTCGGGGAGGACTACTACGTGGAATTACAGCGTCATGGTATCCCTGAGCAGGAGAAAGTGAATGAATCACTGATCAAGTTCGCTACCAAGCATAATGTGAAGATCATTGCTTCCAATGATTCCCATTATGTGGACAGGGAAGATGCCAATGCGCATGATATCCTTCTCTGTATCAATACGGGCGAAAAGAAGAGCACGCCCAGCATGAAGGATTTTTCTGACGATGATGTGGCTGTGAAGAATAAGCGCTTCGCCTTTTATAACGACCAGTTCTATTTCAAGACCACGGAAGAAATGAGCGCTCTGTTCCATGATCTTCCGCAGGCTATAGACAATACCAATGAGATAGTGGACAAGGTGCAGCTGCTGGACCTGAAAAGGGATATCCTGCTGCCTAACTTCCCTATCCCCCCTCCTTTCCTCACACAGGACCAGTACCTGCGCCATCTTACCATGGAGGGCGCCCACGCCAAATACTCGGAGATAACGCCGGAGGTGGAAGAACGCCTGAATTTTGAGCTGCAGGTGATCGAGAACATGGGATTTGCCGGTTACTTCCTGATCGTATCTGACTTTATCAAGGCAGGGCGTGACCTGGGTGTATTCATAGGCCCGGGACGTGGATCGGCAGCTGGTTCTGCCGTAGCTTATGCTATTGGTATCACAAACATTGACCCGATCAAGTATAATCTCCTGTTCGAACGTTTCCTGAACCCGGAACGTAAGAGCATGCCCGATATTGATACGGACTTCGATGATGAGGGCCGTCAGAAGGTGATAGACTACGTTGTTCAGAAATACGGTAAGAACCAGGTGGCCCAGATCATTACCTATGGTACCATGGCCGCCAAAATGAGTATCAAGGACGTGGCCCGCGTAATGGACCTTCCCCTGGCAGAGTCCAATGCACTGGCCAAGATGGTGCCTGATAAACCGGGCATACAGCTGGACCGTATTTTCAATGCCCCTATAGATGAAGGTGAGAAAAGCCTGGCAGAGAAAGAAGGCCTGGGACCGGAAGACCTGGAGAACGTTAAGCGCCTGCGTGAGCTGATCAAGGGACAGGACCTGCAGGGTGAGGTATTGAGGGAAGCATGTGTACTGGAAGGGTCTGTGCGTAACACGGGTATCCATGCGGCGGGTATCATCATTGCTCCGAAGGACCTGTATGACCTGATCCCGGTGTCTACCGCCAAAGATTCCGACCTGCTGGTCACCCAGTTTGAAGGAAGTATTATAGAAAGCGCCGGCGTAATCAAGATGGACTTCCTGGGCCTGAAGACCCTTACCATCATTAAAGGAGCGCTGGAGCTGATAAAACGGAACCATGGCATTGACATCAGCATAGACGACATTCCGCTGGACGATGCTAAAACATATGAGCTTTACCAGAAAGGCGAGACCAATGCAACGTTCCAGTTCGAGTCTCCCGGTATGCAGAAATACCTTCGAGAACTGAAGCCTGACCGTTTCGATGACCTTATTGCCATGAACGCCCTGTACCGTCCGGGCCCGCTGGAGTATATCCCTACCTTTATACGCCGTAAGCATGGGCAGGAGGAGACTGTGTACGATCTGGCAGAAATGGAGGAATACCTGAACGATACCTATGGTATTACGGTATACCAGGAACAGGTAATGTTGCTTAGTCAGAAACTGGCCAACTTCTCCAAAGGTGATGCGGACGTACTCCGTAAGGCGATGGGTAAGAAACAGAAGGCGGTACTGGATAAAATGAAGAAACAGTTCATGGATGGCTGTGCCGCCAATGGCCATGATCTTAAAATATGTGATAAAGTATGGACGGACTGGGAGGCATTTGCATCTTATGCGTTCAACAAATCCCACTCTACCTGTTATGCCTTTGTGGCTTACCAGACAGCTTATCTCAAGGCACACTACCCGGCAGAATATATGGCGGCGGTACTGAACTGCGCCAGCAACATTGAGAAGATCACCTTCTTCATGGAGGAGGCGAAGCGCATGGGCATAGACGTATTACCGCCTGATGTGAACGAGTCTTTCAAGGGTTTTGCGGTGAACAAACAGGGGCAGATCCGTTTTGGCCTGGCTGGTCTGAAAGGTGTGGGTGAAGCTGCGGTAGAAAACATCCTGGAGGAGAGGCAGAAAGAAGGTAGCTACAAGAATATCTTCGAGATGATAAAAAGGGTGAACCAGCGTGCAGTGAACAAGAAATCTCTGGAGGCCCTGGCCATGTCCGGTGCATTTGACTGTTTCCCGGAGCTGCACAGAGCCCAGTACTTCCATAAACCTGAGAATGATACTACCAGTGGCCTGGATAAGATAGTGAGGTTTGGTCAACAGGTATCTGCCGGTGCATCCAACGCTATGAGCAGTCTTTTTGGCGCGGAAGATATGCCTGATGTGGAGCCACCCAAGATCCCGAACTGCGATCCCTGGCCGCTTATCCTGAAGCTCAACAATGAAAGGGAGGTTACCGGTATTTATATATCCGGTCATCCGCTGGATGATTACCGCTTTGAAAGCAGGTATTACAACATGAACACCGTACAGGAACTTGTTGAATACCAGGCAGATCTGACCACTCCGGGTAATGCCCGGTCCGGCAGGGAGCGTAACTTCCGCCTGGCTGTCTATGTAACAGGCGCGCAGGAAAGAATATCCAGGAATAACCGTCAGTTTGGCATTATGACTATAGAGGACTATAGTGGTAAGTTTGAATTTGCGTTGTGGAGTGAGGACTTTATACGTTTTGCCCCTTATCTTAAAACGGGTCTTTGCCTGTTCATTAATGGCGGGTTCAAGGCAAAACGTTTCAATGATGCTGAGTATGAATTTAAGGTGGGCAGTATACAGCTGCTGCAGGAAGTCAAGAAGACCCATACGAAGAAAGTGGGCCTGGTCACTATGCCGAAGTTCATTACCCGGGAGCTGGTTGATTTCCTTGTAGATAATATTTCCAAATATCCTGGTGCGAGCGAGCTGGTATTGCAGCTTATAGACAGGGATGCGGAGATGACGGTGAAAATGCACACGTTCAATAAGCATATAGAGATGAATGATGAGCTGGCGCATTTCCTTTCAAAACAGCCTGATATTGATATATGGATAGAGACGGCCAAATAGATCGGCTTTTATCGATATACCTATAGAAACTATCAATAACTATGCTTTTAAAAATGCTCTAATTTGCATGGTCAAAGAGGCTTTTATAATTAAAAAATACCGGCTGTCAAAAAAGCAGTAATTTGCACCCGGTTTGATTATTGAGAGTATATCTTTGCGGACGCAAATAAATACTGATAAGGAAACAAGCTAAACTATAATTCATAAATTTTAAATATTATGGCATTAGAATTCACAGACTCAAACTTCCAGACAGAAGTGCTGAGTTCAGACAAATTGAGCGTGATAGATTTCTGGGCAGAATGGTGTGGTCCTTGCCGCGCTATAGGTCCGGTAATTGAGGAACTGTCTAAAGATTACGCCGGTAAAGTGAATATCGGTAAAGTAAATGTGGATCATAACCCTCAGCTGTCTGTAACATATGGTATCACCAGCATTCCTGCTATCCTTTTCATTAAAGATGGCCAGGTTGTTGACAAACAGGTGGGTGCTGCTCCAAGGTCTGTCCTGGAGAAAAAGATCCAGTCTAACCTTTAATAAATTAAGGCACTATATAGGAAGCCGGTTTGCTTATGCAGACCGGCTTTGTTTTTATACGAAAATGAATAAGAATGCGTTATTGGGATTGGCTTTACATCTGTGATCAGTAAAAATTAATGACAGAAAACTGCCATTCGCAGATTGATATTGAATCTTATGACTATAGATTGTAACTTTAACTAATAAACCAGAACGTTTGCGCAATTTTACCCTTTTTATCCTGGCCCTCCTCTATGTCTTACCTACCTGGGCACAACGCCAATGTGGAACTGAAGTTGCCATGCAAGAGCTGATAGCTTCCAACCCGGCATTCCAGAAGATCCGTGAAAGGAAGGAGGCTCACCTTCAGGAAATGACCCGGTTAGCCAAACAGAACAAGGCATTATCGAAGACCACCTATTCTACCGTAACCATTCCTGTGGTGGTGCATATTGTGCTTCGCAATCCGGCACAGGTAACAGATGCACAGGTGATGTCACAGATAGCGGCCCTGAATGCAGATTATGCCGCAGCCAATTCAGATCTCAGTAGTTTACCTAACGCCTGGAAAGGTGTTATGGGAAATCCCGCTATACAATTCTGTCTTGCACAACGTACTCCGGACGGCAATCCGACCACCGGTATTGACCGTGTAACGACTACCCGTACATCTTTCAGTATCAGCAGTGCTGCTTCCGCTGTAAAGCATACCACTACCGGGGGTATTGAGGCGTGGGACAGTGAGAACTATCTTAATATCTGGGTATGTACGCTGGCAGACAACTACCTGGGCATAGCCACCTTCCCGGATACTTACAGTGCAGCAGAACAGGGTGTAGTAGTACATTACACCGCTTTTGGCACTTCCGGTACCGCGAGATCGCCTTACAACAAGGGGCGCACCACTGTGCATGAAATAGGACATTACTTCTCCCTGCGTCATATATGGGGCGATGAGAACAACTGTGCTGCCGATGATGGTATTGACGATACTCCCCTGCAGGCAACGGCTACTTATGATTGTCCCAGCTTTCCGCTGAAGGATAAATGTACGGTAGACTCGCCCGGCGTGATGTTCAACAACTACATGGACTATACAGACGATGCCTGTATGCTGCTCTTCACTTCCGACCAGGCAGACCGTATGAGAACGACACTGAACGAAGACAGGGCCAGCCTGCTGAATTCCAGTGGCTGTATTCCGCTTAACCTGCTGAATAATGATGCGCTGATAATGGAAGTGCTTTATCCTGCCGGACAGATCTGCGAAAGCAGCTTCTCTCCTTCCGTGGTGATCAAAAACCAGGGGCTGAACACGCTGACTTCAGCACAGATCAACTATCAATCAGATAATGGGGAAGTAAAGACCTACAGCTGGACCGGCAGCCTGACGGCACTCAGAACTGATACGGTACAACTGACAAGCAGCAGCACTACAGAAGGCGCACATCTGTTGAGAGCATATACCAGTCTGCCGAATGGCGTTACAGATGCAGATGTCACTAACGATACTGCCTGGGCTGCCTTTACGTACTATGCTGACGGCTCCCTGCCCTATGAAGAAGGCTTTGAAGGTAACATCTTCCCTCCAAACGGCTGGGAAATAAAGAATTATGACGGAAGCTATACCTGGGAAGTGACAGAAAGCGCTGCAAAATCGGGCACGAGATCTATCGTAATGCGTAACCTGGTTTACAATGCGAACGACGCTATAGATGATATACTGACACCTACTTTTGACCCTACCGGTAAAGATTCCGTATTCCTGTTCTTTGATGTTGCCGCAGCAGCTTATTCCAGCCTGGATGGCAACAACACTATATGGGACAGCCTGCAGGTATTTACAACGTCTGACTGTGGTGTTACGCTGGACAGCCTCTACAAGAAAGGCGGAGCTGACCTGCTGACCCGTAAAACCGCTGTGCTGACGGAATATGTGCCGACAGCAACAGAATGGAGAAGGGATTCCGTTAACCTGACACCTATTATCAAAAAAGGCCGGTTCAGGGTGGTATTCAGGAACATCAGCAATGCAGAGAACAACATCTACCTGGATAATATCAATCTCGTTACCCGTTCTACCCTGCCTTACCTGAAGGAAAAAGGGTTGGTAATAGGGCCTGTTCCGGTAACCAGCCAGCTGTTCATCACCTTCCTGGAGCCACCGGCCAATTTGCAGTATATAGCTATATATAATACACTGGGGCAGATGGTGACCAAACAACGTGGCTCGTCTATCAACAGCAGTAACCGTTTTATCTTTGATTTGGTAAATGAACCAAATGGTATTTATTTTGTAAAGCTGATTTACAGCAACAAGGTCAAGACTATTAAGATAACTAAAGTGAATTAAGCGAGATGACGACTAGAAATGATTATCCTGCCGTAGAGATATTACTGCAAGATGGAAGTTTGGATAAAGCGTTGAAGACCATAGGTGAAAAGGTATTGTCGCAGGAGCGGCTTACGCCTGATGAAGGTATCCTTTTATTTGAAAAGGGAGATCTGTCCTACCTGGGCGCACTGGCCAATTTTGTGAGGGTGCGTATGCATGGTGATAAAACCTATTTCAACCGTAATTTTCACATAGAACCCACTAACGTCTGCATCTTTACCTGCAAATTCTGTTCTTACTCCCGTTCCTATAAACACCGTGAGGAAGGCTGGGAACTAAGCATAGACCAGATGCTGGATATTGTGAAAAAGTATGACGGTCAACCTGTTACAGAAGTACATATAGTAGGCGGCGTACATCCCAAAATGAACCTGGAATTCTTTTGTGAGCTGCTGAGCAAAATAAAGGCCCATCGTCCGGACCTGCACCTGAAAGGGTTTACGGCTGTGGAACTGGATTATATGTTCCGCAAAGCAAAGCTTTCTGTTGAAGAAGGCATGAAAATGCTGCGTGATGCAGGCTTACAATCACTTCCCGGCGGCGGCGCCGAGATCTTCCACCCGGATATCCGTGCACAGATCTGCCATGATAAGGTAGATGCCGATGGATGGCTGAACATTCATAAAACTGCCCATCAGCTGGGAATGCATACCAATGCCACCATGCTGTATGGTCACCTGGAACAATACTGGCACCGTGTAGATCATATGGAACGCCTGCGTCAGCTCCAGGATGAGACCAAAGGCTTCAATACTTTTATACCTCTCAAATTCCGTAATGGCGACAATGAGATGTCTCACGTTCCGGAATCTTCAGTAATAGAAGATCTCAGGCTTTATGCCATTGCCAGGTTGTATATGGATAACTTCCCTCACCTCAAGGCTTACTGGCCTATGCTGGGAAGGAACAGTGCACAGCTTACCCTGTCTTTCGGCGTAAATGACCTGGACGGTACTATTGATGATACCACCAAGATCTATTCTATGGCTGGTTCAGAAGAGCAGAACCCGTCTATGAACACTGCACAGCTGGCAATGCTGATAAAACAGGCGGGTAGAAGACCTGTAGAAAGGGATACAGTTTATAACGAGATCAAAGATTATACAGATGTAGTGTTCTCTGAAGAAGAACTTATGGCCCGTTAAAACCATCTTCCATATGTCCATGTATGCTACCAAATGGTTATTCAACGCATTACTGAGTGTGTACCTTGCCGGCTGTCACAATAATGGCAGTAACCAGGTGATCAGGTCAGAAAAAGCGATTGTAACTGCAAGCAATGATGGGCCGGTATTCAGGAAGGAAGGTGAGCTGTATTTTCTGAGCAAAATAAATAATGATACCCTCCGGAAAATAGATGTGGAATTTGCTACGACCGATGAGGAAAGAGCACAGGGGTTAATGGATAGGAAATCTATGACGGATGATCAGGGGATGTTGTTCATCTTTGCCAAAGCTGAGGAGCAGTCTTTCTGGATGAAGAACACCTATATTTCCCTGGATATCATTTACCTGGATGAGAAAAAGGAAATTGTGTCTGTGCAGAAATATACTACTCCCCTTTCTGAGGAGAGTCTGCCTTCGTTTAAGAAAGCGCAGTATGCGCTGGAGGTGAATGCCGGGTTTTGTGATAAGTATCATATAGCTTATGGTGATAAGATAGTTTATAGGGCTGTTAAATAATTAAGCGGGGAACTGCACAAAAAAAACGCTTTTGCCTTCGGCAAAAGCGTTTTTTTTGTGGGAGAGGCCTGCGGCCGGCTAAAAAGTTTTTTTTTAGAAGGTTTTGACCTGCTTACGGCCGGTTAAATGATTTTTTTGTGAGAGGCCTGCGGCCGGCTAAAAAGATCTTTTTAGAAGGTTCTGACCTGCTTACGGCCGGTTAATGATTTTTTTTGTGAGAGGCCTTCGGCCGGTTGTATTATTTAAGTTCTTCCATTGTAAAAGATTTTTGCCTTCCTTTATATTGCTTCCTCACATCCTGTATATCCTTCTCCGTTACCTTTGCTGCATGATTGTTCCAGGCCCCCCTGATAAAGCTCAGCACTTCTGCGATATCTGCATCAGAGAATTCGTCATTGCTGCCTATTCCCGGCATATCTCCGCTTATTTCAGGTGCTTTGTAGACTTTCCCGTTCACTTCTACGGGACCGGTCAGACCATATAAAACAATAGCCGTTAACCGCCGTTTATCTCCTGTCACTACACCAGATTGATTCAATGGCGGAGCCAGGGATTGTATTCCCTCACCATCTGCCCCATGGCAGGTCTGACAAACTGTTTTGAAGAGGATAGCGCCCCTGGGGTAAGTCTTCTCCAGGCTTGCGTTCATACTGGCCATCCGGCGATGCTTTATATCTTCTCTTACCTTCTCCAGGTGTTTATACAATACCTGGGTAGTATCTGTCTTCCATTCCTTCAGCTGTTTCAGCAGCTCATCTTCCTTACCTGCGGCATGGCTGATAATAGCATCCGCCACAAAAGGATCGTTGGCATACCGGCCTGCCAGCTCCATTTCAAGGGTATTCACTTCTTTGCCCAGGAAAGGCGGGAAGGTATGCAGGAGCCTTGCAACATAAGGCGCCAGGAAAACATTTTCCCGCAACGCTGCTACCGCCGCCAGTACTTCTTTTGCATTGACCGGTGTGATGACAGATGGCAATGCGGCAAATGCTTCTGCCTGCAGGTATGGGTTATTCTGCTGCAGAAGCAACTGTATATCTGCATATTGTAAAGTACCTAATCCCTCCAGCGTCCACAGTGCATGAATGGCACCTTTTACACTGTCAGTATGACGAAGACGCTCTTTCAGCGCCGGCGTTAACGAGGTATAATGATTATCTACGATCAGCTGCTGTGCTTTATCTCTCACCCATCCGTTGGAATGGTCCAGCAGGGCAAGTAATTGCTGTGGATGGTTCTCTATCACAACAGGTTTCAGCTTACTACCTGCAGGCGCTATACGGTAAATACGGCCACAGTTGATAGGATTGGTGAGATTCCTGCTTCTGATCTCTTTTTTCAGATACGGGGTGAGATATGTTTTATGCTGGATAATGCCCCTGTACATATCCAGTACATACATGGCTCCGTCAGGGCCGTCATAAAGGCTTACCGGCCTGAAACGCTCATCCGTGCTGGCCAGGAATTCCTTATGGGCGTAGGCCTGCTTTCCTTTAACGATGTACCCGCTATCCTGCAGGATGTTACGTTTGACCAGGTTGGCGGAAGGTTCTGCTACAAATACATTGTTATCATATTCTTTGCCGAGCTGCGCACCACGATATACGAGCGGGCCGCAGGCGGCGGTCATATTCCGGAGGCGGAGGCTGTCATCCAGCGTATTTTTCATATATCCCCTGTTCACACCGGTGTTGGCCCTGGCGGAATATACGCGGGTATCGGGCACTATTTTCTCGTCGTAACCGGCTACACGTTTCTGGTCAGGATTATGTACGCCCAGGCCGGGCAGGAAATAATCGCCCAGCACATTTTCAGAGTTGTTGTTGTAGTAAAGCCTGCCGTAATTATCCTGCGTAATGCCCCATTGTCCGCGGAAATGCGTGTCTTCCTTCAACCATTTATTCCCTGACTTACGGTAACGTTTATCGGATTTGGCGTTATAGATCCAGTTGTCCATAGCACGAAGGAGGCCGTTGGGCTGATGTTCTACGTTACCGCCTTCTGTATATTTATTGTCTACCAGGGTACGTTTACCTGCTTTATCACCTTGTCTTTCAATGAACCATAGCTTTGGCGGCTCTGCCAGCAGCACGCCGTTCTCTACCAGGCAGACTGCCCTGGGAAGCACGAGGGAATCGAGGAATACAGTACGTTTATCAGCTACGCCGTCCTGGTTGGTATCTTCCAGTATCACTACCTTGCCGTTAGGAGCATCTTCCCCGGTACCGCTTGTGTCAGGCATATAGCCTGTCATCTCCACCACCCACATACGCCCTTTTTCGTCGAAGGTCATGGCTACGGGCACGACTACCAGTGGTTCCGACGCTACCAGCTGCACTTCCAGTCCTTTTTCCACTTCCATATGGGTAATGGCCGTCTTTGCGTCCAATACAGGGGATGTGGCATATTTCTCCCGTATAGCCAAGGAATCAGGACGATTGCCTGCCGGATCTTTTTTTTCATCGTGGCATGCTGTCAGCCAGAGGGCCGCTGCCAGCAGATAAAACCTGTAACTCATCGTTGTAATCGATTGTAAAGCCCAAAATATGAATTAAATTAGGAAATAGAAATTAACTTCGCTGATTGTAGCGCATCGGTTTAAAATTTTTTGTGATGCGGTACACGAGGAAATTGCTTTCGCCTCCGGCAAAAGCAATTTTTTTGAGGAAGTTCCTTGTGCTGTGCGTGGCATAAGGCCTGAAAAGAGATTTTTGGGACAGGCTTTAACGTGCGGCTAAAAAATCAAATAAAGAATCTGCTTTCATTCACAACCATCTAAATAGCTTATGGGACGTTTTCAGGGCATTTTTGGAATAATTTTGATCCTTGGCCTGGCTTATTTATTCTCTAACAACAAAAGAAAGATCAACTTCCGCTTAGTGTTCAGCGGTATTGCGTTACAGGTACTGATAGCTCTGTCTATCCTGAAAGTAGGTCCTGTATTCCGCTTCTTCCAGGGAGTGGGTAAGGCAATGGGAAAGCTGGAGGACTTTGCCCGTCAGGGCGCCGCTTTCGTATATGGTGGCATTGCGGTAGAGCAGAAACCCGGCACTATCGGCAATTACCTGGGTGGCGGCTTTGTATTTGCGTTTAATATCACTGCCGCCATTATCCTGGTATGCTCTCTTGTAGCTATCCTTTATCACTTTGGTATTATGCAGCGTATCGTTGCCGTAATAGCCCGCGCCATGAACGTGATCATGCGGGTGAGCGGCGCTGAGGCATTAAGTAATGTGGCGAGCGCTTTCGTGGGGCAGATAGAGGCGCAGGTGATGATACGCCCTTACCTTCCGTACATGACAAAAAGTGAGCTGCTGGCTTCTATGAGCGGTAGTCTGGCCTGTATAGCTGGCGGGATACTGGTAGTATATTCCAATATGGGGGCTCAGGCAGGTATGGATATTGCCCCTATGCTGATCACTGCCAGCCTGATGGCTGCGCCGGGAGCACTGGTCATTTCCAAGATCGTTTTCCCGGAAACGGAGGAATCTCAGACAATGGGGAAAGTGAAAATGGAAGTGAAGAGTCATTATGTGAATGTGATAGATGCCATTACCCATGGGGCGGGAGATGGTTTTAAAATTGCTATGAACGTAATAGCTATGATCATCGGGTTTATTGCGCTGATAGCTTTCCTGGATTGGGGATTGCTGAAGGTAGGACAGCTTTTTCATCTGAGCTTTCCATTGAGCCTGAACTGGATATTCGGGAAGCTCTTCTATCCTATTGCGTGGGCTATGGGAGTACCTGGTGAAGATGTGAACAGTGTGGCTACCTTGCTGGGGCAGAAGCTGACCATTAATGAGTTTATTGCGTTTAAGAATCTGACGGATAAGGCTGTGCCGGTGTTGTCGCAGAAAGGGTTGATGATAGTGAGTATTGCTATTTGCGGGTTTGCTAATTTTAGTAGTGTGGGGATGCAGATAGGGGGTATTGGGGTGTTGGCGCCGGAGCGTAGGGCTGATCTTGCGGCGCTGGGGATGAAGGCGTTGTTTTGTGGTACGTTGGCTTCGTATTTGTCGGCTACGATTGCGGGGATATTGTTTTGAGTAATATTTGTGTTGGATAAATTGTTTTGAGTAGGATTTATGTTGGATAAACTGCACAAAAAAATCGCTTTTGCCTTCGGCAAAAGCGATTTTTTTGTGAGAGATTTTTCTAACCGGCCTTCGGCCGGTTAGAATGATTTTTTGTGAGAGGCCTTTGGCCGGTTAAATTATTTTATCGACCTGCGGCCGGTTAATTAGTCAAGTCTTTTAATCAGATCTGCCATTACAGCTTCCCATTCGGTCAGTTCACCGCTTTCAGACCAGTTCTCCCTCATTTCAGAAGATTCTTTGATCTTCTCAGCAACGGAACGTGCCAGTTTGCGGAGTGCCGGAGTAGCCAGCAGGTTGAGGGAATCAAGATGATCCAGCGGATCTTCAGGGAAATCTTCACTTGCTTTTCCGGCCAGTGCAGCTACAACTTCTGCAGCAGCCAGTGCGTCTTCGCATTCAGATGTATCCAGTGCACCTTCTTTGTTTAACGTGAACTGCAGGGTATCGGCAACCATGCCGCCGTCCTTGTTGTCCATCATTTCAAATATCCAGTCTTGAGAGCCATCATTTTCGAAGTTTCTGGTACCCCATGTGCCCATGATATATAGTTTTTTTGGTTTTTATGTGATGATTAACTTAGTTCAGACTTCTGAAGTCCACCGGTACCAGCTTGCTTACGCCTGGTTCCTGCATGGTAACACCGTAAATAACATCCACAGCGGCCATTGTTTGCTTGTTGTGCGTTACAATGATGAACTGTGAGTTGTCAGAGAACTTACGGATCATGTTGGTGAACTTACCAACGTTGGCATCATCCAGCGGAGCGTCCACCTCATCGAGGATACAGAACGGCGCCGGTTTGATCAGGTAAATGGCAAATAACAATGCCGTAGCTGTCAGTGTCTTTTCTCCCCCGCTCAGCTGTGTAATAGCTGCCGGGCGCTTACCCTTCGGTTTGGCAATGATCTCAATACCTGTATCTGCCAGGTTCTCGGGATCGTTCAATATCATATCACACTGGTCTTCTTCAGTGAATAGTGCCTTAAATACACGTACGAAGTTTTCCTTCACCTGGTTGAAGGTATCCAGAAATTTCTGGTTAGCTGTAGCTTCCACTTCCTGGATAGTAGCCATCAGAGACTCTTTTGCACTTACCAGGTCATTTTTCTGTTCCAGGATAAATTCATAGCGCTTCTTCATTTCCTGGTAGGCTTCTATGGCCGTAGGGTTGATCTCGCCCATATTCTCCAGGCGCTTTTTCAACCTTTCAGCACTGCCCTGCAACTCATCTACCGGGAGTGTGGAAGAACGCTGTTCATCCAGTATTTCGTCAAGGTTCACTTTAAACTCAACGCTGAGACGCTCTTTCATGGAGGCCAGCTGTAATTTGAGCTCGTTCACCTTGTCTTTTATGACTGTCAGGGATTGTTCCAGCTGCTGACTGGCCCTTTGTTTTGCACGCAGGCCGCTTTCCTTTTCAGTCAACTGGTTACGGAAGTTGTAGTATTCCTGGTCTTTCTCATTCAGTTCTTTCTCTTCTTCTTCTTTCTTCCTGAACAGGTCTACCAGTCCTTCTTCTGCGTCCTGCAATTTATCTTCTGCCGCTGCAATATTAGCTACAGCATCTTCCAGCTGTGATTTGTTGCTGGTGATCTGTGCATGCAGGTCAGTCAGCTGTTTGCGTTTAAAGTCCAGCTCCTGCTTCAGGGCCTGTACTTTACTCTGCTGACGTGTATGCTGCAGGTTCTGGTTGTTGAACTGTACGTTGGCCTGGTTGAATTGCTGCTCTGCCTCTGTTGCCGCTCTTTCTGCCGCAACAATGTTGTCATGCAGGGCATGTACTTTTTCATTCAGGTCTTCCAGTTCTTCCCTTACACCTGAGATGCTGTCCTGGTTAGCCTGCAGGGAGTCCTGCATTTCTGCCAGGCGCTTATCGCCGGATTCTATCAGGTGGCGGAAGTTCTCAATACGGTTCTGTAATCCGAACACCTGGTTATTCAACTGGTTGATCTTCTCGCGTGCGGTATTGATATTATTTTCGTTGAGCTGGCTGTTGTAGCCCAGTACCTGGTTGTGTTTCTCCTGTATCTGCTGACGCAGGGAAGCGACTGTTGTTTCCAGCGCCCGGATCTCTTCGTCCAGTTTTTCCAGGTTCTTGGCACGGCCCAGTTTCTTTCCTTCAAACAGTCCTACGGAACCACCGCTGAAGCTGTATTTGCCACGGTGCATTCTGCCGCTCTTTTCTATAACGAGTACGTCCTGGTCTGCCAGCTGTTCAAAGTCCAGGTTACTGATATCTTCACTGATAAATACTTTGCCCAGGAGATAGTTGCCCAGTCCTTTGTATTTCTCTTCCAGCTCTACTACTTCCAGTGCGGGAATTGCACCGGGAGGCGTGAACAGGCTGCCACTCTGGTGGTTGAACTGGTCCAGGATGAAGAAGTTGGCCTTTCCTTTTTTATTTTCGTCCAGCAGGCGGATGGCTTGTATAGCTTCCGCTGCATTATTAACAACATAATAGTTCAGGTAAGGTTCAAGCAGGTTTTCCACGCAGGTCCTGTAATCCTCTTTACAGAAGAAAATATCGCTGAGGATGGGCGCACTGTTATTCCAGTCGTTGTTCTTTTTCAGGAACTTGATACTTTCGGGATAGCCTTCCAGGCTGTCTACCAGGGATTTTAACAGGTCGTATTCATTCTTCTTCTGGTCGAGCGTTCTGTTCTCGTCCACCAGTTTATCGCGCAGTCCTTCTATTTCTCCCTGTGTGGCCAGGATCTTTCCTTTGGTCTCTTCCTGGAAAGCGATCATATCTTCCAGGTCTGCTTTCTGGTCCTGGAGGGTGTCCTGCAGTCCGGTCCTTTCTTCTTCCAGTTGAGTGATCTGGAGCTGGCGACTGGCTTTTTCTTCCTGCAGCTGCTGTATGCTGCGTTGCAGGTTCTGTACCGAGGTATCTGCCACGGCTACTTTCTTCTCTGCCTCGAACTGCTGGCGTTGCCATTGCTGCTGATCGCGGCGCAGGTTTTCCAGCGAGAGTTTTTTCTGGTTGAAGCTTTCCTTTTTCTCGTCCATCATGTCCTGCAGGCCTTCCAGCTGGTCCTGCAAGGATTCGAAGACTTCCTGTTCTTCTTCTACCTGCGTTTCGGTGAAAGCGATAGAGTCTGTCAGTCCCTGGAGCTGTCCTTCTGCGTTATTGAGGAAGTTGCTGATGCTTCTTTCCCTTTCTTTCAGGTAGGTGAGCTGCTGAGTGGCCAGGTTCTTATCGTTCTCTTTGGTACGGATGGTAGATACGAGCTCATTGAAGGATTTCTGCAATACCTGCAGTTCTCTTTCTTTGGCCACGAAGTGCAGTTTATCTTCTTCCACGCTGGCTTCTTCTGTGGCTATTTCTGCTTCAAGCGCCAATTTCTTATCGCTTTCTGCCTGTTGTTCATCCGTCAGCTCTTTGAAGGTAACATTAAAGCCTTCCAGCGCTGCTTTTGCCAGCTCTATACTGATCTCGCGGTATTCTTTTTTGACTTCGTAAAAACGTTCTGCCTTACGGGCCTGGGCTTCCAGTGTTTTGAGGTTGTTATTGATCTCAAAGAGGAGGTCCTCTATGCGGTTCAGGTCACCTTCTGTAGCGTCCAGCTTGGATTTGGCTTCTTTTTTACGTGTCTTATAAATGGAAATGCCGGCGGCCTGCTCCAGCATGCGGCGACGGCTGTTCTCTTTATCCTTGATGATATCGTCTACCATGCCCAGTTCTATAATGGCGTAGGAGTCTGTGCTGACACCGGTATCCATAAACAGGTTATGGATATCTTTCAGACGGCAGGCTACGTCATTGAGGCGGTATTCGCTATCGCCGTTCTTATAAAACTTACGGGTAATGGTTACAGTTGTAAATTCTGTAGGCAGTACATTGCGGGTGTTTTCAAAGGTCAGGCTTACCTCGGCCATGCCGCTGGCAGACCGGGTTTTGGATCCATTGAATACCAGGCCGGATTGGTTCTCGGAACGCAAGTTACTGATCTTGTGCTCTCCGATCACCCAACGGATGGAATCAATGATATTACTTTTGCCACAGCCGTTGGGACCAATTACCCCTGTTACCCCCTCATCGAAGTGTAATACGGTTTTGTCTGCAAAACTTTTGAAGCCTTTGATTTCTAATGTTTTTAAACGCACAATTAGCTCCGCTTTGTTTTTTTAAGCCGTCAAAGATAACTATGATTTCTCTGATTTAGGACCAGGATTTGCCTCTTCCTTTCAGAAGAATCATTTTTTTTAGCATATTTCATACCTAAGTTATGAATATCAGCAGGTTAGTGCAATGTGACATCCATAATTTGTCCAAAGAAAACGGTAATTTATCAGACAGGGGGGAATTAATTATACACAGTTGTGTAAAAAATATGTTCCTGAGGGTGTTAAATGAGATGGGGATGCTCAAAAATGGGTTTCGCCTTCGGCAAAACCCATTTTTGAGAGGTTTTTGTTGCGCTGCGCGCGGCTGAATTTTTGAATGAAGAGAAGAAGAGATTTTGGGCGATGTATGTGCCGCTGAGATTTTTATGAGGAGGGAGAGATATTCTTTGCGTTGCGCGCGGCTGAATTACTGAATGAATTAAATAACTTTGCATATACTAAAATATCCAGATGCGGCATTGGATCCAGGAAGTCAGGAATTTTATCTATAGCTATCATTTCAGCACAGGCCTCCGTACTACCATCAGCGTAGTAGTGCCATCAGTAGTCTGCTCCATGATGGGCCAGCTTTCCATGGGTATCATCATTTCCCTCGGAGCTTTAGCTACAGCACTTTCAGACGTTCCCGGCACTGCCCTTCACAAACGAAACGGTATCCTTACTGCTATTGGCTTTATCACCGTTACCGCCCTGGGCACTTCTCTTATAACTCCCTATCCCCTGCTTATGACGGGATGGATACTGGCCTGTTGTTTTGCCAATTCCATGCTGCTGGTGTATGGGAACAGAGGAGGTAATATAGGTATTGCCTGTATGCTGGTGATGATCTCTATACTGGGTGAAAACCCTGTAGGCCCTGCAGAAGCGCTCTCTCACTGCCTGCTTATCTTTATAGGATGCGTCTGGTACGGGTTCCTGGCGCTGCTGCTCTGGCAGATCCGTCCATACATGAGCGTTCAGCAGATGCTGTCGGAATGTATTGCGGAAACCGCCCGTTATATGGAAGAACGGGCAGGCTTCTATGAGAAGGATGCGGCAGAGGAATTTGACAATATCTTCAGGTCCGTTCTGGCACAACAGGTGGTGGTGAGTGAAAAGCAGGAAGCTGTACGTGAGCTGTTACTGAAGCGCCGATCGGCACAGCAGGGCTCTACCAGCATCAATAAAAGCATGGTGCTGATCTTCCTGGACATTACTGACCTGCAGGAGCAGATCATGGCCAGCCAGACAGACTATATTGCTCTTCATAAAGCATTTGACAATACAGGCATCCTTGACAAATTTCACGCGCTGATCATGGATTTTGCGGGCGAGCTGCATATCATTGCTGCAGCAGTGGCCGCAGGGCAACGCTCCCTGCCCAAAGCCAACCTTCGCCATGAGATAGAGAAAGTGCAGCATGCCATTGACGAGATCAGGAAAACACTGCCTACCTTCCAGGAACGTACCCGTCTCATTACGCTGAACAATATCCTGCATAACCTGCAGGACATGACACAACGTATTTACAACCTGCACCGCCTTACCCGCCTGGAAAGGGTGAAAGATGAGATCATAGATCCGCGCTTACAGCTGTCCCGCTTTACCACACGTAACCGCTACGACCTGGAAACGCTGCTCAACAACCTCTCTTTCCAGTCGCACATTTTCAGGCATGCGCTAAGGGTCAGCATTGCAGCGGTAACCGGTTACCTGCTTGGACAGATATTACACCTGGAAAGAGTATACTGGGTGCTACTCACCATAGTAGTAATACTGAAGCCGGGATTCGGGATCAGTAAAACCAGGAGTTACCAGCGATTGCTGGGCACCGTACTGGGAGCTCTTTTTGCTACAGGTGTTCTATTCCTGACCACCAATAATACCGTTATCTTCATCCTTATGCTGATCTGTATACTGGGCGCATACAGCTTTATGACGCATCAATATACACTCAGCGTGTTTTTTGTTACTCCTTTTATCATCTTCCTTCTGCATATTATTCACCCGGCGCACCTTCAGCATGTGGCGTTCCGGGTGCTGGATACCTTCATAGGAGGTATTATTGCCCTGATGGCCAACCTGTTATTGTGGCCTACCTGGGAGAAAGATTACCTGCCCAGTCATATGATCAAAATGGTGAAGGACAATGCCCGGTATTTTGAGCAGGTAATGCGTATATACACGGGGCAGGAGGTGCAGATGGTTGATTATAAGCTGGCAAGGAAAGAAACGAATGTAAGCGCGGCCAACCTTATGTCTGCTTTCCAGCGTATGTTGTCAGAGCCTAAAAGCAAGCAGCAGCATGGTTCGGAGATCTATCATTTTGTGGTGCTGAACCATTCGCTGATGTCTCATATAGCAGCACTGGCTAACTATGGATTGTTGCACAGTATCCAGTATCCAAAGCCGGAATATAAGCTGCTGAGTAACCATCTGCGACAGCATTTTGATTGTATCATACGCCGGCTGGAACATCCGGAAGAGCCGCCGTTACAGTTGCCTGCCAGCCCGGAGGCTTTTGAGACACTGGATGTGCAGCTGGAAAATCTTTACCTGCGCAGGCAGGAGGAGGTGAACCTGGGACATGGGGATTCGGCTATCAGGCAGGAGATGCTGGAGACGAAGCAGGTGAGGGATCAGCTGCATGCGATGTTGTCTTTGTTGAAGGATATGAAAAAGACAGTGGATAAGGCGTTGGAGCCGGAAGAGCGGCAGGGTCCGGGGTTGTTGAGAGATTTGAAAAAAGTTATTTCGAATAAGTAACAGAATATAAAAACACTCAAAAAATCGCTTTTGCCTTCGGCAAAAGCGATTTTTTGAGTGTTTTTTTTTGGCCTGCGGCCCGCTGAAAAAGGCGAACGAAATTTTTTTGCGGGGGAATTTTTTGCGCTGCGCGCGGGCTAAAGCGGATTATTTAAGGTAAATAATTTTAAACTGGTCTGACAGTGGTTCAATATTCTCCAATAAGAGATCAAAGAATGCAGGGCCACGCTGTACATACCAGGGCATAAAGTTCTCTTTACGCTCCTGTAATGAATTAGCCGGGAAAAGCCGCTTTTTCAACTGCCTGATCTGCTCCGTCTGCCATGCAAATTTCTTCTTCTCTGCCCGCAGGAATTTATGTTCCAGTTTACCGACAGATTTTACTGCCTTGATCCTTTCTGAAGCTACTGTAGCTTCCAGGGTTACATCGATATCCCTTGCCTTCAGCAGGAGATCATCGAACAGCTTTTCAACAGCAGCATATTCATCCTTCAGTACGAGAGCAGCGTTAGTATGTTTCAATACAAAGCTGTTCACCAGGCTTTCTGTTTCTTCAAAGAGGTCTGTAACAGATAGTCCCAGTTTATCCAGGCGCTGACGGGAAGCATCATCTGCCAGCAGGAACGAGTTACGGAGGATCAATACAGGGTAAGGCACCTGGTAATGGTTGAACAGGTCCTGCAGCTCCAGCCAGTAGGCTATTTCCCCACCGCCACCTATGAAGGCAATATTAGGCAGGATGGTTTCCTGCAGCATACCGCGCAATATTACATTGGGGCTGAAACGTTCCGGATGCCGGTTCAGTTCCTGCTCCAGGGTATCTGCGGTAAACTCTACCGGCATATGGAGCACCTTCCAGGTGTCACCTATCCTTACAATGCGCTCACGCGCTGTTGGTGTAAGGTAAAAGAGGTTGATCTCCCTTGGATTGGCCTGTACTTTATAATGCCTGGAGAGTTCTTCTATGGTGTTGTTAACTATGCGGTGGGAGTGCTGGTTGAACAGCTCATCCCGCATAACGGGAATAAAGAGTTGCTTCAGCAGGGGGTTGTCGGGTACCAGTACTATCAGCCCATAGCGGCCAAACAATTCATTTACAAGGTACAGGGTACCTTCCTGTATATTCTCATGTTCCAGGTAGGAACGTTTGAGCAGCTGTACCAGTTCTTCTGTGTGTTCTCCATATCCCAGGGCGTTCTTTACCTGTTCTATCAGTTCTTCGAAGCCTTCCGGCGCCATCCTGCCAACGGCTCCCTGCTGGGAAGTAGGCCAGTTAATGGTTTTGCCATCAATATATACATGTCCCAGTTCGTCCAGGTCAGCATCTTCGCTACCCATATAGTAAACAGGAACAAAGTTATACCGGGGATATTCCGTCTTCAGGTTGCCAGATAACTTAATGGTTTGCAATATTTTATAAGCGAAGTATAAATATCCGGTGAAGATATTGGGCTGGTGGGCGGTGGTGATGGTAAAGGTGTTCTGGTCCAGCAGGCTATCAATGTTCTCCTGTACAGCCGGTGCTATCTGCAGCCCTTCGTACTGACCGCGAAGGGCGTTGACGAGTTCCTCACGATGTTGCGGAAAAGCTTTTTTAGCTTTTATAACTGCTTCAAAATCAGGTTTTACGGGAGAATATTTATAAAATGGTCGGAGGTGTGGATGCTCGGCCAGGAAATCTGCTACCAATTGATTAAAATACCCGGTTTTACTATACGGGATATTGCTTACAGGTTGTTCCATACGCTACTTCGCTGAATCTTTAGATGCACGAAGGTATGGAACTAAAAATTAATGTTCAATCAGGAATTATGAATGGTAATATTTAAGGGTAAAAGCCGGGATAGAGAGAATTTAATTACCAGGGGCAGATGGGAAATACCGTGGGGCACTTTAGCTACCGCAATACATACACTAAACATGCTTAAGACGTGCTTTAAACATGCTTGAAAGATACCTGAAAGTGGGAGTTAAGGAGAAGGAAAAGGGGTTTGGCCAAAAGGCCACCCCCCTTTTTATGAATTTAGCGGGCGTATGGGCCCACAATTATATTATGTACCCGTCAGGGAGTACCACGCCATTCTTGATCACCACAATACCATCCTTGACAGCATAGTTATCATAATCCCCATCAGGCAGCTTCTCTCCTACATTGATCTGTACCCCGTTACCGATGCTGCAGTTTTTATCGATGATAGCATTATTGATCCGGCAGTTATCTCCTATACCCATTGGCGGATGACCTTTCTGTATGGCTTTACCCAGGTCTTCCAGGGTCTGGTAATAATCGGCACCCATTACATAGCTGTTGGTGATCACAGATCCTTTTCCTATGCGGCTGCGGATGCCCACTACACATCGTTCGAGGTGGCTGTCGGAAATAATACATCCGTCGGCGATAATTGTACTTTTCATAGTACCGGATATCTTGGCCGGCGGCAGCATACGTGCACGGGAGTAGATGATATGGGATTCATCAAAGAGATTGAATTTGGGGATATCGTCTGTCAGCTCCAGGTTAGCTTCCCAGAAAGAGCTGATGTTACCGATATCTGTCCAGTAGCCGGTGTACTGGTAGCTTACTACTTTGATGTCTGCATTGATGGCGTAGGGGATCACTTCTTTACCAAAGTCTGTCGCTGCTTCCTGTCCGTTCAGCAGTTCGAACAATGTTTTCCTGTTAAAGATATAGATACCCATACTGGCCAGGTAGATGCGGCCTGCGGCCTGCATTTCATCGCTTACCGGCGATGCCCAGGGCGCCAGTACGTCCTGCTTGGGTTTCTCGGTAAAGGAAGTGATGAGGCCTTTATTGTCAGTTTTAAGGATACCGAAGTCTGAGGCATCTTTCGCATTTACGGGGATAGTGCCTATCGAGACTTCTGCTCCTGATTCAATATGGTGCTGGAGCATTTCACGGAAGTCCATCTGATAGAGCTGATCGCCGGAGAGAATGAGTACGTATTCGTATTCGAAGTTCTCTATATGATGCAGGCACTGGCGTACGGCATCGGCAGTACCCTGGTACCAGGCGGGGTTATCGGGCGTTTGTTCTGCCGCCAGTATATCCACGAATGCTTTACTGAAATGGCTGAAATGATAGGTGTTCTTAATGTGCTTGTTGAGTGAAGCAGAGTTGAACTGCGTCAGCACAAAGATGCGGTTCATATCGGCATTCAGGCAGTTGGAGATAGGGATATCGACGAGGCGATATTTACCTGCCACCGGTACGGCCGGTTTTGAACGGCGACGTGTTAACGGATAAAGACGGGTGCCGGATCCGCCACCTAAGATAAGGGAGATAACTGCGTTAGACATATATTACTGTTCTTTGTTTCAGTTTTTGGATAGTGATTGGCCCTGCGGGCCAAATCGAAAGCTATCAGTTTTTGGGTTGCGCTATGTTTGCCTAGCGGACAATGATCGAGCTGTATAATTGCAGATATGCTGCTGCCGAATTGTCCCATGAATTATCCAGTTGCATACCGTGTTCCCGTATGTCCTGGAACCGGGCAGTATCGTGATAGAGCTGTACTGCGCGTCCCACAGCAAGACAGGCATCCCACGTGGCTGCATGTATGAAACGTATACCGGAACCTCCGGGGTCTCCAAAGTCTGTTACAGTATCTTTCAATCCGCCAACACTACGAACAATGGGCACTGTCCCGTAACGCAGGGCGTACATCTGGTTCAGTCCGCAGGGCTCTACCCTGCTTGGCATCAGCAGAAAGTCACTTCCTGCATAGATACGATGGGATAATGCCTCGTTATAACCGAACTGCAGATTGAAGTTCTTTCCGGTATATAACTTTGTTTGTTGCAATGACCATTCCACATGTGGATCGCCACTGCCAAGAAGTATAAAATTCAGCTGTTGTTTCTGCTCATAAATGGACCTGCCTATTATTTCCGGCAGCAGGTCGGCACCTTTATCTGCTACGAGCCGGCCAATAAATGAGATCAATGGTAATTCGGGGTCGAGATCAAACTCTTCGCAAAGTTGTTCTTTATTTTCGCGTTTACCTTTTACAAAAGTATGTTCATCGTATGCTGCCGGCAACATGGGGTCTGTTGCGGGGTTCCATACATTGGTATCTATACCGTTCAGGATGCCGGCGGCTTTTCCTTTTTCGTAGTTCATCAGCGCTTCCAGTCCGTTGGCGCTTGTGAACAGCTCCTGCATATAATTGGGGGATACCGTGGTGAACCGCCATGCGCATTTGATAGCGGCGGCCATGGGGTTGATGGCCCCGTCCCAGCCCAGCAGGCCTGCTTTCCAGAGGTCAAAGCCCGGCAGGAGGTAGAGCTGGTCCCAGCCAAACTGCCCCTGGTACTGGGCATTATGAATAGTAAAAACCGTTGCTATATTCCGTAACCGCTCATACTTGTAGGAATGTGACATCATAAAAGGGACCAGTCCTGTATGATGATCATGGCAATGCACTACATCCGGCTGATGCTGCCATTCGTTGAGCCAGTCAAGTACTGCTACCTGGAAAGCCAGGAAACGCTGCATATCATTGTGATGGCCGTATACGCCGTCTTTGTCCAGGAGGCCGGGAATATCCAGCAGGTAAAGATCAAACCCCAGTACATTGGTGGTTTCCCTCCAGATATTGACATGATACCAGTCATGGCCCAGCCAGGTACCGCCCTGGTGTACCAGCTCAAATTCGTGTGTGTGAAAGAAACGGGTATTGTAGGCAGGCATTACTACCTTGGCCATATGACCAGCCAGACACTGGTATTTGGGTAATGCCCCGACTACATCTGCCAGGCCTCCCACCTTTGCTACAGGATAACATTCCGCGCTTACGTGTAAAATCTCCATGCTTTTGATTTATGTCTTATTCAAATTACCGTGGAAAAAGCATATTACAAAGGAATGTCCAAATTATATTTTAGAGCCTGCTGTCCCCGTTGATTGCAGCTATAGCATATCTATTTTTTTTTCTATTTACGGTTGATTGCCTTTCATGTTTCTGTATAATTTTTTTGCTGTGCAATTATGCCAACAACTGGGGCATAGGAACCACGGAACGGGAACAGCAGGCAATAAAAGAGAATAACTTACCTTCGGAAAAAGATTCAATTCGTATATAACTATGGAGTTTGGACGCGTTGATCCGGCCCAGCTGGATGAAATTGATTTTACGTTGCCGGCAGATCCGGCCTTCAATAAAACGGTGCTGAAAGGAAAGCCTGTAAAGAACCCCCATATCTACATGGGATGCGCCAAGTGGGGCAGAAAGGAGTGGGTAGGTAAGATCTATCCCAAAGGCACCAAGGAAGCCAATTTCCTGGACCAGTACGTACATCATTACAACTGTATAGAGCTGAATGCCACCCATTACAAGATCTATGACGCTGAAGCCATCTCCAAATGGGATGCGCGGGTGAGTGATAAAAAAGACTTTAAGTTTTGTCCGAAAGTACCTCAGTCTATCAGCCACTACAGTAATCTAATAGATGCCTCACAGCAAACTACGGCCTTCCTGGAAGGGGTGCTGGCCTTTGGAAAACACCTGGGGCCTATCTTCCTGCAGCTGAGTGATAAGTTTTCTCCTAAGAGAAAGGATAACCTTTACCGTTATCTCCAGAGCCTGCCGCAGGACCTGCAGTTCTTCCTGGAGGTAAGGCATCCGGAATGGTTCAGTGATACAGGCGCCAGGGAAGAGCTTTTCGGTATGCTCCATAAACTGAATATAGGGGCGGTGATCACGGATACCTCCTCCCGCAGGGATTGTGCGCATATGTATATGCCGGTACCTAAAGCGTTTATCCGTTTTGTAGGGAACAGCCTGCATCCTACAGATTATACGCGGATAGATGACTGGGTCAACCGTATTAAATACTGGCTGGAAAATGGGGTGAAGGAGCTTTATTTCTTTATGCATATGCATGATGAGGCCCATTCTCCGGAACTGACCGTTTATACAGTGGATAAGATCAGGGAGGTTTGTGGTATAGAATTGCAGAAGCCGGTATTCCTGCCACAGCAGAATTCGCTGTTTTAGGCTAAGGTATAAGGGTTTACCTTCGGCAAACCCGTTTTTTTGAGGGAGGTGATGGTTTGCGGCCGTCTGAAAGGGGATCTGGATGGATAACCCTTGTATCCCACCATTCAATATATTACTTTTGAAGCCTGAAAAGGGAAGTTTTATAATATGCGAGACAAGCTTAGGGGATTAGCCCGTGACCTGACGGGTACGCTATACGATGATGAAACAATGCGGACATTGTACGCCACAGACGCATCCGCTTACAGGGAAATGCCGCTGGCAGTAGCTATACCGGCAGATGAAAAAGACATCAAAACACTGATAGCCTTTGCCCGCGCCAATAAAACTTCGCTGATTCCCCGTACTGCCGGTACCTCTCTTGCCGGGCAGGTGGTTGGTAACGGTATTATAGTGGATGTGTCAAGAGCCTTCACTAAAATACTGGAAATCAACAAAGAAGAACATTGGGTAAGAGTACAGCCCGGGGTAATCCGTGATGAGCTGAACATGTTCCTCAAACCTCATGGCTTCTATTTTGGTCCTGAGACCTCTACCGCCAACCGTGCCATGATAGGCGGCATGGTAGGTAATAACTCCTGCGGTTCCAATTCTGTTGTATACGGCAGCACCCGCGAGCACCTGCTGGAAGTTAAAGCTATTCTCAGCGATGGCAGCGATGTGGTATTCAACACTATCAGCACGGAAGAATTCCATGAACGCTGTGAAAGGAATGACGGATCCCTGGAAACTGCCATTTACAAGCAGGTGCGTACCCTGCTGAGCAATCATACCAACCAGGAAGAGATCCGGAGAGAGTTCCCTAAACCCAGCATTACCCGCCGTAACACAGGCTATGCTGTGGACCTTCTCCTGGAAACCGCTCCCTTTACTGCGGGTAAAGAAGATTTCAACTTCTGTAAGCTCATAGCCGGTTCTGAAGGCACCCTGGCTTTTATTACCGAGATAAAAGTGAATGTATCTCCGCTTCCGCCCAAAGAAACCGGGCTGTTGTGTATACATTTCAATAATATAGACGAATCGCTGCGGGCCAATATTATTGCCATGCAATATAAGCCCAGCGCCAGCGAACTGATTGACCACTACATACTTGAATGTACCAAGGATAATATCCAGCAGCGCAAGAACCGCTTCTTTGTGCAGGGCGATCCCGGGGCTATCCTGGTAGTGGAATTCTGCCGGGATAACCGCGAAGCCATCACTGAAATTGCCAACAGGCTGATAGCTGACCTGCAGGCTGCGGGACTGGGTTACCACTTCCCTCTCCTCTTTGGCGAGGATACCAAAAAGATATGGACACTGCGTAAAGCTGGGCTGGGCCTGCTCAGTAACCTGCCCGGCGATGAAAAGGCAGTACCGGTGATAGAGGATACTGCTGTAGATATTGAAGACCTGCCGGCTTTTATCCGTGACTTCAACGAGATACTGAAAGGCTATGGTCTTTATTCCGTACACTATGCCCATGCCGGCAGCGGAGAGATACATCTCCGTCCTATCATCAACCTGAAAACAGAAGAGGGCAACCAGCTTTTCCGCAAAATAGCGGAGGAAATAGCTACGCTTGTTAAAAAATATAAAGGTTCCCTCAGTGGTGAGCATGGAGATGGAAGGCTGCGCGGGGAGTTTATCCGCCAGATGATAGGAGAAAAGAACTATGAACTGCTACGCGAGTTAAAATATACCTGGGACCCGGAGAATATCTTCAATCCGCACAAGATCGTGGATACTCCCAGCATGAACAGTATGCTGCGTTATAAACCCGGTCAGAAAGTACCTCCTATCCAGACCATCTTCCATTTCCCTGAACAGACCATGCTGCAGCATGCGGAGCAGTGTAATGGGTCTGGCGACTGCAGGAAGACACACCTGAGCGGAGGCACCATGTGTCCCAGCTATATGGCGACCCGTAATGAGAAAGATACTACCCGCGCCAGGGCTAACATTCTGCGTGAGTTCCTGACCAATTCCAATAAAGAGAACCGTTTTGATCATAAGGAGATCTACGAGGTACTGGACCTTTGCCTGGCCTGTAAGGGCTGTAAGTCAGAGTGCCCGTCAAACGTAGATATGGCAAAGCTGAAAATGGAATTTCTCCAGCATTATTATGATGCGAACGGAGTGCCTTTCAGGTCGAAGCTGATCAGCAACTTCAACCGTCTGAACGGACTGGCTAAGCTGACGCCGGGAATTTACAACTGGATGATCAAAACTCCGGCTGTAAGTAACCTGATCAAAAAGACAGCTGGATTTGCTACTAAACGGTCACTGCCCGGTTTGTATTCAACTACGCTGAAAAGCTGGTTCCGCAAGCAATGGCCGGCGCAGAAAGCTGCAATGGCGCCGGCAAAAAGGCAGGTATACCTGTTCTGTGATGAATTTACCAATTATAATGATACTGAGATAGGTATTAAAGCTGTGCAGCTGTTACAGCGGCTTGGGTATGAGGTATTGCTGACCAATCATCCGGAGAGCGCCCGTGCATGGATGTCTAAAGGATTGTTACGTAAAGCGCGCACGTTTGCGGAAGAAAATGTAAGGATCTTCAGTGAGGTGATCAGTGATACTGTTCCGTTGCTGGGTGTAGAGCCTTCTGCTATCCTGAGTTTCCGTGATGAATATCCTGACCTGGTAAGGGAGGAATTGCGGGAGAAGGCTAAACAATTGTCTAAGAACGTATTTCTTATAGATGAGTTCCTGAGTATGGAAGCGGAGCAGGGAAGGATATCTTCAGACCTGTTCACTAAAGAGAAAAAGCAGATCAAGTTGCATGGGCATTGTCAGCAGAAAGCGTTGTCAACTCCCCTGCACAGTAAAAATATGCTTTCACTGCCGGCTAATTATTCTGTAGAGGTTATTCCTTCCGGATGTTGTGGCATGGCGGGGTCTTTCGGGTACGAGAAGGAGCATTATGATCTTTCTATGCAGATCGGGGAAATGGTTCTTTTTCCTGCGGTGCGTAACGCTGATGATGCAACGTTAATTGCTGCTCCGGGCACGAGTTGCAGGCACCAGGTGAAGGATGGTACGGGGAGGAAGGCGCAGCATCCTGTAGAGATATTGTATGAGGCGTTGGTTTAATGATAATGATATTGCTTAACAAAAAGGGTTCGCCAAAGCGAACCCTTTTTGTTGTTTGAGAAAAGCGGTAGCGCGCGAAGAGATTGCTCAAAAACGGGTTTCGCCTTTGGCAAAACCCCGTTTTTGAGGGAGATTTTTTTGTGCTGCGCACGGCTGATTTTTTTGAATAAAGCGAGGCAGTTTGATATAAAATAAATAAATCATATATTTACACCGGACAATTCACACTTTTAAAAACCTATGACTGAGCCCTCCGTTTACCCATACGGAGTATTGACCTATACTTTAAATGCGAAAAACAAAATGAAAAAACTTCTTTTCAGCGCAATGGCCGCTGTAGTGTTACTGAATGCCTGTAGCAAAGATGATGATGCTTCTTCCTCCGGTTCATTTACTTTCAATGGTACTACTGCAAACACCAATTACGGTACCTATGAAAAAAGCGGTGACGGGCATGTTGAGCTGACTTTCTCCAGCTATGACCGTATCAATACCAGTCTTGGCGATCTTTCCAAAAAGATACATGTGGTATCTATAGAGCTGGATACTTTTGCTGCCGGCACTTATACATTTTATGTAGCCGGTAACGATAATCCGTATGATGCCACCAAGCATTTCCGGTATGCTGATGTAACGTACAATTACAGCCTGAGTTCCCAAACAGAGGGTTATTCCAGTGATAATCTCAGAGGAGGTACTGTAACGCTGACCGGCACTGCACCTAACTTTGGTGTCAGCTATACGCTGGATTTCGATACCGATACTAAAGTAGCTGGTGTATTCAACGGCAAACTGGTTGAATATAAAGAACAATAAGGATTGAATTTTAAACTATAACAAAAGGCAGTGCCTTATGGTGCTGCCTTTATTATGACTTCCATTACAACTATACCTTTAAAACCAGAAAATGAAAAAATTACTTTTCGGTGCAGTGGCAATTGCAGCCCTGATGACTTCCTGCAGCAAAGACGATGCTAAGAATGCAGGTTCCTTTACCTACGATGGAAAATCTTATGTCACTAACTATGGTGTATTCTCAGTTTATGGTACAGAAGAAACAGAGATCCTGCTTACGGATAAGGAAATAACTGCAACAAGCCTTGCAGATACCACTATGAGGATTAACGGAGTGGATATAGCCTTGCAGCTGCCGGCAATTACACCAGGCACTTATACATTTTATAACAGGGATGTTGATACTGTTGAATTTGATGCTACCAAACATTTCAATTATGCAGCGGTGGCTATCAACTATAAATTAAGCTCTGATGAGGAGGCTCCTGAGGCAACCAAAGGCACTGTGACGATTAGTAAGTCAGGTGATAACTATGCTGTCAGCTACTCGCTCGAAGTGGGCGCCAGGAAATTAGTGGGTTCGTATAATGGTCCGCTGAAGAGAGCGCCCAACCAATAAAACTTACTTTATAAACAAGAGGCAGTACCGCAGGGTACTGCCTTTCTTTTTTCCTGTTTCGCCTGCATTACAGCCTGATGGTATCAGGCAGATATTTGGCTATCAGGTCTTCATAGTATGGTTTTAATTCGGATATGACCGGAGGTTTTGGACTTTTTGAATACAGATCATAAGGATTGAATTTCCTGACCCAGTCAAACATTTCCTTGTCATGGTCATTCATCAGGTGAGCGTATGCTTCTTCCCTGTGCTGTGCATAAAAGGAGTGATAACGGATCATATATAATGCCGGTTCCGGCATATGGTCTTTTACCATCTGGTACAGGTATTCGTCGTGGCCCCATGACATGGACACCTGATCCAGTCCGCAGTTGGGACTGTAAACTCCGAATTTGGTATTATAACGTTCATCCTGGTTATCAGGATTATCTGCAAAGAATTCAGGATAAACGATCTTATCTGAGAAGCGGCAGCCTACGGGGAAGGTATCTCCTACCACAGCCCATTGCGGTTCGCCGAAAAGACAGAGCACTTTACCCATGTCGTGAATGAACCCGGTCAATACGAACCAGTCGGGATGGCCGTCTGCGCGTATAGCCTCTGCCGTTTGCAGCAGGTGTTGCAGCTGGTCCAGCTCAATATCGGGATCAGAATCATCCACAAGGGTGTTCAGAAATTCCATTGCACCCCATACCGGCATTTCTTTCCGGCTAAACTGCAGGAACTCTTTCCTTTTCTCCTGGACGAAGTCATACGTCTGGTATTTATGATTGAGACGGTAAAATTCTCTTACCGTATCCCTGCCGGGGTTCTCATAATTCCTGTAATCTTCTTTCGCTTTTTTCTCCTCTTCAGGATAACGTAGTAGCAGATCGTCTTCCCATTGTTCGATACTCTGTAGCGGGCGCAGTTCCTCTCCAGAAAAGTTATTTGCGTTCATATTGCGTGGATTTAAGTCACATCGACGAACTGAATTTACAAATTTCAATCGATTTCAACAAGCAATTTGCTGCTTTTTTTTACCAAAAAACGGTATAAAGGGCTGAAAGTATCCCAACGATGATGACGCTGCCGGCAATGAAAGCCGGGGAAGTGCGGAAGAGTGCGGTATCGACAATGATGACCCGCTCATGGTATTTGCTTCTCAGGTCTGCCAGTGTAACGAGGACCATGAGGGCTATGATGACTACGAATACGATACTCATGCGGTCCAGGAAGGCATAATCCGGGAACAGGCCGTTACTCCATACGGGGAGGAACTTCAGCAGTGTAGAGAGAGGTATTGTAATGAGGGCCCCCAGGAGGGCAGCCTTACTGGTAGTTCGTTTCCAGAAAAAGCCCAGCAGGAAGATGGCGAGTACGCCGGGCGCAATGAAGCCAACGTATTCCTGGATGAACTGGTAGGCCTGGTCCAGTGTTTTCAGGGCCGGAGCTACGAGGCAGGCGATCACCATCGCCACTATTACAGTGATACGGCCTACTATGACCAGCTTTTTCTCGGACGCATTTTTATTAAAATAACGGTGGTAGATATCCAGCGAAAAGATGGTGGAGATACTGTTGGCCTTTCCTGCCAGGGAAGCTACTATAGCTGCGGTCAGGGCGGCAAAGGACAGGCCTTTGAGACCGGGAGGCAGCAGGTTGAGCAAGGTAGGGTAAGCCTGGTCGGGGCGTTCACGGCCTATTGCATCCAGCAGTTCTGAATGGAAAACGCCCTCACGATAAAGCACGTATACTGCGATACCCGGGAGTACGGCAATAACGGGGATGAGCAGTTTGAGGAAGGCCGCAAACAGGATACCGTTACGGGCAGTGGGCAGATCGGCGCCCAGGGCTCGCTGGATGATATACTGGTTACATCCCCAGTAATTCAGGTTATTGATCCACATCCCTCCTATCAGCACGGAAAGGCCCGGCAGGTCTTTATAATAGGGATGCCCTTCCGGGAAGATCATATGAAAATGCGTATCGGCCTTACTTCTTATGAGTGTCAGCCCTTTCAGGATGTCCTTACCATAGCCGAAATGTTCGGATACCATGGTGATGGCCAGGTAGGCGGTGACCAGTCCTCCTATTATCAATACCAATACCTGGATAACGTCTGTATAACCGATCACTTTCATTCCGCCCAGTGTTACTATAATGGCGAAGATGGCGAGGCCGGTTACGCACCAGCCAAAGTCGATCCCGGAGATCACGGAAATGGCGAGTGCACCGAGGTAGATGATGGAGGTAAGGTTCACGAATACGTATACCAGCAGCCAGAAAACAGCCATAATGGTACTTACAGTAGTATTATAGCGTTGTTGCAGGAACTGGGGCATGGTATAGATCCTGTTCTTCAGGTATACCGGGATAAAGAAAACCGCTACAATGATAAGTGTAGCGGCAGACATCCACTCGTATGTGGAAATGGCGAGTCCCAGGGCAAAGCCCGAGCCGGACATCCCGATAAAGTGTTCTGCCGAGATATTTGAAGCGATGAGTGAGGCGCCGATAGCCCACCAGGTAAGGGAGCCTTCTGCGAGGAAAAAGTCTTTTGTACTGGTTGACGCAGCTTTCTTACGGTAGTAGATGAAGATGCCATAGGCGCAAACGATAATAAAGTAGATGAAAAAGACAAGGTAGTCAAGTTTGGACAGGCCAGCGAGCATAGAACAACGTGATTAGGGGTGTTAAGGTAATTAAATATTCCTATTTGAGTAATCTTTATATTTAAGTAGTTTTTCAGTTTAGGTTTGTTTTTGATGTGCAATGCGAGGAATTGCTCAAAAACTGGTTTTCGCCTTCGGCAAAACCCAGTTTTTGAGGGGGATTTTTTTTGCGCTGCGCGCGGCTGATTTTTTGAAAAAGTTTTTGATGAGGTTTTAACCGGCCTACGGCCGGTTAAAGGATCTTTTGAGGGAGCTGTGCGCGGCTGAATGTTTAAGAAGTTTTGGAAATCAAATTCAGACATTATATTTATCATATGTTAGAAGTTGATAAAAAAGAGGCAAGTCTGTTGCAGAGAGCTATCCATAAGTGGGAAACAGAAACCCTTATTACCCCGGAGCAGGCGGAGCGGCTGAGGAAAACCTGGCATGTCCGTGAAGCGGACTGGCAAGCTGTAACCCTGTATATTTTCATAGCCGCCATATCCTGCGCCCTGATGGCTTTCGGCTCTCTTGTGCTGGATGAGAAATGGATAGAGGTGCTGCGGGTGAAGTTTTCCCTGACAGACGGCATTATTGCCACTCTTTTTGCGGGGCTTTCCATCTTCCTTTGTTTTCATGGATACCGCCGGCGGCAGAAGCATCCGGAGCAGTCATTGAACAGTGAAGTGTTCTGGTTGCTGCCTATACTCAGCATTGGGGTCAGCGTGGTATATCTTGGAAAGACATTGTCTTACCTGAATGGTAACTATGGCGTATTCTGGCTGCTGGCCACTATCAGCTACGGTATACTGGCATTGCTGCTCTCTTCACAGCTGTTATGGAGTACTATGCTGATCTGCCTGATCCCTGCATATGTAAAGCTTACTTATTTCCTGACGGGAGAACAACCTTATTTCCTGGGGATGAACCTCCCCTGCCGTATGTTGCTGCTGGGTGTGATCATGTTGCTTTGCCACCAGTTATTCAAACATAACCGGTATTATAAACCGCTGAAGCATATCAGCTGGACGGGGACCTGGGTGTTACTTTTCCTTTCAGGATGGATGATCTCTATATTTGGTAACAGCGGCAACTGGGATGAATGGCAGCATGTGAGGCAGGTACAGTTATTATGGTGGGTAGCTGCTTATACGTTGCTTTGTATTGCGGCGCTGATATGGGGGATTAAGAAAAATGACCTGATGGTGAGGGATATGGCGGTGTTATTCCTGTTGCTGGACATGTACACACGTTATTTTGAATACCTGTGGGACCGTACGCATAAAGGGTTGTTCTTTGCGATACTGGCATTGTCTTTCTGGTGGCTGGGGAAATTGCTGGAGAAGCGGCTTAAAGAAAAAAGATAATCTTTACAGAACACTATTGGAACGGGGTAGTTACTGCAGTAACTACCCCGTTATTTTTATTTTTCTGCAAACACTTCTACTTCCCTTACCTGGTACCTTCCGGTGTCATGGAAGCTCCAGTCATAATTAGCGGTGATCCATGAGCGTAGTACGGCGATGAAGCGTTCCAGCTCCCGGTCTGTTTCCTCACCAAAGGAGGGCAGCAGCTTTTCAAGCGCAGTGAAGAGTTTTACTTCTTCGTTGTGCATGCGTGCTGTTTCATTTACAGCTTCCTGGATGGGGAGGTTACGTTCATGCTGTAATACCAGTACGAGGTTGTGCACATCTCCCTGTTTTGCTTCTTTGGCGCAGGAGAAGATGTCGTTGCTCCAGCAGACAATATTGTTACAGGCCAGTACAAGGCGTTGTACAATAAAGTGCTGAAGTATGTGTGCAGGCAGGTATACCTTTTCGATGATCTCTATTGCTTCTACGTCGGCAAAAAGGGCGCCGGTGTAGGGACGCATTGTTACGTATTCGGCCACAGTGGGGGTGATGCCAGCGGCGCGGTTGCCGGCTTCCCAGTGGCAGGAAGTGAAATATTCGTCCATACTGCGTATAAAGCGTGTTTGCCATGCGCTGTCCCCGATGGCCTGCATCCTTTCCCAGATGCTTGTGAAGCTTCTTCCCAGGACGCTGTCTATGGGTTTATTATGCCGTAATATATCCATGAAACCGTCTGTTACATGCTCCAGGTAAACTGCTTTCTTTCCCAGTTGTGCTTCGTCGCACTGATCGTCCAGCATGAACAGCCATGTGTTAAAGTTGGCAATGATACACAGTTCGTGATAGCTGGCATGTGGGAAAGCCCGGGCGGCAAGCCATGCAAAACGTGATCTGTCAAAACGGGTAAGGGCTTCCGGGTTATTGATCAATCCAAATGATTGTACCCATTGACGGTTTTGCTCATGGGCGGCGTTTACGTGTTCGTTAATGAGTGAGGGGAACGGATACTCTATCCGTGGCAAGGTTATCGTTGGCATAGTAAAGGTTTGTGTTTGGGTTACCGGCCGGGGCCTACCCGGCCTTTAAATGTTTGACTACCTGTGGAAAAGCCAGTATGAACCAGCTTGTAAACTGTTGGGGTTGTTCCTGCAACAGCCGGGAAATACTGTCTGTAGAGAGGAAGCGGTAAGCATTCACTTCCGCCGGGTCTGGGTTAATGTTCCCGTTATAGGTACCGGTGAATACATGATCGTATTCATGCTCAATGAGGCCGTTATCGAATTCTGTGCGATAAGTAAACTGGAACAGGGCATGGAGGTCACAATTGAACCCCATTTCTTCATACAGGCGCCGGTGGGCTGCAGCGTCTACCGCTTCACCAGGCATGGGATGGCTACAACAGCTATTGGTCCACAGGCCACCGGAATGATACTTATCAAGTGCCCGTTGCTGCAGCAGCATTTCACCTTTATCATTAAAAATAAATACTGAAAAAGCTCTGTGCAAAAGTCCTTTTTTATGTGCTTCCAGCTTCTCCATAGTTCCCGTCTGCTGATCGTTGTCATTTACCAGTATAACCTGTGCTTCCATACTATTTTAAACGATTAAATTTTGATGTAAATATATTTCCCGGCAGGCAAAAATAACCTACAATAGCAACTGTTTGTTGCCGGGGGGCGAGTGGGTTGTGTTCATAAATGTGTCTTTTAATGTAATGATAGTTCGCTAAACAGAAGGATTTTCAATGCTGCTTTTTCAGAATGCTGTACAGCTGCGTATCACTGTAAATACAACCCGGGCAGGGATCCTGCTGCCGGCAGCGATAGGGTTAAAATGTACCGGAGGTAAATTACGAATTTATTTGTTCATTTTATCTTTTTGGGGGATGGCTGGTGGGGGGTTAGGTTTGGGTTTGATGAATAGTGCGGGTAAATTGCTCAAAACCCGGGTTTCGAGGAGGAGGTCGGGGTCTTTTTTTGCGCTGCACACGGCTGGATCTTTTAATGATGAGATCTGGCCTGCGGCCGGCTAAGAGGGAGGATTGGCTTGCGGCGGCTAAATTGGCTTATATTTGCACCTTATGGCAGAAGATCTTAGTATCATTAAAGGAGATAAAACATCGGAATATCAGTCAATTATTCCGCAGATAAAGGCTTTGACAGAAGGAGAACCGGACCTTACAGCCAACCTTGCCAATACTGTAGCTGCGCTGAAGGAGCAGTTTGGCTGGTTCTGGGTAGGGTTTTACCTTGTAAAGAATGATGAGCTGGTATTAGGTCCTTTTCAGGGGCCGGTAGCCTGCACCCGGATCAGAAAAGGCCGGGGTGTATGCGGTTCCAGCTGGGCTGAAGCCAAAACCCTCATCGTACCTGATGTAGAGGCATTTCCAGGCCATATTGCCTGCAGCAGCCTCTCAAAGTCTGAGATAGTAGTACCTGTGATCAGGAATAATGAAGTGATAGCAGTACTTGATGCAGACAGTGAATATCTGAACCATTTTGATGAAACAGACCGGCAGTATCTTGAAGAAATTGTAGCTGCCCTGAATTTTGAAGATTAAACCTACGATTCCTGTGTATGTTCTTTTTTCGCAAGAAAGCCGATAGTTCCAGTACCCACGTTCCTTTTCTGGCAGGCATAGCAACTGATATACATTCTCACCTGGTACCGGGTGTGGACGATGGTGTGCAGGATTTAGAAACATCCCTGCACTTTATTGATACTCTTCATGAACTGGGTATACAGCAGGTCATCACGACTCCGCATATCATGATGGACCGTTATCCTAACTCTGCAGAAACGCTTACGGCGCCTTTCCGGCAGGTAAAGGAAGCGTTGCGGGAGAAAAACAGCCCGGTCAACTTTCATCATGCAGCAGAATATTATATGGATGAATATTTTGAGGAGCTGATGAAAACACCTCCTTCCCTCTTTACACTGAACGGGGAGTTGCTGCTGGTTGAGATGTCTTTCATGTGTGCTCCTCCCCAGCTGCACCAATGGTTGTTTGACCTGTCTGCGCAAGGCTACCGTCCTGTGCTGGCTCATCCTGAGAGATATAATCATTATCATAACCAACTGGAAGAATATAAGCTGTTCAGGCAATGGGGTTGCCTGATGCAGGTTAACCTGCTGTCACTTACCGGCTACTATGGCAAGCATATACAGAAAACGGCCGAGTGGCTTATTGATAATAAACTTATAGATTTTGTGGGCACTGATCTGCATCATGAAAAACACCTGAGTGCAATCAAGGCTATCGCAAAAGATAAAAAACTGGTAAAGCTGCTGGAAACTTATCCATTCCAGAATAAGAACATTACCACTGTTACTGCCAACTATTAAACAGCACAACAACGATGAATGCAGCTGCTCAGCAGAGAATAGCCATTATAGGACTGGGTTATGTAGGATTGCCGCTGGCTATTGAATTTGCAGGGAAATACCCTGTTCTTGGGTTTGATATTAACGAAACAAGGGTACAGGAACTGAGCAGGGGATATGATAAAACCCGCGAAGCAGATATTGATGCGCTGAAAGCAGCTATAGCTGCATATACACCGGAAGCTACCACCGGATTGCTGTTCTCTTCAGATCAGAATGACCTTAAGCGTTATAACATTTTTATTGTTACCGTACCCACTCCTATTGATGTCTTCAAAGCTCCTGATCTGAAGCCGTTGTTGCGAGCATCAGCTATGCTGGGAAGTATTCTGAAGAGGGGCGATATCGTTATTTATGAATCTACTGTGTACCCGGGATGTACGGAAGACGATTGTGTTCCTGTACTGGAACAGGCGTCGGGCCTTGTATTTAACAGGGATTTCTTTGTGGGATATTCTCCCGAGCGTATCAATCCCGGTGATAAGGTAAACAGGCTTACCACTATAAAAAAAGTGACCAGCGGGTCTACACCGGAAATAGCCACACAGATAGATGAGCTGTATTCTTCCGTTATCACGGCGGGAACACATAAAGCGCCTTCCATCAAAGTAGCGGAAGCATCCAAAGCGATAGAGAATGCGCAGAGGGACATCAACATTTCCTTTGTGAATGAGCTGGCGCTTATCTTTGACCGTATAGGTATTGACACCAATGATGTGCTGGAAGCGGCTTCAACCAAGTGGAACTTTCTCCGGTATAAACCAGGACTGGTGGGTGGGCACTGTATAGGTGTTGACCCTTATTACCTGTCTCATAAGGCGCAATCGCTCGGTTACCATCCGCAGGTGATATTGTCTGGCAGGCGGGTAAATGACCAGATGGGATACTTTGTGGCCAACAAGCTGATAAAGCTGATGATTGAAAAGGAGCAGAAGATCAAGGGCGCTCATATACTGATCATGGGTATTACTTTCAAGGAAAATTGTCCTGATGTGCGTAACACTAAGGTGGTAGATATTTATCATGAGCTGAAGCAGTTTGGTGTACATGTAACAATTTATGACCCGTGGGCTGATGCTCATGAAGTAGCGGAAGAATATGGCATGCAGATAGTTCCGTCAGTCCCGGAAACTGCCTGCTATGACGGCATTGTAATAGCTGTAGCACACAGGGAATTCCTGCAGTTCGATTTTGGTAAACACAAACACAGCAATACTGTGATCTTTGATACCAAGGCGTGTATTGACAGAGATATTGTTGATTGCCGTTTATAATTACTGTAATACGTGACTAAAAATTCAAACCCGGCCACTAACTAATCCACAATAATTTTCATAACTTTACGGAGAGTGCAAGACTGCTTTTTTAAGCATACTTAAAAACCCCATATCTTTTTGCCGAAGCCTTTTATAAGATTGTTATTATTCTATCTGCCTTATAACAAAAAGGGCTAAGGCCTGGTAATCCATTTTAAAAGAACACAACAACCAGTTAAAGCATTCCTGTATGTCCGCATCAGGCGGTTTTACGGGAAAAACCATGTACCATGAATACACCTCATCCGGCCCCGGTATTGCAGGAGGCGCCCCTACCCAAGATTTTGTTACTGACGGGTGACGCATCCGTCATGAGAAAGTTCCGTCAACTGTTAACGCCAGCTTACACAGTTATTACAGCCAACTCTGGTACTGATGGCCTGGAACTGGCATACAGTGACAGCCCTGACCTGGTGCTGTGCGATTCTATTGTACAGGATAGTTCCGGTTACCAGTTCCTCATCACATTACGGGACGATCCTGCGTTGAAACATATTCCTGTGATCATGTTCAGCCGTCCTCATGTACAGCCTAATATGCGCAAGGGAATGAACCTTGGCGCTGATGATTACCTGGTATATCCTTTCAGTGGGGAAGAATTGCTGAAAAGTGTACAGTCAAGGCTTAACAGGTTTCATCATATCAGGGAGACCTTCAGTTATCCGCGTGAAAATCCGGGGTTGTCTGCATCTGTTAATGACACGAACTCTATGGCCATTCATGAGCGGCTCAGTAAAACTGAATCAAAGATCCTGGGGATGATTGCCCGGGGTATGAGCAGCAGGGACATTGCGTCTTTTAAATGCATCAGTGTGAGAACGGTGGATAATCACCGGCACAATATCACGAAGAAACTACAGTTATCAGGCCCTAACGCACTTGTTAAATTCGCCATTGGCTATGCCGGCGCTATTGCAAAGTAAACAGGTCACTTTACCACATGCTCTTTTACGATTCCTTTTTGAGATTCTGGTTTCCGGTGTAGCAGGTTTGATATCCGGCTCAAGGCTGGCAGCTGCAATGATCCTAACGTTTACACGTATACTCCGGTTATTTTCGGGGGGATCCCATTATATTCCAGGTGTTGAAGCAGGTTGTCCGGGACATTGTAACAAATACTATGGGATGTGTCTTTACGCATTCTGTTGAACGGGGATGTCATGTTGGGGAAAAACCGGGGATGCGTTACCTCTACCTGGCGAGGGTACGGGATGTTTTAAAGCGGTTAGTCCGGAGGCCTATCCTGTTTCCGGGATGTGTTTGCCTGCCGGACCCAATAACGGTGTAAGACAGACTTTATTAATAGCTGTATAACCCGGAGCTCATATATATGGGTAAGTTATGGGCAAAAAAAAACGGCCAACCATGAATGGAAAGCCGGTCTTTCATCCATTGTTTGTTAACCCCAGTTGTCGAATCTTGTTAGGCAACTGGGGCTAGCCTCGCAATGTTTCTTATGCAATATTAAGGCTTTGTTATTTATAATTTTGTTAACCCTTGGTTAACGGAAAATTATTCCTGCAATATAAAAGTTCTACCAACCCCAGCCATATAAACTGAATAGGGCATGGAATTTGCACAGCAACCTTAAAATACTGATACACTATGGCAAAAACTACCACATCCTCCCAACCGAAAAAGGCGGCTGAAACCAAGAAATCGACCGGCGCCGGTTTAAAAGCACCTCTTACCCCAAGTGCTGACCTGGCAGCTGTAATTGGTAATGAAGCTGCTCCCAGAACGGAGATCACGAAGAAGATATGGGATTACATTAAAGCGCATGGTTTGCAGGACGCCACTAATAAAAGGATGATCAATGCAGATGAAAAGCTGAAAAAAGTTTTTGGTGGGAAAGAACAGATCTCAATGTTTGAGCTGGCCAAAGTGGTGAGCGCACACGTGAAATAGCTGTAAATTATTTTCCGATAATAAAAAGCCACAGATGATCTGTGGCTTTTTTGGTAATATATTATCCTGAGTTTTTTACCGGGAATAGTTTGTTATTATCCTTGACAGGTCATCTATCCTGTAAGGCTTTAAAATATACCCGGCCATACCTGCCGCATTGTAAGCTTCCAATTGTTCTTCCAGTACGTTTCCTGTAATAGCTATTACCGGTATGGACGCCTTATGTTTATCGGGAAGTGCTTTTATCTGCATATTCAATTCCAGCCCGTTCATGAAAGGCATCTCTATATCTGTCCACACCATATCATAATCCTGTTTTTTCAGATGGGCCAATGCTTCTTCGCCGCTGCTTACGATAGTAGGCTGTACGGTATCCAGTCTTTTCAGTAGTATTTCCAGCAGGCTTCTGTTTACGATACTATCATCTACCACCAGTAAGGATACTTTCTTCTCTATGTTCCTGCGTTCGGCTTTAGGGTTGTTCATTTCATTATCCGCTATTTCTGTTTTTTCCTTGATCACGGGCTCTGCGTGATAGGGAATACGGAAAGTGAACGTACTTCCTTTGCCAGGTATACTTTGTACTTTTATATTTCCCTGCTGTTTTGAAATGATCCTGCTGATAATAGTAAGTCCGAGGCCGCTGCTGTCGGCTCTCTGGCCGGTCTGCATAGCCTGGTGGAACGGTTCAAAGATTTTCTTCTGTTCTTCTTCACTGATGCCAATACCTGTATCAGCAACTTTCACCTGTAACCATACCTTATCTGCTTCCCGGCTAACATCTGCGGTAACAGTGATCCCGCCTTTATCTGTAAATTTAATTGCGTTGCTGACCAGGTTTGTAATTACCTGGCTTAACCTGAATGGATCGCCAGTTATTTTCAGATTGTCTGTGAAAGATATTTTTGTGAGCAGGTTCAGCTGTTTCTTTTCCACCTGTACCAGTAAACTGTTCACTACATTCCGGATGATGCCTGCCGGTGCAAAGCTTTCCATGGTCAGCGTCATTTTCCCCATTTCCAGGCTGGTATGGTCCAGGATATTATTCACGACAGACAACAGCATCTCTCCGGACAAGGTCAGTCCTTCAGCCAGTTTTTGCTGTTCACTATTCAGCGGCGTTCTTTCCAGCAAAGAGGCAAAACCAAGAACGCTGTTTAACGGAGACCGTATTTCATGGCTCATGGTAGCAACAAACTCGCTTTTCAACGTGGCGAAATTTTCTGCTTCCTTCTTCGCTTTGATCATTTGCAGATCATTCCTGTAAAGCTTCACTATGCTGTACAGGATCATGAAGGTAAGTACCACTATCAATGCTACGCTCCAGATAATAGACCTGTCCAGGTCTGCCAGGTTCATACTAAATCTCTGATGCAGCTGTTCCTGTCTTGTATCTGTCTCTATTGTCTCGTATGTTTTCAATGCAGACAGGAGGTCTCTCAGCTTCCCGAAAAGACGCATATTCACCGCTATCATCTCATGTTCTTTCTGACGCAGTTCGTTAAAATGACTCTGCAATTTCCGCAGACCGTTATTCACTACAGCTGCATTGGCAGCAACCGTATTCCTGTCCTTTTCCTGTTTCAGGATAGTGACCTGCCGTTGGGACTGCCCTTTATTGGCAATTGCATCTTTCAACCGCCCGAAAAGACGTTTCTTATTTTCTTCTTTCTTTTCGGTGATAATGGTATCGTTCTTTTCCAGGTGTATGGGACGTGTAGCGGGAAGGGAAATAACGGGCGCCTCCTGAATGTTGGTATCTATGCCGGAAACGAGGCTTAGCAAAGAATCTGTATAATACTTGAGGTGTATGTACAATAACTCTTTCGCTTTCTTTTCGGAGAGAAGCCCTCTCAGGTTGGTCCCTTCATTCTTTTTTTCCTGTATGGAATCCAGTGATGATGAGATCAGTTTCAGCTGACGTACATATTGCAGATAATCTTCCGTTTTATAATTAAGGGTGTATAAACGGAAATAATTTTCGGTAGTGTAAAGGCGCTGCAATACATGATCGATTACACCTATTGACTGCTGACCAGAGATAAGTTCTTCAACATTTCCCGCCATCTGCCGGGAATTCTTCTGTTGCAGAAACGCGATCATGAATACAGCTACCAGGAGGATAACTAACAAAGCTGTAAATCCAAAACGGGTAAAAGTAGCCCTATTATTATTCTTTGACATGTTTAATAAGTAGGTTATTTTGCTCTTTCATACATAATACAATTTCATTAATTATTTATTTTCATACTGGCATGTCTTAATAAAAATCCCTCCGGTTTATAACCGAAGGGATAGAATTTTTCGTTGGCTTTGCTTTTTGAGAGGGCGAATTTAATAAAAAAAATAATCATTATTCATCCGGGCTCAACAAGGAGTGGATGCTGACACTACATTTTGCGTAATAAAGGTGATTTCATTTACTTACAAGCTGATTTCTAGCATTCACCAATTAAAAAGTGATGTTGGCTAAAAAGGTGACCGATTATAAAAAGATACACCTACTTTTGAATTCTGAATTATATATAGCTAGTTAGCTGAAGTCAAAACTGACAGCTATTGTTTCAAGAGAACTACAATAGGATATTCCTACCTAACCTCATCCTGAGATAAAGCCAACAAAGTAGCACGCCGAACCGGCGCCACTCCACTTAATTTTTTACCATCTCCTCTGATCTGCCAGACAGAAGCAGCCCGGGTTGTTATGCATGTTTATATATGGCGAAGACCGGGCCTACGTGATATTCATAACTTATCTGCTATGAAAAAAACGGTACACCTTATCATCAGTTTTATTCTATTGTTTGCTGGTCATGCTACTGCTCAGAGAGCGTTGAATCCCGCTGATACGCTTGTTACGTACAAGCCTTCTTCTCCTCCGGCACAGCCTCCATACGGCCGTATTGGCAAGTGGGTAAGGACTGTAAGGATGACGTGGGATACGAAGGTATTTAAAGCATATGTATATAAAGGTCTTCAATTCCGTTTGAAGTTCCCTAAAACCTACGTGGATGGTGTAGCTGATGGGAAGAAATATCCCATTTTTGTATTCCTGCATGGCCGTGGTGAAGCCGGTTCAATTTATGATAACGAGGCCCAGCTTGCAACGGGCGCTATCACTTTCAATAAATATTCAACCACCGGGCCGTTTGACGGGTACCTGGTGTACGGACAAACTGCAGATGGTACCTGGGGAAATGGTCAGTTTGATGTTTTAAAGGAATTACTGGATTCGCTGGCCGTACAGGTAAAGGGGGATCTTAACCGGGTTATTGTTAATGGACTTTCTGCCGGTGGATATGGTTGCTGGGAGTTCACCATCCGTTATCCTCAATATATTGGTGGTACAATGCCTATGAGCGGCATTACTTCCGGTGATGGGGACGCTTCTGTGGTAAATGCACTGAAATATAAGCCTATCTGGTATTTCCAGGGAGGATTGGACAGGGCCCCGGCCCCTTATACTGCCAATACGGTCATAGACGCTTTTAATGCTGCAGGGGGTAATCTTACTTATAGTCTTTACGAAGACCTGGGCCATAATACATGGTCCCGTGCATGGCTGGAACCGGATTTTGTTCCCTATATGAACAGGGTAAATATTCTAACACCCTGGCCATTGAATGGCAGATCTGAATTCTGTCCTAATGAGGCGATCAATATCAACGTTGGTATTGCGCCGGGATTTGCTGCATATGAGTGGCAGAAAGATGGTGTGACCATACCGGGGGCTACTACCAACAGTATTAACGTTACAAGCCTGGGTACATATGCGGTAAGGGTAAAGAGAGGTACTGTGTGGTCTGAGTTCTCTCCTACTCCACTTGTCATTAAGACCAAAGCGCCAACGGTAACACCACCTATTACAATAGACAGCCTGGACACCAATGTATTGCCGGCTCCGGACGGCAGTACTACTGTGACACTGAAGTTACCCGCAGGATATGCTTCTTATGAATGGCGTAATGTGGGGAGCTCTGCTACCATTAGCACTGATCTCTCTATTAATGTGGGGATAGGCCAGTATATTGCACGTGTTACTGAACAATATGGCTGTTCCAGCAGCTTCTCTGCACCATTCCCGGTGATCAATGCCAATGGAACAGAAGCACCTGATAAGGTGAATGGGGTATTGGTCACTCCTACTTCACAGACACAACTTACATTGAACTGGACGGACAAACCCAATCCACAGCATAATGAAACCGGTTTTGAGATCTACCGTTCCACAGTTTCAGGCAGCAACTATAAACTTGTGGGGAAAACAGATGCAGACGTACTGACATTTACCGATAACGGTTTATCGGCCAACACTGTCTATTATTACATTATTCGTCCTGTAAACGGAAATGGCGCTGCTCCTGTTTCTGACGAAGCCAGTGGTACTACGCAGGTAGATGCACAGAAGCCCTCTGCTCCGCTCAACCTGACGGTTGTAACTACTACCACCAGTGCCGTTTCACTTAGCTGGAGCGCTTCTACAGACAATGTAGGTGTGACAGCTTATGATGTGTATGTGAATGATGCTAAAACCTACACGGTAGATGGTACAACGTTAAAAGCTGTGGCATACGGGCTTACCCCGAAGACCGTTTATAACTTCTATGTAGTAGCCAGGGATGCGGCAAACAATTCTTCCGTTCCCAGCAGCCAGTTAACTGCTGCGACGGTTAATAAGGGACTAAACTATAAATATTACCAGGGAACCTGGTTTACTATACCTAACTTCGCCACTCTTACACCGGTAGCTACAGGCAGAACACTTTTCCCGGATATATCAGCCCGGCTGAGGGAAGCAGCTTACGGATTTTTATGGGAGGGTTATCTCACTATCCCGGTTACAGGTACTTATACATTTGCTACCACTTCTGACGATGGCAGTAAATTCTATTTCAACCAGCCTTACAATCACTTTGCAACTGCTACTGTCAATAATGATGGGAACCACGGCGCTGTTACTGTAAGCAGTTCTGCCATGCTTTTACAGAAGGGTGTGTACCCGATAGCTGTGACCTATACACAGGTTGGCAGTAATCAGCTTATGACGCTGAGCTGGAAATGTAATGAGCTGGGTGTAACAAGCCTGACCAGGATACCTGATCAGTATTTTGGCGATACGCTCGCTTATCCGGGTACTGCCCCTGCAGCACCGCTCATACTGGGAGCTACAGCTGCCAGCTTTAAGCAGGTGAATCTTTCGTGGACTGACAACAGTAATAACGAAACGGGCTTTGAAATATACAGCAGCCCGACCTATAACGGAGCATATACTGTAATAGGGAAAACCGGCGCCAATACAACCTCTTTCGAGGATAATACTGTAAGTCCTGCAACCCGTTATTACTATAAGATACGAGCTGTAGGTCAGATGGGTGAGTCTCCGCTTACCGAGGGTTATCCATATCTGGCAGTATGGCCTTTCAATAACAACTACCTGGACCTGAGTGTGAATAATAATGTTGCCAGTGGTAGTGGTACTATCTTCGGCAGTTCCAGTGCGAATAAAGTTGAAGGTACACATTCTGCATTTTTCAATGGTACCAGCGCCTATATGAATATAGGTGGCAGTGGCAGCGGTTTCCTGCATGATGCATTTTCTGCCCGTACGGTATCTCTCTGGATCAAAGCCAGTGCGCTTGACAATAATCGTATCATCTTTGATATTGGTGGCGCTGACAACGGTCTGGCGCTGCGTATCAATGCCAATAAACTGGAAGCCGGCGTAGCCAGTGGTAATTCAACTGCTCTTGCTTCTGCGGCATTCACCAGCACAGCATGGACACATGTGGCTGTTGTATACGGTGGCAATACCCTGCGCCTGTACATCAACGGCGCCCTGGCAGCTTCGGCTACTACCAGTTTCAGTTCTGTCAATGCTACTGCAGACAACTCCAGGCTGGGGCTCAGCAATGGCTCTAATGCTTTTAATACCAACGGTACTTATTTCAGTGGCTTCATAGACTATATGACCATCATGGGACAGGCATTGGGACAGGCAGAGGTTACCCAGGCGTATAATCAGACATTGCCGTTCTATAGTGTTGTTACTCCTGGCCTGCCGGCTCCGCCTGCAGCGCCGGTCAATGTTATAGCAACAGGTACATCAGCATCTTCTGTACTTCTTACGTGGACCAACAATGCTGCAAATGCTACCGGCTTTGAGATACAGCGAGCATTAGGTAACAGCACCTTATTTGCTACCATCAAAACCATTACTACAGGTGGTACTAACCTGTCTTACCAGGACACTGCCCTTTATGCTAATCAGCAGTATTCTTATAAAGTACGGGCTACAGGTGATGGCGGCGCTTCTGCGTACTCTGCTGCAGATACGGCAATGACAGGAAATACGCGTCCGGTGATAGATGCTATCAGCAACAGGTCTGCCCGTTATGATGTGGTGACTACCATCCCGGTGGTGGCTACAGATGCGGATGAAGATGCGCTGACTTATACCACCTTTAATCTGCCTGACTTTGTAACACTGGTTACAAATGCCAATGGTACTTATCTGAATGTGGCACCCAACATCAGCAAACAGGGTGTTTATAATAACCTGTCTGTGATAGCCGCCGATCCTTTCGGAGGTAAAGATACTGTCAGCTTTAAACTGACCATCAACGATAATTACAGCCCTGTCATAACCTCTATTGCCAACGCTTCCCTGAATGAGGGCGATGTTCAGCAGCTATCGCTTTCCGCTGCTGACCAGAACGCCACCGATAACCTTTCATGGTCCGGTGTGTCTCTGCCCTCATTCATTACTCTTACCGGTAGCAACCGTACTGCCACTCTGAATATCAAGCCAGGTTATGCAGATGCGGGTGTGTATACTGTGAAGGTGCAGATTGTAGATGGTAATGGTGGTACAGATGAAAAGACTTTCACGGTAACAGTGACAGATAAGAATCCGAACTACAAGCTGTTTGTTCGCTTCAAATACCAGACAGACGCTCCTGCTCCATGGAACAATATCACTTCTGTATCTACTACGGGGCTGAAGAATGACAGGGGTGAAGCTACGGCTATAGGCATGCAGATGCAGACGTCTAACTGGTTTACCTGGAATGACGGTACCAGCACAGGTAATAACAGTGGTGTGTACCCGGATGTAGTGATGAGTGAATACTATTTCTTCGGTTCTTATCCTGGTATCTTCACTTCTGCAAATTCTATAGATGTGAAGCTGACCGGTCTTGAAGCTACCCGCAAATATTCCTTTAAGTTCTTTGCCGGCAGTAACTGGTCGGTACAGGCCAATAACGGTACTACTGTCTTCAGCATTAATGGTGTAAGTAAACCGCTGAATGTACAGGGTAATACCAGTCAGACGGTGAATTTCGACAATATTGCTCCGAATGCCTCCGGCGAGATCACCTTTAACATGTCTGTTGCAGATGGTACACAGGTAGGCTACCTGGGCGCATTTGAAGTGAATGCTATCCTGGATGACGGTACTTTGCCGGCCGCTCCGAAGAACCTGGCAGCGACAGAAGCGAATGGTATTGTATCCCTTAACTGGAACAATGTAGCTTATAACGCCACTGGTTACAGGATACACCGCGGAACAGACAGCCTGGGATCTTACAGCCTGCTGGGCAGTCTGAACAGCAGTACTGCTACATCTTATGCAGACAGCACTGTACATGGCAGCACGCATTACTATTATAAAGTGGCTGCCAGTAACTCAACCGGTAACTCAGCATTCAGCAATATTGCAGGCGTGCTGGTACCGGTGAAACCTCCGCAGATCGGTGCCATTGCTGATGTTAAGCTGAAGGCAAATGCCTCTGCACAGTTTAATGTACAGGCTGTGGGCGACCAGGGCAACAGTGTTTCTATGACCACGAGTGGTCTGCCATCTTTCGGCGGCTTCACTGACAATGGTAATGGTACAGGTTCTTTCAGCTTCAACCCGACGGCAGACAACCTGGGTAGCTATAAAGTGATACTGACGGCTACTGATAACCAGGGCGCCAGCGCATCAGATACCTTTAATGTAGTTGTTACCGATAAGAACACGACATCTGTATACTTCAACTTTGCTTCCAGTAACCCGGTTGCTGCGCCATGGAATAATATAACAGGCTTCCCGTATGCAGGGGTGAAAGTAGCTAACGCCCTGGATGAATCAGGCAACGGCACCGGCATGAGCATGACGTTTAACGAGTTCTGGGAAAATGATAATGCTACAACAGGTATGAGCACCTATGACAATAGTGGTGTGTTCCCGGATGGCGTAATGCAATCCTATGTATATGACAGCAGGGACATGACTCACACCATCAAACTGTCAGGACTGAACACCAGCAAGCGTTATAACGTTGTATTCTTCAGCAGTATCAACTTTGGTATCAATGCCAGGGCCAGGTTCACTATAGGTACAGACAGCGTGGTGATAGATCCTGCTTACAATAGCAGCCTGACAAAGCAGATAAATGGTGTTATACCTAATGCAAGCGGTGAGATAAATATCCTTGTCAACAAGACCAGCAATGGTTACTACAAATATCTCAATGCGATGGTAGTTGAATCTTATGATGCTACCCTGGCAGTTGTGAATCCGCTGAACCTCGTAGCCACTGCTACCAGTCATAAATCGATAGCGCTGAGATGGTCAGACAGGGCTAATAACGAAACGGGATACCAGGTATGGCGTGCATTGCCGGGTGGCAGTTATTCCCAGATAGCTACGCTGGGGGCCAATGCGGTTGCTTATAACGATACTACCCTGAGCCCGAACCAGACATACTATTACAAGGTACGCGCGGTGAAATCAGGTGTGTTCTCAGACTATAGCAACAACAGCTCTGCTACCACTCCAGGATTTAAGATACTGCTGAATTTCAATGAGCTGAAGATTGCTCCGTCTCCATGGAATAATACCAGTATGCGTCCTACAGTAGGCGTAGTAGTCAGTAACATGAAAGATGTCCAGAACAATATGACTGGTGTGGGCATTAACCTTATAGAGAATTTTGATGGTGTATATGGTGCAGGTATGAATACCGGCAACAACAGCGGTATATATCCTGACAATGTGATGATCGAAAACTACGGCCTGTTCCCTGGCAATCATGCCTCATTCAAGGTAACAGGTCTTAGCCAGACATTGAAATACGATCTTACTTTCTTTGGCAGTTCAGTAGAATGGCAGGATGTAACAGGTAAGTATACGGTTAACAACACGAGGGTAGCTTATCTGAATGCCTCTATGAACAAGAGTGGTGTTGTGACTATCCGTGATATATCTCCTGACGAGTATGGAAATATCCTGGTAGCTGTGGATCCGGCATCCAATTCATCTATTTTTGGTTTGATTGCTGCGCTGACCATTACGGGACATGTTGATCCGGTTGCGCAGGAAAACAGCAATAATGCGGTTACCAATCAAAACCTGGTAACAGTACTGACAGAGCCTCTGATAAATGGGCTGAATACTTTGCTGAATACAGCACCTCCTCCTGATTTCGGAGATGCCAAGGCCTATCCGAATCCATTCCAGGAGCAGATCAATGTTGACATACAATTGAAAACCGAAACAGTTGTGCGGGTTGAAATATTTGACGTGAGCGGCAGACTGTTATATTCAGATTACAAGGGTAGTATACCGGCAGGACCGACCACCCTCCGTGTCAACCCTGGTTCGAGGATCAGTGTTCCTGGTATCTACATCATGCGCCTCAGTGGCAAAAATGGAGAGTCCAGGACCTTCAAACTGGTAAAGCGTTAAGCTTTACCAGTTTGTTACCCTGAAGTATTGCTGATTTATCTGAATGATAATATCTGCAGGACTGTATAGTAAAATAGAACGGGATACTTTAAGAGAAGATCATCTGTTTGTTGTTCACAGCTATTTTAGTCATGAAACTTTACTGGTTTGGCAGGTATGCCTACGGCAGTACATTTTGGGGGCAGGCTTTTGGCCACGATAGCTCCCATGCCAATTGTAGTTTCTTCACCGATATCTGACCTGTTAATTATTTTAGCGCCTGTTCCGCCATAAACACATTCGGCAATATTGACTTCGCCGGATATATTTACAGAAGGCATAAATGAGGAATAATCTCCTATTACGGTATCATGGCCAACAGTGCATCCGAGGTTGAGTATGACATGCCGGCCGATGCGGATATTAACCGTTATGAGACATCCTGCGCAGATGATAGAACCTTCCCCGATCGTGACATCGTCTCTGCCAATGAAAACGCTGGGGTGAATTAATACGGGGTACCAGATATGTTTGTTCGTTAAATTCCCAATAATATTTTTCTTTGCTTTGGGATTACCTACTGCTACTACTATTCCTAAATCTTCAGAAATGCTGTTGAGCTCTATCGTCCCTCCCAGTACGGGATAACCGTTTACCATGTGTCCCTTCTCCATTCCGTCGTCGTAGAATCCGACAAATTCGAGTTGGGAGTGTTTACTGTTAACGTCATTGATCTGGTCTATCAGCATTTTGACCTCCCGGCCAAAACCGCCAGCACCATAAATTGCAATTTGCTTCATAGGGGAAAACGTATAAAGTGTGGAATTAATAATTAAGCCGCCGCAAAATAGAGAAACTGAAGTGAATATATGTTAATCTCAGGTTAATAACAAAAATTATCTTATCAGCGTAAGATTTCCTTGTTGCTGCATGAGTTGTTGTTTGCCGTTGGTATAAGTCACTACCCACAAATAGCTGCCTGAGGGCATGTTTCCGCCGTCCCAGCCCCTGTCGGGATTACGTGTTTCAAATACCAGTTGTCCCCACCTGCCATAAACGGCCAGCCGGAAACCGGTTACCGCATCATGCACTTTTGCTTTAAAAACATCATTGATACCATCTCCATTCGGGCTGAAAGCGTTAGGCATAAAAACGTTACAGCTCATTGTATTTTTGAATACTTCTACAGCACCATCCACAATACAATTAAGGCTATCCATGACATAATACCTGTAAGCTCCTGCTTTCAGGTGTGTGAATTTTCCTTCTGCCAGATAAGAAGATCCATCCAGGGAATACTTATAAGGCGGTGTTCCGTTTTGGCCTTTCAGTGTTATCTGTCCATCTTCAGCGTAATTACAACTGGTTGCCTTGCTTTCAGCCAATGCTGTGGGTATGGGAACAGCTTCCGGAGCTATCATTTGCAGACCATCAACTGTAACTGTGCATTGGTTCTCATCTTTAATGATCAGGCTATATTTTCCGGCTGATAAATGAGTGAAAACGGGAGAAGCCTGATAACTGGCACCGTTATCAATGCTGTAACGATAGGGCTCTATTCCGCCATTTACATTTGCCGAGATGTTCCCTGAATTCGGGTCATGGCAATCCGGTTGGGTAACAACTGCTGATGCTGCTACTTCATATTCTCCAATTACAACATTTGCTACAGCTTCTTCTCCTTTCCTGTCGGTGATCTTTACTTCATATCTGCCAGCGGGCACATCTGAAATTTCCTGTCCGGTGTAGCCACCGGGAGTCCATGAATATGAATAAGGCGCTTCCCCGTTAAATACCTTTAATGCTGCCCCGCCGGTTGTTGTGCCTTTACATGCTTTACGGACAGATACTTCAACATTGAGCACCTCGCTTATTTCAGAAGAAAAATTATCTATTAAAATACCAGCGGCATATTTTTTTCCTGCGCAGGAACCTTTGAAATATGGTCCGCAGAGTATATACTCCACATCCTCTTCCGGTACGAACCTGATAGTATATCTTTTCCATTCACGATGTGAAATAATACCGGACTTCCATAACACCTGACGGGCTTCACAGGAAGCACTGCTACCGAACACAGCAAAGCTGCCATAGCATAATTCATTACAATAGAAACCGGGAAAAGCCAGGTCAACTGAAAGTGTGTAGGTCTTTCCCTTTTTTAAACGGGCGCTGAGACGCTGACCAATTCCTTCATAAAAATTGCTGTCACACAGGGCACCGACATAGGTAGTGCCGTTAGATGCAGTCTGCTCTATCTGACAATATTTGTTAGCAATGGGCAGCAGGTCTGGTGTAGCTCCGCATGTGAACCAGCCAGCAGGCGAAGCGCCAACACCCGGGCGTCCTTCCAATGATGGGTTGGTAAGCTGTACAGCCTGGGCAACTACTAATTCATTGGCAAAAAAAATAAGTACTACCAAAAGGCAGATAACTGCACCTGAAAATGGGTTCTTCCATAGGATCTTCATAGGTAATATTCAGGCAGAACAAATATACATATTTTACATTAACATATATAAAAAATTAATGTTATGCTTAAAAGTTCAGGGAGGGTTCATTTCAGAGTGCAGGTGTATTTCTATTGTTGTGTTACTTTTTATTCCTGACGGTTACTTCTAATCAAAAAAGGAGAAGCACCGAACACTTACAGCAATTTGCCGAATGCAAGACATGATAAAACCGAAGTCTGTTAAGTTATTGTTTACCGGATCCTTGTTGTAACTCTTTAATATTAATTAATATACGTCTATGGAAATTAAAATTGAACAACTTTACAGATTTCAAGCTTCCTGCAAAGTAGTCAGAGCACATACCACTGCACGAAATTTTGTTGAAATTGGTGGTGTTGACGCCACATTTAAAAAGTATGTTCCACATGACTCATGGCTTATCCTTGACAAATATGGGAATCCCGATGTAGTAGCTGATCTGGACGGCAGAACGTCTAAATTACCATTTGAAGATAACTCTGTTGAATATGTAATATGTACAGAAGTACTGGAGCATTTACGAATGGGCACTCCACTATTGCAGGAAATATTTCGTTGCCTGCGGCCCAACGGTGAATTTTTTGTTACTGTTCCTAATGCCGTTTCATTGGGGAACCGATTAAAATGGTTATTAGGTAAAGTTCCCTATATGGCAGCATCTGGTGATTGCGGGGCGCCTTTGGGAGGAACGGGTATATTAATAGATGGGCATTGGGAAGCATCTCATGTTATTGATTTTAATAAGCACAGATTAAGCAAATATTTAAACAGAGTAGGATTCCAGATAGATAAATGGTATTCATTCGGTGCAAATACGGGCTTAGGGTTTAAGCTCCCATCATCATTAACTCCTATTTCTTTAAATGATTTTTTAGCAGTAAAAGTAAGAAAGCCTCAAAAAAATTAACTTCTATATAGAAGTTTAAAGGAATCTTTTAAAATCAGGTAAGGCAACCTGATGATTTAGCGGCGTGCCAAAGGAATCTTTCTTATGGCACGTGCTTTTTTAATTAAAAATTCTTGTATCCTCCGCGTAAGATCTTATTTCCTGAAACGTCTGTTGATGATCTGTATTTAGCAGAAGGCGGCATTGATACGCAGGCTTTGGGAGAATTAGGATTCACTCCAAGCTGACAGTTCCGGATAACATACTTTCCATTTCTGTAGTTCTCAATGTTGCAATCTGCACGGTTATCAAAAACACATCCATCAAACACCGTCATCACATCCAGTGTTTTCTGGGCAGAGAAAGATTCTATCATTGTACCTCTTATCTCCGGTTTCCTGGAGTCAATTATAAAAGAGCAATTAATAAAGCTGTTCTTCTTATAGATCGGAGCAGGGTCTCTCTCCATATTATAATCTATCTGGATGGGCATCACGGTATCGCTGTTTTCTTTTAAAGGCAATACAATTTTGCAATTCCGGAATTCCAGGTTATTGCGGACCATTCTTCCGATTCCACGCAGTTCACAATCCGTAAAAGTTCCCACCAGGTTACCAAGAAATGTTTCACCCTTAACTGTTACATTCTGAATATCTACAGTAACGGGCTCAACATTATATATACCACTCAGATCAAGTTTCTGTGAAAGGGTTACATTCTGTACGATGAAGCTGCAGGCAAATTTTTTCTTCACCTGTTGTACAGGCTCGCTTTCGAGGTTATTCATCCGGGAATTGGTGATCCTGATCTGCTGGGGCATCATAGAGAAGTCTATGTCAGAACGTGTTCTTGTTCTCCCTGTAGCGGTAACATTATCTGCCAGGAACTGTTTACCCAGGTTATTGACCCATATATGATCGGCAATAGGATTATAGAAATATACATTCTGTACTTTAAACGAGTTATATACAAAGTCTTCGTTCTTTCCTCCAAAGCGTATTGTAGCTGCATGTTCCAGGTCATAAGGATGCAAAGGCTTCATCTGTTTATCTGCATTATCGTCAAATGCAATATCCTTTATGGTAATATTGACATTACCGGAAGCATTATTAATATTGAATATTACAATTGACAGGTTTGCATTGACTGATCCATCCTTCCGTTTCAGAATTGTATTCTTCCCCTCCCCCATCAGCACTACTTCAGAATTTGCCTGTAAGGCGGGCACTATAATATTGCTGGACACTATATATGTACCTGCAGGAATGAATAAGGGTAAATTGGCTTTAATAGCCTTATCCCAGGCTTTATTGATGGCAATGGCATCATCTGTCAGTCCATCGCCCTTTGCGCCAAAATCCCTGGCATTGATCACTTTTTGCGCCATTACAGGCACCGCATTCAGAACATTAATGATCAAACATACACTGACCGCTACAATAAAAGTAAAACGCCATTTCATATAGAAATATTTAAATTTCATTCCTTCTGCCGCGTTCCACGAAGCAAAAACGGGGTCTCAATAACTCCTGACAATCTGATTCAAAAACAACTCACAGGTTTAAAGTGTTTTTATGATTTTAACAATTCTCTGCAGGTCATCCTGGCTCAGGTTCGATCCACTGGGCAGGCATAATCCCTGTTTAAACAACGCTTCAGATACTCCGTTTACATAAGCGGGCGCACCGGAAAACACGGGTTGCAGGTGCATGGGTTTCCACAGCGGTCTTGATTCAATATTCTGTTTTTCCAGGGCTATCCTGACGGTTTCCCGGTCTATCGCTCCGTTAGCTGTCTCATCTATTATTACGGTTGTTAGCCACCGGTTACTGAAATAACCATCGGGCTCGTCTACAAACCTGATATTACCATTGTCAGACAAACGTTCTTTATAAAAGGAATAATTAGCTCTCCTTCTCCGGATACGTTCCTCAAGCACCAGCATCTGTCCTCTTCCTATCCCGGCGCAGACATTGCTCATACGATAATTATAACCTATCTGCGAGTGTTCATAGTGAGGTGCAGCATCCCGTGCCTGTGTAGCCAGGAAGCGGGCCTTTCTGATAATATCTTCCTCATCGGCAATCAAGGCACCGCCTCCACTGGTTGTAATGATCTTATTCCCGTTAAAGCTGAGCACTCCCAATGTTCCCAATGTACCGCAGGCCTTGCCGTTCCATTGTGACCCCAGTGCTTCTGCAGCATCTTCCAGGATGGGTATACCATAGTTATTCGCAATTTCAGTTATCCTGTCCATTTGCGCAGGCATGCCATATAAGTGAACAAGGATAATGGCCTTAAGTTTTTTGCCCCTGGCAAGCCTTTCTTTGATGGCCTGTTCCAGCAATGAAGGGTCCATATTCCAGGTGGTATGCTCACTATCCACAAAAACGGGGGTAGCGCCTACATAGGTGATAGGATTAGCAGAGGCAGAGAAGGTCATACTCTGGCAGATCACTTCATCTCCGGGCTGCACGCCTAATAAGATCAGGCCCAGGTGTAATGCTGCTGTGCCGGAAGATAAAGCTGCTACGTGTTTAGCCCCGGTATAGGCAGACAGGTCCTGTTCAAATCCATCCACATTAGGTCCTAATGGCGCAATCCAGTTTGTTGTAAAGGCTTCTGTTACAAAATCAACCTCATTCCCTCCCATATGAGGTGAGGATAACCATATTTTTTGCATACTTTAATTTATCTTGATACCAGTTATATTAATGATTATGTCTGATCACTTTTGCGGGGTTGCCTACAACGATGGCATGGTCTTCAACATCTTTCAGTACTACTGCCCCGGCGCCTATAGTGGCCCATCTTCCAACATTCACTCCCTGTATTATCACCGCTCCTGCGCCAATATGTGTTCCTTCTCCTACCGTGACATTGCCCGCCAGGCAGGCATTGGGGGAGATATGCACGAAGTCTTCAATAATACAATCATGATCAACAGAACAATTTGTATTAAGAATAACATGCTTCCCGATAGATGAATCACTGTTCACACTAACGCCGGCCATGATAACTGTGCCTTCTCCGACATCACATCTCCTGGAAATAGCAGCTTTAGGATGGACAGCTGTTGTATACAGCAGATCAAACCTCTCTGTATGGTCTTTCCTCGTTTTATTATTCCCGATAGAGATGATAAAACGGGCATTCTGCGGATATTCTCCCTGTTGCAGGTTGCCTATAACAGGATAGCCCGACAGTTCTTTCTTCTCAGGATTGCTGTCAAAAAGGCCTGCCACTGTTCTGTTCTCTTCTTCAATTATCTCCAGGATAACTTTTCCGTGACCGCTTGCGCCTATCAGGTACACAGGTTCTTTATTTTCCATTATGCAGATTTTAGTTTTCAATCGGAGATTTCCCCTGGAATTTTTCGGCAGTAGCCTGTCCTTCCTGGTTTATTCCTTCTGATTTAATTACTTTAAAAACAGTTGCTGCCAGAATTTCCAGGTCCAGTTTAAAGCTCAGATTATTCACATACCAGACATCATATTCAAACTTCTGCTGCCATGTAATGGCGTTCCTTCCCTTTACCTGCGCCCAGCCGGTGATGCCGGGCTTCACGTCGTGCCTGCGTTTCTGGTGCTCATCATACAAGGGCAGATATTCAACCAGCAGAGGACGGGGGCCTACCAGGCTCATATCTCCTTTGATAACATTTAACAGCTGGGGAATTTCGTCCAGCGAGGTTTTCCTGATAAACTTTCCCACAGGGGTCAATCGCTGCCTGTCCGGAAGCAGCACTCCGTTACTATCTTTCCGGTCTGTCATTGTTTTGAACTTTATAACGCTAAAGATCCTCTCATCTTTTCCCGGCCTTCTTTGCAGGAAAAAAGGCGTACCGCTGTTCACAATGAACAGAAGAACCGTACAAACCAGGAATACAGGCAAAAGCAGGGAAAAGGCAACAAGCGCTATAATAAAATCCATTACTGGCTTTATACAACTCTTATACATAGTAACTCACTTTAAGTATTTATTTTCCAGGACCCTGTACTCTGCTAATAAAGTACTCCACAGTAAATGCTGATCATACCTGTCTATGATCATTTTCCGGCTTACAGACGCCATGTCCTTTCTTCTCTTTTCGTCCCGGATAAGCAGCTCTATGGCTTCTCTTAACTTACTTTCGTCTTTGGGTGGAATGATCATACCATTCTTCCCTTCCTCAATGATCTCATTACACCCGTTGATATCGGTAACGATGGATGGCAGTCCCATGGCCCCTGCCTGCATAACAACATTAGGAAAGCCTTCCCTGTAACTGGGAAAAACAAATATGTTGCTCATGGCAAGGAAAGGTCTGACATCTTCCTGGTAATCTACCCAGACAATGTTCCTATCATTCCGGATGGCATTTTCCACTTCGGGCTGAACCGGGCTCAGGTCGGGCTCAAAAGGCCCTGTCAGTAATAATTTAAGGGCGGGGTACTGAGGCGCAAGCTTTAAAAAAGCCTGGATGAGCTCATGTATCCCCTTATCCTTCACCATCCTTCCTACAAAACATAAGACAATATCATTTTCACTCAGTCCGTATTTTTCCCGGAGGCTTCTGAGCTGCTCTGCCGAAAAATGTTCCGGGCTGAAATATGCGGTGTCTATTCCGTTGGAACTGCCATTTCCGATCACTTTAAGCTTGAATTCCGGGCAATAACGGTTCTTCACCATTATATCCTTCATACGGTAGGAATTGGGATAAACATGCATGGCACATGAGTATGTGAGCTTCTCTGTCCATTCCAGCAGGCGTCTTTTAGGGCCCTGGGCCTCCAGTAAAGGCAAACCGGCAACTGTATGTAACCTGATAGGTACACCGGCTATCCTGGCAGCGATCATACCGAGCAAGCCGGCTTTAGGAGTATGTGTATGTACTATCAGTGGTTTCTCTGCTTTCAGGAACCTGCATAACGATATCAAAGCCGCCAGGTCTTTAAAGGGAGTGATCTTACGTGTCATGTCAACCGCCTTTGTTCTGACGCCCTGGTCCTTCCCTACCAGATCCAGGTATTTGCCGCCGGAAGAAACTGCAACCACTTCATAATGGGAAGAGATATACTTCAACTGGTTACTTAACAGTTTATGCAGTGAAAGAGGTACAGTGGTGATTCGAATCAATTTACCTGGCATTCTCTTAATTTTTTATAGTTCTATACCAAATTTCAAGGCACAATATGGCATACAGGATCTTGGCCCGTTTTTCATCAGAGATGGTAATCTTACGGTCAAGCAGTCTTTTTACAAACCGAGGCTCTATGAATTGAGTATAAAGCGTGTCTGATGAGGATAACATATCATTGAGTATTCCTTTCAGATCATTATCCATCCAGTTCTTAAGGGGAATTTCAAAACCCCGTTTCGGTTGACTGATCAGCTGTTCCGGGAGATATCTTTTAGCAAGGTTCCGGAGTAAGTATTTAGTTGTAGACCCATTTATCTTTAAATTATCGGAGAGCATGGGCGCAAACTCTACAATCTCTTTTGAAAGAAAAGGGCTTCTTCCTTCAAGTGAGTGAGACATAGTGGCGATATCCATTTTAGGCAGAAGGTCGCTGAACAGGATAGCGTTGAAGTCTGCCTGCAATATTTTCTTAAGCGGGGATACTCCTGAATGTTCTATCCCATTTAACATTTCCCTGATGGAAAGCAACTGGGGCTTTATGATAAAGGCATCTTCAAAACCAACCAGCAGATCTGTCGTTGCCGCGTTGTAAACCTTCGCAATATCTCTGTATGAGGCAAGCTTTAGCAGCCTGTAAACAAAATTGTATTTATTCTTCTTCTCGTGCGCTACCGGCAATATACTGGAAAGCGCTCCGGCAAGATTTTTAACCAATGCCCCGGAGGAGAAGAAATTGAAATAAGTGAAAGGAACATAGCGTCTGTAACCGCCAAACAACTCGTCGGCACCATCTCCATTGAGCACTACTGTAATATGTTTCTTTGCTTCTCTTGACACATAATAACTGGGAATAGCTGAGCTGTCAAAAAAAGGCTCTCCGTAATTTGAAATAATGCCTTCAAAATCTTTAGCCAGCTCATCAAAGGAAATACTGATCTCGGTGTGGTTGGTCTGGTATTTCTTTGCTACCTGCAAGGCGAGGGCAGATTCATCATAAGCTCCCGGCATGCTCACGGTGAATGTCTTTAAGGCGGAAGTATATTCTGTTGCAATAGATGTGACCAGGCCGCTATCAATACCCCCGCTGAGAAATGTTCCTACTTCCAGGTCGGAACTTTCTATGCGCCGTCTGATGCTTTGCCTTAATTTATGATCTAACTGGTCCAGCGCTTCGGGAAGGGAAAGCGTACTGCTTTCCTTGTAAACGGTACTGATGTCAAACCACTTTGTGGCCCTGGAATCGTAGCTGGTCAGGTCTATTTCCATGAAGGTACCGTTATCAAGCTCTCTTACCATCCTGTAGGGAGTATCTTTCCGGTAAAAGTATCCCAGGTACAGATAATCGGATATGGCTTCTATATTAGTTTCCGGATGTACTACCTGGTATAAGGCTCCCAGTTCTGAAGAAAAAACAAACTGTTTTCCACTGTTCCATATATATAATGGTTTCTTTCCTACCCTGTCCCTGGCCAGGAAAAGTTTTCTTTTATTGGAATCATATATTGCAAAAGCGAACATCCCGTCAAATTCTTCGAGCATGTCCATTCCCCTGAGCTGGTACAGCATAAGAATGGTCATCGTATCAGAAGCGATGGTGGAATGCAGCCCATATTTCTCTCTTAGCTCCAGGTGATTATACAACTCGCCGTTATAGGTAATATACACTCCATCCAGGTGCATAGGCTGTCTTCCGCCGGGAGTCAGGTCCTGTATAGCTAATCTTGTATGTATAAACTCGATCTCATTCTCAGTAAAATAGTTTTGTTCGTCCGGGCCTCTGTGCCCCAGCTTTTTAAAGATCAGGTGCTTATTTTCACCGATCCTGTAATTAATTGATCCAAATATTCCGCACATGCTTTATTTTTTTTTGATAGAACATCAGTAAATAAAAAAAGGAGAACAAAACCCAGGTCCATCTCTGCCTCAATAAGAGGTGAGGAATATTCATCATCAGGAACAAAGCAAAAGCTATATATAGAAATATCTTGAATTTTATGGGGATGTCCACCCTTACAATACATACCAGGATCACTGCAAGCAGCAGCAAATAGGAAGAGAACCCAATAATACCTGTTTCGGCGAGAATGGATACGAAAGTATTATGCACCTCATATACAAAATAATTCCCTACAAAATTACCGAGGCCTACACCTATAAAGGGGTTATCTTCAAATGCTTCCAAACCGAGTTTAATAGACTCTCCTGTTGCTCCTGCCTGTGTTATATCTCCTTTGGATGTTTCAAAGAACGAGAAAATAGACAGGCCCCTGTTCAGGAAAAAGTTATTATTCAGATTGGGTTTGGACAGGTTGGCGAAAGCAAGCACGATCAAACCAAGCGCTCCTCCTGCTATAAAGACTACACCGGTTTTCCTGAAATTGATCAGGAAGAAGAAGCTGAGGAAGATCATAAAGGAGAAAAGCCCTGTCCTTGATCCTGTAGCCAGCATGGGTATTATGGAGAAAAGGATCAGGTAAAAAAATAAAGACGAGAATTTTTTCAGGTGTATCAGTTCCAGTATACCTACGCAGACAATACCGCAGAAAATGTATGCCATACATTGATTAGGATTCTCCATAACATAGGCATACCTGTAGCCTTTAATGAAAAAGTCGATCTTTATTCCAAGGAAAACAGGATATGCGGGGAGAAAGCATATTACAAGCGCCAGCATAAAGGCCAGCTTTGTATAATAAAGAAAATTCTCTTTATACAGGTAATAATAGTTGAATGTAAGGAATACGATGAGCACTCCGTTCAACAGGGGCAGCAGCCCCATGAAATAACGGCTGATATCGCTCACCTTATACACTGAAAGTGATACCGCAAACAGGAAGAACAGGATGATGTTTGCAACTCTTTTGAATTGTGTCGTTATTAAGACTTCTCCTTTTTCGAATGCAGACAGGAATGACAATAATATCAGGAAGTCAGGAATGGAGAATTTGAATTTCCCCACTGGCAGACCCAATGATATGAATGGCAAGCAAAAGATAAATGCCAGATAAAGTTTATATCCTATTGTGAATTTCTGCTTCATCATTTAATCTCTGTCTCTATCTTTTTAAGTAATGGCTGTATGGTGGAAGTCCAGCTATAAGATTTGATAATATCTATATCAGGGTTAAAGCCATCAAGTTTATTAACGTGCTTATTGTATAATTCAAAAATATAGTCTTCCAGCTTCGAGGTCTGATCAGTATAAAAAACCTTCCCACAGTTCGTTTCCCTGAATATGCCTTCCAGTTCGGGATCACTTTCTCCGTTAACGATAGTTATTACCGGCCTTAAAGCGCAAAGATAATCGAACATCTTCGCTGTCAGAATTCCTTTCACACCGGGGTAAGACCAGCTCATCAGCAGGTTCACGTTAGATTCTCTCTGCAGGGCTACCGCTTCGCTTAAAGGAACGGTGGTTTTACTTTCGTTGCAATCTTCAAGTCCACGTTTATTCACTTCCCCGTCCCAATAGTCCTTTGACCGTCCAACGTATTTTAAGGCTACGATATTCCTGTCCAGAAGGCCTTTTTTAATCAGTGAGGATACGGCTTCCAGGAAAACGTCAAGCCGCTGATGTTCCGGGTATATTGACCCGGTATAAGAAATAATGAACTTCTGACCGCTTACCTTATTATTATAATTAATCGTATTCAGATCAAACCCGTTCTTTATAGTTAAAGAAGATGCCGGGCCATACTTTTCCAGGTTGGCCAGTAAACCGTTAGACACGGTAACCAGCAGATCTGATTTCCTGATGAGTTTCTTTAAGATATATTCATGAAACCCGTTGAAGATCTTTTTACGATCGTCTGCTATAAACAGGTCCCTGAAATCCAGTATCCAATACGCCTTCTTTCCATATAGAGACTTTGTGATATAGCCTAACAACACATCCGCCATAGGTGAAAAGGAGGTATAGATGACCTGCGGGCCGGGGGACCTGAGCCTGTAGAGAACAATCTGCGCCACTCCATGAAGGAGATAGAGGAACCCGCCATCATAAATGGTCACTACACCTAAAAAAGATGATAACAATTTACCTATCATGCCAGGCCCTGACTTCTTCTCAACAACGGGGGCATTTCTGTTCTCTTTCTTTTTTTTCTTTTCTGACGGCCCCATCATACACCTGATCGTGTTATGATCGAACGTTATTAATTGCCTGGCTGTAAGCGGGAAGCCGGGGTCTGCTTCCTTTGCCATATATCTTGAATTCGAAGTAGAAAAAACAGTTGTTCTCTTAAAGGGGAAATGCCGGAATATTGACGAAATAATAACATTATTTCGCCTGCTACCTACCGCTTTGACGGGGTTCAGGTAATATACGAATGCTATTAACGAATGATCTGACTGTTTCTTCATCGAATTTTAATTAACACATTCCTTGCAATGAGTCATTTCGCCTGGAATCTTTTCCAGGCATTTCTGGCACCGTTTCCCGATAATTTCTGCCGGGTTTCCGGCAATGATCGAATATCCAGGAAAAGATTTTGTTACAATAGATCCTGCCCCGACCACAGAATGATCTCCGATACTGACACCGGGAAGTATTACACAGCCGGTGGCAATCCAGACATTCCTGCCTATCCTGATGGGCGGCCCCGGCAGGTTCTTCTTAAGGTCCCGGTATGAGTGGTTGGAACTGATAAAATGGCAACCATGCGCCCATATAGTACCTTCTCCGATCTCTATGCCGTTTATAGCCTGGTAATAGCTGCCTCCTGAGGTGACGAAGCTGACATATACTGAATGTTTCAGGTCATTGCCTATGATCTTTATATTGCCTGGCGTATGGGCTTTGGCGGTAAAGTTGAACAGTATATCTCCATTACTGTTGATCCGGAGAATATGTTTAAAAAAAAGGTTGACCATTAAAATACCGAAACCTGAAGCATAATAATGTCTCTCATAAATCTTTCTGAAGAAAGGCAGAAATGTAAGAAAACGTAATACCTTTTTCATTATACTATCAGATAAAATAAAAAATCAGGATCAGGATCACTAATATGAGCACTGTCCTGTTCAGAATGATTGTTCTGAACCAACCGCCCAGCAGCCTCTCATGGGCTAACTGCAACGTGGCGACTATAACAGTGGCCATCAGCGCTCCGTATGCAATTCCGTAAATGCCCATCACCTTGTACATCAGAAACGAAAAAGTAATATTGCTGATCAGCGAGATGGCGCTATACAATGTGATCCATTTGGTCTTTCCCGAGGCTGATATAAGTCCGCCATAGTAACCATTTCTCCATAAGCCGATCAGCAGGAAGGTCTTGAAAATAAATACCCCATCTACATACTTATCAGTAAAGATTAATACGATAAGCGGTTTGGCAAAGATCATCAGGAAAAGTATGATGGGATAGGTGATGTATGTAACGCGTAAAGTTGTTTTAAGCCATAGTGCCTTCGCTTCTTTTACGGATTTGTCATTATACAGCTGCACCAACTGAGGAAATATGGACTGTGATACAGAGGCGCTGATCATGCTAAAAAAAGGAATTTCAAATGCGCCTACTGAATATACTGCAAACTGTTTTACATCAGTAAGAGAGCTGACCAATGCCTTGTCCAGATTGGCGCCGATCACACCAATGAAGGTGGCCACAAAAATGGGGAAGCCAATTTTAAAGTAGTTCCTGTAGCTCCCTGTCAAGTCGGTGGCTTTGATGTCCCGGAGTATATTCTTTTCCTTTACCAGGTACATGATTGACGGAATGGAGAACAGCACAACGAACATGAGCGCCAGCAATATCCACAGCACATTTTCGGGAAAGAAATGGTAGCTGTAAACATTCAGGAAAATGAGGAATACACCGGCGATGAGGATAACAACAGCGCTGTTAAGCAAGATTCCTGTTTGCTGGTTGTTGATCATCAGGTTCCTGAAGATCTGGTTAATTGAAATAACCAGGAACAGGACCGGGACCATATACTTAAAGTGTATGATTCCGGCATTATTCAATAACCGGGCAATAAGATTTACTGCCCCAAAAGAGAACAGGAAAAACACGATAGTGAACACTAATGCCGTCAAAGCAAGCACTCTGCCCAGGTGGGCAGTTATGTTGGTCCTGTCTAAAGCTGCATAGTATTTAAAGCCTTCCGGGATCCCTAAAGACATAAGAGGGATAACCAGGTTAATAAGTAATGCCAGCTGCTTCCAGGTACCGAACATTTCTGTAGAAAACATCCTGGCATAGACCACATCAGCTATTATTAAAATAACCATGACAGCACTCTGAGAAAACAATATATTGAAGGAGGGTAATTTAACCGCCCTCCTTAACAAGGTTCCAGAATTAACAAATTGCTTTCTTGCGAATGAAATCATTATTTACAACATTTGAACTCTTATACACGCGATCTATTATATCTACGACTTTTAACCCTTCAAGTGCGTTGGTCGTTATTGTAGTATTCTCTTTAATAACATCTATGACGTTCTGTATTACATAATGATGGTTCTGTGCAGACCCTTTATATGCGCCGTAGTCGTTCCCGGGGTTGGTGGGAGCAAGCTCCGGCATTACATAGTCCCTGATATGGCAGTATTCCACTTTATCCATATATTGCCCGCCAATTTTCAAGCTGCCATGCTCCGCAATAATGGTCATACTGCTTTCCATGTTCTTATTCCAGATAGAGGTGGAATAGTTGATCGACCCCATTCCTCCGTTCACGAAATCGAAGCTGATAATACCTGAATCTTCAAATTCAGTCAACTCTTCATGATTAAAATCTGCTAATCTTGAGTTGATGTTTTCAATATCACCGAACAACCAGTATAAGATGTCAATGAAGTGGGAGAATTGTGTAAACAGTGTTCCTCCGTCCAGTGACTTTTTTCCGTGCCAGCTATCGGGCACATAGTATCTCTCGTCCCTGTTCCAGTAGCAGTTAAGCTGTACCATGAAAATTCTGCCTAATCGGCCTGACTCTACTAATTCCTTTACCCAGACAGATGGTGGTGAGTAGCGGTTCTGCATAACGGCAAATACGTACCGGTGAACATGTAACGCTTTAAATATTACTCTTTCGGCATCCTGTTTTGTCAGTGCCATAGGTTTCTCGATCACAACGTGCTTCTTTGCGTCCAGGCATGCCAGGGCCTGTTCTGCGTGGAAGCCGTTTGGTGTGGCGATATTGACCACGTCTATTGGCAGATCTGATCTTAAGAGTTCATCTAATGAGTGAAAGAAAGGTACATCAAAAGTCACGTTCGATTTTTCCTTTCCTTTTATATCAACCAGGCCAACCAACTCTGCTTCCGGGTTCCTTAAGATCATTTCGGCATGTCTTTTCCCTATATGTCCACAGCCCACTACTGCAAATCGTATTTTATCAGCTTTGTTCATGGTCTAATTAAGTTTTTTTACTCTGTTATTCTCAAGGGTATACCGATGTCCGCTTTCGGGGCAAACGGCTTCTTTATTGGCGTCAAAAACCAGTTTGTGCCCAAATTCGCTCATCCAGCCAACCTGCCTGGCCGGGTTTCCGACCAGCAGTGCATAGGAAGGTACGTCTCTGGTTACTACTGCGCCGGCGCCTATAAAAGCGTATTCTCCTATATCATGTCCGCACACTATTGTGGCATTTGCGCCTATTGTAACGCCATTGCCCAGGTGTGTTCTTGCATATTCGGCTTTCCTGTTTACGGCGCTTCGTGGGTTGATGACGTTTGTAAATACACATGAAGGCCCGAGGAACACATCGTCCCCGCAGGTAACACCGGTATAGATCGATACGTTGTTCTGTATTTTGACATTCCTTCCCAGAATCACATCAGGAGATATCACTACATTCTGTCCGATGTTACAATTTTCACCGATCTTACATCCCGGCATGATATGGCTGAAATGCCATATTTTAGTTCCGTCTCCTATTTCGGCCCCGGAATCAATTACTGCAGTAGGATGTGCAAAAAATTTGTTCTCCATATTATTTATCAAAGAATTGTTTAACGCTCTCAGCTATATATTCCAGTTGCTCTTCTGACATTTCGGTATGAATTGGCAAAGACAATACTTCTTTGCACAAAGTTTCGGCAACGGGGAAGCTACCCGGGCTCAGCTCTGCTGTGGCATAAGCTTTCTGCTCATTCAGCGGCAGCGGGTAGTATATCATTGACGGAATATTCCTTGAAGCGAGGAAGTCTTTTAATTCATTGCGTTTCCCGTTCTTTACTTTGATGGTATACTGATGAAAAACATGGGAGGAGCTGGCCGATCTGACGGGTGTGACCAATTCCCGGATATTGCTGAATGAACTATCGTAGAAGCCGGCTACTTTATTCCTGGCTTCGGCATATTCATCCAGCCGCTGTAACTTGATCCGGAGAATGGCAGCCTGTATTGTATCGAGCCGGCTGTTTACGCCAACCACATCGTGGTAATATTTTTTCTTCTGCCCGTGATTTGCAATCATCCTCATCTTCTCTGCCAGCGTATCATCTTCAGTAAAAATGGCGCCGCCGTCTCCGAAGCAACCCAGGTTCTTTGAAGGGAAGAAAGAGGTGCAGCCAACATGCCCTATGGTGCCTGCGGCTTTGACGCTACCGTCAGAAAAAGTGTAGCGGGAGCCTATTGCCTGTGCCGTATCTTCTATGACGAATAAATTGTGCTGCCGGGCAATATCCATCAGTTCTTCCATTCCGGCGCATTGTCCGTACAGATGCACCGGAACGACAGCTTTGGTGCGAGGCCCTATTTTCGATACTACCTGCTGTAAGTTGAGCATAAATGTATCGGGGTCTACATCGACCATAACGGGTTTGAGTCCCAGCAAAGCGATAACTTCAGCCGTGGCCACATATGTAAAGGTTGGAACAATCACTTCATCCCCTCTTTTCAATCCTAATGCCATCATTGCTATCTGTAAGGCATCCGTTCCATTGGCGCAGGGGATAACATGTTTTGTATCCAGGTATTCTGCCAGTTCTCCCGCAAATTTATCTACCGCAGGTCCGTTGATATGTGAGGACAGTTCAAAACAATCTAAAACAGCTTTGTCAACCTCTTCTTTAATTTTAAGATACTGAGCCTTCAGGTCAACCATCTGTATTGTCATCTCTTTGTTGTTTTATACCATGAATAAGTAAAGGAAAGTCCTTCTTTTACCTTTACAGAAGGGATGTACCCGATAAGGTCCTTCCCTTTTGTAACATCTGCCAGGCTATGTTTTATATCTCCTTTTCTTTCCTGCCGGTAGATAGGCTTAATCTCCTTACTTTCTATAGCGGTTATTGAAGTCCACAGGTCATTCAATGAAATGCTTTCTCCGCAGGCTACATTTATGACCTCATGCCGGTTCAAATTCTCTTTAAATAAGGCTCTGATATTTGCCTGAACGGCATTCTCCACGAATGTGAAATCGCGGCTTATTGTACCGTCGCCATTTATATAAGGGGCGTCATTATCCAGGGCGGCCTTTATAAATAGCGGAATGACTGCGGCATAAGGCCCGAAAGGGTCCTGTCTGGGGCCAAAGACATTAAAGTATCTCAGGCCCAGTGCGTGGAAGCCGTATACTTCGGAGAAGATGCCGGCATATAATTCGTTTACATACTTAGTGATTGCGTATGGAGATAATGGTTTACCTATGGCATCTTCAACTTTTGGTAAACCGATATGATCTCCGTAGGTGCTTGAGCTAGCGGCATAAATCAAACGTTTGACCTTCTGATCTCTTGCAGCCACAAGCATATTAAGGAACCCGGAAATGTTCACTTCATTTGTTGTAATGGGATCATTTATAGATCTGGGCACAGAACCAAGCGCTGCCTGGTGGGAAACAAAGTCCACTCCATCTACAGCGGCCCTGCACATCTCCAGGTCTCTGATATCTCCCTCCATTAATTCAAAAGCGGGGTTATCAATAAACTCCTGGACATTTTCCCTTGATCCTGTTGAAAAATTATCTAATACTCTAACTTTTCCGGCATTATGTTTTATGAGATACTGGACAATGTTAGACCCTATGAATCCTGCACCTCCTGTTATCAAAAAACTATAATTACTTAAATCTGTTCTATGAAATGGTGATTCGTACATGTATGTATAACTACTGATTAGATACTATGATTATAACCTGGCGTCTACCAATTGTCTGGGCAATGCTCCTTTCACGTCATAAACAACGCACTTCTTATTACAGAAAGAATGCAGGTCCAGTTCTTCAAATTTCTTATGTGATACTGCCAGGATAACTGCATCATAGTGCTCTTTCGCGGGAAGCTCGTTGGTAGCTTTCCATCCGTATTCACGTTCTACTTCTTCCGGTCCGGCCATGGGGTCATAGATGGTGATGTTTGTTTCATATTCAGCTAATGTGCTTAGTATGTCTACCACTTTTGTATTGCGCACATCGGGGCAGTTCTCCTTGAAGGTGATACCCAGCACAAGGATCCTGGCATTTTTGATAGGAATCTCTTTCTTTGCCATCAGCTTGATAACCTCATGTGCTACGTAGGCTCCCATTCCGTCGTTCAGTCTTCTTCCTGCCAGGATTATTTCCGGGTGGTATCCGACCTCCTGTGCTTTCTGGGCCAGGTAGTACGGATCAACACCAATGCAGTGGCCGCCAACCAGGCCGGGTCTGAACTTCAGGAAGTTCCATTTGGTACCGGCGGCTTCGAGGACTTCGCTGGTATCAATACCCAGCCGGCTGAATATCTTGGCTAATTCATTGACGAAAGCGATATTGATATCTCTTTGAGCGTTCTCTATCACTTTGGCAGCTTCAGCTACTTTGATAGATGTTGCTTTGTGCGTACCTGCCGTAATGATGGACCTGTACAGGTTATCTATCTCTGCGGCAGCTTCAGGGGTTGAGCCGGAAGTGATCTTCAATATTTTTGATACGGTATGTTCTTTATCTCCCGGGTTTATACGTTCCGGAGAATACCCGGCATAGAAATCCCGGTTAAACTTCAGTCCTGATACTCTTTCCAGGACGGGCACGCATTCTTCTTCTGTTACACCCGGATAGACGGTAGATTCGTAGACAACGATGTCACCTTTTTTGAGGACTTTCCCTACTGTTTCACTGGCTTTGTATAAGGGAGTAAGATCAGGTCTGTTATGTTTATCTACCGGGGTAGGTACGGTCACAATGAAATAACTGCATCCCCTGATGCGCTCCAGTTCGTTAGTACAATACAGGCCTGTTTTTGTTTCACAGTTGTCGACCACTACCTCTTTCAGCGTATCATCATCTATTTCCAATGTATGATCATGCCCCTGGCTCAGCTCTTCGACCCTTGATACATTGATATCAAATCCGATCACTTTAAACTTCCGGGCAAATTCAACGGCCAATGGCAATCCCACGTATCCTAATCCAATAACAGCGATTTTTTTTTCCTGATTCATAGTAATTACTATTATTAAATATTTTTGTGTCCTTTAAGATTTTTTCAAGATCCTGGTGGCTCTTTTCAGAATACCTTTTGAAGAGTGGTTGCTGTTGACGCTATATCCGTAACCGTAACCATAACCGTAGCCATATCCGTAACCATAATTATTGCTTCGGCTCATTTTGACATCGTTTATTACAATATTGAGCTTAGGCATTTTTTTCTGGGAATAAAGCTCCCTGGTTAACTGTAATTGTTGTTTGTAGGTGTACCCATGACGTACCACGTACAGTGTGATGTCTGCCAGGTAAGCCAGCAGCTGTGCATCGGTAACCATTCCAATTGGTGCGGTATCAATAATAATGTAGTCAAAACGTTCCCTCAATTCGGCGAAAAGTTGTTTCACCTTAGGTTGTAATAACAGCTCTGCCGGGTTAGGTGGAATGGGGCCGGAAGTTATCACAAAGCAATTCTCGTGGATCGAAGAAGGCCTGATCAAAGATTCCAGCGGTGTTTTGCCAATTACATATGTACTGAATCCTGTCTGGTTCTCCAAGCCCAGATTCTCTGATATTTTAGGTTTGCGGAGGTCCATTTCCATCAGCACTACTTTCTTTCCGGAAAGGGCTAATACAGATGCCAGGTTAACAGAGATGAACGATTTTCCCTCGCCACTCATACTGGAAGTAAGCAGGATCACCTTTTCATCCTGCTGAGTGAATATGAACTGCAGGTTGGTCCTCAGTGCCCTGAACTGTTCGGAAAGAGGGGTTACTGAATCTTTTTTAACAGCAACAATATCATTATTAGGGTTATGACCAATCTCTGCTAAAACAGATACGGGGGTTTGGGAAGTAATATCTTCTTTTCCCAGCACCTTGGTGTTCAGCATACTTAAGAGATAGATGATAGCCGCGGGAATGGCGAGCCCTGCCAGCAGTCCGATCATAAATATGATAGGTCTTTTGGGAGTGAAAGGCGAGGAATCGCTTTTAGCGGTATCTATTATTCTGGCGGCAGCCAGGTTTGATGATTTTGAAATAGCTGACTCTTCCCGTTTCTTCAGAAGAAACAGGTACAATTCCTGTTTTATTGCCTGCTGTCTTGAATAGTCCAGGAATACGCGCTCTTTGGCCGGCACCTGCCTGATCTTATCGTTCAACAGATTTGAGTTCCGTTGCAGCTCGGTTATGCTGGCTTCTATGCCTTGTCTGAAAGAGGCCATATTATTGCGTATATCCTCACGCAGACCGGAGATCTGTTTATCAATACTCTGAACAACCGGGTTGGATTCGGTATTTGCTATCATCAGGCGTTCTCTTTCCAGCTGCAGGGTATTGTATTTTTCTACCAGGCCTACGAAAGTCGGGTCCTGAACCACAAGAGCAGAAGGAACTATGCGTTTGTTGTTCTTGTAATCCTCAATGTATTTCTGGAGAGATTCGACTACACTTAATTTCACCTGCAGTTCAGTCAGCTGACGAACAAAATCGCCGCTTCCGGAAACGAGCAGCTTGGCCTGCTCACTCAGGTCTGCAAGAGAATTACTCTGTTTAAAGTCCTGTATTTCCTTTTCGACACCGGACAGTTCTTTGGTAACTAAGACCAGCCGGTTATCAATAAAACCGATAGTGCTGTCTGCTATCCTGTTCTTATCGTCCACGCTGGCCTGAAGATATTCCTGGATGAGCGTATTCAGTATTTTCTCTCCTTTACGGGGTACATTCTCTACCAGGGAAAGGTCGATAATGCTTACCTGTTTATTCGGAGCGCTGATGTCAATTAATTTCTGGTATCTTGCCACAGTGGCGTCTACCGAATTGATATTGATCAGGTATTCTTTCTTATTGAGGCTATACCCTTCTTCTCTTTTCAGTTTCACTATACCTTCCGGTAAGTGCAGGGTATCTCCCCAGCGGGCCTGTTTGACGATATCATGGCCTGTCAGCCTGATGCCGTTATCTTTTTCGATTGTTAAAGTGTAACTGGCCTTCTGTAAGGAGTCATTCAGTACCAGCCAATCGAGTGTGAACGGTAAATAGTCAAACTGTTCTATTTTTTTTACATGTCCTTCAACATAATATGTTATGTTCAGCTGGAGCTCCCTGACCACTTTTTCCATCAGGGAACGGGATTTCAGCACTTCTATTTCATTATCAACATTTCCTTTCCCGGTAAATAGCTCTAATTGCTGCAATACGCCCTCTCCGTTATCAGATCCTTTGCTGTCATCCTGCACCAGTATTTTAGCATTTACTTTATAGCTGGGGGTGGCATACCGTAAGTAGAGCCAGGCAGCTGCCAGGCAGATAGCAAGACAAATACTTAATAACCACCAATAAGAAATTACCTTATCAAGGGCTTTCCTTAAATTAAAAATCTCGGCTTCCTGATGTTGATGATCAGAAGAAAATCCGTTACCATTTAAATTATTCACTGAATGATCCCTCATAAAAACTAATAAAAATTAGAAGCTAATCCTTGTAGCGAGAATAACAATGACTGACAATATCGAAGCTATGATTGTAAAATTCCTGGCCTTTGCCATATCTGTTGAGGCGACCTTCGATTTATTCGGTTCCACATAAACGACATCTCCCTGGTGTAAGTAGAAGTAAGGAGAAGAAAAAATCTTACTGTCATTCAGATTGAATCTCACGAACTCTTTCTTATTACCATTTGCTCTTATTAGTAACACGTTTTCCCGTCTTCCATAAATAGTAAGATCGCCGGCCATTCCCAGAGCATCCAGGATTGTCACCTTTTCATTAGGCATAACATATGAAGATGGACGGACCACTTCTCCCAAAACCGTTATCTTAAAATTTGAAAATCTTACGTTAACAACCGGATCTTTATAGTATACAGCGGCTTTAGCGCTGATCTCGTCTCTCACCTGGTCTGTTGTTTTTCCGAGAACGGATACTTTACCTAACAAGGGTAAGATCACGTAGCCTTCTTTATCTACCAGGTATCCATTGCCTGATAAATTTCCCATTCCGTTGGCTGTGCCTGGGCTTGTATTTCCTCCCCCTGCCTGATCAAACAAACCTGAACTGCCCGGGTCCAATGTCTGTATTGTTACCTGCAAAATATCGTCCGGTTGGATCTTTGGAGTGTTATAAGCAGCCTGCTCTATAAGTCTGAGTTTTGCAGTATCAGGAACATCTTTAAAATATGCAATGTTTTTAGGGCTTGCACATGAACCAAAATAAATAGTAAAACCGCTCAGGATTAAAAGAATAAAAATTGAGTTAAGACGCATAAAACTATTTTCCAGCTTATTGATATTTATTGATTTTATTAGTATTAATAAATCAGCCCACCGTCATAACATCTGTTATGCCGGCATGCAGAAGGGGCTTATCATTACTATAGCTTGATTTTATCCTTATCCAGTTGCTCATATGCCGAGTTCTTACTGATAAACTCCGGCACCAGTTGTTTCATTAACGTCACTGTAGGTGTGATATAGTGCTTGCGTGCGGCAGCTATAAGCTTGTCAATATTGTTATTCACCTCTACAAAATCATATTCGCGTACGCGCGCAATCATTATTTTCTCGTGGTATGTACTTACAGTGTTTTCTGCGTTATTCAATAGTTCTTCATACAGTTTTTCTCCCGGGCGTAAACCGGTATATACTACCTGGATATCTTTTCCCGGTTCTTTTCCGCTCATCCTTATCATCTTGTGTGCCAGTTCAGCTATCCGGACAGGTTTGCCCATGTCAAACACGAATATTTCACCACCTTGCCCCATAGCTCCGGCTTCAAGTACCAGCTGGCAGGCTTCGGGGATGGTCATAAAATAGCGGGTGATTTCCGGATGTGTTACTGTAAGCGGTCCTCCTTTTTCAAGTTGCTGTTTAAACCGTGGAATAACAGAACCGTTTGATCCGAGTACATTTCCGAATCTTGTGGTAATAAACCGGGTAGGCGGATTGCCAAATACCGGGCCTGTTTTTTTAAACTGCCTGTTAACGTGATGATTGTAAGACTGGGTAAAGATCTCAGCGATCCTTTTAGAGGCGCCCATTACATTTGTAGGATTCACTGCTTTGTCTGTCGATACCATTACAAATTTCTCGACATTGAATTCAACAGCCAGCTCAGCAAGGATCTTTGTACCCAAGACGTTGTTCAATACTGCGACAGAGGGATTTTTCTCCATCATCGGTACATGTTTGTATGCAGCTGCATGATATACTACAGTAGGTTCATATACTTCAAACAGTTGCTGCATACGTGTTCTGTCGCAGATATCAGCAATATAAGGAACGATGGGCACTGTTGGGCTTAGTTCCATTATATCCACTTCCAGTTCGTGCAATGGTGATTCTGCTTTATCGCACAGGATGATCACTGAAGGGCTGAGTTTTATCAGCTGTCTTACCAGTTCACTGCCTATGGAGCCGGCGGCGCCTGTTACCAGTATGGCTTTCCCTTTGGCTTCACGGCTTACCTGTTCATTATTGATGCTGATAACAGAGCGGTCCAGCAAGTCTTCTATCTTTATGTCCTGCAGCTGGGAAGAACTCCAGCCGGCATTGATCCATTTGTTGACAGGCAGTACTTTCTGAACTCTTATGTTCAGGCTGATACATGTATCTACCAGGTTATTGAGTTGCCAGGATTCAAGCGCTTCTTCAGCTACGATAAGTAGCTTTATCTTTTCCTGTTTAACGAGTCTTTCAAGAGATGATTTGCTTGTGCTGCAGATAGGTAATCCTTCCAGGCGTTTACCGGTCCTTGTCAGTTTATCATCCAGGAAAGCGCATACTTTGATATTCCCTTCAATGTCGTTATTGATAGCTTCGCGCACCATTAAGCCTGAGTGTCCTGCATTATATATTACAGCTTTTGTTTTGTTCATGGTACCATAACGAGCATAGTACCTGAACGCCCATTTAACAAATAGCCTGTAAGACAGCAGGAAGAAGGTGCTGATAAAGAAGTTAATGGCAATGACGGACAAGGGGAACATGTTCTCTTTACTGTAGTAAAGAGCAGCTACGTTAACATAGTAATAGATAACTGCGCTGATCAGGCTGAGGCAGGAAATACGCCCAATATCTGCCATACTGGTATATCTTACTATACCAGTGTACGTGCGGAAAATCAGCGATACCAACAGATTTACGCTCACCACTACCACAACAATATCCTGCATGGGGTAATGGCTAAAATCTTCGAGGTTAAAATTAAGTCTGAGCAAAAAAGCCAGGCTCATTGCAATAATCGAACACCCGAGGTCCAACAATAGAATCAGCCAGGACGGGGTAATCCATGATCTCTTAGTCATCGGTTTAATTAGATAAGGTTAAAACTTGTATCAGTTCATTCATTCTCAAATTAGCTTGCCATCGCTTTTCACATTTTACGTTTTAACCTGAGTGCAAAATAAATACATAATGTTTACTTTTAGATAAAGAATAGATAAGCTTATCCACATGTTTTTTGCTCTAATATCTATCCTTCATAATATGAAAAAAACATCTCCTGTATAGATTCAATTCAACCTCAGCTGTATCGCACATCACAATAAAATTAAGATTATCGGTTCCGAAAGGAAAGTAAAACTGCGTTATCAGAATTTCGCGTATAACTACGTATAGCCAGTTTTCAAATTAATATGATTCAGCACAGCACTACCTACGCAGTTACACTCTGAACATAACACGTGGTTTCTAAACAAAGACGTGGTTGTAATAATTCTACTATGCATGACCTGGTTAGTTGACTTTAAGGCTTACTCTAAAGCTTGATCACATATAACCTGCAAAAAATAGTTCCATTCGGTGTTGTCTGAACAAACAAACACTATACCAAATACAATTTTCCTTTTTTGGGGGTAAGAGCCTGTTCTTGATAACAATAAATAAGGACGGTTTGTTTTAATTTTTTTAAAACATAAACTCATCTGTTAGCTGATCAGCTAAAGCAAGTAACAAATGCTGAATAAAACAAATTCAACTATATCCTATTATGAGATGGTTGACAAATAAAAAAAAATACCCGATACCGTCATACGGTACCGGGTATATTGATAGTTTTATTTAATTGCTGCTTTGGTAAATTTCCACACTTAGTGTGCCTGCAACGCCACACGTTCGTGACGGACTGTATGTTGTTGCGGAAGCGCTTCGTGAACATGGGCCGGCTTTTCTTTATGCCAGATATATGTTTTTTTGAAACAGGCATAACAGATATACCTGCGAAGCGGCAGAAAGCCTAATACGTACTTTACAAAAAAGCCGCGGGGTACCCGGTCGTCCAGTGTTCCATGTTTACATTTGGGACAATCAAGCAGCTCTATACGCTCAACTTTATCAGAGCCCTGCATCAGGATATAACTCATAGGTATAAATATGAATAATTGTTTACATTAATAAAATAAGGGTACTCAACCCTTTGGGAAAGGTTCTTCAAAAAGATTGGATAAATACTATTTACTGTCGGCGTACTTAACACCAGGCATAGGAATTATATAGTAAAAATACAAATATTATTTTAATTACATTAAATAATTTTAAACTTTATTTTCTATGGTTAAAAATGCCTTCTCTTTCAATGTCCTTTTTGTTTGCTATTTTGCTTAGATGAAAGGATTGCATATTGATACAAACAGTAAAACACCGGTTTACCTGCAGATCACAGATGCTATCATGACAGCAGTCCGTGATGGCGTATTGAAACGTGATCAGCAGATCCCTTCTATCAATGAACTGAGTGAACAATACCTTTTGTCGAGAGGTACAGTAGAAAAGGCGTATAAAGAGCTCCGGGATAAAAAGATCATTATTTCTGTAAAGGGTAAGGGATATTTTATTAACCGTACCGATGTGGTGATACCACTGCGTATACTGCTGCTGTTCAACAAGATCAGCAACTATAAAAAGCAGGTGTATAATTCCTTTGTAAAAACACTGGGAGAAAATGTGTTTGTGGACCTGCATATTCACCATCATAGTGTACAGTTGTTTGAAAACCTGATCACCAATCACCTGGGAGATTACGATTATTACGTGATCATGCCTCACTTTTATGATCAGCCGGAAAAAGTGCTGAAAATCATGCAGCAGATACCTTCTGAACAGCTGATATTGCTGGATAAGGAACTTCCCGGGCTGTCAGGTAATTATGCAGCTGTATACCAGAATTTTGAAAAGGATATCTATGAAGCATTGCATGATGCTCTGCCTTCCCTGAAAAAATATTCCAGCCTGGTGTTTGCCGATCCGGGTTTCACACCATATCCGAAGGAGATCCAGAAGGGGTTCCAGTATTTCAGCCGTATGCAGGATTTTGATTATTCGGTTATAGATGGCGTGGAATTGAATACACCAGTACAGAAGGGGCAGGTATATATCGTGATCGAGGAAACAGACCTGGTGAACCTGGTGAAAATATGCAGGAATAAAGGGCTTACTATTGGTAAAGATGTGGGCATTGTTTCCTATAATGAAACATTGCTGAAAGAAATATTGCTGGACGGGATCACAGTGATCTCTACAGATCATGAACAGATGGGAGCTTCTGCTGCCAGGATGATCATGGAGAAAAGGCATGAACGTGTAAAGAACCCATTCAGACTTATATTAAGACATTCACTATAGTTCTTATTATTTTTATGAAAAGGTACAAGGTCCTATTGTCAACCCTGCTGGCAGGCGCCGGCATTGTAACATTACTTTCCCTGAGTGACAGGAAAGCTCCACGTCCAAATATTATCGTCATTCTTGCAGACGATCTGGGTTATTCTGACATCGGTTGTTATGGAGGAGAAGTGCATACTCCCAACATCGATTATCTTGCTCATAACGGTATCCGTTATACACAATTTTATAATACTTCCAGATGCTGTCCTACGCGTGCTTCATTGTTGACCGGTCTGTACAATCAACAGGCTGGTATTGGCAGGATGACCGATGCAGAAGATGAGCCGGGTTACCGCGGGCACCTGACGGATAATACCGTAACGCTGGCGGAAGTTCTGCAAAGCGCCGGTTATCATACTGCCATGTGCGGCAAATGGCATGTTTCCAATACCAATGGCCAGCCAACAAAGCAGGAGCAACTGGACTGGCTTAACCATCGGAAAGCAGGAGGTCCCTTCTCTCCTATTGCACAATATCCAACTCACCGTGGTTTTGAGAAGTTCTTTGGAACTATCTGGGGCGTAGTGGACTTTTATGATCCGTTCAGTCTTGTAAGCGGGGACCAGCCCATACGGGAGGTCCCGAAGGACTATTACCATACAGACGCCATCAATGATACTGCTGTTGCCTACATCCGCGGGTATGCGGGCTCTAAACAACCCTTCTTCCTGTATGTTGCTCATAATGCGCCACACTGGCCACTGCACGCGTTACCCGAAGATATTGCCAGGTACAGGCAGACCTACAAAGCCGGCTGGGAGGCTATCCGCCAGGCCCGTTACAGGAGAATGGCTGAAATGGGCCTGATAGATACTACCACTACTAAACTCTCTGCCCGCTGGAAGAATGACCTGGAATGGGAAAACAATCCTGACAGCGTCTGGGATGCAGAAGCCATGGCTGTCCATGCTGCTATGACAGACCGTATGGACCAGGGTATTGGCCGTATCATTGCTGCGCTGAAGGAAACAGGCCAGCTGGATAATACGCTGATCCTTTTCCTGTCTGATAACGGCGCCAGTCCTGAGAACTGCGCTGCCTACGGACCAGGTTTTGACAGGCCCAGCCAGACGAGGGACGGCCGGGAAATCGTATATGCTACCAGGAAACAGGCCCTTCCGGGCCCGGAAACGGTTTATGCCTCTATAGGGACCCGCTGGGCCAATGTAGCAAATACTCCATACCAGTACTGGAAAGCTGAGTCGTACGAAGGAGGTATACATACCCCGTTGATAGCGTTCTGGCCTGAAGGTATTTCTGTGCCTAAGGGCGGTTTCAGTTCATGGACAGGGCATGTTATGGATTTCATGGCTACATTCACTGAGCTGGCCGGGGCCAGGTATCCTGCTGTATATAAGGGGAGGAAGATCACGCCTACGACGGGGATCAGTCTTACATCTTCATTCAGGGATAAGCCAGGAGGCCATGAGTTGCTGTTTAATGAGCATTTTGGGGCCAGATATGCCAGGAAAGGTAACTGGAAGCTGGTTTCCATGAGTAATGATACTACGTGGCGGCTATACGATCTTTCTGTGGATAAAACGGAGATGAGAGATATGGCTGGTAGTCAGCCGGGGGTAGTGGAAGAGCTGGATAGTTTATGGCGGAAGTGGGCGTATAGCCATGATGTATACCCCAAGCCGGGTAACTAAATCCACAGTGGGGTTATTGCAAAAGGTTTGCCTGAGTTATATGGGATTGTTCAAAAAACGGGGTTTCGCCTTCGGCAAACCCCCGTTTTTTGAGAGTTTTTTTTTGCGCTGCGCGCGGCTGATTTTTTTGAGAGGGTTTAGCCTGCGGTTGCTGGATTTTTTTTATGCGCGGCTGATTTTTGAATGCCCGTGGCTGCCTAAAGAATTTAAAGTTATTTTCCATATCTTTAACAAGATAAGTTAACCAACCTCCCGTCAACCAGATCAAACTATCCGTTAACCAAAAATCCAGAGCACGTGCAAAATTTAAAGAAAATCACACTTTCCATCGTTATGACCGCTGCAATAAGTTGTCAAAAAGACAATAATAACCCCCTGTTACAGCGGGAAATACCTACAGAAGCTGCCGTAAGCGCAGCGGCTACAAGCGTAACCGTAACTACTGAAGCTGCACTTAAAACGGCTATAGCCAATGCCGCCCCCGGCGATATCATCACTATCAGCGGTACTATCCGCCTTACCAGTACACTGCAATGCCTGAAAAGCGGCACTTCCAGCGCCAAGATCAACTTCACCGGCGGTACACTGGATTGTTCCGGTATTTCCTCCGGATGGGGGGTAAAGGTAAATGGCAGTTACTGGAATATTACCAATATGGTTATTAAAAATGCGCCGGATTGTGGCCTGGTGTTCCAGTATGGCGGTTATAACTACGTTTATAACGTCACTACTTCAGGCAATGGCGATTCCGGTCTGCAGATCTATAATGAATCGCACGACAATAACATCAGCTACTGTAAATCCAACGATAACTATGATGCTGCTAACAATGGCGAAAATGCTGATGGATTTGCCTGTAAACTGTCTGCAGGAAAAAACAACAAGTTCGATCACTGTACTGCCAATCACAATTCTGACGATGGCTGGGACCTTTACGGGCAGCCATACACTGTAACAATCACTAACTGTACTGCCACCAACAACGGCTTTGGCGGTAATGGAGATGGCAACGGCTTTAAGCTGGGCAGTTCAGGGCAGAATGTGCCACATACCGTGACTAACTGTACTTCCAGCTATAACCTGGCATCCGGTTATGATGGTAATGGCAATACAGGCCATATTACTACTACCGGCAGCACCGGGACTGGTAATGGGAAAACCCTGTTTTACAGGATCTATTAATTAAGGAGGAGGTTGGTTAACTTTCGTAGTTTATCCGTATGAATTTTGTGTAAAAACTGTGCTCAAAAAAAATTCATGCACTACTTTTCAATCCATATGAAAGACTTTCTCCAGAGGAACAGTAACGGGAGAATTATCGGGATTCGTTTCCATGATATCTGCCATAAACTTCCACCAGCGCTGAACCATGGGTAAAGTTCCCAGGTCCTGTGAGGATTGATTGCCCCTCTGTTGCTGTACGGCAAATAGTGTATCTGTTTCTTCATCGAGAAAGATAGTATAATCACTGACACCGCTTTCTTTCAGCAATTGCTTTAATTCCGGCCAGATTGCATCATGCCGTTTACGGTATTCCTCTTTGCACCCTGGTTTCAGGCGCATTTTAAAAGCTATTTTCATAACATGGGCTTATTAACTGAGACTGGGTTATCCTATTAAAAAAACGGTAAGGCTTTTAGCGCCATGTGCACCCAGTACCAGCGATTGCTCAATATCTGCCGTCTTGGACGGACCGGCAATGAACACGCCGAAACCGGCTGATGGTGACCAGATACGGGCATAAGCATCATGCATGGTAGGCAGTATCTCTGTCCGCGGTAATACAATAGCCAGATGCTGGGTGATGAAAGGCAATACGCGCACTTCTATTTCCTGTTCGGTGATCCAGATGGCGCCATTCTCTGCCACTCCCAGCTGGCCTGGAATAATGGCCAGATCTACCTGTTCCAGCTGCCTGCCGTCTCCCTCCTGCCACCCGGTAATTGCGCCGGGAAAATATTCAGGTCTGATAGATACCACACGGGTAACATCTGTATAATGTTCTGCTACCAGCGGTTGTATTTCTGTGTATGATGTGATCTCGTATACCTGTCCGCCAAGTGTTTCCACTACTTTCCTGAAAGCGGCAGGATCGCCGGCTTCTGTATGCCTGAAGCTGTCCAGTACGGGCAGTTCCTGCTGTTCCGGCTGATTCCTTTTTATAGCGGCTAATATCTGTTCCCTGCTACTCATTATTTACTCCTGTTTTTCTTATACCAATCTGCAAAAGACTGTTTCGGTGCTTCCGGCATTTCCCTCTGTTTATACCAGGGGTTCAGCTTGTTATTGACCACTGCCGGCATAGCCCTCATTACCCAGCGGCCGGCGCCACCGGCGGCTTTGTAGAGACCCGGCCTGGACAGTACCATGTTCATAGCATGCATGCTGGCAGCTTTAGCCGGTTTGCTATGTCCTTCCTGTACTATTACCTGCCTCCATTTATACAGCTGCTGATGAATGTCGATCTTCACGGGGCATACGTTGGAACAGGAGCCGCATAAAGTAGAAGCAAACGGCAGGTCAGCATATTCTTTCATATCCAGGTTAGGCGCAAGGATAGCTCCTATAGGGCCTGCAATGGCGTTATGATAGCTATGTCCGCCGCTACGGCGATAAACCGGGCAGGTATTCATACATGCACCACAACGGATACATTTGAGAGAATTGCGGAAGTCGTCCCTATCCAGCTGTCTGCTGCGGCCATTATCTACCAGTACAATATGTAGCTGCTGTCCTGCTTTAGGCTTACGGAAATGGCTGCTGTAAGTGGTGATAGGTTGTCCGGTAGCGCTTCTTGCCAGTAAACGCAGGAAGACGCCCAGGTGATGGCGTTTGGGGATGATCTTCTCAATACCCATACAGGCGATGTGTACATCTGCCAGGTGAGCGCCCATATCGGCATTACCTTCATTGGTGCAGACCACCATCTCTCCTGTTTCAGCAACGGCGAAATTAACGCCCGTGATAGCTACGCGCGATTGTATAAATTCTTTTCGGAGATGCTGCCTGGCTGCTGCTGTCAGGAACTGGGGGTCGGCATTGCCGGCCGGTGTGCCCAGGTGTTCATGGAACAGCTCTCCAATTTCTTCTTTTTTCTTATGGATACAAGGCAGAACGATGTGACTTGGCGGTTCTTTTGCCAGCTGTACGATACGTTCTCCAAGATCTGTATCGATCACTTCAATACCGTTCTCTGCAAGGAAAGGGTTTAAATGACATTCTTCCGTGAGCATGGATTTACTTTTGACCATGCGTTTCACGCCCTGTTCTCTGAGCAGCTGCAGTACGATACGGTTATGCTCTTCTGCATTGGCAGCCCAGTGTACAACGGCACCGTTCTGTTGTGCGTTACGTTCAAACTCCACAAGGTAATCGTGCAGGTTGCCCAGTACATTATGTTTGATGCAGGAAGCGGCTTCACGAAGGGCTTCCCATTCGGGAAGGGTCCACGCCATCCTGTCCCGTTTCTGACGAACCCACCACAGTGTTTCATCATGCCAGTTCACACGGGGCTCGTTCCTGTTAAAATCTGCCGCAAGCAGTGAATGTTCTTTATGTTGGTGCTCGTTCATTATTCGTGGTTCAGGATCTCTGCAATGTGTAATACTTTTACGTTGCTGTTCTGACGGCGTAAAATACCTTCCAGGTGCATCAGGCAGCTCACATCATTCCCGGTAATATATTCGGCTCCATTATTCACGTGGTCGTCTATACGGTCCTTTCCCATCTTGACAGACACTGCTTCTTCAAATACGCAGAAAGTTCCGCCAAAGCCACAGCATTCATCTTTGCGCTTCAGTTCTACCAGTTCCAGTCCTTCTACCATATGCAGCAGCTGTTCCGGTTTGGAGAAGGGGGCAGCTACCAGTTCTGTCATCTGGGAGAGGTGCAAGCCCCGTTGTCCGTGGCAGCTTTGGTGTATACCTACTTTATGCGGGAATTTTGCCCGGAGGTTGTTTACTTTCAATACGTCTGTCAGGAACTCGGAGAGCTCATAGATACGCTGGCGTATATGTGTGGCTGCATCTTCCTTACCATCTACATGCAGATGGTCTTTGATATGCAGCACACAGCTTCCTGAGGGAGCTACTATATAGTCGTAATCCTGGAAATTCTTAACGAAAAGCTCATTGCAGCCGTGGGTCAGGTGTTCAAATCCAGAGTTGGCCATGGGTTGTCCGCAACAGGTTTGTCCCTGGGGATATACCACTTCACAGCCCAGTTTTTCCAGCAGTGATAATGTGGCGATGCCTACGTTAGGATAAAACTGGTCTATGTAACATGGTATGAAGAGTCCTACTTTCATCTTGTTCAAATATAAATCGAGCCGCAGCTATAATGTCTCATTTCCACAAGATCGGCCGGTAAGGGCTGGTTGTTCCAGTGCCGGTGAATGGCCAGGGCGGCGCCTACTGCTGTAGCCTGGGCTACAGAGGCTGCATAGACTTCCATTTGAGGGAAGGTTGCGGCCAGCAGGTGCATATACACCGTGTTCCTGCCAAATCCACCGTCTACGAAGATACGTTTAACGGCAGTGCCGGCAATCACCCGTTCTGAAGAGTGCTTTTGTGCGTCCATGATATCCATCATCAGGCGGTGATAGGCTATTTCATAGGTTTCAAAAGCACTCAGCGATCTTGCTGCAAAGCGGGAGGCTTCCGGGCTCACCGCCAGCAATTGAGCAAATATAGCAGGGTCGAAAACTACTTGCTGGTAGTAATTTACCGGTGTCTGATAATATTCTGCCAGCCTCTTTACTTCCTGTTCATGCTCATAACCGGCAAAGAGGCGGGCAGCTTTTACGGGCCGGCCATCGTAGGTAAGATAGCAGAGGCAGTCTTCCGCCAGCTCTTCCGGTGTAAGCGGCTGGCTGTTAAAAGGGTTCATGGTGATACACCAGGTACCGGTGGAAATGAGTACAAAGGGTTCCGTAAAACTTGCCAGGTAGGGTATCAGTGCGGCAGAGCTGTCATGCAGCCCTGCTCCGGAGAGACAGGTTTGTTTGCCGATCTGTGCGGGCAGAACACTGTTCCCCGGAAAAAGCGGCGGGAACTTCTCCGCCAGCCCCTCCAGGTGTACCCAGCTATGGTAGTTATTTTCCCTGAAGTTCCACAACATAGTATGGCAGCCTATACTGGTAATATCTGCCAGCGGCTTGCCGGTAACGAGATAGCTGATATACTGGGGCAGGTGCAGGGCGTATTTCACGCGGCTGTACAGGGCAGGCTGCTGGTGTTTGAGCCGGTAGAACTGCAGCCCGGAGTTGAGGCTACCCAGCGCCGGCGATGCTGTTTCGCTACACAGTTGTGATTGCTGGCCGTACTGGCTGTAAAAGCCGGCCGACAGGTCTTCAGGATAGGATTTCAGGTAATTGTATAAGGGAGTGAGCACCTGTCCGTCTGCATCAAGATATACCAGACTGGCGCCGTAAGTGCTGAAGTTCAGCGCCTTCACAGTATAACCGGGCAGATGAGTCAGCTCGTCCAGGCTTTCGCGCACCCAGCGCGTGAGCAGATGAATATCTTCGCAGGCATCGCCGTCTTCATCTGCCGTTTCTTCAAAACAGGCGCCTCTTTCCCAGACGATGCGGTAATGCTCGTCTACCAGGAACAGCTTCTTGTTTGTCTTGCCAATATCGAGAATAGCAATGCAGTCCATAGTATAGCAGATGATTTACAATCCAGTTGCAACGGTTTTCAATCCCCTTTCCTTAATCAGCTGCTCTCTTACCTTGAACTGCCTGTAGAAGGCTACAGGATCGGCTACGCCGCCGGACAACAAACGGGCCTGCGCTACCAGCGGACGTACATCTGTACGGAAGGCATGCTGCAATATTTCCTGTGCTGCTACAGCGTCGTTATTCAGCTGTGCCTGCTGTAAAGCTTTTGTGTCTACCAGTAATGCCTGCGCGTATGCGATCATGATGGCTTCTACTGATTGCAGCAGGTCTTCCAGCGGATCTTTCACGTTGTGAGATGCATCTATCATCCAGCCAAGATCGTTGGCATGGTTCATTCCGCGGGCGTCCATACCTTCTACCAGCTCATTGAAGATGAGGAAGAGCTGATATGGGTTGATGCTGCCTACAGTGAGATCGTCATCACCATACTTGGAATCATTGAAATGGAATCCTGCCAGCTTGCCTTCCATCAGCAACAGCGCTACTATCTGTTCTATGTTGGCATTAGGCAGGTGGTGCCCCAGGTCAACCAGGGTATAAGCCTTAGGGCCTAATTTGCTGGCAAAAAGGAGGGATTGGCCCCAGTCGCCTATAGTGGTGGAATAAAAATTAGGTTCGTAAGCTTTGTATTCGATGTACAGTTTCCATGCGTCCGGCAGGGCGGCATAGATTTCCTGCAGGCTTTCAAGCGTACGTTTGAAAGCCCCTCTGAAATTCAGCTGTCCGGGGAAGCAGGAACCGTCAGATAACCAGACGGTAAGTGATTCAGAGCCCAGTTCCATGCCATAGCGGATCACTTCGATGTTATGTTCTATGGCTTGTTTTCTGACTGCCTTATCTGTATGGTGCAGGGAGCCGAATTTATAGCTGAGCGCCTGATCCGGCTGGTCCTGGAATGTGTTGGAATTGACAGCATCGAAACGTATGTCGTGCTGCGCGGCCAATGCTTTGATAGCAGCTGCGTTTTCCGGGATATCCCAGGGGATGTGCAGGGAGATGGCGCCGCTGCTTTTGTTGAGGGCGTGCAGGAGGCCGATGTCTGCGATCTTTTCTTCCAGGTTGCGGGGTTCTCCGCTGCCGGAGAAGCGGCCGAAACGGGTACCGCCGGTGCCGAGGGCCCAGCTGGGAATGGCTACCTGGAAGTCCTGTAGTTTCTGAAGGATATCGTTGAGGTTGGGTATTTTTTCTGCTGTGTATTCAAAGCTGCGCTGGTGGTCTGACTGACGGGCGTTGTTGAATTCGGCTATCTGGAATTTTTCGATGTTCATAACGGGAGTTGTTTTGGAAGTTAGTGCTTTTTGTGATGGAAACGTCAGTATAGTTAAAAATGGGCTGAATCTATTTGGCTGGATTTCTATTTAGCTTTTTCAAATGTTTGAACGTGGTAGCTATATTTAGCGGTATCAAACGTTTGTCAAACAGATAAGGCCCATTTTTAACTATACTGACGTTTCGGTACTTCAGGCCGGCCGAGCAAAGCCGGGGTTATTGTTGTTGGTTGTTACTGAATATTATCGGACAAAAGCGGTGGCTACTCCTCCGTCGACGTTGATGACGTTTCCGGTGGATTTGTTGAGTAAGCCGCCGGTGATGACGAAGCAGGCGTTGGCAATGTCTTCCGGTAAGATGATCTGGTTAAGGAGGGTGCGTTTTGCGTAGTAGCCGGGCAGTTCTTCTACTGTGATGCCGTATGCTTTTGCACGTCCTGCGGCCCAGTCGCCCTCCCATATTTTGCTGTCTGCGATAACGGCGTCAGGGTTCACTACGTTTACACGGATACCGTCTTTGCCCAGTTCTGCAGCGTTGAGACGGCTGAGGTGTAACTGTGCGGCTTTTGCAGAGCCATAACCGGCGTTATTAGGTCCGCTCATGAGGGCGTTCTTGCTGACAATATTGATCACATCGCCTCCCAGTTCCTGTTTGCGCATTACTTCTACACCTTGCTGGGTAACGAGGAACTGGCCTTTTACCAGTACATCATATAAGAGGTCCCAATCTTTTTCGGTGTGTGCTTCGAGGGGCTTGGAGATGGAAAGGCCGGCGCAGTTCACTACCAGGTCTACTCCGCCGAAGGCGAGGCTGGCTACGTTAAACGCTTCATGTATATCGCCTGTTTTGGTAACGTCCAGGATGGCGGTGGCAAAAACGTCTTTACCGTATTGTTTTAAAAATTCTTCCCTGGCAGATTCCAGGCGGGAAGCGTCATTATCATTGATGATCACGCAGGCGCCTTCGTTGGCGAATTTTTTGGCGATAGCCTTGCCGATACCACCGGCGCTGCCAGTGATCAGGGCAATGCGGCCGGAAAGCGCTTTGGGCTTAGGCATACGCTGCAATTTTGCTTCTTCCAGCAGCCAGTATTCTATGTCAAAAGCTTCCTGTCTGGGTAAAGCTGTATATTCTGAAATGGCCTCCGCTCCTTTCATTACGTTGATAGCGTTGGTATAGAATTCTGCAGCTACCCTGGCGGTCTGTTTATCTTTTGAGAAAGCAAACATACCGATACCGGGATAGAGGATCACAACAGGGTTCGGGTCTCTGAGAGCCGGGCTGTTGGGATGGCGGCAGGTGTTGTAATAGTCGGTATACATCTGCCTGTATGCGGCGAATAATGGTTCCAGCTGTTGTTTCAGCGCCGGTACATCATCCAGGGATGCCTGAGGGTCCAGCGGCAATACCAGCGGGCTGATCTTGGTGCGCAGGAAGTGGTCGGGGCAGCTGGTGCCAAGGGGGGCCAGCCTGTCGAGATCGTTGGAGTTGATGAATTCCAGTACGCGGGGATCGTCAGTGAAATGTCCTACCATGCGGGTATGACCTGAACATAAGCCACGTAATACGGGAGCCAGGGCAGCGGCCTGTTTCTTTCTTACTTCGGCGGGAGGAGAAGTGATGCGTGTACCTCCGAATACGGGGCCTTTTTTGCCATAATGAGATTCGAGGTAAGCAGCGCAACGTTCTATTACTTCGAGGGTATTGATATAGCTTTCATAAGCTGTATCTCCCCAGGTGAAGAGGCCGTGAGAGCCCAGCATGATGCCCCTGATACCGGGGTTATCCTGCAGGCATTGTCTAAGCTGCAGTCCGAGATCGAAGCCCGGACGTTGCCAGGGCACCCATCCTATGGTACCGCCGAAGAGCTCTTCGGTGATGCGTTTGCCGTCTTTTGCAGCGGCGATGGCGATGGCGGCATCGGGATGCAGGTGGTCTATATGTTTGAATGGTAAGAAGCCGTGCAGAGGAGTGTCTATAGAAGGAGCTTTGGAGCTGAGGTCGAAGATGCAGTGGTTGAACAGTTCCACCATTTCATCTTCGTGTTCGATACCCCTGTAAATGTTTTCAAGGCTATGCAGTCTCTCTACATACAAAGCTGCCAGGCCGCTGCGCTTCAGTGTGCCAAGATCGCCGCCGGAGCCTTTTACCCACATCACTTCTGTATCCTTTCCTGTCAGCGGATCTTTGGAGATCACCTTACAGGAGGTGTTGCCACCGCCGTAGTTGGTGAGTCTCAGATCGGCGCCCAGCAGGTTGGAGCGGTAGATCAGGAGGGCTACTTCGTCTCCTGCCAGCTCAGCTGCTTTCTTTTCATCCCACAGATAACTTACGTGCTTGAAATTGATTGTTGCAGACATATTCTTGCTTTATTTATTATTGTTTTTATAGTTCGTTAGTCAGTCAGCGAATTACCGAATCCAACCAGCAGCACTGACATCATAATGGTGATGACACCGAGGAGGATGGTAGTGAATGTTCTGGTGCTGACGCCTTTCCATTCCCGCAGGGTGATACCCCATAAGCTGGAGATCATAATGATAAATGCCATATGCAGGATCCAGGAGCTGGCGCCATTTCCCAGCTTGCTTTCTCCCATACCGTAGAAGAAGAACTGGAAGAACCAGGTGGTACCCGCCAGAGCAGCAAAGAAATAGTTGCCGGCCAGCGGAGTTTCTTTGTTGATGTAATCGCCAAAGGATTTGTTGCGGATGTTGAGCAGCAGGCACCAGAAAAGATTAGTGGTAAGCCCACCCCATAACAACACTACAAAGATCACGTTGTTCTGGAAAAGCGGGTTGCTGCCCTGTTCTACCGCTATGGCTGCCATTGGTTTGCCGGCTTCGATACCGAAGTTGAAGCAGGCGCTGAGAATGCCGGATACAGTAGCTACTATAAGTCCTTTGCGCAGGTTAAATTCCTGTATGCTTTGTTTTTTCTGATCTTCTGAAAGTTCTCTTTCTTTCATGACACCTGCTGCACCGCAGATGGCAATGCCGAGAAGGCAAACCACTACGCCGGCCAGGACAAGGAGTCCACCGTTGCTGCGCAGCATAGCTGAGAAAGTATGTGTTGTATCGCTGGTGAAAAGATCCCGGTATACGGGAGGTATTAAAGAGCCAAAGGCCGAGGTATAGCCCAGGGCTACGGACATGCCGAGTGACATGCCGAGGTATCTCATGGCGAGGCCGAATGTCAGACCACCTATCCCCCATAATACTCCCATAAAATAGGTCCAGAAGAGCGTATTGGAATCAGTGGCGCGGATGATACTGAGGAAATCAGGTACTGTGATCCAGGCGGCGAGGAAAGGGACTATTAACCAGGAGAAGAAGCCTCCTACTATCCAGTAACTTTCCCAGGCCCAGTTTCTTACTTTCTTGAAAGGGATATAGAAACTGCCTGAGGCAAAGCCTCCGATAAAATGAAAGAAAACGCCTAAAATAGCTTGCATAATTGTGGAATTGTTTGGTTTAAACCGTGGATTAAATCAAATATAGGGAAAGGGGTATGTGCAACTGTCCTATACCTACCTATTTGGGAAGATGTAGTATCTCAATTATGATTTTGGGTTGAGGTATAATTTGAAAGAATTGCTCAAAAACGGGGTTTCGCCTTCGGCAAAACCCCGTTTTTGAGAAGGATTTTTTGCGCTGCGCACAGCTGTTTTTTTTGATAGAGGGGGGAGGCTGTGTGTGGTGATTTTTTTAATGAGGGGGATATAGTGAGATGAGTAAAAAACGTATATTCGCAGTCCTTTCTCATAACTATACTTCAGAGCAAGGTTAACCCCTTCAATGTTTCAGGAATTTTTATCATTTAACTTAAACACATTGTTTATGCGTGGAAGTATCAGGCGTAAGAAATCGAAACCAGTCATTTTAGATCCATTGGATGTACCTACAAGATTAAAAGAACTATCTAAGCTACAGGATGGCTGGCTGAACGGCCGGGGTATTGCATTAAACCGCAGTCATCTTCTCTGGTTCTCCGATATATTTGAAGAAAATTATGATCATTCGCTACCACGGCCTTTTTTATTTCCGACGGCAGAAGGCGGGCTTCAGGCGGAATGGCTGATAGATGTTTATTCAGCAAGTATGAATATTGATCTATTCAAAAAGATAGGGGTCTACACATGTCCTGATCCTCTTAGCCAGGATATTGATGAGGCAATACTTGATCTCAATGAGATACAGGGATGGAAAACGCTGAATCAAAAATTAACTGTGCTCACTAACAAAAACAACAATGAAAGTTCTTAAAAAATAAAGGGACCGGCTTCAAAAGAAGGCCGGCCCCTGTTCTCTGCATAAAATATCTTATCAGTATACTACTTTAATATCTGCTGTAATAGTTTCCAATCCCATTGATTTCACTTTGATCACACCTTTCTTGCCATAACCATTCTGGAACAGGATCAGCACAGGCAGGTCTGTTGAAGCAAAGCTGCCATCATCTGTAGCGATAGTCTGTTTGTTAAGCGTAGCGGCATGTGACAGTGTATCAAACGCGCTGACAGCCAGGACACTATCCGGTACGGTGTTACGTACAAGCGTAGTGGTGACACCGGGGAGTTTCAGATCGAAAGAAGGATCGTTCACACTGGCAAAGAACATAGAAGAAGAGCCAAAGTTTATAAAGGCCAGGTCCAGGTATTTACCTATGCTATCCGGTACATTGTCAGTATATACCTTCCCTTTAATAGTAGAAAATACACGGCCATATGTTTCACTACCAGGCAGTAATGCAAACTGTACACTACTATAGCTGACAATACTATCTTTCTTTGTATTGGGAGGTGTTGAAGTAGAATCTTCCGGATCTGTGTTACCATCGATACCGGATTCCTTTGAACAGGCGGTGTAAGCGAGGGCAAAGGCTGCCATCAGCAGCAGTAGATATCTTTTCATAGGATAGGATTCTGTTATTTGGGGCAAATATATAGAAAAATTATCATTTTTAGGAGCGGTTGAGTTTTTGCGAAGGATGGTTGAGGGGAATTGCTCAAAAAACATTCATGAACATGGTTCACAAAGGAGGATGAAAATCTTAATTCCCGACAGAAGAACATTCTATTAACACCAAATTGTAAACTTCAAACAGGATTGTCTAACAGAAGTGTAAATCTATATTAGGACTATACCGGGCAATACCCGTGGCGCTAAAGTGCTACCGCAATACATACACTAAACATGCTTAAAACATGCCTGAAAGATACTTGAAACATACTTGAAAGGTGGAGTTGAGGGGAAGCGGCTGAAATTTAAGTGGCCAGAGGCAAGATCACAACGAAAGTAGCCCCCTGCCCTTCTTCAGATTCAGCGTAGATCACGCCGTGATGGGCAATCACTATTTTCTGGCAAAGCGCCAACCCGATACCACTACCTTCATACTCTCCTCTGCCATGTAACCGCTGGAAGATCACGAAGATCTTTTTAGCGTAGGCAGGGGCGAAACCGATACCATTATCCTTTATCCTGATCTCACAATAAGCTGTACCATTCTGCAATTGCGGGTGGCTATCAATCTCTCCCTGTTCCAGTAAACGGGAGCTGATCTCTATTACCGGCGGTACCTCCTTCCTGGAGAACTTCAGCGCATTACTCAACAGGTTCTGGAACAACTGGTTCATATGCAAGGGAATACCGATTATCATGCAAAGTCCGTCTGTTATGATACTGGCATTTTTCTGCTGTATAAGAACATCCACATCCACCAATACCTGTTGTAAAACCTTCTGCAGATCTATCTTTTCAAACAGATGGTCCTGGCGGGACACGCGGGAGAAAGCCAGCAGGTCCTGGATCAGCGTGGTCATACGCGTAGCTGCATTCCTGATAATATCAAGGTTACGCACGCCATTTTCATTCAGCTGGTCCCTGTATTTATCCTGTAATAATGCGGAGAACATATTGATCTTCCGTAATGGCTCCTGCAGATCATGACTGGCTACATAGGCAAACTGCTCCAGGTTCTGGTTAACTATATTGAGATCTATATTCGCTTTTTTCAGCTCACTGGTCCGGATTTCCACTAACCGTTCCAGTTCCTGCTCATTATCCATCAGGAGGGCAAGCAGTTTCTGTTGTTCTTTCTGTGCATTGACTTCTACGCGAAGATCGTGGAGGGAAGCGCCGCGACCTATCACTTTCCCGCTTACAGGATCTGCAATCTCTGCAAAGTGAGCGCGGAAGGGTATTCTTTCTTTTGTGGTAAGATGCTGTAAATGCAGGATACCTGACCATTTACCGTTTTTTGCCAGTTCCTGGTAAGCCACTTCGGCTGTTTTAAAATCTTCGGGAGAATACACAGCACTGGTGGGCAGTTGAGTAATATCTGTATCCGGCGAAATTCCCAGCAGTTCTCTGCCATGGGGATTGATATAATAGAATTTATTTGAAGTATCTGCAGTACCCATGAAGTCCTGGCTGTTCTCTACGAGGGAAAAGAGTACCTGCTGGAGTTCCTGGGCTTTCATTTCGGGGGTAATGTCCTGCAGGGCGCCGGCAAAGCGGTAGGCGACTCCTTCTGCATTGAAATAGGCGGTACCCATGCAATGCAGCCAGCGCAGTTTGCCATCGTCAGCGCCAATGGTACGGAAGCGGGCCTGGTACTTACCGGTGCTTTTCTTCCTGAGGGTGGCGGCTATTGCTTCGATGACTGATGGCCTGTCGTCCGGATGAACGTATTGCAGTAACTCTTCGTAAGTGATATCTCCTCCGCTGGCAAAGCCGCATAGTTCACGGCAACGGTCATCCCAGGATATCGTTCCTTTGACGGGGTCCATGTCCCAGATACCAAGACCAGCCGAAAGTAACGCAAAGCGCATCCATTCATTATCTTCCTTGTAAAATGCCGGATCCTGAGCCGGCTCTCTCCTTTCTTTCATCGGGTTATTGCTGACAATTTTGACTCTGTTCCAATATAAAAGAACGACAATTATCTGCAAATAATATATTGAATGGCGGTAAATAATTTATGCCATTACCCGGGGCGCCAGGTCAAAAGCTTCGGCCAGGAGCTCATAAGAGCGGAAACGGTCTTCTGCCTTATCTGCCATGGTTGCAATCACTATTTCATCTACGCCATAATCATCCGCCAGTTTCTGTAACCTTTCCTTCACCCTGTCAGGTGTACCTGCTACCATCCTGCCCCTGTTCTGCATAACACGCTGCCATTCCATATCTGTGTATTCATAATCACGTACTTCTTCATACGTGGGATATACATCAAAATTACCTTTCTCAAAGCTTAACAGGCGATAGTCCATCATTGCCTGCAGCTCATCTGCTTTTTCCTGAGTATCGGCACAGAAAACGAAAATGCCTACACTTGCTTCCGGCTGAGGAAGGAAGCGGGAAGGCCTGAATTTCTCCTTATATGCTTTTACTGCCTGCGGGCCACCAACAGGATAAATGAAATGGGCAAAGGATAGGGCCCAGCCCTGACGGGCGGCCAGCAATCCACTTTCTCCGCTGGAAGTCAGCATCCAGAGGCCGGGATAAGTATCTATATGAGGAATGGCTTTTACCTTTTCGTGTACGGTGCCGGGCTCAGAGGAATCTGAGAGGTAAGCTTCCAGATCGTTGATCTGCTGGACAAACTCACGCGGTTCAAAATTGTTGGAGGGGTTGAGTATATGCGCGGTGAGGCGGTCGCCACCGGGAGCCCGGCCAATACCAAGGTCTATACGCCCGGGATACAACGCCTCCAGTAAGCGGAAGTTCTCTGCTACTTTCAGGGTGCTGTGGTTGGGGAGCATCACTCCTCCTGATCCGAGCCTGATATGTTTAGTAGCGGCGCCGAGACGGGCTATCAGTATTTCCGGGGAAGCGCCGGCGAGCGATCTTGTATTGTGATGCTCGGAAAGCCAGTAGCGGGTGAAGCCCAGCTTATCTGCCAGCTGAGCCAGTTTTACGCTTTCTTCCAGGGCTTCTACTGCGTTGCTGCCACGGCGAATGGGGGATTGATCTAAAACGCTGAGTCGTATTTTCCTGTTGGTCATGATAGTTCTATTGATTAATTCCAGAATATTCGTTCCAAAATTAAGGAATTAAATCGGGATTTATCGATAAGTCTGGTTGGTTTTAGTTTTTTGTGGGAGGGAGTTAGCTGGTGGAAGGATTAGGGAGAAGGTTGATTGAAAATAGTTTAGGAAAGAAGAAGAAGTTTTAGGGAGAAGAGTTGGCCGGCCTGCTGCCGGTTGGAGGGAATAGCAAAAGCGATTTTTTGCGAGGGCGATTTTTTTTGAGAAGGGGCAACCGGCCTTCGGCCGGTTGGAGATATTTTCTGAAGTTTTTTATTTTTTTTCTATCAGCCTTCTGTAGTAACCCTGTACAGCTTTCACTTCTGACCAGGTAACCGCATCACCCAGCCGGGCTTTTATGGGAGTAGAAGCTGTAATTCCCAGTTCTTTTATGTGTGGCAGGATCAGGGCGATCTTTTCAGGCGACATAAAACGTTCTATTTCAAGTTCACCCAAGCCTATACATTCTGCCAGGTGGCTTTCAATAGTGCTTATTGCCAGTTTACGTTCCTGGGATATTTCCAGCAGTGTTTTCCCTGCCAGGAAGAGCTCCAGACTATCCCTCCTGCTGCCGCCAGCTTCACGGCTTTTTTTTGCGGCCTTTTCCTGCTGTTCCTTTTCTTTTTCACGGGCGGCATTCCTGATGGCTTCATAATCAGGGAGGCCGTCATTGAATTTCACTTCTCCGTAGCTGGCATTCAGGAAAATCATCAGCTGGTTCCAGAAGAAATCTTCCAGGTCGTTAAGCTGGGTCACGTATTTCTTTATCTTGGGAACATCCTTTACAATATCTGTTTCCCGTTTTATGGGCTGGATAAATCCTTCATAGAGATCCTGCGTGAAATAGGCTACAGCTTTGCTGACGCGTTCTTTCAGCGCGACAGTATTCCCGGTTTGCAGTACTTCCTGCAATAAAGGGTCCAGCTGCTGGCGGAATTTCAGACCTACCTGGTGCAACTGGGCAGCGCGTTGCTGGAGGGTGCGGCTGAGGGTGACAGCGCTTTCCATACCTGCCATTTTCTTATCGCGCAGCCAGGAGGCATGCAGATGTAGTTCTGAGAGGACCTTTTCAGCGCCAAAGAGTCTGAGCAGCTGTGATGCCCAGAAAACAAGCTTCTCCCCTTCCAGTAATTGTTCCAGCTCTTCTTCCCGGTGATAGCGGGTAGAGAAATCCAGGATCTGCTGATCTGTACGGATGGCGCCGGGATGAATGCGGGAGTGAAGTACCAGTCCTTCCAGAGAGGTACAACGGCTCAGTGCCACATATACCTGCCCGGGAGCAAAGGCATTGCCGGCATCGATAATGGCCTTTTCAAAAGTGAGACCCTGGCTTTTATGAATGGTGATGGCCCATGCCAGGCGAATGGGGTATTGAGTAAAGCTGCCCAGCTCTTCTTCATCTACCTTACCTTCTGCCTTGTTCCAGGTATAGCGGATATTACGCCAGGTCTCTTTTTCAAGTACCAGCGTTTCTTCACTGCCTGCGAGCGTCACTACTATTTTGTCAGTATCGATGATATTCTTTACAGTAGCCAGCTTACCGTTGAAATAGCGGCGGGGCTCTGCGAGGTCGTTCTTGATGAACATTACCTGTGCGCCGGGTTTGATGCACAGCTCCATATCTGTAGGCAGGGCTTTGTCGCTGAATTCACCTTTGATCTCGCCCGCAAAGCGATGGAGATTTCCCGGCATGGCGGCAAGACGGGCGTTGTTGATCTCGTCTGCACGGCGGTTGTGAGTAGTGAGTACAATGTACTGTTCCCCATCTCCGGTGAAATGCGGCAGATAGCGCTGGTTCAGGGTTTCAAGGTCATCCCAGTCCAACGTGCTGTTGCGGACAGCGTTGAGCAGATGGATGAAGGAGGCCTCATTCTGCCTGTATATTTTGTTCAACTCTATGAATAAAGGGGGCGCCTGCTGTATCACTTTGGCGTGAAAGAAAAATACACTTTCGTAATGTTCTTTTAACAGCAGCCACTGCTCGTCAGGCATAACGGGAGGCAGCTGGAAAAGGTCGCCTATATAAAGTACCTGTACACCTCCAAAGGGCAGTGATGGCTCGTTGCGGAAGTGACGGAGAATAGCATCTATAGCATCCAGCGTATCTGCGCGTACCATACTCACCTCATCAATAATGAGCAGGTCCATTTCACGCAGCAGTTCTTTTTTCTCGTAGTTGAAGCGAATGTTACGGAACAGCGCATGAGAATCTGTTACATCTTTACTGGCTCCAAAGAGATTAATGCCTGCCGGTACATATGGCCCGAAAGGCAGCTGGAAAAAAGAGTGCATGGTTACTCCGCCGGCATTGATAGCTGCTACACCTGTAGGTGCAACCACGACTGTTTTTTTGGAAGTATGCTCGCGTATGTATTTCAGGAATGTAGTTTTTCCTGTACCGGCTTTACCGGTCAGGAAAATATGGCGGTTGGTATTGTTGATATAGTCTGCCGCCAGATGAAACATCGTATTTGTAGTATCCGGTTGTGGCATCTGTGAAAAGTAAAGTTGTGAATAAGAAAAACAAGCGGCAAAATTAAGGAAAAAAACTCTTACTGCCGGCTTACAGTAACTTTCCATTCAGGCCCGCTTTCCACTTTATGCCGGGCAGAGAAATTGCCCATATTGACTGCAAAAGAAAGGTTCAGTAAGCTGTTCAGGTATGCCAGCTCTTTACCTTCGGGTACTGCAGAGAAAGTAGTTACATAAGGCATGCTGCCTTTATAAATCTGCTGCTTCCCTTTATAGATAGTAATGCTGATCTTCTCTCCTTCTTTCAGCTGTAAGCGGCTGAATGTGGCGGCGTCTATATTTGTCCAGATATTGCCGTACTGGATATCCAGCACCGGGATATTGCCCTGCAGAATGCCATTCTCAAATACCGGTTGCTGGAAAGGAATGTTAACTACGGTATCCGGCAACCGCGGGCCTACTTCTTCAAAGGTGATTACTCCGGCTACCAGCCGTGCGGCGGTATAGGCATAGACATCCCTGCCGTGAAAGGTATAGGAAGCACCGGAGTTCTTACGGCGGTTCACAGCTTCATTGATCTCCCTGATCTCTGCAATGCCCAGTTGTTTTGCAACAAGTGTAAGGGTACCATTGTCTGGTGTTACAAAGTAATGCCCGCTCTTTGTTTTGAGTACTACTGACTTACGGGAAGAACCTACTCCGGGATCTACAACGGATACGAATACAGTACCTTCCGGCCAGTAAGGGGCTGTTTGCCGGAGACGGTATGCTGCTTCCCAGATGTTGTAAGCGGGTATCTCGTGTGTGAGATCGAACATTGGTATTTTGGGAGATACGGTAAAGGCAACGCCTTTCATCTCGGCTACTGCGCCGTCTTTTAAGCCGAAGTCTGTTTGGAATACCAGCGCGTGTTGCTGGGCGTATCCTGTAAAGAGAGTAAATAGCAAACAATGGAATATGAGGATGTGTTTCATAATGGGAAATTAGGATTTACTATTGAATTGTAAAAATGATGTGGTTTCCTTTTGAGGGATGGGGAAGGGAATTGCTCAAAAAAGTTTGAGAACGGTTTCTGAGAAAGGGCTTTGAGAAAGGATTTTTTGCGTTTCAAGCGATTTAAACGGATTTTAAGCGATCTTTAATCTACCTCTCAATTCCATGGCACACCTTTAGTAGTTACATCGACAGCCCAGGTGGCACAACAACAACAATTCTACAATGTAGATTCTGCAGCATTGAAAGACCTGATACAGCTGCAGGCACAATTGGCAAATGATAAATACACACTTGTTACTGCGCAGCGGAACCTTTACCAGGTATTATGAACATCATGTATGTTTCTGTTACAGAGCGGACGAAGGAAATAGGGTTGCGTATGTCTATAGGAGCGCGGGGTATTGATATTCTTATGCAGTTCCTTATTGAAGCTATTCTGATCAGTATTACGGGAGGGATTATAGGAGTGTGCCGGGGGTTACTTCGGCTAAGCTGATCACGTTCTTTCTTTCGTGGCCTACGCTGGTATCAGAGTCTTCTATTGTGCTGTCTTTTATGGTTTGTGCCCTTACCGGGGTTTTCTTTGGTTATTACCCGGCGCAGAAAGCCTCCCGGCTGGATCCGATAGAAGCGTTGAGGTACGAATAGATTATTTGCAAAAAAGCTTTCGCCGTAGGCGAGGGCACTGAAAAAGTAGTTTTCTTTAAAGAAATATTCGGGTAGGGGGTGGAGAATATTTTCGAATAGACGATTCTCAGAGCCTACGTAAGGACTTTTTCAGTGCCCTCGCCTACGGCGAAAGCTTTTTTGCAAATGTTTGTTTGGGTCTACGGCCGGCTAAAAATTAACCTGGCAGACTTATTTATATGGTATTACTATTACGTTCAGTGAATTGGCGGCCAGTTCTACATTCACTCCATTCTTCTCTGCTTTGAGCTGACGTTCTACCGGTTTCACTACTCCGGGTTGTTCTAATGTGTTGTAATCTGTCTTATTTGCGGATGTGAGCACCTGTTGCACTGGTGTTCCTTTTGCCGGGGCGCCGCCCTGTAAAGCTACTTTATAGTTCAGCGGCTTATCTGAGGCGTTAACTATTTTCAGCAACAGCCTGTGGGTGTTCTGATCTATAGTAGCGCTGGCGTATACGTTGTCCTGCCCGGTAAGAACGGTATTGTTCATTGTTACCGGTACTGTATGTGTACCCAGGTTATTGGCAAAGAGTTTCTGAACATAGTAGTTAGGTGTACCTACGGCGCGCAGGTTGTCAAACCAGATGAGGTCAGGGCGCCATTGCCAGGCATCTACGTGGGCCAGCAGGGGTGCGTAGGAAGCCATATGTACTATATCTGCATTTCGCTCCAGGCCGGTCATAAATGCTGCTTCTGCCAGTGCGCTTCCCCAGGTGTTGCGTGTTTCTGCTCCATCTATTTCTTTATCTCTTACGTGTGCGGCATATTCCCCGGCAAAGATCTTAGGGCCTTTACGGTCATAGTTATCATAGCGGGCGGCATTTTTCAGGAACCATTCCGGCCCCATGTAATAGTGTTCATCTATCAGATCGGCACGGGAGTTCTTCAGTTTTGACCAGAGGTAGTTAAAGCGGTCGCCAGATTCGGAGGGGCCGGAGGTAGATACCAGTTTGATCTCCGGGTGTTTTTCTTTCAGCACTTTCTCAAAACGCTGGTAGCGGGCAATGTACTGGCTATCCCACTGTTCGTTACCAACTCCCATCATGCGCAGGTTGAAAGGCGTTGGATGTCCCATTTCTGCGCGGAGCTTTCCCCATTTGGTGGCGGCATCTCCGTTGGCAAATTCTATGAGGTCGAGGGCGTCCTGGATGTAAGTCTCCACGTCATCATCGTCTGCCAATTCGCCGGTATTATACTGGCATGCCATACCGCAGTTGAGGATGGGCAGCGGCTGGGCTCCCAGATCTTCAGAGAGGAGGAAATACTCATAGAATCCCAGTCCGTAGCTCTGGTAGTAATCGCCCGGAGCGCGGTGAGCAAATTCTGTATTCCAGCGGTTCACGATGAGGGTCCTGTCTTCTATTTTACCTACTGTTTTTTTCCATTGGTAGCGGTTAGCCAGGTCACGGCCTTCTACAATACAACCGCCGGGGAAGCGTACAAAGCCGGGGTGCAGATCTGCCAGGAGCTGTACCAGGTCTTTTCTTAAACCGCCGGGGCGTTGTTTCCAGGTATCTTCAGGGAAGAGTGATACCATATCAATATCCAGTGCGCCGTTTCCGGAAAAGACAAGCTGTAAGCTGCCTTTGGCAACGGTACGGTCTGCTTTAAGGGATACGGTATAGCGCTGCCAGTCTTTACCTGCAGCGGGGATGGCGGCTTCGCCTATAGGCTGACCTTTGTCGTCCAGAAGGACCACTTTACCGGAAAGGCTGCCTTCTTTGGCTTTGGCGAGGTATGAGAACTGGTATGCAGCTTCCTGTTGTAAGCCTATCCCCCGGAAGCCTTCATTTGCCAGTCCGTAAACGCCGTTCACGCTGATGCTGGCATACCTGGGATTAGCTGCATTTTCCGGACCACGGTTGACTATCAATACGTTACCTTTCCCTTCTTTCTTTACTTCTTTCCATCCCATGAGGGGTTTTTCAAACTCGAATGACCGGTTCTTGACCAGTTCTGCATAGATACCTCCATCAGCAGAAAAGTTAATGTCTTCAAAAAAGATCCCCCACATGGTAGGCTGTACAGGCGCCTGTGGTGTGTTCACCTTTACGGTGATGGTCTGTGCAAGGGAAACGGTACCTGCTGACAGCAGGAAAAATGCTGTGGCAAATGTCTTTATCACTTTCATAACGAGAGATTATTCCAGCGGTAAGATACATTCAAAATATAATATACAAAAGAACTTCAGGCACTTTTTGTGTATGATTGACATTTATAATTATATCATATGGTTATTGGAGTGCCATGAATTGTGAAAACGTATACCCGGTATTGTTACTTCCTATCCACAGGTAAAAGTCTGTGCTGTTTACTGTTTTCAGTAAAGTTTAATTGGCGGGGAAAAAACTACTCACAAAAGGAAAGTATGCTATTATTTGAAAATCAATCAATTAAAGAATAATAAAATCACTTTAACATTTTGTTAGAGGAATCTCGCAGGGTTTTGGTTACATGTAGTCCAACCATCATTTATTGAATCTTTATTTATTTAACCATTTAAATTGAAAAACCATGAAGAAGCAATTATTGAGTTTTGGCCTCATGGCTGGCCTGGGAGTTTTTGCATTTACAAACACTAACGCAGCAAACATTACTTCCAAAGACACTGCCAGCTTTGCTTTAGACACTGCAGCATTCAAGTCCGATACTGCAGCATTCTCAGCAGATACAGCATTGTTTGCTTTAGACACCGCGGCATTTAAGTCTGATACAGCGTTTGCTTCAGACACCGCAGCGTTCAAGGCTGATACTGCCTCATTTGCTTTAGACACTGCCAGCTTTAAAAAAGATTCATCTTTCTTTAAAGACACTGCCAGCTTCGTATTTAAAGCTGATACAGCAACATCTGTAAAAGCGGATACAGCAGCAGCTTTACGTGCAGATACAGCGGCTTTTAAAAGAGATACCGCTACTGTATTGCTGAATAGTAAAGATACTACTACTAAGCCACCGGCAGATACTACTGCTCCTAAGAAAATAGCAGGGACAGGTAAAAAGAAATAATTCTTTTATTCTCTGCTTAAAGAAACGGCCCGCCTTTATAAGGCGGGCCGTTTTAGTTTAGATTTTTCTGATGTAAAAACGCTCTCAACAAAAAAGGGAATTTGAGAGATTTTTTTCGTGCTATGCGCGGCTGATTCTTTTTGAATAAACCGCTTAGAAGTTATAACCTGCTTTCAGGCCAACAAAGCTGAGGCTTTCACCACCTTTATTCCAGACTTCATATTTTGCCTGTACGTCCAGTCCGAGGAAACGGATACCCAAACCAGGAGAAAAAGCGAACCCGGTACCATCATAGTTATCATTACCTACAAAAGTAACCGGACCGCCTTCCACTTTCACGTATAACAGCGGGAAGGGGAATTTGTATTTCACACCTACTTTTACTGGCAACGCTTTCAGGGCTTCTACTTTCATTTCTTCAGTAGTACCTTCAGCAAGTGTTTTGCCGGGGAAATACATGAAACCTGCTGAACCGGTAACGCCCAGTCCTGCAATCAGTTTAATATCAGCATTAAGACCACCGCCAAAGCCGGTCTTGTGCGTATCCTTAAAATCACCTACCGGAGAACCGACTTCAACATAGGGGCCGATGCTGAATCTTTTTAATTGAGCCTGGGCAAAGTTGCTGATTGAACACAAGCCAACAGCCAGCAGGCATGTGGTGTAAACGGTTTTTAACATAGAGGATATTTTAAAATTCTCACAAATGTAAGTAATTCATATAAAATAAGACACAGGGAAAACAGGGGTGTAATTTTTTTTGCATGAAGGGGACAAATCAGACCTGCAACCGGCCTAAAACGACATTATTGGGGACGCACTTTAAATACAGTGTCCATAACTGGTTCTGCTGCGGGAGTGTTTTTTGCCTTAACAGAGTCTGTCATGGCAGATCCGGTGCCGGGAGCGCCTTTTACAGGGGTTTCCGGCGGGGCAGCGTTAGGCTCGCCTGTTGGTAGTCCCATTTTAGCCAGGTCTTTCCTGGTTTTCTTGTCAAAAAGATACTGAGGATGCTTCTCTTTACGCAGGCCGTCTTCAAAACGGTATTCTGCACCCATGCGAAGAGGTTTCTGAGGATACCCTTTATCAGATGAACATCCGGTTCCTATAGCAACGATACCTGCCAACATGCAGAGGTTAGTTAGCATGCTGGCAGGTAGTTGCAAATTTTTCCAGGTTGGGTCTGGCATGTTGCCTGGGTTTACTGTCCATGTTTTATAACGTTGAGTAAGAGGCAATTATTATACCAGAATGTTATGTAGTGAGGAGGGAATTGCTCAAAAAAGTTGATTTCGCCTTCGGCAAAATCAACTTTTTTGAGTGTTTTGGTTCAACCGGCCTTCGGCCGGTTGAACTATTTTTTGAGAGAGACTTTAACGGCCGAAGGCAGGTTGAAGCAGCTTTTTGAGAGAGAGGGTAACCACCTTCGGCCGGTTGAATCAGAATAGTTTGTTGGTCAGCAGCTCGCTGTTGGGTGAGGGGAAAATATAGTTTGCCGCAGAAGGAGCTACAGCAGCGGCCTGCAGGCTGCTGCTGCCTTTGGCAGGGATAGTCTGTAATGTCCTGAGCAGGTCATTTGAACGGAAGCCCTCTCCTATCAGCTCTATTCTCCTTTCTTTCCAGATCGTATTTACAAGATTGGCCTCTGTGCCCAGTGCATCTTCTGCAAATGTATAAGTGGCGTCAGAGCGTGAATGCACTGCTTTCAGCAGCGCTACAGACAGATCAGTATTGCCGGTACGGGCGGCAGCTTCTGCATAGTTGAGCAGTACTTCCGCATACCTGATCACCGGTATATAATCCAGGAAAGGGGATGGTTTTGCATATTTCTGGAAATAATACCTGCCGGAGCTCAATCGCAGGAAACTACGGCGGGTATCTGATGATCCCCATTGAGCATCGCCGAAGATACCAGAAGGATTCAGGTAGTATTCAGCATTGGTGTTGTAGATATATGCAATGGAAGACTGTCCTGTATAGGAATCCAGATCAGTCATTGGCATGGAAAGAATAGATTCTGTAGTAGTATAATCGGAGCTGAAAACGGTAACAATATTCTGCAGCTTATGCTGAACACCAAAGGTAGTGGAGAATGGCGCCGTGGTTTGCGGCACTAGCTTTTTAGACTCTTCTATCACCCTGGCATAATTACCCTGGTTAAGATACACTCTTGTCTTCAGGGCAATAGCGGTGCTTTTATGCGCTCTTGTTGTATTCAGTAAAGCGCTGCCATGTGCATCCGGCAAACCGGCTTCTGCATCGTCCAGATCGGCCAGGATACGGGTGTATACCTCCGCCACAGTACTGCGGGCAAGATCATTGCTGGCAGAAGTGGTCTCTGCCTGCAAACGTAAGGGCAAACCTTTGGAAGCGCCCTGATCTTCTACGTACGGACGTGCAAAGATGGTAACCAGGCTGTAGTAGGAAAGTGCGCGGATAAACTTTGCCTCTGCCACGTATTGTTTATTCAGGGAATCGGAGATCACCCCGGTAGATTTTGAAAGCCCGTCTATCAGGATATTGGAGAGGTTAATGGCTGTATAGGCCGCGCCCCACAGATTGTTGATATCGTTAGAGCCGGAAGAATAGGAGTTGCTCCAGCTTTCAAAACCGGTGAAGGAATTGGCGGTGATATTGATGAAGTCCTCTCCTCTCACATCAAGATATAAGAGATAACGGCCGCCATAAAAGCTGGCGTTTTTAACACCATCGTAAGCACCATTCACTAATCCGAGGATCCTGGAAGGTGTAGTGAAAGCGTTGCCGGCGGTAATGGATGTATCCGGTTCTGTATTGAGCAGTTCATCCTGGCTGCAGGCGGTAAAGCTGAGCAGGAGGATAAGCGATAATTTACTGATAGCTGATCTCATAGTTGTGTTCATTTAAAAGCCTACGTTAATACCCAGTGTGTAAGTCCTGCCCTGTCCTACTGCGTTCTTTTCCACACCGGGCGTAGTGTTGGCGTTACCATTGGAAGAAGACTCCGGATCAGTGCCGGTATATCCCGTTACCAGGAACAGGTTGGAGGCCTGTGCATATACCCTGATGGAGCTGATGCCGGAATTACCCAGCAGGCTGGCTGGCACGCGGTATCCCAGCAATACGTTCTGCAGGCGGAGGAAATCTCCTTTTTCCACGTTGTCTGAAATGGGATAGGAAGTACCGTTTGAAATAACATCATTGTATACTACGCGGGGAACGTCGGTCTTTTGTCCGGCGGTAGTCCACCGGTTCAGTATCCCGGTATGATTGTTATAAAAGCGCTGGTCTCTCAGCGTTGATCTTGTACCATTCATTACATAGTTGCCACCGGCGTAGGTAAAGTTGACGCCCAGGTCAAATCCTTTATACCTGAAGTTATTGGAGAGACCTCCGTACCATTTTGGCAGGGCGTTGCCCAGCAGGTAATAATCTGATGCAGAGATAGCGGAAGCCGGGGTGCCGTCGAGATAGGTCCAGTTGGTTTCGCCGCTTTTCACTACGGCGCTGTACTGTACTTTTTCGCCGTTCTTATTGATAAAAATACGGCGGCCGTTCTCCGGGTTCACTCCGGCTGTTTTAGCTCCGTAGAGGCTTCCTATGGATTCTCCCACGCGGGTAATATTGCTGGTCTCTGAAGAGGTATGAGTGTAGCCGATAATATCTGCATTACCATCTGCCAGTGCCGTCACTTTATTTTTTACGTGAGTGTAGTTAAATGAAGCGTCCCAGCTGAAATCTGCTTTCCTGATAATGCCGGCATTTACGCTGAATTCAATACCACGGTTGTACATGGAGCCTACATTGAGCAGGATGGAATTGTTGGGAATACCTTTGGAGGGTGATTGCGGTGTGCTGAGTATGAGCCCGTTCACGTCGTTATTAAAGTAGGTAGCTTCCACCTGGATGCGATTGTCGAGCAGGCCCAGGTCAACGCCGAAGTTGGTCTGTTCACTTGTTTCCCAACCCAGGTTTGAATTACCCGCCTGGCTGATGTACCAGGTAGCAGCAGTGCCGTACAGAGCGGCACTGTAGAGGTTCAGCGCGGCATATTCACCGGGCAGGTTGCCGTTTCCAACCCTACCCCAGCTGGCGCGTAGCTTCAGGTTATTGATAGTGTTGCTGTGAAAGAACTTCTCTTCCGACAATACCCATCCTGCAGAAACGCCGCCGAAGTTACCGAACTTGGTATCGTTACCCAGGGCGGAGTTACCGTCCCTTCTGAAGTTGGCGGTGATAAAGTACTTGTTGTCCAGGTCGTATGTAAGACGGGAGAAGTACGAAATAAATGCTTTTTCGGCCAGCCCGTTGCCAGAGGTGGTTATAGCCCCCCAGCTGCCCTGGTATTCTTCAAAGAAATCGTCTGAAGCTTTTGACTGAGCGGCGCCCCAGGAGGAGTTCTCAAATTTCTGTACATCATACCCTGCCAGAGCTGTGACATGATGCCTGCCAAAGGTCTGATTGAAAGACAGGGTGCTTGTCCAGTTCCAGTTATTGCGCAGTGCTGTGACATTGGTTACGCTACCGCCGGTTGAATAGGCCGTTGAGCCGAGCTTAGCGCTCTGAAAAGCCACTGTTTCCGTGCGGAGCCTGTCCAGTGAATAGGTAGTGGTCAGCTCCAGTGGTTTGAGCAGTTTAATAGTAGCGCCTACGTTACCCAGGAAGTGCTCATTCTCTGAGGTATAGCGGCTCAGGTCAAAGAGTGCTGCGGCGTTAAAGAGGGTGTTGGTGACCAGGTTGTTTCCCATTCCCAGTGTGCCGGAGGTCTGATTAAGGTTATAACTGCCGTCAGCGTTATAGACCGGCACATTGGGAGAAAGTGCTGTTGCCATACGGGCGGCGCCTATGATCAGGAAAGTGCTGTTGGGCAGGGAGCCGGTATTCTGTGACTGGTTGAAAGTGGTGTTATACGCTCCGCCGGCTTTCAGCTTCAGCCATTTTGTAGCTTCATGATCTACATTGAAGCGTACGGCTTTTCTCTTGAAGCTATTGTCTACTACAAATCCCTGCTGATCGGAATAGTTGGCTGAGAAATAATAGCTGGTTGCTTTTGTGCCTCCGGAAAGGCTTACGGTATGATTGTGGGAGATGGCAGTGCGATAAATATAATCGTACCATTTTGTATCTACCAGGGAGCCGTCTTCGCGGTAAGATGGGAAATACAATGCAGATGCTACGGCAGGGTTGTTTTCATTACCTCCGAGGATCCTGGCATTCAGTACACCTTCGTTCTTGATGTCCATATATTGCTGTGCGTTGAGCAGTTCCGGCAACCGGGCCGCTTTGGTAACGCCTGTCCAACCATCATAGCTCACTTTCGATTTCCCGGCTTTTCCACGTTTGGTGGTAATGAGCAATACGCCTGCTGCTGCACGGGAGCCGTAGATGGAAGTGGAGGCGGCATCTTTCAGTACGTCTACCGATTCAATATCTGCAGGATCTATATCGCTCAGCGGATTATTGGGTACTGCTGTGCTGGTAGAGATATTGCCTGTGTTGGTAGGGATACCGTCAATAACTACCAGTGGATAAGAGCTGAGTGAAATGGAATTGATGCCGCGGATGCGGATAACCGGCGGGTTATTCAATACCCCGTTGGGAGAGGCAATGCTCACACCTGCCGCTCTGCCGGAAAGCGCCTGATCAAAGCTCTGCACCGGGGCATCTTTGATCACAGCGCTGGATATACGTGCAGCGGAGCCGGTAAATTCCCGTTTGGACTGTGTGCCATATCCGACAACTACTACCTCGTTGAGGCCACTGGCGGCAGATTCCAGTTGTATATTAATTGCAGATGCCCCGTTGAGTGGCGCCGACTGTTTCTGATAGCCGATAAAGCTGAATTCCAGGGAAGTAACTCCTTCCGGCACTTCAATGCTGAAATGCCCTTGTGCATCGGTTTGCGCAAAAGCCGCCTTTCCTGCGGCTTTAACCGATACGCCGGGAACAGGATTATTGTTCTCCTTATCTGTAACGGTACCGGTGATACGGCGTTTTTGAGCCAGTACGTTCAGAAACAGGAGCAATAAAATGGTTAAGAATGTTAAATGCTTCATGTGTAGTGTGTTTATGCCCGGGCATGGTGATCCCGCGCCCTGTGGGCATTTGTTTGGTTGATGAAATGTTTGGGCAAGGGGTCTCCTGCCCTCCTAAAAGGGTGATATCTGATGGACTGTAAAACTCCGGGAGCGGTTACGGTTAACCGGCCAGCTGGCTTTTGATAACAGCTACCATTTCAGCAAATTCTTTCTCATCATAGAGCCTTGTCAGGAAGATGATCTTTCCCTGCCGGTCTATCACGACATTCCGTGTCACCCCGGCTTTTTTATCTGCAAAGCGACCGAAGATGCCGGCTGCAGGGTCTAATGCCAGCGGGTAAGTAACGCCTATATCTTTTTTGAAAGCTGTTACTTTTTCAAGGGGCTCGTCCCTGTCAACGCCTATGAGTACGAAATCTTTGTCTTTGTGCTGTTGCCATACCTGCTGTTCCAGATGAGGCATTTCTTTTCTGCAGACACTGCACCAGCTGGCAGTGAACTGTAATACTACTACTTTACCCCTCAGGGCCTTAAGGTTTGTTTTTGTACCGTCGGTAAGCACCAGTTCAAAATCGTCGGGGGCAGGATCTCCCACCTTTACAATGTAGCCTCTCAGATCGGCCGCAGGGTTCTCGTACCTGATTTCTTTGGTTTTTTCCTGGTTAGTGGTGGCTGCAAGCTGGCCGTAGGTGGTGGGAACTACGCCAAAGAGCAAGCTACTCAAAAGAAGCTTCTTCATTGTATAATTGTTTATAGATTCCGCTATATAGGAAGGTTTTCATTGATCGCAATAAGTCAATAATGTTCCCGCTGATTAGTTGGCTGGGGTAAAGATAGTTATTAGTCTATAAAATAAGTAGGATATTTGAAAGTTTTTTTGGAGATAGAGAATTTTTCTAAAAAGGCCTCTGTAATTGCTTTACGGCGATTACAGAGGCTGATCAGTCAAATTATAGCTTTTACAGTTTTGTGTATTTCAACCGGAGGCTGTTGCTGACCACAGAGACGGAGCTGAGGGCCATTGCGGCGCCTGCGATCATGGGATTGAGCAGGAAACCATTTACGGGGTAGAGGACGCCTGCGGCAAGGGGGATACCTATTACATTATAGATAAATGCCCAGAAAAGGTTCTGACGTATAGTGCTGACTGTTTTACGGGACAGTTTCAGCGCCTGTGGAATGCTGTTCAGATCGGAGGTAATGAGGGTCATTTTTGCAACATCCATCGCAATATCTGCTCCTTTTCCCATGGCAATGCTTACATCTGCCTGGGCAAGTGCGTGGCTGTCATTGATACCATCTCCTACCATTGCCACAACTTTTCCCTGCTGCTGCAGCTTTTCTACGAAGGCGGCTTTATCTGCCGGCAGTACGCCTGCCTGATAGTTGCTGATGCCGGTTGCTGTAGCAACGGCAGCGGCTGTTTGCTGATTGTCGCCTGTCAGCATGTGTACAGTAATTCCTTGTGACTGTAAGTTTTTAATAGCCTGTACGGATGTTTCCTTTATCCTGTCTTCTATGGCTAGGATGGCTACTACTGTACCATCGGCGGAATAGGTAATGACTGTCCTGGCGTTGGATTGCCATTCGGACATTTTACGGGAAACTTCTGCCGGCGCCTGTATACCGTGATCTGTGAGCAGAGCGGTGTTACCGGCAAGATAGGTAATGCCATTTCTTACGGCCCGTATGCCCTTGCCTGTTATACCTGTGACCTGTTGAAGTTCATCTGCCGGAAGAGGTTGTATACCGTTTTCCAAGAGATATTTTACTACTGCGGCGGCCAGCGGGTGTTCTGACTGCATCTCCATAGTAAGGAGAATACGTTGTTGTATATCGTTGTTGTTACCGGTAAAGTATATATCGGTTACGGATGGTTTACCTTCTGTGATGGTGCCGGTCTTATCCAAAATAACAGCGTTCACTTTATGCGCCAGCTCCAGGCTTTCTGCATCCCTGATGAGGATATTGTTTTCCGCCCCCCTTCCTACTCCTACCATGATGGCTGTAGGTGTGGCCAGTCCCAGGGCACAGGGACAGGCTATTACCAGTACGGTTACGGCGGAAAGCAATCCGTAGGTAAGTGCGTTATTGCCTCCGGCCAGCATCCATACAATGAATGTCAGGGCTGCGATACCGATCACTACCGGTACAAAAATACCTGCCACTTTATCTACCAGCTGTTGTACCGGCGCGCGGCTGCCCTGAGCTTCCCTTACCATTTTAATGATACGGGCCAGCACGGTATCGGCACCTACTTTTTCTGCTTTGAAACGGAAGCTGCCCTGCTGATTGATAGTTCCTGCGAATACAGCGGCACCTTCTTCTTTCAACGCCGGTAGGGGTTCTCCTGTGATCATGCTTTCATCTATCCAGGAAGAACCGTTTGTTACTGTACCATCTACCGGTACCTGGGCGCCTGGTTTTACCAGCAGGATATCACCGGTCTGTACATCGCCAAGTGGTATTTCTTTGGTGTTGCTGCCATCGGGCAATACCAGGATAGCTGTAGCAGGTTGCAGTCCCATGAGTTTTTTGAGAGCAGCGGAAGTATTTGATTTTGCTCTTTCTTCCAGTAATCTTCCCAGTGAGATGAAAGCTACTACTACAGCAGCTGCTTCGAAGTAAACGTGGGCATGCAGTCCGCGGGAATGCCAGTATTCAGGATATACTGTATTGAATACGCTGAAGGCCCATGCAATACCTGTGCTCAGCGCTACCAGTGTATCCATATTGGCTTTGCCGTGCAGCGCCTGCTTCCAGGCGTTGTTAAAGAAGTAACGGCCCAGCAGGAAGATGACGGGGGTAGAAAGAGCCAGCATGATCCAGTTGGCGTAAGGCAGGTCCATCCAGAACATACCAATAGCTACTACGGGAGCAGATAAAAGTAAGGCGGCTATTGTTCTGTTCTTTAATGATCTGTAATGTTTCAGCTGTGCCTGTTCCTGTACTTCTTCCCTATTATGTTTATCTATAACAAGATCATAACCTATGCTGCGGATAACGTTGCGTAGTGATTCCGGAGTAACAGCATCCTCATCGTAAGTAACGAGGGCGGTCTGATCTGCGAAGTTAACGGCTGCTTCTTTTACTCCGGGTACGGTGTTTAGCATAGAGCTCACGCTGATGGCACAGGAGGCGCAGCTCATTTCGAGAACTGGGAATGTTTCCTTTATGATATGTCCGGTAGTCATTGTCTGAACTTTTTACAAAGCTACCGCCGGTACAGAGAAAGGGTGTTATACAATGATGGGAAAGATGTATAAAATTCTTACACTTTATCCAGCGGTTTACGGTCGTTGCCTTGTAATTGCCTGTAACCGGAAGGCGTGAGCCCGGTAATCTTTTTGAACTGCTGAGATAAATGCTGGACGCTGCTGTAGCCGAGGCTGTCGGCTATTTCACTGAGGTTCATTTCGTCATATTGCAGGAGTTCTTTCACACGTTCTATGCGCTGGAGGATCACGTACTTTTCTATGGTTAATCCTTCTGTTGAGGAGAATACAGTAGAGAGGTAATGATAATCAACCTGTAATGCGTCCTGTAACATTACTGATAATTTCGTATTCAGCATTTCGCCTTCATTACTGTGAATGAAACGTATAATAGTTGTTTTTATCTTCTCTACCAGGGTGTTCTTTTTATCGTCCAGCAGTTCAAACCCGAGTGTATGAAGCTGTTTGCCGAGTTGTTGCAGTTTTTCGGGAGATGGTGCGGTTTCCATTTCAACATCTCCCAGCTCTATCGTTGAATAAGGTATTTCCAATTTATCAAGTTCCTGCTGTACCACCATGATACAGCGGTTGCAGACCATATTTTTAATGAATATATGCATATTGGCAAAGGTATAAAATTGATGAGGAAATAGTATTGGACTTTGAGTAAGGCTTCATTAGGGGAATTATTTTTAGAGTTTTGGCGCGATTTAGAAAGCCATATTACGCCAAAACGTATGTTTTTAACCGGGTTTTGGCGCGATATAGGGAGTTATATTACGCCAAAACTCTAAAAGAAGATCATAATGGAAGGTGGTATCTGATTCATAATTGAAATCAGATTAAGCGATTATAAAACACAGGATGAACTTTTTGCTTCAGGTATTTCCCTTAATTTAGCCTATCATGCAAAAATACACCTACTTATTAGCAGCGCTTCTACTGGCCGGCTGTGCGGAGAATAGAGCGCCTAAACAGCCGGAAGAACAGGACTCAATACAACAGGTAGAAAACGGGAGGAAAGAGGCCCCATCACCAGAAAAACGGATTTCAAAGCCTTTACCGGAGAAGATTTTGGGGGAAAGAGCTGATGGCAGCATAACTCTGCAGGATACTGTAGATGGTAAAGAGATAGCTGTGCTGAATGATAATGCCTTGTTGCTGACTGGTGTACCTGTAAATGGCTGGGCAGCTGTAATGGTGGAAACGGAGGTCAATGCAGTACAGGAAAAAAGTGAGCAGCTGGAAAAAGGGCAAACACTTCTGAAAGATAAGAAGACTGTTGGAAGGATGCTTGCAGATGTTACGATTGAGAACAGTTATACATTGCACGATGGGGGAAAAATTGCTGTATTGTATGGGTATATACCTGTAAGTAAGATCAAAAACGGGTCTGTTATTGAAACTGCTCTCAGTCAGTACCTGGCTGCACATCCGGGAAGAATGCTGCCGGATATACAGCCTTTTATCAGGCAGTTTCAGCTGGAGCCTACGCATATGAACGGGCCTTACCAGGAATATATGAATTATGAAAGCGGTGTGGAAGATCCTTCTCCGGGGTATCGTATTGTGCTTGTTTTTTATAAGAATAAACTGACTGGTGTTGTTTCTTCAAGGGGGTTACAGTTGAAGGGCGCAAGGCATTATGCGCTGGATAGGGAGTATCATGGTTATTTCTATGATGATACGGATGCGGCTATCAGGCAGGCTTATATTAAGATGTTTAATGAGTTTATAAATGCGGCGGATTGAGAGTGCGGAGATGTGGTGCGGATAGAATTGCGCAAAAAAAACGCTTTCACCTTCGGTGAAAGCGTTTTTTTTGCGAGCGCTTTTTTTAAGATTTAAAAAAGGTCTTTTCAATGAATGTGATTAATCAAGGGAGAAGACGTAGTGTTTATTGTCTTTCAGGAATGTTCTTACCTGTTCTCTTGTACCGGTGAATGGGCCGGAGCCTTCTATTTTCAGCGTAGCCATGGCTGCTGCAAATTCTCCTGCGTCCTGTAAGCCGGCGCCTTTAACACGCTGGTACAGATAACCAGCCATGTAGGTGTCACCACAACCGGTAGCATCTACAACGGCAGTAGCAGGCACATAGGCAGGTATATCATAGAAGATCCCGTTGCTCAGGATGACGGAACCTTTACTACCTAAAGTAATAATCACTTCCTTTACGCCCCATTCTGCCAGTATCCGGGCACCCTGGCGCACTTCCCTGCAACCGGTAAGTACTTCCATTTCAGATTCATTGGCTTTGAGTATGCTTACGTAATGCAATCCTTCTTTTTTCTCTTTCCAGTCGACCGGAAGGACGCTTTCATTTTCTACTTTCCGCAGATATCCCTGTACATCCAGGGAGACCTTTCCTTTTCCGGAAAGGGCTTTAATGAGGGCTACAGACATATCGCCCGCCAGCAGGGGGCCAAGATGATAATACCTTGCCTGTACTGCGCTGAAATCTTCAGCTACAAAAGGGTCTGCAATCTGAGACACCCTTTGTATGCGATGATCCTGGTTTTCAGACGGATAGATATTCTCGAAGCAAACGGTGTGTTTGCTATGTAATGCTGTAACTTCTGTTCCTTTGCTGCGAAGGTCAGATACGATGTACTGTTCTTCCGCCCCCAGTGCTGTAACCAGGGTGTAACGCACATCCATGTTGCGGATAGCGCTGGAGAAATAGAAAGAGGTGCCTCCGGGCATGTGGACCACATCCTTTGGAGTGACCACTTTGTCTAATGTAATATGTCCTACGCAACAGATATCATACATATATCCAGTCAGATTATCGGTTATTGCTGTTGATAAAAAATTCGCAGCAAAGCTCGTTAATCCTGCCGGATTTCCACGGATTTTCTTCAGAGAAACCTACTTCCCTGCCGGAACCTTCTCTACATAAGCTTTCAGGAGGTTTCCGATCAGTTCAGTCCAGCCTTTGGCAAAGCTTTCTTTTGCAAAATCAGGATTATCGGTCACAAAGGTTTCCAGTCCCGCGTGGGTGAGCCTGAGCCGTGTCTTGTCCCCTTCCCCGAATAATTCGAAGGTAACGAAGGAGTTGCCTGGCAGGTTTTCATAGCGCCAGCTGTAGGTCAGCTTCTTTCCCGGGTCTACTTCGGTGATTTTGCAGAGGTGGATGTATTTCTCTCCTTTTGTGCCCTGGCCTGGAAACGTAAATTCAAAGCCTACTTCGGGTTTGAAATCGTCCAGCGTGAAGTACCATTCCTTCATCTGCTCTTTGTCTGTAATGGCCTGCCATACCTTCTCTACAGGCGCGCTGTAGGTCCGTTCAATTACAAAAGGTTCATTTTTCATAAAAAAAATGGTTTTAGAATGATGGGATCATTTAACCGATCGGTTACAAATATAAGAAACCATTCGGTTACACAAATATTTATTTTGGGGTTGGTGCTACGCAAAGCACAAAAGAAGTACCAAAAGGGGGATTTAAAGCAGTGATTTAAAGGGTTGGCTGCGAAGGGCTTCTGTTATGCCCTTTCTTAGCTCCTGTTCCGTCGCCGCGGTCATATTGACTAGGGAGTAGGGATGCGCTCCGCAGAGCACATCCCAGCGCCACTCCATCTGGCTGATGGTAGTTACTAACCCGTTATCGTACCACCAGGCGGTATATAGCTGTTTATTGCCTTGCTGCAGTAAGGCGGTATAGATCGTTCTTCCGTTGGCCAGCCTTGTTTCCTGTACTTTATAAAAGCTGTAGCCACTCCCTTTCCAGCACATCATGGGATGGTGTTCGGAATAATAACCAGAGGGGATATGTTTGATATATACCAGCAGGCTGTCGTTCTCCAGCTTGATCACATACCCCGGAAGGACCTCCTGTGTGTAACCTGGTATGGCGGCAACATGCGGCAGTACTTTCTTATTCAGATCGTTTGTCTGGCTGATGTGTGCGCCTGTGAGCATAAGCCCGGCCAGCAACATATTGAGCAGGAATGAAAGCCCGGCAGAGCGGAGTGTGTACCGTTTACGGTGCGTAACTGTTTTCTTTCCGTACCTGTTCATGGCCAGCTGTATAAGCGGCAGCATAGGGGCCAGGACATATACGCCCAGGCATATGATGCCTATCAGATCGTGCGCGATAGTACCTGGCAGTATGTTAAGCCAGACGAGACAGATAATGCGCAGCAGGTTGGAGAGGATGTTCAGCAGCACGATACATAGTAATAACCCAACTACAGGCCGTATAGCCAGTGTTTTCCCTGATCTTTTCTGATAAATACCTATGAGGACGAGGCCGCAGAGCAATGATGTGACCATCATCTGCAATCCCATACAGGCAGGATCTACAGTGAATTCATTCCCGTTGAACAGGATAGTATTGCCCTGTACGCCGGCAGGCAATCCTAAAAACATCATGAGTCTGCCTGCAACAGCGCTGAGCTGCAGTCTGACAGGGAAACTGAAGATGTTCATCCCCGCATCGAACAGAGGCGACATTATGCATAGTACTATCAGTGGTAGAAAACTGATACGGCCGTAAAAGGTCTCGCACAGGAACAGGCAGGCCCCTGCAAGAGATAAGTAGAGCAGGGTCCTGGCAGGAAGACAGATATATAAGAGGAAGAGCAGGCAGGTGAGTATAAAGAACCGTAGTCCTCCTTTTTCGGCTGTGTTGAAAGTGGCTGTGCTGTATAGTGCAACTATTCCCAGCAGGAAGCCTGCGGATGAGAGGACAATATATTCCTGTAATCCGAGAAGGAAAGTAATTGCATAACAGGATACAATTAATAGCGGCCAGAACCTGCCGGCGTTTAAAAGCATGATCAATTTTTTATTCATGCGGATAGCTTTTTGTCAGAAGTAGTTTGGCCGCCAATAGTGGCCAAACTGAGATATTATACGGCTGTTCTGCTTTTTACAGGTGTACGGTATTTGACATAGATCAGCACCAGCATTACCAGGATGATCAGGGCCCATTCATGAGGTTCGGGCACTGCGCCCTGGGAATGCAGGGAAGCGTTCTTCAGGCTGTTCTCACTGTCCTTTATGTTGAAACGGTTATAGTCTGCCTGTGTTTCCAGTACTATAAGACTGGACAATGGCGTGACTACATAAGCTTCTCTGGCTTCGTTCACCAGGCTGTCTCCCTCCTCTCCTTTTGTAAGCAGCTTAGGTCCCATTTGCTGCATGATATGATTATAGGCAAAGAGGCGCATCAGGTGATCGGGGGCGTTGGAAGCGTCAGTACCAGGTACTGAGCGGATCATTATTCCTGCCGGTTCAACTACTACCTGTTCATCATTTTCGACAGCGGCGGGGAATTGTTTTGTTGTCAGCAGTTGTTGAAGCATATGCCTATCCCCCTTTGCATAACGGAAAGTGCGGCATTCCTTTAAAGTACGCAGGTAGGGAGATAACTCACCTCCCAGGTTGAAGAGCATTACCCCGGATGAATTGCCCAGCCAGGCCTTCAGGGATGTCATAAACTCTGTATCCTGCAATTCGTCAGCAATGGGAGATACAGTGGTACCTTTGGTGATCACCATTGCGGAAGCGGGCGCTGTAATTTTAAAGAAGGGAAAGAGAGAGAAGCGATAATCTTCCAGCTGATCAAAGAGTGTGTACTTGTTCTGTGCTGTTACCTGCTGCATTTCATTATCTGCATACATCCATATACGTTGCCCTTCAAGCATGGTTAATACATGATCGAACTCGGAGCGGGTCCACATACTGTTTACGTCCAGGTAAACATCCTGCAAATGGGCCACTGCCATCTCGGGTTTATAGGTTACAATGGAGAAAAGCCGGCCGTTAAAACTGAATACGTTGGAAGTAATGCCTTCGTCTTTAAAAGAGAGGCTCCATGCGGCATTATACCTGCCGCTGTTATAGAGCTTATTGTTCTCGCGGTCAAACATGCCGGGCGTATAAAGGCTGGCAGGCGGGGTCTGGAAGGTTACAGCAACATCTTCCCGGCAGCTACCTGTTGAGGGACCATCAAAATAAATATTGCTGTATTCAAGGCTGCCGTTACCAGCTACCAGAGGAGAGGTAACCCCTATCTTAAACTGCCTGCTCTGACCATGCATGATGGGGAATACGCGAACGGTGACCGTATTACCTTCCTGCCAGTGTATTACGGAAGGGTCACGGCGTTCTGCACCTACAATTGTTTTATATGCAGTGTCTGCCTTAGCTTTTGTAGTGAGGATGCCTTTTTCTTCCTTGTTGTTGATCCACAGTGATAATGAGGTTACTACGGACCCTTCGGGGAGATGGAATGTGTATAGCGCTTCCTGCTGCGCCGGCCAGGACTTCTGTTGCCTGTCTGTCACCGTTATGGTTTTCTCTGTATATGCCATGTGCAGGCGCGGCCAGATATGCGCTTCTGTCTTTACATGGGAGGTAAAAAGATCATCGCCTGACCAGAGGCGTTCTTCCGCCTGGTGGCGGGAATCGTACATGGATTCCAGTATGTGTATCCTGTCAATTGTATTCATAGCTGGCACTCCACTCAATACAGAGGCGGTCATTACCAGCGGGTCATGTTTTAATTTCTCCTCCCAGAGCATTGAGGGTTCATTCCAGAACCAGCTCCTGTCCCAGTTTGGGTTTACTGTATATACAAAGCCGGACTTCAGTATCTTCTGTGCCACATCGTTTACCGGCATCCTCTGGGATACTGCCACCCATTCCGGCAGGCCAGCATGTTCAGCATGCCTTCCATCTTTTTCCATCTGAACTATGATAGTCCGCCAGTAAACTGAAAAAGCGACAGTGATCAGTGCCACTACACCTATACTGCTCCAGAAGGTAATGCGGAAAAGCCTGTTCTTTCCGAAAGTACGGCGAAAAAGCACTATTGAATAAATGACAAAGAACGCGGGAACGAATGTGTGCAATGGAACACCCAGCACCCAGAATGTCATGATACTAAAGGCCATGACGGACACCAGGTAGATTGTCAGGTAAATGAAGCAGCATATGGCAATGCCGAGGATAAAGAACATGACAGCCTTAACAGGTAAAGGCATTGCGTAGAAAAAGGCAAATGCGAGGTAGTTGAGGCTTACGATGACGAGTACAATAGAGAACCAGGTAGTTGATTCATCGAAGATATTCATTACCCGGTTCAGTGAGTATGCGCTTACAAGGCAAAGGAGCAGCCATATGAAAATGTGATGGATTCCGTTCCCTCCTCTTTTGAGCCAGCCGCCGGCCCATATCATGATGAAATAAAACACGGCGAGGGCATAGTTCAGAAAGAAAGGCACCGGGGTGTCCCATTCCTGCACGCTTCCGGCTATGCAGAAGATCAGTAGGGATATTGCGAGAAAAACGAGTCCTGTGCGATAGCTGATGTCGTGCAACCTGGCTTTGATAATTCCAATAGGCTGGAGGGTCTGATGGTCCATAATTATCTTACTTTGAATAATATTTTACTTTGAAACACAAAGCACAAAGACCTAAAAAAATCAGCTGGAGCTGATTTGAGTGCTTTTCATTCACTTTGCAGAACAAAGTAAGTGAAAGATTTTGAATCTGACAAATTTGATATTTGGTAGTGCGGAGTTTGGGGAGGAGTTATACTCAATGTAAAGGAATTGCTTAGAAAATCGATTTTTTGAGAGGGCTTTTTTGGCCTGCGCTCATTTTAAATGTCTTTTTTTAAAGAAGGGATTTTTGAAAAGGAATTTTTAGTATTATTATTTATGGTAACTTCCTGCTCTTCCTTATTATACCTGCTGGTATAATATTTGGGCCCATATTTATAACACATTAAACGGCAAAACGCTATGAAAGCGATCTGGCACAACGCGGTGATTGCAGAGAGCGATAAAACAGTGGTAGTTGAAAGCAATCATTACTTTCCTCCGTCAGCAGTACATGTTGATCTGTTAAAAAATTCGGGGACGCATACTTTTTGTCCCTGGAAAGGAGAAGCTTCCTATTATGATGTGATAGTGAATGGACAGGTAAACAGAGATGCAGCCTGGTATTATCCGGACCCTAAAACTGAAGCATCGCAGATAAAAGGATATATAGCCTTCTGGAAGGGAGTTAAGATAGTAGAGTAGCCGGCGTTTAAGGAACCCTGTAAATTCAGTCTTATGAGAAAAATCGATGCAATCATCATTGGTTCGGGTCAGGGTGGAATGCCACTGGCAAAGAAACTGGCAAAAGCGGGATGGCAGACTGCGATCATTGAAAAAAGACTGATAGGCGGAACCTGTATCAATGACGGATGTACACCGACAAAATCAATGATCTCCTGCGCTGCTGCGGCATATACAATAGCCAACAGCAAGGAATGGGGCATCACGGTAGACAGTTACAGGATAAACCTTGAAAAGATAACAGACCGGAAGGACAAAGTAGTGAGCAAGTTCAGGGACGGCGCTACCAAAGGGCTGGAGGAAACAGAAGGATTGAGCATTATCTATGGCGAAGCAGCTTTCAGCGGCCCTGAAACGGTTACTGTAAGGCTGCATAACAACGATGAAACGGAAGAAATACTCACGGCAAAACATATCTTTATTAATGCCGGCACATCCCCTAAAATACCTCCTATACCGGGACTGGACAAAGTCTCTTATCTTACCAATACTACGTTACTGGATATAAAAAAACTGCCTTCTCATTTAGTGATCATAGGCGGAAGCTATATTGCGCTTGAATTTGGACAGATGTTCCGGCGACTGGGCAGCCAGGTTACCCTACTGGAGGCCAGTGCGCAACTACTAAAAAGAGAAGATGAAGATGTGGCAGCAGCAGTCAGGAAAGTGATGGAGACGGCCGGTATTACTGTGCATACCAACGCCAATATCCATAAAGTAGAACAGACAGGAGATACTGTGAGGCTTTCAGTTGCATCGGGAGGACAAACCATGGCTATCACAGGTTCGCACCTGCTGGTAGCAACGGGCCGCACTCCGCAAACCAAAGCGCTGCAACCGGAAAAGGCAGGTATTGCCCTGGATGAAAAAGGCTATATCATTGTGAATGACAGGCTTGAAACCAGTGTAACCGGTATCTATGCTATAGGCGATATAAAAGGCGGGCCGGCATTCACTCATATCTCCTATAATGATCATTTCATTGTATACAAGAACCTGGTGGAAAAAGGCAATGCTTCTATAAAAGACAGACCTGTACCCTATTGTATGTTTACTGACCCGCAGCTGGGCAGGGTGGGCATGACAGAGAAAGCAGCCAGGGAGGCTGGCTTTAAAGTGAAGGTAGCCTGTCTGAACTATGAAAATGTGGCCCGCGCTATAGAAACGGGACATACTGAGGGCTTTATGAAAGCAGTCGTGGATGCGGATACTGATAAGATACTGGGCGCTGCCATCCTGGGGGCTGAAGGAGGAGAGGTAATGTCTGTTGTACAAATGGCCATTTCAGGCGGCTTTACCGCCACACAGATGCACGAAATGGTATTTGCCCATCCGCTGTATGCAGAATCACTGAACAATCTTTTTACGACCCTGAAGAAATAACAGGAACAACAATATGAGTACGAAAATCCTCAACCTATCCCGGATATGATCAGACTGGAGCATGTGAATAAATCATTTCAACAGGGCAAACCGGCGGTCAGTGATATTTCCTTTGAAGTGAGCAAAGGAGAAACACTGGTGCTACTGGGTACCAGCGGGAGCGGTAAAACCACTACCCTACGGATGATAAACCGGCTGGTTATACCGGACAGCGGGCTGATCTTCATTAATGGCCAGCCAACTGATCAGCTATCACCGGAAATCTTACGCCGCAACACTGGTTATGTATTACAGCATAACGGGCTTTTTCCACATTATACGGTAGCGGAAAACATTGGTATTGTTCCGTCCCTGCTGGGCTGGGACAAGCAAAAGATATTACAGCGTACCACTTACCTGATGGAACAGCTGCACCTCAATCCTTCCAGGTATCTGCATAGTTATCCGCAGGAGCTGAGCGGCGGTCAGCAGCAACGTGTAGGACTGGCCAGGGCGTTAGCCGCAGACCCGCCTCTGTTGTTAATGGACGAGCCTTTCGGGGCGCTTGACCCCATTACCAGGGCCAGCGTTAAAAAGGAATTCCGCCTGCTGGAGGACCTGAAAAACAAAGCTGTTATCCTGGTAACGCATGATGTGCAGGAGGCATTTGAACTGGGTACGAGGATCTGTCTTATGGACCAGGGCGTTATACAACAGCTGGGGACGCCGGAGGAACTGCTGTTTACCCCTGCCAACAGTTTTGTGAGCCGGTTCTTTGACAATCAGCGCCTGTTGCTGGAGCTGAAAGCATTAAAGCTGGAGGCAGTAAAGCCGTGGCTGGAGATACCTGTTAGCATGGATGGCGGTATTTCCTGCTGGGAGGCCCTGGAAAAGATGACGGCCACACAAACGGACAGCAGCAGTTTAATGCGGGCCTTTACTCTTTACAAACAAACACATGGAAGAACAACAGAGCTTTCCTGAGCTGGTGCAGCAACAAGCCGGCAAATTGCTGGAACAGACGCTGCAACATATAGGGCTGACATTTATTTCTTTACTGATAGCCGTTGTGATAGGTGTGCCCCTGGGCATACTGATTACGCGCAAACAAGGCCTGTCCCGCGTGGTACTGGGCATTGCAGGCGTATTACAGACCATTCCAAGCATAGCCCTGCTGGGTTTCATGATACCTTTACTGGGCATAGGGGTGGTTCCTGCCATTGCGGCACTGTTCCTTTATGCCCTGCTGCCTATTATCCGGAATACCTATACCGGCATTCTGCAGGTAGATCCGGCTGTGACGGATGCTGCTACAGGCATGGGCATGAATAAGCGGCAACTGCTGTTCAAAGTACAGCTACCCCTTGCCATGCCGGTATTGCTGGCGGGTATACGCACGGCGACCGTGATAAATGTGGGTGTGGCCACGCTGGCTGCTTATATTGCTGCCGGCGGACTGGGGGAATTCATTTTCGGGGGGATAGCCCTCAATAACACCAATATGATCCTGGCCGGCGCCATTCCGGCTGCCTTACTGGCAATATTATCTGACTGGCTGATTGGCAGACTGCAAAAATTGCGGATGCGGAAGACAAAAAAGCTATTGTACATTTTACCGTTCCTCTTGCTGATATTATCTTCCTTTTACCTGTTACCGGCTGCCTATGGCACCAAACTGCTGGCGGGGTTTACTGCTGAATTTATGGGACGGCAGGATGGTAATCTGGGCCTGAAAAAAGTATACGGACTGAGCATTCGCACTGTGGTAATCAGCGATATGGTAATGTATAAGGCCGCTTATGAGAAAAAAGTGGACGTGATAAGCGGGAGCAGTACGGATGGCAGGGTAAGGGCTTTTGACCTGCAGGTACTGGCTGACGACAGGCATATTTTCCCGCCTTATTATGCGGCCCCTATAGTGCGGCAGGCTACACTTGATAAGTATCCCGAACTGGAAACTGCTTTAAATAAACTGTCTGGTATAATTAATGATAGTATCATGACAGAGCTTAACTATAGCGTGGACCATCTTAAGCAGGACCCCGCAGTTGTGGCACGCAACTTCCTGGAAGCAAAAGGCTTGTTACAGCAGGAAGGGAAAGGTGATAAGGGTACAGTGGTGATAGGCGCCAAAATATTCGGAGACGGATATATACTGGCCAATATCTACAAACTGCTGGTAAATGGGTACACAGATCTGAAGGCTGTGACAAAAACGGGATTAGGCGGTACACAGATCTGTTTTGAAGCATTGATCAACGGACAGATAGATCTTTATCCCGAATATACCGGAACAGGGCTGCTGGCAATACTGCATGCAGAGAAGACTGTTGTTGATTCCCTTATTACCGATAAGCAAAAAGTATATGATCATGTAGCCCGGGAGTTTAAGCAGCGGTACAATATCAAATGGCTGCCGCCGATCGGGTTCAATAATACTTATGCGTTAATGATGCGCAGGAAACAGGCATCGGACCTGCACATTACATCTATATCTGAGCTAAAGGAATATTTAGAGCGCCACTAACGGTTTGCGAATATGCAATTGAAAAATAATTATGAAAATGTGCGGAAACGCTCCATGCAGATCTGCGCACCACTGAAAACTGAAGACTATGTAGTACAGCCTGTGGTAGATGTGAGTCCGCCGAAATGGCATCTCGGACATACCACCTGGTTTTTCGAAACATTTCTCCTGAAGCCATACTATCCCGGCTATACGGAGTTTGATCCTGACTACAACTTCGTGTTCAACAGTTATTACGAATCTGTAGGTACACGTGTGATACGTACTGACAGGGGTAATCTGAGCCGTCCGGCAGTGGAAGATATCATGCAATACCGGGAGTATGTGGATACTGCTATGCAGGGTTTCCTGGATACACCACTATCACCGGAAATAAAAGCATTGGTAGTACTGGGGTTGAATCATGAAGAGCAGCACCAGGAACTATTATATACTGATATCAAATATATTCTTGGGCATAACCCGCTGATGCCGGCATACGACAAGCAGAAAAGCGATCATGGAGCATTGGTGGCACCGGCGTCTTTTATAGAAATGGCCGCCGGTATTTACCAGATAGGTTATGATGGTACGGGCTTCTGTTTTGACAATGAGCTGGGCAGGCATTCCGTATACCTGCAGCAATATGAGATCTGCACACAGCTGGTGAGCAACCGGGAATATCTTGATTTCATGGAAGCGGGCGGTTATGCTGATTTCAGGCACTGGCATGCAGAGGGTTGGGACTGGGTAAAGAATAACCAGGTGAAGGCGCCATTGTACTGGCATTTTGCAGACGGGCAATGGATGCAGTATACCTGGCAGGGATTACAGCCGGTAGTAGCAGATGCGCCGGTATGTCATATCAGCTATTATGAAGCAGCGGCTTATGCCGCATGGAAAGGTATGCGGCTGCCTACTGAATTTGAGTGGGAAGCAGCGGCACCTGCACTGGCATGGGGACAGAGATGGGAATGGACCGAGAGCGCTTACCTGCCCTACCCTGGGTTCACGAAAGCACCTGGAGCTATAGGCGAATATAACGGTAAGTTCATGGTCAGCCAGATGGTGTTGCGGGGAGGTTCAGAGGTAACGCCTCCTGATCATAGCCGTATTACTTACCGTAACTTCTTCCACCCTGGTCTGAGATGGCAGTTTACCGGCATCAGGCTGGCACGATAAGGCACCTTATTCAATGACTACTAATAAGAACATTATGGCAACCACCACTGTAATGCACACGTTATTGGTCCCCGAGAAATCTCAGGATCAACAGGGAGTTTTTTACCAGGATGTGATCCGGGGACTGAGTGCAAAGAACAAATTCCTGGAAGCAAAATATTTCTATGATGCTGAGGGCGACCGGTTATTCCAGCAGATCATGCAGTTGCAGGAATACTATCCTACTGCATGCGAAATGGAGATATTACAGGGGCAGTCTGCCGCTATTTGTAAAACCATACTTGACAGTACCACTCATTTTGATGTTGTGGAACTGGGCGCCGGCGATGCTACCAAATCCATTCACCTGCTGAGAGAATTATTAAAGGGGAAAACTGATTTTACTTATTACCCGGTAGATATATCAGGCAATGTGATAGCGCAGCTGGAACGATCGCTGCCCCAGCAATTGCCGGGCCTGCGCGTGCAGGGTATGCATGGCGAATACTTTGAAATGCTGAGAGAGGTGAGCATTCTTTCCGGCAGGAATAAGGTGGTATTATGCCTGGGTGGTAACATAGGTAACTTTACTCCTACAGAAGCGAGACAATTCTGCCGGCAGCTGCGTAATTACCTGCAGCCGGGAGATCTTGTGATCATAGGTTTTGATCTGAAGAAGCATCCGCAGGTGATCCTGAATGCCTATAATGACCGGAGCGGTGTTACGAAAGAATTCAACCTCAATCTGCTGAGGCGTATTAACCGTGAGCTGGGTGGTAATTTCGATACCAGCAAATTTGATCATTATGCTACTTATGATCCGGGCACAGGCGCCTGTAAAAGCTATCTTGTAAGCCTGGAAGTACAGCAGGTGAAGGTAGGGAACAAACTGTTCGAGTTTGGGCTGCATGAAACCATGTACATGGAGATTTCACAGAAATACAGTATTGAAGAAACAGATTGCCTTGCCACACAATCCGGCTTTGGGCCGCTGGCTGATTTTTATGACAGCCGCAGCTGGTTTGCGGATTGTGTATGGCATTGCATCTGATCTTATTTTTTTAATATCTCCGCTAAAGCGGATAATAACAGCTGCGTCTCTTCTTCCGTGTTATAATAATGCGGGGAAAGGCGCAGCGCCGATTTTACCCCTTTGCTATCGAAGTCTATCAATGCGCCGACACGGCTGCTTACGGAAGTATTGATATCCCGTTCGCGGAGGGTCATCATTAACCATTGAGGGTCTGCGTCTTCAATGCTCATTGTAATAATGCTGGACTGTTTAGCTCCTTTATCCAGCAGATGGATACGCGGAATCTGCTGTAATCCGTCACGCAGGCTTTTGCATAACGCTTTATTACGGGCTGCAATTTTATCCAGTCCTATATCCAAGGCATACTGTATAGCTTCATAGCTGCCTGCCAGCAAAGCGTAGGATTGTTCCCAGTCCTGGAACCGTTTAGCGCCTGCTTCCGGCTGGAAGCTGTCTTTCTCTGTCCATGTTGCGCCATACATATCGATGTACAGCGGGAACCAGTTACGTTCCAGTATACGGTCGGATACATAGAGGAACCCTGCTCCACGGGGGCCGCGCAGGAATTTGCGCATAGTTGCGCAAAGGAAATCGCAACCTATTTCTTCTACATCCAGTGGCATTTGTCCTACGGACTGACAGGCATCCAGCAGATAAAGGATATCCAGTTCTCTGCATATCTTACCAATGGCAGCTACAGGCTGTATGAGACCTGTATTGGTGGGTATGTGGGTGAGTGATACCAGCCGGGGGCGATGCTGCCTGATCAGCTTTTCCATATCAGCTACGTCCACTCCTCCTGCCGGTAAGCTGGCAGCGCGTAACAGCTGTATACCAAAACGCTGTTGCAAAGACAGGAATGCCAGCTGGTTGCTGGAATAGTCTTCATTGGCAATTACCACAACATCTCCCTGTTGAAAGGGGATACAGGATAATGCGCGTGCAAAGGAATTAGTGGCGCTGGAAGTGAAGGCTATGTTGGCAGCTTTGGTGTTCAGCATGGCGGCAGCGGCTCCGTAGAAGCAATCTACATATTCTGCATTGCGTGCAGCTGTTTCATATCCGCCGTTGAGGGCTTCCTCCTGCAGGTAGTGCTGCATGGCTTTCAGGACCGGGGCAGGCGGCAGTGCTGCGCCTGCGTTATTAAAATGGGTCTTCTCTTTACATCCGGGCGTATCTTCCCGCAGTTGTGCTATGTTCATTTCTTCAGTTTATTTCCAGGCTCCGAGCAACCTTCTGACTACGATGATCTGTCCGGTGTGGTAGCTGGTATGATCAGCTATTAACAGGGCTTCGCGTAATAAATGCTGTCCTTCTCCGTGTGGGAATGGGGCATATAGATCTGCATCGGGTTGCCGGAGCAAAGTAATAAATTCTTTACAATCATGGTTGATCTGTTCAAGGCTTTTCTTCCAGGCGGCTTCTGAAGCGGGTGCTGTTTCTTCCGGCCAGTAGCCTTCGGGCCATGATGGGGATATGTGTTGAGGATCGCGGGAAAATTCCAGTATATCCCATTGGGTGATGCGGATGTGCTCTACCAGCTGCCAGATGCTGTAGGGAAGATCTTTGGGTACTGCGCCTCTCAGTTTTTCAGGGAGGTTGTGTACGGCGTCGTTGAAGGTGATGTGTGCGTGACCGCCGGTGAGGAGTTGTTCCAGGGTGTGGATGAGTTCTTTTTTTTCGGGCATTGTTTTGTGTTTGGGGATAGGCTTCAAGAAAGATGCCATAGATGAGGGTAGTTTTTTTTGAGAAGGGGAATTTTTTTATAGAGAAGAAAAAGTTTTGAGAAGGGGATTCTTTTTGAAGAATGAGGATTTTATTGAGAGAGAAGAAGAAGGATTTTTTGAGAGGGAAGGATTTTCTTTAAAGAAGGGAAAGATCTTTGAAAAGAGGAAGATATGAAAGTTATTTTTTTACTTACTTACAAGTAAGTAACTTTGCCTCCCTATGCAGGATACTAAAGAAAGAATTATAACACTTGCGGAGGAGCTGATAAAAACGAAAGGATTTAATGCCTTCAGTTATAAAGACATATCAGACCCGCTGGAAATAAAAAATGCTGCTATTCATTATTATTTCCCTACCAAAACCGACCTTGGAGTGGCAGTGCTTGAACAGTATCTAAAAAGCTTTACCTTTCACACAGCTAAGTGGGCAGAATTGCCGGAAGATAAGCAACTGAAGCAGTTGTTCGATACTTTCAGCAGGGCAAGCAAGGATAAGTTCATCTGCCTGATGGGATCTTTATCCCCTGATTATGATACGTTACAGCCCGCTATGCAGGAGCAGGTGAGCAATATGGCCTCTGCTATAGTTCAATGGGTAGCTTCCTGCCTGGAACGCGGCCGCAGCAAAGGGCTTTTCCGGTTTGAAGGAGAAGCTTATGACCGGGCTTTACTGGTACAATCTAACTTACTGGCCTCCCTCTTGCTGTCACGTGTAATGGGGAACAAAGTATTCGGAAAAATGAGCAGCCGGTTAATGAAAGACCTGCTGGTGGATAATACAAAAAAATAAATGCCAATTCCACAAGTCTTAAAATATTACAATGCAAACATTTAAAAGAGCAGTTATTACGGGTTTGGGTGCGTTGACACCGATCGGTAACAATGTAACCGATTTCTGGAATAGCCTTGTAACGGGCAAAAGCGGCGCTGCCCGCATCACAAAGTTTGATCCTTCCCTGTTCAGAACACAGTTTGCCTGTGAACTGAAGGACTATGACCCTTCAAAATTGCTGGACAGGAATGATATACGCAAAACAGATCCTTTTACACAATATGCACTGGTAGCAGCACAGCAGGCAGTGGATGACGCTGGGATAGATTTCAAAACAATGGACCCGTTTGATGCCGGAGTGATCTGGGGCTCAGGTCAGGGCGGCATGCAGACATTTGAAGAACAGGTAAGGGAATATACGACCGGTGGTTATCAACCGCGATTCAATCCGTTCTTTGTTCCCAAGCTGATCTCCAATATGGCATCGGGGATGATCTCTATCCGTTTTGGATTGATGGGGATCAACTACACTACTGTTTCAGCCTGCTCTACTTCCAATACCGCTATTATGGATGCGTTGAACTATATCAGGCTGGGTAAGGCAAAAGTTATCATCACAGGCGGTTCTGAGGCCCCTGTTACAGAAGCTTCTGTAGGCGGGTTCTGCGCTATGAAGGCCATGTCAACCAGGAACAATGATCCTGCAACAGCATCAAGACCATTTGACAAGGAAAGGGATGGTTTTGTAATGGGAGAAGGCGCCGGTGCACTGGTAGTGGAAGAATATGAACATGCAGTGGCAAGGGGTGCAAAGATCTATGCAGAGCTTGCAGGAGCTGCAATGACAGCAGATGCTTATCATATGACTGCCACACATCCTGAAGGACTGGGCGCCTATGAGGCTATGAAACGCGCGCTGGAAGATGCAGATCTGACGCCTGACCAGGTAGATTATCTGAATGCTCATGCTACTTCAACGCCGGTAGGTGATATCAGTGAAATAGCTGCTATCACAAAACTCTTTGGCGATCGTCCTGCACATTTATCAGTGAGCGCTACCAAATCTATGACAGGACATTTACTGGGAGCTGCCGGAGCTATAGAAGCAATTGCTTCTATTTTAAGCATCACTAATGGCAAAGTACCCCCTACTATCAATACCACTCAGCTGGATGATACCATACCTGCAGGATTGGATATTGTGCTGGGGAAAGCAAAGGAAAAGAAAGTAAATGTTGCGATGAGTAATACCTTCGGTTTTGGAGGACATAATGGGATCGTAGTATTCAAGGCGGCCAAATAAACCGCCTATTTTTCTTTCAGAGGAGTGAGCAGGCCTGTGAGCCCGTTCAGCTTGATCTCGTACAGCGTTGCCAGCAGCATGCCGAGCTTTCCCTGGGGAAAGCCTTTGCGCTGGAACCATTCGAGGTAAGATATGGGAAGATCGCAAAGAGGGACGTCTTTGTATTTGCCAAAAGGCATTTTCATGGTTACCAGTTGTTTGAATATTTCCCGGTCTGGTTGAGCGAATTCCATTTTTCTGAGTTTGCGGGGTGCAACATAAGTAAAAAAATATTGTGAAAGGTTTTTTGTTGGGGATGGGGAGGGAATTGCTCAGAAAAAAGATCTTGCCTTCGGCAAGATCTTTTTTCTGAGATAGATGGAGCGCAAGAGCATTATTTTAAGAATAAGTGCACTGCGCGGCTTAAAAATTTTAAAATTTTCTGTCTTATACAAATCCAAAAAGCAAGCCCGTCCGTATATAAGTGCATTATTACAATATTTTTACATCTGTAGCATTGAATATCAATTTGTTATTTGGGACAATATTAAGCCGTCACATACATGACGCAGTTATTTCCTTATCCGTTCGGGACAAAATGAACCGGTTCTCATTTTGCAATTTTTGTAAACTTTCTCTTTAATCATCCCCCCAGAAGAGTGGTTTTTTCAGAAGACACGGCTACGGGTAAAACTGTAGCCGTTGTTTTTTATAACCATCCCCTCTCCTTCCATGCAGTAATCACTTTGGGATCAGTTCCGCATTCCCGCAGGATATCCTCAAATTCTTCCACATCGGTTTCCCAATCTACAGCATAGGCAGCAAACTCTTTTCCTACGGGTATACGTTGCAGAAGCTTCGTGGTGGTGAGGGTATGTGCTACTTTCCTTATCATAGCATTTGCCATATCCCATTTCCCTTCTCTGCGCACTACCTGCATGAACTGTGTAAGCGAACGTTCAAAACGTGCAGGGTTTATCTCTAAATAAGGCTGGTCCAGCTCTGTTGCCAGGAAGATCAGGTCAAATACATCTTCATCTTCGTACTTGCGGTTAATCTCGTCTGTAAAAGCGAGTGAACGGGGAGATAGCAAGGGAATGTACCTGCTTGCGGAGCGGTAAGTCAGTTCCAGCAATGTAAGCGGTACATCTACCTGTTTTGCTTCCAGCTCATCTACAATGGCAATGGCCATTTCATCTGCCAGGTCTGCGATCAGCTGCCGGATATCTATCGCTTTATCCATACGGACATAGGAAAGCTGGCTCTGCCCGTTCTCATGGACAGTTCTTATTTCGGCAAGCTCTCCACCGGTATCATATTTATAAAGTTTCTGGTAGTGATATTCTTCCAGGCCGGGATGCATGGCCAGGCCTTCTGCTTTTGTGATCTCTCCTTCTTTTCTGTGAAAAACCTCTACATCGTAGGAAAGGAAATAGGCTGCATTGAGAATATATTCTATTGCTTCTTCCCTTGACAGGTCTTCTCTGAGCGGAACAGACCCTCTCGAATCTATGGAGAGCGACTGATAACTGATCTTCTCTCCATCCCTGTACTGAATGCGTTTTATACAGGAGGGAATACCGGTGTTAATGCAGTATTCCACATATTCCACCAGGCTATCGCTGTAATCATAATATCCTGCCCAGTTGATATTATTGTAGGTATGCCGGAAAGAAGTATAACAAGGCAACCCATCTGTGGTAAATCCATAATAGTGATAGTCTCCGATCTCTCTTACTGTGGCCTGAGGGAATATTTTATCTCCTTGCTGCAGAAAGTATGGTGTTCCGTAATCTTCAAGACTGTAACCGTAACCGGGTATGTATTTTTCACTGACAATATTCTCTTTATGGTTTTCCAGGAGGGATAGTTCATCAAAAGCACGTTTCCATCTGTTTAAAAGATCTAGCTTCAGGTTTTCCAGGTACATCTTCATGATTTTGAATAAAAATAATATTTTATATTTTAAAACAAAATGCCAGATCAAATTCCTGCTTATAGATGCAAAAAGGCCGCTGACAGTCAGCGGCCATTCATATAAAGATATTACCCATATATCTATTCTATCTTCACAGGCAGCGAATAAATGCTCTCTGCGACGCCGGCGGTCTTTACTCCTACCCTTGCGAAGAAATAGTTCTGTGTAACGAGCCCTGCCGGTATATTCATCTTTATTGTAACCGGTTGCGACTGATCTGGGATATCAGCAGCATTAACTGTGACGGAGCCCTGGTTATTAACCTGGTCAACGATATTGGTCTTACCGGCGTACAAAGAGATTGACTCCAGCGACTGTGCAGCGCTGATCTTTTCAATGCTTACAGTAGCGGTGATCTCTGTTCCGTTCTTTGTTACAGGAGCAGAACGGATGATGAAATAGGGCTGTACTGTTACGTCTACGGTTGTACTTCCTCTTACGGTAACGTCTATCGAGTCGGTATTATTTACCCAGGGCCCGTTTCCGGGAAGCAGTACCAGTTTATAGTTGCCGTCGAAGAGCATTGCCGAGAAGCTACCATCCTGCGATACGGATACGGGGATCTTTGTGAACAGCTGAAAGCCGTGCTGCCAGAGCTCCAGCTGCACGCCCCTGGAACGGAGGCCTATAGGTTCTTTATTGTACACTACTTTACCGGTAAGAGTAGAAGCAGGTTTTTCGTAGTTGTCTTTTTTACATCCTGCCAGAAGGAAAAACAAGATGGCGAAGGATGATAATATTGTTCGTGTCATACTATCTGTATTTAATGGAAAGGATTCTTGATGATCTTTGGATTATTGTTGAGCACTTTCTGGTTTATTGCTGAATAATAGTTACCCAGCTGGAAGAACCTTGGTGCACGGATACGTGGCGCTGTCATTTTAACGAATACATATTTACCATCGCGGGCAGCATCGCCGGGACGTACCACCCTGTAAGGATAAAGAGCGTAGATCATGGCATCAGGGCCGGAGGGATTACCGTTCCAGACCTTGTCTGCCAGTCGCCAGCGTTTGAGGTCCCACAGGCGGTGATCTTCAAAGGCAAGCTCTACGCGGCGTTCATTACGTATCCTGTCTATCGTTAGTGTGGAAAGGCTGCTGGCGCCGAAGCCAGCTCTTTCACGGAGGGTATTGATGTAAGTCAGCGCATCTCCCGTTAATCCCAGTTCAAATGCAGCTTCTGCAGCATTGAGGTAGACCTCTCCCAGGCGGAACCATATCCACCACATATCGCTTTGTATACCGCGGGTACTTGTTTTATCGTTCGGGTCGATGTATTTGCGCAGGTAAAAGCCGGTATTGGAAACCTCCTGTATTGAGCGGTGCGGGCCTGAGGTACCTGTGAGCAGTTTACCATCTGTGTAAGTGGTGCCAAGGTCGCTGCCTTCTACTACGTCATACCTTGTACCGTTCCAGACCATTACACCGGCCTGGATGGATACGGACAATCCTTTAAAAGATGCGCCGGGGTAGATGATGGTGCCATACAGGCGGGCATCTTTGTTGGCGAAGATATCTGCCGGGGTGTTGTAGTAGATAAAATCTGTGTTATCGGCAGTGCGTGTTTTCAATGCGCCATTGGAGCCATCCAGGTATTCGAAGCTTTCCACCAGGTTGAGGGAAGGAACTACGGAAGATGATCCGAGGTTATCTTCTCTTATACCGCGCGCGATATTATCGTAAGAGAACACATGTTTCCTTGTGGGCAGCAGGAAATCTTTTACGAGGATGACTTCTTTGTTGGATGCTTTTTTAGATACTGCTTCATAGAAATTCTCGCCGGGGTTGGGATTGCTCCTGTAAAGCGTATATGCACCGCTGCTGATGACCTCCCGGGCGGCATCCAGTGCTTTCTGGTAATAGCCGTTGGCAAGGCTGGCGGGGATACCTACTTCTCCGCCGGGTGTAGAAATGGGAGCTGCCATCAGGCTGTTGTATTTTGCCAGTGAACCGGCGTACAGCATAGCTCTGCTTTTCAGTGCAAGGGCGGTGTATTTGTTTGCCCTGGTGGCGCTGCCATCATTTCCCAGCTGGTCTTTAACAGCGTCTAATTCTGTGCCTATAAAGTCATAGACCTCGGCTTCTTTGGCTCTTGGCAGCTGCAGGTTGGTTACATTACCGGAATAGTCATAGACCAGCCGTGTGGTAACAAGCGGCACTCCGCCCATTCTTTTTACCAGGTTGAAGTAATTGAATGCCCGGAGGAAGCGGAGCTCTGCCGTGTATTGTGTTTTCTGGGCAGTGCTGAGATTGAGACCGTATTTCTCTATATTTTCCAGCGCAAGATTGATATCCCGTATGTAGGTATAGTTCCACAGATACCAGCTGTCATAACCATAGGAGGTGATGTTATTGCGCCAATCTTCGTTAGACTGTCCGCTCCACATACCTTCGTCATAATTAGCCATATTACGCCACTGGAAAAGCCTGCCGTCTCCGTCATCATTCACGTCTGTAAGACCGTTCTCTGCCGGGATTCTGTCATAGAAGTTAGCGAGCAGCGCTACTATCTGTTTAGGGTCGTTCCAGACCTGCTCATCAGAGATGATAGTGCGTGGTTCTCTGTCCAGCCAGTCTTTCTGACAGGCTGCCATAAGGAGAATAATGCAAGAAAGGATATATAACCGTTTCATGATAATAAGTATTAGAATGATGCGTTAAAGCCAAAATTGCAGAGGCGTTGCTGTGGGTATACCAGGCCGTTTGAGGAGCTGATCTCGGGGTCTATCTGCATGGCGCCTACGTTGTCTACAGAGAACAGGTTAGTACCGTTCACATATACACGCAATGCGCTGATGCCGGCCCTGTTTACCAGTTTACCGGGGAAGCTGTATCCCAGTTCAAGGTTTTTCAGGCGCAGGTAGCGGACGTTGGTCACCCAGAAATCGTTCACTGCATAGTTGACGTGTGTGGTATTGTCTTTCCTGATGGCCGGGTAGGTACCGCTGATCCAGCGGCTGGAGGGATTGTAAGGGTCTTCTCTATGCCAGCGGTCTGCCAGCATGTATGCCGGAGAAGAGCCGTTGTTCTGGAAGGGATAGCGGAGTTCCCAGTTACGCAGGAAGGTCTGCATGGTAGCTCCTGCAAAATCGAAGCGCAGGGTGATACCCTTATAGGCTATGCTACCGTTGATGCCGAAGCTGACATAGGGCTGTGCGCCCTGAGCATAGCCGATGGGGCGTTCATCGAGGTTATTGATGATCTTATCTCCGTTCATGTCCTGGTAGCGGAAGTCGCCCGGCAGCTGTGTACGGTTTCCCTGCCCGTCGTTATCTATTTCGTAGTTCCTGATCTGTTCTTCCGACTCGAAGCGGCCGGCTACATGGTATCCCCATGTTACATTGGACCAGCGGTCTTCTATTGAAAGACGGTATTTATCCCAGGCGTTGCCAAACCGGGGTTTATAGGTATTGATGCTGCGCAGCCTGGCGTAAGTGGCGTTTACGGCGATGGAATAGTTCACTTTTCCCGCCTGACCGGTATATGATATCATGCCTTCTATGCCGCGGGTAGCATCTACATTGAGGTTGGCGTTAGGCAGTGTGTCGCCCACTTCGCTGGGGATGAGCACGTCGTAACGGGCGGCAGGCAGGCCTGTCCGCCGCCGTTCGAAGACGTCCAGCTGGCCCGAGAGCCTGTTATCCAGGATGGTAAAATCGATCCCGGCGTTCATGGTACGGTTCTTCACCCAGGAAAGTTCTGTAACGGGCAGAGCCCGGGGGCGGATGCCTATTACATAGCTGCCGTTCAGTACTGCGCTGCCCCTGTTAAAATCGTAACCTGGGAGGTAACTAAAAGGCCTTGGAGCATCGCCGTTGGCAAAGCCTATCTCGCTACCGGTTTCACCGTAGGAAACCCTTAGTTTCAGGTCATTCAGCTGGTTGCCGAACCTGTTCTTCAGGAAGGGCTCTTCGGATATTCTCCATCCCAGAGATACACCCGGGAAAAATCCCCAGCGTTTGCCGCGGACGTAGAGGTAGGAACCGTCATAACGCCCCAGTACTTCCAGCAGGTATCTGGACCGGTAATCGTAGTTGATACGGCCGATATAACCGGCTCTTGCTTCCAGGCTCCATTCGTCAGAAAGGTAATCCTGCTCTACCAGGTATTGCGTGGGTACGTAGTTGTTAGTGGGGATGGTGTGGACCACGTAGTAGGAGTTATCGTAGTCGGACAGTTCATATGCCGTTACCGCAGAGATATTATGGTTGCCGAACTTGCGGTTATAGCTGAGCTGGAACTGGCCATAGCGGGAAATGACGTTACGTTTATGCCGTTCCCTCCAGGGGTTCTGGTTGCCAAAGCCCGGCTCTGTTTTATAGGTATCTGTGACCGGATCGTATTTATAGGCATTCCAGGTGTATTCAAAGCCGTCAAAATCCTCGTTGAGGTAATTGTATGAATAGATGCCTTTCACGCTTAATCCGAAGTTAAAATCATATTGTGCGTTCAGGTTAACGTTCATTCCTCTCCACCATTCATCCACATACCCGGTGATATCGTCTCTGTAGGTAGCAGGATTGACGTTCACGTTATGGGTCTGGTTGATGTATTCAGGATTATCGTTTGCATAGGGGCTTTCTGTGGGCCACATGCTAAAGATACTGAGGAAGGGGTTGAAGTAATCGTCCAGTCCGGGTACTCCTACGTTATGTCTTTTCTCCAGTCTTGCGCTGATCTGTGTACCTACCTTCAATCCTTTGGCCAGGCTGGTTTCCATATTGGCCTGGAGGTTGGTGCGTTCGAAGCTGTAGTCTTTTATGACCGCTTCCTGTTTCAGGCGGCTGACGGACATATAGTAGCTGGCGCGCTGGGAGCCTCCGGAGGCGTTGGCGCTGATATAGTACTGTGGTACATTGGGGCGGAGCACTTCTTTGTAATAGTCGTAGCTCTTATATCCTTTCTCTGTACCTGCTTCCCATTTGGCCAGCTCTGCCGGAGTATAGAGCAATGAGGGATCGCGGCCCAGGTTCTGTTCTGATTCCACCAGTGCGCGGACGTATTGTCCGGCGTTGGCGGGACGTGGGTAACGGGTGAAATTCTGGAAGCCGTAATAACCAGAGAGGTTGATGCCGGGCTTTTCGTTCTTCTTTCCTTTTTTGGTGGTGACCAGTACTACGCCGTTGGATGCTCTCAGACCGTAAATAGAGACAGAGGCATCTTTGAGAATGGTGATGTTCTCGATATCGTCCAGTCCGAGGTTATTGAAGATATCCTGACCGGAACCTGTAGTGAAACCGAATGCTGTGGGATTTGTACTACCGGTGTAGGGTACACCGTCTATTACAAACAGCGGGTTACCGAGGTTGCGGATCTGGATGCTGGTACCGTTGCCGGGGCGGGAGTCTGCCGCTCTTGCTGTAATACCGGGCATTTTGCCTACTAATGCAGCGGAAGTGGTAGTGGAGGGCGTGCGCACCAGATCGTCCGATTTAAGGGTGCTTACAGCTCCTGTTACGGAGGCTTTACGTTGCGTACCATAACCTACTACAACGATGTCTGTGAGGTTGCTGGCCTGGGAGGTAATGGTGACCTGCAGGCGGGGTTCTGTTCCAAGCACAACATCTCTTGGTTGGAAGCCTACGCTGGTGACCACTACAATTGTGCCGGGCGTGGCTTGAAGAGTGAAGGAGCCGTCGTTCTTTGTGACCACTCCCTTGCTTCCGTTCCTGACGGCGATAGTGGCGCCGGGGATGGGGAGGCCGGTGGAATCTGTTACTGTGCCCTGATAGGTCCTGAGTTCTGGCTGCTGCGCAGAGGTATGCATACAGGCAAGCAGCAGTAACGCCCAAAAGGCGTACAACTTTTTCATAACGTTTGGGTTTAAAGTCTGGAAATCGGGTTTTCTTTTTTGCTACAGTTTTTCTTTCCGGCAGGTTTTACCGGTTCATGGCTAACGTTTTAAATCCGTATTGAATATAGATAATTTAATTGTCATTGTTACATTTATTTATAGGAATGGGGAGGGGGAAAATTGCTCAAAAAAGCGGTTTTGCCTTCGGCAAAACTGCTTTTTTGAGAGGGGGGATTCTTTTGCGCTGTGAGTGGTTTTAATGCGGTTTGTTGAGAGGGAGGATTTTTGCGCTGTGAGTGGTTTTAATATGCGCTGCGTACGGCTTTAAAACGTTTTATAGAAGATATAAAAAAGCGCTCCTACCAAAAGGTAGAAGCGCCTGACTAGTAATTATTGCAGCTATGCGAAGAACTGCCTTAGTTGATATCCCAGAATACCTTTGTATCCCTGGTGTCTTTTGCAGAAACGGCTGAGTAGTTAGCCGAGTTGTACAGTTTCTCCGTAGATGGGTATAGCAACCTTACAGGAGGTTGAGCAGCATCTGAACGGTTGGCTGTAGCAAAGTGCAGCACGGGATAACCTGTTCTTCTAATTTCAGCCCATGCCTGACCTGCCTGCAATACAAAGAAGTGTTCCCATTTCTGGGTATAGATCTTTGCCAGCTTTTCTGTAGTGGTACCAGAGTAAGCTATATCAGACATAGCGAGGTAAGCAGCTATAGCAGCGGCATCCGGTGTAGCCAGGGAACTGCGGCTGATAGGCGCATTATCTTTCAGGATGATGGACTGATTCAGGCCATAATAGAAACTGATAGACTGGGTAATACCTGTCTCGTATGCAGTCTGCGCACTACCCAGGCTCCATCTTTCATATGCTTCCGCTTTCAGGAAGCTTACTTCTGATGCAGTCATGATCACACCTGGCAGGTTATAGTTGTACATAAAGGTAGCAGAGTCATATACGGCGTAACCACGGTTCTCGTAGTCAGCAGTAGTACCGCCTACAGGGAAACCTTTATAGCCGTTGGTAGCATCAGGGTCCCAGAACACTTCTGTACGCGGATCATTATTAGCCGCCATCACAGTATCCAGCAGGTAAGCAGGTGCGAAAGGGAAATCTTTGAAAACATCTGCCAGGTCGCTTTTAACAGTAGTAGGGCTTTCGTTGAACAATACGTTCTGTGAGTTGCTTTCTACCAGCGGATAAGTGGAAGGATCGTTCAGCATGGTGGTCACCTCTGTCTTTGCTGTTGCTTCGTTCACGTTGGAGATACGCATGAGCAGGCGCAGACGCAGGGAGTTTGCATAACGCTGCCAGCCGGTCAGGTTGCCACTCAGTACTACGTCCTGCTTTTTCAGCTCTGAAGAAACAACGGTAGAAACGGAAGCCGTATCGAAATAAGTGTTCAGGTCTTTCAGGTGAGTAATCATTGTATCATAGAGGCCCTTTGCATCGTCGAAAGGCGCATAGTAAGTATTGCGGCTTTCAGTATTCAGCGCACCGGCCTGGAAGAAGGGAACATCGCCCCAGAGATCTACCAGCTGGGCTGTCTGATCATACAACACTACTTCAGCACATTTCATGAACACTTTGTATTCTGCCTGCTGTGCTTCTGTCATGGCATTGTAGGTAGTCTGCATTTCACGGTAGTTGCTCAGGATGCCGGGACCATTGTAGTTATAATCTGTACCGGTAGACCCAGTATAGAAGTCTGTCCATCTGCCTTCGGAATAATCCAGGGATGGCACGTACATGGATGTGGAAGGCGCTGTAGCAACTGTCTGTGAATAGGCTGCCAGTGTAGGCATTACGAAGGTGTAATAATCCCAGTAGGAAGGGTGTATCCTTTTATTCAGGTACATACCACTGAGCAGTTTACCAAGCGAACCATCGGCTGTTTTCTCCGGGTCCTGGTAGTCGTCTTCTATTCTTTTCTTACAGGAGCTGAAGGTACCTGCAAGTAGGAAGAGGACGGTAATATTTATCAAAAGTCTTTTCATTTTTTCTCTTTTTGTTGGATTACGAATACAGATTAGAAACGTGCACGCAGGCTTGCACCCAGGCTCCTGGTAGGACCAGCGGTACCACCATCCACACCCTGGCTGAGCCAGGAAGAACCAACTGCCGCTTCAGGGTCAAGACCGTGAGGCAGTGATTTGTAGACATAGAGGAGGTTGCGGCCAATCAGGGAGAACTGCAGGCCCTGGAAATGTAACTTGCTTACCAGGCTCTTTGGCATGTTGTATGTCAGCGCTACTTCACGTAATTTAACGTAGCTGTTGTTGAATACAGCAGCGGAGTAGTCGCCGTTACCTTCCCATTCGTATCCGTTGAGGTAGTATTGTGCAGCAGAGATCACTTTAGTGTTTGTTGCTCCTGTAGATGTCACACCATCAAGGATCACACCATCATTATGCGTACCATCTGTAGCAGCTACAAAATTGTTGGTCGCTGCATTTACTACGTTGTAGGCAATACCACCATGTGCTGCATCCCTGTATTTAAGAGTGCTTTTGTACATACCTGCACCGATCTGGTAGTAAGTTGGGAGAGAGATCAGTTTACCACCAAAGCGATAGTCGAGTGTGAAATCGAGCGACAGATTCTTGTAAGAAATGGTGTTGGAGAAACCACCTACTATTTTAGGCATGATGTTGCCTGCGTATTTGTAGTCAGATGTGTTGTTATAGTGAATGCCATCATCATTTACCATGAGGTTGCCCTTATCATCTGTAGCACGGGGGTGTACATAGATGTTACCTAATGCGTCTCCTACCTGGGAGCGGATGATCAGGTAGCCACCATCATAAGAAGCGCTGGTCAGGTTGGTTTCGCTTCCGTTCAGGGAAGAGAGCTTGTTCCTGTTCACAGCAAAGTTGAAGCGGGTATTCCACTGGAAATTTTTCAGTGCAACAGGAGTAGCGCTGATAGCAGCTTCATAACCGTAGTTGGAGATATTTCCTGCGTTCACCAGCATGGAAGAAGCACCATTGGAAGCAGCAGTGCTCATGGTGAGTATCTGGTTCATCACCTTGTTGTTATAGTAGCTGAAATCTACGCTTACTTTGTTTTTCAGCAGTCTTGTTTCCACGCCAAACTCCATTTCCCTTTTCTTTTCAGATTTCAGGGCCTCATTACCGAAACCGGAGTTATTAGGCTGCTGGTACAGCAGATTTGACTGATTGTAAGTAACGGTGTACTGGTTGTACAGTACGTTAGACTGGTACAGGTTAGGGTGGTTACCAACAAAACCGTAAGAAGCTCTCAGCTTGGCATAATCTACCGCTTTAGGCATTTTCACTACATCGGAGAGGATGAAGCCTGCGTTAAAGGAAGGATAGAAATAGCTGTTCACTGCAACAGGCAGCGTGCTGGTAGATTCGTAGCGACCAGTACCTTCAATGTACAGGAAGCTCTTATAGTTCAGGTTCAGCATGCCGAAACCTGCCACGTCCATCTGTTCTGCGCGGATGGAAGAAGAGGACAGCGCATTGGCAGAGTTTACGAGGGAGAACCAGTTTTCAGACACCAGGCCACCCTGAGTGGAGATCGTCTGGTATTTGTAAGTTTGCTTACGGCCGGTGAAACCGCCGGTGATAGTCAGGTCCAGATCTTTAGAGAGTTTTGGATTGTAAATGGCCATCGCGTCTCCGTAGAATACGTTGTTGTTCCTTGATTCGACAGCATACATACCTGTATATCCGAGAGCAGCTGGCTGGGTATTGTGCTGTTCATTGGAAGTGCTCAGGCTGGTGAAGTCGCCCCCTACCCTGCCGCGTACACGCAGGTTATCCAGGATAGAAACGTTCAGTGTAGCGCTGTTGATGAAACGGTTTTGTGTTTCGTTATAGCTGTTACGCAGGTTGTCCCAGAGGTAATCCATCAGCTGAGTAGCCCTGATATTGTAGAGGATCTTCTCATCCTGGTCATAGCTGTTGTTATCGTAGGTTACGTATTTATAACCGTCTGTGGTCCTGTACTTCCTCTTGTAGGTGTTCATATCATCCATACGGCTGAAGAAACCATTATAAGAGCCGAAGACATTGGTTACCACATTGGCGCGGTTATGTACGAAGCTGTTGTTGTAAGTGGACACGAGGTCAACGCTCACTTTGTTGCTCAGCTTCAGTGTACCGTTGAAGTTGAAGTTGTTCTTGTACATATTACTGCCCGGCATGATGCTCTTGTAATCTGTGCGGGTAGCTGACAAACGGAAGGAACCTCTGTCAGTTGCATTGGACATTGCCAGGTTCACTATAGAGTTGTGCCCTGTTTCATAAAAGTCTTTATAGTTGTCAGGGTTAGCGGAATATTTCCTGGTGGTACCATCCCAGTAAGATACTTCGCGGCCATCAAACTTAGGACCGAACTGACCATATGCCCTGTAATAAGGACGAACGGAACCATCTGCGTTAGCATACCATCCGTCTGCGGTATAACCGTTGGCAATGTTGGACCCCATGTCATAGCCAGGACCGTAGTCGTTCTGGTAGTCAGGGCTCAATGCCAGTTTTTCCTGTGTATATATATAGCTAAGATCAACGCCGAGGCCCTTGTTCTTAACACCTTTCTTAGTAGTGATCACTACAACACCGTTAGTGGCTTCAGAACCGTAGAGGGCAGTAGCACTGGCCCCTTTCAGGATAGTAAGGGACTCTATGTCCTCCGGGTTGATATCAAGTGCACCATTACCATCAATCCTGTTGTTGGTAGTACCGAAAGAACCCGAAGTAAGGTTGTTGAAGTTCCTGATGGGCACACCATCTACTACATACAAAGGTTGTGTGCTCAGACCTACGGAAGATACACCTCTCACCTGTACGGATACAGCGCTGGAAGCGCCACCGGGAGCAGATACGATCTTAACACCTGCTGCTTTACCATACAATGCCGAAGCGAAGTTGGTACTACCGGTCTGCGTCAGTTCCTTTGCACTTACCGTGCTTACGGCATAACCGAGGGCGCGGGCTTCTTTCTTGATACCCATTGCAGTTACTACTACTTCATTCAGACCCTTGCTGTCAGGTTCCAGTTTGATATTACCTGTTACTGCATCAACCGGTAATTCCTGTTTCAGATAACCGATGTAAGAAATAACCAGAGTAGCATTAGGTGCTACCTGCAATTTGAACGAACCATCAGGATTAGTGGTAGCTCCATGTGTGGTGCCTTTTTCCTGTACGCTTACGCCTACAAGCGGACTACCTTTCTCATCCAGAATGGTTCCTGAAACAGTCTTTTTTTCCTGGGCTATGGCTGAAAAAGCGCATAGGAGGAACAGGACCGTACATACAATAAACGATCTTTGCATTGAATTGCTTGTTTTTGTTGATAATATGTGTGTTTAAGCAAATACCTTCTCCCGGACGTATGCAGGCGCATATATCCATCATCCCCGTAAGTTCTTCTTATGTTGTTGGCTGAATTATGAAATCATCATAAGCTATTATTGTCCGTTTTTTGATAAAATGCCTCCCTTTTTGCACATGACAAATGCGCAATGACGTGGTACTTGAATACTTACAGCTAGATTAAATGATAGGGATAAAGCTCATTATTCATGAGTAATACTACGAGCAACAGTTTCCAGGTTAAATAGTGCGGGATGTGATGAGAATATCACGGGATAAACTTATAGAAAGTTTTAAGAGAAACAAAACATTTTGTTAAAAAGGAGAAAATTAGATTGGTTTATGGGAAGAAAATACAGATTGAAAAAACGGGGAGAAAAGTACAATAAAAGGTACCATTCGTACATTGATACCCCTTCCATACCAGCCTAAATTTGTGTTATCAAATCATTCAAAACACACAATAAAACACAATAGTATGAAACGCACAGCATCCGCTATCTGGAACGGTACCATTAAAGAAGGTAAAGGCGCTATCTCTACACAAAGCACCGTTCTGAATAATACACAATACTCTTTCAACAGCCGTTTTGCAGATGGAATTGGTACTAATCCGGAAGAGCTGATGGCTGCGGCGCATGCCGGTTGTTTTACTATGAAGCTTACTGTAGATCTTGAAGCTGCCGGGTTTAAGGCAGAGACGCTGGAGACGACTGCGGCTATTACGCTGGATAATGGGGTGATCACGCGTTCGGATCTGGTGACGAAGGCAAAGGTACCTGGGATTAGTAATGAGAAGTTTCAGGAAGTTGCGGCTGGTGCGAAGGCTAATTGTCCGGTGAGTAAGGCTTATAACCTGGAAATTACTTTGCAGGCGGAATTGGTGGGATGAGAGGGGTCAACACTTAATCATATATCCTAAATCAGATCCTCTCCGGTTGCCGGAGGGGATTTTCTTTATAGGTAAGAGCTGCTCCCCCACCAGGAATTAGGGACGGGATTTTTTTATAGGTAAGGGCTGCGTCCTTACCGGGAATTAGGGAGAGGATTTTTGTATAGGGAAGGCTGCACCTTTGGGCGGGTAAATGCTAAAATCGTTTTAGCTGAAAAATCTCGTTTTTCTGAGCTTTTTTTCTCGGAAAATTTCTATTTTAGGCTTTCCATTAGAAGAGTTTATGAAAATCAACCCTATGGGTGACAGCGATCAACTATTTCGGGCAGCACTATTTTTAATTTAGAATTCCACAAAACAGCATTTGTTATGAAAAAAAATGTTGGGTTAGCTGACTGTATTATCAGGACCATCATAGCTATAGTAGCTATTTTCCTGAACTATATTATGATCATCACCGGCACAACAGGTACTGTCACGGTGATTGCGTCTGTGGTCCTATTGCTTACCAGTCTCAGTGATTTTTGCCCTATATACGCTATGTTTGGCATCAGCAGCCGGCAGCAGAAGGCTGGCAACCAGGCCTGATATGTTGATAAAAGCATTTTTTATTCAAAAACGTTATCTTACCTCGTAAAATACACGTTTATGAAGGGAATGCTCCCGCTTATCTTCTGTATAGCCGCTACAGGCGTACAGGCCCAGGAACTGAAACTCAGTTCTCCTGATAATAAGATCTCCATTACCATTAATAACAGTGAATCATTACGATATAGCGTAGCATACAATGGCATATCCGTTATTCACCCTTCCCCACTCGGCTTTTCTTTCAGGAATGAGCCTGATATGGGTAAAGGCCTTATCCTCAGAAACAGTAAACAACATACTGTTAATGAAACCTGGCAGCCTGTAGTAAGGGCGAAGCATGAAACTGTTACCAATCATTATAATGAACTGGAAATACAGCTGATCGAGAAAGATAGCCTTAAACGCCGGATAGATGTTTTTTTCCGGGCTTATAATGATGGTATTGCATTCCGGTATCAGCTTTACAGATCTGAAAAGATCGGGCACAGGGAGCTCACCAAAGAGCTGACTGGCTTTTACATGCCTCAAAATGCCAAAGCATGGATAGAGAATTTAAGATCTTATACTACTTCACAGGAAATGGAATTCAGGCCTTTTCCGCTGGACTCTGTACAACAACATACCATTGCAGGGCTTCCTATGCTGATAGAAGTAGATAAGCAACATTATGCAGCTATCACAGAAGCTAATATTGACAACTACCCGGGATTTTACCTGGGCAGGGCAGATAGCGGGACAGATGTGGTACATCTCGCCACAAAGCTGTCTCCCCTTCCGGGCGAAAAAGAAGATGGTATAAAAGCCCGCTTTGCGGATAAACAGCTTACTCCATGGCGGGTAGTGATGCTTGGGTCCAAACCGGTAGATCTGATCACATCAGAGCTTATTCAGAACCTCAATGAGCCCTGCGCCATTGCAGACCCATCCTGGATCAAACCGGGGATAAGCGCCTGGGACCATTGGTGGAGCGGAGAAGTGAAAATGGAAATGCCGGTTATCAAACAATATATAGACCTCGCTTCGCGTATGGGCTGGCCGTATATGCTGATAGACTGGCAATGGTATGGCCCGTTCAATAAGCCTGAAGCAGATATTACTAAACCCGCCCCGCAGATAAATATGAAGGAAATACTGGAATATGCCAGATCAAAGAATGTACGCTGCTGGTTATGGTTGTATAGCTCAGATGTAAACAGGAACAATAACTTTGAAGCAGCTATGGCACTGTATGAGCAATGGGGCATTACAGGTATCAAAATAGATTTTATGGACCGCGATGACCAGGATATGGTGAACTGGTACAGGGAGATCATCAAAGCAGCTGCAGCACATCATCTCATGGTAGACTTTCATGGAGCATATAAGCCGGACGGCATTACAAGAACATGGCCGAATATGATCACCAGAGAAGGGGTGCTGGGAGAAGAATATTCAAAATTTTCTACCAGGATCAACGCTACGCATAACGTTACACTGCCATTTACAAGGATGCTGGCAGGACAGATGGATTATACGCCGGGCGGCTTCCTGAATGTAACAAAGAAAGAATTTAAAAACCAGAACCCTACAATGGTAATGAACACCCGTTGTGCGGAACTGGCTAAGTTCGTGATCTATGAAAGCCCGTTTATGGTGGACTGTGAACATCCGGACCATATCAAAGATCAGCCGGGAGAGGATTTTCTGAAGATAGTGCCTACTGTATGGGATGACAGTAAAGGTATTGATGGTTATCCGGGAGAATTTATAGTAATGGCGAAACGCAAAGGCAATGACTGGTTCATTGCTGCCATGACGAATGAATCAAAGAGAACAGTAAAGATCGTAACGGACTTCTTGCCGGCAGGCAATTATGAAGTGGAAATATGGCAGGATGCCCGTCAGCCGCAACAACTGAAGCATGAGGTTAAAAAGACGATAAAGGCCGGTGCAGGTATAACTATCAGCATGGCTGAAAGTGGTGGTTATGTGGCACGGTTAAGACCTGTACAACAATAAAAGGTTTTATAACCTTTCTATCTGACGGCGGTAATCATACTGCAGGTCTTCATGCTGGCCGTCAATTGCTTTTTCAATCTTCTTTACCTGTTGTATATACAGTTTGGTGAGTGCGAGGCTCTCTCCTACTTTAATATCAGCTTTCTTCACCTTCATGCAGAAGTAGAGTAACAACTCTATTTCTGCCTGTTTGGAACCGGCATATTTAATATGCTTGTTGGTGATACGCAGAATTTTCCTGAGATGTTTCTTTACAAAGTAAACATTCTCTCTTGGCCGGTCTGCAAAAGCTGTGTCCATTTCAGCTTTTACGGCATCGATATATGCCTGCAGGTCGTGCGATTCAAAGATGAGATAAGTGAGCAGCTCTTTATTCTCTTTCTTGAACTTAGCCAGCCGCAGGGTCATTTCTACCAGCTGCGCCGGCGGCAGTTCCTGTAATTCTTTTTTCAGTTCATTGATAGTAGCGGCCTTCATGCAATAACTATTCGGTATAGAAATCTATCAGGGCGCCGAAGTAGGCGTCATTCCATCCATCAACAATATCTTCATAGGCATCGTCGGGGATGTTGGTATGTTTCAGTTCTACGTCTGTTCCTTTTTTGTTAAGGTGCAGAATAATAGTAACGATAGAGGGCTCTTCCTGTTCTCCGAAATACCATTCCTGCACTATTTTCTTATCTTCTACAAATTCCAGGTTCATACCTGCGATGCTGTCACTCCAGAGGGAGAATTCAGTACCGGGTTCTGTAGACATCTCTGCCGGCTCGCCGGTCCACAGTTGTATGGTAAGCGGGTTGGTGAGCGCTTTATAAAGATCTTCCGGAGGAGCCGGAACGATGAAGTGTTTTTTGTAGTCTTTCATGCGGGCAAAGCTAGCTAATTAAAATATTAGCCTGTGTAAAAAAAATCGCTTTTGCCGATGGCAAAAGCGATTTTTTTGTGAGAGGGTTTGACCTCAGGTCAAACGATCTGTTATTTCCTTTTGAACCAGGTATCAGGAATAGCCTGTATCTTTCCTCCATTCACCCGATATTCCAGTTTCAGCGTATAGCCGCCGCCACCTTCAATAAATTTCACTTCAAAGGGATGTAACCCTTTCTGCAGCGCTATCTGGCCGCTTTTCTGAACAGGGGCATGCCATCCATCGTTATCTATCACCTTATCATTTTCTATATAAAGGTTGGCACCATCATCCGCAGTAAGGAAAAAGCTGTAGATAGCTGTCTCCGGTACATCTATATATCCTTTCAGGGTAGCACCAAAAGGTTTGCCGCCTTTACCCATTCCTTCGGGTATCACTACGTTGGGAATCAGAACGGTGCTATCTGCCGCTTCCGTGAGCCTGGTCACGCTCTTAATAGAACTATTATAGTAACCCAGTTGCAGGCCCGGCTGCAGCCCTTCTACGATAACAGGCTTAAAGAAAGACTGCTGGCGGTAGTTAAGGGTATAGATATCGCTGCGGCTGCCGGAAGGGCTGAAAGATGCCAGTTTGATAGTTCCGGGGCCGGGAATGATATAATTAGCAGGCAGCTCAGCAGATGTTGCTGAGGGAGGCGTACCATCTGTAGTATAGCGGATAGTGATGTCCGGAGCTGGTTTTTCCAGTTTCAGGACCGTTTTGCCCACCAGTACGTTATCGTCAGTGAAGCCATCCAGGTCGGGCAGGCGGTAATGTACGTTCAGCTTATCCAGGCGTTTGTACTGGGTGCTTAAGCGGCCGAGGTAACCGTCATAATTCTCTTTATGCGTCCACAGCACTTCCGCCAGGGCGGTCATACGGGGCATGTACATGAAATCAGCCCGTTTCTCTGAAGGGATATATTCTGTCCAGATGTTAGCCTGGGCGCCGATGATGAACTTAGCCTGTTCAGGTGTAAGCCCTTTGGGCACCGGCTCAAAGTGATATACGTTGGAAATGGAATTGCGGTCAGGGATACCGTCGAAGTACAGCGGGTTGCCCGGTGTCATGATCACCTTGTTACCATGCTGAGCAGCGTGCACCGGTGCGTCAGGTACCCAGCTGCGCCAGTACATGAGGATAGCGGTTTCACTGATGCCGCCTTCCAGGATCTCGTCCCAGCCAATGAGCTTTTTGCCTTTGGAGTTGAAGTATTTCTCCATTCTTTTTACGAAATAGCTCTGCAGCTCTTCTACTGTTTTCAGATTGTTGGCTTTCATTACAGAATCGCAGGAAGGGGCTTTGGCCCAGGTGCTCTTTTCTACTTCATCTGCACCCAGGTGGATATATTTTGAAGGGAAAAGGGCAATTATTTCGGAGAATACGTTCTCTGCAAATTCGTAAGTGGTTTCGTTGCAGGGGCAGATAGGCGTCGTGAATAGTGGTCCCCAGGTAGAGCCACCCACGCAACTCAGATAGGGATAGGATTTGATAGCCGCCATCATGTGGCCCGGCATATCAATTTCCGGGATGATCTCTACATGGCGGGCAGCCGCGTAGGCTATCACATCTTTCATCTGTTCCTGTGTATAAAACCCTCCGTAAAGGGTTTTGCCGTTGCGCCGGATGATATGGGATTTATCTATCTCCATATCAGGGTTATCTGCGGCCTTTTTCATGCATACAGAGTCCTGGTTGTTGAACTCGCGCCATGCCCCTTCTTCCGTCAGTTTGGGGTATTTTTTTATTTCTATACGCCAGCCCTGATCGTCAGTCAGGTGCAGGTGGAACTTGTTCATTTTGTAAAGCGCCAGCAGGTCAATGAACTTCTTCAGGTAATCTACAGAGAAGAAGTGACGGGATACGTCCAGGTGCATACCGCGCCAGCCGTATACCGGGTGGTCGGAGATAGCTGCTGCAGGTATCGCTATTTTAGCCAGTTTTGCATTCTTTACTCCTTCTATAGCAGAAGGCATGAGCTGACGGAGGGTCTGAATGGCACGGAAAACGCCGGTACCTGTCTTAGCGGCGATAACCAGTTGTTTTGCTGTGATGTCCAGTGTGTAATCTTCCTCTCCCGCCAGTTGTTCATTCTGTTTCAGAACAATACTGCCTGCAGCGGCGTTGGTGGTGGTAGCCAGTTGTGCCCCCAATCCCTGCCTGATGAGCGCCTGTAACTGTGTTACTTCGTTCGCAAAAAGCTTCTTATTAGCCTGCAGTACCAGCTTTGTTTTGGTGGTGATGACAAATTCACCCTGCCTTGCTTCCAGTTGCTGAGGATAGGGAATGATGCCGTAACGGGGAGATGTTGTTTCCTGCGCACGGGCGGTAGAGATACCCAGCAATGCGCTGAGCAGCAATACGCCGGTAAGCCTGAATGATTTGAACATAATAAATTCTTTAAGCATGATAAGGAAGGGGCAAAATACCCCGAATATCAGCAGTAAACTGATGCCATATTGATCATTACTGGAGTAATATTGACGTTTGCTCCTGCCAGGACGTTATCTTCAGTTTTTCGAAGAAAGCTGTCTCCTCTATTTCCATGACCTGTCCCGGTTGCAGGCTGCCCAGTTCCAGGTCTTCGATAGACACCCGGATGAGCCGGTGGCAATGGTGCCGGATGGCGGCCATCATCTTCCGGATCTGGCGGAATTTGCCTTCGGTCAGCGTAATGAGCAACCAGCTGTGAGCCAGGTCAGGTCTCAGTTCATGAGCGCGGGGAAAGAGGTTTGCAGGCTTTTCTACCAGTTCCACATGACAGGGGGAGGTGATATAGTCCACCCCTCCTTTTATACGGATAGATACGCCGTTACGCAGCTGTTCCAGCGTTTCCTGGCTGACGATGTTCTTTACCTGTACAAGATAAGTACGTTTATGAGGTGTTTCGCTTTCAAACAGCAGCTTTGTAACTTTCTTGTTGGTGGTGAGGATAAGCAGGCCTTCGGAATGATTGTCCAGCCGGCCAACGGCATGTGTTCCTTCGGGGAAGTTATAGTCCAGGTCTCCCAGTAAATTCACCTTATCAGGACTGATAAACTGTGAGACCATATCATATGGTTTATTGATGACAAAATACCGGTGGCCGCTTTCGTTCATATACTGCTATTGAATCTGCTAAGATATGTGCAAATCTGATTAATATCTTTCTAATTTCTTTTATTAACTATGAATAATTTAGCCATATGCAACCACTTCATACAAAAGCGCTGGGCCTGGTACTACTGGCAGGCCTCTGGCAGACAGGAAAGTCGCAGCTGAAAAAAGATTATCCCATACAGCCTGTAGCATTTACCCAGGTAAATGTAACAGACAATTTCTGGGCACCCAAGATCAGAGTGAATGCGGATGTTACTATCCCTTATACGCTGGAGCAATGCCGGAAGACGGGCAGGATAGATAACTTCAAAAGGGCGGCTCATACTATTCCGGGCGATTCCATGACGGAATATACTTTTGACGATACAGACCTGTATAAAGTGATAGAAGGCGCCTCCTATGGCCTGCAGGTGAAAAAGAACCCGGAGCTGGAAAACTACCTGGACACGCTGATATCTATCATTGGCGCGGCACAGGAAAAGGATGGATACCTGTATACTTTCAGGACTGTCAACTCTTCACATCCGCATCCGTGGATAGGTACGAGGCGCTGGGAGGAAGAAGAAGACCTGAGCCATGAGCTATATAACTCCGGTCACCTGTTTGAAGCGGCCGTAGCGCATTACCAGGCGACCGGCAAGCGGAACCTGCTGGACATAGCTATTAAAAATGCAGACCTGCTGGTGAAGACATTCGGGTTTGGAAAAGAGGAGCGATTTCCTGGTCACCAGATAGTGGAAACCGGGCTGACAAAGATGTACAGGGTTACCGGCAAGAAAGAATACCTGGACCTTGCCAAGTTCTTCCTGGATGTACGTGGTCCGGGGAAAAAGCACAGTGGGGAATATAACCAGTCCTATAAAAAAGTAGTGGACCAGCATGAGGCCGTGGGGCATGCAGTGCGCGCTACCTACATGTATACCGGTATGGCTGACGTAGCTGCACTGACGGGCGATCAGCAATACCTTCGTGCTATAGATGATATCTGGCATGACGTGGTGGAAAAGAAACTATATGTTACCGGTGGTATTGGCGCTACCGGGAATGGAGAGGCTTTCGGTAAACCATATGAACTGCCTAATATGTCAGCCTATGCAGAGACCTGCGCCGCTATTGCCAATGTATACTGGAACAGCCGTATGTTCCTCCTGCATGGAGATGCCAAGTACATAGATATACTGGAGCGTACTTTATATAACGGTTTGCTGAGCGGAGTGTCTCTGAGCGGAGACCGTTTCTTCTATCCCAATCCGCTGGCATCTATGGGTCAGCATCAGCGTAGCGCATGGTTCGGCTGCGCCTGTTGTATTTCCAATATGACACGCTTCCTGCCTTCTATGCCAGGATACATTTATGCACAGAATAAGAATGACCTGTATGTGAACCTCTTTGCCGGCAATACGGCCAACATCACATTACCAGCCGGAAAAGTGCAGATAGTACAGCAGACAAATTATCCGTGGGAAGGAAAGGTAAGCATTGCCGTTACACCAGCAAAAGCTACTGCCTTTGCGTTGCATATCCGTATACCGGAATGGGCGGCAGGTAAACCGGTACCTGGCAACCTGTACTTTGATGCAGACAGCAGCGGGAAGAAGAAGATAAATATCCTGCTGAACGGTGAGCCGTTGAAATACCAGTTAGTGAAAGGTTATGCGGTGATACAACGGACCTGGAAAGCGGGAGATAAGATCAGCTTTGAGTTCCCAATGGAGGTGCAGAAAGTGCTTGCCAACAGCGAAGTAAAAAGCGATGTAAACCGTTTTGCGCTGGAGCGTGGGCCTATCATGTACTGCCTGGAAGGACCGGATAACAAGGATGCTACTGTGCAGAATATAGTGGTAAATAAAAATGCGGCGGTGAATGCAGTATACAAACCTGATATGCTGAACGGCGTGACCGTACTGGAAATGCAGGGAACTTCCTCCAGCAGGCAGCTGAACAGCGATAAGCTGATAAACACAACGCAGGAAGTGACCGCTATCCCCTACTATGCCTGGGCTAACCGCGGACCAAGTGAAATGACAGTATGGATACCATACGAAGCATCAGCTTCAAGGCCTAAGCCAGCACCGACCATCGCATCCAAAGCAAAGATCAGCGCTTCTACTCCTAACAGGAGGATGTATATGGCGTTGAACGACCAGTATGAACCAGCTAACTCAAACGATAATACGGGCGTATATCTTCACTGGTGGCCCAAGCATAACACCCTGGAGTGGGTACAGTATGATTTTGACCAGGAATACAGCGTATCATCATCGCAGGTATACTGGTATGATGACAGTCCGTTTGGAGATTGCCGCATACCGGCTTCCTGGAGGATATTGTACAAACAGGGAGATCAGTGGGTGCCGGTGAAAAACACAACTCCTTATCCCGTTTCAAAAGATAAATACGACAGCGTACAGTTTGAACCGGTGAAAACAAAAGCATTACGACTGGAGATACAACTGCCGGTATCCAATGCTTCCGGTATTCATGAATGGATCGTAAAATAAACACATGAAGCGTTACTGTCTCTTATTCCTATGCGGCTTTATCCAGGCTGCCACAGCCCAGGTGCATTATGAACTGGCTGTTGAACCAGCCAAGAAAAATATACATGTTGACCTGCAGGTAAGCGGATTGAAAAAGGATTCGCTTTTGCTGAAGATGCCTACATGGACGCCCGGTTATTACCAGTTCATGAATTATGCAGAGAAGGTATCTGGTTTTGAAGTGGAAGGTGGCGGCGGCTGGCGGCATGCACAGAAGAATACATGGGTGGTTGATTGTAAAGGGAAAAGTACAGTGCATATATCTTACGACGTGAAGGCTGACAGGAACTTTGTAGCAGGCAACTATGTGGATAGTGCGCATGCGTTCATCTCTCCCGCCGGCGTGTGTATGTATACAGAAGGGAAAGTGACGGTGCATGTAAAGCCTTTTCCAGGGTGGAATAAAATAGCCAGCGGAATGGATACGCTGGCAGACGGGAGCTTCCAGGCCGCAGACTTTGATCAGTTATATGACAGCCCGATACTGGCAGGGAAGCTGGAAACGCTTCCCTCCTTTTCTGTACGCGGTGTACCTCATTATTTTACCGGGTATAACCTGGATGAATTTGACAAGGTGAAATTTACCGGTGATATGAAGAGGATAGTGGAAAGCGCTGTCAATATTATAGGTGATATTCCCTACAAACATTACACGTTCTTAAGCATAGGCCCGGGTATGGGAGGTATTGAGCATCTCAACTCTACTGCCGTATCTTTCTCCGGCGAAGCCCTGGAAGATCCTACCGGCAGGTTACAGATGTACAGTTTCCTGGCGCATGAATATTTTCACCATTACAATGTAAAGCGGATACGTCCTGTTGAGCTGGGACCGTTCGATTATGAGAATGGCAGCAGGACTGAAATGCTGTGGATGTCTGAAGGGTTTACTGTTTATTACGAATATCTTATAGTACGGAGGGCGGGGTTGAGTACCTCTGAGGAATGCCTGCAGCAGTTAAAGCATAACATTGTTGCACACGAGAGGAGGCCGGGGAAGGCTTATCAGTCGCTCGTACAATCCAGCTGGAATACATGGTCAGACGGTCCTTTTGGGGGTGGCGCCAAAAGCATTTCCTACTATGAAAAAGGGCCTATCATAGCATTGCTGATGGATCTGCAGATCAGGCATAATACAAACAATAAAAAGAGCCTGGATGACGTGATGCAGTTGTTGTATAAGCGCTATTACCAGCAGGCAGGAAGAGGGTTTACAGGCAGTGAGTTCAGGGCCGTGTGTGAGGAAGTGGCCGGAGGCTCGCTGGAGGAAATATTCAGTTATGTGTCTACGGTTAAGCCGATTGATTATAACAAGTACCTAGCTTATGCGGGGTTAGTGGCGGATAAAGGTTTTGAGATAAAGCGGGTGTCAAAGCCGGGAAAGCTAGAAACGGCTATTTGTGAGAGTATTTTTTAGGAGGGTTTGGGATATACAATAGTTGTGCAATAAGTGTCAATAAGGGAAAAGTGCTTGTAACAAACGTGGAACATAGTACTATCAGTGGACAATTACTATTTTATCGATATATCCTAAAGACTTTTTTTGGAGAGATTGGGTTACTTATAGCCTCTTACTAACCCTCCCTGTAAATTTTATCAGTCTGACTTATCGTTATGCAGAACCCAACTCCTACTTTCCGGTATTACTAATCCAGTTATTGACTTTCATTTTAATCAGTTGGATTATTTATAAATTCTTTTTAAGAAACATGAAAAAAGTATGACTGATTAAAATTTATTATTTTTTGATAAACTCTCCTGTTACATCATAAGTTAATTCTGACAATGAATGACTACTCCTCTCCGCCTCATGGCAGAGAAAATAGATTGATTAAATAAAAAAGAAGGAGTTAAAAGTCAGAGAAAGAAATTGGGACCCCAACGGTTTGCAAGTCTAAGGTAATTAAATCTAATAAACAAAAAAGATAGTATGAAGTAGTGTGGGACCGGCTAAGATTTTAAACAGGTGTACCCAAAACGATAAAATATAAACTCACCAAATCACTATTTTCAGCTATATACATGAAAATGCTTTGTTTTTAAATTTGCCAAAAAATTGACATGATCAGATCTTCAGTCCTAACAACCTATATACTCATATTGCTACAGGCCTTCGTGGCTTGTACTTCATCTACCGAAAGCAATACTCCGAAGACGAAGTTCTCATTAAGCTTCCGTCAGGATGCCGGGAATGTAGATTCAGCCAGGGTCATTGCTGAATGGAGAGGGCTTATCACTTTAACGGACCCTAATCCGGAATTTGGCTCTGCATTTGAAGTATCGTTAAAAAAACAGGATACTTCCCTGGTATTAGAGATCTCCCCCGAACTGGTGACAGATCATCGCCAAAACCTACAACTGTTTTTAGACTCTTTAGTGAAACACCCCTCTTTATTGTCTCCGGCAGCGAAGGCACAGATAAAAATACACGAGGATGACACGGAGCTCCTGACACTTTTAAAGCTGAAAACACGCGATTCTTTCACCTTTCAACCTCTTCCGGAAACCGCTTACTGGACATACCAACACCAGGAAATTCCCAGCTACGGAGGGCTTAAACAATCCTATGTAAGCACCTATCTGACCTATAAGCTGGCGGATCCAATTCCCTCTCTACAATATACACTGGGATTCAATGATGAAGGAGGAGAAAAAAACGCTGTGCAGAACGCTCTCGCATCCATATTTCAAAGTATGCCTCCTTCTACTATAGATTATTCAATAACTACAGGAAATGCTCCTGTGGATAGTGGCTGGAAAGATCTGACAAATAATTACCGTTTATTTGTTGATTCGAACCAAATTACCCTCAATTGGACTACTATAGACTTTGAGTTCCATACTTTCTCTCCCATATTGGATCAGGATACCCTTATTAAAAGCAACATTGCTAAACTACCTGCGGCAAATCCTGTAATTTATCATGTATTGATGGCGCCGGAGTTATCCCGCGTGCTAAAGTCCTATCAGTTTATCATCGTCATGAATTAAGCCTCCCCCTCAGGATTCAGGTACCAATCCACTGATACCGCTGGACGCTCAAAGAAATGTATTGACGCATGAAGATATACGACATCTTGAGCAGCAATAGCTTTATTATAAATCAACCGATCCGGGCAACGATTTTTTAACTAAGTTTGCAGTGCTATGTCACTGTACATTACTTCATTAAACTCAGGCAGTAACGGGAATTGCTACTACATCGGGAACGATACGGAAGCCGTGCTGGTAGATGCGGGTCTTTCCTGCAGGGAAACAGAGCGCCGCATGAAGCGCCTGGGATTAAGTATGCATACAGTGAAAGCTGTTTTTATCTCACATGAACATACAGACCATATCAAAGGTCTGGAAGTCCTTTCAAAAAAATACAGTTTACCCGTTTATATTACTGAAAGCACCTTAAAAAGCGGTGGTCTTACTTTACAGGAAAATGCGGCATTGCCATTTGAGGCTTATATACCTGTACAGATAGGTAATATTTCCGTGACAGCTTTCCCCAAGTTCCATGATGCCATAGAACCACATAGCTTCCTGTTATCCTGTAATGATATCAAAATAGGTGTATTTACAGATATAGGAATTCCCTGTGAACATCTTATCAAACATTTCCAGCAATGTCATGCTGCTTTCCTGGAAACTAATTATGATGAGCAGATGCTGGAACGGGGACGTTATCCCTGGCATCTTAAAAACAGGATACGCGGCGGGAAAGGGCATCTTTCCAACAGGCAGGCGCTGGAATTGTTTAGGACCCATAAGCCGGCGTTTATGAGCCATCTGCTGCTCTCCCATCTGTCAAAAGATAATAATGATCCTGATATGGTGCAGGAGCTGTTCAGACAGCATGCCGGGCAGACGGAAATCATTGTAGCTTCGAGGTTTAATGAAACGGCTGTGTTCCAGATCAGGCGTGCGGATGATGTTAGTTTGAAAAAAGAGGTTTATACGCAGGGGCAGCTTTGTTTTTGAGAATGATCAGATACTTTTTATGATAGTGAGTAGGGAATTGCTCAAAAAAATTGCTTTTGCCGAAAGCAAAAGCAATTTTTTTGAGGGTGTTTTTTGTGCTGCGCACGGTTTTAAAGAATAAAATTTTTGAGGGCGTTTTGTGTTGGAGTGCGGCTTTAAAAATAAAATTTTAAGGGTGTTTTTTGCGCTGCGCGGCTTTAAAAGCAAAAAGGAGATACCTGGAACTGACCGCTACTACCTTTTTGAATGATCTTCATCATACCCCGCTTTTCTCCGGCACGATAATTTTGCAACATATAAAAAACATTATATGCTGAACACTCAATATATCCCAGCAGAAGAAGCCGTTAAATGCGTAGAATCAGGTAATCGTGTATTTATACATGGTAGTGCCGCCACTCCCATACATCTTGTAAAGGCTCTGCAAGCCAGGCATGCAGAGCTGCGGAATGTAGAGCTGGTCAGTATCACAACGCTGGGAGAGGTAGACTTCAATAATCCTGTTTACCGGAAAAGCTTTTATTTCAATTCCCTTTTCGTCTCCACAGCTACAAGAGCTGTTGCCAATAGTGATCATGGTGATTATGTACCTATTTTCCTCAGCCAGATACCACAGCTGTTCCGTCAGAACATCCTGCCACCGGATGTGGCTATGATACAGGTATCTCCGCCGGATGCACACGGCTACTGCTCTCTCGGTACATCTGTAGACATAGCGAGGGCTGCCGTGGAAGTGGCTAAATATGTAATAGCACAGGTCAACCCGTTAATGCCCCGTACTCATGGAGAAGGATTTATACATGTTTCCAAATTTCACGCTGCCGTATGGCAGGAACAGGCGTTGCCTGAAGTGAATTACGGATCGCAGGTAACAGATGTAACAGTGCAGATAGGACGTAATGTGGCTGAACTGGTGGAAGATGGCGCCGCTTTGCAGCTGGGCATCGGTACTATTCCCGACCAGGTGCTGAAAAACCTGACCAATCACAAAAACCTTGGATTACATACGGAAATGCTGTCTGACGGTGTGATACCACTCATAGAAAAAGGGGTGATCAATAATAGCCGAAAAAAAGTGAATGTTGGTCGCTCGGTAACGGCATTTATGGTAGGTACGCGTAAGCTGTATGATTTCGTAAATGATAACCCGGCCCTGAGGGTAATGGATATAGCATATGTGAATGATACAAGCGTGATCAGGCAGAATTCTAAAGCAACTGCTATTAACAGCGCCATTGAAATAGATCTTACCGGGCAGGTATGTTCTGATTCTATTGGCACTTACCAGTATTCAGGCATAGGCGGACAAATGGATTTTATGCGGGGAGCATCCCTTTCTGAAGGCGGCAAACCTATTATTGCGCTCCCTTCTGTTACCAATAAAGGTATTTCCAGGATAGTACCTTTTCTTAAAGAGGGTGCAGGTGTGGTTACTACCCGCGGACATGTGCACTGGGTGATCACGGAATATGGCAGCGTGAACCTGTTTGGCAAGAGCCTTAAACAAAGAGCAAAAGCGTTGATGCAGATAGCACACCCTGACCATAGGGAAATATTGGACAGGGCGTTTTATGAACGTTTTATAAAGGGCAGGGAGTAAGTGATTTTTCTAAGGGAGGAAATTGCCCGAAAAAGTTGCTTTCGCCAAAGGCGAAAGCAACTTTTTCGAGAGTATTTTTTGCGCCGCGCGTAGCTAAAAGATTATTCTGAAGAGCTATGGCTGACAACACCCTGTTCATTTGTTTCTACAGAATGCATGATCTTCTTACGATGGTTACGCCCCCAACTAGCCATTTCACAGATAATAGGGTCCAGCGTTTTGCCATACTCCGTCATTTCATACTCTACAGTAACAGGTTTGGTATCATAGACCGTTCTTTTCACCAGGTCGTTGATCTCCAGTTCCCGCAATTCTTTTGAGAGCATTTTTGACCCTATTCCTTCTACCTCACGCTGCAGTTCCATAAACCGTTTATTACCAAAACTGAGTGAGCCAAGAATAGCTATCTTCCATTTCCCGTTAAGGAGATCGAGGGTATCATGAATAGCCCTCATATGCGCCGCACAAGCAGCTGCATTTCTTTCTTCCGGCTTGATCTTACTGTTCATAATTTAACCTTGGTTTCCCCAGAGAAAGTACTTTCCTCAGGGATAGTACTTTCAAAAGTAAAGCAAGTTTCTGTAATTTGCAACATTAAATATTACAGTCATGTCCGGTAAAATGAAAGTTGAGATATGGTCGGATATCATGTGTCCGTTCTGTTATATAGGTAAACGCAGGTTTGAAGCAGCTATAGAGCAATTTCCGGGAGCGGAGAATGTAGAAGTGGAATGGCATAGTTTCCAGCTGGACCCTACAATACAGTCAGGTCATGGGGATAATTTATACAGCTATCTGTCTAAACGTAAAGGCATTCCTTATCAGCAAGCGGAGGAAATGAACCGCCAGGTAAGCGCTTCCGCTGCTCAGCTGGGGTTGACCTATAACCTGGATAAAGCAGTAGTGGCTAATTCTTTTGATGCCCATCGCCTGATACAATATGCCAAACAGCATCAATTGGGAGATGAAGCAGAAGAAAGACTGTTCAGGGCTTATTTCACAGAAGGAAAAGATATGAGCGATCATGCGACCCTGGCAGAACTTGCAAAAGAAATAGGACTGGAAGAAGAACCTGTACGGCAGATGCTGGCAGGCAACCAGTTTGCTACTGAGGTAAGAAAAGATATTAATGAAGCTGAGGCCCTGGGTATAAGGGGAGTTCCGTTCTTTGTGTTTGACAGGAAGTATGGCGTATCTGGCGCGCAGCCGTCTGAAGCTTTCCTGCAGGCGCTGACAAAGTCTGTTGAAGAATGGCAGGGAGATGCGTTGAATGGGCAGGTATGTACGCCTGATGGGGAGTGTAGTTAAAACTGCTTTAAAAAAGAATGGTTTTGCCTTCAGCAAAACCATTCTTTTTTAAGATTTAAGAGGTGCTTGTTTTTAAGAAGAGATAAATAAAAGTAAGATCATCTGATAAGGATTTACCAATATCCTTCTCTTACTGCTTTCCATGCCTTTCCCATGTGATTTCCCACTGTCTTTACAGAAATACCCAGCTGGTCTGCAATTTCCTGGTACTTCCTCCCTTCTATTTTACACATCACAAAGATCTTCCTGCACATAGCCGGCAGGGTGTCAATACGTTCCCACAGAGCAGCAATGCGCTGGTTATGGATCACTTCATCATACACTTCATCGGCAGTGGTATCTTCGATAGAAGGAGTTAATTCAACCGGGATGATCTTCCGTGTATTGACCATATCAAGACTTTTATTTTTTACTATCCTGTAGAGATATGCTCCTATATCGCCAATAATATTCAGCGTGTCACGTTTTAACCATATGTCTGAGAAAGCATACTGTACAATATCCCTGGCATCTTCTTCATTTTTTGTGATGCGTAGTGCAACTATACATAGATACCTGTAATGTTTTCTGAATAAGGCTTCAAATTCTTCAGGTGATTTCCAGCTTCCGGACATACTTAATTATTTACAACAACACGACGGGTTATAGTCTTAACACCTGCTACCATAAAATATCCCAATCTTTTTATGCCTCTCTCTTCATTTCTTTCTGTTATATTCCCTGCAGGTAAATAAGACAGAGGGCGGAATACACCACCATCCGATTGTTGCTGGTCAGCAATGGCTTTGTGAAAGGTGAATGCACCTTTCGAAATATTGTAAATGGAAACGGTAACATTTACGGAATTGCTGGTACCAACACGTTTGTTTGATGGCAGTTCAGGAGAAAAGGCCCGTCCACTTGCGGCATAACTATCGTCAACCACAAGAAGCTGATCTTCTTCATCTTCATTTCTGAGCATGTAATAGTCTTTCTGCCAGGGGATGTCCCGGAAATACACCCGGGGATGAAAATAATAGTTCCAGGCGTTATCCTGAAAAACAGTTGCATATCTGCCGGTAATACTATCTATTTCCGGCGCCTCCTTCAGCACTTCTGAGGCAGTAAAAGAAGCTGGGCCTGCCCATGTTGAGTCTATATCTATCGTTAAAGTATAAGTTCTTCCCGGTGTTCCTTTAAAATGTTCGACTATATAATACCCAAAGTAAACGGTATCTCTCCCTCCCACTCCAGGTCTTGTGTCATACCTGGAACTATCCAGATGTAAATTAATAATACTGATCTCACCTCTAATATCTGATTCAATGATATAGACCCTTGCATTAGCTACTCCTTTAACCACCCTCTCAGGATGAATACCAGTGATACCATCATTATACAGGTTGCCGGAAACTTCTGTAATTCTTACCCATTGAGTAGTATCCTTGTTCGTCAGCAATCCTTCGATGGCAAATCCCCTGTCTCCGGGAAATTGAAAATCAGTTTTTTCTCTGCATGCTACTATCAGTAATAGAAATACTATAGGCCAAAATTTCATAAGTATATAATCAGAATTTAAAATTATAACTAACAGACGGAATCAGGTTAAAGATATATAGTTCGTATACCGTTGGAGAGGTACTACCATTTTCACCACCGGGAGTGAACACAATACTGGTAATGTTTTTCCGGTTGTAGGCATTGTATATAGATACGTTCCACTCTCCTTGCCAGTGACGGTGTGGTTTACCTTTAACCGTCAGGGAAAGATCCAACCGGTGGAAATCTTTCAGCTTATAACTGTTACGCAGATTGTAGTAGTTATAAAGTGAACCATTATACAGAAACTGTCCGGCAGGCACGGTTATCCTGGAGCCGGTAGCATAATTGAAGCTCGCGGATACAGAGATCCTTTCACTCAATTTATAACCGATATAACTGCTGATGCGATGAGGGCGGTCATACTGTGTTGCATACCATCTTCCCTCGTTAATTTCATCCATTTTTAACATTGTTTGCGACCATGCGTAACTGATCCAACCAGATAACCGGCCTTTTTCCTTCTTGATCATGGCTTCCAGTCCTCTGGCTCTTCCAGGCCCCAGGTATAGTTCGGAAATTACGTTTGTACTTGATGAAAGATTAGCGTTATCGTGATATTCAGCCTGATTATACAGGTTTTTATAGTAGGCATCAACGGCAAGTTGTAATTGATCTCCGGCGATGGACCAATAAAAACCTCCGGAATAGATATCGGCAGATTGCACAGGCAGGTCTTTACCGGAAGGATACCAGATGGCTGAAGGCCAGCTCAGCAGGCTGTTGGATAACAGGCGCATATGCTGGCGTGTATGTGCATAGGCCAGCTTCAGGGACATATGCGATGTGATCTTATATCCTACGGCAATACGGGGCTCTATCCCTCCATACATGTGAGATTCTTCTCCACCTCTGTTTTTCCAGTGATATCCGGTATCTCCCTTAATATTATAAGAAAAGCTCAGACGGAAGCCATAGTCTATACTGAACCTGTGGGAAGACCAGGAATCAGAAATGTATAAGGCAGGTTCCAGCACAGGTCTGGTAGCAAGCGAAAAGGTATCTGAGGATTGCCGTAATATACCTGTCTGAATACGCTGATAGCCAACATTGAAGCCGAACTCCAGATGATGATTGTTATTGACATAATAGTCATAGTGCTGGCGGAGATCCATCTTCCTGAAACCGGAGCTCCAGGAGTAGCCGGAAGATGTGTTCAGCAGATCACTGTTATAATGATACCGGCTATAAATGAAAGAAGTATTGGAGAACAGGCGTGCATTAAATATATGGTTCCAGCGAAGTGTAGCGGTGGTATTACCCCAGCTTTCCCGGACGGCCTTACTGATATCCGGCGCGTAGAAATCATCATTCCCGGTATAAACGGAAAGGTATAACCTGTCTTTTGCCGAAAGGTGATAGTTACCTTTTACATTCAGATCAAAGAAAGATATACGATTTCCTCTGTGATAACTATTAAAATTACGCAAGAAACTCATTTTATTCAGCCCATAATGCAAGGCATTCAAAGTAGCCCCGGCATAACTGTAACGCCCTGCTACCAGCCAGGAGCCTTTGTCATTTTTCAGAGGGCCTTCTACCATGAGGCGGCTGGAAGTAGTACCAATGCTACCTGTTACTGCCGTTCTTTCCGTATTGCCTTCTTTCAGCCGGATATCGACAACAGAAGAGAGGCGGTCACCGTAACGGGCAGGGATACTGCCCATATATATGTCTGCATTCTTTACCACATCGGGATTAAAAATGGAGAAGAACCCGGCGGCATGAGCAGCATTATAGATGGGCGCTTCGTCCAGCAGGATGAGGTTCTGACCTTCTCCTCCCCCTCTGACGTGCAAGCCACTTAATCCATCTACGGAGGGTTGGACTCCCGGCAGCTGCTGCATGGCCTTCATTACATCTGCTTCTCCCAGCAGAGCGGGAATGGCATTTATCTCCCTGGCATTGAGGGAATGGGCGCCTACTGCCTGTTGTTTAGCCTTACCCCCATCATAACCGGTAATAATGACCTGGCCCAGGCCAGTGGAACGGGGTGTCAGGTAAATATTCATGACCTGGTTGGCTTTGACATTTATCAGTGTATCCAGGCTTTCGTAGCCGATACAGCTGATCCAGATATGCTGCCGGCCGGGGCCGGGGCTGAGGGAGTAGTAACCATAGGCATTGCTGCGCGTACCGGCCTGGGTATCTTTCAATAACACTGTTACCCCTATCAGCAGTTCTCCATTGGCGCTGTCCCTGACAGTACCGCTGAGCGTGTAGCTCTCTGCTATAAATTTCTTTTTAATAATAATCGTATTCCCATTGGCGCTGAATGTAAGTCTGCTGCCATGTAGTAATTGTGTAAGGCATACGGACAGCTTCTCATCTTTCCAGTTTGCGCTGAAAGGTGGGAGTGCATGCAGCCCAGAGACCTCGTAGGCAAATGTGATCTTTTCAGCGGAGCTGATCTTATCGAATATGGCATCCGGGCTTTCGTTGGAAACATTCAATGTGATCCTCCTTTCCAGGACAGGCTGCTGCCCGTACACCTTCAACACAGCACAGAAATACAGGGATACCAGGATAAATATTTTGTTGAATTGCGGCATAGTTACTTAATTCTCTGTTTTTCCAGTTTTACCCCCAGGATATCTTCGAGTGTTTTAATGGCCTGATCAAGGGAAATCTGTCCAAATTCTGCGCTTACAGCCCATTTACTTACAATTTCCGGAGGCACATCTTTTATGCGCAGGCGTACATGATAGCGTTCTCCCAGCTTTGCCAGCACTTCCCTGACAGGAGTGTTTTTAAACATCAGGACGCCTGTTTGCCAGGACAGCCAGTTGGCATCCGTCGTTTCCGACTTCAGCAGGGTGCCGGGAGCGGACCTGTAAGTAGCCTCGTTTCCGGCTGTAAGTATAACATTGTCCCCCCCTTTATTTTCTTTTACCCTGACCTTACCGCTGCTGACAATCACTTTGGCACTGTCATCCTGTTCATCTACCAGGAAGGAAGTACCCAGTACAGTTACTTCAAGTTGTTGGGTTGACACGAAGAAAGGCCGGTGTTCTTCATGGCTAACTTCAAAGAATGCTTTTCCATCCAGTCTGATCTGTCTGTCAGTCGAATATGATATCATAGTTGATGGAGCCAGGGTAACAATACTGCTATCGGGTAATACTATTTTGCGCTGTTCATTTTCGCCGGTCCTTACAGATACCCATTCGGGGGATTTCTCTTGCCCTATATATCCCCATATGGCTGCTCCGGCTAACAGGACTACGGCAGCGGCGGCGCCATAACGGTAGAGTTGTTTCCAGCGGTAGCGGGGGTTAACCATATGAGAATCAGCAAAGTTCTGCCATGCGGTATCTACATTAAAGGCGTCTTCTTTATAATGTGAGGTGATAAATTCCAGGTCTTCCTGTAACAATCCCATTTTCCGGGCATTTTCCGGGTCCTGTTTCAGCCATGCGGCCACCTTTTCCTGCTCTCCGGCGGTTGCTTCGCCGGCGTGGTACCTAGCCAGGCAGTCATCGTCTGGTATGTTCATGAGTGGTCTTTTCTTAATAGTCTGTTCCCTGACAGAAAATCCCTATTGGTTAGGGAAATTTTTCTGAAAAAAAGAAGGATTTAACAAAACGCCCCCCTATTTATATGGATGTACCCACTGAAATTACCCTTCCGGTTAACATTTGAACCCCTAATCTAAAACATTCCCGTCCCCTCACTTTTGGATGTGACAGTTACTTTTGTCGCCACACGTTAGATTGAATTTTGACAAAAGCTATATAATAAACACAGACTGCCAACAAGTAATTAAGACCCATTCCATGGATATGAAGAAAAGACTCTTCCCGATCGCAGTATTTACACTCTGGATGCAGTTCTGCTACGCAGGACAAATAGAAAGGCTGAAAGACGGCTTGCTGGTACGCCTTGACAAACCTGTGGCCGGGGGCGTTAAACAGGTAAAACTGCAGGTGATCACTGACAAAATTATCCGGGTAACTGCCAGTCCGGCGGATTCTATTTCCGGAACACCCAGTCTTATGGCCGTCGTTACTGGCGATCCCGGTGTAAAATGGACGACGGAAGAGAAAGAAGATCAGGTTACACTGAAAACCAATGCTTTAACAGCATCAGTGAATCTCACTACCGGAGAAGTGGTTTTCCGGGACCTAAATGGTAATATAGTATTACAGGAGAAAAAAGGCGGAGGTAAGACATTTACCCAGACCCTTATAGACAACAAACCGCTGTACAGGTTACAACAGGTGTTTGAGTCGCCCGCAGAAGAGGCCCTTTATGGATTAGGCCAGCATCAGACGGGATTAATGAACTACAAAAACCAGGATGTTGACCTTACCCAGTACAACTCTGTTGCTGTAATACCCTTCCTGGTTTCCAGCAAACATTATGGTATACTGTGGGACAATTATTCCATTACCCGTTTTGGCGATGACAGACCTTATGAGGAACTGGGCAGCCTGCAGCTGACGGATAAAGATGGTAAAGAGGGTGCCCTTACAGCTACCTATGCGCTCAGGAATAAACCAGGAACTGTTTTTACCCAACAGCGGGTAACAAAGATAGACTACACCTTCCTGCCGGACCTGAAAAGAATGCCGGCCGGCTACCCGATGGAAAAAGGTATCATCACCTGGGAAGGTAATATAGCTTCTGCAACAGGCGGAGAGGAAAAATTCTACTTAACATCTTCAGGATACATCAGGATCTGGATCAATGACGAATTAAAACTGGACAAATGGAGGGAGGGCTGGAACCCTGGCCCTTCAATTTTCAGACATCAGCTGGAAAAAGGAAAGAAGTATAAGCTCAAAATGGAATGGATCCCGGAATCAGACCAGGCATTTATTTCTGTGAGACACCTTTCTCCTACCCCGGCAACTTTAAAGGATAAAACAGCGTTCACCTCTGAGGCGGGAGAAAAGATAGACTACTATTTTGTGTATGGCAACCAGATGGATGAGGTGATAAACGGCTACCGCACCATCACCGGCAAGGCTACCATTATCCCCAAATGGGCACTGGGATACTGGCAAAGCCGTGAACGGTATAAAACCCAGCGGGACGTGATCAGCACCATGCAGGAATTCCGTAAAAGGAAGATCCCTATTGATAATATAGTAATGGACTGGTCTTACTGGAAAGAAGACGAATGGGGCAGCCAGGATTTTGACCCTGCGCGTTTTCCGGATGCAAAAGGCATGATAGACTCCCTGCATAATATCTATCATGCACACTTTATGATTTCTGCATGGCCTAAGTTCTATAAAGGCATACATAACTACAACCTGTTCGATGAAAAAAACTGGCTGTACAAACAGAGTATCAATGACGGCATAAAAGACTGGATAGGCAAAGGATATGTATCTACATTCTATGATGCTTTCAATCCCGGTGCGCGTAAGCTATTCTGGCAGCTGCTGAGTCAGCATCTGTTCAGCAAGGGAGTGGATGCATGGTGGCTGGACGCTACTGAGCCGGATGTGCTTTCAAATGCTACGATCGACTATCGCAAACAACTGATGAACCCCACTGCACTGGGCCCATCTACACAATATTTCAATACTTACGCGCTGCTGAATGCAAAAGGCATTTACGAAGGGCAAAGGGAAGAAAAGCCCGATCAGCGCGTATTCATTCTTACCCGTTCTGCATATGCAGGCATGCAGCGTTATGCTGCTGCTACCTGGAGCGGGGATATTGCCTCCCGCTTCGACGAGCTGGCAAGGCAGATACCGGCGGGGCTGAATTTCGGCCTGTCAGGCATGCCTTACTGGACAACAGACATCGGCGGGTTCTATGTGGAAGATAAATATGACAAGCCTGATCCGCAGGGTGCGAACCTGCAGGAATGGAGAGAGCTGAACACCCGCTGGTTCCAGTATGGCGCTTTCTGTCCGTTGTTCCGTTCACATGGGCAATATCCTTACCGCGAGCCGTTCAACATTGCACCGGACAACAGTGAGGAATTTAAGTCAATGGTATATTATGACAAACTGCGTTACCGACTGATGCCCTATATTTATTCGCTGGCAGGACAGACGTACCATAATGGTTATACGCCGATGCGCGGGCTGATCATGGATTTTGACAAGGATACTGCTGTACAGCATATCGGAGATCAGTTCATGTTCGGTCCTGCCCTGCTGGTAAACCCGGTGTATACTTATAAGGCGCGCAGCCGTCGTTTGTATCTTCCTGCCAATACAGGCTGGTATGATCTTTACGATGGGAAATATACTGAGGGTGGTAAATATATCACGGCAGATGCACCTCTGGGCAGAATACCGTTGTATGTAAAAGCAGGCAGTATTATTCCTTTCGGGCCGGCATTACAATATACAGCAGAGAAAAAAGCTGATACCATTACACTGTACGTATATACAGGTAGCAATGGTCAGTTTACGCTCTATGAAGATGAAGGGGTGAACTACAACTATGAGAAAGGACAGTACAGCACAATTTCCTTTAATTATAGCGAGGCAAGCAAAACACTTACAATAGGCAAACGGGAAGGCAGCTTCCCCGGGATGTTGCAGGACAGAGCATTCCGTATCATTACGGTGGAGAAATCAGCTCCGGTAGCAACAGATCCGGACAGCAGCAAGGGGACCATGATCAAATACAATGGACAAGAACAAACTATATCACTTAAAAATTAATTCGTCATTTAACACGTTTTGAGACAGTGGCATGGGCATCCATGCCACTGAGTTCACGCTTCAACCATCAAGCAAAAAACATCCCGTAACTAACATTCTAACATTATGAAAACTGCTTACAAAATCAGAGATTTTGTGACTGCATGCATGATCCCGGTATCATGCGGATTAAGCAGCCTGCTGCTGATAGCAATGCTGTTACCCGGCAATGCTGTAGTAGCACAATCAGCCAAGCATGCCTTATCGGGCAAGGTAACCACAGGTAAAGACAATAGTCCGCTGCCAGGGGCCAGCGTCCGTATCAAAGGCACTAACAGCGGCGCTATCACCGATGGTACCGGTAGCTTTAGTCTACAGGTAAGCGACAGTGATTCCCTGGAAGTAACGCTGGTAGGTTATGCCCGCCAGGTGATAGCTGTAAAGGGACGGACCACCATGAACATTACTCTTTCTGAAGGCGCTACAGGACTGGATGAGATCGTAGTAGTGGGTTATGGCACAGAAAAGAAAAAGCTGGTGACCGGCGCTATTGATCACGTGAATACACAACAGCTGGAACAGAACCATGCATTGCGTATTGACCAGGCATTGCAGGGGCAGACACCCGGTGTGCAGATCAGCGCCAACTCTGCCCAGCCGGGCGAGTCCATGAAAGTGCGTATCCGAGGTACAAGCACTGTAGGTAATGCAGACCCACTGTATATTGTGGATGGTGTGCCTACCAATGACATCAGCTATCTGAACGCCAGCGATATCTCTGCTATAGACGTGCTGAAAGATGCAGCATCCGCAGCTATCTACGGTTCAAGGGCAGCTAACGGTGTTGTGCTGGTAACTACCAGGAAAGGCCGTGCGGGCAATATGAGGATTGGTTATGACATGTACTATGGCGTACAGAATCCTTCTCATAAAGTAGCGTTGCTGAATGCACATGACTATGGTGTGATCATGAATGAAATGGCTATCAACTCCGGTAATCCCGCTTATTTCACTGTAGATGAGCTGAACAAACTGGGGAAGGGTACTGACTGGCAGGAAGCTATGTACAACAAGAGAGCGCCTATGCAGAACCATACGCTCAGCCTTTCCGGCGGTAACGACAGGTCTGTGTTCTCTTCCTCTCTTTCTTATACTGCACAGGATGGTGTTATAGGGTTTAAAGATCAGTCCAAATATGAGAGGATATCTTTCCGTATCAATACTGAGCACAAAATGTATAAAGACATTATCGTGTTCGGGCAGAACCTCACCTATGCTCAATCTAATAAGAGAGGTGTAGCTGTTGGCAACATTTACAGCAATACCATGCGCGGTGTTTTTAATGTGAGCCCGCTGTTCCCGGTATATGACACGAGCGGGAATTTTGCAAGGTCTACCTTCATCCCCGAAGAGGTGAACCCTGTAGCCGCCATGTATTACCAGAACCAGAACAAGAACAAGACGGACCGTATTTTCGGTGATGCTTACCTGCAGGTATCTCCTATCAAGGGATTGACATTACGCAGCGACTTCGGTGTTGACCTGCAGTATTCCAATTCAAGGAGCTATCTGCCGGTATATGAGCTGTCTACCAATACTACCAATGAACACTCAAGGGCAACTGAAGGGCGTTACCGTACCGTGAACTGGAACTGGGATAATACCATCAACTACCAGAGAGAGTTCGGTAAACATAACATAGGTGTGCTGTTAGGTATGAACAGCAACCTGACAGAAGCCTCCAGCCTGTACGGCTACAAGCAGGACCTGATAAAAGAAGGCCTGGACAACGCAGTGATAGATAACGGTACTACAGACAGTACACAACGTATCTTTGGTACAGACAGCTCTGCAGCGCTGGTATCTTATTTTGGACGTCTCAGCTATTCTTATGCAGATAAATACATGTTTACGGCGGTATTGAGATCTGATGCATCTTCCCGTTTCGGCGCCAACAACAGAAGAGGTTATTTCCCTTCTTTCTCTGCCGGATGGGTACTTACCAACGAGCCATTTGTAGACCTGAACTGGCTGGATTTCCTGAAGATCCGTGCAGGATGGGGACAGAACGGTAACCTGCCTGTTCCTTACTACCAGTACCTTTCTACCATCTCTTCACAATACCTGGGTTATTACTTCGGATCGGGAGATCAGCCGCTGATAGGCTCTGCTCCGATCAAGATATCTAACCCAGACCTGAAGTGGGAAACTTCAGAGCAGGCCAACATTGGTTTTGATGCGCACCTGTTCAAGGATTTCTCCCTTACAGTAGATGTATACCGTAAAACAACGAAAGACTGGCTGGTGCCGGTAAATATACCTGCCGTTTCCGGCGCTGCCACGACTTACATCAATGGTGGTAACGTACGCAACCAGGGTGTGGAAATTTCACTGGGATACAATCATACATTCCATGACCTGAGCTTTGGCGTGAACGCTAACATGGGCCTGAACCGTAATGAAATAACGGCTATCCCCAACAAGGAAGGTATCATTAACGGCCAGACAGGTGTAACTTTTGCCAGCATGCCGGAATTCTACCGTGCACAGGTAGGTCATCCTATGGGTTACTTCTACGGTTATACGACAGCGGGCATTTTCCAGAATACACAGGAAGTGACCAGCTATGTATCTAAGAACGGTGCGATGCTGCAGCCTAATGCGCAGCCTGGTGATGTACGTTTCAAGGATATAAACGGAGATGGCGTGATAGACAGTAAGGACCAGGGACAGATAGGCAATCCTTATCCTAAGTTCACTTATGGTCTGAACCTGAACCTGGGTTATAAAGGATTTGATTTTGCTGTTGCGCTGTATGGCAGCTACGGTAACCAGATCTGGGATGGTACGCATGACTACTCCCGTCCTACCAGCAACTATACAACAGAGATCCTGGGCCGCTGGACAGGTGAAGGCACTTCCAACAGGCTGCCACGTATAACAGACAACGCTGAGCTGAATCAGAACTGGATCCGCTCATCTGACCTGTATATTCATAGTGCTTCTTTCCTGCGCGTAAAGAGCCTGAACCTGGGTTATGATTTCAAGAGACTGCTGGGGCAGATCCCTTTACAGCAGCTGAGATTATATGTCTCTGCTACCAACCTGTTCACATTCACCAGTTATAAAGGAGTAGATCCTGAAGTGGGTTACGGTCCTGCGGGATGGGCATCCGGTATAGACGTGGGTACATATCCTCAACCTAAAACAGTGATGGTAGGCCTGAATGTAAAATTCTAAAATTTCCACAGATGAAAAAGATATTCGTTTCAATCATAGCTATAGCACTCTTCGCGGCGTGCAGCAAAAATTTCCTGGAACGTTCGCCGGTAGATGAGATCACAGAAGTAGATTTCTACCAGACACCGAAGCAGGCATTACAGGCGCTGGTAGCTGTATATAACCAGCTGAACATCGGAGATTATGACAACATACATCTTGTATCTGAGCTGGCCAGCGACAACTGTTTTGGCGGTGGCGGTACTTCCGACCTTACCTGGAAACAGTGGGACCGTTTCCAGGAAGCGGCCAATATGAACCTGGGCATCTGGCAGAAATACTATACCGGTATTTACAGGGCCAACGTAGTTCTTTCCAAACTGGAAGGCGTGAACTGGGGCGCTGATACTACGCTGAAATCACAGTATACTGCGGAAGCGCGTTTCCTGCGTGCGTATTTCTACTTTGACCTTGTGCGTATGTTCGGGCATGTGCCATTGACCACCAAACCGCTGACCGTAAGCGAATATAACATACCACAGGCTGATCCTGCAGAAGTATACAAACAGATAGCTGAAGACCTGGTATATGCAGCTAACACACTGCCTTCTACTCCTTATGCTGGCATATCCACAGCTGACTATGGCCGTGTTACCAAATGGGCAGCTGAGGCGCTGATAGGCCGTGTATACCTCTACTATACCGGTTACTACAAACAGACCGACCTGGCAGGTGTTGTTTCCAAAACACAGGCCATTACTTACCTGGAAAACATTATCAATACCGCTGGTTACGGACTGGTAGCATCATTCCCCAACCTCTGGCAATCTGCCGGTACTTCCTTTGTTGGTGAAGACAATAAAGAAACCATCTGGTCTATTAAATTCACATATAAAGGCCTGGGCAACTGGGACCAGCACAACGGTAACCGTATGCAGGTAGATATTGCTATCCGCAACCAGGTACTGGGCCCTTACTATAAAGGATGGGGCGCTGGCACTGTGAATACCAAACTGTGGAATGCCTATGAAAGCAGCGATAGCCGTCGTACCAGCACAGCGATCTCTATTGATGGTGAAGGACTGACGGCTTATTCACTGGGCGACCAGGCACAATACACCGGTTATTTCTGGAAGAAATACACTCCTATGACGGCAGGTAATGCTGAAGAAATGGGTGGTAACTTCCAGATAGATAACTACTATGATGATGTAGTGATCCGTTATGCAGATGTGCTGCTGATGGCAGCAGAACTCAACCTGGACGTGGACCTGGGCAAAGCGCAGGGTTATTATGACCAGATACGCGACAGGGCCTATGGTAATACGACCCACCGGAAAACACTGACTGGCGACGCTGCCGGTAAAAACCTGATCATGGAAGAACGCAGACTGGAATTTGCACTGGAAGGACAACGCTACTGGGACCTGCTCCGCCAGGGAACAGATGTGGCTAAAGCAGCTATAGATAACAGCAGCAGCGACGCCCAGTTCAATGTAACTTTCCGTACGGAAACACAGGGGCTGTTCAAGATTCCTGAACAGGAGATCAGTTTGTCTAACGGTGTGTATAAACAAAATACCGGTTGGTCTAATTAATCATTCCACAAAAAACTGCAACATGAAAAAGCTTATCACCTTATCCCTGCTTGCATTATCTACCTGGATGGTATCGTGTACAAAGGAAGATGAAGAAAGTCTTCCCGGTCCGAGCATTGCCCAGTCAGATGTAAAGTTCTCTGTTACTCAGCAGGCAGGACATGACAATATAGTAATGCTGGAAGGTCTTACACAGAATGTTTATTTACATTACTGGGACTTTACCGGGGGTTATTCCAAGAAACAGAAAGACACTATCAACCTGCCATTTGCAGGTACTTATACCATTCATTACAGCGTGTATACACATGGTGGAGTGCTGGGAGACAGTACCAACATAACCGTATCACAGAACGACCCGGATTATTTTTCAAGTCCTATGTGGAATTTGCTGACCGACGCCCAGGCTGGCAAGACCTGGGTATGGGCGATTGATGCTCCTGGGGGCGGTTGTTATGGTAATGGTCCTGGTACTGCGACCAAGCCTGAATGGTGGGTGAATGGTTTGGCTTACCTGACCAGTCAGGGTGTGCAGAATGATGAGATGAAGTTAGATCTGAATGGCGCCAAGAATTTTACTTTTACACATAATGGTGTGAGTACTGCTGCGCGTTTTGACCTGGATACGTTGAATAAGACGTTGAAGATTACGGGGAGTGATATCAGTTTGGGTAAGAAGATCACTTATTCTATTGTGACATTGAATGAGAATGAGCTGACGTTGGTTGAGCAGGGTGATGGCTGGAGGAATTTGTGGTTGTTTAAGAGGAAAGGATACAATTATTAGTTTGCGGGATAAGATGGAAGAACAGAGGGATGGAGCGTGATGCTTCATCCCTTTTATTTTTGAATTAGTGGGGAGAGAACATGCCAAAAAAAATCGCTTTTGCCTTCGGCAAAAGCGATTTTTTTTGGAGGGGCCTGCGGCGCTTTTTATTAAAGTGATTGGGCCTGCGGCCGGCTATTTTTTATGATGGAGATTGAATTTTCGACCGATTAATTGTAGCCGGGATTCTGTGTGTACAGGCCGGGTTTGATCTGTATTTCAGATTGAGGAATAGGATAAATAAACTTATTCGCATCCATATTGATCTGGTAATTCTGTTGTAACCATGGATTCATTACATCCAGGCAACGTCCTGTTCTTACCAGGTCTCCCCAATACTGACCTTCCCATGCCAGTTCATGTCTTCTCTCCCTTTCAATGATCAGCTTAAAATCAGTCTGTGAAGGCGCATCTATTGTTGCCAGGCCGGCCCTTGTGCGGATGCGGTTTACCAGGGTTACAGCTTCTGTTGTTGGCCCGCCGGTTTCGTTCACGGCTTCTGCATACATAAGCATTACATCTTCCGGGCGTAATAAAGGGAAGTTAATACCCCAGTCTGAGCTGCTGAGAATAGAAGATGCCGCTGTAGAATCAAGATATTTCTTAAAGTAATTACGTTTGGTCATTACACCGGAACGGTTACGGTATACAGTATCAAGTATGACGAACTTGCGTTTATCTCCCGTTTCAAAACTATTAATAAGATCGTCAGAAGGGAAACCCTGCATATAGTATGAACCATAGGGGGTAATTTTGGTATCCATATCCAATGGGATCACTTCTCCCGGAACGGGGTTACCAAGTCCTTTACCGCCGGAAAGATATTGTACTTCAAAGAGGGAATATTTATTATCACTTGCGGTCTTAAATATCTCTGCATAGGTAGCGGCAAACTTCCAGCCATCTGCCTGGTTCTCTGCATTGAGTACTTCTTTAAGAGCGGTTACTGCTTTTGCATAATTCTCTGTTTTCAACAGCGGATAACCAGCCATATAGAGATAAGCTTTACCCAGCAAGCCAAGTGCTGCCCATTTTGTAGCCCTTCCTTTATCTGCACCTGTATATGACTTCGGTAATAAGATGGCTGCTTCTGTCAATTCCTTTACAATGAAATTATAGATAGTATCTGCCCCTACCCTGCCGTATGACAGTGCTTCCTGGGAAGAAACCACTTTATCTATGAGCGGTACTCCACCGAAAACTTTTACGAGCTCAAAGTAGGAAAGCGCGCGGAGAAATTTGCATTCTCCTTTCAGCCGGCTTCTTTTAGTAGTATCAGAGAAAGGAATATCATCGATCCTGTCAAGCACCTGGTTGGCACGTTCTATCAGCTCATAGTCGTTCGTCCATGCTGTCTGCAAGGTACCCAGGGCAGGTGTTACTTCAAATGCGGAGATACTGAAATAGTCTCTGGCGGCATCCTGTCTGTCTACATAATAATTGCTGGACCTGCATTCGGAGAGATAGATGTTGTTCACATCGGGGAAGCCCAGGAGTTTATTATACACTCCGCTGACAGCCTGCATTATATCATTCTCTGTTTTATAGAAGCCAGTCTCAGACTGATTGGAGATAGGTACTGTATCCAGAAAATCCTTATTACAGGAAGAAGTGATGATCAGTAATAAGAGTGCTGCGTATATATGTAAACGTTTCATTGTTTTCATTTTTATAAACCTATGTTAATACCAATGCTGTAAGTACGTGCAGTAGGATAGCTGGACCAGTCTGCCAGGTAATCATACTGGAAGGCTTCCGGTGAATAGCCTCCGGTATACTTATCGCTCATCCATAAATTATCAACGCTGAAATAGAGCCTTGCCTGGTTCACACCTTTGATGATACCGGGGCGGAAGGTATATCCGGCAGTCAGATTTTTGATCTTATAGAAGGCGCCGGAGTACAGCCATCTTGTATCGTAAACGCTGGCGGTGGTGGCATCTATGCGGGGAGTCTTACCATCGCCGGGTTGATCGAGAGAGCGGAAGCGGTTCACCCATACTTTTTTAGCGTTGTAGTTGCCCAGGCCTGTAGTGGGACGATCAATGTTCCGGCCAAACATGCTGAAGATCTGGTTACCCCATTGGCCCTGGAAAAGAAGGGAGAGATCAAAGCGTTTATAGCTGAAACGGTTGGTCATACCCCAGGTGTAATTCGGGTCAGGATGACCTACTTCTGTCATGTCTTTCGTATCTATGGTACCATCCTTATTCACATCGCGATAAACGGGATCTCCTAAAATGGTGTTGGTCCTTTTGGGCAGTGATTTCAGCTTGTCTTCCGTATTGTATACACCGATGGCGTCGTATAATACATAAGTGTATAAGGGCCTTCCAACTGCTATTTTCACTGTACTTTCCCAACCGGTATAGATAGGAGTATTGTCGTTATTCAGCTTTTCTACCCTGTTCCTGTTGTAGGAGAAGTTAAGGGATGTTTCCCATGAAAAGTCCTTCCTGGTAATATTCCTGGAGTTCAGGTTTACTTCATACCCCCAGTTCCTTACAGAACCGATATTGGCATTCTCCCTTGCAAAACCGGTGGAGCGGGCTACGGGCACGCTGAGCAGCAGATCGCGGGTAAGTTTGTTATAATAATCGAACGATACGGAAACCCTGTCGTGCAGCACAACGGCGTCAAAGCCAACATCGTTGGAGGTTGTCTTTTCCCAGCGCAGGTTATTGTTGGTGATGCTGGTTACGGAGAAGCCGGTCACCTGAGCCTGTGTTTCCCCGAAAGCGTAGTTGGTGGTTGAGACCAATCCTACGGAAGGATAGTCGCCCCCTATCCTGTCGTTCCCTGCAATCCCCCAGCTATATCTTATCTTAAAATCGTTGAAGATATGTTTGATACCGCTCATGAAAGACTCGTCGCTGATACGCCATCCTACTGATACAGCGGGGAAGTAGCCCCATTTGGAGTTTTGTCCGAAGCGGGAGGAACCATCGCCTCTGAAGCTGACTGACAAAAGATAGCGGCTGTTATAGTTGTAGTTGATACGGCCAAAGAAAGAGGCCAGCGTACGTTTGGACTCTGTCACGTTTGTAGCGGTGGCCGTAGAGGAACCTATATCAAAGGTATAGAGGTTATCGTTGGCAAATTGCTTGTTGGTTTGTGTAGTGGCTGCGTTGTTATTGGATTCTGTGGATGCGCCGGCTACGAAGTTAAATTCATGCTTCTGAATGATGCGGTCGTAGTTGAACAACGACTGGAAGAGGTAATACTGGTTGCGTGCCGTTCTCCTGGTAGCGGTGCTTTGCGATCCTTCTGCCGCCGTTCTGCGGGCTGAAGTAACGGAGGTAGGCTGATAGTATTTATAATCGCTGCTGCTGCTGTTCCAGGCGCCGGTTACGGTAAAGCGTAACCCCTTTGCCAGTGTGGCGTTGAGATAAATGCTGGACAGTAACTTTACGAGTTCTGTCTGGTTAAGTGTTTCTTCCATTACGGATACGGGGCTGATCTGGTCTGCAACCCAGCGGTAAGCTGGTGTGCCTATGGAACCGGACCTCACTCCCACGCCTTTCTCCTGGATGGGCGCTGTACCTGCTACGGAAGGGCCGATACCGCTGCGGCCATCAATACCAGCTCCTTTGTTCCATGAAATAGAAGGTGAGAGCTGCAGGCCTACCTTTACCATATCACTCAGCTTTACTTCCATATTGGAGCGGAAGGTATAGCGCTTATAACCCGTGTTGACAGCAAGGCCGTCCTGGTCAAGGTATTCGCCTGACATGAGGTAGCTTACGCTTTCTGTTCCGCCGGAGGCTGCGAGATTGTATTTCTGCATGTAGGCAGGTTTGAAGAAGGCATCCTGCCAGTTCACATAGTCCAGGCTGTCTGTGCCCAGTTCCCAATAGGGATCGTACATATAAGTAGTATTGGCCAGGGCATGGGTGTTGGCGGTAGTACCGCCTAATTCTGCCGCGCGGAAATTCATGTTATCTGAGGCCTGGTAATTTTTACCCTGTGAACGGCCTCTTGCCACCCAGGAGGAATCTATCAGGTCTTTCTTAAACCGGATCCATTCTCTGGCGCTCATCATATCAACAAATTGTTCTGCTTCCTGTCTGCCAAAGTTTGCAGAGAAGCTGATACGTGGCTTGCCTGACTTACCTTTCTTCGTTGTGACCAGTACCACGCCGTTGGAGCCTCTGGCACCGTAGATAGCTGCGGCAGAAGCGTCTTTCAGGACATCGACAGATTGTATGGTAGCAGGGTCGATATCTCCCAGGTCATCTACCGGCACTCCGTCAACTATATACAGAGGGTCGTTACTTCCCGAGACGGAGGCTGCGCCACGTACCCGGATCTGCAGGGCGGCACCGGGAGTGCCTGATACAGACTGCACCTGTACCCCCGGCATCTGTGCTGCCAGGGCCTGGTCTATCCTTGTGATAGGCCTGTCTTTTATCTGAGCTTCACCAATGGATGCAACAGCGCCCACTACATTCTTTTTAGCTACGCTGCCATAACCGATGACCACTACTTCGTTCAGTCCCTGGTTGTTTTTAGACAAACTGATCAGTAGTTCCGGGCCGGTTACATTTACTTCTTTTGTGTCATAGCCCAGGTAGGTAATGACGAGAGAGGCATTTTCCGGAGCTGCCAAAGAGAACTTCCCGTTCTGGTCTGTAGTGGTACCGGTTTTACCATTCTTTACACGAACGCTTACACCGATAAGAGGCGTCTGGTCCTGAGCGTCCAGGATCTTTCCCACAGTAAGGCTCTTCTGGAAGGCAAAGGTGGGTTGCAGTAGCAGCATAAGCATGCTGACAAGTAATAGTTTCCTCATAACGTTGATTTTTAAAGGAGGGACTTACTGGAATAGAAATAGCCAGGCAATTGCCGCGCAGGCAGTGATGAATAAAATAATAAGCAGTTTTTCGAGCCTCTTTAGCCGGGTTATGCGTTGCTGTTGTTCCATGTTAAGGTCCCCCCTGGTTGATGCGAAATTATTTTTCAGGGGCTTGTGGGGGAATGGAAGAATATACAATTGTATGGAAATATGTACGTGTTATTGATGTGAGGAATTGCTCAAAAGAAAAGGTTTCGCCGAAGGCGAAACCTTTTCTTTTGAGAGAGGAGGCTGGCCTGCGGCCAGCCAGAGATAAACTGGTTAAAAGGTGCGGAACGGAGAAGCGGGAAGATCTGCTCCATTATACAAATTAGCCGGCGGGTTAGGCGCCCAGCCGTATGTGGCAGCGACGGGATGCTTTATATGTTGGTTCGATAAAACAATAGTATTCCCTTCAATATATGCATCGGCGGGAAGGAATTGTTTATCTTCTCCGGCAATGGCAAAACTTTCCAGTTTACTGCCAATAGTTTTCAGACCATCCGCATGATCAAAGAAGAGAACAAGTGTATTACCTGCTGTTTTCATGTGCGTGTAAACAGGCCCGCTGTATTCTATTTTCTCACCATAGACTTTTCCCCGTGCCAGTAAAGCTAACCTGAGTCCTATTGCCTGTTTATTCTTCGGGTGAATATCCCGGGGCTTTTCGGGATTGGCATTATCTATAGCTACTATCATACCACTGTTCTTTATGCTGAGGTTCTGCCGTTGCGCTTCCCTGACCAGTACAACTCCCTTTTCGCTTACGACTGCCGTATCCGGTTTACCATGATTTGCAAGTTGCACATAAAAGAAGGGAAAGTCTCCCTGATGCCATATCTCCCGCCAGTCGGCCACCAGTGTTTCCATCAGGTGGCGGTAAATACCGGGTTTGCTGGTATTGGACTCTCCCTGGTACCAGATGGCCCCGCGAATGGTATATGGCGCCAGTGGAGCTACCATACCATTATATAATACAGAAGGGCTGTGCTGGTCTTTTTCGGGGTCAGGATTCCGGGGTTCCCGGGGTGGATCTTTTTTTTCCGCTTTCGCTGTAATGGCTGCCTGCGACCATTTCTCAAATTCAGCTGCATATTTCTGCCGGGTAAAGCTGCTGGTATCGTAGACAGACTTACGTTTAGCATAGTCATCTAACAGCACTTTGAAATCCGGTTGTTTTTCCAGCGCCGTTCTACGTATCCAGGCTTCTGCGGTACTCCCGCCGTAAGCTGTTGTAACAAGACCGATGGGAACTTTAAGATGCTGTTGCAGGTTCCTGGCAAAGAAATAGGCGGCTGCAGAAAAATGGCCCACGGTAGTGGGAGAACAGATCTCCCACATACCCTTAACATCCTGCTGAACGGTATCTGTTAAGGTAAGTGCTGCATCAAAGACCCTTATTTCCGGGTAGTTTGCAGTAGCTACTTCCTGTTCTTCGTTGTACACACCACACCAGTAACGGTCTTCTCTTGCTACTGTCATATCCATATTAGACTGACCTGAACAAAGCCATACTTCGCCCAGCCATACATCATTTATCTGCAGGGTATTATTCCCTTTTATTGTGATGGTATACGGGCCTCCTGCTTTTACTGTTGACAGCTGTAACTGCCAGCGGCCATTTTTTCCTGTAACGGCACTGACAGTATGCTTGTCCCAGCCGGCAATGACAGTCACCTTTTCACCGGGTTCTGCCCAGCCCCAGAGCTGTACTTTTGTCTGCTGCTGTAAGACCATATGATCGCCAATTACCGAAGGAAGCCGTATGGCAGCCTGCAACGTTGTGATGATACATAATAAAAGTAACATGGATACCAGTTTCATATGTGGATCTATTTATCTGTTTTCTTAGGTTTCAGTTCATCAGGGCTGTCTTTTGTATACATGTTGACGCCTTTTATTGTCTGTGGAGCGAACAGTTCCTGTATGGCGGCAAGCGGAATGTTTGCCGCAGGTTTGAATGCAGCGGAGGACATGTACTGCAGCAGGCTGTAACGCAGCTGTCCTGCTGCATGGCGGGTTTCCAGCTTCCTGTTGAGATCAAGGCTTGTCACTATCAATCTGCCTTTACCTACATTAGCTTCCAGAATCATTCCCAGCCGCCGGTTCAGGAACCAGGTATCTATGCCCTGTAATATGGGTTTATATGTGGCGGGGAAGGAAGACAGTTCCATGAGCTGTGCATCGTTGACCAGTTCCCACCATTGATAGTTGCTATGATATTCTGTCGGGAAATTTTTAAAGGCCGGATGCGCAGGGTCACAGAGGATACCCAGTGTGTGTGGCGGTCGCATCTTGAACCAGGAAGTGTTCCAGAATACAGGTGTGAATGATTGTATCACTTCCCTGCCTTTCTGCACTTTTCCTGCTGCCAGCAGGAGTACTTTACCTCCTTTGTCAAGGCGTTGCTGTGCTGCAGCATCCAGGGTATCGGTGATGTAGACATCGCCTGCGGCCATGTTCAGCGTATCGGGGTATACCCAGAGCGGCCAGTTGTTGATGATAGCTGTTTTATCAAGGCTTACTTCCAGTTGCAATGCTGTTGCTGCAGAGATTCTATTCAGCGGTACGCTGATCTCTCCGAGAGAAATATTATCTCCGAGGGGAATGTTTGTAACCGGTAATATTCCCTTTGCTATTATCTCTCCTTTTTTATTCTTTACGCGCCAGGAAGGGCTGACCTGTTGTAATGGTGCATTTCCAAAATGTGCAGCCACCACTTTTGCAGAAAGTGTATCGCTGCTGGTATATACAAACCTGTCCATCTTTGCGAGCAATACCGTAGGTGCACAGAAGCGGCGGAACTCCTCTGCTGTTACATATCCTTTTTCATCCCAGAAAGCGTTCAGTATGCCTACCAGTGCGGTGCCCTGTCCTGAGTAATCATTCAGGGACAACAGCTGAAAGCCTGCCAGGCCGGGTGTGCGCAAGGTGGCTTCTATTTCAGCTTTGTAGCAGAGCACCTGGAGTTTTCCGGAGGCATTCAGAAAATCTTCTGCCTGTGCGCCCATATGCTGATCAGAGAGATGTTCGCGGAAAAGTTCGAAGTTATGAGCACGGAATACGCCGGTATATTTCTTTATTTCCCTGAAATCGGGGAAGACGCACCATTGTCCCATTTCATGGGTTACATAGGGTACCTTCTGTTCTTTGATCTTATCATAATAATCGAATGAGCTACCTGGCGGACGGGACCATCGCAGTCCGCGTGGGCCTGATTTGACAATGAATTCGCTTTCAGGTACCCAGGGCCAGCTCATACCTACAGAGGCCCCGGTATATAAGCGGCGGCTATCTTTCTGTTTCCAGTAGTTAACGAACTTTCCCAGCCAGGCAGCCTGTTTGCCACCGCGGGGCTCATTACCATAGGCCAGCATACAGAAAGAGGCGTGATTGCCGTATGCTTTTGTGATGCGGTTGGTTTCGTCATAGATGTACTGATCTACCGGCAAGCCATCTCCCAGTGAAGTGCCGTGGTTAGCCCAGCTGGGGCCTTCCGGCTGCAGGTAAAAGCCCGTTTTATCTGCAGCACTGAAAGCTGCCTCCGGCGGGCACCAGGAGTGGAAACGCATATGATTCAGGCCGTATGACTTTGCTATTTTAAAAATGCGTATCCATGCGGATTCATCCATAGGAGGATAACCGGTTAAAGGAAACACGCAGTTCTCTACTGTACCTCTGAGAAAGACAGGACGGCCGTTCACCGTAAAACGGGTACCATCTGCTTTGAAATCGCGCATGCCAAATTGCACCTGTTTGCTTTGCTGTTCTCCGTTATCCCGTATAAGGGTTACAGTCAGATTGTACAAAGCCGGGTTGAACTCGTCCCACAGCTGTATGTCTTTTCCCATGGGATAGCTGATCTCTACAGTTGTAGTATCCTGTTGCAGTGAGAAGGGTATTTCAAGCTGGGGCACCTGCCTGCCGGCGCCGCTGTTAAAGCTGTATGCTTTAAGCCGTACTTTGCCGCCAACAGATGAGGCATTACCCTTTCCTATCTTTAGGCGGACCTTTGCCAGTCCGTTAGCCACATCGGGGAATACCTGCACATCTTCCATCCATACGGTAGCTCCGGCAACGAGTTGTAATTGTCCGACCATACCATTCCAGTTACCTTGTGTATGGTCGGTGATGCTGTGAGAATCCGGTCCTACATTAATATCTTTCGTGCGGTTATCTATCCTGACGGAGATAGTATGTTTTCCAGGGGTAAGCAAAGCAGAGAGATCATATTCATGTGCCGTGCACAGGCTGTTCTGCATGCCTGCGGGATGGCTATCCACCCAAACAGTAGTTTCCCAGTGGGGCCTTTCCAGCTGCAGGATAATACGGCGGCGCTGCCACTGATCGGGGATGTTTACAGTGCGCTGGTACCATGCAGGGCCAACGTAATATTTCACCGGTGTAAGCCAGAAGGGGAACCAGCATTTTTCCGGCTGACGGAACTTTTCCATTGCGGGATTAAAGTACCAGGAACTATCGTAGATGCTGCCCGTCCATTTAGTATGTATGGTGACGTTATCTCCCATGTTATTGGATGTCATAGATCCCGGTAAACGGATGGTACCGGGCAGCTGTTGTGCAAACCATTTTTCGGTAATACCCTTATCTGCCGGATCTTCCCGGAACTGCCATGTGCCCTGCAAGGAAATGGTATCCCGCTGTGTTTGTGCGGATACCTGTAAGCAAGTGAACAGGGAAGATATCAACAATACTTTTTTCATATCAGTTTATTTCTATGGTAGCGGCCCTGGTGGCGCTGATACCAGTAACGTAAATACATTTTTCCTGTGTGTCATAACGCCATGAGCCATCAGTTTTTACTGCGGATGGTGCTTCAGGAGAATGGACTTTCAGTGTGAAAGTTTTCCAGCGGGGCTGGAAGCTGCCTTCCGGTTTGTTTATCTGTATACTACCTCCTTTAATGGAAATATGAGTAACAGCATAGCTGCCCTGCTGGTATTCCAGGCTTTTGCCATCGTCAGTATACAATGCAAAACTGTTGTCGGCTCCCGGGTATACTGCCAATATAATATTGTCCGGCTGATCCTGTCCTGTATATTGTATAACCGGCTGAAAGGGGATGATACTTCCTGTCTTAATGAAGATAGGTAGTTTGTCCAGCGGCGTTAGTACGTTCAGATGCTGATGACCTTCGTAGGTCTTACCTGTCCAGTAGTCTGTCCAGTTTCCATCCGGCAGGTATACCACACGGGTAGAAGCGCCTTTCTGTGTAACGGGGCATACCATAATGCTGTTGCCCAGCATGTACTGGTCGGTGATATTGTATACGTTCTCATCGTCCTGGTATTCCAGTACCAGGGCTCTCATCAGCGGTGTGCCTTTCTGATATTGTTCCCAGGCGGTGCTGTAGAGATATGGTAACAGGCTATAACGCAGTTCATCATATTGTTTGAAGATGGCCAACGCTTCTTTGCCGTAGCGCCATGGTTCTTTGTAGCCGGGGTGGTCCATGCCGAAAAGCATTGCTACGGGACTGAGCATACCGAACTGGCACCAGCGGATGTAGAGTTCAGGATCGGCAGGGTGTTCGAAGCCGCCCATGCAGTGCGCCCAGTATCCAACGCCTGAGAGTCCAATGTTCAGTCCGGCTTTGATAACCGGCTCAAAGTATTGCCATTCACTGGGCCAGTCGCCCGCAAAAATGAACGGATAGCGTTGTATACCTGCATATCCTTCACGGGTATGATTCATACCGCGTGTATGATTGTGGGCTGCAAATTTTTCATAGGCAGCTTTTGCGTATGCTACAGGGAATATGTTGTGCAGGCGGCGGGCTTCGGGGCCGGTGGGGCCGGTCTTGCTGCTTTCGTTTGCAAGTCCGCCAAAGGCGCTGCCTTCATCTGTTTTAAAGAATTTCGCTCCCAGGCCAGCTACTCTCATGGCTGCGTGGTCCCACCACCAGTTAACGGCGGAACTGTCAAAGAAATTGATAAACTCGCCAGGGTTATTGTCTTCCGGGTAGGTATATCCCAGGGTATTGGCGGTATCCAGCAGCCGGAGGTAATTACCGTTGTCCAGTCTTGGACGGATATGTAAGCCTACCATGCTGTAATGCATTGCGTAAAGGCTGTCAAACATCCTGCGGGGCTGGTGGAAGGTTTCCCTCCATTCGTAAGAGGTAGCTCCTTTACCTCCTTTTTTACCAAAGAGGCGCCAGGTGGAGTCAAGAAAAAGGATATCTATGGGGATGCCCTGTTCCCGGAAGCGGCGGGCCAGTTCCAGGACGTAAGTGGTGGAGGTCAGTTCTTCATGTCCCCAGGTGCCGCCGCTGTAGGTGCCTACATGCAGGCCGAAGGCAGAGAAAGGCATCAATGGGGAGCGGCCGGTGAGGGAGGTATATTGTTCCAGGATGCCGGTAAAGCGGGGGCCATAGATAAAATAGTATTCCTGCGGGCCTTCAGTGGCCCGGAAAGAGTAGCTGTGTTTGTTGGTATGGCCCATGTCCCAATCTGAGGCATAGGAGGTATGCAGGAAGATGCCATATCCTTTAGTGCTCATAAAAAAGGGAACGGGGCTGTAGTTGGCAGCCAGGACGTTATAGGCCCCTGTGATATGCGGCATGCCTTTTCCGCGTCCTACTTCCAGGCGGAGTTTTTTTCCCCGCTGGTCCAGGAAGTCCATACGTTCCCCGAAGCCAAAGAAATGTTCGTCCGGCTGGAGGAGGTGGCTGTCTTCCCTGCCTGCGGCAGAGAGTAGTTGTCCGTCGGTAGTATAAACATCTATACCGAAAGGCTGTTTCCTCATCTTCAGTTGCAGGAGTGTTGTTTTGACCAGGAGCTGGTCTTTTTCTTCTGTCACCTGGAGGGATACCGGTTCCCAATTGTAGCGTACCACCATCCATGGTTCTTCCAGGGGAGTTGAATAACTGACTCTGAACATACCCGGTGTGCAAAACTCCAGCCGGGTATTACCGATCTGCAGTACATTTCCGTTCCGTATAAATTCCTGTCCTTTTGCTACAGCCGGCAGTATGCCGGAAAGAACTATAAGCATGAGAAGCCTTCTTAACATAACGTGTTTTAAAATTGACGATTAAAACTATGAACGTGGCGAGTAACGGAAAATGGAAGATTGTAAAAATGCCTGTAAAAATGTAGCGATAACATGTACAAATTGATTTTTTACTGGAAAAATGTGCGGGAAATTGTCCGGCTGACACTATAGGACAGCCGAACCAACGTAATTATATATATTGCTGTTACCAAGATCAATACTTTATAAATTCCATCCGGGCCACCTAACCGGCCGGCAAAGAAACAACGTTATGCAACTACGGCTCCTAACCTTGTGCGGCTGTTTGTCGCTTTTATTATCAGGTATCCTCCCTTCAAGGGCCAATGAAATACCTAGTACTGACCCAGACAACAACATCCGGTTTGAACAGCTGACCACCCATGACGGTCTCTCTCAGAATACAGTTCGCTGTCTGCTACAGGACAGAAAAGGTTTTATCTGGATAGGCACATTAAATGGGCTGAACAGGTATGATGGCCGCCGGTTCATTGTTTACCGGCCAGAATATGGCAATCCTCATTCTATCAGTGACAACAGAATACGGGAACTCCATGAAGATAAACAGGGTATGATATGGGTGAAGACGACGGAAGGCAGGTTCCATTGTTTTGATCCGCGGCTGGAATCTTTTGTGGAGTATCAGCCGGACAGCACTGTATTAAAATATGATTGCTTCAAAGAGTTTAAAAACGGGGATATCTGGTTATATGGCAAAGCTAATGGCTGTTTACGTATCACCAGGAAAAAGGGTGTTTTCCATACCCGGGCATACAATAAAGAACAGTTACTGGGTAATGCTGAGGTGAATTTCATTTATGAAGACCACCAGGGAAATGCGTGGGTGGGCGCCGGGAAAAATCTTTTCCGCTCATCACCTGACCAGGACCTGCAGCTGGTATACCGTGGCAATGAGACCTTTATCAAGGCAATAGCCGATGGCAGGCAGTTATATTTCCTGACCCGCCAACAGGGCATACTGGTATATGACAACACATTCCGTATCATTCCTGTTCCGGGTATACTGCTTACGGGAGGCGCTCTGCTGCCTCACTCACGTTTGCTGCTCAGCACCAGGGAGTCCGGTCTTTATATCAGTGACCTGCGCAGCGGGCAACTACAGCCTGCAGGTAACCTGAAGGGCCGTACTGACCTGCTGTCTGATCAACAGAAAAACATCTGGGTCAATAACCACAAAGGCAGTATCTGGTACTATGATGTACAACGGGAGCTGCTGAAGCAGCTGGACCTGATACCTCCGGCAGTTATGCAGCGGATAGATGAAGAGCGGTATGCTTTTTACAGCGGTGCAGGTAATAATACATGGATCACCACCTATGGTGGAGGTTTGTTCTGTTACAACCGGGCATCCGGGGAATTACAACATTTCATCTCCAAACAGGATAATCCTTCGGGACTCAGTACCAACTACTTACTGAGCATACTGGAAGACCGTACCGGCCTGGTATGGGTAGGTGCAGAGCATACAGGGTTACATAAACTGGTGCCGCAATCGCTGGCGGTGAGCAGGATCTTCCCTGACGATAATACCGGCGGCCGATATGCTGCCAACAGTGTGAAAAGCATCTATGAGGACAGCTATCACCGGCTATGGGTGAGTACCCGGAATGGGGGGCTTCACCTGTATAACAGCCGCCTGGAAAAGATCCGTACCCTGGATCACCTGTTGCCCGGGCAGAGCGCCAACATCTACTGTATGCAGGAGGATGCCAAAGGATACCTTTGGATAGGCACCAAAGGAGAAGGTCTGTACATCGTACATAAAGATTCCCTGCAACGGCCAGCCAGGCATTTTGAGCTGCAGGAGATCCCTATAGCGGAAGGCCGGCCGGGCAGCAACGGGAATAAGCAGATATATGCTATTCTGCAGGATAACCACCAGCGTATGTGGATAGGTACTTTTGGCGGAGGTCTGCACCTTGTTACCTATAACGGAGGCGCTTCTTTCTCTTCCCGTCTGTTCTTCAAGAATGAAATGGTGCCTGTATATGTGCGTTGTTTACTGCAGGACAGGCAAAACCGGATATGGGCCGGTACCAATAACGGATTACTGGTATTTGACCCTGAGAAGCTGTTGCAGAATGAGCAGGAATATACAAGCTATCAATCGGATGTGAATAGCCGGGAGGGGCTGGCCAGTAACGAGATCAAGAGCATCTGCGAAGATCATAAGGGACGTATCTGGGTAGGCACTACCGGCGGTGGCTTTAGCCGGTTTGTACCTGCGGAAGGAGGTAAAGCTGCCAGCTTCTATACTTATACAACAGAAAACGGATTATCGCATGATATTGTGAATGGCATGCAGGAAGACGACAGGGGTAACCTGTGGATAGGTACGGAGAATGGTCTTACCCGCTTTAACCCGGACAACAGCACATTTGAGGTCTTTTATTTTGCCAGCAATACATTAGGTAATCTATTCTCTGAAGCTGCCTGCCTGCGCAGAAGTGACGGACAGCTACTATTGGGAAGTATGAACGGATTTTATGCTTTCTATCCGCAACAGCTGAAGACAGAGCGGAAAGATGCACCTGTATTGCTCACAGGTTTTAACATTGCGGGGAATAATGTATCTACATTACAGGAGTCTATCAGCAATACCAAAGAGATCGTACTCGAGCCGGGGCAGAAAGTATTCAGCCTCACTTTCGCATCACTGGCATTTAAAAATCCGGTAAAGAACAAATACACCTATATACTGGAGAACTATGAAGATGAGTGGAACACGCCTGCCAGTTACAATGTGGCTACCTACCGTAACCTACCGCCGGGAGAATATACATTCCGTGTAAGGGGAACAAATGATGATGGTTCCTGGAGTAAGCAGGAAGCCAGTGTAAGAATAAAAGTACTGCCTCCTTTCTGGCGTTCCAATATTGCATTTGTATTATACCTGCTGCTCATTACCGGGTTGGTACTGGGCATACGCTATGTAACAAGAAGGATACACAGATTACAGCAGGCAGTGGAAGTGGAAAAACAGCTGACTGAATATAAGCTTAATTTCTTCACGGATATTTCTCACGAGTTCCGTACACCGTTGTCACTTATACTGAGCGCTATGGAAGGGCTGCTTCCTGTCAGACAGGGGAATAAGCATCTGCAGATGATGCAGCGGCATGTGCAGCACCTGATGCGGCTGGCAGATCAGCTGCTGGACTTCCGTAAGATACAGTATAAAAAGATGCAGCTGCAGGTGACGCCAACGGAAGTGGTTTCATTTGTTGAGAATATCTGTGATGGCTTTGGCGATCTGGCGGCACAGAAGCAGATCTGTTTATCTTTTGACAGCAATGTGCCCTCCTATACTGTTCCTATAGATACCAACAAGCTGGATAAGATGTTGTACAACCTTCTTTCCAACGCACATAAATTCACTCCTGCCGGCGGTAAGATCAATGTACAGGTAATAACAGATGAGGCATCGCAGACATTGCAGATCAAAGTATCTGATAGCGGCATTACTATTCCGGCAGAACGGCAGCATCTGCTATTCCAGAAATTCACACAGGTGAACTTCTCTCCTACAGGTACCGGTATTGGGTTATCGCTTACCAAAGAGCTGGTTGAATTGCATAAAGGCAGTATTTCTTTCAGCAACAATACAGGCGCCGGCGTGACTTTCACCCTTACGTTGCCTTTGCAGGATGCTGTATATTCTGAGGAAGAAATAGCTGTTGTGCAGATGGAAAATGCTGTTATGCCGGCAGCTTTTATTACAGATACAGAAACAGATGATATCCCGACTCCCAGTACTAAATATAATGTGTTGATCATAGAGGATAATACGGAGATCCGTGGTTATCTTTCCTCCCGTCTCGGTCAATATTTTCATATTCATACTGCGGCTAATGGCCGGGAGGGGCTGGCAGCCGCTGTAGCATTTGCGCCTGACCTGATAGTATGCGATGTGATGTTGCCTGAATTAAGTGGCATTGAAGTAACACAAAAGATACGGGGCGAGTTCCAGACATGTCATATTCCTATTGTACTGCTTACGGCATTGTCTTCCGGGGAGCATCAGTTACAGGGTATTGACGCGGGAGCGGATGCGTATATACCCAAGCCTTTCAGTACACGCTTCCTGCTTACCAATATTATCAGGATCATAGAACAGAGAGAGAAGATCAGGAAAAGGTTTGCCAATGATCCGGGGTTCTTTGCCGTGCATATTTCAGAGAATGAAGCAGACCAGCAGTTTATTGAGAAGATCAATCTTGTGATTGAGAAGAACCTGGATAATTCGCAGTTCTCTGTCGATGAATTTGCAGCGGCAATGAAGCTGGGAAGGACTTTGTTCTACAAGAAGATAAAAGGACTGACGGGGTATTCTCCGAATGAATACATACGGCTGGTGCGGGTAAAGAAGGCGGCTGAATTGCTGAATACCGGGGAGTATACTGTGGCTGAAGTAGCTTATAAGGTAGGGATGAGCGATCCGTTTTATTTCAGTAAATGTTTTAAGAGCCAGTTTGGAGTACCGCCCAGTGTGCATTTGAAGAAGGTGAAGGCGGGGTGAGTGGGATACATATTTCAGTTTAAAAGCCGCCATTTGTTATCAGTGGCGGCTTTCTTTTATCTCAGAACAGAGAGAAGTATAACCGGCTTTCAAGGGATTATAAAATTTTGTACTTTTCCCGCATGGAACAAATGCGCGAAACACTCAGTATATCAGTCATTACAGAAACAGACATTCCTGCTGTAACACAGGTTGTTAACAGTGCTTATGAAGGAGAGCCGGGAAAGAGCTGGACGTCAGAAGGGCACCTGGTAGAGGGGCAAAGAACTACGGAAACTATTTTACGTGATCTTATCAGCAGACCATCTGTAAACATATTCAAATATTCTGATGCACAGGGTGTTATATTGGGTTGTGTGTTGCTGGAAAAGAAAGAGGGTACTTTATATCTCGGTATGTTATCGGTTTTACCTAAAGTACAGGCAGCTGGTATTGGCGCCAGGTTGATACAATTCAGTGAGAGCTTTGCACGGGAGCATCAATATAATTCTATTACTATCACTGTTATAGATAAACGGTATGAGTTGATGGAATGGTACCGGCGGAAAGGTTTTGTGCCTACCGGTAAGCTGGAGCCGTTTTCCAACAAGTCATCATCTGCTATTGATGAGTTCTCTTTTATGGAGATGAGGAAGGAGTTATTGTAGCTTCTTCTATGCATTTGTTATAATGCGCAGATCATCCACATCGCCCAGCACTTCATCTACCAATCCAAAATCCTTAGCTTCCAGGGCAGTCATGAACTTGTCCCGGCGGTAGGTTTCTTCTATTTCTTCTTTTGTATGACCAGAGTGTTTACCCATCATACTGAACACTTTATTCTGCAATCTTTCCTGTTCCTGATAGGCAATGCGTACATCTTCTGTATATCCTTTGGCGCCTCCGCCGGTGGGGTGCATATGGATGGTTGCATGTGGCAGTGCATAGCGTTGTCCTTTGGCGCCTGCTGTAAGCAGGAAGGTGCCCATGCTTCCGGTAAAGCCGACAGCGACTGTAGCAACGGGGGATTTTACCATTTTCATAGTATCGTAAATAGCCATGCCGGCGTATACATGTCCGCCGGGGCTTTGGATATATATTCTTATGGGATAATGGTTCTCGCTGTCGAGATAGAGCAGCTGTGCTACGACCAGGTTAGCTACCTGTTCATCAATAGCGGTGCCCAGAAAAACGATACGTTCTTTCAATAACAGGCTGTAAATATCATATGCGCCCCGTGTAGAGCTGTCTAATACTGTTGGTATCAACATAAAGTTTCTATTTGAAAATGGAAGATATCTTTTCTCTGAAAGATGCGTCCTTCATGAGTAAAGTATGTATGGTATCCAGTTTTTCCCGCAGCTCTTCCCTGGCTGACCAACGTATGAACTGATGTGCTTTTTCCTGTAACTGTACATTCTCTTTCAGCACAGGTGAGAGGATCATTTTTACCTGGAAAAGCAATTTTTCCGGGGATGTCATTTTATCCAGGATGTACCGGTCTGTATCCTGTATTTCATGCAATTGTTTCCTCATAAATATCTGCATGTTTTATTTGTTCCCTCACTTTTTCCAGACATTTGTATTTCTGTACTGTAGCAGAATGGGGTGAGCTGTAATGAAATGTTTCTGCTATCTCCTGCATGGAGCGCTGATCATAGTAAAACGCCTGTAGCAATTGCAGGCATTTTTTTCCTGCCGTGCGCAGATGGTGCAACAGGGGTTTAACCTGCTGTTCTTTATCTTCCGGTATAGAGAGATGATCGTCCAGTGGTACGTACTGTTTATTATTACGATATCTTTTCAGCCATAGCATCCTGGTGATCCCGGCCAGGTAAGCGCTGGCAGATACATGAATATCCAGTGAATTATTCCTGTGTTTTTCCAGGTAAATGATGAGGGCATCATGAAAGAGGTCTTTCGCCGTGTCGAGGTCTCCACCCCGTTGTTGTATCATATGTGCAACCAGGGGAAAGGTCTCTTTATAAATATTAGTGAGCCATTGCGTTTCATTTTGTTCCATGGCAGATGAATTGTTTTATATATAGTGTCTGAAAAGAGGGGAATATCACCCTGAGATCCTGTTTTTTTGTAAATAAATTTACGGTAATCCGGTAATACTATTTTTTTTGGGGCCAATTCAAAAAAGATAAGAATACAATACCAGCAGCAAAAGTTTGCTCTTCTGTAAGAGATTACAGCCAGGAGCCTTATGTTATTAAAAAAGCGGAGGAGGCCAAACGCATTATAGCTAAATACGGCTATCCAAAAATGTTAGATAATATGGCCAGGTAAGCTATTATAGATGGTGTTCTCAAGCGCTCTGGGGTATTGGGGTTACGATTGATAAAAAGGCCTGTACCGAAACAAGACAGGCCTTTTTAATATTATTACTTTACTACTACAGTATCTACTTCAAAAGTATTTTCTCCTGACACAAACTTCAGATAATAGGTGCCGGGCTTAGTTTCTTTCAGTTTGTAGGTTGCTTTCCTTTCAGGGATATCCATAGTACACATACATCCTTTATAGATAGCCTGAACAGTAATGACAAGTGTATTACCACTTTTCTTCTCAGAGAATCTGTTAAACTGTCCGCAGCCGTTGTTCACAGGAAAATAGACAGTTGTAGTACCGTCGTCAGCTTTTTCAAGGCGGCTTACGTTTGCATTTGCATACTTCAGACAATCCTGTTCCGGGGTGTTTTTCCTGCTACAGCCAGCTGATGTGCTTATTGCCATCAGCAACACCAGCACGTTAAATGATCTTATCATAAATTAAATTTTAAACGTTCCTATATCAAAAAGGGAACTGTAACATTAACGCGCAAGAATAGCGTTTGGTTACAGTTCCCTTGTTAAATTATGTGATATGTATTACCTGATCCTTATAATCCTGGCAGTCCCTACCCTGCCGGTTGAGCCGGAAGTTACCTGTAAGATCCAGGTGCCGGAAGGAACGTGACTTACATCCAGGCCAAGCCGCTGTGCTTTTCCTATAGATGGAACTACCTGTTGCAATACCGGCCGGCCGGTAATTATATCCAGCAGGGAAACGAGTAATTTCCCTTTAGCCGGGCTATTTACGGTTACCTGCAGGAGATCGCCACTCACAGGATTGGGATATACTGTCAGTACTTCTGCTTCTGCTTTGACAGCAGAGGCAGTAGCTGTGCAATTGCTGACAAAGGTCCATGGTTTGCCATCACCGGTATTCAGATCCGGCTGATCCCCCTGTGTCCACCATTTTGCCTGGTAGATCTTATTGCCATAAGCTACCTGTGTGCCAGCGGTATAGATACCACCTGTTGTCCAACCCGGAATATTGCCACAAGGCTGGCCGGTACCACCGCCATCACCGCCATTGCCATTACACGTACCTACAACTGCCCAGGTAGTATTGGTACCTGGTACATCTCCGCTCCCAGCCCACCACTGGTTGCGATATACGACACTGTTATACAATACTATGTTACCTGCTGCTGTATATATCCTGGAAGCGTCCCAGGCAGGAAGCCCTGCGCAGCCTTCGAAGGTCTGGCTATTCCATATCGTGAAGTTAGCGGTGGCGGTTACCGAGTCTTTGCCGGTACGCAATCCTACTGCTGTAACGGTATAAGCGCCGTAGGCGGTGGGTGTCCATTGTACGGATGTACCTGCCAGCCGCAAGCCGTTTATTTTGATATATACCTGTGTGATCTCATTACGAGGGTCGTTCTTTGCTACGCTAAGTGTAACAGTTGACAGTGATGTTACGCTGATAATGCCATTGGCGGGCGATGTAAAGGAAAGTCCTGTTACGCTGGCGCATTCTGTTGCGTCTATGGTAAAACGCGCCATGTTAGCGCAACCGCAGTTAGCGGTATTATTGCCACCGTCCAGCTCAAGGCTTACTTGTTTGATACCGGTATAGCGTTGGTAATGCCCGATACGACCCAGTACTTTTGCATTCTCTGTACCGCTGCCACATTCTACTCCGCCGTTAATAATGTTGACGGTAGCGCCGAAGCCTGGTTTCAGGTTACCTGCCTGCTGGGCGGAGGTAGGTGTCCATTTACCTGGGATCATTACATCGTGGCAGGAAAGTTTGGGATACTGAGGTGTCATCCAGAACCAGATACCTGTTTCAAAGGCAATAACACCGTCTGCTATTACCTGTTCAGGATTGGCAAGCAGTACATTTTTGTTACCGAAAATGAATTCACTGGCCTGACCATAGTTGTAATTGTAACTCAGCTGGATGGGGCCGCGGCCGTGATAGGATTTACCCGGTGCTGGTGGGTACAATGTATTTGTTTCATCACGGTAGCCGATGTTGGTAGTGCCTTCATATCCTACTTCTTCGCGGAAGTAAAGTCCCCAGGCGTATTGTCCGCCGGGGGCCGTAGGCCAGCCGCCGGTAGTTTCCTGGGAGATATTTGCGAGGAAGGCCATCAGTTCTCTTTTGCGGGTGGTGAGGTCTCCATCGCCGGCGAAGGTGGCATAATCTACTGTTTCTGTGATGATAGTGGCGGAAGATAATTTAAAATCTGCGTCTTCACGGATCACTACAGATGCGCCGGTGGTTTTGTCTACGCGGGTGAGGCGGTAGGCGTTGGTGGCGCAACGTCTTTCAGTAATGATCTTAATGTTTGACATGCGGCGTACAGCTTCGGTGAAGTTGCTGTAGGAGTAGAAATCCTTTGCAGGTGTGGAGGGCAGGGTACCGCCGCCGGTACGGTCGTCCGGGTTATAGCGGTGCGGGAAGATCACATTCCATTCTGCGCTGCTGATCACATCTGAAATGGACTGGGACCTGATAACGGGAGCTGCCAGCAGGCAGCATAGGAAAAGGAGGATAGCAGTTTTTGCTTTCATAGATAAATGAGGGTTGTGTACCTGGCGGTACGATGATTATTTTGAGTCGTAACAAATATAACCTATACGTGAGATTTTTTTTATTTTTAGAGGGTGTACAGATTTGCTTTTTCGAGGGAAGGCCAGGCTAATAAATTCAATGTTATGAAATCTCTGTTTGGAGTATTACTATTAATGACGCTCTTTCATATGTCTTCATTCTCCCAGATCATTCATTTATGGAACGGGCCCGTACCGGGAGAATCATCTCCTAAAAAGCCCGCTACCCCAACGGCAGATAGCAGTCGCGGGGTAACGAGGCTGACGGATGTCACAGATCCTATCATGCAGGTTTTCACTCCTGACCCTGGCAAGGCTAATGGGGCGGCTGTGGTAGTTTGCCCGGGAGGCGGGTACCAGATACTGGCTATCAACCTGGAGGGGTATGAGATAGCGAAATGGCTGAATGGTCTGGGTTTCACGGCTTTTGTGCTGCAATACCGGGTACCGCAGAAGCAGGAAGGTGCGTTACAGGATGTACAGCGGGCTATCCGTATTGTACGTCATGGCGCCAAAGAATGGAAGCTTTCTCCGGATAAGATCGGGGTGCTGGGATTTTCTGCCGGCGGCAGCCTGAGCGCCAGGGCCAGTACTTTATATAATAAGGAGACCTATCCTAAAACAGACGCGGCGGATGCTGTCAGTGCAAGACCTGATTTTGCCGTGCTGATCTATCCTGCCTACCTGGACCAGGGAGCAAACAGGACCATTACCCCTGAGCTGAAAATAGACAGCCAAAACCCTCCTATGTTCCTTTTTGCCACTGCTGACGATCCTTATGGTAACAGTGCACTGGTAATGGCCGGCGCACTGCGGGACGCCAAAGTACCTGCTGAACTGCATTTTTATGCAAAAGGCGGGCATGGTTATGGTTTACGCCTGGGTAACCCTGCAGCAGACGTATGGCCCTTACTGGCTGCCAGATGGCTGGAGCAGGCTGTTAAATGAGCATAATCAGCTTACGGATTGACCATCGTCATAAGATGCCATAAGCCTGTAAAGGAAATTTACAGGCCATAAAGTATATTTACCGCTGATTCTATCAACGGTAAGTATATGAATATGAAGAAGTGGCTCCATAAGCTGAAAGATATGCTCAACAGCAACAACCTGTATAAGAAAGAATATAATAAGGAATTACAACGCTTTGAAGCACTGTTCAACTTTGCCAGCATCGGGATACTTGTTACCAACGAACTAGGTGAGATAGTGCTGATCAATGACTTTGCCTTAAAGCAATTCGGGTATGAACGGGAGGAGCTGATGGGAGTTACTATTGAGCAGCTGATACCGCAACGTTTCAGGGGCAGGCATGTGGGACACCGTGAGGGTTATAATAACCGGCCGCAGAGCCGGCCTATGGGCATAGGGCTGGACCTGTATGCCAGCCGGAAGGACGGTTCGGAGTTCCCGGTGGAGATCAGCCTCAGCCAGTATAAACATGAAGAAGGATCGTTTGTGATAGCCTATATTAATAATATTACGGAGCGAAAAAAGGCGGAAGAAAAGATCGAGAAATTAAATAATGAGCTGGAACAGAAGATATCAGAACGTACCAGCCAGCTAACCAATGCATTAGAGCAATTAGAGCATTCCAAAGAAGAAGTGATGACGGCTCTGAATAAAGAGAAAGAGCTCAGTGAGCTGAAATCGAGGTTTGTGTCTATGGCATCTCACGAGTTCAGAACACCGCTCAGCACTATCCTTTCATCAGCATTCCTTGTTAATCAATATACTACAGAAGCTGAGCAACCTAAACGCAGCAAACATATCCAGCGCATTATCTCTTCTGTGACCCTGCTTACGGAAGTGCTGAATGATTTTCTTTCAGTGGGAAAGATCGAAGAAGGTGGCGTACAGGTACGCCGTACTAACTTTGATATTGAATCGCATATCAATTCCATTATACAGGAGATGCAGGATATTGTACAGGAGGGGCAGAAAATAGCATACACTCATACGGGGTCTTCACAGGTAATGCTGGACCCTTCACTGCTGAAGCATATTATGCTGAACCTGATCGGGAATGCGATCAAATTCTCTGGAAAACATACTGTTATAAATGTGCATAGTGAGCATACCGGAAATAGTGTAATATTGAAAGTGAAAGATGCCGGTATAGGAATATCCCGTGAGGACCAGCAACATCTTTTTGAGAGGTTCTTCAGGGGTGCTAACGTAAGTAATATTCAGGGTACTGGTCTTGGCCTTCACATTGTGAGCAAGTATGCTGAACTGATGGATGGAAATATTACCTGCAATAGCGAACTGAATAAAGGCACTACCTTTACAGTAACGTTCAGGCAATCATAATTTAAAGGCGCAAGTCATGAATACAATACTGCTGATAGAAGACAATGACGATATCCGCGAGAACACCGCTGAGATCCTTGAACTGGCTAATTACAAAGTGCTTACTGCTGAAAATGGCAAGATAGGTGTGGAACTGGCCCTGGAAGAAAAACCGGACCTGATAATATGTGATATCATGATGCCCGTGCTGGATGGGTATGGTGTACTGCATCTTCTGCAGAAGCATGAAGAGGTACAGGATACTCCTTTCATTTTCCTGACGGCGAAAAGTGAAAGAGGGGATTTCCGGAAAGGTATGGAAATGGGCGCTGACGATTATATTACCAAACCGTTCAGCGGAACGGACCTGCTGAATGCGGTGGAAGGAAGACTTAAAAAAGCAGCTCTTAAAAAACAGGTATTACCAGCAGATATGGAAGGATTACAACAACTGCTACTGACAGCCACAGGCACTAACCCTCTGAAAAAGCTGATGGAGGAGGGTAATACGGACCGCTATAAGAAGAAACAACTGATCTACCAGGAAGGTAACCGTCCTACCTGCCTGTATTATATACAGAAGGGAAAGATCAAGACATATAAAGTGAATAATGACGGTAAGGAACTGGCGGCCAATCTATATAGTGAAGGAGAGTTCCTGGGTTATGTGGCGTTGCTGGAAGGCAGCAATTACCAGGAGAATGCAGAGGCGCTGGAGGCATGTGAGCTGACGGCTATTCCAAGAGAGGATTTTGAAACACTGATCAACAATAACCGTGAAGTGGCGCAACAGTTTATCCGACTGCTGGCGAAGAATATCACGGAAAAAGAGCAGCAACTGCTGCACCTGGCTTACAGCTCTTTGCGTAAGAAGGTGGCGGAAGCGCTGTTGTTCCTGAAAAAGAAATACCATCACGTTACCGACCAACCTTTCTCTATAGATATTTCCAGGGAAAACCTGGCCACTATTGCAGGTACAGCTACGGAATCGATGATACGAACGCTGGGTGATTTCCGTGATGAGAAGCTGCTGGAGATCAAACAGGGTGTTATAACGATCCTTAATGAACAAAAGCTGGCCAACCTGGTAAATTAACTGATAAAAATCAGTTTTTGCGCTGATGCACATCCTGTGCAGGAGACCGTCGTCAGACTATCTTTACAATAACGATAAGATAGTTTAGACGATGGAATCTCTCCAAAATGAATTAATTACCCTCAGGAAAAAGCTCGCTGTACTCGAAAACCGGAATATTGCCATGAAAACGCAGCTGGCGCATATCCTGCAATACCATTTTGACCGCTCCCTGCTGGACAAACTGGAATACTTCAATACCACGTTTCTCCAGCAGGACACACGCGTAGAAGCATTACGCAGGGAAATGGCGTTGCAACAGGTATGGCTTTCGCAGTCATCCGGGGATGCAGATGGTGATGACACTATCCGCAAACATCAGTGGTTAATGCAGGAAAAACTGTATAATATGGAAACTGATGTGCAGCAGCTCACACAATCATTCAGTGAATATCTTCAGCAACATTTTCCTTCTGTCCCCAAATCTCCGCAGTAGGTTATCCACTTTTTCCTTTTATTGACCGCTACCGCTAATGCGCTATTTCTGCAGGGTATTTTCTTTATTCCACGCCGCACACAGCATAAAAGAAACAAAATACCTTCAATTAATATCAGAAAAGCCCTATATTAGTAACCCGTAAATATCCTATGCTAACAAAACGACTAACAGACATCCTGTGTGCGCTGCTGGTATTCCTGTTCATATATACCAGCGTCAGCAAGCTGCTGGAGTATCACACATTCCGACGACAACTGGGACAATCTCCTTTCATTACTTTGTACGCTCCTTTTATTGCATGGGCGCTCCCGGCGGGGGAAATTATTATTGCCGGTCTGCTGCTCATTCCTCGTACCCGGTTAACGGGGTTCTATCTTTCTTTTTTCCTATTATGCCTTTTTACTTTTTATCTGGCAGCGATGCTGCAGCTGAGTTACTTTATTCCATGTTCCTGCGGAGGCGTATTACAAAGCCTTTCCTGGCAGGCACATATCGTTTTTAATATTGTATTCATTATACTGTCTGCACTTGGGGTACTGCTGCAAATCAGGCAGCAAAGTGCAACAGCCTCTATCTGATCTGGCGGCAAATATTATTCAGGGGGAGCCGAAAACCTGCAGAACAGAGTAGGCATTACTATTATCATCAATTAAATACCATGAAAAAGACCCTATCCTTAGGATTCCTGGCCGCAGTGCTGGCAGTGGGCACTGCTGTTGCCGGAAAAATGCGGAATGAAGACCCGCATTGGTTAATGAATGACAACTCTATCGTTACGGGAACAGCCAACTACATTAAAACATTTTACTGTGCCGGCGCCAACAATATCCAGTGCGCAGTACAGATAGAAGACCCGTTCGTTGTTATCAGAAAATCTTAGTTTATTGTTTACTAATGAGAAGCCTGCTCTGAACAGGCTTCTCATTAATGACTGAGTTGAGATATTACCTTTGCGTCATCATTTGTTTCTATGAAAAAAGCCATTTTGTACCTGCTGTTATTACTGACGGCCGCGTTCCTTATTGTTGCAGTACTTGTTTATACAGCCCCTGATCCGGACAAACAAGCAGCCGGATTTAAAAGAGAATACCTGTTGCCAGGCGCCCTGCCTGCTTTTGCTGCAATTCCTACTTTCGGGAATATCAGGGATATACTGGCAATACACCACGATCATCTTTTCTTTTCTACCAATGATCCTTCCATATTGCTGTTCAGTGATACATTGCTGCGAATGTCTCCTCATAAGAACAGGAAAAATATAAATATCTCTCCCGGCCTCCGGGATTCTATGAGAAATGATTTTTTTACTTTAATGGAGGATGATCAAATCTACATATGTGCTTATAATATTCCGGCAATAGCACCGGCGGATAGCAGCAGTCATTACAAAAGGCTTCCTTACGGCGGGTTTTCACAGGCTGTACTGATGAGGGACGGCAACTTCATGTTGCGGAAACTGGAGCCAGGGATTAAAGACCAGCTGTTCATGCACCTTGATACAAGTACCTGGAGCTTAACAGGGGAAAAAGGTCTTTCTGAAATTTACCATGACGGAGGTATGCGCACAGATGGTTCACTGAACTACGATATAACTACCGGCCTGCTTACTTATGTACACTACTACAGTAACGGCTTTTTTACTTTTGACAACAGTATGCAGCTGCGCAGTAAAGGGCATACCATAGATACATTCAGCCATTACCGTTTCCGGCTGGCAGAGGGCAATAAAAAAGTATTTACCGGTGAAGGGCCGGACCAGCTTGTGAATGCACATAGCTGTGCATATAATGGTATACTGTATGTCAACTCAAAGATCAGGGCTGATAATGACGATTACAGGTTCAGGAGGCATAATGTAATAGATATGTATAGCCTGGCTGATAATTCATATAAGGGAAGTTTGTACCTGGATATTCCTGCTAATGCAGGGATAGGTCAGTTATTTGTTTACGGAAATATTTTGCTTGCTAAGTGTGAGGATAGTGTTTATGGGTTCAGGTTGCCTTTTTGAGAGAAGGGTAAACCAGCCTACGGCTGGTTTACTGATATCCGTCATTCTGTGTAAGCTTAGGGTTCCTGTTACGCTCTTCCTGTGGAATGGGATACAGTGCAGCAGTACTTTTCCATACGGGCTTTACCACCTCCAGCACGGTATCTATCCTGTTAGTTCTTCGCAGGCTCAGCCAGCGGTCGCCCCATTCGGTGAACAGCTCTATTCTCCTCTCCTTCTCTATTGCCAGCAAACATTCATCCTGCTTCAGCAAAATGGAGAGACCGGGCAATCCCGCTCTTTTACGTAATACATTCACATCTGCCAGGGCGCCTGTAACATTTTCCAGTTGTGCCAGGGCTTCTGCCCTGATAAGATACATCTCTTCTATTCTCAGTATCATGAGATATTCTTCACGGCCGCTTATTGCCGCTGCCCTGTTCTTATATTTCAACGGGTAATGATACAGCAGCCCTGCATAGGTGAAAGAGCCTGTCCACATAGCTTTCCGTATATCGCCATCTTCAAAGCCGGCTATGAGATCGTCAGTAAAGGGATAGAAGGAATAATTTCCTGCGGATACGGGAATGAATGTCAGGCCGGGTAATGTGTAGCCTTCGTTTGTCCAGATCTGTAGTATTGCCGGACGGCTATTCCTCAGAAAAACACTGTCAGGCCTGATGAGCGGTGTGTAGATGCCGGCGTTAAGCACCAGGGTAGCCTGTTCTGCTGCCTGCTGCCAGTTATGGGTTTGCAGGGATACACGTGCCAGCATAGCAACGGCGGCCCATTTATTGGCCCGTACTTTTTCTGTACCGGGATAGGCGGCAGACAAGAGACTTGCAGCCGTTTTGAGATCAGACATTACCAGGTCGTATACCACTGCCGACCCGCTCCGGGGTGCGGACGCAGTCTGTTCCACATCTGTTGTGGTAATGAGAGGTACGTCTCCCCAGCAGTTAAGCAGGTAATAATAGCAGAAGGCACGGAGGAAAAGCGCTTCACCCTGCAGCTGCTTTGCTTTTTCCTCCGGCAGTTTCCGGGCCGCCGACACTCCTTCCAGCACAGCGTTGGCACGATAGATGAGCCGGTAGAACTGTTGCCAGGAAGACAGGATCAGGGCATCGTCAGACAGGATAGCATTATTGACATAGCGGCGGTGGTAGATGTTCAGTGTGTTCAGTTCATCTGCTGTCATACCGTTTATAACAGAGAGGATATTGCCGGAAAAATAACCGGAAAGCCCGGCATAAATATCTGCCACGGCGGCATCTGCCATTGCCTCATCATCATAAACAGATTCTGACGGGACTTCATTGGATGGTGGTTCCACCTCTATCAGTTTCCGGCAGGAAATAAACAGCAGACAAAACAGAATGATATAATAGTTGCGGTAATGTAACATACTGTCAGCTTAAAGTGTCAACTGGATACCCGTAGTAACTATTCTTAAAGGCGCTGTACCTACCTGGGTTTCAGGATCTGCTCCCTGGTAACCGGAGAAGGTAAGCAGGTTCTGTCCCTGTATGTACAGGCGGCATAATTTCAGTTTCAGCCTTTTGCTCAATGCTTCAGGCATAATATAAGAGAGTTGAACATTCTTTAACCGCAGGTAACTGGCATCTACATACGATGCACTGGAAAGTCCGAGGATCTCATTGTTATCATACGCCGGAATACCGGGGGTGGCCGTTGCACGTGGTACCATAGTAACATCTCCCGGGTGTTGCCAGCGGTCCAGCGCGGCAATGGTCTGGTTTCTCAGATCGCCGGGTTTGTTGACAATGATCTTCCCCTGTTGTTTTACAAACTGGCAGAAGACTTCCAGCCTGAAAGCGCCGTATTGAATATCATTTCGGAAGCCTCCGTAAAATACGGGGTCTGTGTTGGAGATGGTGGTATAATCTGCTCCGGCCGTCAGACTACCGTCTCCGTTATAGTCTTTGAACGTGGCGACGCCTGTCTGCGGATCTACGCCTTTGAAGCGATAGCCTCTTACAATATTGAGTGACTGTCCTATAATATACTGATTGGCGTAGGAAGAAGAGGCGAGGTCCTGGAATTCCAGGAGCCGGTTATTAAAAAAGGAGATATTGGCAGAACTATTCCAGGTGAGGCGGGACGTATTGATATTCTTTGCCTGCACTTCAAACTCCCATCCTGTGTTTTCCACTTTTGCCGGGAGGTTGGCCTGGTAACTGGTAAAGCCGGTAATGCCGGGCAGCTGGTATCCTACCAGCTGATTGCTGCTACGGTTATAGTACCTGGCAGCAGAGAAGAATATGCGGTTATCTAGAAAACCCAGTTCCAGGGCTGCTTCCATCTTCTTATTCTCTTCCCAGCTGTAATTGTTATTGGCGATACGCAGTGGACGGAGGGTATTGGATCCCTGGTAATTGGTATTCACTCCGTAGTTGCTCATATACTGGTAGTCAGGTATCTGGTCGTTGCCGGTAAGTCCGCCGCTGGCCCGGAGCTTACCATAGCTGACCCAGGTCAGGTCTTTCATGAAATTTTCCTGGGAGAAGATCCATCCCAGGCCTATTGCGCCAAAGTTCCCGAACTGTTTACCGGGGCCAAAGCGGGAAGATCCGTCCCGGCGGTAGCTGATGTTAAGCAGGTATTTGCTTTGCCAGTCGTACGTAAGGCGGGTAAAGAAGGAGATATACCGGTACATGGTATATGTATCCGGGGGGCGGATGATGGTATCTGCTTCGCTGAGATTGCCCAGCATGGATTCATTCTGGTACCCCTGTCCTTCTGCCAGCCGGCCTGTCTTTACTGTTTGCTGCCAGGTGCCACCTACCAGCAGCTGCAGTTTGCCTTTGGCAATATTCAGCTTATAATCCGCCTGTGGTTCTATGATATAAGATTCCCTGTCATTTTCTGCTTCTCTTGTAAAACTTATGGGAGCGTTCTGCGGATGTTGTGCTGACTGGGGGAAGATAAACAGCTGGTGCATGCTGATATTTGACATGCCCAGGCTGGTTTTCAGCTGTAGGCCCGGTAGCAGGCGATAGCGCAGTACGGCGTTGGTGAGCAGGTTATTGGTTTTGCTGGTGGTTTTCTGTCGCAGCCATGCTTCCGGATTATCGAAGGAAGAGCCCCAGAACAGCGCCCCTGACTGATCGTACAGAGGATAATTGGGTGGCAGGTTGGCGAAGGAAGACAGGTCGTTGGCGATGCTTCTGTTCCTGTCTGCCGTGAAGCTTGCTGTCAGTGAGGCATCGAGCCGGTGGTCCGGATTGTAATGCTGCAGGCTAAGATGTGCCCCGCCCCGGCGGTAGCTGAGGTTGGCCGGCATTACGGAACCTTCGCTGTAGTAGTTACCGCCCACACGAAAGGTAGTGGTGCTGCTGCCGCCGGAAAGGGTTACCTGTGCGTTGGTGATGGGAGCAGTGCCTCCTGTCAGCCTGCGCTGCCAGTTGATGCTGCGGGTAGTATCCCAGACAAACAGGTCAGGAGCTTCTGCTGCTGTAGGCGTAACCCCGTCATTTTTAAACGCTTCCCTGCGCAGGCTCAGGTACTGGCTGGTATTGAGCATGGATGTATAACCTGCAGTAACGCCTACGCCGGTATTAAAATTAAGGTCTGTTTTCAGGTGTCCCGGTTTGCCTTTTTTAGTAGTGATCAGCACTACACCATTTGCTCCGCGGGAGCCGTAGATGGCTGTGGCATCTGCGTCCTTGAGGATATCTATGCTTTCTATATCTGAGGGGTTGATGCTGTTGAAGGGGCTGATCCTGCCTGCTGCGTTCAGGAGGGATTCCACATTATTGAGCGGGGTAATATCGAACGGCACTCCATCTACAATAAACAGTGGATCGTTACCAGCAGCAATGGAATTCCTGCCGCGGATAAAGAGTTTGATCTGCGCTCCGGGTAAGCCGCTGGTATTGGTGACCTGTATGCCGGGTACCTGTCCCTGCAGGGCGGCCAGGGGATTGGCTACTGGCTGGGCCGCCAGCTGGGAGGCGCTGACAGTACTTACAGAACCTGTGAGCATACGACGGCTGCTGGAGCCATAGCCTATTACTACTGTGGCGTCCAGGCTGTTCACTGCATCAGAAAGTTCTATTTCATGAAATTTTACGCTGCTGAGTACAGTATCTACAGGAGTATATCCGAGGGAAGAGATGCGGAGAGGTGCATGGCTGGCCAGGTGGTAAAGGGTGAAAACGCCGTCTGTTCCTGTTGTGGCCCCCCTGGAAGTTCCTTTTACTACTATGGTAACGCCGGGAATGGGTATACCGCCTGAAGCGGTTATCCTTCCGCGGATGGTAACGGAAAGCGTATCCTTAAGCGGAGGGCCGGCTTCCGGAGCCGCGAGGGGTTGCAGGAAGATCCTGCGGCCTTCGAGCAACCAGGTAACGTTCCTGTTCCGCAATACGAAGGTGAGCACTTTCTCCCAGGGCATATCCGTAAAGTTCAGGGAAACTTTTTCAGCGTCATTAATAGCGGCATTATCGTATGCGAAGTGTAGTCCGGTCTGTTTGCTGATAGTTTTGAAAACGTGGCTGAGTGGGATATTGTTGCCGGAAATGGTTATCCTGCCGGTATCGGCCTTCTGTTGCGCATCCGCAATGACCGGCAGCAGCAGACAGCAAATGAGCACAAGGATTTCATAAGCCCGAACAAGCTTTACCATTATACGTTTTTCTGGTATGGATATTAGTTGGCTTTCCCGGAAGATGTGGCCTTATTTTGGACTAAGATATATCTTATCCCCGGTAATATTATATGTTATACCTGATATTGGCCCAAGACTTTCTAAAAATTCTGTAACGGGGCGGTCCCTTTCTATTACTCCTGTCAGCATTTTATTGGCCAGTTGCGGGTCCCGGAAGACAAGTTCTTTACCGAACCAGTGGAATAATACTGCACTCAGACTACTCAAAGGTTTGTTATAATATGCGTATTCTCCTTTTCTCCAGGCCAGCGTAACGGCTTCGTCAAATGAATTGACCTTTTGGCCCAGGCCTTTGTGATATACAGTTTCCTGTCCTGGTTCCAGGATCACGCCTGCTTCTTCCTTTATGCTTGTCATAATGCTGCCTTCAACGAGCGAAGTGACAACCAGAGTGTCATAATATGCATTGACATTAAATGATGTGCCGAGTACGCGTATAGCGGTTTCGGGGGTATGTACGATAAAGGGATGGTTTGCATCCGGGGCGACGGAGAAATAGGCTTCTCCTTCGAGGTAGACTTCTCTTTTATTGCCGGAAAAGGCGAATGGGAAGCGCAGGGTAGAAAAGGCATTGAGATGAACGATAGAGCCGTCGGCCAGTTTAACCTTATAATCCTTGCCGGTGGGTACAAAAAGTGTATTCCAGCCGGAAGCATCCTTAGCCGGGGTAAAAGACAGCTGACCATCTGCGGGGTGCAGGCTGGCTTTTTCTACAGAAATGACCTTACCATTATTCCCGGTAAGAGAGAGCGTATCTCCATTATCCAGCAAAAGCTGTACATCTCCGAAAACGGCTTTGCCGGTGGCATACCTGTCTGCAAATGGTGATGTGGCCCCACCTTTGGGGGCGAGCCCTGATAACATCCAGATACTGCTGGCAACGATAAAAATGACGGCGGCTGCAAGCCACCATCTGGAATTGGTATTCTGCTTATTTAGTTTATTTAAAGGAATTTCCCGGGCGGGCAACTGAGTATCAATACTCACTATTACTGTATGCTGTTTCTCCTGGTCTCCATGCAGCAGCGAGAGCACATTGCTCCAGGCCCTTTCATTATGGAGGTCGTTCATGAAATCAGGGCCCGCTACATCCCGGGCGCTTTCCAGTTCTTCCAGGCAGCGGCGTACGCTTTCATCCTGACTGGCAACGCGTTCCAGGTATTTATTGTCTTCCTCACTGATATCACCACTCAACTTCTCCAGTATCAGCTGAAAGATATGTTCTTCGTTATGACTCATGCGGGTAGAACAGAAGATTAATATTTAATTGGCGATAGGTTTTTCTCCGGCTTTTCATAGTCTGATCTGAAGCCTTAAGGCCTTTAGGGCAGCATTACACTTTGCTTTCAAGGTACGGATACTTTTTTGAAGTATTGCTAAAAAATCCCAGGAATGTTTTTTATAATCTGACAGCAGTGATAAGCTGACGCCTCCCTGGTATTCCAGCGCTACCTGTTTCCTGTATTGCATCATATAACCCGGAAGCGGTAATACTACCTCCTGCATCAGCAGTAATCCCGGATCGTTAGACAGCCGTCCGTCCGACTGTCCTTTTTTGATCAGGTTAACACAGCTGTTGTGCACCATCCTATAAAAATAGCCACCTACAGAATGTTCTATCTCCAGGTACAACTTTTCTTCCCAAACCTGTACAAATACATGCCTCACCAGCTGCTCAGCTTCTTCCATGCTGTTCAGCATCATACGGGCTTTCAGGCAAAGAGGCTTATAATATTTCATAAAGAAGTACTGATAGGCCTTTATTTCACCGTCTTTTAACGCCAGAAGCATTACAGAATCGTCCGTGTGCTGCATACAGTAAGATTTGGAGTTGTTGACGTAAATATCAGATTTCCCGATACTTTAAAGAGTTAACTACATGTTAACACGTACATAATACGCTTTATGATAAGTCCAGATCCAAGCCTGCAGCCAGCTGGCGGAAAATGAAAATATGATCAGATCCTGCTGTTATCATACAACCATACCCGCAACAGGGACACCAGCTGATCTATATCGACTGGTTTAGAGATATAATCAGACGCTCCGGCCTTAATACATTTCTCCCTGTCTCCTACCATTGTTCTGGCAGTAACGGCCAGGATGGGCAGCTGCCTGTAAGCGGGTAACTGCCTGATCTGCCGGATGGTTTCGTAACCGTCCATTTCAGGCATCATCATATCCATCAGTACAATATCCACTTTACTGTTGCTGGCCAGCTGTTCTATAGCTTCTTTGCCGTCCAGCGCTGAAACGATGTTCATCTTATGCTGCTCCAGCGCTTTTGTAAGAGAGAAAATATTACGTACATCATCGTCTGCTATCAGTACTGTTTTGCCTTCGAGTATTTCTTTCAGCGGCGCCTGTTGTTTGCGTGGTGGTTTCCCCCCTCCTTTCTCTTCCACCAGATGCAGGAACAGGGCTACCTCGTCCAGCATACGCTGGTAAGAATGCGCCGTTTTGATCACGATAGAATCAGCATACTGACGTATACGGTTTTCCTCGGCGCGGGAAAGGTTCTTGCCCGTAAAGATGATGATAGGCAGGTTCTCCAGTCCGGGGTTTCGTTTCACGGTTTCCAGCGTTTCATAGGCCTGCTGGTCAGGTACGCCCATATCGAGGATCACGCAATTCACATCTTTTTCCAGCAGGGCTGTTACACCATTGCCGATATTGCCGGCAATCTCCGTACTGACGTTGAAGTTTTCCAGGAAATAAGCAAGGGCCTGTGCATGTTTGGGATTTTCTTCCACTATCAGCACTTTCCCCGGGTTACTGTTCAGCATATTTTCCAGCTGCTGGAAGATACGGGGCATCTGGTCCAGCGCTAACGGTTTGTTAATGAAGTCTACAGCGCCTTTCTGCAGGCTTTCCTTTTTGGCTTCGAGAGACGAGATTATATGCACGGGAATATGACGGGTAGACAGGTTGGATTTCAACGCTTCCATCACCTCCCAACCACTCTTAACGGGCAATACAATGTCCAGCAGGATAGCCAGCGGCTTATATCGTTTTGCCATCTCTATGCCATCGTCTCCCCGTACAGCCACTATCCCTTTATATCCCTGTTTACGGGTAAAGTCCAGCAGAATGTTGGCATACCTGGTATCGTCCTCTACAATGAGCACTACTTTGTCTTCCGATGTGATAGTCTGACGGTCGTCCGGGATCTCCGCCGGAATCTCATCGGCTATATAATGTGCATTAATATGATGTTGCCTGGCTTGTTTTGCATCCTGCCATACCTCTTCTGCCTGCTGCCGGGTGGGTGGTGTTATTTTTTCTTCTGTTCCCGGGAGCGGATGAATGGGAATGGTCACTATAAATTCACTTCCCTGGCCGGCATCGCTGTTCAGCCGTATCTCGCCTTTCAGGAGCTTTGCCAGCTCGCGGCTGATAGAAAGTCCCAGGCCTGTACCACCGTATTTACGGCGGGTAGAACCATCTGCCTGCTGGAAGGCTTCAAAGATCACCTGTTGTTTATCCTGCGGAATGCCTATACCGGTATCTTTTACGGAAAAACGCACGTATCCTTCCTCTTCCGCCTCTTCCACCTGCAGCAAGACTGTTCCCCTGGCAGTAAATTTCAGCGCGTTAGAAAGCAGGTTCTTCAGTATCTGCTCCAGGCGCATTTTATCTGTTTCTATCAGTGCAGGGGCATTGTCATGTATGTTTACTTTCAGTTCCAGGTTCTTTTCACGGGCAATAGGCACAAAGAGGGATTCCATATCGGCACATATTTCATGTACCGGTATGGGCGCCAGCTCCAGTTCCATTTTACCGGCTTCTATTTTCGACAGGTCGAGTATTTCATCTATCAGGTCCAGCAACCCTTTGCCGGAGCTCTGGATGACACGGGCAGATTCAACATGGTCTTCTGTAAGGTTGTTATTTTCAGCCATGAGACGGCTCAGCAGCAAAATGGAATTGAGAGGGGTGCGCAGTTCGTGGGACATATTAGCCAGGAACTCTGACTTGTATCTGGTGCCTATTTCCAGCTCTTCTGCTTTCTTCTGTATCTCCAGGTTTCGTTCTACTATTACCTGGTTACGTTCTTCCAGCAGCCGTGAGCGTTCTTCCAGTTCCTGGTTAGCCTGTTGCAGCTCTTCCTGTTGTACGCGCAGCTCTTCTTCGGAGGCCTGGAGTTTGGAGGCCTGGGCTTCCAGTTCTGTATTAATATTTTCCAATTCCCCATGTTGTACCTGCAGCTCTTCTGACTGGGCCTGGGTTTCTTCCAGCAGCTCCTGTAAGCGGCGGCGGTTCTCTGCTGCATTAACAGCAATACCGACATTGTGAGATACGGCTTCCAGGAAATGCAGCTCCCTGCTGGTATACGCAGTCAGGGATGCCAGTTCCAGGACAGCTTTTAAGCGTCCTTCATAGATCATAGGGACGGCTACTATATTGACAGGTTTTATTTCACCTGTGGCATAGCTGATAGCTATATTATCTGGTGGTACATCTTTCAGCAGGAGCAGTTTACCATCTCTGGCGCATTGTCCTGAAAGGCCTTCTCCGAAGGCCAGTTTCCTGCGTTCCTCTATACCTGAAAAAGCATAGCTGCCGGCCAGTTCCAGCTGCTCTTTACCTGCTTTTATGTACAGAGCGCCCACCTGGCTACCTGTATACTCCGCCAGGAAAGCTACTACCTCTGAGGCAAGAGGCGCAATATCCAGCTCTCCCATCATACGGGTATTCAGCCCCGCAACACCGGTCTGGAACCATTCTTTCTCTGCCAGTTTAGTGAATGAGTTATCCAGCGAAACAGCCATCTTGTTCAATGAACCTGCCAGGATGCCGAGACTGTCCCGTTCATCCTCCTGAACGCGTATGCTGAAATTACCGGCAGATATCTCTCCGGCAATATCCCTGATAATGTTTATACGTTGGGTGATCTCTCTTTCTTTTTCCTCCAGCGCCTCATGCAGCGCTTTTCTTTCCTGGTAGTCGTTGTTCACACGTATATAGAAAACGCAGGTAATAAGCAGGGACAGAATAGCGGCTATTACAATGACTACCGGCGTATAGCCGGATACGCGGTTAAGGTCCTGCGTACGTTCCTGCAGGAAGCGCTTTTCCCTTACTTCCATCACGCCGACCAGGCGACGGGCTTCTTCCGTTACCAGCCGCCCGCTCTGCAGGCTGTCAAAGCTGATAGCTTGTCCTGTGCGGCGGGCATCTATAGAAGATTGCAGCAATTTCTGGCGTCTTATAATAATTTCTTTGATCTGGTCTATTGTAGCTTGCTGTTCATAATTATCGGCAGTGAGTTCTTTGATATTGGCAAGGTGAGCAAGGGCGCTGTCAAATGCGCCTTTGTAAGGATCAAGAAATTTTTCATCGCCGGTAAGCAGGTAACCGCGCTGACCGGTCTCTGCATCTTTCATAATAGATAAGGTGTTTTCCAGCTCCAGTATCACCTGGTTGGTATGGTCAACCAAGAAAGCACTTTGCAGCAGGTTACGGATACTATAGAAAGAGGCGACGGAGGTGACGGTAAGTAATAATAAGGATACTCCAAAGCCAATCAGCAGGTTTCTCTTAAAGGTCGTTTTCATCTGACAATGTCTTGATCAGTTAGATTATAAAGATAATTGGGCGAGGTGAGATTGCCAAGAGGAGCGGGTGTATTGGTTGGGTTTTAAATGGTTTCGCAAAAATTGCTTTTGCCTTCGGCAAAAGCAATTTTTGCGAGGGGGGGGGATGGCCTGCGGCCGGCAGGGAAATTATTTTCTGGTAAGATAGTTTGCCTATCTGCAGCCGGTCAAAGATATTTTCTGATAGCGCAGGCGAATCTGGTTTTGTCTATACCTCGGGCTGAGCTGCATATTCTGCCCACAACTCATCTACTGTCTTCCCGGTAAGCTTTTTCCAGATAGCATCAGTATAAGTCCTGGAACGCATGGCAACATCCAGCTTATCTATGATATCCTTCCGCTTTTTCTTTTCCAGCCAGAGGAAAAAGCGGGCAGTAATGCGATAGCTCTGTGTATAATGCTGTTTCTCATTATACGCCGGAAGTTTCCAGTTAGCGCTGGCATTGTCAACGCCAAAAACATAGCGAACATAATCAGCTATCCCTTCTGTCAACCACCAGGGGCCGGCATCGCCGGGATAGGCCTGTACCACATGCATGGCTTCATGGGTCACAACATCGATATCGTCCGGGTGCTGCCGGAACCATTCGGGGTTGAAGACTATTACACCTCCACTGGTAGCAGCTACACCATCATATCCGGGATCTATCACAAAGCTGACCTTACGGGCTGTGTTGCGGTTAAAGCGTTTAGCCTCTGCAGGGTAGACCTGGAAGAACGTGTTGATGAGGCGCCGGCCTACTGCTGTGTCGAATGTGGTGGATTTGTTCGTGTATTCCAGGGTATAACCCTCACGGATGATTGTTTCATGCTGCACCTGGCTAAGAGCAGGTAATGTGCAGAGTGACAGGCATAGCAAGCCTGCAGCTCTTTTCAGACCTTGAGTTGAGTGGACCATTTACGTGGGTTGTTTGTTACAAAATAAACGATGTCAAAATAACAATTATTTGCAGGGTATTAGTTAAACTTTTTTTGCGCAGGGGATGGCTGGCCTGCGGCCGGCTTAATCAGGCATTTCATCTGATTCAATGCCCAGTTGCCGGATGCCTGTTTCTACAGGTTTCATTTCCGGCAATGTATTCTTAAGTGCCGGTCCCAGGTTATACAGTTTCCTTGCCTGTGGCACAAAACGGCTTTCCAGGGAAGCTACAGCATCATTATAATGATTGACCGCCGTTTTCAGACTGCCTCCTATATTGGCAAAGTGTTTCAGTAATACGTTGGTACGGTTGTACAGTTCAATACCTGCATTGCGGATGTCTTCAATATTGGCAGCTACATGCAGCTGCTGCCATACAAAACCTACGGTACGCAGCAGGGTGATCAACGTTGTTGGAGTAGCAAACACTACCCTGTTCCTGATACCATCTTCAATAAGGGATGGATCTGCCTGTAGCGCTGCACCAAAAGAAGATTCTATCTGCATGTAAAGAATAACATAATCAGGTGATTGCTGCCACTGGCTCCAATAAGCTTTGGCGCTCAGCTTTTTCAGATGGTCCCTTACTGCGGCAGCATGCTGTGCAAAGAGCAATTTGCGCTCTTCTTCATTCTCTGTTTCAAAAGCACGCATATAGGCATTCAGCGGTACTTTGGAATCTACCACTATCGTTTTACCTTCAGGCAGACGGATGATCATGTCTGGACGCAGATGGCCGTCCTCGCTGCTGACAGATACCTGTTCACTGAAATCACAATGTTCTGTCATGCCTGCAAACTCCACTACACGGCGTAAGGCTATCTCTCCGTAACGGCCACGTATATGAGAGGTTTTCAGGGCGCTAACCAGGCTATGGGTCTCTTTTTGCAGCTTCTCTGTGCTTTGCTGTACACCCAGTATGAACTGGTTGATCTGTCCATATTGCTGCATACGGTTATTTTCCAGCTGACGCATATTTTCATCAAAGCGATGCAAGCTATCAGAGAGAGGTTTTACCAGGGCATCTATGGCCTGCTGCCGTTTTTCAAGATCGCCCCTGGCATCTGTCATCTGGGTTTCCAGGGCTGATTTTGCCAGTGCAACAAAGGAGGTATTATTATGCTTCAACGCTTCGGCGGAAAGGGCGTTGAAAGCGTCTTTCAGTCTTTCGTTAGACTGTTCTATAAATAGCTGCTGCTCTCTTAAACGGTTTTCTGCTTCCCGGTAACGGGCCTCTCCATTACTTTGTGTGCGGATATTCTCTTCCTGCAATATCTGCAGGCGGGTTTGCAGTTCTTCTATAAAGGCCTGCTTATCAAGTGCCTCCTGGCGGAGAGCGGCCGATTGCTGATTAAGGGCTGACAACTGGGTTTCCAGCACGGCTACCTGCGTTTTTGACCGCTGACCGGCAATAAGGACTTTTATCAATACAGCCAGGGCTGCACAGGAAATCAAAGCGAAAATGAGTACTAACAGATGATCCATAAACTGGTTGCAATGTTACTTTAAAAAGACATATTTCCGGCATTCATCGACAATAAAATGGCATTCATCTCATAAAACCGACAATCATTAAACCTTACAGCAGAAAGTATATCTAAGACACCAAGGAAACTTTTTAATGCTTTATTAATTATGATCTACTTTGAATTACGTATGTTTGCCCGCGAAATATTTTAGCCTGAATTACGCGGCAACATACGTAATTCATTTTGATCATCTGTAATCGTCAAATAATATCTATGAAAAAAGGGTTGTTACTGGCAGGTGCCCTCGCGATCTTTTCAGGATTTGCAGCGAATGCCCAGCGCTTACATTACGGGTTGAAAGCGAATTTATTGTTTTCGGGAATCCATGGAGAAGGATTGACATCTTCATTTATACCTGGCTTCCAGGGTGGTGCATTCTTTGAATACAGCCTGAACAAGAAATGGGGGCTTCAGCCTGAATTGCTGTTTACGCAAGCTACTGCTAAAAAAGCAAGTGACTTTCCAACTTATTTTACAAGCAGCTACAATACGTCTGCAAATGAGAAAGCAAAGATCAGCGCTTTAACTGTACCTGTATTATTAGGTTATACACCAATTCCTGCTGTTACCCTGAACTTTGGTGTACAGTACACTTACATGTTCTTTATTGATGAGAACTTCATCAGGAAAAGCCAGGGAGATGCTTTCAAAAGCAGTGATGTAGGGGCTGTAGCTGGTGCGCAGATAAATGTTGGTAACGTACGTTTTTATGGTCGTTATGTGTATGGGTTTTCTGATCTGAATAATATCCCGGAGAATCCGAACAATTATAAATGGAAGTCACAGCAGGTATCTCTGGGTATAGGAGTTGCTATTAAATAAGGTTTATTTTTTGTGAAATAGAGTGGGAGAAACTGCTCAAAAAAAACGCTTTTGCCTTCGGCAAAAGCGTTTTTTTTGAAGGGGATGGCCGGCGGCAAGCTAAGAGCTTTTATTTGTTTTGCTTTAAACAGAGCCTGCAGCCGGCTATGATTTTTTTGTACGTTGTTTGATATAAGCGAATTACTAAAGTTTGTAAAAACGCCAGGCCGTCTTAAAATCTTTGCTCAGCGGCTGGTGAGTTAACAATGCCCGAATCATCTCGACAGGCAGCATATTTTCTTTCATTATTGCATCATGGTACTGCTGACAGGTCATCTTTCCACTGTCTACCAGTTCCTTTTTCAGCGCCATGAACTGCAATCCACCAATCATATATGCTACCTGGTAAAGCGGGCTATAATCTCCTTTAAAGGAACGGCGTACTTCTCCTATAGCATTGGCGCGTTCATGTCCTACCCTGTCTACCAGGAAGTCTATACATTGCTGCGGCGTCCATTTGCCCAGGTGATAGTTAAGGGAGAAGATAATGCGCGCACAGCGGTGCATTCTCCAGAAAAGCATACCTATACGGTCTTCCGGCGATTGGGGGAATTTCATGTCCCACAGCAGCATTTCCCAGTACAGCGCCCATCCTTCTATCCAGAAAGGTGTTTCAAACCGGCGATAGGTCTTGTAGCGGTTGGTCATGAATTCCTGCAGCGCATGACCTGCAAACAGTTCATGATGGACAGTGGCGCGGGAGAAATGCGGGTTATTACCACGCATGCTCATCAGCTTGTCAGCTTCTTCCATATCGTTGGTGGGATAGGAAATACTCAGTTCTTCACCACCTGTGAAGAAGGGGTTTACCAGCTGTCTTTCCGGCGTCATCATGATCATACGCCATGTCTCTTCTGCCAGTGGCGGAATGGTAATGAGGCGATGCTCTTTCAGGAAGCCAACGGATTCATTGTAAAGCTTCATGATGGCTTCCGGCTGATCGCCGGCAGGAACATAGGTGTTCTTTACCTTTTCCATTGCCTTATGCCAGTCTGCGCCAAAGCCCATTTCCTTTGATGCTTTGAGCATCTCGGCGTCACAGAAAGCAAATTCTTTGTTGGCGATCTCTATCAGCTCTTCAGGAGAGTAAGGGATCATCTCTGCCTGCAGCTGGCGTATCAGTTCTTCCCTGCCTATAGGGTGACCAACAATTCCGCTGCCATCGTCTTTTCCACCCGGCAGGGTCTTCACTTTCTGGTCCCACAGGGCAACATATGTTTTCAGTACGCTGTCCAGCTGTTTATAGGGTGATGGCATCCACCAGGTATACAGGGGGTCGTAGCCGTTATAGAAGGCATGAATGCTGGCCAATGCTTCCTGTAATCCTTTTGTGATGCCTGCTCCCCTGCGCAGGAGGTAAATATTCAGGTCTGTATTTTCTGTCAGCTGTTTCTCTTTTTCAAGAATGGCCATGGATATTCTGCGGAAGGTGGCTGCCATAGCCTGAGCGTCCTGCTTTGTACCTCTTCTTCTCAGCTTCTCTGCTTCGTATATTTTCTCTGCTTCCGGAAACCATGCCTGCAGCTGCTGATATTGAGCTGCTTCTTCGTTCAGGGAGCGGACACGGTCTGCCAGCTGGCGACTGAAAAGAATATAATCCACTTTTGCTTCGGCGGAGAGGCTGTTGAAATCGACCTTCTGCAATTGCTGCTGATAGTCTTTGTTGAAGGTCAGCATGCGTTCCCTTCTTTCGGGGGAGTTGTCTATTGTATAAAACCGATAGAGACTGCCTTTGTCTGCATCATAGTGTATTAAAAGTTCTGTGATATCTTTCTCCTGCGCTATAACACTTCCTGCTATCATGAGTAAACCTGTAATTATGCCGGTAATGCGTTTCATATGTATAATGTTTAACCGAACCTTTCTACTTTAAAAGGGGTGATATCCATTGAAGGCTTCTGACCTGTAGCCAGTTCACTGACCAGTTTCCCGGTGGCGGGACCCAGGCTGATGCCCAGCATGGCATGTCCAGTGGCTACTGTCACATTAGGGAAACGGGCAGTATTCCCGATATATGGCAGGCCGTCTGCACTACAGGGGCGATAGCCGTACCATACTTTATCTGCCGAAGGCATAGGTATATCGTATGCCGGAAAATAACGCTTAACAGATTCCAGGATGCCTTCTACCCTTTGCATACGGGGAGGAGTGTTGAGCGGGGTGATCTCCATTGTACCACCAAAACGCACCTTATTGCCATCCATGGGAGAAATGGCTACGCGGGCCTCACTGAGAATCACGGGGTGGCGGAATTTCCAGGGTGCATTCTCATAGGTTACAGAGTAACCACGACCGCCTACCAGTGGTATGTTGACCCGCAGCTGACGGGTCAGTTCTGCGCTCCAGGCGCCGGAAGCAATGATAACATGATCAGCAGGCAGTATTTCGCCGTTTACTTTTACTCCTGTCACTTTATTCCCGCTTGTCACAAAACCCGTTACCTCCTTATTGCCCAGGAATTTTACACCTTTCTGTTTCAGGTAGGCCAGCAGGGTTTTCATCAGCAGGTTGGGATACAGCTGGGCATCGCCGGGAAAGTAAACAGCGCCCAGGGCGTTGATGGCTGTATCTGGTTCCATCTGCTGCAGGGTGGCTTTATCTATGAGACGGGCTTCCAGGCCTATAGCTGCAGCGGCTTTTACAGATTCTTCTGCATGGCGGGCATTTTCTTCTGTGTTGAAAAATTCCAGCATGCCCTGCGGATCGTAAGCAAAGCTCAGTCCCGGTACATTTGTCCACTCCTCATACAACTGTTTGCTGAGCAGGGAAATATCCCGGAGGGGTATTGCAGAGCGTTCCACATGCGCCTGTGTGGCGCTTTTCATAAACTTCAGCCCCCAGTTGATCAGGGTACCGTTCAGGCTTGGTTTGACATAGAAAGGGCTCTTTGAATTGAGCATCCATTTCAGCCCCTGTTTTACGATACCCGGGGTAGCCAGCGGCACGAAATGGCTGGGAGCAACGTAACCGGCATTACCGTAGGAACAGCTGTCTGACATATCAGTACGGTCTACTACCGTTACATTGTGGCCTGCCTGCTGCAGGTAAAAAGCGCTGCTTAATCCGATGATGCCACCGCCTGTAATAATTACTTCCATAGCTTTTGGTCCTGGTTCTTTTAGATGCGTTAAATTACTTGTAATCCATATGCGTACGGATCATCTTCCGGATCTATTGTAATTGTGTTGTAACCATATATCCTTGCCCAGCCTTCAATGCCCGGGCGTATTGCCGGTACGCCGGCCACCGTCGTCTCTTCCTCAATGGTGCCTGTAAAGCGGGAGCCGATAATGCTTTCGTGCAGGAACTGATCGCCTTTCTTCAGTTTTCCTTTAGCGTACCATTGCGCCATACGGGCGGAAGTACCGGTACCGCAGGGCGATCTGTCGATGGCTTTATCTCCATAGAATACGGCATTACGAGCGGTAGACGATGGGTCCATCACTGCACCGGTCCACAATACGTGGGAGCAGCCGTTTATATTGGGATTGTCAGGGTGTACGAAAGTATGTTTCTCATTGATGCGCTTACGCAGTTCCCTGGCCCAGCCAATGAGCTGGGAAGCGGTATAATGTTCCAGTCCGGGGAAATTCTCCTGTACGTCTACGATGGCATAATAATTACCGCCGTAGGAAACATCGACCTTCAGCATACCCAGGTCCGGGCATTCCACTTCCAGGTCAGTTGCTGCCAGGTAGGAAGCCACATTGGTCAGCTTTACGCTCTTTACTTTTTTGCCTTCCTGTTTGTATTCGATGAGTACCAGTCCGGCAGGAGCTTCCATTCTGACGATGCCGGGAGTTTTAGGTGTGATCAACCCTTCTTCAATGGCAATGGTGATGGTACCTATGGTGCCATGCCCGCACATGGGGAGGCAGCCGCTGGTTTCGATGAAAAGAACACCCACGTCGTTGGCGGGATCGTGGGGGGGATAGAGGATGCTGCCGCTCATCATGTCGTGACCGCGTGGTTCAAACATCAGTCCGGTTCTTATCCAGTCGTATTCCTTCAAAAAGTGATTGCGCATTTCGCTCATATTACTGCCTTTCAGGACAGGGCCGCCACCGGCTACCAGTCTGACAGGATTACCACAAGTGTGCGCATCGATGCAAAAAAAAGTTTTCTTCACGGCTTCCTCTTTATTTAAGTGACATTGGTTGATTCCTTTGTTCAAAAATACCTGTAGGGGGAGAATCGGATATTACAGGTATTGATCAATGGTTTGCAAAAATTAACATAAATAAAGGGGATTATTCGTGAATGGGGATAATTTCTGAGGGGGGGGAACGGGGCAAAAGACACTTTCCTTGGGAAAGTGCTGTGACGCTAAAGTGCTACCGCAGTCCATACACTATCCATACTTTATCCCAGCCTTTGAGTGGGAGTATCTATATGGTATCTATGCTTGCGGATAGCCATTCACTTCACCATATGTACATTTTTCATAAGCTGTTCCTTGTAACGCCTGCTCATGTCTACCTGCCGGCCATTACGCAGTAGGATAAAATTTTCAATCACGTTCAGCTCCCTTATTTCCTGCAGGTTTACGATGAAATTACGGTGTACCCTGGCAAATAATTGTGCGGGTAACAGTTCGAGCATATCTGACAAAGGGCGGAAAACGAGCAACCTATTTTCAGCAGTAACAATACTACAGTACTTACCATCTACTTCCAGGAAGAGAATGTCTTTTATCAGCACTTTTACCAGGGAATTACCCCGTTTAACGAAAAGCGCTTCTTTTTGCCGCAGGTAGGCGGGATTACCGGCCGCAATGGGCCCGGCGCTGTTGCCTGAACGTTCCAGCGCCAGCTCCAGCGCATATTGCAGGGCTATTTCGTTAAAGGGTTTGATAAGATACCCGTAGGGGCCTGTAAGCCTGGCCTTTTCGAAAGTATCCCTGTCTGTCATGCTGGTGAGGAAAACAAAGGGAGTATCCGGCAGATGTAACTGCAGGGTACGGGCAAAAGTAAGTCCTTCGCTCCTGCCGTTGAGCATGATGTCGATAATAACAATATCCGGAGAGGTATTATGCAGCAGTTCAAGCGCCATGTGAAGGGTATCGGCGATGCCTGTTACCCTGTACCCGTTTTTTAACAACTGCTGTTTTAGTATCTGCGCTTCCTTCGGGTGATCTTCCACGATCAGAATATTCGTTGCCTGCATGATATGGTCCTGAGGTAGGTAAATGAATAGACACAATAGTACCGTGATGCTCCTTGCTTTGTATATTGATATATCCGTTGTTCTTTTCTGCCAGGTTGCGGCACAGCCATAGTCCCATACCGGTAGCCGGTTCTCCTGCTGTCCCCCTGGCAAGTGTTTCGCGTTTAAAATCAAAGATGAATGGCAGATGTTCCCTGGCAATTCCCCGGCCTGTATCTGAAACCTGGATACAGCTGGAAAGCTGGCCGGGAATGGCTTCTATCGTGACGGTTCCCTGCTGGGTGTGTTTAATCGCGTTACTGATGATATTACGGAGGATGATCTTTACAGATTCCATATCTGCTTCAATGAAAAGATCCGCCGGTACCAGGCAACTGCAGGAGATATCTTTTCGTTGCATGACCGTAGTAAAATCATACAGGACGATGTTCACGACAGAAAGCAGGTGTAAACGTTCGCTGTTGAAGTGCAGCCGGTCAGTATGTACCCAGACCCATTGCAGCAGGTTATCCAGCAGGAGGCGGAATCCCTGCAGGGTATATCCCATCTCTCCTACCTGGTCGGCTAAACGGTCATGTGTACCGGTGATGACACATTCGCTGATACCGGTGTGTAAAAGCTGCATGGTGTATACGGGAGAGCGGAGATCGTGCGCTACTATAGAGAAGAACTGGTCTTTGGTTTGCATCAGTTCTTCCAGCCGTTTTTTCTGCGAAGCGATGATAATGCCGGCCGCCCTGTTCTGCCGGTAAGCATACAATACTATGCCGGCAACCAGTAGCAGGCCAATTGCTGTGATAAGAAAAACGTTGCGCTGCAATCTTTTTCCTCTCAGCTCTGCTGCCTGGAGGGCTGTCTGTTGCTGCAGGGAAGCGATCTCTTTCTGCTTGAGGGACACTGCATATTTCTTTTCCTGCTGCGCCAGCTCCCATACTTTATCGCGGTTCCAGTTATCTTCCCTGAGGGCAACATACTGCTTATGATAATCCAGCGCCTTTTTATAATTCCGCTGGCTTTCTTCTGCGAGTGAGAGGTTATAAAAAGCATTCTGCCTGATAAGCGGCAAATCTGCTGCGGTAGCCAGCTGCAATCCTGCCTGTATATACTGGATGGCTTTCCGGTCGTTATACTGCTCAAAGTAAAGGTCTCCGAGGTTGAGATAAGAGGTGGCAATACCGGCGGTATCTTTCTCTGCTTTTTCTATGGCCAGGCTCCTGAGGTGATATGCTTCAGACTGACGGTAATTCTCAAGATAGAGGTAGATAATAGCCAGGTTATTGCAGACTGTTTTTTCCAGTCCGCGGTCCTGCAGGGAAGACAGGTCTTTTTCCAGCGGCTGATAAGCAGCCAGTGCTTTTTCATATTCTTTCTGCTGAATGAAGATACTGCCCAGGTCACAACAGATGCGTGTGAGCATGGGTAGTTTCCTGGCTTCGCCAATAGCTCTGGCGGCCTGGAGCACGGGTATTGCTTCTGCATCCAGCTGATTACGGTGGTAGATACTGGCCTGCATAAGATAGGAGAAATACAGCAGGGTGTCCTGCCTGTTCCTGGCTGCTTCCCTGATGTTATGCAGTATCAGGGGGAGCGCTTCCTTATAACGCTGCCTGCCCAGTAACACATGACTATTATGAAAACACACCTGCGGGGACCCTTTTCCTGTCAATATTTTATCCCGGTATGGTTCCTGTCCGTGACAGACTGTACAAAACTGCCTGTAGGTCTGTTCAGAATATGGTACGGCAGCGCCGTTTCCCCTTCCTGCAGAAAAAGCTGACAGGAAGACAATGCAATAGAGTAAAGTAAATTTCACGTGGCCCCCCTTCGGGGTATTTAATGGTTTAAGACTCCACGCCTTTCTTTGGTACCGAGATACCGCCCCTTTTCGGCCCTTCCTTGTTATACTGGTCTGAGAGTATCACCACTTCCACCCAATCCACCTCTCCGGTATATTCAATGGTGGTCTCTATATACCATAATACGGGTTCTGCCGGGAGCTGTTCAGACGCATATGTTAATGTTATTACCAGCATGGGGATATTATTATCAAGGCCTCCCAGAGAGGAACTAACGTCCAGCTGGAAAGACTCCATACTGTTTGCCAGGAGCGCGCTCATGGCCTTTACGCGCAAAATAGAGGACTGGCTATTTTCATCGAAATAGCAGAAAACAAAAGGTTCATTCAACCCGACTGTCAGTAATGCAGGTGCGGATACAATTGAAGTAAATTCACTATGGGTAATAATGGGGGGCGTGAGAATTGAGGTCATCGGATTGGTTTTACTGCAATTTAGCAAAAAACCTACATTAACGTTATCCCAAAGTGTTGGGGCCGGAAAGACTTCCAGCCCCTTTTTTCAATTGTAACTGCGAATACAAAAGTCCAGATAAGAGTGGTTTTGTTTAATCTGCCAGGTATATGTGGAAGTTGAATAATGTGCCATAATTGTCGACCTGCACATCCAGGTAATCCCGTCCCTCTCTCTCAGGCATCACGCGTCCCAGGGTTGCCCCCCGTAGAGTTTCCCTTGCCCAGATGCTCAGTGCTTCTATATCCCGCCGCCTCATTCTGTATTGTCCACGGGGAGTGGTGCCGGCGTTATAAATCGACTGCTGATCATAAGGGCGGTAATGAGAAACCCCTTCCACGTAGATATTTTCCTGATTACCGGGAATTCTTACCAGGTATAAGTCAGGATTAGGCCGGTTATTCTGCTGGCTTACTCCGTAAGAAGCGTTCACTATAAACTCCCAATCTGCGAGTGATAAGATCATAAAAGTTTTTTTACGGTAATGAATATTGTTTAACAGCTTTACTGACGTTCCAGGGAGATCCACCAACCGGAGAATTTGTATTTTCTCTCCAGTGTAATGAATGTTCTTAATGGTAGAGGTTGTTCTCTATCATACCTGCAAACGGTACCACTAGCCGAATCATAACAGGTATCATAACCGATAACGATCCAATGTTTATGGTCATTTACTCCCAGCAGATGTACCTGGTTCTTTTCTGGGAAACTCAAATATTCTACAGGGCCCATCACCTCGCCAAACTGAGGTGAGATCAACGCTACTTCAGCATCAAAGAGATTAGGCCATGGAGAAATATTCTGCAATTCCAACCGGGAAAAATACTCCTGTGCTGCAATGTTATAGGACACCCTTATACATGAGGCTTCCATACCAGATCTATGCGCCACACATGTCAATGCGGAAGGTGGGTTCTGGTGCATGGCCGGAGAAGAGTACTGGTACATGGCCACACTTTCTCCCAACATAACATTACCCGTGATCTGGTAGATACGTTGCGCGTACGCCTGTGGCGAAGGCTTGGTATAGCCTTCTACAATGACCTCTGTGTTCAGTGCCATGGGGATTTCAGCCAGCCCCATATCTTCAAGTGCAGCCGCCAGTGCAAAAGCTCCGCAACTGTTAGGGCTTGTCTGGTTAACACCCTGAAATCTTTCAAATGACATAAATGGATCTTTTTTAAGGATAAGAAATCATTACAGCCCCCGGATATTGCCGGCACAAAAGGGGCAGTTTCTTTATACGTATTTTATGAGATAGTACACGTAAGTATTGAGCGGCCTTGTTTCGGTACTGGTTTGTACTGCGGGGCCGGATTGCGCAGTTGCGTTACCGGTATATCCCTGCAGAGCAATGGCTGCTGCTCCTCCCCCTTCTTCTGCCGCTGCTGTCTCAGCCCCGTTGTAAGTATGTTGATGCTGCTGCAGGGCGAAGGACTGAACAGAACCTACGCCTGCACTTGTCTGCCCATTGGGCAGTTTACGCGAACCACTGTCAGGGTCCCTGCCGGCCCCCATATCTGTCATACGGAGGAAGTAGCCCCGGTAATCCGGCAGGGAAAATTCATCATTGCTTTCACTACCTGTATTGTAAAGTGTTCCCAGAACACTGGAGAGCACAGGGTAGTCAGAAATGTTATAAGTAGCCCCGTTACATAATAACCAGCCATATGTTCCTACAATAGTCTCTGCTGTAACGGACGTACCTGTGGTATTGAGCTGTCCGGCAAAGGCAATCACAGTACCGGGCGGCAATGAGGAGGGCATTACAGGAAGGCGTTCCTTCCTGTGAAGAAATGGTATTTTCATGGAGATGGTATTTTTGAGTATGGTTATCTGCGGGGCAGGAAAGAAGGAAGATGTTCACTCTCATCTATTACCTGCATATCGGTAGGCAATGCTATCTCCCATGTCTTATCAATAGTAGTATGCCCGTTCCAGTTATCTACTTTTTTAATATGCGCTGCTATCTGTACATCATTCTCTGTAACGGGAACGAAAGGCGCCGGCAGCTCCCATATTAAGCCGGAAGAAAGATAATAGAGCGCCTGGTAATTATCTTCCGGCCGCACGGGCAGGAATACTGTAGCAGCTTCCGCCTGCAGGAAAGGTCTCAGCGAGGTATTGCGGCTTTGCAGGGCAGCGTTGTATTTCAGGGGGGCATCATCCAGTACAAAGGTCATCTCGTCCCATTCAAAGGCATGCTGAATGAACTGGTAATAAGCCTGCCTGTTCGCCCATGCAGTACTACGCCCATCTTCCGGTATACCCTGCCTGTCTGTAAATATATTTATCAGCAGTTCCCTGCAGCTGCGTTGTATGGAAGAATATTCAATATCCCGCAGCAACATGGTATTGGCCTGGTCTCCTTCTCCTGCCAGCCTTGAAATTTCCAGCGTATATTCTTCCAGCTGTTTCTGCCATGCGGCTGTGATCTGTTTATAAACATCGGCCTTCCATCTGTCCATCCATCCTTTCAATGGTTTACAGGTTATTTTTGCGTGCAGTATACATCCTGCCGGCAGCTTGTCTGTTTTAGAAGGCCTGTTACCTGCTACAGAGAAAGAGAGCGGGCTGCCTTCATCCGTCAGTTTAAGCTCATTGGTATTGGCTGCCGGCGTGAGGGTAAAGATGCTTCCTCCTATAAAGCCGGATACCTGGTTGTCTGCATCATCCGTCACAAACAGGACGGAAACTACTGCTGCCGATGCTGCATACTGGTCCGGCAGCTCCACCTGTTTCTCTGTTTCTCCGTTTTGCAGGGAAACACCGGTATATAATGTTTCCTGGGGCGGCAGGAGAATAGTATCTATGTTATAATATGCTGCCAGTGTTGTATAGTTTTCCCGCGTAATGTCCCTGAAGCTGTGAATACCTTTCTCAGCCGGAGAAAGCGGCTTTTCCATATTAATGTTGTTCAGCAGCTGCTGTGACCTGATATAATCACGGGCGGGGTCTTTCAGGCGTATTTCCAGCAGGAAACGGTGACCATAGTTCTCCAGGCTGATGGTATAAATTTTATTCAGCCAGCGGTAAATACCGCGGAAATGCTGAGTACCGTTACTGTTGTCGAATATGCTGGTGTTCACCTCCTCCTGCTCATTGTATGCGGTATATAACCTTTTCTTTGAAATGGTGTCCCGTATGCGGCTCACCGTACGGTTAAGCACTTTTTTCACAAAACGGCTTTTATCTTCCGCACCGGGATTTTTTGAGCCATCTATGGTGGTTGACCATGAGCCGTTCAATGTTGCTTCTGTAGGTGGGCCATAAGTAGTTTGAAAGTTGTTGTACGTTTTTGTTTTAACATATCCGGTAAGCGTCTTCTTCGCTTCTGCCACCAGGTCCTGCGTTGCTTCCCGGAAGCTTTCATCATTGTCTGTTGCTGTAATGCTGTTTTCTTCAGTAATGCTGGTTGTATGTTGTTTGTTCCTGCGGAGCGACTTTTTCCTCTCTCCTTTCAGGATATTCTCTATATGTGCTATCTCCCCCTGTTCATAGCGCCGCAAGGCAAATTTCACCATCTTCAGTTCGCCAACGGCATAAGGTACAATGGAATCGTCTTTATTATCTGTTACGCCGTAAGGTGGCAGCGGAAAAACGGCTGATGGCAATACGATGGTGGCATTGAGCGGAGCTATCTGCTGTATTTCAAAACAATGCAGGATAACCAGCACTTTGTTGAGCGCGATGGCCAGCTCTTTATTGAAACCAGGAAAGACAGAGAGTGCAAAATAGTTCTGCCAGACCTGCTGTATGGTATCCTGGTAGTTATCCGGAAGATCTGCGTCCTGCAGCAGCATGTCAATAGTGTATACATCTTCACTTCTCTGCAGACGGTCATAGATATCCGGGAATAAGGTAAAAGGCATGGGGATGGCGGACGGATCTCCAAAATACTGACCTTCAAATGGCGATTGCCCGTTGATAAAGTCCAGGCATAAGGTCTCTGCCTGTTTCCGTACATCCGGCGGTTGCAGGGTGGACAGCTGGCTGTAGAGCAATGCGCTGTTTCCTGTTCCGGGAGTATAGGTAATGAAGTTGAGGACCACGAACGCTGCGCTTTCCTGTGGCCAGGGAGTGACATCCACATAGGGGAACAGCGGCGAGGAGATGATATCCTCAGGGTCAGGCCCCGGAGAGGGCGTTGATGGGAGAACCGGGGGTACAGGAGGAGGTGGTGGTTCTGGCGACAATATCACCATTGTGCCGTCAAAATGTTTCTGCAGGCCAACGCTTTCATTTTTGCCATAATAGAGGTTACCGTAGAGTAATTGTTCAGATTTGCGTTGCACCAGGCTTACCCGGCCTTTTATATTGAACCTGTCCGGAGCCATGTAATAGACTTCCTGTGTTTCGCCCGGCTCAATGCTCCGCCGGATCACTACCTGTGGGTTCTTAAGAGGATAAATGAATTCATATATCACCCCTCTTCCTTCGTTGAAGGCGATTACCCTGAACTCGTTATTAACAACATTATCAGCCATGGGACAGATGATTTGGAGCCAATGGAAAAGATGGTAACCCCGGGGGCTATGCCGGTCACCCCGGGGTCAGAGAGTTATGCGTACTGGATATTATCAAGTACAAACTGGAATGGAGTTGCTCTTGCACTATTACCGCCGCCGGTCATGATAATGTCTGCGCTGGCAATACCGAAGAGGGACAGTTCTGTATTGACCTGGGAAAGTACTGCAGAGTTCATTACCTGGCCTTCCTGGATCTGGGAAACTACACCGATCCAGATGGTGGGCTTAAATTCAAAAACAGCCTTTTCTCCCGGAGGGATACCTGTTTTGGTAGCCAGCAGCTTGCCATTCTTATAGGCATTGGCCGTAAATGCACCTATTTCAAGCCCGTTGTAGATCTCAATTTCAGTATCGCTGCTTGCGGGGCCACGCAAGGTCAGAGAATCGCCGGAATTGCTTTCAGATACCTGGAACTGCTGACCATTGGAGGCCGGTGTTAGCGGACTGTAGTTACCCCAGCTGTCACTGGCGGAGATGTAAAGATCCAGTGGGTAGCTGAAAGGGTGGTTCCAGGTAACGCCACAGTTTTCAATAACCATCCAGGCAACAGCCAGTTCTTCAAAAGAGGTGTCTACGTTTTTCTGAAAGATGACAATCTTGGAGTTGTTCTTGTCATTGGAGTTGTTGATCAAATTAAGCGAAATACTGCTCATTACTTGAGGTTTTTAAGATGTGAAAAGTTGTTTCAGGGTCACCGGTGATCTGATATGGTAAAATTAAGGCAGGCAAAAAACCCGGGCCGGATGGTTGCCCCGGGTGGGGAAGTTGGCTGCGGGAGTGGTGGATTATATGGTATAAGTGGCGGTGGTTATCCTGACGGAGCTACATATTATTACTAAATGAAAATCAAGTAATTAAAATATCTGTTAAATTGCAGTTATAACACTGCGATATGAAAGCTATAGTTACCCCACTAAGCGAACAGGACAGTGCACGAATGCTTCGGGAATATGGATTGCTTTATCCTTTTAAAGACCAGGAACTGGACCAGTTTACAGAGCTGGCCATGCTTACCTGTGGGGCATCAGCCTCAATGATATCTATTGCAGGTACAGATAAACAGATCATTGTTTCTTCCATAGGCAATACCTCCCTGCCTTTTAAACATGAGGTACCGCTGGCTGACAATAACGGTCATATCCAGGGCGCTCTCAGCGTAATGAACGACGAGCCCCTTCAGCTTTCAGCAGCGCAGGAGCAGGCGCTTTCCATCATTAAAGACAGGATGGTCGCATATATACGCCGCCGCCGGATACAGATAGAAAGTAATTATTATGAAAGACTGTTTGACATGTCTGACGGGCTGGTCTGCGTTTCTGACACCAGTGGCCAGCTATTAAAGCTCAACAATGCTTTTAGCCGGCAGCTGGGATGGGATGAACAATTCCTGCTTAATACCCCCATCCTGGAAATAGTGCACCCGGACGATATCGAAAGCACTACTGAAGAACTGCAAAGGCTTTCAGCAGGGCATTCCTCCATCCGTTTCCAGAACAGGCTAAGAACATCGACCGGCGAATACAGGCACCTGTTATGGGGGGCTGTCCCCGAACCGCTTACCGGCTATATTTTTGCCGTAGGCTGGGATATCACCAGGGAAAAAATGCGGGAAGAAGAACTGATGGCCAGTGAAAATGAGCTACGCAACTTCCGCGAGTATTCCCATGGCATGATCTGTAAACATGATCTGAACGGGAAGCTGCTGTATGTGAACCAGGCCGGGGCGGACAGCATAGGCTACTCTCCTTCTGAAGTGAAAGGCATGAGCCTCTTTGATGTAGTACCAGAGAATTTCCACTCAGAGCTGAAGTTCTACCTAAAACATATCAGGCAGGAAGGCAAAGCCAGTGGGCTGATGCATGCCAGGCATAAAAAAGGCAATGTGCGGACCTGGCTGTTCAACAATGTAATAGCTAAAGATATAAAAGGAGAACCTTATGTAATTGGTAACGCCACAGACATCACAGAAAGGCATGAGCTGGAGAAAGACCTGAAACGTACAAAGGAGCAGCTGGAACGTACTAACCATGTGGCACGCATAGGCGGTTGGGAATATAACCTGGTAACGGGTAAAGTATGGTGGTCTAAAGTAACGAAAGAGATACATGAAGTACCGGACGATTATATATCAGATCCTGCCCGTAGCATGGAGTTTTACAAGGAAGGGGAAAGCAGGAACAACCTGGCGATGGTAGTAGAAAGAGCTATCACTACAGGTGAGCCCTGGGACCTGACAATGGAACTGATAACAACCACAGGAAAGGAACTCTGGGTGAGAACCATTGGCTATGCCGAGTTTGAGAACGGCAAATGCAAAAGGCTGTATGGTACTTTCCAGGATACAGACGCTATCAAGAGAGCAGAAATAGAGCTGCGGAATGCAAAGCTCCAGGCGGAGCAGGCCAGCAGGGCTAAATCTGAGTTCCTGGCTAATATGAGCCATGAGATCAGGACCCCGCTGAATGGCGTGATAGGGTTTACAGACCTGGTCATGAAAACAGAGCTGAATGAAACACAGCATCAGTATATCTCTATCATTAACCAGTCTGCCAATGCCCTGCTGAGCATCATAAATGATATCCTTGATTTCTCAAAGATCGAAGCCGGCAAACTGGAGCTGGATATAGATAAATTTGATCTTTATGAGTTCAGCAGCCAGGCCAGTGATATACTGAGTTACCAGGCGCAGCAGAAGGGACTGGAAATGCTGTTGGACGTATCTCCCGACCTGCCCCGTTTCATGTGGGCAGACACTGTCCGGTTGAAACAGATACTGGTCAACCTGCTGGGCAATGCCGTAAAATTCACGGAAGAAGGCGAGATAGAGCTTCGTATAGCTCCGACAGAAATGGCAAAGAACGGGATTGCAACCATACGGTTTGAGGTCAGAGATACAGGCATTGGTATACGCCCGGAAAAACAGCAGAAGATCTTTGACGCCTTTCTACAGGAAGACATCTCTACCACTAAAAGATATGGAGGCACAGGCCTGGGACTTACCATATCCAATAAACTGCTGGCCCTGATGGGCAGCAGGCTGCAGCTGAAAAGTGAACCGGGCAGCGGCAGCTGTTTCTTTTTTGATGTAACGGCCAGGACGGAAGATGGGGCCCCTATTACCTGGGCCAATATCAACTCCATCAAAAGGGTACTGATAGTGGACGATAATGCCCATAACCGTATTATCCTGAGTAAAATGCTGCAAATGAAAGATATACAGGTAGAAGAGGCCAGGAATGGCATTGAGGCATTGCAGAAGCTCATGACGGGAAAACAATATGATGTGGTACTGATGGATTATCATATGCCGTATATGGACGGGCTGGAAACTATCCGTAAGATCAGGACGCACTTTGATCAGCTTAACCAGGAAATGGCAATTATACTGCTACACAGTTCTGCTGACGATGAAAAACTGATAAAAGCATCTGATGAGCTGAATGTTGCCCAGCGTTTGTTAAAACCCATCAAGGTACACGAGATGTATGACGCGTTATCGCATCTCTTTGTCAAAACACCTCATGAAAAATTTATGACGGATACGCCGGAAGGGAAAAAGATCAATGGAAAGATCAGGATATTGATTGCGGAGGACAATCCTATCAATATGTTGCTGGCCAGCACTATTCTCAAAAAGATAGCGCCGGAGGCTATTATACAGGAAGCGGGTAATGGAGAGAAAGCGTTGAGTTTTTGTCGCCAGCAGTTATTCGACATCATTTTCATGGATATACAGATGCCGGAAATGAACGGCTATGAAGCTACACAGCTGATCCGCGGGTTAAGTTATTACCAGCGTATACCTATCATTGCACTTACTGCCGGTAATGTAAAGGGGGAAAAGGAGAAATGCCTGGAAGCCGGGATGAATGACTTTGTCACTAAGCCTTTTGTGGAAGATAATATCGTTTCTATCCTTGACAGATGGCTGGTACAGCCTGCAGAACAGCATGAGGCCGCGGAAGATGCTGCCCATTTTGATATAGAGATACTGAAAACCCACCTGGGAGATGATGATGATGAAATGATCAGGCGGCTCCTGAACATTACGGTAGATGTGCTGCAAAAATCTCCGCCGGAACTGGAGGACCTTTATGCGCGCCAGGATATTGTAAAAATGAGCCAGTTTGGCCATAAGCTGCGGGGCACCGCTATGATCATAGGGCTTACTCCCCTGGCAAAACTGGCGGAAGAGCTGGAAATGCAGAAGGATTTTCATCAGCCGCAGGTGAAGGAGATAGTGGAACAGCTGCTGCAGGAGATGGTAAAATGTGAGAAGCTGTTAAGGAAGCATATATAAGGCCCTGTATTTCTCTCAATCTATGTAAGACGCGAAAAACTGTTCAAAAGAACGGGTTTCACCTTCGGTGAAACCCGTTCTTTTGAGAGGAGTGAATCTGGTTACCGCCGGCTGAAAATCAGTGGCCAGTTAGTTATTCTGTTATCACGATCTTTTTGGTGAACACCTTAGTACCTGTAATTTTCAATACATATACACCAGGTTTCAGTCCTTCGGAGGCGGGATTCAGCGTCAGGTTTGGAGTTGCCTTTATGCGTCTGTTGATCAGTATCCTGCCATTGCTGGTATAAAGTGACAATACCAGGTCTTCATCAGCAGAGAAATTCTTCAGGTTGATATTCACAGAGGAAACGGCAGGGTTAGGATATACCAGTACCTCTCTTTCTCCATGAACTTCCGGCGTCAGCGCCATGGCAGTAATTGCTGCAGGACAGGTAACATTCCCGGTAAAAGCCATCTGCGCATCTGTAAACTGAGTGTAGGTTGTATTTACATCTACATTAGAAGTATGTGTTGCCGGCCGGCCATCACATTCTGTGCGGCCATTATTGCTATGAGGCACCTGCAGGTAAACCCCTGTGGTACTACAGCTGCCGATTTCTGCGTCACCGCCTACAACAACACCTGAAGCGCCGAAAGTAACGCCCCATTCCATAGCATTGCCTTTCACAATTGCGTTACCTGACACTGTACAGTTATTGAGGATGGCATTCTCAGTAACCTGCGCCGTACCCGTATAAGTACCGCCCCATACATTGGCGTTACCACTGATCACAACGTTGTTCTGCACACTGGCATTCTCTACCCATGCAGTGCCTTCTATGCGGGCGTTACCGGAGATATTGGAGCTTCCGCGTACAATAGCTTTAGGGCCTACATAAGCAGTTGAAGCCACTGTTGCTGAATTAGACACCCAGCCACCACCATTGGAGTGGGTATGTCCGTTGGTTTTCCAGGCAGAACGGAAGTCAGACTGGTAACCTTCCGGTACGGCATTAGCAATGCGGACCTCATAAGGATAACGTTTTATCTTAGGGAATCCTGGTTCCCATACATAAGAAGTATGTGTAGTTGGCGCGCCTAATACTACCAGGTAAAGTTGTGTTTCGTTGCTGTTCATCTGGAAGCTGATCTCACTTTCATTAGCGCTGTTCAGTGCACCATAGCGGGAAACGGTGCCATCAGCGTTGGCTGCAACAAATCCATAACGCCATCCGCCGGTACTGTTCACTTCTGTATGGCCTTTAAATTTCACAGTTACATTCCTTGAACTACAGGTAGGATATAGCGGGATGATGTTATAGCCATAATCCTGCGGGGCAAAGGCATCGGGCACTACATACCGGTTGGTAGTGGCGCTGATCTGCGTCAGAATAGTGTGCATACGCCAGAGATAATGAGGCTCTGATGTTTTCAGTGCATTCCTTGCCGCACGCATAATGCCGCCAAAATTGTTGACAGGATAATCGTATGTAGCTTCCCGTTTGGCGTATTCATACATGAAGTCGTTCAACTGTGCCTGGTTCCATCCTTTCAGGCGCCGATAAGTAATAAGCGGATGTTCGTTTGCTACGGATTCTTTCCAGAGGCGGTTCACCATAGTGATGCCTTCCAGCTGCTGAATAGTATACAGCCATTTGAAAGTGCCGTAGTGGTGGCGGGTAGAGCTGAGGTGAAATGACTGTGTGCCCAGCCAGCGGGGCAGGTCATCGCCCGCAAAACGCGGATACATCTGTGTGCGCATATAATTGGCATGTGCTTCCCAGAAGAAGCCGGCAGGTTCCCAGTTGATATATCCGCCGCCAACGGTATTCTCCTGGATGGAGATCATACCCTGTAATGAGTGGGTCAGTTCATGGCTTATCACGCCACCGTCCCGCGTGGCATTGGGATGTACCCACATGGCGCCTATGGTATTGCCGTAAGTACCGCCAAAAGCCCAGCCGGAGGGGCCGCCGGAGCCCCAGGTATCGTTCATTACGATGATGATCTTGTACTTACCCAGGTTCTTAGTAGCCGCATCTGAGCAAAAAGCGATGTTTGTAACAAATTTAGTGTAGATCTTTTCCAGGGTGTCACAGATGGACTGTGGATTGAAACGCAGGTTGGGATCTGAATAAGTAGCGGGGCTGGTGCCTACTACATTACCCCAGAAAACAATAAAGTTTGCCGATTGATACGATTTACTGTATGACCACGTATTCAATGGGGCCGTGGAAAATTCTGCAGGGATATACACCGTTTTTTGCGCGGCGATGCCACCTGACAGTAACAGGCATAAAAAAAGCAGTACATGTTTTTTCATGAGTGTGGTTTTAATGAGTGCTGGTTAATTTTGGGTTGATCAGGTTCGGGCTAAGATGAGATATGGGTTCTTCTATAGGTTTTAAATCCTTACTAAATTAACGGAATACCCTATACGGGGAGTGACAGATATTAACGGGTTTGGACTGTATTTTAACCGGGGCACATTACTTATTAAAATAAATTCTATATAACATTTCTCAAAACAATAAGCGCATTTTACTCGCATTTATCTCTTTAAAATATTATATTAGTAGCATAAGCATGAATTTATGGACCTGCCTACGCTACTACAACAATATGGCCATGCCGACGGTATCTGGGATGAAATGTATGATCATCAGCAGATAAGAGAACAATACAGCAAAGTATATTCCGCCCTTCAGCAGTTTGATGCCGGCTCCCTGTTACAGAAAGACAGGCTGGCCAGTGAGCTGTTCATGAACCAGGGCATTACGTTCACCGTTTACAGCGATGATGCAGGCATTGAACGGATCTTCCCTTTCGACATTATTCCCCGTATTATTACAGGCCGGGAATGGGCGCATATAGAGCTGGGCATACAGCAGCGGCTGAAGGCCCTTAATCTTTTCCTGAAAGATATCTATAATGAACAGCAGATCCTGAAAGACGGGATAGTACCGGCTTCGCTCATTGCCTCCTGTCCGCATTATACCCGGGAGGTTTTCGGGATTAAGGTACCGCATGACATTTACGTCCATATTTCAGGGATAGACCTTATACGGGGCCAGGACGGTCTTTTTTACGTACTGGAAGACAATCTCCGTACTCCCTCCGGTGTAAGTTATATGCTGGAGAACCGGGAGGTGACCAAAAGAATATTCCCGGAGCTGCTGGCATCCAATCATGTACGCAGGGTGAGCAACTATCCTCTATTGCTGCATGAAATACTGCTGCAGATGGGGCCTGCCCAGATATCTGACCCGCGGGTAGTATTGCTTACACCCGGCATTTATAATTCTGCCTACTATGAACATACCTTCCTGGCCCGGCAAATGGGCATTACCCTGGTGGAGGGAAGGGACCTTGTAGTGAATAACCACAAGGTATATATGAAAACCACAGAGGGGATGGAGCAGGTACATGTCATATACCGGCGCATAGACGATGAGTTCCTTGATCCGCTGGTATTCCGGCCTGACAGCGCCCTGGGTATTCCCGGGCTGATGAGCGCCTACCGTATGGGAAATGTTGCCATTGTAAATGCTGTAGGGAATGGTGTGGCGGACGATAAGGCTGTATATGCCTATGTACCGGCCATGATCAGGTATTACCTGAATGAAGAGCCAATACTACCTAATGTGCCAACCTATGAACTGAGTAACAGGGAAGCGAGGGAGTATGTTTTTGATAACTATGAGCAGATGGTGATAAAAAGGACTAACCAGTCCGGCGGCTACGGTATGGTAATGGGCAATAAAGTAAGCCCGGAAGAATGGGCCAAAGCGAAAACTGCAATAGAGGCAGAACCGCGTAGCTTCATTGCCCAGCCTATCATTAAATTATCTACTGTACCTTGTTTCATAGACGGCACTTTCCAGGCAAGACATGTGGACCTCCGTCCTTATGCGCTTTGCGGTCCTGACGGAGTGAAGATAGTTCCCGGCGGGCTTACCCGTGTTGCATTACGCAAGGATTCACTGATAGTTAACTCCTCACAGGGCGGGGGCAGTAAAGACACCTGGATTATAGATTGATCAACCAAACAAACATTCATGCTAAGCAGGATAGCTGATTCACTTTTCTGGCTGGCCCGGTATATGGAACGGGCCGAAGGTTTACTAAGAGTATCTTCCACACATTATTCATTATCACTGGATAAAGATGTAAACGGGGAACTGACATGGCAGCCCGTACTGGAAACATTTACCAGCGCCACTGCATCAGAGATAGAAGAGATAGCCCATCACACGGGGCCGGCCTTAATGAAACTGTTAACAGAAGCAAACAATAACAATTCATTAAAGGCTATCATTGGAAGAGCCAGGGAAAATGCAAGAGGAATACAGGACTATATCACGAAAGAGGTATGGGAAGAAGTGAACTCCTTCTATCACCTGATCAACCAGCCATTGCTTGACAGGCGGCTGCTTACCTACGAAGCGGCAGACGTGCTGCAGGAATTTACCCGGCGCAGCGTATTGTATACCGGCATCACCGATATAACAATGGCGCGTGGTACAGGCTGGGCATTCATGAACCTGGGGAAATATATTGAACGGTGCCTGGAAACTATTGTATTGACCAATAAGCAGTATGCGCTGAATTACTACAAGGTGAACGAGATAAAAGATATTATGCAATGGAGGCATTTGCTGATGTCCCTGTCAGGTTATGAACTGCACCTGAAAACGTACAGGTCTTCTCTCTATAATCATGATGTGCTGCACCAGGTATTATTCAATGAGGACTTCCCTCATTCGGTGGTCTATTCCCTGGGCAGAATAGACAGGCATCTGCAGGATGTAACCAGGAAAAGTTTTTCGGAAGAGAATGCTGCCCTTCAGAGAAACTTTGGCAGGTTATTCAGTAAAGTGAAACATACTGACCTGGAGGTGTTGAATGACAATACCCTGCAGCCGTTCCTGGAGGAGCTGCGGCAGGACCTCCTGCGTTTCACCCACCTGTTAAGTCAAAAATTTTTCTCTTACGCCTAAGCCTTCAACATGCCTATCTTCAGAATACATCATATAACACGGTACGAGTACGACAGACCAGTAAAAGAGAGTGTGAACGAGATCAGGATATTTCCTTATCAATGCCCTGACCAGGAAATATTACAACATGATCTGATCATTACCGGTCAGCCGGAAGTAAAGATCTTCGACGACTACTGGCAGAACAGGACAGGCACATTCAACCTGCTGCCACCGCATAAAGTGCTCAGCATAGAAAGCAAACTGCTGGTACGTACTACTGCTTCTTCCCAGCTGAAGATTAATTTCCATTCGTCGTTCGATCAATTGAAACAGGAGCGGGAAGGGCAACTGCAATTACTGGAAATGGCTTTGCCTGATATCATACGCTCTCAGGAAGCTATTGACAACATTATAACAGTGATCTACCAGCCGGGTAAGAGTGTGGCGGCAATGGCAGAGCATTGCAGTGAATATATCTTCAAGAATTTTAAATACATCAAGGGCATCACCAATGTAGAAACTACTGTAGATGAGCTGATGCAACATCGTGCCGGCGTATGCCAGGACTTTGCACACCTGATGCTGCATATACTCCGGAGCTGCCAGGTACCCTGCCGCTATGTAAGCGGTTATATCTGTCCGAATAAAGACGGTATGCGCGGGGAAGGCGCCACCCATGCCTGGGTGGAAGCATGGATACCCGGATATGGATGGGCCGGTATTGATCCTACCAATAATGTATGGGTAACCAATAAACATGTGAAGTTATCTGTAGGGCGTGACTTTAAAGACTGTTCTCCTGTAAAAGGTAGTTTTAAAGGTCCTGCCAGGCAGAAGTTGTCAGTATTTGTAGCTGTAGGTTATGAAGATGGTAATGTATTCCAGGACACCAACGATGTTGCGTTGAATGGTGAAGTGGAGGAAGTGCTTAGCAATGATAATGGCGGACAACAGTAATCTCTACTGTTAATGCTTTGCTAAAACACTAAATGGCATTAAATCTTTTTACTCAGGCGCTGTCCAAGAAGTATAAAAATTTTAAGCCATGAAAAAGATAATAGTAGCATTACTCCTGGCTGTAACTTTTCAAGGTGTTTCAGCTATGACACCAGCCAGGATTGGCGGAGGTTTCCACGGAGGCGGTTATTATCACCCAAGAACAACCGTGGTATTAGGCGGTGGATTTTACAGCCCATATTATTCTCCTTTCGGATTCTATTATGGATATCCGTATCCATATGCGGCTCCTTACCAGCCCACCAAGCTGGACATGCAGATAACCGATATTAAAAACGATTATGCAGATAAAATAGAATCAGTAAAGCTGGATAAGAATCTGACAGGTAAAGAAAGAAGAGCCCAGGTAAGAGAATTCAAAAGAGAACGTGACCGTGCGGTACTTGAGGCAAAAAGGAATTATTACAAGTCATAGGTTGTTAAATTTGGTTCGTGTAAAGGGGATGGTTTTCGATCATCCCCTTTTTTCATTAAATAATATACCGGAATGCCGAGCAGTACAATACATAGTCCCGGCCAGGTATAAAGTGGTTTATAAACAAGTAATGAAATACAGATAATACCTGCTGATACAATGTATAAGAGCGGCAGGAAAGGATACCCGAAGGCCTTGTAAGGACGGGGCAGTTCCGGGCGGGTACGGCGAAGGCGGAAAATGCCTGCAATCGTGAGAATGTAAAAGATAAGCACTACGAAGATCACATAGTCCAGCAGCTGTCCGTATTTACCGCTCAGACATAACACTGAAGCCCACACGCATTGTATCCATAACGCCCTGGCAGGAACGGCATTTTTATTGAGCTGCCCCAGTGACCTGAAGAAGACCCCATCATTGGCCATTGTATAGCACACCCTTGCTCCGGAAAGAATAAGCCCGTTGTTACAGCCAAAGGTGGAGATCATTAACAATGCTGCGATGATATACGTGCCTTTTGTACCGAAGATCTTTACAGCTGCTGCTACTCCTACCCTGTCGTTCTCTGCATATGCAATATCATTCAGGGGCAGGATGCCGATATACACCAGATTTGTAGCTACATAGATGACGGTGACGATAAGTGTTCCCAGAAAAAGGCTTCTGCCGATGTTGCGTTGGGGGTTCTTGATCTCTCCTGCAATGAAGGTGACATTATTCCATGAATCACTGCTGAAAAGGCTGCCTACCATGCTGCCGGCTATTGCGCCGAGAGCGGCAAGTCCAACATATGGCAGCAGTGAAGCGCCTTCCATTTTACCAAATGAAAAGCCTGTCTGCCAGTTAGCGTCCCATATGGCTTTATCTGCTGCGAAGACACCGAAAAGGATCAGTGCCAGCAATGCAGCTATTTTAGCCAGTGTGAATCCTGTCTGTATCCATTTACCTTCTTTAACACCCAGTGTGTTAATGAAGGTAAGCAGTACTATGAGCAGGATGGATGTGAGCTGTGCTGCAGAAACCTGGATAAAGTCCAGGTCAAACAGGATATTCTTTTCACTCAGTATAGGAAAGATGTAGGCGGAGAATTTGGCGAAAGCCACTCCAACGGCGGCGATAGAACCGGCCTGGATCACGGTGAAGAAACTCCATCCGAAAAGGAATCCTGTCAGCCGGTTAAAGGCTTCTTTCAGGTATACGTATTGTCCGCCGGCATGAGGGAACATGGCGCTCAGTTCACCATAGCTCATTGCTGCGGTGAGTGTGAGCAGGCCGGTAATGACCCAGATCAGGATCAGCCAGCCCGCACCGCCTACGTTCCGGGTAATATCCGCACTTACTAGAAAAATGCCGGAACCAATCATGGAACCGGCTACTATCATGGTAGCATCCAGCAGTCCGAAGGAGCGCCGGAAGGATTTTGGTTGATCTGACATAATTATTTTTTATCGGGTGTACTCGTTGTTTACCAGTCGCCATATACCCAGCGGGTTGTCCTTTTTCAGGGCATCCGGAAGCATGGCGTCGGTAAAGTTCTGGAAGCATACAGGGCGTACCCAGCGCCTGATGGCGCCTGTGCCTACAGAGGTGAAGCGCTGGTCAGTTGTTGCGGGGTAAGGTCCGCCATGTACCATTGCGGCGCATACCTCTACGCCTGTGGGTGCGTTGTTGAGTATTACACGGCCGGCCAGGGTTGTTTGTACAGCAATCACGTCCTGCCATTTTTCTGTATCTGTTTCCGTTCCGATGATGGTAGTGGTTAGTTGTCCGCGGAGACTTTTCAGCACTGCTATCAGCTCTGTTTTATCTGCGCAGACCACCATGAGTGAGTAAGGGCCGAACACTTCTTCCTGCAGGGATGGGTTTGCCAGGAAGGCTTTCCCTGTAGTGCGTGCCAGGGCTGGCCAGGCTTCTTCTGCTGCCGGAGCTGCGGTTTCACTAACCAGGGTCAGTGTTTCCTGTGCCAGCATGTGAGAGCGGCCCGTCTGATAAGCTTTATAAATACCGTTATGCAGCATTTTCTGCGGTGTGCTGGCTGCAATAGCGGTACCCAGCATTTGCAGGAAATTCTCTGTTTCTTCGCTTTGCAGGCCTATCAGCAAACCGGGATTGGTACAGAACTGTCCCATGCCGAGGGTTATGGAAGCCGCAAATGTCTGTGCCAGCTGCTGCGCCTGTTGACGTAAAGCGTCCGGAAAGAATACTACGGGGTTGATGCTGCTCATTTCTGCAAACACGGGTATGGGTACTTCGCGTTGGGCAGCATAGGATGAAAGCGCTTTACCTCCCTGGAAGGAACCGGTAAAAGCCACGCCCGTTGCAAGCGGGTGCTGTACCAATGCCTTACCTGTTTCATATCCTTCGTCAGCAACATGCTGTATGGTGTTGGCAGGCATACCGCAGGCGGCAATAGCCTTTTTCATTGCGGTAAAGACCAGCAGGGAAGTGCGTGGATGGGCAGGATGGCCTTTAATCACCACTGTGGCTCCTGCCGCCAGTGCAGAAACGGTATCTCCACCAGCCGTAGAGAAGGCAAAGGGGAAGTTGCTGGCTCCGAAAACCACAACAGGCCCTACGGGCAGGAGCATCCTGCGAAGGTCCGGTTTAGGCGGCGTAACGTCTGGTTTGGCAGTATCTATCACGGCTTCTACCCAGCTGCCTTCCTTTATAAGGTTGGCAAACATCTGGAGCTGTGTGGTGGTACGGGTAATCTCACCGTTTAGCCTGGGTAAGGGCAGGTTGGTCTCTTCATGTGCTGTTTGTACCAATACTTCTCTCTGCCCTTCTATTTCTGCAGCGATCTTTTCCAGGAAAGCAGCACGTAAGGGCGGTGTTACCGCCCTGTACTGTTCAAATGCCTGTGCAGACCACAACATGATATCATCAATCTGCATATTCCAATAATTTGTATTCCGGTAATACTGGTCTGTTAGCCAGTGCTGTGTCAATTACTTTGAGGATACGCGCTCTTTCTTCTCCTACCAGGGTAAGGCGTGGCGCTCTTACTGTTTCAGAACCCAGGCCTGCCTGTTGTTCTGCCAGTTTGATATATTGTACCAGTTTAGGATGCAGGTCCAGCTCCAGCAATGGCAGGAACCAGCGGTAAATGGCCAGCGCCTCTGCAATGCGGCCGGCTTTGGTGAGTTTGTATACAGCTACAGTCTCTGCAGGGAATGCGCATACCAGTCCGCCAACCCATCCGTCAGCACCCAGTACAAATTCTTCCATTGCCAGGGTATCAACACCGCAAAGGATCTTAAAGCGATCGCCGAAACGGTTTATCATCCGGGTTACATTGGACACATCGCGGGTAGATTCTTTCACTGCCTGGATATTGGCGTGTTCTGCCAGCTGGGCAAAGATGTCCAGAGTAACTTCCACTTTATAGTCGACCGGGTTGTTATAGATCATTATCGGCAGGTTGGTAGAGGCAGCTACTGTTTTAAAGAACTGTGCGGTTTCACGCTCATCGCTCTTATAGCGCATGGGCGGCAGCAGCATCAGTCCTTTTGCGCCCCATTTGGCAGCAAGTTCAGCCTGTTTCACCGCTTCGCGGGTAGAACCTTCTGCAATGTTCATTACAACAGGAATGCTTCCCTGTGCCTGTTCCACAGCATATTTTGTCAGTGTTTCTTTTTCAGATGTTGTCAACACACTGGCTTCGCCCAGTGATCCTCCCAGGATTATCCCGTCGATACCGGCATCCATCTGTACCTGTAAGTTCTTACCAAACAGGGGCAGATCCAGTTCATCAGCAGGTGTAAATTTGGTGGTAAATGCAGGAAATACTCCTTTCCATTCAATAGCCATAGAACATTATTTTTTTATCAAAAATATCAGAAAGCGATAAAGTTCACCTAACTGATAGTAATCAATTGTTAGCTGATATTAACCTATTTTAACGGTTTAGCATACGGATCAATATATGGTTAACCATTTTTTCGCCTGCCAGGATATTTTTCTATGAAATTCCGGTTAATATTTGTAATATTGAGGTAAGGTGAAAAATTAATTGTACAATTAACACTCATTAGATCGACCAAAATGTAATTACCGCGTAACCTGTAAGTATTCCCGTAGACCAACTAGTATTTGCTAAATTTAAAAAAGTTCACAAATGAAAGTGCTGCAGTTCACCATACCTGTTCCGCTGGATAAGTCCATCATTGTGCAAAAGGATGTACTTCCTTATTTCTATCCGCATCTGCACAGGCATAAAGAGATCCAGCTAACCTGGGTACAGCAGGGAGAAGGCACTCTTGTTGCTGACAACAATATGCACTCCTTCCGTTCTAACGAGATCTACTGGCTGGGCGCCAACCAGCCACATATATTTAAGAGTGAGGCATCTTATTTCCAGCCTAAAAGCAGGAAGAAAATAGTAGCACTGGTTATATTCTTTAATCCTTACGGAGAGCTATCTGCACTGTTTAACCTGCCGGAAATAAAAATGCTGAAGAACTTTGTTCAGCAGCACCAGTCAGGCTTTAAAGTGCCACAGGACCATGCAGCAGAGATCTCTGCCAGGATGCTGAAAGTAACTAACAGTACCGGGACGGAACAGCTGATACAATTTGTGGAGCTGCTGAAACAACTGTCCTCCTATGCAGATATTAGCCCGCTGGCTTCCGGTCAGAAAACGCAGATGGTGAGTGAGCATGAAGGTATCCGGATCGGGAATATCTATAATTATATCATGCACCATTACGATAAACCTATTACCCTGGAGGACGCTGCCAAACAGGCTCATATGACGCCACAGGCGTTCTGCAGGTTCTTTAAAAAGCACACCCTGCATACGTTTGTGTCATTTCTGAATGAAGTAAGGATCAATGAGGCGTGTAAGAAACTGACGGACGGGACATATGATAATATAGCAACAGTTGCTTATACGTGCGGATTTAACAGTATTACAAATTTTAACAGGGTATTTAAGACGGTGATGCAAAAATCGCCGAGTGAATATATGAGTAGTTATTTTCAGAGCGTCTGATATAAAGGGATTTACAGCGCGGAAGTGCGTAAAAAAAGCGGTTTTGCCTTTGGCAAAACCGCTTTTTTTACGGGAGAAGTTTAACCGGCCGATGGCTGGTTAAACTGTTTTTTAAAAAGCCGGAGGTTCTACGCCCAGCAAATGTCTTACAAAGAAATTCCTCTTCTTACGGCGGCCATAAGGCCCGCCATCACTATGTCCCATTCCGGGTACTACCAGCAGGTCAAAATCTTTATTGGCTTTAATGAGAGCGTCCACTACACGGTAAGTGGATTCAGGCGGCACATTCTTATCTGCCTCTCCTACTATCAATAATAAGTTGCCTTTCAGCTTAGCGGCATTGGTAACGTTGGATTGCTGTTCATAATGGGGACCAACAGGATATCCCATCCACTGTTCATTCCACCATTGTTTATCTACACGGTTATCATGACAACCGCAGGCAGATACTGCCGCCTTATAGAACTCAGGATGAAAGAGCAGGGCGCCGGTGGAGTTTTGTCCGCCGGCAGAAGTGCCATACAATCCCACCCTGGTGGTATCCACATACGGGTATTTAGCCGCCAGTGTCTTTATCCACAATATCCTGTCCGGCAAACCGGCATCTGCCAGGTTCTGCCAGCACACGTCATGGAAGGCCCGGGAGCGGTTGGCTGTTCCCATTCCATCCATCTGTACGACAATGAATCCCAGCTGCGCCATACTTTGCATCTCACTGTAAGGCATGAAGGTCTTGGGAACGAAAGCATCCTGCGGACCAGCATAAATGTTCTCTATTACAGGGTAACGGCGGGTGCTGTCGAAGTTGCGTGGACGGCATATAATGCCCCAGATATCTGTTTGTCCGTCGCGGCCTTTGGCATGAAAGACTTCCGGCAACCGTATGCCTGTGGCAAAATAATCTGCCAGGTCAGCCCTTTCCAGTTCCATGATCTTCTTACCATCTGCTGTGCGATGGAGCTCTGTAACAGGGACCAGGTCCGGGCGGGAATAGTTGTCAATATAGTATGTTCTGCGGGGAGAATAACTGAGGGCATGCTGGGCATTGGCAGTAGTGAGCTTCACCAGGTTACTGCCGTCAAATCCTACCCTATAATAATGAATATTATACGGATCTTCTCCTTCATTCATTCCGCTGCCTTTAAACCATATTTCCCGTTTCTTTTCATCTACGCTGTCTATTCCTCTCACTACCCAGGGGCCGGGAGTAATTTCGAGCTTCACACCACCTTTAACAGCATCTACCAGGTACAGATGATTCCAGCCATCTTTCTCTGACGACCAGATAATTTCATTGCTGTCCTGCAGGTAATAAGTGAAAATGCGCTCTTCATGGATGAAAGTCTTTGTCTGTTCATCTATAATATTGCGGGTAGCGCCGGTAACCGCATCTACCTCAATAATGCGGAAACGCTGGTGACCACGGTCTGCTTTCTCATAGGTAAAATAACGGGGGTCTGACTTACGCCAGCGCAGGTAAGGTATTCCCAGGAAGTTGTAGATCTCTGTATTGACCTTTACTGCCTTCTTGTCTGACAGGTTAAACACAAACATTTCATAGCTGGTAAAAGGATCGCCCGGCTGTGCATATTCATCTGTTTCCAGTTTTGCGCGGGTGGTACCAGGCATGGAAGACAGGAGATGATAAACGGGCTGTTGCTTTACCGGGGTGATACGATAGCCTACCAGGTACTTACTGTCCGGCGACCAGCGTAGGGCGCCATATGGTTTTTCAATTGTACCATCTGTTGTAAATGCGGTTTCTTCTGTACTGCCGGCAGCTTTTACATAGAGATTGCCATCACGGATAGAGGCTGTCCAGCTCTTATCCGGTGATAGGCTGTCTGATCCGGGGCTTTCATCATGCTCTTCCCAGCGGCTGCGCTGGCGGAAGGTACCTCTTTCTGGCAATTGCTGAGGAGTTGCGCAGGGTGTTAATGTATATACCGGCGGATGGCAGGCATACCATTTGCCACGGGCTTCTACCAGGAGCTCATTCCCTTTAAAAACGAGATCGCTTAATGGAAGACGGCTGGCGGTTATTGCCGTATCCAGCGCGGCAGAAAGCGCTGCCGCCATTTTTACATGGTCGAAGGCCGGTGTTTTCACAGCCTTAGCAATGGTTACCCTGATAAACTCGGAAGTGCTGTCTGCCAGGTAATTCTTATACCAGAAGCCTTTCTCGTCAGCATCCCAGTGGGATCTTACACTTAGTTTGTAAGCCTTGCCTTTGATAATGGAATCCAGAACTGCCGCATCGCGGTAGGAAACCTGTACCTCTTCCCTGTCCGGCTGATAGGGTGGTAAAGGCGATTGCGCGTGAAGCGCAAAGGCGGCTGAGAGGCCGCCAATTGTGCAAATTAACTTCAACATTATCCAACTTATAATTTAGCTACTGTGGGTATACGAAGTGTGTAGATCCACGTCCCCGTGTCGTTCAGCAACACCGAAAAGGTAACATTGACGTTCCTTCCTGTGCTGTTTTTTGTATATGGTATCCTGTAATAACTCAGGTATTCAAAGCCAGGTACTTTATAAACCGGGAACTGTGGCGTTGACGGGTATTGGAATACAAGCGCTGTATCTGTCTTCTCTTGCGGATAGTAAGGATCATAAGTGGCAAAGTCCGGCCGGTCACCGCGTTTGATCACATCTCCCACAGCAGGATTGAAAGGTACACCATTCTTATCCAGGAATCTGATGATGATCTTATTGGGGCCATCGGCAATTCTGTCTATAGTAATCCCCAATCCACCGGGTATTGCCTGAAAATCAGTCTCTGCACCGGCAGTGGATGTAGTGAGAGCTGTAGATTTTATTTCATAATAGATCTTGGGAAGCAGCCTGACAGTGCAGGCATCTTTGATCACTTTCTTTCCTCTGACATTAGATACTTCTATATCTATAGTATAATTACCAGTATCCAATGCTACGGATGTGGCAGAAAGTTCTATTCGTCCACCTATATTATTGACCTCGAAAGGCCTCACCATCGTTTTAGATATTTTCTTGTTCAGCATTTCCAGGGATGTATCAGTAATAGAAACAGCTGCCAGGTACCCCAATGCCTCCCGTGATTTAAGCTGTTCACTATCCAGCGGCAAGCCCGTTTTAAGGCTGCGTATCTCCAGTAATTTTACATAAAGGGGCATGGTAGATCCATCTCCATCCAGTGGCTTGGATACAGAAACAATACCCTGCCCTGCAATGAATGGGTTAGGACGATACGCCAGCTTATCGCTCAGGAATCCTTCTTCTGTTTTCTGGCAGCAGAACAGGATGGTACATGCCGCCAATATGAGAAATAAATATCGTAAGTGCATTGTGTGAAAGTTTAGAATCTTGCAAAAACATGCCTGTTGTTCAGCACATGCAACAGCGGGCCGTTGCCGGACTTCGTTTCAATACCTGTGGTCTGACATAATACGCTGATGTCTTCTTCACCCAGAGGAGGCGTAACGCCGGGCGCATCCAGATCTCCCCTGATCTTAATATAGTACAGGTAATATACAGGATAGGATGACCATTCATTAACCCCATCGCCTGTGTGTAGTTCTTTCTTCACAGCACAGCTAATGCCAGCTGCATTGTCATACAGGTGCGGTTGTTCATCTTTGAAACTACTCACGGGTAGTTTTTCGGAGAACAGGTACTGGCGTACGGAATCTGCTGTCAGCTCACTGAAAAGACTGTCCATTGTATAAACCGCATTTTCATCCTTCATACGTTTTTCTGTCCTTCTCAGCAGCATATACTCTCTGACAGAATAATCTGTTGGTGCGAATACAGTACCTGTCTGATCTAATTCTTCCTGTAGCTGATAATGATCTATAATGGTCAGTACACTATCAAACATTTTATAAGGATGTTGCTCAAGGTATTCATGTACTGACAATGGGGTTTTAGGATCATGTGTTCCTCCGTCTGTCAGGTAATCTGTTTTTTTGCATGCGGCCATTAATAGCAGACCGATGACAAATAATTTATAATGACGCATAAGATTAAAGTTTATCACTCCAGAAGCTTGTTTGCTGCAGTCTTGAGTTCAGGTTCATTAAAACAGGATCAACCGGCCAATAGTACTTGCCCCGTTGGAAATCAGCCCCATTAATATTATCAAAGCGTAAGATGCCTTTGACGCGGGCCAGCCTTATAAGATCAAAGAAACGGTGGCCTTCCATGAAAAGTTCCCTCCCTCTTTCGTCAATGATAGCTTCAAAGAGATCTGTGTCTGCACCTGTCCATGAATCTATACCAGCGGCACCCCTGACCTGGTCCAGGATAGCGCGGGCATCGCCATAAGCATTGGTAGCTGCCAGAGCTTCTGCTTTTAGGAGCATGATATCAGCCAACCGGAATACTACAATATTGTAATGAGCAATAGGTCCTGTCTGTTCCGGTAAAGCGTAGGTAATATCAGAGTACTTAATACAGATAGGGTCTGTAGTGCTCATGAAGGCAAAGCCATTCTTCACACGCAGATCATTCGTATCTGCATACAGGGTATTCAGTGTTGTAGGATTGAGTGTAAAGACCGCGTTACCGCTTACAGTACTGAGATAAGGCTTTTTGAGCGTCCTGAATGCAATGCCATCACCTATGCCTTCTGTCTCCCTACTCTGCGCTATTTCGAAAACACCTTCTGATGATTTACCTTCCCATATACTGAGCCAGTTATGGCGGTCTACCAGTGAATAACCTCCTTTTTCTATTACGGAATCAGCAGCAGGAATAACTTTTGCATATTCTCCTGCCCAGGCATACATATGTGCCATGAGTGCAAATGCAGCCCCACGGGAAACCCGGATAGCCCTGTCCTGCGGATTGGATGTTTGCCAGGGCAGCAGTTTAAGTGCCATATCAATATCTGCCTGACATTGCGCTAATATATCTTTCTGTGGTGTACGGGGAATATTGATAGCATCAATCAGGTTGTCCTGTGTTTCCAGTACCAATGGCACATCCCCCCAGATACGCGCCATATAGAAGTATGCAAAGGCGCGAAGAAAATATGCCTCTCCCAGAAAAGCATCACGGGTGGTCTCAGGAGAGGAAGAAGTATACTCACTGAGTGGAACAGTGGGAATAAATTTCAGACAACGGTTGGCCTGGTCAATAATTCGGTAGAAATTATCGTACCGGCGCAACTTCATCATGTAACGCCATGTTGCAGCGGCGGTGACAGGCAGGGCCCAGTCAACGGTAGCTGCTGCTTTCAGGTCTGCATCCTGTATATTGCTACCCAGCAATTCGTCGGAAGGCAGATCTCCGTAAGCAAAATGTGTGAGGCCGTCAGCATCGTTCAGAGCTTTGCGTACAAGCGCATAAGCTCCTGCCACACCAGCGTCAGCTTCTGTCTGGTTCTTCCAGAAGTTAACGTCTGTGATCATGCTCACAGGTTCCTTATCCAGCCACTTGCTGCAGGAAGAAAGTAAAAATATGCAGAGGATAATTGTATATCGTTTCATAGTAATCAGAAGTTTACTTCAAGACCAATGGTTGCTTTCTTGGGAATGGGATAGTCGTTGCCTGAGCTGTAGCCATCTACCTGCACGGCTTCCGGGTCAGGCACGGTGGCATTGGACAGCACCCACACGTTGTCCAGGATACCATAGAAGCGGACCGCTTTCAGCTTGAAACGGCTTGTCCACTGACGTGGCAATGTATATCCCAGGCGGATATTCTTAACGCGGAAGAAACTGGCATCTTCTACAAAGAAGGATTGAGCTATATGCCATTTGTCGACACGATTGGTGACCAGTGAAGGATAGCTGGCATGATCCCCCGGCTTACGCCAGAAATCTACACCTGCACCAAAGTCAGATGCTGGTCCTGAACGAGGTCCCCAGAGTCCATAAGGGTCTGAAGAACCGGCATCCTGAAGCTTATCTGACAGATAACCATTCCATAATTTACGACCGGTAATAAAGGTGCAGAGCACATCCAGGGTGATACCTTTCCAGGCAAAGCTGTTGGTAATACCACCGGTCACTTTGGGATTTGGATCGCCCATATTCACCTTATCCAGGTCATCTATGTTATAATCACCATTCTGATCTTTACGTGCAGGATCTCCTGCAGAAAACTCACTTCCACCCTGCCATGTAATACGTTTGCCTGTTTTAGGATCGACAGGAACATCTGCATCGGTAGCATATACACCGTTCACTTCCCATACCTGGAAGGTGAAGAGCGGCTGCCCAATACTGAGAGAACGTTGCAACCAAGGCGGACCGAATTTGAAGTCACGGCCACCGTCAGGCAGGCGTGTTACCATGTTCTTATTAATGGAAATATTAAAGTTGGTACGCCATTGCAAAGCAGACTTCGGAGAAAGATTATTAGTATTGAGCGTGAATTCTACACCCGTATTGCGGAGGTCTACAAAGTTATCACTTACTGTAGTATACCCTGTAGTAACAGGTACCGCCACATCAAAGATCTTCGACTTTGAATCACGTACATAATAATCTGCCGTCAGGGAAACGCGATCTTTGATAAGGTTCATATCAACACCAATATTATACTGGGGGCTTCTTTCCCAGGAGATATTAGCAGCAGCCGCAGCTGCATAATAATTCGGATAAACCACGGTGGTACCATTATAGGTGGTCATCACATCTGTGCCATATAATACCGCATCCAGTGTGGAACGACTGTAAGAGGCGTCTGTGATCAGGCTAAGATAGCGAGCATAGTAATTACCCGGATCGGAACCCGTAATACCATAGCTTCCCCTGAATTTAAGGAAGGAAACAGTATTACGCAGTGATTCCATGAACGGCTCATCAGAAAGTATCCAGCCGGCAGAGATAGCGGGGAATTGCCCCCAGCGTTTGTTTTTGCTATATATGGAAGAAGCATCCCGGCGATAGTCGAACTGCAGCATATAACGTTGCTTATAGTTATATCCTAACCTGCCGTAAAAAGACAAACGTGTTCTTTCGTCGAAAGCCGAAGAAGCGGTGAGATTAGCGCCTGCTGGCACACCTACTATTGTCTTGATGGCATCGACGGTAATACCATTACCCCTTGCGTAGATACGGTTACGGGCCAGGTGTTCTGCTCCCTGTCCGAGTACGCCGGTGAAAGTATGGTCTTTCAGTTTTTTGGTATATACGAGGTAGTTCTCCTGTTCCATACGCCTGTCACCATACACCAGGCTGATTGCGTCGTTCCTGCCAAAGTTGATAATGGAAGGAATGAAGTAATCTCTTCGGTTGGTGTTGAAATTATATGCCAGTGTGCTGTTCATTGTCAGTCCCGGCATAATATTGATAATAAGGCGGGTGTTACCATTCACAGTAGTGGTACGGTCATCGTCTCTCAACGCATCATACCGTCCTGTATAGATTGCCTTTTCTTTTTCTGTGATCTTCCAGAATGAAGAAGGGAAGCCCCAGGCCGTAAACGGATAGCGGCTGAAGCCCAGATCTCCCGCCCCATGTTCTGCCTTCACAAAGCCCATGTAGAGGTCTGTCGATACTTCTACATTCTTGCTGGGCTTTACAGACAGGAACAATCTTGGAGTGATACGCTGTATACCATAACCTATCATTACACCTTCTTCTGTATACCTGTTTAAGGCAATACGGTATGAATATTTTTCATCCGCTCCGCTTACACTGGCGTCAACATTGCTAATAAGCGCATTCTGCAGGAAAAGTCCCTGCCAGTCTGTATTATTATTAAAGGCGGGATTGAGGCTGTCTGTCAGGAACATGCTGAGATTTCCGTTACCATCGTAAGTACCAAGATCACGCAGCAGCTCCATTTTATAGCGTCTTTCAGCTGTACCCGTCATAATTGGCTTCAGGGCTGGCTTTCCCCCTATACCACCATATACAGATACGCGGAAATCAGTAGAACCTATTTTCGCTCTTTTTGTTTTGACGATGATCACTCCATTAGCTGCCCTGGCGCCATAGATAGCAGAAGCAGAGGCATCTTTCAGTACGTCTATAGATTCAATATCATTCGGGTTGATAGCCGCCAGCGGGTTATTATTACCGTAGCTGTCCTGGAAGTCGTTCACATTAAATACAATGCCGTCTATTACATAGAGCGGGGCGCTGATACCACCAGGTGTAACGCTGCTGCTGCCGCGTACGTTAACGATATTGTTGCTTCCCGGTTCGCCGGAAATGGTCAGCACAGAAAGGCCGGCCACCCTACCCTGCAGCATGGCGTCGAAGGTAGGATAAGGCGTGTTCTCAATTTCTTTTCCTTTAACAGAGGAAACGGCGGAAGTGGTTTGCCGTCGCTGAATATCCTGGTAACCGATCACCACTACGTCATTCAGTCCTTTTACATCATCTTCCAGCAAGACATCCAGATCTGTACGTTTGCCTACTTTAAGCTCCTGCGTCTGGTAGCCAACATAACTGACTATTATAACGGGATCGGGAGATCTTAGCTCCAGTGAATATTTTCCTTTTTCATCCGTGGTAGCTCCCTGTTTGGTACCTTTTTCCCGGACGACGACGCCGGGTATGGGAGTTGTAGTTTTCTTGTCTGTCACCGTTCCTGTAATTTTCACCTGTCCCCAGAGCACGCACGGCAACAGTAACAGGATGGCAATAACCGGCCATCTCAGGTTGGTAAACTGATTGCTCATTGTTGCAGTAATTAGAATATAGTGGATACAAAAATTTGGTTGATACTGTCGGCTAGCGCAACTTGAATATACTTTCTGATGTTGCTATAAAACTACAGAGATACTGCACCTGTCAGTTTGCGGATTTTACCTTTTTGTTTACGACAAATAACATCTATCTTGACGCCCAAAATAATTCCATTATTATGAGTGCTTATATTCCAGCCGGCAACCGGTATGAATCTATGTTATATAACCGCTGCGGCAAAAGCGGTATCCGGCTCTCTGCTATTTCACTGGGTCTATGGCATAATTTCGGATCAATAGATAATTTCGAGAACGGCCGGCAGATAGTACGTCGTGCTTTTGACAGAGGCATCACTCACTTTGACCTTGCCAATAACTATGGGCCGGTACCCGGATCTGCGGAAGAGAACTTTGGCTCCATATTACGTAAAGACTTTACAGGCCACCTGCGGGATGAGCTGGTCATCTCCACAAAAGCGGGGTATTTAATGTGGCCGGGCCCATATGGCGACTGGGGGTCGCGCAAATACCTGCTTTCCAGCCTTGATCAGAGCCTGAAGCGTATGAAGCTGGATTATGTAGATATTTTCTATTCACACCGTCCTGATCCCAATACCCCTATTGAAGAAACAATGGGGGCATTGGATACAGTAGTACGTCAGGGTAAGGCATTATATGTGGGCCTTTCCAACTATAATGCAGAACAGACAAAGGCAGCACTGGCGGTATTAAAATCCCTGGGCACTCCCTGTCTGATCCATCAGCCTAAATATTCCATGTTTGAAAGATGGGTAGAGGGTGGTTTACTGGATGTACTGGGAGAAAACGGCGTGGGATGTATTCCTTTCTCTCCGCTGGCGCAAGGCCTGCTGACAGACCGTTACCTGAAAGGTATTCCTGAAGGATCGAGGGCAAGTAAACCCAGTGGGTTCCTGAAAGCCGAACATATTACTGATGCAAGGCTGAACCAGATCAGGCAACTGAATGATATAGCGCAGAAGCGTGGACAATCACTGGCGCAAATGGCGCTGGCCTGGTTGCTGAAAGATGAAAGGGTGACTACTGTACTGATAGGCGCCAGCTCTGTAGAGCAGCTGGATAATAATCTTGGCTCTTTGAATAATGTGCAGTTTTCAGAGGAGGAATTGAAAGAAATAGAGAAGATACTGGCATAATATATCAAATTCAAAAAAAGCGCTTTTGCATTCAGCATGCAAAAGCGCTTTTTTATGGTAGAAGATGTTACTTGCTGTCTCCGTCAAGGTAAAAATGGAAACTATCCCCTCGTAAACCAACCCTCATAGCTTCCAGTGAGATCACCTCATTAGAGGCAATATTTCCCAGGTTGGCGTTACAACCTATCAGGTCAAGGAAATAAAGCTGCTGGTCTTTACGGGGTGCTTCCCAGATGATCTTTTCACCAGGAATTTTGGTCAGTATTTCCTGTACCAGTCCTTCACGTACTTCTCCTGAATCACGGTAAAGGCCTACGGTACCATTTTCCCTTGCTTCTGCAATGATATACTGTGCGCCGGCAGAAAGTTCTGCATTCATCAGTTCTATCCAGCGGTAGGGAGGCGTAATATGCTCACGGTCTTTATCTTTTGACCCCACTTCACTTAAAACGGTACCCAGTTTGGCAAGTTTTTCAATATAACCGCATTTTTCAGCATGGGGGATGGAAAGAGACCCGTCTGATACTTCAACGTAGTTAACATTGTACTTCTTCAGTATGTCCAGGTAGTCGTCAAACTGGTTACGGATAACGAAAGCTTCAAATAACAATCCGCCGAAATAAACAGGGATATTGTACGATTGATAGACTTTTATCTTTTCATCCAGGTTGGGCGTTACATAAGCTGTTCCAAAGGCCAGTTTCACCATATCGACATGGGGAGCGGCCACTGAGAGGAAATCTTTGGCGTCCTGTAAGCTCAGTCCTTTATCTGTTACCATTGTAATACCGTTGGTACGGGGCTGTTGCGTACGCGCGGGGATCTTGTCCAGATTAAAATTCATCTTCCTGATATTTAGCTTCCGTGAATACTTCTTTAGTATGACAAAGGTAATTGAAAGGCCTTTAAAAAAGCCTAACCGACCAGGACCGTTCAAAATGTTTACCGGCCGCCAGGTGCTGTATCCCTTCCTTATGTGACAGCACTCCGGTGGCGTTCACACTATCCGCTATGCCACACCAGGGTTCAATGCACACAAAATCAGCGTCTTTTGCCGCCCAGATACCCATATAGGGGAATCCGTCGTAGCGAAGGCTGAGGCCATGTGGTGATTTATCACTTTTCAGGTCAATGATATTGGATTCCAGTCCTTTGAAAACCAGTGCATCTTTATAAAAGAGCTGTTTTTTCAGAGGCAGTTTATGTGTTTTCACCAGGTAAGGCTCGGGCGAAGCTTCTATCAGACCGTCGTTTGACAGGGGCCAGAGACCGGCATTTTCTTCCACGTTAAAATGGAGGTAGTAGTCTTCATAGCTGAGGCCATCTGTCAGTGGCACTTTAAATGCCGGATGGGCGCCTACTGAGAAAAGCAGGGCGTCTTTGCCTGTGTTTTCAACGATGTAGGTTACGTCCAGCGTTGTACCGTGCAAAGTATAGACTACATGAAAGGTGAAGTGGAAGGGGTACACTTTGAGGGATTCCTCGTCATGTGTCAGGGTGAATGTGAGCTTATGCTCTGTCTGTGCGGTGAGCGTAAACACCCTGTCCCTTGCAAATCCATGCCTGCCCAGTGTGTAACTTTCTCCTTTATATGTGTAAGTGTTGTTCTTCAGTGTACCTACTACCGGGAATAGCACAGGGCTTTTCTTGGCCCATTCGGGGCCTGCGCTCCAAAGATATTCCAGCTTCAGGTCCTTCCGGACAATGCTTTGCAGTTCCGCGCCTTTTTCGGCAACTACTACATGTACATGATCGTTTGAAATCTCAGGCATACCAGCTTTTTGCCTGCAAAAATAACTATTCAGGGCGTTCCCGCAGGCTTATTTTTTCCTGCCGTTCAATACCAGCACTATTCCTGCAACGATAATAATTCCCCCTGCATAAACGGGCCAGCCTACCCAGTGATTTTCTTTTTTGTTGACCTCTACGGGGCCGAGGTCTACTACTTTCTTTTCTGTCTGAACAGAGAAACCGCGTATTACTATCATGGCAATACCTATAACGATCAGAATAATACCGAATGTTTTCATATCAGTTTTTACCACCTGTAGCACAACACACATGCCAGATCGGCCCCGTAGCCTTACAATATCGGAGTTGGCCGCAGGTAATCCGTTAGCCGGAACCGGCCATTATCTTTAATTGCCTTCAATCCGCCTCTCACGTCGATAAAATTATAATACCCCCGGGAGCGCAGGATAGAAAGGAAGATCACGGAACGATAGCCTCCTGCGCAATGAACATAGTACGTATCATCCTTATTCAGCAAGTGCATGTTCTCATTAATATAATCCAGCGGTATATTCACAGCCCCTTGAACATGTTCATTACTGTACTCGCTCCTTCTTCGTACGTCTATCACATTGATCTTTTCCTTCAGGGTAAAAGGCTGTAATGCTGCTGCTGTAATATGGGGTATCCTGTCAGTTTTGTTTCCTCCGGCTATCCATGCCGCAAAGCCCCCGTCCAGGTAACCTATCACCTGGTCATATCCTATCCTGGAGAGCCTTACTATCACTTCCTGTTCCCTGCCCGGATCTGTCACTATCAGCAATGGCTGCTTTGCAAAAGGCAGGAGGGCGCCTGCCCATGGAGCAAAGTTGCCATCCAGGCCAATGTTGATGGCTCCCGGAATGAACCCTTCCACAAATTCTTCAGCCCCGCGGGTATCCAGGATAACGGCGTCTGTTTCCCGTGCAAGCGCCTGGAACTGTTGGGCCGTGAGTGGCTGAAGGCTGCGTGCCATTACGTCGTCTGCTTTTTCATATCCCTGTTTGTTCAACATGACATTCATAGGGAAATAGGCAGGCGGCGGGGTAAGTCCTTCGGTCACTTCCCTTATAAAGGCATCGCGGGTCATGTTTGTGCGGAGTGCATAGTTTGTTGTCAGCTGGTGTGCAAGCGTGTCTCTAGTCTCTTTTGCCATGTTCTTGCCACAGGCGCTGCCAGCGCCATGCCCGGGGTAGATGATAATGTCTCCCGGCAGCTGGAACATGATCTTGCTGCGGAGGGAATCGTATAAGATACCTGCCAGCTCGTATTGTGTTTTACCTGCTGCTTTCTGGGCCAGGTCGGGTCTGCCAACATCCCCGATCAGAAGGGTATCTCCTGTAAAAAGTGCGGTTTCCCTGCCTTCTTCATCTATCAGCAGGTAACAGGTACTTTCCATTGTATGGCCGGGGGTATGTAATATCCTGATCTTTGCGCCGCCCAGGCGAAGTTCTTCTCCATCGGCAGCAACATAAGCGGGAAAAGATGGCTGCGCCGTAGGTCCGTATACGATCATGGCCCCTGTTGCGGTGGCCAGGTCTACATGCCCTGATACGAAGTCTGCATGAAAATGGGTTTCCAGCACAAATTTTATCCACGCATTATTCTCTTCTGCTTTCCTGATATAGGGTTTCACTTCCCTTAATGGGTCTATGATAGCTGCTTCTCCGTGGCTTTCTATGTAATAGGCACCGTGGGCAAGACAACCGGTATAGATCTGTTCAATTTTCATATCTGACAACTTTATATCATAAAGGTCTGTCAAACACAAAACCTGAACAGTGATATCCGTCAGTCATTTAGCTGATCTTATTTCCGGCCAGGCTTCTCTCAAAAGAAATGGGTTTCGCCGAGGCGAAACCCATTTCTTTTGCAACCGGTTGAAAGCATGTTTTTTTATACGGTGCCTACGCGTTCCACTATCTCGAGAATAACATTCCTGCCAATTGGCTTTACAAGATAACCTGCCAGCGTAGGAAATTCCTTTGCCATTCCCAGATCGCTTTCATGGGTGGAACTGGTAAGGATATATATTTTGATCTGTTTAGGGAGGTATAGTTGTACAAACTCACGCATAAACTGCCAACCGTCCATATAAGGCATATTTACGTCCAGCAGGATAAGGTCAGGCAATTCATCTTCTGCATTAATGTGGTTTTTGATATAATTGAGCGCCTGTTCTCCGTCGGTGAACTTATCAATATGCGCAGCCAGTTCCAAACGTTCAAAATGTTGCCTCATAACGAACTGAAAAAGTTCATCATCATCAACGATACACACCCGGTTAAGTTTATTCATCTTACTTTAATGGGGATACGCGTTTATTAAAATATTCTAAAAAGCTGTTTCCTTTGCCTGTTTTGTATCCTGTCCCGATATCACCTTGCGGGGCCAGTTGTTCGCATGATCAATCATAGTCTTTAATACCGTTATTTTGATGCTACCCTGAGTATCTGAAGGTGGTCAGATTTTATTTCTATGGTTAGGATATGTTTATAATAACAACAGCAAGATAAAAAAAAGTACACGTTTGCCGCCAAAAAAGCCGTGTTCATCTCAATATTTTACGATAATAAAGATATTTTCGGTTGTTTTGGATAGTCATTAGTATAAATAAGCAATGAATATCAGTCAAAATGATATACGGCAGGCGTGGTATTCCAGAAGATGGGCTCAGATAGTTCTCCACGGAGTAGTATGGATCACACTTTTTTCCCTCCCTTACCTGTTAAAGCCTTCTCCCGATGCGGCGCATGCCCGTCCGGACCCTGACGAGCAAAGATGGCATGTACATTTTATCATCAATGCTATCTTCCTGACAGCCTTTTTTTACCTCAACGCAGAGATACTGATACCCAGGCTGGTATACAAAAAAAAATACTGGTGGTACGGGGTTTCCCTTTTTCTTCTCTTTACGGTACAGGTATTCTTCAGGTGGATCTTTATAGAAAACTATATCACTACACGTAAATTTGAGATAAAGCCTACTATCTTCTTCACGTTCTTCACTACGCTTTTTTTCCTGTCCTGCAGTACTGCCTGGCGGATGATCAGGGATAAGATGGAGACAGACCGGCTGGCAAGTGAAAAAGAGAATGAGAACCTGAAAACGGAGCTGTCCCTTCTCAGATCGCAGGTAAGCCCTCACTTTATGTTCAACGTACTGAACAATATGGTGGCCCTGGCCAGGAAGCAGTCAGATCAGCTGGAGCCGTCCCTGATCAAATTGTCTTCCCTGATGCGGTATATGTTGTATGAGGCTGATGAAGATACTGTACCACTGGATAAGGAAACCGATTATCTGCAGAGTTATATTGACCTTCAGCAGCAGCGTTTCGGGGCCAAGGTACAGGTAAATGTGAGGATGGAACTGCCGGAAAGCGGTTATGAAATAGAGCCCATGCTGCTTATTCCTTTCGTGGAAAATGCCTTTAAGCATGGTACAGGACTGATACAGGATGCCCGGATCAATATTGAATTAAGGGCTATACAGGGAGTACTGCACTTTTCTGTAGTGAATAAATACAACACTGAGTATGCAGAGATAAAGGATAAGACTTCCGGAATAGGGTTGACAAACGTGAAAAGGCGGTTGAACCTGTTGTACCGGGACGACTATCAATTGCTGATCAATAAACAGGATGGTTGGTTTATGGTATCTTTACTGTTACATTTGCATTGAGCACAATAAATACCAGGAATAACCAGAAAGACAACCAGAAAAACACAACGCAATGAGATTAAGATGCATAGCTGTCGATGATGAGCCGCTGGCGCTGGACCTCCTGGAAGACAATATCAGACAGGTACCTTACCTGGAGCTCGTAGCTAAATGTGCCGATGCTTTCGAGGCTATTAAGGTATTGGAAGAAACTTCTATTGACCTGATCTTCCTTGATATACAGATGCCCGGCCTTACCGGCCTGCAGTTTATACAGAGCCTTTCCCGCAAACCTATGGTGATCCTGATCACGGCCTATGAGAAATACGCACTGGAAGGATTTGAACTGGATGTTACGGATTACCTGGTAAAACCGGTGTCATTGCCGCGTTTCATCAAGTCCTGCAACAAGGCCAGGGAGCTGTTCCAGCTCAGGCAGAACGGTACCCTGCCGGCTACAGCCACTCCTCCTGAGTTCTTTTTTGTGAATTCCGACTACAGCCTGCTGAAGATCAACATTGCGGACATTATCTGGATAGAAGCCCTGAAAGATTATATCCGGATACACCTGGCAGGTAATGCCAAACCTGTAGTAACAAGAATGCCGCTGAAACAGGTGGAAGAGCAACTGACGCCGGCACGCTTTATCCGTATTCATAAATCGTATATCATTGCAGTGTCCCATATTACCGCTATCCGAAAGAACAGTGTGTTTATCGGCACCATGGAGCTGCCGGTAGGTGAGAACTACCGGGAGGCCGTTGCAGCACTGACCGGAGCCAGATAACCCTCTGTCAGCTTATCAAGTAGCTGATCCTGAGCTTGTTTGCCCGCTTCGTCGCATTATTTTATGGCATCGTCTCATTTGACTATGTATAATGGAAATCCACAATTAGTTTTGCTTTATCAGAAATGAATTTTATGCAAAAAATTATCTGGCTTCTTGCCATGTTGACCTTGTCCGTATCTGTATATGCACAGCCGCCCGGAGGATTTCCGGGAGGAGCTCCCCCCCCGGGAAAAACACTGAATGCAGGCCATCTTTACGGTAAAATACTTGATAATGAGGGTAAACCGCTCCCCTATACGTCTGTCATCGTTTTTCAGAACAGGATGGATTCTGCCAGCGGAGTAAAAAAGGAAGTATTGATAAAAGGAGCCATGACTCAGAATAATGGCGACTTCAGCCTGGAAGAGCTGCCGGTTTTCGGTCCGCTGGTCCTGAAAGTGACTGCTACCGGTTTCAAGCCATATACACAAACAATATCTTTCATCACCAAAAAGCCAGCGCCGGGCACTATGCCTTCCTTCGACAAGGACCTGGGTAACATCAAACTGGCCAGCGATATCAGTCAGCTGCAGGGAGTAACTGTTACCGCTGCCAAACCACTGATGAAGGTGGATATGGACAAGAAAGTGTTCAACGTGGAACAGAACATTTCCAGCGCCGGCGGTACGGCACAGGACGTGATGAAGAACGTTCCTTCCGTTAACATTGATATTGACGGAAACATGACCATGCGCAATGCCACTCCGCAATTATATATTGATGGCCGTCCTACCACACTTACGCTGGACCAGATCCCTGCAGACGCTATCGAAAGTGTGGAAGTAATGACCACTCCCAGCGCCAAATACGACGCTTCAGGCGGTGGTGCAGGTATTGTGAACATAGTACTGAAGAAGAACCGTAAAACAGGCTATAATGGTAACTTACGCGCCGGGGTTGACAAACGCGGCGGACTGAATGGAGGTGGTGATATCAACCTCCGCCAGGGTAAGTTCAACATTACGGCCAGCGGTATGGGCAACCAGATGAAGGACCGTACTACCGGCAAAACAGACAGGAACGATATTTCTGCTGATCCTGCTATCCATACCCTACAACAGAACAGCAGCAAAAATAACGGCGGCTTCCTGTTTGGCAGGCTGGGACTGGACTACTTCATGAACAACCGTACCACCCTGTCTGTATCCGGCATCAAGGTACACGGCAGCTTCAAGCCCAGCAGCATCCTGGATATTGACACTGACAGCCTTTTCTCCGGCGGCACTTCCACGGCTTTCAGCCGCAGGGTAACCAACAGCAGCCGTACTTTCAACGGTAACGGTCTTGTGCTGGGATTGAAACATCTCTTCCCTAAAGAAGGAGAAGAACTGACAGTAGACGGTAACTACTTTGGCGGTACCAATACAAACCACTCACTGTATAACACTGACTATTATAATATCAAAGGTGGCGCCGTAACGGGTAATGAACTGCAGAAAATAGACGGAAGCGGAAAAATGCGGCATATCACCGCACAGACAGATTATGTAAAACCACTGGGCGCCAAAGGTAAACTGGAAACAGGTTTAAGGGCCACCTTCCGTCATATTGAGAACAGGAACTTCAACTATATGTTTGATGAGGCGGCTGACCAGTATATTCTGACCTCCAACATCAGCAGTAACTACAAGAACAATGAGAGCGTGTATGCCGCCTATGCTTCCTTCAGCAACAGCATACATAACTTCAGTTACAAAGTGGGATTGCGGGTGGAAAGCTCTGAATATAACGGGGAGCTGATACAGACCGGTCAGAAATTCAGCAATACCTATTCTGCCAGTCTTTTCCCTACTGTTTTCCTGAGCCAGAAATTCAAACATGACCAGGAGATACAGCTGAGTGTTACCCGGCGTATTAACCGTCCGAATTTCTTCCAGCTGATACCGTTCGCCGACTCCACAGACAGGCTGAACATTACAAAAGGTAATCCTAACCTGGTACCGGAGTTCACCCGTTCTGTAGAATTGTCTTACCTGAAAACATTCAAGGGTAATCACACATTACTGGCATCTGCATATTATAAATATACAGACAATACCATCACCAGTTATATAGACCGGCAGACTGACGATGCAACAGGAAATACGGCGCTGATCAACACTTATATCAACGCTAACAGCAGTTATACCACAGGTGCGGAAATAACTGTTATGAACTATCTGACAAAATGGTGGAACGTATCTACCAACATTAACCTGTACAATTCAAAAGTAAATACAGGCACTGCCGCTGTAACTAACCAGGAAGCATTGTGGAGCATGTTCGGTAAGCTGAACAGTAACTTCAACCTGCCGGCTGCTATTGACCTTCAGCTGACAGCTACTTACCAGTCTAAAACCAACCTGCCGGTAAATACCAATAAAGGTTTTGGTGATGGGCCTCCTGACATGCAGGCGCAAAGTTCTTCCCAGGGTTATATCCGTTCTTTCTACGGGATAGACCTGGCGGTGAAGAAGAGTTTCCTGAAAAACAAGGCACTGAATGTGACATTGAGCGTGAGCGATATTTTCAGGAGCAGGATCACAGACCAGTATTCTTACAGCGCTTACTTCACACAGAATTATACCCGCCTGCGTAACCCGCAGATGTTCAAACTGAACTTTGCTTATCGTTTCGGTAAGGTAGATGCAAGCCTGTTTAAGCGTAAGAGCTCAGGAGCGGGTAACCAGGGAATGATGGATGGCATGCAACAATAATAGATCGCAACAGTGATGAACGGTTAATGCGGATGGTGTGAAAACCATCCGCATTTTTTTTGCTGTTAAATATCTTCGGAATCGTATACTATCACTTTCTTCCATAAAGAAGAACATTCTTCAATGAACTTCAGATGTGCCGGGTCTGTCTGATAAATGTCCTGTTCTGCTTTGTTCTTAAAGAACAACAGCCAGGAAACGGCATATGAACGGTCTATTACATCGCGGTTGGTAGTGGAGGGAACGCCTATATGGCATTGCTGTATGGTCTTTGCTGCTTTGGCCAGCTTCTGCAATCCGGCTATCAGTTTGTTCCTGTCTTCCTGGCTGTCAGGATTATGGAGCCAGAAATAAACGTGGTGTACGAAGACCTTCTTCGTTTGTGCCGCCATAGCCGCGCCTCCTGTCAGCGAGACCATGCCGGTAACAGCCGCGGTTTTGCCTGCTGCAGAAAGGAATTGTCGTCTGGTTTGTTTCGACATTGGGTTATTATTTTATGCCGGAAAATAGTTAAAATAGCTTAACTTTAGAAGACCTGCTATCAACTACTAAAACAACAGCCCTTATTCCCCTTCCCGAAACCAATGAAATCTTTTCTATTTATCCCTGTAGAGGTTGTATGTTTTTCATTCATGTAAAAAGGTAAGAGATGCAAATGTCTGAGATGAAACCCCAGATCCTTTTTGTAGGTACTTATACTCCGCGGAAATGTGGGATTGCCAGTTTTACGGGCGACCTGGTCCATGCCTTACAGCAATTGCTGCGTAATGAGTATGATATTCGCGTATGCGCGCTGGACAAAAAGAGCGAGGCAGGGAAATATACTTCCCCTGTTACAATGGTAATGGACGGCTGCCGCCTGAATTCCTGTATTGCCGGCGCTGAAGCTATTAACAATCATCCTGCTGTAAAGCTGGTTTGTGTTGAGCATGAATTTGGCCTGTTTGGCGGCAATATAGGAGAGTTTGCACTTGGCTTTCTCTCGTTGCTGAATAAACCTTTTATTATCCGTTTTCATACAGTACTGCCTGATCCTGATCCGGAAAGGCTGAAGCTGATAAAAAGCATCTGCCTGCTTGCAGACAAAGTGGTAGTGATGACCAGGCACTCTCAACGCCTGCTTATTGAGCACTATGGGATAAGTGCAAATAAGCTGATGATCATTCCTCATGGTACCCATCTCATACCTCCTCAGTTCTCTGCTTCACTCAGGGCAGCCTTCCATCTTGAAAACAGGAAGATATTAACCACCTTTGGCCTGCTAAGCCCTAATAAAGGCATAGAAACAGGTATCAGGGCTATGACCAGGATAGCAACGCAGTTCCCTGAAGCTATTTACCTGATACTGGGACGTACACATCCCAACCTGGTGGAAACAGAAGGCGAGGCCTACAGGGAATACCTGCAGGGATTGATCAATGAATACCAGCTTCATGACAATGTACGCCTGGTAAATGACTTTATTCCCACAGAACAATTACTGTCTTACCTGGCACTGACGGATATTTATCTCTTTACTTCCAGGGACCCCAACCAGGCTGTAAGCGGCACATTCCTGTATGCCATGAGCGCTGGTTGCGCCATTATATCAAACGATTTTGTGCTGGCACGTGAAATGCTTGATGATGAGACCGGTATAATTATTAATACCGGCGACGACAAAACCATGGCGGCCAATGCTATCTACCTGCTGGGCAATGACCAGGTAAGGAACAATATGGGGAATCTTGCTTTCATGAAAACAAGAGATACTCTCTGGGAAAATGTTGCCCGTAAACACGCCCTGCTGTTCCAACAGATGATCAGGCAACAGGCGCCTCTTTTACAACAAAATGATCAGCATGTTACACCCTGAAAAACTATCGGCCACGACATTTACTTCCGGCAAACTGGCCATGCCGGTCTTTAACCCGGAGCACCTGCTCTGTCTGACTGATGCCACAGGCGTCATGCAGCACGCCCTGCGCTCTCTTCCCAACCGTAAAGAAGGCTATTGTACAGATGACAATGCAAGGGCATTGCTGCTTACCATTTTTGCCTGGAAGCTGGGGCGGTATCCCGGAATATTGAAGCTGATGCCTGTCTATCTCAGTTTTGTACACTACATGCAACGGGAAGACGGGTACTTTGATAACTTCATGTCCTACAATAAGGCCATCATCCCAAACGATAATTCAGAAGACGCCTACGGGAGAGCATTGATGGCACTGGGTTATCTTATCTGCGATGGCCCTTCCATGCAGTATAAAAGGACAGGGGAAGAACTGTTCATGAGGGCCTATCCGCATATACACGGACTGGTATCGTTACGTGGCATTGCCAACAGCCTGATCGGGCTATGCCGGTTTATCACGCATGCGCCTGACAACAGGAAAAGGGAAACTGTCTCTTATCTTGCAGACAAGCTGATCACAGAGTATGCCCGTTATAGTGATAACGAATGGAAATGGTTTGAAGATATACTGGCTTATGACAATGCCATTATACCACTGGCATTATTACACGCCTATGAAGTCACCCAGTATCCCCCCTATCTCAAAGCAGGGCTGGAATCAGGCGCTTTCCTGGAATCGAAAGTGTTCAGGAATGATATATTATGTATCATAGGCAGCAACGGCTGGTACCGGAAAAACCAGGATGCGGCATTATTTGACCAGCAGCCTGTAGATGCAATGGCATTGGTATTGTTCTATCAACAAGCTTTTTATGTAACCGGCAACAGGGAATTTGCAGAGAAGATGAACAAATGCTATCAATGGTTTACAGGCAGGAATATATTGTGCCTTTCTCTCTACGATGCAGGCACAGGAGGCTGTGCCGACGGATTACAAGAGGACAGGGTCAGCGAAAACCAGGGGGCAGAAAGCACTATTGCCTACTGGATCTCTCATTTCGCTGTCTGTGAAACGCTCGATAAATGAAGATCGCAATCCTGGCCCCTATTACATGGAGAACCCCTCCAAGACATTACGGCCCCTGGGAACAGGTAGCGTCTGTGCTCACCGAAGGCCTTGCTGCCAGAGGGACAGACGTTACCCTGTTTGCCACAGGAGATTCACTGACCAGGGCAAAACTTTCATCCGTACGCGAGAAGCCACTGGGAGAGCAACCCGGCGATCATAAGGTATGGGAATGCCTGCATATTGCTCATATAATGGAACGTGCCGGTGAATTTGATCTCATACATAATCATTACGACTTCCTTCCGCTTACCTATTCAAGGCTGATACGCACTCCCATGCTGACAACTATTCATGGGTTCTCCTCTGAGGCTATTGTACCCGTGTATAAGAAATACAATACCAGCAGCTGGTATGTTTCTATCAGCAACAGTGACCGCCACCCCGGGCTTACTTATACAGATACTGTTTACAACGGTATCAATGAACAGCTCTTTACTTTTACTGAAAGCCCTGAAAATTACCTGTTAAGCTTTGGCAGGATACATCCTGAAAAAGGTACTCACCTGGCTATAGAGATCGCAAAGAAACAACGTATACAGCTGATCATTTGCGGACTAATACAGGACCAGGCCTACTTTGATACACAGGTTGCTCCCCATATTGATAATTCATCCGTTATCTACAAAGGCAATGTTGGTCCTGAAGAACGGAACAGCATATTAGGGAATGCAAAAGCCCTGCTGCATCCCGTCCTGTTCAACGAACCTTTCGGCTTAAGCGTGGCTGAAGCTATGATGTGCGGCACTCCCGTCATTGCATTTAACAGGGGGTCTATGAAGGAACTGGTACAGGACGGTACAACAGGTTTCCTGGCGACAACAACGACAGATGCTGCAGCGGCTGTTAACAGGTTACAGCACATCAGCCGTCGTTCCTGCCGGGACCATGCTATGAAGCATTTCAGCCAGGGTAGAATGGTAGAGCATTATCTTTCTATCTACGAAAGAATATTAAAGGGTTGATCTCAGTATCTCATCCAGCAGTTCATTTAACGGAATGGTGGCAAAAGAGGAAGCATAATCGGACACTGCATAAGGAAGAAATAACTGGCCGGCATGTACGCAGGCGCCACAGGAATAAACAACATTCGGCACATACCCGTTCCTCTCATCCTCATTAGGCATGAGCAGGGGTTTACCTAACCGGCCAATTTCCTTTAATGGATTATCCAGGTCAAACAGGCTGGCGCCCAGGGAATATTTCCTCATAGGTCCTACTCCATGCGTGATAACCAGCCAGCCTTTTTCTGTAAGAATGGGCGAGCCGCCGTTACCAATCTGTACAAACTCCCACGGATATACCGGTGCCTGCAGTAATGTCGCTTCTTCCCAGAGGTGGAGATCGTCAGAGAACATAATATAATTGTTGACACCGTCTATACGGGATAACATGGCATATTTCCCGTTAATACGCCTGGGAAAAAGTGCCAGGTTCTTATTAACTGCCGCTTTACCATATAAAGGAGAGATCTTAAAATGGCAGAAATCTGTTGTTTCTATGAGTTTGGGCAGGATGAAAACGCCATCGTATGCCGTATAGGTGGCATAGTATATTACAGAACCATCATCCTCTGTAAATCTTACAAAGCGGGCATCTTCAATACCATTCTTTTCTGTGAAACTGACAGGGAAGATCACCCTTTCCGACAGGCTGGAATCTTCCGGGAAATGCAGCTCGTAGGTAGCATCCACCAGTTTCATCACACTGCGTTTCAGCATTTCCCGCTCTGCCGTCCTTTCTATATCTATCAGGGAGTTCCTGAGCACCACATCCATCTCTTCATATGTGAATTCATCTGTAAGCTGATGAATGATGGTGGAGTGTATATCTTCCGGCAGGCGGAGCTGGGTAAGCTGCTGTTCAAATTTCTTTTTGTTATTCAGTCTTTCCTCTGTGATCAGTCCTTCTTCTATAAACTTATCGGGTTCAATCATCCGGATATTACAATCTTTATCCAGTATACCTTCCCTGAAAGTGATAGATGAAATATGGCTTTCGCCTGTAGCCCTGAGGCTGATCACCATACGTTTCTCTCCTTCGGCAAGCCCGGACTGGTCAGGCGCTTCCACAACGGAGGGATTGAAGAGCGCTGCAGCTTCTATGGAATATTCCATTGTGAAATAGGCGCCGATGAGAAATCTTTTTTCCCTGGAGAGCTGCATACCGTCTGACAGCAGAGGACAGACACGTTCAAAGTGCGCTTCAAATATGAGCTCAATATCCTTGTACCTGCAACAAAACTCCTGTAATACCTGGTTCAGAAGTGCGCCGGCCACTTCTTCTGTCATCCGGCTCACTTTCTCCACTATCATGAGTGCACGTTCATTTCCGGTATTAAAAAAACGGGGGATCACTTTTTTCAGATCAGGATTGATCCTTACATTTTTTCGGGTAACCTGTAGCATACTGAACAATCTATCGGTGAAAAAATGGAGAGTACTGACGTAAAGGTAGTATTTTTAAGGCACCTTAAAACTCATCTGTTATGATGTGATATATGATTTTCTTTTCCACGTTATCATGGTGGCGTTTGACCTTACAGTAGTATTGCACCGAATAATACATTAAAAAAATATACACTATTTGTTAATTTAGCGGCGTAATTAAGCCAATAATGAAACGAGCTATCCTGGTTACCCTGACCATGGTCTATTCCTATGCTATACAAGCCCAGACGGCAGCCCTGTCTCAAAGTGTGAAACAGGAATTTATCCGCTCCTGGGACTCCTACAGAAAATATGCCTGGGGCCATAATATGCTCCTTCCCCTCTCCCGCTCTTTTTCAGACGGTTATGAGCAGCCCCTTCCCATAGGGCCTGTAAACGCATATAGCACTATTAAAATAATGGGACTGCAGAAACAGGCGAGGGAAATAGAAAGATATGTCATGGACAGCTGTGACTTTAACAGGGATGTGTATGTCAAAACATATGAAATGAACACCCGTATACTGGGCAGCCTGCTATCCATGTATTCCTGCACTCATCAGCCAACAGTACTGGCAAAAGCCCGGGACCTGGGAGACAGGCTATTGAAGGCATTCAAAACACCTACAGGTATTCCCTATTGCCGGGTGAACCTGAAAACGGGAAAGACCAGCGGAGAAAACGTAAGCACAGCAGAAGCAGCAGCTTATACGCTGGAAATGGGCATCCTTAGTTACTATACAAAAGACCCTGTATATTACCAGGCCGCCAAAAAGGCTTTAATGGCTATATACGGACGCCGCTCAAAGCTGGACCTGGTAGGAGAAACAATTAATTGCGAAACGGGCGACTGGCAAAGCACTACCAGCGTTACCGGTGTATATTATGAATCTGTATTCAAAACCTCATTGCTGTTCAAAGACCCGGAAGTAAAGCAGATATGGGAGAAAAGTATTTCCGCTACCCATAAATACGATATGACAGAAAATGATACCGCCCTATGGTATGGCCGCGCAGAGATGTATTCAGGAGAAATACTGAACCCTGTAGTAACGCAGGAAGACGCCTCCCTGCCCGCATTGCTATGCCTGGATGACGACGCAGAAACAGCTGCCAGACTGCTGCGTACCTGGAACGGCGTTTGGAACAGGTACGGGCTGGCACCGGCGGTATATGATTACCGTAAGCAACAGGCTTCCTATGCACAATATGAACTTACTCCGGAAATCATTGCCTCTGCCTGGTACCTGTACGACTATACCAAAGAACCTGTATATGCAGAAATGGGCAAACAGTATTACAACGCCATATTGCAATACTGCAAAACGCCATTAGCATTTGCAGCCATCTCTGACGTAAGGTCTAAAAAACAACGGGATGAACTGCCTGTATATTTCTTTGCGGAAACAATGAAATACCTGTATCTCCTGTTTACGCCGGAAGCTGGATTTAATACGGAAGATTATATTTTCAGCAGCGGAGCACACCCGTTCAAACTCACGGAATTTAAAATCACAGAAATAAACAGGCGGTTGGGTATAGGATAACGGTTATAATGCCCGGATTGTCTGATCCACGATTTAATACGTCCACTTCAACACTTTTTCACTCTGATATGGCTCTGTTTTATGACAATTTTGCTTCATCAAATCACGTAAAACAAGCAATATCATGAACACAAAAACAGCAAAAATAGTTTACTGGACAGGCGCCGTATTAACTTCACTATGGTTCGGTACAAGCGGTATCTGTGAACTAACTGCCAATCCTCTTGTATGGGATATTACGCTTAAACTGGGGTATCCTGCTCACTTCATTTACATTCTTGGTGTTTTCAAACTTTCCGGTGTATTGGTCCTTCTCACTCCCAACAGGTTGTTGAGATTAAAAGAATGGGTATTTGCAGGCATCTTCTTTGACATTCTCTTTGCTTTCTTCTCCAAACTGAGTGTACTGGGTTTCCCCGCTACTATCGATGCCATCATTGCCTTCACAATGGTTACAGTAACCTATACTATGTACAGAAAATTATACCCTGCAACATATACCAGTCTTACTGCATAATTAATTGAATCAAATTAGAAAAGAGTGTCTGATGTTATTCAGACACTCTTTTTATTTCTATAGAACTACGCTGCGTGCAGCCGCTGCTATTACACCATTTTCAGGGTCCTGCACCATTCCTACAATCTCCCATTCCTGTGCATTGAAATCTTCAGGTACAGGAATCTGTTCTTTCGCCTTCTCACCCTTCTTCAAGTCAAATACGTAAAGCTTACGTACAATCTGCGCATGAGAAAGTGTACGTCCTTCATTCTCTCCCCGTTTAACTTTACTCACTGCATGTTTCTGTACCACGGCAATAAGCAGCTGATCATTGCGCGTATTACCTGTAACCTGGTAATTGAGCGCTATATTCCCCGCTTCCTGTCTTGCTTCAATTGTCAGCCCGACAGTTGGAACACTGCTTAAGCCCTGTGTTATTCCCTGACTTACCGCAGCCTCGTCAGAACCTATACATTCCGATCTGCCATTGATAACTACCTGTGGAGTATATACCTGTCCCTTAAAAAAGCGGCTGTACTGGTATTGACGTTCTGAATACTTTGCATCGCTGAACACATCTTTCCAGCCCAGCCGGTTCCAGTAATCCACATGATAAGCCAGCACATATACGGGTTTGTTGCCGGCTTCTTTCTGAATGCGTTCCAGCAAAGCATCTGCCGGGGGACAGCTGGAGCAGCCTTCAGATGTAAAAAGTTCAAGTACAGCAAAACCATTGCCTGCAGCCCGTCGCCACTTTTCTGCTTTTGAAGCATTACTTCTGAAAGAAAGGAAAGTGATAGAGACCAGTAATACCAGTATGGTATACAACATTGAATTCTTAAGCATACTCATTGTTTATGTTTTTAGTGACGAGCAAAGCTAGATGCAGCTCACCTCTCTGCATATCAATAAGTTCTTTAACCAGACAATTATCCCCGTGAATCAGGCATGTCTAACCGGGGGGTTAAAATGTCCGGTTCACGGTAATGGAGATTGTTGCCGGATGGCATTGAACCTACTTTTGTTGCAGAATAAATCAATCATCTATGTATAACAATCACAACATAAACTTCTGTTCCCTTGTAGTCATCGTACTAATGCTGGGCATACCAGATCTTCTGAAAGCGCAGGCTCCTGTATTCAGCCAGATAAAACAGATCAAAGCAGGAGTGCTTGATATTGGTTATGCAGAGGTTGGTCCGGTAAATGGGAAACCGGTTATTCTCCTGCATGGATGGCCTTATGACATTCAAAGTTACGCGGAAGTAGCGCCTTTACTGGCAGCAAAAGGTTTCAGGGTCATTGTTCCCTACCTGCGCGGCTATGGCACTACCCGTTTTCTTTCCGCCCAGACACCCCGTAACGGGCAGCAGGCAGCCCTGGCTGCAGATGTTATTGCGCTCATGGACGCACTGAAGATCAACAAGGCTGTTATTGGCGGCTTTGACTGGGGAGCCCGTACAGCAGATATTGTTGCGGCCCTGTGGCCTGAGCGTTGTAAAGCGCTGGTATCTGTGAGTGGTTACCTTATTGGTAGTCAGCAGGCCAACAAAGCCCCTCTCCCTCCCAAAGCAGAGCTGTCCTGGTGGTACCAGTTCTATTTTGCTACTGAACGGGGGCGCCTGGGTTATGAGGCCAACCGCTATGACTTTGCAAAACTGATCTGGCAAACAGCTTCCCCACAGTGGCATTTCAGTGATACAACTTTCAGGCAGTCTGCCGCCGCTTTTGACAACCCGGACCATGTGGCCATTGTGGTCCACAATTACCGCTGGCGTCTCGGACTGGCAGAGGGAGAAGCAAAATATGACAGCCTTGAGAAGAAACTTGCAACAGCACCTGCTATCTATGTGCCTGCTGTTACGCTTGAAGGCGATGCCAATGGCGCTCCTCATCCTGATCCATCCTCTTATGCTGCCAGGTTTAAAGGCAAATACGCGCATCATACCATAAAAGGTGGTATTGGTCACAATCTTCCGCAGGAAGCACCTCAAGGCTTTGCTGACGCTATTATTGAAGCAGCCGGCTTTGCCAGATAAAACTCTTTTTAAGAGCAACATGTGGCAACATCAATGTTCAGATAAACCAGTTGTCTGACTTATTATTGAAAGTCATAAAATCATTAGTACGATGCTATTGCTTCCAGTATTGCAACATAGTCCATTCATGTGTTCCCATAAAGAATCTGAGTATATTTGTCAACAGCTTCCATCAAAGCAAATATTCTATTGATGAAGAAAACAGGTTTTAAAATATCTCATACTACTATCTGGGTCAGTTCAATTTTTCTTGGACTGCTATCTTCAGTGCCGCAGATCGCGGCCCATCATTTCAACACTGCCGAGGCTATTGTCAATGCCGCCCTGACAGGTACATTTGCTTTGGTGATGTGGTATTTCAACATCTTCATTTTATCACGCAGTACGGGCAGGTCCCGCAAACAAAGCATCTCTTATCCGAAGCTTTTAAGCACCCTGTTGTTTGGTATGGTAGTAATGCTGGGGCTTGCATGGATACAGCAGCTGATCCTCTCTCATATCAATTTTGGCCCAACTATGCTAATGGTGGAGGTACGTGGTATTCTGATCAACCTGATATTCTACATGTTTCTGAACATGCTTCAGCAGAACTACGAGAACCAGCACGTGAAGATGGAACTGGAGCAGATTAAAAACGATAATCTCGGTGCGCAGTATGAACTGCTGAAACAGCAGGTTAATCCGCATTTCCTGTTCAACAGTCTCAATACGTTAAAAGCCATGGTGGAAAGCGGAGACGAAGAGGCTATTGATTTTATCATCAAGCTATCGAACTTTTACCGTTATACGCTGGAAAGCCGTAAGCTTGACCTGATCCATGTGCATGAGGAAATGGAAATACTCAATGCTTACCTGTTCCTGCAAAAGGCCAGGTTTGATGACGGGCTTGTCTTCACCAATGAACTTTCCACAAAGGGCTTAAACACTCTTATTCCTCCGTTCACATTACAGCTGCTGGTTGAGAACTGTATTAAACACAATGTTGTATCTCTGCAAAAGCCGTTGAGCATAAGGATATATGAAGAAGATAACTGCATAGTGGTTGAAAACAGGGTCCAGTTAAAAACCGGCGAGGTTAACTCACTCGGAGTAGGCCTGAAAAATATAAATCTCCGCTATCTCCATCTGCTCGACAAACAGGTAGACATTGTCAACGATCAACATATATTTAAAGTAAAACTCCCGGTTATTTATGAATATCATAATAATTGAAGACGAGCTGAGGACAGCCAAATCGCTGGAGAATATTATCCGGGCAATTAAGCCGGAAGCAAAGATAACCGGGCAGTATCAGAGTATTGAAAGCTCAGTAGAAGCATTGTCTGAAGGCGCACAGCCGGACCTGGTATTCATGGATGTACAGCTGGCTGATGGTCTCTGTTTTGAAATATTCAAAGCAGTTAAGGTCACATGTCCGGTAGTCTTTTGCACCGCCTTCGATGAGTATTCTCTTGAAGCGTTTAAAAACAACGGTGTAGATTATGTTCTTAAACCATTCTCAAAAGATGATATTAAGGATGCACTGAGAAAAGTGGACGAGCTTAAAAATTTCTTTCAGCAGAAAACAACGCCTGATATTGAGGAGCTGTTGTCCAGGCTGAGCCCGTCCGGTGGTAAGACCAGCTTCCTGGTTTTCCGGAATCAAAAGTATACGACCGTACATGTAGACAACATCGCTTATTTCTACATTAACTTCGATGCTACATCGATCATGTGTTTTGATAAGCAGAAGTTTGATGTTACTCAATCGCTGGACCAGATCGCTGCTGCTGTTTCCTCTAAGCAGTTCTTCCGCGTTAACCGTCAGTACCTGGTCAACTTCAAGGCTATCAAAGAAGTGGAACATTATTTTCTTCGTAAGCTACATGTGAAGCTGGTTATTGAGACACCTGAGAAGCTGCTTATTAACAAGGAAAAATCGCGCAACTTCCTGACCTGGATGGAAGACAGATAAGTAAATAATTATGCTTTTACCTGGTCAATAGTACAGTGCCCCTGCGCACTACTTCACCGCAAATAGTCCGGGCCCTGACCATATACACATAGGTGCCTGTAGGCAAATCCTGCCCTTTGCGTGTACCATCCCAGCAATCTTCCGGAGTACGGGCGTCAAAGACCACAAACCCTGCCCTGTTAAAGATCTTAAATTCGAAAGTAGATGTAGGCCCCCAGCTTTTCAGTCCGAAGCAATCATTCCGGCCATCCCCGTTAGGCGTAAAGGCTGAGGGAATAGGAAAGCGGGTGAAGGACAATGCCACATCCACACTTACCGTGATAGATTCCAGCCGCGAGCAGCCGTGCATATCGGTAATAGTCACTTCATAGGTAGTAGTTTTCAGCGGAGAAACAACCGGGTTAGGCGTCAGGAAATTAGTGATACCAGGCGCCATTTCCCATGTATAATAAATACCTCCTTTAGCATGCAGCGTCACCTCCGGGTGAGCGCAATCTATATCACCGGACTTAGAGACAGATGTTACCGGGAGGTTATATACCTTTACAGGCACATAAAGTGTATCATCTACTGCACAGGTATTATTCCGCATATACACTTTAAAGAGGGAATCACGTATTGGCGCAACAGTTATAACAGCGCCTGCAGTAAGCAGGGAATCGTTGTCCGTATACCATTCATATACATCTCCCCCTTTACCCACCAGGTCTATTGACTGCCCCAGGCATACAACCGGCGTATCAGGTATTACCCTGAACTGTGGAGAGGCATTAACAGTTATATTGATAGCCGACTGGCTGCTGCAGCCGTAAATGGTGGAAGCAGTAGCTACATAGCGCGTAGTTTTCATCGGAGTGGTTACAGGATTTTCAGCAGTAGCATCGTTGACCGCTTCTGCCGGCGACCAGGTAATAGTAGCAGGAATATCCGGTACGGCAGATAGCTGCAGGCTTGTACCTGTGCATATCATGGTATCCGTCCTACAGGTAAGCACAGGTGTTGGTTGTACATAGACGGTTACTGACGCTGAGCCGGGGCATCCTGCCGCGTCTTTTCCTGTTACTGTATAAGTAGTGGTCACCGCCGGAGATGCTATGGGGTCAGGAATATCTGTAGCCGATAATCCCGTTGCCGGCAACCATATATAACTTTCTACCCCGGAAGCCTTCAGCTGTGTTTGTTTACCGGCACAGATCACTACATTCGGTAATGTGTTCAGGCTAGCTGCACAAGGCGCCTTTATATTGACCAGGTAGTCTTCCACTTCTCCGTCTGCAGCAAATCCCACAGCGCTTTGTATGGCAGCCTGGCTGGAAGATATCCTGAACCTGAATGCATACGGTGTAACTTTTCCTGAAGGCAGACCGGCAGGAAGGTTATTCCAGTTCAGCTGTACTGTTGCAGCATTGGCAGGAACGGTCGCGATAACGGACTCATTCAGTTCAAAGCTGCCGTTACGGTTATAATCAAACCAACCTGACAGCCAGGCATCCTTTCCTGTTGTATTGGTAACAGGCACTGTAAGCTGATAGGTGCCGTTGCCGGTATAGCCAGGGAAGGTGGTAAGGGCATCTTCATCAGCACCATCGTCAGCAGCACCCTGGACATCTGCATCTCCCCCTGTAGCTCCGAGGAATAATGTGCTGATACGGGATACTTCCGGCAACGGGGCATCGGTATTACAGCTATTCTGGTTGCTGTAGAGAAGCTGATGCTGTGCATATCCGTAACCAGCCGGGAGGTCTCCCTGATCTGCCGGGGCCATGATACCAAAGGCCACAGCACTTCTGCCCTGTACCGATCTGAGCAGCCGGGTGCTGATAGTAACGGTACCGGTAGCTTCTGTAGCCAGGATGGGTAATTGTCCGAGGCCCTGGCTCCCGGCATATGTTTCTGTTATATCGATAGATTGTGTGCCACAGCCTGTTGAAGGATTAACGGTCTGTGTGGAATTCCTGTAAAATTCCAGTGTCTGCCACGCTCCTCCGGAGGTAGTGAAGGAAACCGTCTCACCTGTACCACAGGCTTCTGCATCGACAGCGATCAGGCGATAAGGTACAGGTTTACCGTTCCGTGTAGCTGTCACAGTGAGGGTGAACCGGCTGTTATTGGTGGTGAGTGTTGTTCGTAATGCAGGTATGACAGTAACGTCAGAGAAATCATAATATCCGTATAGTAATGCGCCATTCCAGGTGTTCATTACATATGGCGCAGGTATTTCTCCGGCTACAGCAGAAAGTTCAATGGTGACGGTTAAGCCTCCGGCAGTCGTAAATGTTTTAACTGCACCATCAGATACGGTCATTCCCGCCCAGTTGATCCACCATATTTCGTTTTTCAGGCTGCCGTTTCCGAGATCAGCATGTTGTGCAAACAGCTGATTATTAAATACAAAGAGGGATAAGGATAGCAATAAAAATTTTGGCATTATAGGGACTGTTTTTCAACATATAGGTATCAGGATAGTAAATAAATGGCTAACTGTTTCAGTATCATCCACTCTGCCAGGATGGAGGCTCCTGGTGGTCTTGTGTCCGGTTCCCTAAAATACATTAAAAAAAATTAAAATCAATACCATTGCACGAAGAGAATTCCCTGCAGACCGTCCGTTAAATTTAACTACTTCATTATCTGTAAAAAAAGAATAATATATTTGAGTGATTTATCCCTTAACAATTTAAAAACCACTACCTATAACTATGAACAGACGAATTATCTGGGGGGGCTTATTTCTTTTTTCCTTCCTATTATTTTATTGCTGGATGCCGGTGGGGCTTATCATGACATCACACATGTTCTTTGGCCTGACAGGAGGTGTAATTACTGCATTCTTTTTTGTACAGATGTTTGCCGATTTCAGAAGCTGGGATGAACTTAATTCCAAACTTCCCGAGCATAATCAATGGTATCATAAAGTGGCTGTTATAGCTATTGTACTGGCCGTGGCTCTTGGAGTAACGTTTTCAGTGCATTATGGTACACTGGAAGACAATGAGATCAAAGAGTACGGTGTACGCGTACCCGGTACCATTACGGCAGGCTATTCCAAGTCAAGCAGTAAGGGAGGTACTACCTACAACCTTTCTGTTTCCTTTTACACAAAGAAAGGGAAATACGTATATGTAAACAGGAATGTTGATGGAGGCCAGTATGATCAGGCCAGCATAGGAAAGCATGTAGAGGTAATGTATTCCCAAAAGCATCCCACCCTGGTAAAGATCCTGCTGGGAGAAGATGTTGTAGAGGAATTTACAGGCTTTAAAAGCAGGGATATCACCGTTAGTGATCTGAGTAAGATCCTTACTATGCGGAAAGACAGTATACTGCAGTCGCTCAACCAGGTAAGCTACCGCTGGGAGCTGCAGCCTCATGAAACCAATACATGGGTTAACAATGACAAAGAACTGGCAGTCTTCATTCAGAACGATAATGAGGTTACTTACGCTGAGAAGACCGGAAACTTTGAGGCATTTAAGAAAAATGCTCTAAGTAATGGTTTCAAGCCTGTGCTGGATACAGACAGCGCTGAGATACACCTGTTTGAAAAGGACAGCCTGATACTCATGCTGCAAACCAAAGCCAGCGACGACCTGCGAGCGCGCATAAAGGGAGAAAAAGCCCTGATAGCTACTTTAGGTAAAAAATAACCTTGCTGCGGGCTAAAAAAAAGTTGGCCGGTATCCTAAAAGGGTGTTAAATTTGCCTCCTTCCGCTTTGTGTGAGTGCAATACAATTTAGCATCCAAGGGTACGGGATGTAGCGCAGCCCGGTAGCGCGCTTCGTTCGGGACGAAGAGGCCGCTGGTTCGAATCCAGTCATCCCGACAAAACACACTTTAATTCGTTTCAAAGCCCGCAAATAGTCAATGTTTGCGGGCTTTTTATTTTTTTAGCCTACCAAATTATGTCAATTCATATCAAGCTATTCGTGAGTAAAATTTTTCTTTAAAACGACTTATGAAAGCCGTTACAACTGATTATAATTCAAAACAAAATATCATTTTTTTGTCTTCTGATACCATTTACGTGATAATTTCACACTCAGTGGTGCGTGGATAGTGAGAGTGATAACAATTACCAATTTGACCAAGAATAATTAATTTCAGCACTCAAATATTAACGTATTTATGTTTGACAACTCTGCAACAGACAGGCTACAGGAAGAATGGAACAAAAAAGGAACAGCATATGCCAGGGCCGTAAATGAAATGGTCAATTTCGGCGAACAACATGGCTGGGAAAACTGGAAAGGAAAGGATCCTATTGACGAAAGGACTCATCTGGGAGATCAGGTTGTCCAGCTTTTAAGAGAAGCTAATGAAAAAGGAACGGTAACAGCATTCAGAAAAGCATTCCCTCCCGCACATATCCCTCTTGCCCGCTACGTGGAAAAACAAGGCCAAAGCATTCGTGATATCCACTTTATTGAAGACGGGAAGATCGTTTTTGTCATAGGGGCACCCTACGAGGACAGACAGGCCTATATCTTAGACAACGACAGGCTTATCAAGCTGGATGAGGCCATATACGCAATAGGCAAGTCGAAGCAGGGAAATATTTTTGCCGTCGAAAGAGATAACACCATCGTGACTACACGGGGATGGCAGGGCGATATTATCTGTGAATTTACGCTTCATGAAACAGCAGATGAGACCATTACTGAGCTGATCCCTTTCAATGATGGCAAAAGGCTGTTGCTCGTGAGTACCAAAGGGATCTTTCTGATAGATGGGAACGGGGAAAAACGTATTCATCCGGCAAATACAAGCAACAAAGCTGGTAAGACACCTGACATTGACATGGAAAATGCCACCTTGTCTCATAATAATGACTTTATTGTTGTGGGAGATCAGGGTAGCGATCACAGGGTGCTGGATAGTGAAGGCAGGGAAATAGGCACTCTCGGACCGCAGTCATCCTACCCACATTACTGTCTCTTTTCAAAAGATGATAAACAGCTGATTACCAACTCCTGTCATTTTTATAATGGCATTACCATCGGTGTAAAGTCGGATTTACTGAATGGGCTAAATATTGAACCATATACGAAAAGCGATAAATATGTAGTGATTGACGAAGAAATGCGTGTATACGCGGGACTATCAACTGCTGACCATTACATACTGGCTGATGCATACGGGTATATAAGGGCGATCGATAAACAGGGTAATAAGTTGTGGCGGCATTATTTAGGATCTACCATTTCCGGCATGGCGATGTCGGACGATGGAACAACATTGTGGGTAGGCGCATATTCCGGCATCCTGCATAAACTAAAATTGCAGGCTGGACAGGATGAACATACCATCGGAAATGGAAATCACCAGGAAGAATTCAGGCTGATCCTTTGGAAAGATGAACCGAAACCGTTGTTCTGGTAGATGGCATCAGGTAGTGCTATTGTTTAGTAACCTATATCCGATAGGTGTTACGCCCGTGCTTTTCTTGAAAGCCCTCGTAAAATGTGCCGGATATTTAAATCCTAACTCATAGGCTATCTCGTTAATGGTCTTTGGGTTATCCAATATCTTTTGTTTAGCCCAATCCATTATTTTCAATTGGATATATTCCAAAGCCGTTTTACCTGTCTCTTTTTTTATTAAATCACCGAAATAATTGGTAGAAAGGTTGAATTGCTCAGCACAATAGGTAACTGATGGCAAGCCTATTGTTTGCGGCTTGTCCGATTGATAATATTCGTTCAACAGTTTTTCAAACTGGCTTAGTATGTCAGTATTGGGCCCACTACGGGATATGAACTGGCGGTCATAAAAACGTATGCAATAGTTTAGGAATAATTCAATATTTGCAACTATCAGCATTTTACTATGCTTATCCACACCACGCTCCAGCTCGTAACTAATCTTGTCGAAACAATCCAATACAATTTTCCGCTCCCTTTCAGATAAGTGTAGTGCCTCATTTGATTGATAAGAAAAGAATGTATAATCGTCCATATGCCTGCCCAAAGATGTACCACGTATCAGGTCGGGATGGAACAACAAAGCGTAACCCTGAGGTTTATAATCCCTGCTGATATCTACATTGATGACTTGCCCCGGAGCAACAAAAACCAACGTCCTGTCCTGGTAATCATAAGTATGCCTTCCATATTTCATGTCACCGCACATCACTTCCTTTAAATACACTATATAAAAGCCAAAATTCATCCTGGACGCGTAGATTTCCGGCACTCTGCCGTTAAAATCCATAATGCTTACCAATGGGTGCAAATTCTCCTTATGATAAAAAGCATCATGCTCGCTAACTGTATCAATTCTTAAAATTTCGTCCATTTTAATTGCATTTAAAAATCAATACAAATTTACCCACTATTTCCTCCTTTGTACGCAGCGGAACGCTGATCAGTGAAAATGGTAGCACAATCCGTGGATTGTATAAGGGATACTTATCCATAAGATAAGACCTTTGTAATCTGAACTTTCAGCGTGATTAAATCACAATAAAAGAAATATCATTTTCAACAATAAAATTAAATAAATAATTGATTATGAGACTCATGGAAGATAAAGTTGTTCTTATTACAGGCGCAGCACAGGGTATTGGATTTGCAGCTGCAAAGGCATTCGCTGAGGCCGGAGCATTGGCAGCATTAGCAGATTGGGATGAAGACCTGGTGAACAAAGCAGCAGAACGGCTAAAGACAGAGGGTTATAAAGCACTTGCTATTGTTTGCGATGTTTCGGATGATGTACAGGTACAGGCAATGATCAATAAAACAGTGGAAACATTCGGAAAACTTGATGCAGCTTTTAACAATGCAGGTATCCAGAATGTGCTTGCAGATGCAGCCGACCAGACCAGAGAAGATTTCGACAGAGTGATGGGCGTAAACCTGCGTGGTGTGTGGAGTTGTATGAAATACGAATTACAGCAGATGCGCAAGCAGGGTAACGGTGCTATTGTAAATTGTTCGTCAATCGGCGGAATTTTAGGTGGGCCGCAAAGAGGTACGTATCATGGAGCCAAACATGGTGTAATCGGGCTTACCAAAAGTGCAGCATTGGAGTATGCCTCACAGGGAATACGTATCAATTCCATTTGTCCTGGTATAATTCATACACCAATGGTAGACAAAATGATGGCTGGCGGTCAGCAGGATATATTAGATGCAATGATAGAGACCGTACCTGCCAGGCGTTTGGGGCATCCGAAAGAAATTGCCGATGCGGTGCTTTGGCTTTGTAGTGATATGGCAAGTTTTGTTGCAGGTCATACGTTGGTTGTGGACGGTGGTTACAGTATTCAATAAGCGGATAGTCGAATAAAACAACAAACCCGTCTCCGGCTTAACCGTGACGGGTTTGTTTTATAGCTTCGCCCTGCGCTGGCAGTCCGTCTCTCCTATTTCCCGCTTTCAAACCTTTTTTGGGCTTCCGGGGTCATTGGCAGGCGGACAAAAATAGCTTTACTTAAATGCTTCCAATCAAAGTTTTTCACTTAAAGAATCATATTACTTTTAGCTGAACCTGGATCTTATTTTTGAGTAATCCCTTTCCATTCATCTGTTCTAAAAGGAATAGCTGGCAAGTTTTCTGAGTTTATGAGATTGCATTCCGGATTATCTGCCCAGGCATATCTGACAGCTACAGGTTCGGCAACTTTATCAGAATAAACAATCACTTCATTTCCTTCAATGGTTGCTTTTGCCCAATAAAATTGCTTGTCTGTACCGGCAATGGCGAAACCTATTACTTCTTTTCCATCTTTTGTGGAAAGCCCCAGGCCAATGTTTGTAAAACTGATGCGGATGCGATTACCTTCCTTTCTATAATTCTTATACACCGGACCAGATGGGATACCTTCCTGTTTGTACACCATTTTATTGGCAATTAAAGCCAGGCGGCGGCCTACTTCCTGTTTATTTTTCGGATGAATATCGTTCGCTTCTCCAATATCAATAATGCAGGCCATACCTGTATTGGGCTGCGACAATGTCAAACTTTGCGCTTCTCTCAATTCCGCCCATTCACTTTCTGATGGAAGCGGTTTTGTCTTCATGTAATTGGCCAACTGAACGAATAAAAACGGAAGATCGCCTTGCTGCCAGCGCTTTCTCCAATCTGTAATCAGCATGGGAAATAACTTTCGGTAATCATAAGCTGCTCCGGCATTCGACTCACCCTGGTACCAGATAAATCCTTTAATACCAAAAGGAATAACCGGGTTTATCATGGTATTAAATAGCACTGTGGGATAATACTGATAGTTGAGTATTTTAGGAAGAGCAGTTTCAAGATCTTTTTTATATAACCATTTCCCGCTTAAAGAAATTTTAACTGAACCATCTGTAATATAAATATCATCTGCCGGGTTCAAACCTCCCCCGTTCCATAACATGGCTATTCTGACAGCAATAGTATTTTCTCCGTTCTTCACCAGATTGGCAGGAATGGTATAAGAATGCGTTGGACTGGAATTCCAGACATTCTTACAAATTTCCTGGCCATTAAAATAGAGCGAATAGTTCATCTCCGGATGTCCGAGGTTGATAGTTAAATCTTTTTGCTCAAATGACTGAGGCAATGTGATTTTTTTTCTTAGCCAGACCATTCCTTCATAAGAACCAATTCCAAAACCCTTTACCAGATTTGGCATTTCAACTGCTGTCCAATCCGTATCATCATATCCCGTAGCCGGCACTATCTTATCCGTGTTATTTTGCGGATTATATATTATATTCCAAAAGCGTACCAGGTTCAGGCTGTCCTGCACAAAATCTTCACGGTCAGGAGCAAGCGTATCATTGCTAAGCGTTTTTTCCCTGGTAATTGGCGAGGTAAGCAACATGTCCCGGCTTGTCCATGCTTCTATTGGTGTGCCACCCCAGGTGCTTTGAATAATGCCAACCGGCACCCTCCTGTCCTGGTGAATTTTACGGGCAAAATAGTAAGCAACTGCAGAAAAGTCTTTTACATTTCCGGAATCGCAAACTTTCCATCTTCCGGCTGCAATATCGGTTTGAGGTCTTACCTGTTTACTATGTTCAACAACCAGAAAGCGTATTTGCGGGAAATTAGCATTTGCTATTTCTTTACCTGCATCCTTAGCCTGCTGCACCTGCCATTCCATGTTTGACTGACCGGAAGCCAGCCACACATCGCCGATAAGAATTCCCTTTAGCCTGATTCCAGCATCCGGTTTTCCTGATTCAGCAACTTCAAGTACATAAGGTCCTCCTTCTTTAAACACAGGGAATCTGAGCAGCCATTTCCCCTCCCGGTCCGCTTTCGCTGTTGCCTGAATATTTCCAAGTTTTGCAACGACAATAGCGCCGGGAGTTGAATTTCCCCAAACCGGAATTTTAATGCCCCTCTGTAAAACCATGCTATCGCCAAATACATTGGGCAACCTGATCTGAGCATTAATAAATTTTTGAGAAACAAAAAATGTAGTAAGGAATAGAAGTAAAGTTCGAATCCGGAATCTCATTGTATTATTCTTTCGTTTTAAGCATGTAAAAAATAATCTTTATGCTGGAGCAGGTACAACCAAAGGCCCTTAAATCTTCTGATCGCTGGCAAAGCAGTTTACCCAGGAACCTATTTAACCGAAATCTTGACCGATCCTGAAATATTGCGTGATGAATTGCCGATATGCAATATAAATTCGCCAGCTTCCACATTCCAGTTTTTTTTGGTTTCGTCATAAAAAGCCAGGTCAGCAGCTTTTACGTTAAGCTCGATCGTTCTTTCTTCCCCAGGACGCAGAAAAACTTTTTCAAATGCTTTAAGTTCTTTTTCCGGGCGCAAAACAGTGCAAAACGGATCGCTGACATAAAGCTGCGCAACTTCTGCTCCATACCGGGAACCCGTATTTTTTACAGTGCATTTCGCATGAATGGTCTCTCCTTTCCCATAGCTGGTCTTGTCTGTAGAAAAATGGCTTACCGAAAACCCGGTATAAGAAAGGCCATAACCAAATGGGAATTGAGGAACAATTTTTTTTGTATCAAACCAGCGGTATCCTACTAAAATATCTTCTTCATAATTTACGCGAAGGTCTTTTCCCGGAAAATTGCCTAACGCATGGGCGGGCGATTGATCCAGGGACACCGGCAATGTGAACGGCAGTTTACCGGATGGGTTTACTTTGCCACTCAGCAGATCGGCAACAGCATTTCCTGCTTCCATTCCGCCAAACCATGACCACAGTATGGCAGGCACGCGATGAACAATTCCTGATAACTTTACCGGTGAGCCGGCAATGATAACAACCACGGTATTAGGGTTTGCTTTTGCCACTTCGCGGATCAAAACATCTTGTCCGTACGGTAGGTCCATATTTTGCTTATCGGAAGATTCTGTATCAAAATCATGATTTAATCCTCCGAAAATGATCACTGCTTCTGATTCCTTTGCTACTTTTACAGCTTCATCTATCAGTTTCCAGTCAACCACATCAGAGCTTGTTTGTCCGGCGTTGCTGCCTTCTTTGAAAGTGGATTGCTTTTCATACCCCTGAGCAAAGTTTATTTTCACCGTAGCTCCAAATTTCTTCCGGATAGCGTCAAGCGGAGTAATTTCGTAGAGGGCTTTTATTTCGGAGCTAAGTCCGCCATTGCAATGCCTGCGTGTAGCATTATCTCCAATAACTGCAATGGATTTTATTTTATTGAAATTCAGTGGAAGTATGTTTCTGTTGTTTTGCAATAATACTGCCGCTTCAGCAGCATCGTTATATGCGGCCTGCTGATGCTGCGGCGTATTCATCTTCCCTTTTTCCCGATCCTCTTCATCAAACATTTTTGTCTTTATCATTATCCGCAGCACATTCGCTACCTTTTCATCAACAATGGCGACAGGTACCTTTCCTTCTTTTACTGCGCTGATCAATGGATCGGCAAAATACCATTCATTGTAATCCTTTTTATCCGTTCCCATTTCCAGGTCAAGGCCGGCTAAAGCGGCTTTTATTGTTGAATGTGCGGCTGCCCAGTCGGTCATCAGCACCCCTTTAAAACCAAACTCTTCACGAAGTATCTTCCTGTCCAGGTACTCATTCTCCGCGCACCAGTCCCCTCTGAATTTATTGTATGCGGCCATTACGGTGTAGGCACCTCCTTCGGTTACTGACGCTTTAAATCCCGGCAAATAAATTTCACGCAATGCTCTTTCGCTCATGTACACGTCAATTGAATCTCTATGCGTTTCCTGGTTATTAGCCAGCCAGTGTTTTACACTTACCGCTACATCTTTTGACTGTAATGCTTTGATATAGGCAACCGACATTCTGGAAATAAGGAACGGATCTTCGCTCATGTACTCGAAATTTCTTCCGCAAAGCGGTGAACGGATAATGTTGATACCGGGTCCGAGTAAGATATCTTTTTTCCGGAAGCGGGCTTCTTCACCCAATACAATTCCACGCTCATAAGCCAGTTTAGGATTCCAGGTAGCGGCCAACGCTGTACCCGGCGGAAAACAGGTGGCAGAATCATTGGTCCAGCCGGCATAAGCCCAGTCATGCCGGTTTATTTCCGCACGCACCCCATGAGGCCCATCGCTCAGTGCCCATTCAGGAATACCTAATCTTTTTATTCCCGATACGTAAAATTTCGAATTTCCATGAAGGAGACTAACTTTTTCCGCCAGCGTCATCTGGCTGATCAATGAGCGGATCTTTTCCTCCTGTTTACTGTCGTTTGTCAAGAGCTGCGCATTGGCTATACCAGCCATCATTACGCCTGCTAAACCGAGCACAAATTGTCTTACTACTTTTTTCAATTTCATCAAATTTTCTAAACGTGTCTTTGTTAAAAAAATGTATAAGGGATGTATTAAAATTTCATCCCTTATACATACAAGTCAATTAATCTTCTAAAACTATTTACCACCCGCAACAATGGCATCGATGGTACGTTTGTCGAGCACGGTATTATTCCGCCTGTCCAATGCACCGCCCGTATCCCAGTAAAAGGGTTTAAGACCATTGGCTATGGCCTGTCTGGTTACATAGGTCAGCCAATAATCCACCGCGTCATTATGGGTGGCCAGATCTTTGGGAACATACTTACTGTTGCCACGCCTGTAGGCTCCATATTCGCCCATTATGACAGGGATCTGTTTGTCAATGAATTTCGTTTTCATCCTGGCGAGGGAGGTGTTTACATCACTCTCCTCTCCCCAGGTGGCATTCCGGTCAGGTTCAATGTTAGAATGATGTCCTGTTCCCCAGTAATAAAACATTTTACCCCAGTCAGCGTCGCCATCCATCAGCAAACAGAACTGGGATGGTGAATAATAATGTACCTCTACCATCATCCTGTCTTTTACAGGATCTGTGGGGAGGGTATTCATCATGTCATTTGTTTTTTCAATATTCGTTGACGGTCCCTGCACCACCAGCACCCGGTAGCTGTTACGTCCACCGGTGGACCGGACTGCATTAACAAAGGTTTGATGATAACCGGCAAGTATTGCCATTTGCTCAACATTGTCGGCAGCGGGCTCATTGGCGCTTGCAAATAGCAGGTGCTCATCAAAATCGCGCATTGTGGTAGCTATTTGTTCCCAGAACGCTTTTTGCCTGGCATTAACTGAATCTTTCTTCTGAGCGTTAATATTATTCTCCAGCCAGCCACCGTCCCAATGGATATTGAGTAAAACATACATATCGTTATTGACGCAATATTGAACCACCTGCTTTACCCGGTTAAGCCAGGCATCCTGGATCTTAGCGGTAGCTTTATCTGAATACGGGTTCCATGAACAGGGCAGGCGGATGGCATTAAATCCCTGCTGCTTTACGAACTGGATGTAACTCTCGGTAATTAAAGGATTTCCCCAGGCGGTTTCTCCGCCAATAGCTTCCAGTGTATTTCCAATGTTCCAGCCCAGTGTAAATTTGGCAGCCAATTGCACTGCAGTACTTCCCATGCCGGTTGCATCGGCCGGTATGGGCGATGTATTATAGCCCGGATATAAACTGCTGGCTTGCGTTACGTTTATCCGGCGCAGCTGGCTGTTTCCCACGTTAACCTCTAGTACCGCAGAGCGGACAGCTCCTGTGGTATTGGCTGTAGTGGTTAATTGAATGGAAGCCGGGCTGTTTTTGCCGTTTGTTTTGCTCAATTGCAGCCAGGAAGAAGCGGGATTGCTGATATTCCATTCTGCGTTACTGGTGATCGTTACCTCAGCAGTATCTTCTTTAGCCTCAAAAGCAATTTCGGATGAAGAAACCGACAATACCGGTGCGATCGTGCTGTTTTTACTACAGTATGCAAACATTACAGCCATAATTACAAGGCCGGTGAGTACATACCATCTTTGAGTTTTCATATTTATGATATTTGGTTAAAAGTCCTGGCACTATTTAATCTTTACCACCCTGATATTATCAATAGCCGCCCGTAAGCCGGAAGCCGAGGGGGAAGCGGAAAAGTTTTTGGTCTGGATATTTATCGCTCCGGTGCCGGTGGTACCCAGCAAAGCGGTCAGGCTTGCGGCTGCCGAGCCTTTACCGTCATTGCTCCTGAACAGTGACAATGGAATGGTTACCGTACGCCAACCCTTTGTGGCAAAGGAAGAGATAGCGCCATTGGTACCTTGCCACGGCTCATAGCGGGCCATATAGTCAAATGAATAACCTTTTATAACATAAATAGAAGTGCCGGTCCATGTGTTGGGTACGCTGATCTCAAACTTAAGGGCATAGTCATCAAGGGAAAGGCCTAAACTGTCAGCAGGGACCCATTGTACATCGTTAGTATTTATACTGCGTTGCCAGTCCCACCAGGTGCCATCACCGGCAGGCAGAATACCATTGCTTAGCACCGCGTAATTACCCCTGTTGCCGGGAAAGTTAGCGCTGCTGTTATCTATGCCGGTACCCCAGTTGAAAGTATTTATCTCATCAAAATTACAGAGAACGCCTGTTGTATTATCGTTTACGTTGAAGGGGGTCGAGGCCATGCCGGATTTTGTAGTAACCACTACAGGGCCGCTTTGTGTAAGTGCTGGTAATACAAATCCAACGGAGGTACCATCGCCCGCTGTGGCATAACTGGTAACCGGTGTACCGGCAAAAGTGAGCTCGTTTATAAAAAACAAATTCAACCCGTAGATATAAACAGAATCGCCCTCATTGGCATTTTCGTTTGAAATGCTTGTGATGCTGGGAGGCGGAGCCACAATATCAAATGTAAAGGTGGTTGCCCCCTGCCGGGTAACGTAGCGGATAGTGTTCAGATCTTCTGCAGACACTGATGGGAACGGTATCACAGCAGGTACCAGTACGGCAGCGCTGGTATCAGAGAACATTACGCTGTTGATGGTAGCTGGTATGCCATTGAAGGAGATCTGTACAGCATCTTTCAGGTTATGCCCGATCAATACCACCCATTGACCGGTAGTAATGCCATTCACAAGGGTATCAGCAGGCGCTGCTGCATAATTCCTGACACTTGTTATAACTGGGGCGCCTTCCGTTACATCCTTCTTACAGGCGGATAGCATCCATGCAAAGGCCGTAGCAAACGCCAGGAACAGCAAGCTTCTATAGTGGTGTTTAAATATTACTTTATTCACTGTATAATGTTTTTAGTATTGCTTAATAATATGATACCGGAGCTTCCAGCAATTTCGGGTTAGCAGTAACCTCAGAAGAAGGTAGCGGGAAAGTGAAGCTTTGAATAGTGGCAGGCGTGATAATGCCATATGGATCCGCGGGTGTTAAGACGCCATTTGGCAGCGTAAATGTTACACGTTGTTCGCCGTTTAATTTACTGATTGCCTTTGCCGGGTTGTAATAAGACAACCTAACCAGGTCTGTCCAATATTGCCCTTCTGCTGCCAGTTCAATCCGTCTCTCGTTAATCAGGGTATCAATATCTATTTTGGTTGCCGGGTCGATGCCGGCTCTTGTACGAACCTTGTTAAAGTAAAGAAGCGCCTCGCCGTCAGTAGTTGAACCATTGTTACCAAGTATAGCTTCAGCATAAATGAGGTAAACGTCTGCCAGTCTTAATAATGCGTTATGTTCTGTAGAGGAGGTCAGATTCATGGTTGGGGCGTTATTATCCTTGTTTGTACCGATAATATGCTTTTTCAATCCGCAATCGCCTGTATATTTATATCCTCCGCCAGCTGCGTTCAACTCCGGATAATAATCACCATTGATCATAAAGGTAGCCTTACGCCTTACGGAATCTTTTGTGGTATAGAGCTTGTACATATCTACGGTTGGCCGTATGTTAAACCAGCCGGCAGAGCCATTAGCAGATATTTCTGTACCGCCCGGAGAATAGATCTGCAGCATATTTCCTTCCAGCCAACCGCCACCCGGGGCCCACTGTAATGCGAACAATGACTCCGGATTGTCGTTAAACTGGCTTTTAAAGAGGTCGGCATAATTAGCTGCCAGCGCCAGGCCGCTATTGTTGCACACATTTCCTGCGTATTTTCTTGCACTATCCAGGTATGCCTGGTCCCTGGTACCGCCGCCCTGGTTTAATCCGGCTACTGTTAAATAAACCTTACTTAACATGCCTTGCGCTGACCAGGTGGTTACCCTTCCGGCGGCATCAGCAGGCGGGAGGTTCTGAGCTGCAAAAGTCAGATCATTAATTGCGAACTTATATACGTCTTCTGTTTTTATGCGGTTAATCAATGGAGATATGATCAGCGTACTGTTATCTTCAATAACAGGTACGGAACCCCATAATACCGCCAGGTTATAATAGGCAAATCCACGTATAAACCGGGCCTCTGCTATAGCAGCATTCCTGTCCTTGTCAGGGATAGTATTGGGCGCCTTTTGCGTGATGGCATTGATAGTAACGTTACAGTGCGCAATGACATTGTACATCCCTTTCCAGTTGGAGATCATGATATTATTTAAGCCCGTAACTGTAAAAGTGTTAAGCTGCACGGCATCTCCCCAGTAACCAACTGCCATGTTCCCGCTCAGCACATCGCCAACAGGTAAATAACAGTTATAATTCCAGTCTCCCCAGGGTGTACCTGCGTACAATGCGGCAGTTGCCAATCTAAGGTCATTAGGAGTTTGATAAAAGTTATCAGCACTTATCTGCGACAATGGCGGACGATCTAAAAAACTCTTGGAGCATCCTGTTATAACTATTACAGGTAACAGGAAAGCAATTATTTTATTCAATATCGGTTTCATGACTATTTATATTAAACAGATGAATATTTACTTACTCAATTTGATGTTAGCACCAATGGTATACACCCGGGGCTGCGGATAATAGCCTCCGTCAATACCTGCAGACAGCGGATCCCATGATCCGATCTCAGGATCCATTCCCTTGTAGCTTGTAAGAATGAAAGCATTCGAAACATTGAAATAAACTCTCACATACTTAATGTTGGCTTTATCAATAAGCTTTTCAGGGAGGGTATATCCTAAAGAGAGATTCTTACACCGTAAAAAAGTGCCGTTTTCTACAAACTTGTCAGAGTTCCTGTTATTATCATTGGTATTATCATTTCTAATTCCGGGGATCCTGGTAGTAGGGTTTGTCACCTGTACATTATTAACATCTGTAGCAGATCCGTTCGGGTCAATCAAAGTCAGCTTTGCGTAGTTGGAGAGTGCCCTGAGATACCCAAAACTTGTTCCCGGGTATTCTCCGTTTACACGCAGCTGGTTATATACTTTATTGCCGATGTTTGCAGCAAAAAATATATTCAGATCAAAATTCTTATACGAGAAGGTATTATTTAAACCAATCTGGTACTTAGGTATGGGAGAACCGAGGAACGTTTGGTCATGTTCATTGATAACGCCATCACCGTTAAAGTCTTTAAACTTCAGATCACCATACCAGATGCTACCACCGGCAGCGCCTACCGGCAGGGGTACGCCATTTTTAGTGGGCAATGCGTGGTTCTTAAAATCATCTTTCGTTGCAAATACGCCTCCGTCAATAACATATCCGTAAAACTCACCAATAGACCTGCCCACAACCGTTTTGCTGTACTGTTTATTCAGTGAAGCACCATCCGTGTTGAGCTTCAGCACCTCGTTAATATTACGTGAAACGGTTACATCCGTCTTCCAGGTGAAATTTTTGCTTTTAACATTGGTTGAGCTGATCCTGAAGTCAAAACCTTTGTTGTTAACTGTACCTACGTTGACGTACGGGGCATCCAGCGAGCCTGGTGCATAGCCAATGGCCGTTCCGGAATACAATGGCAGGGGGATCTGTAATATAAGGCCATCGGTCCTGCGGTTGTAAAAATCAACGGCGAAATTCAATCTCCAGTTAAAAAAAGTACCATCCAGCCCTACGTTCGCATATTTTGTTTTTTCCCATTGCACATAAGGATTTCCCACATTCTGGGTCAGCTGTGCAATGCCTGTGAGGCCGGTAGCCACCGTAGCAAGGGTTGAGGTATAGGCATAGTCCCGGATATTCTGATTATTTGTTAATCCATAACCCAGGCGCAGCTTTAATTCATTAATAGCTTTAACTCCCTGCAGAAAGCTTTCATTATTCAGCTTCCAGGCAAATGCTCCTGAGTAGGTGGTTACCCAGCGGTTTTCAGGAGCGAATTTGGAAGAACCATCCGCCCGTACATTGGCGGTAAACAGGTATTTATCATTGATGCCCAGGTTTAGACGGCCAAAGTATGATTCCTGGGCACTTTGCCCCTTGCTGCCGGAATTAGTAGCGGTAGTAGGATCTCCACTACTGATTACCTGCACACTGTTGGATGGAAAATTTGTCCGGCCGGCAGAAGAAGCTTCATTCGTGTTTAGCTGCGCTTCGTGCCCCAGTAGCACATTGACATTATATTTATTCTTAAACAGATGTGAATAGGTTAAATAGTTTCTTATGGTTGTATATAAGCTTTGCGAAAAACTATAAGATGCGCTGTTAGTATTGTTTTTCACCAGGCCGAAGGTATAGGAAGGATTAAACCGGTCTTCCGTTGCCATTGAAAAGCTTGCTGTTGCTTCATTGCGCAGGATCAGATCTTTGGTAAAAGCAATTTCTGCATATAAATTACCAAAAAGCTGTTTCCTGTTTGCCTGGTCTTTATTAATAAGGGCTATCGCATATGGGTTCACGGTACTATTGACCCATCCATTTGGATTATAGGCGCCGCCCCAGCTGCCATCCTCATTTTTTACAGCTATATCCGGCGTCTGGCTTAATGCGGTATTAATTACATTTGAACTGGTTGAATTCACATTTTCTTTGATACTAACAAGTTGCAGGCTGGTGCCGATCTTTAGCCAATCGGTTGTTCTATTGTCAAGGTTCAGTCTTAATGAGATCCTGCGGAAATCTGATCCAAGGGCAATACCTTCCTGGTTGAAATAAGAGCCGGATAGCAGGTATTGGGTCCTAGCGTCTCCCCCACTGATGGTCAACGTATGGTTGGACATCGGTGCATTTCTAAAAAGCTCTTTCTGCCAGTTAGTTCCTTCGCCCAGATATTTTGGATTTACAAACTCCGGCCGGGTATCAAACCCCCAGCCTAAGCCTGTATTTCTTTCATTTATAAAAGCTGCATATTCCCTTAAATTCATGACAGGCAATTTTTTAGGTATCTGCTGGTAGCCTGTGTACATATCATAGGAAATGCTTGGCGGAGCTACCTGTCCCCTTTTGGTTGTTATTACTATCACGCCGTTTGTTGCCTGAGATCCATAAATTGCTGTTGCGGATGCGTCTTTCAATACATCAATGGATTCAATTTCGGAAGGATTGATACCGGCCAGTGGATTGACGCCGGCGCCCAATGTGGCTGTGCCGCCAATAATGATCCCATCTATTACATACATAGGCGCACCTCCTCCAAAAGAAGACAGGCCACGGATCTGGACGGACACCGCTCCACCCGGCTGACCTGATATTTGTTGAGCCACTAGCCCAGGAACCTTTCCCTGCAAGGCCTGATCAAAGGTTACAGGTTGTGTTTTACGGATCTCATCACCGGAAACAGAAGATATGGCGCCGGTAACGTCCGGCCGTTTTATTTTGCCATACCCGATTACCACCACGTCTTCCAGCTGTGAAACATTTTCAGCCAGTTTCACCTGAATGGAGGTGCTTTTATCAACAACTACTTCTTTTTTCTGGTAACCTATCATTGTAATCACTAATATGTCTCCGGTCGACGCGTCGATCGTAAACCGTCCTGCTTCATCGGTGATAGCGAAGCGTTGGGCGTTCTTAATGCTGACCGATGCTCCGGGAACCGGGGTGGAGTTACTTTGAGTGACGATCTTACCACTTATCTTAATTGTTTGTGCAGAGAGGCTTATGCTGAAAAGGATTCCCAAAAGGGCACCCAATAGCGGCAGCATTCGCGAGCGAATCATTTTGGTTGACTTCATACGTGTGAATTTAAATTGGCTCTTATTTATATATTTAGATGTTTTCCTTCCCTTAAATCACGTCTTATAGCATGTTGTATCTAAATCCAGGTATTGGGCAGCCCTAAACAGGGTGTCTGTAAAAAGTATTATGCCATCAGGAAGTTTGGTATAGACAGGTGGTACTGCCAATAAGTCATTCAAGAATGCAGAAGCCAGCAAGCTAAACAGCACCAATCTCAATTTCATACACGTGGATTAGAATACTGTAAAGCTATTACCTGACCGTCTGAAAGCAGGCGGTCGAATGTTTCAAACTGGGGGGTTAAATGTTACAAACGGCTGATTTTCATCTTTTCTAACCGATGAGGGAGGAGACTAATTGTCTTTATTTTTAATGTTTGTTATATACTGTGAAGGCAACATACTAAACTCTTCCTTGAAAAATTTGGTAAAGATCTTGGGATCATTAAATCCTACCTCGTATGCAATTTCGGCAATTGACATTCCGCTTTTATCCAATAGTTGAGCAGCTCTTTTCAAGCGGATTGAACGGATAAACTCTAATGGCGACCTGCCGGTAAGCGAAACTATCTTTCTATAAAAGGTAACGCGGCTCATGCACATTTCACGGCTGAGGTCTTCTACTGAAAAATCAGAGTTATCTATTTGTTTTTCAACAGCTTCCAATGCCTGTTTCAGGAATTTTTCGTCCACAGGGGTTATTGTAACCTCTCCGGGATTTACTTCAATCTGCTTCTGGAACCTTTTCTGCAACAGTTTTTGCTGTGCCAGCAGGTTATTGATACGTGAAGCCAGTATCTCAAAGGTGAATGGTTTTGTAATGTAATCGTTCACACCGGCTTTCAAGCCTTCCAGCTGTTTCTCTTCGCTTCCCATAGCTGTAAGCAAAACAATGGGAATATGGGCAGTGAGTGTTTCGGTCTTAACTTTTTTGGCCAGTTCAACGCCGTCCATTAAAGGCATCATAATGTCACTCACCACCAGGTCAGGGTTTAGCTGTTTTATTCTTTCCCAGCCTTCTTTTCCATTCGTGGCTTCTTCTATATGATATTGCCCTTTCAGGTTGTCCTTCAAATAAAAGCGAAGGTCCTCATTGTCTTCTACTATGAGTATGGTTTTCCTCTTATCTCCCTTTTTACTTTCCTCTAATTCCAATGGTTCTCCATTTTCTGCTGGTAAAGGGGAGGCTGCTGCCCGGGCCGAAGATTCATAGATTTTCTTTGCAGGAAGAAGCACCGTAAAACAGGTACCCTGATCCGGCTCACTTTTTACAGTGATGATCCCGTTATGCAATTTTACAAACTCTTTTGTAATGGCCAGGCCGATCCCGGTTCCCTGGTTCACCATGCTTTCCGGGACCTCTGTCTGAAAGAACCGTTCAAATATCTTTTCATGCTGACCGGCCGGGATCCCGATACCGGTATCTTTTACTTCAATGGCAAGTGTTCCATCTCCTTCATTATTCACGGGTGGCTGATAGATGAGATTAAGCCCCACAGCGCCGTTATCATACGTATATTTAAACGCATTCGAAAGCAGGTTGAACAGGATTTTTTCAATTTTATCCTTATCGAAATAAATTTCCAGGCTGTCAATGTTAGCTGAGAAAGAAAATTGGATCTTTTTCTTTTCCGCAATATCGGTAAAGGAGTAACTGGTATCCTTACAAAACCCTACAATGTCGCCTATAGAAGGATGTAATCTTACTTCCTGTACTTCCATCTTTCTGAAATCAAGGAGCTGGTTTACCAGGTTCAATAAGCGCTTTGCATTACGCTGCACCAGGTTTAACTGCTTTACCTGCTCTTCATCCGTAGTATGCTTAATGATCTTGTCTAATGGGGCAATGATAAGACTTAATGGTGTGCGGAATTCATGGCTCACATTGGTAAAGAATTTTGTCTTTAACTGTTCCAGCGCATGGGCTCTTTCAGCTTCCCGGCGTTGTTGCTGTACTTCAAAGCGCATGTGTATCCTGTCTAGAGTAATACGCCGGATAAGTAAAAACAATCCTGCAGCGACCAATATATAAATAATATATGCAAGGGGGCTTCGCCAGAATGGCGGTTCTATATTGATCTGCAAGGTCTTAACACTACTCCAGGAACCATCCCTGTCCAGGACCTTTACTTTAAAAACATAATGACCAGGATTAAGGTTGGTATAAGTAGCTCTTCTTTCACTGCCATCGGCATAAAACCAGTCTGTATTAAACCCTTCCAGCATGTATGCATACTTATTATAAGTATTGCCGCCGAAATCAAGTGAAGCAAATTCAATAGAGAAAACGTTCTCTTTATACTTCAGGTCTATATGCTGTGATTTTGATAAAGATTGCGGCAGCAGGACCCTGTTATTGATCAGCTCTCCCGGGGCAACATTTTTATTTAAGATCTGCAAGCTGGTAAATACAATTTTAGGATGATAAGCCCGCTTTTTTATGTTATCCGGATCAATGATATTAAAACCAAAAGGGCCTCCGAAGATCAATTCACCTGCCCGTGTTTTAAGTGCTGCATTGTCATTAAATTCGCGGTTCTGCAGATTGTTCGTCTCATCATAGTTAATAACAGAGAAGGTAAGTCCGTTACTATTTTGTTTTGGAATGGCATTACACACTCCATTGGGTGTAGAAAACCACAATGTCTGATGATTATCTTCAAGAATATCCAGGATCATGTTATCGGGCAGGCCATCTGAGGTAGTGAATATTTGAAATTCTTTTGTCTGCTCGTTAAACAAATTCAAACCTTCCGAAGTCCCCAGCCAGATCCGTCCTTTGCTGTCTTCCAGGATAGAAGAAATAACATTGTTGCTTAAACTATTCTTATTATTTGTATGCTGATAAGAGACCGGAACACTTTTATTCTTTTCAAAAACGGTCACCCCGCCATTTGTCCCGATCCATAAATTACCCTTTCCGTCCTGCAGGATACTGGAAATATAATCGGAAAGTACAGCCCCTGCCCTGGCTTTATAATGGTCAAACTTGTTTGTGCTCCTGTTAAAACGATTCAGGCCGCCGCCCAAAGTGCCTATCCATAAATTCTGCTCCCGGTCCTCAAATATTTCCCAGACCCTGTTGTCTCCCAGGCTGGAAGAATCGCGGTCATCATGCCGGTAGTGTGTAAACTTCCTACCGTCAAAACTGTCAAGACCACCCAGGTAAGTTCCAATCCAGAGCATACCTGTATGATCGATCCACAAACTTACCACTACGTTTGCCGTCAGGCTGTTTTGATTGTTTGAATCATGCAGGTACTGATTGAAAGTATTGTTTTTCCTGTCAAAATAGATGAGCCCTCCGCCATTGGTACCGATCCAGAGATTACCAGACCTGTCTTCAACAAAACGGTTTACATCATCATATTGAAGGCTCTTTGCATTCATTTCCTGGTGATGATAATATGGGAATTGTACGATGTTGCTGTTTAAATAATTTACCCCCTGCTTGTATGTTCCCAGCCAGATAATGCCGTTATCGTCTTTATAGATTGCGTTGATACTGTTCTGGCTAAGGCTTTTGGGATCTTTTGGATCATTCAGCAGGTAACTGGTTTTGAAGCCGTTTTTCTTATCGATCAGGGTTACGCCGCCATGGTCTGTTCCTACCCAGATAATACCATCGTTATCCTGAACGATCTGGCTTACTACTTCTGAGCTCAACCTGGATGGAGAGGAATTTTTATTAAACAGTTTGATCGTATTGTCCTGTGGATGAAAAAGAAAAACGCCATAGGTGTAACACCAGACCCAAACATCTCCATCATTGTCTATAAAAAGGCTATTGAAATTATTCCCTTTATGCTGTTCCTGTAAAACGGTGCTGGAGAATATAACTTTATCTGATGCTATATCATATTGCTGCAAAAATCCACTCTCGTATACGATCCATAACTTTCCGTCTTTTGTTTCTTTAACAGAAGTGATCTTTCCTGGAGAATTCAAAGCATCCTGCCGGACGAATGGTTTTGCTCTTTTATCAATATCTGAATATAGATATAGACCTAAATCATAGTAAAGAAACCAGTATCTGCCATTGTTCCCCTTTACGACATTCGCAATCGTACTACGAGGTAGCCCCAGGAGCTGCAAATATCTAAAATAATCCTGCTCAAATCCTTCTGTATCCGGATTATAAATGCATGCTCCTCCCATTGTTGCTACCCACATCTTTCTATCGGGAAGCTCATAAAGCGACAGCACATTGTTATCCTTCAGTGAAGAGCTATCATTGCGATTTTTACGGAATATTCTGCACTTGTATCTATCGTAACGGTTAAGTCCGCCCGTGGTGCCAAACCATAGAAACCCGTCAGGATCTTTCAGCACGGCATTCACCCGGTTGTGTGAAAGTCCGCTGTACATATCAAGTTTGGAGAAATTGTAATGGTTGCTCTGAGCAAAAATCCAACCCCGCAGCAGCAATAAAACAACTGCAACAAAAACAAATTTAAGATAATGCAAAACAGACTCTATCATTTTACGTTTCATTGTTCAAAATCTCCCATCATAGGGAAGGAATTATACCAGCGCCCGTTTATAGCTACAATTTCAGCTGGGCTCCAAATATAATTGATAACCGGGAAATTTATAAACCTGCAATTCACGGTAGTGCCCTTGTCAGAAGCTTTATCATGCTCAATGCGAAGAAATTGCTCAAAAAATCGCTTTTACCTTCGGTAAAAGCGATTTTTTGGGGTGTTTTTGCCTGCAGCCGGCCAGGAAACAAATTAAGGATATTCATACTATTATCCCGATAGAAAATTAAAAAGTCAACAATTTTTGGCAGTCTGCTCTACAACGATTTAATTTACATAAGCATATCAACCTATATACAGCCCATATGAGAAAGGGAATGAACCTCGCATCATTCGACATTTTCAAATATATAAAGTATAATTTTTTTAAAGCAACGAATACCCAATATATGTTGCTTGACGATGACACGTTTAAAGTGGCAGACATCCGTTTCCCGATCCGCAATTTTTTCTATGGTATAGGTATAACTTATGGTGGTAAAGACACTGTTCGTATTGCAAACAATGAATATGTAATAAGTAAAGGCAGTTGTATTGCTATTGGCCCCGGCACTATTTCCCAATGGCTGAACGAATCTACTGCGCTTACAGATACGGTACTGTTTACGCGGGACTTTTTAAAGAACTTCCTGCATGCCGGTTTTCCGGATTCACTTCCGTTCTTCTTACCCGGCGGTAATCATGTAATTCAATTAAATGCGGCGCAATTAAAGCAAATGAGGTTACTGTTCAATACCCTTAAAGCATTCAGGGATGATGAAGCTATTGTGACCGGTATTGTTTACTCCATCCTGATGCTTGCAAAAAAAATGTACGACATCGACCTTACTCATAAGCTGAATGGGCTTACCCATAAACAAAAGCTGGTCCGGCAATTTCAAAGCCTTGTTGTTGAACATTTCTTAACAAAACGAACAGTTGATTTTTATGCCAGGGAAATGAACATAACTTCCAAATACCTGAGTGAGATCCTGCTAGCCGAAATTGGAAAACCTGCCAAAGCGCTGATCGATGAAACAGTATTCCTGGAAGCCAAAACACTATTGAGGCAAACAACTATGTCTGTACAGGAAATAGCTAACTGGCTTAACTTTCCGGAAACTTCGAACTTTATCAAGGCTTTTAAAAAAAGAGAAAACCTGACGCCTGCCGCATACCGGAAACATCAATAATATCTTACCGAAAAAAGTACCATTGTTGCCGACATTTGGATAATTGTGTTGATAGTTTTTGAAGCAACTTTACTGTAACAAAACTAAAACGTATGAATAACACAATCAGCCCGTTCACAATCAGCATTCCCCAGGAGGAAATTAATGATCTCAATCAAAGATTAGCCTTATCACGCTTTCCGGCAGGAAAGACCAATGACTGGAAATGTGGAGCGCCTGTTTCTTATCTGCAAAAAATTGCGAACTATTGGCAAACAGCATTTAACTGGAAAAAGCAGGAAGCCTGGTTGAATCAGTATCCGCAATACATTGCCAGTATAAATGACCAACCCATACATTTCCTGCACGTTAAATCCGCCGATCCTGACGCCATTCCATTAATGCTCATACATGGTTATCCCAGCTCATTTGTTGAGTTTATAAAAATAATTGATCTGCTTACCAATCCTTTACCGCATAAGACGAAACCGACCGTTTCTTTTCATTTGATCATTCCTTCCATACCGGGCTTTGGCTTCTCCATCCCAACAGGTGACGAAAGTTGGGACATGATAAAAATAGCATCGGTTTTTGCAGAGCTGATGACCACATTAGGATACGAAAAATTTGCAGTACATGGTACCGATATGGGCGCCGGCATTACAGGCATGTTATCTGCAGTTGCTGGACACCGGTTACTGGGAACGCATGTAAATACTGATTACACAGCTGTAACAGGTATGGGTATGTTGCCACAGGACCTGCAATCCTTTTCAGACGATGAAAAGAAACAAATCTCCGCGTTCAGGGATTATGAAAAACATGAAACTGCCTATCTGAAAATATTATCAACAAAGCCACAAACATTGGCATATGCACTTACCGATAGTCCTATAGGTTTATTAAGCTGGATCATGGAGAAATTCAGGACATGGACAAATGCTTCGAAACATCTGCCTGAAGATGCCATTGAGTTAGATCTTCTGCTTACCAATATTTCAATTTACTGGTTCAATAAACTTGGCGCATCTACTGCCTATACATTGTACGATGGCATGAATATGCAGTTTAACTGGAATGCGCAAAGCGGTGATGCCAATGCACAACAACCAGCAGAACAATCATGGGCCCCGCCAAAAGTGCCGTCGGGAATGGCAGCATTTGGCGGCGATGGCGTACTCCTGAAAAAATTATTAGGGCCTATGGGTAACCCTGACAGGTGGAGCTCTTATGATGAGGGTTTACACTTTCCGGCGATGGAATGTCCTGAGCTGCTGGCGAAAGATATATATAGTTTCTTTCAGGATGCAGTGCATCCATAAGATACTCCATACTAAAGACATGCCCAAAAATCGATTTTGCCTTTGGCAAATTGATTTTTTGGGCATGTCTATCTGGCCTGCGGCCTGCTAATAATTTAAACCGGTGCACAACATAACAGCCTAATGAATAAGCCTGGCCACTTCACTTTCCAATGCCTCTCCCCGTAAGTTCTTTGCTACTATCTTTCCCGAAGGATCTATCAGGAAGTTCTGAGGTATTGCCCTTATGTTATACAACCTGGCAGCCTTACTATTCCAGTACTCCAGGTCCGACACCTGGGTCCAGGGCAGTCCGTCATGCTGTATCGCTGCCAGCCAGGCATCCCTTTTACCTGCCTGATCCAATGATACGCCCAGCACGGTAAAGTTCCTGTCCTTATACTTGTTATACACTTTAACAACATTGGGATTTTCTGCCCGGCAGGGGCCACACCAGGAGGCCCAGAAATCAAGCAGCACATATTTCCCCCTGAAATCAGATAGACGGACCGGTTTTCCGTTCACATCATTTTCTGTAAAATCAGGCGCGATAGACCCGATTGACGTCGGCCCGGTATCAAACAATTCATTGCCCAGTTTTTTTCCTGCAACAGTGTTTCTGATTTCCGGAGACAGTTGCCTGAATAACGACCCTGTCTGTGTAACGGGGAGCTGACCAGCCAGTTCTATCAATGTCTCGAGGCTTATATAGGAACCAGGATGATGCATGATGTAAGCACATTTCAAAGAATCCCGCTGCTTAAGCATCTGCTTTGCCTTATCATACAAAGTAAGTATGAACGTACTATCGACCGTCTGCCCGGCAGTAGCTTTTCTATAACTTTCGTCCAGCTGTAAGGAAAGCGCATCTCCCGGCGCCAGGACCTCCCTGTAATAAGCGGCATATTGCGCATTGATCTTCCCGCCCTTCACCACTGCATGCTGCAGCAAATCCGTACCTTTAATACTGATCACTCCCGGTTCCAGGTAGAAAGTGATCGCATCTTCACTTTTCCCGATCACGATACTTACCTTCTCCGGATCTGTAACTACTCCTTTGAAAGTAAATCTGCCACCGGACAACTCCGCTGAATCAGCCACCCGCTCGTTTGTCCAGCCCAGTGAATAGATCAGATAAGCCTTTGCCGGCGTCTTCATTTTACTAAGCTGCCCTTGTATTGTATAATGGCTCTGTGCAATGGTATGACCTGCAAATAAAAGCGACAGGCCTGCGATAAGAATTTTTTTCATTACTAATATCCAGAAGTTTGAGTAAGGTTAGGATTATAAGTGATTTCCGTTGGTGGTATTGGCCAGAATTGTTTATAAGAGGCCCATATGTTATTACCTTTTGATGCCAGCATAACAGCATCCAGCTTACCTGTGCGTCTCAGGTCAAAAAAGCGGTTCCCCATTTCGGTGAACAGCTCTACCCGGCGTTCCTGTGCAATGGCAGCCAGCAGGTCTGTTTCATTGGAAGCGGTGGTATTTGATAATCCTGCACGGTTTCTTATTACATTGATATCCTCCTGCGCCCCACCCAGGTTTTTCAGCGCTGTTCTTGCTTCTGCTCTTACCAGGTAAATGTCTGCCAGTCGCAGGATCATAGACCGCTCAGCGCCATTGGTCACCGATTTGTACTTGTTGGGAAAATAATAAGTGGCAGCAGGTGTTATACCGGTATATGTAGTGGCCCTTACCCAGTTCGTATACCGTTCATCGTCAGGTTCAAAGCTGTTCAGCAGATCAGCCGTTAACTGTACCTGTACCAGGTAAGTGCTGACAGGATCGGTTGTCACTGTAGCTGGCATGGAGTTGTTATAGTTCTCGAATTCAGTAGTCACCACATCATTCATCATGGCCATTGACCAGATAGTCTCCTGGCTGTTCTTTAAGAATACATCGGCCAGCCGTACCAGCTTGTAAGTATCATTGTCTGCGATCACAGAATCGGCCATATCAGCCGCATGCTGCCATTCCCCTGTAGCCAGGTACATCTTTGCCAGCAGGGACTGTGCTGTGCGAAGGTTGGGGCGGGCCCTGTCAGATGTTGCCGACCCGTAACCATCCCTGTAAGTTGCTGGCAACAGGGAAGCCGCCATCTTCAGATCACTGATGATCTGCTGGTACACATCATTCTGTGAGGCACGCGATAGCTTATTGGTTACATTAAAATCGGAAGTTAAAGCCAGCGCTACATCTCCATACAAATTAGTCAGGTAATAATAATTGAATGCCCGTAAAAAATAACATTCACCCAACCACTGATTTTTAAAATATAACTGGGCATTTGTAGCATTTATCCCTTCTATTGCCAGGTTTAAAGCATAGATCTTGCTATAGGTAGATGACCAGTAATTCACTGTAGCAGGCGAAATGGCATCTGCATAGCACATCTTGATAGTATTGTTTGCTGACGTATTAGGCATAGGCGCCAACTCGTCTGCATACAGACCGGTAAGGCCGGGGAAACCACCAGGTCCGTCGGAGTTTAACGCCGCCAGGGAGCCTGTCACAATTGCCGATATCGAATTGTCTGATATATATGCGTCTGCCCCACCAATCGTGCCTGCAGGCAACTGACCATTATCCAGGTATTTTTTGCAGCTGGTGAACAGCAGGAATAAGGCGAATAATTTTATAATACTGATTTTCATTTTCATCTCAGTTAATTAGTTAGAAGGATACATTTAAACCTCCGGTGATCACTCTCATTGGTGGTATTACCGACAGGCTCAGGTTTTCAGGATCAAGACCACCAAGATTGGAAATGGTGAACAGGTTCTGCCCCTGCACATACACCGAGAGGTCTTTCACGTGTAATTTTGAGATTACTGCACCGGTGAAATTATACCGGATGCTCACGTTCTGTAATCTTGCATAAGTGGCATCACTATAAGCTCCGGAGCTATTCACATATAATTGCGAGAAGTTGATCAGGTTCATTATAGAGGCGCTCATACGCGGCACTTCAGTAATATCTCCTGGTTTTTGCCAGCGGTCCAGCCAGTAGGTAGGGCCGTTCAAGCCGTAGTAGCCCACTGCAAATCCGTTCTGTGCTAATCCATTCATCGCCGTCCGCTTGGTAAAAACGAAAGAAAAATCCAGTGACAGATGTTTGTATGTAAATGTATTTTCGATCCCTCCATAATATTTAGGCGCCAGGTCCACAAACTGTGTTTTATCTGCGTCCGTCAATTCCATAGCCTGATAATCGGCCTTCTCTCCCTTGGCATTGACATAACTGAAATATCCTGTTTCCGGGTTTACACCGGCATAGTTGAACAACCTGATACCGGTAACCGGTTTATCAAGTACATAGTTAATTCCCAGGTTCCGGTAAGTAGGGAGCTTCACCAGCTTACTGGTTGGGATAGATATATTAAACCGCGTGGTCCAGTTAAAATTCTTTTTCCGGATATTGTTGGTGCTCACGCTCATCTCCCATCCGCTGGTGCGGATCACCGCATCTGTATTCACAGGATAGCCACCAAAGCCCGTTACCGTGGACAGCGGTATATTCATCAATTGATTTGAAGCGATATTCCGGTAATAATTTCCTTCCACATGCACCCTGTCTTTAAAGAAGCCCAGTTCCAACCCTACTTCAGTATTCCTGTTATGTTCCCAGCTGAGAGCAGGGTTGGCCAGGCTGCCCGGGTTAAGGGTCGTCTTTCCCGCATAAGTGCCGGATCCGGCCACATACTTGCTCAGGTATGCAAAGTCCCCCACGGCATCTCCACCTATAATACCTGTACTGGCACGCATCTTTCCATAACTCAGAAACGGCAGGTTGTATTTGATAAAGGGCTCTTCACTGAAAATCCAGGCAGCAGCTACAGATCCGAAAGTGCCAAACTTTTTGCCGGGGCCAAAACGGGTAGAGCCATCCCGCCTTCCATTGAGGTTAATGATATATTTCTGGTCCCAGATGTATTTCATGATCGCATACATACCTATATCCCGGTAAGGTGTCTGACGGTAGACGGTCGACACAGATGTAGCTACAGAAGGATTGCTGAGCAAAGCATCGGAGGGAAAGCCCTGACCCGAGATCTCATCGACAGTACTGAGATTGTTATCCAGCTTTCCACCAATTTTAAAGCTGAACTCCCCTTTCTGCCAGAAGCTATTATTATACTCTGCATAAGGCTCAAGCGTCACATTACGTGTTTGAAAATGATGAAAGCTGCTATATGTACTGGCTGCGGCATCTACCTTGTTTGGAGGCATAGCCGTGGTAGGGTATCCCATTAACTGCTGCCCGTTGATATTGCTGTACCCCAGGTTCATCCGTAATGCAACATGTTTGAAAGGCCGGTAAATAAGGTTCGTGTTAGCAAGTAAGTTGTTGGTCACATTACGGTAAGTACGGTTTATATCTGCAGCCACCGCACTGTTCGGATTTTCCCAGTTCACAGTTCCATCAGGAAGGAAAGGGGGAGGTGCATTGGGTGGTGTGAATACCGCTACAGATGAAAAGTCTATTGGTACCATATCATTCACGCTGGAAAGATAAGTACCTGAAATTGCATAGCTGAATTTGTTATCCTTCGTATTGGTATTGATGGAAAAGTGCATAGAACCATCCACCATTGAGCCTTTATGTACCTGGATGTTCCCGGTCTTACGGAGACTACCGCTTACCATATAGCTGGTAGTTTGTGTACCGCCTCCATAAGTAACATTTAAATTAGCTGTTTGTGCCAGGCTTCCCAACATCTCCTTTTGATAATCGTTATCTCTATCCAGTGGGTAAGTTCCGTTCAGATCAGGGTCTCCGGCGCCTACAGTGCTACCATCATTCTTTAGTGCCTCCCGGCGAAGTGTGAGGTATTGAGCGGTATTCATCGGCTTTACATGTTGTCCTAACATAGAAACACCATCATACACATTCACATTCAGTGTAGCCGGTCCGGGCTTTGCCTTTTTAGTTGTAATGAGGACCACGCCATAAGCACCTTCTGCACCATACAGGGAAGTTGCATCTGCATCCTTCAGCACGCTGATGCTCTCAATATCATTGGGGTTTAAGAAATTCAGACCATTACCTCCCTGTAAAAAGTTGCCGGTGCCATAAAGTGTATTTGTTTCCATAGGCAGCTTTGCTCCCGGATAGGTCACACCGTCTACTACTATCAGCGGAGGTGGCGCTGTTGAGCTAAAGTTGGCCGCATTCCGCAACCGGAGTGAGAAAGCGCCTCCGGGCTGGCCGGTCACCTGTTGAATGAATAACCCTGGTACTTTTCCCTGTAATGCTTCCAGTACATTGTTGACAGGATTCTTTGCAATATCTTTAGCTGTAATGGTTGTTACATCCCCTGTATTAAACCGTTTGGTGGTAGAACCATAAGCAATGACCTGCACCTGGTCCAGGTCTCCTATATCCACCCGCAGAACCACCTTTAAGGGCTCAGTGATACGGGCTACAGCTATTTCCCTGCTTACAAAGCCCACATAAGAAAACTGCAGGATGGCCTTCCCGTCTGGAACAATGAGCGAAAAAGTACCTTTTTCATTGGTCAGGGTCATCCGCTGGAGCTCTCCTTTCACCTTTACAGTTACGCCCGCAAGGGAATTATTATGTTCATCCGTCACCGTACCTGTCACTATCCCGGGAGGTGCAGGCTCTCTGGTTACGGGCTTAGCATGGATCAGGATAATACTGTTCTCAATGCTGTAAGTAAGCGGCTGGTTTGCCAGGCATTTACTGAGTACTGCCGGGAGGTCAAGGTCCTTCACATGAATGGTTACCGGTTTACTGGTATTCAAGATATCATCGGTATAAAAGAAATCATACCCGGTTTGTTTCCTGATCTCCTTAAATACCTGTGACAGCGGTGTCTTTTCCATATTAAGTGTGACCTTTTGTGCATAGCTGGTAGCACTTGCCTGTACAATGCCAATTGTAGTAAGGATGAGTACGATCAATTTCATAATGCGCAAGGACATTAATGCGCAGGTTTTCCACCTGCCTGATTTTTCAGGACAAAAATTCATAATTTTGGTTGAGTTAATTCGCAAAGCAGCCCTGCCCACGAAGCCGTGCGTGCAACGCGAATAATGTTTAATGAATAATGTTTAGCCCGAGACCGGCCACACCGGTATCAGTAGCTAAGCGTAAATCCTTAACCGGGAGTGTTCCACCACTTCCGGTTGTTTATTTTTGCTCAGCCTTTCCCCAGAGGCGTAGGTGATTATTGAACTACCGTCATAGTATTTAATGTGTTGGTTGATAAATTAATTACGATCTTATTTGTCGGCTATAGTAATATGGTTGTTCTTCACCGTAAATTTTACCGCCGCAGTAGCTTCCAGCATTTTTAGTACTACAGACAGGTTCCGGGACCGGGATACCTCTCCGCTAAAAGTCAGCTTACTATTGTTATAATGTCCATAATCCACATCCACATCGTACCACCTGGATACCTTCCGCATAATATCGGGCAGGGTCTCATTCTTAAATATAAAATCGCCCTCTTTCCAGTCAATCGCCGTTTCAGGGATCACGGAACTTACCGTTACATGTTGCAGGCTGTTCAAAACTGCCTGCTGTCCTGGCTTTAACAGGGCGCTTTCGCCGCCATCGGCTGTTACACGGACAGCTCCCTGTAGTAATGTGGTTTTAATTACCGGTTCATCCGGATAAGCATTTACGTTAAAATGGGTTCCCAGTACATCGATCCTTTGTCCCTTACAAACAACCCTGAATGGTTGACCCACATGTTGTGCAACTTCAAAATAGGCTTCTCCGGTAATTTTCACTTCCCGTTCCTGGTTGTTGAAAGCCACCGGGTAGGTAATAGAAGAGGCTGCATTCAGCCATACCTGTGTTCCATCCGCCAGTACCAGATGGTGTTTTCCTCCCCGGGGAGTACTTACTGTATTGATCATAGAGAGGGCGTCTTCATCCTGCTCCTCTCCGTTGGTATAATTCAGTTCTCCGTCTGCCTTCTTTTTAATAGTTATGCCGCCCTGTTTTGCCAGCTCCCCGTTCTTTGCATCCGCCAATGTGATGCGCTGGCCATTGGCCAGTGTAAGCACTGCCTTATCAGACCCGGGCAGGGCATCATCCTGTATTATTGCCAGTGGCTGAGGTTCCGGGACGCTCCCGGAGTGGTATAAAAAGTATCCTCCCACTGTTACCAATACGGCTACAGCTGCCGCCACAGGCACCCAGCGCAAGCGTTCCCGCTGTTTAGCCGGCAGAGAAGGGGTAAGCTGTTCTATTTCAAGCAACTGCTCATCCGTAAGCTCTTTCAGACCCGGTAATTCCAGCTGATGATACCATGATTCGATGATGGCCCTCTCCTCCGGGGTGCATTCCCCGGCATTATACTTATGTAGCAGCTCCTTAAATGATACTCTCATATAATGTATGACAGGAAGAAAAGGGGGAAGGGCTATTGGGAATGAATATTTTTAAAAAAATTGTTGCAGGGCAATGAGGGCGCATAGCCCAATCTTCAAACGGAGGATCTTTAATGCGCTTTTGATATGGTTCTTCACAGTAAACTCAGAGATATTGAGCCTGTCGGCTATCTCTTTGTGGGTAAGATATTCTTTGCGGCTCAGGATGAAGACCTCTCTCATTTTGGGGGGAAGGGCAGCAATCTCCTTATCGATCATCTGCTGTAATTCCTTTTCCCGGACCTGGATGTCTGACGTATTAAGCCCTTCATCTATAAAGTTTTGAAAATTAAGAGCATACCGGGCTTCCACCTGCTTATGTTCTATATAGTTCAGCACCCTGTTACGAACCATTGTATATAAATAAGCAGATACGTGCTGAATGGGGGGAAGCTGTTCATGCTGACTCCAAAGGGTAGAAAATACTTCCTGTACAATTTCCTTTGCATCCTCCAGATGGCCGGTCTTCTTATAACCGTGCAGGATCAGGGGCCTTTTATACCTGTTATAAAGTTCTGTAAAGGCGTTATTGTCGCCCGCCTGTAGCATGACAACTAACTCTTTATCATTTGCATGTGTTAAGACCCCCATTTAGTCAAAAATAAAAAAAAGGGGGAGATTTTTGTTTACATAATAATTTACCACGGCATTTGTGCTGTGCGAAGAAGCACAACCGCATCCTCTATACTACCAGGTGAATATTACAACTTAAATCTACCGTGCAGTTTTAATCAATCTCTAAGTTAATTCTTCTCTAATTTATGTGACAGAAAAACTGAATGAAATGAATGGAAAATGGCTAGTAAAGAAAATATATTTTCGTCAGCGTTATGAATAAAGAAAAGTATCCATTTAAGACCAACAATAGCCACGCTAACTTTGAATTTGAAAGCCATGGTCCGAAAGGGAGGATAAAAAAAATTATCGAATATTATGAGATAGGAAAAATGGCAGATGAAACTCCTATTCTTAATTTAGGTTTTGGCGATTGGGATGATGCTTTACAGACTGTCGGTGATTTGACAATTTCAAATAACGCTGATCGGGATAAGATTTTAGCAACGGTTGCAAGTACGGTATTAGACGTTACAGATCATTTTGGCAATGTAGCTATATATGCGAAAGGGAGTACACCTGCCAGAACAAGATTGTATCAAATGGGCATTAATGCTAATATAAAAGAAATCGAAACGCTTTTTAATATATTAGGATTAACCTCCTCTGGTTGGGAGAATCTTCAGCAGGGGGTAAACTATACAGAATTTTTAGTCACAAGAAAAAAACATAAATTTGAATGAAAAGAAGAGAAAATATGTCGTCCAGGTTTTCTAAAATCTTAAGTAAAATGGAAAAGCCAGTGGTAGGAAAGCTAAGTTTTTCCGAGGAAGACTTGCGTAGAAGCTCCTTTCTCAATAAAAAAATAGAACAGGCCAAACGTAGCTTAAAGGAACATCCTGTGCCAATCGAATTATTGAAATCAAGATAATATTATAATAAAGCAACGCCTCGCAAAAAGCGAGGCGTTGCTTTATCTGGATACCGTTTCGAATATAGCTGCTCTTAAAATGTCTCCTTCTAAAACATTAAAATCAGATAACGAAAACATTTCCATTCTTCGTTACCGCACAAATAAACCCGCTGCGAGGACAAAAATAATGCTGCAGCAAAACCTCTTCACCTTTTTGCTTAAAGGCGAAAAAACAGTTCATTTTGCAGGTACACAGGTCAGCATAAAGCCTCACCAGTTTGTCATGCTGGCTGCCGGCAATTGCCTCATGAGCGAAAAGATCGCCGCAAAAGATGCAGATTATCACAGTATTCTCATCTTCTTTGATAGCAAGCTGCTATCTGACTTCTATACCCGCCATTTTTCATTGCTTGCCAAACAGGCAAAACAATCAGATAATCATCCATTCCTGCTGTTTGAAAAAGATGAGTTCCTGGTGAATTTCACCCGTTCCCTTGACTGCATGCTTACCGGGGACAACTCCATACATCCCCATCTGCAAAAGGTAAAACTGGAAGAGCTGTTCTTATATCTTGCAATACATTACCCGGAACAGATACAGCAGATCAGAAATATGAGCTATGAAGCAAATGAAGATCTCATAGTCCGCCAGGCAGTTACCTCTCATATAGACAGCAATATCACAGTTGAAGAACTTGCCTTTCTATGTAACATGAGCCTGTCTTCATTCAAACGTAAGTTTGCACGTATTTATGGTAACAGTCCCAACAAATGGCTATTGGAAAAAAGAATGGAAAGAGCGGCTAAAATGTTACGGCAGGATAACCGCAAAGCGAGCGAGATCTATTATGAGCTTGGTTATGAAAACCTTTCCAGTTTTATTCAATCCTTTAAACAGATCTACGGTTTAACTCCTAAACAGTATCAATTATCAGATTGAACGTCCGGCTACACTTTCTGAACGGTTACCTATTATTTGCTGCCGGTTTCCACATCTACCTTTGAACAATAATTCAAACAAGATGAACAGAAAGTATTTTTTAGAGTTAGCTGACTACAACACCTGGACAAATAATATTGTTATTGAATGGTTGGACCAAATTACTGATGAACAGTGGGAAGAGAACATTATCAGTAGTTTCAGCAGTATTAAACGAACCGTAACTCATATCGTCAGTGCTGAAAAGATCTGGATCGACTACTGGGAAAATGTTCCTGATCCGGTTTTCTTATCTGCCGGATTTAAAGGCACGAAAAATGATCTGATAAAGATCTGGAAAGAATCATCCGCCTGTTTGAAGGATCTCATTGAAAGATATCCTGAAGAAAAATATCAGCAGCAAGTTACTTTTAAATGGCCGGGAGGCAGAGAAGGGCGGATGGAATTCTGGCAAACATTTTCTCACTTTATTAACCATTCAACCTTCCATCGCGGGCAATTAGTAACTATGCTACGCCAGGCTGGTTTTACAAAACTTACTTCAACTGATTTAGCTACCTATTATCGTGTTATCAGCTAATTAATAATTTGCCCCGGCATTTAAAATGCCGGGGCAAAGAAATGTTGCAATAATAATAATCAATGTGTAATTTGATAGTCGCATTATTATAGGCTATTATTGATAATCAAACTATAACTCTAAATGAAAGCTAAACTCCTCCTATTTGTTATCCTGTCAACAATATTTATCAGTAAGGTACAAGCACAGGATACAGTTCTAAAAGTACTCACTATCAGCAAACTTGATTCAATAAACTCAACCATCTTAAAAGAGAAACGATTTTTGCAAGTCTTCCTGCCTCAAAGTTATAAACCAGGGAGTACTCATAAATATGATGTGATGTATGTACTTGATGGAGGTAACTGGAATACCGGCTTAATTACAAAAGTACAGCAATTTTTAGAAGGCGAGAGCTACATGCCTCCAACTATAATTGTCAGCGTACTGGGTATAGACCGTACCAAAGATCTCACTCCTACACACCTGGATGACTGGAAAAATTCAGGAGGAGCAGCAAATTTCCTCAGTTTCATTAAAGATGAACTGATACCTTACATTAATAAAGAATACCCCTCTAACGGAGATAATACGCTATGGGGGCATTCACTTGGCGGACTATTTGTTATAAATGCCCTGCTGAATGAACCTAAAACCTTTAAAACATACATTGCTGTCGACCCCAGTCTCTGGTGGGGCAATGAGTATATTCAAAAGATCGCCCCCGGCAAGTTACCCGCATTAGCCGGTTCCAATATTACACTATTCATAAGTGGCAGGGAAGGTAAAGACGGAGAAGGCATGAAGATCGCTTCTATGGATAGCATCCTTAACAAAATGGCGCCCGCAGGACTAGCCTGGAAACATATTAATTATGCCGATGAAACACATAGCTCAATAAGGCTAAAAAGCATTTACGACGGTTTGAAATTTGCCTATGGATGGCGTAACGGCCAGATTGAATTTCATCCTATGAACGGCCTCGTTTTAAAAAACAAGCCTCTCAAAGTATGGTACTTTGGCGATACCACTAAAACTCACTACACCCTGGACGGTACCGAACCAACTGCCTCCTCTTCAGCAATACAATCTGAGATCAGTATAACTGATGCGACAAAACTTACCATAAAACAGTTCACCAACCGGGCACGTTACGATAAGATCAAAACCGGAGATTTTAAAGTAACCAAAGCTTTACAATCTGGTTCCAGGCAAAAGAATATACAACCCGGCGGCTTTCATTATGCCTATTATGAAGGTGAATGGGATAGCACCACGAACTTCAGGAATCTGAAACCACAGCAGGAAGGAATAACCGGAGCCGATTTTGACATAGATAAGCTACCACGGAAAAATAAGTACGCGCTGGTCATTGACGGATTGCTGGAAGCCAAAGAAGACGGATATTATATTTTTATCCTGGATGCCGACAAAGGTTCGAAACTGTACCTTGATAACCAGTTACTGATACAATGGGAAGGCTGGTACACCAACCGGACGTATTCATACATATTACCCCTGGAAAAAGGATTTCATCCCATTAAACTGGAATACCTGCATAAAAATGAAGACTTTAAATTAAGGTTATCATACCTTACCCCAGGTACCCTGGAGACCAAAGATCCGATCGTGATCCCTCCTGCCCTGCAATATAGTCAACGTTAGGACCCGGTTTGATAAGTTTATAATGCGGAACATTATCCATTAATAGTGTCCCGCATTAATTATTTAGCGTCAGGTGTCTTTTCTGTCTTCCATTTAATAACATGGTATACCGCTTTAGTAGTACCTACATTTCTGATACCATGTAATTGATTGGATGCCTGGAAAATGACAGAACCCGGGCCAACACGTTTCGTGATCCCATTTACGGTCGATTCGACCATTCCCTCTTTAACGATGATCAGCTCTTCGTCAGGGTGCTGATGCGGCGGATGCGGCGCTTCTCCCGGATTCAACGTAGTTACATGCAGCTCCAGCTCATTTAAGGTCAACGTAGATGACTGAAAGAACTGGCGTTTCTCTCCTGTTTTAGTACGTTCCTCCCTGATGTCGTTCCAGTCATATATAGCAGATGTCAAGGGAGGCTGCTGGGCTTTGCGGGCAACAATGGCGATTGGTATGCACATTATCAGTGCAGTTATACAAATGAGCGTTATTTCCCGTTTTGTCATTGTATATGGTTTAAGTAAGATAATTTACAAAACAAATTGTTGAAAATGGGATTAATATTCTGACCGGAGAATTACCTTCTGTAAACCAGCGCATTCGTCGCCATTAATTGTCAATTAGACATCAAAATTCACACACTCGAAGAACATCCCCAAAAACAGGTCACTTTTGTACAAAAAAAAGAGCGTATCCCCTATACATTCGCAGCGTTCATAAAATATGATTTTACCCCCTTTTTTAAACGAATTACCCCTGTTTTCACTATCCCTGGAGAGTTATTTTTGTAAGTGTCTCTATAAAACTGAGTTCAAAAATTCGGGGGCCTACCATTCATTTTAATTTATTTAAACAGATTCTCGTTATGAAAAGATTCCTAACCATCTTTCTTTTCCTATTTCCGTCCGTTACACTTTTTGCCCAGCAATCGAAGATCACGGGCAAGGTAGCTTCCGGCGCGGACCCATTACCGGGGGTAACGGTGCGGGTAAAACACACCAACCAGGGTACTGTCACAGATAAGAACGGGCAGTTCACCCTTATGGCGGGTATCGGCGATACCCTTGTATTCAATCATATCTCTTTTCTTACACGGGAGCTGGTGGCAAGCGGCAATGGCCCGATGAATGTATCGCTCGTATCTAACAGCCAGAACGTGAATGAGGTCGTGGTGGTAGGTTATGGTACACAAAAGAAAGCGAATTTAACTGGTTCGGTTGGCGTTGTTAAAATGGAGGATATGGAGAGCCGGCCATTGACAAATCCTGGTCAGGCGTTACAGGGTACTGTTGCCGGCGTATATGCGTTACAAAGCTCCGGGAAGCCCGGTGACGATGGTGCAGTAATTGACATTCGCGGCGTAGGCACGTTTGGTAATAATAGTCCCCTGATATTAATTGATGGGTTTCCGGGAAACATAAATGATGTCAATGCCAATGACATCCAATCCATATCCGTATTAAAAGATGCAGCTTCAGCTTCTATTTACGGTAACAGGGCCGCCAACGGCGTAGTCCTGATCACGACCAAAAGGGGCTCGGCAAGTAAACTGCGGGTAAATTATACGGCCTTTTATGGCTCACAAAGCCCTACCAGGCTACCACATGTTCTGAACGCTGTGGACTATACAACACTTTATAATGAGGCATCCATAAATTCCGGCGGGACAGCCAAATATGCAGACTCTATTATTCAAAAGTACGCAGCGAATAATGACCTGATGTATCCTGATATCAATTATTTCAAAGTGTACTATGGCAATGCCAATATTCAGAATCACCGGGTAAGCATTTCAGGGGGAAACGACAATGTAAACTATGCGTTTATGCTTGGCCGCCTGAACCAGGACGGTATCCTTGTAGGGACCAACTATAAGAAGACTGACTTCAGGTCAAATATTGACGCCTATTTCCTGAAGAATAAAAGGCTCAGGTTTTCAGGAAAGTTAGCCGGAAATCTTGGTGTGAAAAATGAGCCAACAGACCTGTGGAACGCGGAATGGTATGCAACGCTTGCACCGATACACCCTTTACGCAACGCTGCCGGTCAATGGGTATCTGTTAACGGAGAGCGGAACTATTACGGTGAAATTAAAGAAGGCAGTACTGCGCTGACAAAACGATATAACTTTAACGGGCAGGTAGAAGCCGAATATAAGATCTTAAACGGTCTGAGCGCTCAGGTCACTTACGGGTATAATGTAATGACTTCAAAAGCAAATGCATTTCATGCAAATGTGACCCTGTATAATGAAAGCGGCACTACAACCAACCTGGTCTCCAATTTAAATGTTACCAATGAGACAGACGTTCAAACCCTGCTGACCTCATTGTTAAAGTACAACAAAGTGCTTGGTAAACATGAAGTTAACTTACTGGGTGGTTATTCTGAAGAAGAGTTTACCTATGATTGGGAAAGCGCTTACCGTTCAGGATTTGTTAATAACACACAACGTGTGCTTAATCTTGGAGATCCTTCTACCCAAACAAACAATGCGGGCAGTTATGACCTTGGATTACGCTCTTATTTTGCGCGGTTGAATTATGCTTTTGACGGGAAGTACCTGTTTGAAGCAAACATCAGAAGGGATGGTTCATCCAGGTTTGCAAAAGCGCACCGGTGGGGAACATTTCCTTCTTTCTCTGCAGGCTGGGTATTATCAAAGGAGAGATTTATGGAAAGCCTGACCTGGCTTGACCTGCTTAAACTCCGTGCATCATGGGGCAGATTAGGCAATCAGAACATAAACAATTATTATAACGGAAGCGACATCCTGTCATCCGGACAGAACTACTCACTTGGTGGTACATTGTATTCCGGTGTGGCTGTTACTTCTATGACCAATAAAAATCTGACCTGGGAAACTGCACAGCAACTTGACCTGGGTATTGACCTCTTCCTGAAGAAAAACTTTGAGATCACTGCCGATTATTTCGACAAGAGAACAAAGGACTTACTACTGACCCAGTCTATACCGCTTACAATGGCTCAATCTGCACCATATGCAAATGCGGGTGAGGTACAGAATAAGGGTATTGAAGCTGCGGTAACCTACAGAACCACCTTTTCCAACGGGTTCAAGCTAAGAGCAACAGTAAACGCTTCCCATATTATAAATAAGATAACAAGAATGGATGTTGCCGAACAGCTCACTTCACCTAAAGCTATTAAGACCGGCGCGGCCATCAATTCATTCTACGGTTATAAAATGGATGGAATATACCAGATATCGGATTTCACCTGGCAAAATAACAGCGATCCGTCAATACCTCATGCAAGCCGTGCCTATACACTTAAGCCTGACGTGGTACAGGTTTCCAACTATACAGCACAACCTGGTGATATCAAGTATAAGGACCTGAACGGAGATCATGTGGTTGACATGAATAATGACCGTACAATAATAGGAAATCAGTTCCCTAAGCTGACTTATGGATTCAATCTTAATATGGAATGGAAAGGGTTTGACCTTGGTATGTTCTTACAAGGCGTTCAGGGCATGCAGGGATATACTTACTATGAAATTGCCACTCCATTCAGCGGGTTTGCAAATATGGGCGACTGGTGGCTTAAACGATGGACACCTGATAATCCATCCAATACCCTGCCACGGTTGACCTTAGATGGCGCACGTAATAATATTCATTCCTCTTTTTACATGGAGAATGCTTCGTATCTGCGTATGAAAAATATTGAGCTGGGCTATTCTGTAAGTCCGAAAATTCTTTCCAGGGCAGGTATCAGTACACTCAGGATCTATGGAAATGTGCAAAATGCCTTCACGATCACGAAATTCAAAGGTTTTGATCCTGAGCAAACAGTTGATCAGACCAGGGCCCAGGCTTTTCCGCAGGTTCGTATAATGACGATGGGTGCAAGTGTTAACTTTTAAAAGAGCAGTTCATGAAAAACATACATAAAATAATTCTTTTCTTCTTTGCATTGTCTTTGTTTGGTTGTTCGAAAGATCTTCTTGATAAAACGCCGAAAGACAGGCTCTCTCCCTCTACTTTCTTTCAAAATGAGTCGCAATGTAAGCAGGCACTGATAGGCATTTATAATGCCATTCAGCCTAATGCAACACCTTCTCATTTTTACCAGTTCGATTATATGTCTGATAACGGTTACTGCCAGGATTCATGGCAGGGATCAAGAGAGGTAGGTGAATGGCTCACCAACGCTTCCAGCTGGGCGCCATATGCCAAATGGACGATGGACTTTACAATTATCTCCAGGGCAAACGAATTCCTCCAGGACATCAGCAATGCAACCGTAAGTGAAACAGTTAAGACGCAAATGTCCGCCGAAGCCAAATTCTTAAGAGGTTACGCTTATGCTGACCTGATCACATATTTCGGAGATGTGCCGCTTATTACGAAGGTCCTGGCATTGTCAGAGTCTTATGTATCAAGAACCGCTAAAAGCGATGTGCTTACCCAGATCCTTGCAGACTTTAATGATGCTGCTACTAATCTTCCTGTTTCCTATTCCGGAACAGATGTAGGACGCGCCACAAAAGGGGCAGCTCTTGCTTATAAGGCAAAAGTCCTGTTATATAACCAAAAATGGGCGGAAGCTGCACAGGCAGCACAGGATGTTATTGATCTGGGAGCATATAGTTTATATACAGACTATGGAAGCATGTTCGACGAGGCTCATGAAAATAATGTTGAAGTTATTTTTGACATCCAGTATATTCCTACAACGCAGGCACAGCCATGGCCTTCTTCTGCTTTATCTCTCAGCAGCTGGCCTACAGCAAATGTTACAGCAGACCTGATCAATTCCTATTACATGACGAACGGGTTGCCAATTACAGATGCAAATTCAGGCTATAACGCTCAGGACCCTTTTAAGAACCGTGATCCGCGACTGGCTGCATCAGTGGTATTGCCTGGTTCATCGTTCGGGTCATCTACATTCATCCCTTCCCTTGACCAGGTGCCTTGTGGTGCACGGCCGCGTAAGTATGCCGCTCTGGGCATTGCAGATGTCAATAACTGCTCTCTTAACACGATCCTGATGCGTTATGCAGATATTTACCTGATGCGTGCAGAAGCGCTTATTGAATCCGGAAGTACAGACCAGGAGATATATACTTTGATCGATAAAGTAAGAGCCAGGGTAAATATGCCGACAGTAGAGTCTGTTGAAGGTGTGGGTTTAACGCAGGCGCAGCTCCGGGCTATTGTGCGTCACGAAAGAAGAGTAGAGTTTTACAACGAAGGAACACGCTATGCTGATATGTTCAGATGGCAGGATGTATCTCTTGTGCACGATGTATATGGCTATGATAAAGCATTATTATCAGATCCTTCAAGCCCTGCAACATGGACCTTTAAGCAAATAAAGGTGGAGACAAGAACTTTTGACGCTACAAAGGGATGGTTGTGGCCCGTTCCTCAAGGCGATATAGACATCAATAAAAATTTACTTCCGAATAATCCGGGCTATTAACACGCCTGATGTCATGTTAGTTAACTCCAGGTGATCCGGGGTCTGAAAGCCCCGGATCATTCTACAGGCAGTTTGTTCCGTATGAATTTAATCATCAAACCCAAATATCTCCGTTATGAAAAGAAACCCTCTAATCCAGCTCATTTGTTTGCTGATCTTCTTATCCGGTTGTTCCAAAAAGGAAACGGATATAGAAAAGATCCAGGCTAAATCACTTACCGCACTGGCTACCAGTACCCCCACTAATACGAATAGCCTGCGGGGAATTAACTGGGCTGATCCTAATGGCAATGAAGCTCCTTCAAGGGTTGTTACACCGAGCGGGTTATCATCAACCATAACAGCAACGGATGCAGCAGCTGTGGGAAAACGTATTGCCGATTCTTTAAAGGCGGCCGGTGGCACGACCATACGAATGCCTATTACGCCGTCAACTGCCAGCAGCGCGTCTTACTGGCCTGTATACCAGGCGGCCATTAATGCGATAGTAGCGGAAAACTGTAATGTTATCCTGTGCTATTGGCCTGACGGGGTGCATCATGTACCTGACACTACTCAATGGTATACGATGTGGAAAAAAGTAGATACGGTTTATAAAAACAATGGTTCCGTACTTTATGAACCGATCAATGAACCTGTAGATTATTCCGGCACTGATCTCTGCAATCTTTATGCAAACTTCTTAAATCAGCTTAGCCCTGCTTCCTGGAAATGTATTTTAGATGGTACAGGGTATGCAGGAGAAGTGATCACAGTAGGTAATGACAGCCGGTTAACCAATCAATATCTTGGACTTCATTGTTACTGGTGGTTTTATGGGTCCTATAATGTATGGTCAAGTTACTATAACATAGTATCAGGTAAAGTGGGATCATACGCTTCAAGAACGGTGATAACGGAAGTAGGCATTGAAACGTTCCGTCATGTCAGCTTCTGGTGGCAGTGGGATACAGGGGTATATGAAGACCAGGCATTCCTGACAGGGTCCCTGGCTTATTCAAAAGACAATCAGATAGGAACTATTGCCTGGTCGGGCGTAAATGACATTGACACATATCGCTGGTTTTCGGCCAACAATAATCTTGTGGAAGTGAATCCGGGTTGTGCCAATATGTTCAGATGGTCATGGGGGCTTACTGCTTCCCCCAAATGGCAGGGACCAATCTCTGATGGAAGATTTAAACTGCAGAACCGGGCAAGCGGCCTTATGCTGGATAACCTTGGAAGTACAACGGATGGGGCCAGTGTAGCTCAATGGCAGGATGGAACAAGCTCCAATCAGCAATGGAACGTAAGCTATTCTGCAGGCTATTATACATTGAGTTGCGCTACCGGGAAAAATTGCCTTGATGTAGGCAGCAATACTGCTGATGGTTCGGCTGTTCAACAAAAAGCTTTAAGTTTTTCCAATAACACCCAGCGCTGGACATTTGTTTCTACCGGTGATGGTTATTATAAAGTGGTTAACCTCACCACAGGTAAATGCCTTGATACCGGCGGACAAACTACCAACGGTTCATCAATGCAGCAATGGTATAGCAATTCAAGTTATAACCAGCAGTGGAAATTCATTCAGTTATAACAAAACCTCATAAGATCAGATATCATTAAGGAATGGGCAGACAACCTGCCCATTCCTTAATGATATTAATTGCCATTGCGACATATACGAAAGCCCTGATCGGGGCCTTTGCCATTTGCTTCGTAGCTGGCCCGGAAAGACAACCTGCAGCAGAAATCGGCACCGATCCAGCCACCGCCCTTCCATATCCGCCCCTGTGGGCTATCCGTTCCTTCAGGCTCGTACCAATCCCAGCACCATTCCCTTACATTGCCAGACATATCATAAAGACCAAGCTCGTTCGGGGCTTTACCGCCAACAGGTCTTGTTCTGTTATTGTTTTCTACTAACGCAGGCCAGGACCAGGTCCCTGCCAGGTATTTATCTCCGGCATTTTTCCAGTACCATGCTGTTTCATCTATATTATTACTTCCGCTGTATGTGTAGCCTTTGCTGTTCCTGCCTCCGCCTGCAGCATACTCCCACTCTGCCTCTGTGGGCAGCCGGTAGCCATTGGCTTCTGTATTGACCGTTACAGTCCATTTTACATCATCTAGAGCATTCGTATTATCCGGGTCTTTTTTATCCTTGTATATATTGTAATATGGAGATAACCCTTCTTTTGCGCTCCTTTTGTTACAGTATTCGATGCAATCATACCAGCTTATTGTTTCTACCGGGAAATTGCTGCCTTTGAATGCTGAAGGATTGTTTCCCATTACTTCGATCCACTCTTTCTGAGTCACTTCGTATATGCCGATATAAAAGTCAGGTATTGTTCCGCCTTTTACCAATACAAGGTTATCAGGCGCTTTCTGCGAACAGGAGCTGGCAATAACCATGACTGCTGTTAAAACTAAGATCAGTAGCTTGCTCATTGAAACGGGCTCCTTTACTATTACCACACTGTTGCATTTATATACCCGCTTTTACCACCCCATGCTTCCAATGCAAGTATCATGTAATTGTAGCTGCCAAATCCCTGTCCGCCGGTATTTCTCCAATTGTTAATGTGGTTGGCCATGTTTACAGAACGGTTTTGTGCGGTTGACGCTCCGCCCCAGGTATCTTTGTACTGCCAGAAAGTTGCAGTTCCAATAATAGAAGGCGCGTCAACACGCAGTGACTTATAAAAGCTATATGAATGACCGTCGCTACTCATGGTATTCACATAGGTACCACCCGTTACAGAACCCATCTCTGCAACATAGTACTCTATTAGCGGATTTGTTGTCCATCCATAGACGCCAACGAAATTATAGCTACCGCTAAGGGCGCCAACGTTGTAGCCTACAGTTCTGGCAGATCCGGGGTTCCAGCCTTTACCGCCAACCACATCGTTGACATTGCTGTAGCTAATGGCAAAGTTACCTCCGGAACCGTGGGTTATACTTGCGGAACCACCTTCCCGGTATAATGACCAGAAGTAGCCGTTAATGGTACCCTGATCTTCCGGTGTGACATCATCTTTAATAAATCCTGTCTGCCGCTCGCCAGGGGGTTCAGGGGCGGAGGCGTTTTCTTTGTTGCAACTTGTTAAAAGTGGTGAACTTGTAAGGAGCATAATGATCATCGCTCCGGAAGAAGCCTTTCTGGCTACTTCCATTAGGGTTTTAGCTGTTTTCATAACGGTAATATTTAATGGTTACTATAAATTTAGTAAAGTCATTTCAATAATATTACCGATTGCAAAAAAAGTTTCATTTTTTGTTATTAAATACAGCTATTTCAGCTATCTAACCGATTGCGAAACAAATATATTAGAACAGGGAATATATATATTAAAAAGATGGTCTTGTGAATCTCTTTATTTACATCTGTAAGTGAATACCGGATTATAAAAGCCCATATAGTCAATGATAATTGCAGTACTGCCATGAACATAAGAATATTCCAGGGGAAGACCGTATGCGTTATATGAGCTGGCTCCTGCAGGGTTATTCACGCTATAATCTCTGTTGATGAACTGCAAAACCGGGTCAGTACGATTGAAATTTACTTTGTTATCGTATTGCAGTGAATCTCCATAAACATTCGTCACCAGGTTACCTTGCGCATTATAAGTATAGATGCTGGAATTGCCTGACATGCTCCGGCGTATCATCCTGTTCCGGGAATCATATTCATACCCTATAGTTGACCTGTTATATCCCGGAGGCATCAGGGGGTCGAATACAGGTCCGTCAGCACCAATCACACCATCGTAAAAAAGGGTATCCTTTGTAATCCGGCCACGGGCATCATAGTACAGGTAGTGCCATTCGTAAAACCGGGAGCCAACACTATAGGATCCCCCGTTGGTAATGTATTGTGATAACCGGCCACGTCTATCATATATGAATTTATAGTCCGGGCTTAAACGGGTTTCATAGGAGGCCCGCCTGTATTCAAGCCGGCCAAGGGAGTCATACTCAAAAAAGACGCTGTAATCAGACACCTGGTCATCAATACCTGTCAGCTTACAAATGCAAACGTCAGGTCCTGAGGCGTTATCCGGTTTACGGCAACCCAACAGGCAGATAAGTACCATTGTAAAAAGAGGGAAAATGAATTTGTTCATGATAGGGTATTTTTGAAGTTAAAAATTGCATGGGGTAGTGACATATTACATTAACTGTAATAAGCGCGACATCAGATGTAAATGCTCGGGTATAACTGCAGATAGGGATCCGGGTTAAAAGGGTTATTGAATATACAAAAATTAAGGTAATTACCGGTAGTATATAAATTCAAGTAATTACGGTTTAGACACCTGATCAAAAGGTTTGATTTTATTAACTTTGCTGCATGAACAGAATTCCTGAATGTAAAGTAGCTTCTTTCCGTAGTTCCGAATTGAAAATGAAAGGTTTTAAGATCCACGAGATCACAGGACCAGCATATCCTTCTCTCTTCTATGGCAGACGGGACTTTTATAAGATAGTTCTGGCAACCGGTCACATGAACATTTGCTATGGCGACCAGACAATTGATATAGAAGATACTTTCCTGTTCTTTGCCAATCCACATATAGCCTATTCCTGTGAACACCTCTCCCCCGAACAGAAAGGTTATGCCTGCGTGTTCACTGAAGATTTTATTGAAAGCAGGGAGCGTAAAGAAAACCTCCTGAACTCTTCCATATTCCGCTTTGAAGGAATACCTGTGATTCCCGTAAACAGCGAACAGGCAGCGTTTATTGAAGGGCTTTACCAAAGGATGCTATCTGTATATAACGGCGATTATGACCGGAAGGACGAAATGCTGAGAAGCTGCATAGATCTCATTATTCATGAGGCATTGAGGATCCGACCCCAGAATGAGCTGAGGCAAAAGAACGCTGCTACCAGGATCACCTACCTGTTCATGGAATTACTGGAAAAACAATTCCCTATAGAAACCACCGCAGATCCACTCAGGTTAAGAACTGCCCAGGACTTTGCTGAAAGCCTTGCTGTTCATGTCAACTATCTCAATCGTTCAGTAAAAGAAGTTACAGGTAAACCAATATCTGTGCATATTGCCGAACGCATTGCTGCAGAAGCCAAAGCCCTGTTACAGCACACCAGCTGGAGCGTAGCTGATATTGCCTACGGACTGGGATTTGAATACCCCAGCTACTTTAATAACTACTTTAAAAGAGTTAGCGGCGTTACTCCAAATTCCTTCAGAAAGAGTAAAGGGAAAGTATGAAAATCATAATTTCCCGTTTGATTCTCTTAAAAAATGCCTGTTGTTTAACCGGAGCTTTGCATCAACAAATGCAACAAAGCTCATGGAAAAAAGAGAATCTAATGGATTGGAAGTATCCGGCAACACACCAACTCCTGTCATCTCAGTAAGCCCGATTATATTATCAACACCACCTGAACGGGGTGAAAAACTACAGGTACGGATCTCCGCACCTATAACCGGAAGTCAGCTACCGGTTATTATCTTCGCACACGGCTACGGTTCTTCACTGGACGGCTATGCTCCGCTGGTAAATTACTGGGCCGCCCGGGGGTTCGTAGTGATCCAGCCCACTTTCCTTGATTCAAGAACGTTGGGCCTCAGCCCGGATGATGCCCGTACACCTTTGATCTGGCAATTCCGTGTTCAGGATATGAAACGTATCCTTGACCAATTAGAGCTGATCATAGATTCCCTGCCCGGACTTAACGAACGCGTAGACCGGAGCCGCATAGCTGCAGCAGGACATTCATTCGGAGCGCAAACAACAGGCATGCTGCTGGGAGCGCGGATCATTGGGCCTGACGGCAGCCCTGGTGAGGATATGTCTGACCCGCGGATCAAAGCAGGTGTGCTGCTTTGTGCCGCCGGACGGGGAGGCGAAGATCTAAGTCCCTTTGCAGCAGAACATTATCCGTTTATGAATCCCGGCTATGCAGAGATGGCTACGCCTGCACTTGTAGTTGCAGGTGATGATGATCACTCCCCGCTGACCGTTCGCGGACCGGAATGGTTCACCGATGCTTATACATTAAGCCCGGGTAATAAATGGTTGCTTACATTGTTTGGAGGAGGGCATCTGCTTGGCGGGATTTCAGGGTACCTGGTAACGGAGACATCAGATGAGAATCCGGAGCGGGTTGCTGCAGTACAACGGCTCACCTGGGCTTATCTACGCAGTGCGCTCTATTCTGGAGATACTTCCTGGGAGATGGCATGCAGGGAGTTAATGGAAAGTCCTGATCCGCAAGGTAAGGTTGAAGGTAAATAAATATAACTTCCCACCCTTAAACAGATTGCTTTCACCAACAAAAGCAATCTGTTTTCACGTTATGTAAATAATCTCAAATAGTATTATCTTAGTAGTCTTCCGAATACAATAATTGTCAATCTGACCTTTAAATCCATATGAATAAACAACTGGGAATATTATTGGGATCATTAATTATATCTATTGCCTGCACCGGTACTATACTGGCGCAAAAAAGCAATCCTGCCCCCAAACCTGTTTTTGCAGACCCGGTATATGATGGCGCTGCCGATCCTGTTATCATCTGGAATAAAGAGAAGAAAGCATGGTGGATGTTCTATACAAACCGCCGTGCCAACACTGACGATTCAACAGGCGTTCGTTGGGTACATGGTACTCACATTGGCATAGCCACATCTGCAGATGGCGCTACCTGGCGCTATGTTGATACCGCCAATATCAACTACCGTCCTGACGAAGGATATACCTTCTGGGCGCCCGATATTATTGAGCACAATGGCCTTTATCACATGTACCTTACATATGTGCCGGGTATATTCAATAACTGGAACCATCCCAGGAACATTGTTCATTTAACCAGTACCGACCTGATGAACTGGAAATATAAATCCACTCTCAAACTGGCTAATGACAACGTTATTGACGCTTCTGTATTTTACTTACCCGATGGCAGCTGGCGCCTTTGGTATAATAATGAAAAGGACGGAAAGAGTATTTACTATGCCGATAGTAAAGACCTGTTCCACTGGGAAGATAAAGGCAAAGCTATTGATGCAAGAGGAGAAGGACCAAAAGTATTTCGCTGGAAGAACAGCTACTGGATGATCGTTGATGTATGGAAAGGAATGGATATTTACCAGTCTGACGATCTGCTGAAATGGAAACACAATGCAAGAATACTCGAAGAACCGGGCAAAGGCAAAGATGACGGAGCAATAGGCGGGCATTGTGATGTGATAGTGAATGGGGACAAAGCATGGGTATTCTATTTTACCCATCCGGGAAGAACAAAAATAAACCCTGCTCCTAACCAATCAGTAGCCGCCAGAAGAAGCGTCATTCAGGTTGCTGAACTACAACTGAGAAACGGAACCATCACCTGCGACCGCGACCAACCGGCATATATACGCCTGAATAAGCCCTGACGCGGGGGGAATCCGGACAATATCAAGGTGTTTTGCGACAAATGCCGTTATGCAGTTTGTGCTATTCTGCTGAAGTTGTAACTATGCAGTGAAAACAAACGCATCCATGAAAAAATTAACATTCATTACGACGACCCTGTTACTGTTCATTACATTACAATCTTACAGCCAGAAGGTTCAACCCGTTACCAGTGGCTTTGCCAGCAACCAGGGAGTGAAAACATATTATGAGGAATACGGCAAAGGCAGTCCGCTGATATTACTGCATGGCGCTTACATGACCATTGGTATGAACTGGAATGAGCTTATACCGGAATTATCCAAAACCCATCGCGTAATTGCCCTTGAACTACAGGGACACGGGCATACCCCGTTAACAGACCGTCCTCTGACATGGCCTACTCTTGCGGCCGATGTAGCGGCTGTTATGAATCATTTAAAAATAGACAGCGCTGATGTGATAGGTTACAGCTTTGGTGGTACAGTAGCTTATCAGCTGGCCATACAAAACCCTGAGAAAGTAAAAAGAACAGTCATCATTTCTTCCACCTATAAAACCTACGGCTGGCAAAAAGAAGTAGCGGCTGCTCTCAGGTCCATGACGCCTGAAATGCTGACAAATACACCTCTCAAAACTGCCTATGATGCAGTAGCTCCGGATAAAACAAAATGGGAACCCTTCTTAAAGCAGATGATCGCGTTCGATAATATTGACTACAATTTCGGAGACGATAATATTAAAAAGATCAAATCTCCGGTACTGCTTATTTCTGGGGATAACGATGGAGTTGATAAAATCGAGTTAATAAAAACCTACCAGTTACTGGGAGGCTGTGTATTCGCAGATATGGGAGCTATGCCAAAATCTCAATTAGCTATCATTCCTGCCCAGGGGCATGTGAGCCTGATGATGCAAACAAAGCAATTGCTTGAATACATTACTCCTTTCCTGAAATAATCACATTGCTAATATTGACTGATAGCAGTATTCTCAGGGATACTGCTATCTTTTTTTGTGGCAATCACCGATCATATCAATTTATAAATGTATTCTTCTATTTCCATTTGTCTTGCACTTGCAAATCCCCTATCATTACCAATTTTAACAAAGCCACATTTCTCCAGCACTCTTTGTGAGCCGAAGTTGTCAAAAGCCACCCTTCCGAAAATTGGCCTGGTCTTTTCTACTTCCAGGAGCTTCATAAGTGCATTTGATGCAATGCCTTGTCCCCAAAGTTCTCTATCTATCCAATAAGTAATCTCTGCATCTCCATGCATTACAAATTTAGCCACGCTACCAGCAATGCGATCATCCACCAATATTGTGCGCATGTTAATTTCCGGGTTGGTCAGAAAACCTGTCCATTTCTTTATAAAAGCGGTTTTATCGGCATGGCCTTCAGGCATGAAAGCTGCCAGATAACAAGCTTCCCTGTCAAGTTGAAACTGGAAGAGCTGTTCTAAGTCAGCACTCTCCGTATGTCTGAGTTTGATTTCTTTTTCAGCTGTCATATATCTGTTGGGAATGAGCTATTTATTCTCAATATTCAATTTCCTGTAATGCGTTTTCCTTTATAGCCATCATAGTTACACCAATATAGGAATAAATATAATTACCCGGCAAACCTCGTCTAATAATGAATAGCCCCTTATCCTCCTTGTCCACCTGGTTTATAAATGTTTTCCATACAGTTCCTTCCCCTCAACTCTACCTTTCAAGTATATTTAAAGCATGTTTGAAGCATGTCTTAAGCATGTTTAGTGTATGTATTGCGGTACCTGTTTAGCGCCACGGTATTTCTCACTTAGCATTTCTGAAATTGGAAAAACTCAGGCTGAGTATTACCGGTAAAGAAATAACTTGGCCAAACAGCGGGCTTATCTTATATTTAAGGTACCACCAATAAATAAGAGCGCTCTGCTAACGAAGCCGTACCCCATTTAACCAGATGAATGCAAAAATAAGGCTGGCTGCCGCAGGCGTTTTGCTACAGGTAATTTATTACAAACACTTATTCAATTAATAAATAATACCTTTTATGGCAAATCAGAGTAGCAATTATCAGCAAACGGCTTTGGGTGATGTAGCTGCAAGACAGCTAGCCATTGCCACCCGTACGGTCCCCCAGATGGTCACTATCAGCCCCCGCTGGCTTACCCGTCTGCTTAACTGGGTTCCTGTGGAGTCGGGTGTGTATCGTTTAAATAAAGTCAAAGATGCAGGTTCCATTGTTGTGGATTGCTCCGCCCGGGATGAACATATCCTGCCGCAAACCTTCGTGGATTATATCGACAACCCGCGCGAATACAACCTGGCCGCCGTACAAACGATCGTAGACGTACATACCAGGGTCTCTGATCTGTATAGTAAACCTTATAACCAGATCAGCGAACAGTTGCGGTTAGCGATTGAAACCATTAAAGAAAGACAGGAAAGCGAATTAATCAATAATAAGGAATACGGGCTGTTAAACAGCGTAGCTCCATCACAAAGGATTAAAACCCGTACAGGAGCTCCTACTCCTGACGATCTGGACGAGCTGATCTCCCTCGTGTGGAAGGAACCGGGCTTCTTTTTATTACATCCGCTGGCGATAGCTGCTTTTGGCCGTGAGTGCACCAGGAGAGGCGTTCCCCCTCCTACTGTATCTCTTTTCGGCTCTCCATTTATTACCTGGCGGGGTATCCCCTTAATCCCTTCCAACAAACTGCCCATAGAAAACGGTAAATCAAAGATCATTCTCTTACGTACGGGTGAAAGTCGCCAGGGCGTAGTAGGTCTTTTTCAACCAGGTTTACAGGGTGAGCAATCCCCCGGTCTGTCCGTACGTTTTATGGGTATTAATGAGAAAGCCATTGCATCATATTTAGTGTCATTGTATTGTTCACTGGCAGTACTGGTCGATGACGCCATTGCTGTCCTGGACGATGTAGAAACAGGATTCTACCATGAATACAAATATTAATAACACAGCTCTGCCTGATGAAGCCGCATTGGAAAAGCTGGCCAATGAACTTTTTCGCCAGGCAGACACAGGTAATGGCATACCTGGGCAGGAAGTGGTAGCTCAACAGGCTATCCCACCTTCTGTGGCAGGTAGCGGACAATCGCCCGCCGGTATCCTGCATGGTAATAATATTAATATAGACAATCCGCAAACCGGTTTCCCGGATAAAAATCTGCAGGATATCAACTCTTCTTCCATAGCGGGCGACAGTCTTTTTTCCCCGGCTCTCCGGCTAAAAGAATATCTTCCATATGAGGCTGACCCTGCACATTTATTTAACCTGCAGGCTATATTATCGCTGATCCCTGTTGATAATGGCATGGGATTGCAGTTACCAGGTACAGTTGATCACGCTCTGGAAGATGTGCCTGCCTATTATTTCCTTGAAAGTAAGCCGGCGCTTGTTTCATCCTGGGGTTTTGATGCCTATGCAGTAAAGAAGGATTTTCCTATCCTGTCTGAACATGTGAATGGTAAACCCCTGGTATGGCTGGATAACGCAGCTACAACCCAAAAGCCCCAACAGGTGATTGACAGGATCAGCCATTATTACCAGCATGAAAATTCCAACATTCACCGCGCTGCCCATGAGCTGGCTGCCCGTGCAACAGATGCATATGAAGACGCCCGTAAGAAAGTACAGACTTTCATCAATGCCGGCTCTCCCAATGAAATTGTTTTTGTACGCGGCACCACTGAGGGTATTAACCTGGTAGCCAAAAGCTGGGGAGAACAATACCTGCAGCCAGGCGATGAGATCATCATTACCCATCTTGAACATCATGCCAACATAGTACCCTGGCAGCAACTGGCCGATAAAAAAGGTCTGAAACTGCGTGTAGTACCGGTAGACGATGACGGACAGGTATTGCTGGACGAATACGCAAAACTGCTGAACAGCAAGACAAAGCTGGTGGCATTTACACAGGTATCCAATGCTCTGGGCACTATAACTCCGGCTCATACTATTATAGAACTTGCCCACCAGGCAGGTGCTAAAGTATTGCTGGATGGCGCACAGTCTGTTTCACATATGCGCACTGATGTGCGGTCATTAAATGCAGACTGGTTTGTCTTTTCAGGACATAAAGTATTTGGGCCTACAGGTATTGGCGTGTTGTACGGCAAAGAAGACCTGCTTAACCAGACAGCACCCTGGCAAGGCGGTGGCAACATGATCAAAGATGTAACGTTTGAGCATACCGAATACCACAATGCGCCCACCCGCTTTGAAGCCGGAACAGGCAATATTGCGGATGCTGTTGGACTCGGAGCTGCTATTGATTATGTAAATAAACTGGGGATCGATAATATTGCTTTGTACGAGCATTATTTGCTGGAATACGCTACCCGTTTACTGAGACAGGTACCTGGCCTGCAGTTGATAGGCACTGCCAAAGAAAAGGCAAGCGTTCTGTCTTTTACCCTGCAAGGTTATTCCAATGACCAGGTAGGACAGGCATTGAACAAAGAAGGTATTGCTGTAAGAACAGGGCATCATTGCGCCCAGCCTATACTTCGCAGGTTTGGCCTGGAAAGCACGGTAAGACCATCGCTGGCTTTCTACAACACCTGCGCTGATGTAGATCTTCTTGTGGCCACTTTATTACAGCTAAGAGCTGCTAAAAGATAGGATAACCTATCTTTTAGCATGCCACTGTTACTCTTAAAAAGGTAGCAGGAATAGAAGTGCTGCCAGAATCCCCACTCCTGTTCTCACGGTTAAATAACTCTTCCAGCTCATGCTGCAACTCTGCGGACTTACCACTCTTTTCAGCTGCTTCAAATGCATTCATAGTAGGACCATAGTAATTCTTAAACCTTTCAACCAATGCAGAGGGAGAGAAAGGTGCATTAAAGGTATATGTATCCTTCACAAAGGAGATCTTTTCCGGGGGAATACCAGTTTTACCAAACCGCTCTTTCACATGATCTTCTATACCCCATAACATAGGACTAACAAACCCTTCCGGCGGCGGTGGTGTATATGCAGAACTGATCTTCAATATCTGAGCTACAAGTGTAGGATCTCCGGGTATCCAGTTTCCCATTATAATCTGGCTACCATGGCGTGTAACCCTTACCATTTCCTTTGCCACATCAAAAGGTTTTGGTGCAAACATAGCACCGAAGATGCTTATCACCAGGTCAAAGCTTTCATCGTCTATTCCCTCCAGGTTCGTAGCATCCCCTTCCCTGATAGAAATACCGGTAAGCCCTTCTTCCTGTATACGTTTATTTCCTGCTGCAACAAGGTTCCTGGCAATATCCACGCCTAATACCTTCGCTCCAAGCCTGGCTGCAGGAATAGCAGTAGTACCATCCCCACAACCAAGATCCAATACATTCATCCCGGAGTTAATTCCGAGCTTATCAATTAATGCAGCACCACTTTCCCGCATAGTTTCTGAAATACGGGTAAAATCGCCCTTCTCCCATAAAGCCTTGTTAGGATTCGCAGCAGTTTGTTGCGCGCTTGCTGGTTCACTCATAAGTATTGTTTTGAGGTTAAAAATGTATGGGGCTTCAAAGTGGTAGTAAACAAAGGAGATCAAATAAAGCTGAGGTACTAAAGATAAAAAAAATAACCCGCTAAGGCGAGGGCACTGAAAAAGTAGTTTTCTTTAAAGAAATATTCGGGTAGGGGGTGGAGAATATTTTCGAATAGACGATTCTCAGAGCCTACGTAAGGACTTTTTCAGTGCCCTCGCTAAGGCGGGTTATTTTTTTTATCTATTTTTCTTTTTCTTTCGTCTCGCCCAGTTGCCACTCCGGACGGATATAATGACAGGTATATCCGAATGGATGTTTCTGCAGGTAATCCTGGTGTTCTTCCTCTGCATCCCAGAAATCAGATGCAGATACAATTTCAGTAACAATAGGTTTGGAATATATACCTGCAGCAGTCAGTTCTGCAATAAGCTCCGTTGCTGTTCTTTTCTGTTCTTCATCCAGATAGAAGATAGCCGAACGATAGGATGTACCGATATCATTACCCTGCCTGTTCAAAGTGGTAGGATCATGGATCTGGAAGAAGAACTCCAGCAGCTTACGGTAAGAGATCTCATCCGGGTTAAATTCGATCTTTATTCCCTCTGCATGGGTTCCATGATTACGATAAGTAGCATTACGCACATCTCCACCTGTATATCCTACCCTGGTTTTAATTACCCCGGGAAGAGCACGGATAAGTTCTTCCACTCCCCAGAAACAACCACCAGCTAATATTGCAGTTTGATTTGACATAGTCTCTGTTTTATTATTAATGCAGCATCATTTATGCCAGGACAATATTGGAGGCCAATTTAGCATACATTGGCATATAGCCGGGAAAAATTCTGCCAGTATGGCAATCCTATTTCTCCTTATGGCCTTTCAGGACAGGTATTTCAATATAACTATCATTCTGCCATTTTACTTTCAAAAGCTCTCCGGCATCATCCATCGTTTCATCACTCACATCTTTCCCTGTTCCGTAATTGAGCTGGGAAAATGAATTTTTATTGACATTGATCACTGCAAGCAATCGGCTTCCTTTGCTTAGCTGTCTGCTCACCAGCTTAGTATTGGAGAAGGGAATGCCCTCGATCTTACCAGGGGTTAAAAGATGCCTTGTAGTAATATCTTTGGCATAGCTGGCACGACCTAAAAAATAAGATAATTCAAAATAAGTTCCGTCAGGCATTACTTCATATAGAACAACTCCCAGATCAAAATCCTTCTTATTGATGATCGCTTTTATTTCTCCCGAAAATGCGCCATTCACAATAACAGGTTCCTTAAAAGGCTCGCTGAGGAAAAAGAGGCCATTGCTCGTATCAAGTTCTTTCCTGATGATAGGGTCCGGATAGTAATCATTATAATACGTGGTCCGGTCCTTAAAATCTATTTCCTGATAAAAAGAACTCCGCTTCAACGGTTTCCTCTCAGTTAGCTGATACCTCCCGTCCTTCCTTGTATCGCTCAGGTATAAATGGAGCACCTCATTGTGCATTTTATCCAAAGATGATGCATGCCTCCATTCATTAGCACCCATTACTTCATAGTTAATTCTATCCTGCAATATAGCAGGTTTCTTCCCTCCTTTAAAGATATAATCAAACCATTCGTAAGTGATCTTTCGTGTATTGATCAATGCTACAGTATCTACTTCATATCCATTGAGCACCTTCGCCCCTCCCCTCTGTGAACCGAAATGGTCGTAGGGACCAATAATCAGGTAATCTTCATTGTTCTTATAGTATTTCGTATGCTCCCTGAAGTAGTACAGGCTGGATAGCTGAGAATCGTTATAATATCCATCAATAACCAGCACAGGTATAGTTATCCCGGAAAATTCCTCTTTATATGGCACCATGCTTTGCCAGTAAGTATCATAGGCTGGATGCTGCAACCAGCGCTGCAGATATTTATTGGGAGTTCCGTCAACACTATCAATTTTCCGGTATGCGGTTCCTGCTTCCCACCAGGCCTGTTGCATTTTCCTGAACCGCGGCCTGTCGTTCCCTACAATGGTATCCAGCTCCTTGTTGTTAGTTACATAGAAAGCCCATTCATAATTTGGATTGACGAAGATGCCATTCTCTACCGGCAATCCCATACCCGGCCTGTTTGCTGCATAAGGCACAATGGTCTTCAGAGCCGGATGCAGCTTCTTAACAGCCGCCCATTGGGTGAAGCCATTATAGCTTCCACCGTACATTCCTATCTTTCCGTTACACCAGGGCTGTTTACTTATCCAGTCAATAACATCGTAGGTATCTTTGCTATCATTTTCATATGGGAAGACTTCGTCAGGGCTATACCGTTTTCCTCTCGTGTAAGCCATAACGCCGATATAGCCATTGTCTACCGCTATTTTCAAACTATTCACATCCCTGCTGCGCACATAGATCGTAGACTGTAAGATGACAGGTAAAGGAGTTGTTACTCCTTTTCTTTTAACCACAATAGCAGATATAGAAGCACCATCTCCTGTTCTGATCAGAACGTTATCCTGGATGTCGTAGATGCTGTCAGCAGGTGTAGATTGCCGGGGAAATACGGGTACAAGGGCAATGAGAAGTAAACAAATCAAGATAAGCAAGTTCTTCATCGATAATATTATTTGGGCTAAAGGAGAAAAATAATAAAAAAAAACGGCATTTATTGTTTCAGCTCTGGTTGGGACTGCTCTACACTTCTCCAGGGGAATACCCGATGGCACTGAATTTGTCGCGATAAAATAGTCAATTTTATTTAGTCAACTAAACTTTAAAGTTATGCCTATTGTAAAAGTGATTGAAGTAATAGCCTCATCAGAGAAAGGTATTGAAGATGCGATCCAGAATGCACTTACAGAGACATCCAAAACTATAAGAAATATTGATTCAATTTTCGTAAAAGATATCAAAGTGCATGTTAAAGACGGCAAAATTGCTACTTATGGATTGATCTGTAAAGTCTCATTCCGAATTGATGACAACGAAAGAGAAAATAAACATTGATGAAACCGGTTTTTAAATGGGAACATCAAAAAGGTCAGTGGTGAAAAAGAATTTATTGTCCGGAAATGGACTTAGTATGCCCATAATCGAACAGATAAAGATCAATGTCCACTGGTTTCTCAATGAAAAGAAAGCCTTTATGCCATGGCACGGGTATTGAGCATAGGCAGAAACGCTATTTGCCATGCTGTACAACTATCTGAAAATTGCGTATCGAAATATAATCCGTAACAAAACCTTTTCCACTATCAACATCCTGGGCCTGGCCTTAGGCATGGCATCAAGTCTTCTTCTTTTGTTATGGGTACAGGACGAATTACGCATTGGCAGGCAGCATGCTAATACAGGTCTTTTATACCGGATCATGGAGAATGAAATTGCTGATGGACGGATTGTAACAGATGAAGATACGCCAGGTCTTTTACCTGAAGAGCTTAAAAGACAATTTTCTGAAGTAGCTTATGCGGCAGGAATATCGTCTAACGAAAATCATGTATTGAGTGCAGGTGAAAAAATATCCCGGCAAAGCGGTTGCTACGCCGGAGCTGATTGGTTCAATATGTACAGTATTCCATTACTGACAGGTACATCGCAATCTGCTCTCAGCGAACCAGGTAACATTGCTATTTCCCGCAAGACAGCTGAAACCTTTTTCAAAAATGCCCAGGCAGCGCTTGGCCAGGTTATCCGGATAGATAATCATACTGATTACAAGGTATCCGCTGTTTTTGAAGACCTCCCGGATAATTCAACTGATAAATATGATTTTCTTCTGAACTGGAAGACATTTTTAAAAAGGGAACCATGGCTGAACGTTTGGGAGAATGGCGGACCAGGTACAAGGATACAACTCAGACCAGGAACGGACCCTGATAAAGTTAATGCTAAACTGAAAACTTTTCTGAAAGGCCGGAATAAAGATATCAGTCCTTCATTCAACATCGAACTATTCTTACAGCCTGAAGCAGAGGTCTATTTGTATTCTAACTTTAAAAATGGTCACCGGGATGGCGGCCGCATTGAATATGTCCGGCTTTTTATTATTGTAGCTGCTTTTCTTCTGCTTATTGCAGGTATCAATTTCATGAATTTAGCTACTGCACGATCTGTTAAACGGGCCAGGGAAGTAGGTGTCAGAAAAGCAATAGGGGCTGAACGGCGCTCCCTGATCTGGCAATTCATGAATGAGGCTTTATTGATGACAGCACTTGCAGCTATCGTGGCTATTATAGCTGTCTGGATAAGTCTTCCTGTTTTTAATCAGTTAACCGGCAAACAGCTATCCCTGCCCATAGGTAACTTTACTTTCTGGATGCTGTTAGCAGCAATACTGCTTGTTACAGCCGGGGTATCCGGAAGTTATCCGGCATTATTTCTCTCATCAATCAGGCCGGTACGTGTGCTGAAAGGAACATTACACATAAGTGCCGGATCGCAGCTTTTCCGGCGTGGTCTCGTTGTTTTCCAGTTTGTTCTGTCCATTTTAATGATTGTTGGCACCATTGTCGTTTATCAGCAGTTACAGTATGTCCAGACAAAAAATCTTGGATACGACAGGGAGAACCTGGTAGTTATTCGTGGAGAGGGAGAAATTGCGCAGAAGTACCAGGTATTTAAGCAACAGCTATTGCAGCTGGCCGGTATTCAGTCTGTCACCTATATGCAAACAAGTCCGCTGCAGAATGGTAATACAACAGATGGCGTACAATGGTCAGGTAAAGAGCCTGGCCTGGCTATCCAGTTTAACAATACTTCGGTGGGATATGATTTCGTTAAAACGATGAAGTTACAGCTTGTGCGCGGCCGGGACTTCTCGCCGGAATTTGGAACTGACTCTGCCAACTACCTGATAAATGAATCTACCGCGAAACGTCTCGGCTATAAAGATCCTATTGGCCAGCCACTCACTTTCGGGAAGCATCCCGGTATAATTGTGGGCCTGCTTAAAGACTTCCATTTCAATTCGCTTCATGTACCCATCCGTCCAATTATTATCCGGTTGAATGACCAAGGGGCATATGGGAATATCCTGATCCGGACACAGCCAGGCCAGGTAAAACAGGCACTTTCCAACATTGAAGCAGTTTGCCGCAAAATGAATCCTACATTTCCCTTTTCCTACTCATTTGTAGATGAAGAATTTATGAAAGTATACAAAAGTGAGGCTGTTGTAGGAAAGCTGATCACGCTGTTTGCCTGTCTTTCCATTTTTATTGCCTGCCTTGGCTTGTTTGGTCTGGCAGCTTTTATGGCTGAGCAACGGACAAAAGAGATCGGTATCAGAAAGGTTTTCGGTGCTTCGGTAGCCAGCATTGTAACTCTGTTATCCAGGGATTTTATAAAACTTGTCCTGATCGCCATTCTAATTGCTTCTCCGTTAGCCTGGTATGCCACAGCCCAATGGCTGGAAACATTTACTTACAAGATCTCCCTTTCCTGGCCTGTATTCGTTATAGCCGGACTGTCAGCAATAACGATAGCGGTGCTGACGATCAGCTTCCAGAGTATCAGGGCAGCCCTGGTCAACCCGGTGAATAGCTTAAAGGGGGAATAAAATTTTCAATTCAGATCTTCGACTTTAACCTGCTTAATGTTTCCTGCGATATGTTGAGGTAAGAGGCAACCATTTTATTAGGCAAACGCCTGACAATAACGGGGTTTTCTTCAAGCAACTGACGATATTTCTCTGTTGCATCCTGTGTCAGGAATGACATGAGCCTCCTGGTATTATTCACATACGCCATTTCCAGGTAACTACGGTAAAACTTCTCCCATTGGGGAATGATGTTGAGCAGATGATAAAAATCGTCGTGGGTGATATACAACAATTCCGTAGGTTCTATTGCCTGGATAAATTCCACTGAAGGTTCGCCTGTTATGAAGCTGACCAGAGCCGTTGCAAACTGGTTCTCAAAAGCAAAATGCCGCGTTGCTTCCTGCCCTTCTTCGTTAATGAAGAACAGCCTTAAGCAACCTTTGCCAACGAAGAATGTTCGTTGGCTGGTTTGCCCATGAGCCAGCAGAAGTTCATGTTTCTCCAGCTGTAATGGTTTGAAGTAAGAAAGAATAAAATTTAACTCTTCCTCAGAGACCCTTATTTTGTTGTTAATGTAACTGCGAAGCTGTTCGTACATGCAGGATTAAAATCTTTTAAAGTTCCTAATTTAAGACTTTGCTGCAACCTTTTCAGCCAATTTACGGGCATTGGGAATGATAATAAAAGCAGCAGCATAAGCAACCGGCACCATAACGCTCCATGCTTTAAGGAATTTAATAAACCAATCTTCACCAAAGCCATAGTTCCGCATAAGCCCTACAAATGCCATGATCAATGTCATTGGTATTACTACAAATAATGTGTTGATGTACTTAAAATGTTTCTTTCTCATTTTTTTTAAATTTTAAATTGATAACGATGCAAAGGTGCAACGACTATCAATTTCAATCTTTGATGTACATCAAAAAATGATAAAAGCATTCCGGCAATACCTATCTGACTACAATATTTACCAATCTGACTACTTATTACGGGGTATCATACCGGAACTTTGCAATTAAAACTAACAATATATGCACAATCAAATCGAAGGTAAAGTAGTGGCCATCACCGGAGCAAGCAGCGGCATTGGCAAAGCAATTGCCATGGAATTATCCAGGCTGGGCGCAAAGATCATTCTCGGCGCCCGCAGAACGGAACAATTAGAAAAGATCGTAGACGGGCTCAGCAACGCCATATACGTTACTACAGACGTCAGGCATAAAGCCGACCTTGAACGCCTTGTCAACGCAGCTGTTACTGAATATGGCCGGCTGGACGTGATTATCAATAATGCCGGTGTTGCCCGGACCAGCCGGATAGATGAACTGGATATTGAAGGCTGGGAAGAAATGATAGATATTAACCTGAAAGGCGTCCTGTATGGAATGGCAGCGGCCATACCCGTTTTCCGGCAGCAGCAGTCAGGGCATATCGTCAATATCATTTCTACCTCTGGACTAAAGATAGTGCCCACCCAGGGAGTATATGCCGGAACAAAGAATGCCGTTCGCACCATAGCAGAAGCCTTCCGGCAGGAATCTGACGGTACAATACGGATAACAGGTATTTCTCCGGGAGTAGTAAAAACAGACCTCACTCATAGTATGAAGAACAGGGAAAGCCAGGCAGCTATCCTGGAGATGATGGAACAACTGGCCATCAGCCCGGAAGCAATTGCCCGCGCAGTATGTTATGCTATCAGTCAGCCGGCAGATGTGGAAGTGGGCGATATCGTGATCCGTCCCTCCCGGCAGAATTAGTTGTAATTTAGCCTGTAAAAGCCTTTCGCATGAAATCTTTCATGTCAGATACATATACTATCAGCAGCATCTCTGAGCTGATGCGTTACCTGGAACAACCTGAGCCTTTGCATCCATTGGCAGCCGTAGTGGATTATAACCAGGTGGGTCCCGGCGCCTTTGAAAAGGGAAAGAAGATCCTTCTTGACCTGTATAAAATTTCATTCAAAACACAATTCCGGGGACAGGTAAAATACGGTCAGGGATATTACGATTTCGAAGAAGGTGGATTGGCCTTTATAAAGCCCAACCAGATCGTTGCCTCGCCAGAGGACGACCTGAGCTATGAAGGCTATGCCCTCTTCTTTCATCCGGACTTTATCAGGCACTATCCCCTTAACAACACGATAGATAATTACGGCTTTTTTTCATACTCCGTCTCGGAAGCGCTATTCCTTTCAGCTAAAGAAAAAACGGTCATCATTAACCTGTTTGGGTTGATAGTAACAGAACTGGAGAATAATATAGACCAGTTCAGCCAGGATATTCTTGTATCGCAGATAGAGCAGTTATTGAACTATAGTCAACGGTTTTACAACAGGCAGTTCATTACCCGCAAAACTGTCAATAATGAGATCATCGCTGCGCTGGACAAACTGTTAAAAGTTTATTTAAACGAAGGTAAGGGCCTTGAAGACGGCCCTCCTTCGGTACAATATGTTAGCGGTCAGCTGCAATTATCACAACGCTACCTCAGCGATATGTTACGTTCACTTACGGGACAGAATACCCAACAATATATTCAACATAAAGTGATAGAATACTCCAAAGACCTGCTTGGCTCAACCACGCTTTCAGTAGCTGAGATAGCTTATCAGCTGGGTTTCGGACATCCCCAGTCTTTCAGTAAACTATTTAAAGCAAAAACCAGCCTGTCGCCATTGGAATACAGGCAATCATTTCATTGATTCCCATTTTTCAACATTCACACCTTTTATCAGCAGCCACAAACACATTGAAAGTTCTCCGATTAAAATTAACGGACCAAGGACAGTGGAGAACAACAGTTCTTCCAATCCGGGAGAGAAGATCAGTAAAAATGTATTCAGCAGATAACATACCCCTACAATACATAGCATAACACCTAAAAACCCTGGCAGAAATTCAGACTTAAAGACCAGGTATCCATCTATCAGACATTCAAAAGCAAAGAATACAAGGCCAAATCCAAAGCCATATGAATGCACTTTAACTGAAAGATAGCTTAGCGACTGTAACTGTTCCTGGCTGAATGTTTTCAGATAACCGGCATCTTCCATCAGGAACAGCGGCATCATTAAATTCATTTTATTGGCTACTAACACTGCGGTCTGTATCAGGCCGAAAAGAAGCGAGAGTAGCGCAAGGCTCTTGTTTACCCGTTTTAAAAGCGTATAATAAACCAATCCGAGCACCAGGTCAAACACATGCATTATAAGGTCACCAAAAACACCAACGCGCCATAATAAGGGGGAAGCCGATATATTTTTAGTAGTTGCGGCAGCATCTCCCGGTACGATCATTTTATTCCGGATAAATATCTCACCCATAGCGCCTGCCACGATTATTATGAGGTAGGCCAGGCCGCCAATGCGGGCATATACCTGGGGAGAGGTTTCAATTTTCTTTATTGTCATGGTATATATGTTTGGGACTGAGGGCCAATGATAGCTCAAAAGTTTATAATTATTTAGCTATTTTTATTCCCTGTGTTAAAAAAATATTCTCATCGTTATATCCGGAATGCGAGTTATTCTATCCTTTTTACTTTTATGGATCCCTGTATCTCTTATGGCGCAGGCTCCTTATACCATACGTCATTTCACTGACCAGGACGGGCTTCCCCAGAATAGTGTGAAATATATAGCTCCCGATGGAGACGGCTTTCTATGGATGGCAACTGAAAGCGGGCTGACACGCTTTGATGGCAGCCGGTTCATGAATTTCACCAGCAGCAATACACCGTTCAGGAACAGCCGTATTGATTTTATCTATCCTGCCGCCACTGAAGACGGACTGCTGGCCACTACCACAGATCATGAAGTACTGAGTATTCACAACGGTAAAGTGCTTGTGCCTACTAAAATTCCACAGGAATTCGGCTATCTCCGCCGGGGCCAGACAGATGAAACCTATGCTGTTATCCGCCTGCCGGACCGGTATATAAATGCTGTAAATTCATCTCATTACCTGCTGGCACATGGAGCTGACAGCTATTTCAGAGTAAGCCGTGACACCATCAGCCTGTTAAAGGGCAGCAAAGTGCAATACAGCGTCTATTACCCCCAGGCTGATGTCAACCGGCTATTTACGTTACAGGGGTACCTTTGCAGTATCCAAAAAAATGGGCAGGCTGTACGGATCACCCCTGCCGGTATCCGGCCCTTGCGTCTGACAGGCGATCTGCAGACAATCCTCTCCCGATTGGGATCAGAGGAAATGCCGGGGATATATTGGAACATTCCCGCAAAGCAATTATTCATCTACCACGATAAGACCTGCTACAGGCTTGAGCTTACAGACAGTTCTACCTTAAAGGCCACCCTGATGCTGAAAGGCTTTGATTTTCCCAGGAATGGGATAGTAAACCTATATAATGACAGCACTAATAAGCGGCTGTTCCTTGGCAGCTCGACCAAGGGGCTTTTTGTATGTAACTCACAACAGTTCAAAGGGATAAAGGCAGGTCAGGAAGAAGATGAAGTATATTATGCACAGGCGCCCTTCGGCACGCAGGGCATTGTTACTCCACAGGGAGTTGCCCTGGACCCGCAAACCGGCAAAAGGACCAGGATACCCCTGCTGGATAAAAAACCTACTGATAAATACAGCATCACCCGCGATCCGATGGGTAACTACTGGTATAAGGACTATGCTACAGTAATGAAATTCAACAGTGACCTTAGCAGGTTATTATGGAAGCACCGGTTTAACCAGCAGATAGGCCAGCTGTTCATAGACGATGACAGTGTGCTCTGGATAGGGACCAAGCAGGGGCTGTATACCATCCATACTCCCGGTGCCCGTCCCGAACCTAAGTTATATGAAGCCAATCTTAACAACATCTCCTATGTCATAAATGACAGACACATTCTATGGGTGGGAACAGGCTATGGCTTACTTCGTGTTGACCGGCGGACAGGTAAAACAGATAGCATACCACAGCTCAACGACCGTTATATCAGGAGTCTTTATCTCACCGCTCCGGATGAGCTCTGGATCACGACAGACAACTATGGCATTTCCCTTTATAAGGATAATCGCCTTATTCCCCTGCCTACCGATGAGAACAAATACCTGGAGGCTGCCCATTGTATTGTACTGGATAAACAGGGATACCTCTGGATCAGCACCAATAAGGGATTATTCCAGGCCAGTTACCGGGATGCGCTGGAATATGCAGCAGGCCGGCAACAAACACTATTCTACCTTCATTACGGTAAGGAACAGGGGTTCTATACCAACGAATTCAATGGTGGCTGCCAGCCCTGTGCCTTACAGCTGCAGAACGGAGACATTTCCCTGCCATCGCTGGAAGGGCTGGTGTACTTCTCTCCTTCCTCCATACGTCCTGAGTTTCCCGAAAAAGGGATTTTCATAGATAAGGTAGAGCTGGATACCGGAATTGTTACCGCCGAAAATTTAATTTCCCTGCCCAACGATTTCAGACATGTAAGATTCTCTATCAGTACACCTTATTTCGGTGATCCCGGTAATCTTCACCTGTATTATTCCCTTGAAGAAGAAGGAAAACATAATAAGGTGCTATGGCTTCCAGTGGCTGATAACAGGGTCATTGAGTTCTCTTCCATGCACTCCGGTAAATATACTCTTCGCATACGCAAGCTCAACGGTTTCGGAAAGGATAATATCACAGAAAAAGCCCTCACTATACTGGTAGGAAAAGCTTTCTATGAAACCGGCTGGTTCCGTATACTGGCAGGCATCCTGCTCCTGCTTACAGGTTTCGCTTTGTCCTGGTTCCGTATCAGGAGAGTGGAGAAAATGAACCGTGAACTGGCATTACGTGTAGCAGAGCGGACCAGCGCGCTGGAAGAAGCAATGAACACCCTGCAGATATCAGAACAGCAATTACGCAGACAGGGATTTATTCAGCAACGACTGATAGCGGCTATTTCACACGATCTGAAAACGCCGCTGAAGTATATGATGCAGGTAATAGGAAAAGGTAATGAACAGAAGAGTGAGATAGGGAAAGACGAGCGAAAGATCATTTACGAAAGCCTGTACAGCATGTTTCATATGGTGGAAAACCTGATCCAGTATATGCGTTCGCAGTTCATGGATGATGTATCCTCTCTCGAAATGGTGGATCTCCGCCAGTTACTGGAAGAAAAAGCTAACATTTTCCGGGTAGTGGCCAGGGCCAGGGAAGTGGAGATACTAGATCACACACTGCCTGATACGGTTGTACTGGTTAACAGGCAGTTGCTGGCCGTGGTGATCCATAACCTGCTGGATAATGCCGTTAAATATACCCGTAAGGGTTATATACAGATACAGGCCTCCTGCTACGCTGAACAGATACACATACGGTTTGCAGATACCGGTATTGGTATACCCCCGGCTATAATAAACTGGATCACGCAATATAAAGAGATGCCTGCCAATACAGAAGGAAAGCTGTCTTCGCCGGACGGGATCGGCCTGATGATGGTGATAGAGCTGCTACAGCTCCTCAACGGTGATATTACCGTTACTGCCAATAAAGATCAGGGGACCATTATCGATATTACATTAGACGTTATCAGGTAGAAATATTATGCGTTCTCATTTTTTCCAGCAGATCAACAATAGTATTAACCTCCAGCTTTGTGAATATGCGCGCTTTATAAGTACTTACTGTTGAAAGCTGCAGATGCAGTTTCTCTGCTATTTTGTTTAACGGGATACCTTTCGAAAGCAGGTTCATTACCTCCAGTTCTCTTGTAGAAAGGGATTCAAAAGGATTGGCCTGTGGTTGTCGTTGCAGCATTATTTTATTCAGCATCAGCTGCCGGGTGGAAGCGCTCATATATTTCTCATGCCTCAGTAATGTCTGGATAGCCTCTTTTGTTTCTTCTTCAGGTGAATTTTTACTGAGATAACCATCGGCTCCTGCCATCAGGTAATCTATTGCATACATCTTCTCATCGTAAGCTGAGAACATAAGTACCATAATACTGGGTTGTTTCAGTTTTACAACATCCAGCATCTGCCTGCTGTTACCTCCCGGCAGATTGATGTCCAGTATCAGCAGGTCAAACTGTTGTTTTCCCAGCATCACTACTACGTCATCAAACGCTTCCACTGCCGTTATTGTAGCAGGGATATCAAGATTGGAAATTATTTTCTTAAGACCATAACGTACAATAGAATGGTCATCAGCAATAAGAATACTGGTCATTTATATCGGATAAGAGTAAGTGTCAGACGGTGTTCCTCCTATGGTGTGCGCAAATATATATAGTATTTTCAATAATCAGCAACAGCTTGTTTAAGCTAAAACAGATGCACTACCTGTCGTGTAGTATTACTACTACATACATGACAAAAAACTTCTATTCATCAAGAAACGTAACCAATTTACCTTCGCCCCGCTCATAACAAATGAGTTTGTTTGCTCCTGTAATACCCTTATCGTCCTTTCAGGCAAACAATTAAAAGATTGCGCTGGCAGTGGTCATTGAAAATGGTTATGTATATAACCATGTGGAAGCCCTATGTTCTTAATGTTTATTATCTGATACTTACTTGATATCTATGAATAAATTTTACAAAAAATCCCTGCTCTCCTACCTGATGGCCCTGGGTATGTTTGCATCGCATGAAAGTTATGCAGACGGCTCAAAGGATCTCTATCCCAGTGGAGCTACGGGGCACAGGGCCTTCCTTGTCAGCACCACCAATACGACTACAAACAACTGGTTGTTTACAACGTTGGGGGTACATTATGTATATGTTAATCCCGGTGAAAAAGTAGCTGCTGCTTCCAGTGCCCAGGGTGTGGGTAACGGGCAGATCAGGCTGACTGCTCCTGATGGAACGGTTTATCTGTCAACCGTCGGATCTACTACGGGAAAGATCGCTAACCGTACGGAAGAGCTACAGGGCCCCCTGGTTGGTTATACCCCGTTTGTGCGGACGGTAGGCAGTAATCAGGGAGGGTTGTGGAAAGTAGAATTCATACCTGTAAATACTCTTGATGGCAATGGCTTCAATGGCGGTACCGTTCTTGCTGATGCGGCATGGACCCAGAATACCACTAACAACTCCATTGCAGCATGGGATGTTTCTGCATTAAGTGCTTCCAATACTATTATTCCCGGCAGGATGTATTCTAATGTGATGAATATGTATGTTGATAACGGGAATTTTTATGGTAATTTCTATATCCAGACAAATGATGGTTATACATATAAAGTTAATAACAATGGAATGGCGGGGATAGGCTTTACTTTCTTTGTGAATAACAAAGGTATTGCCACCAGTACTGCTGATAATGCTACTCCGACCTATAAGAGCCTGAACTCAACAGCCAGTATTCCTACCAAAGACCCGAGGAGCGCTGATGGCGCTCAAAGCGTTACCCAGAAGATATTTTATACCACACCGGCTGCTGACCTGCCAGCATCGGCGTTATTACCCGATGGCAGTACTACCTGGCTGAAAGTGCCTAAAGTAGTCCCTACCGTAAGCAATATCAGCATAGATGGTGTAGAAGGTACTGTGGGACAGGTAAGCAGTAAAGGTGCTTATATTAAGTTCACTGCTAACCAGGCAGGTAATTTTCGTATTACCCTGACTGGTTCCGGTAGTTTTGTAACAAGGACTATTAACGGTTTTGCCTCTGCAGGTGTAAACTCTATATTCTGGAATGGGAAAGATGGTGCAGGTACTAGTCCTTCCCTTGGCACGGCAGCTATTACTGCCGACATAAGGCTGCAAGGAGCGGAAGTGCATTTCCCTTTCATAGATGTGGAATATAACGTGAATGGTATCATTATTGAACAGCTGAACGATAATGGTACTGTAAAGACAGATATTGTTTATTGGGATGACAGCAATTTAGCCAGTGCTGCCGGCGCGTCAAGTCCTATGGCTAATGGGAACTCCGGAAGCGGGCTTTCCAGTAATTCTAATGGTCATAAATGGAGCAGTAATTTCGGTGATGCCAAGACCATGGATACATGGACCTATATTCTGGGTGATATTGCCAGCAAAAATACTAACCTGGTTATCAGGCAATCTGATCTTGCAGTACAGGGTATCACTACATCCGGATCAGTAACAACTGTAGCAGCAGGGCAACCTGTTACCTATACTATACCTGTTGTAAATAACGGTCCCAGTGATGTAACCGGTGCCCCATTTGCATTTAAAGTACCTTCGGGATTCACTATATCCAACATCAGCTATACTACCAGTTGTGGTACTGTCAGAAATGCGGCAACAGACGCGTCAGGAAACTACTCAGCTTTGCTGGATATTCCGAATGGCTGTATTATTACCTTCAATATAACTGGTATTCCGGGTGCAGCTCTGGCTGGCAGTTCATTGAATATGGAAGCAAGCGTTATGCGTCCAAGCGATGTAACTGATCCGGATGCTACCAACCCGGATGTAGCAGTACCTCCTACGGATCCTCATGTGGAATGTAAGAATGGTACGACAACAGAATCCTGTAATAACATAAAATATAATACGGGTGTTACTGTAACTGCAAGTGCTGATATCGTAACTGTTAAAAAGCTGAAAGATGCTGCTAAAACGACCTTTGCGCCAGGGGAAGCTGTTGTATATACTATCACTGTAACCAACAACGGCCCTAGTGATGCAACCAATGTAAACGTACAGGATGCGGCACCGGCTGGTACGAGTATCAGTGCATGGACAGCTACTGTTACTACTGGTACTGCTACCTTACCTGCTACCAGCGGAACAGGTAACCTGAACCAGACTATCTCTACCTTACCTAACGGGGCTGTTGTTACTTATGAAGTAACCGTTCAAACTCCTGCCAACTATACAGGCAGTCTTTCTAATACAGCAACTGTTACAAGCGGTACCAGCGATCCTAACCCGGATCCAACATGCCCGACCTGTACTGCTGCTAGCATACCAGCTACTCCAAGTGCTGATATCGTAACTGTTAAAAAGCTGAAAGACGCTGCTAAAACGACCTTTGCACCAGGAGAAGCTGTTGTATATACTATCACGGTAACTAATAACGGCCCTAGTGACGCGACCAATGTAAACGTGCAGGATGCGGCACCGGCTGGTACGAGTATCAGTACATGGACAGCTACTGTTACTACTGGTACTGTTACCTTACCTGCTAGCAGCGGAACAGGTAACCTGAACCAGACTATCTCTACCTTACCTAACGGGGCTGTTGTTACTTATGAAGTAACCGTTCAAACTCCTGCCAACTATACAGGCAGTCTTTCTAATACAGCAACTGTTACAAGCGGTACCAGCGATCCTAACCCGGATCCTACATGCCCGACCTGTACTGCTGCTGGCATACCAGCTACTCCAAGTGCTGATATCGTAACTGTTAAAAAGCTGAAAGATGCTGCTAAAACGACCTTTGCACCAGGGGAAGCTGTTGTATACACTATTACTGTAACCAACAACGGCCCCAGTGACGCGACTAATGTAAACGTACAGGATGCGGCACCGGCTGGTACGAGTATCAGTGCATGGACAGCTACTGTTACTACTGGTACTGTTACCTTACCTGCTAACAGCGGCACAGGTAACCTGAACCAGACTATCTCTACCTTACCTAATGGAGCTGTTGTTACTTATGAAGTAACTGTTCAAACTCCTGCTGACTATACCGGTAGTCTTTCTAATACAGCAACTGTAACGAGCGGTACCAGCGATCCTAATCCGGACCCTAGCTGCCCTACCTGTACTGCTGCCAGCATACCTGCTACTCCAAGTGCGGATATCGTAACTGTTAAAAAGCTGAAAGATGCTGCTAAAACAACCTTTGCGCCAGGGGAAGCTGTTGTATACACTATCACTGTAACTAATAACGGCCCCAGTGACGCGACTAATGTAAACGTACAGGATGCGGCACCGGCTGGTACGAGTATCAGTGCATGGACAGCTACTGTTACTACTGGTACTGTTACCTTACCTGCTAACAGCGGCACAAGTAACCTGAACCAGACTATCTCTACTTTACCTAATGGAGCTGTTGTTACTTATGAAGTAACTGTTCAAACTCCTGCCAACTATACAGGCAGTCTTTCTAATACAGCAACTGTTACAAGCGGTACCAGCGATCCTAATCCGGACCCTACATGCCCTACCTGTACTGCTGCTAGCATACCAGCTACTCCAAGTGCTGATATCGTAACTGTTAAAAAGCTGAAAGATGCTGCTAAAACGACCTTTGCACCAGGGGAAGCTGTTGTATATACTATCACTGTAGCTAATAACGGCCCTAGTGACGCGACCAATGTAAACGTACAGGATGCGGCACCGGCTGGTACGAGTATCAGTACATGGACAGCTACTGTTACTACTGGTACTGTCACCTTACCTGCTAGCAGCGGAACAGGTAACCTGAACCAGACTATCTCTACCTTACCTAACGGGGCTGTTGTTACTTATGAAGTAACTGTTCAAACTCCTGCTGACTATACAGGCAGTCTTTCTAATACAGCAACTGTTACAAGCGGTACCAGCGATCCTAATCCGGACCCTACATGCCCGACCTGTACTGCTGCTAGCATACCAGCTACTCCAAGTGCTGATATCGTAACTGTTAAAAAGCTGAAAGATGCTGCTAAAACGACCTTTGCACCAGGGGAAGCTGTTGTATATACTATCACTGTAACTAATAACGGCCCTAGTGACGCGACTAATGTAAACGTACAGGATGCGGCACCGGCTGGTACAAGTATCAGTGCATGGACAGCTACTGTTGCTACTGGTACTGTTACCTTACCTGCTACCAGCGGAACAGGTAACCTGAACCAGACTATAACTACTTTGCCTAACGGCGCTGTTGTTACTTACGAAGTAACCGTTCAAACTCCTATTAGTTATACCGGCAGCCTTTCTAATACAGCGGCCGTTACGAGCAGCACTAACGATCCAAATCCGGGTTGTGCAGCCTGTACTGCGCCCACTATTACGGCAACCACATTAGCTCCACCAACTACAACAAATGATGTAGTTAATATTAAAGAAGGCAGCAACATTACCATACCCGTACTGACAAATGATGTTGCAGGAGGAGCCTCAATAGTTCCTTCGACGCTGGAAATAGTTACACAGCCACAACATGGTACGGTAACTGTAAACACTGATGGAACTGTTGTATACGCTCCAGAAGTTAACTACAACGGTACTGATACATTTACATACAGGGTAAAAGACGCCGCAGGTAACTGGAGCAACACTGCTACTGTAGATATTACAGTTACACCTACCCCGCCAGTTGCTGGAAATGATGTTGTAAATACCAAAGAAGGCAGCAACGTTACCATACCTGTACTGACAAATGATGCGCCGCAAGGTAGCCCGATCGTTCCTTCAACGCTGGAAATAGTTACACAGCCACAACATGGTACGGTAACTGTAAACACTGATGGAACTGTTGTATACACTCCGGGTGCTAACTACAACGGTACTGATTCATTTACATACAGGGTAAAAGACGCAGCAGGTAACTGGAGCAACACTGCTACTGTAGGTGTTACAGTTACACCTACCCCGCCGATAGCTGAAAATGATGCTGCAGATACAAAAGAAGGCAGCAACGTTACTATACCTGTACTGACAAATGATGCGCCGCAAGGTAGCCCGATCGTTCCTTCAACGCTGGAAATAGTTACACAGCCGCAACATGGTACCGTAACTGTGAACACTGATGGAACTGTTGTATACACTCCGGGTGCTAACTACAACGGTACTGATTCATTTACATACAGGGTAAAAGACGCAGCAGGTAACTGGAGCAACACTGCTACTGTAGGTGTTACAGTTACAC
>NZ_WRXN01000048.1 GCF_009758205.1 Chitinophaga tropicalis
GTTCAATGCTAAGATTAAAGCCTTTAGAAATGCACTAAGGGGAGTCAGAGATGTAGAGTTTTTCCTTTACAGATTAGCCAAAATCTATGCTTAGAATCAAAATCCCCCAAGTTTTCAACTTGATCCGGGCTTACCTTGGAGAGGATTTAGTAGAGAAAACACTGGTACTAAGTTTTAAACCGGAGCGCATTCCGGAGCATAAGAAAGCTGATGAATATGTTTTCAGAGCAAAAGACTATCCATGTAAATTTATTATATCAGATGGTGTTTCTTCTTTTGTAGATAAGAACAAGCGTATTCAAAGTTTGATGGAAGAAATTAATTTGGGAGATACAATTGTGGTCAGCATTCGTGCCTCGGATAAAAATACTGTATATGATGCATTAAAGCCGGTGAAAATAATTGGTCTTAGATATAACACCATTCAACTGATACCACCTGCAGAAGTGGAGAAAGAAGAAAGAGAGAGTGTTAAGATGTCTGGCATCTTTTTCTTATCAGTACTTCTTATCGGTATATGCGTTCTTGTGTATAAGAAGATCTTTTCCGGTAATTAAAAAGCCGTGTTGGAACGGGTGAGTTTCAGTAAAAAAGATAATAACATGGTATCGTAACGGAAATAGAGTGCTTTGAAGGCATTTTCGTCTCCTTCCGCTATGCGCGCTAGTAGTTCCTGCTCACTGTATAAATCCATGTTGGCCAAGAGATTGGTCGGTTGTCTTTCCTGTTTGAAGAAAGTGTGCCACTTAAAAGAGGGAATTAGTTGATAACAGGCTGTCAGTTAAGAGGCAAGAGGCCATTTAACTGTCTTGCGAGGAATAAAAAATGCCTTAATAAGATTTGGGTTTGGGTGTGTAAAATAAACTGTGTCAATAAAACTTAAGTACTTAACAGGCCTCGTTACTGAATGATATTTTTTCTGATGCAGCGGGGCATTGATCCCAAAGGTCCAAAAAATATCATTCAGTAACGAG
>NZ_WRXN01000049.1 GCF_009758205.1 Chitinophaga tropicalis
TCTAAAAGTCCCTTTGGGAGAAGAAATTCCATTAACTGTCGATAGTTCTGATCCAAGTTGTTGCTTCTTAATGAGCTGCAAAAAAACAACTTTTTGATCTTCCCCCCAAGTTTTCAACTTGATCCTAATTATCAGCCCTGTTATAACAGGAAGTAAAAAGATTGATAAAAAATATTGCTGCGATTGTCAGATGTCTCACTGGATGGTGGTAGCACAAATGCTCAATTACTTATTTCCGTCAGACGTACTTTTGCCAATACCTTGTTAGCGGTTTTTTGCCTATATTTTTTGTTCAACCAGTTTCTTATCTCTAAAGTCTTCCTGTTTGGTAAAATACTCCAGACCCAAAACTAATAGCATTGAACATATTAAGGCTACCTTCTGCATTATTGCCAATAATCCCCAATTGCCTGAACCATACAAGTATAGGGTATAATAAAAAATCAATAAGCAAATAATACAGGAGAATTTAAGAATATGAAGCTTTGTCTTTAAGATATATACAGCAATATAAAATAAACCAATCAAAAACAAAGTGCTCGATATTGTTATCATTATATCGTGCAAGGGTGTTGCGATTAAGAAACTAAATAATATGTTGGTAACACCTACAAGTTTTAAGACTTTTGAAGCCTGTCTTGCCGAAATCTTTTTGGACATGTTTACAAAAAAAAGTCCATACCCAAGTGAGTGAAATGCTATCCGGGTGTGTAAAATAAACTGTGTCAATAAAACTTAAGTACTTAACAGGCCTCGTTACTGAATGATATTTTTTCTGATGCAGCGGGGCATTGATCCCAAAGGTCCAAAAAATATCATTCAGTAACG
>NZ_WRXN01000050.1 GCF_009758205.1 Chitinophaga tropicalis
CAGCGGGTATTGATAAAGAATACGCTAAAGCTTACTCCCGGTACCAATTTCATTGAAATACCGCTTTCAGGAAGAAAAGACCTTGGCGAAGGTAAACAATACCTGTTCCGCCTGTCCAACTCCAGGCAGGAGTATTGGCAGCTAAAGTTTGTTTACACGATGTCCCTTTAATAAATAGATAAATAATAGATAAATGATACTGCAATTTGCTGCCAGGCGCAAAAAGACATTCGCCTCTTTGATGCTGGCACTGCTTTATTTCGAGATGATTATCCCGTCCTATGCAATAGCGAATGTCCCTTCCGGAACATTACCCAGGCGTGATACTATACAGGTGGCAGAAAAGCTTCCCGTACCGGCTACGGTCAAATCTGTCAGAAGGATGTCGAAGGCGCCTTTCATTGGCGGCCCTGGGCAGCCAGAAAGCCAGGCTTTCCATTCTGTGAATAACGAGAATATGGTTGACTTGTTTTCCGGCGATTTTTCCTATAGCATTCCGTTGATAGATGTGGACGGCTATCCGTTAGCGATCGGGTATAATAGCGGTATTTCTATGGAACAGGAAGCCAGTTGGGTAGGTTTGGGATGGAATATCAACCCGGGCGCTATCACGCGTAATATGCGTGGCTTACCGGACGATTTTGATGGTAATGATACCATTCAGAAGATAGCTTCAGTAAAAGAGAATAAAACAGTAGGCGGTACTATTGGCCTTGGTATGGAAGTATTTGGCCTGCCTAATAGTAAGAAGGATACTACAACTAAGGTGGGTTTCG
>NZ_WRXN01000051.1 GCF_009758205.1 Chitinophaga tropicalis
TACACCTTCAATGCAGTTTAGAATGCTCCCCTACCGATTACTGACATCGCCAGCAATCCTAAAGCTTCGGTTGTATGTTTGATGCCCGATTATTTTCCGTGCTCAAACCCTCGACCAGTGAGCTGTTACGCACTCTTTAAATGAATGGCTGCTTCCAAGCCAACATCCTGGCTGTTATAGGATTTGAACTTCGTTTGTTCAACTTAACATACGATTAGGGACCTTAGCTGTTAATCTGGGTTATTTCCCTCTCGGCCATGGACCTTAGCGCCCACAGCCTCACTCCCGCAGATATATCATAGCATTCGGAGTTTATTAGGGTTTGGTAGGCGGTGAAGCCCCCTAGCCCAATTAGTAGCTCTACCTCTATGATAACTCTATGTACGAGGCTGTTCCTAAAAACATTTCGGGGAGAACGAGCTATCTCTCAGTTTGATTGGCCTTTCACCCCTATCCACAGGTCATCCCATAGCTTTTCAACGCTAATGAGTTCGGTCCTCCAGTTTGTGTTACCAAACCTTCAACCTGCCCATGGATAGATCACAAAGTTTCGCGTCTACCCCTACTGACTGGCGCTCTGTTAGAACTCGCTTTCGCTGCGGCTCCGTAACTTAAGTACTTAACCTTGCCAGTAAGGAGTAACTCGTAGGCTCATTATGCAAAAGGCACGCCGTCACATATT
>NZ_WRXN01000052.1 GCF_009758205.1 Chitinophaga tropicalis
AAACTCTCCATTGTAAAGAAGTTTTGATACTGACTAATTTCTCGCGAAATCAGACGTTCGTGTATCTAATGTTTTTCGCTTAACATTACCTGTGTTTATTATGCTGTTGTTTCCATTCTTTCAAAGAGCTTCCGTTGAACCTGTTGTTCAACTTCGTTAATGTCTCAGATCCGATCTGTGTGGTGCGTTTCACCAGGACATCATTATTATTTTTTTAAGAACTTTTTTGTTTTCGTTGGGGTTGCAAAGGTAGTCATTTTATTCTCACTACCAAATATTTTTCGAAGTTTTCTTCTCTCATGAGGATAAAAAAGCCCGGTCTCAATTCAGAGACCGGGACTCTTCTAAATAAATATGGCAGCTACCTACTCTCCCGCATGATAGTGCAGTACCATCGGCCATGAGGGGCTTAACTTCTCTGTTCGGAATGGGAAGAGGTGAACACCCTCGGCAAAACCACCATAAGATCTTTATATATGATCTTCTGTGTTCCGGCAACACTATTGCAGCGTTGTTAATTCCTGTGACCCGGAGCACGCAATAACTTACATATTGGGATGTTATAACACTATTTACAAAATAAAATTAAAGCTTACGGGCAATTAGTACTACTCGGCTTCGATGTTACCACCCTTACACCTGTA
>NZ_WRXN01000005.1 GCF_009758205.1 Chitinophaga tropicalis
CAGCAACGTTACTATACCTGTACTGACAAATGATGCGCCGCAAGGTAGCCCGATCGTTCCTTCAACGCTGGAAATAGTTACACAGCCGCAACATGGTACCGTAACTGTGAACACTGATGGAACTGTTTTATACACTCCGGACCCCAATTATACAGGTACAGATGTATTTACTTATAGAGTACAGGATGCCTCAGGCAACTGGAGTAATACCGCTACAGCAACTATTACAGTAACACAGAGAGACACTACTTCTCCTGTAGCTGAAAATGATGCTACAGATATCAAAAAAGGAAGCAGCGTCACTATTCCTGTGCTGACAAATGACGCCGCTGCAGAAGGGCAAATAGATCCTTCAACAGTAGAGATCATTGCACAGCCTCAACATGGTACTGTGATAGTGAACACTGATGGTACAATAGTATATACTGCTGATGCAAGTTACACCGGCGCAGATACATTTACCTACAGAGTGAAAGACGCAACCGGTAACTGGAGCAACGTTGCTACTGTAACTATTACTGTAACACAGAATGATATAGACATTCCAAATGTTATCACTCCTAACGGTGACGGCGCCAATGATAAACTGGTAATAAGAGGATTAGAGAAATATGTCCAGAACGAAATTATCATTTTCAACCGCTGGAACAACATGCTTTACAGGCAGAAGAATTACCAGAGTGAATGGGATGGCCAGGGCCTGAACGCAGGAACATATTACTATACCCTGAAGGTGCAGGATGTCGCAGGGAAATGGCATACCATCAATGGGTTTGTAATGCTGATGCGATAAAACGAACAGTAAGACTACCGGCATGGCCGGTAGTCTTCTGAAACAAACAGGTCCTAACAAAAGTTAAAACAAGTTTATGTATAAGATCTTTACCAGGATAATTCTCCTGCTGATATATTCTCTTATGTTCCTGCCAGCCTACAGCCAGCAGGACGTCCAGTTCAGCCAGTACATGTTTAACGGCTTATATATCAACCCTGCCTATGCAGGTTACCGTGAACAATGGAATGTGAACGTCTTTTACCGGACCCAATGGTCTGGCTTTCCCGGAGCGCCCAAAACCTTCTCTGCCGCTGCAGATGGAACTATTAACAACAAACGCGTAGGATTAGGTTTACAGCTCATGAATGACCAGCTGGGAGCACAGAAGAATACCGCATTATATGGCAGCTATGCTTACCGTATCCCTGTAGATGAAGCGGGTAATAAAACCCTGGCAGTTGGTATCAGTGGAGGCATTCTCCAACAAAAGCTGAACGTGGAAGCCCTGAACCCGGCTTCACAAAATGACGTGATGTTCTCTAACGCTAAAAAAACATCACTGATGCCAGATGTAAGAGTGGGAGTTTATTACAACAGCGAAAGGTTCTTTGCAGGATTATCCGCAGATAACCTTACTACTAATACTTTCCAGCGCTCCGGTACACTAAAGAACTATGTACCGTTAAAGCCACACCTGTACCTCACCGCCGGCGGACTGGTCCCATTGTCAGAAGAGGTATTAATGAAGCCTTCCTTCCTGCTGAAAGAAGATTTTGCAGGCCCAACCAGCATAGACCTGAACGCCTTCTTCCTGTTAGATCAGAAGCTCTGGCTGGGAGCGGCTTACCGCACTGCATTGTTTAACAGGAATAACATAAACAGCTCAGTTACCAAATCAGGAGCTGTAGTAGGCCTGGTACAGATATTCATCAACAGTAAACTCAGGATGGGATACGCGTATGATCAGACAATGAACGGAACAGGCGCTAACAGCTACCCTACTCATGAGCTTTCCCTGGGTTATTTCTTTGCAGCACCCAAGGCCAGGATGTTATCTCCAAGATATTTTTGATCACTATTACAGCAATCACTATGTATAAAATAAAATACAGCTTCTCCTCTTTTCTGGGCCTGATGATAGCCATTGCAGCGTGCAGGACAGCACAGGGACAATACATCATAAAACAGGCTGACAGTGAAGCTTCCCTATACAACTATGCAAAAGCTATTCCCCTGTACGAAAAGGCTTATCATAAAAAGAATTCTTTAACAGCAGCAAGAGGACTGGCAGACAGCTACCGTTTACTGAACGACTATGACCATGCAGCCTCCTGGTATGAAAAGCTGTTATCTATGCCGGACCATACGGAAAATGATGAGATACACTACGCAGGCACTCTTATCAACCAGAGTAAATATGCAGAAGCTAAAACCCTGTTGCAGAACTATCTGACCAGGCAACCGGACAACAAAACCGCTGTATCCATGCTCAGGGGTTGCGACAGTGCAGTAACCTGGCTGGCCACGCCGGTAAAGGGTGATTTCGAAAACATGAAAGCACTGAACAGCCCCTGGTCTGACTGGAGCACCGCATTTAGTAACGACAGGATCATATTTGCATCTGACCGTCCTTACGACTCTCTTAGACGCACACCTGCCTTCAATACCAGTAATATCCGGAAAAAGTATTACGGATGGACGGGCAACAGCTATCTTCACCTGTATGAAAATAATGGAACAGACAGCAACAGCACCAGGCTGCTGGGAAGAAACATTAATGGTGATTATCATAGTGCAAATGCAAGCTATACGGCCGACGGACAAAAACTCTACTATGCAGTAACCGAGCTGAAAAGAAAACGGAACTCCCTGCTGGGTAAAGACGAACCGTATACACTGCATATCGAGATCATGGAACGACAGCGGGATACTGCCGGAAACTGGAAGCCCAATACCTCTTTCCCTTATAATGGTATCTTCAGTTATCCCGTAGGCGATCCTTTCATCACTCCAGACGGACAGACCCTCTATTTCGTTGCTGAATACAAAGACCAGGGATACGGAGGTACGGATATCTACTATAGCCGGAAAGACAATGAAGGTAAATGGCAATCTCCTGTAAATATGGGACCGGATATCAATACTGCCGGGGACGAGCGTACTCCCCTGGTTGACAAAAAAGGTGCGCTTTATTTTGCATCTGCCGGTCATCCGGGAATGGGCGGACTTGACATATTCAAAGCCGAAGAAAAGAACGGCCAATGGACCGCGAGGAACATGGGTAGCCCTGTGAACAGTGCCGGCGATGACCTTGCACCTGCTGTTATCAATACTACTTTATACTTCTCTTCTAACAGACCCGGCGGCAAAGGCAGCGATGATATTTATCGCTTTACTCCGTACAGGGTCCTCATCTTTAACCTGACCGGCGTTATACTGGATAAAAAGACCGGTAAAGCGCTGCCTGATGCCGAAGTAACCCTTTATAACGAAGGGACCGGTATACAGCAAAAGGCTGTTACAGATGCACAGGGTAATTACAGCTTCCCGCTGGACAGCATTTCCAGCTATGGGCTGAGTGTGGCAAAAACAGGTTATAACCCTGCAACAGGATTCAGCCTCACAACAAAAGGCCTGTCTGAATCTGCCGCCCTTCGCCAGGACGCATATCTTACAAGTCCTGAACCAGAGCCAGCCAAAACACCTGCGCCGGTACCGCCAACCAGGAAAACCTTCAAACTGGAGAACGTGTATTTTGACCTCGCAAAATGGAACATTACACCAGCGTCAATGCCGGAGCTTGATAAACTGGTCAGCCTGCTGAAGGAGAACCCTGACTGGAAAGTAGAACTGGCTACCCATACTGATTGTCGCGCCAGTGACAGCTACAACCTGAAATTATCGCAACGCCGTGCAGAATCAATTGTAGGCTACCTTATTTCTAAAGGCATTGCTGCCAGCCGGCTTGTAGCTAAAGGTTATGGCGAGACAAGACTGCTGAACCGCTGTGCCGATGGTGTACGCTGTACTGAAGCAGAACACCAGGTAAACCGCAGAACGGAATTTACGATATTGGATAAGTGATGGCAAGCACTAATACAAACACCCAAAGGCTGTATCGTTTTCAGATACAGCCTTTTTTGTATGTCAGTAATGATTATTGACATACAGTCATGAATAACTATGGAGAATTCTTTCTCAGAATAACTTTTCCTGTGGTGGTTTTATTTCCTGCAGACGTATATATATCGTTGTCTGACCGCGATGATGTGTCTGGTGCTCAAACGCTTTATTCAACAGCGCAAATTTTGTTGACTTAAACCTGTTGAACAGCGTTACCTCTTCCCACCATTTCTTTATATCAGAATTTTTAACTGCGTTAATAGCATAATCATAACTGGCCATAACATAAGATACCACTGAATCCTTATTCTGAGCAGTAGCGCGCTTTTCCAGTTCGAAATTGATCCCGTCCGGGAACTTACCGGGTGTAACCTGGGATGTCAGAAATACATTTGCTGTAGCTATATGCAGCATCTGTTCTGCAAAGCTGCGGATACTGTCATTAGGTCTGAACGAATACTTATCGGCCGGCATAGTGTTCAGGTATTCCGTTGTATATTCCTTTGCCCTTTCCCAGTCCTTCACCATTTGTTCCCTGACCGTTTCCAGGGATTGCGCCCCTGCTTTTGGAGCCAGCATAAGAGCCAGTACAGCTATACTGAGCTGTTTGATCAGTTTTTTCATAAACTTTATTTTGGTGGTAAACATATTAGAATTAATATCATAACAGCAGAGCCGGCGATTTGGTTTAGAGTATTGCTGAAAATTCATCAAAGCAATAGCAACTTGTGTTACCTTTGAAATATATGAACGCGGGCAATTTTTTGAACAGTACATCCCTCCTGGAGGAAACCTTTTTTGAGAATGCAGTAATATTCATTACAGAGTATAATGAAAAGGGGGCAATGGGCTTTGTAGTGAACAAAGAATTTCCCAGAAAGCTGAATGAGCTGGAAGAATTTAAGAATATAAAACCTTTTTCGTTGTATGAAGGCGGGCCGGTAGACCAGGAGCATCTTTACTTTGTACATCGGCGGCCTGACCTGATAACCGGTGGTACACCGGTGACTGATAACATCTTGCTGGGAGGAGATTTCAAAGCAGCTGTGTATTATATTAACAATGGCACTCTTACAGAAAAAGATATCAAGATATTTATAGGTTACTGCGGATGGGATTACGAGGAGCTTGATGAAGAAGTGGCTGAAGGTAGCTGGCAGGTCAGAGAAACAGGGACAGTGTTTTAAGAATATCTGACGCTTTAAGCTGAGCTGGTATAACTCCTTATATAAAATGATAACTCCTTATATAAAATGTTAATGTTGCTCAAAAAAATTGCTTTCACCTGAAGGCAAAAGCAATTTTTAAGCAGAGATCCGCTAAAAATTTACTTCTCTGTCACTACAATGCGGTAATAAGAGTAATGCGTATGGCTTCTCCCGGCTCTTTAGGGTCTGCATTATTCATTACCAGTCCTATTTCAGGACCGTTTGAATAATCTCCTGCCTCGTAGGGATTGTTAGCTAATGCGACAACATGCGCTGAACAATCCATACCCGGAGATTTTGTGAGATCTTTAAGATCGACCGGGTAGGTGTTGCCACCACCACGTATAATGGCCCATCCAAGTTTGACACTGATTGTCGGAGTATTCTCCAACCTGATAAGATATTCGTTTCCCTGTCTCATGTAACGGTATTTTGAAGTATACAATATGCCTACTCTTATCAAGGTTTTTCGGCATCCACCTTTCTTTAAAATTAGTCTTATCAGAAAAGGCGAATAGTGAAGATGCCTTCAATGGAAGGAGAAAGGGAGGCAGTGGTGAAGTTTGGGGTATTAATGGTTTTGCCGGTAAGTTCTTGATTTTTGTCAAGAAAAGCTGCTCCCCGGTATGATACCTTTGATGTACTAAAAGAAATTAAATGAAATATTTAGCGTCTGTATTATTATTTGGCTTTATTACCGGAATGGAAGTATCTGCCCAGACCACTACCAGCAAAGGACATGTTGAAATTGAAGCTGACCCCATTGCTTATGCCCTTAAAGGTTATTCCGTTCATCTTGGATACCAGAAGAATTCTTTCCGTTATGATGTTGGTATTTTTGGTATTGAAGTTCCAAAATTCCTCAGTGAGAATGATGATTTTAAAGAATATTCAAGAGGATTTGGTCTTAAAGTTGACTATACAGGAAAAGAAGCAAGAGGATGGTTTATCGGAGCTCAGTCTGACTATACGTTTGAAAGAGCTACTTATAAGAAGAACGGACATAAGGAAAAAGGAACAACGCTAAGTGCGGGCATCAGGGGAGGTTACCGTATTATGTTCAGTGGTAAAAACAGGGATGGGAAAGGCTTTTATATTACTCCCTGGATAGGCATTGACAAAGTATTTCAGATAGATGAGATCGTTTTCGAAGAGCATTCTTATGAGAATCAAAGCTTTCGTATATTCCCTACAGTACATTTAGGCTGGCGTTTTTAACGGAATATGAAAAGAGGTATATTTATGATACAATCATAAATAACCTACAATGCTGGAACTACAGGAGTATATTAAAGCCTGCTTTGGAGTAATGCAGGCTGATGAACTGGAGACAATAAGTACATTCTTCAATCTAACCACCCTGAAAAAGGGAGATACTTTTCTTCATGCAGGGAGAAGCTGCCAGAAGCTGGCATTTGTTCAGTCAGGCTATATGAGAATATCAGCCACGACAGAAGACCGGGAAGTAACACAATGGATATCAGTAAAAGGGAATTTCGTAACAGATCTGTCCAGTTTTATTTTTGAAGGCCCTGCACGCTGGACAATTCAGGCATTGACAGACTGTGAGGTATACATAATCAGTAAGGAAAAATATAAAGAGATAGGAGAAGTAGTGAGCAGCTGGCCTGAACTTGAAAAGCTGTTCCTGGTACGGTGTTTTGTGATACTGGAAAACCGGATCTACAGTCATCTTTCCATGACAGCTGAAGAGAGGTACCGGTTCTTCTATGAACATAACAGGGAACTGTTTAACCAGGTGCCCCTGCAATACATAGCTTCCATGCTGGGAATGACACCGGAAACATTCAGCAGGATAAGGAGGAAAGAGCTCCCCCCCAGACAAAGTGTTTAGCATCAACAGAAAACCCTTTATAATAAAGGGTTTTCTGCCTGTAAAAGTACTTTAAAACGTAATATCGTCTGCTACGTTTCCGCCTTGTGCAGAAGCAAATAATTGCTGGTATTTTGCACGATAAGCTTCCTGCCTCTGGCTGTATCCTTCAAAATCAGCCTGCAGATCTGCATGTATCTCTGCATTCCACTGAGAAGCTGCGATCTGGAAATCACCCAGGGCGATGCCATATTTCTCTACTATCCATTGAGCGCCGTCCAGACCGTATTCGTACGCAACGTTCCTTGCTACTTCCAGTTCTTCGTAGAAAGCTCTGTCTGCTTTGATCTGTGCGGTATATCCACCTCCACCTGAGGCGCCGGCTGTTGCATTGCTGAATTTCGGATGCTGGTCTGCCTGTCCGAAGTACTGACCGAAGAGCGTTATAACTTCAAAAGTAGAGTCCTGTTTCATACGTTCAGCCCAGAGCAGGCTGGCTTCCTGCCATACTGGTAATTCTACACCAAGTGCTCCGGCAACGGCCTGCTCGTCCATGCCGTTTCCCAGTTTTGCGCAGGCTGCGCTGTAATCTTCGAGGCTGATACCGTGAATAGGTTCTAGTAGTTGGTTCTGAGACATGAATTTGTTTTTATGGATGTTCAATATTGTTGTCTTTCAGCAGACGTAGATAGAATTTCTCATTCTCTGCCGCCATATCGGGTACGATCTTGTTCCATTCGTCAAACATGGCACGAAGGTATTGTTTGTATAAGAGCGGATCGTTGGGATAACCGTCTTCATAGGCCTTCTGCAAATGTGCAGTACGCTGCTCTGCCAGGCTGCGGGCCTGATGCAGAACCAGCTGTGCGCCGGTGGATGGTAAAAAGGTGTTCTGGGTCTGACAATAGGAGCATGTCATATAAGTGGCGATGAAGAACATTTTGGATATCGTTATTTTCCCACCACACTGTTTACAGGTGAACTTGTCTCTGATGGCTTCAAATGCTGCCAGCTGTTCCTGGTAGAAGGCTTCCAGGTCTCTCCTTTCGGCCGTTTCTTCCAGCAACTCGGTATAACGTTGAAGTTTTTCTTCAAATTCATTATGCCGGTCGTAGCATGCCTCCCGGAAATCATATGCTATATCTCCTACAGAATACATTGTTCCGATGATCTTCTCTTCTCTTACTTCATCTGCTTTCTCCCTCATTTGCCGCAATTGCCCTAATAATCCCGATAACATACGGCCATGGGCTCTTTTAAAAGGGTCCTGGTCTTCTTCAAAAACTTTTTTCAGCTCGGGGATAGCGGCAGTGCACATCTCTTCCATCCGGGCTTCCAGTTTTTCAAGGAAAACAAACCATCGTTCCTGTGTTTGTTTAAGTATTTCCTCCATTATGAATTGTTACTCTTCTTTATGTGAATGCCATCAGTCAGTTTAATATCCATGAAGCTGAAGCCACAGTATGCACAGGCGGTTAATCCATCCCTGTAGGCTCTTCCGGCGCCACAATTGGGGCAATCGCGTACTTCCATACGTGCTTCTTCAAAAGTTCCGTCCCCTCCGTAGTTCTGCTGATTCAGGGCTTTTTCCTTTAGTTTTTCCAGGAAGGATTGTGTCCGTTTTTTTTCTTCTTCGGGCATATTTACAGGAGTTTTAACAGCTCTTCTTTTTTAGCGGTATATTCTGCTTCGTTGATCAATCCTTCATCAAAAAGCAGTTTGAGCTTTTTCAGCCTTGCTGTCACATCTTCAGCCGGCTGGGACTGGGGCTGGGCTGCCGGCCGTTGCTGGTTCATGATCATAGCCATTGCCATTGCCTGTTTGGCAGCGTCATTCATTGTGGTATGGTCATTCCCGATAGCGTTGGCCATGTTAAATTGCGAGAATTTATTCATGTCGTCCACCATATTCATACCGGTAACGGTATCATAATGCTTCAGTACTTCTTCCGGTAATGTAGCGCTGACAACTGTAAAGCTGGTCACCTCCAGTCCCAGCTCGTTAAAATACGGCTGAATAAGCGGCTGTACTTTTTCATTCAGAGCAGAGAGATTACCGGCTACATCTATCACGGCAATATCAGCCTGTGCCAGTACTTCTGTAAACTTCGGCGCTATAAAGTCACGCAGTTCCCATTCCAGCTCTGTAATGGTCAGCTGAGGATAGGTACCAGCATACTCTTTGAAGAATTTTCCTATATCTGATATACGGACATTGAAAGAGCCGAAAGCGCGGACCCTTACCTGTCCGAATTGCTTGTCCCTCATCAATACCGGTGCAGGCGTTCCCCATTTAAGATTGAAGAACTGACGTGTATTGAAGAAATAGACATCAGCTTTAAAGGGGCTTTTGAAGCCATATTTCCAGCCTTTGAGGCGTGTGAACAGGGGAATGTTCTCTGTTTCCAACTTATGTCTTCCTGCGGTGAACACATCGGCCAGCTGGCCTTCATTCAATAGCAGAGCAGACTGGCTTTCCCTCACGGTTAACATAGCTCCGTCCTTTATTTCCTTGTCCTCGTCAGGAAATTTCCACATGAGGAGGTTGGGGTCGGGAGTTACAGATTCAATGATCTCAATAAAAGGCAATTGCATAATCGATCAATATATATTAATAAAGTACCACTTTTAACTAAGCCGTTTTACCAGCCAGGATCTTTGCCTTTTGCTCCTGGAATTCCGCTTCAGATAAGATGCCGGCGTCAAGTAATTCTTTCAGGTCAAGCAATGCTTTCTTTATATCCGGTACAGCTGCTGATGCAACAGGAGCAGTCTTACCTGTGTTAGTACTTTGCCCCAGCAGCAGGGCTGCTATTTCGTTAAATCCTTTGATGGAAGCATAATCGATCGCCTTCTGTTCTTTCGAATTCACTATGATAGCATCTGCGCCCTGCTCCAGCAAGTATTTCACAATATCTTTCTTACCTGCGGAAGTAGCATAATGCAGCGCTGTGTTACCTGATTCATCCTGTATATTGACGTTAGCCCCACGTTCCAGCAGGAGTTTGACCATACTCAGGTGACCATTCTTTGCAGCTACATGTAACATGCTTTCTCCTCCGTAACTATAGCTGTGGTTAAAGCTGAAGCTGGCTTCCATAGACAGGTTATTGGATTCTTCCACCCAGCTGAGGTAGGTGCTCATGCTTTCTGTACTGCCGGAAACCGGTTGGCTGAAGTTCACATCCACCCCGTTATCCAGGAACAGGCTTACTATCTCTTTCTGATTATTGGCACAGGCGTACCAGATAGGTGAAAGTCCATCCTTCGATGTTACCTGTACATTAGCTCCATGTTGTACCAGCAGGTTGGTAAGCATACGGTTGGTATCGTAACAGGCAATGAGCAGGGCAGAATCGCCGGCATGATTCACATGATCTACGTTGGCATTATTCTCCAGCAGTAAGCTGACCATGGGCTGATTTTTGGTACGTATAGCCATCAGCAGCGGAGTATCACCAATTTTGTTGGTAGCATTTACGTTGGCGCCATTTTTTATGAGCAGTTCTGCTATGTCTTTATTGCGCCAGGCAGCAGCTATCATTAGTGGCGTTTCTGCATTGTTATTTTCCCCGTCTGCTTCCATGCCCTGTTCCAGCAATTTCTCCATCACTTCCCGCTGGCCGGTCCGGGCAGTAAGGTGCAGCAGGCTATTACCCTGGTTATCATTGATATTGAAACGGGCGCCTTTCTCCAGTAGGTAAAGCGCTGTCTGTTTCTGTTTTTGCAGGCAGGCGAAATAAAAAGGTGTTTCTCCGTTATGATCTTCGTAATCAATGTCAGAGCCGGCTTCCAGTAAAAGTTTTACGAGGTCCAGGTATCCCTGGTGAGCGGCGTAATGAATGGCAGTGCGGCCTTTCTCATCTGTATAAGTTACATCCACCTCTTTATTGGCGAGCAGGATTTCCGCGATTTTTCTTTTGCCGCTTTCACAGGCAATTATAAAAGACATGGACATGGACTATACCTTATGTTTTAATAATAGTTCAACTGTTTTAGACTTGAGATTATCCTGTACGGCCAGCATCATGGGTGTCTGGTCCTGATCGTTGGTAGCATTAGGGTCTGCATCATTCTCAATGAGCAGCTTTACCTTGCGGTACAATTGCCGGGCGGCTTCCTGTTCATAGTTCACATTATAAGCGCATACTTTGTGCAGCAACGTATTTCCTGCATCATCTTTCCTGTTTACATCTACCACTCCGGTTTGCAATACAGCTTCCAGCATTTCAGCCGGCTGTTCGCAGAGCCAGTCCAGTGCGGATTTTTCTCTTCCGTAGTGTGGAGATGTCTGGTATACATCGGCCCCGTCGTTCACCAGGGCTTTCAACAGTGCAGCCTCTATTTCGGTTCCCCTTCTACGCATGCGTACAGCGCCGAGCAACAGTGTTTCGCCGTTCTTATTAACGATATTGAAGTCTGGTGGGGTGAAAGCAGCAAGCCGCCTGTAAGTATCTGTATCGCAAACCTGGTGGACCAGAGCGGCATAAAACGGCGTTTCTCCGTTCCTGTCAGGCTGGTTGAGGTCTGCTCCGTTCTGCAGCAGGAAGTCGATGTATTGCTTTTTATTCTTGTTAATGGCGAAGTGCAGGGGTGTGTCTCCGACAATATTTCCTTCATTAACGTCTAGTCCCTGTTCCAGCAGGAAAGCGAAATATTCCAGGCCTTTTTCTTCCCGGATGCCGAATTCCTGTATAATCTTATACAGGTAGCCTGCATTTGCATTGTCTTTATATTGTACATTGCAACCTGCATCTACCAGTGCGCGGATGGTCTCTATCGGGGCCTGGCTCACAAATGCAACCTCCAGTAATGTCCTATTCTGAACAGCATCATTGATATTATCCAGCTTTGAGATAAAATCACGCAGGAATTGCTGTTGTTCATCCTCAGATGTTATTTGCCTGAAGAGAGTCTCAAAAATAGTACCATCCAGCTTTTCGTACTCATAAAGGTCCATTTCTACAGAACCGTTGTCTGCCAGTTCCAGTATCAGCCCATAGGCTTTAGCCTTCAGCAGGTTCTCAAATATCTGTCTGCTCTCATAACCTGGCAGGTTACGGGGGATCTTTTCTCCCTGCTGAAGAAGGGCTGAGGCTTCCATCAGGCTGTTTTTCTTCAATGCGTTTACCAATGCATTCATGTTGGATCGGATGTAATTTAGTCTGGGTTATATAAAACGAAGATAGGATATGTCCCCCTATCAATAAATCGCTATTTTTAGTGAGTTTCCCGAACAATGTATTTACTCACTTCTTATATTCAAAGCAACCAAGGTCCGGGCTATTCCCTGAGTAAGGCAGTCCGGCATCTATTCCTTTATCTACCAGGTCACTTCCTGCTGCAAGATGCAGAAAATCGTTGACAGGCAATGTAAAATCTGCGTTACGCGCCTGCGTTAGCAAAGATGCTGTAAGGCTTGCAAAATCTGCATCTGTGATACTTATATTGCTTAATTGAAAGTAGTTATTGCTTACATTGCATTTAGCCAGATCAATATTGATGATCTCGCTGGAAGTTGCTTTATAGCCCAGGTTATTCTTCAGCGTATGTCCGTATCCTGGTACATCTGCGGTATAATCAGCGCTCCTGTTAAGCATATTATAATTAACCGGGTTTTTATAGGCGGTATTATTATACCAGTCTGTGCCACCAAGATGGTGATTGGCGTAAAAGCCAGCCGTCCTGTTTTCGACAGCCAGGCAGAATTTAACGGTGTGGCGGGGAATAACGGGTGGGACCCTGCTGAAGTCGGTTACACCGAACCCGCCGATCTTGAATCCCAGTCCATTAGCCAGTTTTACAAATGAGGGGGAATAGCCGTTATGGAAAGACCAGCAGTTATCGAATGTAATAGCCTCCATGGCATTGATACAGTCAAATCCGTCATCGCTGTTAAACCATGCCCGGCATCCTCTGAAAACGTTGCCTGTATAACCTGCCCCACTTTTATTAGGATGGCATCCGAAGCCATCTACATTGCCGCCTTTTTTATCTTCAGAAACATCATCCCAGTTGTTGTAAGCATCGCAATTCAGTACCAGGTTATTGCCTCCTTTTGTCAGGTAAAAGCCGTTAGCCTTGCCATCATGCATTTTAAGTCCTTCGTAGATATTATTGCTGCCTTCGTTACGGAAGCATTCACTCTGCGTATGCCCGGTAAGCGTTACCTGTACACCTTTTACGTCCAGTCCTTTAATTGTGATATAAGATCCTGTAATGAGGAAAGCTGTGATACGTTTCTCTGCTGGTTTCACATTACTGAAGTCAAACACGGGTTTTTCACCCGGATAGGCCAAATACTGTATCCTGGCGCTGGCTGTGCCGCTTTTGTTGAGATAGGTAACGCAGGCGTATAACGATTCTGTCCTGGCTATCTGGGCTTCTGACATAACGTAGTTACCCCCACGTATATAGACGATATCTCCTGCAATTGCGGCGGTTTGTGCCCGCTGAATGGTCAGGAAGGGAGAATTGACAGAACCGTCGTTATTGTCGTTCCCTGTCGGAGCAACATAATAGGTTTTAACAGCCTGAGGACCAACAGCGGTAAGTTTAGCGGCTTTCAGTGTTTCCGGTTTTGCACAACCAATGACGCTCACAGCTATAAGGATAGCCAAACTCCTGTGGCGTAAACAATTAAGGGGGAATCGGTTCTTCATGGGTTTAAATTATCAAATAAATTTAGTTAACATTATCCACTGATTGATGGTGGTGTATCAGTTTGAACTTTTTTGCCAGGGGTATTGCCCTGCAGGCCAAACTGAGACACTATCTGATTGTTATTTCAATCAGATAGTGTAATTTATAAATTATTTTGTTTAAGCCGTGCATGTCTGATACGGCTAAGTGTTTCTCTGGATACGCCAAGAAAAGACGCCACCATATGTAGGGGTACACGTCTGAAAATGTCAGGGTATGAAGTAATGAAATCTTCGTATTTCTCTTCAGAAGTATAACTGATATTCTTCAGGATGCGTTGTTGGCTGATATCTAAGCTATTTGCCTTCAATTGATCTGAAAGGCCCTTAAATGTGGGAATTGCAGTAGCTAATTCCTCAAATTCGTCCCGTCTCCACAACATTACTTCTGAATCTTCCAGCGCTTCTATATTATATACTGACGGTGTCTGGTTATTATAGCTTTCATGGTCTATGGTCCATGTATCTTCAGGTGCAAACCGCATAATATATTCAGTGCCATCATCCTTTCTACGGTAAGTATATAACAGCCCTTTAGAAACAAATATTTTATACTGGCATACTTCTCCTTCTTTCAGCAACAGATGTCTTCTGCGCAATTTCTTCATTGTTGCGAGGGAGCATATATATTTCAGCTGATCTTTAGTAAGATCTGCTCTGGACATCATATAGTTTTCGAAAGCTTCAAACATCGCTGAAATTCAATTTGATTCAAAGTTAGGTCAAATGACCTCAAAAAATTGTGTCAAATGCCCTTGTTTCAGGGCAGCCTTCCGTCTCAAATTTGCATTGTTTACTAAACTAAAGTACAGAATATGCGTGTTTTTGTAACAGGGGCAACGGGCTTTATTGGCTCGGCCGTTGTCCGGGAATTAATTGGCGCTGGTCACCAGGTCCTGGGGCTTACCCGCTCAGATGCTGGCGCTCAGTCTCTTATAGCTGCCGGCGCCCAGGTGCACAGGGGAGATCTTATGGACCTGGAAAGTCTCCGGAGTGGCGCTGCCAAGGCTGATGGTGTGATCCATACAGCCTTTGTTCATGATTTCACTAAATTCCAGGAAAGCTGTGAGATAGAGAAACGCGCCCTTGAAGCGCTGGGCTCAGCGTTAGCCGGTTCCAGCCGTCCCCTGCTTATCAGTTCCGGAACGGGATTGCTCAAGGGTGGATTCCTGGCTACAGAGGAATATGTCTCCGCTTCCAGCCTGTCCTCTTCTCCCCGTATCATCTCGGAAGAAATGACTGGTTTGCTGACAGAGCGTGGTGTATGTGCATCGGCAGTGCGTCTTCCGCCATCTGTACATGGGGAGGGCGACCATGGTTTCATCTCTATTCTCATTAAAATTGCCCGTGAGAAAGGCGCTTCGGCCTACATAGGCGAAGGGCTTAACCGCTGGCCGTCCGTGCACCGGTTTGATGCGGCGCATCTTTTCAGGCTGGCGCTGGAAAAAGGGGTTGGAGGTGTCCGCTATCATGCGGTTGCAGAGGAAGGTATACTGTTCCGGGACATTGCCGGTATAATAGGCAAACACCTGAACGTGCCGGTTGTGAGCAAGTCTATGGAAGAAGCGGCTGCTCATTTTGACTGGTTCTCTTATTTTGCAGCAATTGATAACCATGTGTCAAGTGAACGCACCCGGGAACAACTGGGATGGCAGCCCAAACAGATCGGCCTGCTCCAGGATATTGACCTGGGACATTATTTCAGATCCTGAGAAGCCCCAATCTTTATTCTTCTGAAATCCCTTTGCTCCTGGCAAAGGGATTTTTTGTGCATATTTTCAGTTGGCAGCAGGCTTTTTTTATTAGCCTATTATTTACTATATTCATATGTTTCCACGGCCAATATGAAAAGAGAACCCTGATGCGTACCCTCATAATTCCCATTTTACTTTGCTGCTGCTTATGTGGCTATAGCCAGGAATTATCCTTCAAACAACTTACTGTTAAAGACGGGCTTCCGGGAGCGGTTGTTTACCAGGCATTACAGGATAAGAACGGGTTTATATGGTTTGCCACCAACCAGGGAGTAAGCCGTTTTGACGGAAGAACATTTACCAACTATTTCAGAGAAGACGGCCTGCCGGATAATGAAATAATAAAGTTGTACCTGGACAGGCATAACAATATCTGGTTTATTTCATTGCTGGGCATCCCATCTGTTTACCATAACGGCACTATTATCCGCTTTGATCATTGTACCGGAGTAACCAACATTTGTGAAGACCGGCTAACAGATTCAATCGTACTGGTAGCAGAACAGAACAGGGGCACCCAGGGCTTCAGAGGATATTACAGCGCAGTGAATACCCCCGGGAGATGGCAATTTATTCCGCATTTCAAACCGGACCTCTGGCAACAGCTCCGAAGCTGGCCAATATTACGGGCATCTTCCACACAAAAAGTCAGTTTCTACTTTTCAATTTTTGATACATTACACTATAGTATATCAGTTAAAGATAAAAGCACTGAAAAGCGTTACCTCTTTAAAAGATACGGATATTATCACCTTCCCTTCTCTACAAACGCTTTCTCCTCTCTTACTGCGGATAAGAAAGGTATCGTGTTCCATACTCCTGATTCCATTTACTACTGCAATGCTGAAAGAATATATCCTGTCATATCGTTACACCAGTTGGGTCTCATGCCGTTCAGAAATGATGACCTGAACTCTCTCTATTGTGAGAATGATTCTACTTTGTGGGTCTGTACCAGGAACCTGGGGCTGCTTTGTATAAAGAACTTCCTGACTTCCCGTTTTACCCTGCATTCTTACTTTACCAGCAGTTCCTGTACTTCAATTATAAAAGACGAAGAGAACGGATACTGGGTCACTACCCATGGTGAAGGCGTTTTCCATTTACCCGACATGAGCTTTCATACATTGTCTGATATGACAGTAAAGAATGCACTGTGTATAAGGGCATCCGGCAACAACATAATAACAGCCGGCTTTGCCGATGGCAGCATCATACAGGTAAATACTGTAAACCTGAGCAGCAGACAAGTACCTAACCAGACAGTCAGGAATAACAGGATACTTGAAATATGGCCTCTGGCAAATGGCAGGCTGCTGGCTGGGTCTGACCGCTCATTACAGCTGCTTGATAAGGGAATGGCTGAAGACCTTATTACAACTGATGTAAAGGCAATACATGTACAGCGGGATGGTACAATATTACTGGGTACATCCAGGGGGATGATACAGACAAAACTGAAAAGAGGGACTGATAAAGTACTGATTTCCAATAGAATTACCAGCCTGACTGGTTTGGACGGACAATATTACTGGGGTACTATGCATGGGGTATATACGTTTTCAAATGGAGTGGTACATTATCTTGGCCGGAAGTATCCTGCGCTGGCCGGTATTATACATCACCTGGATATAGCACCTGATACTGCACTATGGATATCTACCCAACAGGGGGTAGCAATACTGAAAGATTCCGTGCTCACATTTATCAAAAAAGAGCAGGGCCTGCCCAGCAATACCTGTAAACATGTCTCTTTTGATAAGAACACTGCCTGGGTATCTACCAACAAGGGCATTGCAAAGATAGACTATCACTGGCGTAAAGCCGGGCTGGCCTACACACTCTCCAACATAACAGAAGATGATGGGCTGGCCACCAATGAAGTGAATCAGACGTTACCTATGGGAAACTATGTATGGGCTGCCACAGCCAGGGGTATCTCCTACTTTCCGAAGAGTTATATCAGTCATTCCGCCCTGCATCCTATGATCAATATCAGCAGGATAGCGGCCGGCAATGAAACATTACCGGTAGCAGATACTATTGTACTGGGGCCCAAGAAAAACAAGCTTCAGATAGAGCTGTCAGGGATCTCCTACAGGAGCGGGAAGCAGATACATTATGAATACCGCCTGAAAGAGCTGGACAATAACTGGAATAACATTACGAACAATACAATAGAGTTTCCTGCATTACCTTTTGGACGCTTTACCTTCGAGGTGCGTGCAGTAGACAGATGGAGGGAAAAAAGCGATAGTCCTAAAAGTATAATTATCATTAATGATCCACCTTTCTGGAAAACCAACGGCTTCCTGCTGTGCATTTACCTGCTCAGCTTTATACTGACGGCGCTGGGATTCTACGAGGTTTACCGCCGGGTATTGCAGAAAAGGGAGGGAGAATATTACCTGAAAAAGCGGATGCATGACCTGGAAGTTATGGCGCTACGCGCGCAGATGAACCCACACTTTATCTTTAACTGCCTTACTTCTATCCAGTACTACCTGATGCAGGCCGATGTGAGGAATGCTCATGTTTACCTTCATAAATTCTCTATACTGATACGGAAGATACTGCAACACAGCACCACATCCGTTATTTCACTGAAAGATGAGCTACGGATACTGGAGCTGTACCTGGAACTGGAAGAATTGAGACTGGGCAGAAGAATGAAGTACCGGGTAGATGTATCTGATAACATCCCGCAGGAAGATATATTAATTCCTGCCATGATCATTCAGCCTTATGTGGAGAATGCTGTCAAACACGGCATTGCTCCACTGGAAGACAGGCAGGGCATATTAAACATTAAGATAACCCGCGCAGGTAATTATATTGAATGTATCATTGAGGATAACGGCCCTGGTATGCCTGCACCTATGCAAAGTGACAGCTCTAAAGAATATGGCCACGTATCTCTCGGCACCAGTATTACTGTTAACCGGATCAATACTATCAACACGCTTCAGAAACACCAGATAGTATTGCAGGTAACTGATAAACAAACGTTGGACAACGCTGCCAGCGGTACCATTGTTCATCTGCTCTTCCCAATAAAAACCCATTAACTATGCCCTTTAAAACCTTTATCGTAGAAGACGAAGAAAAAAGCCTGTATGTGTTACAGAAGATGATCTCCGATTTTGCAACTGATCTGACCATTTGTGGTAATGCCTCTCATATCAGCAGCGCCGTAAAGGCAATAGAAGTGAATGAACCGGACCTTCTTTTTATGGATATCCGTATTGCTGATGGCACCGGCTTTGATGTTCTAAAACAATTATCTTTCCGCAACTTTGAGCTGATATTCATCACCGCATTTGATAATTATGCATTGGACGCCTTCCGTTTTGCCGCTATTGATTATCTGTTAAAGCCTATTGGCATACAGGAGTTTGAAGATACCCTGACGCGCGCAAGGGACAGACTGACAACCAGGGCTCCGCGCACCTTCATTGATGAGCTGCTGCGCAAATTACCGGGAACCGGGTATGATAAAAAGATAAGCATACCTACTCCTCACGGTTATGACTTTGTGGACATGAAAGATATTATCTGGTGCGGGTCAGAAGGTTCGTATACCATGTTCTATCTTTCCAACGGCTCCAGGATCATTTCCTCCCAAAGGCTGGGTTTGTATGAGGAACAACTTTATTCCGCCAATTTCTTCCGGATCCATCACAGTATCATTGTTAACCTGCAATTCATTAAAAGCTATATAAAAGGCAAGGGCGGATATGTGATAATGACGGATGGTACTGAGCTGGAAGTATCTCAAAGAAAGAAGGGAGAGTTTTTAGACAGGCTGATGATGTAAGCATTTATTTGCAGTTATGACAGGAAACGATGCAGTTATCTGTTAAACCGATGCACTTATAAAATGCGGATCAACTCAGTACTTTCAGACTGTATCTTAGCAACCGTTCAGATAACCCGGCTAAATACATAACACTGCAAGGAATGCCCCTCAAATATATTTATCATACTTAAACCCTGTTATTATGAAAAACTTTGCTGTTTTTTTACTGACATTGGCGTTGCCATTTATGTCCTTTAATCCTTCTACCGGAACTACTGAAATTCCACCTGTAAAGAAGAAGGTGACGAAAGTAGTCCGTCGCTCCGGAGATGACAATATCGTAGTTGTTAATCAGACTCCTTACACGGTCAATGTGGATATTAAAATATCGCTCGGTCCTATTTCTCCTGTAGACTATCATTATACAGTTGCAGTGCCGGGTAATCAAACTTACAGTACACCTAACTTTAGCAGCACCTGTAGCTATATAGATGGTAACAATACTACTTATATGCTGGTTGAGTGGACATCTACCGGGCCTGCGGCTGCTACCAGTTACCAGTTCTTTTTCTCTAACGGAACAACTTATGGTTGTAAACGCAGAACTACCCGTAATGGGGGTCTTGGTACTTATCTTGACCAGGGTTGCGGCTCACAATTTCTGTTCCTGTATGAAAGTACTACTTGTGGACAATAGTAAGTATATCAAACCGTTCTATTTAACAGATGACTGACCAAGCAACAATGATTGCGGCATCGAAGCCCGGAATATAGATTCCGGGCTATTTTTTTCCTGTTTTCAGAACGGATGGTGACGCATACCGCCATCTACAACGGCCACGGTGCCGGTAATATATTTTGCACGGGGAGACACCAGGAAAACAGCCATGTTGGCCATATCCTGCGGTTCTCCGAAATCGCCCAAGGGGATCTCCCGTTCAGCAAATTTCTTGCGCTCGTCACCACGGAAATAAGGGCGGATATTCTCAGTATCTATAAGGCCCGGCTGTAAGCAGTTGACCCTGATACCATGCTGCCCCAATTGCCCGGCAAGCTGCTTGGACCATGCTACTACCGCCGCTTTGGCTACTGCTGAGACATTGAGTGTGCGCAACTCATAGGTGCTGACAAGGTTTAGAATGGCGCCTTGTTTACGTTCTATAAAATGAGGCAACAACTGCTGTGTGAGTTGCCGGTGGCGGTCAAAATCCATCGTCATGGAGCCGGTCCAGGCATCTTCCGGCCCTACGACATCTACCGGGCGACTACGGCCCGTATTGTTAACCAGTATATCAACATGCCCCAGGCTGACCAATGCTGCTGCAGCGATCTTTTCCGGTCCGTCGGGCGCAACAAAATCCTGTACTAACGTAACTGGTTCTACGCCACCCGCAGCAGCGATCTCATCTTTGAGACTTTTCAATAATTCTTCGTTTCTTGCAGTAGCGAGCACTGTTACACCTTCAATGGCTAATTCCTTTGCAATAGCGCGGCCAATGCCCTGGCTGGCTCCGGTCACTACTGCCGTTTTTCCTTTTAAATACAGATCCATATTATTTTCCTTTTCAGGTAGTGTATTAGAAAATTTCTTTACAAAAGTAGCGGGCAGCATCTAACTTTACAGACCCTGCAATTAATTGTCAGATACTAACAAAATTGTTAGTATTCTCTGTAATCATAGCAAGAAGCGGGTTTTATAAGGATGTCATGCTGATTAGTTTTGCATAAGTAAATAACTTAATCCAGCAGACAATGAGCAATATTATAAAACGGCTACAAACAAAGGACTGGCAGAAAGCTGCAGAAAGCCTTACGGAGAAAGGTTATGCCGTTATAGAAGAAGTACTCGCCCCTGAAGAATGTAAAGAGTTGATTGCAGCATACCAGTCAGATGATGACTACCGTAAAACCATTTCGATGGAAAGATACAGGTTTGGTATGGGTGAATACAAGTATTTTCAGTATCCTTTACCGCAACTGATCACCGATATCAGGGAGACTGTATATCCGTACATTGCACCGGTGGCTAATCAATGGATGAAAGTGCTGAATATAGATAAGCACTTTCCTGCAACACACCAGGAACTAAAGGCTTTATGTCATCAGCACGGACAGACCAAACCCACCGTTCTTATACTCAGATATGGTGAGGGTGGTTTTAATACACTACACCAGGACCTGTACGGAGATATCTATTTTCCTATGCAGCTGGTATTGTTCTTAAACGAAGCAGATGAAGATTATACCGGTGGTGAATTTGTACTGACAGAATCTATCCCCCGGGCACAATCTAAAGCGAATGTGCTTAAACCCAAAAGAGGTGACATGCTGCTTTTCACTACCAATTTCCGGCCGGTGAAAGGCAGTAAAGGATATTACAGGGTGAGTATGAAACATGGTGTAAGTCCGCTGCATAGTGGTAACCGCCATACTTTAGGCATTATTTTTCACGATGCTTTAAGCTAAAAACAGGAAAGTCATGGAAACACAACAGGAAATAAACTATAAAAGGATTGCGGAAGCAATTGAATTTTTCAGGCAGAATTTCAAGACCCAGCCCGGGCTGGAAGAAGCGGCTGAGCATGTGCACCTGAGCCCTTTCCATTTCCAGCGTATGTTTCAGGAATGGGCAGGTGTAACGCCTAAACAGTTCCTGCAATATTTAAGTGTAGAACATGCTAAAGATATATTGAAAAAAACAGGTGCAACCCTGGTAGATGCTGCCATTGAAACAGGGCTTTCAGGGACAGGCAGGCTATATGACCTCTTCATCAAGATAGAAGGTATGACGCCTGGTGAATATAAGAATGGAGGCGAGCTGCTTCATATCAATTACAGCTTTGCAGAAAGCCCGTTCGGTCTTATCATTGTAGCATCGACGGATAAGGGTATATGTCATATGGCTTTTGCAGATGAAAGCAGGGAGACCGCTTTCGCCAACCTGAAGCGTGCCTTTCCAAATGCAACTTACACTCAGCTGGTAGACAGCATTCAGCAGAATGCCCTGTTTATTTTCGGGCAGGACTGGAGTAAGCTGGGGCAGATAAAGCTGCACCTGAAGGGTACACAGTTCCAGATCAAGGTATGGGAAATCTTACTAAAGGTCCCTATAGGCGGCCTGACCACTTATGCAGATCTCGCTGAAAAAGCAGGACATACAGGCGCATCGAGGGCTGTTGGTACTGCTGTTGGCAATAATCCTGTAGCGTTCCTGATTCCCTGTCACAGGGTTATCAAGGCTACGGGAGAGATTGGTCAGTATCACTGGGGAAGTGTCCGCAAGAATGCCATTATTGGCTGGGAGGCTGCTAAAAATAACAGGCTGTCATGATCGGTCATATTGATATAGGGACAGCTGCTGTTCTCCGGCTTATCAGGAAAGGTATTATTACGCTTGGAGGGAATAAACCGGGTAAAATTTACGGCACCTTATCCTGCCCTTCCGGTAAACGTATGAAAACAGAGAACCGGGTATTCTTTGAAAATGAAGAAGAGGCGATTGCGGAGGGTTACAGGCCTTGTGGGCACTGTATGAAGGGAAAGTATAAGGCATGGAAAGGAAAGTAGTGCGTCCGTTTGATTTTTTTGCGCTGCGCGCGGCTCATTTTTTAAATGATGGGGATTGGGCCTGCGGCCGGTTAGAGGATCTTTTGATCTCATATACAAAATTCAATCTTGGGGGCTCACCATTAGCAGCCCTCTCCTCTCTTACTTTTGCAGCTCCCAGCCTGCCGACGGCTATTTGTGAACGATAGTTCTCAGAATCAACTAAAAAGCATACTCTATCTACATACTGAAAGATATAATCCATCATCAGCTTCTTTACTGACGGGTTTATTCCGGTGCCCCAGAACCTGGTTGCATAAAACGTATATCCGATCTCTATCCTGTTCTCTGCCGCATCATAGTCAAAGAAACGGGTGCTTCCAATCACATCTCCTGTGTCTTTATCGATAATTTTGAATGCGCCCCCACTTTGAATGGCACTTTCAAAAAAGGACTGGAAAACCTCTTTTTTCCAGCGGTCTTTCTGAGGATGTTGTTCCCATATCTTTTGATCTGATGCAGCGTTGAATAAAACATCAAAGTCAGATTCCGCCAGGGGCTGAAGGATTATCCTTTCATTCTCCAGAACAGGTTGAATAGAAAAAGTCATAGTTTTTAGTGGCAAAGTACAAACAACCTGGATTACCTGAATAATCCAGTTATAATAAAGAAACTAATCCAGCTCAGAAGGAGTTAAACAGAGGAATGAAGCGTTTAGTCGTTTTCGGATTTAATATTTATTATATTGTTGCCCATAAAACTCATAATTAAACAGTAGCGTTATGTTGACAAGGAGAAAATTTTTAGCAAACGGCGGTATACTGGCTGCGGCAGCCCTTATTACACCCTCATGCGCCTTTGCAATAGATAAAAAGGCTGTGGGGCTGCAATTATACTCGCTCAGGGATGAGATATCAAAAAATGTGGCAGGGGTACTGGCGCAGGTGGCTAAAGCAGGTTTCGGGGAAGTGGAAACTTACGGGTTCTCAAAAAGGGACCAGTTCTGGGGATTATCACCTAAAGAATTTAAAGCACTACTGGATAAAAACGGCCTTAAAACGCCAAGTGGCCACTACGGACTGGGTAGTTACCTGGCTGACGGTAATACAGATGAGCTGAAAGAAGCCATTAAGGCAGCTAAAACCCTGGGAGCTAAATATATCACTGCACCATGGATAGATGAGGCTTTGAGGAAAAGCGCGGACGACTATAAAGTGATTGCCAAAAGGTTAAATGATGCCGGCAAACTGTGCGCCCAGGAAGGTGTTAAACTGGCGTACCACAATCATGATTTTGAATTTCAATCCTTTGGTAATACCACCGGGTATGATATCCTGTTGAAAGAAACGGATAAAAGCCTGGTGGATTTTGAAATGGACCTTTACTGGGTAGTGCGTTCCGGTAATGATCCTATCAGGCTTTTCAAAGAACATTCCGGACGTTTTACGATGTGGCATGTAAAGGATATGGATAAAGCGAATCCTGAATTAAATACCACTGTAGGAACCGGGAGTATCGATTTCAAAGCCATCTTCGCAGAAGCGAAGCTTTCAGGGATGAAACATTTCTTCATAGAACATGAAAACAATTATGTTCCCAGTGCGATAGGTACACTGACTGCCAGCTGTACTTATATCAAGAAGAATCTGTTATAAAATTCCAGGTTGTTTTTTGATGTGTAGTATGAAAAAACTGCTTAACAAAACGGGTTTTGCCTTCGGCAAAACCCGTTTTGTTAAGAGAGAACTTTTTGAAGGAAGTTTTTTTTGAGGAGATTTTTCAGATGCACTACTGTACACTTTTAAAGAACACGGGAGAATTGCCATATAAAGGCGTTTTACCATCCCATTTCTCAATAAACTGTTGCTGGATCAGTAAAGGTGTGAGCGACTGCTGACGAAGCTGGTTTGCCCTGGCTTCTGCTTCTGCCTGTATGATCAGCTTCTTTGCATTAGCTTCCGTTACACGGAGCTCATTTTCTACCTGCATAGCCTGCTGTACTGCCCGGTTCTTGGCATCGATAGCCTGGGTGATGGTTTCGGGATACTGAATACCGCTGGTTAGCTGTTCCAGGTCAAAACCTTCCTTGAACAAAGCGTCTGACAATTGCTTCTGTACGGCGTTCTCGAAGTTCTCCCTGCTGCTGATCATGCTGTCTGTAGTATACTTATTGAACTGTATGCGGAAGGCATCACGCACATAGTTATATAAAGTGCTTTCGGTGATCTCTTTTATTCCTTTACGGTATTTCTTAAAGATCTCAGGGCTTTTACCGGGAATAACCCTGAAAGTAATAGTAGGATCTACTGTAAATATAGATCCGTCACGGGCGTTTACAGTAAACGGATTGTAATCAGCAGTCTGTACAAAGACGGGAAACTCGTAAACGGATTCTGTCAGCGGATTGTACCATACCCGGCCTGTTACCAGTGAAATGTCCTGAACACCTTTATCTGTGCCATATTGCTTTACTTTAATCCCTTCATGACCTGCATCTATCCTTGTACAGCACAGGAGGCAAAATACAGGGAAAATCACCACTACAATGATCATTACAATAACTGACTTCTTCATACTTTTACTTTGGATTTTAAGAACTTATACAGGAGATAATGTGTTATCAGTAAGATAAGAATGCAAACTACGCCGGCAAAAACGGAGAGATCGCTTGGGGCAGTCAGGAGCCCTGCCACCCACGTCCAGATAAAAATATCCAGAAGAATGACGACTGGCAGGGATAAATAAATGAGTTTCATCGACATATAGAATTGGATACGAATATAAGGTTTTTGCCCTAACTTAGGATGCCTTAACCGGGTTACGACAAATATCCAATTAATGATTGCAATACCCCTTCTTTTCCTCGCTATTAATTTCATTCACGATGAAACATTGGCCCAGAGGGAAAACTATAGCTCTGGAATACATACTGCAGCCTCTCCTGTTTCAGGCAGGGAATTTACGCTTGTACCCGACGTCTATGGCCGGCTGACCATAGACAATGCTGACAAGACTTACAAGCCTGGCGACATCCTTAATCTGAAAGGAAATTTCAAATCGGTATATATTTCAAACCTGAGCGGCAGCGCTTCTGCGCCTATCATTATACAGAACGCTAAAAATACGGTAGTTACTATTGGCGTTCCATCATGGAACGGAGGTGGTTACTCTTCAGGATGCAGTTTCTGGAACTGTCATTACATACGTTTTGGCGGACGGAAGGACATGGACCAGGTGGTGATAAACGGATCTACACAGGCTGCAAGGGAAGCCTACCGTGATCTTCAGCTTGAAAGCAAATCAGACAACATGGAGATCTGCAACCTCACCATCAACAATGGCGGGAACGGGATCGTAGCTAAAACAGACCCGGTGAAAGGAGATGCCACCACATTATATCCTAACACCGTTATGCAGAACCTGCTTATACATGACCTGATCATCAACGGTACCAAGAATGAGGCTATGTATATAGGACATACTGCCACCTATTGGGACTTTACAGCTAATATACCGTACTATGGCCCACCTTCCGGCTTTACGCCAGGTCATCAGTATGTACAGCCTATTCTGTGGCGCAATGTCAGGATCTATAATAATATTGTGAAAAATATAGGATTGGACGGTATTCAGACAGCTGCAACAGATGGCCTGGAGATCAGCAATAATGAGATATCAAACTGGGCTATGCAACGTAACTCTTCACATAACGGAGGCATCGTAATTGGTGGGCGTACAACCAACACCAATACACACGACAACTACGTTCATGATGGGTATGGTGAATTCTGCCAGTTCTATGGCTCGGGGGAGAACGGGGCTACCCACATCATCAATAATAACCTTTTCAGGGATAATCAGAGCAATGGTATCAGCCTGAGGGGCACTGCCAATGCTATAGTGAGGATCACAAATAATACCATTGCCGGTACAAAGGAAAACAGCCTGCGCATCAATGGCTATACTGGCATGACCGGTAAGCAGATAGTTCAGTCCAATGCCTTCATAGCTCCTTATTTTGGCAACAGCGGGATGCAAAGCAGATGCTTTATTTATGTGGAGGTTAATGGGGCTGTGACTGAGGGTACGGGGGAGCAGGAAAATAAGAAATTTTATACGGTCAACTCGGCAGGGGTAAATCCATCCAACTATTACCTGCCTCTGAGCGGCTCTCCTATGGGGCGTGCAGGTTACCGGCGACCGGCGCCGGCTGCCCAGGCCTCTACACAATCAAGCCGTGCTTCATTAGAAGAGTAAGTATGACAATGACACCGGGCGCCTGCGCCTTCTCTTTCCTATATTCTCCGAGAGAGAAATAGCGTACCTCCCCTATCTCTGCAGATGCCTGCGGATCAACTGTGCGGGTCAGCAGGTAACAATCCTGTTCCATTATCACATTTTCTTCTTCGCCAAATGCGGGGGCTGATATATGTGTATAGTAATGGTAGTCCTGCTCTTCCAGGTCAACATTCAGTTCTTCTGCTATTTCCCGGCAAAGGGCGTTTTCCGGTAATTCTCCCGGGTCTACTTTACCACCAGGCAAATAAAAACAGCGTTTATTCTTACTGTAAGCGAGTAACAACCTGCCATCCTCTATAATTAAAAGGCCTACTGTTCTGAGTGAGATCATACAATCGAAATTGAGCAGTGTACCAGAAAGTTCAAACCGGTGCACTATCTGAAATTGAGCGCGAAAGTAAGATTTTTTGATCTTCGTATATTTGTTCAAATACTCTACAGCTGATGGAAATATTCGGTACAGACAGGCACAGGATCATACACGCGGATGCGCTGGAAGCGCTATCCAACAATGTAGCAGATAATTCGGTTGACCTGATCTTTGCTGATCCGCCATATAACATCGGGAAGAACTTTAACGGTCATATTGAAAAATGGGAGTCGGAGGATGCCTACCTGGAATGGTGCTATCAATGGCTGGACCTCTGTGTCCGGAAGCTTAAGCCCAACGGCAGTTTCTATGTAATGACGGCTACCCAGTTCATGCCTTACTTTGACATCTGGCTGCGTAAAAGAACGGAGGTCCTGTCAAGGATAGTATGGCATTACGACAGCTCAGGCGCCCAGGCAAAGAAATACTTCGGCTCTTTATATGAGCCCATCCTCTTCTGCGTAAAAGACCGGAATAATTATACTTTCAATGCAAGCGATATACTTGTAGAAGCTAAAACAGGATCTAAGAGAAAGCTGATAGATTACCGTAAACCTGTGCCTACTGCATATAATACTGAAAAAGTACCGGGCAATGTATGGAGCTTTCCGAGGGTACGTTACCGTATGGATGAATATGAAGAGCATCCCACACAAAAACCCGTAGCGTTGCTGGAGCGGATCATCAAAGCAAGCTCTAATGAGGGTGACCTGGTAATGGACCCTTTCTCAGGTACTTTCACTACCTGCTACGTTGCGCAACAACTGAACAGGAACTGCCTGGGAATTGAGCTGCAGGAAGAATATGTGAAAATAGGGTTAAGAAGGTTACAGCTGGCAGAGACCTATAAAGGAGAAAAGCTCCAAAGAAAGCCAAGGACCTTTGAAGCTTTATAAATAGAAAACGCTTTAGCCTTTGGGGACTAAAGCGTTTTTTATGATCTGATATCAGAATCCGTAACGGAGCCCCAGCTGGATCTGCCATGGATTACCAGAAGGTACTACCACACCTGTGTTTACGTTAACGTTGTATTTATAGGTTGAAGTAGCTTTATCGAAGCCTCCGAGCGAGTAAATATTCTGCTTGCCCAGGGTCTTGTAAGTACCCCATTCTTTTTTGAATATGTTAGCCACGTTGAAGAAATCCGCCGAGAGCTCAATATTATGTGATTTATGCACTCTGAATTTCTTGGTAGCTCTCAGGTCCCATATACCATAGAAACCATTTACACCTCCATTGCGCTCAGCTACCTTACCGCTGTTCTTACGGATATACTCTTTCAGTCTTTCATCTGCCAGCGGGTTGTCCAGTATACCCTGTATGCCTTTACGGATGCTTTCCGGAAGGTTCGGGTCTTTAACGTCAAATATATAAGCCAGATCGTTCGAGTTCACAAAGTCGCCATTCACGTTACCGCTGACAGCCAGGGAATAACGTGTACCGCCAATACCTGAATACCTGATACCTATGTTAAAGCCGGCAAAAGTAGGTGATGTACCATAGAACACTACTTTATGACGGAACTGGTTGTCAGAGTAGGTCATTTTGCGGAGATTGCGCGGATCATCTTTCACCATCAGTGAGAGTGTAGCGGTATTAGCTACGTCTCCGTTATAGGAGGTGTTATCTTTAGTATCATTCCAGGTATAGCTGAAAGATACTTCACCATCCCTGAAATAACGGTAAGTTCCATCCACTACAAACGCGAACTGGTTCACTTTACCTTCGCTGTTCAGTTCCAGCACACGGCCTACGTTCTTGCTCTTACGGCCATCCATCCAGTTTGTGGCGCCATTGTTGACCTTAATGGAATCTGCCGGTACATACACTCCCCTGTTACCTTCATTAGCCAGGCGGAAGAAGGGAGCATCCACCATGTTACGGTCTACATACATATAGTTGTTGCGTGCAATGGTAGTAAAGAAGGTCACTCCCATTTTAAAGCGGTCTGTAAAGAGGTGATTGTAGGATATATTGGCTTTATATACAACAGGGATCCTTGCGTCCTTGCCGTTCATGTTGATGGTACCGATGCGGGCAAGTCCCAGTTCATCAAACAGCTCTTTACCGGGTGCTGAGGAGGGATTCTTACGGTATTCCACGAAATCAGGGTTTGGCACGCCGGACAGTATATCTACTGAAAGTACTTTGGTGCCATCAAACAACATGTTATTGATCATTGCATAGTTGTTGATATCAGACCCGAATACGGCGGCACCGAAGCGCAGGTAGTCCCTGTGCTTTTCATTGATATCCCAGTTGAACTGGAGACGGGGCTGTACCTGGAAAGTGGTCAGTGAATTATCTGTACGTAATCCCAGCTCAGTATAAACAGACTGGTTGAAGTTAGGTTTGTTCAGGTAAGTGGTATAATCAGCGCGCAAGCCGGCTATCATTTCAAACCCCGGGAACAGCTTTGTTTGCATCTGGGCATAGAGCGCAGCGCTGATGATATTCTGTTTTACGCTGGGATCTTCTGCCAGGGCCACTTCACGGGCATAACGGTATGGCGTCATGTTGTTGAAGTTATCTACCCCGGTGAAATAGAAACGGCCGTTCATTTCACTTCCGTACAGGGAATTCATATGGCTGTACATGATATCAGTACCAAAAGTGAAATTGGCTTTATTGGTATTCAGGTAAACGTTATCTACCAGCTGGAATACATTATTGTAAAAGTGTTCCGGTGAATAACGCTGGCCTCCCAGCTGAATGGAAGTAAATACATTGCTGCCATCTACTGTAGACTGTACGCGCTCAACAATAGCACGGGGAATGTTTTTAGAGGGCAGCTGGCTGCCTGGTGTACTTTCTTCAAATGTGTACAGGTGCTGAACTTTCAGTTCGTTGGTTAAACGGCTGCTTACCACAGTGCGTAGTGTAGCCAGCAAGCTATTGTTCTTTGCCTGGGCATCTGCATATACTTCATAGAGATTGATAGCCGTATTATCATCACGGCCAAGTGGCGCCCTGTCATTCACATAGTTGTCGCGTATGGTCAGCAGGTTCTTTTCATTCAGCTGGATATCCACACGTACAAAGAGGTTGTCAGTGCCTCTCTTTTTATTGAATGAACCAAACTGTGGAGAGTTTGCCACGCCATATTTACCACGGGCTATCTGGAGGAAGGTATCGAGGGTTGTGCGTGATACGTTGAAGCGCTTTTCGTCGGCAGCTGATTGTATATCTGCTATCTGCAGGGGGCGGGCATCTTTCTGATGGTCCCACGCAACGAAGAAGTGCGCTTTATCTTTGATAATAGGGCCTCCCAGTGTAGCGCCGTACTGATAGGTAGAGAAATCGTTCTGGCGTCTGTTTCCGCGGATATCGTAATTGCTGGCCAATACATCTGCCCTTGCATAGGTAAAAGCGCTACCGGAAAATGTGTTGGTACCTGCTTTGGTTACGGTACTGATAGTACCGCCGCCGCTACGGCCAAAAGTGACATCATACTGGTTGGTTACCACCTTGAACTCGCGGATAGCTTCCATGGTCAGTGCATAAGGGCCGCCAATACGGGTATTGGTGCCACTGCTGGAGGTCGGGTTCTTTGCTGTTGTACCATCAATAGTAATATTGGTGGAAGAGCCCAGCTGACCGGCAAGGTTGTTACCGCTGCTTAAAGGAGAAAGGTCTATGAGGGAAGTAAAGTTACGTCCGTTCACCGGCAGGCGTGCAATATCGCGGGCGGTTACTGTAGTGGCGGCTCCGAAGTTCTCTGTCTTATTCTTCAGGCCGGAACCTGATACGACTACTTCATTCATGCTGACTGATGAGCTTTGCATGGCGATATCTACTTTTATCAGATCGCCCTGGTTGATCATGTAACCGGTGCGCTTCTGTTCAGTATATCCGACAAAGCTTACGGTGATAGTGTACGGACCGCCTAACGGCAGTTCTTTAAAAGTAAATTCTCCTTTTGCGTTGGTGATGGTGCGGTTACTGAAACCTGTAGACTCATTACGCAAAAGAATAGATGCACCTGGAACCGCTTCTTTGGTTTCATTGGTGACTGTGCCTGTAAAGGAGGCCTGGGTTGTTTGTGCAAGTAGGTGTGGGCTGACAAGACAACAAAACAACAGTACGAATAAAGGTTGATAGATATGTTTCATAACAGCGAAATTATTGCAGGGTATAAACGGATACAATCCGCATGGCATATCATAACGTAAACTTCATATTCGGTTTTCTCTCAGGAGCAGTAAGGTTTTTCAGATATTTCTTATGTGAAAGATAAAGTTTTATTTCCTGTTAGCTGTTGTATTTTTTATCAGGGTACTGTATCAGTTTAAATTTCTTTTTGATGTACAATGTGAAAAGACTGCTCAAAAAAAGGGTTTCGCCTTTTTGGCAAAACCTTTTTTTGAGTTTTTTTGAATAAAAGTATTTGGGCTTACGGCCGGCTAAGAATTTAAATAAATGTTGTGTCTGTTCATACTTATTGTACCTGGTGTAACTGTACCAGGTTACCGCATGTATCTTCAAAAATTGCTTCCATGCCCCATTCTGTTTTTGTAGGTGCTTTCCTGAACAATACTCCACATCTCTTCAACCGCTGATAATCTCTTTCAAGATCTTCTGTTCCCAGCACCAATGCGGGTAATCCTGCTTTGCACAGTCCTTCCTGGTATGCTTTGGCAATGGGATTATCGTTTGGTTCCAGCAACAGGCCCGTGCCATCCGGTTCATCCGGAGAAGCTACGATAGCGATGTTGGCTTCCGGTATATATGTTCTTTTAATGAAACCAAGTACTTCTGTATAAAACTGATAGGCTTGCAAAGGATTTTTTACGTGTAAGCCAGTTAACGCGATCTTCATAACGTTGAAAATTATTTTATTAAGTTACTATTTTTCTTTTTAGCGGTAGTGCATCAGTTTAAAATTCTTTTTTATATACGAGCTGAAAAACTGCTCTCAAAATGGGTGTTGAGAGCGAGATTTTTTTGCGCTGCGCGCGGGTGAATATTTTTGAATACCAGGTTTATATCTGCCGGATCCTGTAGCTGAAAGTTCCTTTTGTAACAGGGCTCTTTACAGTCAACAGCAGCCTTGTTATTTGTTGCCGGGACCAGTTCTCTGTCAGCCGTTTTTCATCCGGGGCGCTGCAGTCCATCAATTCCTTCGTCACATTCCATGTCTCCGGATCATATTCCAGTATTACTTTTCTCTTATCTGCCGTCTCAAACAGGATACGCCCTGGTTGCCGTATATCCGTTGTACATACTGTCATGAATGTCTGGGTAAGGCGGGAAGACCCTTGCAGGGTAAAGTTATCTGTCACCAGTACTTCATCGTGATCCCGCTGTAAAGTTACGTTGCGGTCCCATTCTGTAACACCAGCCTCTGGCGGATATGCGGCCGCAATATCCATTGTGAGCTGCGTGCTGTCTTTTGCCTGCTGGTAACGAACGTTCCTGGCGGCATACTGCCTGCCGGCCAGTTGCTGGTAGCCGTTGATAACCGGCAGGTTATGGTAGGCTGAGCTGTTATACCATAGCTGATACCTGTCTTTCGAGAATGTTTTTGCGGTATAGGTACCCAGGCCAACGTCTATGATTACGGGCTGCCCGCCGGCATAGACCATAAAATCGCCTACATCATTGTGATTATGGCTTTCGGCGTTATGTCCGCCGTGAGCAGCTACAAACAAACCTTCCGTTCTTGCCGCCATCAGCTGGATGCTTTCCAGCCACATTTCCGGCAGCATAGGCGGCTGTCCGTTACTACGGCTGCAGGCATCCCAGGCTTTGACATTGAAAAGCATCCGGGGTTTGGCGAAGTCAGTGTTGACGGGCGAACTTACGGGGTACCTGTGAAATGCCCAGGCCCCGAAAGACGTCATGACACTATCTCCCAATGCTGTGCCCATGCGGTAAAGCAGTAAGCCGTCGGTACTGATAACCGGGGAGGCGTCTGCTACGTTTACATAGTAATTACCGGCGATATGCATTTTGTAGATATAAGACGCCATGTTCCCGAAGATCGGTTCCCTATAGATATTGATCTTCCCGGCGGTGGCGCTTTCCAGTACTGTAAGTGCATCAAAGAGGCGCCCGGTAGCGCCGGACCAGTAAACGGGGCCTTCGTCTATGGCGCCATCGTCCGGGATGAAATTGATATAATGGTCCAGCAGGTGCATGCTATGTTCCAGCTCTTTTGCCCTCCTTTCCCCGTTCTTTTCCAGTAATAACAGGCTGGTCATCCAGTTGCTGATCACCCAGGGATTCCAGTTATTCAGTGGTTGTCTGGGGGTACCTTTTTTGAGGTAGTAGTAGCGGTCGCTGTCCTTTTCCAGGGGGGTGAGCATGCGTTTGTCCACCTCGTAGTATATCCGGCGGCGCAGCAGTCTGGAGATACTGTCCAGTCTTGCCCCCAGCAGGTAATCTGTCAATGCCAGTACGGTAGCTGTTTCGCTGACGAACAGATCGACCGTGGGGTCTTCCACGTCTACCAGGTCTATTCCTGCTTTCTGGAAGTAGAGGTGCCCGGGGGCGCCCCAGTAGCTTTCTTCACAGATGGACCAGATGCCATCCATAACGGGTTGCAGGAAACGTCCTTTCTGTTCAATGGATTCTGCCAATGCCAGTACAAACAGCTGATCACGTTTGCGGAAGGAGCTTTGTTCGTAATGGGAGCGGTCGCCGTTCTGCTGATATTCCAGCATTACTGAGGCCGGAATGGCGACGAATGGGATGCGGGCGTAGGTTTCTGCCTGTTGTACTATTCTCCGGCGCACATTTTCCGGCAATGCTTCCTGCCATTCTTTCCCGGTATTGGGAAAGGGATGCCATTTGCCGGCAGGCAATAATGCTTCACTGATCTGTTGCCGGGTGAACTTGTCTAAGAGGTTCCGGGGTGACTGTGCTACCGAACAGCCTGAAATAACTGTCAGCAGCAGGAAAGGTAATATGCGCTTCATTGAGTGATTGTACTGGCGTCAAATATATAAGGAAAAACAAACAAATTTCATATTTGCTTCCGGTATGCCGGGGATGGTCCAGGCATATACCCGGACTATACCTATATCGCCAGGCAACTGGTAAAATACCAGCCAGGTGGAAGCACAGAAAAAGAAGGCCGGTAAACCAATTACAGGATTAAAAGCAACAATTGTAAACTTCAAACAGGATTATCTAACAGAAGTGTAACCTATATCAGGACTATACCGTGGTGCAGAAGTGGTACCGCAATGCATACACTAAACATGCTTTAAACATGCTTTAAACATGCTTTAAACATGCTTTAAACATGCTTAAGACATGCTTAAGACATGCTTAAGACATGCTTAAGACATGCTTTAAAGGAGGATTAAAGGTGGACCTGATCAGTTTTAAATATACTTTAAACAGGGTTTTAGATCGCTACATTCTGAAGCAACCAAAATATTAATTTAGTACCTTTCCTTACGCCGTTATGGCCTCACCACCTATCATTACGTTTATGAAATCATTGATCACGTTAATCTTACTAGGGCAGTTAACCTGGGCAGCCGCCTTCTCTCAATCTGCCGATCCGCTTGTTGTGAAAACAGTCAACGGATCTCTGAAGGGCACTAAATCTCCCGTTACCGGTGTTAAAAGTTTCAAGGGTATTCCTTATGCCAAACCTCCTGTAGGGGATCTCCGCTGGAAAGCCCCTCAGCCGGTGGAGAACTGGACGGGTATAAAGGCTGCAGATCGTTTTGGTCCGCGGGCTATGCAGAAACCGATTTTCGGGGATATGAACTTCCGTTCTGACGGCATGGGGGAAGACTGCCTTTACCTGAATGTGTGGGTACCGGCCAGGCCATCAAAAGAAAAGCTTCCTGTACTGGTGTACTTCTATGGCGGCGGTATGGTAGCCGGCGATGGCTCGGAACCCCGTTATGATGGCGAAAGCATGGCACAGAGGGGGATCATCGCCCTGACAGTGAATTACAGATTAGGAGTATTTGGTTTGCTGGCGCACCCTGAGCTGAACCAGGAATCTCCCAATCATTCTTCCGGTAATTACAGTCTGCTGGACCAGCATGCGGCGCTGGTATGGGTGAAAGAGAATATTGCTGCTTTTGGCGGAGATCCTGATAAAGTGACCATTGCCGGAGAATCTGCCGGTTCTATTTCGGTATCTGCGCAAATGGCCTCTCCTTTAAGCAAGGGGCTGATCAGTGGTGCTATAGGAGAAAGCGGCGCGGCTATCAATCCAACTATGACGCCTGTATCAAAAGAAACGGCGGAAAGGAACGGGGTGTTGTTCGCGGAGAAGCTTAATGCTAAAACTATTGCGGAGCTGCGCGCCATACCTGCAGCAGAGCTGCTGGATAAGGCATACCAGAAGGATATGCCACCGCTGGCAATGAATATTGATGGTTATTTCCTGCCTAAAAGCCTGACGGAGATCAATAATGCAGGAGAACAGGCGCATGTACCCCTGCTGGCAGGATGGAACTCTGCCGAAATACCTTACAATGCCTTGTTATGGGGAGATGAGCCTACGCCGGAAAATTATGCCAAGAAGGTAAAACAGCTGTACCCGGAGAAGGCCGCTGAAGTGCTGAAGCTCTATCCCGGCAATACCAGGGAGGAAGTGATAGCATCTGCCACGGCTTTGGCAAGTGACCGTTTTATTGTTTACAGCACCTGGAAATGGGCTGATATGCATACCAAGACCAGCGGACAGCCTGTATACCGTTATGTGTATTCGCACCCACGCCCGCCGATGACGCCCAAAATGGGTAATGCACAGGCGGGGCTGGCCGGAGGAGTGATCAAAAATGCAGGCCCTTCTCCTAAACCACAGGTTTTTCAGGGCGCTCCGCATGCAGCGGAGATAGAATATGCCATGGGTAATCTAGCCTCTAATGAAGTATATGCATGGACGAAAGAAGACTATAAAGTTTCTGCAACAATGCAATCTTATTTCGCGAACTTTATCAAAACAGGCAATCCTAACGGTAAAGGGTTACCTTACTGGGAAGCTGACAAACCTGGTGCTGCGTCTAAGCTAATGGATATTGACGTACAGCCGGTACAGAGAGTGCAGAAGGATACTGACCGTTATCTCTTCCTGGATAAAGAGTATTTAAAACAATGATCAGAATAAGAACTTTCATTATAACGTGGCTGGTTACAACAGCCACGTTATATCATACTTCTTCTGCACAGTCTGCCATACAACGTTTTGACAGCCGTACGCTGGAATATCTTGCAGATCACAGGACGGAGGGGCAAACCAAACTATGGCTGTTCCTGTCCAACACCAATGACTATGTGAATGTAGCCATACCTGCGGGCTTGCTTACGGCAGGGCTGATCAACAATGATACGGAGATGAAGAAGAATGCGCTGTATGTTGCCAGTAGTACGGCTACTACTTTTCTTCTGAATTCCCTGATCAAAAAGCTGACAAAACGGCCCCGTCCTTTTGTATATAACATACATTTCAACGCGGTGTATGAGCCTAAATCATCGTCTTTCCCCTCTGGTCATACTTCTTCTGCATTCAGCACTGCTACTGCTCTTTCCAGGGCTTATTCCAAATGGTATGTGATTGCTCCTGCATATTTATGGGCTGGTAGTGTTGGGTATTCCCGCATGTACCTGGGTGTACATAATCCGTCGGATGTGGCAGCAGGCGCTATACTGGGTGCAGGAGTACCTTTTGCGCTGGATTTTTTGAGGCCCTGATCTATTTTACAATTACTGTTCCCTTCATACCCATTGATCTGTGTGGCTGGCAATAATACGGGAATGTACCAGCCTTTTTAAATACATACCGGAAGGTCTCTCCTTTCTTCATAAGGCTGCTGGCCAGTACACCATCATCAGAGATAACGTTATGCGGCATATTGCTGCCATTTATCCAAACTACGGTATCTCCTATGGAGATCTCTATTTTTTTGGGGCTGAACCTCATGCCTTCCATCTTCACTGTTTTCATGCCATTTCCCGGGCCTGTTAAGGCCAATAATGCTATTACCAGGTACATAGACTCAGATTTTTGAAGATGAAGGAAATAAACAGGCCAGGATCGTGAATACGGAGGTCAGCACGGCCGCTATGGTACGGATAAGGTGCCATCTGTTCCAGGGTTCTTCAAACTGCAGGCGCTGACGTGTCAGATCTTCAACGGAGGCTGCCTGGATATTGAACGCATCCAGTGCTTCATTCAATGGTACGTTCTTTAACATGGTAATGCCAAATACGCCCCAGATATAGGTGATGGCAGCTGCAGCCAGCAGGAGGAACCTGGGGGAAACGGGAGAGGTATACTCCAGGTATGCGGTGAAGGGCAGCAGAAGCACCAGTCCGACAAAAGGTATCAGGAAAAAGGGATTCAGGATAGCCCTGTTTATGGACTGCATGGCTGCCAGGTAAGAGGTATCTGCCAGACGTGCCAGTCCGGGGTTTACGGAGCAGGAATAGGCAAAGAACAGTCCCGCCATAAGAGCGGTGGCTGTGGTGGTGATGGTCAGCGTGATATTTGAAAGTGAGAGGTCTATTCCGCCGACAGTGCTGGTAAGCAGTGTTTTCATGTATATTTTTTTATACAAAGTTGCAGCGCAGCAAATGGGAAAAATAGAACAAAACCGTCAGAGGGTTTAAGAGGTTAAGCGGGACAGGTTTTCCACTACTTCCCTGGATTGTTGCCGGTACCGGAAAGGGGAAAGACCTGCAAATTCTTTAAATGAGCGGATAAAATGGGATTGATCAGCATAATCGTTTTCAAAAGCGATGTCTGACAGCTTGTTATACTGGTTGTTCCGGAGTTGCCGCAGGGAGGCCTGGAAACGGCAGATCCTTGCAAATAGTTTAGGGGTGATACCTATATGCTGTCTGAACTTGCGTTCAAAGCTTCTTTCAGACAACTGCAGTTTATCCTGCAGGTCTTTCAGCGCAATGCTGCCGCCGGACCGGAGGATGCTGGACATGGCATAGTGCATGGCGCCATCCTGCTGTTGTTCATTCTTCCTGATCTGTACTAAGAGGAAGGAAGAGAGGATATTTACTTTCTCTGTCGTTGATGTGGCAGCGGCTACTATTTCTGTCAGGTAGAGTCCCTGCTTTTCTGCCATGGCATTCAGGTCTGCACAGGAGTCTGTCAATTCCTCTGCATTGATACCAAAAACGGATTTGAGTGCGTGAGGGAAAAAGAATACGCCTATTGTGCTGAAAGTTCCTTTCAGGCAAAGTTCTGCATAGCGGGTGCTTTGTCCGTAGAGAAAGGTATTTGACAGCAGTTTCCCGTTCTGATAAAAGCATCCTTTTTCCGGTTGCTGGAATACGAGTCCGGGGCTGCCATCTGCCATTGTCCTGAAGGTGGACGATGTATCAGACGGCCCTTCGCTTTCCAGTGTCCAGAAGTACCGGATATAGTGCTTTAGCGGCGCGGGTGGCGGTATCTGTTCAAATTTCATACGGTATAAAAATACGAAATCCCTGTGGGACTATTCTTATCGAGCAGAACTTCACATCAGCTTGTCGCATCTTACCCCTCATTATGTCGTTTTCACGGCCCCCGCAACTAAAAGGTTTCTGATAAATTTGCATTCATAAGGTTGTAATAAACACCCTGAACCTGCAACAACTGTGTATATGGTAGAAGTTTTTAAAACAAATGTAAACAGCCCGGAACATGCGCACATGCTCCTGGATCACATACACAATACCTACGTTGATTACAGCGCTAATTTTGACCTGGAAGATTGTGACAGGATCCTGAGAGTAAAAAGTAATGAGGGGCCTGTACAACCCTTTCACCTGATCAACCTGCTGAGTCGTTTCGGATTCAACAGCGAGGTATTGCCGGACTGACACCTGAACTCTATTTACTGATAAAATCACCTTTAATGAAACCTAAGACTATCAAGGTCCTTCACTGGACCGTTACCGGACTATTTTCTGTATTTATGCTGATGGCAGGCATTGTGGAATTTATACAATCTGAAGAAGGCAAAGAGATCATGCGGCATCTGGGTTATCCGCTGCATATACTGATAGTGCTGGGCGCAGGTAAGATCCTGGGTGCTATTGCACTGCTTCAAACGAAGTTTAAAACTATCAAGGAATGGGCATATGCAGGTTTTACTTTCAACTTCATTGGCGCTTGTGTAGCGAGGGCTGATGCCGGTGATAGTACAGCGCTGATCATTTCGCCATTGCTTTTCCTGGCAGGGCTGCTTCTCTCCTATTTCTACTGGAAAAAATATGCTGCGCTTAAGTCTAAGTGATGCAGCTCCATCATCTTTAATTCATTTAAAATAATACACAATGGTAAAAGAGATTTTTGTAAACCTATCTGTAAAAGACCTGAAAGTGGCGCAGGACTTTTTCTCTAAACTGGGCTTCGGCTTTAATCCTGATTTCACTGATGAGCGGGCGGCATGCCTGGTACTGGGAGAAAATATCTATGCCATGTTGCTGGTAGAAGAATTCTTTAAAGGGTTCTCAAAAAAAGATATTCCAGACACATTAAAAACTGCGGAGGTGATCAATGCCCTGGCTGTAGAAAGCAGGGAGAAAGTGGATCAGATAGCAGAAGCTGCGCTGGCTGCCGGAGGTAAGTTCTCCAGTGATCCGGCGGACCATGGCTGGATGTATTCCCGTAGTTTCCAGGACCCTGACGGTCATATCTGGGAGGTATTGTATACAGATATGGCAGCTTTCCCGAAAGGGTAAATAACTGTGTAACAAAAAAGGTTTCGCCTGCGCGAAACCTTTTTTTACGGTAAAGAGTGGCGAAAACAATGTTCCGTTTATTTTGTTACCCCTATTACCGTTTGCATAACTCTTGCGATGTTAGCTGCCCTTTTCTTTGCAGCGTCTGCTGCTTCTCCGCTGAACAGCTCATCTATTGTTTCCTGGAAAAGTTCTATCCATTTGCCGAAATGTGCACTATCTACCGGTAATACCTTGTGTTTACTCATCGGATCATTCCTGTACCTTCCGGAGTATAACAACAGTGTGCTCCAGAAATCGCACATGGTTTGCAGGTGGCTATCCCAGTTATCTTTTATCACTTCGTTGAAAATAACAGACAGGCGGTCATCTGCTCTCACTTTATCGTAGAAAGTATGTACCAGCTGTTTAATATCCTCTTCTGTCCGGATGTCCTCTCTCATAAAATAACATTTTAACGATGCAAAGATAATTAAAATACTTTTTTGTCTTTTATTATTTCTCCCCTTATCTTTGCGGCATGTTCTCCAAGACTTGCGAATATGCTATACGTGCTGTGATCTACATTGCTCAGCAAACAAAAGATGGCAGTAAGGTAGGGATCAAAGATATTGCCAGGGGGATAGATTCTCCTGAGCATTTCATTGCCAAGATACTGCAGGACCTGAGCAGAAAGGGGCTGATACAGTCGCTCAAGGGCCCTACGGGCGGATTTTTCCTTGATGAAAGCGACAGGAAAACGTCTCTGGCGGAAATAGTAAAAGCGGTAGATGGAGATGAGATCTTTTCCGGTTGTGCATTGGGCCTGAAACAATGCTCAGATAAAGAACCCTGTCCTATGCATCACGAATTTGTGAAGATCAGGAAAAATATTTCTGATGTGCTGACTAAAGCCAGGCTGGGAGATCTTGAGGAAAAGCTTGATAAAAAACTCACCTTTCTTAAAAGAACTTAATTTTTTTTAACGGGACATACAGCGCCCGTTTTCTTCTGCAATAATAAAAGACAAAAAAGTATTCTATTAGCCATGACTACAAAAAAACTATGGCGATGGCTGGGGATTGTCATGCTCAGCTCATTTGCCGCGCTTATTTTCTTTGGAACTGATATCTATAGAAAGGCACCTCCTATACCGGGAAGGGTGGTAAGCAGCTCCGGAGAGACGCTGTTTACAGGGCAGGAAATAAAAGACGGGCAGAATGTGTGGCAGTCTATAGGCGGACAAACAACGGGCAGCATATGGGGCCATGGGGCCTACATAGCACCGGACTGGACGGCGGATTACCTGCACAGGGAAGCAGAGCTGATGCTTAGCAAGCTGGCAGAGAAAGATGGTAAGAATTATAAGTCTTTACCCGCGGAACAGCAGCTGATCTACAAAGAGCGGATGAAGCAGGAGCTCAGGAAGAACACCTATGATGCTGCATCTGATGTGATCACTTATTCAGACAGCCGGGCAGCTGTTTTCCGCGATCTGTCTTCTTACTATACGAAGCTGTTCATGACAGACACTTCATTCAGCCGCCTGCGGGGGCAGTATGCTATTCCTGAAGGTGCTATCAAAGATCCTGCAAGGATGCAGAAAATGGCTGCCTTCTTTGCATGGGCTACGTGGGTATGTATTACAGAAAGACCGGGTAGTAACATTACCTTTACCAACAACTGGCCGGGAGATGAACTGGTAGGTAACATCCCGTCAGCATCCCTTCATATCTGGTCAGGCTTCAGCGTGCTGCTGCTGCTGGCAGGTGTGGCGCTACTGGTGCTTTACCATGCACGTAATAAAGATGATGAACATATTCCACTGCCTGCTGCTGATCCGTTAAGGAATATGAAAGCCACTCCTTCCATGAAGGCAGTGCTGAAATATATCTGGGTAGTAAGCGCGCTGATACTGGTGCAGATGGTGGCAGGTATTATCACAGCGCACTATGGCGTGGAAGGACAGGCCTTTTATGGCATACCGCTGGACAAGTTCCTTCCTCAATCTATTTCCCGCAGCTGGCATGTGCAGCTGGCTATTTTCTGGATAGCTACATCCTGGCTGGCTACAGGGCTTTATATGGCTCCTGCTATTTCCGGCTATGAGCCTCCTTACCAGAAACTGGGTGTGAACATCCTCTTCGTTGCGCTTATCATTGTTGTGGGCGGTTCTCTTACCGGACAATGGCTGGGTGTGATGCAGAAACTGGGACTGATAGATAACTTCCTCTGGGGGCACCAGGGATATGAATATATTGAGCTGGGCAGGATCTGGCAGATATTGCTGCTGGCCGGCCTTATCATCTGGCTGGTACTGATGATGCGGGCCCTGCTGCCGGCATTGAAAAAGAAGGATGAAAGCCGGCACCTGCTGACGCTCTTTGTGATAGCTTCTGTGGCTATAGCTGTATTCTATGCCGCCGGGCTGATGTACGGCAGGCAAACACACCTGGCGATTGCAGAATACTGGCGCTGGTGGGTAGTGCATCTGTGGGTGGAAGGCTTCTTTGAAGTGTTTGCTACTGTCGTATCTGCCTTTCTTTTCTGTCGTCTGGGGCTGCTGCGTATTCAGTCTGCTACCACGGGTGTGCTCTTTTCTACCATCGTGTTCCTGGCGGGCGGTATCCTGGGTACTTTCCACCATCTTTATTTCAGTGCTACCCCTGTGGCCGTACTGGCACTGGGCGCCACTTTCAGTGCGCTGGAAATAGTGCCCCTGGTACTTATTGGCTATGAAGCATATCATAACTACACATTGAGCAAATCTACCGAGTGGATAAAAGCATATAAGTGGCCTATCTACTGCTTTATTGCTATCTGTTTCTGGAATTTCCTGGGAGCGGGGATCTTTGGCTTTGCCATCAACCCTCCTATTGCACTGTACTACTTACAGGGGCTGAACACTACAGCCGTACACGGACATACCGCCCTCTTCGGCGTGTATGGCATACTGGGTATAGGGCTGATGTTGTTTGTACTGCGGGGATTATACCCTGATCATCACTGGAATAATAAACTGATAGGCTGGTCATTCTGGTGTACCAATATAGGCCTGCTGGTAATGGTAAGCATCAGTATACTACCTATTGGTATTATGCAGACCGTTGCTTCTATCCAGCATGGTTACTGGTATGCGAGGTCAGCAGATTTCATGCAGACGGAAACCATGCAGCTTCTACGCTGGCTGCGTGTACCGGGCGATATACTGCTTGCAACAGGGGAGATCTTACTTGTCATCTTTGTTGTTGGGCTGAAAACAGGCTGGTCATTGAAAGACAAGCGTTGAATAATGTAAAGCAAAACTGCCGGATCTTCATCCGGCAGTTCTTTTATACTTCAGGCAATAAATATTCAAATACCTTCTGCTGTTTCTGTTCGTGGAAACCATTCTTCAGGTAGAATGCGTGTGCACCTTCCCTTATCACGTTGCTTCTTACCCTCAGCTTCTGTATATTCCTTTCGGCTACCCATTTGATAGCTTTCTCTACCAGCAGTTTTCCTATTCCTTTCCCCTGTACCGTTTTTGACACTACCAGCCCTCCTATTTCACAGAATGGCCCGGATTCCAGGCGGATGCTGTAAAGTACATGGATCCAGCCTACGACCAGCTCTCCCGCCACAGCTACATAGGCAACGTCGTAGTTGCTTTTGTCTATGGCTGTAAGATTGGAAATAGTGTCTTTCACCGTTGTTGGATAACCAAGCTCTTCAGACAGCACTGCTATCTGTGCTGCGTCTTTTACTGAGGCATGTCTTATATAAACTGGCCCGCTCATCAATGCTGATTTTTATGTAGGAGCCAAAGATATAGAAGTTCTTTACTAAATTGAGAACAGAATAAAATTTTATGCAGACTGTCCTTAAACAACTCTTCCAGAGAGATCTTTTAAAGTTAAAAACTGAGATAAGCGCTTATCAGCATGAACAGAATATCTGGATCATTGACGGGAATATTGCTAACTCTGCCGGCAACCTCTGCCTGCACCTGGTAGGTAACCTGAATACTTTTATAGGGGCTGAACTCGGCCATTCCGGTTATATCAGGAACAGGGAAGAGGAATTTTCGAAGAAAGATGTTCCCAGAAGTGAGTTATTACAGATGATAGATGGTGCTATCAGTATTATTGAGAAAACACTTGATGCCTTGCCGGCACATAAGCTGGAAGAAGAATATCCTAAAGTAGTGTTTGAGAGTAAAATGTCAACGGCCTATTTCCTGACGCACTTAGCTATGCACCTGGCTTATCACCTGGGGCAGATCAATTATCACAGAAGGTTATTGGATAAATAAGCAATATAGCTGGCAGCAAATCTTATTTATTGAACTTGTTCAATGTTTTTATGCGTTGGATGGTTGCATCTTTGAGTCATCTGCATAAAAAACAAGATATGGATAGAAAGCATTTTTTGAAGAAAGGTCTTTTCGGATTAGGTTCTATTATAGCATTGCCCAGCGTTATTTCTTCCTGTTCAAAAGATGATAATGTGGATAGCAGTAACAATCCTGGTAGTGATTGTACTGTTTCGCCCACGGAAACCAAAGGGCCGTTTCCTATACAAACTCCGGCACAGTATGTAAGAGCAAGTATTATTGGAGACAGAACAGGTATTCCTCTTTTAATGACCCTGACCATACAGGATAAAAGCAATGGTTGTACTCCGCTTGCAAATGTACTTGTAGACGTCTGGCAATGTGATAAGGATGGATTGTACTCTCAATATACCACTCAAACCAATGCTAATTATTTGAGAGGAAGGCAAGCTACAGATACAAATGGGCAGGTATCCTTCATCAGCATATTTCCAGGCTGGTATCCGGGCAGAGCACCACATATTCATGTTGAAATATTAACTTCTGGAGGAACCTCACTCCTGGTTACTCAAATTGCCTTTCCTGTTTCCACTTATATGTCGGTTTATGGAACAGATGGTTATAATGGAACACCTGATACATCAAACACACAAGACAGTATTTTTTCTAATAGTCTGAATGGAAATATGGCTGATTCAATTACAGGGAATAATACGGATGGTTATACGTTATTTAAGACAATTACTGTAGCATAATTAAAAAACACTTCTTTCCATTAATCATTCACAACATTGTATGCAAAAATATCCTTTCGAATCTATTTTTCAGTCATGAAAAGCTGTCTGAACTTGTTTTTATAATTAATGTTGACGCCAATAAAACCAGCCCTGATGGAAAGGCAGAAGAACCAAACGTTGGTACAATTATCAATTACAGTAGGCATTTCATCGTTAAGCCTTTCATTATTTCCAATTTCCCTTTTTCGCCCAAATGTTTAATTTGCTTCACATCAAGTTGGCAGGCCCATAGTAATGGGGTTTCATGTAGGGTTACTCCATTTACCTGGTTAATATAGGTTCCTTCCCGGAATTCCATTATGAATGTATAAAGTCCCACTTCAGCTTTAATTATTTAATGATTTAGCTTTCTTATCTTCCGGCTGAGATTCACATCCAGATCAACCTAAAGAATAGCCTGTGCAAAAGACAGTTATTAGAGCATCTTAATGCGTTGAATTACTAATAAGAACAGCGATAAACAATAAATCTTTCAAAATTAGTCGCCCTCACATATCTGTTCAAAAGAATCGTAAAACGACAATTACTTCTATTAGGTCTGATAGCCGTATTCACGATTAATCAAATTTATTTACAGGAGATACCAAAATTGCATCAATAAGATTATTATCGTCTACCCATACTTGAAAACGTTATACTATGCAATTAATAACAAAAACCGGTCTTACAACTATGAGACATCTCATATTAAGTACCGCATATCGTCTATATTCTTAAAAAAAACACTAACAAAAGTGAGATCCGGTAGGCGATTGTGGTCTCTCTACCCCATCTATTTTTACTAAAAAGAAGATATATTCCAAACAGAAAATAAGAAACGAGTAAAGCAATCCATGACTTTACTTCTACCACCAAAGCTGTATAAGCTAGTTTTTCGCGACCAGAAGATTCATTATTAACAACTGCGCTAATTGCTTCTTTCATCAGAGGTAATAACAGGATACCCTCCAATGCATATACAAAAACTGCGAGAATTGTTACGACGAATGTAACTACACCCACTACCTTCAATTCTACCCCACGCTTGTTATCATTCTTCATAATACACCACTTTTGTTATCTTGTATTACTTTTATTTTATACTGGTGAAACTTTCTTACTAAAGCTTTATCCAAAGCTAATACAATCTTATTACTTGATGTAAATCCACAGATCCTCCATTTCATTTAAGCAAGATGTAGAGAAAATTATATAAGCACTTTGGATTCAAAGTTACGAAAAGAGCTTAACTCTGTGTCCTGGCAAATGTAGCAGTTCCACTTTACTGTTTTAATTTTAAAAATTAGTCGAGACTTGTCTTAACCACATTAACCGCGACAAAACCCATCTTAATTGACATACAGAAAAACCATATATTTTTACGGTCTCGTATTTTTATAGGTTCTTTGCTTTTAATTTTTTCTTTTATTTCGGCTTTCCCTTTTTCACTCAAATATTTAATCTCCTTTATCTCTAAATGTTCAGTCCATAATAGAACAGCCTCCTGCAATTTTCCAGCATTAAATTGACTTATATAGGTTCCCCCTCTGAATTCCATAAGAAATGTATACAATTCCATTAGGCTAAAATTATTTTTCATTAATAATCAACTTCCTTTTGCCTTGCGACTATGATTTTCTCCAGTATTATCCATCTTTCTCTTCTCATGATTAACCGTTCTTTCAAGTTTATCTAGCTCCTTCTTATCCTCTTTGGTTTTGTTAGGCTTCGAGTTTAAAGCGTCGTACTCTTTTTTCGCTCTCTCATATCGCTCCCGTGCTGACTCTCTGGCCTTTTGATTTGCATGTTGCCCATTTTTACCTCCGCCATGTCTTTCTTTTGCAGCTTCTTGCTTCACAGGTCCTTTTTCTGAAGACTTATCCAATCTACCAGGAATTGGCAATGGCATATCCACGTCAGCTGGCGCCTTCCCAACTGGTATTTCTCTCTTTACAGCCGTATTGTCTACGGGCGCTGGATTACTATTAGGTTTACCAGCATCAGCACCTTCTATGGCACCTTCGTTTAATACTCTCATAACCGTTACAACAGTTGCGCCAGTCTTATAGACCCGATAAGCACTCCAACCTATCTCTAAAGTTTCTATAACGAAGGGGATTACCGGACATACTGGGCATCTTCCGTCAGGATCGTTGTAACGTATCGGATTATTGTAAGAGAATTGATAAGGAGTAAATATCTCCTGCCCTTCTACTTCCATCCAAGGGTCTATTTGGTGAAATCTTCCTATTTGTTGATCATAAATCCTCGCATTAAAATCATACCAATCTAACCCTTTCTCTATAAATTCCTTTGACTGCAATTCGTTACCGTTGTACTTCTTCCTATTCTCCAAATACCCTTCCCCTTTCAAAGCATTCGCACTTATTCCTGCCATCGTCAATCCAAACGGGTAATAGTGCGTCTCCTCTAATAATGGACCATTATTATGCGACACAACCAGGTTATCAAAGAACACATCTTCTCCGCTCTCATTGCTCGTGTAAATATATAAAAATCCACTCTTCTTAATAACGGTTCTATCTACTGATAATGTCTGTAACTCATCAGGGCTTCCTTGTACCTGCTTAACACCGCTGTTTTCATTAACTATCCGGAACTGATCATCAAACAACGCATAATTGAGATAGGCTTTGGGCTTGTCGGTCAGATTCTGGGAAGGATCAGAAGTTTTTAATGCCGTATAATCGCTACTTGTGAAGTTGGAAGCGATAGGCGAATTACTTCCTGTCGCGGCATGTGCACCATCATTTACATTTTCCCCACTGAAAGCAGAAATGATCGCAGACAGCATGTTTTCAGGAGTGGTATTAGATGTACTGGTGCCCGCGCTTTTATAGAATGCTTTTACTCCCAGCTGAACCGTATCTCCTGCCATTACACGTAAAACAAGAGAAGGACCTATTTTTGAACCGTTTACAGCATTGAGGCGGGCAACAAACGTATTAGGATCTGTAGTAGCATCAGCAGGATAACCTACGGGCAATGCCTGCCGGGTTACATCTACATTGCTAAATAAAGCATTTTCTTTTTCAGCAACAGCCGTTTCCATAGTCGCTGCATAAACGCTGGCATCTGTTTGCGTCCCCAACACTACGCGTACATTACCAAGATGATCTTTCTCAAAGTAATCATAAGCATAGCTCACGGACTGACCAGATTTATATACAGGACGAATACGTCCTTCCTCGTGACCTGCAAATTCCAAACTGTCCTGACGATAAACAAATCCTCCCAGATAGTCGGTAACCGTTATTCTGGCAGGAGATATAGTATTATCTATCACTGTTTTCTTCATCTTATTGCCAGTGGCATCATATACATAGCTGATTGTACCTTTACCAGTGATAGTGATCAGGGAAGGCAGGTTTAGATGATTATAAATGATTGAACTAATACCTTTATTCTGATCGCTTACTAGATTACCATTAGCATCATAGCTGTAATCATTACCAATATTAGTACCATTGTTAAAATCTCCCAGCTTAGCCACCACTGTATTAACCGGATCTGATACTGACAGTAATTTATTACTGTTTGCCTGATAAGAATAGCCAAGCTGATCGATAGTAGTAATTGCTGTCCCCACCATCCCTTTCTGAGTCATGGAATTAATATTGCCATTGGCGTCATACAACAGGTTACTTACCGAAAAGTCTACTTTATCTCTTGTCCAGGTAGTACTACCATTATTCTGCTGAGTAAAATCTGCTATTGTAAGACGATTCCCTTTATCATAGCTGTATCCATAAGCCCGGCTTACTCCATCACCCTTAGACTTCCACTTGATTCCGGATATATTCCCATTATATTGGTTAGTAGTAAATCCCTGATCATAATTCAGTTCCTGTCCAAACCAGTTAAAATTGCCATTGGCAGTATTTACATAAGCCTTGTTAATACCAGATATCCATCCACGGATATTGTAAGTATAAGTTATTGAATCAAGCTGCGTATCAGCACCGGTCACACCAAGGCGTTTCTGTTTCAGCTGGCCTAATTCATCATAACTATTAGCCACAATTACCTGTTCCGGTTCATCATTTACCTTCTTCTTCACCTGGACCAACCTCCCGGCAGCATCATATAAATTTGAAGTTAACACACCGATTCCAGGTGTCAGGACGCTACGAGGATTCTTATGGTTCACATAATTGCTTAAAACCTTACCATTAAAGTCATAAAGGCTGGTTATTACGTCGCGGCCACCAACGTTATTTTCACTAACTACCTGGATAACACGCCCTTTATCATCATAATAAGAGCTTGTTGTCAGCCATTGATCAGTTCCCAGAACACGTACTTTAGTACCAGTAACCAATCCTGATGTCATATTACCTGGCGTACCGGGCAATGGCTCCGCATACGGATTTCCTCCTGCCTGTGGTTTACTGATATCACCACTTTCAAAAGGAAGCCTGCCTGTATAATTATAATTATCATAATAGGTATATGTCAATGGTATGAGATCTGATGAAGCAATTCCAGGTAAAGGATTTGTTGCAGTTATTGTTGAAGATCCCGAAGTGCCTCCCGGTTCTATATTTGCATCAAAGTTGGCATTCTCACCTGAATCAAATACTTCTATGAAGTTTATGCTTTGAGTAGCTGCAAACTTGTTCTCTCCCGTATACCTGTCAACATATAAATCTGACTTAGCAGGGAAATCATACGTTATTGTTCCGTTTGAAGATGAAGTATTCATACTTTGCTGTAATACCTCCCGTGTACTGCCTGATTTATAAATCGCCGTCATAACAGGGCGGTTCAGCTCATCATAGAATGTAGCCAGCCACTCTGGTGTAGATTTAGAGCGCTGTACTGCATCCTGTATGAATACCAACCTGTCTCTGACATCATACACCATATAAACAGGCCCAGCCCCGGGCACTTGTTTCACTACCATCCGGTTGCGACCATCATAGCGATAACTGAAACAGAGTTCAGCAGCAATATCTGAGCTGACAGTCCAATCTGAAGATATCAGTTGAACAGCTTTAGGAGGAATGACAAACCGCAGATTGTCCAGATCATCATATACGTAGTAAGTACATAACCAACCTACATGCGCCTCTCCGGGAGTTTCTGCTAACTGGGTCTTTTTCAAGACAATATGATCTTCATTATCTTTATATTCTACTATTTTATTTCCTGCTTCATCTATCGTTACATTCTTAAATAATCTTCCCGCTGCATATATCCTTCCGCTAATACTGGTGGGAATATCTCCGTCAATACTGATATTCCAGATACGCACTGAGTCTGCGGCGGTATTGACCAGATATTGATTCTGCACCGGTCTATTCGCTCCTTCTTTAGCCCAGCTGTTTCCCGGTGCAAAAGACTTTAGTACCCTGTTCAAAGGGGATGCCTCAAATTCGGCCTGGCTATAGTAAATACTTTCTCCAACCGTCCCGAGGTTCAGGTTGGCATTCTTATAAAATTGAGATTGCGCATTAAAAGGATTCTGTTTAAAACCACCATCATTTACATTATCAGCCTGAGGTACAAATGGCAGGTATTTAAATTGTTCCCTTCCATAGACGTCATAAATAACAGGAGTTACAAGATCGCTGCCATTAGGGCTGATGCCTTTATTAACCGTCTGTATAGGTCTTCCTAGACCATCGATATATTGAGTACTCTGCTTTACTTCACTTAACGTTCTCCCTGTTGCAGTAACAGTGCCTATGTCGGCAGACGGCATACTGGGCTCCCATGAGCGTATATAATTAAGAGTGGTACCTGTATAAGAAGAAGGAATGGTAACTGGTGTTGCGCTCACAGGATTCCCTGTACTTGCAGGTGTTACCTGCGCATACAAATGATACTGCATAAATAAACTGAGGGCGAACAACCATTTATAGGGATTTATTCTTTGCATTAGTATCAATTTAGAGGTCAATTAACAGAAAAAGGATACTGGTACCTGTAGTCATTCACTTTAAGGATCTTGCCATTCTGATCACGGACTACATTGAGTCTTCCCATGTTGTCATATTCATAAAAGATTGTTCTACCGGCGGGATCTGTTGTACTGGTTGGTCCAACCAGATCTTTATAAGTATAAGTTATAACCTGCGCCGAAGGCAGGCCGGTGCGTATTTTTTGTAATTCCGTCCTCAGGGTTTGGTCATCGGATGGATTGTCAAGAACTCCCTGGTTAACAAGAGAAATGACTGCAGAATAGGAAGCTCCCACCACTTTGGCAACCGGGTAACGGCTGTTATATCCCCATAGATAAACCTCATGGACATCATTGGATTTTGACTGTTCCAGCAGTTTACCCTTATTATCATAGCTATAGAAAATATATCCCATTTCAACCGGATTGGCGGCTATCTGTAATTTCTGTGATTGAGGTAATACAAGTCCATTCGGGAATACCTGATAACTCGTCCACATATGGTAAGTCTGGGTACCTCCTACTTTTACACTTTGTTCCATAACCGGGGCTATAATATGCTTACTTACCAATGCCTGCCGGGCAGTTTCTTCAGTGCCCGTGTAAGTGACATCCTGTGGATAATAGCTTTCGACACTTTCCAGGTCTCCGGCGCTTTTCAGTTTGGTAGTTGCCGTCAGCTCCGCATGATCTTTATTCCCATAGGTAAAAACGGCAACATCTTCCTGGTACTGTTGTCCATCACTCGTATAGGTCAATGTTCTTGTGCTATCCACGTATATCCATTTAGGGAAATAGGAATAGGCCAGCAGATCAAAAGCTTCAAAATCGGAGGATTCTACAGGAGTATGGAAACAGGTCTGTTCCCGGCGTTTATTTACAACATATCCCCTGATTTCCTGATTAATACGGGTATCTTCTTTATAATGATTAAATACTTTCTGAACAGATTTTGTCTGTCCGCCTTCTATACGGAAGGTATGGGTTATTGTTTCCAGTCCATTCTTCCAGCTATAGCCGGTAAATGGTGCTGATGGAATATAATTTCCCAATACGCTGTTCCCTGGAATATCAGGAGCAATGACATAAGTATGGTTTGTTCCACCGTTTTCAAAATTCTCACCTTCCGACTCAGTAACATAACTATAAGATACCGGTGACTGAGCATAAGTATAAATATTATTAATGGAGCTGGAAAACAGTGAATAATAGTAACAATGAGAAAATTCGCAACCAGGGATGGAGCCAGAACATGGTTGCTGCAGATCCATATACTGATCGTACGAAGGCTCGAAGATCGTTCCACCGGACGAAATTCCCTGATCAGTTTCAGTACCATACAGGTATTTCTTCACCTTATTAGTACCGGAAAGATGGTCTTTTGTGATAACTTTTTCCACCCGCATACCTCCTGCATCAAGATTTCCCTGCCGGTAAGTCTTATTTCCAGGAATATATGAGAAATCTGCGTAGCTGGTCACTGGCAGGCCATTAGAAACGACATCTACTCTATAGGTGTTTCCAGTCACAAAGTCAAGCACCTTATTAAAGCTCTCACCCGGCCGTAAAGTAATACTGTAAACAGTTGCGCTATTGGTTACATCAACAACTGTAACTGAAGACAGGTGATGCCTGTCATCATATTCATAACCGGCATCCGGATTAAAAGAACACCATCCCTGAATACGAACCTCCTGCGTAATAGCCACGGGCATATCGGGAGATGATCTTTTCACCATACTAAAATTCAGATTTCCTGTTCCTCCAATGCTATAAACAATCGGTGCAGGAGTAACTTCATAGGTTTTATATACCATATTACTGCCATAAATGATGCTGTCACTACCTCCTGTAGGATAAATAATCTTCGACAGCATCCCATTAGCTGCGTAGGCCGGATTAATTTCCCTGTTTGCGGTTGCAGAAGGAAACCTATCCTGCATGGATGGAAAGGATGGTTTGGGGATAAATGTTGTATTATTCTGCCCATTGAAATACCCATAATGATCCTGGGCAAAGCTCAACCTGGGCGCTACATTATTTAAATTCAGGTAACTAAAGCCATATACTTTCTGGTCAGCTATACTATTGCCATATTCTGCTAACTGGCTTAAAAATGGCCGGTAGCGATAAGACGAATCACCATTATAGCTATTTAAATAAGAAGAGTTGAAAGAATAGCTATATGAAAGCTCAAAAGTCTTCAGGGCGGTACTCACCCCAGCAGAGAAGAACTCTATTTTAGACAAAAGCCTGTCAGCAACATCCTTTCTGTTGATATATGTAAACTTCAATCTGGCTCCGCCTGTACTTCTAATCTCCTTCAGAAGTGCCATATTTGAAGTAAGCGCCACTAAACATGTTGTGTTTGGAATTGTACCGCATGCGACCATTGATCCATTACATACATCCTGAAAGTCAGATTTAGCATACATTGTCTGACTGATACCGGTTGTATAAGTCATGCCCACCCTGGAATAATCAAAATAGACGGTATCGTTATTGGGATGAATGATCTTAGCAAGATACCAGGCAGTTACAGATCCGCTTGGGAAGCTTTTCCCGCAACCCGTTCCAAATGTTGTTTTGTGGGATTGATCTCTTGCCGAATCACCTCCAAAATAGTACTGGATACCCTCCGGATCTGTGATTTTCCAGTTAAGAACATTTTCGGCTCCAATATCTCTTTCCACCTTCAATGCAGAATAACTCAGCAGCACCGGACTTCTATTCTCATCGAGAATGAATTTCCCAGAATACTTCCCAAAATTGAAGCTGAATACATCCGGCTCTGCATCGTAATTGGCCCTATTAGGGTCATCACCAAGAGCTGTAAGAAAATCCAGTAAGCTTTGATCTCTGGCAGGAAAAGTAGATGAAGGCAATAAGCGCTGTACAGCCCAATAGTAAAAGTGTCCGAAAAAACCGCATTATAAGTTCATTTATGGTAAAGGGTTATCTTAACCGGCAAAGGCTTCTGGTATAGACGACAGATTCAAACTTATTCAATCAGATTTCTAGTTTAACAACATCGTTACGAACTTCTCTATATACATCCTAAAAATTGTCCAGCTATTAAAGATTATTGGTGGCAAAATGATTATTGACATAAAAATATAGCCGGGTAAAGTAGGTGTGGGAACAAATACGATAACAAGGCTATAAGGTCATCTCTTGCATTACACTAGACAAAAATAGCATTCGGACACGGCTATACTAATAACATTTTCGTGTTACGAATCAATGATTGTAAAATAAGTCAGGAAATAAAAGTAGTCTTTCTTTGAGATCTGTTGACCGGGATAAAATCACCAGAAGTTGGGAGACTGGTAAAACTCTCCGGGAGTTTTTCCGGTAAAGGCTTTGAAATCCTTTATGAAATGCGCCTGGTCAAAATACCCTGCTGCATATGCTTTCTCTGTAAAAGATGCTGCCGGCTGGGTTATAATATTTCTTAAACGGGTAATAGTGGAGAACTGTTTGGGAGTAGCGCCTACTATACGGCGGAAGCGCTTTTCAAACGGGTCCTGGCTGATATGCAGTTCTTTCAGCAATGATTTCATTCTGAGGTCGCCTCCTGCGCTTTGGATCTGTATGATGGCATGTTCTATCAGTGCGTCCGGCTGAAATTCACGTTTTTCGTTCAACAGGAAATTTTCCATTATGGCAATCCGTGCTTCATTATTACCTGCTTCTTCCAGGCGGGCAATGACCGTTTCCAGTTTATGAGCAGGTATCAGCTGCTCCAGCGGTACATTGCTGCCAAACACTTTGTTCATCGGCTCCCTGAAAAAAGCGGCCGCTCCATTCTCCCGGAATACCACCAGTAAGTTTGCGGTATTATCATCATAAAGGATACTACGGTGTGTTTTTCTTAGCCCTGTCAGCGCTGCGGCAGGGAAAATACCTTTAACCCCGTCAGCCAGCCAGCTTACCTTCCCCTTGTACCTGAATGCCATCACTATACCGGTATCGGGCACTACATAGTTGGTCCTGCTCTCATCACATTCAATGATCATGAAAGTTTTGATGAAAGGCCGTAAGGCAGGGGCAGGAAGGTAGCGTTCCATTTTCATAATTTAAAAATACGCCACCTTCCTGGTTTTTCAATCCATCTTTCTCAAGATCCTGTAATCAATGTAAAAGGTACCGAAAGGGATCATACAGGCTACTAATACTTTCCATGTTATCTCAGAAAACCTCCATTTGTACTCTATACCAACACTCAACGTATTGATCACGAAGACCACAAAGAAGAAACCGTGCACGGGGCCCAGCATTTTTACCAGGGAAGGATCGCCGAAAGCGTATTTACGGGGCACAGCAATACCCAGTAGTAATAACAGTGAAATGCCTTCCAGAAAACCGATCAGTCTTAACCGGCCAACTTTAGTATTTAAAAAACGTAACATGATTAAAATGATCTTAAATATGGCCTGTGCGCCAGTGGCGAAAAAGGCCAGGGTATGGCAATAAAAATTATCAGCAGGGCAATTCCGAAAAGGATGGTCATGGTCCTGAATTTCTTACTATCTCCTTCCGCACGTTTAGCTGCGGAGGAACCTATTGTGATGATGACAACGGATAAGGTCATCAGCAGGATATGTATCAGGCCGAAAAACAGGTAATCTCCCTGCCTGACGGCTTCATGGTAATTAGTCCTGAAATAAGCGATAACGGGGCTTTTGAAATACAGTACATAACCCAGCGCCAGCTGTACATGTGCGATAGTAGCGGTGAGGTGCCTTACTGTATTATCAGTTGCGGTAAAAGCAGCGTGGTTGTACCAACCTCTTATACCACGATAAAGGGCATACGTAAGGCTTAGCAGGACCAGCCACCTGAAAACAGCATGAGAGAATAAAAGAAAAAAATACATACTTTAAAATTGCGGAGCAGGTTTACATTTTACACTGCAAAGCTCCGCCTAAATAGAACCGGCTGTTAGGACAAACAAAGCTACCTTTAGGACATTTCAATCATCTTCCTGAATTCTGAGGGAGTGATGCCTTCATACTTCCTGAATAACCGTGTGAAGTAGGACTGATCTTCAAAACCTACCTGTATAGCTACTTCGCTGATAGGGAAATTACTCTGGTTCAACAGTACTTTTGCTTCCAGCACTATTGCTTCATCGATCCATTTTGTAGGAGATCTTTCTGTGACGGCCTTCACCGTTTTATTGAGATGATTGGGAGAAATATTCAGCATGGCTGCATAATCGGTTACCAGGTGCCTGGTCCTTATATTGGAGAAGACAAGTTCGCGGAATTTAATCGCGATATTCTCTGCAGCCGTATACCTGCTGCCGGACACAGGCTGATAGGCCCTGTTCACTTCGCAGAGCATTGCTATAAAATAGGGCTGCAGGATATCGAGGTTGCGGACGCCGTTCTCCTGGTATTCTGCCAGCAGTCGTTCAAACACCTGTAATATATACCGGGAAGCTTTTTTACCAGGCAATATCTTCGGGTTTCCCCATACGCGTAAAAATTCAAATTCTTTCAGGAGGCCGCTGTTGCCATATTTTCCCAGCAACATGTTATCATGAAAGTTGCAGAAAAAGCCTTTGTTCACATCGTTCTCTTTAAAGGAAAATACCTGTCCTGCCGGGACGAACAGCAGCTCATCCTTCCCAACCCTATAAGTCTCGCTGCCAATTTTCATGATGGCTTCTCCGGCGGTAAGATACAGACAGGAATGCGTGACGGAGCGGGATGCAGGCACTGCCTTTTTCACATGCCTGTACATGTCTTCCAGCCTGGTTACCAGGAATTTCCGGAGATCGCCCTTCAATAAGGCTTCCAGTTCTTTGGAAGGCATGAACTTACTGGTAAAGGCCTTTGCATCATACACGGTTATTTCGTTCTTTCCAGCCATAATACTTTAATGCAGATGATTTTCCAGTTTTTCTTCCTCCATATCCAGCATGGAGAAATGTTTCCTGATGATCTCTTCATCAAATTCTGCTTTCCGGTTCATTCTCTTCAGCAGATCGCGCTGAGCTGCCAGCACTTCCTGGAATATGTTCCGGTAGCGGCTGATAGACTGGTGTACATCAGGATCGCTGGTGAAGTGCTCCAGGAATACCTGTTTACTTTCCAGGCCGTTTTTCATCTGTATTAACAGCTCGTTGGTATCTACTTCATCACTATAGCGTTCACTCAGCAGTTCCAGGGCTGTTTTAGCAAGCTTTTTACGGATGAGTGTATCCTGTTCCAGTTCGGATAAAGGAGAGTCTTCTGCGTGTGGTTTAAGCCAGCGAACCATCAGGGGGAGTGTTAAGCCCTGGAAAACAAGTGTTACCAGTATCACCACAAAAGTGATGAACAGGATCAGGTTTCTCTGGGGGAATGGCTGGGTGCCATTAATATACAGAGGGATAGATAAAGCGGCAGCCAGGGACACCACTCCTCTCATCCCGGCCCAGCCGAACAGCAGCGGCATACGCCAGCCGGGGTTACTATCTGCCGTTGTTATGACATTGCTGATCACACGGGTAAATAGGGATGCACCCAGTGTACAGAGAAGACGGGAAACGATCACTACCAGTGTAATGATCAAACTGTATTTAATAGCATCAGACAGAGAAGTATCTCCCAGTTGTTCTACTATTACCGGCAGCTCCAGTCCTATCAGCATAAATATGACGCCGTTCAGCACAAAGCCGACGGCGGCCCATACGTTGACGCTTTGCATACGGCTTCGATGGCTCAGCATATCATGGCTTTTGCCGGACAGGAACAAACCTCCGCACACTACTGCCAGTACACCGGAGAAATGGAACTGTTCTGCCGTAATGTACATGACATAAGGCGCAATGAATGTGAGCACTGTATCGATACTGGGAGTAGTAGGCAGCCAGCGGTGAATGGCATAGAATACCAGTGCTATGGCCAGTCCCGTCAGGATACCCATGATGATCACGATAAAGAAGCTGGCGGCTGCAGCCTGGAAGGTGAAGCTTCCTGTAATGACCGTGGCCAGGGCAAAACGGAATACGATCAGGCTGGATGCATCGTTCAGCAGGCTCTCTCCTTCTACTATACTTATCAACCTTTTAGGGACGTCCAGCCCTTTAAGTACAGTAGTGGCAGATACTGCATCCGGCGGAGAAATGATACCGCCCAGCAGGAAGCCCAGCGCCAGCGTAAAACCGGGGATAATGCTACTGGATACCCAGGCTATTACACAGGAGGTAAGCAATACTATCAGGAATGCAAAAGAACTTACCACGCGCCTCCATTTCCACAGTTCTTTCCAGGAGGTGTACCAGGCTGCTTCATACAATAAGGGAGGTAGAAAGATCAGGAAGATCAGCTCCGGGTTTATTGAAATGGCAGGTAAACCGGGGATGAAGCTCAGTACCAATCCGCCGAGGACCAGCACAATAGGATACGATATCCTGAGCCGTTGTGCCAGCATGACAAGCAACAGGATAACAAATAACAGTCCGATGTAGATGACGAGGGTGTAATGCATATGGCTCTAAAATAATATTTTTATTCCTGTTGGGATTGCATTGAGGGCTGATATGTTATCTTTGGTAAAACCGTTTCTACTTCATCAGATGATAAATCCACTTTTACAGGAATTCAAAACGCCTTATGGCGCACCTCCTTTCAAAGAGATATTACCTGCACATTTCAAGCCTGCTTATGAAGCGGCTATGCAGGAACAGTACCAACATATAAAAGCGATCAATACATCTTCGGAAGCTCCTTCTTTCGAAAACACTATTGTAGCCTTTGAAAGCAGCGGCAGCTTCCTGCGCCGTATCAGGACCATTTTCGGCAACCTGGCGGGGGCCAATACCTCTGCAGAAATAGAGGATATTGCCCGGGATATGGCGCCTGTACTGGCACAACATGATGATGATATTTACCTGGACACAGCCCTCTTCAACAGGATCCAAACCCTTTATGAGCGGCGGGAACAGCTTCAGCTGGATACGGCAGCGTACCGGCTGCTGGAAAAGACGTATAAGGACTTTGTGCGTAGTGGCGCCGGGCTTGATGATAACAAGAAGGCAACACTACGGGAGATCAATAAAGAGCTTTCCCTGCTCACCGTGCGTTTTGGACAGAACCTGCTGGCGGAGACCAACAATTTTGAGCTGCTTATCAGTAAGGAAACAGATCTGGCCGGTTTACCGGACTCTCTCAGGGATGCAGCCGCTATTTCTGCCAGGGAAGCAGGACATGAGGGGCAATGGCGTTTTACCCTGCATAACGCCAGCATAATGCCGTTCCTGCAATACAGCGAACAGCGGCAGTTGCGGGAACATATGTACAAAGCATATATTAACCGCTGTAATCATGATGACGAACGTGATAATAAGGCTATTGTAGCACGTATAGCCTCCCTGAGGGCATCCCGTGCAGCACTGCTGGGATATAGCTCACATGCCGCATTTATTCTGGAAGAGAATATGGCAAAAGATCCTGATGGAGCAAAACAACTGCTGGAACAACTATGGACGGCAGCATTGCCTATTGCCGGAAGGGAAGCGGAGGAAATGCAGCAGATCATGGATGACGGACAGCAGCTGGAAGCGTGGGACTGGGCTTTCTATGCAGATAAGGTTAGGAAGAAAAGATACAATTATGATGAAGAAGCTCTCCGGCCTTATTTTCAGCTGGAAAATGTGCGTGACGGTATCTTTGCCGTAGCCGGCAAACTGTACGGGCTTACTTTCTCCCTGTTGCAGGATATTCCTGTCTACCATGAAGATGTACTGGCTTATAAAGTGAGTGGTCCGGACGGGGCGCTGACGGGTATACTGTACCTGGACTTCCATCCCCGCAGTTCCAAACGCAGCGGCGCCTGGATGACCTCTTACCGTAAACAGTCCTTCAATAAAGAGGAACGTGTAGCGCCTATAATTTCTATCGTATGCAACTTCTCGCGGCCTACAGATAGAACTCCTGCCCTGCTTACGCCTGACGAAACGGAAACCTTCTTCCATGAATTTGGGCACGCGTTGCACGGACTGCTATCACAGGTAAAATATGAAACGTTGTCGGGTACCAGCGTTCCGCGTGACTTTGTAGAGCTTCCTTCCCAGATCATGGAACACTGGGCATTTGAGCAGGAGGTATTATCGCTTTATGCGAAGCATTATAAAACGGGCGAGATCGTTCCTGCGGCACTCATCGCCAAAATGAAAGAAGCTTCGAAGTTCAACCAGGGCTTTGCAACGGTAGAATATCTTGCTGCTTCTTTCCTTGATATGGATTATCATACACTACCTGCCGGAGCAGCAGTAGAGCCGCTGGCATTTGAACAGGAGAAGATGCAGGCGATAGGGCTCATTGCGCAGATCGCCCCCAGGTACCGCAGCACTTACTTCCAGCATATCTTCTATGGTGGTTATTCAGCGGGCTATTACAGCTATATATGGTCTGAAGTGCTGGATTGCGATGCCTATGCTGCATTTAAGGAAGCGGGCAGCATCTTTGATAAGAACACGGCTACCTCTTTCCGCACAAACATACTGGAGAAAGGGGGTACAGAAGAACCGATGACCTTATACAAGGCTTTCCGTAAAAGGGAGCCGGATGTAAAATACCTGCTGGAAGAAAGAGGTTTGAATTAATAAACAAAAGGGGCTGACAGATCAGCCCCTTTTATCTTATCAGCAGGATGCTTCCCTGCTGCTGCATTGGTTGATGAGCATGATCTTCATAGGTGATTGTCCACAGATAAGTACCCGGATCTAACCTTATACCTTTCCGTTCTCCGTTCCATCCCTGCTTCGGGTCAGTGCTCTGATATACCAGCTGTCCCCAGCGGTTATAAATGGACATCCTGAAATTGTTCACCACATCATACATCTTTACACGGAACACATCGTTTTGTCCATTCCCGTCAGGGCTGAATGCAGTAGGTACATATACTGCACACCGGGCGTCACTTTCGGGTACAGGTTCAGCGCCTGTTATATAACAGTCATGGCTGTCTGTTATTTGATAATTGTACGTACCTGCAGCCAGCTGGCGGATAGTACTGTCCGGTTGCCTCACACTTCCGGGTATGCTATAGGTGTAGGGAGGCGTACCTCCTTTTACGGTGAAAATGAGCGCTGCATCATTAGCTCCTATGCAACTCATCTTTTTCACCTCCAGGCCGTTCAATATCAGTGCCGGTGGATCGCTGATCTCTATGGCAGGCATTTTATACTCGCATCCGTGAGCATCCTGCATAATGATATTGTATGTGCCTGCGTAAAGGTTACCTATCTCCGGCTGCATTCGTCCTTCTTTCTCTCCGTTAATGAAATAGGTATAAGGAGAAGAACCTCCGCTGGGTTGCATAATAATGCTGTTGCTGTTGTCTCCGAAGCATCCGGGAGTTACGACTTCTGCTGTAGCGGAAAGATCTGTAGTGGTGATGGTGATATCTCTTTTAACGCTGGCATTGTTGGCAGCGTATACCGTAACAGAATAATTGCCGGGCGCCAGTCCGCTGATATTGTCTGCTGTAGATCCTCCTGGTAGCCACTCATAGCGGTATGGCTGTGTGGCGCCTGTTGCCAGGACCTTTATAGCGCCATTGTTGCTGTTTGGGCAGGTATGTTGTATATCCAGCGTTACCACCGGTACTTCTTTCAGGCTATCAGACAAATGATCGATGCCCAGGGCGATACCATCTGCCGTTTCACAGGCATCCCGTACATCTCCTCCGAAGACAATATACTCATATGTTCCTTTCGGAGTAAATTCAGCGGTATAGCGTTTCCATTCCATATGATCAAACGGGCCGGATTGCCAGAGCAGTTCAAGTGTATCGTTTACCTTATGACCACCATAAATAGCCAGTGCGCCGTAACAGGTTGCGGTATCATAACCGCGGGCAAAGGAAAGATCGAATGAGATAGTATACCTGTTACCGGCTTTCATAGGTGTGGTAAGCAGCTGGCAGATAGCTTCCAGCCAGTTCCTGCCTCCGCGGAAACCTACATAGCTGTTGCCGTGAGATGGTGGAAAGGTTACACCGGTAATACCGGGCTGGATATCAGGAGTGGATGAGGTGACGATCCATTGGCTGGGGGCACGGTACTGTGCCGGCATTCCTTCAAGGGAAGCATTGCGTATCACTATGTCCTGGGCATGGGTGCAGGTGAAACATAGTAACAGACAAAGACATAGGTAACCGGCCTTCAGGTACATAGGTTATTGGGTCTCAGCAGGTATTTGATACCAGGTTAATTATAGTGGCAAAGCTACGGTTATTTGATGTTTTTTCATAATAAGTAAGATTGGTAGTTTATTAGTTTGGGGATTATTTAAGGGGAGGAAACTGCTAAAAAAAAGTCGATTTTGCCTTCGGCAAAATCGACTTTTTTTTAGAGGTGAGGGCAGACCTGCGGTCTGCTAAAAATTTAAACGGGCGTCAGGAAAGTTTAGTTTGCAATTTATCTTTCAGTCCTTCCAGCCACTCATCTTTCAATATACTGAGTATAATAGAGTCTCTTCTGCCGCCGCCATGTTTGGGTGTGTGGCTGCGTAATACCCCTTCTACGGTACAGCCTATGCTTTTCATAGCGGCGATGCTTTTCTCATTTGAATTATCAGCCCTGAACTCTACTCTTTCCATTCCCAGCTGTTCGAAAGCAAGCTGCAACAGGAGGAATTTACAATGCTTATTTAATCCTGTTCCCTGGAACTGTTTGCCGTACCAGGTGTATCCAAGCTGTAATGTGCTGTAGGACAGCTGTATATCATAAAAACGTGTACTGCCGGCGTATGCCTGCTGTTTTTTATCATACACAATGAAGGGATATTCCCTGCCTGCTTCCCTGGCGCTGACAGCAGTGTTAATATACTGCTGCATTCCTTCTATACCCACAGGTTGGGCCAGAGAGTATTTCCAAATATCCGGCTCTGAAATTGTAAATGGACCAAGGTATTCAACGTCAGTAGTTTCCAGGGGACGAAGCAATACATGTTCATCCTCTAAAATGATCTTTTCTGTGAAATTAAGTTGGGCCATGTTATTCTATCTTATGCCGTTTTACGCTGTTGTTTCCAGAAAATGAAGATGCTTGCTGCAATGGACAACCACAGCAGCACATTTGCAATGTATACCAGTTTCTGACCAGTATAGAATGCTGTTGGTTCAAATTTAAATTCTATGGTATGCTGTCCGGCAGGTACTGATATACCGCGCAGAATATAGTTTGCGCTGGCATAAGCAGTTTTCTTTCCGTCTATATAGGCGTTCCATCCTGCAGGATAATATACTTCGCTCAACACGGCAAACTGGTTGCTGGCGGCGTTTGTAGCATATTTGATATCGTCGTTATCATAACTTACCAGTTTAATGCTGGCAGCAGAGTCAAACACTGGCTCAGGCGCAGCTGCTTTAAAGGAAGCGTCGACGATCGCGGTATCTTTCGGGTTGAAATCTGAAAGTGATTTAATAGTTTCTACCGGGCCGTTGGTATACCTGATATTCTTCACGAACCAGCATGCACCCAGGGCGTCCGGGTTACGTTGTACGGCAGCTCCTGCAGGCTGTCCTTCCTGTCTGGAAGGAGTGATCACGTAACGTGTGTCCAGCATGTTGAGCACATTCATATTTAACCCACCATCTTTCCGGGAGAACTGGTTTTCCAGGACATCCTGGTAGATGCGCAGTTTGGCGGCATGATATCCGCCTACGGAACGGTGGTGGTAGGAAGTCACGGCATCTGTGAAAGGATCGCCGGAAGCGAGGTTTAAGACCCTGTAGTGAGCGTCTTTGTCCTGCAGGATCTGCTGATCTGCCGTTGTAAATGCGAAGTTGTTTGACTGGTAGCTCAGCTCGTCCTGGTAATTCTCTTTGTTCAGGTATTTGTTGGCCTGTATCAGCAGGTCTGCCATATTCACGAAAATGAATACTGCCAGTATTACTGTAGGTTTAACAGTATTGCGCTGGTAAAGGAATAATGCGATGAGCACCAGCAGGCCTATCCACAATGCATGTCCCAGGCCGGCAATGAACATTGCTTTCCTGTCTTCTTTCATGCCGCTGATGATGGTATGAGCCAGCTCTTCGCCAGCCTGCTGTGCATATGCCTGTACTATCTGTCCGTCAATACTTCCGGAAAAGTCATTGAACAGGTAAACCAGCAGTGCTACGCCAAACAGGCCGCCGGCTGCATATAATACGTTCTTAAAGTTCTTTTTCAGGTTTTCCATACCATCGGGCTCAAAGAAGATGCGCTGTAACCCGATAGTGGCCATCAGCGGCAGTAACAGCTGAGGGATGATCAATGCCATGGAAGGCGCCCTGAATTTATTGTACATAGGAAGATAGTCGAACAGGATCTTGTTGAACTCAATGAAATAGCTACCCCATGCTATAAAGATGGTAAAAACAGTAGCTGCCAGTATCCACCACCTGGAAACACCTCTTGTGACAGCAAACCCAATAACAGCCAGGAAACAGATCAGTGCACCGCTGTAGGGAGGACCTGAAGTAAACGGTGAGATACCACCCCAATATTTTGGCAGATTGGCTGCCAGCTGGGAAGCGGGACCTTCCGGAACGTTCTTCGCTGTGAGTGCGGAGATCACTTTTGAATCAGGGTCCAGGTGCTGTGCAGAACTTGCACCATAAGCGTTGGGCATCATGAGTACCAGGGCCTCTCCCATTCCGAGGCTGTAGCTGAATGCATAGCTTTCATCCAGACCGGAGGTTTGAGCCTGTTTGGTATCTCCACCTGTCACATCTATCCCTTTACTACCGCGAATAGAGTATTTAGTGTATTCATAAGTAGTAAGCAGGCTGAGAGCGGAGTTGCCAATACCGATGAGGCCACCTAGTGCGGCCAGGGACAGGGCAATGAACATATGCCTGAACTCAAAATCCCGTTTCCGGCCTTTTGTTCTTATCAAAATCCAGATGAAGGCGATAACGAAAGCTACTATTACAAGCAATACATAATACAGCGGGCTTGCATCGCCGGAGGCTATTCTCCAGAATGCGAGCAGGATAATGACAGCCAGGGATATCAGTAACCTGGTTTTATCTTTCTGGTCCATTTTGCTGAAGCTGGGACCAACAATCCACTTGATAATATAAGCGACCGTCATGATACCCAGGGTCATCAGCAGGTAGTAAGTAACCTGCGGGTGCCCGGCGCCGATCTCCAGGGTGGCAAAGAGCGCGGTGACCATCAGGCCTATCACATATCTTTTACGATATAATAGCACCAGGCCGGCCATTAGTCCGGGCATATAGGAAATGGCAGCCATCTTGGTTTCATGACCTACCGAAATAATAATAGGATTATAAGTGGCATAGGCAAAACCCAGGGCGCCCAGAATGGCTACCCATACGTTCATACTATATGCCATACAAAGGATATAAAAACAGAGACATGCCATGAAAAAAGCTGCTGCGGGCTGGGGCAGGTAGAACTGCATCAGCCTCTGAAGGTTGGGCAACAACGAGTGTCCTTCCATCGCTATCAGGTAGTTAGGCATTCCACTGAAGGAATGGGTGTTCCATAAAGGGAAATGCCCATGTTGCGCTTTATAATTAAATGCATCCTGCGCTGTGCCCTTCCAGTGCACAATATCGGTTTGCTGCAATACTTTGCCTTCAAGCGCAGGACTGCAATATACCAGTGCCACAATAAGGAAAACAGCAATAGCGATCACATGAGGAATGATCTTTTTCCAGGAGAAACTGTTCATAGAACCTTTATGCTTTATTTAAAAAAATAATAGGAGGCAATTTAGTTTTAAATGTTAATCTTTCAAAGGATTATATAAAGGGTTGTTTATCAGTAAAAATTCTCTTCTTGAGGTACCGCTTGAGAAAATTGCTCAAAAACTGATGCTTTTTGCGCTGCGCACGGCTGATTTTTTTAATAATGGGATTGGGACGGCGGACGGCTAAAGAAACATTGTGAAAGCAGGCTACAGTTTATCTGTCAATGCTTCCATAAACGCTATCAATGCCTTCTTTTCATCTTCAGATAGCCCTAATGGCACTGCTGACAGGGTCTGGTTATGTACGGTCATGCCTAACCCGGCTCCTCCGCCTTTATCATAAAAATCTATCACCTTATCTATACTGCTGAATGCGCCATTATGCATATAAGGGGCTGTTACTGAAGTATTCCTGGCAGTTGGAGTTTTAAAGGCCCCTTCATAGAACTCAATCGGAAAGAATGCAGCCCGGCCTCTGTCGGCATCCGTTGCCGGGCGCCTGAAATCTTCATTGGCAGGGGTTCCCAATACTTCAAATTCTGTGCGGTTATATAATGGCGGGATCAACCCGTTAAACACCGGAGCGAAATGGCAGGTACCACATTGCGCTTTCCCCATAAAAACATTAAATCCTTTCTGCTGTTGCGGGGTCATTGCCCGCCTATCCCCTTCTATGTACCTGTCAAACGGGGAGCTGAACGGCGCCAGTGTACGAAGGTAGGCTGCCAGCGCCCCTGTTACCTGTGGTATGGAAAAGGGCTGCCTGTATTTGTGCTGCAAGCGGGCCAGTATGCTATCATCTATCGCATTCATTTCCTGCCGGCTATGCAGGACAGCCATTACCTGGTCATCCACGTTATGGGCACGCCCATCCCAGAACTGGGAGTATTGGTAACAGGAATAGAGTAGCCCGGGAGTATGCCGGGGTAAGAGGCTGTCGCTATCCAGGACTGTATTGCGGATAGCGCCGTCCGTAAAAAATGCTGATGGCTGGTGACAGCTGGCGCAACTGCGGCTGCCATTGCCGGAAAGCAGTTTCTCTGCAAAAAGTATTCTGCCCAGTTGTGTATCAGTATTATTGCTTCCCGGAAATGCCTGCCTATCCAGGAATGACCTGCTGAAAAGACGGGTATCGCCCATTAACCGTTGTAACGGTAAGGCATATTCCGTGAGGAAATGCAGACGGTCAAACGAATCGAAATCAGCACCGGCATCCAGGAAAGCGATCCCTTGCTTCATGTAGTAGTGGAGGCTATCGCCCACCATCAGGGTATCTATTGCCCGCATGGCGGCAGCTGCCTCCCTGATGCCGGTTTTCAGTAAAGGAGCATCATAGCCGCTGATATACAATGTCATTACGCGGATCAGTTCCTGCCGTATGCTTTCTTTTACCTGATGATCTGTTGCGGAAAAATTATAGAGCAGGGAAGGAAGATCGGAGGCTGATTCAGCCATTACCACCGCCTGGGCTTCCAGCGCTGTTTTATGGCGGAAAACGGCTGTGTCATACAATAGAGCTTCAATCTGCTGAAAACCTACCGGTTCTTCGTATTCCACAAAAGGCTCTTCTATTTCATATTTAGCGGGTGAATTGAAGACATATGCCTGTCCGGGGAAAAAGTATTCCAGGAAAAACGCCAGTTGTTTGTAGCTGATGCGGCAGTCTGCCAATGCCTCTTTTGCGTTCTGTATGGTTTGCAGATCTCCTGTATTCAGTTGCCGTATCCTTTCCTGCAACAGCAGCACTTTCTGCTCAAATACAGGCTGTACCCGTTTAAAATGTGCTATCGCTACATCGGTCATGGGCGCATGATCTTTTCCGGGAGAGCTCAGTCCTCCTGTCAGCAGTAAGGTTATCAACAATCCCGGAATGATCCACCAACGCCTCATAAGTCTATTTTGCTGCTATAACTGTAAATGTATCTTTCAGGCAACTTTCCTTGTCCTGTACCGTGTATTGTGATTTCCCTGCGCGCACTTTCACGGTAATGCTTCTGCCAGCCTGTTTTCCTTCACTCCACTCATAACTTCCTTCATAGGAAGCTGTCAGCGTTACATTACTGCCTTTCTTTGCAGTGATGACCTGTTGCCTGTTCACATCTTTCATCAGTGTGAAATGGTCCCTGATCACACCATCTGCACAGATCCATTTCAGGTCAAGCCTGTTTCCTCTTACTTCCAGCAGGGAGGCGCCACCTTCGGTTGCATTGGCATATTGCATGGCTGCATGGGGAAAGCTTTGCTGCGTACCGCCCAATTTCCCTGCTGATCCGCTGAGCACATATACCGTACCATGATTACTGCTATCCTTTACATAAGGGCAGGAGTTTTCACTGCCATCATACAAACCGGAAGAATTGCTCAGGTTGTGTTGTGCTGCGCTGAAAGTCTCTTCCTTGCCATAATGTCCCTGAATCAGTCTTGTACGCTCATAGTCGTGACTATGCCCGCATAATACCATATCTACACCATAACGTTCCAGTATGCGTATAAAGTTCTCCCTGATTTTTATCAGCTCCTGTTCCTGATCAGAATTATGTGAGCCCATTGTATATGGCGGATGATGCCAGTAAGCTATTACCCATTGCCTGTTCCGGTTGGCTTCCAGGTCTTTTTTGACCCATTGTACCTGCGGACCAGCTGTATCATATAACCGGTACTGCTGTTCTTCCTTGCCGTAAGAATCGAGCGAAAGAAAGTGAATGTTACCTATATTGAAAGAATAGAAGGCCTGGGTATTGGATGGTACACCACCGCTTTCTCCTTTAACCGGCATTGTGAAGTTCTGATAATAAGATACCTGGTGGGTACGCTGTGCGTATTCAATTGCGTTGGGGAAGTCCCTGTCATTGTAATCATGATTGCCCGGGCAGGGGAACACGGGGACCTGTTTCAGCAGATCATTTTTATAAACATTGAAGAAATTGGATTGATATTCTGCATCTGTTCCACTGTTGTAGGCATTATCTCCCAGCAGTATCCAGGCATCCATATAATTATTGCCCAGGTAGTTGAGCACTGATTGTTTTACGTTCCGCTGGTTTACGGAGTTGTTTCCACAATCTCCGAAAGCGCCTATCCGGTATACACCTTCTTTTCCTGCTTCCGGCAAGGTATAAAAGTAATTGCTGCTATCGCCCTGTAATACGCCGGTAAAGGTCTCTATTGAATAATAATATTTTGTATGGGGTTGTAATCCATCCAGGGACACGATATGTTCTGTTACCACTGCTGAATCATTTACTTCCTTCTCCCATTTTCCCGGTGTTGTTCCCAGGTGCACCCTGCTTCTGGCAGCTGTGGCGGTACGCCAGCGTACTGTTATACCTTTGGATGATGCTGCCTGCAGGTAAGGTCCGCGGATCAGCATTCCTTTTTCTTCTTCTCTTGATTGTGCTGTTACTGCTACACAGCCTGCCAGCAAAAGTACCGGCAGCAGACATGTACGGATAATTCCCATCTCGTTAATTTTTTGCGAAGTAGCTATTTTAAGCGTTTTTAGCAACAAATTCAATATGAAATAATTATTATTTTGTTTAAATCTGCTCATCATCTGCCAAAATGTGTAAATGTGCCGGGAACTGATAGCCGTAATTTGCATACATGCGGTACATTTTATTCTTCTTACCAATCCTTCTGCTCTGTAACCGTGGCATCAGTCAGCACAAAGGCGCCATACACATTTCATCCGCCCGCTTCTGTACCGGCGACGATCCCGGCTGGAAAGGCCCTTCTTTTGACGACAGTTCATGGAAGAACATCATTCCCGGAAAGGTATGGCAATCACAGGGATATCCCGACTATCATGGTTTTGCCTGGTACAGGGTACACTTCATACTGCCTTCTTCCATGAAGAATAATGCGCACTGGAAAGACAGTCTGCGTATCTTCCTGGCCAATGTGAACGATGTGGACGAGACTTTCCTGAATGGTGTAAAGATAGGGCAAACAGGCTCATTGCCGGAAGATGCAGGTGGTTATGTCAGCAAATGGCCTTATACCAGGTCATATCATTTGCCGGTGGCTCATCCTTCCATACGCTGGGACAAAGAAAATGTGCTGGCTATCCGTGTATATGACGGAGGTGGTACAGGCGGTATTTTTATGGGCTCTCCTTTTATTGATATACTGGAGAGAACGGATGGTCTTACTATCCGCACCAACAGTGACAGCATTCGCTATGAGCCTGCAACAGCAGCTATGCCTGTTAAGATCATCAACAGGTTTAACACTGTTATTAAAGGTACCTTTGCATACACCATTCACGATATATCTAGCGGTAAAACATATACTACAAACAGCATAAACCTACAATTGTCTCCCTTCGGTGAAAAACAGGTATGGGTCAATACACCACATAAAGACGGTATACGCTGCAATTACCGTTTTACAGAAACAGGTACTGGTTTACAGATAACTGATACCCTCTCCCTACCTTACCTGCTCACACCTCCTACTCCCGACGCACCGCGTATTAACAATGCACCTGTTTTGGGTGTGAGGCCCGGCCACCCGTTGCTTTTCCGGATAGCGGCCACTGGTAAGGCTCCGCTTACCTATCATGCCACAGGTCTTCCTGAAGGAGTAGTCCTTGATACCGGCACCGGTATCCTGACGGGCATCATCTCCCTTAAAGGTAATTACACCATTCAACTTACTGTCAACAATAAATATGGCGCTGCCAGGCAATCTTTCCTTGTCAAGGCTGGCAGCCTGCTTTCCCTCACCCCTCCTATGGGTTGGAACAGCTGGAATTGCTGGGGGCTCAGTGTAAGTGAAGAAAAAGTAAAAAGCTCTGCGCAAGCGTTGCTGGATAAAGGGCTGGCAGGCCATGGCTGGTCTTACATCAATATTGACGACGGCTGGCAGGCAGCGCAACGTACTACCAGCGGTAAATTGCTGCCTAATAATAAGTTCCCGGATATAAAAGGACTGGGCGACTGGCTACATACACATGGCCTGAAGTTCGGAATATATTCTTCTCCCGGCACTATCACCTGTGGCGGTTACCTGGGCTCTCTGGGGTATGAGGAACAGGACGCTGCCCTGTATGCACAATGGGGTGTTGACTATCTGAAATATGACTGGTGCAGCTATGACCAGGTAGTGTTGAATGACACCACCACTGCAGCTTACAAAAAACCTTTCTTTGTTATGCAACAGGCGCTTCGCCGTCATAACAGGGACATTGTATATAACCTTTGCCAGTATGGAATGAAGCAGGTATGGCAGTGGGGACCGTCAACAGATGCTCAGAGCTGGCGTACAACAGAAGATATTGAGGACACCTGGCAAAGTCTTTATGACATCGGGTTTCATCAACATGCTTTATATCCCTGGGCTGGCCCGGGGAAATGGAATGATCCGGACATGATGATAGTGGGCCAGGTAGGCTGGGGTGAAAGCCTGCATCCTACGCGGCTGACGCCGGATGAACAATATACGCATGTAAGTCTCTGGTGCCTGCTTTCCGCCCCCCTTCTTATAGGTTGCGATATCAGTAAGCTGGATGCGTTCACCCTTAACCTTCTTACAAACGATGAAGTACTGGCGGTTGACCAGGATACGCTGGGTAAACAGGCACGGCGTATCATCTACACTCCGCAGCAACAGGTATGGGTAAAAGAACTGGCTGACGGCAGTAAAGCGATTGGTATCTTCAACATGGACACAAAGTACAGGGACATTGCCATCAGCTGGAAGGCCCTGGGGCTACCGGCAGCGCAAAGAGTGAGGAACCTGTGGACACAGAAAGATCTGGAGCTGATCAAAGAAGGCTATAAAGCACGCATACCCCCTCATGGGGTGTTATTATTGAAAACGAAATAATTCTACTGCTGATGAATAAATTATCTGTTCTTATTCTTCCCTGTATGCTGTACAGTCTTTCCGGCCACTCACAGCAAAAGGCCGTGATCACTGTAAATACAGCAGAAACGGCAGCCGTTGTTCCCGCCACTTTGCATGGGATATTCTTTGAAGAGATCAGTCATGCGGGAGAAGGTGGTTTATACGCTGAAATGGTGCAGAACAGGGGTTTTGAAGAGAGCCGTATTCCGGCAGGTACAAAACTGGAAAACGGTTTTCTTGTGCCCACTCCTTCCAAACCACATTTTATGCTGCAGCCGCAACCCTCTGACTGGAAGCTGGAATGGCCTTATAACAGCCAATGGCCAGCATGGCATATGGAGACGTCCGGCAATGCCACTATGCAGTTACAGCTTACCCAACGTCGTCCATTAAACGAAGCAACGCCCAATTCCTTGCAGATAAGCATCAGCAAGGCAGAAGAAAAAGGCAGGGCGGCGATTGTGAATGAAGGCTTCTGGGGTATGAACGCTATAGCCGGAGATGTTTATAATCTGTCTTTCTATCTTCGTACAGATAACAATTTCAAGGGTCCTCTTACTGTTTCCCTGCAAACAGCAGACAATAAGATACTTGCTTCTCATACTTTTACCGGCACCCGTCATCCATTGTGGAAGAAATACAGCTGTCAGCTTGTACCTGCGCAATCTGATCCTAAAGCTAAGCTGGTATTATCTTTTGGCAGCGGCGGCACATGCTGGCTGGACTTTGTGTCCCTCTTTCCTGCAAAGACATTCAAAGGCCGCGTTAATGGCCTGAGAAATGATATAGCTTCCCTGATAGACAGTCTTCGTCCATCTTTTATACGCTGGCCGGGAGGTTGTTTTGTAGAAGGTATTACTATAGAAAGTGCTCCCAACTGGAAAAATACGATAGGCCCGGTGGAAAAAAGACCCGGTACTTTCAGTCCCTGGGGATATTGGAGCAGTGATGGTTTAGGTTATCATGAATATCTGCAGTTCTGTGAAGATGTTCATGCAGATGCACTCTTTGTTTTCAATGCCGGTGTTTCATGTGAATACCGCAGCGGTACATTTGTACCGGATGACAGTATCGCTCCTTACATTCAGAATGCGCTGGACGCTATAGAGTATGCTATTGGCCCGGTTACCTCTACCTGGGGCAGAGTTAGGGCGGAGAACGGTCATCCGGCGCCTTTCCCGCTGAAATATGTGGAGGTAGGGAACGAGCAGCATGGCCCCCGTTACGCTAAACGTTACAATGTCTTTTATGATGCCATCCATCAACGTTATCCTGATATCACCATCATGGCCAGCATGGGTATTGGAGATGTGAACAAACATACGCTGGACAGTATGAAAAAAGTAGATATGGTGGATGAGCATGCCTATAAAGATGCGTTCTGGAGTGTGCGAAATTTCGATCACTTCGATAAATATAAGAGGGGGCGCTGGGATATGTATGTAGGAGAATATGCTACCAATGCAGGTGTGGGCGCCGGCAATATGAGGGCTGCCCTTAGCGATGCCATTTATATTCTCAGTATGGAAAAGAATGCTGACCTGGTGAAAATGTCTTCCTATGCTCCCCTGCTGGTCAACGAGAATGATGTGGACTGGCCGGTAAACCTTATTCACTATGATGCCTCCAGGTCTTTTGCCCGCATTTCTTACTATGCAATAAAAATGCTGTCGGAAAATAAAGCGGCTGTCAACTACCCGACTTCTGTTAACATTCTGAAAGACAGTAATCCCGCTCCTGCTTTCAGCGGAGGTATAGGACTGGGTACATGGGATACACAGGCGGAATACAAGGATATTAAAGTAACCAGCAGTAATAAGGTGTTGTATGAGAACAGAACGGGCGACTGGACCTTTCCTCGTGGTAAATGGAACGTATCTGGCAGCAGCCTGGCGCAGACAGCAGAAGGCGCTCAGTTGCTGGCCATGTTAAAGGGCCATTCGTTCGATACTTATACGCTTACCCTGAAAGCGCGTAAAACAGGTGGAATTAACGCCTTTACCATTCCCTTTGCTGTCATTGACTCAAACACTTACAAAAGAGCGCATATAGGCTCCTGGTACAACAGTAATTGCGTTTTTGAGAGCGTGACCCAAGGGTATAATGTAGTGGATATTACTAACCAGAAGAGGATAAAGCCTGTGGAAACCGGCAGGTGGTATGATATACGGCTGGAAGTAGGAAAAGAGAAAGTGGATTGTTACCTGGATAATCAGCTGATCATGACGTATGAACCGCCGCAACAGTTCTTTGCCATTGCGGGGAAAGATGTGAACGGGGATGTTGTTATTAAAATAGTGAATGGTTATGATATACCAGTACCAGCTATCTTTCAGATAGACGGGGTGGCCGATGAAGCTGTGGTCACTACATTAAAGGCAGGTAGTACTGAGGCAGAAAATTCTTTTAATGCACCGGCGGCATATGTTCCCGGCATCAGTGTCATAGACTTCCGGAAAGAGTGGCAGGCGCCACCTTATTCTATCAATGTGATCAGGCTGAAGAAGAAATTGTAGATAAAAACTGCACAAAAAAACGCTTTTGCCGGAGGTAAAAGCGTTTTTTTGTGCAGGAGGTGTATACCGGCCTCCGGCCGGCACTATAAAGAGCAATTTTCGTGATAATTGATCAGCTCAATGGGCTGTTGTTCAAACTGGAATCCGTCATAGGCAAGCTGTACTTCATCCAGCGCGGCAATTATTTCCTGCGGATCTGTGGGAGTGGCCAGCTTGCTGCGGAAAGCCTTGAAATCAGGCAGTCCTTTGAGGTATGTGAAGTAGTGCTTTCTCATGGCGTAGGCACCGGCTACCGGTCCGCGCCATTCCAGCGATTTTTCAAGCTGCCGTTTACATACCGCAATACGCTCTGCCAGAGTGGGGGCGGGCAGTAATTCTCCAGTCTGCATATAGTGTTTTACTTCCCGGAAAAGCCAGGGATAGCCTATTGCAGCCCGTCCTATCATGATGCCATCTACTCCGTAGCGGTTCTTATACTCCAGTGCTTTCTGCGGGCTGTCAATATCTCCGTTACCGAAGATGGGAATATGTATTCCGGGGTTATTCTTTACTTTGGCGATCAGCTCCCAGTTGGCTGTGCCTTTATACATCTGGCAGCGGGTACGGCCGTGGATGGCCAGGGCTTTGATTCCCACGTCCTGCAGGCGTTCTGCTACTTCTTCTATATTTTTGGTGTCTTCGTCCCATCCCAGCCTGGTTTTTACGGTAACCGGCAGGTTGGTGGCCTTTACGCAGGCGGCGGTGAGCCTTACCATCAGGTCTACATTCTTCAATACCCCTGATCCGGCCCCCCTGCTGACGATTCCTTTAATGGGGCAGCCAAAGTTGATATCCAGCAGGTCAGGTCTGGTCATATCTACTATCCTGGCAGCCATGGAGAGTTTTCCTTCGTCGCCGCCAAAGATCTGTACTCCTACCGGTCTTTCTTCGCCATAGATCTCCAGGCGTCTCCGGCATTTGTCTGTATCGCCTACCAGACCTTCACTGGAGATAAACTCTGTATACATGAGGTCGGCCCCGTTCTCTTTGCATACCACACGGAAAGGCGGATCGCTCACGTCTTCCATGGGCGCCAGTAATAAAGGAAAATCAGGCAGTATGATATTATCGATCTTGACCATATTGTTCCGGAAGCCGCAAAATTACTGCAAAAAGGGCATTTTCTGCTGTTCTTAACCGTGGAAAGCAAAAGGGCGTACCAAAACTGGTACGCCCTCTGAATAATTTTTCCGAACATTCATTATATAATTTCCTGCCTTCTTTTTACAATATGTGTAATATCTTCTTCGATCATTTTCTCCAGCAACTCATATCCTCCATTCGCTTTGCGGTGTGCAAACTCTCTTTCTGCCAGTGTTACCGGGCTGGCCCAGAAAAGGTTCACTTTGTCTCCGTACATCTCGGGTAATTCAATGCTTTCTCCTGTATACAGGGCGGAAGACAGTACCAGGCTTTCAAAAGGCGCGGGCAGTTTGGCGGAGCCGATGGTATGTCCTTCTCCCAGCCAGCTGATATGCCTCCAGGGGATGTCGGCAATGACAGAAAGTCCTTCTGCCATTTTCTTGATCTCATCTTCTGTATAATCCAGTTTGCTGACGGCCAGTGCCAGTTCCATTCTACGATAAGCAGGGGCATTGTTGCTATACAGGTGGGATACCCAGGGCATGGGGCGGATGCTCACTCCCATTGTCAGGAAGTAAATGATATTATCTTTTTCGAATTTACCCAATGCCATAGGGGGCCATTGGTTATTATCGATGGCAAAATATTGCAGCATCTTGCCGAAGTACCGCTCGTATGTATTGATGAAATTCTGCTGAATGGGCGTCCACTGGGGCTCTGTAGTATCTTCCCACATGCGTCTGAAGCTAACTGCTTCTGCCACACGCTCATACTGTTCATTTCTGCCTCTTTCTCCCAGGGGGAATACCAGTCCGTTAGCGTCGGCTTCAGTACAATCTGCTGCATAGGCCACCGGTTCGTCTTCGTAGAGGCTCCAGCCTGGTATTACGCCAAGAACGTCCCCGTCATACAGCACAGCAGCTCCGTCTTCTTCCGGGAACCATACTATAGACAGGCGTTCTGCCTGCAGAGGTTCTTTTCCGCCGGGATGGTTGCAGAGGGAGGCCTGCAGCATGGGAGCCATACCATTCACCATTGCTTCGCTGTCTCGCTTAAGGGGGCCTGGTTTAAGATTACGCAGCCAGCAGGCCCGCATTTTATACTTCCTGCTTTGTAATTCTGCAGGATAAAGATAAAAGTAGGCAGTCCGCTCATCCTGCTCTACTACCGCATACAATGTATGACGGCTGTTTGGCTCTTCCGCCAGTACGATAGGTCCGTCGTTCATAATGTATGCAAGATAATTACTTATTATTAATAAGTATTTGAATGTTTGCACCACTTTAACTGCTGCACTACCAAATATTTGATGTACCTTTGCGTCACTTTTATTCTCTTGCTCTCCTACTTTTGTAGTTACCCTTCAAAAAATTGTGCAGGCTTGCGAGTAAGGCAGGTAAAGTATCATCTCCTGATTGATAGCCTTACCAACATTTTTCATTAAAAATTTAAGACTTTGTCATTTGAACAACTCAGGCTCATTGAGCCGGTGCTGAAAGCGCTTGAAAATGAAGGCTACACTGCACCTACACCCATCCAGCAACAGGCAATACCATATGTGCTTGAAAAAAGGGACCTCCTTGGATGTGCCCAGACAGGTACAGGAAAAACAGCCGCCTTTGCCATTCCGTTACTACAACTGATGCACCAGGACCAATCTGCAGTACGTAAAGGTCCCCGTAATATCAGGGCCCTTATCTTAACGCCTACACGCGAACTCGCTATACAGATACAGGAAAGCTTCGTAGCTTACGGGAAATTCCTTGACCTGAAAAGCCTGGTGATATTCGGCGGCGTTTCACAACATCCGCAAACAGAAGCCCTGAAAAAAGGGGTTGACATATTGATAGCCACTCCTGGCAGGCTGCTGGACCTTATCAGCCAGAACTACATCACGCTCAGGGATATTAAATACTTTGTGCTGGATGAAGCAGACAGGATGCTGGATATGGGTTTTGTACACGATGTAAAACGTGTGATCATCAAACTGCCTGAACAGAGGCAAACACTTTTCTTCTCAGCGACCATGCCTCCGGAAATCCAGACACTGGCAAATGCCATTCTGAAAAACCCGGCCAAAGTAGAGGTAACGCCTGTTTCTTCTACAGCAGAGACCATCACCCAATCTGTTTACTTTGTGAATAAACAGGATAAACGCAGCCTGCTGCTACATATCCTTAAAGATCAGTCTATCCGTACAGTACTGGTATTTACCCGTACCAAGCACGGAGCAGATAAAGTGGTGAAAGATCTTAACAAAGCAGAGATCACCGCGGAAGCTATTCACGGCAACAAATCGCAGAATGCCCGCCAGCGTGCATTGAATAATTTCAAATCACAACAGACACGGGTACTTGTAGCTACAGACATCGCGGCGAGAGGTATAGATATTGATGACCTTACACACGTGATCAACTATGAACTGCCGAATGTTCCGGAAACATATGTACACCGTATAGGCCGTACCGGCCGTGCAGGAGCAAATGGTATTGCTATTTCCTTCTGCGAAGGTGAAGAAAAGGCTTACCTGAAAGATATCCTTAAACTGATTGCAAGAGATATTCCTGTTGTAACGGCACAGCCCTTCCACAACGGAGACAGCCTCTCTGCTCCTGTTATAGCGCCGCCTTCACAGAAGAAGCCGCAGCATCCGAGGAATAAGAAAGGAGGTTTCTCACATAACCGTCAGGGACATGTTACTCCCCGTCATCAGAAAGACAGTGGGAAAGGTCAGCCAGCTCATGGCCATGGGCAGCAGAGACAAAAACAGAAACAAACATCGAATTAAAATAGAAAAAGGAGGTTGTCTGAGATAACCTCCTTTTTTTTACCATTTAAAACCGAAGTCGCGGCGTTTTATTTTGCACATCCTTCCATCAGGATGATGAAATACAACTCCTTCCCCTTTAAAAGTTTCCAGGAAAGATCTTATTCCTTCAAAAGTTCTTGGGAAATCATTGTACGCGCTATTACCATGTGCAATAAGCGTATGCTCACTTACGCCATCTTTGTTGCTATTTACCTTAGGGCCGATCAGCTCGTAAGTGCCGTCTGGCAGTATACCTCCGGCAGATGCATGTTTCATGCCTTCTACAAAGTATTTATCTTCCGGCTTTCCGGTTACTTCCAGCCAGCCAGGCCAGTGCCCGGTGATCGGGTCAGGTTCCTGTGCAGGAATAAAACCATCAGGAGGTGTTTTTCCTTTCTTTGCATCGTACCTTTTAAACATCGCACCTTCTTTAATCATACAACATGTGCCATCCCATTTGTGGGTTGCAATGCCTTCTCCGGCCAGCACCCATTCACAACCGGGATTCACTTCGTTCATTACCGGGTTGTTAGGTAAACCGTTGTCACGCTTAAACAGCGTTGGAATCTTTTTCATTACAAACTATTTTTCAATGGCATAAAAAAAGCCCGCCAGGTATACCAGGCGGGCGTAAATGCGTTTTAAGCAATATCATACCATAGCCTGATCACACTCCTGCAGAGAGTAATAATACTGGCTTTGATATTGAGTTGCTATTTTCATGAATGCAAATGTATAAACATTTTTAATATTATAAAATTTATTCCACATACTTCACCAATATTTCTCAACCGTCAGTCCATATGTCATCAACAGGTTCTCCCTTCCTGTGCGGTTTAGCTTATTATATGTTAATGTAGCGGTAATACTTAACCACTTCCTCAGTGCTATAGCAAGATTTGAAGTAGAACGAATATTAAAATCACTTCCGTGGGATAAAGAGTTTTGCAGGAAATGAGTTCCGTCAATAGTTACAATATCATGGATTACGAACTTATATGCCACTCTGAATGAATTTCTGAAAGTATGATAGACATCTCTTATAGTATCTTCCAGGAACAGATCACTGTTTTCAAACAGGATACCATCACTTAATGACAGATATGCCTTCTTCCGGTCAAGAATATTATAGGCAATACCCGCACCTCCCTGGAAGCGGTCGTTGATCTTCAGGGAAGTACTTTTGTCATAACTGGCCAGTCCCCAGTAATAGATCTGTCTCACAGCCCTGAAGAGGTTGAAATCCATTGCGGTAGAGAGGTCGTTATTTGTAAGCACTCCATCCTGCTCTCCATATACCCATCCGCCGCTTGCATTCAGCGCTATCTTCTTTTTGCTGACTCCCAGTTTGAAATTATTACTCAACAGGTAAGATCTTCCATCCTGGGTTCTGTTAACAGAACCAGTGGAGGCATATTTTCCGTAATAATGAACGGAATCACTGAATTGTGCCATTGCAGCGCTACATAATAAAATACCAATCAATAAAAGCAAAACACGTTTCATAATGTATACACTAACTGATCAATCCTATTTCCCTTGAATGCGCAATAGCTTCCCGGCTATGTTTAAAGTAGCAGCATGGGATGCCTCTACTTTCTACCTCTCCCAGCACCTGTGCTACTGCTGTTTTCCTGCTTTTCCTCACATGCCTGAGATATATAGCTACTATCTGCGGTGCAAAATGGCATGCTATTGCATGATAGATATGCGGATCTTCCTGCGAATCATCTCCCAGCAGAATGAACCTCATATGGGGGTAATGTTTCAGGATACGGCTGATCCTCGTAAATTTTGTAGCATGTTTCTGCTGGCCACTTTTCAGCAGTAAATGAAACGGTTTCAGCTGACTTAAAAGGAAAACGCCTTCCGGCATCCTGTTCATCCTGCAGAATTCCAGGATATAGGCGTACAGGTTCCATTCACTGCTGGACACATAAAAGAATGGCCGGGGCACAAAGCCTTTATGTCCCGTATTGCTCAGTAACTGGTAGTGACGTACCACTCCTTCAAAAGGTTTCCGTGTACGGGAGTTTCGGGTAAACAATTCTTTCAGTCGCCGGAGGATCTTTGAAGAATGTGATACCAGGAAGGTATCGTCAATATCGGAGATACATCCATATTCTGTACGGTGTGGAATTATCACTACACCATCTGCTTTGGTAACCGGGCCAGGTTCCACATTTACGATGGTGACTTCCACTTTGTGATGACCGGCTTCCGGCATTTTTGCGGGCCTCCATTGGATATGAAAAAAACCGTCTGTCTCTGTAACAGCCTCTGCTATTTCATTGTTCCACTGCATCTGTACACGGGCTCCGGCACGGGGTTTTACTATAAAAAGGCGCATCAGTGCAAGTATATTAAAGAGAAAGAAGCGGCTGTAACGGGTTTCAGGCAATGGCCCTCTGTCCAGTACATGTCCGAAGATCTCCAGCTGCTCCACCCCTCCAAATCCGTGGTAAAGCTTTATATGGGTCCTTCCCTCCAGTCCGAGCCAATGTAGAATTTTATTCCTCGACAACATCAGGCGCTTATTTTGCAATGAAAGGTAAGTCATCTACCACCAAACCACATGGCGCAACAATCACCTATGCGGCTACTCTTTGTTATCAATCCACTATCGGGCGGCAAAAAAAAGGCCGATCCTGAAGTATTGATCACAAATTATTTTGCCGAAAGAACGGAAGAGATCAGCATTTTTCATCTTGACCAGCCACAGGAAGAGCTTTCAGCATATATTAAAAAATGCCGGCCGGATTGTGTTATTGCTGTTGGTGGAGATGGCACTGTGAAGCTGGTAGCTGAACAATTGCTGAATACGGATATTCCCATGGGTATTCTTCCTGCCGGTTCTGCCAATGGCATGGCAGCAGAGCTCTCCCTTCCAGGTGATGGACAACAGGCGCTGGAACTCATTACACAACCCGTCCGGATAAGAGAGATAGATGTGATCAGCATCCGAACCAATAATACGCCTGATCATATCTGTATTCACCTGAGCGATATGGGATTAAATGCTCTTCTTGTAAAGAACTTTGAACAAAGAGGCATAAGGGGCAAACTTGGATATGCGCTCTCTACGTTTAAAACCTTTACACAGAAAAAGCTGCTGGAAGTACAGATAGAAAACGGTAAGTTCATTATATCCCGTAAGGCTTATATGATAGTTCTTGCCAATGCCAGGATGTATGGCACCGGCGCCAGTATCAATCCTGATGGTAACTTATCTGACGGGGTGTTTGAAGTGGTGATACTGCGTAAGCTCTCTTTCTTTGAGTTGTTGAAGATGCTGTTCCGTCACAGACCATTTGACCCTAAGAAAACAGAGATCATACCTGCGAGCCAGGTGAATATTATCAGCCTGAAAAAAGCGCATTTCCAGGTGGATGGTGAGTATCTGGGAAAGAGCAGCCAGGTGATTGCGACGATATTGCCAAGAGCGTTGAAAGTAATTGTACCAGGAGAGAAGAGTAGTTAACTTCTTATAAACTATATTCCCGGAAAGTCAAATTCTCATTTCCTATAACAATAACCACAGGGCTTCCCATTTCCCATCGCTATCGCCTCTCTCACCGTTACTTCTTCTATTTTATGTGTACACCTTCTCAAACCGCTACACATTTTTCTGTGATAAGCATAGCTTGTTCCCGATTTACATATAAAAACTGTTTCTACGCTGGCAGAGATTGTATCATGTCCAGTGACTGATATGAGGATAAAAAGCATTGATAGTATTACACAGATATACTTTTTCATAAGTGGGGGTTATTTTCCAAAAATAAGGAATAATTATAAAAAGCCGGATTGACCGGCTTTAGCTTTACTCACGTATCCTTTTAATCTCTCTTTTCAATAGTAACGAGAACACTAATGCTACTGCTAATAGTGCGCCGAAACTGTATAATGTCCCGTTGTAACTATTAGCTGTACTCCTGGTAAAAGCGGCGAACAGTGGACCGGCAATACCTGCGGCAGCCCAGGCAGTCAGTATATAACCGAGGATAGCGCCAAGTTCTTTTGTACCGAACAGATCTCCTACAAAAGCTGTTGTGGAGGAGAACCCGCCTCCATAACAGGATACGATCAGGAAGATCAGGGCCTGGAACAGGAATGGGTTGGTTATACCTGGCACCAGCAGGAAAGCTATGATTTCCAGTGTAAGAAATAATGTAAATGTATTAGCCCGCCCTATATAGTCAGATAGTGTTGACCAGCCTATACGTCCGCCGCCATTGAATATACCCATGAATCCTACCATCGCGGCAGCAGCAACAGGTGATAGCCCTGCAAATTCCTGGGCCATAGGAGATGCGGCTGAGATAATAGCTATGCCACAGCTGATATTGATAAAGAACATTATCCACAGATACCAGAAACGCTTTGTTTTTACAGCTTCTTTAGCTGTTAGCTGAGAAAGATCGTCTTTCTTTACTGAGACATTATTTTCCATTCCTGACGGCAGCCATCCAGGTGGTGGTGGGGCGATGTATGATGAAGAAAGCAGGATAATGAAGAAGTAACAGGCGCCCATGATGAAAAATGTATTGGAAATACCAGCCTCTTCTATCAAAGCTACAATGACAGGGCTGCTTATGAGCGCCGCGAAGCCGAATCCCATAATGGCCAGGCCAGTGGCTAGTCCGCGTTTGTCGGGAAACCATTTTACCAGTGAAGAGATAGGTGTAATGTATCCTAATCCTAAACCGATGCCACCTATTACGCCGTAAAATAAATATAGTAGTGGTAAAGAGCCTATGTATACTGCTAATCCCGATCCTGCAATACCTACACCATAGCAAAACGCTGATAGCTGCCCCGATCTTTTGGGTCCTATCTTCTCTACATAGCTGCCAAGAAAAGCGGCGGACAGGCCTAAGAAAAATATTGCGAGGCTAAAAGTGAATTGTGTTTCTTTTAGTCCCCATCCGAGTTTTTCTATTAATGGTTTTGTGTAGACGCTCCAGGCGTAAACGGAGCCAATAGAAAGGTGTATGCCTACTGCAGAAGCGGCGATTAACCATCTGTTCCTTACTTGTTTCATAGTATGTGTTTAGAACGAGATGGAAAAGTAGGGAGGGAAATGAGGGGTAAATATGATGGCACTCAGCCAGGGGGATGACTGATATTTTTTAATAGAAAATACCGGTCACGATATTATGACCGGTATTGTACTTACATGTTAACCCAACGTCTTTTGATAAAATTTACTTTAAAGCCTGCTGTTGTTGACGTCTGTATTCTCTTTGTGCCTTTTTAAACTCCCTGCTTCCTCTTTCGAAATACCTGACCACTTCTATAGCAGATTTACCTTTAATTTCTGCGGATATTCTAGCTTTTGCTTTTCTGGCTTCTGCAATGCAGTCATAATCTTTGATTACTTCCATAAAATGTTTTTTGCGGTTGGTTTTTAAAGTTTACTTTAAAGATTCTTGTTGTTGACGTCGATGATATTCTCTTTCTTCTTTCTCAAACTCTCTACTTACCTTTCGGAGATATCTGATCTTTTTCCTAACACTCATACCTCTCATCCTTGCTGCCGATTCTGCTTTAGCTTTCCTGGCTTCTGCTATATAGTCATAATCTTTGATTGCTTCCATAAAATGTAGAGTTTAAAATTTCACGTGGTGTCCTGATATCAATCATACGATACCCCATTCTTTGGTTAATATTATTATATTGCTTGATCTTTCCTTGATTAACAATGTGCTTAAAATTCCAGCTTGCCAGTATATCTGCACCATGTAAAGTTGCCAATGCAATATGTAAAGCGTCATTGTCATCATTACGATCAAGCGCTCCAGCTTCGATGTAAGCCTTTGACAGTTTCAAAGCTTTCACTGTAATTTTAACTTCTATTTTAAATACTGTTGGTACTGTTTCTAACTGATCTATTATCTCTTTCCTGGCGGGTTTTAATTCATTTAATACCGCATTTGAATACATCATCCTCTTCACCCCTTTCCTAAACTCACCAAACAACCCCAGACTATACTCCTTAAATTGGTGGTCAAAACATCCTCCCACGACAGAAGTATCCGTATAAACTGATTTCACACGAGTTTAAATCACTATCAGGTTAACAAATTTTTTTATAAATGATTCAAAGCAGAGAGAGTCAATAATGGTGGCTCACAAACATGATAACAAAAAAGTCATTCTCTTATTGATTCAATGAAGATCACATGACTATTTTTAAAAAATTCCAACTCAATAAAAATAAGATAAGTTTTCGGTTTACATTAAATTCTATAAAAAAATTCAGAAAAACAGCCATTCCTCCCCTGCCCTCGCCATCCGTCAATATAATTTGCACTTTCCCTTCTCCGCTTCTATTTTGTTCACAAATAATTTATATGCGGAAACTTTTATTGCTCCTGGTATTGCTATTACCGGGTTACAGCATTAGGGCTCAACAGACTTATGTATTCAGGGAGGGATTGATCAGTGGTCCCTGTCATCAGTATGGCAGAACAGCATTGTTTACAGACCAGCTGGCGTGGCAGCTATCCAACGGTAAGCTGAAAGCTCCTGCTGCAGGAACTGCTTCCTTTACCAGTGAAAAAGGAGAACTGAACAACTGGCAGAACATCTCTGCCGATGCGGAAGGATCATTTGCCGGCCGCGCTATCAACAATGGTTATCTCTATGTGACTTATAACGCTTCGAAAGCACAGACAGCTATATTGAATATTGCTGGTCACCAGATGGTGTATGTTAACGGTACTCCGCATGCTGGAGATATGTACCGTTACGGCTGGATGTATGTTCCTGTACAACTGCGCCAGGGTATAAATGAGTTTTATATCCGTACCGGTCGCAGCTGGGGAAGACAAGGTATTAAAGCTAAACTGCTGTTTCCTGAAAAACCGGTATACATCAGTGTAGCTGATTCTACTATGCCGTTTGTAGTAACGGGCAATGACAACAGCCAGCTATGGGGTGCGGTAGTAGTAGTCAACACTACCAGTCAACCGCTGAAAGACCTGCAGATACAGGCTACAGTACAAGGTAAAACGATCACCACTACCCTGCCTGAAATAGCAGCGCTTACTACCCGCAAAGTAGGTTTTAAGATGGATGCTTCCGGTAACGGGGCTTCCTGCACATTGACGCTGATCAACAGGAAAGCTATCGACACCAAAACCATCGCTCTTACTACGGTAAATAATACACGTCATTACAGCAACACCTTTATCAGTGCAATTGATGGCAGTGTACAATACTACGCTGTATCACCACAGGCTAATCCTAATGGGAAAGCGCCTGCCCTCTTCCTCTCTGTTCACGGTGCTGAGGTACAGGCCATTAACCAGGCCCGCGCCTATAAAGCAAAGGACTGGGGTGTACTGGTCGCTCCAACTAACCGTCGTCCCCGTGGTTTCAACTGGGAAGACTGGGGCAGACTGGATGCATTGGAGGTATTAGACATAGCCACCGGCAGTTTCCACCCGGATCCTGAAAGGATCTATCTGACAGGGCATTCCATGGGTGGGCATGGCACCTGGTACCTGGGCGCTACCTTTGCCGGCAAGTGGGCCGCCATTGCTCCCTGTTCCGGTTATCCAACCCTGATGGGATATGGATCGGCAGACGGGCTTATTCCTGACTCTCCACGTAATAATACTGAGCAGATACTGCTCAGGGCCAGCAATCCGAGTAACACATTTAAGCTGGCAACTAACTATAAGGCAGGTGGTGTATATGTATTACATGGTGATAGTGATCATGTGGTTTCTGTTGATTATGCCCGCCAGATGAAAAATATACTGGCTAAGTTTCATCCGGATTTCAGTTATTTTGAATATCCCGGCGGGGAACACTGGTATGGAGATACCTGTGTTGACTGGGGACCGCTCTACCAATATTTCAGGTGGCATACTATTCCTGCAGATACCAGTGTAAATGAAATTGACTTCTCTACTGCCAGTCCTGCTATTTCTTCTGTGCATCACTGGATACGCATCCTGCAGCAAGAACACCCGCTGGAATACAGTCGCGTGCAACTGAGCAGGAATGCATCCCGCAGCGCCATCACCGGTACCACTACCAATACCGGTATACTGGCGCTGGACCTGAAAGATGTACCCACAGGCCATTCTCTCAGCATACAGCTGGATGGTAAACCTGCGGTGAACTATACTAAGAAAGACGGCGATACGCTGCTTTATCTTCATAACGGCGCTCAGTGGACAATTGGTAAGGCTCCGGTGGCAACAGATAAAGGTCCGCTGCGGAATGGTACATTTAAAGAAGCCTTTAATCACCATATGGTATTTGTATACAGTACGGGCGGGCAACCGGCAGAAAATGAATGGTCGCTCAGCAAAGCACGTTACGACGCAGAAACTTGGTATTACAGGGGTAATGGCGCTGTGGATATTATTGCAGATAAAGATTTTGATGCCACAAAATATCCTGACCGCGGTGTTATCATTTATGGTAATGCCAGCACTAATAAAGCCTGGAAGCAATTGCTGCAGAATGCACCGGTACAGGTAACGCGTGGTAAGGTGACAGTAGGCAGCCAGGAATACAGTGGTGAGGGGCTGGCAGCTTATTTCATGTGGCCCCGTGCTGACAGTAAAACAGCTTCTGTAGCTGTGATAGGAGGTACTGGTCTGCCAGGTATGCGTGCAGCAGATGCCAACCAGTATTTTGCCGGTGGCAGTGGATTTCCTGACTATATGATCTTCAGTACAGATCTCCTGCAGGGAAATACCAGCGCCGTTAAAACGGCTGGTTTCTTTAACAATGAATGGAAGCTGGATGAAAGTGAAATGATCAGGAACTGATCCTTATAAAATAAAAAAGTCCCGCCGGTTGGCGGGACTTTTTTATTTTATATCATGATACTTACCATGCCAGTTCGTAAGAACTTCCGCCGGCCACAACCAGGGTTGCTTTCTTGTTACCTTTAAAGGTAATAGTACCAGAGTAGCTGTAAGAGTTGCCTTTGCTGTCTTTACCGCTGATAGTCAGTGTAGCAGTACCGGAAACGATCAGGAGAGTAGTTTTGCTTACTTTTACATCAGTAGAAGTATAAGCGATCACGCTGTTGAAAGAAGGCGTTTCAGCAGTTTTAGATGTGATCTGACCAGCATGATCAAACTTCTGGTTAAATACCCATTCAGCAGCAGTTGAGTCCAGGCCACTGATCTTGAATGCAGCTACAGAGCTGTCTTTTGCAGTCAGTTTATCGCTGCTTACATCCAGCTTTGAGTTATAGCTGATTCCCAGGTACTGAGGTACTTCCTGTACGCAATTCAGTACATAGTTCCATGCTACATCATAAGCAATGGTTGTACCTTCTGATGTGAAGGAACCATTGTGAGCTCCATTCTCATTGAGGCCACACAGGTCACTCAGTTTAGCGCCCTTTCTTTCGGCAGACATGCCACTGGCAATCTGAGCTGCAGAACTGATCTGTGTTACCAGACCGCTCTGATCGTTGATCATCGCATCTGATACCACTGTAATTGCTTGTTTCTCGCTTACGCCGCTATTGGCAGTAGTGTCATTGTCTTTCTTACACGCAGGAATTACCAGGGAAATACCGGCAGCCAGGCATACGAACAACAGTGCAGACTTGCTACGGAACAAGGGGTTGCGGTTTTTTTTCATAGAATGATACATTGGTTTAAGTAATAGTGTTTATAATTGATGCTGTTTAAAGATTCACGTGACATCATACAAATTCCCCCAGGTCGAAACCGCTAACATATATGCAAAAATATAAATATAAACGTAAGATTTGCAAATATATTGTCTGACAGCAGTTAACTAACTGTATTACAATAACAAAGAAAGGGGCTATCTTCAGACAGCCCCTTTCTTTCAGTATCATGTTCTGATCACAACTCCCTGATCCAGATATTCCTGAAGCTGATAGGTTCACTCTTATCGCCATGCGCCTGCAGTTTAATAGGGCTGGCGCCATGTGCTTTCTTATAAGACGGTTTACCTATATATTGGGTAGGGCCCAGCAGTTCGGTATTGTTCTGTACCAGTACGCCATTAAAGAAGGCTGTTACTCTTGCGGGCGACTGTAACGAGCCGTCTGCATTAAATTTGGGGGCAGTCCAGATCACATCGTATACCTGCCATTCACCTGGTTTCTTATTGGCATTTACCAGAGGCGGAGTTTGTTTGTAAACGCTTGCCGCCTGACCGTTCACATAGGTCTTGTTATTGTAGTTATCCAGTATCTGCAGTTCATAACCATCATCTCCTGCACCGGTGGAGGCCAGGAACAGGCCGCTGTTGCCTCTGCCCTGTCCGGTGCCGGTGATGTTACCGGGAATACGCCATTCTATATGCAGCTGATAGTTGTTGAAAGACCGTTTCGTTTGTATGTTGCCGGTGCTTTTATCTACTGTAAATATTCCGCCGCTTACTTTCCATTTTGCAGGCTGGGAAGGATCGTTAACAGATGCCCACTGGTCCAGGTTCTTTCCATCAAAAAGGATAATGGCGTCTGAAGGTGCGTCTGTGTTGACTTTGCCGGGTGTAACAACCGTGGGTACGGGTTCCCATACTTCTGTTTCTTCTGGTTTTGACTGTGCAAATAACGTGGCTGAAAAAACAACAGCAGCCGCCGTTGCAAGTGTTTTCTTATGCATGATCACAATAATTTAATTCCCTAAGTTAAAAATAGATGGGACAAATAACAAGGCTAAGAATTTAAGGTAGTTCTTTTTTGATGTACACTAACGAATTTAAACCAGTGCGCCGCCACATAATAATCAATTTGTATATGAAAGTTCTGCTCACTATCTTGTGTATAACCACCGGGGGAATAAGACAATAAATGAAACTGACAGATTTTATATCGGGCCTCATCAACGATGGCAGTGTTACTGTAGCGCCTAAGATCATCCCTTTTTCTGCAGACGATCTGAAGCAGGCTACTATGCACCTGCAGCAATATCAGGAAGATGATACTGCTGATATGCCTTACAGCGCCCCGGAACCTGACCTGGCTGCAGCCTTATGGGCTGCAGAATACCTGTACAGGACTGTTCAGTTCATACTGATCCGTAACCTGGATGAAAATGCGCTTCACAACTGTATACAACCTTATACAGGGAATATGACACCAGCGGCGGCGTATTCTGCCGATCTTACGCTGCGTTACCTGCCAGACCTTCTGAACCTTGCCAAAGGACTATCACCTGACGATCCGCTGGTAAAACAGATGCGTGCTACAGCGGCTACCTGGCCATTGTCGGCCGCCGCTATCAATGACATGCCGGCCGGGGAGAATCTATCTGTGATATTAAGTCATCCATCCCTTAGACAGGCATACGTTGACAGGATCATTTATGCCGGTAACAAAGAAAAATGCTCACACCCTGACTGTCTCCCATTGGTAAGGGAGGCGCTGGGCGCACATACCGCCACACTATGGCCACAATTTGAACCTTTGCTTAACGACCTTAACTATGGAACCAATCACATCAACGGAAGCCCCGCTGATAGACAAGCTGAATAACGTACTGCAGCATCTGAAAGAAACCTTTGTGGGTAAAGACGATATTATTGACCTCATGGGCATCTGTCTTGCCGGCAGGGAAAACTTGTTCCTGCTGGGCCCTCCCGGTACCGCTAAAAGTGCCATGGTAAGAGAGCTGGCACGGCTGCTGGAGGGTAAGACGTTTGAATACCTGCTTACCCGTTTTACCGAGCCTAACGAACTGTTTGGCCCTTTCGATATCCGCCGGCTCCGTGAAGGGGACCTTGTCACCAATACCGAAGGCATGCTGCCGGAGGCCAACCTGGTGTTCCTGGATGAATTACTGAATGCCAACAGTGCTATTCTTAACAGCCTGCTCATGGCGCTGAATGAGAAGATATTCCGCCGTGGCAAGGAGACCAGGCAACTGCCGGCGCTGATCTTCATAGGCGCCAGCAACCACCTGCCGGAAGATGAGGCCTTACAGGCATTGTTTGACCGTTTCCTCCTACGTGTACGTTGCGAGAATGTAGATCCGCTGCACCTGGAAAAAGTGCTGAATGCCGGATGGCAGCTGGAACAGAAAACCTCTCAGCAGCATACAGGCATTACGGCAGCAGATATACAGACGCTGCAACGGCTCACTACAACAGTAGATCTTACGGCTATCAGGCCGACATATATTATGCTGGTACAGCAACTACGCAATGCGGGTGTTATGCTGTCAGACAGAAGGGCTGTAAAGCTGCAACGCCTTATTGCCACAAGTGCATTGATCTGTAAAAGGAAAACAGCTATTCTCTCAGATATGTGGGTGTTGCGTTATATCTGGGATACAGAAGAACAACAGGAGATCATTGCGGGGATTGTTAACAGTGTGATCAGGGAAGAAGCTGCGCATCCTCAGCAACATCCCCGTGCAGAAGCCAACGCACTGCCGGATGCTGAAGCTATTTACAAAGAAGTGGAGCAAATGTCTGTCCGGCTGGACAGCCCTGCGCTCAGCGGCGCTGAACGGGCACAGATAGGTGACAGGCTGCGTTATCTGAATGGCCGCTGTGAATGGATCAGCAATGAAACACAGCGTAACTATGTACTACAACCCATCAATGCACTGTGGAAAAAGATAACCCAGTCTGCATAAACAACACTTCAATCTACCAGCATGAAAGAAATGGTCATGATCCTTCCCGCTTCTGCATATAATGCGTTGGGAAATGTGCGTACCATACCCCGCCTTGCAGCGGCCCGCCACGGAGACCAGATCTGGCTTAGAGGGATCAGTCCTCATCAGCCGGAGAAGGCCCTGAGGCAGCTGCCTGTGCTCCATACGTATCTCCTGGACGCTGAAGAACGCCTGTTCCTGCCGGGAAAACGGACGCCACACAGCGCGTTACCGTACTTATCCTGGGAGCCAATGTTTTCTTTTATAAAAGCAGAGCTGCCTATGTCAGCACTTCCTGCAAGGCTACAGGAACGGTATATGCCTGTACTTGCGCCTTCCGGCGTACCTGCTGAAGTACAGGCGTTACTTACTTCATTACAGACCTGGAAGGAATATGCTGAAACAGCACCGCTGATAAGACTACAACGTTTACGTTTTGCTGCCACAGAAGTCGGGCAGGTACTCATTACCGGCACACCACTGCCTCCAATTCCCGGTAAAGCATATACGATCAGGTATAATATTCTGCTGCCGGCAGGATATGACTTTGATCTGCCGGCCGTGGCATCGTTGACGGCAGCACGGCTGAACCCGGAAAATGATGCCCTTCTGCTGTTCCATGTGAACGGGCAATGGGAACGTATTCCCGCACAGAATTTTGTACGCGCTACAAGAAGCGCTATACGCCTTACTCACAGTGTTACCTGATATGTATATTGACGCTGACAATACAGAGAATTACTTCAAACCTCCGGAAGGTTATTTCTGGCAATGGGCTGACTCTGGCAGTGTGATTGAATGGACAGATGGCCATACTATCTGCTACAATAATGAGCTGAGGCAGATACTCTCACAGCTGGCGGATAAGCTGCCTCCACTGGGACCTTTGCTGCTGATACTCTCTGCCGGCAAAGGGAAATGGGGTGCGGATACGCTGGTCAGTGAGCAGGCTATTAAAACACCGCTTACCATAGAAGAGATCCAGAGCCTGTCGGAGGTACAGGAAGATTATTATACCCTGGCAGAAATGGCCGAGGCCAAATATAACAGCGTAAAGCCCCTGCTGGCTTTACTTTATCAGCTGCCGGCAGAATACTGGCAAGGGGAACAACGCATATTGCTTCTGAGAACATTGTTTGAAGAAACTCCTGCCGTACTTGCCGCTGAAGCCTTCAATACATTGTCCGGTTATATGGGGCACAGCGCCAGCTGGACCTTTGCTGTTTACCAGGAAAAGCTTCCTTTCAACTGGCTGCAGTTCAAATATGAAATGGCTGTACTTCAAGGGATATTAAAAAGATTTCCCGATGCAGAGGTCCTTGAACTGCAGCTCCGTACCGGTAATACGGGGATTCCTGCCCCGGCTCCGCTGGAAATAGCGCCACCGATGGGCGCAGGTCAGCAACAGGATGCAGACATCGAGGAGCAACCGCTTACGACGGATCCGGGTGCCTTCCTGGAGGAACTGCTGAACGATAAGCATACCGCTCATACGGCACAGTTATCACAACGGCTCATGGCAGCGTTGCATCTTCCGCTGTATACTACGGGCAGTAACAAGAGCGACATTGGCGGTATATCAGACATCACCAACCGCGGAAGTTTTGACCGCCTGTTACTTAGTGAGCTGGCCAATGAAGACCTGACGCTAATGGCCAGGCTGGCCAATAACGAGGCGCTCTACCTGCGCCGGGAGCAGCTGCCTGACAATGAAACCCATCAACGTTTCATCCTGGTAGACAACAGTATCAGGAACTGGGGGATTCCCCGCCTGCTGTCTGTTGCTGCGGCATTGACCTGTACTTATGACCATCATGTAGAAACAGCTGCTTTCAGCCTGATGGGCGATACATATGTACCCATTGACATTTTTTCCAAAAAAGGTGTTATTGCCGCCTTGGAATTGCTCTCGCCCGCCCTTCATAGCGGAAACGCATTGAAAGCATTTGCACTGGAGCAGATGGGCAAACCACAGGAATTCCTGCTGATCATAGAAGAAGAGTTGTTCCACATACCGGAGTTCCAGCAATCATTCTCCCTCATCCGTAATAACAGTGGTTTCCTTATTACGGTGAACCGTACAGGCGCTGTGCAGCTGTTCCGCTACATGGCCGGCCGCCGCAAGCTGCTGAACAGTGCGATGATCAGCCTGCAATATGAAACGGATAACAAGGTAAAACGCATAGAACACAATCCGGATGAACTGCCTGCTTTCATATTCCAGGAACCGTTCCCCCTCTATCTGCCTCCTTCCAAATTGCAGCTGGACAACAGGATGTACTTCTATTATGCAGAGAATATGGGAGCCCTGGCGCTTACAAGAGACGGGCGGTTGTTGTTCTGGTCCTCAATACAGCATGGCGCTACAGAACTGAAGGAAGGGCTGATCAACACTACCTGCTGGTTCGGCAATAATGATCAGCAGTTGTTGTATGTACTGTACCAGAACCAGGCCAGCCTTCATCTGCTCAGTATCAGTAAGGACACGGCACAAACCGGTTATCAGCATATCTGTGGCGTTAATAAGGTGTATAACATGGTTTTCTGCGATCAGCGCTTTTATGCACATGTGCTGGGAGCAGATGTCAGATTTTCTGAAAAAGCCTCTAACGAAGTGAAGTTACTGATAGATCCTGCTTCAGCAAGAGTGACAACAGTAGATAGCTTTCCTGCAGAGGTGCAGAAAAAGATAGTAATGAAAACCCGGGGCGGGTATACTAATGGTAAAAGTTTCATCCGTCATGGTTATAATGTATTGAATAAAATAGCCAAGATATTCCTGGACGATGAGGGACGTCTTTGCCTGGATAGCACTCGTATAGAGCTGGAGGGGTTTAACAGGATCATACTGAAGCCCGGCGCTTCTCCCCAAATGGGTTCCTGTCATGCAAGAAAAGGACGGCAGATACCTGTTCCCAACAGCCGGCATAAACTGGTAAAATTCAGCTGGACAGATGGCAGCACCGCCTGGATAGACAACTATCGCGGTTTACTGCATCTGCGCAGCTCTGACCCTTCCATTCCGGAGATCACGATAGTGCTGGTGTTGAGAATGGAAACCAGCTGCCGGGCCTCTGATGGCGCAGCAACAGGTTATCCCTACTTTATCCGGGACGCAGGTCAGATATTAAAACCAAATGAGTTTTACAGTTCATACATCCAACGTTTCACGCAAGTACTGATAAAAAATGCAGCTTCAGTTAACATATGATCCCGGCATCCGGCACAATACCGTTGCCGCTTTTATCCGTGGCACGACTGCAAGGCAATGGCTGATGGAAATGTCCCGGTGGGATATTCCGCTGGAGCATCTTCAATGCCTGCCTGTACCTGACAGTACAAGCTCTGTCAGACCGGCGGGGCTGCTTGTTATCTTCAATCAGGATATTCCTGCAGAAGAGAAGATCACCCACCCTTATGGCGCTGTTGCAGGAAAGCTATATCTGCCGGTAAATGCCTCTCTTTTCCCGGTGCTCAGTAATACGGAAATGGATGAACTGCTTATCTGGCACAAACAGGTATTTCATCCTTCTTCAGGCTTTGTTGGCTTTGAGCAGGAAGATATACTGTATCCCGCACAGTTCATCACTTACCCCAAGGCGTTGCCTTCCCGCTGGGGACAGGCACACTCGGGATTGCCTCCTATGTCTCCGCTTGAATCTATCTCCCTGCCTCCACAACCGGAAAACAACCTGATGGTGTTACTTGACCAGCGTATTGACAGCAGGCCGCTGGCTGATATTCATGAGGATAAAAGGCGTGGCGGGTTGCTCCTGGCCCTTATAGACAGGATTCTTTATCCGTTGTTAAAGCTGATCATGTTTTTTATTAACCTGTTCAGGAAACAATTGCCTGCCAAAAGAGGGCCTGGCAATGGCCGTTTTACCGGGTGGGCCAAACAGAAACTGGAAGATATTGCTGCCCGCAGGCAGAGTGAACTGCAAAGGTTACTTAATATGTTTGATAAAGACGGGGACGAAGCCTTACGCTATGCACTTCCGCTTCACAACAAATACGAAGGCAGGGGTACGGCAGCTCCAGCTTCTACCCTGTCCAGGAATAATACAAATTTCTCCCTTGGCGGATTAGGCGGAGGCGGGCCGGTAGATAACTGGCATACCTCTGAGGACCAGTATTCCGGTTTGCGGGCAAAATATCTTGCCCAGGCAGAAAAAGCTGAAGCTGCGGGAGATTACAGTAAAGCGGCGTACATCCTGGCCCACCTGCTGGGTGATTATTCCGGGGCCGCGCAAGTACTGGAAAAAGGTCATTTCTACAGGGAAGCGGCGGCTTTATACAACGATCATCTCAAAATGCCCATTGCAGCGGCCCAATGCCTGGAAAGAGGCGGTTTATTACTGGAAGCTATTGAGATCTATAAAAAACTGGAGGGATATGAGAAGGTGGGAGATCTGTATACCCGGCTTTCCCAACAACAGCAGGCGGAAAAATATTTCCGGTTAACGGCGGAAACCGCGCTTGCACAAAAAGATCATCTCACTGCAGCCAGGATATATAACGAGAAATTGCAGCTTCGTGAACATGCACAGGGAATATGGCTGCAGGGATGGGCATCCGGCCCGCGGGAAGAAGAATGTCTGATCTGTTATTTCAGGAGTATCCAGGATGAGGATACCCTGCCGGAAAAGATCATGGGTATCTATAACCAGGTACCGGCGCACAGGAAAAGTTCACTGCTCAATGTGCTGTTAATCATCAGCAAACAGGCTACAGAAGAAACCATGAGAACGTCCAGAGATATTGCCTATCGTATTATAAGTGAGCAGCTGGCAAACGGTAATTATAACCAGATCAATATCCTGAAACAGCTGATACCGGACGATAATATCCTGTATTCCGATCTCAACAGGTTCAGGTACAATCCAGGCCGGCCTTCTTCCCACTGATTTTTAGATTTTCCTTAACAATAGCGCGCCGGGTATTGATCAATATCCGGCGTTTCTGACATACCTTTGATAAGGTATTCTCTCACTTCTTAAACCCTGAACGATGGATAAAAAATTCATACGCGAAGCATATAAAAACTACTGGCTGGAAAATGGAAAAAGACCCGTTTCTGTTTACGCCTTTTGCCAGTTACTGGCATTGTCAGAAACTACATTTTATGACATGTATTCGTCTTTCGATGCTGTTGAAAAAGACCTCTGGCTCTCCTTCTTCCAGGATACCGTTGATAAACTGAAAGAAGATGAGACGTACCGCCAGTATTCTGCCCGCGAAAAGCTATTGACATTTTATTTCCTCTGGGTGCAGCAACTCCGTGAAAACAGGAGTTTTATTCTCCAGCAAAAGGAAAACCACAGGATACCGGGTCTTCACCTGGAAAAGCTTGAAACTTTCCGGCATGCCTTTTACGATTACATCCGTGAACTGATCAAAGAAGGCTATCAGACTGGCGAGATAAAAGAACGTAAATACATTTCCGACCAATATGTACATGGCTTCTGGATGCAGGCGCTGTTTGTATTACGCTACTGGACAAAAGACACCAGCGAACGCTTCGAAATGACTGATGCAGCGATCGAAAAAGCCGTAAATCTCAGCTTCCAGCTGATCAGCTCCAACACAATAGACAGCCTTCTCGATTTCGGGAAGTTCATGTTTGCCGGGAAACAATAACAAGTAATGAAAGAACAGACCAACATCCCTACCGGCAAAGTGGAAAGGGCCAGCCGGTTCGTTACGACAGGATTGAAAGTAGGAACCAATTACCTGAAGCATTATACCAAAAAACTCATAGACCCATCCATCAGCAGGGAAGAACTGCATGCAGACAATGCTGAAGATATTTATGATACACTGAGCAATCTGAAAGGCAGCGCCCTTAAAGTGGCGCAGATGCTCAGTATGGACAGAGGTATGCTGCCTAAAGCCTATACAGAGCGCTTTGCCATGTCACAATACAGTGCGCCTCCCCTTTCCGGGCCGCTTGTCATCAATACCTTCGTTAAAACCCTGGGTAAGACGCCGTCACAGCTGTACGATAAATTTGAGATACAGGCCTCCAATGCCGCTTCTATAGGTCAGGTACATAAGGCCTGGAAAGACGGTAAACAGCTGGCTATCAAGATACAGTACCCAGGCGTTGCCAACAGTGTCAAATCTGACCTTCGCATTGTGAAGCCCTTTGCTATACGCATTGTGGGAATGAATGAAGTGGATATGGATAAATATTTCGAAGAGATAGAGACGAAACTACTGGAAGAGACTGATTATGAACTGGAACTTCGCCGTTCTGTAGAGGTATCACAGCAATGTGCGCATATTCCTAACCTGGTATTTCCTGTGTATTACCCGGAAATGTCCAGCAACAGGATCATTACCATGGACTGGCTGCATGGTTTTCATCTGAAGGAATTCCTGGAATTAAATCCTTCGCAGGAGGTCCGTGACAAAATAGGCCAGGCTCTATGGGATTTTTACCAGTTCCAGGTACATAAGCTGAAAAAAGTACATGCTGATCCTCATCCGGGCAATTTCCTTATGCGGGAAGATGGTACAGTAGGGATCTTTGATTTTGGCTGTATCAAGGAAATTCCTGAAGATTTCTATATCAATTATTTCTTACTGGTTGATAAAGAGATACTGAAGGATGAGGCCCGCCGTAAGGAGATCTACACTGCGCTGGAGATGATCCATCCCAGCGATACTGAAAAAGAGATTGTATTTTTCTCTGCACTGTTCCAGAAAATGATAGACATGCTGACGCTGCCTTTTACGCTGGAAACATTTGACTTTGGAGATGAATCTTATTTTGCTGAGATCTATGCTTATATGGATTATGTATCTAATCTGAAAGAGGTAAGGGAATCAAAAGTAGCAAGAGGCTCCCGCCATTCGCTTTATGTAAACCGTACTTACTTTGGATTATATTCCATATTGAGTGATCTGAAGGCGAAGGTGGTTACGGGTAATGACCGTATACAAGACCTGATAAAAAAAGCGCTTTAGTTTAAAACTAAAGCGCTTTTTTAAAAAATTCAGGCTACTTTACAGGCACTTCCACATGTGTCTGGTCCCACTCTACTACCAATTTGTTAGCCGGTACCGTGATGGTCAGTTTTTCAACAGGACCGCTGGTTTTAGAAACTTTTCCTTTTGCTTCGGCTACGTTTTTGGATTTGATCTCATCATATTTATAAGCACCCCACTGTTTCCTTTCGCTGTTGAGGATGAATGTCCATTCATTCGCTTCAGGAATAGCAAACAGGCTGTAAGTACCTGCTTTTACAGGTTTACCGCCAAAGCTGCCATCTTTTTCAAAAGTGATCTCGGTGGCTTCGTTAGCGCCTAAACGCCATACTTTGCCATAGGGTACCAGTTCGCCGAAAATGACCCTGTCTCTTTTTGAGGGCTGGCCATAGGCTACTTTTACATTTTTGCCTTCAGCTGTCACACGTGGGCTTTGCGGAGCTTTCTGTGCAGATACCAGGGTGCTGGTGCCAGCCAGTAATGCAAAGAATAAGAGGAACTGTTTCATGGTAGTTGTTGTTTTTCTGTTCAGAAAGAATTTTGTGAAATTTACATTTTTCAGATACAACGCATATTACCACTCATAGAAATTCACAGATTTTAACGTTTCTTTTCTTCACATATGTTTTTCAGCTTTGTCAGCCCGTCTTCCAGTTGTGGTCCGGTTAGCTTATCTGCCAGGAAACCTCTCAGTTTCCACCAGGGTAACCAGCCCAGGTATGTTTCTAGTCGCCATTGTATAGCGGTACCTTTTCCATCTGCTGATGGTTTCAGTTCGAAAGCGGCATTCACCGTTTTCATATCATTAAATTCCATGTCATAGTGTATTCCTTTCTGCGGATCGCTTTCCCTGATAGTTACCTTTCCTGTAACATGTTTTTCATGCTGCATGCCTGTCCATGTATAGTAGGCGCCGGAACCGGAAGCGGGAGCGGAATACGTTACTTCCTGTGCAGTTCCCGGGTCAGCCCAGGGATTCCATGCAGGCCAGCCGGATAAATTGTTCACCTGGGAATATACAACGGATAAAGGGGCATCTATTACCCCGGAACGTTCAACAATAGCCCGTGAAGGAAATAACAATGAAATGAGGAATATCAGTATTCCAAAGGCAAAAGCACTGATCAGCAATAATTTGACAATTCGCATGGTCTCGGGCCAGACAGTTAAAAGGAATGGCAGGGGGCAAATTTCGGTCTATTTTACTAATTTCTCCAGGTTTTCCAATCCTCTTTCAAAATCTTTTCCTACCCATTTATCCATCATCAGTCCCATCAGTTTACGTACGGGACGCTGTCCCATGTTCATTGCCACTTCCCAGGTTACAAGGGTACCATTGTTCACCGGTTCAAAACGAAAAGAAGCTTTGGCGGCGCCCTGTTCCATGAACTGCATGTCTGTAGCTATAAATTCATCCGGACGGGATTCCGTAATGGTCATCGAGCCCTTACCTACCTGCCGGTGTTTGCTTTGCCAGGTATAGCGGGCGCCTGCGCCGGAAGAGGTTTCATTGTATTTTAATTGCATGGTGGGATCTACCTGGTGCCATGGCGACCAGCGCTCCCAGTTACGCAGAACATTCACCTGTTCAAAAAGCCTGGAAGGAGAAGCCGGAATCACTCTCGTACGCCTCACTTTTACAGTGGCAGGCAGGAACATGCTCACTATAAACAACCCGGGAATAAGCACAGCCATCGCTCCCAGAAGAATATATAAGGCTTGCATATGTAAAAGGTAGGAAAATTTCCGAACTATTCCCAGCGAAATACCCGTACTGCCACAATATACACTACTACACCCCATAGGGCAATGACTCCAAGCTCCAGCCCTACATTCCACAGATGCAGGCCTTCGAAGGCTATTTTCCTGAAGGCATCATTGAGATAGGTCAGGGGCATAATACGGCAGATGGGTTGTAACCAGGAAGGAAAAGCATCTACAGATACAAATGTACCTGCCAGCAGGAACTGAGGTAAGGTGATAACATTAGCTATAGGCGGAATAGTGCTTTCGCTGTTTGCCAGTCCGCTCACCACAAACCCGAAGCCCATGAACACTATTACCCCAAAGGCAGTAAGTACCAGCATCTCCAGGAATGTGCTCCATCCGTGTACAAGCGTAAATCCAAATGCAAAATAGCCGATGGCGATAATGAGTATAGCACCTGCCAGCTGGAATACCAGGCGGGCCAGCGCTTCTCCAAGCACTATATAGATACGGCGGATAGGTGTGGCAAAGAAACGTTTGAGCACCAATGTTTGCCGGAGATTGAAAAAGAGGAATGCGGTACTGAATACTGCTGCACTGAGCAGAGAAAAACTGAGCAACCCGGGCAGGATAAAGTCGATAGTCCTGTACCTTCTGCCGGGCAATACTTCTGTGGGCTCCAGTTTAGCAACAGAAGCGCGGGGATAATAGCTGTCGTCTGCTTTATAGATCACTCCACGGAGAATGGAGTTGAACAGGGAGATCTTGTCAACCGCTGCGGTAGAGGTACTTACTTTCACATCAGCAGAAGGTGCAGCCCCCTGGTTGGGTAAGGTATTGATACGGATAATAGCGGTGAGGCGGCCTTTCCTGAGGTCATCCTGCATTTCGGCCTCAGACTTGTCTGTGACCAGCTTCAGGCTTTTTTCCTTAGCCAGTTCCCGGTACAGGTAGCTGCTGGTATCTGTTTGTTTATCTACCCCTACTTTCACTGTAATCCCGTTATCTCCTATAAACCCGAACACGAGGATAAATACCAGTGGAAAACCCAGGCTGAAGATCACTGCCGAAGGACTTCTCAGGATCGCTTTCAAACTCGCTTTCGACATGGCCAACAGGGCCTTCCATTGATTATATTTTACCGCCATACTGCTAATACTGCTGGAAACTATTGCTTAAAAAATCGCGTAAAACTACTATTGTTTTGCCCATTTCCATAAAAAAACCTGCCGCGTGCGGCAGGTTTAATCGAAATTTAAGCAGTTACGGACTATCTTATATCCAGTATGTAGGGCAATCTGGCCTGTGCTTCTCCCTTCATTTCCTTCACCTGCCTGAGTTGCTCATATATTTTATAATATTCTCCCAGCTCGTTCTTTATAGCTGAAGCACGGGAATCGTCGCTGTAACGGCGCAGTAATGTTTTAACCGGATCTTCTGTTTCAGGATATTCCCGCAGACGGTAGCCGGAGATCTTAGCCATCCTGACAGCGCAGGCAATGGCATCGTCGATACCACCAACGCGGTCTACCAGGCCTAACTGTTGCGCCTGTATTCCGCTCCACACACGGCCCTGTGCAATGCTGTCAACTACAGGACCACTCAGTTTACGGCCTTCTGCCACACGGCCTTTGAAGGTGCTGTAGATGCTATCGACAGAGTTCTGGATAAATTTCTTTTCAACTTCTGTAAGCGGACGGGAAGCGGTGCCGAGATCGGCATATTTAGCTGTTTTCACGCCATCAAACGTTACACCCAGTTTATTCCTGAAAAACCCCTGCAGGTTAGGCAATATGGCAAATACACCAATGGAGCCGGTGAGAGTGTTAGGCTGTGCAAAGATGGAATCTGCCATACAGGAGATATAATAACCGCCGGAAGCGGCATAGTCGCCCATAGACACGATCACAGGTTTACTCTTTTTAGCCAGTACCAGTTCCCGCCATATGGTTTCTGACGCCAGGGCGCTACCGCCGGGAGAATTAACACGGAACACAATGGCTTTCACGTCTTTATCCTGCCTGGCCTCGCGGATCAGTTTCAGATAATGGCCACTGCTGATCGTACTTGCATCTTCACTATCACCGCCGGTAATATTTCCTTCTGCGTAAATGAGCGCTATCCTGTTATCTGAATCGGCATAACGGGGAGAATAAGCGCTGTAATACCTGGGCAGGGTTACGAAATTCACTTTATCATCTCCTTTCAGTCCCAGTTTGCTTTTCAGCTCATCCATTACCTGGTCATTGTATCTGAGGCCATCTGCCAGTTTATAGGTTACTGCATCTGCAGCCTCCTGGATCATACCTTCATCGGCATACTTATGCAGGGTAGCGGTATCTATTTTGCGGGATTCACCGATGTGCTGCAGGAAGTTACGGTAGAGATCACCCAGGTAAGCATTGGTTTGTATTTTATTGGCCACTGTCATCTGGGTTTCACGTAAAGGCTCTGTAGCGCTCTTGAAGCGGCCATCGTAAAAGATCTGTGGTTGTATTTCCAGTTTTTCCAGGGCGCCTTTCAGGAAGGTCAGCTGTGTATAGAAACCACTGAATTCCATTCCACCTTTTGGATGCAGGTAAATTTTGTTGGCCAGGGAAGCGATGTAGTAGCTCTTCTGGTCCATTACCTCTCCATATGCGTAAATAAACTTACCGGATTGCTTAAAGTGTTGCAGGGCGTTACGCACTTCTTCACTGGAAGCAAATCCGTTAGCGTTATTTTCCGCTTTCAGGTAGATGCCTTTGATATTATCGTCTGTTTCTGCTTTCCGTATCAGGCGTACTACATCATAGAGTCCCGGGACTTCTCTGGGGCCACTGCGCAGTATGCTGTTGAGGGGATCTATTACTTTCAACTCATTGAAACTCTGATTGGTTTCGAGCACCAATATAGAATTAGGGGATATCACTACTTCTTCCTTCTTACTGAGGGTACGGCCTATGTACCCAACCAGGAAAACAAATACAAGGAGAAATAAGACGATAAAAGCCAGTAGTGTTGCAAAAAATATTTTAAGAAAACTACGCATATGGGTTTGTTTTTTTGTGGTATGACCACCCAAAAATAAAGATTATGTCTACTTTTGGGCCGTTGAAGATACATGAATAAAGCAATATTACTTATAGGTGGTAACCTGGGCGACCGTACAGCGCATCTCCGCCAGGCAGTTGATCAGATAAATGAACAGGTGGGCAGGGTAGAAAAGATCTCAGCCATTTATGAAACAGCTGCATGGGGCGTTGCAGAGCAACCGGATTACCTGAACCAGGCCCTCCTGGTAAATACTCCCCTGGACGCATTGACGCTCCTGCGCACTGTACTGGACATAGAACATGATATTGGCCGGATCCGCCGTCAGAAATGGGGCGCCAGGGTAATAGATATAGACGTCATCTTCTTTAATGATGAGATCATTAACCTTCCTGAGCTGAAGATCCCTCATCCCCAGATGCAATACCGTCAGTTTGTACTTGTACCGCTGCAGGAAATACTGCCCCACTGGCAGCATCCCGTTCTGCATAAGGATATTACCGAACTTCTGGCGCTATGTACAGATAAACTGCCTGCCCGTAAATTTGAACACCCGACCACTAACTGATACATGCAATACAGATATATTACTATAGAAGGCAACATAGGAGCAGGTAAAACAACACTGGCCAACAAACTGGCAGAACATTTCAACGCAAAGCTTATCCTAGAAGAATTTGCAGATAATCCCTTTCTGCCTAAATTCTACGAAAAGCCCCAGCAATATGCTTTTCCTCTTGAGCTTTTCTTCATGGCGGAGCGTTACAAACAACTGAAAGATATGCTGCAGATGCAGGATATGTTCAGCCGGCTGGTTATATCAGATTACCTCTTCATTAAAAGCCTGCTTTTCGCGAAGATCAATCTTAAAGAAGAAGAATATAACCTTTACCAGAAACTGTTTGAGATAATTAATCCGCAACTGGTGCAACCTGATCTGCTCATTTTCCTGAACGCTCCTGTTTCCAGATTACAGCAGAATATCAGGACCCGTAACCGGTCTTATGAGCAGCAGATAGCTGATGAATACCTGGAGAATGTACATGAAATGTATATGCAGTATATCAAACAGCATCCTGTGCGTACGCTGATGATAGATATGACCAAAGTTGATTTTGTGAAAAATCCGGCCGACTTTGACTTTCTGCTGGGATCACTTGATAAGGAATACGCACCGGGAGTTCACTATTTATAAGCTTTTTATGCTTTGGGCAGCGATCCATCCACTGGTCCAGGCATGCTGAAAATTGAATCCACCGGTGATGCCATCAACATCCATCACTTCGCCGGCAAAGTACAATCCCGGCGCCAGCTTGCTTTCCATGGTGCCCGGATCTATTTCAGAGAGCTGTATGCCCCCACAGGTTACAAATTCTTCTTTAAAAGTGGTCTTTCCTTTTACGGGGCATTCCATTGCCACTAATTGCCTGATCAGTTTATTCTGTTCCTTTGCCGGCATATCTGCCCAGCGATGTTCTTCTGTAAGTCCAGACTGTTGAAGCAGAAAATGCCAGAGACGTTGTGGCAGGCCGAAAGGATTTTTATGATATACTTTTTGTCCACCGAGGGAAAATCGCAATTCCTGTACTTCTTCCCGCAGGCTGTTCTCGTTGAATGCCGGCAGCCAGTTAATGACCGCGGTAAAATTATACTGCAGGGCCGCCAGTTCCCTGGCTCCCCATGCGGATAAACGTAATATGGAGGGGCCGCTCATTCCCCAATGGGTTATAAGTAATGGCCCGCGTTCCTGGAGTTTAGTGCCTGCTATTTTCACATGTGCCTCTTCCACACTTACTCCCATTAAAGTAGTTATTGGGTTAGCGGGCATATTAAATGTAAAGAGGGATGGTAATGGAGGTACGACCTGGTGACCGGTAGCCTGGAGCCAGGCAAACTTATCTGCCTGGGCGTATCCGCCGGCGGCGACGCATACATAATCTGTCTTCATTATGTTTCCGTTATCCAGCTGCAATTCCCAGCCGGTCTCCCGCCGTTGTATGCTTCTTACCCCGGTGTTGATATGGATCTTTACTCCGTAGCGGTCTGCTTCTTTTAAAAGGCAGTCGATAATGGTCTGTGAATTGTCGGTAACAGGGAACATCCTGCCGTCAGCTTCTGCTTTGAGGGCTACTCCCCTTTCCCGGAACCAGGCAATGGTATCCGGCACGAAGAACTGGCTGAAGGTCTTTTTTACAAAATGCTGTCCTCTCGGATAGCGTTTGGACATATATAATATATCAGGGGCATTATGTGTTACGTTACACCTTCCTCCGCCGGAAACTTTCACTTTAGATAAAAGTTTATTATTTTTTTCTAGTAATATGACTTCCAATGTACTATGTAGCCTTGCTGCGTTAACTGCACAGAAAAAACCTGCTGCTCCACCACCTATAATTACTAATCTGTTGTTTATCATATTCTTGTATAACCGGATTTTAACCGGTGTTCATTTCAGCAGCAATAATAAATCAAAGCCCGGACATTCTAATTTCTTAAATACCAATAACATTATTTGCATATATATTTTTTTCTTTCTATTTTGCATATTATAATTTTTGATACTATATTGTCGCTAAAAGTTGTTCCACATGCAATCTGTGTTATCTAAAAAAAGAAAACGTTTAAAGTGGCTGCTGCCCGCCTGCCTGATGGGTGTCACTGCCACCCTTGCATTTTACCCTGCCGATGAATGGCAGGATAAGATCACTCAAGCCCTGGAGCAGTACAGCAAACGCTTTCCTCAGGAAAAGGTTTACCTGCACCTGGATAAAGATTACTATGCCGCGGGGGAAACCATGTGGTTCAAAGCTTATGTTTTACTACAGGGTCAACCTTCCCTGTCTGCCACCAACCTCTATGTGGAGCTGGTAGATAAGACCGGGAATGTGGTAATGAAAAAGCTGGTTTCTGTCAGTGGAGCTACCGGTGCTGGTGCATTTGAGCTGCCCGAGGGCCAGAAAGCGGGCCAGTATCAGCTCCGTGCATATACTGCGTGGATGCTGAACTTCGACGCTGAATACCTTTTCTACAAGAACATTGAAATATTTGACCCGCTGAAACCGGCTCCTGCTGCCACTAAACCTGTCAGCAATGAATTTGCTGTACAGTTCTTCCCGGAAGGTGGTAATATGATTGCCGGTGTTGCTGGTCGCGTGGCATTCAAAGCCATCGATGCGCAGGGTTATCCACTGGAGGTAAATGGTATTGTTCAGAACCTCAAAGGAGAGACCGTTGCCCTGGTAAAAACTACCCGCGACGGTATGGGTATGTTTGATCTTACCCCTGCTGCCGGCGATACTTATAAGGCACTTGTCCAGACATCCAAAGGACAGCAGAAAACCGTTCTGTTACCTGTAGTAAAAACAACCGGTGTTGGTCTTAAAGTCTTCAATAAAGGCACCCGCATTTTCTATCAAACCTTACCTGCGACGAAAGATAATCCGATGTACAATAACATGATGGTAGTTGCCCAGATGCACCAGCACGTTGTGTACAAAGCTAAACTTAATGCAGCGGAAGGCCAGATGAGCGGCTTTATACCAACAGCACAGCTGCCATCCGGTATTGTACAGCTGACCATCTTTAACAGTGATGGTTTGCCAATGGCAGAGCGACTGGCTTTTGTAAGGAAGAACGACATGCTGCCACTGACATTGCAGAACACTTCTATCAATACTCAGCCCAGGCAGAAAAACACTATCGAGGTGAAAGTGCCTGATACCATGCTGACAAGCCTTTCAGTATCTATTACAGATGCTGACCAGATACTGAAAGATCAGGATGAGAACAACATCCTGTCCAACCTGCTCCTTACATCTGATCTGAAAGGATATATTAATAATCCGGGACAGTACTTCAAAGATCTGGACCCTGCTACCCTGACCGGTCTGGACCTCATTATGATGACCAACGGCTGGAGAAGGTTCAGCTGGGAAAAGATCCTGCATAACTATATGCCTGAGATCAGGTTCCCCTATGAGCAGGGCCTGTTGCTGAAAGGTGTTGCTACTACAAACAAGGGTGCGGCTCCGTTGTCGAATGGTAAAGTGGACTTTATCCTGAAACAACCGGTAGATACCACGACTGCGTTCTCTTCCGTAACTACAAATGATAAGGGTGAATTTGCTGTGGACCACTTCCAGTTTGTAGATACCATCAACGTATTCTATCGTGCCAATGATCCTAACAAAGCATGGAAAGACGTAAATGTGGTATTTGAGCCTCACTTCTTCGAGAAGAACGAAAAGCTGACACTGCCTTATCCTTTCAGGGAGCCTGAGGTGCTGGACAATACTGCACTGCGCAGCTACCTGTCTACCGTATCAGAGAACAACGCTGTAAATAAATCTATCACAAATAAACCGGTTTTCCTGAAAGAGGTGAACGTGCGTGAAAAACGTCTGAGCAAAGCCCAGACTGTTGAACAACGTTATTCTTCCGGTATGTTTGCACAGGGTGATGGTTATGCTTTTGACCTTACCAGGGACGAGGCGGGCAGTATTGGTATCTTCCAGTACCTGCAGTCAAAAGTTCCGGGTCTGACCATCAACACCACAGAACCGGGCAATCCTACCCTTCAGTGGCGTGGCGGTCCGCCGGTATTGTTCCTGAACGAAATGCCAACCAATATCAGCATGCTGAACAACATCAATATCGGTGATGTGGCTTTCATCAAGGTACTTCGTCCTACTTTCGTAGGTGGTTTTGGTGGTAGCAGCGGCGCTATCGCTGTATATACCAGGAAAGGCGGTGACAGCAAAAACGATGTGGATACACGTGGTTTTGAAAAATACAGGAAAGGTGGTTATAATATCATGAAGGAATTCTATGCACCGGATTATACCGTTCGTAAAGAGATCCATATCCTGCAGGATAAGCGCCTGACCCTTTACTGGAATCCGAACCTGATTGCAGATACGCTGACGCATACCGCTAAAATATCTTTCTACAACAACGACTTTACAAGACGTTTCCGTGTAGTGATAGAAGGTATGGGTGAAGATGGCAGCATCGGCCGTACAGAACAACTTTATCAATAGTAAGCCGTTAACGGCAGGTTACTAATAAAAAATAGCCCGTAGTAGACAGAAATCTGTAAACTATGGGCTATTTTTATTTATATAATGCCGCGGATCTATGACTCGATGCAATTACCTGTTTGGGATACTCTTTCTTTTTCTCCCCGTTCTGCTGCCAGCACAGCACCTTCAGCCAGGATTTAACGCTGAGGAATACCTCGAAACGCTGAACGTGGATTTCCTCCATGCTGATACTCCATGGACGCGCAAAGAGCCTGTTATTCCTGAAGGTACAAAGCTTGTATACAGGTCTGAGGAAACGGGCCTGCATAACCGCTGGGACCTCTGGATCCAGCATGATAACATCGCTATTATAAGTATACGTGGTACTGTTGGCAATAAGGAATCCTGGATGGAGAACTTCCATGCGGGTATGATACCTGCTATAGGCAGTCTGCGACTGAATGATACTACCGTTTTCCGATATAAGCTTGCACGTGACAATAACGCATACGTGCATGCGGGCTGGACACTGGCGCTGGGAAGTATGGCGGCGGATATTACTGCACATATCAGGGAATGTTATGAGAAAGGCATACGTGACTTTATCATTACCGGACATAGCCAGGGCGCCGCTATCTGTTTCCTGCTCCGCTCCTATCTTGAATACCTTGACGAACCGGGATTTCCCAAAAACCTGACCTTCAAAACCTATTGCAGCGCCGCTCCGAAACCTGGTAACCTGTACTATGCTTATGACTATGATTATATTACCCGTAACGGCTGGGGCTTCAGGGTTGTGAATACGGCTGACTGGGTACCGGAAACTCCTTTCTCATTACAGACCACCAGGGATTTTAACGTTCCGAACCCTTTCATGAACGTGAAAAAAGGGCTTAGGAAGCAAAAGCTGATAGCACGCCTGGCTATAGGGTATGTTTATGGCCGTATGGACAGAAGCTCTAAAAGAGCCAGCCGGCGTATGCAAAGGCTGCTGGGAAAAATGCTGGCTTCACAGGTCAGGAAGTCTATGCCTGGTTACCGGCCTCCTGGCTTTGTACAAAGTCATAATTATACGCCAGCTGGTGCGCCGATAGTCCTGTATGCGGATAGCGCCTATCATGCAACGTATCATTTTGATGGTAAAAATATTTTTGTGCATCATATGTATGCACCGTATAAATACCTCGTAGAAGCTATTTATCTCAAACAGTAAGCACTCCTAACAACGTTATACCATATACGAGCTGCGGGAGACAGCCCCTCCTGTTCCCATTAACAAGCAGTTAACTTTCTCTTTAACAAGGAGTTAACCTAAAGGATATTTTCCCATCGTATTTTTGTGTTGATAAAAGCAAAAGCACGTTGTCCTTTACTTCCAGGCTTCTCATACAATACCGTATGAGGGCTTGGGGGTGAGGGGTTCTCTTTGCGAAAAGACATTTGTAAAACTGTTATTGACTGAAACTTATTAAAGGGGGAAACAATTCGCACGTAGTAATAAAGAAAGTGGCTGTTATTAGTATCTAATACAGTCAACTATTTTTCATCAGAAACCAACTAATAAAAAAGGTCTCGTATTAACGAGACCTTTTCTGTTATTTTTTTCTATTAATCCCTCAGTTTATGAAGGAAGGTTGATAATTTAAACAACAGTTCATCCTGCAGTCCTGCTCTCAGCTTCGCTTCATCGTCTGTGATCCCAAGTTTGCGCATCCGCTGGTAATAACCATAGGCCCCCCCTATGAGCTCCAGGCATTCTTCTATTTTCTGCCTTACATCCTGTTCTTTACTTCTCTTTTCAAACTCTTTCTTTGAAAGTATCTTCTCCAGAAGGTAAAAGCTATCTTTGCTTTCTATCCATTTCCCCCTGGACTTATGCTGCGGCTTGTACACTTCCAGGTAGCAGTTATCCAGCTGTAAGACCTGTCCGAACTCAACCCGGATATCTATTACGGCGGCCTGTTCTTTCATTAATGCGGCCTTCTTTTTTTTGATATAATTGCTGATCTGAGTTCCCAGCTCTCCGCTGCTGAGCAGTAACTGGTTCAGCTGTGTGAAATCCATTCCGATGGAAACGCGGCTGTAGCGGGAACCTGCTTTCATTTTTCCTACAATGCTCAGTGCATTATTCTCCTCAAAAAGAATGTCTTCTACCTGTATTTTACTGATTACGCGGTAATTAGGCGTATATCCTTCTGTAGCCGGCGTAGCTTTTCTGTCAGCCGGTACCACCCTGGCTTCGTCTTTTTTGCGGGCATGCTGTATAAATTCATCTATGAATCTCAGTTCCTGTTTTTTCAGTCTGTTGTACAACTCATGCGTGGTATAACTGATGATCCTGCTTAACAGCAGTATATCTTCCCATGCTTCTGCATATTGTGCTTTTTTCAGTTCTTCCAGGATATCTGCCGCAGGTATGTTGCGCCTGTACAGTAATTCTCCGGTAAGAAAGACGGTGTAATCGTTCACAGGGTACCCCAGCTCCGGCAACAGATCATAAGGGCTGCGTTTCTGGCTTCTGGCCTGTTCCAGCTGATCAATATCTGATACCACGGGCGCCAGCAGGTATTTACTGGCCGCGGTACGCAGTTTTTTACTCACATAGTCGATCAGATGATCATTTACCTGGCTGTGGCTAACAAAGTCATGCAGTATCTGCACAAACCGCTTGGATGCAGGCAAGCCGAACTGTAGCAGAATATCACTTTCCATCTCCAGCACACTGGCGCCTCCAGCCTGATCCTTACGACTTTTAGTCCGGGTTTCCTGTTGCTGACAGCGCTGATAGTACTCCTGTAATTTCAGTTTAAGCTTATCCATATATTATAGTATTAAATCCTCTTAGATTATGACGTACAGGGTAAAGCCATGACAATTCGCATGACAAAACGACCTGTGCCGTTCTAGCAACACAATTGCTTAATTTACAATAAGTTATTCAATGGGAGTAGTGTAGTGATTTAATGGGAGAATGCAAATATACGGATTAAACGTTTCCGGCACAACCGGGAAAGGCAAATTCCGGAGGAGATGAGGTCAACAGAATTATTTTCAATTGATTATCAACAATATAAACATTAAAAACCCGGTTCTAATCGGGTAATATCAACAATGGCACTTCACAATGCCATGCCAGCTTTTTTGAAACGCTGTTATGGAACCATGATGAAATACCGCTTCTCTTATGATGTGCTGCTACGATCATTGGTATATTATGCTGTTGTGCAAAAGAGGTGATCGTATCTGCTACCTCTTTATTCTCTATATAATGAAAAGAGGTATTGTATCCATCCAGCAACTGATGCAGATATCTTATGTCCTGCTCTGTTGCAGAAGAATATCCTTCTCCTTTTGTCACGTTGACCACAAATAATTCCGGCCTTAACCGGTCTATCAGCAGTACAGCTAAAGACAAAGCCTCTCCTTCCCTTACATTCTCAAAATCTATAGCCAGCAAGAGTTTTTCAGGGATTGTTATATCAGCTGTTGCTGGTACGATGATCAATGGTACTTTAGTATGTTCCAGTACACGGATAGTGCTGCTGCCTACCAGTATCTTTTCAAGATTGCTTTTCCCGGTAATGCCCATTACCACAAGGTCTACCCCCTCTTCTTTTGCCAGCGTATTCACGACTTCTTCCAGTGATTCCACTTCGGCTATTGTATCGATAACGGTATTACTATCTGCCAGCGGCTTCAGGCTGTTCTGTTGTTCTTCCAGCATCTCTATGCTCTTTTGCCTGAATTCGTCGGTATTGGTTTCTATGACGGGCATTTCAGGAATAACGGGGACTCCCACAGCTACTGCTGTAGTGGGGTAAACATTCAGCAGGATCAGTCGTTTGCTGTGGAAATGCCGGGTCAGGTTTGCGGCGTATGCTGCTGCGTGTGAGGCTACGGCTGAGAAGTCTGTAAGTGCCAGAATAGTTTGCATAGCATGAGAATTAGTTTATTAATTAATATGCTGTAAAAATCAGGCCAAACAATTGAAGTTCTTTTAGAAAAAAGTTGAAAGAACTGCTCAAATAACTGGGTTTCACTTCGGCAAAACCCAGTTATTTGAGCAGTTCTTTTTACGCTGCGCGCGGCTGAATGAAGGGGATTTTTGAGAGGGAGTTTGCTTTACGCTACCTGTGGCTGATAACTTTTTGAATGGGGAAATTGGGGGCTTGCAACCGGCTAAAAATTTAAATTGATACACTATCATAATTTTCTTTTATAATAAACTCGTATATTAGAACAGCGTGCTTTAACCGCTTCAGGTTTTGCTACCCATTGATTTAATACCCTTATCAACATGAATTCGTCCCTCAAAGGTTTAAAGAAATTACTGGATTTAGGCGTCAGACCGGGCATTCCTTCGGAAACCAGGAGAAGCATCCGTCTGGTCAACACCCTCAGCCTTGTAACCGGCGGTACCGCATTGGTGCTGTCACCAATACTTACAGCCACCACACATAAGCCTATCTTAGTACCGGGTCTGATAGAAGCTGCATGTTTTTTTTCCGCACTTGTATTGAACTATTACAGACACTACTTCCAGGCGGCGCTTGTCATGCTGGCCACACAAAACCTGGCAGCCGTATACTTCGGTATGCTTTTCGGAGAAGGCATTCCTATTAAAATGCTCTCCATTGCCCTGGGAATTACCGCTGTCTTTATTTTTAATGACCTGAAAGCAAGGGGCATCGGTTTGCTTGTAGCTTTCATTTCCATGGCACTGCTCAACATCAACGATTACTTCCACCTTGTAGAGCCCTTTTCATTCACCACCGGTGAACATGAAATGATCAAATGGCTGGCAGATGGGGTGATCTTTGCCCTGACGTGTATTGTTGTCATGTTCTTTGTACAGCAAAACCAACGGGCAAGTGAAAATAAAACGAGCTTTCTCCGGGAAACAAATCATGAGATCAACAAATCTCTCGAAGCGATCCTCAATGCGCTGGATAAATATAAAACCGACAAACCCGGAGAAGATACGCTTACAATAAAACAGAAAGATCTTAAAGTGATGAAGATTGCTGCCAAAACGATGGCGGACGTTGTCAGGAACGGTCTGAACCTTTCCAGGATAGAGGCGGGTAAATATGATATTCATGAGAACAACCTGATCGAAACCAGGAACTGGCTGGCAGATATTAAGAATGCCTATACCTCGCTGGCCAACAGGAAAGGCATCATCATCAAACTGGCAGTAGACGCAGATGTACCCCAATGGGTGGAATCTGACAGGAACAAACTTACCGTTATCCTTTCCAATATCCTGTCGAACGCCATTAAGTTCAGTTACAATGATGCTTTTGTAGAGTTTAATGTCAGCGCTCATCAATCCGTACTCACCTTCCAGATCCGGGATTTTGGCAAAGGTATGAGCAAAAAGAAAGAAACCGGGTTATTCAGCAGCCTGTATGTATCAGAAAAAAATGAACTGATAGAAGGCTATGGAGTAGGGATGGTACTTACCAAACGTTATGTGGAATTCCTGTATGGCGAGATCATGGTTAACAGTGCCGAGGGACAAGGCACTACCTTTACGGTTGAAGTACCTGTCAAAGTGAGGGATATCTCTAATCCGCAGAGCCATAACCTGCTCCCTTTCCCGTCCGCTTCCCTGCCCATCATCCTTGCCGGCAGGAATATCCTGCTGATAGAAGATGACACAATGACCCGTGAATACGGCATCAAATGCCTGCAACAACTGGGATGCACCCGTATAGATGCTGCTGCCGACGCGGCAAACGGTATGCAGAAAGCGATCAATAATATTCCTGACCTCATTATACTGGACGTTCAGCTGCCCGACAAGAGCGGCCTGGACTTTCTAAGAGAGCTTAAGCACGATCCACGCCTGCTGGATGTTCCTGTTATCATGGCATCCTCAGAGAATTCGGACCTCTTGAGATATGAAGTAAGTAAAGCCGGAGCTGCTTTGTTTCTGAGGAAACCGTATACCATTCATGAACTGCAAAAAAGTATAACAGAGATCCTCAATATCCGGGTATAAACCTATGTACTGTTAGTTTCCAAAGGGGAAACTCCGACACTTATTGTTACCAGCTCCGGTCCGGCTTTTTCGGCAAGGAGGGATAATGCATAGTATGCATTATAGTAGGTACGGTTGGCACTGTAATCTCTTGCAGAACCAAACCTCTATTATATGACAAACTTAGCATCATTGCCTTTGCCGGGATATACTTTTCCCGCTGCTATCAGTTCATGGTCTGCCGCCATCAAGGAAGATACCGATAAATGGCTGGAACAGGACTTCTCCTTCCTTCCCGAAAAAATGCGACTGAAGTACCAGCTGAGCAACTTCGGGAAGATCAGCGCCCGCTGTCTTCCGGACATGCCTACCTACGCCCATCTGCGGGTAACAGGACAGTTTATGTTGTGGGGCACCATCTTCGATGATTTCTTTGAATTTAAAACCGTTTCAGAGCTTCGCTACCTGCATGACCGTGCCATGGAGATACTTAAGGGCAGCGATCCGGATCCTTCAGAGACGCCTTTCTTCACTATCCTGGCCGGTATCAGAGATTCCCTGGTTAGCCTGATGCCAGCTTACTGGATCAGAAGGTTTATACAGAATGTAAGCGTCTGGATAGCCAGCATGCAGGAAGAAGTGCCTTACAAAGGCGTTATGCACTTCCCTTCTCTCAGGTATTTCATGGAACTAAGGGAAAAGACCATTGGGGTCCAGGCTTATCTTGATCTCATAGAAATGCAGCTGGGAGGCTGTTTGCCGGACGAGATCATGTACAGCGATTATATGAAGGAACTGTACCGGCTGGCAGCAAGGGTGTTTGCCTGGTGTAATGACTTCTATTCGTTGTTAAAGGATATCGGCCGGGAGCCGCTCAACCTGGTGCTGGTCTTACAGCATGAATATAACCTGTCACTGGAAGAGGCGCATACCAGGGCTATGGCTATTCATGACGAAGACGTACAGACTATCTGCCGGATGCAGCAAGAGGTACCGGACTATGGCATTTATACAGATACAGTACGTGCTTTTGCTCATTACCTGGGCGTGATGATCCAGGGGCAGAATCAATGGTATATGAAGGATACAATGCGGTATAAGAAAGATGGTCATCCGGAAAAAGACAGCTTTAAAACAACCTGAATCTACATGAAAAGTGGGGATCGACGATCCCCACTTTTTTTATGGCGTTACTGAAATGACATTCACATTCTCAAATGACAGATTCCTGGTATCAGTAAAAGTCATTTGTTCTTCTTCACTATGTACAACAGTATTTTTGATGCTGATGTCTTTTGCGTCCCGGCATATTATGATATTCCTGCAGTTCACCTCGGCGTCTTCAAGATCGAAACCTGTCAGCGGCGATTCAGGAATACCATCAATCCTGACAAAGGTCCTGGATTTTTCTATAATGATATCTTTTGCATGAATATCCCTGTATACAGGAGTTAGTCTGTTGACTTCCCTGGCCGGCAGTCTGTCTGCCAGCTCTCCTACATACATCCTGCTGCCCAGCATGTCCCACCGGAAAGCATCTTCACGCAGGTTCATGCGGATACGCTCATAGTAGAGATGCTCTCCGCCTCCGCCCCTGGGTCTTCTGGTTTTAAACCGTATACCTACGCCGGTATCGTCAAACACGGCATCGTGCACATAGAGGTTGCGGATCATACCGGCTGTTTCACTTCCTACAGTGATTCCCCCGTGCCCTTGCCTGGCCAGGCAATATCTTACCACTACATTCTCTGTAGGCTTGTTCACCCGTAATCCATCTTCCCCGCGACCGGCTTTCATTGTAAAGCAATCATCCCCGCAACTCAGCGTACAGTATTCTATGAGTACATTCCGGCTGGATTCAATATCAATTCCGTCTCCTCTTGGTATACCGACGGAGTTGACGGTCACTCCACGGATAATAACGCCGTCACAATACACAGGTACAATGTTCCAGAACGGGGAGTTTTCCAGGGTGATGCCTTCGATCAGTATGTTTTTGCAGTTAATGGGAGAAATAAACATAGGCAGGAAGATAGCTTCTCCGTTATATCCTTCATACACCCGTTCGGCAACAGGGATATTATGAGGGATGACATTTTCTATTACGTCTGCCTTCATGAATCTTTCCCTTACAGGGCAACCTGCCGGTGGGCCTACAAGCTTTCCTTTTCCTGTCACTGCGATATTCTCCTGTCCGTCGGCATAGATACATGCCCCGAGTGACATGACCTCAACTCCTTCATTCCTGGTAAAGACAGCCGGACGGTAATCCTCTATCTCTCCGCTGAACCATAGTTCTGCTCCTTCTTCCAGGTGCAGGTTTACATTGGATTTCAGGCTTATGCGTCCTGTTTTCCATTTTCCGGCAGGTATGACAACCGTACCGCCTCCTTTCCTGTTTACTTCATCTATGGCAGATTGAATGGCAGTTGTAGCTGTCAGAGCAGTGGCTGCGCCTTTGTCACGTATATCTATCGCCAATGAGGGGAACTGGGGTTTTCTGAAAGAAGGCATGGGAAAGGGGGCTTTTACCGGTGCTATTTTTTCAGGCATCTGTGTGGCGCCGACATCTTTTACAGTAGGGATAAGAGGTTGGGCGATGGCACTGGTAGCAGATAATAAGATGAGTAATAAGGTCCGGATCATAGCAAACATGTATAGTTTGTAATGATAAGTAAAAGCGGATGAAAATCCATCCTTATCTGACAATGTTAGTGCAAAGCTAGTTTTTCTACCGCTGGTCAACAACCCGTTCCAGTTCTTCCAGGAAACTGACCTGCCGTTCATTGATCTTCTCCTTTGCCTCAGGGATTGAAAACCAGGCGGCTTTATCCACTTCAGGGAATTCCTTACTCTTCCCGCTCCGCGGGGGCCATTCTATCTCAAAGGTATTACTGACAAGCTCTTCCGGTTGAAAATGGCCTTCCACCGCCCAGCAATGTACTGTTTTATGTCCCTTTTGCCGGATAGAGGTCAGCTGAATGAATTTACCGGAGGGGGTATATCCTGTTTCTTCTCTGAATTCCCGGACGGCTGCAAGCCTGGGCTCTTCATCTGCCGGGTATTCTCCTTTAGGGACTGACCAGCTCCCTGCATCTTTCCTGGCCCAGAAGGGTCCTCCGGGATGCACCAGGAGGACTTCCAGCCGGGATAAACGCTTCCTGTACAAGAGGATGCCTGCACTTTCTTTCGGCATAACCTTAAATTTTAACAATTTTCATACAAATATCTTACCCTCTTATCACGGGCTAAAAGGGCGGTTATCCTGGTCCCTGACATAAATCATGATGTATATATGCAAAACTTTACTTAGTTTAGTCGTATAAAGTCAACTTCTTATGCGATAAAACGATAGAAAGGCCCTCCTTTTTATTGCCTTGTACCTAAACGCCGGATCTTACGTTGAGGTCTGTGCAGGGAGGAATGGAGTTATCAGCACTGTTAATAAGATAGAGAAGAAGCATCATGAAACTCAGAATTTTGGATGTATAGCGGGTTCCTAAAGGTCCGTACCGCAACTTACCGTATAAAAGTTTTCCTTTAATCATTTAAAGTTAATTGTAGATAGAGAATGAGTAACAAGCCCACTGATTTTACATGGAGCAATGAACCGAACCCGCATCATGTAAGAGTTAGACAGATACTGAAGCAGCATCCGGAGGTAAAACAACTGATAGGGAAAAATCCCTACACTATTTTTATGATCATTGGCCTGGTGGGTGCACAGGTAGGCATTTCCTGGTGGCTGCAGGATATGTCCTGGTGGCTGGTATTTCCGGTTGCCTATATAGCAGGAGCCTTTATCAGTCATGCACTCTGGGTAATGATCCATGAAACCAGTCACGGATTGCTCTTCAAAAGGAAAGTTCCCAATTTGCTGGCAGGGATCCTGGCCAATCTGCCGCATATCTTCGCAAGCTCTGTATCTTTTCAGCGCTATCACCTGAAACATCATGCCCACCAGGGTGAGCATGACCTGGATGCTGACCTGCCGGATTTCTGGGAGGCAAAACTGATAAGCAACAACCCGTTCAATAAAATGCTCTGGTTTCTGTTCTTCCCGGTTTTCCAGGTAACCCGTACAGCAAGGCTGAATATCGCCCTGTTTGACCGCTGGGTAGCCATTAACTGGATCATACAGATAGCTTTCAACGTAGCTGTGATCGTTTTTATAGGTCCTAAGGCTTTCGTTTATATGCTGGCAAGCTTCTTCTTCTCTGTAGGCTTACACCCGCTGGGCGCCCGCTGGATACAGGAGCACTACCTGACACTGGATCCTGTGCAGGAGACTTACAGCTATTATGGTCCGCTGAATAAAGTAGCTTTTAACGTGGGATATCATAACGAGCATCATGACTTTCCTTCTATTCCGTGGAACAAGCTGCCGCTGATTAAAAGTAAAGCGCCTTCGTATTATGATTCACTGCTGTCTCACCAGTCATGGAGCAAATTGATCTTTAATTTCATTTTCAATCCGAAGTTATCTCTTTATTCACGTGTACTAAGAAAAGAGAAAGTGAAGATTGCAAAGGATAATGAAGAACCCGTTGCAACTGCGTAAAATGATTTTAATAATAAAACAAAAAAGGTTGTGCCTTCAGCACAACCTTTTTTGTTGAGAGAGGGGGCCGGAAGCCAAACTCTTCTGTTTGAGAGAAGGCGTTCGTTGGAGGCCTAATCCTTTTTGCTTGAGAAACGGCGTGTCGGTCTGTGACCTGCTGAAATCTTTTTAATAGACTTTGAATTCCCATAACCCTGGTGTACCCTGAAGGAAGGATAACCGCAGGTATCTTGCTTTTACGGCAAGACGGTCAATATGTGGGGATTGTATCCTGGCATCTGTATGTCCGCCGTATTTGTGCCATGTTTTGCTATCAGCTGAATATTCCAGCAGATAGGCATGTCCGGCTGTTGGCCTGACGAAATAGGCTTCGGTGCGGTTAATTGCTTTAATGCCACCAAGGTCTAATGTGAACACCGCTGCAGTATCGGCAGCTATGGCCATCCAGCGGGTACCATTGGAATTGTCAGTCGCATTAGCCGGAGCATAGGTCTCTGTTCTGCGTAGTGAAGGCAGTGCAATAGGCTTTACTACAAGATCTGTCATTGCACTGGAGGCTGTTGCTTTTGCGCCTGCTGCCAGGTTGAGTCCCTTCCCTGCTTTTCCTACTCCTCTATGTGTAAGCTTTACCGGTCTGATAGTACCATCCGGGTTAAATTCCAGCTTATCTATCCATACCTGTCTGTTTGTGCTTCCTATTCCAAATTCAAGATAGGCAAAGTAATAATTGTCAGTCCCCGGTTCATTGAATACACAACCATGGCCGGGACCATAAATATGTGCTGCAGTATCTGTGGCAAGGATAATATCGTTCTCAGGATAGGTGTATGGTCCCAGGGGCGATGTCTTGCTGTAGCCATAGGCATATTTGTAATTTTCATGCCCTTCCAGCGTGTAGAGGTAATAATAGATGCCTTTCCTTTTAAAAGCAATGGGACCTTCAGAATAGCCTTTGCGCTTTGTCTGGATCACATGTACTGCTGTATCCAGCGACACCATATCTTTATTCAGCTTAGCTGCTCCCCTTTGTGCCCAGAACATGTATGCCTGTCCATCGTCATCAACAAGTACTTCCGCATCTATGCCTTTTGTTCCTTTAGGCCCATCCACATATACAAGTGGTTTCGGCGCTGTTGGGCCTTTCAGGGTATCTGCCCCGTTCACCAGCCTGAAAGGACCTTCCGGCTTATTGGCTACGGCAACATAGATATGTGTATTCAGCGTAGGATACAGGTAATATTTTCCTCCGGAGGGCACGGCTTTGCTGGGCGCCCAGTAAAGCTGTCCGTTAGTGGCGGGAAAGCATTTCCCTTCAAAGCTCCAGTCCACGAGATTCTTCGACTTCCATACTACCGCTGGTCCGGACAGGGAAAGTCCGCCTCCATATCCGTCGGTTGTAGCATAGCAATAATAGGTGCCGTTCAGGTTCACTATACTGGGGTCCGCGATCATATCGGGAATGACCGGGTTAAAGGTTTGCGCAGATGCTTTGGCAGCACATGCGATCAGAGATAATAAGAGGAATTTGCGCATGACGATTATTAAACTTCAAAATGACAATTATTCCCAACATACAAAAAAGTATTGAAAATTAAGGTAGTGTATCAGTTTGAACTTTTTGACCGAGGGCTGGCCTGGCCCTGCGGGCCTAGGCCGGGAAATTACTGAAATTAAGAGACTGCAGCAGGATAGCAGATGCTTTTTCTATTATTGCGGCTGAAAATCCTTCCGATGGTAATTAATCACCTTTAACCCTAATTATTAAGCGCTATGAAAAGACTACTCCCCTATCTTGCCCTGTGCATGTTAAGCGTGCTGTTTTCCTGTCAAAAAGAAGAAAAGCCCAAAGAACCTGGTACCCCAGCTACAGAGATGACCAGAGAAGATGTGGTTGCAAAACTACAAAGTGCAGGTTTTGACACCAGTGAAGGCCTGATGAAGTACAAAGACGGCTACCTGGTAGAGAACGACATTTATCTGACCCTGGAACAGATCGGCAAACTGGAAGCACTCAAAGAAGGCGACAAGCCTAAGGTAGAGCATTACCGTACCAACAACCTGGTAACAGGAGGCCCGAGAACACTCAATGTGTATATGGATGCCGGTTTTGGCAGCTATATGCAGAACGCCTTTGATGTAGCGATAGCCAGGTATAACAGTCAGCATCTGTCACTGACATTCCAGCGTGTTACCAGTTCTGCAGGTGCGCACATCAGTATTTTTTCCTTCTATGAAGTGAGCAATGTACTGGGATACAGTGCTGGCTTTCCTTCAGGAGGTAATCCTGCCAGTCCTATTTACCTGAACACTTACTATTTCAACAATAGCTCCCAGCGTCCTGACGCAGCTACTGTAATAGCGCATGAGGTAGGCCATGCCATTGGCTTCCGTCATACAGATTACATGAACAGGGCGTTCAGCTGCGGTTCAGGTGGTAATGAAGGAGACGCCGGCGTAGGTGCAAATCCTATCCCGTCCACTCCTACAGATCCTTCTGCTGATTCCTGGATGCTCGCGTGTTCCAGCAATACAGACAGGCCATTTACCCTGTATGACAGGATTGCACTGGTAACGACTTATCCGGGTACTTATCCTGGCCAGACCGCTCCTATAGGAAGCACTATCTCCTTAAAAGCTACCATCAACAATAAATATGTATGTGCAGAGGATGCCGGCGTATCCCCAATGATCGCTAACCGCGATGCTGTCGGAGAATGGGAGCAGTTCCGTGTGCTGGATGCCGGTAACGGTCTTATTGCATTACAGGCTATTGTTAACAATGGTTATGTATGTACTGAAGGAGGCGGCACAGCGCCGATGATCGCTAACCGTACTGCCATTAACGACTGGGAAAAATTCCGCTGGATCAATAATTCCGATGGGACCATCAGCCTGCAGTCTTATATAAGCAACAGCTATGTATGTGCTGAGAATGCCGGTGCTGATAAGCTTATTGCCAACCGCGTTGAGATTGGAGCCTGGGAAACTTTTACTTACCAGATCCACTGATAACTGAAAAAAGCCGGAGATGTCCGGCTTTTTTTATAACAGGTCAATATACCAGAACCCTGCTTCTTTCTCTGTATTTATCATTAGTGGTACATATCTTTCCTCTCCCTTTGTAAAGGGAATAGCTTCTTTAAAAACAGGTCCGTCAAAACAGAAAGTGTGGAATTCGCCGTTTTCTCCACAGGGATCTACATTGCCTGGCAACTGTTGGAAGAATGTTGTATCCAGCTCTCTGCCCAGGTATTCTTTTGTTAAATGTTCTGTGCTGATGCAACAGGTTACTGTCCTGAATCCTGCAGACAGGAACATGCTGGGTAATACGAACGTAGATTGCCCCCATAGCGGGAAATCAGCTTTTAATCCTGCTTTACTAACCAGGGCCTCCCTGTATTTACGGAGGTCTGCCAGGAAGATATCGCCAAAGATCACGGTAGTGATGCCGGTTTCTTTCAGTTGCGCATATGTTTCCAGCAGCACTTCTTCATATGCTTCGTTGGTAGGAATATCCGGCGCCCACATTTTCAACAGGGGAATGCCCGTTGCTGCGGCTTGCTTATCAAGCAAAGCAGCTCTTACGCCGTGCATGGATATACGTTCATACTTTGTGCTCAAAGTAGTGACCAGCGTAATGATTTCGTACTTTCGTCCCTGTTGTACTTTATAAAGCGCATAAGCCGAGTCCTTCCCCCCGCTCCAGAATAAAGCTGCTTTTTCCATATGTATATTCCGCAATAGTTGCTATCACGAAAATAGGACAAAAGCTACTTTACGACAGCCATTTTCTTACGTACCCATTTCCTGTATCCCATCCAGACAGCGGCGGCAATCAGCAGGAATGGCCATAAATGCAGGAGCACCAGTATAAAGTTCCGGAAGAAATCAACTCCGTTATACAGGCTATCCCCTACTTCTGTTCCAAATCCTGGCCTGGTGATACGGTCAGGGTTGACCACTACCTGTATATCTGCCTGTTGCGGTTGAAACAGTTGTACCGTAAAGGTAGCATAGTTCACTTCATCAAGTATTTCAAGATTAGCTACCTTACGGTCTATCTCTGTCTCAGTCCTTGCATCCTTATATTCAACTACATCAAGCGGTGTTCCTTTCTTTGCAGGAACAGCTGTAGCAGAGGCTTCCTGCGCCTTGTTCTTTAAAGCATTGGAGAGATACCTGAGCGTTTTATCTTCTTCCTTTAATGTACGGTTCTCAATAAAAACTGCCATCTTGGTCAGTATGTTTACAACGGAATCAAGCCCGGCTACAGGTACACGTAAAGTAAGTGAGGCAGATGGTGTGTAAAGTTTTACTCTCTTTAATGAATCGCGGGAGTAGGGCAGTTCTTCCGTACGGCCTTCTTCGTTTGTGATAACGCTTTCAGATATGATGCCATGCACACTGTTCACTGCATGTTCCAGTGTGGTTACAGCTGTAATTACATTATCAACGCGACAGGTAATAGCAGCTGTACGTACTCTCTTTCTTGAAGGAGAATTAATAGCGGCAATATCGTTGGAGAATTGTGTGGAATCTGCTGCATGCTCATAAGAAGCATTGGCGGATGCAGCTTCGTTTTCTGCCGTTCCTGCCTGCCCACAGGCAATAAGCATCAGGCCCGGCATTGCCAGGCAGTATAGGAGTTTACGCATAAGGTGTTGTTTCTATTTTATACACTTTACCTGTAAAAGGTAACCTATGTGAAATGTTAAAATAACGGTAATGACATATATGGCCCGTCCGTTTCCGGGCAAAACATTGTGCGTATTTGAACAACTATCTCTCCTCTGAGAGAAGAAGGATCAGCCACTACGGCCTTTCTGCGTAAATGGCCGTCTTTTTGTGGTTGCCATGCCATTATATTAATACTCCTGATTATGCTAAAGAACTACCTTAAAATTGCCTGGCGCAATCTGTTGAGGAAGAAAGTATACTCTGCCATCAGCATTACCGGTCTGGCGGTTGGCGTTGCCTGTTGCGTACTGATCACCATGTATGTGCAGGATGAATTATCGTATGACCGTTACAACACCAACATAAATAATATCTATAGGGTCCTGCATGCTTACCGGAATATAAAGGATGTTGATGTTAAAGCTCCCCCTTCTCCACAGGAATACCAGGTGTGGGGAAATGCACCGGTAGGTGCTGCCTTGTCTGCAGACTTTCCGGAAGTTAAAAAAGTGACTCAGTTTACAAGTCCCTTCACTTACCTCCTTGAGCACAATGATCGTCGTTTTCAGCAGGATGGGCTGTTGTTTGCAGATTCAGCGACCTTTGACATCTTCAGCTGGCGGATGCTGGCAGGCAATCCTAAAAAAGCTTTAGAAGCGCCTTACAGTATAGTATTGACAAAAAGTACTGCACAGAAATACTTTGGTAATGAAAACCCTGTCGGACAAACTCTCAGGGCAGAAGGTCAGTTTGCTTTAAATGTAACCGGTGTTATGGAAGATGTACCTGCCAATTCACATTTCACATTCAACGGTCTGGTCTCTATGAACACTTTCAGGCAGATGAAACCAGGGATATTCAGTGAATGGGGATATATTGACTTCTATACATATTTCATAGTGCCGGAACATACTGATATGAAAGCCATGGAAGCAAAGATCCCCGGTTTTGTAGCGCGGCATGTCCCTAAAGATGATAATGAAACATACACCCTTGCCTTTGAGCCGCTTGCAGCTGCTTATCTTCATTCCCAGGCGGGGAGACAGCCAGGGGTTACGGGTAGTCTTTCGAATGTTTATATTTTTTCGCTGATAGCGGTTTTCATACTGCTGATTGCCTGTATCAATTTCATCAACCTCTCTACCGCCCGTTCTATGGAAAGGGCCAGGGAAGTAGGTGTCAGGAAAGCAGTGGGGGCTTATCAGAAGGGATTGGTTTACCAGTTCCTGACAGAATCTATACTGCTTTCACTCATAGCGGTGGTGCTGGCTATTGTCCTGGTACTTGTGGCTTTACCTGCTGTATCTGAGATATCAGGGAAGCCGCTTAACTGGCGGTTACTGTTATCCCTGAAGCTTGCTCCTGCTATTCTCTGTATGCCGCTTATTCTCGGATTACTGGCAGGTAGTTATCCGGCATGGGTACTGGCCCGTTTCAGGCCTGTGGAGGTCTTAAAAGGGCAATTCAGATCGTCCGGCAGCGGCGTTATACTCAGGAAGGCCCTGGTGGTAATACAGTTCAGTTTATCTGTTGCCCTGATTGCCGGTACGGCTATCGTATATTCACAACTGAAGCATCTGAGGTCACATACACTGGGATTCCGGCAGGACCAGATGCTGGTCATAAACTACGCTGGCGATAATAAGGTAAACCAGTCGATAGATGCTGTTAAAGCAGCATTAGCAAGGAATCCTGCTGTGCAATCCATTACCGCTTCAAGAGCTGTTCCAGGCGATTTCTTTCCTAATGCCAGCACACTTGTTGAATTGCGTAACGGCGATATGAAAGTAGAGACCCCGGCGTTGTATGAAATAGATTATGATTTCATACCTGCCTATGAAATGAAAATGGCGGCAGGCAGGGCTTACTCCCGCGACTTCCCATCAGATGTTGAGCAATCACTTCTGTTGAACGAAGCCGCTGCAAAGTTATACGGCTATGCCAACCCGGAAGATATCATCGGAAAACGTTTTGAGCAATGGGGCCGTAAGGGCCAGGTAATAGGTATTGTAAAGGATTTCAATTATCAGTCGCTGCATAAGAAAGTAGAACCTCTTGTTATCAGGATGGCTCCTTCATATGTATTGAACAAGATATCACTTCGTATAAAGACTGATAATCTGCCTCAGACAATAAAAGAACTTGAGAAGACCTGGAGCAGTTTGGCGCCTCATCGTCCGTTTCTTTATACGTTCCTGGACCAGGCCTTCAATCTGCAATATAAACAGGATGAGCACTTCGGTGAATTGTTTGCAGCCTTTGCTGCTCTCACTATCTTTATTGCCTGCCTGGGCCTGTTTGGACTGGCTACCTATGCAACGGAGCAAAGGGTAAAAGAGATCGGTATCCGCAAAGTATTAGGTGCTTCCGTTAGCAGCATTATCAGCTTGTTGTCGTCAGATTTTATCAGGCTGGTGCTGATAGCTATTGTTATTGCCACACCTGCGGTATGGTGGGCTATGCAGCAATGGCTGCAGAGTTATGCCTACAGGATAGAGATACAATGGTGGATGATAGGGCTGGCAGGTATACTGGCAGTGATCACCGCTATGATAACGGTCAGTTTCCTGGCAATGAAAGCGGCGTTTATGAACCCTATAAAAGCATTGAAAACAGAATAAAGAAAAAGGCGGCCTGTTTTATGGCCGCCTTTTATTTATACAAATGCTGGTCTTTAATATAATCAATACCATTCTCTTTCAGATAACTGACACCATACCCGCTCAGAAATTCAAATAATGGTGTGAAGGACCTTCCTTTTTCAGTCAGGTTATATTGCACTCTGAGGGGTTTCAATGAAAGTACTTTCTTCTCTATCAGCTGATCTCTTTCCAGCTCTTTCAGCTGCTGTACCAACATCTTCTCAGACACACCGGGTAAGTTGTCCCTGATCTCACTGAATCCTCTGTCTTTGAAAATGTTCAGGTGAGATAAGATAAGTATCTTCCATTTCCCTCCTATAAAGCTGAGCGTTACATCAACCGGACAGGTATAAGTTTTATTGTTTAATCTGATCATGTGGCCTTACTTTTAGGTAAGTTCTTGCGTGTGCAGGTAAATTATATCAAATTCGCCTGAAAGTTATAATATGAGTAATATACCTACGTTGTACGAATGGGCTGGTGGCATGCCGGCGTTTGAAAAGTTAACTGATCTTTTTTATGCTAAAGTTTTGCAGGACCCGTTACTTGAACCTGTCTTTAAACATATGTCCAAAGAGCATCAGCTGCATGTTGCGCATTTTATAGCTGAAGTTTTTGGAGGGCCTGCGTTTTACAGTACGCACGAAGGTAGCCATTTCCGGATGATACAAAAGCATATTGGTAAACACCTGACGGAAGCGCATCGTCAACAATGGGTTAAACTACTTATCGAAACTTCTGATGAAATAGGACTGCCTGATGATCCTGAATTCAGATCTGCCTTTGTTGCTTATCTGGAATGGGGAACGAGGATTGCAGTGCTTAACTCTAACCTGGAAGAAGTACCTTTTAATCCTGATGAGCCGATGCCTAAATGGGGCTGGGGGGTGCCTGGCCGGCCGTATTTGCCGGAGGAGTAGGTATAAATTATCGACAAAACACCTGGACATTATCTCCACATCAAGTCCACCTTTACTCCACTGTTACTATATCGATAGTAGTACTATCCTTGTAGGTAACACCCTCTTTACAGGCACTAAACCTGATCCGCCATTCCTTACTTCAGGGCACAAAAAAGGCGATTCTTTCGAATCGCCTTTTGTATTTTGGGTGATTGAAGGGTTTCGAACCCTCGACCCTCAGAACCACAATCTGATGCTCTAACCAACTGAGCTACAACCACCGTTTGTTTTGATTGGGATGCAAAGATAACAAAATACATTTTCAATTTCCAAATTTTTTCACATTTCTTTGCTTACTTTTTTTAATATAAGATTATGTCATTGTATCTCATTCCTTTCCTGGCAGCCCTTTTAGGTTGGCTTACCAACAAAATAACCATTAGCATGCTTTTCCGTACCCTCGCCGGAAAGCAGCAGCAGCTTGCAAACCAGATCGGTAAGCTGGCGGCAGAACAATTTGACTTAAGCACACAATTAACTTCGGAGGAGAAGATCAAAAGTATGATCCCTCTGGTGGAGGCACAGATGGATATTTTTTTGAGAGAAAAGCTTCCTGAAGCCATGCCGGTTTTCAAGATGTTTATAGGCGACAGCACTATTCAACAGGTAAAGAAAGTCCTTGTTGCAGAATTGGATAAGATCTTTCCTGAGCTGATCAGCCAATATCTTGATGACCTGGACCTCTCTCCTATTATCAGTCAGAAAATAGCGGCTATTTCCATCCCCACATTAAAAAAACATATATATAGTACCTATGGCGGGCAATTGCGGCTCATGGAGCTTGCTGCGGCCGGTCTGGGACTGCTGACAGGGCTGCTGCAATTCTTCCTTGCCCTACAACATGCAGCATAACCACTCATCACAAATGAGAATGCTTTACATATGAGTTGGATATTTTTGTTATGGTCTCAACAATAATATCCCATCATGCGGCAACGTCTGTTACTGATAGCAGCGCTCCTTAGCGTAAGCTTTGTCTCTATCGCCCAAACTGGCAACGCCCAGGCAAAACTGGTAGGCAAAGCCCTGGACGCCGGCACCGGCAAACCGGTGGAATATGCTTCGGTAGTATTGCTCAACCAGGAAGATTCTTCCATCGTCAAAGGTATGTATACCGGGCCTGAGGGAGATTTCTCCTTCCCTTCCATCCTTCCCGGCACTTATGTTCTCCGTATTACCTTCATGGGCTATGATAAACTGCTGAAACCTGTAAAGGTTGTTCCGGGGAAAGCATTGCAGTTTGCCGGTACCGTACGGCTTCAGCCCGCAGGCAAGGTGCTGGCCACTGTTGAGATAAAATCAGAAAAACCGGCTTTCTCCATGCAGATAGACCGACAGGTATTTGACGCCGGCAGTATGATCACGGCCGACGGGGGCACCGGCACTGATGTGCTGAAAAATATTCCCAGTGTAGATGTAGATATAGATGATAATATCACTCTCCGCGGAAAGAGTGTAACCATCTACGTTGATGGTAAGCCATCTCCGTTTGGCGATGCTAAAACGGCACTGCAGATGATACCTGCAGAAACGATAGACAGAGTGGAGGTGATCAACAACCCATCCGCCAAGTTTGAAGCCAATGGCGGTGGAGGCATTATCAACATCGTTCTCAAAAAAGATAAGGCCATAGGGTATAATGTGATGTTCAATGCGGGCGTTGCCACCCGCGGACAACTAAACGGTACGGCCAATGCCAGTCTGCGACTCCGTAAGTTTAATTTCTTCGCAAACTACAACGGCCGGTATGACAGCCAGACAGGTTATGGATACAGTCGCCGGCAAAACCTCATTGCCGACACCAGCGATACCTGGTTCTTTACCCAGGATAGCAGGAACAGGAATAGCAACCGGTCAAACGGCGGGCGTATAGGATTAGATTACTATCTTGATGATTATAATACTTTTACCGTTTCCGAAGGACTGGCGCTCAGCTCGGGTAACAGCAGTGATAACATACTGCTGAACTACCTGGACCAGCATCAGCTGCCCATCAGGGAAGGGACACGTAACAACAGCAGCAGCTATCGCAATCCCAACAACAACACCAGCCTGAATTTCCGCCATACCACAGACAGGCAGAATGAAGAATTGACGGCGTATATCAGCTATAGTAACAACAGGGGCAATAACAACAGTAATTATAATACAGCGAACCATTTTCCTGATAGTACCCGGGATTATATTGACAAGCAACGCAACAGGGGCATTTCTCAGAATAAGTTCTGGAACATACAGACAGACTATACCACGCCTGTGGGCAAAAAGGGAAAATTCGAAACGGGGGCTAAAGTGACCCTCCGTGATAATAACAACGATTATAATGCGCAGGTCTTTAACCGCAACAGCCAGGAATTTGAGACCAGCAATCTGCTTTCCAATACCTATTTCTATAAGGAGGATATTTACGGGGGATATGTCAATTTCGCCAATGCGATAGGCAATCTTGGTTACCAGGTAGGTGTCAGGGCAGAACAGGCTCATCTCCAGGGATTTTCATTCACCAAGGACACTTCGGTAAACAACCGTTTCTTTAATGTGTTTCCCAGTGTGTTTCTGAAATACAACCTGCCTCATAATGAGAACCAGAGCCTGATCTTCAACTATTCTACCCGTATAGACAGGCCGGGATTTGATCAGCTTCTACCCTATATCAATAATTCGGACCCGCAGAATATACGTGCCGGTAACCCGGAGCTGCAGCCATCCCTGACGCATAAGTTTGAGGTGAATTATTCGCGGTATTTCCCGGGCTCCAGGGATTATCTGAACACGGGGGTATACTATTCCCAGGCCAATGATGATATAGACCGTATAAGCCTCCTGGACACCACTACGGGCGTTACGACGACCAGGCCTATGAACCTGGCTACTGATAAGGACTGGGGAGCCAATTTCACTTATAATATGCATATCCTGAAGAGCTGGAATGTGAGTGCCAACCTGAACATGGAATACAGCAAGCTGATGGGGGCCAGTATAAGTAATGAGTATGTGTCTTACGGTCTTAATGTCAATTCCAATCTGCGTCTGCCGGCCCGTTTCAATGTGCAGCTGAACGGGCATTACCGTTCTCCGCGGGTACAGCCCCAGGGGACATTCAAGGCAATGAATGGCGTAGACCTGGGCGTTCGTAAGGAAATGCTGAAAAACAATGCTTTAGCAATCTCTCTGAATATCTCCGATATCCTGAACACCCAGGATTTCAGCTCTCATTATGAAACGGATGCCTTTATACAGGATTATACCCGTAAAAGGACTACCCGTTTCATCCGGTTGAACATACGTTACCGTTTCGGGAAAATGGACCCTGATCTGTTCAAAAGGAAGAAAAAACACGATGAGCCTGAAGAAGAGCCTGATAATAAGGACGGGGATAAGAAACCTGCGGATGCCCGTCTATGACCTTTTGCCGGCCAGCATGGGCACAAAAGAGAAATTATCGAACATTTCCTGGTCGTATTCGGTCTCGCCCAGCTTGGTGATGCGCAGCATGCGCTGTACTTCCTGTCCGCCGACGGGGATCACCATTTTTCCTCCGACTTTCAGCTGCTGTAACAGCTTTTCGGGGATCTGGGGAGCTGCGGCTGTAACCAGGATCTTATCAAAGGGCGCGTAGGTGGGGAGCCCTTCGTAACCGTCTCCGTAAAAGAAGCGGATGGTGGGGTACCTGGATTTAAAGGGGAATTGCTTTACCAGGTCAAAAAGTTTCTTCTGACGCTCGATGGTAAATACATTGACTTTCAGCTCTGCCAGTACACATGCCTGGTAAGCACTGCCGGTACCTATTTCAAGTACCTTTTCAAAAGGTTTTAACTCCAATAACTGCGACTGATAGGCCACGGTGTAGGGCTGGGAAATGGTCTGCCCCTCTCCTATGGGAAATGCCCTGTCTTCGTACGCTATACCTTCAAAAGCTGTATCCAGGAAGTAGTGCCGTGGAATGTTGTTGATAGCCGTTAATACATTTTCGTCCGTAATGCCTTTTTGCCGGATACTGTCTACCAGTTGCTTGCGTAATCCCTTTTGTTTATAAGAATCTTCGTACCTCCTCATAAGCGCAAAATTAACCAATACCCCCAATTTTCAATAAGGTGTGGAATACTTCTATTTATCAACATCAGGAAGAATTCAGGTTGAAAATTCCACTGGATATAGTATCGGGTGATGCTCTTCTTTAAATTTCTTTTTTGATGGATCACCTTTTTTAGAGCTAAAAAATCCTACTGGATATAGTATCAAATGATGAGCTTTTTATTTATTCCAGATTTTTAGCTTTATTTTACAACCTTGTTTCTGATAAACTAGAAGACAAACCCAAATAGTTCTATGGAGAAAAACATTGAAAGTAAGGTATCACAGTGGCTTGATGGCCAGTTTGACGCAGACACCATCGCTGCGGTCAAAAAATTGCAGCAGGAGAACCCCGATGAACTGGCGGACGCATTCTACCGCAACCTGGAATTTGGTACCGGTGGCCTTCGCGGCATTATGGGCGTTGGTACAAACCGTATGAATAAATACACCGTGGGAATGGCTACCCAGGGCTTCGCTAACTACCTGAAGCAGGCGTTTCAGGGCGAGATCAAGCTGGCCATTGCCCATGACAGCCGCAACAATAGCCGTTATTTCGCTGAAGTGGCTGCTAATGTACTGGCTGCCAATGGTATTAAAGTATATCTTTTCGAAAGCCTCCGTCCTACGCCGGAGCTGTCGTTCACTATCCGTCACCTGGGCTGCCAGGGCGGTATCGTATTGACTGCCTCTCATAATCCTAAAGAATATAACGGTTATAAGGCTTACTGGAATGACGGCGCCCAGCTGGTGCCTCCGCACGACAAGAACGTGATCCAGGAAGTGGAGAAAATAGCCGGTGTTGACGAAGTGAAATGGTCCGGCGGTGAAGCCAACATCATCTCTATCGGTAAAGAGGTGGATGAAGCTTACCTGCAGGTGCTTAAAGAACTGAGCATCCAGCCGGATGTGATTGCTGCCCAGCATGATATGAAGATCGTTTACACCCCTATCCACGGTACCGGCATCACCCTGGTCCCTGAGATACTGAAACGCTATGGCTTCACCAACGTACATGTTGTGGAAGAGCAGTCTACCCCGGACGGTAACTTCCCCACAGTAGTGTACCCTAACCCGGAAGAGTCTGAGGCAATGAGCATCGGCCTGAAAAAAGCCAAAGAACTGGACGCTGCTATCCTTCTTGGAACAGACCCCGACTCTGACCGTGTAGGCATCGCAGTAAAAGACCTGAAAGGAGAATGGATACTCCTGAACGGTAACCAGACCGCTGTACTGCTCTTTAACTATATTATAGAAGGCCGCCGCCAGAAAGGCCTGGCAGGAGCTACAGATTATGTATGTAAGACTGTGGTAACTTCAGACCTGATAGACGTATTTGCTGCCCGTAATAACGTGAATTGCTATAATGTACTGACCGGTTTTAAATGGATAGCAGACCTGATCCGCAAGAAAGAAGGCTCCGAGAAGTTCATCTGTGGCGGAGAAGAGTCTTACGGTTATATGATAGGCGATAAAGTACGTGATAAAGATGCTATTGCTTCTGTAGCTCTGATCTGCGAAATGGCGGCGTATGCCCTCAGCCAGGGCCGATCTCTGTACGAGCAGCTGATCGATATCTATGTGAAATATGGTTATTATAAGGAAAACCTTATCTCCATCACCAAAAAAGGTATGAAAGGTGCAGACGAAATAGCTGAGATGATGCGTGGTTACAGGGCAAATCCGCCTGCTACCATCAACGGCTCTAAAGTAGTTACCTTATACGACTATGAACTGAAACAGGTGACAGATCTGAAGACAGGCAAGGTACAACCGATAGACCTGCCTAAATCCAATGTACTGCAGTTTGTACTGGAAGATGGCAGCAAGATCTCCGCCCGTCCTTCCGGCACTGAGCCTAAGATCAAATTCTACTTCAGCGTGAACCAGCCACTGGAAAGCGCCGCTGGATTTGATGCAGCTACCAAAGCCCTGGACCAGCGTATACAGCAGATCATCCAGGATATGAAACTGAAATAAGGAACTATGTGAGAATTTATAGTCCCGGTACCAGCGTACCGGGATTTTTTTTGCTATTCGAGATAAGCTGATGTGATCTCTTCATTCACTACGTCTACCATCACCATATCCTGTAAGGTAGTAGACAGGGAATATCCAACAAAATCGACCGACAGAGGGAAGGATTTATGTTTGCGGTCAACCAGCACCGCTGTTTGTATCTTCTTCGGGAGGAACTGTAAAAAAGGCTTCAGGGCGTATAACATGGTACGGCCGGAATTAGCCACGTCGTCTACCAGCACTATTACTTTACCGGTAAAATCCATTTCTGCCGACAGCTCTACGCCTGAGGGACGTTGTTTATCCAGCTTCAGCTGCAGCAACGTAATCTTTAATGGAGAGATCTGCTTTAAAATAGCTGCTATCTTCTCTGCCAGTATCATTCCCCTGTCCCATATGCCTGCCAGTATGATGTCCTGTTCGTCACTGTTATGCTCATAGATCTCGTAGGCGATACGTTTGATCTTCTTCTCTATCACATCCTGGGTCAGGATAACGTTCTTTGTTTCCATATTGGTCATTTAGGTAGTGTATCAGTCTGAACTTTTGATCAGAGGTGGTTTGGCCCTGCGGCCAAACTGAAACACTATAGTTATTTACAGGTAGTAAAAATAGGGAAAATACCAGAGAGTCCTCTCTGCACTATTTTCATTACATTGCCTTATATTAGGAAGTCAAATCTGATGTATGAATATTATTCAGGAGCTCTTATTTGTAGTTGCCCTGGGCGTTGCTATCTACCTTTTTGCCCGTAAAGCCGCGCAGATCAGGAAAAACATCCTGCTTGGCCGGGATGTACAACTGAACGACCGGCCGGCGGAGCGCTGGCGTAACCTGTTACTGCTTGCTTTCGGACAGAAAAAAATGTTTCGCAATCCCCTTGTTGCCGTACTCCACTTTTTCGTATATGCGGGGTTCATTATCATTAACATAGAGATCCTGGAGATCATCCTGGACGGTATCTTTGGTACACACAGGCTCTTTGCCCCCCTGTTAAACGGTCTTTACCCTGTACTGATAGGCTGTTTTGAAGTACTGGCAGTGCTGGTGATCGTTGGCTGTGCCACTTTTCTGATCCGCAGGAACATCGTAAAGGTAAAACGCCTTGCGCAGCATGAGCTGGATGGCTGGCCAAGATCGGACGCCAATTATATCCTTATTACTGAAATTGTGCTCATGCTGCTTTTCCTGACCATGAACACTGCCGATCAGGCCCTTCAGCAGCATGGTCATGAGCATTATATAGCAACAGGTCCTTTCTGGATAAGCGGGCAGTTTGTGCCGCTTTTCAGCGGACTCTCAGACACTGCGCTGGTAGCTATTGAGCGTGGCTGCTGGTGGATGCATATACTGGGCGTCCTGGCCTTTCTTAACTACCTGCCTTATTCCAAGCACCTGCATATCATACTGGCTTTCCCCAATGCCTATTATGCCGATCTGCGGCCTAAAGGTAAAATGGAGAACATGCCTGCCGTACAGAAAGAAGTGCAGCTGATGCTGCAACCGGAACTGGCGGCGGACGAGCCGCCGGCGGATGGGATCCCTAAGTTCGGGGCTAAAGATGTTCCTGACCTTACCTGGAAAAATCTCCTGGATGCTTACAGCTGTACCGAATGTGGCCGTTGTACCGCTGCCTGCCCGGCTAATATCACCGGTAAAAAGCTTTCTCCGCGTAAGATCATGATGGATACACGCGACCGTGCGGAGGAAATAGGCGCCCAGGTAGCTAAAACCGGTACGTTTGCTGAAGATGGTAAAGCCCTGCTGCGCGATTATATTTCCGAAGAAGAACTGCGTGCCTGTACGTCCTGCAATGCCTGTGTACAGGAATGCCCGGTAAGCATCAATCCACTGCATATCATCCTGCAGCTGCGCCGTCACCTGGTGATGGAAGAATCCAGCGCTCCGCAGGAATGGAACATGATGTTCAGCAATATAGAGAACAATATGGCACCGTGGAAGTTCAGCCCGGACGACAGAGACAAATGGGCCGTAGAAATGAATGCCTGATTGCGTTAAGCTAAACTGATATTAAAACATGCAAGTAAAAACAATGGCCGAATACGCTGCCAGCGGTGAAACCCCGGAGATACTTTTCTGGGTAGGCTGTGCAGGCAGTTTTGATCAACGCGCACAGAAGATCACCAAAGCATTTGCTACCATTCTTGATAAAGTAGGTGTACGCTTCGCTATCCTGGGTAAGGAAGAGAGCTGCACCGGCGATCCTGCCCGCAGAGCCGGCAATGAATTCATTTTCCAGATGATGGCGCAGAACAACATCGCCGTCCTGAACGGTTATGAAGTGAAAAAGATCGTAACTACCTGTCCTCACTGCTTCAATACCCTTAGCAATGAATATCCTGAGCTGGGAGGCAATTACGAGGTTATACACCACGCTACTTATCTTCAGCAGCTCATTGATGAAGGCAAGGTAAGGATGAAGGAAGACGGCGGTTTTAAAGGCAAAAAGATCACCTATCATGACTCCTGCTACCTGGGCAGGGCCAATAATATCTATGAGGCCCCCCGTAAAGTGCTGGAAGCGCTGGATGCTGAGCTGGTAGAGATGAAGCGCTGCCGCAGCAATGGCTTATGCTGCGGAGCCGGTGGTGCACAGATGTTCAAGGAAGAAGAAAAAGGTAGTACCAGGGTTAACTTTGAGCGGGGAAAAGAAGCGGTGGAAACAGGTGCTGCTGTGATCGCCTCCAACTGTCCGTTCTGTATGACCATGCTTTCTGACGGCGTTAAAGAACAGGGTAAGGAAGATAGCGTGCAGGTGCTGGATATTGCTGAACTGATAGCCAGGCAACTGGATTAATTCATATGACCGTGAAATTTGGTAATTTTACACTATGATACAGGAAACACTTTCAATTTTACCAGCTAACTTTCACCCTGCCTCCAGGGTGTGGATATATCAGAGTAACCGTCCTTTCAGTGAACAGGAGAAACTGGAGATCAATGAGCAGTTGCATCAGTTTACTTCTCAATGGCAGGCGCATGGTGCTCCTGTTAAAGGATGGGGGCAGCTGCTCTTTAACCAGGTGATCGTTCTTATGGCGGATGAATCAGATACTGCTGTCAGCGGTTGCAGTACGGATAGTTCTGTGCGTGTTATTAAGAGCATTGAACGCCAGTATGAGGTTAATCTTTTTGATCGCCTGTTACTGGGTTTTATTGTGAAGGATAAATTACAGCCCCTTCCACTGGCACAGCTTACGTATGCTTTTGAAAAAGGGTTTATAGATGAGAATACTATTTACCTGAATAATACAGTGCTGACTAAACAGGAGCTGGAAAAGAACTGGCTGATACCTGTGAAGGATAGCTGGCTGGCTAAGAAGTTGCCAATAGCTCAGTAACGGATAATATTTTTTCTTACATTTATCGTATAGGAAATTATTAGCGGGAATAGCTCAGTTGGTAGAGCATTAGTTTCCCAAACTAAAGGCCGCGGGTTCGAGTCCCGTTTCCCGCTCAGATGAAATCCTCCAAAATGTTGACTAACGGCATTTAGGAGGATTTTTAGTTTTGAGCAAGTTCCAAATAATAACCCGATGTCCCACTTACTTTCCATTTGTGTATCGATATCAAAAGAATACCTCCACTCGTAGGTCTATATCGCCTTATTAGTTTTATATATCTTCCTAAATTGTAAAACCGAACCAACTATAAGCATGATTAAAAGCAAAAGAAGTGTTTTTGCAATCAAAGGATCTTTAGGTCCATGCGCCAGAGGATGACCTAAAGGAATACGGTTAAAAGTTTCATTTACAGTTGGAATCATCGATAAGAAAAAGCTGAAAGAAAGGAAGAAAGTCTCTATATAACGAGCACGATTATTTCCCGGCTTCTTAGCATAAAGAAGATATGCCACTAATATCAATATCACAACTAATAATGCAAGAATATGTCCCGGATTAACTCCCTTAACGCTCGATAATCCTAATGCGGTTAATGAAGTGACCAGTGTAAAATAAAAATAGATCTTTCCCGGAAGTTTGCCCAGATCTATTTTGCCGCCTTTGGCAAAAGCTATAACTGCAGCAACAATCGCAATAATACCTATAACGGTATGAAAAATCCCTAAGATTGATAATCCCATGATCCTGACTTTGAATGTTTAATTAATATTGCAAAGTTGCAGTATAGAGTAGAGATGCGTTTTGTGAATAAGTTCAATTTTTAGGGAATTTGGTTCAACAAACAGATATAAAGCGCCCTTATAGCGTTGGGGTTAAAACGCTATAATCCTTCTATCCTTTCCTATCCCTCTTATTTAGCTTTAAACGGAATTCTGAAGGTGGCGTGTGATATTTATCGTGAAAACTTTTCGTAAAATTAGCCAGGTCATTAAATCCACAATCAAAAGCTACATCTGTGATACGTGCATCGGAAACTAAAAGCAGTTCTGCTGCTCTTTCCAACCTTTTGTTTTTAATATAACTGGCAGGAGAATCATTATATATTTTTTTAAATTCCCTTTTAAATGAAGAAACGCTTAAATTAGTTTTTTGCGCTAATTCATCAATATTGGCCTGGGAAAACAAGTTAGCTTCTATGACTTGTTTGAACGTATAAGTTGCCGGTGAAAAAAGCTGGGACAGTATAACCTGTATGATTTCTGCATCCTGTGTCTGTGATAACAAAAGAATGATCTCCTTCAGTTTTAAAACTAAAATCTCATCATTTACCAATGATGGGTTTTCAAAATAAAACAGCAGGCCTTCTATATATTTTTGAATCAAAAAGTCATTGTTGATTTTTCCGCTTGACTGGTTGGAGGCTTTGTCCCTTTTCTGAAATATTGACGGAAGCTCTCTCTCGTATATTTTCTTTAGTATGTCCGGATGGAAAGTGACGATTACAATTTCGCCATCGCTGTTATTTGAATCGGCTATCTGTTTCCCCGAGTTCAGGCAGTTTAGCAATAAGGCGTGATTGGTAGTAATATTGATAGGCTCATTATCAAATTGAAATTTTGTCTCACCTTTCAACATATATAATAAACAAGCTTGTTCCGCCACAGGGAAAGCAAATTCAAAAGGCGGCTTAATATCCACTTTTTGAATGAGAGTTTTCCCAAACAAATCAATTTTTTTATAGTCAGTAACCATTTAAGATATTTTGTTTATTCTATAGCGTATCGATATTGACAATGTTTTACCCGTTAGCCAGCTCCCTCAATTTCGCAAGAACAATGTCATTGTCTGAAAACAATAAAGGAGCAAGAGAAGGGATAACTGCACAGCCAGCACCCCTTGTATCTTCTTTACCTTCAATCTCCCGGGCGATTGGTGACAATACAGTAGCCCATCCTGCGAGGAAGTGAGAAGTACCGCAGTGCCAATCGCTCATTTCCAAACGACCAGGCTGAGAAAGCACGATTGTTGATATTTCCTTCTCGTCTACCGACTGAGCACCAAAACGCTCCCTTAATAAAGATACTGCTTCAGCCGCTTTTGCTCTATGCATAATCAGCTCAGACAGATCGTCGTTGCTCAGGTCCTGCTTTAGCAGCTGTTCTGCAGCAGTATCTTTCATATCGGTATACGCGATGACATACCGCAGGTCCTCGTTGCCCGGGCCCTGCTTCAGCAGCTGTTTTCATGCAGCCTCTTTGTCTGCCGTATCATCACTATGTTTTATGATGTCAATCAACTCCTCTTTGTCCAGCTCTTCAAACTGGTTATTGGTATTTTCCAACATTTTCTTACTACGAAATTACTTACTATAAAACTCACGCCCACTTTTACTGATAAAAAAACTAACGCCTTCTTTATTAGTTACATAAGCAAAGTCACCTTCAGCGGGTGATTCTCCAAATTCAGCTGCTACACGGTATTTGAAGGGAATAGCAATGTTCCCGTTAGTATCCAGGTAACCATAATATCCCGCCCGCCGGCAGCAGATCATGCCATTGGCATATTTTGCGTTGAACACAAGATCAGGAAATAACATGGTCCCATGTATATCAATCACCTGGTAACCACCACCGGTATTGCCTAACAAATGGGTACCATCGTGACTGATGGGGTCCAGGGAAGAATATTTGAAAGGTAAAACGTCCTGCCCCTTCAGATCAATGATACCAAAGAGGCCGCCCTTCTTTGTCCTGATATATTCATTCCTGGGACCATACGTTTCAATTGAATGTTCATATTGAAACGGGATCAATACGTTTCCGGCAGGATCAATGGCCCCGATCAGTTGTGAGCTCTTTTCCTGCACAAACATTCCTTTCCGGTCATTGAAGAAGCTGTAGCAGGTACCGTATTTATCAGATAAAACTATTGAATTTTTCTGTTTATCGTACACATACCCTTTTATATTCGGATCGGACTTTTCTTCTGTAAAAAAGATCCTGCTTCCTTCTTCAAACATACTCATCATTGAAATTCCACCGTCTGTAAATTCGTCCTCAATGAACTTTCCGTCCTCCGTGATCAATACATCTTTATCATTGATCTTTCCCTGGGCGTAATACATATTGTTATCTTCTTTGAAGAATCCCGCTTCCTGGAACTGCGGTTTGATAATGATCTTACCCGTAGTATCGCTGTATCCCCAAAGATCACCTTTCAGGTAAGGGACCAGTATCTTCTTTTTTTTCTGGGCTGTTGCAGCCAGTGCCAAGCATATTATGCAGGCAAGCAGTAATACTTTTCTCATTGTATCAGGATTGGTTGATTATCTTTGAATACTACTTTCACACCAGGCATTTCCTTCTTCAATGTGATGATCTCATCGAGTGGAAGCTGGGTGCTTTTCAAACTGATCTTTTTAAGATTTTTCAGTTTGTACATGCTTTTAGGGATATGCCTGATGCTTGTATAATCAAAATCAAGCTCTTCCAGGCTGGTCAGGTTACCAATGTCTTCAGGAATTTCAGATAGTTCACAAAAACTTACCTGCAGTTCCTTCAGGTTCTTCATTTTAGTGATGGAAGATGGCAGTTTGAAATTCTTATCTGTCACCTGCAGATGCAGCTCCTCAGGATTCGCTTTTTTCAGAAAAGGCATTAACTCACTCAGCGTGAACCTGCGTTCATAGGATCCCAGGTAAGCTACTTTTACCTCCTTATAATCGCAGGCGTTCAGTACCGGGAGACGGTTGATGATCTTCGCGCTGCAAGGTGGCTGCCAGACTGTATGGAAGTTATAATCCAGGTAGCTATAGTTGTTACTGGTCACATCAAAACCGGCAAAACGGCTTTCGTAAGTAATTACCACTACATCTTCCATAAACCAGGCGTTCTCAAACTCACCTTCATATATCACTTTTCCTTTGGTATCAATGATCTGTTTTTTGCCGGCAGGCCTTCCTTCTATTGTCACTACCGCATAGCCATGGTTGAAATCCCCCGCTCCGAGAAGCTTTCCGGGCAACACTACTTTACCGGTAGTATCTATATAGCAATAGGTACCGTCGTTGTTCTTCATGCGTACCAACCCGCCGGAGAAATTGCCATAGTATTTATCTTTAGGCGCCGGTCCTATCACGAATTCACCTCTTGTATTTACATACCCGGAAGAATCTTTTCTGCTGGCGTAAGCCCTGCCATTGCAAAACTGATAGAGATAATCGAACCGGGCAGGTGTAATGGTTTTGCCATTCTTATCCATAATGCCCAGCAAGCCATTTTCTGAGTAGTTAGAATATCCTTCAGAGACATTGTTCTGGTATGCCTTTACATCGTACCGGGAATCATTTCCCATGCTGGACATGCGATGGTCGAATGGAATAGTCTCATGGCCGGCAGTATCCAGGAGCGTAAAAAATGCATCTGCTTCTGCTACTGCCAACCCTTCAGAGAAGGGGCGTATGAAGCTGTATTTGAATGGCGTAAGACAGCTAAGGTCCATCCTGATCAAACCAAATTTGCGATCTTTCTGCGCAATGATCCTGTTGGCAGTTATTTCCAGGAAACGTATGCCGGGTGGCACACCTTTCAGGTTACCTTTACGGTCAGTGATGTAATACAAGGTATCAGTCTCTTTGGCCTGTTTCTTTTCCAGCACCATGTATTCACCATAAAAGACATTTTCTCCCAGCGCTCCTTCCAGCAGGGTAAAAGATGAATCGAAAGATAGTTTTACCTGCCCGGTTTTATCAAAGAATACCGGCTTTGTTGCCCGTAAGCCGGTAAAGCCAGGGTACCATCTCTCTAATTTCGTCTGGGCATGGGTATGCAGGGTTAAAAATAGCAGTCCCCCTAATAACCGTTTCTTCATTTCATAGATATTCTGTTTACAATATATAAAAACATTACAATGTATCATAAGAAAGCAGGGAGCTCCTGTTAAGACTATCCCTAATTTTAGCCATTATTAAAGTTCCAACATCAAATTCAAGATTATTTTATATCTTTCCAACCTGTTTGTAATCAGAACCTATTTAGTTAACCGCATACCATATCAATTAGAAAAATGGCCTTATACACTCAAACAGCCGTATCAATTGGGGATGAAGAATTCAAGCAATTCCATGACCTGAGTCTCAGACAATCTATGGATGGACATCATGAGCTTAAACTCAGTATCGGCTATGATTGGCTGCTGAAAATAGACAAGAATCCTGTCTCTTCCGGGAAGTCCTTTTTAGGCAAGGAATTACGTATGTCCGTTCAGGCAATAGAAGGCAGTCATGATCTTAAACCTCTCTTTTTCAATGGTATTGTTACCTCTGTTACTTTTGGCAAAGCCAGTAATGGCATCAATGGTTATTGTACAGTGGTAGCTTCCAGTCCGACGATACTGCTGGATGGCAATCCGCATATACAGTCCTATGAACAGCAGGACCTTGCTGCTATTGCTAATACGGTACTTAAAAACAGCAGTGTACATCCGGGAAGCCTGGAAATAAATCCTGTATTCAGTGGTAAACTGAAATATATAGTTCAATACAGGGAAACCGGTTACAGCTTCCTGCAGCGTATGGCCCAGCGCTATGGGGAATGGTTCTTTTATAACGGTCAGCAGATAATATTCGGGAAATATACTCCGCAAAAAACTGTTTTATATCACCAGGTGAATCTGGTCGACTTCAACTTTTCCCTGCGTACCCGGCCCAATAAAGTAGCTTTAAAGGGAATGGAATACCGGCAGTTCTCCTTTATGGAAAACAGTACTGCTAATATATCTGCCGGGGGAATAGATGGTCTTACCCAGCATGCCCAGTCCCAGAGCGATAAACTATATAATAAACCTTCCCAATATAAGGTGCCTTACGCCTTCAGCGGCAATGCCAAAGAAGAACTGGCCATCCTTGCCAAACGCCAGAAACAGGCGCAGATGGCGCAAATGGTAATGGTCAGCGGACGCAGTAAAAGCACCAGCCTGCGGCTGGGTGATACCATCAGCATACAGGAAAATATCTTCTCTGTAGAAGATCACGGAGAATATATGATCACAGCACTGGAACATCACTGTGATGGTACCGGTGAATATTATAACCTTTTTGAGGGAACACCGGTTGCCACAGCGGTACCTCCCCTTAACCTGGACAATATCCCTTTCTGCGAAGCGCAAAGCGCAACAGTAGTAGAAAATTTTGATCCCAAAGGACTGGGACGTATACGCGTAAGATTTAGCTGGCAGAATGGTACCTCTCCCTGGATCCGCCTGATGCAGCCACATGGTGGCGGCAATAAAGGGTTTTATTTCATACCGGAAGTAGGAGAAGAAGTGTGGGTGGATTTTGAAGGCGGCAACCCGGAAGCGCCTTTCGCCACTGGCGCCGCGTACAATGGCAGTGCCAGGACCAACTTCGGCGATACCATGAATAACATAAAGGTGATCAGCACCCGCAGCGGACATACCATTAAACTGGATGATTCCAGCGGACAGGAATTTATCACCATCGCTGACAAAGGAGGTAATACCATAGTAATGGATACCAACGGACAGAACATCTCCATCTCTGCTCCTGAACATATCAGTATCAACGCCAGGAACATTACCCTGCAGGCTCTCGAAAGTATTGATGTAAACGCCGGCGCTCATATCACCAATGCAGCAGGTATGAACATGACCCATTCCGCCGGTATGAACATACTGCACAATGCAGGTGATAGCATGAGCCAATATTCAGTTAATGACTACCGGCTGAGCGCTACCAACATCACCAAGATAGCCATGGAAAACATGGACGTTCAGGCAAAGAAAATTGAAAAGACGGCTGAAGAAATGAAGGTAGACAGCTCTAAAGAAGAGATGACCATTAACTCCGGTAAATCCGTCGCTATCAAGAGCGCTGAGAAATCCAAACTGTTCTGATCTAATTGTGTTCTATGAGCGAAAACAATGTTGGCAGTTTTATTGTCATCAGTAAAAAATATACTGAAAACGGTGAGAATATCCGCTGGAACAGTGCGGGCGAGACGTCCCTGCAATCCGGTAAACGTGTAAGAATGGCGGGTAAACAGGAGGGCGTTACCTTCCATAAGAATGATCCTGTTAACCTGAATACAGCCACTCCTGTAAAAGTATTAAAGGTAACCGGTCCCAATAGCGTGGTGAACCAGAATACCTATGAATTTGAAGCAACTGCTTTCAGTGAACAGGTGCCGGATAATCAGCTGATGCTGGTACGCTGGGCTTATTCCTTCGATGGCGGCAAAACTATTGAGCCATTTAAAACAGGTACCACACATGCGGAAAAAGGCATTGCCTATAAGCAGGTAACTGTACAGGGAAATAAGGTGGATAAGGAAGTCAGCGTATATGCTTATTTCCGCAAGCCTGATCCTAATGTTAAAGCTACATCCAAAGTAATATACCTGCCACTTATAGTAGATGCCTACCGCGTACCCGGACTAAATGAAGACGGCTCCGATATTGCCAATGATATGGCTTATGGTAATGGGCAGCCCCGCAAACCGGTGTACAGTGCAGGAGAACTGGCCAGCTATAAGACCAATTACCTTGACCCCGGTTTTGACATTGGCAGGGATGGCAAATTTGCCAATGCCGGCAATGGCAGCAAGGGAATTTATAGCGAAAAGCAGACGCTGGAAACAGGTGCGCTCATGCGTTTCTCCAACGCTACTTCCACAAACAGCAGTCTGTTTGAACAGTTCAGGACAATGGTAAACCTGATGGCCAGAGGAGACCTGAATGATAACATTCATAGCATGATAGATAAGTTTGAGCGGAATGAAGGGGGGACCTATGAGAATGCCAAACTTACTGCTGCTGTGCAGGAAAATCCGTCTACAGTCCGTTTCTGTACAGGTATTGAAGATGAAATGGCAGACCGCATCAAAAAGGCTGGTGGCGAACTTACCACAATGGAGGATAAGAAAATCTATTATGGCAGTGAGGCTGGCTATACCAGGAACCATCCCTATGGTCATCCGTCCTTCCCTTATGGCCGGGACTATAACATCGTAAAAGGCCTTACTATAGCCATTAATGATGTGTGGTGTTATAAAGTAACGCTGACAGCGTTTAAGATAACCGGCAATAATTATAAAGCAAAATATGAGGTGCAGTTGTGGGACCATTTCGGTCTTGACCTGCCGGATATGCAGAAGTTCTATTCCTATGGAGCAGGTTTCAGGGCCTGGTTCCTGTTACAGCACATGAGAGGTTATAAGCCTTTTCTGACCAAGGTCCGGTTTGAAAAAGAATTTACCGGCAATATTACCGAAGGAGCACAGGAAAGGAAAAATAAAAGAAAATGAAGATCATCAGTATTATCATCTTATGCTGTGCCATGCTATGGTGCAGTTGTACAGACAGGGATACAGCTACAAAGGTCATCTACCTGGAAAAGCTTGACCATAAAGGCATTGCAGACATAGATATGCAGTTGAAGCCTGTATGGTACCAGTATGCGCTCCTTGAAAATCCGCCGGCCAATATAGATAGTCTCAGGCAGCTGATAGTACACTATTGCGACAGCATGGTGAACACAACTGCAGTGGAAGGACATTACACCCGGTATCTTATCCGGTTCTTTAACTATTCTGATAACACGAAGGGTTATGTGAACGGGAAGGAGGACTTCATGGATGTACATACAAACATCTCGCAGGAGATAGAGGATTACCGGGGAGAATACCGCTATGAAACCTGCAAGGACGATACGCTGCATGGGACCTGGTCAGTGGAGGTGAAGACGGGTGATGTATTCAGAAGAGATACCTTAAAGAACAATTGCAAGAACTAATGTTTTCTGTCAGAAAAATATTTGCAGGCAGGGCAGAGAAGAAAGAGGTACACGCCCCTCGCATCTATTCTGTTATGTTAACCTACAAGGGAAATACCAACGCGTTGTTAAAGTTCAATATGGAGATCTGCAGGATGACCGTTGGAGATAACACGACCCAGTATTTCCAGATCACAAGATCTGATGTAATGGTCAATGATGAAGATACGACTGACCATGTCGCTTCCGATCTGGCAGCGCAATGCGGCAATGTGCTTTATCCGCTGCAGGTACAGATAGGGCAGGATAGTACTATATCCAGCGTATTCAATCACCAGGAGATATTGCAACGGTGGAAGGAGAAAAAAGAACTGTTGAAGCAATACTTCACAGGGGCCGATGCAGATAGCTATATAGAAGCTACCGGCAATACCATTGAACAGGAAAGTACCCTGTTACCAGCCATCAAACAGGATCTGTTTCTGACAGCATATTGCAATACACTCCTTGCAGGCAACCGTAATGGATTCAAAGTATCCTACTACCTGTTTCCGTTTGAGACACCTGTTACCTATGATGTAACACTGACCGGTAACAGGATGATGAATAACCTGCAACAATCCGGAAGGCAGGAAAACGGAGATGGCATAATGGAAATGAAATACACTTTTTACAAAACCCATGGCCCCCTTCAGACCCTGAATGCACAATGGAAGGCAGGGCCTTTACAGGTTATGCTGACAGCGACCTGCATCAACAGTGATGATCATAATATAAATTAATTGTAGTATGGCAGATAAACATTTTGTTGTACAGGGAGCGGCATGTAAATGTAATTTCGGAGGCTCCCCGGATAAGCTGAAGATATCCGCTAATGACCGCGACTATATCAATGATGGGGATGGCAGCGCCAAACCTATTGCCAGTAATAAAGATATAGGGCAACCGCTGGAGGCAAAGACCTTTGGCAGCTGTTCTATAACCAGGAGCTCGTGCAGTCCTTCCATTACACAATGGCAGGGCTTTTATGAAAAGGTAACCCTTACCAATGGAGGTAAGATACTGACAGAAGAAAGTAAAGCGATCTGCTCTGTATCAGGCTCGCCCTGTATATCCATCACTTTCCACGGGCAAACGGCTGCTGTGACCAGTACACATTTCGACAATGTGGAAGTGGCAACGCTGGCGGTTCTTAACCCTATGGCTCCCAAACCGGCCAATAACAAAGAGACGCCAAAGGTAAAATCCATCACAGGGAAAACAGAGGCACGTGTTCCTGCCATGGAAGTGAGCAGCGGTAAAACCGCTCCTGTGCTCATTGTCCGGGTTGATGAGCCAATGGCATTCTCTGTAAAGGATTATTACAATCCTGCCAAAGCAGATAAGGACAAGGTAAGCTGGAAAGTGTACAAAGGGCACAACTTTGAGGCAGAGGCTATGTCATTCGAAGAAGCAGGCCCTGAGCTGAAAATGAACTTTGATGCCGCAGGCAATTACCGTGTGATGGCCTATGGTACAGAAGGAACAGACATCCGTTGTGCCATAGATGTGACGGCAGCTGTAAACAAGCTTAAAAGCGATATTGGGATTGGCACTGGTATGGGGCGTATCCAGGGAAATGAATACCGTGTCAGAAGAGGTGTGCCTGTAAACATAGCAGCGAAGTATGAAATAGAGCCTGCATTGCCGGCGGAAAAACAGCTGGTGACTATGCAGGTGACAGATATGAATGGCAGTATACTGGCTTCCGGGGCACAGGGGGAAGATACACTTACCTTCACTCCTGTTAACGGAGCGGCTACCTATAAAGTGACCATCAGCATGGATGGGCAGATCATCACAAAAGACCTTATATCTGAAGGGAATGGTGTTGTAGCTATCAAAAGCAATCCTTCGGCAGAAGTGATCCGGCCTGGTACTGCTATGAGCTTCCAGGTAAGTGAGATGACGTACTTTACACAGCTGCAGGAATTTGAAACGACGGGTATCAAATGGCAGCTGAATGGAAGGGATGTGGGCACTGGTCAATCTATCAGCCTCAGCGGAGATCATTTTATCAATGAGGGGAATTATGTAGTAGAAGCCTATGTAATGAAGGCCGATGCGTGGGATGCGAAGAAAGGCGCTCCTTCCTCCCGGCATCAGAAGGACGATTGCCGTTTTTCAGTAAAGAAGAATGAGGTCACCCGGATAAAAGTAGAGAATGGTAGTACCAAATGGGTAGTGGGCAAACGTTATACGCTGGAGGCAGAAACGCTGATGCCCTATCAGCAGGCACTGGATGGGTCTCTTACCTGGTCGCCCGCCGGCAGCCGTACTAATAAGGCTCAGGGCATCTATGCTCCGCAGAAAGGGAAATTCATAGTGACGGCATCCCTCAACGGAAAAACTAAAAGTCTGCAGGCAGATGCAGATGTAGCTGAAATTACCAGCTGGTATTTCGGGGATAAAGATGGCGTCTATAAGCTGCGTGCAGGCTGGAATGAAACACTTAAAGTAGTGATGACCTGTGCGGCGGCTGCGGGAGAAACGGTTAGTGTACATATACTGGAAGCAGACCGTTCCAATTTTAACTATATAAAGGAAATACCTGACTGCAAATTTGACAACAACGGAGAGCTGAAAGCAGATCTGAATACAAACGATCTGAAGCCTCAGCTGAACAAACTGTATTTTGAAGGCAATGAATATGATGTGCTGTTTGCTATTCAGGCAAATCCGAAAGGGATACAGTTTGCCAATATGAAGACAGTAGAGGCAGATGGCAAGACCTTCCTCTTTCCGCAAAAACAAAGCAATCAGCGGGGCAGTGAGCTGGGGAAATATGTATATATCAGCAAGGCCAAAGAGATAGTGAACGTTAATTTCTTTGACAGCACCAATTACCCGACATATAAGGTATATAAGTATGGAGAGAAGATAAAGATACGTGTGCAGACCCGTAATCTTGCCGGTGAAGACCTGACATTACAGATATGGCATAATGGTAATAAGCAGGAAGATAAGATGATGCTGGAAATACATGGCAAGCCGGATGATAAGGAAGTATGGGAAACGGAACTTGATACCAATAAATTGAAAAGCGGTGACAAGAAGATAGATGATCCCCTTCGCAGTTTCTTCGCTATAATAAAAGCTAAGGATGGAGATACATTTAAATTTCCCAAAGAGATAGCGGACGCCAATGCCTTTGACCCTAAAAAAGTAAGCTTCTACCAGCATATTAAACTATCAAATGCAGCTGCAGATAGTCTCAATAAACAGGCAAAAGATATAGCTCCTGTGGTACTGGGAGAAGCACTGGAAAAGGCGGAGAATAAAAAGGGATGTCCCCGTTGTAATGAGGACATCACACCTGCTATGCTGAAACAGGTATTTAAAGAAGCAGATGACGCTACATTGAAAACAGTAGCTGATACTTATAATAAATATATGCGGGATATAGGCATGAATACCTGCTGGAATAAAGCTCATTTCTTTGCGCAGGTGTCGGTAGAATCAGGGCCTAAGCTGCATTTGAAAAGTGGGGAGAGCTTTAATTATTACTGGGAAGACCTGGATAATCACTTCCCTCCTTTCAGGACAACAGAAGGCAAGGAGAAGGCACAACTCTGGGGCCGGGCTGCAAGAAAGCCGGTCAGCCCGGGTGTAACAGCAGAGAATGAGAAGAACATTGCCAACTATGCTTATGGTCCTGACGCGGCAAAAGGTAAGGAGCTGGGGAATACGGGCGCTAATGACGGCTGGGATTTCCGCGGAAAGGGGTTGATACAGCTGACAGGCCGTACCGCCTATGAGTATGCCAATACTTATACGAAGAAGGAAAATGCAGATATTATCACAAATCCGGACCTGGTCACCTCAGATGTAAAAGTTGCTGTATTATCGTCTATGGCGTTCTGGAAATGGAAAGGGTTGCAGGAGCTGGCTAATGGTAAGCAGGAAGTAAAGCCTATCAGTACGAAAGTTGGTAAGAATGTGTTTCACGATGATGGTACAGATGCTTATTCTGAAAAGAAGAAGGCCTTTGATAACACTACCTCAGTATTGTTTAAGGTGAAGGATTGTGTTTATGGGCTGGTGCCTGAAGAGAACAACAACCTGTACAAAATTGATGTGGATGCGTTCAAATATGAGCTGATCCGGAAGAATGAAGCCTCTAAACAATTTCAGTTTGACATCTATATTGGCGGTAAGCTGACTGCAACCATACTGAAAAACGTAAATAACAAGAAGCTGTTGCCATTCCCTGATAGTGGTCCTAACTGGGGGCGTTTCGGAGGCCGGGATGGTGGTGATGATAACTATTCGGATCCTAAGGTGGCGGCAGCTGCATTAGGGTTTTTCTATTCATTGCCTAAGAACAATTATACCGGGAAGTTATACTTCAATGATATGTCGGCCAGCAATCAACGTGACCTGGGACATCAGGGGCACAGGAACGGAGATGATATTGATATCCGGTACCCGGGTAGTACAGATGAGGTGGGAGAAGTATTATGGTCGAAGGCGATGCTGAATTATCCGAATGAAGAAAAATTCGTGGAAGCGCTGGAAAATATTCTTAGTATTGCCGGGAAGTGGGGTTTTAATACCAACTATGCCTACAAATCAGGTATAAAGGGTACAAAAAATGTTGCCTTTTCTGTACATCAGAACCATTTCCACATTGGATTAAGATAGATAAATGATCAATAACAATATGAAACAACTGTTAATCATCATCAGCATCTTTTACTGTATTGGCTGCCAGTCGTCAGGGACTAACAACGGTGCAGACAGTACAGTCAATGATAGTTCAGCAGATACCATAAAGCCAGAAGAAAAATTACATGATATGAATGTTGCGGCCATAAAGAAATACATGGAGCTGCAGAAGCACCTTGAAGATGAAACTAACAGGACAAGCTATACAGAAGCCGATGTAACTATTGCTATACCCCTGCTGGCGGAAGCGTTGAAGGAAAACAGGTTTGTAAAGCCTGCCGATGATGTATTCCGTCAGAAGATACAGAACATCTTTGGTAAGCATGCGTTACAACCTGATTATTGCGGAGCTAAACACCATGATAAATTTGTTACATTGCTGGCAAAGGAGAACGGGGAGGAATATGATTATACGGAAGATAATGTCATGATATCAAAAGAACATAACTTTATCTTCTCCGTACCTTTCCTGGGGGATTTTGTTACTTTCACTGACAGCACACATTATAAATTTAAACTTTCGCCTGTACAGGTGGCAAGGAACCGTTACCTGCTGAATGATAATAAAGCAGATCTGGCTTATTTACTGGCGGAGGACACTCTTTTTATCAAAAGCCTGGTACTGCATTTCGGTTATACAGCAGATCAGAAGCTGAATGATGTAGCTATGAATGGTATTTCACGGTGGGATAATGATGAAATAGCAAGGGTATGCGAATATATCTTTGTAAAGGATTGTAAAGGGGAACTGCAGATACGTGAGGGATTGCTGCAATGGATCTCCGATCATTCAGATGCCAATGAGAACAGGATGGTACTGGCTATCTATGATTATGCGACATCTTTATATACCAATGATGCCAGCCATAAACTGCACAATAATCCTAATACTTATTACAATAAGGAGCAGAAGCGGAAAATAGCTGCTTATATTATCAATACATGGATGCCGTTAAATGAGAAATATGCAGCTGCAAATCCGGCTAAATGGTCGGTAGCTTCTCTTATAGAGAACCTGGATGGCTATGATCCGGGGTTGCAGGAATTTATTGTTAAGAATAATTACTTCTCGCTACCTTATCTACAGAAAGAGATAAGCGCGAGGCAATAAATCTGTTTTGATACTTACAAAAAAGCGGTCCATTACTGAACCGCTTTTTTTCTCATCCATCCGTTATAAATATTATCGCTGTAATACTACTTTTCTTGAAGTATTACCATCAGAAAGGATATAAATACCGTTCTGCAATGAAGACGGCAGTACTATTTCAAAACGGTTATGTCCTACCACAATCCTGTACAACTTTCTATAAACTACTTTACCGGTCATATCTGTCAGCGTGATGTATTGCTGCCTGTTAGCCATGCTGCTGAATTCTGTATATACCTTGCCTGTAGATGGAACAGGATATACATTCAGCTCGCCGTCAACAGTTTTTCTGCTCTTGCTCACCTCAGCTATTTTCGGCGTACTGCTGATGTTGGCAGTCAGCTTGTAGCAAACAGTGGTGCTGGATGCACCATTATAGCCAATTACGCGTATGTAGTAAGTACCTACAGCTGCATTGTTATACACAATCCTTTCACTGGTAGTGCTGCCATTTGTAGAGCTGCCACGCTGTGTACCGGCAGAATCATACAGGTATACGTCATAGTCGCCCGGGAGGTTGCTGAGTAATACCTCAATATGTGGCTGTGCACTGGTGTTTGAGAACTTAAACCAGTCTACATCTGTAGAAGAGGCGATCTGTGAATTAATCTCTGTATTTACGCTGATAGCAGCGGCAGTAGCCTGTGTAGCATTAGGCTCGAAAGAGTTTGTACATGCTACGGAAGGTGTTGTTGTAACCAGCAGGTGGTAACATTTGGAAGCATTGAAGGCACCGTTGTAACCAAATATGTACACGTAATAGGTACCAGCAGCTGCACCACTGTAGGTGATAGTCTCTGCATTGGTGCCACCATTTGATGAAGCTCCCAGCTGGCTGCCAGTAGAAGACAATAACCGTACATCATAGTCGGCCGGCAGATTAGAGAGGCTTACAGTGATAGTATTGGTACCTGTAGTAGTGATGCGATAATAGTCTACATCGCTGGCAGATGCGATCAATGCGGGTAGTGTAGCCCCTGCAGCGATAGTTGCCGCAGTGGCCAGCGTATTGTTACTTTCCAGCTGATCGCTGCATCCACCTACGATGGTTGCATGTGCAAAAAGCCTGTAACAGGTACTGTCATATACAGCACCGTTGTTACCATACACCTGTACATAGTATGTACCCGGCGCTACTGTGGTAAGAACAGAATCCGGCGTGGTACCGGTATTTGCTGAAGCGGCCAGCTGAGCACCTGTGGAAGACAACAGGCGGAAATTGAAATTGGCGCCCAGGTTATCCAGGGTAATGGCCAGTAAGGTAGTATCTCCCAGTACTATCCTGAAATAATCAGAGTCAGAGGTGGTAGTGATAGTACCTCTGATATCTGTATCTGTTGTGATAGTATAGGCTGTGCCCAATGTATTATTAGGCTCATAAAGGTCTGTACAGGAGGGGGTGGTGGTATCGCCGCCACAGGGGTAGTTGGTACCCGCCAGGGACAGAATACCAGTATTGTCCGGGTCCAGCCAGGGCTTCAGCTGATGCAGGATGTCGGTACCATTGGAGGTCCAGTTGTAAGACATCTTGCCGTATTCATCATTCTTGTTGGCAGCAGATGCGGTGCAGCTGGAAGGGCCGCCGGAAAGTTGTCCTACTATCTGTCCGTTACTGTTAAATAAGGGAGAACCGGAAGACCCGCCTTCAGTCACGCTCCAGTTGGTTTGTGTCTGTACCCATACGGCTTTCCAGTGAGTATAGGGAGGGCCGGTTGTATTGAAGTTGTCGTTTGTAAGCGGAGAAGTGTAAGTGGAGATCTTCTTGATATCGCCGGCAGGATGGTGGATGGTCACACCGCTGGGACTGGCCACGTCATTGGCATTCCAGCCTGCATAATACACATTGTAAGAAGCGGGGATAGAGGAAGTGAACTGCAGCAGCTGGAAGTCTGATCCATCAGCTTCCCCGGTATCGCCAGATCTTGCACGCTGTACACAACCGGTGATGGTGTTGCTTACCGGCTCATTGGCAGGATTAGCACAGGAGGGCGCTTCGTAGTTGAAATAGAAGATCCACTGACTGAAATCTGAGGAAGAAGCATCAGACCCGCAGTGATTGGCAGTCAGGAAATAAGGCTTACAGTCGCTGCGCGCATTATTTACCAGGGCGCCGGTACAGAGGTAAGCGGAACTGCCCAGTCTCAGTAAGATCCTGGCCACGGCCCGTTTCTGGTTCTGCCAGTTAGCTCCTTCAGGGCAGTTCACATTCACATTACAGCTACCGGCATCTCCAAAGTCTTTCTGCTGGTCTTTCCTGCCTTCAGGGATTTTGTCACTGTAAATGTTGTTTACGCCGCTGATGGTAAAATGGCCTTTACCTCTTGCGGAACCGGGTTCATAATACTCAACAATACAAGCGTTGCCTTTGAGTATTTCGGTGGCGAACAAACCGCCTTCCTGGTTATTGGCACTTGTATAGCTACCTATCAGCTGTGTATGATCTTCATTATACACAAACAATGTAGCGCCTTCAGGCAAATGGAAATCCTGGTAATACAGGGAGGTAGCCAGGGCTCCCTGTGCATCGATCTTTAAGCGCCATATGCGGTCGCCATTGGATAAGGTGCTCCAGGTGCCTGTATTGTCCAGGGAATACTTTGTAGGGAATATAATACCTACGCGTAATGGCAAGCCCTGTTTTTCACGCTGTTCATCTTCTTTTCTTAAATTTTCCTGCGATAATGAAGGAATGGTCTGAGTAGTGATCTTCTCTGTCAGATCTGCTGAATAACTATAGGGTTTTCCGCCTCTGCTCACCTGGGCGTTGGATATATGGCATGCTAACAGCAGCCATAACAGTAAGAATAACGGTTTTCTCATAATTAGGGTTTTAGGGTTTAAAAGATATCCTGGGATGGATGGGAAACATTAGGGTTATTAAAACACGGTGCCTCAGTTGGTATGCCCTGCTAAATTAACCGGCAGTACTGCTGCCGTATATCATGTCCATTTTATAAGAAAGGGAGACCTTGTGCAGGTCTCCCTTTTCTCTTTACATCTTGATGAATTTTCTCTGTTCAATCTTCCCTTTGTTATAAAACTCTATTATATAAATTCCGGGGGTGAGATTGCTTACGTTAATAACTCCGTTGACGGATTTTCTTGTGATGGTCCGTGCATTGGAGATATTTGTGATCCTGTATACGCCGTCATTCTTCGCGTTCTTAATTGTCAATACATCTGTTACAGGGTTTGGATAAATGATAACTGCTGCATTCGTATTCTGCATTAATTTCGATGCAGCACCGGCGGTACGTACATCAAACCAGTTCAGGTTAAAATCTGCGCCGGCGGCATAAATGCGCAATACCTGCGGGCCTGCCGGGAGGTCTGCATCGGTGGTCAATGTAGTCCATGACTGCCATCCTCCGGTAGCATTCACGGGCACTGATGCCAGGATGTTATTACCTGATCTCAGTTCAAGCGGTCCGCCACCGGGAGCGCTGGCCACGCGGAATGATACGGTATAGGTACCGGCAGCACTTACATTTACGTGATAGTCGAGCCAGTCGCCCGCCTGTACCCATCCTATATTCTCTCCTCCGCCGGTATCTGCTGTGCCTTCTTTTCCGATACCGTTCATATCATCATAGTCCTCTGCCTGTATGAGCCCGGGGATCGTTTTACCTACAGGGCCTTCGGTGCCGTTGCTGAAGGTGAGGTAGTTGATATTGAAATCTGTCGCGTCCAGGGATACGCGTAGTACTTTCACGCCGGCAGTCAGTACAGGGGTGGTAAAGCTTATGGTTTGCCATGCCTGGAAGCCGCCGGTCAGTGGTACATTCAGTGTACCGGAGATATCCTGTCCGTCCAGTTCTATATGGAATTTCTTATCGGCATAAGGCGTAGCGACCCTTACTCCGACAGTATAAACGCCCGGGGTTGTTACATTTACAGTGTACTCCAGCCATTCGCCTGCGGCTACGTAACCGATATTAAATCCTCCTTCGGAGCATCCTTCGAGGTCTACATTTTCATTAACACGGTATTGATTGCCGGAGTTGCCTGCGCCGGTATCATGGTATGCGATGCCTTCTCCGCCTTTGTCAAAGTCTTCTATTTCAACTTTGCCGGGTAAGGTAATGGGTACTCCGGTAAATGGCTGTTGCAGGGATGTATCTACTTTATATGTGGCAGTATAGGTGGTATTTGTAGCGGGTACTCTGAACTGTTGCAAGGCATTGCCCCCGTGTGCCCATGATACAAATCCGAATGAAGTATCTCTCAGCAGCTGGGGAGTGATTGCCTGTAATGTAGTGAGGGAGTTTACCACCATGGTTTTGGAGAATGGCGATACTGCTTCTGTACCCAATACCAGTTTCAGCCCCGGGACATTTGCCGCCGCTGTCAATACTACTTTGTTAGGTTGTACGTCAACAGAATCAACCCCGGTACGTCCTTTGGAATCTGTTACTGTCAGCAGGATCCTGAACCAGATATTGGGAGATGATTCACCACCATTGTCTGCAATAAAACTGCCTGTCTTTGTTCCGGCCGGCACTACAGGTCCGGGATGCCAGTGTTCGCTGGTGGGATTGTCTTTATGGAAGAAGCGGACTTCCCAGTGATAAGCGGATGCGGGTAGTACTCCGTCTTCTGCATCAGTAGCCTCTCCGGAATAATGTATGGTATCGAGTACATTCCATGTAAGGGAGCCGGAAGGCGTAAGGATATGCGGTACTGGTCTTGCATTAAAGGGTTGTACTGTCAACGTTGCGCCGGCGCTGGTAACAGAGCCTATGGCGTTGGTAACAATGCAGCGATAGATGCCGGAATCGGCCGGTATGGCCTGTGCAATCGAATAGGTGTTTGATGTAGCGCCGGCTATATCCACACCATCTTTCTGCCAGCGGAAGGTGAAGGGTGTGGCGCCGGATGCGCTTACAGAGAAAGTAACGGGATCTCCTGCTACAACAGTTGTACTTACCGGCTGATTTACGATGGAGGGGGCTTCGTTATTGCTGTATTCTATTCTCCACAGACTGCCCCTGGTGAAGTATTTAATGTAATAGATATTACCGTCAATGCCTACACTGGTACCCAGTACATTGCCAAAAGCGCTGCCAGAGAATTCTGTGTAGGAGGAAGAGGGAGTCAGGTTGCTGATGTCTACAGACCTGTACCATTGGGCGCACCAGTCAGAAAAGAAAAAGCGGTTCTTATATTCTGCCGGGTAACTGGTAACAGCGGGATTGAAGAACATACCTGAGGTGATAGCGCATCCCCAGTTGGTATGGGGATAGTAAAACGCCGCCTGTATAGTGGTAGCCGGCTGTTCAGGCCCTGAGCGGCCGTTCTGGTCCCATCCGTAATTATAATTCTTTGCCGGATCGGGATTGGTTACGTCGTTGATCTCTTCATAGTTCCCGCCTACATCTATCACGAAGATCTTCTGCGAGACAGGGTCCAGGCTCATTTTCCAGGGGTTTCTCATACCCATGGCCCATATGCTTCTTTTCTGCCTGGATGCGCCGGCTTCACTGTAATAAGGGTTGCCTGGTGCAGGCTGTCCATCTTCCGTTAACCGTAATATCTTACCTCTGTAGGTATCTGATTTGGGTGATTCGGAGGAGGAATTACTTTCACCGATGGCTACGTACAGCAGTCCGTCTTTAAACAGTAATGCACCGCCATTATGAAAGCCGTTGATGATAGGATCGAACTGCATGACCCTCTGGCTGGATGTTACCTGACTGGCAGCATTGATGACGATCACGTCCAGGTAGTGCACTGTCATTTGCGGATCGGTGTAAAAGATATAACACTTCCCGTTAGAGGCAAACTGCGGATGCAGTGTGATACCCAGCAATCCCTGTTCGGATGCTGTGGTGGTAACTACGGAGTGTACTGTAGATACTGTACCGTTCTGGTACACTTTTACATTACCGGAGCGTTCTGCAATGAAGATCCTGCCATCGGGAGCATGTACCATGGCGGTAGCTTCATTGATGTCATCGCCCGTTAATCTTTTTTGTGTAAACCCGGGAGGTAATTGTGCATAGGACCCTACAGCACTACATAGGATTAAGCCCGCTGCCAGCAAGGCTACGTGAAACTTTAGAATTCTTCTCATTATGAAACATGGTTTTTAGGTATTCGGTTATCCTGAGATCTCTTAAAAGAATATGGCTACAGCTAAAGTTGAGGATTGAAATTTACGATATAAGTTCCATACGGGATATGCGGGAGAAGGCGAAGGGGCCGCATGGAATATCCGATAGTAACTAAAAGGTTGGAGATGATGGATTAACGGCCTGGCATACTGTTCTCATTCCGTTTAACCTGCAGCTACAGAATGTATGTTTCCGCAGGGGAATGGCTCATTTCTGCCGGGTATATCTGACAGTGTTTTTTCTCAATCCTGTTAACATCCTATTAACTAAATCCTCATTTAATAATATTATTCTTGCTAACAGAAACATTTTACAACCCGCTATGACGCAGAAACGCCAGAATCTACTAATACAGACCCATTGGTTGTGGGCACTATCCTTTATCCTGTTCACTTTCCTTATTGCCTGCATCAGTTTTACTTATGATGGTCCATGGAAATAAATAAACGGAAATAAAAAAAGTCCTCTGAAATGCTGTAAACACTTCAGAGGACCGGGAGGATTTATATTCGAAACAACTGATTTAACTACCCATTGTCAGGCCGGACGACACTTTTTTGCTTTCACCGTACTTAATTCTATTGGACATATCGCCGAACGGCTTTTCAACGTATTTCCAGAATACGACGCCTATTCCAGTTACCAGGAGAAGTGTTACAGTAAAAAGTATGATCGCAGTATTGGGTGGCACATGCCTGATCAGCAGGTTAATGAATTTCACGCCTATCGGGAAATGCAGGAGGTATACAGAATAGGAGATCTCTCCCATAAAATCAAGTGGTTTAAATCCTTTTCCTTTATAGAACAGTATAAATGATACGGTAAATAGTCCGGCTATGGCAGGGGCCGGCCCATCCATGATGAACGCAAATATACCGGCGGCAGCTATACAGAACATTTCGAACAGGCTGGAACCGGAGCCTTCTTTCATATAGATGATGTAACCGATAATACCTATCATAAAGTACATCATGTGCTGGAACAGCTCAATATAGCCTGCAACGGGCAGCTGGCTCAGTAACATGAACAGCGGCAGACTTAATGCCAGGGTAACCCGTGTATAACGTTGCAGGATGATAAAGAACAGTCCTATGAACAGGTAATACTCTGCTTCTATCTTCAATGTCCAGAACACGGGATTATTATCGGGGGCATGGATGTAAAAAAGGCTCTGGAAAATGGTCAGCGGATTTTCCGGGAAAGGCTCATGCTTCACCTTATTCGACAATGCCACTACCAGCAGGGTAATGACCAGTGCAGCCAGGTAAGGCGGGTGCAGGCGCGCAGCTCTCTTGAACAGGAATTTGCCATAATACCTGATCTGGTATCCTGCTTTGTCCATGCTCAGCGGAATAACGAAACCGGATATAACGAAAAATACCTGTACACCGTATTTGCCATATTCATGAAAGCTATCAAACATTCCTGCAAGCGCATTATTTTCTGCGAAAGGAAGTCCGAAATGACAAAGACAAACGAGCAGTACAGCAAGGCCTCTTAAAAGGCTAAGGCTTTCTACTTTCCTTTTAGTCTCCATGGTTATATAAAATTCTAAGAGATATGGTCGGCCTCTTTTTGCTGTCAATTGGTTAACAACAATATGGCTTTCCTGAAAATTTTTAACATAAAGATCAAATATGGGGTAAAATAGTCTTCCGCTTTCTACTTAAAAAAGTAATTTTTGAAAAAAAATGCTCTAAGGGCGGGGATAACAGTATATCAATGTGAGCTTTTTACCAGAAAAGGCGGTGGTCCGCAGGGCCAAACTGAGACGATATATCACAAATTTTCTCAAAAAAAGATATGATTTTCATATCATTGCAGAAATTTCTTATTTCCTGATAACCTATGACGAACCAAAGTACTCCTTCCAAATTCTTATCCCGAATTGCAGGTATTACGTCTATACCCACCCGGTACATTTACATATTCTTTTTACTGATGGCAGCTGTGATCGGTGGCGTTTCCTGGTGCACTTCGCAGGATATGACACAGTATACCAGGTATAATAATTACGTAATTTTCAAACACTCATTTTTTCACCTGATCCATAACCAGGATATTTACCAGCTTTTCCCGGCAGAGCATTATGATCTTTATAAATACAGCCCGACCTTTTCTCTTTTCATGGGACTTTTTGCGTGGATGCCGGACCTCCCGGGGCTGATCCTGTTCAGTTTGCTGAATATGATCGTTTTTGTACTGGCTATACGTCACCTGCCACTGGAAAAGAAGAGGCAGAACACATTACTTTTTTTCCTGGTGATAGAGACCCTGATCTCTCTTACCAGTTCACAGACAAATATCCTTATTACAGGTATGCTGATCCTGGCCTGGCATTTCCTGGAAACGGACAAGCCCTGGTGGGCTGCCCTGATGATAGTGCTGACATTCTATATCAAGATATTCGGTATTGTGGCATTTGCGCTCTGCCTGCTTTATCCTTCCCGCTGGCGGGTAGCCGTTGCTGCTGTTTTCTGGACTATAGTAACCGGTTTGCTTCCCTTGGTGGTGATCTCTCCGGACCAGCTGATATTTCTTTATAAAAGCTGGGGGAACCTGCTTACCGCGGACCATGGCAACTCTACTGGTGTGTCTTTCTACGGATGGTTGTATACGTGGTTTGAGCTGAATATGCATAAACAGCTCTTTGTGCTGATAGGGGCAGCCTTGTTCTGCCTTCCGCTGCTGCGTTTTGCTGACTGGGCTAAACCGGTTTTCAGACTGAATATACTGGCTTCTGTATTGATCTGGGTAGTGATCTTCAATCATAAAGGGGAATCTCCTACCTATATAATAGCAATGACAGGTATTGCGATCTGGTATTTTGTTCAGCCGCAGCAAACCACTGCCAACCTGGTGTTGCTGTTACTGGCGCTGGTATTTACTTCTTTTTCTTCTACAGATGTTATTACTCCTTACCGCATAGCAAGGCTGTATGTAGAGCCGTATGCAGTAAAAGCGGTATTCTGTTCTATCATCTGGTTTAAACTGATCTATGATCTGGCATCTGGCAGGACGGTTAACCGATCACTTGCTTAAATCTTTTACCGGCTGGCACACATAAAAAAAGTCGCATTCATCTGAGATGAATGCGACTTTTTTTATGTGTGCCAGATATTGTTATTCGAAGAACTCCAATTCGCCGGTCATATACATATAGGCTTCCGCTTTTCTTCTCCTGGTCAGTCCCTCCAGGACCTTACCTCCGGATACGTTCCATTTCAGGAATTCGACTACAACAACGGGATCTTTAGGGTTCTGTTTCACTACTTTCAGCAGGGTGCTATCTCCCAATCCTTCTGCGATACCATTATTATTCATATCGCTTCCGGCGTTGTATGCAAAAGATACCAGGCTGTCAAACTGTTGTTGTTTCAGCTTAATGCCTTTGGTCAGTTTGTTCACGTCTGCCACGAAGCCTTTTGTGATTGCGCTAAAGAGTTCGTCAGCTCTTGCCTGGGTGATGGTTTCGCCTTTTTTAACCGGTTTGTCGTTTTCATAGTATGTATTGCCCCATCCTATAGTCCAGACGCCTTTGCTGTCCTGGTAGGAAGTGAGGCGGCATTGTTCAAAATGTTTGATCAGTTTCTGACCTTTTTCGCTAAGTTCCATAAGGTTAAAATGCTGTTGGGACTAAAGATATTAAAAATTAACGATATACATTAATTTTCACTTTATGGTTTATCAGTTTAAATTTTTGAGTAGAAGTTGAAAAGATTGCTCAAAAAACATTCATGAACATGGTTCACAAAGGAGGATGAAAATCTTAATACCAGCAGAAGAACATTCTATTAACACCAAATTGTAAACTTCAAACAGGATCATCTGACAGAAGTGTAAACCTATATCAGGACTATACCGTGGCGCTAAAGTGGTACCGCAATACATACACTAAACATGCTTAAGACATGCTTGAAACATGCTTGAAACATACTTGAAACATACTTGAAAGGTGGAGTTGAGGGGAAGTATCTGCACAGAAAGCATTCATGAACCAGGTTGAAAAGGAGGGAATTCCGGTAAAAATCATTGTGCTGAGCAATCAGAATAAGAAATTGATTTTCAATCATTGATAACTATTTTCAGAAAAACAGGGTTCATCTTCGGCAAAACTCCTTTTTTGAGAGACAAGAAGAATATTTTTCTTTTTTTAAGTTTTTTGTAACTCTTTTTTAGTAGACTTGTATTATAAATATAAACAGGGACAATCATTTACTACCCCCAATTACTTGTGTTCATTTTGGTCTGACCCCTTATTCTCTGTACTATGAGCAATAATCTGTTCGTGCAAGCTGCGCCCCTCATCTGTACCTGGTGTCTGATGGCACTTATTGCTGTTTTGTTTTTACGTCTGAATAATTTCCGGAAAAAGTATGCAGCCCTTATGTTGCAGCTTCGCCGGCAACAGGCCCTGATGTATAGCCAGGAACTGGATATACAGGAAGCAGAGCGAAAGCGTATAGCGGAAGACATACATGATGAAATAGGTGGTAATCTTGCCGCTATCCGCGTTAACCTGCAGCATCTGCATTATTCGGATACGTTATATGAGCAAAAGACCTCTACCCTGCTGCAACTGATAGATCAGACCAGCCAGAATGTAAGGAGAGCTACGCATAATCTTATTCCTCCCCTGTTTGACGATACTCCCCTGACGGATATACTGGAATCCCTTTTTCACTCGCTCGATTCTTCCGGTGTTCTTTTCCATTTCTGTTCCAATACCTATAAGCCATATTTCAATTCCCGGCAGGAGCTGGTCCTGTACAGGATCATCATGGAGCTTACCAACAACATTATCCGGCATGCCCATGCTTCTGCCGCTACTGTGCAGTTGCTTTATTATCCTTCTTACCTGGAAGTACTGGTAGAGGATGATGGCGTTGGCTTCCCGTCCACCACCCTTTGCCAGGGCATTGGTTTACGGAATGTATACGCCCGTACTGCAGCCCTGGGAGGCAAGGTGCATATAGATACGGGAAAAACCGGCACTACCTTTATTATACAGGTCCCAATAACTCCGCAATATGAATATTCCTGCCCTGATCAGCATCGTTCTGGCTGACGACCATGTCCTCTTTACAGACGGTATCTGTTCGCTTCTCAGCGGAGAGCCACATATCCGGATAGTGGGCTCTGCCAGGGACGGGCATATGCTGATGGAACTGCTTCCTGGCGTCCGGCCGGATGTGGTAATGCTGGATATTAATATGCCTTTTATCAACGGACTGGAAGCTACACGTCAGATCAGGCAATTTTACCCTGATATACGGATCGTGGTGCTATCGAGTTACCGGGATATTCACCTTATTGACCAGGCGAGGGTTAACGGCGCAAATGGTTACCTGGCAAAGAACTGCAGCAAAACGGAGCTTATAAGGACGATAGAGCTGGTAGCTGCCGGTCAATCCTGCTTTCCGGCTGGCCATACACCGGCCGGGAACAATACTTCTGTTCTGAAGCCATACAATCTTACCCGCCGGGAGACGGAGATACTGCAATTGATTAACCGCCAGTACACCAATCAGCAGATAGCTGATAGCCTGTTTCTTAGTATTTATACTATAGAAACCCATCGTAAGAATATTATGCAGAAACTCCGGCTCAGATCTCCTGTAGCTCTTACCCGCTTTTTACTTGAAAACGGCCTCTAGTATACCGGTAGCAACAACCTTCCATGCCATTCTGTCATTTTCGAATTTTATTGCTTAGTTTTGCTTTCCTAAAATTACTTGCATAGGATGTTGGAACAGGTTACAAAAGTGCATGACGAAAGTCGCCAGGGTGAGGCATACGCACCCGTGGCAGAGGAAACCCGGACTTATACTAAAAAATTCTACATAGAGAGCTACGGTTGCCAGATGAACTTCAACGACAGTGAGATTGTAGCTTCGATCCTTAAAGAAGAAGGTTTTGGACCGACCCGCAATGTGGAAGAGGCCAGCCTTGTGCTGCTGAATACCTGTTCTATCCGGGAAAAAGCGGAAGCGACCGTACGCAAACGCCTGACAGAGTTCCGTAAAATAAAACAGCGTAACCCGGAGCTCCTGGTAGGGGTGCTGGGCTGTATGGCAGAAAGGCTGAAATCCAAACTGATAGAAGAGGAAAAGCTGGTGGACATGGTTGTAGGCCCTGATGCTTACCGTACCCTGCCTGCTCTTATAGAAGAAGCTGAAACCGGCCAGAAGACAGTGAATGTGCTGCTTAGCCGGGAAGAGACTTATGGAGACATTAATCCCGTACGACTGGACAGCAATGGTGTGACAGCCTTTGTATCCATCATGCGCGGTTGCAATAACATGTGTTCCTTCTGCGTTGTACCCTTTACCCGGGGCCGCGAGCGCAGCAGGGATGTGGCGTCAATTATACAGGAAGCAACAGACCTTTTCAACAGGGGCTATCGCGAAGTAACACTGCTGGGCCAGAATGTTGACTCTTACTACTGGGTGAACCCGGTCAATGCCGCTGAAGAGATCACTTTTGCCCGGTTGCTGGAAAAAGTAGCGCAGATCAGCCCTCTCCTGAGAGTACGCTTCAGTACTTCCCATCCAAAAGATATCACGGATGATGTGCTCTTTACCATGGCCAGGTATGAGAATATCTGCAAGTATATACACCTGCCTGTTCAAAGTGGCAGCACCCGTATACTTCAGCTTATGAACCGTACATACACCAGGGAATGGTATATAAAGAAAGTTGACCGTATCCGCGAAATACTGCCGGACTGCGCCCTTTCTACAGACGTGATAACCGGCTTCTGCACAGAGACGGAAGAAGACCACCAGGATACGCTCAGCGTTATGGAATACGCCAGGTATGACCTGGCTTATATGTTCTTCTACTCTGAACGCCCGGGCACACTGGCTGCCCGCCGCTACCAGGACGATGTGCCTGAAGAGGTGAAAAAGCGCAGGCTGGCAGAAGTAGTAGAACTGCATCGTGGTCATTCACTCCAAAGCATGCAGCGGGATGTGGGAAAAACCTTTAAAGTACTGGTAGAAGGTACCTCCAAGCGTTCTGAAGAACATCTTTTTGGCAGGACCGACCAGAACAAGGTATTGATCTTCCCCAAAGAGGATCACCGTAAGGGAGAATATGTATGGGTAAAGGTTGACGACTGTACCGCCGGAACATTATTAGGCACTGCGACAGGGAAAGCTTAGAAGATAAATTAATTGGATCACAACACCTTTTGTCCCCGCCGGCAAAAGGGTAAATTGAGGATATGGATAACATACAGTCCATTAAAAACAGGTTTGGCATTATAGGAAACTCGCCTGCATTGAATTATGCCTTGCAGGTAGCGGCACAGGTGTCTAATACAGATCTTACTGTGCTGATCGTGGGTGAAAGCGGCGTAGGTAAAGAAGTATTCTCCAATATCATCCATTCACTCAGTGCCCGTAAACACAACCCGTTCATTGCCGTTAACTGCGGCGCTATTCCTGAAGGGACTATCGACTCGGAGCTCTTCGGACATGAAAAAGGCTCTTTCACAGGAGCTGTAGACAGCCGTAAAGGTTATTTTGAGACCGTCAATGGCGGCACCATTTTCCTGGACGAGATCGGTGAAATGCCTCTTGGTACCCAGGCCCGTCTGCTTCGTGTACTGGAAACAGGCGAGTTTATACGTGTTGGTTCTTCCAAAGTGCAGAAAACGGATGTGCGTGTTATCACGGCTACCAACCGTGATCTGCTGGACCATACCCAGCAGGGAAAGTTCCGTGAGGACCTTTACTACCGTCTTAATACTGTACCTATCAGGGTGCCCTCTCTGAGGGACAGGAAAGAGGATATTCCCCTGCTTTTCCGTAAATTCTGCCTGGATTTTGCCGAACGTTATAAAGCAACTTCCATCCAGCTGGACGATGAGGCACGTGAGATGCTGGTCAATTACCCTTGGAGAGGTAATGTGCGTGAGCTGAAGAACATGGCTGAACAGATATCAGTGCTTTCCAATGATAAACTGGTTACGGCTGTTGAACTAAGGCGCTTTCTGCCGGAGGTACCGGAACCTTCCCGCCTGCCTATGCTGGCAGCGCCGCAAGCTAAGTCCAATGGTGATTTTGCCAGTGAGAGGGATATCCTTTACAAGCTTTTCTTTGACATGAAGAAGGATGTGACGGAACTGAAAAAAATGTTCTTTGATATTCTTCAGAATCCAAGCCTTGCCACACACCACAGTAATTCCTTCCAGGAGGGACCTGTGCTGCACAGCTTCCATCCGCAACCGGAAGTGGCCACTGCTCCCGGCCCTACCACTATTTCTTCGCCGCAGCCTATCATCCTTCAGGATACACATAAGATAGACCACCATGAAGAAGTAGAGGAAACGCTTTCTATAGCCGACAAGGAGAAGGAGCTGATCGTAAAAGCCCTTAAAAAGCATAAAGGTAAAAGGAAAGATGCCGCGCTGGACCTGGGTATTTCCGAAAGGACCCTGTACAGGAAACTGAAAGAATACAACATTAACGAATAGAAGCTATTATGAAATTACTCAAAGGGATTGCCGCGCTGGGACTGCTGCTGGCTTTTGGAGGCTGCTCTGTTAAGTATTCGGCTACCGGCGCCAGTATAGACCAGGGCGCAAAAACGGTGAATGTGCGTTTTATTGAGAACAGGGCGCCCATCAACAACCCTACCCTGAGCCAGAACCTTACGGAAAGGCTCCGTAATAAAGTACAGTCGCAGACCAAGCTGGTGCAGATAAATGAAGACGGGGCTGATTATGAGTTTAAAGGTAATATCACAGGATACTCTTTCAGTAATGCTGCTGTTACCAATGTGGACAAGGCTGCTACATCCAGGCTTACGGTTACTATTAATATCACTTTTGTAAAAAGGATAGGCGATAAAAAGGGTTATACACAGGCATTTACCCGCTCGGCCGATTTCAATGCGTCACAGTTGCCCAGCGCTGTAGAAAATGGCCTGCTGGAAAACAATATTCTCCCCCAGATCGTGGACGATATTTTCAACAAAGCGTTTGCTAACTGGTAAGTATTACAAAAAGTTTCGTATTTAATTTTTTTTCATACTTTAGCAGAATATGACCGCAAACAGGATCATCCAGCATATTTTCCAACAACCTGATATTAAGCAGGTTGATGAATCCGCTATAGACCGGCTGGTATCTGCATATCCCTATTTTACGGCTGCCCGCCTTCTGCTGGCCCGTAAACAGTACAGCACGCAACGCAACCTGCTGGCGCCGGGGGTAAAAAAGGCCCAGCAGTATAGCACTAATATGCACTATTTCTTCCGCTTTGTAACAACAGACGAAAAAAGCCTGGCAGAAGCGGTGGCCGTACCGGCCCCTGTTCCTGTTCCGGCAGAAGAGACCAATACTATAATAACAGCAGAAGAGAAAGTGACAGAGACCACATCAGTAGCAGCGCCGGTACAAGAAACACCGGCATCGATCACCGTAGTGCCTGCAGCGCAACAAACTACATACACCTTTCACCAGCCCGCAGAAACAACGCCGGCGCCGGTTGAAATTCCTGCTGTTTCCACACCGGTGGCAGCTGTACCTGTTACTGATGAACAAATTTCAGCAGCTCCTGTTGTTACTGAACAGGCTGCGTCACAGGAAGTTGTAGCAACGGCTGCAACTGTTACTGAACAAGTAACGGCGCCACAGGAAGTTGTGGCTGCTACTGTACCTGTTACTGAACAGGAAACTGCTGCGTCTGCCGCTGAGACGGAGGATGCAGACCCTATTAAGATTTTCCCGCTTGAAATACCGGAAGCCGACAATACGCTTACCTTCCAACCACTCTATACCGATGACTATTTCGCTTACAAGCGATTGAAGGAACCTGAAAATGCAGAACATATGAGTGAAAGAGGAGAAGCAGAAATGAAGAGCTTCACATCCTGGCTGAAGGATATGAAACGCAGCTTCGCGGAAAAGGCGGGCAGGGAATGGTATCATCAGCAGCTGCACCGCAGCTATGAGGATATTGACCCCGGAGTTTCGGAAACGGTAGAGAAGATGGCAATGGAATCCATCACCCTTAATGATGACATCGTTTCTGAGACCCTGGCAGAGATCTGGGCGCGTCAGCACCAGTATCAGACAGCCATACATATATACCAAAAATTAAGTTTGCTTAATCCCAACAAAAGCGCTTATTTTGCGCAAAAGATCAAAGAACTTCAGTTACTAACAGAAAAAAATTAACGGATATATTATGTTATTGATTTTCGGCATTTTAATCATCCTGGCCTGCATATTGTTAGGCTTTTTTGTACTGGTACAGAACCCCAAAGGTGGTGGTTTATCCGGTACGCTGGGTGGGTTTGGTAACCAGGTGATGGGTGTCCGCCAGACTACAGACGTACTTGAAAAAGGTACCTGGGTCCTGTCTGCGATCATTGCTGTACTTTGCCTGACCTCTTCTATGTTTATCAGCAAAGGTGTACCTCAGGAAACCAAAAAGGCGATCATGGAAACACATGCAACGGCTCCGGCGTCAACAACTCCGGCAGCGCCTGCACCAACAACTCCTGCGCCAGCTCCTGCACCTAAACCATAATGCAGTCTTGAAAGCTATTTCAGAACCTCGCTGTTAAAAGCGGGGTTTTTTATTAGATACCATCCTATGGCAAAAAGAAGCAAAGCTAAGAAACAGTCATTCAGAAACATCTGGCTCAAACGTATCCTCGTAACTGCAGCCGCGCTGGTTGCCGGTCTCTTTGTATACCTGTGTTACCGCGTGTTCGGTCCCAATACCAAAACCTTTTCAGATAATAAGTTCTTCTATGTGCATACGGGCAGCACTTATGCCGATGTACTTAACGGGCTGGAAGAACAGGAGATCATCCGTAACCGCAAAAGCTTTGACTGGGTAGCGAGGGAGCTGGGATACCCTAAACGGGTACAGGCCGGCAAATACAAGATCAACCCGGGCATGAGCAACTTTGACATTATTAAACTGCTTCGCTCCGGCCGGCAGACGCCCGTCAACCTGGTGATCACCAAAATAAGGACCAAACAGGATATGGTCCGCAAGATCTGCAGTAACCTTGAAGCAGATTCCAATAACCTCCGTGCTCTGATGAACGACCAGATATATCTCCGCCAGTTTGGCCTGGATACCAACACTGTGATGTGTGCATTTGTACCTAACAGTTACCAGTTCTACTGGAACACTACGGCAGAGAATGCTTTCAGGAAAATGGAGAAAGAAAGGATGAAGTTCTGGACGGAAGAGCGCAAGGAAGCTGCCCGCCGGCTGGGCCTTTCCATCAACCAGGTCACTATCCTTGCTTCTATTGTGGAAGAGGAGAGCAACAAAAATGACGAGAAACCGCTCATTTCCAGCGTATACCTGAACAGGTTCCGTAAAGGCATGCGTTTGCAGGCAGATCCTACCGTGAAATTCGCATTACAGGACTTCGGGCTCAGACGTATCAGGGAAGCTCACCTGCTCTTTGAATCGCCTTATAACACCTACAGGAACTCCGGTCTTCCGCCGGGACCTATCTGCACTCCTTCCATCAAAACGCTGGAAGCTGTGCTTAATACCCCGGAGACCGACTATATTTATTTCTGTGCGAAGTCAGATTTTTCCGGCTATCATGCATTTGCAGCTAATTATGCTGACCACATGAAGAATGCCAGGGCTTACCAGGCAGCACTGAACGCAAGAGGAATATAATCAACTGATCAATACATGCCGTTTAAACCAGAAAGGATTATACTGGAATCCAAACCATTCCGGGCACTGGTAAACAGGAGCAAAACGCTCGTATTACCAGGCTTTGAAGGATTGCCCCTGTATGATGTTCTTAAATTCTTTCTGAGGGAAACGCGTAATAAAAGTCTTGGAGAAAGGGCGGCAGCTATCTCGTTTAACTTCCTGCTGGCTATTCCACCCTTTTTCATCTTCCTCTTCACACTGGTACCCTATATCCCTATGAAAAATGTAGAAGCCACCCTGTATGAATTAGCGGAAGATGTAACTCCTAACTACAATACCTACATCATTGTACGGGACATGATCCATGACTTCCTGTACACGCACCGCAATGGCCTGCTTTCCGTTGCTTTTCTCATGGGCTTTTTTGCTTCCTCCAATGCGGTAATGGGACTGGTACGTTCTTTCAACAAGAAACTACCGGGGTTTCGTAGAAGGAAATGGTGGCAGAAAAGGCTGATGGCGCTCAAACTTACTGCTATACTGGTATTCCTGCTACTGCTGACCGTTATTCTCATTATTGCGCAGGGCAGGGTGTTAAGCTTTATATTCGATTACATGGGTATTACGGATAAGCGTATACTCTCTATTGCTGTTGTAACCCGCTGGCTGCTTATCGTTCTGCTGTTCTTTTCAATGTTGTCTGTGATATACCGTTTTGTACCGGCTACAGTGAAGAAATGGAAGTTTATTACAGCGGGTTCCATCTTTGCTACTGTCATGATGATAGTAGTAACTATCCTCTTCTCTTTCTTCGTCAATAACTTCGCGAATTATAACAAGATCTATGGTTCTGTTGGTACTATCCTGATCCTGATGTTGTCTGTTTATTTTTATTCTTTTATCCTGCTGGTAGGATTTGAATTGAACGCCAGTATCAGAATATTGAAAGAAACGGCTGATAATCATAACCTGCCTGCCAGGTAGCAACTTTCTTCTCGCAGCGGCACGGCCAGCTGCTGTTAAATTGCATAAAAACAACATATATTCGTATCTTCGCCCCGGGTCTATTAGTGAAATCATGCGTTCTTGTCGTTAACCTGAAACCTATATTTATGAAAAAGCTATATTACTGTCTGTCACTTTTAAGCGGTCTGCTACTTGCTATGCATCCGCCCTTCCCGCTGGAGATAGGTGCACCTGTTCCGAAAGCAGATCTTGTATTACGCGATTGTTCGGGTCAGGATATTACCCTTAACAAAGCAAAGAAAACCAATGGATTACTGGTTATGTTCTCCGGCAACAACTGTCCATATATACAGCGTAACCAGGGGCGCACCAAAAGCATCTGTGAACATGCGCTCAGCAGCAATATCGGCGTAGTGCTGGTAAATACCAACCTGGGAGCTGATGAAAAAAGCATACTGGCTGGTATGAAATCATATGCAGATGAGCAGCAATTTAACTGGTATTATGTGGCAGATAAAAAAGCAGAACTGGCTGAAGCTTTTGACGCTAATCATATGCCTGAATGCTACCTTTTCAATCAACAGGGAAAACTTGTATACAAAGGCGCTATAGATGACAGTCCCGGAAATGCAGATGCTGTAAAGCTTAAACATCTTGAAAATGCTATTACTGATATGCTGGCGGGGAAAGCCGCGCGGGTAGCTGCTACTACAGCGCTGGGATGTAACATCAAGAGATTTTAGACAGTCTTAAACAGGCCTCCCATCCAAAAAAAGCGCTTTACTAAAAGTAAAGCGCTTTTTTTGAAAGTTATTTTCCATATTATCACTGCACCATAAACAACGCATTCCCAAACAGCAATTTCCCATTCTCCCAGAAACTCCTGAACAACGGATCGTCTGCCATCAGTATCACCTGCCCCTGCCCTATTTCCTTCACTCCAAACAACACACCATCTTTCAGGCGTTTCCTGGTTTCTGTGCCAACAAACCCGCTCAGGTAATTATCTTTTTTCAGCACTCCTACATTCCATCCGCCTTCATCGAGGTAATCATAGATCTTGCTATCCTGTTTCAATGTATAATAGACTTCCGGGAACCCAAAAGCCAGAGGGTGCGTATTGTCCAGCTGTACTTTATAGATAGCTCCCGGTATCAGCTGTTTAGCTCCTTCTCTTTCCCTGTTGGCGTAAGGTTTTAGTAATGTATACTCGTCCTTCTTCTCTTCCCGTTCTTCGTCTGTTTTCTTCAGCTTTATGCCCCAGTCCAGCGATGCCACCTGCGCCAGTGCGTCCTGCATAGCTATCAGCTTTCCTCCCCCGGAGATCCAGTCTTTCAACCGGCCAGCATTTTCCTTATCATTCAGGTATTTGTAATTGCCGTCCGGCAATATAAGCACGTCCAGCATTTTCCAGTTAATACGTCCCAGCTGTTCTTCATCTACTACCGTTAACGGATACCCGATCTGTTGCTCAAAGAAATGCCATACCTCGCCTGCAGCCAGGGAGGAGATACCATCGCCCATTACAACTGCTACACGCGGGCACCGGATAAACTTCACCTTTTCTGAGCCGAAGTCCACTCCTTTCTCTACAAAACCGGTACTCACCGCATCCAGGCCGGTTTTAAAAGTATTAGCCAGCGCTATTACCTTATTATCAAACTGTGCACCTATGCTCTCGTTTCCTGCACGGGTAATGATGAGGGTTCCTGGTGAAAATGTCTTCCCTCCTGCCGTGAACGATCCTTCTGCATACCGTACGCGAATCTTCTGTTGCAGCAGTGCTGCCAGGAATTTCACATCCTTTGCGCTGTTCCACCGGGCAAGATAGGCATAGGGCCTTTCTGCCGCCAGGTAGGTGTTGCCCAGTCCCACGCTATCTTTCAGCGGCTCCAGCGGTTGTTTCAATGCGTAGGTCTGTAAGCCGTAGGCATAAGGTAATGACCAGGCGGTGATATCGTAGGTAATGGAATCTGTTAGCCGGGAATCCGGTTCAAACAATACTTTCAGCATATTAGACCGGGGTTGCAGGGCGCTGATCACCATATCTTCCTTATCTATTGTAAAGTTTTCCGTTTTACCTGTAAAATAATTGAAGCCTGCGGCTTTTGCCACCTGTGCGCCATAACCATACCTGATACCATTACGGCCAAGCAAACTGCCTAGAGTAGCTAGCTTTTCGGTGTTCCCGGCGCCTTTGATCACATACGCGCGATAAGGGCCGTCAGGAGTACGGACCGCATCCCGGAAATAACCGGCAAAGGAATTAAGCAGGTCATCTGCCTCCTGGGAAGCTACTTCGATGGTAGAAAGGCCGGTAGTAAGGTGATGTGCAATACGTTGCACCAGCGTCAGCGTATCTCCGTCCTGCTTCAGCGCTGCCAGGCCTGCGCGGCCGCTGCCGCCCTGTTCATAGGTCATACCTATGGCGCCGTTGTAGGTAGGATAGGTGTCTCCGTAGCTGGGGTAGAACATGTCAAAGAATTCCCTGGTGAAGTAGAGCCAGCCTTCTTTATCAAAATATCTTGCATTATTCTTTCCTATCAGCACCTGCATATTGCGCTGCCAGGGTTTTATGATATCATGGAAGGGCTCTGCTGCGGGGGCAAAGTAATAGGGGGCGTCGATAGATTGCTCATGGAAATCCACGTGTACCTGTGGCATCCAGTTGTTGTACTGGGATATCCGCTGCAGGGATTCGACCTGTGTCTGCCAGGCCCAGTCCCTGTTAAGGTCAAAATAATAGTGGTTACTTCTGCCACCGGGCCAGGGCTCATTGTGTTCTCTTGCAAACAACAGCGGATCGGTCACTTTTGTATGTACCTGGTTGAAGAAGTTTACGTAACGTTCTCTTCCATCAGGGTTCAGGCAGGGATCGATGATGACCACTGTATTTTTCAGCCATTGCTGTTCAATGCTGTTATTTTTGTCTGCCAGCCGGTATACTGTAGCCATGGCGGCCTCTGTAGATACGGCTTCGTTACCATGTACGTTATAGCTTAGCCATACAATAACAGGATCTCCTGCTTCCGCTTTACCGTTGCCGGATGCCAGTTGCAGGTTATGCTGACGGACCTGTTCTAACTTATTGAAATTTTCCGGAGATGTGATGGTTGCCAGCATAAGCGGCCGGCCTTCGTAAGTAGTTCCATATTGCTTCAGCTGCATATTAGGGGTAACAGCCGCTACTGCCCTGAAGTATTCCAGTACTTTGTACCAGGGAGTGAATTGTGTTCCTAAGGCGTATCCTAAAAACTGATCGGGCGTAGGCGGGGATTGTGAAAAACCAGGTAAAACAGGGATCATCCAAACGGCCAGCCACAACAATTTGCGCATCATTTGTGAGAATTATACCTCTAAGATAATAATTAACGCAGAGACATGCACGATATCAGTTAACGCGCCTCTTCCATGCTTCCTAACAAGCCGTAATGCTGTACGCAATCCAGCTTTCCGTCAACCCGGTAGTACCTGAACTCTCCTACCCTGTTATCATTATGCCAGCTGCCGGTCTCTGATACCATACCATTCTCGAAGAACAAGGTACGTTCTCCTTCCAGCTGACCATCTTTACGATAATATACTTCTTTCAGTTTCCCGTTGTCATAATAGACTTCTATGCGTTCCACAGATGGATTATCAGCCAGCCGGTATACCCGCTTCTGGACACGCCCGTTCTCCTCCCTCATCACCTGCCGCAATAGCAGCTTGCTCTGCTCATCCTGGATGCAGCCGCATATGCCTGTGATAATGAACAGGAAAAGCCCTGAAAAATGACTGATTGATCTACTCATAGAATACGTTCACCGGGTTTACCCTTGAATGCTCTATCCAATATAGTAAATAATTCAATAATATCAAATCTAAATCGCTTTAGCGGCGCATCAACTTGAATAAACTGCTCAAAAAATGAGTTTTGCAAAAGGCAAAACTCATTTTTTGAGCAGTGATCAGGCCTGTAGCCGGAAACAATATCTTATAAATTCAGTTCCAGCCTTGCAAACAGGAACCTGCCGTTATACCCGAACTGTGTGGCCCTCCTGCTGTAAATGAACTGGTTATTGGTTGTATTAGCGGGATTAGCCACTTTATCAGGATACACATCAAACACATTATTAGACCCTATGCTCAGTTTCAACGCGGGGGTGAGCTTATACCCTACGGCTGCATCCGTCACAATTTTAGCTGAATAGGTCTGATAGAAATTAGGATCATTAGTAGCCTCTTCCACGCTGCCAAAGTGTACACCACGAATGAACGCATTGAAACGTTTAATATTATACGAAACGCTCAGGTTCACTTTTTCTCTCGGTACGCTTCTTTCCAGGTAGATCCTGCTGGCGCGGCTGAAATAGATATTCTCTTTTCCCTTCAGCTTTTCGGAAGCCATTACCGGCCCTACTTTCTGTGTATAGCTGTAAGTGCCGGAGAGATCTGCTCTTAATGTACCGGCTGCCAGTTTGGTACTGTAGGTCAGTACCAGGTCAATACCTTTTGTTTCGGAATTGATGGCATTGGCAAAAAAAGCTGCCCTGTTGGCATTGGCGAGAGATAACAGCTGATAGATCTCTTTATCTACTGCGGATGCAGTATCTGCATTACTGCCGGAAAACTGGTCAGTATATACGATCCTGTCATCTATCCTTGTAAAATAACCGTCCAGCGTCAGGTTGAACTTACCAAAAGTGCTGGTAAACCCCGCACTTACACTTTTTGACTTCTCCGGTTTTAACTGCGGAATGCCCAGCAGCTGTGCAGGTCTGCTATCATTCGTAAATGTACCTACCTCATATGGTTGACCATCCACAAACAAGGTAGAGGTAGAGGAATAGAACCGCTGATGCAGGGACGGAGCCCTGAAGCCTGTACTGGCAGACGCTCTCAGGGCTGTCCGTTCACTCAGCTTATACCTCGTGGTCAGCTTCCCGTTCAGCGTACTGCCAAAGTCGTTATAGTTCTCGAACCGCAGTGCACCACCCAGCAGGAAGGCGCTGCTGAAATTGGCTTCTACATCTACATATCCTGCTATGGCGCTGCGGGTGGCTTTAATGGCATTCTCCGGTCTGAAGCCCGGAAATACCTGCGCTCCACCGGCCCGCGGACTACCATCCGGACCAAACAGCGTATTGATAGGCCCCTGCGGATCAGGGATCAGGATATCATTCCCATCTGCATCCACTCCTATTTTACTGGCACGGCCATAATCAGTATAAGAATTTTCAGCGCCTGCTATCAGCTGGTATTGCTCAAAGCGGTGTTCTGCACCAAAAGCTATATCCAGTCCTTCCAGCACGTCCAAACGCCTGGAGAAGTCAAGGTTGGTGGTATTTTGTGTAAACACAGGCCCTCCGCAGGTAAACCTGGTGGGAGAAGCTTTCTCCAGCGATGCGTTGAGCGAATGCTCCACTTTGAAAGCGAACTCGTTCCGGCCGTAGGTGTTGCTGAAATCTACCTTCCACTCGCCCAGGTTGCCTCTTATGCCGGCAGCCAGGGAGCGGTCGTAAATATCACTATGTATTTCCGGCAGAAATCCGAGGGGATAGATATCGAGTATATTGCGGCTATCGCTCGGCAAACGGTATACACCTGCCGCCTGGCCGTTGCGGTAGCCGATACCGCCAAACAGGTACAGTTCTGCATTATTTTCCAGCGGAATGCTGGCATTGGCGAACAGCTGTGCGCTGCGCAGCTTTGACTGCCCGGCGCGCATACGGATATCGCCACGGGTAATGTTGTTGGCTACCAGGAAAGAATCCGTTTTATCGATGCCACCGGGATAGGTACGGTAGATAGCGCCTACCCAGGGGCCGGAGCGGTTGGTATAGTTACGGTAGTCATAAGATCCGCCAAAGTTGATGTAGCCACCTTTAGTGCCAACAGGTATGCCGTAATTGACGCCGGTCTGCACAGTTTGTCCGTCTATATTATCTACAGACTGTGAAGTAACGTTGGCGCCTGTGGTAACGTTGACAGATAAACGGTTTACACTGCTTTTCAGAATGATATTGATCACGCCGGCAATGGCATCGGAACCGTATTGAGCGGCGGCGCCGTCCCTGAGTATTTCCACGCGGTCTATTGCAGCGGTGGGAATGGTGTTCATATCTGTGCCTACTGCTCCGCGGCCAAAAGTACCGTTCACATTTACCAGTGCTGTGTTGTACCGGCGTTTACCATTCACCAGTACCAGCACCTGGTCTGGTCCCAGTCCCCGCAGTGAGGCCGGGTCTATATGGTCTGTACCGTCTGCCACTGTCTGTGTACCTGAGCTGAAAGAGGGAGCTACATAGTTGAGTATCTGGTTGATCGAGACCTGCGGAGCATCTGCTGCTATCCGTTTAATATCGATCACGTCCACCGGCACCGGGGTTTCCGTCTGTGTACGCGGTAAACTGCGGGAGCCCAGCACTACCAGTTCATTCATAGTAGTGCTTGCCGCCAGCACCACATCCAGGCTCACGGTTTGTCCTGCGGCAATGGTCACCGTTTTACGCTGGGCAGTAAATCCTACAAAGCTGACTGAAACAGTATAATTGCCCGGTACAATATCAAGACTGAATTTTCCCTGGGCATTGGTATACCCCCCTTTGTTGGTACGCTCTACATGTACTGTAGCACCTGCCAATGGTACTTTGCCGTCTGTCACCGTACCGGTAATACTGCCGGTCTGGCTGTAAACAGATAAGGAAATAAATGAAAGGAGTAACAGGAGCATCAGGCTCCGGGAATGGGTCACCAGGTGTAACATAAGATTTAGATTTAGACTTGGGTTTTGAGTTCGGATTTTGGTTTCGCTACAGTCTCAATATGCACAGTATGGCATCTATTATGTAATTTACTGATTCAACACCGCATTTTATAATCTATGCTGCAAATACTCACACTAGATAAAAAACACAATGCTATGCGCATCACACTTACATTAACAGCATTGGCCTTCACCATATCCTCCCATGCGCAAAATGCGTTCAATTACAACATAGAAAAGAGCATCACCGTTCAGCATGGGGCAGTGGTTTCTGCACATCCCCTGGCCAGCCAGGCAGGCCTCCAGGTGTTGCAACAGGGCGGTAACGCAGTAGATGCTGCTATTGCCACACAACTGGCGCTGGCAGTAGTATACCCTGCGGCAGGCAATCTTGGCGGCGGAGGTTTTTTGGTGGCGCATCTGAAAAACGGGAAGAACCTGGCGATAGACTATCGTGAAATGGCTCCCTCCCGCGCTTCACGTGACATGTACCTGGACGCCAGCGGCAATCCGGACATAAAACGTAGCCAGGACGGGCACCTGGCAGCCGGCGTACCCGGTACTATTGCCGGCATCTATGCCTCGCTGCCTTACGCACGCCTGCCTGTCAGCAAGCTCATAGCCCCCGCTATTGCACTGGCAGAGAAAGGATTTGCCATTACAGAACGCGAAGCCCGCAGCCTGAACAGTCAACGTGAGCTCTTCATACAACTCAACACCCGGCCTACTGCTTTTGTAAAGGACATACCCTGGAAAGCGGGAGATACCCTCATCCAGAAAGACCTGGCCAATACTCTTAAACGTGTGCGTGACAAGGGTCGCGCAGGCTTTTATGAAGGAGAGACTGCCCGCCTCGTTGAAGCAGAGATGAAACGCGGTCACGGATTGATCACCACCGCAGATATGAAAGCATACAAAGCCAAAGAACGCACTGCCGTGACCTTCAACTACCGGGGCTACCAGGTCATTACTATGCCCCTGCCTTCCAGTGGCGGAGTAGCCTTACAGCAGATGATGGGAATGGTAGAGAAATATCCGCTGGCAGACATGGGTTTTCATTCAGCAGCTACTATTCAGCTCATGGTGGAGGTAGAACGCCGCGCCTATGCTGACCGTGCACAATACCTGGGAGACCCTGACTTTGTTAAAGTGCCTGTAAAACAACTCACTGCGCCTTCATACCTGCTTGCCCGCATGAAGGATTACGATCCGCAGAAAGCCGGTTCCAGTAAAACCACTAACGCCGGTGTGCTGCCGGAAAGCGAAGAAACCACTCACCTCTCGGTCATGGATGCAGATGGGAATGCCGTTTCTGTAACCACCACCCTTAATGGCGGCTATGGCTCCAAGGTAGTAGTAGGTGGTGCAGGCTTTTTCCTCAATAATGAAATGGACGATTTCAGCATCAAGCCCGGCGTGCCAAACATGTACGGTCTTGTGGGAGCTGAAGCCAATGCCATAGCGCCAGGCAAGCGTATGCTCAGTTCCATGACGCCGTCTATTGTGCTGAAAGATAAACGTCCATATATCGTTGCGGGCACTCCGGGCGGTTCTACCATCATCACCTCTGTATTCCAGACCCTGGTCAATCTACTGGATTTTAATCTTTCTACCCGGCAGGCGGTAGATGCGCCTAAGTTCCACCATCAATGGCTGCCTGACGAGGTAGATGTGGAAGAAGGATTTGAACAGGCCCCGCTGGAGGTCTTGAAAAAAATGGGGTATAGGTTTGACAAACGCAGTGCCATAGGCCGTACAGAAGTGATCAGGGTAAATGAAAAAGGAATGCTGGAAGCTGTGGGCGACAGAAGAGGCGACGATAGCGCTGCAGGCTATTAAAATCCTTTCCGAAGTACAATCACAGGATTTTAATAAATATTGAGACAACAGAACAAATGAACGGATACTTTGTAAGAAGAAAGAACCGGCATAACACAAAACTGATACACATGAAACATACACTGCTGATCGCCTTCGCACTGACATTCTTTGCCTGTAATGCAGACCGTAACAACAAGCTGCTGATGCACAAGAAATGGCGTGTACGCGACGTAGTCATCCCTCCCAACACCCCGTATGACCTTACGCATATCACCCAGGCCACGGACCTGAAAAGGACCTACTATGCGAACGTCTATTACCAGTTCCTTGACAATGACCTTTTCATTGCTACTATTGACAATAAGCCGGATTCCGGCAAGTACCAGTTCCTCAGTAATGGTAAGATCATTTCTGTCACTGCTGCCAATGGTTCCCGTAAGGCAGAGAACCTGGTCACTATTACGAAGCTGGATGAAACACATTTTGATATGAAAGTAAAATCGGGCGATTATTACTTTATCCTGAAAACAACGCCGGAATAACCCATTTAATGAATATATTACATACAGATACCACACCAGCGGCCAACTGCACTATCGGGGGAAAAGAAATGCTCTTTTTCTCCGGGTTCTCTTACCTGGGACTTCACAGTCTGCCGGCTTTCCGGGAATTGCTGAAAGCCGGTGTAGATCAGTACGGCACAGTTTTTATCTCTTCCCGCATTGCCAATGTGCGCCTGGAGCTCTATGAAGAACTTGAACATGCGCTGGCCGTGCTGCAACAGCAGCAGGCGGCAGCTACCTTTTCTTCCGGTTACCTGGCTTCGCAGGCAGCTGCCCGGTATGTTTCCGGTAAAGGACAGCTCCTCTATGCACCGGATACCCATCCCTCTCTACATACAGGAGCAAACGAAATACCTGCTACTTCATGGGAGAACTGGGTACCTCAAACCATAGAACGGATCAACAGCCATGCAGACCATACGTTCGTGATAGTAGCTGACAGTGTTAATCCGCTTACCAGCACCATCAATGATTTCAGCTGGTTGCAGCAATTGCAGCGGCACACGCTGGTCCTCATAGATGATTCACATGGTATCGGCATCCTGGGGGATACAGGCAGCGGCATCAGCAGTCTTCTGCCCCGGCAGCCGTTCCTGCGTTACCTGCTTTCTTCTTCCATTGCAAAGGCATACAGCACACAGGGCGGCGTTATTGCCGGTCATGCAGCAGATATAGCGGCTATAAAGAAATCGCCTTTCTTCACCGGCGCTACTCCCATGATGCCTGCTAATGTTTGGGCCTTCCTGCAAAGTTTTCCCCTGCATCAATCACAAAGGGAACTGCTGCGCAACCGGGTGCGGTACCTGGCACAGCTCACAGCGGGGCTGGAACATGTACACAATCCTTTGCAACTGCCTGTCTTCCTGCTGAAACACCCCGGTGATATAGCTGCACGATTGCTGGAACATGATATCATCATTTCTTCATTCAGCTATCCACATCCTGACAATCCGCCTATCAACCGCGCTGTTATCTCTGCTCTACACACCGATAATGACCTGCGCATTCTTCATTCATTCCTGTTAAATCTTTAAAACATGCTCCGTAAAACAACGTGTTTCCTGTTATTCCTGTGCAGCTTTTTCAGTATCGGCCAGGCACAATCTGTTAAAAAAACCTCCCTGCTCTGGGAAGTATCGGGTAATGGCCTGCAGCAGTCCTCCTGGCTTTACGGCACCATCCATATTACCTGCCCGGAAGACCTTCAGTTCTCTGCTGCCACTCAATCTGCTTTAAAGCATTCCAAACAGCTCTTCCTGGAAATTGACCTGGAAGCCCCGGATGCCATGGCGCAGATGCAGCAAAATATGATGTTGCCGGAAGGACAATCATTTAAGTCCCTGCTGCCTGAAGCAGACTACGCATTACTGGCAACCTGGTTCAAAGATTCTGTGCATGTTGATATAGCACAACTGGACAGGTTTAAACCCATTGTTGCTGTTTCATTACTTTCACGCTATTTGCTGGGCGGCACCTGTGCGCAGATCACTTCTGTTGAAGCTGCGTTAACGAAACTGGCAAAGGAATCAGGCCTGACCGTCAACGGACTTGAAACTATCCCTGAGCAGATGGCGCTGTTTGACAGTATTCCTAATACAGAACAGGCAACATCACTTGTTAAAACGCTGAAGGAACGGGATAAATCGCGGGAGATGATGCAGCAACTGATAGTGGCTTACCGGAAAGGGGATGTTCAGGCATTACATGATCTGATATCATCAACACCAGAAATGGAGAATTATACGGACCTGCTCCTGTATAACCGTAACCGTAAATGGGTACCAATACTCAATGAACAGATGCAGAAAGGCCCTGCTTTCATTGCTGTAGGTGGTGGTCACCTGGGCGGGACTAACGGGGTGATTGATCTGCTGAGAAAAGAAGGCTATACTGTAAATCCGCGCTGATCATATTCATAAGAAATAAATTTGAATATATACGTTCCTTAAAACGAAGCATCTTTTCAAGGAACTGCTGTTCAAAGAAATGGGCCCGCCTCAGGTGGGCCCATTTCTTTGAACCAGGGATAAGTTAATTTTAATATTTAATAAAACTTTCTGAAGAGAGTGTTCCCCGGTCTATGGACTAAATACTATTTTTGCCGGATTAAATGTTGCTGCGCTGAAAAAGGTACGTAAAATATTACTGATCATCCTCCTGAGTATACTGGGCCTTGCCATCCTGACGGGTGTCCTGGTGAACATCCCTGCTGTACAGAACTTCCTTGTACACCAGACCACCAAAAGGCTTTCAGAGCAACTGAGAACCCGGGTGGAGATAGATCATGTAGACATACGTCTTTTTAACAGTCTTAAACTGGAAGGTACGCTTATAGAAGACCGTCATAAGGATACCCTGCTTTACGCGAAAGTGCTGCAACTCAGGATAACGGACTGGTTCTTCTTCCAGGAGAAACCGGTTATCAAGTTCATAGGCCTGGAAGATGCAGAGGTGAACCTTGTACGCCTTAAAAACGATTCTATCTGGAACTACCAGTTCATCATAGATGAATTCAGCACTCCTCCTGATACTACCCGGCGGCCAAAGAAAAGCAGCGGCATTTCACTGGACCTCCGGAAGACAGACCTCCGTAATGTACGCATTAACCAGATAGACGCCTGGGTAGGCGAAGACATGCGTGTAGCTGCTAAACGCATTTATCTTGACGCCAAGAATCTTGATCTGAAACTACATAATATCGATATACAGGAACTGACGCTGGACGATCCTATCTTCATCATTTCCCGTTATGCTTCCTCTCCCCTGCGTAGAAAGAAGCCGAAGGCGCCTAAGGAAACGCTGGTGGATACAGCCGCTATTCCTGCCCTGCGCTGGAACAGCGAGAACTGGAAGCTCCTGGTCAAAGAGATCAGTATCAACAATGGTACATTGGGTGTAGATGACCTGGAAGATACAACTACTGTAGAAGAAGGTTATTTCGCTCCGAATCATATCCGTTTTAACAAGATCAACCTGGAACTGACCAATACCAGCCTGGTAAAGGACAGTATTCTGGGAGACCTTGCCATGAGCACCAGGGAACGCTGCGGTTTTGAAGTAAAAAAGCTTACTGCGCGGTTTAAAATGTCGCCCGTAGAAATGGAGTTCTCGCATATGGACCTTCTGACTCCCCGCAGTCACCTGCGCGACTACTATACCATGCAATATGCTGACATCAGTGATATGAACGACTATGTGGACCTCGTATACATGCGTGCCCACTTTGTGAACAGCAAGCTCTCGTCTGACGATATTGCCTACTTTGCACCGCCACTCTCTTCATGGAAGAAGGAGATATCGCTTAACGGTGACGCCCGCGGGCCTGTCAGCAATCTCAAAGCCAGCAACATAGACCTGGAAGCCGGCAGCACTACCCGACTTAAAGGTGGTCTTGAAATGCGTGGCCTTCCTGATATCAACGATACTTATATCGACTTCTCTGCAGAAGAACTGATCACTACCGGACCGGATGTACAGAGCTTCTTCCCCGAACTGAAAAATATTGATCCTGTAAGGCTGGACCGCCTTTCCAACATCCGCTTTGCAGGTAGTTTCACTGGTTTCGTGAATGACTTCGTAGCCTATGGTAAATTCCAGACCAACCTGGGCAACGTCAACTCTGACCTTAACTTTAAGACCAGCAAGGACGTACCGGTATATTCCGGTAGCCTTACCACGGCCGACTTCAACCTGGGTTCTCTGCTGGACGTACCTGACCTTTCCACTATTTCCCTCAGCGCCAAACTGAACGGGGAAGGCTTCAACTTTAAAACACTGAAAGCACAGGTAGATGCAGATGTACAAAAGATATCCCTCTACAACTATACATACAGCAATATTACTACCAAGGGTGAGATGAACCGTAAGTTCTTCAATGGCGCCCTTACCGCCAAAGATCCTAACCTGGACATGGATTTTGCCGGTACTATTGACTTCAACCAGGCGGTACCTGTATTCCATTTCAACTCAGAGATCAGGCACAGCAACCTCAAAGCCCTGCAGCTCATGAAAGATTCCATGACGCTGCAAACGAAGCTGGACCTTGATTTTGCAGGCAGTAATATCGATAACTTTGACGGCTCTGCCAGGGTGTATGATATGTCTCTTTACAGGAAAGGCCGCCGTTTGGAATTTGATTCACTTAATGTATCTACCAGCCAGGAAAACAACGTCAAGGTACTGAACATACGAGGCAGTGAGATAGGCGGGTATGTAAAAGGGAACTATAGCTTCATGCAGCTGCCTGACGCCTTCAAACTCCTGCTCAACAAATATTATCCCAGCTATTTCCCTGAAGTACCGGCCACCGGCCTTCAGCAGGATTTCACCTTTGCCTTCCAGCTGGGAGAAGCAGATAAGCTGGTACGAGGACTGACAGATAACCAGATAGGCGGATTTGATCATACCACAGTGGAAGGTTCCCTTAATACCATCAAAGGTAATCTCGCCCTTAACCTGGCGGTACCCAGCGCTTATTATAACACTTATCATATTGAAGACCTGCTGCTGAAAAGCACTGGCAACTTTAACAAGATAGATATCAGCACCAGTATAGGGAAAGTAATGTCGGGCGACCGTACACTCCTGCAAAACCCACTCATCCTTGCCAACTCAGGACATGATACTTCTTACATCAAAGTAGACCTCCAGGCGGCAGACAGCTCTACGCTGGACGGCTTCTATGCCCGGGTGGTGACGGTGAATGACGGGGTCAAGATCAGTTTCCTGAACAGCGCTTTCACTGTCAACGAACGTCAATGGAATGTTACGCCGGGTAATGAGATATACTGGAGCAAGCATTTCCTGACCATCCATAACCTGCAGGTGACCCGGAATGAGCAGAGTGTGACTGTAGAGACGAATGAGTTCAACCCGGATGAATCCCGTTTTATTGTCAGCCTGAAGAACCTCAACCTGGCAGATGTAATACCTGCGCAGCTTACCACGATGCGTATAGAAGGATATGCTGATGGTACTATCAATATTTCTGATCCTACACAGAACCTGGACATAGATGCCAGCATCAGTACCAGCGAGCTGCGTATTGACAATGACTCCATCGGTCTGGTTACTTTCGAAGGCGGATACCGCCAGGAAACAGGAGATGCTACTTTCGCTGTCAGATCAGATAACCCGGGCAAAGCTTTCTTTGCAGAAGGGCTGGCTGGTCTTACAGAAACCAATAACAGGCTTGCCGCCAATGTGGAGCTGAATGGCGCCTCCCTCAATATGGTGGAACGTTTTGTAAATGATTATGTAACAGATCTTAAAGGAACGGCCACCGGTAAGCTGGCTATTACCGGCACAACCAAACAACCTTCCGTAAAAGGTAATATCAAAGTAGATAATGTGGGTGTGAAGGTGCTATACCTCGGTACCCAGTATACTATTCCCCGCCTCAACATCAATGTGGATGACAATCTTATTGAGTTCGGCAACTTTACCATTGTAGATAAGAACAACAGTAAAGCCTCTGCCAGCGGATACATTGCACATGATCATTTCAATAACCTGAACTTTGATTTTGACGTAACCGCCCGCAACTTCATCTTCCTGGGCACGGGTGCGGAAGACAGCGATCTCTTCTATGGAAACGTTATTGCAGATGGCAAGGTTTACTTTTCCGGTCCGCTGGAAGACCTGCAGCTGCGTATACAGGCACGCCCTTCCAGGGGAACGCATTTCTATCTCCCGCTGTCTGACAGCAAGGAAATAGGCCGTTCAGACTACATTACGTTCAAGTCTTACGGTACTGAAATGAAAGAAGAGAAGAAAAAGAAAAAGGATAACGTCAAGCTCAACGTAAAACTGGATATATCTGCTACACCGGATGCACAGATAGATGTGATCATGGATGCTGCCTCCGGCGATATGATCTCTGCCAACGGCACAGGTAACCTGCAGATCAATGTGAATACGGAAGGTGATTTCACTATGTTCGGCAACTACGAGATCAACAACGGTTCGTATAACTTTACCCTGCAACGTCTTACCAGCTGGAAGTTTGACATAGATAAAAGCAGTTCTATCACCTGGAATGGAGATCCTACTGAAGCAAAAGTAGATATTCATGCCAAATACACCCTGCCTAAGGTCAGCCTTTATAACCTGGTGGGTACTGCTTCTACGGCGAGTGATAAGCTTGCTACCCGTACGGAAAGAGTAGATATTCTTATCAACCTGCGCGGAGAGCTGATGAAACCGGATATCACTTATGCCATCAACCTGCCGGAAGTGGGCTCTCTGGCTTATGAAAGTGGTGTAGCAGCTAAACTGCGGGAAGTGAACCAGGACCAGAACAAGGCTCTCCAGCAAATGGCCGGCTTGCTGCTCTTTAACCAGTTCCTTCCGGATGATCCTAACTCTGCAGGTGCGGCGAACGTAGCTATTACAGGTAAGAACAGCGTGGGACAGGCACTCAGCGCACAGGCTTCTGCTATTCTTAACAATATTACCGGCGCCCTGCTGAAGAACAGTGGTATCGGTATCAACGTAAATTACCGCGCCTATAATATAGGCAGCCAGGATAATGCCTCTATGGACCGTAACCAGGTGAGTGCAGGGGTGACAAGTAACCTGTATAACAACAGGATAAGATTGTATGTAGGTGGTGACTATGACTGGGGAAAAGCGGCGACTTCTTCCAATGCTAACCGTTTTGCGGGCGACTTCAGGGCTGAATACCTTCTGACGCCGGAGGGACGTATACGTATCAACGCTTTCAGTAAATCAGATTATGATGTTTATAACCTGGTGAACAGGAATAAGGCAGGGGTAGGTATTTCGTATGTACGTGAGTATAATAAATTTGCGGAATTGTTTAACGAGAAGAAGCGGAGGAGGTTTATAGATTCACTGCGCAGGGCTGAGGCTATCAGGCAGGAGGAGCTGGAAAAGCAGAATTCGAGGGATAAGCTGGATAGTACCAGGAAGCAGTGATTTCCCCCCGTTTCTTTAAGATTGCTGGCTGACCAAAGGTCAGCCAGCGCAATTATCCCTTTAATATCTCATGACCAAGTTTATCTCTCTTGGTTTTCAAATAAAACTCGTTATGCGGATTAGGATGCACTTCAATAGCCACATTTTCAACTACTTCTAAACCGTATCCTTTCATACCGGCTCTCTTTCTTGGATTGTTAGTGATGAGTCTCATCTTGGTGATGTCCAGATGCCTCAGGATCTGTGCTCCTACACCATAATCACGTTCATCCATCTTAAAGCCCAGTTCCAGGTTAGCCTGTACGGTATCTCTGCCTTCTTCCTGCAGCTTATATGCTTTCAGTTTATTCAGCAGCCCTATGCCGCGGCCTTCCTGGTTCATGTACAGGATCAGCCCTTTACCTTCTCTTTCAACCATTTCCATGGCTTTATGCAGCTGTTCACCACAATCACAACGGAGAGAATGCAGGATATCGCCTGTTACACAGGATGAGTGGATGCGTACCAATACCGGATCTCCTTTTTCCCAATCTCCTTTTTTCAGCGCCATATGGGTTTCCCCGGTGTTCAGCTGTTTAAATGCAATCAACTGGAAATCACCGTATTCGGTGGGCATGTGCACACGTACCTGCTCTTCAATAAGCGTCTCCTTTTCAAGGCGGTACTCGATCAGGTCTTTGATAGAGATAAGTTTCAGATCGAACTGGGTAGCTATTTCACGCAGTTGTGGCAGGCGGGCCATGGAGCCATCTTCGTTCATGATCTCTACCAGGACGCCGGCAGGTTCAAAGCCGGCCAGCCTGGCCAGGTCTATAGTAGCTTCTGTATGGCCGGTACGGCGTAGTACGCCTCCGCTTTTTGCTTTCAGGGGGAAAATATGCCCGGGTTTACCAAGTTCCTCTGGACGGGTATTGGGATCAATGAGCGCCTGTACAGTTTTAGCCCTGTCATGCGCAGAGATACCAGTAGTGCAACCGTGTCCGAGTAAATCGACTGACACCGTGAATGGTGTCTGGTGCAGGGCAGTATTATCGCGTACCATCATTTCCAGCTTCAGCTCTTCGCAACGTTCTTCCACTAATGGCGCACATATTAATCCACGGCCATAACGGCTCATAAAGTTGATGATCTCCGGCGTCACATTCCTTGCTGCTGTTATAAAATCCCCTTCGTTTTCCCTGTCTTCGTCGTCTACTACTATGACCAGCTTACCCTTTCTGATATCCTCTATAGCTGATTCTATTGTATCTAACATAGCTCTTCTGTTAAGTTAATGTGCAAAGTTATGGTAAAAATGTACCAATACCACTTTCCCGGCAGATAGTAAATACTCTTCCCATAATACATTGATCTTTTAGTCATATAAATATTTCTCTCCGTATTAATATTAAATACTCCCGTCCGCCATAATATTATAAGTATTAAAAAGATTCCAATTCGATTTTTTAGAATTTCTGCCCTGAATTATTAAACAAACTCGACGAAATCACTGTTAAAAGTTTCATCTGTCCAAAATAGTTCCCAATAAACTCAATACGGTCAACAGCTTAACAATTTGTTAATTTATAGTTAAAATCTATCAAAGATAATTTATCAACTTTGCCTTCATAAATCAAACTGCTCAAATATGGGATTTAAACGACTACTAACCACATTCATTGTACTGTTTAGCATGTGCTACTCCTATGCACAGGTCACCACCGGTGGTATGACTGGTGTGGTAAAAGACGAAAAAGGAGAACCATTGATCGGAGCAACGGTAAAAGCCGTTCACACCCCTTCAGGTACCGTATACGGTACTACGACCCTGGAAAATGGCCGTTACAACATCCCTAACATGCGTGTAGGCGGTCCGTATACTGTGACAATCAGCTATGTAAGTTTTAAAGAGCAGCAGATCCCTAATATAAATCTGCCATTGGGACAGACCTTCAGGATTGATGCAGTAATGGAAAGCTCTGCTACCTCTCTTAAGGAGCTGGTAGTAAGTGGTAAACAAGACCCTACCTTTAACAGTTCAAGGACAGGAGCCACTACCACTATTAACAGGGAGCAGTTGCAAAACCTGCCTTCCCTGAACAGAGGTATTGCAGATTTCACCAAATTAACGCCACAATCAGGTAAGGGCCTGAACTTTGCCGGCCGTAACGCCCTGTACAACCGTTTTACTGTAGACGGATCCCTGTTCAGCAACGCATTTGGTCTTTCTGAACTTCCAGGCGGACAAACAAACGCACAGCCTATCAGCCTGGACGCTATTGATCAGCTGCAGGTGAATCTGGCGCCTTATGATGTGAAACTGAGCGGTTTCACCGGCGCTAACATCAACGCGGTAACAAGAAGCGGTACCAACGAATTTTCCGGTTCTGTGTATTCTTACTTCAAAAGTAAAGCCCTGACCGGTTCCAAGATCCGTAAAGTGGAAGTAGCTCAGAACGATTACAGCCTGAAACAATATGGTTTCCGCCTGGGAGGTCCAATCATTAAGAACAAGCTGTTCTTCTTCGTTAACGGTGAACTGGAAAGGCAAACTTCTCCCGGCAGCACCTGGCTGGCCAACGACGGTAGCAAAACCGGTTCTAACGTATCCAGGGTAAGAACTACTGCGCTGGACTCTGTAAGGGCGGCTCTTCTGGCGGTAGGTTATGACCCGGGCAGCTATGAAGGTTATGAATTTGAGCAGAACAATGATAAAGTTACTGCGAGAATAGACTGGAACATCAGTGAGAAACATAAACTGAACGTTCGCTATTCATATATGAATGCTTTAAGGGATATTGCTCCAAGTACTTCCAACTCCCGTTCAAAAGACAACAGGGGCCGTGGTCCAAGCGCCAACTCTCTGATCTTTGAAAACATGAAGTACAGGCAGCATAACAAGATCAACTCTGTTGTAGCTGAGCTGAACAGCACCTTCTCCAATAAATATTCCAATAACCTTTCTGTTACTTACAGCGCATTCCGCGACTACAGGGAAACCTTTGGCGGTAAACCATTCCCGGTAGTAGATATTGAGGATGGCAGCGGTGCTAACTATATTTCTGCCGGCTCTGAACCTTTCAGCGGACTGAACTCTCTGAAACAGGACCTGTTCCAGGCGGCCAACAACTTTAATATCTATGCCGGCAAACACACTATCACATTGGGTGTTGCAGGTGAATATTTCCGTTTCGAAAACGGTTTTGCACAGTTCTTATACGGACAGTTCCGTTACAATTCCGTGTCTGACTTTGTAAGAGCCAGCCAGGGTGAGGCTGTAAATCCGCTACTGTATCAGCTGACGTATTCAGCGCTTCCGGGCAATCCACGTCCGGTAGCCAAGCTTTCTGCTGCACAGGCTTCAGTTTATGCACAGGACGCTTTCCAGGTAATGGATAACCTGCGTATCACTTATGGTTTAAGGATAGACATGCCATGGTATCCTACCAAGCTGGCTTCCAACCCGATTGTTGATACTATGACCTTCCGCAACGGTGAGAAGCTTGATGTAGGTAAACTGCCCGGCACCACCCTGCTGTGGTCTCCGCGCGTAGGCTTCAACTGGGACATCATGAACGATCAGCGTTTCCAGCTGCGTGGCGGTACCGGTATCTTCACCGGCGCTATTCCTTATGTATGGGCAGTTAACCAGGCTGGTAACAACGGTCTGCTGTTTGGTAATGAGAACTCTACCAACCCTGCAAACCGTCCGTTCAGCGCAGATCCGGCAAAATACATTCCTGCTAACCCGTCTGCTACGCCAAACTTCGCGATCAACGTAATTGATCCTGACTTTAAATACCCACAGGTATGGCGTTCAAACCTGGCAGCTGATGTTCGTCTGCCTGGCGACGTAGTAGCAACAGTAGAAGGTATTTATACCAAAGATCTGAATGCTGTATTCCATCGTGATGCCAACCTGAAGAACCCGGTGGGTAAAACAGTTGGTGCAAACGTTCGTGATACATTCCCCGGCGGAAGTGCAAACCGTATCAACCCGAGGATCACTAACGCTATTGTGCTGGATAACACTACCAAAGGTTACTCTTACTCTTTGTCACTGCAGCTGCAGAAAGCATTTGACATGGGTCTGTATACTTCAGTGTCTTACACCTACACCGGTGCCAAAGACCTGACTTCCAGCCCCGGTTCACAGGCTGCCAGTGCATACAATGGTAACCAGATCGTAAACGATCCTAATACTCCGGTGCTGTCATACACTAACTACCTCGTAAAACACAGGGTAGTAGGTATGCTGTCTTACTCAGTGAAATATGCAAAACTGCTGGGTACTACAGTATCTGTGATCTATGAAGGCTCTCCGTTTGCTGACGCGTTCAACAACAGCCGTATCAGCTACACTTATGCAGGTAACATCAACAAAGATGGTTCTACCGGTAATAATGACCTGATCTATGTTCCAAGAAGCCAGAGTGAGATCGCTCTTATCCCTGTAGATGCGAATGATACCCGTACAGAAGCTGAAATATGGAATGACCTGAATGCTTATATCTCTGCAAATAAATACCTGAACGGCCGCAGAGGTCAGTTTGCTGAAAGGAATGGTGGTCAGTATCCATGGTTCCACAGGTTTGATGTAAGGGTAATGCAGGATGTAGATTTTGGCAGGATCTTCCCTAAATCCAAGAGCAAGATCCAGATCTCTCTTGATATCATCAACTTCTCTAACCTCCTGAACAGCAACTGGGGTATAGCTCCTGTTCCAAGGGCTACCAGCTTCCTGACCTGGAGGGATTTCAAAGGTCCTGACGGCGCTCCCCGCTATTCTTTTGCTAAACCAGTTTCCAACAGGCAGTTTATCGACGATACCGGTATCCTGTCCCGCTGGCAGATGCAGCTGGGTGTACGTTACATCTTCAACTAATTTTCTTTTTTATGATAAAAGGGCTGTTTCCTTCATCACAGGGAACAGCCCTTTTAATTTTAGCCAGACTTTTTTTGTTATATTTATAACAATGCGTGAAGAACACTACAAATGGTATTCCCCACACCTGGGCCGTGACTTCGAAATGCTGGTATTCGGAGAGGAAGGCTATCCCCTCATCCTCTTCCCTACCTCCATGGGCCGTCACTACGAACACCGTGAAAGAGGCCTTATCAACGCACTGCAATGGTTCGTTGACCAGCAGCTCATAAAGATCTACTGTCCTGACAGTATAGACACCCACAGCTGGTACAACATCCATATTCCTCCGGCAGAAAGGGCCCTGAACCACTCCCGCTACGATAACCTGTTACGCCATGAAATACTGGAACGCGTGTCTGCCGATACGGGTGTAGAACGCATTGCCGTAGCCGGCTGCAGCTTTGGAGGATATCATGCGGCCAACTTTGCTTTCCGCTATCCCGAGAGGGTTTCCTACCTGTTCAGCCTGAGCGGTATTTTCGACGTGAAATTCCGCCTGGACGGTCATTATGACGATAATGTGTATTATCATAATCCTATGGACTACATGCGTGACAATCCGCATGAAGCACTCTGGCGCATGGGTATTATACTGAGCGTTGCGGGTAGCGACGTGTCCCGCGGCCAGAATGAACAGATGTCCGGCATACTGACGGGTAAAGGTATTTCCCACTGGCTGGATATAAGGCATAATATGTCCCATACCTGGGCATCGTGGCAGGACCTCCTGCCCTACTACCTGTCGCTGATCAAATAACTGGTTGGCGCGAATATTGATTTTTTATCAGCTTCCGGATCATTGGATAACCATCATAAGAAAACCTCTCAGCAATGAAGAAAATAGGCATTCTCTTTGGCCAGGAAAACAGCTTTCCACAGGCCTTTATCGATCGTGTGAATGAGAAACAGATAGACGGCATCACGGCAGAGCCGGTATCCATTGATAAAGTAATACAGGGCCTGCCATCAGGATATGCTGTGGTAGTTGACCGTATTTCGCAGGATGTTCCCTTTTACCGCACCTGGCTCAAACAGGCTTCCCTGGAGGGTACCGCCGTGATCAACAATCCGTTCTGGTGGAGTGCTGACGACAAGTTTGTCAACAACGAACTGGCCCTGCGCACCGGTATACAGGCGCCTAAAACGGCCTTGCTTCCCTCCCGGGAATTACCATTGAATACCACAGATAAATCCTTCCGGAACCTGGAATACCCGTTTGACTGGGATGCTATTTTCGATCATATTGGTTTTCCCGCATACCTGAAGCCATATAACGGCGGAGGGTGGAAACATGTATACAGGATATATGACCGTGAGGAGTTCTTTGCACAACATGCCCGCACCGGCCAGCTGGTCATGATGCTCCAGGAGGAGATAAAACATGAAGCTTATTACCGCTGTTATTGCATTGGTGGAAAATATGTACGCATCATTCCATACGATCCCTACCAGGCAGATCAGCAACGTTACCTGACGGAAGATAAAGGCGACAGCGCCCTGATAACGGCCATTGCAGACCAGGTAGCGCAGCTGAACCAATACCTGGGTTATGACTTCAACAGCGTAGAAATAGCTATCCGAAACGGCGTTCCTTATGTGATCGACTTCTGGAACCCTGCACCTGAAGCAGATCCTAATATCATTGGCCAGGAAAACTTTGAATGGCTGACGGAAACCGCCGCCAGCTATGCCATTCTCCGCGCGCAGCAGCAAACACCCGGCACAGATAACCTGACCTGGGGTAAATTTCTCCAGCATGCAGTACATGGAGAACAGACCGTTATCGTACCCGGCAAGAAAAAGACCGCAGCCAAAAAAGTGGCTGTATCTCCGGCAGTGACACCTAATGATGCTCTTTCTGAACCCACTCTGACAAAAGAACCTGCTCCTAAAAAAACACCGGTCAAAAAGACGAAAAAGAAAGAATAACTTTGGTAGCCGGCAACGTTCCTGCTTAGAGAGGAAATTGCCGGCAACGCACTGAAACACACCACATGCTTAAGAATTTCACCCTCGGGATAGAAGAGGAATATATGGTCATGGACCCGCATACGTTTGAATTACGGTCCCATGAACAAAAGATCGTTGAACATGCCCATAAGGTGATCAATGACCAGGTAAAGGCCGAATTTCACCAGGCAGTGGTGGAAGTAGGCACCCAGGTTTGCGCCAACATAGATGAAGCCTGCAAAGATGTCTCTTCCCTGCGCAGGACCATAGCCCAGATAGCCGGCGATCTTGGCTATTCCGTAGGCGCTTCCGGTACCCATCCCTTCTCTGAATGGGAACTGCAGCTCATCACAGACCATCCCCGTTATTTTGAGATCGTCAATGAAATGCAGGATGCTGCGCGTTCCAACCTGATATTCGGACTGCACGTACATGTAGGCATGGAAAACAGGGAAATGGCCCTGCACATTGCCAACTCTGTACGCTATTTTCTGCCACATGTTTTTGCGCTCAGCACCAACTCCCCTTTCTGGGAAGGCAGGAACACGGGATTTAAATCATACCGCACCAAAGTATTCGATAAATTTCCCCGCACCGGCATACCGGACTTCTTTGCCAGCATAGAAGAATATGATAAATACATACAACTGCTGGTAAAGACCAATTGTATTGACAACGCAAAAAAAGTATGGTGGGACCTCCGGGTACATCCTTTCTTCAATACGGTAGAATTCCGCATTTGCGACGTACCGCTCACCGTGCAGGAAACCTGTACCCTGGCAGCCCTTTTCCAGGCTGTATGCGCCAAGATCTATAAACTGCGTATGCAGAACCTCAACTTCATCATCTATAACCGCGCACTTGTTAACGAGAACAAATGGAGGGCTTCCCGCTATGGAATAGATGGCAACCTGATAGATTTCGGCAAGGAAACTGAGATCAACGCCCGCACCCTTATTAATGAGCTGCTGGATTTTGTGGATGATGTTGTGGATGACCTGGGCAGCAGGCATTTTATAGAATATACTCATCATATTCTTGAAAACGGCACCGGCGCTGATAAGCAACTGGAGGTATTCCAGCAGACAGAGAGCCTGCAATCGGTTACCGGCTTCATCATTAATCAGTTTCTCAAAGACTGCTAAACTTGTAACTTTGTGCTATGAAACCTTCTAAGCAGCACTGGAAAGTGGCCGTACTGGATATGTATGAACAGGTCCCTAACGAAGGGATGCGTTGTATAAGGGAAGTACTGACAGATTATGCTGCAAAACATGCCTTACAACTGGAATTTCATGAGTTTGAAGTAAGAGTGCAGCAACAATTCCCTGACCTTTCATATGATATCTACATCTCTACCGGAGGCCCTGGTAGTCCGCTGGACAGCGAAGGCAGCGAATGGGAAAAGCAATATTTCAATTTAATGGAAGAACTGATGGAGTGGAACAATACAGCTGAAGAGAAGAAGCCGATCCTGCTGATCTGCCACTCCTTCCAGCTGATGTGCCGCTACCTGGGGCTTGGCAATGTATGCCGCAGAAGATCGCCTGCTTTTGGCATCTTCCCTGTCCATAAAACCAGTGCTGGTGAAGAAGAGCCTGTATTTACAGAATTACCGGAACCTTATTATATCGTAGATAGCCGTAACTGGCAGGTGATAGAGCTCAATTACGAAAGAATGGAAGCCATAGGCGCCCGTGTACTGGCCATTGAAAAAGAACGCCCGCATGTACCACTGGAACGGGCTACAATGGCTATCAGGTTCAGCGACCACTGTATTGGCACACAATTCCACCCGGAAGCTGACGCTACAGGCATGCGCATGTACCTCATGCAGCAGGAAAAGAAAAACCAGGTCATCACCAACTACGGCGCGGAAAAATATCACAGCATGCTGGAACAACTGTCTGATCCCGACAAGATCATGCACACACATAACTCCTTCATACCGGCTTTCCTGGATACAGCGATTTTTAATCGATAACAATTTGCTGATTACTTATGATCCCCACACTCCGTTCATATTACAATCATAACTTCACCCACCGCAAATACCAGGACTTCCTTACCGCCCTGGCCACAGAAGCCGGCGAAGCGCCAGCTTTTAAAGTAGCGGAAACCCCGGTATTTATTCCCGCAGCCCTTGCAGCAAAACTGATACAGGCCTGCGACCAGGTGACAGATGTAATAGTACGCTCCGATTTCAAGGAACTTACCCGCAATGCTATTCCGAATAGTATGAAAGTTCCGCATGAGAATGATCACCCCCATTTCCTGGTAGTAGATTTTGCCGTTTGCTATGATGAAAAAGGTGAGCTGACGCCCAAACTTATAGAACTGCAGGGCTTCCCGTCACTCTATGCCTTCCAGGAACTGATGGCCCGGCAGTTCAGGGAGCATTTCAGCATACCCGGCACCGTTAGCAACTTCTTTAACGGGCTGGATAAAACGTCCTACTTCGAAATGTTCCGCGAGCTGGTTGTTGGCCCCCATCAGCCGGAAGAAGTAGTACTGCTGGAAGTAAAGCCACATGAGCAGAAGACAAGGATAGATTTCTACTATACACAACAGAAACTGGGTATTACTCCTGTCTGCATCACAGAACTGGTGCAGGAAGGAAAAAAGCTCTACTATGAGCGTGACGGTGAACGTATCCATATCAAACGGATCTACAACCGTCTTATCTTTGACGACCTGCAACGACGGGAAGAAACACTGGGCAGACATGTGAATCTTTTCCATGACCTTGACGTGGAATGGATCACACATCCCAACTGGTTCTACCGCATCAGTAAATATACCCTTCCTTTCATTCACAGTGAATTTGTGCCAAGAAGCTGGTTCCTGCATGAGTTGCCGGTAATACCATCAGACCTGGAGAACTATGTATTGAAACCGCTTTTTTCTTTTGCAGGACAGGGAGTGGTGATTGATGTGAAGCAGGAAGACATAGATAATATAGAAGAGCCGGAAAACTGGATACTGCAGCATAAAGTAGAATACGCCCCCGCAATAGAAACGCCTGAGGGACCTGCTTACTGTGAAATACGGATGATGTATTTCTGGCCGGATAATACGCCACGCCCGCTGCTGGTGCATAACCTCGCTCGTATCAGTAAGAGTAAGATGATAGGTGTTGCGCAGGGGAAAACGCAAAACTGGACAGGTGGAAGTTGCGCTTTTTTTGAAAGCTGAAAATAATTGACCGGGCTTTTGGCCCGGTCAATCTTATTTATATCTTCTGTTTATCCTTTAACAATTGTTTTTTCAACATCTCATAATCAACATCCTGCACTGCCTTCTTACCATCTATAGCCTGCACAGCAGCAGTAGCAGCGCTCTGTCCTAATATCATAAACACCGGTTCCATCCTGATAGACCCGTATGCGATATGTGTGGACGATACACACACCGGTACCAGCAGGTTCTCACACTCTCCTTTCTTAGGTATAATAGCACCATACTCTATCTGGTACGGCTTAGAAATATGTGCCTGTACGTCTCCCTCATTCTGCACCGTCCCATCTGATTGTACATACCGCTGAGTATTATGCGAATCCAGCGTATAAGATCCCATCCCTACCGGTTGTGTTACCACCTTATTTCCCAGTACTTCGTTCTCTGTCATGATGCGCAATCCATTCATTCTTCTGGCTTCCCTGATATACAGCTGGTGAGGCCAGTTGCCATTATCCTTAAACTCATCACGTGACAAACCCCATTTACTCATGCGCTCCCTTATATCCGCCGGTACGCGCATGCTGTTTGTGATAAAATAAAGCAACCCTTTCTGATAGGTTTCATGAGCGGCAATGATTTCCTTTCTTTTCTCATAAGAGGCATCAGGATAATCATAATTCATTCCTATATAATCCATACTGAAAGGGCCATGATTATTCACATCTGTTTTATGATTAGGGATAGGATCAAACTTATTGAAAACCCCTGTCCACCCTGTCTTAAACACGCGCACCAGTAACTCATACTGTGAAGAATCATATCCTGCCGGTTTCTCTATTGCCACCCTGTTCTCCGGATGGTCTGTCAGGCATAAACGAAAACAATAAGCCTGCACTCTCTTATCTCCCTCACCTTGTTTGCCAGGCGGATCGGGGGAGATCAGCGGTAACAGTCCGCTGGCAGGGTCACCTTCTTTTTTGTATGCGTTTACCGGCTTTTCAAAATAATGACCATGATGAAGTACATCTATCTGAACACCGTTGTACTTTTCTCCAAACTCACTATTCGCTTCCCTTCCTACACGATATTTCACGCCGGCGGCGGCCATCAGGTCACCTTCATAAGTAGCGTCAATGAACATTTTACCGGTAAATGTTTTACCACTTAGTGTTTTGATACCGGTGATGCGGTTATTCTTTTTAATAACGCCCTTGTCCCTGTCCAGCCACTCTTCCCGGTAAATGCGTATCCTGTTCTCTTTTACAAAATCCTCGAATACCTGTTCTGCCACGTGAGGCTCAAAGATCCACATGGTACGTTCATTACCATCCATGGCGGGCGTACCCTGTCCTTTGTTACCATATTCAGACTGTTTCTGCCAGTTCCATGAAGCGGGCTCCTGGTAGTGAAGATAAATGCGATGGTAGAACTCGCGGGCCAGTCCGCCGATAACGGACTTATCGCCTGTATCTGTGAAGCCTAATCCTCCGGAAGACAATCCTCCCAGGTGTTTATCCGGCGATACGATAATGACGGACTTGTTCATCCGTATCACCTGCACCGCAGCTGTAACTGCTGCTGAGGTACCTCCGTAAATAATGACATCTGCTGATTCCTGCGGGTTGCTGGCTGTTACAGATCCATTCGACAGTAAAACAAATAATAGCAAGTGTACCAGGTACTTCATAACATGGGCATTTATGGATTAATAAGCGAATAATTTTTTCAGGTATGCGGGATAACTGCGTCCTTCCAGGCCGCCATCGCCAAAGGTGATACTGTCTCCAAAGCAGACCACCCGTTTATGCGGCAGCTCCCGTTGTATAATACAGTCATATATAACCGTAGCCATCAAACGGTATCCTTCCGGTGTAGGATGAATACCGTCCGTCTTGCCGCTGTTGGCTTCATTCTGCAACAGGCTGTCCGGCGCCACGCCAATATTTCCTACTGCTTCAAACACATGATGCATATCCAGCAGCGGCTGCTTTTCTGCATCCGCTATTTTCCTGATCACATCATTCACGGCTTTGTTGCGGGCCTGGTATCCTTCCGGCGCATAGAAGGCCTGTGGATGGCGGGTATACAGGTAGGGCTCATAGCCGGGCAGGATGGTTATCATTAGTAGTCTGCTGCCTGTTTTCCGAATAGCAGAGACTATCTGCCGGAGGTTCTTTTCATATTGAGGCAGGGGAATATGTTTGCGACTGTTCATATCATTGGTGCCTATCATCAGTATGGTCAGGTCTGGTTTATGTGACAGGCAGTCTTTCTCCATTCTTGCCAGCAGGTCTGCAGTATTATTGCCTCCTGTGCCTGCGTTCACAATGAAAGGCGCTTCTTCTCTCCTGTAGCGCAGATACTTATGTTCTAATGAGAATGAAGCGGCCAGTAGACCTGTTTGTAGAAAAGTCCGTCTTTCCATAACGTATTTGGTTTTTGTAATTGATCTGCAATGCCCCAAAATAGATCTCTAATAATCAGGATTCTGATCAAGCTTAATATTTACATCCCTTTCCGTTTGCGGTATGGGGAATAAATAATGTCTTTCACTCACAGTAATAGCCGGGTTCTGTGCTTTCATAGCACTGATCAGCCTCTTCTTCCTGGCCAGGTCATACCAGCGGTGTCCTTCAAAAGCCAGTTCCAGTCTTCTTTCCTGCAATACGCTGTCACGGAACTGGTCTTGCGTCAGTCCTGCAAGGTCAGGCAAACCCGCTCTTGTACGTATCCTGTTCACAGCACTATAGGCGGCTGTATTACCGGCAGCCTGTTCATTCAGCGCCTCAGCATACATCAGCAAAACATCTGCATAGCGGATAATAGGAAAGTTGTTGCTGCCTTCACCATTGGCGGTAGCAGAAGGGTCCCTGTACTTATACACATAGGCGGGAAACACTACACTGGCTGGCGCAGCGGGGGTAGATACAGCAGAATACAGCCGTATGGTCACATCCCTCCTCTTATCTGTCACCCCATAAGCATCATACAGGTTCTTTGTAACGGGGTCATCACCAAAACCGGCAATCCCATTTACCCTGTCAAAGTTAGGACGCATATATCCCTGCATGAAGCTGCCTTCTCCCAATCCGCCACCTACGGCCTGCACTTCAAATACAGACTCTCTGCCATTCTTATTGCCTATCAGAAATACCTGTTCAAAAGCGCTCCACAGATCATATACGCCCAGGTCCATCACCTCTTTACATTTGCCCGAAGCATTGGGCCAGTCTTCACGTGTCAGGTAAACTTTTGCCAGGAAGGCAAGGGCGGCGCCTTTTGTTGCACGGCCAGCATCGCCGCCTGAATATGTTACGGGCAGTACAGCGGCGGCATCGTTAAAGTCGCTTATCACCTGCTGATATACCTCATCGGCAGTATTCCTGGCTACTTCCAGGTTATTCAGGGAAGTGGTTTCCTGCAGGATCAGGGGTACGCCTCCAAACAATCTTACCAGTGTAAAATAGTAAAACCCCCTCAGAAATTTTGCTTCTGCTATATAACGGCTTCTGAGAGCGGTATCCATTGCAATGCCGGGTACATGTGCCGTTACGGCATTACAGCGGTTAATACCTGCATATATGGTACTCCAGACTGACTGGAAGGTAGATGTAGCTGGTGTAAAAGTATATTTATCAAGATCATTCTTGGCCTGGTTGGCGGTAGAACGGCCACCACCCCATTCAGCATCATCCGTGGCCTGGTCCTGCAATATCCACATTACCTGGTTGTACATATTGGCTGTGTTCAGCGGGTCATATGCCGCGCTGACAGCAGCTTTGGCGTCTTCTGCGTTCTTATAGAAGTTATCAGGAGTAAAACTGGATTCCAGTTTCTGATCCAGCAGGTTGCAGGATGCCTGCATCATGCAGATCAGGATGAAGAGCTTTTTCATAATACTTGTAATTAAAATGCTTACAAACTGATGTTTAAACCGAAGAGGAATGTTTTGGCGGCAGGATAGCTGGCATAATCAAAACCCTGGCTGCGGCTGTCCTGTCCGAAGCGGTTCACTTCCGGATCATACCCGCTGTACTTTGTCCAGGTAACCAGGTTCTGGGCAGTTACATAGATCCTTACTGCCTGTATGTTCATGGACCTCAGCAAACTTGCCGGCAGGTTATATCCCAGCTGTACATTCCGCAAACGCAGGTAGGAACCATCTTCTATCTGCCGGGTGGATATGCGGTTGGCAGGCCTTGTACTGGCAGCGCGTGGAATATCGGTATTGGTGTTCTGCGGCGTCCAGCGTTTCAGCATATCCCTGTCCTGGTTGGTGGTGCCATTCAGGTATTCCAGCTCAAAACGGTTGGCATTCAGTATTTTGTTACCATAGCTGCCCTGCAGGAAAACGCTCAGGTCTATGCCCTTGTAAGAGAAGTTATTGTTGATGCCACCCAGGAATTCAGGTTGTGCATTCCCGATAATACGGCGGTCCTGGTCATCTATCTTCTTATCATTGTTCAGGTCAAGGTACTTGCGATCGCCCACTTTCTTCGCATTAGGATCTGCCAGTGCTGTCAGCTCGGCATCTGTCTGGTAAAGGCCATTGGTCACATACCCGTAGAAAGACCCTAACGGCTGCCCTACTTTGATAATACCGGAGTTGACATTCTGCGCAATATTAGCCACCTGTCCTGCAAAGATCTGCGGGGCTCCGCCAATGTCCAATACCTTATTCCTGTTGGACAGGAAGTTGATGTCTGTGGTCCATTTAAAAGCGCCATCCAGGTTCACGGTAGACAGGCTCAGCTCAATTCCCCTGTTCTCTACTCTTCCCAGGTTCCTGATAGCGCTGGAATAACCGGAAGAGCTGGGAATAGTAACATCCAGCAGCAGGTTTTTCGTTCTTTTCAGATAGGCGTCCGCAGTAAAGGAGATCCGGTTGTTGAAGAGGGAGATGTCAATGCCAATGTCAGATTGTGAAGTGGTTTCCCATGACAGGTCCGGGTTGGCTATCTGGCTGGGGCCCAGGCCGGTGGTAACAGTATTTCCCAGCACATAGTTCTGTGTGCCCAGCAGGGAATAAGCGGGATAATTGCCAATGCCGTCCTGGTTGCCGGTCGATCCGTAGGTAACTCTCAGCTTCAGTTCATTGATAGACTTATGCCCTTTCAGGAAAGGCTCTTCAGATATTCTCCATGCCAGTGCTCCGGATGGGAAGAAGCCGTAGCGTTTATTGGCGCCAAATCGGGAAGAGCCGTCCGCCCTGAATGAGGCTGTTGCCAGGTACTTCTCACGGTAACCATAGTTGATCCTGCCCAGGTAAGAAACCAGTCCCCAGGCACCTATACCCGATCCCGGAATGGTAGCTACGGCGCCTGTACCGAGATTGCCCGTGTGCAGGTTATCATTTACAAAGCTGCGGGCGCCGGCGGTGCTGTTCTCTGTACGGTTTTCCTGCTGCGTATATCCTACCAGGGCTGTAAAATTATGCACCTGTGCAAAGGTGCGTGAATAGGTCAGCAGGTTCTCATTCAGCCAGGTCACATTCTGCTCGTTATAGATGCTGGCCACACCGCCCTGGGCCAGGCCGCTGCCCACACTTCTGGGCAGGTAGCTGTCCTGCTTCTGCAGGATGGCGTCAAGGCCCAGCAATACTTTTAATGTCAGGCCATCTATGATCTGGTATTCACCGAAAATGTTGCCAAAAATGCGGAAGGCGGTGTTCCTGTTCCTGCTGTCTCTGGCCAGCGCAACAGGATTGTCTGCCGTAAAGTTCAGCGCCGGGTCAGTAATAAGGTAGGAACCGTCTGCATTACGGGGCTTCAGAATAGGAGGAAATTGCAGGGCGGCCATAGTAACCAGCCCCGCGCCCCCCAGGTTTCCGTCTGTACGGGATTGATTGGTAGCAGTACGGTTCACGGTAAGACTGTTACCTACTTTTATTCTTTTGTTCAGTTTCCTGTCCAGGTTTACGCGGAAGGAATAACGGTTAAAATCAGAGTTCACCACCACTCCTTTCTGAGTATAATAACCAGCTGATAATGCAAACTGTGTTTTCTCATCTCCTCCACTTATCAGCAGCTGGTAATTGGCCATAGGAGCTGTACGGAAGATCTGGTCCTGCCAGTCGGTCCCTGCCCCGAAGCTATCTGTCTGTTGCTGGGTGTATACCGGTTGCAGGCCATCATTGGTATTTGCTTCATTCACAAATTCTGCGTACTCCCTTGCATTCAATACAGGATATTTACGCCGTACGTCCTGGGTACCGTAATAAGTATCAAAGGTAACCATGGTCTTGCCAGCCTTCCCCCGTTTGGTGTTGATGATCACTACGCCGTTAGCACCTCTTGAGCCATAAATAGCGGTAGATGAAGCATCTTTGAGGATGGTCATTGATTCAATATCTGCGGGGTTCAGGGTACTGAGCACATTGAAGCTGGAGCCTCTGTCTGAGCCGCCGTTCTTGAACGGTACGCCATCTATTACATAAAGCGGTTCATTATCTCCCTGTATGGAATTACCACCACGTATACGGATAGTGGTAGCTCCGCCCGGAGCGCCGGAGTTCTGTGTTACCTGTACGCCTGCCGCATGGCCCTGCAGGGCCTGGTCAAGCGATGTGACAGCCGCTTTTTTGATCTCTCCTACCGGTACAGAAGCTACGGCGCCGGTAAGGTCACTTTTCTTTACCTGTCCGTAACCTACTACCACTACTTCTCCCAATGCCTCTGTACTATTTTCCAGTGTAATGACGAACAGGCCGGCGCCGGGCTTTGCTGTCACCTCCTTTGCTTTCAGCCCCAATGCTGAAACTACCAGCACAGCATTGTCAGGTACGTTCTTCAGCAGGAATAAGCCTGATTCATTGGCGGTGGCACCACGGTGTGTACCCTTGATCAGTATGGTGGCGCCGGGCTGCGGCTCACCTTTATCGTTCACTACCTTACCACGTATACTGTCAGGAGGCGCCGCATATTCCATCATCTCAACTCCCGGCATTTCCTTTCTCTTACTGATCACAATGGTATTTCCCTGGATCACGAATTGCAGCTGCTGGCCTTTCAGAATGCGTTGTAATGCTGTTTCCAGCGGAACATTGCTGAAAGAAACGGTTTGTGGTTTAACGCTGGCAATGTCTTCATTCCGGTAAAAGAACACATAGCCGGTCTGTTCTTTTATGACCGCAAAGAGCTTTTTCAACGGGACCTCTTTTCCCGAGTAAGTGATCTGTGGAGAAGCCTGCGCTTTCCCCGATGTCAGCATAAGAAACAAAAGAGCAACGAGCAACGTTAGCTTCATAACATGGGAATTTTGACCGGAAAAGCAGCCATGCATGGCTTCTTCCGGCAGTTGATAAATATGGAATTTCTGTCTTAAGGCAGGATCACGATGCGTCGTTCTTCTACAGTAAAATGTACATTGGCCTGCTCCAGTATTTTTAATGCCTGTTCAAGTGTTAGTCCCCTTCCTATTTCGCCGGAGAAAGTACCTGGAGGTATACCGTTCCGGTAAGTGATTTCAACATCATACCAGCGTGACAGCTGGCGCATTACAGCACCCAGGTCTGCGTCTGTGAAAGAGAAATAGCCGTTCTTCCACGCCACAGCTGCTTCTGTGTTCACAGCGGTTACGTTCACAGGCTTTCCTGCTGTCACTACAGCCTGTTGCCCCGGTTGTAATACATGGTCTTCTACTTTGATAGCGCCTGCAAGCAGGGTGGCTTCCAGTTGCTTTTCATCGGTATATGCCATCACGTCAAAGCTGGTGCCCAGCACCTGTATGGAGGTGTTACCTGCTTTCACAATAAAAGGATGGTGTGCGTCTTTGGCCGTTTCAAAATAAGCCTGCCCTTCCAGCTCAACGGTTCTTGTACTGCCCTCAAATGCAACGGGATATTTCAGGCGGGAAGCGGCGTTTAGCCAGACTTTGGTACCATCGGGCAATACTACCTGGTATTGTCCGCCCCTGGGCGTTGCCAGGGTGTTATATACTGTGCCTGCAGGGGATTGAGGCCTCTGGTATTGCAGTTGCCCGTTATGGCGGTATACCACGGTACTTCCCTGCCTGATCACCTGGCTACCGGTACTGTCCAGTGTTACAGTACTACCGTCAGAAAGGGTGAGGATGGCTTTGTTGACGCCGGGCAGTATTTCCTTTACAGGCTGTTGTTTTGCCAGTATGGGTGTGGATGAAGGACCGGGTTTTAATAGCCAGAGGCCAACTCCTGCCAGTAGTATGACTGCAGCAGCGGCGGGCCAGTAGCGAAGAAGGGAGAATGTTCTTTTCCGCGGCACAGGTTTGTCAACGCTCAATACATCAGACAACATGGGCAACAGACGTTCATCAAACACAGCAGCATCCGGTTCATAACTGACCAGCTGCGTTGTTATTGCTACAAAGGTTTCCCTGTTGGCAGGATCTTCCAGGAAACAGTGAAGCGTTTCACTTTCTTCCGGTGTCAATGTTCCGGCAAGGAACCCTTTAATAAGATATGTGATCTGTTGATTTTCCATTTGTCTACTTATAGTAGACTAATGAGAAAGTGAAGTGTACCTATTGGCCTGAAAAAATTTTTATTAAAGCTTCTCAATAAAAAGATCTCTCTCGCAAAAAAGTCGCTTTCGCCGTTGGCGAAAGCGACTTTTTTGCGCAGTTCTTTTCTTACTGCATATAAAACCAACTTACTTTATAACTTCCCCGCCCTTTTCAATCTCTCTCTTATAAACTGCAGGGCTGCACTGATAGTATTCCTGACATAACTGGATGAGAGTTGCAGTGTTTCCGCTATTTCAGAGGCATTCAACCCCTGATGACGGCTCATTTCATATATCTGCCGGCGTTGGGCAGGCAGGGCTTTTACCGCCTCCGCAATAATACGCTGTGTTTCACGGTAAGACAGGGCAGCTTCCGTTTCATTGCTGGCAGCGTTCTCCGCATGCTCAATATCAGCGTGACGCAGGTTGGATTGTTTATTAAGATAGGTAAAACATTCATTCAGCGCCATTCTCTTCAGGTAAGCTCTCAGATGTTCTATCCCGGTCAGTTTATCACGATGCAGCCATAATTTGATGAAAAATTCCTGCAACACTTCTTTCACTGCTTCCTCCCTTTTCACCACATTACGCACCAGCATGCTCATTCCGGGCGATATCATCCTGAAAAATAAAGAAAAAGCTTCTTCATCCCCTTCTGCAATACGGGCCAGTAAAACGTTTTCTTTATAAAAATCGTCGTGCATTCACTGAAGAAGATACTATCGGATGAAATTAACAAAAAATGCCTTCCGGAGAGCTATTCTGCTCTCTGAAAGGCATATTTCCCTATAAAAAACGGTATTATCTTCCTACCTGATCTTCCCAGGCCAGCATACCGCCTGTGAGGTTCTTCACATTTTCAAAACCCATTGTTTCCAGGATCATGGCAGCCTGTCCGCTACGGTTACCGCTACGGCAGTATACTATCACTTCCTTATCTTTCAGCTCTTCCAGCTCATCTACCTGCATGGCGCGAATTTCACCCAGGGGCACCAGGATGCCACCTATGTTGAATTCGGCATGTTCATGCGGCTCACGTACATCTACAATATTCAGGTCTTCACCGTTATCTATGCGTTTTTTCAGTTCTAATACACTGATATTTTCCATCGCTGTATGTTTTGTATGGTGTATATAATTTCAGATTACTCAGGTTGTGCCGGAGGCGTGGTACTATCTGTTGCCGGCGTCGGTTTTGTCGGGAACAGCCAGAGATCGATGCTTTCTCCTGCCCTTACCATCTGCAGTTCATTCAGGTTGTTCTTACGCATCGGGTCCTGTTTGATCACATAGGCATTGGCAGTATCGGTTACGCCCGGATCTACTATGACAGTTCCCAGGTTCAGGTTACTGGCGCTCAATGCTTCCTTCGCTTCTGCAAAGGTAAGACCAATCAGGTTAGGAGCGGGATTTTCCATGCTGCCGGTGCCACTGCTCAGTACCAGGGTGATATTGCTCCCTTCAGGAATATCCCTGCCGGGTTTTACAGACTTGCCGTTGAGCAGTTGCTGTAATACAGTATTAGTAGCGAAATCGGGTTTATAGATGGTATCTCCTACATTCAGGCGAAGGCTGTGCAGGGTCATTTCTGCGCTACGGAAGGTCAGACCTACCAGCTCCGGCATTTTCACCATAGGGGGCACTACCTTGTTAACGGTCAGATAAATAGTGCGGCCCACTTTTACTTCTGAGCCTTTGGCAGGGGTCTGTTCCCATACAGCCAGTGCCGCGAGGCTGTCTATATAGATAGAATCCCTTACGTCTACGTTAAAACCGGCTTTTTCAAGGATCTGGGTAGCTTCCTGTACATTTTTCCGGTATACATCGGGTACTATCAGCGTATCCCCATGTTTAGTAATTACGCCAAGCAGCAAAAAGAAAAGCACCCCAATAAACAGGAATAATCCCACTACAACTGCCAGATTAAACCTGAAGGAGCGTTTGGTGATTGAATTGAACACAAATTATATTTTAACGTTAAGATGATCCAGGATCACTATTTTCCGGCAACGGCCCGGATTGTCCTGCCGGGGGTGGCTGCCATTATTTTTTTCTCAGGCATTCTTCAATTAGTGTGCCGTAAAACTCCTGCAGGGTTTTGCCGGCGGCCCTTACCTGCTGAGGTACAATACTATTCTCTGACTGACCCGGCATGGTGTTGACTTCCAGGAAGAACAGGCGGTTCTTCTCTTCTTCCCAGATAAAGTCCATGCGTACAATACCGCGACAGTTCAGTTTATCGTACAGCTTCCTGGCAGTTGCCTGTATCAGGCTGATCACTTCTTCAGGGGCTTCTGCCGGGGTTACTTCCCTGGCTTTGCCGGGAGTATATTTTGCCTCATAATCGAAGAATTCCTTGGTGCTCAGGATCTCTGTGGCCGGCAGTACGGTAAATTCTCCATTGGCCTTATACAGGCCACAAGTAATTTCACGTCCTTTTACAAACTCTTCTATCAGGATCTGTACATCTTCTTTAAAGGCTTTTTCAATGGCCGGCTCCAGCTCTTCAGCCGTGTTTACCTTAGACATACCGATGCTGCTGCCTCCTTCTGCCGGTTTTACAAATACGGGCAGTTGCAGCTCCTGCAGGATGGCTTTGGTATCAAATGGCTGATCGCGGAAAATATGTACTGATTTAGAGACATTTACAACATTCAGGGAAGCCACTACCTTATTACAATAGCTCTTGTTAAAGGTCAGGGCGGAAGTTACCATGCCACAGCTGGTAAATGGAATGTCCAGCATTTCAAAATATCCCTGTAAACGGCCATCTTCTCCGGGAGTACCGTGTATACCTATGAAAACTGCGTCAAATTTTATCTTATTACCATTGATAGTCAATGTAAAATCATTCCTGTCTACTGCCACAGCCTGTCCGTCTGCCCCGGTATAGTTCCATCCGTCACGGGTGATAGCGATCTTGTAAACGTTATACCTGCTGCTATCCAGGTGTTTTTCAATAACGGCTGCACTCTGTACTGAAATCACATACTCTCCGGAGTAGCCTCCGGCAACCAGGGCAATATTCTTTTTCATATATAATTTAATAATAAGCGGCTAAAGTTAATAGAAAAATAGTGTATGTCGATCTTTTTTGGGACAAAACAAAAGGGAAGAAAGGATAAAACCTTTCTTCCCTTCAGGTTCCGGTATGCGTTCCGGCTTTTGCCGATGACCAGTTACCGGGTAATTTCCTTATGCTTCCTGTAAATAATATATTGGATGGTATATCTTGTATAGTCCGGGTGAAAAGCTTAGATATGCAGCTTTTCTTTCTTGGCCAGCAGTTCGTCTACCGTTTCCTGGTACATTTCGTCAGGTACGCAGCAGTCTACCGGGCAAACAGCAGCACACTGAGGTTCTTCGTGGAAGCCCTGGCACTCTGTACATTTGTTCGGAACAATATAGTAACTGTCTACACTGATAGGTGCGTTCTTCTGGTCTGCATCCATAGTGCTCCCATCCATCAGCACGTATGCGCCTTTAACGGTGGTGCCATCAGCCATAGCCCATTCTACTCCGCCCTCATAGATCGCGTTATTAGGACATTCAGGTTCACAAGCACCACAATTAATACATTCGTCTGTTATCTTTATTGCCATAGTATAAACTTTTTGTTTAAGTAGTAAGCCATTAATTTTGCTAACAAAAATAGAATATCTAGGTTTAAAAAGTTAATTATTTATACAGATTCATGAGCAGAACAGAAAAAGTAGCAGCCCTGGTACGTTTAGGTCAATACCTGGCAGGTAACGATCCTGCATTGCAGACAGCAAAGGATCAGGCCTTCCAGGCCAACGGGTGGTTCACAGAGGACTTTGTAAACATATCCCTGAAAAACATCTGTCAGTACTTCCTTGACGAGGCCCGTCTGAATAACTGGCTGGACGGTTATCCTGCCATTCCTGCTATTTCCCGCTCTGTTGGGATAGTTGCCGCAGGTAATATTCCCCTGGTGGGCTTTCATGACTGGCTTTGTGGCTTTCTGAGCGGCCACCAGGTACGGCTGAAACTATCGTCCAAGGATACAGTGCTTATGAAACATGTGATTGATAAGATAGCGGAATGGTATCCTGAATATGCCGCACAGACGCAGACACAGGACATGCTGAAGAACTGTGACGCCTATATTGCCACAGGTAGCAATAACTCTTCCCGTTACTTTAATTATTATTTTGCCCAGTACCCGCATATCATCCGCCGTAACCGTACTTCCGCCGCCATCCTGGATGGAACGGAAACATTTGAGGAACTGGAAGCGCTGGCAGACGATATCATGATCTACTTTGGCCTGGGGTGCCGGAACGTTACCAAAGTGTTTGTACCTGAAAACTATAACTTCGATAACCTGCTGAAAGCACTGGGTAAATATGATTCCCTGGCAGATCATCACAAGTACAAGAACAATTATGACTATAACCTGGCCCTGTTCCTGCTGAACAGCAGCCAGTACCTGACAAATGGTACTATACTGCTCAATGAATCTCCTTCCCTGTTTTCCCCTCTGAGTGTATTGCATTACAGTTATTATACTGATGCTGCTGCGCTGACGGAGGAGCTGAAAGGCAATGAAGATATGCAGGCGCTTGTAGGTCATGGTTTTATACCATTCGGCGCTGCGCAGCAGCCTGGGCTGTCAGATTATGCTGATGGCGTAGATACCATGCAGTTTCTGACAACGCTCTGAGCATCTTCGCAGGTTTTGTCCTGTATCCGGAGTTAATGATACAGTCAAATCGTCAATCTGTACGCCAGACTGATAACAACATGTCAGTTAAACTGGTATACTGTCAGTACTCTTGTTAAGATGGTATTAACTATTCATATAAAAATGTGTTAAAGTAAAGGTAGGGACTGGTCATTGATCTGTGCCGACCCTTAAATTTGTATCAAAGGCATGTAAATTGATATTCATTCCTTGTACTTTAAAACTTTAAATCTCAAAACATATGAAATTCCGGCAAATTGCGGCAACTGTTCTACTCAGCGCGGCCACTGCTATTGCCTGTATTGTTGTCTACAACAAGTATCAGCCCCGACATGCAGGACCTTACCAAAATGGCTCAGAAAACATCCCTGTTAACTACACCAGCTATATGCCAGGTGCAGAAGTAAAGAATGCTACTCCCCCTACAGATTTCAGCCAGGCGGCTAAAATCGCAGTACCGGGTGTTGTGCATATCAAGACAAAGATCAATCCCCGTCAGGTGACCAACAACCTTCAGAGAAGAAGGAGTGTATTACAGGACCTTTTCGGCGATGATTTCTTTGGCGATGAATTCCAGGGTGAAGGTGGCGGCCGTAAGTACTATGTACCCGGGCAAATGGCCTCCGGCTCCGGGGTACTGATCTCTGACGATGGTTATATCATTACCAACAACCACGTAGTAGATGATGCAGATGAAATAGCAGTTACACTCAACAACTACAAAACTTACAAGGCCAAAGTGGTTGGTACTGACCCCAACACCGACCTGGCAGTGATCAAGATAGACGCTAAAAACCTGCCTTACCTGCTGTACGGCAACTCTGACGATGTAGAGATCGGGCAATGGGTATTGGCCGTAGGTTATCCGCTGAATCTTGAAACTACTGTCACCGCGGGTATTGTAAGCGCCAAAGCCCGTACTATCGGCATCAACAAACAGGTAAGAAGGAATGCTATCGAATCCTTCATCCAGACAGATGCCGCCGTAAACCAGGGTAACAGTGGCGGCGCCCTGATCAATACCGCCGGTGAACTGATAGGTATCAACTCGGCCATTGCTTCTCCCACCGGCGCTTATGCTGGTTACTCCTACGCTATACCGGTAAACCTGGTAAAGAAAGTAGTGAATGACCTGATGAAGTATGGCAATGTACAACGTGCTTACCTGGGTATCCTTTACCAGGACCCTACCAGCATTCCTGAAGAAAGATGGGCTGATGCAGGTATCAGAAGGGATATTAACGGCGTAGTGGTGACAGGTGTGACTGAATCCGGCGCAGCTGCAGCTGCAGGTATTAAAAAAGGCGACGTTATCACTGGTATTAACGGTGTAACAACTCCTTCTATCCCACAGATGACGGAGCAGATAGCACGTTACAAACCCGGTGATAAGATCAGTATTTCTTACATGCGTAACGATAAGGAATATACTGCCAACACTGTGCTGAAGAATGCAGATGGTAATACAGATATTGTGAGAACTACAGTGCTGGATGCTTTAGGTGCAGATCTGATCACGCTGGAGAAAGCAGATGCAGCGAAACTGGGAATACGTGGTGGTGTGTATGTGGATAATATAGCCAGTGGGGTGCTGAAGAAGCAGACTAACATGAAACGTACGTTCATTATACTGAAAGCCGGTGGGAATCCGGTAAATTCAGTGGAAGATCTGAAGAAGATACTGGATAAACAGAAGAAGGTGCAGCTGGAAGGTGTATATCCTGAATTGAACGGGGTTTATTATTATAATATTGACCTGGCTAACGGAGAAGATTTTTAAAAAAAATCATTAATCTGTCCCATAAAAAAAATGATTTTGCCTGCGGCAAAATCATTTTTTTTATGGGTAAAGCGATATCTTTTTTTTCCGGATAAGAGTTTACAGGTTTATCACCCCTTTCAGCTGGGCGAAGAACTCATCCTTTTTACGGGAAGAGATGGGAATATTTTTATGATCACTCATTACCACGGCTGTTCCTAATCCTTTGATGATCTTCACGATATGGTGAATATTGATAAGGAACGACTTATGCACGCGGTAAAATCCCTTGTCAGACAACATCTCTTCATATTCCTTCAATGACTTGGAAATCAGGTGAGATACGTTATTGATCAGTTGAATTTTAGTATAGCTGTCAAACGCTTCGCAGTAGATAATGTCTTTGAGGTCAATGACATTATAACCATCGTTTACAGGTATTACTATTTTTGAGAAAGCATTGTCATTGTTCTTTACATAATCTTTAAGGATAGAAGCCAGTTCGTTGAGGCGTCCTTTTTTGCTTTTCTTCACTTTTTCCAAAGCATCTTCTACCTCACTAACCTTGATAGGTTTGAGCAGATAATCCAATGCAGCAAATTTGATCGCCTGCAATGCATATTCCTGAAATGCAGTAATGAAGATCACTTCGAAGTTCAACACAGGAAACATTTCCAATAACTGGAATCCATTATGTGGCGGCATTTCAATATCCAGGAACAAAACGTCTATCTGGGTATTTTTGATCATTTCCGCCGCGTCATGAATGTTCTGCGCCTCCCCTACTACCGTAACATCTTTACAGTAATTCTCCAGAATATTTCGCAAAATATGGATGTTGCGGACTTCATCGTCTACGATCGCAGCTTTAATATTACTCATAACATCTTAACAATGGGAATCAGAATTTCAACCAGGGTACCCTCCTTATTGCCGAAACCAGACTTAAATTTATCAATTATTTCTAACTTTCCAACACTTCCATTAAAAGATTTTATAATCTGCAACCTTTCACGTATCACACTCAACGCAGTAGATTCGTGCCTGATCAAACGGCCACTTTTTATTTCATTTGCCCTTTCCCAACCAATTCCATCGTCATCTACAGAACAATATAACATATCGCCGGATAAAACCAGCTTCACTTCCAGCCGGCCACTGCCATTCTTTGGGGCCAGGCCATGCTTGATGGCATTTTCCACAATAGGCTGTATGATCATGGGGGGAATATAGATCGTATAGTCTTTCAGATCATCCTGTAACAGGAAATGATATGTGAAGACATTGGCAAAACGGATCTTTTCCAGCTCTATGTAACGTGTCAGGAACGCAATCTCCTCTTCGAGGGAAATATGGGATTTCCGGGAGTTGTTCAGCATCTGCCGCATCAACGTTGCAAAGTCTGCCAGGAAGTTCAGCGCCTGTTTCTCTTCTTTTTCCATGATCAGATGCTGCACTGAATTCAGGGAGTTAAAGATGAAATGTGGGTTCATCTGGTTGGTCAGGGCTTTTGCCTCCAGCTCCGCTATCCGGCGGTTATATTCTGTTTTACGCTTTTCACCCTGTTGTATCCTCCTGATCACATACCTGAGCACAAATGCTACCAGTAATAATCCCAGTAGTATCACTATACCCCGGGCCCACCACTGCTGGTACCATTGCGGTAAGATAGTGACGGTAACAATAACAGGCCGGCTCCAGTTGCTTTTATATTTCCTGGCCCTGATCTGCAGCTGGTAGGTTTCCGGCTGGAGGTCAGGGAAAGGCACGATATTGGACATGGTAGTGATCCAGCCGCTGGAGGTATCGCTGGAGAAGTTGTACTGGTATTCCACCAGTTCCGGCAGGTCATATGCAATAGCGCCAAACTCCACTTCAAAGGAAGCTTTGCGCTGGTATAACAGGGTAAATGTCTTTGCCGGCAGGTAAGAGCTGTCCCCGTATCTGATACGGTTCAGGTAAATGGCCGGTGGTACTGTATCTACCGGCATGTTTCTGTCGTTAAAGTAACTTAAGCCATTGGAGGTAGCGATATATATAGTGCCATCCTGGTAGTATACACTGCGTATATCATCGCTCATGAGCCCATCGTTGGACGTGATGTTACGTACAAGCGATTTCGTGTTCACATCAATGACAGATACACCTTTATTGGTAGCTACATACAGCCGTCCAACGCCATCGTAATAAAGCTGCTGGCAGATATCGCTCACCAGTTTATCGGCCGTACTGATATGTTTGACCATCCGGTTATTCCTCATTACATACAGGCCTTCATCGCTGGTACCTATCCATAGTTCTCCGCCTATCCATTTCAGGTCTTTTACGCTTTTATGCAGGGCGGAGTCTGTACCGGGTATCTGCAGGGCGCGCAGCTGGTCGGTGCCATAGAACACACCTGCGTTGCTGCCTATATAGTAAGTTGAATCGCTGGTGTTGACGATAGAGGTCAGCAGGTCGTCTTCAACAGTGACGTTATAGTCGTCCGTGATCACCTGGTTCTTGGATACTATTTTCACTCTGCCTCCGGAACTGATATCTACATCTTTCAATGTTCTTACCGGTTTGATCAGCGATGCACGCTGCTGCGCGGTATTGAACAGGAAAAGACCGTTATCTGCTCCTACCAGTACTTCATTCTGCTTATATGGCAGGATGCTGAGAATGCTGTTACGGCCGCTGGTGGTATCCAGATTAAACTGCCTGATCCGTTTGCTGCTGTCCATCGTATTCAGAACGCCTGCGTTCTGACCAATCAGCAGCATGCCGCTCTTTTCGTCTTTCAGGACGCTGAAGATGGAGTGGGAATAGAGCCCGTTAGTATTATCAAGATAATTGAAGTAGAAGTTCTTGTAGGGGATATTATAAACGCCGTCTCCAAAAGTGGTGATCCAGATATTGCCGTCCCTGTCTTTAAGCAGGGAGGTGATATAATGGTTTTGTAGCAGTTTTGTCAGCTTCCGTTCTCCTTTGAAAAACCCTTTGAGGTAATAGAGTGCACGCGGAGTGCCTATCCAGAGGTTATCATTATCTATACAGATGTTGCTGATCTCTTCTTTGATGCCCCAGTCGTTACCGTTAAAGAAGCAGATCGCTTCTTTGACATTATAGCTATAGAGGGTATTATTCAGGATCACTATTCTTCGCTTTCCGATATCGGCAACCAGTTGTTTGTCCAGGGGAAAGGTACAGGAGGTAATTATTTTCTGATCTGCGTTGTTGATGTCTTTCAGTGAGCTAAGGCTAAAATAAGGCTGAAGGGGTTTGAAAACGTTATCGTAACGGAGAAAGTAAAACAGGTCTGTTCCTGCTCCCAGCTTATCGTACGTAGTCTTATTGCCGTTATACTGGATGACACGGTTATCTGTATTGAGGAACCATATTCCACTTGCCTGGTCCTCAAAGATGTACTGCATGTATTGTCCGCGGGCATCTATATACAAAGAGGTATCATTCTGACCGGTATGAATGGCATAATTCCGGTAGAACGAGGGAAGACCGTTGAGGGTAAAGAACCAGACGCGTCCTTTGGAATCTGCTGCCAGTTTCACAACGTCATTATCTGTCAGGCCATCTTTCTTTGAGTAGTTACGAAAGCGTTTCCCATCAAATTTACTGACACCTGTAGGTGTGGAGAACCAGATAAATCCTTCTTTATCCTGTACTGCAGCATAAACGGTTGCATTGGCCAGTCCGTCCTTTACGTTATAGTTACGGATCATCAGTCCCTGCGCTGCAGCGTTACCGCTCAGACAAACAGCAACCAGTCCCCACCATAATAATATGTAAAGGTTTTTAGGCATCAAAAGGGTTGTCGGGATTTGTTATAAGGGGCTGAACCAAAAGTAATGTAGTTAGTACTCCTTGTTCAGCCCCCGGTAAGTTAGTTGATTATTTGTTAATAAGCGCGGGCGAATAATACCCGTTGAGTAGACGGTTTTCCTGTAAGTATACAGGTGCCGGCTTCCTGCTTATTATTCAGAGGAATACAACGGATCGTAGCTTTAGTACGTTCCTTGATCTCCTCTTCTGTTTCTGTAGTGCCATCCCAGTGTGCTGCAATAAAACCGCCTTTGGTATCCAGCAGATGCTCGAACTCCTCCATTGTATTGGCAGGAGTGATGTGCTCATCACGATATGTTTTGGCTTTGTTGAACATTTGCTGCTGGATCTCTTCCAGTAATGCGCCGATGCGTTCTGCCAGTCCGTCGAGTGACAGGCTGGATTTCTCTTTTGTATCGCGACGGGCTACTTCAGCCACGTTGTTCTCAAGATCGCGGGCGCCCAGTGCAATACGTACGGGTACGCCTTTCATTTCATATTCGGCGAATTTCCATCCGGGACGGGCATTATCGGAGTCGTCGTACTTCACGCGGATACCTGCTTTCTTCAGGTCTGCCATGATAGCATGTACTTTTTCATCGATTTTTGCTTTCTGCTCCTCACCTTTGTAGATAGGTACGATCACTACCTGTAAAGGAGCAATGCGTGGAGGCAGTATCAGTCCGTCATCATCACTGTGCGCCATGATCAGCGCACCGATCAGGCGGGTAGATACGCCCCAGGAGGTAGCCCAAACATAGTCCAGTTTATTCTCTTTATTGGAGAACTGAACTTCGAAGGCTTTGGCAAAATTCTGGCCCAGGAAGTGGGAAGTACCTGCCTGTAAAGCCTTGCCATCCTGCATCAGCGCTTCTATGCAATAAGTATCGACAGCGCCGGCAAAACGTTCAGCAGGAGATTTTACCCCTCTTACAACAGGCACAGCCATATAGTTCTCAGCAAAGTCAGCATAGACCTCAAGCATCTGTTTTGTCTCTGCAATTGCCTCTTCAGCAGTAGCATGTGCAGTATGGCCTTCCTGCCAGAGGAACTCTGCTGTACGGAGGAACAGCCTGGTACGCATTTCCCAGCGCACTACGTTAGCCCACTGGTTGATGAGCAGGGGCAGATCACGGTAAGACTGGATCCAGTCCTTATATGTATTCCAGATAATTGTTTCAGAAGTAGGGCGAACGATCAGTTCTTCTTCCAGCTTTGCTTCGGGATCTACTATTACGCCACCGCCGTTGGGATCGTTCTTCAGACGGTAATGGGTCACCACAGCACATTCTTTGGCAAAACCTTCCACGTGGCTGGCTTCCTTGCTCAGAAAACTTTTGGGGATGAAGAGAGGAAAGTAGGCATTCTGGTGACCGGTTTCTTTAAACATCCTGTCCAGTACGTCACGCATGCCTTCCCAGAGGGCAAAACCGTATGGTTTGATCACCATACATCCTCTTACAGCAGAATAATCTGCTAATCCACCCTTCAGTACTAAATCATTATACCATTTTGAATAATCTTCAGCACGTGCTGTGATCTCTTTACTCATATAACTATAGAAAAATTTATAATACCTGACTGTAGCAAAATTAACCAATTAAAAATTGGCTTAATATTTGTACAAAATATATTACCAAAAGGTAAAATGTTACAAACCTACATGAAAATCAGAAACGTGCAAACAGTTTGACAAAATATTATGAGTGGTCAGGTATTATTGTAACAATTGCCCTTACTTTACGTTTAATTTAGTGTAAATTTACTATAGAATTCAGGCTAAAAATTCCAGACATGAAACCGATTCCTTACCTTGCCGGGATTGTACTGCTAGCATTAAGCAGCTGTTCCTCAGCATATAAGACAACGCAGACGCCGGACGATGTGTATTACTCTCCGAGAGTAAAGCCTGCCTATGCTGCCAGTAATGACAGGCAGGACAACAATGCAAACTATACTGACGCCAATGAAGATGGTGGTTCATATGTTACCTATGATGATGGAGATGAAGGTGACTACTCACGTCGTATAGCCCTTTTTAATAACAATTACAACGGTTCTTATTACGATTATTATTCTCCTAACGTTTACTCAGGCTATTATGGCAGCCCTTACTATGGCAGTTCATGGGGCTTAGGCATGGGCTGGGGTGGCTATTATGGCAGCCGTTGGGGCTCGCCTTACTACAGCAGCTTCTGGGGTCCTTCCATCAGTATTGGTTTTGGCTGGGGAGGCTATTATGATCCATGGCTTTACAATGGTTGGGGCTATGGTGGCTGGGGTTATAATCCCTGGTACTATGGCGGATACTACGGCGGCTATTATGGACGTTACTATGGTTATCCGGGCTGGGGTCACGGCTCTTATGGTTACGCAATGCCTGCCCGTGGTTACCGTACACGTAACAGCTACTCTTCAGGCGGAGGCCGTGTAGTAGGTGGCAACTATGTACCTGGTTCAGGTGGCCGTGTAAGAGGAGACCGTAATTCTTACCAGCCAGGCGGCCGTACAAGTGACGGCAGCGGCGGCAGGATCAGCGATGGCAGCTCCCGTGGCAGCCGTGTGATCCGCAATGGCGGCAGTGACAACTCTGGCGGCAGGGTAAGTGGCGACAGCTACTACCAGCCAAGAAGGACCTTTACTCCCTCCTCTTCAGAACGTCCTGTTTACAATGATGGCGGTGGCCGTGGCAGCTACACTCCTCCTCAGCGTACTTATCAGCCTCAGTCAACTCCGCAGCGCTCCTATCAGCCTTCAGCACCTTCTTACTCCCCTGGCAGAAGTTCCGGCGGAGGCTCCATCGGTGGTGGTGGTGGCGGCGGCGGCCGTAGCGGTGGTTCCAGCAGAGGTGGCAGAAATTAGTAACTGACCTGATCATTGAAATTTATTATAAAATCTACCCTGGTCAAAAGCCAGGGTATTTTTTAACCCTTAATCATACTCTACAATTATGGTAAAAAGATTAGTGTTAGTGGCTGCTCTGTCAGGTTGCTGCTATACTCTGCAGGCCCAGACAATTGACGACGCTTTACGATTCGGCAGCAGCGATCTTTCCGGTACTACCCGCGGGCAATCCGTAGGCGGGGCATTGGGCTCGCTGGGCGGTGAAGTTTCTTCCCTCTTCGTAAACCCGGCAGGCGTAGGTTTCTTCAGAACTAATGACTTCTCCTTCACCCTTGGCTTACAGAACGTAAACAATAAAGGCACTTACCTGGGTAGTACTGCGAGCGATAATAAAACTGTTCCAAACATTACCAACGCTACCATGATCTTTGGCGGCCGCAGGAAAAAACCGGATAGTAAGTGGCAGAACTTCAGCTTTGGATTTGGCTTTAACCGTACTGCCAATTACAATGAAAGAGTGTATTATACAGGTAACAACAATACCTCTTCTCTTTCACTGAACTATGCTACTGCGGCTAATGCTGCTAATATCACAAATCCTGACGTACAGCTGGGCACTAATCCTGACAACATGATCGGGTCCCTGGCACATACTTCTGTGCTGGCATACCAGACTTACCTGATAAACGGCTTTGAAGATGGCAGCGGTAATTATATCGGTGGCTTCTACTCAGCTGCACAGGCTACAGATTCCAGTATTAATGTAAAACAGGAGAACATTGTGAACTCCAAAGGTTCTAATAATGAACTCTCTTTTGCCTTCGGTGCTAACTACAACGATCAGCTGTACCTGGGTGGTAGCATAGGTTTCCCTATCATTTCCTTTGAAAGGGATAAAGGATGGCAGGAAACAAATATCAATACTGTGACTGCGGGACTGAACAACTTCATTGTTACAGAGTACTTGAAAACAGAAGGAACCGGCGCTAATTTCAAACTGGGCGCTATCTATAAACCCATTAAGTCCCTGAATCTCGGCGCTACTTTCCACTCCCCTTCCTGGCTCACTTTCACAGATACGTATAGTACTGTTATGTCGGCCGATACCAAGATCTATGGTGGTGTGAGAACTGCTTCTTCAACTGAGAGCAACAATGGTTATGATGATGAATCCAAATATACCATCAGAACTCCATGGAAAGGTGTAGTAAGCGCTACTTACCTCTTCGCTCCTTCTGCTGATACGCGCAGGCCTACAGGTTTTATCTCTGTAGACTATGAATACATGGACTATGCTTCCATGAAGATGCGTTTCAAGAACGGTTTCAGCACGGACAGGGATGATACCGAAGCAAGGAACGACGCTATCCGCAGCACCTACCAGGGCGCTTCCAATATCCGTATTGGTGGCGAGCTGAAACTCCATGTTATTGCGTTCAGGCTGGGTTACGCCAACTATGGCAGTCCTTATAAGAACAGTGCTTTTGATGGCGCCCGTCAGTATTACACAGGAGGTATCGGTTACCGTAACCAGGGTTTCTACCTGGACCTGGGCTTTGTATACGGTACCAGCAAACGTCTGGAGCAGCCTTATGTCCTGGATGACACTTCCTTCTATAAAGATCCGTCACCTGCCAGCATCAAAACCAATACTTCCAATGTACTGGCTACTGTTGGCTGGAAGTTCTGATATTTTAGCAGGAGCCACATAAAAAACGCGTTTGCTGTATGGCAAACGCGTTTTTTATGATACATAATCGAGCACTCCCTGCGTATCTGAAGGATGGAACCAGCGGATATCCGGGTCTTTCCTGAACCAGGTGAGCTGCCGCTTGGCATATTGCCGTGTATGGATAATGATCTGTTCTACTGTCTGTTCCCAGGTCAGCGATCCATCTATATAATCAAACACTTCTTTATACCCTACAGTCTGCAATGCGTTGTGTGAGCGGTATGGCAGTACTGAGCGTACTTCTTCCAGCAACCCGTCTGCCACCATCTGGTGTACCCGTTTTTCTATGTTGGCGTGTAACTGTTCTTTAGGGAGGGTGATACCAGCTTTAATAATACGAAAGTCCCTTTCCGCAGTTTTTCCTGTCCTGAAAGTGGTGATAGACCTGCCTGTGGCATAAAGTACTTCCAGCGCCCTTATCAGCCGGCTGGGGTTATGGATCTCAGCTACAGCATAAAAGGCGGGATCTTTTTCCCGGACCTCCTGTTGCAGCCAGGTAATGCCTTTATCTTCATATAACCGGTTCAGCTCCTGCCGTATGGCGGGAGGAATTGCGGGCATATCATCAATACCTTCACAAAAGGCTTTGATATACAATCCGGTACCGCCGCACATAACAACAACATCATGCTGTTGCCATACATCATGCGCATATTGCAATGCCAGCTTTTCAAAAATGCCGGCGTTGACTTCTTCCTGTATGGAATGTGAATTAATAAAATAGTGGGGAACAGTATGCAGCTCCTGCTCACCTGGCTTTGCAGTCCCTATGCTTATTTCGCGGTAACACTGGCGGGAATCTGCTGAGATAACGGCTGTATCAAAATGTTGAGCGATACGTATTGCCATTGCCGTTTTACCCGCCGCTGTAGGTCCGGGAATTATGATAACCGTTTTACCCATTAATACATTTCGTCACTGTTGCTATCTTCTGCGCCTTCATCCTCGCTGTCTGTATTATCCTCTTCTTCACCTTCTTCGCCAAAACCATCTTCACTCATCCCCTCTTTATTCAGGTCATATTTTTCTTCCATTTCCACCAGCTTGTCTCCTACCAGTCCTTTTGTACCGTACTGGCTGGGTGCTAAGCCTTCTTTTCTTGCGCAGAAAGGGTATGTAATACGGGAGTTCTCATCTTTAGACACACCTATCAGTTCTACCAGGAAAGTCCAGTTCTTGGCAAAATCGTAGAGGTAGATGAATTTCTGGTTAGGTGTTTTTACGGCCGCTGCAATGGGAGTATCTTCCATCAGCAATGGATCGACCTTGCGGGGAGTGTTATCCTGTTCAAGGATGATCTCCCTGCCCCGTTGCCAGTTGTCATTGCTACGGAAGAAGGTGGCTTTGTGCTTATTGTCGAATTCGAACGATTGTAAGATCGATTGGTGAAACTGTAAAAATGTCTGGTCTGGTTTAATGGAGATATCCCTGTACACACTTTCATCTTCTTCCCAATAAACTCTGAATTTCAAAACAGGCATGACAACAAAAGGTTTTATGAATGATCTGGTGTTACGGTGTTTAAGGTGAATATGCAAACATCGCACCTTAATATCGGAACAGGTAGCATTAACATTATTTAACACTACTAAATTAACACTTTTATTTAACTGGCGTTAAATCCATCTCTTTCGCTTTTTCCAGCAGGAAGGCGTACGCGGCCTCATAGGTGTTGGCGATGACCCCGTCCAGGATGGCTTCGCGGATGGCATTTTTAAGATCGCCCACAGCACGGGATGGAGGCAGCCCGAAGGTTTCCATGATCATCTCTCCGGTAACCGGCGGCTGCCAGTTGCGGATACGGTCACTTTCCTCTACTTCTTTAAGTCGTTGACGTACAAGTTCAAAATTTTCGAGGTAACGTTTTACTTTCGCTTTGTTCTTGGAGGTGATATCTGCTTCGCAGAGCATCATCAATCCTTCAATATCATCTCCTGCATCAAACAGCAGCCGGCGTATAGCAGAGTCGGTTATATTCTCTTTTGTCAGGCTGATAGGGCGCAAATGCAGTTCTACCAGCTTTTTCACCAGGCGCATACTTTCATGCAGCGGCAGTTTCATTTTGGAAAAGATACGGGGTACCATCTTACCTCCCACCGCATCGTGCCCATGGAAAGTCCAGCCATGGCCCTGCTCAAAACGTTTGGTAGCCGGTTTACCTATATCGTGCAGCAGGGCAGCCCAGCGCAGCCATAAATCGCGCGTATTGCGGGAAATATTATCCACTACCTGCAGGGTGTGATAGAAATTATCTTTATGCCCTTTGCCTTCCAGCATCTCCACGCCTACCAGGTCTATCATCTGGGGCAGGATGATCTTCATGATACCTGCTTTATATAACAGGTCCAGTCCTACGGAAGGTACCGGCGACAGCATGATCTTATTGAACTCGTCCGTGATCCTTTCCTGGGAGATGATCTTTATCCTTTCAGCATTGTCCTTTATAGCTTTAAATGCTTCAGGAGCAATGACAAATTGCAGCTGGGAAGCGAAGCGGATAGCCCGCATCATACGCAGCGGATCGTCTATGAATGTCTGTTCCGGTTCCAGCGGGGTACGGATGATCTTTGCATCCATATCTGCCAGTCCGTTAAAAGGATCCAACAGGCTGCCATAGTCTTCTTCATTGAGGCTGATAGCCAGCGCATTAATGGTAAAATCCCTGCGCAGCTGATCGTCTCTCAATGTACCCGGCTCTACTTCAGGATTCCTGGAATTGTGCCGGTAGCTTTCTTTCCTGGCGCCAACAAATTCAATTTCAAGGTCGTTTGTTTTCACCTGGGCCGTACCATATGTCTTAAAAAAGCTGACAGGTGCGTTATCAAACAACTCTCCTACTTTATGTGCAAGGGCAATACCATCTCCTACACATACCACATCCATGTCTTTGGTCCGTCTGTTCAGTAGTTTATCCCGCACAAAGCCCCCGATCAGATAACAGGGCACACCCAGTTCCCTGGCGGCTAACGCTATCTGTTCCAATACTTTCCGTTCCTGTAAAGTACAGGGAATATCTATAGGCTTTCTACTGATCATAAATGAATAAAACCGCAAAAGTAGGATTTTTAGTCCATAGACCATAGTCCAAGGTTGGAAGACTAGGGCCTTATCACGGTAACGCTGCCATCACGGTGCATTTTGATAATGCGGGAGGCTTGCCTGGGCGTCGTATCGCCTTGCCTGTAAGAAACAACATAATCTACGCCATCTTTTATAACAGGATCTATATCGCCATAGAAAGCAGGCGATGGTTGTCCGCTGAGATTGGCGGAAGTAGATACCAGCGGTTTACGCAGTCTTTTTACAAGATGCCGGCAGAAGGGATCTTTCACTATGCGGATGGCAACGGTGCCATCTTCATTGATCACATTCGGGGCAAGGTCCAGCGCTCCTTCGTATATCACTGTGGTGGGACGGTCAAACCCGGCAATAATATCTGCTATATCCGGACTGGGATGCGCTACATATTTCAGGAGGTCTCTCACCTCAGCCAGTAATATGACCAGGCTTTTAGCTTCCGGCCGCTGCTTAAGGGCAAAGACCTTTTTAACGGCATTTTCGTCTGTTGCATCGCATCCTATCCCCCATATTGTATCGGTAGGATAAAGGATCAGTCCTCCGTTACGTAGCGCCTGCAGGGAGGCTGTTACATCGTTCTCGAAATCAGTCATACTTTATAAACTTTCATAGACCTTCATTACTTCCGCGGCGCATTTCTCCCGCGTAAATAACTGGGCATGTACCCATCCTTTCTCTTTCATATCAGTGGCCAGTGCTTTATCACTGGCTATACGCCGCATAGCTTCTGCCAGCGTACCAGGTTGTAAAGGATCAATATATAATGCAGCATCACCAGCTGTTTCACCGAAGCAGGAGCCTGCTGAAGTGATGACAGGTGTGCGGCTCCACAGGGCTTCCAGGATGGGAATGCCAAAGCCTTCGAATATAGAGGGATAGATCAGCGCTTCCGCACCCTGGTATAACAGGGGCACATCAGCATCAACGATCCGTGCCTGTTCATTCAGCCAGATAACGCGGTCTTTCAGGTCATGCTGTTCAATAAATGCCTTCACTTTTTTCTTGTAGGTGCTGCCGCCGCCAAGTACTACCAGCGGAATATCCACCTCTCCTTTCAGCTGTAACATGGCATTCAGGATACCCAGCAGGTTTTTCCGTTCAATGATAGAACCTACATACAGGAAATAAACGGGGGGGAGCCTGTAACGGGATTTCATTGCCTCTATAGCTGCGTCTTCGCTCACCTTTCCAAATGCTTCGTCGCAGCTCTGGTAGGCTACCACTATTTTCTCCGCCGGTGTTTTATAGTAATGAATGATATCCTGCCTGGTCTGTTCGCTGATGGCAATCACTTTATCTGCATGTTCACAGGCATATTTAGCCTTACGGCGGTAAGTCATGACATCGATGGGATTGTACTGACCGGGGTATCTTTCAAAGATCAGATCATGCATGGTCACCACGCTTTTTACGCCGCTTTCATGGATGCCAAAGGGAACTTCATGGCTCAACCCATGATAGATGTCCATGTTCTTCTGCACCAGCTCTCCTACTACATACTTGCTGCGCCATGCGCTGCGAAACCAGCGGTGCAGCAGCTTCTGGGGCAGCACGGAGTGCATGTTGGCATAAACGGAGGCATTGTACATGCCTGTAAGCTTAGGCGCATACAGGTAGTAATTATGCATAGGATAATACGTGGCAAGGGAAGATATCAGCGTGCGGCTGTAATTTCCCAATCCTGTATTGTTCTGGTAAACCCGTTTGGCATCAAAGGCGATGTTCATGGTAGTGTTTAAAGGGTAGTAAAGGTAAGAAATAGCTACTAGCTTATGTCTTTTGCTTATGTTTGTGAAAAATTTCTTTACAGATGGAGCAAAAACAACAAATACTGGCCGCCTGGAACGACCGCAGCTTACTGCAGGAAAGCCGTTACAGCGACGCTATAAAATGCGTGATCGAGGCTGTAGACAAAGGCAAAGTCAGAGTGGCAGAACCTACGGAAAATGGTTGGGTAGTGAATGAGTGGGTAAAACAAGCCATCCTGATGTACTTTGCCATACAACCAATGGAAACCATAGATCTCTCTCCATTCGAGTTCTATGATAAAATGAAACTGAAATCCAATTATAAGGACCTGGGCGTACGTGTGGTACCTCACGCCATTGCCCGCTACGGTGCTTTCATTGGTAAGGGCGCTATCCTGATGCCTTCTTACGTGAATATCGGCGCTTATGTAGATGAGGGTACCATGGTAGATACCTGGGCTACTGTAGGCTCCTGTGCACAGATCGGCAAGCATGTTCACCTGAGTGGTGGTGTTGGTATTGGCGGTGTGCTGGAACCTCTGCAGGCAAGCCCGGTTATCATTGAAGATGGTTGTTTTATCGGTTCCCGTTGTATAGTTGTGGAAGGTGTTGTTGTAGAGAAAGAAGCTGTACTGGGTGCTAATGTGGTATTGACGCAGAGCACCAAAATCATTGATGTGAGCGGCACAGAGCCTGTAGAATACAAAGGCCGTGTACCGGCACGCAGCGTGGTAATTCCTGGTACTTACGCCAAGAAATTCCCTGCAGGCGAATATAATGTTAACTGTGCACTGATCATTGGTCAGCGTAAAGCTTCAACAGATCTGAAAACCAGCCTGAACGATACACTGAGGGAATTCAACGTATCTGTATAAGGTTAATGATATTCATATTTCTGAGGCCGCCAGGATAATTTCTGGCGGCTTTTTTATATTAATATTTGGAATATTTAAAAAAGATTGTACCTTTGCAATCCCTTAACACGGAATCAAGATGCCCAGATGGCGAAATTGGTAGACGCACTGTGTTCAGGTCGCAGCGCTCGCAAGGGTGTGCTGGTTCGAATCCAGTTCTGGGCACCAAAAATTGGCGAAAAGGCTAGAGTTTTACTCTGGCCTTTTCTTGTTTTAGGTAGTTTAGATGTATTTTTAATGTATGAGAATTAAGAAACTTCATATCAGAAACTTTAAATCTCTGGTGGATTTCGAATTGGAGAACCTACCAGCTTTTGCTGCCATTGTTGGTCCTAATGCAAGCGGCAAGAGTAATATTTTTGAAGCGTTGGAGTTCACTAATTATGTTTGTCGATTCCCTTTTGAAGCTACCTCTTTTTTTGGAGGGATAAAAAGTATTTATTCCTACCAGGCTCCTGCAAATAGCCCTCTGAGATTCAATTATCAGTTTGATGACAATATTCTGATCGATTTTACATTTTTGTTGACGAAGCAAAAAATTGATGGCTTTGATGATACATATGCAATAGCCTCCTCTCCTGTTTTAACCCTGGAAAATGAAGAAGATAAGTTTACGGTCCTTGACATTAGAGATAAGACTAAGCGGGAAGCTTTTCTAACTATATTGAAAAACAAACAGCTTTCATACAATAACGAATTTGAGATCTTCATTGATAATTTTTCAAGATTATTTGTTGGAAAAACCTTTTTAAACAGGAGTTCTCAACTACAATCCAGGTTACATACAGACGCTTCTAACCTGTCTCAGATCCTTGGGCAAATTCTCGATGATAAGGCCCGAAAAGATGAATTTGTAGAATGGCTGCAAATCCTGATTCCTGAGTTTAAAAACATTGAAATAAAGAAATCCAATCTGGATGGCAGTTTTGAGTTTTTTCTATATGAAAAGACATCAGACAAACCATTTCCGAAATACCTGATATCTGACGGTACAAACAATATACTCGCTTTAATGGCTGCTGTATACCAGACCGATAAGCCACAGTTTTTATGTATTGAGGAACCCGAGAATGGGCTGCATCCACAGGCTATACAGCTATTAGTAGATTTCTTCCGGGAAAAAAGTGAGGAGAAAGGACATCACATATTGTTGAACACACACTCCCAAACACTGGTGAGATGCCTGGAGCCTCAAGAAATTATCCTGGTGAATAAAGTAAATGGAGCTACTATTGCCAAACAACTAACCAAAGAAGATGCTGTTAACATAAAGACAGACGAAGCATGGCTTTCAAATGCTTTTGGAGGAGGCGTTCTATGGTCAAAATAGGTTTTATTGTAGAAGGGCAAACTGAGTTAATCCTGATCCAATCCACAGCATTTAAAAACTTTCTTTCCCATAATAATATTGAACTGGTAAACGTCATTAATGCAGATGGCTCCGGCAATCTGTTACCACACAATATTGAAGGATATATTCAGATACTGGAAAAAAGTGGTGCAGAGAAAATATTTATATTGACAGACCTGGATAGGGATATTTGTATTACCAAAACAAAAGAACGAATTTCAGCACGCCCGCAGGATATTGTTATCATTGCTGTCAAAACCATTGAAGCCTGGTTTCTTGCATGTACGCCAGTAATGCAATTACTGCTGGATGATATGACTTTTTCCTTTCCTGAACCGGAGAAGGAAGATGTTCCTTTCCAAACTATTAATGATTTATTAATCCATTACACAGGCAGAGGAATTGGCAGAGCCGCAGGGAAAATAAAACTGGTAACACGGTTATTGAAGCTGGGACTGGACCTGAGCTTGTCAGCCAGTCATGCAAACTGTCCCAGTGTTAAATATTTCATGCAGAAAATCAGTGAAGTTGCCAGGACCGCTACAGCTTAAAAAACATTAGAACTTATTGAATTGCGACACGCCGGTTTCGTTTTGTGTCAAATCAGGTAAAATTAACAAAAATTTGATACTATTATAAATTTTACTAATTTCAGCGCCATTTTTTGTTTTACAAAATGGTTTATGAGGTTATTAAAAGATAATATAAAAATCATTCACTTTTCTCTATTAATAAGTTGTCTTAACTTCTTATTCTTTCATTTTCCCTTTTTCAAATTTATTTTTAATAATGTTGATTATAAGGGTTTTGGCGGCATTTCCATTATTATTTGCTTTGTTATCCTAATGGTGGTTGCAAATTCTTTTGTCTTTTTTTTGATATTCTTTCTATTACGCTTTGTAGGAAAAATTATCCTGGCATTACTCTTTATTTTCAGCGCAATTGCAGTTTACTTTATTAATACTTATGGTATTATAATAGATGCAGAAATGATGGGTAATGTGCTAAATACCAATTATGCTGAGGCGTCTGGTTTCTTTTCCATAAAATTACTGCTCTATATAATTCTGCTTGGTGTTATTCCTGCCATTATTATCATAAAAGCCAAAATAGTATATGTAACATTCAAGCGATTTTTAGTCATCGTTTTAGCTAGTTTATTATTTATGCTAGCTGTAGTATTTGCGAATTCTCAAAATTGGTTGTGGGTTGATAAAAATTCAAAAGTATTAGGTGGGCTTGCAATGCCATGGAGTTACACAGTAAATCTCTCCCTGTTTTTTGTACATAAACAACAGGAAAATGAAAAGGAAATATTGTTGCCTGATGCTATCATAAAAGATAACCGGAAATCGGTTGTTGTCTTAGTGATAGGAGAATCCGCAAGAAGTGAAAATTTTTCTTTATACGGGTACAGTAAAAATACAAATCCATTACTTTCAAAAACCCCTGGTGTATTTCATTTTAATGCTACCTCCTGCGCCACCTATACTACTGCAGGTGTAAAGTGTATTTTAGAAGCTAAAAATACCGGCGAGTTGTATGAGATTTTACCCAATTATTTATATAGAAATGGCGTTGAGGTTGTCTGGAGAACCACAAACTGGGGAGAACCACCTGTTCATATAAAAAATTACCTGAAAAAAGACGTGCTGATGAAAGATTGTAAAGGCGATGGATGCGACTATGATGAAGTTCTTTTAAATAACCTGAAAGAGCAAATAGCGGCAAGTACAAAAAACAAGATATTGGTAATATTGCACACAAGTACAAGTCATGGACCTGAGTATAACAAAAAATATCCGCCTCAGTTCGAAACTTTTAAGCCGGTCTGTAATAGCGTTGAATTAGCTAAATGTTCCAGTACAGAACTGATCAACGCTTATGACAATACGATTGCTTATACTGACTATATTTTATACAATGTAATTGAAGATTTAAAACAATTAAAGGAATATAGAAGTGCAATGATTTTTGTTTCCGACCATGGCGAATCTTTAGGAGAAAAAAATCTATACATGCATGGTTTGCCTTTAAGCCTGGCGCCGAAACAACAATATGACATTCCTTTTATAGTTTGGACATCTGACAACAGTTTAAAACAACTGAAGACAGAAAATTCATTGTCACAAGACTATGTATTTCACAGTGTTTTAAATTTTTTGAGCATACAAAGTCCTGTTTATAATGAGGGATTGAACATTTTTAAATAGCGGACGGCTATGACGAATTCCGGTTGATGTGGAAGATAACCTGTCAGCTTCTCCAAAATACTGTGCTGGATATCTCAAAGTATGGGGAAGCTTTTTGGCACGAAGCGATTGAGTAAGGACGATGCTCTTATTTTACCCAACTTATTAAAAATCAATACCAACTGGTTCGAAAATGATTCGCTACAGGGCACACGAAAAAAAGGCTTTAAGTCATTAAACTTGAAGCCTTTTTAGTTTGAACTAATTTTATATCTACGATACAATATTCAAATCATTGATCCAAAATTGTCTAAAACGGAAGTCAATCGTCACCCATGGTGAAGCGCGTTTAATTTAATCCATTCACTCAGCGGGATAAACGGCTCTGTTGAAATTTTTTTAGCCATTTGAATTCGAGCTTCTGAATTTGGCCCCATGTATGTATAAGACTCGAAATAAGCTAACAACTGGGCAACTGCTCCTGCTCCTTCAAAAAAACTGGAAAACACTTCTGTTGGAACCTGATTAAAACTATATTCTTTCCCGTTAGCTTTGAAAGCTTCCAAAACATCATTAAAACTATTCATTTCGGTAGATAGAGATAAATAGCTTCCTTTCCCCACCTTTTCAGGATTTAAAAACGCTCCTGCAACTACTTTCCCCAAGTCGCTGATATCTGCCATATGGATTACTTTCTTAGTTGGATCAATGGGCAGGGTCCAGCCAATAGAACCATCTTGTTGCTGTTGTGGCGCCAATTCTCCCATGAAGTTTTGAAAGTAACAAGGTGGCTGAACGAATGTATAATTTGCAAATCCGGCATTTTTTACAAACTCATCGACTTTTGCTTTTCCTGTAAATTGAGGAACATCAAACCGACCGTTACTAATTTTTTCAACGTTTGGTAAAGTAGACCAAACGAAGTGATTCACATTAGCTTTTTTTGCAGCTTCAACAGCTATATGTCCTTGTGCTAATTCATCTGCTCCTTCCCAAAAATTAGTCACTACAAATACACCGTAAGCATCTTTGAAAGCATTAGTTAATGATTCGAGGTCCATTAAATCACCTTGTACCACTTCATCAGCCTTGCCTTGATATTTATTCGGGTTTCGGGTAATGGCTCTAACTTTGAAAGAACCCTCCTTAATCAGAGCATTTACCACTCCTTTTCCTTGTAGACCAGTCGCACCAACGACCGCAATTATTTTCTTTCCCATCTTGAATGTTTAAAATTAATAACGACACAAAGATGGAGGCAATGCACCACATTCACCTATAAGGTAGTTTAAGAAAAAACCTTAATGTAGATTAAGATTTGGCGATCTTATTGCGGATGATACTAAGGAACTCTGGCGTTACACCCAGGTAGGAGGCTATCTGAACGTTAGAAATTCGATTAAAAAAGTGGGGGTGCCTTTTTAAAAAATCAAGATAACGCTCCTCTGCAGTGGAGCTGATATTTTGCAGAATTCTACGTTGAGCACTTACCAAAGCTTTTTCTGTAAGAACCCTGAAGATTTGGTTGAATGTCGGGCTATTATCGAAGAGTTTGATCTGATCCTCCTTTTTTAATTGAAGAACAATTGAATTCTCCAAAGCTTCTATGTACAGCCGACTCGGCTCCTCTGAATAGAAGCTGCCAATATCCGCAATCCACCAATTCTCAATAGCAAATTGCAGATTATGTTCTCTACCTTTTTCGTCCACCATGTACATTCTGAAACAGCCCTCAACTACAAACGTGTGGTGTTTGCATATATCGCCTTCCTGAAGGATAAATTGCCTTCGTTTAACTCTTCGCTCCTTGAAAGCTTCTTCCACAATAGATTTTTCTTCTTCATTTAAAGGAAGAAGATTTTCGAAATAGTTTATTAATGGTTCTAGTGTCATTTTTCAAATTCCCTACAACAATTCAATATACGTAACTTTTTATTCCAGTTAGGATTGATATCAGTGAAAATTGAAATAAATCCTGGATTTATGGGCAACTGCCATTTCACTGATTGATTTAAAGTGTTTCATCAAATTGATCTTAAAATTACAAATTAACGAAGAAAGAGGTTAATAAGTCTATCCGTATCTTTAGTGAAAGGAGCATGCAGATCTACTTAAACTTACACCAGGTTCAATTCCACATAAATATATGTTTCACAACCACATCAGTCACCTATCGGAATAGGGATATTAACACCCGTCGCTCCGGCTACACCAAAGTTTGGTGATCCATCTGAATTCCAGGTTAGTTTTTGTATTCTTGCCGGTCTGCCTCCGTTTGTAGTCGCAGCTACACTGCGCGCATGATACACAAACCAGTTTTCGGTATGCAGCACATTGTTTGCGTCGGTATAACTACTGGTGAAAAAGCCGTTGTGTCCTGGTCCATAAACATTGTTAGCATCATTTCTGACAAACACCTGCTTCTTATTTATCCAGTTGGCGGCAACTGTAGGATCACTTCCGCTTTTTAACTGTATCTGCGCCAGACAATAATTATCACTCGTATAACGGCTTGCTGAATATATAATGAATACCGGGCTGCTGGCATCTTTCTGCAGCATGATGGGACCTTCGTTTACACCAAGCCCTAATGAACTGGGCTCATATTTCTCCCAGGTATTGGTAGGCGATGATATTGCTACCCTGGCGCCACTGATAGTCCATGGGTTAGACATAGGAGCAAGGTAAATATATTGTTTATATTTGGTAGCCACATTCTCCCAGCCCGACCATATGAAGTAATTTTTCGTGCCAATGGTCAGCACCGAACCGTCAATAGCCCATTGATCAGTTGAATCAAATATCTTTCCTTTGAATGTCCATGTTCCGGTTGTTGGGTCAGCATTGGGATTCTCCAGCACGAACATGCGGTGATTATCATCGCCTCCAGCATCATCAGCAGCAAAATATATATACCACTTACCTGACAGGAAATGTAATTCAGGCGCCCATATATTAGATGAATACGCTGTACCTGTGGGAGGAGTCCAGACAATGGTCTCAGTCATAGCCGCCAGCAATGATATGGATGGGGTTTTCGTAATGCCTATCTTATTGCCTTTGGTATACAGGAAATAATAATACCCATTTCTTTGCGCTATGAAGGGATCAGGTCGGCTGGCAGCAATTAAAGGATTCTGAAAATTGAGGTTACGAAATTCAAAGAGATCCTGTGTACCTGTTACACTACTTTTCTGTCTGACTTTTCTGCCGGGTATACTATCTTCAGGATCAACAACCATTTTCATACCTGTTTGCTTGTTGGTCAGTGAAAAAACATTGTTACTGCCGGAATAGGCAATTGCCCAGCGTTGTGCATCAGAGCCATCATCAGTTCCCTGCTGTAATACCTCGCCGGAAGTTGCCGATGGCGACTGAAGGCATTTATTACTGGTAACATTGACCAGCTTATAATAAGTGGCATCGGTTTTTATAAGTTTCCATTTCTGCCCGTTATTGGGAAACCATCCCCACTGCTGAATTTTTGCACCTTCAGCGGTTGAGTTTCCGGTCACTTCAACTACCGGGCCGGCTGGTAATGAAGAGAAACCCCTGATACGATAGATAGCGCTATCTTCCAGTGTTCCCAATGGAGGGGCAACGCTGATAGCTTTAGGGAGACTCAACTGGGTAATACTCTCCGATTGCTTTTTATTACAACCGGCCGTAAGCAATGCGATGACAACAACAGTTCTGGTAAATAACTCGTTTTTCATAGAGAATTGTGGTTAAGTGATTGGATTTAGTGCCATTCAAAATAAACGAACGGATAGTACATAATCTGTTCAACTTTTTGTCGATTTATCCCAACTTACAATATTAAAAGAAGCAGAACAGACAATAGCACAGGGTTGAATTACATGTAAAATAACTATTATTGACAAATAGCCCCACACATGAGTACTTCTTCATGGAAGATGGCCCAATTAATAGCCTCTGGTAGAACGGTTATTACGGATTGATAACGAATGTTGTGGTGCATCCCCATGAATTACGAAGTTATGCGCTGCCTGTATGATGTACAAGTGGAGTTTCTTCCTTGAATCAGGTTCCAAAATTTTATCTGAACAGGATAGGACATTTGATCTCATATAGCTATATTTGGATCAGGCATTATGAGATTTCCACGTTATAATATTTTGCTGACTGTACTGTTATTGTTCACTATTTCTTCCTGTTTTGGCCAATATTACTTTAAGCATTACCAGGTGGATGATGGACTGGTACACAATTCGGTAACTACTATCATTCAGGATCGTACGGGTTTGATCTGGGTAGGCACCCGTGGTGGTTTGAACCGTTTTGACGGCTACTCATTTAAGGTTTACAAAAACAATAATGATCAATTCGGTAGCCTGGGAAATGATGTTATTAACTGTATAGCTGAGGATAAAAAAGGAATGATCTGGATAGCAACCGGCAAAGGGCTTTTTAAATACAACCCGTTCACAGAAGTGCTCACTGAGCTTGAAACTGATCCGAAAGAATATACCAACAATCTTATCATTGACAAGGATAACAACCTCTGGTTCCTTATTAAATTCTCACTCTACAAATACATTCAGGCAGAGGACAGGATGGTGAACCTGAAAATAAAGGCGTCTTGCATTGCGCTGGATTCAAATATGAATTTATGGATGGGCGACGATGATGGCAACATTCATATTTACGATCCAAATGAAAAGCCTGGTACCAGGATAAGGATCGTTGATAAAAGTCTGCCTGCAAATGCTCGATCTATCAGCAAAATATACCCGGTTCCTAACAAGGAACTATTGATAGGTTGCTTTAAACAGGGATTAAAAAGTTATGATACTAAAACCGGCATCGTCAAATCATTATCACTGGATGCTGATACGAATAAAGACATTTTTGTAAGAGACATTGCGGTAGATCATGATGGGCAATACTGGATCGCTACCGAATTAGGGATCTATATTTATAATTTAGCCACCGATAAAAGCATCTGCCTGAGAAAAAGGGCCGGCGACCCTTATGCACTGGCAGACAATGCTGTTTATGCTATATGCAGAGACAACCAGGGAGGTATGTGGGCCGGTACTTTCTTTGGCGGGCTAAATTATTATTCAAAGGCCAATGCCCGGTTTGAAAAATATTATCCGATACCAGGCGCTAATTCTATTTCAGGTAATGCGGTCAGGGAGATCTGCGCTGATAGCAGCGGCCACCTATGGGTCGGCACCGAAGATGCAGGGATCAACAAACTGGATCTGAAAACAGGCGCATTTACCAGCTATACTGATACAGGGAAAAAAGGGAGCATCTCCTATTCCAATATCCATGGTCTGCTTCCCTGGGGCAGGGAGCTATTTATCGGCCCTTTCTTACAGGGGATGGAAATCATGGATATGCGCACCGGTTTAATTACAGATCGTTTTAAACTGATTAGTGACAGCAAGGGCCGGATAAGTGATTTTGTCATTTCATTGCACCGTACACGGAACAATAAACTACTCGTAGGCACTGCCTATCGTAATGCCGGGCTATTTGAGTATGACAGACAACACAAAACCTTCAAACGTATCAATGAGATACCATACAACACTTACATCTTCGATATATTTGAAGACTCAAAAGGAAATATCTGGACAGGCAGTGTAAAGGAGGGTGCATTCTATTATAATCCTGCAACCGGCCAGCACGGTAATATACGTTTCAGCGATACGACAAAGGGCCATACTATTAATGAATACCCTGTCTATAAAATTTTTGAAGACAGTGAACATGCTTTATGGTTTGCCACCACCGGCTGTGGACTTATAAAACTGAGCCCTGACCGGAAAAGCACCAAAAGATATACTACCGCAAACGGACTGCCCGGCAATGTATTGTACAGCATACTGGAAGACGATTCAAAGCATTTGTGGATCAGTTCGTCCAAAGGCCTTATTTCATTTAAGCTGCATGCTGAACAGGTAAAAGTGTACACTAAAGCCAACGGATTGATCACGGACCAGTTCAACTACAACTCGGCATATAAACATAGCGATGGTAAAATGTACTTCGGCTCAGTTAAAGGTATGATAGCCTTTGATCCTGCACAATTTAACCAGAGAGAGCCCAGCCCTCCTACCTATATTACAGGTTTCCAGATCAATAATATTGAAACGATACCTGGTGGGCATAACAGTTCCCTTTCCAAATCTATTTTATACACAGACACCATTATATTGAAATATGATCAGAATAATTTCAGCATTGAGTTTGCCGCGTTGAACTATTCATCACCTGAAGCTACACGGTATAAATATTTAATGAAGGGTATTGATCAGCCATGGACTTATCTCACAACTAACCGCAAAGCCTATTTTACTGATCTTAGTCACGGCACTTATGAGTTTGTTGTTCACGCTGAAAGCAATACGGGAAGCTGGGAAGGCGAAGAAAGACGCCTGGTCATCAAAATTCTGCCTCCTTTCTGGAAAAGCAGGATAGCTTATATTTTATACCTGCTGCTCTCAGGCATGGTTATAATCCTTTCGGCCCGTCTGTATCGCCAATACCTGGAGCGTAAAAATTTGCGAAAGCTGCAATTGTTTGAACACGAAAAAGAAAAGGAAATATACCAGGCGAAGATCGAATTCTTTACGGGTATTACACATGAAATACAAACCCCACTTACGCTGATAGCGGGGCCAATAGAATGGTTGCTCAAGAAATTCAGCAATGATCCTGATGTTAAGAATAGCCTCACTATAGCAGAGAGAAACACCAGGCGGCTGACAGAACTGACCAACCAATTACTGGATTTTAGAAAAACTGAAGTGAGTCAGTTTAGCCTGAATTTTGTAAAAACTGATATTATTGTACTGATAAGTGATCTGCTGACGAGCTTTACAGAACAAGCTGCCAGGAACAAAATTAAGCTGGATGTTGTATTACCGGAAAAACACTTTATTGCTTTTGTAGACAGAGAGGCCTTCATTAAGATCTGTAGCAACATCCTGTCAAATGCTGTTAAATATGCAGATCGCAGCGCCATGATTAACATACACACTGTAAACGATACGGATGAATACTTTACCATCAGTTTTCACAACGATGGCAAAGGCATACCCGAAGAATTCAGAGAGGAGATCTTTAAGCCCTTTGTAAGGGTACGAGGTAATGACAAGCCGGGAACCGGTATCGGCCTATCGCTGGCCAAATCGCTCACTGAGTTGCACAATGGATCGCTGCGATTGATTTCCGGCGAGACTGACCTGGTAATTTTTGAACTACAACTTCCCATACATCAAAAGTTTGAATTTCAATTAAACAGTTGGAAAAAGATTAAATAGTATGACTGAAAATATTCTTATTATCGACGACAATGAAGATATCCTGGAATTCCTGTCTGTTGTTTTAAGAGACTCCTATACGTTGCATCTTGCGTCCGATGGGGAAATCGCACAAAATATTCTGGACAAAGAGATCATTCACCTCATCATATCTGATATTATGATGCCGGGTATTGACGGGTTTGAGTTGTGCAAGCTCATTAAATCCAATGTGGAATACTGTCATATTCCCATTATTTTATTAACATCCAAGAACACCTATAAAGCGCACATAGAAGGGCTGGAAGTAGGTGCAGATGCTTATATACAAAAGCCATTCTCTACAGAACTCCTGCAGATCCAGATTGCTAACCTGCTTAAAAATCGCCGTAAGATAAAAGAGCATTTTGCCAGTTCACCTTTTGAAGATGTAAGGATAATGGCACATTCCAAAACTGATGAAGCCTTTCTAAAGAAACTGGACGAATATATCAACAACAATATTAAAGACCCTAATATTGATATTGATATGCTTGCCGGGCACATGTTCATGAGCCGCACTACACTATATCGAAAAATCAAATCCTTATCCTCACTATCTCCAAAAGAATTAATTGACCTTACGCGTCTTAAAAAAGCGGCTAATTTAATTGCCTGCAATGAATTTTCATTTTATGAAATTTCAAAGATGGTAGGTTATAGCTCGCAAAGCCTTTTCAGCCGCAATTTTTTGAAATATTTCAAAATGTCGCCAAATGAATATGCGAACTCATTACCAAGGGAGTAAGCAGTTTTGTACCTGCTCACTTTTTATCTTCATCATTTACAGCATCTTCCCATTTCGTCCACATCTCTGTTCCAGGGGCATAACCGTTATAGCCAGGATTCTGGCTTAGTTTCCCATAGAGGTTTGCATCGATAGCTGATTGAGGAATCGGCCAGTAGATGTTATGAGAAGCCATTGTATAGGACCTGCCCTTTACGGTCACTTTGTTTTTGTTGTAGTAATTGCTGTAGTGCTGTATGCGCTGATACCAGTAGCTGTTGTCAGAAAGGGTCGTTGCAACATACGTATTGCCCCATTCATCAGTTTTGCCACTCAGGGCCAGGCTGTAGGATATACGACTTAACTCCATGTGCCGCCATTCTTCCATCCATAGCTCACGGGCACGTTCGTTGACAATATCGCCAATAGTGACAGTCGTATATAACTGCTGGCATTGTGCTCTTTGTCTTACAACATTTACATCTGTGGTTGCTGCGCCTATATTCCCTTTGTAAAATTCTGCTTCAGCACGAAGGAGATATGTCTCCGCAAGACGGTAGCAATACCAGTCTGCCGCACCACCTCTGTTATTATTACTTGCAGTATTGCCTATATGATCGGGGTCGTTTACAAAGACTTTATAATGCGGCCAATCGAACCAGTTACGCACTGTATCTGAACACAAAATTTTACTGCCTTCATAAAGTCTCAGGTTTTTACCGAAGTACGCAGCATCTGAAGGATCATTATATTTTAGGGAATCCATTCTTGCCCAGTTCCCCACCCGGCTGTTGTGCCGGAGATCGGCAGTATCATTTATTCCATTCACGAACCAAAGTTCCTGTGTTGCAAACCAGGTAGGCCGGATCATTGCTATACCGCGCCCAACAGCTGAGTTAAAATCAAGATTAGCCCGGTAGGATCTACTTGATGATGCGTAGCATTGCATAAATTTTCCTGCGGGTGAAACCAGGGTGGATATATTCCACATGGGGGCCCAGTTACGCATGCTGCGCATTTTTATGGCGGCATCTGTATTATCACGGTTGGGCATTGCAAGTATGGCTTCTTTATTGGTTATAATACATTTGTTCACGGGGCGGTGCAGATCCCATATCACGTTCCGGGTAATATGCCAGGTGGCTTCCAGCGGACTTTCGAAGGTACCAAATGGCGCTGTCATTAATGAATAACCTGAATTATTGATCAATGTATCGGCTTGTGCAATTGCTTTATCCCATTGACCGGTGGCGAGGTAGCATTTGATCAGCAGCTGACGGCAGGCGCCTTTATTAATCATCCCTATATAAGCCGTACCGGACTGGTCCGGTACCCATTGCACGGCAGCTTCCATATCTTTGGTAATCATTTCCAGGATCGCTTCCCGACTGGTGCTTTTATAGTTCTGCTTTGGCGTAGATGGAATTTGGGTGATCAGCGGCACGTTGTTAAACTGAAAACACAAGGCAAGATAACGGAATGATCTGTGGAAATAGGCCTTGCCAATGTATTCATGTTTTGTTGCTTCATCCAGGTCAGGTACTTTATCAATAAACGTGGTGATTGTATTGGCATACTTAATACCATTATAAGTTTCTCCCCAGAAAAAGCTCATCATGTTCACATCACTCGTGTACATACCGTCTGTAGGTGTAAGGCGGGTAGCCACATCTGCAAAGATGCTTCCATCATCTGTTTTACCGGATACGGCCATGTCTGACAACATATACTCGGTGTTGATGGGTACAGAAATATCCCTTGTTGTAATGTAACTCCAGTAGCTACGCAAATGTTTATCACACATCGCTATTGCAGCATCAAGGCCTGACTTGGTAGAGAAGGTTTTCTCCGGCTCATAAAAAGATAATGGATCCGGATCAAGGTATTTCTTATTACAGGCGGTAATGATCGCTACGAAGAAAAATATTATTATATAGTAATCTTTCATGGGTAAATTTTAGAAGGTGAGGTTTAATCCAAGTGTATAGATCCGTGGAGCAATGTCTCCGGTTTCTATATCCCAGTAGTTCCAGTTTTTATCTTTTTTCCAAACGGCCACATTGCGTACTGTAGCGTATATCTTCAGGTTTTCGATCTTTGCCGGGGAAAGCAGCCTGTGTGGCATTGCAAACCCAATAGTAAGGTTATCCAACCTGATAAAGGATCGATCGAAAAGCCTGTTGGGAGCGGCAACTCCGGAAGGACCTCTGGCATCCAGGCGCCCAAAGAAATCACTGGGATTGTCAAGGGTCCAGTACTTTTTGTTATAAGTATTAGCATTATAGGTAACTTGGGAAACACTATTGTCCTGGTTCAGGTAAGCAGTGCTCAGGCTCTTATTGCCCCAGTAAGAATAGATATTGAATGAGAGATTGAAATTTCTCCAGGTAAAATCATTTCGCAATGACCACATAACAGGTGCTGTCGTCTGGCCCAGGAATTCCTTATCATTATTATTATACACTGCTGTTGTTGTTCCATCAATATTTTTAGTATCATCTGCCGTATAATTATTTGCGACTTTAGGATCGCCGGGTCTTTGGCCATACCTGGCAGCTTCAGCTGCCTCATTCACCTGCCATATTCCTGTGACACGATAGTTCCAGATGGCGCTGATGGGTTGCCCTATAAACCATCCATTGGATATATCATCGGATTCTTTTGAGGAGACGACATTTCCATTAGCATCTAACACATCTTCGTAACGGTAATACAGGTGCTTCACTGTGTTCTTATATTTCGAAAATCCAAAGGTGGTATTCCAGCTGAAGTTGGGCGTTTTTATATTTCGGGTGTTGACGGATATTTCAAAACCTTTGTTCTGTACTTCTCCTAAATTGGTGGTGATGCTGGTAAATCCTGAAAAGTCCGGCAACGACTGGCTCATGATCATATTTGTTGTGGGCATGAAATAATAATCGAGTGTTGCGCTGATCTTGTTATTCAGGAAGGCGAGGTCTAATCCGGCATTGTATGCGGTGGTCTTTTCCCATTGCAAATGTGGGTTTGCCATACGATCGATCCTTAGATAATAGTATTGGACATAATTGCCGCTGGCATCCACGTATCCTTGTGTTGTTGCGCCATTAGCCAGGTTGGCCAGCGCGATATAGGGATTGGCAAGTGACCTGTTCCCGTTCTGTCCATAGGACAAACGCAGTTTACCATTGTTCAATGGGGTCCATTTAAAGAAGTTTTCATTCGTAAATGTCCAGGCCAGGGCTGTTGAGAAAAAGGTAGCCCGCGGATTGGAGGTACCAAATGCAGAGTAGCCGTCACGGCGCACAGAGGCGGTTAACATATAACGATCATCGTATGCGTAAAACACACGTGCAAGCATACCGTCAGCCGTTTCATGAGAATCGTCGGTATTAAAACTGCTGTTAAGCGGATCACCGGTAGAGGTTTCATGGAATCCCAATGCATCACTTGGCAGGATACTTCGTGCATTGATCACATCACTCCAATAGCGCCTTTCTTCCGCTTCCTGCACCAGGGTTACATTGACAGCATGCTTTTGTGCAATTGTCTTTTCCCAGCTGAGAGTATTATTTAAAGACCAGTCAAAACGTTTGCCCCAGTTCCGGTCTACACCATGATTAACGGCCAGCCAGTCGGGGTGCGCTGATGATTCAAAGTAGCGGTTATAATACCATTGATACCTGGGAGAAACATTGAAAGCGTATTTGATATTAAATGGCAGTTTTACTTTGGCGGAGAAAATCGTGTTCAGTACAGTATAGCCTCTTTCAAGTTTCATATACTGTTTATTGAAATCAAAATTATATCCCTTACTGGCTGTCATCTCATCACCCATGGGGTGTACTTCCAGGTTTCCATCCTCATCTTTGTAAGCCGCAAAAGGGCTGTTGTTAATGATCTGCGATCCCCAGTTCACGGCAATATTTCCATCAGAACGGTCCTGGAAATTGACATTGGCACTGATATCCAGCCAGTCGGCAACCTGGCCATCCACTTTTAGGTTGGAGCGCACTGCCCTGTAATTATCACCTGCCACCACTCCCTGATTAGACAACATGCCTGCAGACAGATAGTAATTAATTTTGTCACTGGCACCGGATACGCTGAGATTATAGTCCTGGTTAACCCCGGTACGGAAACTATGTTTATACCAATCAAAGGTTTTATGCTGCAGGTAGTTTTCCAATGTGGTGAATTGGAGACCTAAACGTTCAGCCCGGATCCGGTCATCGGATGCGCCACTTGTATTTGTTGAATACGCTCTCCATTGATCAATAGTGATACCATATTTATTGAGCATTTTATCCGTAGGCATTTCATAATATCCCGGTTTACCTGCGGTGGCGGTTTCTGATATATACGGTTCATAGGCGCCTGTTGCAGTGTTGGTACCATAGGTACCGGCAGTATACCAGTCCTCACGGTATTGCATGTATCCTTCAGGGCTAAACACCTCTCTGTTGGCAGCCATTTGGGACATCCCGAGATTGGTTGTCAGGTTAATAACAGGCTTACCTTTTTTGCCCTTTTTTGTGGTTATGATCAGTACACCGTTAGCGGATTTGGCGCCATAGATCGCAGCTGCAGAGGCGTCTTTAAGGATGTCAATCTGATCGATATCATCAGGATTTATTTCAGACAATTCCCCATAAAAGATCATACCATCCAGTATGAGCAAAGGATCATTATGTCCTCCATCAGTATACACTGAGCGCTGGCCACGAATACGTATAGTACCTCCTCCTTTCGCAGAGGGATCGAAACCTACGCTTACACCGGGTGTACCACGGATGATGTCCTGTACTGTTTTAGGATTTTCATCTGCAATTTTATTGGGGCGAATGGAAGATATTGCCCCGGTAAGATCTTTTTTCTTCATAGTACCATAACCAATCACGACTATATTGTTTAAGTCGTTCATAGCTTGTTGCATGATGATGGTAAGGGATTTTCCAACTGGCATTACTTCTTTGGTGATATAGCTGACGTGTGAGGCTCTCAGTGGAACTCCCTGGCCCGCCTGGATCCTGAAGTGACCGGATGCATCTGAATTTGCAATCACGGCAGTTCCTTTGACTGCGATTGTAACGCCGGCAATTCCATTTCCCAGGGAGTCAGTGACCCGGCCTGTTATCACCTGATTTTGTGCAACGACATAAAAGGGAAACAGTAAAAACAATAACGCAGGCATTAAATACCTCTTATACAAAGGAGAGCTTGTTTTTGTATAATTTTGCTCCATAATTATCAGCTAATTTATTATTGGTTGATTTGGTCAATAGTACCCGGGAGCCATCTGTTGATGGTTCATCATACGTGAAATTTCTTCTTCAATCTATCAGGAGATAATGCTTTGTGCCTGTCATAAGTGGAATATTCATCAGCGCGAAGCCTCCAAGTGTTATCTGGTGTTTTTCTATAAGTATTTGGTCGATCCCTGATCACTTTTCCTGACCTACGTGGTTGATATTCTATTGCGAAGTAATCATTCTTTTTCTGTTTGGTTTATTCAACTTTTTGTCGAATCATTCCAAAGTAAGGTAACCGTTGGTGGTTTTGTCCAGGCCACCAACGGTATGCAGCTATTTTCCCAAGAGTGCAGCTGCGCACCACAGGTAAGGGGCTTGTCCATGGAGGTCACCCGCATTGCGGGGACGGTCATGGTAATATTGTTTATCATTCTTTTTACCGGTACCAATACAAACTTCTGTTACATTATTGCGTTCATCAATATGGGAAACCATTGCCAGCCATGCTTTCCGGGCTGCGGGCGCATATGTTGCGGCATCTAACCAGCCTTGCTGAACTCCTATTATAAATGCGTAGGTAAACATTGCTGTGCCGGATGTTTCAGGCCAGAAATCCGCCTGATCGATCAGCTGGTTCCACATGCCATCTGGTCTTTGAAATTCTTTCAGGCTCTTCATCATGGCGAGATAGCCTTCCATGATCCGCGGACGGTCTTTGTGGTCTTTAGGCAGGTCGCGAAGCAGATCTGGCATGCCTACTGCCATCCAGCCAGCACCTCTTGCCCAAATGTAGGGAACATCAGGGGCATGATAGAAAAGGCCGTTTGGGCGCTGTAATCTATCCAGGTAGAGGACCATTTCTTTTGCTGCCCTGTCAATGTATTTGCGGTCGCCGGTCACTTTATAGGCTTCGTTTTGTACTACGGTGATCATATACATATCGTCTATCCACAGGCGGGTTTGCCATGAATAGCCCTTGTCTGCCCAGGATTTCTCTTCCGGTTTTGCATTGTCAGGCAATTCCCATTGGGAATCTGCGTAGGCCAGGCCTATTTTTTTATAGCGTTCGTCTTTTGTGATCTGGTAGAGTTTAAATGCCACGCTACCGAACATATTATAGTCAACATGGTTCATTGGGGGCAGGAGTGGTTTTTCGCGGGTAAAGAAAGGTTCAAATTTGTCCTGTAAGAGTTTGATCAGTTTTTGGTCTTTGGTTTTTACGGCATAATCCAAAGCGCCGTTCCAGGTGCAGACTTCGGCATAGTGGATGTATCGACCGGCATAGAGTTCATGCCTGCCATCGACAAAGTGGTAGGCTAATCGTTTGCCTGTCTCATCGGGAACGGAGCCTGCAGGAAATTTGATAAAGGAGTTTTGCTGGGCGGATGTAAATTGAAAAGATAAAATTGTTAATAAGGAAAGAAATACTTTTCGCATAACGTTTTATAAATTTTAGTAATTGCTTATTTTGGATCAGGTATTCGCATAATCGCGAAATCATTTCACTGCACTGAGGCAGGAGTTATGCGAAGAAATAGAATATTTTTGGTGGGTTTTGTTCAGATTTTTGTCGATTCAGGTCAAAAATTGAGGGCGGATTTTAGTATTTCCTTTCATATAAGGACATGAAGAGCCGGCAGTTCTTTCAATCAACTTAAGTGCATTATCATTATTTAATTCATCGTCCGGTAATCATTTGGCGTAACGCCTACTTTTTGTTTGAATAAACGGGTGAAATGCTGCGGATATTTAAAGCCCAATTCATAGGCAATTTCGCTCACAGATTTATTCATATCAAACACTCTCTCTTTCGCCAAATCTATCACTTTTGATTGAATATATTCCTGAGCAGATCTGCCGGTTTCTTTCTTCACCAGGTCACCAAAATAATTGGGTGATAAATGTAGGGCTTCGGCAAAATAAGCTACGGAAGGCAAACCTTCGTTCTGCGGTCTATCGGATGAGAAATAACCTTTCAATAAGTATTCAAACCGTTCCAGAATTCCTTTGTTCGCATTGTCACGCATAATGAACTGGCGGTCGTAAAAACGGATGCAGTAATTAAGCAACAACTCGATGTTTGATGCAATCAGTCCTTTGCTGTGCTTGTCTATATTTTGATCGAGCTCATACTCTATTTTTGAGAAACAATCAATCACAATACCCTTCTCTTTCTCCGACAGGTGAAGCGCTTCATTTACATCATACGAAAAGAAAGAATAATCCTGAATATGCTTGCCCAACGGAGTGCCGTTTATCAGGTTCGGATGAAAGAGCAATGACCAGCCTTTCGGGGCAAATGATTCAACGCCAGGTTGCACACCTACCACCTGTCCCGGCGCTACAAATACCAGACTTCCTTCCTGGTAGTCATAGTGCTTTCTTCCATAACGCAATTGGGCAGAGTTCAGTTCTTTCAAACCCACTGCATACAAACCAAAGTTGAATGACCTGGCAGGCATCGGTAGCGCTTTCGAGTGCTCAATCACCGTAACCAGAGGATGTTTGGTAGCTACGCCCCGCATGGTATTGTATTGCGCAATGCTGGCAATTCTTACAATGTCTTCCATACCTTATTCTTTTATCGCTACAAAATTACAGATCCCTTTTGATATGGCCTTCCCAATCAGTAATATTGGTAAGGAACCCCGTAATCTGTATACAAAACGGCTCCCCCATCCGGGAACCACAAAAATGACTCGCTTAAAAGAAAATATAGGGAGTGTAAACATCACCTTAAGCGATGATGATTTAGCCAATATTAATAAAGCTTTGGACTGCATCAGCCTTCAGGGAGAACGCTATCCCGCGAGCCTGGCAAACCTGCAAGGCAAGTAATGCTTCGCTACCGGGCACTTAATGACAGGGGCTGACCAAAAAGGTCGGCCCCGCTAATAAGGTATATTCCCTTTCTTTAATCTAAGTACCACATTCTGAATCTGTGGGACTAATAACAACATCACTATGACACACACTACCCCAACAAGCATCAAATCATAATAATCCCGCGTGGTACGAGCCATTATTTGTTGCCCCACTAGCCGGTTAAAATACTCTCCTGAGACTCCTTTTGCTGTATAGATATCGCTGCCTGCATTCATATATTTGTTTTCGATATCCCTTAAAACAACAGGCAGTTGTGGATTAATTTCCGCCAATGTTTCCCGGACCTTTTCCCTAACTGCAGATTTGAAAAATAATTGGAGTTCGGTATTAAGGACCAGGCTGGCTGTAAAGCCAGCGAACCTCGCAAAAACTCCGATAAGTGACGCATTTAACGTAATCTTTGGCGGTGCTGCGGAAGTAGCGAACAAAACAATCGGAACAAATAGAACTCCTGTTGCAGCACCATAGATAAACATGGGCAGGATGAAGTCAATTGTTTCTCCCTGTACAGAGATAAAAAGTATCATATAAGCATAGTAGAGAGCCATAAAACCAAAACCTGCTATGATAATCCTTATCAGGTTATACCCCATCAGGACAAACCGGGAGGTAACAAATATACTCAGAACGGTCCCTGCAATTACTGCGGTCCATATCGGAATAGTACTGAGTGGATCATTGCCTAAAATGACTTCAAGATAACCGTAAGCAAGTCCGGTACTTCCTTTGAAAATGTAAAACGTAAAAAGCAGCAGTAGACCGATCACAAAATTCTTTACCTTGAAAATTTGTAAGTTGATCAACGGCCGTTTAAGTATCAATTCTCTAATAACAAATAGTATAAAGATGATTAAATTCACAAAGCAGAGAAGAACGATTAACGGACAGTCAAACCAGCCCAACTGCCGTCCGTAGATCAAAATGTATCCTAATATCAAAATAAAAGATACATAAAACAGGTATCCAACCCAATCCACCTGGTAAAGCGGTATCTTTTTTGTAAATCGTGCTTTGCTATTCATTGTCAGCAACACAATGAATGTCAGGATGATGAGCATTATACTGAAACCATAAAATAGCCAGTTGAAGTCATAAAAATAAAGTACCACACTGGCATAGATCGAATAAAACTGCACGGAGATCTGTATACTTCCATAAAGGAGACTATACGCAATCACCCGGGCACGTGCGGACTGCAATCTTGGAAAAATGAGTTGCAAGACAATGCCTGACATCAACGCACAGGTAATCCCCTGTACAAACTGGCAAATGACAAATAACGTCCAATTTTTGAAATGAAAGCAGATGACGGAACATGTCGCATTGATGGCAAGTGCCATGATCAGGTATTTCCTTGGAGCAAAATACTTTACAATGCGGGAATCCAGCGCCAGAAAAGCTACGGTTGAGCCATAAACAACTACCATGGCATATTGAACATCGGTAGACTGTATGCCATAAAAACCCATTGCTGCAACCGGACTACTGTAAAAGGCGAAACTAAACAGGCAAGTCATGAGAATGGCAAATATCACGGATCTTGCCATCCATTCAGATACCCATGGTTTGAAAACCGGAATTTTATGTGCTTGCATGATTAATCTTTTAAAACGTAAACATTGGCGTTCATTCCGGCAGAGAGATTAGCTAATTTTTCTGGCTTATCTGTGAACTTGATTCTGACAGGAATACGTTGTATAATTTTAACAAAGTTACCGGTAGCATTGTCCGGCGGAAGTAACGAATAGCGGGAACCTGTGGTTGGAGAAAGCGATTCAATCGCTCCGCTGAATTTTTCGCCTGGGAAAGCATCTACTTCTATTGATACTGCTTGCCCAATCCTGAAATTACCAATCTGTGTTTCCTTGAAGTTGGCAATCACCCATTTTTCTTCGGATTTGTTCACCAAAAATGCCAATGTTTGTCCTGGCTGTATCAATTGCCCTTCCTGAATGCTCTTTTTACCTATCTGCCCATCAAAAGGTGCAGTGATTACGGTATATTTAATGTCCAGTTCCTGCCGTTCGAGTAGCGCTTCCTTGATTTTGATTTCTGCCTTTATCACATCATGCTGTGCTCTAAGATCATTCAGTTTTGATTCCGCGACCTCCAGGGAAGCTTTTGTCTGATTATAATCAGATTGGGTAATAGCTAAAGCTGCACTGACGTTCTCGAATTTTTGTCGGGTGGTAGATTCATCAGCCAATAGATTTTTATAACGGTTGAATTCTCTTTGCTGCTGGTTTAATTTTGCTTTTGCACCTGAGAGCTCTGCTTTTATTACTGCGACGCTCTTGATCTGTGTTTCTTCATTAGCAGCCAAAACAGCCAATTTGGCATGCGAACTCTTTAGCTCTGCTGATGCGGCATTTCTTTTTAGTCCGTATTCATCAGGCTCAATAACCACAAGCGTGTCTCCTTTTTGAACCTGCTGATTGTCCTTGTAATAAATTTTGCTGATATAGCCCCCAACTTTTGCATTTACTGGTGATAAATACGCATCTACCTGCGCATCATTGGTTTGTTCATAACGGTATCCTTTTAAAAAATAAATGGCTGCCCAAATGATAATTGCGGTCAATAAGGCGATTCCAAACCATTTTGTTAGCGTCACGATTATTATATCTGTTCCGTTTTTTTTCATATTGCTTGTATTAAAGAATTCCAACGATTGCCAGTAGTCGGATATGACTGAGTTTTAAATTGGTCTGTGCGGTTGCCAGATTAAATTTAGCCTCCAGCAAAGCATTTTCTGCTTCCAAAAGATCTGTCAAAAGTGATTCCTGATTGAGATAACTGTTTCTGATGACCCTGGCGGTTTCGGCCGTTTTAGTGATATTCTCCTCTGCCGCTTCTACGCTTTCTCTAGCCTGTTGTTGTTGTAAAAACGCCTCTTTTACCCGAATGGAAATTTCGTCCTTTTTAATGTTGGCCATTTCTTTTGCCTGACTATTAACAACCTGAGCACGTGCAATGGAATGTTTGCTTTTGTATAAATTATCAATAGAAAACTGCACCTTGATTCCTGTTTGCCCAAATCCCCATAAATCATTCGAATAAGGATAAAATGAGATCTGCGGATAGGTATAATTGTAATTGGAATACAAGGAAACTTTAGGTAATACCGTAGCTTTAATTTGCTTGATATTCATCTCACTCAATCTAAGATCACTGGTGACCATTTTATACTCAGGCGATTGGTCCAGCGCGATATTTACGTAATCGGCGTAACCAGAATCTGCGTTAGCATCCTTTTCAAATCCACTTCTATAAGTAATCTCTAATCCCTCTTCATTATCCCGACCCATCAATATATTCAGACGTTGTTTGCTGATGCCGATCTTCTTTTCAATATCTGAAAGGCTTAATTCCAACTGTGACAATTTTACCGAGGTTCTCAGCACATCACTCTTTAGTACAATACCGTTTTTGTGCAAGCTTTCGATAAGTAATAGCTGCTTTTTCTCTGCAGCTATTTCTGCAGCAAGAAAATCACGGAAGTTCAGAAACTTATATAACCCAAAATAAGCATCCGCAACATTGTATTTTACGCTGTGCTTTTGCATATCAACTTCATATTGACTACGAGTCTCATCTTCCTGCTTCATCTTGATATTCCTTTTGTCTTTACCGCCGTTAAACAGGGTAAAATTCAAGTTGTAGCCTACTCCGTAGCCATAGCCTTTTACAGGTACATCTTGTGGAGATGAGAATAATCCATTATCATAAATGAGAAATTTTGAATTGGCTTTTACATCTCCCCCTATTGAAATTTCCGGTAGTAAACGGTCTTTAGCTTCAAGAACTTCCAGATTACTTTGTTGAAGATTTAAATCCGATAGTTTTAGTTGTCGGTTATTCATTTCGGCGATTTTCCACATTTCTTCTAAACTAAATACTTGAGTAGTTTCTAAATCCTGGGCATGGATAGGTTGCGCAAATAGTAGTAGTATAGCCGCATAAATTGGCATCGATTTGTATGGTTTCATGCACCTTTCTTTTTATAAATGATTGTACGTCCTCTTTTACTTAAAGAACCAGTTATTTACTATCTTTTTTAATTCATCAAAGACAATGGTTAAATCCATTATTGGCATAAAAGGATCAGAATAACCAGGCAGGTAGATATTGGGTGCATCAATTTCCTCTGCTGGCTGCGATACCGCATTATCAGAAGGCTTGTCTTGCGGCACAGGCTCAACGCCTTTATTCGGGTTTATGATTTTCTGTTTCATAATGACTCGTTAGTATTATTTACACAGCAAAACTATCCTTGTTGGAAATTCATCTTTTTATATAATTAGCCTAATATTTGTTATTTTTGGCCACATGAAAATTCTTCAACAACTTATAAATAGTGTTGACCAGAATCCTAAATCAATCCTGGTCATGCGCCAGCAAACCGAACAGCGGTTGCCTTCACATCAGCACGACAAGGCTCAGTTGTTATTAGTTTTTGGGGGAATTGCTTACCTGCAAACTGATGAAAAGGATTTCTATATTCCGTCCAATCACTATATCTGGATCCCGAAAAAATATCCCCACAACCTGATGTTTAACACGCAGGATCTATATATCATCAACATCTATTTTCCAGGGAAAAGCATGGGCGGTTTTTACGACGAAATGGGAATTTATCCGGTGAGTAAACTTCTGTCTGAAATGCTTTCTTTCACGGAAAAATGGCAGGGTGATTATCACAAAGGTTCGTGGGAATTTGAGTTTTTAACAACTATGAAAAACGTGCTGTCCAAAGAAAACCTCAAAAAGTTTTCCATCCAGCTGCCCACTACTGACGATCAGCGGCTCCAGGCTATTGTTGGCCAGCTTCGAAGCCGACTTAATGAAAATATTACCCTGGAAGAAACGGCGATGCAATCGGGAATGAGCGTGAGAAGTTTGACAAGATTATTTCAGACGAAACTTCACATCACCTTTGTTCAGTATATAAAAATGTTGAGGATTATCCGGGCTATGGAAATGATTAAAAACACCGAACTGAACATGACCGAAATTGCTTATGAGATTGGATACTCCAATATATCGGCATTCAGTAATAATTTTCACCAATTGACAAACATGAGACCTACGGAATTTAAGGCATTGTCTTCATAAGAAATCAAGGGGCCATCAATGCTATTTCGGATAAATATCAGATCGAACGGGACGAACTACCGTGTCCTGAAGTACAGCATAAGTTAAAAGTCAATTTATTGGGAGAAATAGTTACATCTTTCACGATGCCAATGATCTGCATACCTGCTTCATTGATAATGGTATTGTTTGTATCTGTGCCATATACTTAAAAAAATGATCTACCCGCTTTCATTTTCCTAAGCGATAATAGGTCCGCTTTTAAATCAAAACATTTTAAATCTTTTAACATAGAATATTTTAAAAGTTTATTCCATTCCAGTAATTTCTGCCAGAAATTTGGCTCTACAACGGCTATGGATATTATCAATTAATAATTACTAGCTATTAAAGACCAGTGTCGGAAATTCTGTACAAACATTACTATTATGAAATCTCTTGTTTATTTTCTTATCCTCCTCATTTATCCACGTTTACTATATGGTCAAAAAAAATTCGAGGTATCCTTTTCGTTCCCTGACAGCGCAGAAATAAAAAAGCTGTCTTTCTTCTACTATGATTGTCATCTAAGAGAACTCAGGCCTGTTTCAGCATCTTATAGTAATAACCAGGCAACCATTTCTCACAGCTACAACACAGTATATGCTCAGATCTATGTAGAGTATGGCTCCACTGATTACAAGCATGGTATGACGATATTCACCACGGAAAAGCCGGCTAAAGTCATGTTCTCAGGTGTGATCAATGAAGCTGATCCCTTTAGAAATTATACGCTGGTGAATGCCCAGGATCCTAAACAGGAATTTTTAGCAGAGGAAGAATACATAAGAGAAGCTCAAAATACCTATAAGCAAATCTATGATTCAATAGCCCCTAAATGGAAATCAGAAGATAGTCTTGACTTTCATAAAGTCAAAGATGCAAAAATGGCAATTGATAGTAAACGACTGGAATACATTTCCAGTCACCCAAATTCCTATTCTTCTTTTTACTTGTTTGAGAAGTATTCTATCAGAGTCCTTCCCCCGGACTTGCTTTTACAGCAGTTTGCTACAACTTTTCCGGCAAATTTCAGGAATAGTGAGGAGGGTGCTTGTATTAAAAAGTACATATTGAACAGAGCAGTTGTAGAGGGACAGAAAAAAGCAATATCATTCACTGCTAATGACATAAACGCTAACAAGGTAATATTCGAAGAGATTTATAATAAGAAGAATGTATTGCTTGTATTCTGGGGAACATGGTGTCCACCATGTATAGATGAGATTCCTATAATCAGAGAAATAAGGCAGCGGTATTCCAAAGAACAACTGGAGATAATTTCTGTTGCCGTTGAATCGCCTCTTGAAAAAGTCCAACAAATAATTAAGGAACAACAAATAGATTGGATCAATATTGTTAACGACAAAAAAATCAACTTGCTTTATCAGATAAATGCCTATCCGGAGGTTTTCCTTATCGAAAATAAAGGGAATATTATTTATAAATATTCAGACTATCCAGATCCTAACCTCGGCAATTTGAAAAAAATCTTAGCTGCTCATGCAACCATTCATTAAGAGTGAGAGCTAATATTTGATCCGACAGCTATAATTCAAGAGTTATTACTGAATCAGGCTTAGCAAATGGAAATCCCATTTCACGATGTAATCATCGTGAAATCAATATGCGAAAGCTGCATTTCCATCAGTTAATGATGAGTCTGCGGATGCAATAACTTAAAAAGCTCCTGTTGAAGATCTTCGTTTTTATGCTTATTCAATTGTTCAGTTTCGATTTCGTAAAAGCCTTTCTTTTTACCTAAAGTTCCAATAACGAAGGAATGTCCGGCTTGCGCAGGCTCACCGGTTTCGGGGTGCTTCTTTGAGAGCGTTACAACAACATCTTTGTATTTTGACATACTATGAATATACCATAAAATCTGCAGATTTTGTTTGATTTACAATGTTTTCTAAAACTTAATGGGCCACTTACCATATCTATGAGTATTATCAGCGATATTATTTTCATCAATAAAATTACTATCGAGCCGCTTATCCTTTAACTTTGATCCATGCAATCGGAACTTCAGCAACTTTACGGAAATATAGATATTTACCTCTTTGACCAACTGCTTAAAGGCACTTATGATAACTGTAAAAAGGTGCTCGACGCAGGCTGCGGAAATGGGCGTAACCTGATTTACTTCTTAAAAAACGGCTATGAGGTGTATGGGATTGATCCTAATCCCAATGCAATATCAGCAGTTAAGCAGTTATCACAAACGCAGAGCCATGCTAACTCTAAAGAGAATTTTGTAATTGCTTCGGCTGAAGACCTGCCTTTTGATGATAATTATTTTGACCTGGTGATCAGCAGTGCCGTATTGCACTTCGCCAACAGCCCAGATCATTTTGATAATATGATCCACTCAATGTGGCGGGTACTGAAACCGGGCGGCTATTTATTTGCAAGACTTGCGTCAGATATTGGGATTGAAACGCTGGTGCACAACCTGGGCAATAGCCGCTATCTTTTGCCCGATGGCAGCGAACGTTTTTTGGTTAATCAGCAATTGCTGCTTCAATATACCGAAAGCCTCAACGCCCGGCTCCATGAACCTATAAAAACCACCAATGTGCAAAACTTACGGTGTATGACCACCTGGTGTTTACAGAAAGTTTAAGAGCCATCTCTGGTCTGTTAAATAACTGGTATTTTTTCGCGTATATGCTATACCTGGCCGGTATGTTAAGCAAAGCATGTGGTAAAAAATATAACACTCATGTATCCAAACAACAAGGAGAACAGTACATGTATAATAGTCTCAAACCTTTTGCCTTTCCAAAGGTCTGGTGAGTACCCAAAGAACTGAATGAAAAACCTGGTTATCCAGAATAGCCCCATACCAAAAGATATTTTCTTTCCAAAAGGAGTATTCATAAGCTCATTACCGGAGGTCAGGCATAACAAGCCCAACAGAAAGACAGAAAGGGCAATAAAGAATGTATGAATAGTCATCATCTGGCGATTGATCATGCTCAATGGCCTGAGTTCTTCTCTCCAGTTGAAATATCTTGGGAATACAGCATGGCTAAGTGCCAGTACTATCAAAAGTAATCCTATTATCCTAAAATGGATTATCATCTTTAGAAATTATAAAGGTCGAAATAAAAGGAGTAAGCTTAATCTCCTGGGTTAGCTTCAAATCAGCCTGGCTGAAGAGCTGCAACCAGGATCTCTTTGAATAGAAATGTAAAAAGCCAATATTATATGCGATGAAATTTGCTGTATCTCTCAGATGCTCTGTTAAATAGATCTCTCCCCCGGGTTTTATGATCCTGGCCAGTTCTTTCATAAAATCCGCTCTTTCTGCCCTGTTCCTTATTTCATGTGCAGAAAAAATGATGAATATTTTGTCTGCTGAGGCATCTTCAACCGGCAGTCTGCCTGCTTCAGCCCATACGGTTTGTGGGAGGACCGGATAAGCCTTCCGCGCCCGTTTGATTGAAAGCTCTGTGTGCTTTTGCGGATTATAAAAATCTATTATCCGCAGTTCCGCATTTTTGTACTTATTCCCAAGTAAGAGGCTTGTTTCATCAAATCCTGCATGAATATTCACAATCAGGTGTTCAGCCTTTGTGCTATTTGCCCAGTTTAGGCTATACAGATCAGACAGATCATAAATGTAGAATGATACCAGCAAAGAGGTGACGCTTACCGCAAAAGACAAAACAGGAATTATATAAAGTATGGGAAGTTCTTTAAAATAGCCAGCCGCTATGATAGTAAGTATCATCATAGCAACGGAAAATACATAGAAATGCCAGTTGAACCTGATAATATTGAGTACACCCTGGAAGGGCTTTCTTATTGCTTCCATATCTCCAGTTTACCTTTTTTCCAGGAGTATGGAACATTATTAATAATAAAAGCGTTGGCAAGAACAGCATTTTCAATATTGAGGGAATCAAAAAAAGAAAAGTTATGATCAATAACCTTTATTGGCTTTGGCGTCCAGTTTTGCCTGACCCCTTCAACGATTAAAACCTCCTTCGTTTCTGCATTAAATCTGAACGTAAAAGGAAGCGGGCCGGCAAATCTCCGCGCTTCTTTCCAATCAGTAAATGGTGACCCTGCCGGCAATGATACGTCCCCATCAACATCCAGGGAAACTTTAAAATCCGATCCTGATGACTCAAATAATTTTATGTTACCTGATTGGACCTGCTTAATATCTGTAGTTGTATAACTATAATGGGTAAAGAGATTTCCGAAGATCTCCATCTTTCTTTTGTTTGTCTCGGACTTAAGAATGTACAAGCCACGCAGATTTTTACCTGCATTATCAGTATATCTCACAAACACCCTATATCCGATTAAAAAAAAGTCATTACCCATAAATGCAGGGAAACCCTCCGGACGAAGTTTTTTCGTCTGAACCATGGCCACTGCAATAAATCCATATTTATCATTAAATGTATCAAGTGCCAGGCAAGCTGGAATGAGCTGCATTAATTGTTCTTTTGCCACGGCGAAAGTCAATACTATTGAACTTTCAAAGAATGCCTTAACAGCGAAAGGGTGATTTTTAAGACCTGAGAACATATGATTATTTATGCCTGATTTGGATTTAGCTTAAATTCTGTATAGTAAATAATCAGAATAAAAAAGAACGCAAAGAGGGAATTAAATTTACCCCAAAGCAACAAATCCGGGGCAAGGAAAAATTCAAGGAGGTTCATTGCTGCCACAATTGTAATTTGAAGTACAGCATTATACCTTGATTTTATTCCACTTATGGTCCAGGCAGCCATTCCGATTTCCGAAAGCCCGATTGCCAGTGTCAGCCCTCCTGAATACCTGCCTCCTAATATCCGGGCAACAATCTGTTCATGCCGCGGAACCAGGTTAAGGACTTTACATAACAGGCCGTTTATCAGCCAGATTAGTCCAATAAAGTAAGTCAGTATTTTATGAGTGCGTATATTCCACATGTTGATAGTGCAATTTCATAGGAGCATGAAGATACAAATAGTTAGCTAATCCTCTTTTCGCATATAAAGGCCATTGTTTTATAATTCTTTTGGGATATTTCAGGTTCCTTAGTATTATTGATACCATAATATCCTGTATCAGGAATACTTAACAATCCCTTCTATGAAGCCATATTTACTCTTAATTTCCTGCTTTGGCATCGCTACCATCTGCCTGGTATTGTACGCCCGTTCACAAAAGCCAATAACTAATTATGACAGGCGGGTTAATGAAAACCTGGAAAAAGTGACAATCCTGTATGTCCCTCTTGCTACTAAAGCACCTGTAGTGGTGAGCTGTGATCAATTACAAACAGTATTTGGGAAGAAACTGAAAGTACTGGAAATAACCGATCAGCAGAAACTTAAAAAAATAGCTACCTTATTTCTGAATGCTGTCTCCGCTAAAGACCGCTACCTGAATGTCCGCGCCAAATTCATTCTCCGTTACGAAAAACATACTGAAACATACTGCATGGACAGGGAAGGAACATTGGAAGGATATGAATTCCGCTGGGGACCGGAAATTGCAAAATGGTTCAGGCAGGAAGTAGAGAAGTAACCTCAGGCAGCAACGATAGCTTCTTTGCCCTATGTACCGTATCTTTGCCCGCAAGCAACATCATATATATGGAAACAGGAAATACATCAAAAGATCCTTTACACGGGGTAACACTGGAAAAGATCATTACACAGCTCGTAGAGGCCTACGGTTGGGATGAACTGGGATACCAGATCCGGATCAATTGCTTTATCAGCAACCCGTCTGTACAATCCAGCCTCAAATTCCTGCGTAAAACACCCTGGGCCAGGACTAAAGTTGAAGATTTTTATAAAGACGCCTTGCGGAAGGGGAAGTTGAAATAATTGAACATTCCCCTCTCCTGTTTTATTAAAAAACCCCCTCTCCCAACTTTTCTAGCCCGGTACACCTTTAATCGCAGTGAATTAAACTACTTTCATAGATATATCCTTTTCACCCTAATCTAAACCCGCATGAGACCACAGTGAATTAAACGATTTTCATAATATATCCGTTTTCACCCTAATCCAAACCCGCATGAGATCGCAGTGAATTAACTACTTTATAGATATATCCATTTTTCACCCTAATCTAAACTCGCATGAGAAAAGTGTTACTATTCGCAGCTGCATTGCTATGCAGTACAATGTCGTTTGCACAGAACTATTGGAGGGCACACACAGATGCCGCCAGGATTATCCCCGACAAAGCTGTAGCCCGGCTTGCATTCCCCTCAGATTTCAAATTATTTGATCTGAATTTACCCCCTTTACGGAATGAAGTATTCAGAACTGTTGGCAATGCGTCAGGACATTCAACAATTATTTCTTTGCCTAATGCAGATGGGCAAATTGAACAGTTCCAGATTATAGAAGCGTCCAACTTCGAGCCGGCATTACAGGCTAAATTCCCGGAAATCAGGGCATTTTCAGGAAAAGGTATTACTGATAAATATGCCACACTGAAGCTGAGCATTTCTCCGCAGGGAATACAGACAATGGTATTCCGTACGGGAAAGGAAACTGAATTTATTGAACCCTATTCTGCTGACCACACCGTGTACACGGTATTCAAAAAACAAGCGAAAACTTTGCCATGGAAATGCTCTACACCGGAGCAAAAGCTGGCTGCTGACATCGGTAAACAGCTGCCCAATGCCAGGTCGACAGGCGATCTGAAAACAATGCGGCTCGCTCAATCAGTTACCGCCGAATACTCCAATTACTTCGGGGCCACAAGCGCTTCACAGGTTTCATTAGTGCTGGCGGCTGTCAATGCTACACTTACCCGTTGTAACGGTGTTTATGAAAAGGACCTTGCCCTGCATCTTAACCTGATCACGGCAACTACCAATGTATTCTACTATAATGCTTCAACAGATCCATATTCTTCAGCCAGCTCAGGCGCCGGCGGAGCATGGAACAGCGAGTTACAGAATACACTAACCTCTGTGATCGGCGCCGCAAATTATGATATTGGCCACCTGTTCGGGGCATCCGGCGGTGGTGGTAACGCTGGTTGTATCGGTTGTATCTGTGTTGACAATTCCAAAGGAAGTGGCTTTACTTCTCCTGCTGACAATATTCCACAGGGAGATAATTTCGATATCGATTATGTAGTGCATGAAATAGGGCACCAGTTAGGTGCTAACCATACATTCTCCATGAGCAATGAAGGCACAGGGGTAAATATGGAACCTGGTTCAGGTATCACTATTATGGGTTATGCCGGTATTACCAGCCAGGACCTTGCTCCACATTCCATCGATATTTACCATGCCGCTTCCATTGCGCAAATCCAGGCTAATCTTACAAGTAAGACCTGCCCGGTAACAACCAGCCTGGCCGGGAATAATGCAACTCCTGTTGTCAATGCCGGCAGCAATTATACTATTCCTATCAGCACTCCGTTTGCACTTACAGGATCGGCTACTGATGCCAATGCTGGCGATGTGCTGACCTACTGCTGGGAACAATATAATAATGCGTCATCATCACAAACGGGCACCAGCAGTGTAGCCAGCCCAACCAAAGCTTCCGGTCCTAACTGGATATCATTTTCCCCTACCTCGTCACCTACAAGATATTTCCCCAAAATGGCGACTATCCTTGCAGGCGGGTTAGTGTCAGGTCCACTGACAGGTGGTGATGCAGGAGCCAATACGGAAGCATTGAGCTCTGTTTCAAGAACGTTACTCTTCCGGTTAACTGTAAGAGATAATGCACCTTATAGCTCTACAGCACCGGTAACTGTTGGCCAGACCAATTTTGCGGAAATGACAGTAACAGTCAGCAATACGTCAGGTCCTTTTTCAGTGACTGCTCCTAATACTGCTGTATCATGGGCGGGTAATTCGTCACAAACTATAACATGGAATGTTGCGAATACAACATTATCACCCGTTAGTTGCGCCAATGTAAAAATATCTATCTCTACAGACGGCGGCACTACATTCAGCACATTAGTGGCAAGTACCCCTAATGACGGTAGCGAGGCTGTAACTATCCCTAATACGCCCACTACAACAGCAAGGATAAAGATAGAAGCTGTAGGAAATATTTTCTTTGATATCTCCAATACAAACTTCACTATCACATCCGGCTCATCATGTGTTTCTCCTGCAGGTCTAACTGCGTCTTCTATTACAGCAACATCGGCTACGATAGGATGGACAGCAGTAAGCGGCGCAGTATCATATAATGTGGCTTATAAAGCTGCATCATCTGCTACCTGGATCAATGCTGCAACAGGAACTACTGCTACCTCCGTAGGCTTAACCGGCCTTATAGCAGGAACTACTTATGACTACAGGGTAAGGACCAATTGCGCCAGCGACAGCAGCTCTTATTCTGTTGCACAGTTCACAACCACAGCAAGTACTACCTGCAGCGCACCTGCTGGTTTAACCAGTTCATCTGTAACAACTACAGGAGCTACCGTTGGCTGGACAGCGGTAAGCGGCGCCCTGAGCTATGATGTGGATTATAAGGCCAATTCGTCTGCTACGTGGATCAATGCCGCGACCGGCACTACTTCCACATCTGTCAGCTTAAGCGGTCTAACATCCACTACATTATATGACTGGAGGGTAAGAACAAGGTGTTCAGATGGTACAGGTACATATGCTACCGCGCAGTTCACTACTTTAACGCCGCCAACTTGTGCCAATACCTTGGATACTTCAACCAATGGAACAACTTCCGGTGCTGCCACCATTCCGTTTAATACCGATGTTACAGGTCTGATCAGCCCATCCGGCGATATTGATAACTATAAGTTTGTGATCACTACCAGCGGTACTATTACTATTACATTAGGCACATTGCCTGGTGATTATGACCTGAAACTGCTGAACAGCGCAGGTACGCAGCTCGCTATTTCACAGGCAGGCAGCACTACCAGTGAAACTATCACCAGAACCATGAGCCCGGGTACTTATTATGCACAGGTATACGGTTACAATGGAGCCAACAGCGCTACTTCATGCTATACATTAAGGGTACAACTGGGTACTGCCAGCCGCGTAACAGATCCTGTTACCACCGGGCAAAAAGTAGTTATCTTCCCGAACCCGGCCAATAATATTGTGAACATTAATCTTCCAGGTCTGAAAGGAAAATCAGAGGTAAGCATGTTTGATGGCAACGGCCGCGTGGTATTGCGCCGTGAAGTGAGCACAGCCAGCACACAGCTTGATATTTCTGCATTACCTGCCGGTGTTTATATAATAAGAGTTAAGAATGGAGTAAAAGAAGTGAATATGACGAAGATCATTAAGCAATAAGATAAATACAGAACTCAATACAGAAAAGCCAGTGTCTTTCGGGGCACTGGCTTTTCTTATTAGATATTTCTATATTCGGGCATAAAACACTCAATAAATCATTACAGGGTTATGCAGGTTATTAAAAGAATAAAAGCGGATTATCAGTCTATCCTCAGGGCGAAAATTCATGTTTTTCTTCGTAAAAGTTTATGGCTATATCTCTTAAGTATGTTTGCCATAGCTTCAGTTTTACCGTTGCCAACACTGAGCATTCCTGTTTCTGCTATTATTTACTTTGCAATTTTCCTGGTGGTAATATTAGTACCAGTTTACCATCTAAGCACAGTACGCTTAGTCCAATCATTAAACTTTGATGCGGACGTTGAGTTTGATGAGAATCAAATTATAATAAGGCACAGAAACAAGGACCTTATTGAGACGAAAGACTGGCAATGGATCTTACAGATCAGTTTTACAGGATCAGCTGTCGTATTAACGGTAAGGCAACCGCGAACTTTTCTGATCTTCCTTAATAAAAATAACCTGACGGAGAGGGAGCTGCATTTCTTTAATCACATGTGCACGACCAGATATCTGAAGTAAACGATATAGTGACAATATCATTTGGATTACGGGGAGTGGCCCCGCAATCCAAATGATAAAGGTTATTATCTCTTCCTGCGGATCTTCAATACATAAACAGCAGTCGTTCCACCGTCCGGATAATCAAGGTCTTTAGAAAGAGCCGCTGCATGTCTTATCTGAGGCTTTATATCAATCAGCATACGGCCTACACCGGCATAAGTAGCTGCTCCGCCAGGACATCCAACTACCCATGTAGAATCTATGAATATAGGTGTGGCTCCGATACCACTGGAAACGTAACTTGCAGCGCTATCTCTTACTATTTCCAGGCTTGCCCGCTGCAGTAGCTCTGTTTTTATGCCAAGTGCATAAGCCGTGATGGAAGAAGGAGCATCGTATATATGATCTTTGCTACCTGCAAACCATGCGCTTCCTGAAGGATATGAATGCACCAGGAGGTTCCCTGCTGAATTAACCTTTGCTCCTCCCCCAATCAGCGTATAGAAGTTTGTAACACTTGCAAAAGTATCCGGATGAGGAGCAACTCTTGAAGTAGTTGAAAAAAGCAACATGTAAGAAGTAAGCTGTTCTTTAGTAAAGCCTGTCACCTTCAGTCCGATTGCATACGCAAACAAAGTATGTTCACGGGGCCTGATGTGATATGTAGACGCTGCATGCCAGGTGGTGAAGTCTGCATCCGGGTAGGAAGCAGTTAAAAATGCATTAGAGCTGTCTACCAGCGGAGTGGCGCCCGCACCACCGCCAATTAATGCATACCCATCCGGTACTTTGATATCCAGTTTAGGCTGAGTGCCTGTCTGGATAGCATCAACAATTGCTATCTGTACGGTTCCCGACCAGTCGGTCCCGTATTCAACACTTGCCAGTATCGGGCTTTCTGATTTCAGTACCGGGGTTAATTTTTTGTCCTGAGCAGCTTGCTCTTTTTTGCAGGCAGTCATGCAAATGAGCAATGCAGCCCATAAAAGGCTCATTGACTTTGACATAGGGTATTAATTTAATTGATTAGGGAATGGGGATTTAATACATGAATAAGTTGATATTCCTGTAATAGAAATTGGTTGTCGCTAACAATTTACTTACTCTCTCTCAGAAAAAGTAAAACTATTATTTGTCTTAAATAGTGAATGAGGATCAATCAATACCTACTTTGCCAAATTTTATTTCTGATATAATTGTCCCTGCAAAAATGAGTAAACCGCCCAGTACCAGACGCTGGGTAAGCAATTCGTTTAATATGAAGAATGAGGCTATTGCTGCAAAGATGGGCTCGAATAAATAGATGATAGCTACTTTTTCAGCTGATATATATTTTTGTGAAATGTTCGACACTGTGTACATGTACGCAGTGGAAAATAAAGCACAGTAAAGAATTCCGGGCCAGAAGCCATCCGTATGGGGTAACCAGGTTGCACTGCTGTCTGTTACTGCAAGACAAAGCATAATCAGTGTACAGGTCAGGAACATGGGAACTATGGTTGGTACTATATTGCCGGATGTCGAATACTTCTCCACCTGGATCAGATAAACAGCAAAAGCAAATGCACCAATGATGGTATAAAGATCCCCGATGCCGATTAAAAAGTGATCTTTAATAGAAATAATGAACAATCCTGCCAGAGCTATTATCGCTGCAAGCCAGATCTTCAGGTCAACAGAAGATCTGTAAACGAGCAATTTCAGGATTGGAATGAGCACCACAGACATACCTGCAATAAAGGCACATTGTGAGGCAGAGGTATGCTTCAGGCCCAATGTCTGCAAATAGATCCCGGCTGTAAGAGGTACTGCCAGGAACATTCCCCGGATAAGACCTTCCTTGTTTATCCCTTTTAACTGCCGGAATAAAACTACAGATAATACAAGGGTTGCAAGCAGAAACCGGTAAAGTAAAAAAATGGACTGAGACACACCGCTCACAGCCATCTTGGTGACAGGAAAAGAAATTCCCCAAAAGGCCGTACCGATTATAAGCAAAGCTATATAAATATATTTCCTGTTCATTTTTCAAATCTGCATCAGATCAGCATATCTGTATTCGTTCAAATATCTATTTCAAACTCTTCTTCATCATGATGTCTGTCTGTTCGTCATCTCCTAATATGAAAACATGTTTATCAAACGGCACAAACCCATTCTTTTCATAGAAGCGGATGGCTTTTGTATTATGCTCCCAGACGCCCAGCCAAACATAATCGAATTTCCTTTCATATGCAATCTGAATAGCCCATTCGTAAAGAAGCTGACCTACTTTCCTGCCATGATATTCCTGTACTACGTAGATGCGTTCAATTTCCAGTGCGTTGCTGTCCTGTATTTCGGTCTGCGCTGCGCCGGTATTTATCTTCAGATATCCGATTACCCGGCCTTCCAGCTGAGCAAAATAAAACACTGAGCCGTCGGTATTGATCTCATCAGTAAGTTTCTGCCGGGAGAAGCCATCTTCCAGGTATCGGGTCATATTCTGCTCACTATTATGCGGTGCAAATGTCTCAATGAACGTTTGCTTTCCTATTGTTTGCAGTACATCTATGTCTGTTAGTGTTACCCTGGATATGCTTACTTTTTCCATAATGGTCTATATAATTGTTCTGACTACAAAATTAGGAAGTCATTTGATGTCAAAAAATGCTAAATTCGATCCAAATGATGCCAAAAAAGCATCAATCCATAGTATGACAACACAGCAGATCGACTATTTTTTGCAATTGTCTGAAGAACTTCATTACTGGAGGACTTCTTACAAGGTGAATACTACACAGTCTGTCCTGAGCCGTCAGATAAAGGCATTGGAAGATGAGTTACAGGTACAGCTCTTTATACGTACCAACAGGAAAGTGGAGTTGACCCCGGCAGGCAAATTTCTTCAGCAGCAATGGAAACCATTGATTGAACAAATAAATGCAGCTGCACTATATGCACGAAAAATTCACCAGGGAGAAGGAGGCAGTATCGTTATTAATCATCCCGGCTCCATTAGTTATGATATCCTGCCAGCCCTGCTTAGCCGGGTATCATCAATATTTCCTGACGTAAAGGTTGAGTTGGTACAGGTAAAGCATACCCGGGAAATAGAGATGCTAAAAGCGTATGAACTGGACTTATGTTATAGCAGGCATCTTCATGAGGATGATTTCCTCACCTGGAAGCTCATACGGCAGGATAGTCTTGCCCTTGTGGTCCCTGAACAGCATCCTATTGTCAAAGAGTCCCACATCACATCAAAAGCCCTTCAGAATGAGCGCTTCATCTTATCTACATTAACATATGGAGAGACTTTCCAGATGAGGATAGATCAGATCTTCTCCAGGTATGATATTAAGCCCAATATCCGTTTCGAGTCAGATTTTGGTTCTGTGATATTGAGCCTGGTAGAGAAAAACCTTGGAATATCTATCGTCCCTTTTTCTTACTCTTACGCAAACCATCCTGGCATCCGCTTTATAAAATTGCCTTTTGAAGTTCCATTATATATACACTGGCGAAAAGATGAAGAAAATGCAGTAATTAAGAATATTTTAAATCTTATAACATAAATATCGTTTTAATTGTATATTTAGCCCCTGATAAACCTCAATGAAACCCGGGACAAGATATATTCTGATAAACAATACAATCAAACAATGAAAATCTGGAAAGAACAACCCGCCAACCAGGAAGTTGAAGCAGTAATCGCTGAATATTTTCAACTGTTGCAAAATGGAAAATTAGATGAAGCTACTGAATTGATAAGTAGTGAGTATGATGATTGGTTAGATAGTCTTTTTGTAGTTTGGCAAGACCATTACCTTATTCATGAAATACCAAAGGATTCATCCTTTGACGGAAAGGAGTGGTTGAATGATCTGTCCTGGTTAAAAGATCTGACTATTAAACCGGAAATGGAATGGATCAACGACAAATATGTATGGGCCGATTTCATTTACCGGGATGAACCGTCCGGCTATGTTGGTGAGTTTTGCGTTAAGCAAATTGACGAAGGGTATACTGTGAAGCGTGTGATCTTTAAAATGGCATAGTTATTTAAAAGGCTGCATCAGGATATTTGATGCAGCCTTTTTGTATCAGTACACTATCTATTATTCTTACAATCCTTTTTCTCATCTAACTACCTTCTCGCATTTATACAAATAAAATAATCGCTGTACCGCCTCTGCTGTCTGTACAACGCTGTTTCCATATTGCCATGCCACCACAGTGACCTTTACAGGAAACCTGGCTCGGGGAGGAACAGGTGTGAACTCAAGATATCCCTCTTTTATATAAGCAGGGCCCGATTGTATATAATAATACACCGGCAACCCCTTATCAGACCTTGCCTGCAGCTTTATTCTTTTAATGCCTGCCTTCTTATCACCTATAGGAGGAAAAGTTATCTGCTGTGGCTCTCCCTTTGTATTGCGTGCCGGCACTATCATTTCTGCCTGTTGCACAGCAGGTTTAAATGCAGTATCCCCAGGATGTGTAGCAACAAAACACAGGCTGTACTCTTTAGGATGAGGCGCTTCCCCATTTCGCAGATCAAGGCGGAATGTAGTGTCATTGATCTTTTTGAACGGGCCTGTTACCCGGTTTATAGCGATAGGACCACCTTTTTCAGCATGGCTTAAAGAACTGCCTGGCGGCAGGCCGGTCCACATAGGAGGACGTTCACTTTCTCCCGGTACCGTATCAAGAAATGTACCTTTCAGCATAAAGGAGACGCCATCATTAAGCGGATGAAAAGGTATATGCACCTGCAAATGGGTATTACGCTGGCGGATAACAGCTCCATCCTGCATATACCCCAATAACTGCGGCTGTTTCTTTCCTTCCTGCTGCTGGTATCTTTCCGTTGCTCTTACCATTTCCTCATCAAAGAACCAGAATGCCTGGGTAGTGTCTCCTCTATAACTGCCAACGGGGGCCGGCCTGGTATGTGGCGCTTCATCCGCCCGCCATTTCTCCATCAGCCAGCCTGTTCTGACAGGATCAATGGCTTTTAAAACAGTACCGGCAGTAAAGTTCTCCGGCAGCCGGTATTGGGCAGCTTTTTTTATGTAATAAGCGATATAAGCTATCTTCTTATCAGTAGCAGCAAAATGTCCTTCTCCCGGGCATGCCAGCATGCTAAGAGGCATCAGGGGATGTTCTTTCCGCTCTTTCAATCCTTCTGCACTCCAGGTATCAGCTGCTTCATATTCGCCCATCGTTTCCAGGCAGGGCACATAATCAATGTTACGGCCTTCCCATATATCAGGCGCAAATTGTGGATGACGGAACCAGGGCCATTGTCCGCTTACGGATATAGCACATAAAGTACGGCCGGGATTCCACGCTGTATAATAATAAGGCCAGCTGGCAGCGGCTGAATGTCCGACAGTAACAAAAGGCACATATTTCAACTCACTATACCCTGATGAATCAGCCAGGGCTGACATGAATGAATCCAGCACCTGGCCTGCACCTTCATTAAAACGGAAGAAATGATCGAAGGAAGGTGCAACCCAGACAATAGCGAAAGAAAGCTTTTCCATTTCTTTGCGGAAATGTGCATTCTCAATAATGCTTATCTCTTCCATATTATGCTGTGCCAGTATTACTGCCTTTACTTTCCGTACCGTTTCAGGGATCCAGAGATAAGCTGTAGATCCATCTTTCCTGGCACCTTTTACCGGGACAGACCATTGCCATACCTGCGCCTGTACGTTTATGCCAACCAGTAAAAACACCAGGAAGGCAAAAGCGGGCCTCTTCTTCATTCTGCAGGGGAATTAACTACACCAGCCTCGCCGGTTTTTATATTCAGCTGCCAGGGTTGCGGCTGAGGCAATACAAGTTTTCCATCACCAATTTCCAGCGGCATCCACAAATAACGGGAATCCCATTGAGTTTTGGGCCTCCATTGGTCAGCCATAAAAATAACAGTAGTCGTTTTAGAGCCTGTTACTTTAAGCATCATAGTTGATTGGGAACTATAAGTATTGGTAGCCGGTGGGGCAATATCTTTGAACTCTGACCACGGGCCAGCCAATGATGTAGCTGTAGCATATCTGTTGGGGTTAGGACGCCAGCCCGTCAATTCGGAACCAATGGCATAATAAAGACCGTTATAATGGATAATAGCACCTCCTTCCAGCGGAGCGTTGACAAGACAAACTTCCTTTTCAACAGAAAGATAATCGTCAGATAATTTAGCTATGAAAAACCCTTTGGTAGGCCTGCTTTCAAATACCAGATACGCGGTTCCGTCATCATCAATGAACTGGCCAATATCCCTGCTCTCTCTTTCCAGCGGACGGAAACTCTTCACATAAGTAAAGGGGCCCTGTGGTTTTTTACTGGTAGCAACTCCCACCCTGGCAAGCTTGTATTTAGCGTCATCCAGGTGGAAGTACATTACATACGTCTTCGTATTACGGTTGTAATAAACCTTGGGCCGTTCCAGTACCCACCGGCGGCCCAGCTGCTCAGGATCGGAGAGCTGCAGCGCATCGCCCATAAATTTCCAGTTCACCAGGTCTTTTGACCTGTAGCAGCTTACATACCTGTAATTGGTATCCAGCCCCTGCCTGCGTTGTTCTCCATACCAGTAATAATACTTCCCGAGTTGTATAATACCTCCTCCATGTGCCTGTATATGGTTCCCTTTATCATCAGGCCAGGTTTCACCGGGTTTTATAATATTTTGCGCTATAGCATTTCTCCAGACTATCAAGCTGGCAACAACTGTTAAAAAAAAATATAGTTTCTTCATTATCCTAAAAATTTAAACTGTATTACTACCAATCAGGAGCACTACTTCCCTATGCGTATCTCCAGCTGCTTATCATGATATACAGGCTGCACTGCTTTATTATTCAGGATAAAACTTCCCGGCCTGTTGTCAATTCCATAAACAGCATTGATCAATGGCTGGCCCTGCAGTACCATCCGCAGCTCTTTATTACGCTCTTTTGTTATCATAAACAACTTGGACAGGGAACTGAAAACAACCTTTCCTTCCCTTCTGATATAGCTTCCATATGCCATGAAATAATCTGTCACAGCAGACGGATTGTTCTCGGGGTAACTCAGTCCCAGGAGGTAAGCATCAGTATCCCAGCCTCCCAGGTTGTTACAGCTGTTCAGGTGCATGATCCGCCCTTCTGCCAGCAGGTTCAGGTAGATGTCAGTCACTTTTCCGTCCTGCCGGATACGTACTCCCTGCATATCATTTCCTCTCAGCCGTTCTATCACAGGCAGGGAGGACTGATTCACCGAATCTTTGAGGATGATAGCCGTAATGAAACTGGTTTGTTTTACAGTTTCCGGATATGCTATGGAGTAGTATGTTTCTGTCTGCTTTACATCTTTGGCCTGGGGAGCGGTAAGTTCAGTCAGTACCATGTTATCCGGGAAATCATGATTATAGCCTGATTGTATCAGCGTTTCGGGGAATAGTGGTCTTACCAGCACAGAAGAATTGTTCTGTACAATACTGATATCGCCTCCCACCTTCTTTGCATCGCCACCCGGATGCAGTAACCATTCAAACCTGCCCGGCTCATAGGCTTTCACGTCGTCAACAATGAGTATCACTTTACCTATCCATATAAAGTGGCGGAAGTTGCGTGAAAAATTCTTCGACGTAGGCCCGGTAGCATTAGCCAGCAGATATTTCATATCTCCTGCATCCATGAGCTCTCCCAGCTGTCCGCGTAACGGAGAGCCATAATACTGCTGTTCTTCCGGCTGCGCCTTGCCATTAAACAGCACTACATTATGTGCCTGACTCTGGAAAAAATAACCGGGATATTCTTTGGAGCCATACCAGCTGTTGCCCGGATCTTTGATGATAGCTTCCCCTTTATGAAAGAGTATAAAGCTGCCGGCATCTGCGTGGGAATGATTCCAGGTAATACCTGATTTTATACCCAGCATAGTGGCATCTTTCTGCCAGGAATTACGCATGGTTGCCCAGTCCATGTCTTCAAACAGTGCAGCAGACGGAAGGTCCGGCAAACCTGGCGTGCCACTCATGTCCGGCTCACAGATCAGCCCCAGTGGCGTATTGACAGACAGCCCTTCACGATGCTGGGACTTCACTACCTGGCTGAGGTACCAGAGCGAGTTAGGGTCAGTATATCCGAGTGCATTCAGCAGTTTCACAGGGCGGTCTCCCACCACCTGCAGATTACCGTCCCCGAAATTCAGGGAATACAACGGCCCTGTCCGGGGGTAGGACACGTGCATGAAAAACTCCGGTATCTTTTTTAAAACCGGTATTTCCGGTTGTTTCTTCCCCGGAAAAGTATTGGTATAAGCTAAACGGAAGCTGAGGTATTCTGAGATGCCGAAAGCTGCGTAGTTAACACTTTCATACATGCCTCCGCCGGCATCGAAGCTCTTGGGTTTGAAATGCAGTTCATCTCCGTTGAACCCGAACCATTCTGCGGCCGACTGAGAAACAGTCTCGGCCCATCCTGCCGCTGCCGGCACTTCATCCATTACCGCCAGGGAAGCAATACCTGCCATGTCAACACAGGCCGACCACCAGTTATGTCCCATGGAATTCAATGTATGGATACGGGTTGCCGGCAGTACCCAATCCTGCATGGCGGGACGGATGCCTAAACGGGTTATTCCTTCTGCGATGGTTTTCCGTTCTTCCTTAGACAGGTAATGGTAGATGGCATCATAACCAACAGCAGCTGCATAGCAATTTGCCGCCGTACCAAGATCTGCTTTCCATGGCGGTGTTCGCTGCAGCATCTCAGCCCCTACCCAGGCAGACGCGGCACAGAGTTTCTGAAGCGTCTCCTTTACCTTATCAGCATAACGCTTGTCGTCAGTCATCAGGTAAGCGAGCGACAAATAATCTATCCTGGCAACAGCATTACCTGTTGTCAGTAATTTATCTGCTTCTGCTTTTACTTCATTCCAGTTGTTGCTGATAGCTGTATCTGTCCTGATACGCTCTTTCAACCGGGATACTTTCTGTCCGGTAAAGAACAGGCGGGGATGTGGTACAGGAGATTGGGCTGTCAGCACAGCATAATGCAATAATGCCACACAGCATAGTAATAACCTTATGCAGCTTCTGTTTTTATAGATCATCTTCATGTTTTTGCAGGCCTCTGCCCGGTATATATCATAGAGGCCACAAGAATGGATTATCTACTGAATAAACGGATCTTTTTTTTCAATAACCTTCCTGCTGTAATATATTATATTTCAGTTCTACATGATATACCCCATTCCTGTATTCCCGGGTATATGTGCCTTTAATATCTTTAAAGACGCCGGAACCGCCAGTGATAGGAAAATTATGATCGGGAGCAATTGTATCTCCCGGGGTGAGTTTAAAGATGCCTGTGGCGGAAATAGTCCCGTTGGGAAACTGGAAAACAGTGGTTGTTATACAATCATAACGGCCGGTTTGCTGATTCAGGTACATGCTGGAAAATACGTCCTGTGTGATAGTATCAGTCTTATCACCATGGCATATGGCCAACGCCTGTTCAATAAACCCTTTATACGCCCCCATGCTTGTTTGCTGATAATTGTACAGGGTATCAAACTGTTTCTGGATATCTGTCTGTTCGTAGCTGAGTGAGATAACTGTGGAATTTGAATTCTCCAGCTGACCGCATGCTGAAAGGATGATCAGCGCTGTGCAGATAATAAGAGTGTTTCTCATAGCTTACATTTAATTTCATTAAAAGATAGTTTAAATATACCGGTAAGACCAGGCCTCAGCTTGATAATTTTTTTCCAAGATTGAGCTTTGTATTAATTTATATTCTATATTCGCGACCATAAGCACTTTTGTCTGGATTTATACCATTAAATAATCGGTCAACCTCAAAACATTAAAACGAAACTTTCCTTTTAGTACAAGTATAGTTTTCTTCAATTATCATATTATCCACAACATGTGAATGCGCCATCCACTGTGATGAGGGAATTTTTTTACACTTATGACTACAATTCCTCACTTCTTCTTAAGGAGCAAGATATTTATTGTTCATATTTAAATACATCTATCATGGCTAGAATTAAATATCATGGCGACTCTGTATGGTCGTATCGCAGCTTCCTCAACATAACTGATTTGAACATTAAACCAGATGACCTGGAACTGGGTGATGGTACTATGAAATTATTCATCAGCGAGCAGGGTGAGATCTCCGGCACTATAGGTACAGACGGTCTATGGAGCCTGGACCTGAAAGGAAAGGTACTGGAATCAAAGCCACTGGGGCTGGAGATCATCGGTACCGGCTACAATGGCCAGGGTTCTCACAGAGCTTACTGGGAATATGGCTACAACGTCTACTTTCTTCCCAAAGTAGAAGGCGGAGAACTCCAGGCTACTGTGCTGGCAGGATCTGTTGTGCGCCTGAAAGATCATCCTCCGTTGAGTGGGAACGGCCCCATTCATAAAGCAGGTGAAGTTGCCACCTGTTACGCTGTAGATGCTACAGAACCTGCTTAAGGAAGCAACCGGTTTATTTACTCAATCCCTCAAATATGACTACCCCATCTACCTGTAACTGTGGAACCTCAGATACCTCCGGTAATAAAAACTGGCAACAGGTATCGAAGAGATCAGCAAGAACAGTTCCCTCCATCCTGTTAAGTATTCTCATTGCATTTTTCCCCAAATGTCCTATGTGCTGGGCAGTTTATATGAGCATGCTGGGAAGCATAGGTATGTCTAAAGTACCTTATATGCCCTGGCTGTTACCTGTATTACTGACATTCCTGCTGTTCCATATAGCAATGCAATACAGGACCATCAAACAAAAGGGGCCACTGCCATTCAGTTGTAGTTTGCTTGGCGCTACATGTCTGCTGCTGGCACGGTTTACATTTCCCGGAATGAAATGGCTGCTTTTAACAGGAATGTTTTTTATCATTGCCGGTTCCCTGTTAAGCACATTTTCAACCAGGCCTGCCAGGTTACAGCAACAAGTGTAATAGTCATTTCCTCAGAATCAACAATAACCTCAAAATCTATTCTCATGGCAAATAAACAGACTAATCCCCGTGTTCGCCGCTCTATACGTGAACTGGAAGATATGTATACCAGAGGAGATAAAGCTCCGCTGGAAAATCTTATGCGCGCCTGGAAGGGCATTAAGGAGCTGCCGGTAAATGATCCTAACTCGTTCTTTATTGTTGGCGGGTACCATGGCGAGCCATTCCGCGGCCCTGGTTCTACAGATGATAAATATTGGGGAGGATATTGTAATCATAACAATGTACTGTTCCCTACCTGGCACCGTGCTTGTCTTTTAAGACTGGAAGATGCACTTCGTAGTATCAGAGGCTGCGAAAACGTTACACTTCCCTATTGGGATGAAACAGAATACGACTCTATTTCCAAGGGAATTCCCTGGTCGCTGACACAGGAGAAAGTATCACTGGATGGACAAATGATCGATAACCCTATCCGGTCATACAGGTTCCAGGTGGCTATCAATGATGATGTGCAGGGCGATCAGTCCCTGTATTCCAAACCACAGGGTACAGATACAGTTCGTTACCCATATTCCGGCCTGGTAGGCACTCCGGAAGACAGGAAAAAATCTGAAGAGCATAACAAACAATTCAATGCCAATCAGGGTACTGAGCACCTTAATGACAACGTAAAGGGATGGCTGAACAAGACCATCACCCTTCCTGATATTGCGGCGCGATTAAGACTTGGAGGCGTGCATGTGCTCTATGCACTATGCCGTGATGCACCAAACTATACGGTGTTTTCCAATAACACCTCAGCGGCTCAGTGGAACAAGGAGCATCCTTCCCAACCTGCTGTTGTATCTCTGGAGGCGCCTCATAATGATATTCATCTTGCTGTTGGCGGATTCAATATACCTGGTGCAGCTCATGATTATTCTCCCATTCCCGGGGCAAATGGTGATATGGGAGAAAATGATACAGCTGCATTTGATCCTATCTTCTTTTTCCATCACTGCAACGTAGACAGGATGTTCTGGATATGGCAAAAGAAACACCAGTCTACCAATAGCCTGACAATAATGGAGGGTTACCCGGGCACCCGAACTACCGATGACGACAATGTGCCTAGTGTTGGCTTCCAGCCCGGACAGCTATTAACAATAGATTCCCCGCTGGAACCATTCATTAATCCCCAGACCGGTGTATTCTATACATCACGTGAATGTGTCAACATTGAAGAACAGTTAGGCTATACCTACACGGTAGGGTCTCTGGACCTTATTAAGTGGATGCACGGTGAAGATAAAGCAGGTGAGGAAGAGCTATCCACCAAGAAGCTACGGGTATCTAACATTAACCGTGGTAACGTCTTTGGCTCTTTCGTAATAACTGCATATGCTACTGTGGATGGTCAGGAACATTACATAGGGCATCACTCGGTTTTAAGTCGCTGGAATGTTCTTGGCTGTGAAAACTGTCGTGCTCACCTCACAGCAGAAGCATATTTCAACCTGGATAAAGTAGCAGACAAGAGCCCTGATCTTTCAAATTACAGGATTGAAATTACTGGTCGTGAAGTTACTCAATCAGTATTGAATGCTGCTATTGCTGACAAAACAATAGAAATGGAGATCTTTTAATAAACACCCCTGTAGATGCTGATGCTTTTCACGTTAGCATCTACTTAAAATATTAATAAGATGAAAAAAACGGTCTTGATCATTCTAACCCTTCTGGTTATCATTGCAGGTGCTTTGCTGATATTAAAGAAGCCTGCAGCACTATTTGCGAGAGAAAGTAATAAAGCAGCAAATACTTATTCTATCCAATTTCTGAACAAACCACCACATGATATTCCAACAGATATCACTGCAGATCAGTTAACACTGGCCCGGTTTGCCTGGAATGAGTTCCTTGCATTGAATTGGAAGTCAAGTTATGTCTTCAGTGGTACCAGGAGAGAACGCGGGGAACCTGATTTATTTTGGAATTATACCAATAATCGTCAACCTTACCCGGATCTGGCAGTATGGGAAACCTACAACCATCGGGTAGAATTCCGTCCAGGAGATGATAAAATGCTGTCTTTCGACAAGATCCCTACTTACGTTTACAAAAGCGGTACTCCTAAAGCCGATCCTGGTATAGACCTCCATCTTTTCAATAATCTCGATGAAAATAATGAAATCGGATCATGTAATCTTTACGCGTACACAAATAAATATGGTGAGCAGCATCAGGTACTTTACCAGGCTAAGGTAAACCGGGACGAATACGATTACATCAGGCGTACTTACCCTACTGCAGAACAATTAAAGCAGGCTAATAAGACGACGTATAACAATATCCAGCAGTATAATAGATACTATAAAGGCTCCACAAATACATGTGACTGTCCTTCAGCAGAAGGAGTAGTCTGTCTGCCTTGCGGGACTATTCCAAAAACCCCTGCCGACAGAAATCAGGAAGGTTCTATAGAAGTAAAAACAGCATGGCGTAAAATGTTGCCCGAAGATGGAACCGCAGACACATATTTCAAACGAAAAATTTTAACCTATCGCAAAGACCCCGGCGGTGCTGTACGCGCAATAAATGATACATACCTGCTTATTGGATTACATATCATTCACAAAACAACCCGTTTCCCCAATTTCATTTATGCCACATGGGAACATAAAGATGTCACCTCATCACAAGTGAGTATGGGTTATGTAAAACTGGACTCAACAGGCAAAGAATACGGTGGGATCATCACCGGCTACCCTCGCACACATGGAATAACACATGAAGTTGAGGTGGCGAATAACGAAGCTCATTATCTGCTGAATGGCGCTAATCCATCTTCCGTATGGAAGAATTACTTCCTGATAGGAGTACAGTCGCAAACAACCAGTGATTCAAATGTACCAAATTTCTTCCTGGCCAATTATGTGATTGAGTCCGATTCTGTATTACAGCTTTTCAATGGCTCCAGTATTGATGATCCTTTTAATCGCAAAGACAATATCGTCTACAATGGCGTCCGTTACTCCATGGGTGGCTGCCAGGGCTGTCATGGCGTGGCTCAGTTCCGTCTGGGCAGCGATCTTTCCTTCCTTTGTGATACCGTTAACAAACCCGTTGATATGCCAGATGTTGGGCAGGTATCGAATAAACGCATACGCTACCAGAATGCATTCAGACTGTTTGATAAAGTAACTAACCAATAACCCGGTAACAGAAGGGCTATTATTTTCAAAGGGTGTCTTCATCTTAAGATGAGACACCCCCTTTTCTTATTTAATGGTTGGTCGTTATCTTAAAGCTGTTTTTTCCCTGAATACTTCCGCTAGTTTGCCGTCCAGTGCAGCAGCTTCCTCTTCACTCCCACTATCATAACGCCCAATGATCTTCCCATCCGGGTCTATCAGTATCTTTGTAGGCAATACATGAATGCCGAATTTATCACTGATATCACGTTCATTCTTCTCCTGCCTGAGCGCTTTCTCCATATCCAACCCGCGTAACACATTATGCCACATACCTGTACCATCTTTTGTAACGGCTTTCTTCCATGCGGCGGTATCTCTGTCGTCGTCAGAAACGGCAATGACATCAAACCCTTTATCCCTGTACTGAGTATAGAGCGCTTTAACATGTGGCATACTTTTGCGGCAAGGCACACACCAGCTGGCCCAGAAATCAATGAGTACATATTTTCCTCTCAGAGAAGAAAGAGTTAAAGGTTTCCCGTTGAGCTCTGTGGCGGTAAAATCTTTCGCCATACTACCCGGCGATCCGGCCTGTAGTTTTTCTATTTCATATGCAAGTGCTTTACCGGAACGGCTTTGCTGTACATTTGTTCCCAACCCCGCGTAATACGCTTTAAGCGTATCCAGCGGCAGGCTATTGACATGGTATCTTAAAGTAAATGCTGTCACATAGGATTGCGGGTGAGCTTTAAAGAAGGCATAGTCTATTCTGGCCATGCGCTCATTGTAAGGTGTGAACCGCTCATGAATATTATTTCCGATATTACGAAGACTGTCAAGAGTTTTCTCACTTTTGCGTGCCTGGACTGCAGCGCTTACAGCTGCAGATGCTTTCTGATATTCAGCAGTCAGAGGCGCCATTTCCTTCATTACAGGTTTCTTCTGTTTTTCCAGTTCTTCGTATTCCTGCTGTGTCTTAGATCCGGTCACAATAGCTTCCTTAAAATTTCCGGCAGGTATATCTACTGTCATTTCCGCCGGTTCAAGATATAAAGTGGTCATACCTTCTGCATCGATTGACATAGAAACGCCATCTGTAAGGGAAGCCATTACAGGCTCTTCTATCTTTCCTTCAAAGCGGAACGTACCATTGCTGACCTTGCAGCTATCCTTCACCATCCTGCCTCCGGCGCCGGTATAGTAAAGCATGACCTTTTTAACATCTTTTGTTTTCCCGGAAAGATGAAATATTCCCCCCCGGGACGTAGATGTAGATACGCCGGCAGCAGGCAGCAATGTTTCAAGCTGCTGCATCAGCTCTTCTCCGTGCAGGTCCCTGCCAAGGATCTTTCCCTCCGGAGAGATAAGAAAGTTAGCAGGAATAGAATTGATATCATACTGTTTGGCAACAGCATTACTCCAGAATTGCAGGTCAGAAACATGCGTCCAGGTCAGCTGATCATCATGTATTGCTTTCAGCCATTTATCCCGGCCCCCTTGCCTGTCTAACGATACGCCCAGTACAGTGAAGTTCCTGTCCTTATAGGTATTAAAAGCTTTTACAACATTGGGGTTCTCTGCTCTGCAGGGCACGCACCAGCTGGCCCAGAAATCCACCAGCACATACTTTCCCCTGAAGTCTTTCAATGATACGGGATTGCCCAGGGTATCATTTTGTGTAAAATCAGGCGCTACCTTACCTATACCAGTGAGATTATAGATACGAATACTGGATTGAAGCCGCCTGGCAGGACCATTGTTAAGCGCGGCAGGTTTAAGTCCGTTAATTATAGCCTGCTTCTTTTCCATACTTAGCCTTCCCAGCTGATATCCCAACAGGAATGCACTGACGCCTGAAGATGGATGTGCTTTGATCCATTGCTCGGTAAGAACATTGCTTACAGAATCGATCTTGTCCAGTTGCGGTTGCAGGGCAGCCAGGCCAGGAGAGTCCTTTTTTGCATATAATTCATTTGCTTTCCTGTAGATGGTGCTCCGTTCTTTCAGAACGGGGTCATTATCTATCATTTTCTCATAGGTATTGTATTCTTCTATTGCCTTCTGTCCGGACATTTTAACATCTTTGAACAGGGGCCCCTCTCCTTTCAATGTTACCTTTCCGGGTTCCAAATAAAAGAGCGCCATGGCATTCTCCTTATATTGCGAACCGATCTGTAACAGGTAGGCATCTCCCTGACCAGCTGGGATATTCAGTTTCAGGGTAAATCCATCTTTGGATGTCTTAACAGAATCCTTCTGGTCCCTGTCATACATTTTATAACAATACACCCATTGCCCTGGTTCAAGACCTTTAACAGAGGCATTGATAGTTGTGTTATCCTGTGCGATGGAATGCAAAAATGAGAAACATGCAACTGGTAATAATAGTGCCTTTTTCATATAAACATTTCGGATTAATAATTAGGATTTTGTGCCATATTCTTATTGGCAATAATTTCAGCGTCCGGTACGGGCAATAGCAACAGGCTTTTATCTTTAATGCTGGGCAGAAGGCCCTGCAGAGTAGCAAAAGGCAGTCTGCGAACGGCAAACCAGTCCTGTCCGGCTTCTCCGACAAAGTTTTTCATCTCTTCTTTGATGATCAGTAATTGTAATTGCTCTGCTGTTACAGCTGCATCTACTGAGTTGAAGTCAGTATACCCCGCATGCTCCATCACTTCTTTCAGTAACACTTTTGCCTCATCCAGGCTGCCTCCGGATGCAACAATGGCTTCGGCCTGCAGCAGGTAAGCTTCTGTTAGCCTGAAAGCATATCCATTTTCATTGATGGCCGCAGCCGTTACATTTGTAACTGAACCGGGATAATATTTTGTCAGCGCCACACTGGGACCAAACCTGGTTTCCACCTGCTGCATATACCAGCCAGCCCTGGGATCAGCGCTGAAAAGGTCCTTCATAAAGTTATTGGGACTATAATAGTTGGAATATATTTCGCTGGTCCATTTCACATTCTGGGTAGCATAGGGTTGTATACCCAGCATGACTTCATTGCTGGACAACCCTTTGGACCAGAAGATATCTTTTGTACTGGCTTCAGGCGTAAAAGGGCTGTTGGCAATGATATTCTTTGTAAGGCTGATAACTTTTGCATAATCCGCGTTTCCGCCTCTGTTGATCAGCAACCGCGCTTCCAGTAAAAGGGCTACCCAGACATTGGCATAAACCTTTGATGTGGCCATATCGGGAAGATCTGGTATAGCAGCTTCCAGGTCTGCAAGAATAGCCGCATAGCTTTCAGCTACGGTTGCACGGGAAGGATACAGGTTAGTGGGCTGTACAAACTCATCTCTTAATATGATACCGTAAGTGCTTGTAGTATCATTGAACTGTCCATAAAACAGTAATAACTGAGCATTACCACAAGCCCTTAAAAACCTGGCCTCAGCCGTCATACGCGCTTTAATTGCGGCAGGAATGGTCTTAACGGGGTCAAGGTTCTTCAGAAAACCATTGGCGGCATTCACCAGGGCATTTCCATAGTTCCAGATGGCAATTGCGTCGGACGTTTTTGCATTGTACACATGTTCGTCCAGGCCTCCTCCTCCAAAAGAGTAAGAGAGCATTCCGCTTAGCTGGGACGGTATTACTTCAAAATATTCATACCATCGTGTAGAAGGAACGCCATTAACATCTGCGCCTCCGTTGGCCAGACGGTAATACACCCCATTCAGAACAGTGGTAGCGCTCTTCTCGTCCTTGATAATATTACCATCAACCTGTTGTGTTGTTGGATAGACATTCAGTTCGTCTTTACATCCGCCCAGGATGCCTCCTATTATCAAACACAGGCTTATATAGATCCGATTCATTTTTTTCAATTTTGGATGATTAAAACACCATTTTAGCACCTATAGAGAATGTCCTGACTGCGGGATAATTGCTCACATCAAAATAACCGCCGGAAACGCTGTAGCTGTCATCAGAGGTTTCAGGATCATTACCCGGATATCTGGTGATCGTAAACAGGTTAGTAGCTGAAATGTAAATTGCGGCCGACTGTATACCAGCTTTACTCATCCACCTGGACGCAGGAAACCGGTAGTTCAGTGTAGCTGTCCTTAATTTGAGATAGGAGGAATTGTAAATACTCAGGTTGCTGTTATATAAAAGCTGATCTCCCAGCAGAAGGCGGGGGCGGTTACTGCCGGTGTTTTTGTTGGTATACCTTTTCAGCATAGAGGTGTTGGCGTTGGAAGTACCTACAAAAGTGGTGCTGCTTACATCATCCCCCCACATAAGATGTCCTCCCTGTGAATAGAGGAAATAGAGGTTCAGATCAAAATTCTTATAGCTGAAGCTCTGGCTGAAGCCTCCGAAATATTTGGGGGCGCCGCTGCCTATTATTGCATGGAACTCAGGATAAGCCGCTCCATATGCAGCATACGACACGGTATCCAGCTGGAACATAGGATCGCCTATACCCAGGTAGGGGAATACAAAACCGGCAAAGAGACCTAGTTTCTTTTTATAGTCATCCAGTTCTTTCTGAGTTTTAATGATACCATTCACCTTCATACCTGTCATCAATCCCAGTGGTTTTCCTTCTGCAAGCGTGGTATTCTGGTATTCAATGCCTGTGGGAGAGTTCAGTTGGGAATTCAGATCGGCAATGCTGCTAAGCTTTGTAACAGTAGATCTGCTCCAGCTGATATTGGCAGACATGTTCCAGCGAAAGTTCTTTGTCCGTATAATATCACCCTGGATAGCAATCTCCACCCCCCGGTTACGTATACCAACAACATTACCCAGCAGGGAGGTATAGGAACTGCTGGGAGGCACAGGAAGGCTTAACAAGGCATCATCTGTCTGTTTGTTAAAGTAGTCGGCCGTTCCCTGTAACCTGTTCCTGAAAAAAGAGAAATCAAGCCCTACATCTGCCTGTTTTGTTGTCTCCCATTTTATTTTCGGGTTACCCAGCTGTGTGGGGACCAGGGCGCTGCTGCCGGCATAAGAATAGGGGGAATACAGGGTACGGTACATCTGGTTACCTATGTTCTGGTTACCTGTTATGCCATAACTTCCTCTTAATTTCAGGTCTTCTATCCAGGCTACATTGTCCAGGAATTTCTCTTTTGATATACGCCATGCAATAGCACCGGAGGGAAAATAACCGAACTTATTGTCAGGACCAAACTTGGAACTGCCATCTGCACGTCCTGTGAAGGTCAGCAGGTATTTATCTTTAAAAACGTAATTAGCCCTTAAGTAATAAGATATGAGATAGCTCTGCGGCTTACGGGGATCATCTCCCCTGGTGAACAGAGGATTTACAGCACCGGAAAGGCCGTTAAGTACATAATCATCAGGGTAACCGCTGGCTGTTGCACTGAAGAAACTGTTCTTGATTGTCTCATAAGACGTACCTGCCAGCACGTTCAAGGCATGCTTATCCCTCCATTTTTTGTTATAGCCTAATGTGTTCTCCACAAACCAGTCTGTGAAACGGCTGTTACTGTTGCTGCCTATACCTCCGTTAGAAGATACATTACCGTAAAAACTGCCTATCTGCAGGTATGAAGGGGTATACAACCGTTGATTATAAATCTGGTTATTCAGAGACACAGTGCTCTTAAACTGGAATGCAGGGGTGATGTCATATACTGCGTTTAATGATCCCAGCAGGCTTATGGTCTTTGAATTATTAATGGCGGTGAGCATTGCCACAGGATTCTGGAATCCCTGGTATTGATAGCCTACATCAGCGAAGTTGACAAATGCGCCTGTTGAATCATAGGGGTTATAATCCGGCCTTGCCCTGAGCGCCTGACCGTAAGCGCCGTTAGCCATATTCTGGTTAGTAAAGCCTATATTGAAATTAGTGATCAGACGGAACCTGTTACTGATCTCATTTTCCAGGTTGATCTTACCTACTATCCTTTTAAAGTCTGTGTTTTTAATGATACCCGGAGTGCTGGTATAGGCAATGGAAGTATAATACCGGGAAGCAGAGCCACCACCCTGGATGCCTATTTCTGCGGTATGGGAAAGTGTAGACCTGGTAACCTCTTTGATCCAGTCGGTATTCCCCTTACCAAAGAACAGTTCCGGCTGATTTACGATCTGGTCTGCCTGTGGCCTGTGAGCCCTGCCGGCCAGGTCCCTGACAACGTTGCTGTTAACAGCAGCTTCTGTGATCAGCATCCTGTATTCCTGTGCATTGAGCACATGCGGTCTTCTCATAATACTGGTGGAAGTGGCGTAGTAGTTTGCCGTGATCTGTGGCTTCATATCCTTCCTGCCCTTTTTGGTAGTGATGATGACAACTCCATTGGCAGCTTTTGACCCGTAGATAGCGGAAGCGCTTGCATCTTTGAGGATAGTGATAGATTCAATATCATCTGGGTTTAGTCCGCCCAGGCTATTGAGGCCATTTACAAAAGCGGTAGATAATCCCTGTGCAGATCCACCAACACCTGCTATATCGTTTCCTACAGGACTGCTTACATCATAACCGGGATTGATATAATTGGACTGTACCTGTACTGGTATCCCATCTATCACGTAAAGCGGATCATTTCCTCCCAGTATGGAGGTGCTGCCACGTACTCTTATCCGTACAGCTCCTCCCGGCGTTCCATCCGTTTTGGTTACCTGTACACCGGCGGCTTTACCGGCAATAGCATTATCAACCGTATTAAAAGGTATATCCTGTATCTCTTTGCTGCTTACTGTTGCCACAGAACCGGTAAGATCTTTTTTTACGGAAGAACCGTATCCTATCATCACCACTTCATTAAGCTCAGAAGCTTTGGGTACAAGCATGATGCTGACCGTAGTTTTCTTACCATCTACCTTATACTGCCGGGAAGCATAACCAACAAAGGAGAATTCCAGCACATCACCCTGGGCAGCAGCTATGGAAAACAAGCCATTGCCATCTGTCTGTACGGCCTTTTTTTGTGTTTTGTTTGCCACCGATACATACGCCAGTGGTTTACCATCCGGCTCTGTCACCTTTCCTGAAATAGTGGCTGCTGGCATAGTAGCGGGTATATCAGATGTAGCCGCACCGGCCCGGGGACTTATGACAATATTATTTTCTACCACACGAAATTCAAACCTGGTAGATGATAAGGCCTCGGTAAGCGCTTCCAGTACATCGGCATTTCTGATGGTAACAGATACCCGGCCCGCTTTGCGTATCAGGTCATTGTTATAGAGGATCTCCGTGCCGCTCTGGCGACTGATCTCAGCAATGACTTTTTCAAGTGGTTCATTTTGCATGGAAAGGGTCACTTTCTGCGCAATTCCCTTACCCGCCACATGCAGCGCAATCAACAGCAAAAAAACAGCGATGAGTTTCATTTTTCTTAACAATCCAATGCCGTAGCCTCTGACGAGGCCAAATGTGCAGTAGTTCAAAAAATACATACCTTTGGTTAGATTTGGTTAGATAATAAGCAGTAATACACATTGCATATTTAACCTCGTATATGACCGGAAACGCGCTACCGTTTCCGGTTTTTTACAGGAAAAACGTAATGGTCTGCTAACAAGATTCTGGCAGTAATACTGGTTGGCCTTACATCGTTTTAGGTAAGACAGTTATTCTATTGTTCTCTATTGTGAAGCTTACCCCTCCGGCGGCTTCAAGCATTTTTAAAACCTGTGAAATATTTGCGTTACGACTGATTTTACCGGTATAGTGATCACTTATTGGTCCTGTGAAACGTACGTCTATATCATACCATCTGGCAAGTTGTTTCATGATATCGCTCAGCTGATCTTCGCGGAAAACAAAGTAGCCATCTTTCCATGCAGTGGCCTTTGCCAGGTCTGCATGCTCCATCCATTTTAACTGATCGCCGGCAACGGTAGCCTGCTGACTGGCTTTTACCAACCGCGATTCCCTATCGGTAACCACACCCACCATGCCCTCTGCAACAGCCGTGCTGACCTTATCTTCATCATTATAAGCCTGTACATTAAAACTGGTACCCAGTACCTGTATAGTAACTGTTTTTCCATACGGGCCTGCTACTATAACTTTAAAAGGCATAGAAGGGTTCTTCGCCACATCAAAGAAGGCTTCCCCATTCAGCTCCACGATCCGTTGCCCGTCTGCAAATGCTACCGGGTACCGGATAGAAGAAGTCGTATTCAGCCAAACCCTGGTACCATCAGATAATACCACACTGACCATTCTGCCTTTGGAAGTCTTTAATGTATTAAAGACAACCTCCTTATCAGTTCTGGCAGGCGCTGGCTGATAGCTAAGCTGCCCGGCTTTATTCTTAATAACAGAAGTGTTGCCCTGAACTACGAGAGCGCCATTCTGACTGCTATCCAGCGCTATACGTTGTCCATTTGCCAGGGTAAGCATTATTCCACCTGAACCGGTACTGCTGCGGCCTGCAACAGGTCCATCAGCTGTACGCCTGGTTGAGAAAAAGGACAGCCATACCGCTCCTCCCACCAGGAACACTACAGCTGCAGCGGCAGCATAACGCCAGAACTTCATCCGCTTTTGCCCTGATACTAAAACAATTTCCTCAGGCGTTGGTTGCATATCGCTGATCTGCCTGTCCAGGTAAGATAAAATGGCATCTTTTACAGCAGGATCATCAGCCATTGAAAAATCGTCAGACATCATCACCTTCCTGGCAAATTCATCCAGGACCGCTTCATGCTCCGGCAGGTTAACGACAACTGCCAGCCGGCTTCTGTCTTCAGCAGACAGTTCTCCGGCTATATATTTCTCCAGTAAGATTTCCAGTTGCTGACGATCCATATCAGGCTTCTTTATTAACAGGACGCTTTTAAAAATGAGACAGGATTAGTTATCCGCTAACTTTTTTTTATTTTTTTTCAATCAGCCAGATAAGCAATGCCAGGGGCATGTAATCCAGCCTGTTACGGACCCAGGTCCTTAATGTATTTAATGCCAGTACCAGGTGCACTTTAACCGTATTTTTCGAGATATTCAGCCGTTCGGCTATCTGTTCATGAGAAAGCCCTTCTGCCCTGCTCAGGTTGAAGATCAGCCTTTGCTGCGGAGTTAATTGCTCAATACCTTCCTTCAGTACTTTGTAAGCATCCTTTCCTTCCATCTGCAGGTCTGGTAAAAGGATGTCCTCCCTGATAACGCTGGCATCAATAGCAACAGTCCCTGTGATCTTTTTCCTTAAGGCAGAGATAACCTGGTTACGGGCAACTACATATATATACGTTCTGAAATTTGTTACTGCGGATAGCTTGTCCCGCTGCAACCATATCTTTAAGAAGATATCCTGGGTAAGTTCCTGAGCCGTTTCTGCCGATTTTACAAGGGTAAGTGTATTAAAGTAAACATGGCGCCAATACCGCTCAACCAGGCTCCGAAAAGCTTTTTCACTACCCGCTGCAACTGCTTCCAGCAGCTCCTTTTCGGCAGCAATTTCATGTTGGTTGTTGTCGGCCATTCGAAAATGATATCCTTTTGGTTGAATAGGTAAAGATAATAAGGATGACTTTCACATATTATACTTTAGATAACTGACTGATAATTAAATCCTACTCAAAGTAGTAACAGCGTCAGAAACGATTCATAATCAGGATAATATCAGTCTGATAATATACACAACTTCTCCAATTGTTACAAAGTATAATATAATAATATATTTATTAATACATTTATTATATAAAAATCGAGAATCAATATCTATGAAACAAATTTACCTATGCTCTTTAGCAGCATCCCTGCTACTTATAGCATCATGCAGTAAGAACAATGATAACACCCCAGATCCGGGAACAACCACTAAACAGGACAGTACCAAAGTAAGTTTTACCTTCGAGAAGACCGGGACAAGTGAAATGTTCAACACATTTACTCAAACTTATCCTTCAGTAAAGATCAGCAAAGGTAAAGCCAACCGTTCTTTCACCTACGAACTAACTGGCAGCAACGGCCTGAAAAAAACATCAGATACCCTGGTGAAAGGTACCGGTCAGCTGGACATGACCGGCAGCGCCTCCTTCTATTTTAATGAATTAACTAATTATAAGGATGGTGAGATCACACTGAAAGTTACCTTTAAGGGCCCTGATACAACAATAACCGCTAAAACACAGAAGATAGAGTTTCAGGTCAGGAACTACCAGGACTTTATGCATATGGGTTTTCATACCCATCGTGATACATCCGTACACTTTGTGCAGGTGCAGGATTTTGCCTTCCCGGATACTGTATTTTCAGTAGCGGCATATCAATCCTACTTTGCCGGTAGTTATGACGGACAGGGATATAAAATCACTAACCTGACTATTAAAGCCTCCAGAACACCAGGCTCAAACCCAACTGATGTAGGTCTGTTCATGGATGCAGACAGTGGCAGTGTGCTGAAAAATATAAGGCTTGAGCTCTCTGCGGAAGGTATCTCCTCAACAGGCGCTGCATATTGTGGCGGTATTGCAGGCAGGGCCTGGAACAATACTATTTACAACTGTTCTGTAAAAGGAAATATCCAGACCCCTAAAGACGCTATCGAATCATACATAGGTGGCATTGCAGGTTACATCAGTAACACCAAAATGGCAGGCTGCTCTTTCAGGGGAAATATCACAGGTGCTATCATTGGTGGTATAACAGGGATGATGCAGGTAACGTCTGTGATAGATATGAGTTATGCTTACTTCTCTTTCGATGCTTCCAAAGCCGGTGGAATTGTGTATAACGCCGGTTCCACTTCCAATATTTCTAACAGCTACGTAGTTGCCCATGACTACACCGCGCCTGCCTTCGTTGCTGTAGGTCCTTCTACCAGCCAGCTGACAATCACCAACAGCTATGCTAATGCAGGAACAGCACAGACAGGTGTTACTATCGCGTCACTACCCAATATGAATGCCCAGCTGGCTGCAATGGAAATAACGGTGAACTGGCCTCAGTGGATAACAGCTCCTGCAAATCATAAACCGTACAAATACGATACAGACCAGGCAGCTCCCATGAAATTATGGTGGGAATAGCCGGTAATATATAATTATAAAGAAAGCCTTGTGATCCGGCAATTCACAAGGCTTTTTTATTTACATTTAAATCCCTTAACAAAGCGTCCGGCTTACAGATAAGCAGGTTAATAAAAGATCTGGACGCAAATGAGCAGGAAGATCTTGTAGAACATATGAATGCCATACAGCGTATACTGGCTAAAAAAACAGACCAACATGAGTAGCGGATCAACAACAAACAGCATCAGCATCAGGAGCGAATTACTTCCGGGAGATCTTGGATATATTGCCTACCTGCACGGAAAGCTCTATGCAGAAGAACTAAACTATGGCCGTAACTTCGAAATTTATGTGCTTCACGGATTACAGGAATTTGCCGCTGCCTACGATCCTGCAAAAGACAGGGTATGGATCTGTGAACATGAGGACAAAATAATAGGATTCATGATAGGTATGAACAGGGGGAATGCCCTTCAGTTAAGATACTTCATCTTCCTGCCTGAATACAGGGGATTAGGCTTAGGAAAAAAACTGGTGACAGAATTTATAGCCTTCGCGAAAGAACGTAATTATTCATCCGCCTACCTGTGGACAACCAACGAACAACAGGGCGCTATCTCGCTTTATACCCGTTTTGGCTTTACACTCACTGAAGAAAAAGAATCCATTGCTTTCGATAAACCACTGGTAGAACTGAGGTATGATCTGCAACTCTGAAAGGTCAGTCTTTAATACATCTTACAGCAAAACCATAGGTCATATACTGAGGGTCCCTGCTGATGTTGGCAAAATAGCTGTAAAAACGGCTGCTCCATGCAAACAGCTCATAGCTGCCTGTTGTATGCCACCAGTAAGCATTACTGCCCAGGGTATGAAATGTTCCGTCCAGGCCATACCTGTACCCTCCCGGCAAAGCAGAGAAACCGCTTGCCGTATCTGTGACAGTGCCGGGATACAGCCAGTACCCGGGTACCGTAGTTTTCATTGACCCGCCGGCAAGCGTATCACCTTTCAAAGCATTCACAAGCACTGCTACTTCTGCTGCTGTAGGAATATGCCAGCCTTTTGGAGCTATATTCCGGTTATCATTGACGGCATACCAGTTGTATAACATACCGTAATCTTCAATATAACCGGTGTCGTTGTTATAACTGCAAAGGGCGCCATCCCTTGCCTGGCTCCACTCAGGACCAGATGTTATATGCGGGATAGCATCTCCGTTACGGTACCGGGTCACTTTCAGGTTTTCAGCCATCCACACCTGTCTCCCGACCTTCACCACCGGGTAAACATTTCCGTCTATATCTGTTACAGTATGCGTATCAGTACAACTAAAAAGGACGATCAGTAAAAGGAGTGTATATCTCATAAGATTAATCATTACATGGTCAGGAAAACTGATATGGCCGTACCATCCCAATAGTAAATACAGGCCCTGTTCTCCATCTGCATTACATTAAGTGCATTGTTTGTAAGGATAAGGGAACTGATAACAGGATAGGCTACATCCATCCGTCCGGGTGGCTCCGGCAACAGGCAATATTGCAATTGCGTGGCGCTGCCGGGAAATTTATCAGACAGCCAGTGCCGAAAGCCCTTTCCATCACTTAATAGTATTACAAGCCTTAATTCATTCTTCTTCCTCACCAGCACACAGTAATCGATCTTATTATCATCATTGATATCGACAGCTGTAAAAAAAGGTAATGTGTTTGTGTTATAGAAAGACCAGAAGCTTTTGTCGTAGTCTTCATGACGGCACATACGCCATTCCCGCAAATAAGTTTCCAGGTACGATGTAACAGCTCCGGGAACGGCAGACTGGCCTGCACATACTTTTGCTGCAAGCAGTAGTGAAAATATAATTATCCGCATGTGAAAGAGTTTAATGATAGCGGGGAACAGGCGCCATATTACAACGCCTGTTCTTTTCGCCAGCTGATTATTTACCACGTTTGTTCTGAAGATTACCACTTGCCGTTTGCAGCAGTGTATGTCTGACCGTTCACTTTAGTAGTACAGGATGAGGTCCTTACATGCTGTACATTGGGGTTTCCACCTGAAACCGTACCTCCGTTCACCTTTGTATTGGAGGCATCTTCAAGGAAGATACCATGGCTGGTGGAATTGGCAATGTCCACTGTATTGACGGTAGTGCCGTTACTTCCGGACACACTGAAGAAGCCCCTGCCGCTGTTGCGGGAATATACCTTGGTGCAGGTTACGTTGGGACCATTATTATTAGCCACACGGAAAGTAGCGTAACCACCTCCGTTACAATTGTAATTACCCGTAACAGTACCTACTGTTCCGTTCTTTGACTGATTTAGCAGCACTCCGCAGCCATAGTTGTTGCTGGTAGTAACGTTACCGATATTAAAGCCGTCCAGTCCATAGGTCTCTATAGACATATCGCCACCGGTGATATTGATATTACCGTTGATAATGAGATTACTCGTGGCGGCTGTGCTATGATCTACCCGTATGCCAAGACCAAACTGGCCGGAACCATTGGTGAGGTTCATGGTGATATTGCTGATCACCATATTGGTACAGCCCTTGAACCAGATGCCATAACGCGGGTTGCCGGCTACTTTCAGGTTCTTTACCTCTATTTCAGTTTTACGGTCAGCCAGCACCGGTACAATCAGCAGGTCGTTACTGTTGCAAGTGAATGTGGTATTGGAAAAATCCAGGCCGGTATAGCTCCGCAGGGTAACAGATTTCACAGCGCCGCCGGAGTTGCCGGAGCTGCCGGAGTTTTTAATAGTCACCCACTCCTTCGTAGTGCGGTTGGGAGTAAGACCGGCAATAGCAGCATTGATGGAAGCGATATAGTCGGTACCTAAATATACCTGTGTTCCATTTACGCTGGCCCTGTAGTTATCGCCTATCTTCACCACCTCTGCACTGCTGGCAGCTACAGCGGCTATTTCATTTTTCTCCGGTGGCCCGGTAAGGCTTTCATCAAAGTTTGCTTCATTTTTGGAACAACCTGCAAAGAGGAAGAGAATTAACATGATGCCACAGACTGTTTTAGCAACAGGGTTTATCATTTTTTTCATAACGATGGGTTTAAATGGTTAAAACAAGGGGTAAAATGATCAGCTATTTAAAGATGCAGGATTTTCAAATAAATAGTGTCCTATACTGTTCTATGTCTAAAAATTCAGACAGATGCAAACTTTTTATTTATTTTAGCCGGGACTTACTTATTTAAATCATAATATCAGGGCATAACATAGAAAATGAGAACGAGCTGCTTCTGCTGATAGCCGGAGGGGACCATCACTCTTTTGAGATCATCTTTCATCAGTATAAGCACCGTATTTATAATATCGCCTATAAGCTGACTACCTCCCAGGAAGTTGCAGAAGATATTGTGCAGGACATCTTTATGCAGATATGGCTGAAACGCAGTCATCTTGCGGAGGTGCAGCACTTCAAAGCCTACCTGTTCACCGTTGCGAGGAATTATATAACCCGCTACCTGAAACAAACTTCCAGGCTCAACATTACCACAGATACGGACAATACCGGCCTGCAACAGGCGGTACACAGCGTTATTCCGGCAGACCAGATACTGGCTGATAAGGAATATACCCAGTTATTACAGCAGGCCATTCTGCGGCTTCCTCCCCAACAGGCGGAAGTATACAGGCTAAGTAAGCAGGAAGGTCTGAAAAGGGAAGCAGTGGCCCTGAAAATGGGCATCTCCCCGGAAACAGTAAAAGTACATCTTGCCCTGGCCATGCGTAGTATACGCTCTTTCTGCCTGTCAAGGATGGGACTGTCTGTACTGGTCTGCCTGTTTATTCAATAATTTTTTTGACAGCCATTACCCCACTCTCTTTTTTTTGCACTCTCATATAGTATATATGCACGAAAACAGACTTTCATACTTATTCAGAAAATCACTCAATCAATCTCTTTCCGCCAGCGAGAAGACTGAATTACAGCAACTTATAACTAAGGAAGGGGCTGAGGCGCAGTTAGATGAGCTGGTCCAGGAGGCTCTTGAAGAAACTCCTGTTGAACATAAGATGGAGGAACAGTCTGCCAGTGAAGTATTAAATGCCATTTTCTTTTCAGATAAGCAAACATCCATACCAACATATAATAATGTAGTCCCTATGCCCGGGCGCAGGTGGTGGCGCCCCGCAGCAGCAGCCGCCATCCTGGCCTGTATGCTGACCGGTGGCTATATTATATATTCCCGGCTTCAGACTTCGCCGCAACAGGTAGTGAAAGTGGAAGATGTGCTGCCCGGCAGCACCAAAGCCCAGCTTACACTGAGTGATGGCTCAGTGATAAGCCTGGATAACAAAGGACGGCAAACTATTGATCAGGGTAGTGCCTATGTAAGGCAAACCGGCGGGGAACTGGACTACCAGCCCGGCAACAGCGAAAGCCCGCTTACCTATAACACCCTGCGCACGCCCAGAGGCGGCCAGTTTAAAATAAAACTGCCGGATGGCACCAATGTATGGATCAATGCCGCCAGCTCCTTAAAGTATCCTACTGCCTTTACCGGCAGCGAAAGAATAGTGGAAGTTACAGGAGAGGCTTATTTCGAAGTAGCTGCAGATCACAACAAACCTTTTAAGGTAGTTATAAACGATCATTATGCCATTTATGTGCTGGGCACCAGCTTTAACATTAAAGCATATGCTGATGAACAGCCATTTAAAACCACCCTGCTGACAGGTGCGGTAAAAGCCAGCCTTACAGGCGCCAATGAAAAGAGCATTGTAATAAAGCCTGGCCAACAGGTCCAGTTAAGAGAGAATGACAGATCATTACAACTTGTCAGAGATGTGAATACTGACCAGGAAATGGCCTGGAAAAACGGGAACTTCAACTTTGAAGGCCAGACGCTTGAAGAGGTAATGAAACAGATATCGAGATGGTATGATATTGATGTGGTATTTGAGAACGGGGTACCTTCTATATCTTTTGGCGGAGGCATGAGCAGAGAGGTAAACCTTAAAGTAGTACTGGACTTCCTGAGAGACTCACGTATTCATTTCAGGCTGGAAGAAAACGGTAAAAGACTTATAGTGACTAAATAATACAACCAACGTTGCCAACAATTTAAATCAGCAAGGCAAAAATCAAAAACCAACCATTACGGTAGTGCTTTTAAAGCACTACCATCTTTACCACGATCGTACATTATCAACCAACATTAAAAAACATGAATGCAACTTAATGAAAAGAATACTGGATACTAAAAAACCGATGGCGATTGGACCCGCCACCGGTTACATATTGGGAATTCAGTAGTACAACAATTGGCTTAGAATTATTATTAACATCATCCCAAACATTGCAAATCTATGCAAATTAAAACACATTGCAACCAATGTGTGGAGGGGGCTTTGCGTGCCTTTTACAAGGCAGCCGCAGCCTTCCTGTTACCTTGGAGGACAACCAAAATCACGCCGGCCATAACAAGGGGCGTTTTGAACAGAACAACAGTGAATGCGATGAAATTAACTTTCGTGCTCATGACTGCAATAGTATTAAATGTTGCAGCAAAAGGATTCGGACAATCAATCACACTATCAGGCAAAGAAATGCCTGTGGAAAAGGTCTTACAGGTTGTAAGAAAACAGACCAGTTACATGGTGGCCTATTCAAAAGAGGTGTTGGGCACAGCTAAACCAGTTACACTGGATGTACACAATATGCCGGTGGAAGAGTTTATGCAGCTGCTCTTAAAAGATCAGCCGCTCAAATTCAGCATGCAGAACAATACCATCTTTATTACCGAACGTCCTGTACCTGCTCCTTCCACCTCAACATACCGCTATCTTCCGGAATCTGTTACCATGCAGGACATTACCGGTAAACTGGTAAATGCCCGTACCAATGAACCAGTGGCAGGCGCCAGCGTTCATATAGTAGGACAGCGATTAATGGTAGCGGCAGACGAAAACGGCCGCTTCAGCATCAAAGCCAATATCGGGGATATGCTGATGATCACTTCTGTAGGCTTTGTAACTAAAGAAATAAAGATCACCAGTGCCAACATAGGCACTATCGCTATAGAGCCATACACCAAAAAACTCACGGAAGTTGTCATCAATAAGGGATATTACACAGAATCCCAGCGCCTGTCTACCGGCAGCGTTACCAGCGTTAATTCAAAGATCATAGAAAGACAGCCTGTTACCAACGTACTGCAGGCATTACAGGGCCGTATGGCCGGCGTAACCATTGTACAGAACAATGGTTTTCCCGGTGCATCTATGGACGTACAGGTACGTGGTGTGAACTCCATGCTCAGAACTTCACAGCCATTATATATAGTGGATGGCGTTCCCTTCCTGTCAGACGCCATCAACGCCCAGACAGGCAACGTGATAAACGGCGCAAATGGTGCTACCAGCCCGCTGAACAGCTTCAACCCTTCAGATATTGAGAGCATTGAAGTACTGAAAGACGGCGATGCTACTGCCATCTATGGCTCCAGGGGCGCCAACGGCGTGATACTCATCACCACCAAAAAAGGAAGAGCAGGTAAAACAAGGCTGGACATTAATATGAACACCGGTATGTCTAAAGTATCTCACCTGGTACCTACCCTCAATACAGAAGAATTCCTGGCGCTGAGACGGAAAGGTTTCGAAAACTCCAAACTCACGCCAACAGCGGCCAATGCACCTGACCTGATGGTATGGGACCAGAATAAATACACCAACTTCCAGAAGCTGCTGATAGGCAATACCGCTAACTTCACAGACCTTAACATGAGCCTTTCCGGCGGCGATCTCCACAACAACTTCCTGTTAAGCGGTACCTACCACCATGAAACCACCGTCTACTACCTGGATAAATTCTATAAACGTGGCGGCGCCAACTTCAGCTTCAACCACAGCAGCGCAGACAATAAGTTCAAAGCAGCAATAAGTGCCACCTATACAGCAGATAATAACACACTGGCCGTTGAAGACCTTACCTCCCGCGCATACCAGCTTGCTCCTAACTTCCCTTTATATAATCCGGACGGCAGCCTTTACTGGTCTACCGACTTCTTCTCCCAGAATCCACTGGGCCCGATGATGCGTACCAACAGGAACAAATCCACCAACCTGAACACTTCCCTCAACCTGCGCTATGAGCCGGTAACAGGGCTGGAGTTCAAGGTACTGGGCGGCTTTGGCAGAGCCGATATGGAACAGGCGCAGCTGACACCCCAATCATCGCAGGACCAGGTAAATACCACCAACGCTTCCCGTGCAGCCTTTGCTTACAGCTATACCAAAAACTACATTGTTGAGCCACAGGTAAGCTATACAAAGCTGTTCGGCAAACACCGGATATCTTCCCTGGTGGGCGGCTCCTGGCAGTACCGCCGTTCACGCCAGCCTTATTATGTAATAGCTACTGATTTCATTTCTGACGATTTCATTGAAAATCTTACTTCCGCTGCAACAGTGAGCACTTACTCCAGTTCTACTGACTATAAATTTGCTTCCATACTGGGCAGGTTGAACTATGTGTATAACGACAAATATGTGCTGAACGCTATCTTCAGGCGTGATGGTTCCTCCCGTTTCGGGCCAAATAACCGCTTCGGCAACTTTGGTTCCATCGGGGCTGCATGGTTATTTACGGAAGAATCGTTCTTCAACAACCACCTCAAATGGTTAAGCAGCGGCAAGCTGCGTGGCAGCTATGGTATTACAGGTAGTGACAATATAGGCAACTACGGTTACCTGGATTCATACAGCACAACCACCTATTCCCTTAACGGCAGTACAGGACTGGTGCCTTCCCGTATAGCAAACGGCAACTTCCGCTGGGAAGAAACAAAAAAACTGGAAGGAGCATTAGAGCTGGGTATACTGGATGACAGGTTACAGCTGACAGCCGCCTATTACCGGAACACCACCGGCAATCAGCTGGTAAGCTATACCCTCAGCTCCCAGACAGGTTTTACCAGCTACCAGGCTAACCTGCCGGCCCAGGTACAGAACTCAGGCCTGGAATTCTCTCTGAACTCAGTGAACATCCGCAGTAAATACTTCACCTGGTCTACCAATTTCAACATCTCTGCCAACAGGAATAAACTGAAGGCTTTCCCGAATATTGAAAAGAGCTCTTACTACACTACCTACATTGTAGGTAACCCGGTAAGCAGCACTTACGTGTATAAATATGCAGGTTATGATTCCCTGGGCTTACCTGTAATGGAAGACCTGAATGGCGATAAAGCTACTACATTCGGTCTTGCAGCTATTGGCAGAGGCGACAGGTATTTTGTGGGGACGCAATATCCTAAATTCTATGGCGGTCTTACCAACACATTCACTTACCGGAATTTCACACTCGACTTTACATTCCAGTTCGTGAAACAGAAAGGACGCAGCCTGTCATCAACCGGAATCTACCCTCCTGGTTATAGCTATAACCTGTCTAAAGATGTGCTGGAAGAATATCTTGCCGCAACAGGCCCCAATCAGCAGGCAGTCCTGGCATCATACAATGCTGCCGCATCCAACTATTTTTCATCTGACAGAACGTTTGTGGACGCTTCATTTATACGCATGAAGAACTTCTCTTTCTCTTATGATTTCTCTCCGTCCCTGATCCGCAGGGCACACATATACCAGGCGAGATTGTTCATACAGGGACAGAACCTGTTCACCATTACATCATACAAGGGATTTGATCCGGAGTCAAGAGGGGTATCATTGCCTCCTTTACGCACATTCTCCGCCGGGTTCAAACTTTCCTTTTAAAAACTATTACGATGTTAAGCAATAAACTTCTGAGAAATATAATCATCGGGCTAACGTCTGTCACCTCTCTTGCTGCATGCGAGAAAATGATAGATATTCCTGCGCCCATAACAGAAACATCTTCTTCACGGGTCTACAGCACTGATAAGCTGGCGCTGGCTGCCCTGTCAGGAGCGTTTTCCAGTACTTTCAACTCCATCTCTTTTGCATACGGGATGACAACTACCACATCGCTTGTTTCTGACGATGTGATCCACCTGTCAAGCACTAATTTTGATGAGCTGACAAAGAATACATATCTGCCCACTTCAAGCACCTCTGCTGTGAACCAGATAAATGATATCTGGACCAGTATGTACCAGGGCATTTATCGCTTCAACAGTCTCATTGAAGGAGCGCAATCCTCTACTGCCTTATCAGACAGCGTAAAACTGCGCCTGACATCAGAGGCTAAGTTCATGCGTGCATATTGTTATTTCTACCTGTCTAACCTGTTTGGACAAGTGCCGCTGATCCTGGAAACAGATGTAACCAAAACATCTCTTGCTCCTAAAGACAGTATTGCAAAGATCAACAGGCAGATCATCCAGGACCTGGTAGAAGCGCGTAATAACCTGACCACCAATTACAGTAAATCTCCCGGTTACAGAACAGTTGTTACCAAATGGGCGGCATGCGCCCTGCTGGCAAGAGTGTACCTGTACAATAAGCAATGGGAGCTGGCAGAACTGGAAGCGTCCAAAGTGATAGATAGTGCGGGGTTGTACTCTCTCATACCTTCCGCCAGCCTTGAAAACTGCTTTGTAAGAGCCAATGCGGAAGCTATTTTCCAGTATGGTCCTTATCTTTCTCCAACTTCAGGGTATACCTATGAAGGATCTACATTTGTAACATCCTCCTCACAATATTCCCTGACGGAAGACCTGTACAGCACATTCTCTGCTGCAGATGTGCGTAAGGCAAAATGGATCAGGGACACTACTTTCTCTGGTGTAAAGAATCATCAGTCATTTAAATACAGGGCAACTTCAACTACAAACGCTACAGCGCTGGGCAGGCAGGAAGCGCCTACTGTTCTGCGACTGGCAGAGCAATACCTGATCAGGGCAGAAGCAAGGGTTCAGCAGATGAAGCTTGCAGAAGGAACTGCCGACCTGGACCAGGTACGTATCCGGGCTAATACCGGCGCTACTACAGCAAGTTCACAGGATGATCTCATTGTTGAACTGGCCGCTGAGAACCGCAGGGAGTTTTTTAATGAATATGGGCATCGCTGGCTGGACCTGAAGCGTACTGGTAAAATAAATGAGGTGCTGGGTGCTAAAAAGCCAACCTGGCAGGCACGCGCCGCTTATTTCCCCCTGCCTCAGTCAGCCGTAGATGCTAACCCAAATCTCAAACAAAACGACGACTATTAACAGTCATATTTAAACAGTTATTTCCTGGAAGCATGTAACCCGGAAGGTGGTAAAACAACCACCTCCGGGCATGTTTTACCATCATCCGGCAAAGAATCAGCTAATATGGAAACAAGTATTGTAAAAATTGAGAACCTGTCACACAGGTACAGTCGTGCCTGGGCAATCAAGGACATAAACCTGGACATCAAACACAAGGGTGTGACAGGTTTACTGGGCTCTAACGGTGCGGGAAAATCTACCACTATGAATATCCTTTGCGGGGTACTCAACCAGACTGAAGGAACCGTATTGATAGATAATATCGATCTGCGCCAGAACCCTATTGAAGCCAAAAAACTGATAGGGTTCCTTCCTCAGAATGCACCATTATACCTTGATCTGACGGTAGACGAATACCTTACCCACTGCGCCCATCTACGGCTCATTCCACGTCCGCAGATAAAAGCGGCAATAGAAGAAGCAAAAGAAAGGTGTGGTGTAGCCCATTTCAGTAAAAGGATACTGAAAAATCTCTCCGGCGGCTATAAGCAAAGAGTAGGTATTGCACAAGCCATCATCCATAAACCTAAACTTGTTGTACTGGACGAACCCACAAACGGTCTTGACCCTAACCAGATAACAGAAGTGAGAATGCTGATCAAAGAGATAGGACAGGAACGCTCTGTGATCTTCTCCTCTCATATATTGTCTGAAGTACAGGCAACATGCGATACTATTAAAATGATTGAACAGGGCAACGTTGTATTCTCAGGTACTGTATACGACTTTAATAACTATATAGCCCCCAATTCCATGTTGCTGCATCTCAGCAACCCTCCTTCCAAAGAAACGCTGAAAGCAATACCAGGTATAACTGAAGTTGCCTTCCTTGAGAATGAACGTATACGACTTCACTTTGATACTGCGCCGGACATTGCCGAATCCATGGTGGAAATGAGTGTGCAGAAAGGATGGAAACTCAGGGAGATACAACTGGAAAGAAGCTCCCTGGAAGAGATATTCGCAAAATTGTCAAACAAGAATAAATAATTACAAACTCTCAGTATGAAAATTACTTTCAGGATAGCCAGGCTGGAACTCAGTAACCTTTTCTTTTCTCCCGTAGCCTGGGTGGTACTGGTGATATTTATGGTCCAGACAGGATGGGAATATGCTCATTTGCTGGAACGTATGGAAAGATCACAACAGCTGGGTATGATGGGCAACAGCGTTACAAACTATTTGTACTCCGGTTTTGCCGGTCTTTTCACCAAAATGCAGGAAAACCTCTACTTATATATACCACTGCTCACCATGGGGCTTATCAGCCGGGAAACCGGCAGTGGTTCCATCAAGCTGGTATTCTCATCTCCCGTCAAAGTAAGCGCAGTGGTATGGGGTAAATACCTGGCTATGGTGTTTTACTGCATGCTGCTCATTACCTGCCTGCTCATCACAGGGATAGTGACTTCAATAGTACTGAAGGACGCCTATTTCTCTTTCATTGCTTCCGGTTTACTGGGATTGTTCCTGCTGATATGCGCCTATGCAGCCATAGGCCTGTTCATGTCTTCACTTACCACTTACCAGGTAGTAGCAGCTATCAGCACCCTGGCCTTACTGGCAGGACTTAACTATGTAGGTAAATTATGGCAGGATATAGATTTTGTACGTGACATCACTTACTTCCTCTCTATTTCAGGAAGATCTGAAAACTTCGTGGAGGGCCTGATCACCAGCAGGGATATCGCCTATTTCATGATAGTGATACTGCTGTTTGTAGGTTTGACAATACTCAAACTGAAGTCAGGTAAAGAATCTAAGTCCACAGCTGTAAAGATCACCCGTTATGCTGTATTTGTAGTTTGCTGCCTGTTAACCGGATATCTGACCTCCCGTCCCGGTTTTGTCTATTATAAAGATATGACCGGTAACCTGAACAGGACACTGACAAAGAGCAGCCAGGAAGTAGTAGCAAAAATGAAAGATCAGCTGACTATCACTGCTTATGTGAACCTGCTGGACCAGAATTTCTATTCTTTCATGCCGGAATACAGGAATGATGACAAGGCAAGATTTGATAAGTATATCCGCTTCAAGCCGGATATCACAATGAATTATGTTTATTACTACGATAGTACTGATAACAACCCTGACCTATACCAGCGTAACAAAGGATTATCTACTAAAGAACTGGCTAAAAGGGTGGCTTCATCTGTAAAAATGGATATGGATGAATTCCTCACTCCTGCTCAGATCAGGCAAAAGATAGATCTGTCAGCAGAAGGTAACAGAAGCGTAAGGCTGGTAGAATATAACGGAAAGAAAACATTCCTGAGAATGTATAATGACCTGATGCGTCAGCCGGACGAAAAAGAGATCACTGCTGCATTAAAACGTCTTATTGTGCAGGTGCCTAAAGTAGCTTTCCTGAGTGGTCATAATGAAAGAAGTATCAAACGTATTGCAGACAATGATTACAAACTGTCTACCATTGAGAAAACCTTCCGTCACGCACTACTGAACCAGGGTTTTGAGGTAATAGAAATACCAGCGTTTAACGGGGCATTACCGGATGATATTGCAGTACTGGTCATTGCCGATCCACGTACACCTTATACTGTAGAAGAAGTAGAACAGGTGAAAGCATTTATTGAGAAGGGAGGTAATGTGCTGATAGCAGCTGAACCACAAAGAAATGAGTTGACAGAGCCTATCCTGAGCCTGCTGGATGTGCATGTGAATAAGGGTACAATATTGCAGAGCAGCGAGGAATTGTCGCCGGTCCTTGTACAAACAACCCTGTCTGCTCCTGGTTTAAAGCTGCTCGGTAATTCTCCTGTTTTCCGTCAGCGCAGCACTATCCTGTTTGCTGGTGCCGGGGGGCTTAGTTATAAAACCGGCGGCGTCTATACTGTTACGCCACTGATCGTTTCCAACAGTGCTAACTCTTTCAGGAGAACAGCGCCTATAGATGATAGTCTGCGTACCGCCACTTTCCATGCCGGCCTGGAAGATGAGCATGGTTCTTTCCCGCTGGCGGTGGCTTTGACAAGGAAACATAATGGCAGGGAACAAAAGATAATAGTATCCGGTGATGCTGATTTCATGAGCAACTCTGAATTGCTGAGAAGCAATGTTCAGTCAGCTAATTTTATTTTCACTACTGAATTATTCCGCTGGTTTACTTATGGAGAGTTCCCGATAGATACTTCCAGACCTCCGTTAAAAGATGATCAGCTTTTCATTGATGCCAGTGGTGTGGAAAGATTAAGATGGTTGCTGGCGGTGATATTTCCGGGTATTATTGTAGTAGCTGTTACGGTGATGCTGATAAGAAGAAAACGCAGGTAATATCTCCGATATCTTTATAAAAAAAAGGGTGTCTCATAAATAAATGAGGCACCCTCTTCATATAGTTAAGCCGCTGGATCATTCCTTACTCATTTCTATCTCATATAGTTTCTCTCCGGCTTCCCCAAGGTAATATTTTAGTAACTCCGGTATTATCTTCATTCCATTATCTGAATTAGTCATAATGATCAACCCTCTCCCCGACTTCGGTAACAGGAATACCATTGTTCTGCATCCATTATCGCTACCTCCATGCGAAAGAGCATACTCCCCATTTCCCAGGTTATCATATAGCATCCAGCCCAGGCCCACGTATTTATCTGTTTTGATCTTTAGCTGATGTTCCAGCATTTCCCTGTAAACCTTACGGGACAATCCTGTTCCCTGCATGGCGGCAAGAGAGAGTTTACCGTAATCTGCTATGGTGGTCAGCAGGTCATCTGCAGCGCTAACACGTGTGTATTTTTCAACAGGATAAGGTTCTCCCTTTTCATTATGCCCCACTGCAAACCGTGTTTCATCCACTTCATCTGCCCAGCTGAAATGAGTATCGTTCATTTTAAGGGGTTTAAATAACAGGGAATCAGCCAGCTGAGTCAGCGGCATATTGAACTTGTTTTCCAGCGCCTTCTTCAGGTATTCATATCCTTCACCGGAATATTGGAACCGGGTGCCGGGCTCAAAGTCAAAGGTCAGCTTCCCGGTTTTGTGCAGCCATCGCCAGTTAACAAAGCCGGTAGAGTGGGTCAGCACATGACGGGCGGTCAGTTTCTCATGCCTTGGGTCGCTGATCACATCGGGATCTGTCCAGTATTTATACAGTGGTTCATCAAGGTCCCACTGGCCGGTACTGACCAGTTCCAGTACCAGCTGGCAAACAACGGTCTTTGTCAGGGAGGCTACATTAAAGATGGTGTTAAAAGGGGCAGGGCTGCCACTTTTCAGTTCACCGTATACACTCACCTGCCGTAAGGTACCGTTCCTGATAACGCCTATGCCTAATGCCGGTACCTTGTGTTCAAATAACCAGCGTTCTATCTTCTCATCATCGGTCAGACTGGTATCTGCAGGAGGAATATTTCCTGCATGCATCACCAATGGAAAGACAAGTATTCCGTATAAAAAAATGAGGATCCTGCGCATACTATTTCTATTCCGATTTCAGACTATCTACGGGGTTAGCTATTGCAGCTTTAACTGACTGGAAACTTATAGTGATGAGTGCTATTACTATTACAATACCACCGGTTACCAGGAATATCCACCAGCTGATACTTACCTGGTAGGCAAAGTCCTGCAGCCATTGTTTCATGGCATACCAGGCAATGGGCGACGCCAGCAGAACAGAGATCAGTACCAGCTTCACAAAATCTTTCGATATAAGAGTGGTGACCTGTGTTACGGAAGCCCCCAGTACTTTACGTATGCTGATCTCTTTGCTGCGCTGTTCCGCCATGAAAGCAGAGAGGGCAAATAAGCCAAGACAGGCTATAATAATGGCCAGGATTGCAAAGCTGGTGAAAATATTGCCGGTGCGTTCCACATCCGCATACATATTTGCGAAGCGTTCATCCAGGAAGGTATACCTGAACGGCTGGTGAGGCGCCATGTCCTTCCAGACCTTTGTAACAGCAGCTATTGTCTGCTGCATATCTTTACCATCCCCGTTCAGTTTAACAGCTATCATGGTAGGGCTGTAGCCCAGTGTCATACACAGCGGTTCAATATTGAGACGCATGGTTTCAAAATAAAAGTTCTTTACTATACCTAATACGGTATATGTTGAACCGCCATTGGTGATACGTTTTCCAACCGGGTCTTCACCACCGGGAAAAAGTTTTGCAGCAAGCAGCTGGTTGATGACAATCCCTTGCGAGTCTGTACGTATATCTTTCGAAAAGTCTCTTCCTGCTACGATCTGCATCCCCAATGTTTTTATATAGTCAGCATCTACTGTCCAGAACTGGCTCTGCACGTCCACATCTTCCTTTGTCTTTCCTTCTTTCCAGATAGGATTACCATTTCGTTTGGTTCCGGTTACCGGAAGGAAATCGCTTATTGATACGTTTTTCACCTGCCGCAGCTTCAGTAATTCTTCCTTAAAGGTATTCACCTCCCGTCCTAACTGATTGGCTCCCTGCACTATCAGTACCTGGTCCTTTCCATATCCCAGCTCTTTATTAAGGATATACTGCATTTGCCGGTAAATCACAAATGTGCCGATGATCAGGATAATAGAAGCTGTGAACTGGAAAACCACCAGTGCACTGCGCAGATTTGAGTTTTTAACGCCGCTGCTTACCCTGCCTTTTAATACAGCAATGGGTTTGAAGGAAGAAAGATAGAATGCGGGGTAAATACCGGCCACTATACCAATAACGAAGGCAGCAGTGATGAGTACAGGCGCCAGCCACCAGGCCGTCCATGGGAAAGAGAGGGATTTATCAGCCAGGGTATTGAAAAATGGCAGGAGTAACCATGCCAGGCAAATTCCTATTGCAAAGGAGAGATAGCTGTATAACAGGGATTCTGCGAGAAATTGCTTTACCAGGTCACTGCGGTAAGAACCTATTGCTTTCTTCAATCCTACTTCTTTTGCACGGTTGGCGGATCTGGCAGTGGAGAGGTTAATAAAGTTGATACAGGCTATGATCAGGATAAACAGGGCAATAGCGCCAAACAGCCATACCAGGCGTATATCTCCATACTGGCGGCTGTCTTCAAACCCGATCGATTTCAGATGAATATCTTTTACCGGTTGCGCATAGATCCTCAGCTGCAATGTTGTGCCTATTTTTTCGACCATCTTGTTACCTGCCTGTCTCATTTCCGGGATGAAATATTTGTTCAGTATAATGTCAGACATTGTCTTGCTGAACTTTTCCGGATCACTACCCTCACGCAGTTTCACATAAATCTCATAGTTACTGGAGCCCCAGGAATTTTGTTCCCCCTTCCATAATTCAACGCCTTTAAGGGAAATGAGAAAATCATAGTCCAGGTGGGAGTTGGAAGGAAAGTCTGCCATCACCCCTCCTATCCTGTATGGTTTACTCAGGTCGTCATTTAAGATAAGCACTTTACCAACGGGGTCCTGGCCGGGAAAATATTTATCTGCTTTCCTTTTAGAGATCACAATGGTGTTAGGGCCATCCAGCGCATGCTGACGATCGCCATAGATCATAGGGATACTGAATAGTTCCAGGAGCTCCGGATCTGCAAACGCAAAACCATCTTCATATGTATTTTCCGCGTTATCTGCAAGCCTCATCTGGTTGCTGCCGGCGCCTGTGAACAGGCGGTTGCGCAGCACCCTGGCGGCCAGCTCCACTTCAGGGCAATCATCCTCCAATGCCTTTTTCATAGGCGGGAACATGGACAGATCTTTGTGAGATATACCATTGTCAGTAAGCTCTCCTACCAAACGATACAGGCGGTCTGCCTGGGGATAGTAGCTATCATAGCTCACCTCATGCCTGATATATAAAGCAATGAGCAAACAGGCGGCTATACTCAGCGCAAAGCCGCCTACCTTGACGGTAGTATACATTTTCTGCTTTAACAGTTGCCTTATTGCTATTCTGAAGTAACTTTTGAACATAACATCTGTGATTTCAGTGCAACTATAGAGGCAAAGATGACACCACCATAACAATCGCATGATAACCAACAAATTACATTATGCTCCCTGTCCGGTTTCAGCATACAGCATGTCCGCTTACGGACATCATTTACCACTGTTCCTGACCTTGTTCACCTCGGCAGAAGTGATGATGCTGTCCTGGTTATTGAACCGTTTTTTCACGTATGTGAGTATGGATGCAATGGCATGATCGTCCAGGGCCTGGCCATGTGCGGGCATTACGCCGTTATAGGTCTTACCGTTCACTTTGATCTCTCCCTGCAGTCCGTTCAGTACAACCCTGATCAGCCGTTCTCTGGGCCCACTCACCCAGTCAGAACCTACCAGCGGCGGATAACGGTTATTATCTCCTTTACCGTCCCGCTGATGGCAGCTGTTACAATAGGAGTTATAAAGGATCAGCCCGTTCATCACACCGCCTTTGCCTATGTTGTCCTTTACCTCGTCAGGGGTTTTGATGTAGGTACGGTTTTTTCTCTCTTCCATTTTTGCCAGTTGGGACTCACCGAACTTATTCCTGTCTCCTTTGTACATTACGCGCCATATTCTGCCCTTATTTGACTCTGAGATATACAATGATCCATCCGGACCTGTGGCCAGCCCCATAGGTCTGAAATGGGCATCGCTGGTATTCACTACTGTATCCACCCCGGTAAATCCGTCTGCAAAGATCTCCCATTTCCCTGTAGGGGCGCCGTTTTCAAAAGGTAAAAAACATACTATATAGCCTGCCTGCGGATAAGGGGCCCTGTCTGTGGAGCCGTGAAAGGCTATAAATGCTCCTTTCTTATATCTTTCGGGGAACTGGTCACCCTGGTAAAATAACAGCTCCATAGGCGCCCAATGCCCCGGGAAGCCGAATACCGGTACGTCAAATTTCTCTGTCCGTCCGGTCTTTTTACCATCTCCGCCGTAACCGGGTTGCAGCATGTTCTTTCCCTGCAGATGGTCATAATAGGCATAGGGCCATCCGAAATCTGATCCGTCGGTTACTTTCAGCAGCGGTTCTGATGGCAGCACAGCTGCCTGCCAGGCAGTATACAGTTCTGAGTAGCGGGTATGGAAGTTGTCCATACCATTCATCACCGCATACAGGTGATTGTCTGCAGGGTTCCAGGCAATGCCCAGCACACTGCGTATGCCGGTGGCATATTTATAACCGTCTTTCTGTGTCTGTCCTTCCTTTGCTTCATCAAAACGCCAGATGCCTGCATGCCATTTAAGGTCTGGCGCCGGGTCCAGACCTTTACCTCCGGGCATGCCTGCGGGACCGGCAGTGTTGATGTCCTGCGCCGCATCTGTTGGTGCGCCGAAAGGCACGTACATATTGCCTTTATTATCGAATGCAAAAGGTTTGGCGGTATGCCAGTGTTTTCTTACATCAGGGTCTTCATCTGTGAGGATGACCTCTGTTTTGCTGTCAGGTATCAGCTGACCGGGAGTTAGTTTATTCCTGAGGATATTTCTGAGCGTAGATACATAGAGGTAACCGTTATGTACCATAATACCAACGGGTAGACCGCCTTCATCTTTATAATCACCGAAATAGGCAATGACGTCTGCCTTACCATCGTGGTCATTATCTCTTAATCCTACGGTGCCGCCACCGCCGTTCATGATGTCATTGTAAGAGAGCTTCACATAGATATCGCCGTTATCATTCACGGTAATATGCCTTCCGCGGCCTACGCTGTCTGCCACTACCAGGGCATCAAAGCCTTCAGGCAGGATTAGTCCGCCGTTATCCGGATCTGCCGGGGGCAGGCCTTCAGGAGTTTTGTTCTTACATTGCAGGGAGAAAATAGTGAACATACTGATAAGACCCCATCTGAGTAAGAGAGAGTTGTCCAACATAAGTGGTGTTTTAGAGTCAAGATTTAAGATCTCACCAGCGTTACTAATATAGGGAATTCCTGCGGCATAAAAAACCCGCTCATCAAAGCGGGCTTTTAAATTACCACAGGAACTAATTCAATACTGTAAGGACAATACACGCGTAGCTATATCCTTCCCGGTTGTCTGGCCTGCCTCACTATCAAACTGGTAGTGGATGCCGCCATAGACCCTGGAAACAGAAGCTTCCTGTATCATACTCTGGAAATTGCTGAAAGACCGGGGAGAGAAACCTTCAGGTACTTTCTGCTTGTCTGTAAATGAAAAACTGCTGCCGAAATTAGCAGCCAGGATGTTTCCGGCAGCGCTGGTAAAGGTAGCATGACCGGAAGTATAGGAAGGGAAGGGAGGTGTGCCTATAAGCGGCAGCCAGGTGGAATCTATCTGTGCCCTGATATAGGTAACAGGCCTGAGCAGGTTGTACTTATACTTGTACTTCCAGCAGAGTATACCGGCATCGTTCAGGCCAATGCCTACCTGTGTAAGCACCTTTGCAGCGGCAAACAGAGACAGATGCTGTTCTTCTGCCAGCTGCGCCGTAATAGCGATCAGATGGCCGGGCGGCGTAAAAGTGCCGCCGCCATCTGCCCAGTAACGTGCAATGAGGTTTTGTTCAGGAGTGAGTGTATTCACGGTGTTGTACACCAGGAAAGACGCCTTGTAAAAAGTGGAGGCCGTATCTGTCGAATACGCAGGATGTTTTATCCATACCGTATCCGAGCTCCGGGGTTTGATAAAAGGCCTGTTGTTGCCCCAGTAAGGTAACATTGCCCGCTGGAAGAGCGGAGGTGTAGGTACCCATAAGCCCGGGCCAACAGGAGGCACATAATCAGCAGGGAAAGTATTTAAATACCCATCCTTGCCGCCATCGGAAACAGACCACTGGTAAATACCTCCGGCTACCTGCCTGCCAAAATTGACAGAACGGATCACCTCTTCCTGGTTACAGCTGTCTGAAAGCACTTCCAGGTTATTGATCTCCAGTTGGGTGATCAGCTCCTGGTTGGCAGCGCTGGCATTCGGGAACATATCCCTCGTAATGGCAGCGAGTGCACTGTTGGCAGCTACAGACCAGTTATAGGACTTACCTCTTTCCGGAGTGGGAAGATAATTAAGGCCATTCAGCTGCCCTTTCAATGTAGGCATGCCTCTCATACCCCATACCACTGCCTCATGCAGGGTTACACCGGTATAAGCAATAGCTCTTGCCGCTACAGGCGGTGTAAATCCGCTGGTTTCCCTGATAAGTTTTAACTGCAGCTCGTACCAGGAAACAGCTATAGCTGCATCGCCTCCCGATGTGGTATAAAGGGAAGCTGTCTCATTTAATGTAAGAGCGTCGGACGGGACCGGCGTCTCTTCCCGCCGGCATGCCATGAAACTGAGCATGGCGAACAGGCAGGCTAAAAGGGGACGTGAACAAACAAATTTCATGTTTTTCAATTTTTAAACGGTTAACATTAAGGGTTAATAAATATCTTAAAGCAAAAGTCCGTTGATCATCGTGGTAATTTCTAAAGAGGACTCAAAGGTATAGCGGCACTACGCAGTCTATCAGCGTAGCATTTTTTTCCTGGATAACAGGCATGCTTCTTGGGCATTGTTTAACAAAACAGCTATATGCATGCAATAAATCTGACCCTGGTTTTTATTGTCGGGCTGGCAGCACTTGCACTGTTGTTATTTATGATCTTTAAGAACAGGTGGGACAGGAAAAGATATCTGCCGCCGGACGATCCTGTACAGGAACAACGTGATGAACAACAAAGAAGAGAAGAAAAGATGTAAAAGATTGTATATCAGTTTATCTTTATCACAGCGAGCAAAATTGCTCAAAAAAAATGCTTTTGCCGGATGGCAAAAGCATTTTTTTTGAATAGGAGGGCAGCCTGCGGCCAGAAGCAATTTTACTTTGATTCAAGCGGCACACTGAACATATTGCTCACCCTTCCGCCCGGAGTTACAATAATATAATTCAGGGTAAGTGGTTTTGCTGACCGGGGCAGTACTACAGGTCCTGTATACAATGTACCCGTCTGATCTGCCTTTCTTCCGTCAACAGTATAATAAATAGTACTGTTAGCTATAAATGGAATGATCTCTGCAGTTCTTCTGCCGTTAGCGGCAGTACCGAAACGGATCTTTGCTTCAGGTATACGGTAGAAGAAATTCATTTCCTCCAGTTCCTGCAGGCGTGCCGGTAAGCGTTTGGTAGAGAAATCGTCATAATCCTGCTGGCCCCTGCCTGTCCATGCTACTTCAGACAGCGCCAGAGCACGGGGAAAGAGCATGTATTCCAGCTTCCCGTTGGTAGCTATATATTCTGTCCACAGATTAGCCTGTACGCCCAGTACATGTTTCTGCTCTTCTGCGTTCAGTGAATCAGGACGGGGATGATAGCTGTATACTTTTTCCAGCGGCAGGAAACCGCCTATAGCTACAGGCTCATTTTTATTATCCTTTGCCTGGTAGTGGTCAACATACATATGACTGTTAGGCGTCATGATCACATCATGTCCCATCCTGGCAGCTGCAATACCGCCTTTCTCTCCTCTCCAGCTCATAACAGTGGCATTGGGCGCAAGACCGCCTTCCAGGATCTCATCCCATCCTACCAGTCTTCTGCCATTCTTATTCAGGTACTTTTCCATGCGGGTAATAAAATAACTCTGCAGCTCATGCTCATCTTTCAGTTTCTGTTTGCTGATCAGTTTCTGTGCAAAGGCTGATTCTTTCCAGTGTTCTTTAGGCACCTCATCACCGCCGATATGTATATATTCTGCCGGGAAAATGCTCATCACTTCTGTCAGCACATCTTCCAGGAATTTAAAGGTTTCCTCCTTAGGGCAGAAAATACTGTAATGCACGCCCCAGTAACCGGGTACATGATAGGTAGTATCCTTACATCCCAGTTCAGGATATGCGGCCAGTACTGCTGTACTATGACCCGGCATCTCTATTTCCGGGATAACTGTGATCTTCCGGTCTGCTGCGTATTTCACCAGTTCACGGGCTTCTTCCTGGGTATAATAGCCGCCATGTTTTTCACCGTCATATACGAACGGTTTAAAGTCTCCATACTGACCAATCATAGTAGAATCGCGCCATGCGGATACCTGTGTCAGTCTGGGATATTTCTTTATTTCCAGCCGCCAGCCCTGGTCGTCTGTCAGGTGCCAGTGCAGCCTGTTAAATTTAAAATAGGCCATGACATCAACTATTTTCTTCACTTCATCGAGGGTGAAGAAATGGCGGGACACGTCGAGCATGATACCACGGTAACCAAATTCCGGTTTGTCGTTAATGGTTACTGCCGGTACAGACAAGCTGCCGTTCTTTTTCTCTATCAGCTGTAACAGTGATTGCAGGGCGTAAAAGCTGCCGCTGTTGCCACCGTTTATCCTTACCTGTCCGGGCGTTACAGTAAGGCTGTATGCCTCATCGCTGGTGCCTGCTGTGGCGTCAATAATGATGGCTTTGTCTTTCTCCTGCTGGGAAACAGCTAGTTTCAGCCCGTACCTGTTCCAGAGAAATTCATTGAATAGATCTGCATTTTTCCTGGCGGCATCATTCTTTACCACAAGGAAAGTTTGCTGGTTCAGTGTAAAACTGCCGGCGCCTGCCTGTAAAGAGGCCGGTTTTGGGATAAGCGGATAGTTGTTCTCCTGTGCGTAGATCAGACCCGTTCCCAATGAAATGAGTAAGCTAAAAGCGATTCTTTTAAACATTATGCTGCATGATTAATTTGAAAAACCAATAACGTGAAACCAGGAGCACAATATATAAAGAATTTGAGAGGAACAAAATATTGTTAAAGTCTCTTTTCAAGGTACAGGCCGGCTAAGATAATAAGCGTTTATAATTTATAGCTATATCCCACTCTTATTACCTGGGTCTCATTATAGTCTGTACTTCTATATTTAAATCCGTCCCCGCGTATTTCCATTTTATTTCTCAGGGTATTGGCAATATCAGTTGCATTCAGGAACACCTCTCCCCTTCCCTGCTGTATAGCCTTTTTTATACCGGCATCAATGGAAAAACGGGAATAGGTCTTACCCTGTGGTACAATATCCGGGGCAAGATAAATTGCCGTCAGCAGCAGATCGGTCTTCCCCGAAAAATGGAAAAGGCTGTTCAGCTTTATATTGCCGGAATAGGTTTCCTGCCGGGCCGCACTGAAAACATTCTCTTCCGGGTACATGTTCACTACCGTATATGCTTCTATGATATGTTGATAACCGTTAAGATTCAGGCTAAGCGCTGCCTTCTTCCCTATATTCTGCGACAACAGCATTTCAATGCCGGTGTTATAGCTCTTACCGGTGTTCTGAAATATGTTATAGATGATATCACTTCCCGGAACAGTAGTGCCAATACGGGTAATGGTTGCATCCATCCTTTTATGATAAACGGCACTGTAGACAGCGCTCTCATTCCAGCCTGCTTTATATCCTAATTCAAAAGAACTGGTAAACTGGGGGCGCAGACCGGGATTTCCTACCTTAACGGTACCTACGTCATCATACTTGGGAAATATACGGATATCCACTTCATTAGGCCTGTCTACCCTGCGGTTGTAGAAAAAGGAAAGCTTATTCCTGTCATTCAGCTTATAGGCAATACGGAGGTTGGGAAAGGGCTCTGTATAGTTATAACCGTCGCTTTTGTATGTTTTATGGTGTGGGTTCACTTTGTATTCCAGGTTCACATATTCCATCCTGATACCGGCCTCTACCTCAAATTTATTCGTTTCCAGTACATAATTCCCATATACGGCGGGAATCACCTCACTGTAATTGGCCCATCCACCGGCAGAGGTATCAAGCGGGGAGTTCAGCCCCGGCATGAATTTCATATTTGTAGGGATATATCTTCTTCTGAATTTCATGCCTCCTTCTACCCTGCCATACTTCAGGGGGTGTATGTAGTCTATGTTCAGGTCTGCAACATGCTCGTCAGACAATACCCTGAAAGAGTCCAGCCCTGTAAATGCGGGCATGATGTTATTAAAGTAATACCGTTCATCTTCCCGGTGAAAGGTATAATTGAAACCTATATTAAGAGAACGTCCTGGCTGTGCAAACCTGTGCTGCCAGCCGGCAGAGATGGTTGCAGTGGTTTTCACTTCATCTTCCAGGAACTGCCATAAGCGCTGACGTTCTGAAAGATCTTTGTTAAAGAAAGGCTCGTCTCCCCTGTCAAGTATCTTTTCCCGGCTTCCCAGGGCTGAAAAGGTGATGGTATTGCTGTTATCCATAAACCAGTCCATTCCCGTTTTAACAGTGATGATATTGGTTGTCCGGTTCCGCTTTGTCTGTTGCCTGATGGTATCTCCATTACTGTAAAAGCGATCTGTAAATTCGTTCTTATTCAATGTTTTGGTGTAGAGATCGTCTGCCTGCAGGAAGAGGTTCACTTTATTTTTCCTGTAGTTGAGGAATACAGAGGGATTGATCTTGGGAGTAGCCCTGTATTGTGGCCTTATACCAGGGTAATTCCCCTTCTTCTCCCACAACGCACCTAATCCGCCGGCCAGCCCTATCTTACCGTTAAACCCCTCCTTGCTTTCCTTCTTATAGATGATGTTGATAATGCCTGCATTTCCGTTTGCATCATACCTGGCAGAGGGATTATTAATGATTTCAATACGCTCTATTGCGGAGGCAGGAATATTATCCAGGCCTGATTGCCCGCCAATACCGGTAAGCGCCGTCTGTTTACCATCTAACAGCACCATTACCTTATCGCTGCCCCTGAGCTGTACCTTTCCATCCTGGGACACTGTTATTCCGGGAAGGTTTTTCATTGCCTCCAGTACAGATCCTCCCATCTGGCTGATATTATCTGCCGGTTTAAAGACTTTCCTGTCCATTTTTTCTGTCACAGTCTCCTCTCTCCCTGCAACGGTCACTTCCTTCAGCTGCCTGTTCTCTGCAGATAACGGAACAGCGCCCAGGTCCAGGAACTGGCTCAGCTGCCCTACCAGTACAGGCAATTGCTTTGTACCATATCCCAGCAGGGATATCTTTACAAAGTAATTTCCATTGCCAATATCTGCAATGGAAAAACGGCCTTCCTGATCGGTAATAGTGCCTGTAACAAAAGTGCTGTCCTTTACCTTATGCAGGGTAACATTTACAAACTGCAGCGGAGCTTTATTACCGGCATCCTTTACCTGGCCGGAGACGGTTACTTTGGTCTGCGTATAACCATGTATAAACGAAAATAAAAGAAATAAAAAGGGGACAATGTATTTCATCCTGGCTATTGGTATTTAATGCGCAGGTAAAATTGGGGATAGATTTAGTAGAAATTCTGAATCATGAAAATGCAACGCGGAATACATGCATGCCTTCCTCAAAATGATAGGTTATCTCCCATCCGTATCTCTGGCATATTTCACGTACAAGCGCCAGTCCCAGGCCGGTGCCCGGCGTATGCGACGCAGCTCTCATAAAACGTTTAAAAAGGTTTTTCTGTTCCAGTGGAGCGCTCCCAGAATTTGCCACCTTCAGCGTACCATTGCCCAGTGTAATACTGATGCTGGCATCTGCTGCACTATGCCTGATAGCATTCAGCAGAAGATTGGCTACCATCATTTCTACCAGCAAACGGTTGGCTGTTACTGTCAGCCCTTCCGTTTCAGCATGCAGATGCTTTTCTTTTACAAAATCGGCCAGCAGATCAAGATTTGAATGGACAAGCTCTTCCAGGTTGACTGGTTCTTTATCAGCAAACTGCCCGTTCCCTATCCTGGCAAAGAGCAAAAGGGTCTTGTTGATCCTGGCGCTTCTGCCCAGGGCAGCCTGCGCGTCATTGATGATATTATACTGTTCTGTTGTCAGCTCCCGGTCCTGCAGCAGCAGGTCCAGTTTAGACTGTACAATGGCCAGGGGCGTCTGCAATTCATGAGACACGTTCTCTGTAAATTCCTTCTGTTCCTGGTAAACATTTATATTTCCTTTTATCAGGCGGTCAAGACTTTCATTCAGTTCATTGAATTCTGATATACCAGTATCATCAAAGGTTATCTTCTGCCCCTTTTCCAGGGAAAAGCCCCGTATCTTTTCAAGGATTTGGTAGAATGGCTGCCATAAAGCCTTTGAGAGGTTACGGTTAAGGAGTATCAGACCTCCAAGCAGGATGATAAAGAAAACGATGGTAATTACTGTAATGACTGCAATAGTTTCATAAGATTCTTCTATGTTGGTTTCCACCATCAGGCAGTAATACCTGCCATTATATTCAAAATAAGTGATCAGTCCCTGGAAACGGTCCATCTCACCTGTAACTTCTCTTTTTTTGTAAATATTATAGATGCTGTCCGGCCGCCCCCTGTCTGTACTTTTTATCTGCGCATGTGGCTGCAGCTTGTTCCACAACAGTATGCTCTGCTCCAGTTCAACGTCTGTCATGGGAACAGACTGTATGCGTTTTTTTATATTCTCACCAATAATGACATTGTGCTCATCCAGTTCAGACTTCCATATATAATCTACTATCAGGTAATACACAGGAATACTGCAGGCCAGTACGAAGGCCGCATAAAGTATAAATACCTTCAGGGACCTGTTCAGCAATTTACTCATACTTCCCACTTATAACCTGTTCCGTAAACTGTTTTGAGATAATTATCACATCCTGCTTCATTCAATTTCTTTTTAAGGTTTTTGATATGGGCATATACAAAATCATAGCTATTCATCATATCTGCCAGATCGCCGGAAAGATGTTCTGCCAGGGCATTCTTGGAGATCACCCTGTTGGCGTTGCCCATAAAATAGAGCAGCAGGTTAAATTCTTTTCTTGTGAGGATAACCGGTTTGTTATTTATGTTCACTGTCCTTGCCAGCAGGTCTATCTGCAGTTCATGTTGCTGTATGATGTTGGTATTGTTAAAATTCCTTCTTCGTATCACCGAATATACCCTGGCAGCCAGCTCCGGCAGATGAAAAGGCTTGGCCAGGTAATCATCCGCCCCGGTCTGTAACCCTTTTATCTTGTCATTATAGGAATCTCTTGCAGAAATGATGATCACTCCATCCTGTTTCTGCTGACGGCGGATCTCTTCCAGTATTTTCATTCCGTCACCACCGGGCAGCATAAGGTCCAGCAGTATGCAATCGTAATCATAGAGGGTGATCTTTTCCGTTGCTTCAGCGAAGGTAGCGGCCAGCTCACACAGATAGTTCTCTACAGAGAGATATTCGCTGATGCTTTGTGCCAGTTGAGGCTCGTCTTCTATGATCAGTATCTTCATGGTGCGCTAATGACTATTAAAATACAACAAATTCTATGAAGAGTAGTTCAGGTCCTATTCAACAGGCCTTATCTGCTGTCTGTGTCGCCCCCATTTATAGCGATGCGTCCAGTAGGCTACTTTCATGGTCAATACTCCTAATCCTGCTCCCATTAACACGTCACTGATATAATGCCGGTTGTTGGCCATTCTTAAACAACCTACACCGGATGCAACGCCGTAAGCTGCATAAGGCATCCACCTGAAACGTTCTCCATATTCAGTGGAAAGGAAGGTTGCACCGGCAAAGGCCTGTGCTGTATGGCCTGAAGGAAAGGAATTATGTGTACTTCCATCAGGCCGCAAGACATGAAAGCCCGATTTACCGGCAGATACCAAAGCCGTCATCATCAGCTCTCCCTTAATAAGGATAGCCGTGCGGTTCAACACGTCTGTACGCGATTTTACACCACATGCGTCCAGCAGATAGGCTGCCGCTATGGGAGAATATTGCAGGTAATTATCAATATGAGTGTGGAACCGGGGCATATGTTCATTCCTCTCTTCTACTACCTCCATCTTCAGGGACTCCTGCCCTCCCCGGTTAGCCAGCAGGCCGGCCAGCATCAGCGCTCCGGGAATGTACAGCTGGCGGGGAGTATATTTCAGGCGATGTATAGCCGGTAAGCTATCAACAGTTGTCTGCTGTGCGTGTATTTGTCCTGCCAATACAGCCAGGTATAAGGAAAATAGGTATCTGTAAGCCTTCATAAACCAAATATGCTGACAGATCCTGAAGAAATTCTGAATTATAGGGCTTCCCTACCATCCAGGATGTTAAATAACTATCATTATCTATCATGAAAGTAGCATACTATCTGTAAGAAAAAGCCTTAGCTTAGGGTCAGCATTCGTACATTCCACATTTCGTAAAAATATAATACGAGGTACTAAGGTAGTTTGTCCAAACAATACGGAACAATGAACAGTCAGCCAGAATCACGTTGTTGAAGCATTAATTATACCACAATATAGAATCAGAACATGAACAGACTTTTATCAACCATCCTGCTGCTGGCAGGGATCTCCTTTATTTCTGTCAGAGTACATTCACAAGGTTGCGTTGCATTACGCGGCAGCGGACAATCATGTATGTTAGCACATCCGGATGAAGACCCGGCAGATAAATGGATCCTCAACATTGGCGGCCGGTATTTTAAATCCTATAAACATTTTAAGGGAAGAGAAGAGCAAAAGGAACGTGTTGAAAAGGGAACAGAAGTGATCAATCACCAGACCGCAATAGACTTTGCATTGACAAGACTGCTGGACGACCGCTGGAGCATCATGGTAGATGTACCCCTGCTTATCAATGCCCGTTCTTCCCTTTATGAGCATGGCCTGGTAAACGGCGTGAATAACTACAATGAAAGACATTCCATGCACTCTTACGGCCTGGGTGATATCCGCTTTGCTGTGTACCGCTGGCTGCTGAACCCTAAAAAGAACCTGAAAGGTAATATACAGGCCGGCCTGGGTATTAAACTCGCTACGGGCGACTATGACTACAAAGACTACTGGTACAATGTAGGGCCTAACGGTACCAAAGAGCTCAGAACAGTAGATCAGTCCATACAGCTGGGCGATGGCGGTACAGGCATTACTACAGAGCTGAATGCTTTCTATCATTTCAGCCACCATCTGGGTGTATATGGTAACTTCTACTACCTCATCAACCCGAGAGAACAGAATGGCGTACGTACCTATCGTGAAACACTCTCTCCTGCACTGGCCAATGAAGCTATTTCCAGTGTGCCGGACCAATACATGGCAAGGGGTGGTGTTACTTTTACACAACAACGTTTTATTGGTGCTGTAGGCGCAAGACTGGAAGGTATACCGGTACATGACCTGGTTGGAGGTAGTGGTGATTTCAGGCGCCCTGGTTATGTGATCTCACTGGAGCCCTCTGTGTCTTATGGTATTAAGAAAGTGAATCTGTTTGCTTCTGTGCCCATTGCCCTGGTGCGTAACAGGACGCAGAGCGTTACTGATAAAGAAAGAAGTACCCCTACTAATAAGGTGAACGGGGATGCTGCATTTGCAGATTATGTTGTGAATATAGGTTGTGCTGTTAAGTTCTAAGCTTTTTCCGGGATTCTAACCGGCCCTGGGCTGGTTAGAATCTCATACGTTGAATACGTGCAGCATTCAATATAGCTAACAAAGCAACACCTACATCTGCAAAAACGGCTTCCCACATTGTAGCGATCCCACCTGCACCTAATATCATCACTATTATTTTCACTCCAAAAGCAAAGCCTATGTTCTGCCATACTACCCTGTTAGTAGCGCGGCCAATCTGTATAGCCTTTGCTATCTTTGAAGGCTGATCTGTCTGTATCACCACATCTGCCGTTTCTATAGCGGCATCACTTCCCAACCCTCCCATTGCCATACCTATATCGCTCAATGCCAGCACGGGCGCATCGTTAATACCATCTCCCACAAAGGCCACTACTTTGCCAGGTACTTTCTTCAGCGCCTCCATATGCTCTACTTTATTTTCAGGCAGCAGGCCGCCATAAGCTTTATCAATGCCCAGTTCACGCGCCACCTTATCTACTACCGCCTGCTTATCGCCGGAGAGCATTACCGTCTCTATCTTTTCATTATGCAGGACAGATACTGCCGTTCTGCTGTCTTCTTTAACCTCATCTGCAATGGTGATATACCCGGCCAGTTTCCGGTCTACCGCCACTACAACCACAGTGTCCGCCACATCTTTCAGTTCTCCGTTATAAGAGATCTTCATTTTATCCAGCAGCCTGACATTCCCTGCCAGTACCTCTTTCCCGTTTGCAATGCCTCTGACCCCCATCCCGCTGATCTCTTCTGTACTTTCTACTTTCACAGCTTTTGCCGCCTCTCCTGCATAGGCCACTACTGCCTGCGCTACCGGGTGAGTGGAACCTGCTTCCAGCGCTGCAGCTACAGGCAGCCAGCTTTCATCGTGGGAATAACTCTTTACTGACTGTACTTTAAAAACACCTTTGGTAAGGGTGCCTGTTTTGTCCATCACAACAGTGGTTACTTTGGTCATCTGGTCAAGAAAACTGGAACCTTTGAAGAGGATACCGTTCCGTGATGCAGCTCCTATTCCGCCGAAATAACCCAAAGGAATACTGATGACCAGCGCACATGGGCAGGATATCACCAGGAAGATCAGGGCGCGATACAGCCAGTCCCTGAACTGGTAGTCCGGTGTAAAGAAGAAGGGTATCAATACAATACAAACAGCTATAAATACAACTGCAGGTGTATAAATGCGTGAGAACTTACGGATGAACTGTTCTGTCCTGGCTTTACGTGTAGTTGCCAGCTGTACCATGTTGAGAATGCGTGATAATGCGCTGTCATTATAAGGCTTTGTTACCCGCATCTCTATTACCTTTCCCTGGTTGATCATACCTGCCAGCACGGTACTTCCCTTCTCAATATCAGAAGGGCGGCTTTCCCCGGTTAAAGCGGCAGTGTCGAAGATACCATTATCAGAAAGCAGCTCACCATCCAACGGTACACGTTCTCCGGCCTTTACCTGTATAATTTCTCCAGGCTGCACTTCTTTGGGAGAGATCTCTGTAAAGCTACCGTTACGTTGTACGTTGGCCGTAGCAGGCCTGATGTCAAGCAAGGCTTTGATACTGCGTCTTGCACGGTTCACTGCCGCATCCTGGAAAAGTTCTCCTATAGTATAAAACACCATCACTGCTACCCCTTCAGGATATTCTCCTAAAAAGAAGGCGCCCACAGTGGCAATGGTCATTAAAGTAAATTCAGTGAATACATCTCCCCTGCGCATGAGGCGGAAGCCGTTGGATGCTACCGGCCAGCCTACAGGCAGATAAGCGGTCAGGTACCAGGCAAAACGCAGCCATCCCGTAAAGAAGGCCGGCTGAATAAAATGGTCTGTCAGCATGCCTCCTACCAGCATGAATAAGCTGATGATAACTGCAGAATATTGTTTCCATTTGCCTTGCCCTATCTCACTGTACCCATGATCATGATCATGGTCGTGCCCATGTTCATGGTTATGTGAATGCTCTTCCATAATCTATACTATTCTTCTTTTCTTATAAAAAGATACTAAAGATTATGTAACAACGTTTCCGCATTGCCGCAAAACCGCCACTGCAGGGCTATAAATAATTGATATAAAGTTGCAATGAAGTTAATATGCCGCCATTTCCCAGAAACCTGCCGCGCCCAGCAAAAGAGCTTCTTCTCCTAATGCAGACAGTATGAAACGGGTATCTGGCACCCCTCTTTCCAGCTCCGCAATGAAGAGATGAAAGGCATGAGCAATATTCCCTCCCAGCATCACCACAGATGGTTTAAATGACTGCGCCTGCAGGAATACGGCGAGGTTACTGCCAAACTCCCTGAATACCGTCTTTGCTGCTTCAGATTCCATTGCCAGCAGGGCTATCTGTTTCACCCCCGATTCCTGCATACCACTCAGTTCATAATAACGTTGCAGGAACCAGCGGGCAGAGAAATGGTCTTCTGCTCTTGATGAGAGGAATGGCGCATTCCAGTACGCAGCTTCGACAGCCATTCCATTCTCAGCAATGGCAGAGCCAAAGCCAGTACCCAGTGTAAGGCCCAGGACATTCCGCTGTCCTCTTGCGGCCCCGCAAAACAATTCTCCCTGCAGGAAGCAACTGGCATCGTTAGCTATCCTGATATCAGCGGCAGGCATATTCAGGCTCTCTGCCAACAGCGCCTTTACATTCAGTCCATAGAGCGCTTCATACTTATGCAATCCCTGTATAAGACTAATCCCCTCTTCATAGTTGAATGGTCCCGGCATGGCAATGCCCAAACAGTCTGCCCCACCACCTTCCTCCATACTGTGCTGCATTATCCGGCTCCAGCTATCTATGATCGTTGCTGCTGAGCCATTGGCATCCACGCGGGCACGGAATACAGAACCGGGTACTATACGGCATTCTGCCATATTCACAAGGGCGCTTGTGATATGCGAACCGCCTATATCTGCTGCTAATACTATTGACTTCTTCATCCCTGCTGAATTGAGTTTTTCCAATGTTGCCTGATCTGCTCGAAAGACTGTCCTTTTGTTTCCGGTAATAACCTGTAAACCGTAATAAATGCGCAAAGACAGAATGAGGCAAAGAACCAGAACGTCTGTGCCGTGCCCCATGCTTTCAGTAACATGGGAGTAAGTTGCCCTACTACAGTATCTGCCACCCACATCACCAGTATGCTTAATGATAATGCGCGGGCGCGGATACCATCGGGAAAGATCTCTGCAGCTATCACGAATTTCAAAGGTCCGATAGAAAATGCGAAAAAAGCCAGGAAACATAATACACAAAGCAGCAACCATATGCCGTTTGTAGCTCCGGTATAAAAACAGGTCCCGGTCATTACCAGGCTCACAGCAGCGCCGGCGGTGCCCCAGAGATAAAGTGGCCGCCTTCCCAGTCCATCTACTTTCCAGATAGCGAACAATGTGAAGAACACATTAGCTGCACCAAAGATGATCTGGCTGAGAAAAGAGTTGCTCAGGGTTATACCCGCACCGTTCAGTATACTGGGCCCATAATAGATGATGGCATTGATACCACTGAACTGGGAAAATAAAGGTAACAGGATACCTAAGAGCAGGGCTTTGCGCAGATCAGGCAACAGCAGTTCACTGTAGTTATGTTCCGTTTGCCGGCTGCCTGTCCACCGGGGACTTTCAGGCACCCATATCAGTCCCAGGAAGAACAGTATGGCCGGGATAACACCCACGCCGAACATAAGCCGCCAGACTTCTCTTCCCCCGTATGACAACAGTCCTGCATTGGTACAATATGCCACCAGTATACCAATGGTCACCGCCAGCTGGTAGTAGGTAACCAGCCGGCCCCTTATATGATCTGGCGCTATTTCAGAAAGATACAGCGGTACAATGCTGGAAGCGATGCCAACAGCTATGCCCCCTGTAATACGGGCAACAATGATCAGGTTAAGAGAGGGCAACAGCGCACATCCCAGGGCTGCCAGCAGAAAGAGAACGGCTGAGAGCTGCAGCAGTTTTTTCCGCCCAAACCTGTCTGCCAGGTGGCCGGAAAACAATACTCCTCCAATACAACCTGCCAGCGCAGAAGAAACAAACCATCCCTCCCGGAAGGCAGACAATGCAAACTGCTGCTTTACAAAAGGTAATATGCCCGATACAACAGCCATATCAAATCCAAACAGGAAACCTCCCAGAGAGGCTACCAGTGTGGTCATAATAAGTAAACGATCAGATTGTGTTTTCATAAACGATGGTACTGAAAACCGGATGGTCTTCTTTTATAAAAGCCTTGATCACCTTTGCCCTTCCTTCGCCATTGTTGATAATACTATACTTTTCTGCAGCTGCGGGAATTACAAAAGTTTCTGCATAATGATAAGTGGTTGAGCCGCCGGAAGTCTTTACAGTAATGGCGGTGCCTTCTACCAGCATCATTACCAGGCAGCAGTTGCCTGTTGTAAAAGATACTTCTGTATCAAACTCTATCCTGTGCACATCATAGAAATGCTCCCTGTGCGTAGGCAGATGCCAGCATTGCCAGTCTGTACCTTCCTCCAGTAACGACGGCCGGGATATCAGCCCATTCTTTACAACATCCCCTTTCCGGCTGAAATCAATATTATTAAAAGCATGTTCAATATTGATAGGGCGGGGTTTGCCGTCAAGCCCCAGGCGCAGCCAGTCATACATCTTAAAGGTAAAGATGTAAGGCGTTGCACTGATCTCCAGCACCATATTATTTGCACCGGCACTGTGTACAGTACCGTTGGGTATCAGGAAGAGATCATGCTTATGTGCGTCATGCAGCTGTACATACCTGGTGATATCTATGGGTACGTTATCCTGCTGACTATCCTCCAGCGCCTTTCTGAAACCAGAGGGGTCAATATCTTCCTGCAGCCCCAGATAAACACCCGCATCTTCTTTACAATCCAGGATGTAATAGGTTTCATCCTGTGTGATGGTTTCTCCGAAATGCTGGCGGATATAGGATAAAGATGGATGGCACTGTATGGAAAGGTTACCTCCGCCGAAAGTATCGAGAAAATCAAAACGGATGGGGAATTCATGCCTGAAGATCTCCGCATGCTTTCCCAGCACAGCTTTATAGCTGTAATACATCAGCCATTCAAAAGGTATTTCCAGCAGGTGATGATCACTTTCAAACACCACCCCGTTTTCCGGCACTATCATTTCGAAAGACCAGGCATAGTTGACTTCCTCCTTCGGCAACTGTGTAATATGCTCTTTCATCCACTGCCCGCCCCAGGCGCCCGGTTCAAACCAGGGACGTACCCGGAAATGGTTATGTGTGATACTGCTGACTGCCGCCTGCAGGTCTTCTGCATAGATCCAGCTGACGCTATCACCCCATTGTGTATCTGCAAAGATGCTGATCCTGTGAAGTAACGACTGCTTATAATTGTTCAACACTACCCAGTCAATAAAATAGGCCCGCTTGTACATTTCCGTGGCATCGGTGTATTGGCTGTAGCCAAGATTAGTGACGGCATTGGCACGCATACGGTATTGCTGCTCATTTTTAGGAATGTCCAGGTAAATAACGGGGGCAGCTCTATTCACAAGGGCTGCGCCGGTACCTATTACGATGTGCAGGACATGCTCTCTTTTCTCATTGTTCATACCTGCCAGTTTCCCGGTATGAAAAAAATCCTGTAGTGTCAGTGTTGTACGGTTGCCCCAGACGCTGCCCTCTTCTCCCATAAAAGGGGCTGTCAGTTGTGTGACCTCGTCTTCATCCTTAAAAGCATCGTGAGTAAAATGCCATTGTACTTCTATGCCGGTCTCCTGCAATACCTCATCCAGTGCCTCTTTCACTTCATGCCACAGTATGCCGGTATAACCGTCTATCATCACTTCCTGTTGCGTTACCATCCATGCAACCAGGCTTTTATATCCGTTCCTGATCTTATTGGCGCCCAGTGAGTGGATGGGGTATATATCATACCCGGCGGTCTGTTCTTCCGTTAAAAACTCCGGTAATAGCCGTTGCCGGGAGTTACGCCATGCAGTTATTGTATTCACAGTCATTTAGTTTCTATTCTTACCAGTTGTATTCCTTTTGCAGGTATTGTTATGTGTGTATCCAGTAGTTGTTTATGTTGTTCCAGTATGTCACTCTGCCATACAGCCAGGGTGTTATTCTTTTCCCTGGGCGTGAATGTTACCGCTGTTTCCCTGTCTGCGGCATTTACCAGCCATACCAGTGCTCCTTTTCCGTCTGCTGTGGGTTTGATGCTTTCAACATACACATTGTCTGACTGTATAGTGAAGAACAGCGATTCCTCTGCCGGACCGCTGGCAGGTACGGCTATCAGCGGCCGGTGATTGTTCAGTCCCTCGTAATTTACCTTCAGCGGATCATATGCTTTGTGTACCTGCATATAATAGCGGAATGTTGTAACGCCTGACTGCTCATGACGGAAATTGGTATGCCACAGGTTGTTCATAACCCATGAATAGATAGCAGGACGCTGTTCTGTAAAATCTATCCAGAGAGGAGAATGATGCAGCCCACCCAGCAGTCCGGCTGTTGTGTAATTACCTATTTCAAACAGGGGGGCGTCCGGACTGGACCAGGTAATGCCATATTCTTTGTTGGAGACATCCACCCAGCGCTGGGCTGTATACCAGTTTCTGTTGGCATATTGCAGCTGATCAGCTTCTGCTTTGATACTTCCCCAGGGAATGCTGTACCTGACCTGTGCGCCCGGAACATTGAAGGGGAAAGCGAAGTGTACGCCTTCTTTACGGGCGATGCCCTGCTTGTCTATTGTATTGATGATCTCTATACGGTCAACGCCGGCTGTCAGCCTTATTTCCCTGCTGAGAGAAGCAGCACCGGGTGCAGCAGATGTAGCTTCTATGCTTACCACCAGCGGACCATTCTCTTTGATGCGAAGCTGTGCATTTCCTGCATAGAGGATCTTCTCCAGGGAATCTCCAGGCAGATAGCTGTACTGGTTTAGTCCGCCGGAATCTGCCAGGTTAGCCTGCAAGCCGTTCTTTTCAAGAAGGGTTATATTTCCTGTGCGTTCATCCACAGAGATCCTGTAAATACCATTCTGTAAGGTGTTATGGCTAACTATGGCTTTCGTTTTTATCGCTGCTTTTCCTGTATGAACAGTGAAGCGTTTTTTCGTGTAGGCAGGAATATTTTCTGCCAGGAATGCCAGTTCTCCTGTGCTTAGCCTCTGGGAGGGCACGGGCTTTCCTGTCACATCTTTCACCAGGTTGCCGGTATTGTTCCGGATAATGACCAGTTCTGTACGTGGTTGTCCCAGCGGGTTATATACATCTATGGCGTTACTTATTGTATCCACTCCGCCGGCAGCCGTCATCAGCAATTCCTGAGAGAGGTCCTTTCCTTTGAAGGCGAAGGACTGTTTATAATTCCATTGTGACACCGCTTTCGGGTCTTCCGGGTTAGATACGCTGTTATATGCGCCCCAGGTGTGCTCATTAAAAAGCAGGATATTATTCCATACACTGTCAAAACGGGCAGCCGGATAAGCGGGTTTATTCCTTAAGGCCCAGATGGCATCGGCTTCCTGCAGCCGGTCGGAAGCTACCCTGTTGTAACCTGTTTCCCGCGCTGCGGAGCCGAGCCCGTCTGTCCAGTATTCTGTATAGTCGCCAGATACCACCGGTATCTTTTCTTTGTATGCGTTTTCAAAATCATGGAAGAACTGTTTGGTGGATGTGATGATCAGCTGGGGAGAAGCATACCTGTCGTTCCATTCCTTTACGGCCTCCGGCAGCTCAGGGTCTATGGGTGCATTGTCGCTCATGGCCCAGGTGATAATGGTCATGTTATAGGGGAACTGTTTCTTTTGCAGGTCTGCCAGGTAGCCAAAGATGAAAGGGTTGAGAAAGTTCTCTGATGGCCTGCCTGTATAAAAAGGCTTAGGATCTTCTACTGTAAAGAAGTTGGGGATCTTCGTGCCTTTGAGTGCATAACCGATGGAATAGGGCTGGCTTTGCCAGTAAAGCAGTTGTTGTCCGCCGGGAGCTTTCCAGTAAAAGGGCCTGTCCTGCCATTCATATAACTTACCTATCCTGTCAGATGCGTTAGGAGCCCCCCAGAAATATTTTATACCGGTGATGGCGGTCTGGGCTGCCAGTCCCCAGGATGCGCCGGGAACATCTACCTGCAGCATGGTGTTGATGTCTATTCCCTGTTCCTTTGCCCTCTTAATAGCTGAATGGAACATCTGTACCAGCTGCCGGGAATCTGTTATGCTGGTATTGATATTACCATATGCGGCATCGATGTTGATCCATTGCTTCTTAACCGCTTCCCAGAAGGCTTTCTTCCGGGTTTCGTCTGCTGCGGCCAGATACCTGTCTACCACCCAGAAAGCCTCTGTATTCCACTTAAAACGGGCTTCTTTCGGGTAGTTTTGGGTACGTTGGGCAATTTTAATTGCTTCATCAATATTGTTCATATGGATCTGCAGCACTTTTTCCTGGACGTTGGTATAGCCAATGTCAACATGAGAGTGTGGCAGGACATATACTTTCCATTTTTGCGCCGGCCCTACCAGGCAGCGGGCGTCATATTCCCTGCCGGCAGAAGATACCTTTACGCTTAGCTGGGTTTCCTGCTGAACGGGGCTACCGGGTAAGGGTAACTCATATGTTGTGAAGCCCTGCTGGCTGGCAGGTAGCTGTATGCTGTCCTGCAGTCCGTTAAAAGATATCCTGACTGTAGCGGCTTTATGGCTGCTGCCGCCATGAAAAATGAGCCGGGCCATACGCGCTTCCCTTCCGTTATGTTTCAGGTAAGCTACTGTTGGCTGCAATTCAACAGATGTATAATCCTGCGCTGAGGCAGTATAACACAATACTGTCAGCAGCCAGGTGAAATTCATTTTAATATGTATATACATAATAAATATAAAGACAAATGATCAAGCATAGTACATCAACGTGAAATTTGGTTCAAAGATCGCTTCCACCTAAGAATGAAAGCGATCTTTTGAAAGAAGAGACCTGGCCTGCGGCCGACTAAAAACGTGAACTACCTGTTCCTTACTATGTACAAACATATATACATTGTTTGTAGAAAGCAAATTATTTTTCCTAGTATTGTATCCATGAAATTGTCGATAGATCATAGTAGCCCGGTGCCCCTGCATATACAGGCAGAAGAGTTACTACGCAAGATGATAGAAGACCCTGAGTTCAGGAACGGTAAATTCCTGCCTAATGAAGTGGAGCTCTCACAGCAACTGGAAATTTCCCGCACCACCCTGCGGCAGGCATTGAATAAACTGGTGTATGAAGGCTTGCTGGTACGTAAAAAAGGAATAGGCACTAAAGTATCGGAAAAGACGGTCAGCTCGAAATCTATGAACTGGAAGAGCTTCTCCCAGGAAATGGCGGCAAGGGGTATCCCTATCAGGAACTTTGAGCTGCATATCAGCTGGGTAAAGCCGAATGAAGATGTGGCCCACTTCTTTGAAATAAAGACAGATCAGAAAGTGCTTAAGCTGGAAAGACTGAGAGGCAGGCCGGAAGGTCCTTTTGTTTATTTTGTTTCCTTCTTTCATCCCAACATAGGACTGACAGGCGATGAAGATTTTAAACGCCCTCTTTACGAGATACTGGAAACAGAATACAACGTCATAGCTACCCTTTCCAAAGAAGAGATCAGCGCCAGAGCAGCTGACGGCTTTATTGCCGGTAAGCTGGAAATAGATACCGGCAGCCCGGTATTGTTCAGGAAAAGGTTCGTTTATGACCAGGCAGATAAACCAATAGAGTTTAACCTGGGGTATTATAAATCCGACAGCTTTATCTATACCGTGGAAAGCAGGAGGTAAGATCTGCTCCTTCTAAGGAAGCAGGTCATATGTTTTTTCAAATATCTCCCTGTCGCAGACGTACATCTCCTCATGGACCCCTATCATCAGGTAATCTCCCGCTTTCCCTTCCACTACCCCTTCCATGGAATTTACGCGGAAAGGTTCGTTGATCTGTATACAGCGGATGGGTATTGGTTTTTTAACCGCCTGTTTGTAAGGGAGATCTGGTATCTGGCCTGTTTTATAATGTAGCATAGTCTGAGATTTTGAGCATGACAATTTACTACATTCCTGCCGGTATTGGATTTATCCGTCCTATTTCCTAACTTCTGCATTATTTGTTCCCATGCCTCAAACGACAAAACTCCGGAATACTATTCCCCCGCCCCGTTCTGCTGCTGCCACTACCGGCAGAGCAGGTATCAGCCGGCCAGCTGTGCCAGCATTACAGCTTAAAGCCAGCTCCGTTGAAAATCAATACGGTAAATTTACCGCTACCGCGTATTCCCCCCATCCTACAGATACCAGGCGTGATATGGTTGGCGCAGAATTCAGGCTGCAATGGCAACCTGATACTTCTGTGATACAGGATGGAACATTTGGCCTGGTACAGAAGGTGAACAGAACACAGCTGGGTATAAGAAAGATAAAGGATGGAGGACCTGTCGAACATTCCAAACCTGATGGTATACATGATTTCTTTAAACGCATTACGACCGACGGAGCCGAACAACAACATATAGATTCATTGGCAGAAGATTACGGTAACGGCAAATTTAAAACGGATCATCCTGTTTATGGAAGTCTTGGAAAACATACAGGTCTGGAGATCGAACCTACAACCATGGAACGACCTTCCAATGAAATATCAGTAGTGAATAACAGCACAGTGAAAAGTAATGCAAAACTGGATGATAAGCCTGCCGTTTTCCGGTATTTAACTGAGGACAAAGAAGCATTTATCGGCGGATTGGCGGCCGATAAACCTGCGGTATATGAAGTATTCAATCGTGATGAGTTTGAAGTAAGAGTTTTAGGCCTTTCAGGCCCTCTTAAAGGAAAATATCTTGGAGGCATTAAATGGGGATGGATAAAAGATGACGAAGGACATCGTGAAGACCCTGAAGAAATAACCTTATTTGAAGATGATCTTCCTACAAAAGAGTTTATAGAGGCTGCACTGAAGTGGAATCAGGCAAAAATAAACGCACCCGAAAAAGATAAAAAGAAGGCCCGGGCCGGAATAACATTGGGAGGACTGGCAGCAGGCATTTTAGCAGGAGGCGGTCTGCTGACCGGGGCAGCAGCATTGGGCCTGCTTGCAGGCGGCGCCTTAGGATATCTTTACAGCAAAAATATGAAGGTTGACCCCGTTAAGCTACCTATTCCGGAAAAAGACAAAGATGTTTAAGAACAGGCCCTGTCAATTTTTCTGTAAATTGAAGAAAACCGCCGTATGACCTCAAAACAAATTATCTGGAAAGGTATTTACTATAATACGATCGAATATCTTCATCTTCAATCAGACACCGCTCATCAGATCCGGGGATATATTACCGGGCTGGTGAACGATCAGCCCTTACATGTCAATTATCACATTACAGCCGATCTTAACTGGGAAACAACTTCTGTTATGATCAGAACATATGATCAGACAGAGAGGGAGTTACAGTTTACCAGGAAGAATGGTAAATGGTATGACAGGCACGGGGTTGTTCAGGAAGCTTTTACGCCTTGCACAGATATTGACATTTCCATCACACCATTTACGAATACACTGCCAATAAACAGGCTATTGCTACAGGAAGGAGACGTCCGGGAGATCACTGTTCTGTATTTTGATCTGCCTGCCATGGAAGCAAAACCTGTACAACAGCGGTATACACGCCTTGCAGGAAGCCTTTATATGTATGAGAGCCTTTGGTCAGGGTTTAAGTCGGAACTGGAAACAGATGAGGACGGAGTTGTATGGGACTATCCGGGAATATGGAAAAGGGAGTGGCCCGGGAGGTAAATATCCTGTTCCATGTGGCGCTAAAGTGATACCGCAATGCATACACTATCCATACTTTATACTAGCCTTTGAGTAGGAGTATCCATATAGTATCTATATATCAAGGCACCCCCTTTTGCATGGGCAAACAAATTAGAATAAGTTTAATACATGACGAATTTTAATTTAACAATTTGTTACCGCAAACCTGTAAATTTGAACAGGTAAAACGCCCCAATCCCCAATAACATACCTTTTTAACAACCCCGATATGGCAACAACAACCAAATTATCCTGCTTCGTAATTACAGGCTTCGGAGAAAAAACAGACCTTGCCACAGGCAGAGTGCTGAACCTCGACATTGTCTACAAAAAGATACTTAAGCCGGTATGCGACTCCTTTAAAACAGATACTTTCGAAATAGATTGCTTCCGGGCATGTGACAAACTATATACCGGCACAATAGATGCCTTTATGTACAAATGGATACTGGAGGCAGATATTGCCATTGCAGACCTGAGTACATTAAATCCCAATGCTGTTTATGAACTGGGAGTGAGATATGCACTAAAACCATTTTCCACTATAGTGATCAGTGAGAAAGGATTAAAATTCCCTTTTGATTTTTCACATGTGCTTATTCAACAATACACCCACGGAGGTAATGATATAGAAGATGCAGAAGTAGCCCGGTTTTCCAAAACACTGACAGAACTGATAGAATGGATACTGGAAAAACAGAAAGCAGAAGGAGATAAATGTAATGACAGCCCCGTATATGATTATCTTAAAGCTGATCTGTTTCCTCCCAAAAGGAAAAAGAAAAGAGCTGGTAAGAGCGAAGTGGCAGGATGGGATAAAACCGTATCCAATGTATTACAGGCAGCTGATACTGACGAGGTGATCAGCAGAAACCTGCTGAATAAAATATCTCAGTCAGAAATAGTTGATATTATCACAGATGACGAAGGGCATGTCATGTCAGAGACAGAAATAAAGGAGAATACAGTATTAAGGAAGATGTACGATGCAGCCTATTCCACAATTGGCCTGGGTAACAGGAATGTGGTCGAATATGGCCCCTACGAAGATATTTTCAGTAAAATACCACGGGTAAGCTTCCTCGGTACCTCTTACCTGATCAAAGATCTGAATGAAAAGATCATAAAAGAAAAGAAAGCTGGTACTGATGACAATGATATGAAAGACATACCCGCCATAGCAACATTGCTTGAAAAAATAAAAACGAACCTGGAAGATGAAAAGATGTGCCTGTCTGAACTGCTTGACAAGGCAGAAGAGAAGAAGAACGCAAACCAGTTCAAAGAAGCGCTGGCTTACTATGCCATAGCCTTACAGCGCGATCCCAGCAGCCGTTTCATTATCCAGCGTATTGTGCTCATGACCTATAAACTCACCGAGCCGGATGAACTGACGGCACTGAAGCTGGCAGAAAACCTGCTGCATAATCACTTACATCCTGACGAACAGATAGATGTTGAAACACTGGGACTGGCAGGCGCCATTTACAAGCGGCTTGCAAAACTGGAGAATGAGAAAGAAAATATCCGGAAGGCTCTCAGATACTATGAAAAAGGATATGTGATCTGTGAGAATTATTACAATGGCATTAACTGCGCATTCATGTACCTGCTGAATGCTACGAGATCGACAGAGCACCTTGATATCATGACCAACTACGGAAATGCGCAGAAGATCTGGAAACGCGTAATTGAGATATGCCAGGACGAACTGTCAAAGATCGATCATTCTCCTGCCAACAGGGATTACATCTGGATATTACAATCTGAAGCTCAGGCGCGGCTGGCGCTGAACGGAGGTGTACCGGATGCTGAGCTCAATGACCTGTTTGACAGGATAGCCAAGGTGGATAATGCTTTTGCCGCAAATACCTTTCTAAAACAGAATGAAGAGCTGGTGGAAATGATCAGGGAAGTACAGAAAAAAATACCAGGTTAGAGAATGGCCGGCAATGCCTTCCCCGATCAGGGCCCGTCATCAATGATGCGTTTTTGAGATGGGAACAGGCCTTGTTTTAAACTTCACCTTCCATCTGTCAATAAGCTTTTTGAATTGCAGGAACTTTGTTTCTTCCGGATCTTTTACGTATCCGTTAAAATCAGTCCCTATCTTGATATAATTGTTAAAAAAAGTATTACTGCTCATCCCCCATTTCAGAATGAAGGTACTTCTGCCATCATTTTTCTTCACCTTTGCAGTGCTGATACTGCCAAAGTGATACGCCCTGCTTCTGCTCACCCCTTTATAGTACCTGATCCCATACCGCCATAGCTTGATCATAAAATCCGGATCACTGTGCATGCCTGGCGAAAATTCAACGCTCAGTCCTCCTATTGCCCTGAAAACAAAGGTTGGTAACACCAGAGGATACCATTGACTACCATTCCAGTCTTTCTTTTCAAAGCGCTTATACTGCTGCAGAAATCTCTCTTCTTCAAATTCAGCAGGATGCCTTCCGAAATCCTGGTTCTGTATAACACAAGGGTTATTTCCTTTTCGGGGCTCTATCATGGTACTGCTTATGCACCATTTCTCATCAGGCATTTTCTCTATTTCTGACAACAGATGTTCATCCCATTCCGGGCACAGATAAAGATCATCGTCAATTAAAACAAGCCGCGCTGAAATTGCTAAATGAGAAATAGCATTAAAGCCGAAACAAACACCGCTGTTCTCTGTACTTTTTGTATAACCAATATCTTTCTGACTTAGGACCCAGTCCTCTGTTCCATCATTTCCCTGGTTTATATGCACAAGGATCTGGTGCCTGTATATACTATTTTTCCGGATACTGTTCACTACACATTTCAGGTAATCAAGATTATTCCAGGTTGGGATCAGGATTGAAAAAACCGGATTAAAGTCCAGTTTTACCGCATTAACTTTATAATTCATTTTATGCCCGATAATTAATGATATGCGAGAGATCACCAGCCTCTCTTTATTATACCTGCTATTTTCTCCACATCCGGTTCAGAAACCTTGGAATGAAGCGGCAGCACTACATAGCGGTCTTCCATTCTATCCATCATATCAAATCTGCCTTTCACGCTCCCGCCAAAAATGGAGTACCTGTCGTTCCGGTAATGTACCTGACCCGATTCAATACCATAATGCCTGAGATGCCTGATAAAATCTCCCAGGTTATCTACTTCCGCGGTTAACAGCCAGGCGGCATGCTCCCTTTCAGGATATTCATTCCCTATTATCCTGATACCATCTGCCCCGGCCAGCTGTTCACAGTATTTCCTGTATAGCCTTTGCCTGTGCTCCAGGTGCTTGTCAAATTCTTCCAGGGAGGCAATTCCCAATGCTGCCGACAGGTCTGTCATCTGGTACTTATAACCTATTTCTGTAATGTCATTTTCCCATATCCCCTTTTGTTTCCGGAGGCGGTCAATACCAAACCATCTGAGTCTTTTAGCCTTTTCTACCAGCTCTTCGTCCTTTATGGTCAACATCCCCCCATCCCCTGTAGTAATATGTTTAATAGCCTGGAATGAGAACATGGAAAAGTCACTTTCACTCCCAATTGTTTTCCCTCTGTACTTAGCGCCCAGGGCATGAGCAGCATCCTCAATGATCTTCAAGTCATATTTCCGGCCCAGTTCCCAGAGCACATCCATATTGCATGGCAGGCCTCCGTAATGGACGCATACAATGGCTTTTGTTTTGTCTGTAATGAGATCTTCAACAGCATCTGCATTTATGTTCAGATTTTCATCTATATCACAAAAGACAATTTTAGCACCTATATATAATAAGGGAATATTGGTGGCAGTGCAGGTAAAAACAGGGACTATCACTTCATCTCCCGGCTGAATATCAGCTAATAAGTAAGCCAGGTGCAAGGCATCTGTTCCCGAACCGACCGCTATACTTTTACAGGGGGCCGCAATTCTTGTATCAAAAAGGTTTTCGAACATTTGAACCTTGGGCCCCTGGCCAATCCATCTGCTTTCCAGCACATCTTTCAGCTGTTTAACGGCATTTTCAGGAATATTGGGATGAAACAGGACAATTCCTTCACTGGTGTCCATTAAAGGAAGTTCTACCGCTACAGTATCTTTTAACATTAGGTTATGCTATTAAATTTTAGTTTCCGTGTACTACCCAAAAGAAATGGTTTATTCGAACAGGCTAAAATAAAAATGAGCAACAGCTATCTTTTAATGACCAATAACGTTGGTCAACTATTCTTGCCGCACAATAAAAAAAATCAGATTTTTGGTAGTGTCTCGGTTTGTCCACAGGCCCAAACTATTCCTGATCAAAAAAATTCAAACCGATACACTGCTGAAAAGACTGAAAACGATGAAAAAAGGGAAATGGTACCATAGCGCATATATCCAGGAAATAGGGTTTCTGATCGCCATGTTTATTGTTACTACACTGCATGAATGGATAGAAGTAGATACGGTTATCGGGTTTATCAAGGGAGTGATCTTCTTCCTGATCCTGTATATACAGGCACAGCTCCATAGATTTTTTGTACTTCCATTACTATTAAACAGGCGGTACAACATATATGCCATAGTAACTGTTTCTTCCACCCTGGTGGGAGCGTTACTGCTCTATATAGCTGACTATTATTACCTTGACCCTGATTTTTACCGGGAAGTGGGAGTTACCATGTCCATCATCTACCATTTTGTTATCTGTATTATCAGCACCATTACCATCATGTCCCTTTTCCTGGTCCGCAAATATTCCATGGAGCTGCAAAGGAGGAATGAAGACCAGGTGCTGTTAAGCGAAATGAATGTTAAATTTCTCCATGCCCAGCTGAATCCGCATTTCTTCTTTAATATGTTCAATAACCTGTACGGTGTGAGCCTGACCTCGCCGGAAAGGATCCCTGACCTGATCTTAAAGCTTTCCAGCCTGATGCGGTATCAGCTGGAAAACGGGAATAAACCTACCGTCAGTATTGACAATGAAATAAAATTCATTGAAAACTATATTGTCATGGAAAAAGAACGTATCGGTAAGCGTTGTGAGATATCTTTTGTGTTCCCTGATGATAGTGCAAGGCTAAGCCGCTACCAGATTGCTCCGCTGATATTGATCACTTTAGTGGAGAATGCCTTTAAACATAGCCTGACCATTATAAACAAATGGTTTGTTACGATCAATATCGATCTGACCGACAATACATTAAGGGTCAATATCCTTAATTCATTACCTGATGAATCGCTCAAAAATGAATCTACCGGTATAGGGCTGATCAATATCCGTCAGCGGCTTGAATTACTGTATAAAGGGCATTATCACTTTGTGACATCCCGCAATGAACAGGAATACCGGACAAGTTTAACATTGCAATTAAATCATTTCTGACATGTCGGAACCATTACGCTGTATTATTGTAGATGATGAGGAAGGGGCTCATTTAGTGATCGGGCATTATCTTCAGGGAATGCGCTGCCTTACGTTGTGTGGCACATTCTATAATGCGATTGAAGCAATGGATCATATCTACAGAAACCCGGTAGACCTGGTCTTCCTGGATATTAACATGCCCGGTCTTTCCGGGATGGAAATGCTGGAAGCTATGTCCAATCCCCCTCTGATCATATTAACAACTGCCTATAGTGAGTATGCGCTGGAAGGCTATAAATACCAGGTGGTTGACTACCTTGTAAAGCCTATTGAGCTGCCAAAGTTCGTTGCTGCAGTTAACAAAGTATTTTCCAGGTATAAGCCCCGGGTGGTTGCAGCCCCACATGCGCCTGCATTCCCCGATTTCCTGATGCTGAAAGTAGAAGGTGATATGCTGAGGATAATGCTGGAAAATATTTCATACATCCAGAGCTGGGGGAATTATATTAAAGTCCATACGAATGACACTATATATATTAGTGCTGCTACAACAACAGAGATAGAGCAAAAATTGGATAGATCCCGCTTCAGGCGTATTCATAAATCCTATATTGTTGCACTGGACCAGGTACAGCGTATTACCGGAACGCAGGTATGCCTGAAAAATAATACCACTTTGCCGGTTGGGAATACCTTTCGCCGGGAATTACTGGAGTACTTCCAGGGAAATTTGCTGAAATAGATAAACAATAATTTATAAGAAACGTCTTCTCCCCTGCGTTATTTAAAATAGCTCCACGTATATCCATATCCAGACAACCCGGAGTTGTTTTTTGTGCTCTACATAACCATAGTGCGGAGAAACGGCTCAAAGAAAACGGTTTTGCCATGGGCAAGGCCGTTTTTTTTTGGAGATAACCAGCTGAAGAAACATAACGTTTCTCTTTTTACATTTGCAGGATGAAATTGTGGTATCCCTACAAACAGATGAAGAATACAGAGCCCCTGCCCCTCATGCAATCCGGGCAGGGCACAAAGATGCACCTGGCAGACGGACGCACGCTGATAGACGGCATATCTTCCTGGTGGGCTGTTATTCATGGCTACAACCATCCCGTTATTAATGAGGCGCTGATCAGGCAGATCAACAGCTTTTCCCATGTAATGCTGGGAGGTATCACACATAATCCTGCCATGGCGCTGGCAGAAAAGTTATGTGAGATCACTCCTGCCGGGCTGAACCATGTATTTTTCTCTGACAGCGGCTCTGTAGGTGTGGAAGTAGCGCTTAAAATGGCCCTGCAGTACTGGAAGAATGAAGGATTTACAGGCAAGCATAAAATTATCTCCCTGAAGAACGGTTATCATGGAGATACCTTCAAGGCAATGGAAGTAAGTGACGATTCTGATTTCAGCAATGCCTTTGCTGATGTACTGAACAGGGGCTTCTTCCTGGATACGCCTGCCGGCGGATTTAATGCCGCTCCGGCTACTGTTCAGCAGGATGCTGACAAGCTGGAAGAACTACTGCGCAATCATAGTTCTGAGATAGCCTGTTTTATACTGGAGCCTGTTGTACAATGCGCCGGAGGCTTCAGGATCTATTCACCGCTCTACCTGAAAGCTGCCAGGGAGCTGTGCGATAAATACAATGTACTGCTCATATTTGACGAAGTTGCTACCGGCTTTGGCCGTACAGGCAAAATGTTTGCCGCAGAGCATGCCGGCATCAGCCCTGATATCATGATCATTGGTAAAGCCATGACAGCGGGTTATATAGGACATGCCGCCACGCTGAGCAATACGAGAGTATTTAATGGCTTCCTGGGAGACGGCTATTCCAAAGCGCTGATGCATGGCCCCACCTTTATGGGTAACCCGCTGGCATGTACTGTGGCACTTACCAGTATATCTGTTATTGAACAGGAAAACTACCTCAGTAAGATAAAGCGTATTGAAGCTATTATCAGGGAACAGTTTGCTGATATCAACTCCCCCGCCATTACTGAAAAACGAATAGTGGGAGCAATAGGCGCCATAGAAGTACAGCATGAAGATATGATGGCAGGGTTTAAAGCCTTTGCCATGGATAAAGGCGTATGGCTGCGCCCGATAGGTAAAGTAGTATACCTGATGCCTGCCTATATTATCAGTGAAGAAGAACTACTAAAAGTAATCAGTGTTATAAAGGAGTGGATCAGTAAGATTAGGTAAGTTTGTATTGATCATACAATTACTGACTTCTAAACTGACGAGCATGTTTAAAGACACCAAAGCTTTCAGCAGTTTCTCTGTAAATGATCTGCAAAAAGCAAAAGAATTCTATCAACAGGTCCTGGGCCTCGAAGTGAAGGAAAGGAGCGATATGGACCTGCTGGAGCTGCATATTAAAGACGGCAATCCCATTCTTATCTATCCCAAGCCAGATCATACTCCTGCTACTTTTACCGTTCTCAATTTCCCCGTCCAGGATATTGAAGAAACGGTAGATAAACTTAACTTACTGGGCGTACATTTTGCACAGTATGAAGGCGCCATTAAAACAAATGAAAAGGGTATTTTCAATGCAGGAGGGCATAGCATCGCCTGGTTTGAAGATCCTGCCGGGAATATTTTATCTGTATTGCAGGAAGGATGATATTATCTCAAAACAAAAACGCTTTTGCCTGAGGCAAAAGTGTTTTTGTCTGATACAGATACTACTGTTTTACAGCCTGCCTTCCATCCCACAGATATACTTCCCTGGAATAAGTTTTCTTTGCCACTGTTTCACCATCTTCCCCTACTTCTTCATCTTCTGTCAGCCGGATGATCTTTCCTGGCTGTCCGCCGGCCTCTTTAGGAAACAATAATGTTTCAGAATGATAGTATGCCCCGGCATCGCCGACAGACATTTTTCCGGGCAGCTCCAGGAAGTTGGTGCCTGTCCATCCGAAATAGTAATAATTGGTAGGTAACCCACAGGCGTCACCGCTGAAGTATATACGAAGAATGTTTTTGGTATTTTCCAGTCCAAGATCACCCAGCAGCTTTCCTTCTGTGCTGGCAGAGCTTTCCCCGTCAATCGCCTTTTCCTTCATATCCAGCACACGCAGGTTGGCATCTATTGCTTTCACACGGAGGTTATACCGGAAAAAATCATCCACGGTATAACCACGTTCAAGACCGTATATAATATCTGTGTTCTCTGTTGTATAGCGTCCCAATGCCAGTAGTCCCAGCCAGACATATCCTTCTTTTGCTTTTCCTTCACGGTTATAACTGATCTTCAGCCAGGGCGCTGTTATACCTTTTACAACAATGTTCCTGCCTGTCTGCTGTATAGCTGTCACCGTTGTTCCGGGAGTCAGGGAATCTGCAATTGAGCCTTGCAGACTGGGCTCTGTTCTTATATAGGCTTTATCGGCAAATACTACCATTGTAGCGCCAGGCTGGGGGTTCCAGAGGTTATAGTAGGATTCCTCATTGTCTTCTGTTTGTGCAAACACCGGGGCTAATGTCATGAACATCAATACCGAAAGTGTCCAATGCTTTATCATATTATGATTTTTACGCAACAAATATATAACAGCTTTCTTTACCTTTGGTACACATTCCAATCATGGCAAAAAAAACATCTATTCCGGTTTTTTCACTGGAATCCGGTATCAGGATAAGGCAACTTGATTACCGGGACGTAGAACTACATTCTCCTCCTACCAACCTGGCCCACCGGGATAATAATTATATCTTCCTTTTCCAGGAAAGCGGCACTACCAGGATGATGGTAGACTTTCATGAGCTCTCGGCAACAGGGAGGTGTACGCTCTGTATACTGCCCGGGCAGGTTCACCATGCTTTATCAGTAAACAAAACAAAGGCCTGGTTCCTGGCAATAAATACAGAACTTGTAAGTAATACCTACCGCCCTGTTTTTGAGGAGTATATCTCCCTGTACAAACCTGTACCTGTCAGCGAAGCAGAAGGGCATTCGCTGAAGAAATGCTTTTCATTGCTTGTACAGGAGGATGGCAGGCAAAACGGAAAATTCGGCGAACAGGTAATGCGTTCCCTTGCAGATGCCTGCATAGGTATGTTTGCTGCAGCATATTACAACAATGAGCAATCAGGCGCTCCGTCCAACCATCGTACCACTATCATTACCCGCCAGTTCAGGGTGTTGCTGCGGCATAGCTACCGGACCATGAAAAGTCCTTCTGCCTATGCAGCTGCGCTCAATATCTCCCTCTCCTATCTGAATGAAGCGGTGAAGTTTACAACAGGGCTGTCTGTAACGCACTGGATCCAGCAGGAGATCATCATAGAAGCCAAGCGTATGCTATATTACACCAATAATACAGCAAAAGAGATCGGCTATGAACTGGGATATGAAGACCATACCTATTTTACCCGTCTTTTCACCAAAGCAGTTGGCATGTCTCCTCTTGCCTTCCGGAAGAAATACCGCGAATAGTCCAATCTTCCCCCTTAATAGCCCATTGCCCCGGGCTGCCTTTTGAAGTTGTTTTGCAGTATCAAAACAACAGATCAAATGGAAACTAAACCTAAGAGAAAACCCATACGGCTCATTATACTGGCTTTAATAATACTGGGTGCAGGCGGTTATGCTTTTAATTCCTACTTACGGAGCAAACAGATAGAAACAACTGACAATGCCCAGCTGGATGGCGACCTCCTGCCCGTCCGCGCAGGAATTGCGGGCTACGTTGAAAGCATCCGTTTTAAAGATAATCAGCAGGTAAAACAGGGAGATACCCTGATAGTATTTGATACGCATGAACTCTCTGCCAGGGTGCAACAGGCAGAAGCAGCACTGGCCAAAGCAAAGGCAGATATACTTGTATCCGGCAGCAAAGCAGCAGCCGGTATGAACAATGCACAGGCAGCATTGCTTGCATCACAGTCAGATCAGCAACTGGTCATAGCGGCAAAAGCATCGCTCGACAAAGCAGTACAGGATCTTAAACGTACCGAAAGCCTGCTGAAAATAAAAGCTGCAACACAGGAACAATATGAAACGGCGCTCAACAAAGTTGAACTGGCAAAAGCAGATCATGAAAGAGCCATGCGTATGCAGCAATCATCCCTGTCATCTTCTGAAGGGTTAAAGACTGAAGCCCGCGCGCAACAGGGACAAATATCTGTAGCACAGGCAGAAGTACAGCAAAGGGAAGCTGAACTGGCAGAAGCAAAGGAACATCTCAGTCATTCCTATATCATTGCGCCCTATACAGGTATTGTTACCAAAAGAACGATACAGGTGGGACAATATATATCTACCGGGCAATCACTCTGCGCCATCATAGATAATCATCACCTGTGGGTGACCGCCAACTTTAAGGAGACACAGTTAAAGCAGATCCACGTAGGACAGGAAGCGGAGATCACAATAGATGCCTATCCAGGCATAAAGCTGAAGGGAAAGATAGAGTCATTTGGCGGGGCAACAGGTGCAAAATTTGCCCTCATTCCGCCGGATAATGCTACCGGTAACTTCATCAAAATAGCACAGCGTTTCCCGCTCAGGATCAGCGTAGATGAAATACCTGCCAAAGAAAAGCTGTACCCCGGTCTCAGTGCATTCGTAACAGTTAAAATCAACTGATCATGACGGCACAAGAACCACAGTACCCTACCGGCGCAACCCGGTGGATACTGGTGATCACCGCTATATCCTGTGCTGTGCTGGAGCTGATAGATTCCACCATAGTGAATGTATCCCTACGGGAAATAAGCGGCAACATCGGGGCTACTACAATGGAAATAGGCTGGGTATCTACTGCATATGGCATCGGCAACGTGATCGTGATACCTCTTTCCGGTATGCTTTCCAACCTTTATGGAAGAAAGAAATACTTCACAGGATCAGTCATTGTTTTCACACTGGCATCGCTGTTATGCGGACTATCATCCGGGCTATGGGTACTGGTATTCTGGCGTTTCATACAGGGCCTTGCAGGCGGCGGACTACTATCAACAGCAATGTCTATTGTAATAGGCGCTTTTCCGCCAGACCAGGCCAAAACAGCCTTCGTCACCTTTGCCATGGGTATTATGCTGGGGCCTATTTTCGGCCCCGTGCTGGGTGGTTACATTACAGATACCCTGTCCTGGCACTGGATCTTCTTTGTCAACGTACCCGTAGGCATCACTGCTGCTATCCTTTCCTGGAAATACGTTTCCAACCTGGCAGGGGCGGAAAAGCCACGCACTATAGACTGGTGGGGAATTGCCTTCATTGCCATTGCACTCGGCAGCCTGCAGTTCGTACTGGAAGAAGGAGCCATACATGACTGGTTTGAAAGCAGTGAGATCGTCTTCTTCTTCGTTGCCTCCATTATTGGCTTCATTGCCTTTACGTGGCGTGAGCTGACAACAACGGAGCCCGCGGTTGACCTGAAGCTGTACCGCAACTTCAACCTGGTGCTGGGTAATATTATCAGCCTGCTGGTGGGAATGATGCTCAATGGTACTCTTTTCATCTTTCCTATGCTTACCCAGGGATCGCTGGGATGGACAGCTACACAAACGGGCGCATTCCTTATCTCCGGAGGTATAGTGGGCGCCCTGGCTATGATAGCGGGAAAGAAACTCTTCCCGACCACCGGTCCGAAGATACTGATGTTCTCAGGGCTTGTTATTGTAATCATTTCACTGCTGCCCCTGGGAGCTTCTTCTTTCGACTCCGGCAGCAATAACTTCTACTGGCCTTTCATTGTACGCAATATTGGTACGGCGCTGATCATTCCTAACATGGTGAGCCTTGCCGTGGGAGATCTCCGTGGCAAAGCGCTGGCACAGGCTACCGGCCTTTCCACTATGCTACGGCAACTGGGAGGTGCCATAGGTGTGGCTATCATCGGTATCTATACTACCAACAACGGCGCCTTTGTACGTCATCACCTGGCAGGGCATATTTCAGACTACAGTTATGCAGCGCAGGAAAGAGCAGCTATGGCTCAACAGTCCTTTTCAGCTGCAGGTTATGCCACAGACGAATCAGCCAGCGCCGCATGGAGGGTACTGGAAAATACCCTGGTAAAACAGCAGACGCTTATCACCTACAATCATGGTTTCCTGCTGTTTGCCATCCTGATAGCACTATGCCTGCCGGTAGTACTGCTTATCCGCAATAAAAAAACAACGAACGGACAGGAAGAAACAATGGAGATGCATTAAACATTATCAGCATGAAGAAAATAATTCTCAGCATATTATCACTAACAGTCCTTATTACAGTCCGCGCACAGACAAACGCAGACACCCTGCGCATCAGCAGGCAGCAGGCTATGGAAACAGGGTTAAAGAACCGTTTTGATATACAGGCCAACCAGTACAATATCAAAGTAGCCGAAACCAATGTACGTAAGGCGAAAAATGAACGCCTGCCGGAAGTGAATGGCAGCGCCGACGTAAGATATAACATGCAGCTACAGCAATCCGTTATTCCCGGTGGTATCCTTCCGGGTTATGACAAAGCGCAGCTCGTAGCATTAGGTCCCACCAAAAACATGAGCATATTCGGTATCAGCCTGCAGCAACCTGTATTTGACCGTAACAGGACCAACAATATAAAGATCGCGGAAAACAAAGCGGCACAACAACAGGAGAAGAACAAAGCAGATGAGATCACGATCAGGACAAGGATTGCGCAGGCATACCTGGATGTGCTGCTGAAAGAGCTGCAACAACAGATAGCTGCAGACAATGTAGCGAGGAATGAAGCTTATGCTTTGCTGGCAGAAGGTAAGTATCAGCATGGAGCATTAATAGAGAATGATTACCTGCGTATAAAGCTTGACCTGGAAAATGCAAAGCTTTCTGCCACAGAAGCTGACCAGCAATATGCGCTGGCATTAATGGCGTTGAAATATGAGATGAACATACCGGCAGGCACTCCCCTCCTGCTGACCGATCATCTCGGCATGCCTGAAGCCACCGCCATGCAGGAAGCACAAAATGAAAGAACAGAGATCCGCCAGCTGAGGCTTTCATTGGAAGAAGATCAGCTGCTGCTGAAGAAAACAAAGCAAAGCACGTTGCCGATTGTTTCTCTTATGGCCAATTATTCGCAACAATATCTCAATGATAATTTCAACTACGGACAAAGTAAATGGTGGAGCCCCTTCAGCTACGCAGGTATTAAGCTTGACATACCGCTTTCTGCACATTTTAAGAATAAGACCAATGTACAGGAATATAAACACCAGGTCAGGCAGCATGAACTGATGCTGGAACAGAAGAAAGCCGATATCAGTTATGAGGTACAGCAGGCGCGCACCTCACTCTCCAATGCTTTGCTCAATATGCAGCAGGCCAGGAAGAACTATGATCTTTCACAGCAGATATACAGTAATCAGCGGCAACAGTTTGAGCTGGGCGTGTTTCAGTATAGTGATCTGCTGGATACAGAAAAAGCCATGCAGTCGACAGAACAGGGATATATACAGTCCGTCTATGACTACCTGACAGCTACTATCAATTACCAGCATGCCATTGCTGAATTATAACACTAAATGATTGCGTTATGCCAAGAGTGCCAAAATGGATAGGCGATGCCATGGAAAATATATTCGCGTCCAAAATTCTGCCTGTCACCGTTACTGAAACAGAATACCTGACTCCTCAGATAAAAAGGATACGTTTTGAAGGAGATCTTGCACATGCCGGTTTTCATACCGGCTATGCAATCTCTTTCCGTGTGAACGATACAGATTTCAGGCATTATACACCTGTAACTTTTAATAAAGAGGAAGGATATTGCGACATTATCTTCCACCTGCATGGCAATGGCCCCGGCAGCCTGTTTGCAGACAGTCTGAAACCAGGCGACCAGGTAAAGATGATGGCTCCCGGAGGTAAAAAGATGTACAGGGAAGACAGTCCTCTCCATTTCTTCTCCGGCGATGAAACGGCCCTCGGATTATTCCTTTCCATCAGTGAAGGTGTGCTGGAAAGAAGCGGGCAATATACCGGCATACTGGAAGTGGAGACCGGGATACAGCTTCCCTCCTCTCTGCAATTGGCGCCTTATATTCTTGACAGGAACAGTAAAGATAAAGCTGCACTGGTATCCGGATGTTTAGATGAGATCCGCCAGGATATGGGAGACCTGTGGCAGAATATGACCTGTTACCTGGCAGGTAATGCAGCTTCTATACAAATGGTCAGGAAAGGATTGCTGGCAAGAGGGGTGAGCAGCCGTAATATACTCACGCAGGCTTACTGGGCAGAGGGTAAGATAGGTTTGTAATGGCCTGTTTATGACAAATAAATCTAAATATCTATATTTGCTTCGTTATAAATCAATATATGAAGCGAATATTTACCGTATCACTTTTTGCAGTCCTGGTTTGCAGCAGCTGTGAATCAGCACAACAGATATTGAACAACCTGCCGCAATCCGGTCAAACAACCAACGCTATGCAGATAGCTGCAGGCCTGAAAGAAGCACTGACAATTGGTACACAGAACAGTACCGGCAGACTTTCTGCAGTAAACGGCTTCTTTGCCAATGCAGCGCTGAAAATACTGATGCCTCCCGAAGCGCAGAAAGTAGAATCAACTTTGCGTAACCTGGGTTTGGGAAGCGTAGTTGACAAAGCTGTGCTTTCTATGAACAGAGGCGCAGAAGAAGCCGCCAGCGCGGCAACACCTATTTTCGTGAATGCTATTAAACAGATGACCATCACTGATGCGATAGGGATATTGAGAGGTGGTGACTTTGCAGCTACCAACTATTTTAAGCAGAAAACAACGGCCGCGCTGACAGAAGCGTTCCGTCCTGTTATTACTAATTCACTGCAGAAAGTGAATGCTACCAAATACTGGTCTGATGTATTTTCAACATACAATAAGTTCTCATCTACACCGGTGAATACTGATCTGGCTGGATATGTAACTGAGAAAGCTATTGCGGGGATCTTTCATGAAGTGTCACTGGAAGAGCAGAAGATCCGTCAGGACCCCGCTGCACGCGTTACAGATCTGTTGAAGGCTGTTTTTGGCAGTGCGCTGGCGCAGACGAAGTAAATTTCTTTTTATAAAGCACTGGCTGGCCTGAGGCCAGCCAGTGCTTTTTTTTTTGAGAGCTATTTAATTAAGCTGTGTGCTTTATTGAACCCTGCCGGATCCCTGAAAATAATGGGACGGTCAAACCAGTTCACATCCGCCGCATTTAGCTTCAGCACATCGCTTTCATCAAATTTTGCAACTTTATCCAGTTCCTTGAAAGCACAGGAGGGAGCGAGGATATATGCGCCGGAAATGGGTAGCTCATATTTCCATTTAACATTATAGACCTTTTCCTTCTGGGGAACAGTGTCTGATAGTGTATCCTGTGCTATGGCGGTGTTCAGCATCAGCAGGTAACAGGGTAGGATTAAGCTAAGTTCGCATTATTTATACAGATATAGAAAATGAGGAGCAAAATAATATTATTTCCCGGCAGTTTCTGAGGATAGAGTTGTATATATCATGGTTGTAACTGTGAAGGTACCCGGGCAGAGTTGTTAAAAAAAAATTAAAAATTATTTTTTAATTCACAATAAATAGCTACTTTACCATCAGTTTAATAATTGTCAATATCACAATTATTAAACATGACAGGTAAAAAACTATAGCGAATTCCATGTAGTGAACAACAAAAGGGGCAAAGATGTAAAATAAAATGTAATCGATTACACATTACAATTCGGAGTTAAATGTAGCAATTACAACCACGTGAACGAATCTCCTGTATCAATTGTACCCGGTGCATGAGATAACTTTTTGTCTTAATAAGCTAAGAGGTGCATTTAACGGCGAACAAATCAGAAAAAGATGTAGCAAACAAATACATGCAATCGATGTGAACGAACTCCCTGTATAAATGTACTGAGGTGAACGGGATATTACTTTTTGTCTTAAGCTAATAAGTGCATTTAACTGTGAACAAATACCAGGTGACATAGCAAAGGCTATGCCTCGCCAGGAGCTGGTATTTCCATTGTAGTCCAAATTCCGGTTATGAATGTTTTAAATAATTTCTGTCAGCCTGAACTGCTATTCGTGAACGGCCGACCAACCAACTCTATACTTGTGAGCATTGTATGCTGCATGCCACCCTAAGTGCACATGTACCAAAAGGCTTGACTATAGCCGGTATAACCTGCCAGTAGCCTGTATATAACCTCACAATAAATTCCAACTATATGAAAAAAATACGACGCAATGTTGCCAACATTTCTACAATCGTTGTGCTCCTTTTTATTACCTGTATTACTCAAAAGACATATGCGCAGGACAATGAAATTACTGTACAGGGAAGAGTAACGTCCGACTCTTCCGCGCTGCAAAGCGTGACAGTGGTACTGAAATCTGATATAAGGAAAAGTACGCTTACAAACGAAAAAGGATACTTCTCCATGAAGGTACCTTCAAATGGCGTGCTCATATTCTCCATGATAGGATTTGAAAAGCAGGAAGTGCCTATCAATGGCCGGCCATCGCTGAATGTACTGCTGGCCACAAAAGATAATGGCCTGAATGAAGTGACCATCACCGGTTTTGGTGGTACACAGAAAAAAGCCAGTATGGTCAGCGCCATTACAACAGTGAACGTGAAAGAGCTGAAAGGCCCCACCGGTAACCTCACCAACATGCTGGCGGGCAGGATTGCAGGTATGATCTCTTTCCAGCAGAGTGGCGAGCCAGGCTTTGGCACCAATAACTCTACATTCTATATACGCGGCCTCTCCACCTTTGGTACAGGTAAACAGGACCCGCTGATCCTTATAGATGGTGTGGAATCTTCTGCCACAGATATGGCCCGTGTACAGCCGGACGATATCGCTGATTTTTCTGTACTGAAAGACGCCGCTGCATCTTCCATTTATGGCGCACGCGGTGCAAACGGTGTGGTACTGATCAACACCAAGACAGGTAAGGAAGGAGCGGCCAAATTCAGCTTCCGGGCAGAGAACCGCCTTTCCACCAACACAAAGAACTTTAAAATGGCTGATAACATCACCTATATGAACCTGGCCAATGAAGCAACATTGACAAGGTCTCCCACAGCCATTCAGCCTTATACGCAGAACAAGATCAATCATACCATGGCGGGAGATGATCCCTATCTCTATCCGAATAATAACTGGATCAAACAACTGATCAGGAACACCACCCGCAATCAGGGTTACAACCTCAACATCAGTGGAGGTTCATCAAGAGCGCGCTACTATATAGCCGGTACATACAACCTGGACAACGGCGTCCTGAAAGTAGATCCTATCAATAGTTTCAACAATAACATCAAACTGGCCAACTATTCTCTCAGGACCAATATCAACATCAATGTGACCAATAGCACAGAACTGATAGTGCGTATGTACGGACAGTTTGATGACTACCAGGGACCAATTCCCGAAGACAATAAAACCGGTGGCCAGACCATTTTTGACAAAGCACTGCGCGCCAACCCGGTAATGTTCCCTGCCGTATATCCATCTTCAAAGCTGCCATATATTGAACATCCTCTCTTCGGTTCCGCCCGTACCGTGACCAACGGAGCACTGTCTTCTACCCTCTATGTAAACCCATATGCAGATATGGTGAAGGGTTACAGCGTTTATAAAACTTCAAACATACAGCCACAGCTGGAACTGAAACAGAACCTGAATGCCATTACCAGCGGCCTGAGTGCGCGTGCAATGGGATACCTGAGAAGATACACTTATTACACAGTAAACAGGAGCTATAATCCTTTCTACTACAGCGCCATCATCAACCCCGCTACACAGGATTACAGCCTGAGCGTATTGAATGACGGTTCTGCTACCTCAGTAGGCACAGTAGGTACAGAATACCTGGGTTACAGTGAAGGCAATAAGACCATAGATTCACGGCTCTGGCTGGAAGGCTCACTGAACTATAATCATACTTTCGGCAAACTGCATACAGTAGGTGGTACCCTGATCTCCTACATGTCCAGTTATGAAACAGGTAATGCAGGTAGTGTAACAGCTTCTCTGCCTCAACGTAACCAGGGTCTTTCCGGCAGGTTTACCTATGCTTACGATGATAAATATCTCGTGGAACTGAATTTCGGCTATAACGGCAGTGAACGTTTCTCCGAGAAAAAACGGTATGGCTTCTTCCCCTCCGCAGGCCTTGGCTACCGCATCTCCAACGAACCTTTCTTTGAGCCGCTGAAAAAGGCCGTTACCGATCTTAAACTCAGGGCAACATATGGTATTGTAGGTAATGACCAGATCGGCAAAGTGGAAGACCGCTTCTTCTACCTGTCCAATATCGATATGAATAATGCCGGTTATTCTGCAAGCTTTGGTAAAAATGATGGTGTCGGTGTTTATACCAGAAATGGTATTTCCATTTCCCGCTATGCCAATCCCAATATTACCTGGGAACTGTCAAGGCAGATCAACCTGGGCATGGACCTGAGGCTGTTCAACGACTTTGATATGACCGTTGATGTTTACAAACAATACAGGTCACAGATACTGCAACCTAAGTCTTATACCGAATCAGCATACGGGCTGGCTGTTGTTCCATCTTCCAACTATGGAAAGGCAGAGACCAAAGGGATCGATATTGCTGCTAAATATCAGCATAGTTTCTCACGCGACTTCTGGGCCAACATCCGAGGTACATTCACCTGGGCAGTTAACAAGAGAACTGTTACAGACGAAATACAATACCCGGCGTCTCTGTCGCACCTGTCTGGCAAAGGCCGCTCTGTCAGCCAGGGATGGGGATATATTGCCGAACGTCTTTTCATAGATCAGAAAGAAGTTGAGAACTCTCCCCTGCAGTTCAGTGATGCAGGCCTGCTGGCAGGCGATATCAAATACCGTGATGTGACCGGCGACGGCCAGATCAACAGTGATGATATGGTGCCTCTGGGTCTTCCTCAGCAACCGGAGATCATTTACGGTTTCGGCGCTTCTTTGGGCTATAAAAGGCTGGACTTCAGCTTTTACTTCCAGGGTTCTGCCCGTTCTACCTTCTTTATTGATCCAAGAGCTATACAGCCATTCTACCAGGATAAAGGTTACCAGACCAACCTGCTGCAGGTGGTTGCTGACAGCCACTGGTCAAACGATAACCAGGACCTCTATGCTTTCTGGCCCCGTATGAGCACATGGAGAGTGGAATCCAATCTCAAGAACTCAACCTGGTGGATGCGTAGCGGTAACTTTATCCGCCTGAAAAGTGTGGACCTGGGCTATACCTTCCCTGACTTCAGAAGAATGGGCCTGAAATCTCCCCGCCTCTATTTCTCTGCCAACAACCTCTTTACCATCAGCAACTTCAAACTGTGGGACGTGGAAATGGGCGGCAACGGACTGGGTTACCCTATCCAATCTGTTTACAACATGGGCGCACAGCTGAATTTCTGATGATGGTATAATGATTTATGAACTCACATACTTCGAAAATGATCTCAATAACTAACAATAATAAAAAACGTACCCGTTACAGCATTGCTGCAATACTGGTACTGGCGTTGGCTGCAGGTATCTCCTCCTGTAAGAAATACCTGGATGTGGTGCCGGATAACGTGGCCGTACTGGAAAATGCCTTCAAACTGAGAGTAGAAGCAGAGAAATACCTGTTCACCTGCTATTCTTACATGCCTAAGAACGGTGATGGCTGGTACAATGCAGCATTGACCTCTGCCGATGAGATATGGTATCCGCAAACAGACCAGAACCACTGGCACGCTGCATTCAGGATTGCCCAGGGCCAGCAGAACGTAGATGCCCCCCTGTTTGACGAATGGACCGGCCTGCGCAAAGGAGGAACCGGCAATACCCGTTTCGATCACCAGAAAATGTGGGTAGGCATCCGTAACTGCAACATCTTCCTGGAGAACATAACTGACCTGAACAAAGTGCCCGATATTACACCAGATGAGCGCTCTACCTGGATCGGTGAAGGGATGTTCCTGAAAGCATACTATCTCTTCTATATGCTGCGCATGTACGGGCCAATTCCATTAGTTAAAGAAAACATACCTATAGATGCACCAATAGAAAGCACATTTTCAAAACGCATGCCGGTAGACTCCTGCGTAAACTATATTTCCAGCCTGCTGGATTCTGCCGCAGCAAGGCTGCCGGAAAGAATACAGGACGAGAATACGCAGCTGGGAAGAGCTACCAAACCAATTGCACTGTCTGTCAAAGCCCGCTTATGGGTAATGGCGGCCAGCCCGCTCTTCAACGGCAACCCTGACTATGCAAACTTCACAGACAAAGAAGGCGTACACCTGTTCAATCCTTCTGTCGATGCAGGCAAATGGGTAAAGGCCAGGGATGCAGTAAAAGCAGCGATCGAATCTGCCGAAAAAAATGGTTTTGCACTGTATAAGTATACAAATGATGTATTCAACCTCAACGCCGCCACCAAAATACAATTGAACATACGGAACGCTATGACCCAGAAATGGAACGTAGAACACGTATGGGGCAACTCACAGATGTACTTTGCAAACCAGGCTTTGTGCATGCCTCCCATGGAAAGAGGTTCCAATACAGACAGAGGTACCTTACAGGGTGTATGGGCGCCACCTATCAAAATAGCCAAAATGTTCTATACAAAGAACGGTGTACCTATCGATGAAGACAAAACACTCAACTTCAACAATTACGAACAACTGAGAACAGCAACAACAGACGAACGCTATTACATTGAGCCTAACTTTGTGACCGCCCGCCTGAACTTTGACAGGGAACCACGCTTCTATGCAGACCTTGGCTTTGACGGTGGTGTATGGTACCAGAAAGACGGTAACAGCACCGGCAGCGACATCAACACCTTCTACGTGAAAGCAAAGAACACAGAAAGAGCTGGTTTCGGGCACTATATCAACTGGAGCGAAACAGGATATTTTGTTAAGAAACTGGTAAGCTGGGAATCTACTACCAACAGTACCTCCTCTCCTACCTGGAGATCTTACCCCTGGCCAGAAATGAGAATGGCGGATCTCTACCTGCTATATGCTGAAGCAGTGAACGAAGTAGACCCTGCTTCTTCTGTTGCCATTGAGTACCTGGATAAAGTACGCGAACGTGCAGGGCTGAGCGGAGTTGTCACCTCCTGGAGCCAGTATTCTACCAACCCGACCAAATACGCATCGCAGGACGGTCTGAGAAAGATCATTCACCACGAACGTGGCATTGAACTGGTGTTTGAAGGGCAACGTTTCTGGGACCTGCGCAGGTGGAAAGAAGCTGATGAAGAACTGAACAAGGATATCACCGGCTGGAATATAACCGGTAAAACCGCCGATTCATATTACAAGGAAAGACTGATATTCAGCCAGAACTTTGTGGCTCCGCGCGACTACTTCTGGCCTATCGGCAACTACGACACCAGAAGGAACCTGAATCTTGTAGAAAATCCGGGATGGTAATATTCTTCAATCTCTCAATCTTATAACAATGAGCAATAAAAAACTTCTATATACATTCATAACGGCTGCAGCCTTTGCTACATTCTCCTGTACCAGGGACGAAGAACTGCACAAACCCATTAGCAGCAGTACTGCAATACCTGCACAGGTAACAGGTATCAAAGTTGAAAATCTTCCCGGCAAAGCTGTAGTATCCTATGTCCTGCCTAAAGATTCCAACCTGATGTATGTGAAAGCCACCTACAAGCTGGCCAACGGCAACGAAGCATCAACCAAAGCTTCTTATTACTCTACCTCACTGACAGTGGAAGGGTTTGCAGATACCCTGGAACATGAAGTAAAACTCTATTCCGTAAGCAGAAGCGAGGTAATGTCTGAGCCGCTCACCATAAAGATCAGGCCACAGGAAGCACCCATCTGGAAAGTATACAAGAGTATCAATATCCTGACTGCTTTTGGCGGATATAACATGAGCGCTGTCAATGAAACAAAAGCGGATATCAACATCCTCGTATTGAAAAAGAATGCCTTTAACGAGTACGAAACTGATATAGATAAAAGCGTGTATACCAGCACAGACTCCATCACATCCAAAGTACGCGGGCTGGATACCATCAACTATACCTATGGCTTCGTAGTAAAAGACAAATGGGGCAATATTACAGATACATTGTACCATACATTCAAACCGCTGTATGAAACAGAGTTCTCGCCTTCAAAGTTTGCTACATTCAACCTGCCTGGAGATGCTCCACAAGTAACAAACGGAGCTGCTTTGCAATACATCTGGGACGGCAAACTGGGCTGGCCCTACACCAGCTTCACCAACCAGGTGCCAGGCGGTCAGGGCCCCCATACCATCACCTTCGATCTTGGCACAACCGGTAAAGTAAGCCGCGTATGGATCAGACCCTATCCGGAAGGCAGCAGGTATTATTACCTGACCACCATGAAACGTTTCGAGATCTACGGTTCTGTCGCTCCTTCCCTGAGCGGTGCACTGGATGATTCCTGGGTACTGCTGGGCAGCTACACAGTAGTAAAACCATCAGGACTTCCATATGGTACCGATAACAGCGAAGACCAGGCAACTGCAGCCGCAGGCTTCAACTGGGACGCAGACCTGCTGGCGCCTAAGATCCGTTATATGCGCGTTCGCTGCCTGGAAAACTTTGCCGGCGGTACTTCACAAAGTATTAATGAGCTCAAGGTTTATGGCGATCCGCGTTAATGATTGACCGGATACTATTGCAAACACAAAAAAGAAAAACATGCCTAGTCAGAATAATAATAAAAGATCTCTCCTGCTGTTACTGGTAATGGGACTGGTTGCTGTCATGTCCTGTACCAAAGAAGATGAGTACAAAAAGTACATCACAAACGGGAGTGAAATACGTTATACCGGTAAACTGGATTCTATGGAGATCAGGTCCGGTTATAACAGGGTGGAGGTCAGCGGACTTTTCATGGGAGACCCCAATGTAGCTTCCTGCAAGATATACTGGGACAGTCGCCGGGACTCTGTAACCCTGCTGGTTAAACGTACCTCCGGTGTAGATACGCTGAGGCATATCATTAGCGGCCTGAGTGAAGGTTCACACTCATTCGAAATAGTTACTTTCGATATGTCAGGCAACCACTCGGTAAGCGTAAAAGGCTCCGGGTACGTATATGGAGACCGCTATAAAGGAGCGCTGCTCAACCGTCCCGTTACCAGCGCAGAGCTGGATGCAGAAGGCAATGCAGTGATCACCTGGGGTGATTTTGACATCACCAGCGGCGCCAGGGGCACTATCCATACCTACACTAACAACAGTAATGAAACCGTATCTGTTTACGCTCCCGTACAACAAACCACTACCAAACTGCCTGGTTACAAAGCCGGCACCAGGTATGATTATAAAACCGTATACCTGCCAGACAGCAGCGCTATAGACACCTTCTACAGCGCTTCAGATAACCAGGGAGTAAAAGCCAATATCACGGCAACATATATCAAAAATGCCGGCCCTCCCTTCCTGGCTTCCAGCAGTGGAGGCAGATGGGGTATTCCTGCCGACTGGACCGTTAATGCCGACGTAAAGAACGCCGGTGGTTACGGAGGCCTTGATGCAGGTAGCTGGCTGCCCAGCGCAGCACTGTCCATGGAAGCCGGCTGGGGATTGCCTGCCGTACCAAATGGCAAGATCTACCAGACCTTCACCCTGCCCGCAGGTAAATATGCCTTTGAGGTAGTAACAGGAGATTGCTCTGACTCTCCCACCACAAAGTATATATCAGTTGCCAAAGGCGCTTCATTACCTGATATAGATAATGTGGCTACTGAAGCGCTGCAGTATATCACTATCAGCAAATACACTACCAACAAACTGCAATTTGAGCTGACAGAAGCCACACAGATATCTATCGGCTTCCAGGCCAAATTGCCGGATACCGGCACCTTCTTCAAAGTCTTCAATGTGAAACTGTATAGTATGCCATGATACTTGAATAAGTAAAAAATTATCCTGAAAGCGCTTTCGCATATGCGAAAGCGCTTTTTTAATATTAGCAATTAATTGTATTGGTTACTTTAAATGTATATTTGACATGGGATGACTGTCGACACGCTCCCAGTGAACAATATTCAGATAATAACCGAAACACCTATGACCAGGAAAAACCTTCCAGTGCTAATCTGTGCCATTACACTGCTGGTATCTGTTGCCTGTAAAAAAGACGGGGATGCTACAACTGCCCCGCTGGCAATTAAGGACCATGACACCGCTTTCGTACATCCGGGCCTGTTAAACACACAAGCGGCATTTGACCGCATGAAGACAAAAGTAGATGCAGGCGCCGAACCCTGGCTGTCAGGCTGGAACAAGCTGACATCCAATAACCACTCCTCTCTTACATGGAACATCAGCGCAGTACCTATTGTATACAGGGGCTATGATGGAGTACATGATGAGAATTACTCCCTGCTGTTCAATGATATAGCTGCCGCTTACGCTACTGCGGTAAGATGGAAAGTATCCGGCGATGAAGCCTATGCCAAAAAATCTATCGCTATCATGAACGCCTGGTCTTCCAAACTGACATTACTGGCCGGCAACAATGACTCCGTACTGGCTGCCGGGTTATATGGCTACCAGTTTGCCAATGCCGGCGAGATCATGCGAAACTATAAAGGCTGGAGCTCTTCAGAATTTGCCCGCTTCCAGAGAATGATGCTGGATATATTCTACCCGGTAAATCACAGCTTCCTGACAAGAAAAGAAAGGTGCATGTCACATTTCTATGCCAACTGGGACCTCTGTAATATGTGCTCTGCATTAGCGATAGGAGTACTTTGTGATGACAGGGATATCTACAATGAAGCCATCACCTACTTCAAATATGGCCCGGGAAATGGCGCTATTGACAAAGCCGTTTATTATATCCATCCGGATGGAACAGGACAATGGCAGGAAAGCGGTCGCGATCAGGGGCATACTATGCTGGGTATGGCGCTTATGGGAGCTTTCTGTGAAATGGCATGGAGCCAGGGAGACGATATGTATGGTTATGATGATAACCGCTTCCTGAAAGGAGCCGAATACGTGGCAAAATATAACCTGATGGAAGATGTACCGTTCGTAACATATTCCAATTGCGTGGGAGTAACACAGACTGTAGTGAGTGAAGCTTCCCGAGGTAACTCACGCCCTGTATGGGAACTGATCTATAATCACTATGTAAAACGTAAAGGGCTGTCAGCTCCTTACACTGCCCGTTATGCTGAGAAAGTAAGGCCCGAAGGCGGTGGAGGGAACTATGGTTCCGGTAGCGGAGGATATGATCAGCTGGGATATGGTACACTGACCTGTACTTTGCCATAAGGAACTTTTTAACATGCCGTAAAAATCGCTTTCCGCCTTCGGTGAAAGCGATTTTTACGGTAGTTTTTCTGATCTTTTTTATTTAAAAAAAGCTTCTATTGCCGTAGCAGCCTGTTCAAAACGTTGTTCCCAATCCCCGCAGATCTCAATATAGTTTATTCCATACTTCTCCAGTGTCTTCCTGTGTGAAACATCTAATAAATTCCTCTCCTCTTCGCTTAATCTTGTACCATCCTGCATATAAGGCACATCATTCTTCAGATAAAGATACAGACCGGCTTTATTCCTTTTAAAAACAGATGTATCTATAACAGGCTCTTCACCAAAAGCATATTGTGCATAGGACAATGTGATATGAATATCCGTATCGATGATCAGCAGCGGGCTTTTATCTGCAGCGGCAGCTATTCTCTCTGCATGCGTAACAGCTATCAACCGTATATCATCCATACTGAATTCATTTGAATCACTTACAATATCCCGCCCTGCTTCCATTACAGCAGCACAGTGAAAATGCTTTGACAAACGTTCCGTAAGCGTGGTTTTACCGGTAGATTCAGTACCCAATATCACTACTTTGGTAACCAGGTCTTCCTTCACCCTGTAGGGCAGGTATTTCCAGTAAGCAGCAGGCTCTGTTCTGATACGGGTTGCAGAGACAGGGAATTGCACCCGCTCTTTATCAAAGAGGATATGACGGATGTTCATAAATCCTGCTACCAGGTCGCCATAAGGCTCAGAAGTGATAACAAGGGAATGCCCGGGTAAGAGCTTTAAGAACTGCGCCGCCCATAGTTGAGATACTGTCTCTGACGTTACAGAGGTATTAGGAAGGAACGATTCTTCGTATTCGTATGTAATAACGCTGATGCGGGGTTCATCCGCATAAATATCTTTCAGCCATTGTGTTCTGACTGCCGCAGGCAGCGTTTCCTTATCACCGCAGCAAACCAGTACGCTCAGGGCGTCGCAATGCTGCAATGCAAAACTGATCAACGCCTGGTGCCCCTTATGAAAAGGCATGAACTTCCCGAATACAAATGCTTTAATCACGCGTGAGATATTTTCTCCATTGATACCAGCCATACACACATATCCCTAAAAATACAACATACTCCGCTGCCAGGAAATAAATACCTTTCACCAGGTAAAGCACTACACTCACTATATCCACTATGATCCACATGAACCAGTTCTCTATCTGTTTGCGCGCCTGCAGCATGATAGCCAGGATACTGCTGGTCATTACAAAAGCATCGGCAAAAGGATAGGAAGCAGGTAAAGGGAAATATACAGGCAGCCAGTGAGGCAGCTCCCTGATCAGACAACCTATGATCATTGTACCTGCTATCAGCAGCCACACCAGCAGCAATCGCCCCCGGTTATCTGAACGGGTAACAGGAACATCGGCTTTATTACTTTTCCAGTTACGCCATCCAAAGATGGTAACAACAAGAAAATATACCTGCAGGAACATGTCAGCATACAACTGTACCTGGTAGAATAATACGAACAATGCGATCTCATTGATGATACCGGAAGGCCATGTCAGGATATTGGCCCTGGAAGCGTAGTATACTGAGATCAGCCCAAAGAGGGTGCCTATCAGTTCAATATAACTGAGATTATATCCCGCTACACTGAATGCAATATGCTCAATACTGAAAAAGTTCATTAGAAACTATACTTTACTGCTATATAGTAGTTGACCGGCGCCTGTACAAAATACTTCACATGATCTCCCTCCCGGTACCCGCTGCCGTAATACTTTGCATTGGTGATATTGTTCAGGAACAATGAAAACTCATAGTGCTTCAATGTATAATGTGCTCTTGCATTCACCAGGAAATAACTGTTCAGGGTATACCGGTTGGAAAAATCAATATATGCCTTTGACTGATACCTTCCTGATAATGCAGTCCCCCATCTGCCGTATTTCCAGCCTATTTCCTGGTTGATGATCCAGGATGGGGTCATCAGCGGAGTGAAGACCGCCTCTTTCTCCTTAATACGGCTGTTATTCCAGGCTGCATTGCTGGTAAAGCTCCAATGGGCGTCAGGTGCATACTTCAGGTATAACTCCACTCCCCTGCGGAAACTGTGCAATACATTATCTGTAAGCGGTAACCCGTTAGGCCCGGTCTCTCCGTTCAGTACCAGTTCATTGCTGAAGGCCATCCGGTAACCGTTCAGGTTCACTACGATCTTAGCGCCCGCCCATCTGATACCAGCTTCCTGGTCTGTTACCGTTTCTGCCCAGGGATTATATACCTGTCCTACGCCATTGCTCCCCACTGTCAGGTTATCTTCCCCGTTAAAAAAATCATTCCTTGTAGGCTCCCTGCCGGTACGGGCTATGCTGTAATAAAGATCTATCCTGTTATTCAGCGCATAGCTAACGCCTGCTTTCGGGTTCAGGAAGTCCCATTTCAACTGTTTCAGTTTCAGGTTGCCGGTATAATCAAAGGTAGTTAACCTGTATTGGATATCGCCGAAGAATGTAAATTTCCCCAGGTAGTATTCCAGTTTGGTAAAAGCGCTGAATTCCTTTTTGTAACCGGTATTCCTGTACAATTCACCATCTGCATTATCACTTCCCAGATGCCGGCGCTGGTAGGCATTACCGTTAACACCGGTTGTCCATTTCAATGATTGCCCGGAGAGCGTATAGTTACTGAATATGCCGGCAAAATGTGAGAGGAAGGAATAATTGAACATATAACCATCTTCTCCCGGCGTACCGGATACATAGTTAGCCGGATCAAAATCGTAGTTGCCTTTCAGGTAGGTATAATAAACGCTGGTGTTGATCACAGAACGGCGCCCCGGCCTCCATTCATTCTGTAATTGTACCAGTGCCTGGAAGAAATGATCTTTCTCGTCAGGGCTGTTGGCATTTGTGCGCCTGTCCTTACGTACCAGTGAGTCCACTACGCCGAGCCAGGCCAGCCCGTTGCGCTGTTGCCCTGCCAGCATATTGATCTTCCAGCTGGTCTTGTCATAGTACAAACCCCCGCTAATAAAAACCGACTGCGCATTATTGGAGGAATGATACTTATATCCGTCCGTATAAAGCTGGGAGGCGCGTACATACAGCGCTTTCCCGTTTTTCAGCCCGCTCTGGTACTCTCCATATATGCGTGCACTGTTCCAGGAACCATAACCAATACCAACGGAACTATGTGCTGTATCCTTCAGGTTGGGAGAAAACAGCTGTACACTGCCGGCATAGCTTGCACTACCGTTCTGGGTAGTGCCTGCCCCCCGCTGTATCTGTATACTGCTCACAGAATTAAGGATATCCGGGTAATTAGAGAAATATGCCCCCTGGTCTTCCGGTTCATTCATAGGCATACCGTCCAGTGTCATATTCACCCTGGTCTGGTCCATACCCCTCATCCTGTAATAGGAATATCCCTGCTGGTTACCGGCATCAGATTGTACCGTGATTCCCGGCGTTTCTGACAATATGAAAGAAGGCTCCTGCCCTGTGTTCTTTTCTTCCAGTACAGCAGCGCTGAGGTTCCGGTAAGTGACAGGCGTAGAAGCAACCGCCTGGTAAGAAACAACCACTTCCCCGAGGTGGCGGGTCGTATCCCTGCGATATTTTAAGGAATCCTGGGCAAATGCCGGTAAAGCTGAAAGGAAAATAAATGCTGATAGTACTCGTTGCATGGGTTGGTTATAGGACATTACACATGAGGTGCAAAAGTATTTCACAGTAACGGCCTGTGTAATAGCATCTTTGTGTAAGGCAATTTTTTTTGGGGATAATTTATGGAATCTTAAAAAACCCGGCATCATACCCCCGAAGAGCATATCGTATATTTATCAACTAAAACTGGTGCCTTTGAAATACCTTCTACTACTTATATTTCTTCCTGCTGTAGCATCAGCCCAGGTAATGAGCCCCGTAAGACCCATTCTGTCCGGCGATTACACCGAACAGGTACGGAAGCTCAGAGGCAAAACTGACCCTGTCGATTCAGTGAGTAACCGGCGTAATACGGTCATGACCCTGGAAGGCATTTTCGACCCCAGGTTACCTGTTTATAAAATGAAGACCACCAAAAACCAGGTGGAGATCATGCCCAGGCTTGAAAAATACCTGGATATAGCAGGCTCTTTCAGCACCTATGTTGAGGTGAAAACGGCTAACCGCCAGCCAGACCTGCAGCATAGCTATGCACAGGGGCGCCCGGTTAATGGCACACCAGCCTGGCGCGGACCCGAAACAGGGGAAATATTCAGTTACGGCCCGGCTATGCAGCTGCTTGAATTTGATGGCACTGCTTATGTGTACGATAAATACGGCAGACTTACAGCAATTGGTGCCGGTAATGGCAACAAAGCCCACATCTATGATAACAATATCCTCAGAACAGCTACTTCCCTGTCACAATCCCTGAATGTGCAGGGAGATCTTTACAGGTATGGCAAGCGTACCTGGAATTTCAATACGAAAATGGCGCATACGGGAAACCAGACCCTTATCCGGGATACAAAGGATAATACTGTGACCTTCGGGGCCGGCGCCGGTACAAGTATCAAATGGTTCAAGGTTTCCGGCAACTATACCTATGTACATACCGATGCAAATAATGGTAACAGGAACGGCTTCCTGAACAGGGTATGGCAGAATGCACTGCTTACTCCCGTATCTTTCGATAACAGCCAGGGTACCATGAATGGTACAGCCCAGCGCAGCTATAGCAATACTGCCGATAATCCCCGTTTTTTGCTGGAAGATAACAGTAACAAATACATATGGTCACAACATATCGGAAGCCTGAAAACAACGGTAAAGACCAATAATTTTGAGGGTACTATCACCCACAGTATACACCATACGGGAGAAGAAAACAAAGAAGTATATAAACCAGGTACGGCTTCGTGGCAGGATGGAATGCAGACAGACAGGAAAAAGCAGGACCTGAACTATATGCTCCAATCCCGCTTCCAGTACGAGGTACCCTATATAAATGACTTTCTCAGGCCTGCATTTATTGCAAACTATACCTATACAGATGCTCATACCAGGATCAGCTACAATGCTCCGGGTAACCACTACCGGTACCAGAGATCATCGCATGCTGCATCTGTAGCGGCCAAAGATATCATCCACACCGGAAAGCTTTCCGCCACACTGGAAGCCGGCAACAGTATCTTTCTTTCCAATACCGCCACAACCGCGCATTACTTCCTGCCATCGCTGAGTGCAGATGCAAGGCTGGATCACATTCTGGCCAGGTTTTCGGTACAAGGAAACACCGCTCTGCGCTATTTCAAAAGTGAACTACCGATAGACAGGTCTATCGGACATGTAAACCTCTTACGTTATTCTGCTGAACAGGCTTTTCAATACCAGCCGTTACAGGAAGCAGGCAGTTTTGACCGGCTCACTCCCATTGATCATAAAGAATGGACAGCCGGCCTGCGGTTATCCTATAATTACAGATATTATATAGAAGGCAGCACATTTATCCGCCATACCCGGAATGACGTCTTTCCTGTATACGAAAGCGGACAGCTGCAGTTAAAAAATATTGCAGATCACAGGAATAAAGGATTCGAGATACAGCTGGGAAGAAACTTCGGCAACTCAAACTGGCTCTTCGATGTTGCAGGCAACATCTCGTTCTCTACCTATACCAGTACCGTCACAGGAGTAAGGGACGGATATAATTTCACACCGGTAGCAGGCTTCAGCAATGTGCACAAAGTACTGGTAAATGGCGGCTCTATGGGGGCAATAGCAGGCAACACCTACCTGAGAGATGCTGCCGGCAGAATTGTTATTGGTGATGACGGATTTCCGCTTGTTGATCCGCAGCTCAAAGTAATAGGCAACGCCATCCCTGACTTTACCATGAAAATGAGCAACTACTTCCGTCTGAAAAGATTTGACCTGAACCTTGACTGGGAATGGAGGAAAGGTGGTGATATGTGGAACGGAACACAGGCTGCACTGGATTATTATGGAAGGTCGGCTGTAAGCGGACAACAAAGGAATATCACTGGTTATGTTTTCAATGGGGTTACACAGGCCGGTCATCTTAATACAGTACCGGTGAGCTTTTATAATCCCGCATTGCCTGTTGAAAGCAACCGGTGGACAAGATACGGCCCTGGCGGAGTAGCAGAGGCATATATACAAAAAGCAGACTTCCTGAAGCTCAATACCATCCGGCTTAGTTATACAATAAAAGCATGGAACTATTCTCAACGCATCAGGTTATCTGCCTATGTCAATAATATCTTCCTCTGGACGGCTTATAAAGGCGCTGATCCCAATCAGCTGCTATATGATCAGTATAATACAGATGGCCTGGATTACTTCAATATCCCCTCTGTAAAGACGTACGGTTTAAATGCTTCACTACAATTCTGATACCATGGGGGACGCTATAAAAATATGCTGCCGGACTATGCTCCTGCTTTGCCTCTTTACAGTCAAAAGCTTTGCGCAGCTGTATAACTACAATGACAACAAGGAAAAGATCTATATACATACCAATCACGTATTCTTTAAACCCGGAGAAGACATGTTCTTTAAAGTGTACCTGGTCAACGCCAAAGACCAGACACCTACTACTGTCAGCAGGATAGTATATGTCGAGATTCTGAACCCTTCGGGCAATGTATTGAAGAAACTCAGCTACAGGGTTGAAGATGGCTATGCCGAAGGTAGTTTCGAATTTGGCAAGGACTTCAATGGCGGCATCTACAAGCTCAGGGCCTATACTGCATGGATGCAGAACGAGACACAAGGCACCTGGTTTACAAAAGAGATCACCCTCCAGAAGACCATAGCCCCGAGAATACTGATGAAACTGGACTTCCCCAGGAAAGGATACGGACCGGGAGACGAGGTGACCGCTACTTATTCCATGCGCAACCTGGAGGACCATCCTATAACAAATCATGTAGCCGACTATACGGTCTCTATAGGCGGAATAAAAGTACAATCAGGTACTTTTAAAACTGATGCGAACGGTAAAGCAGAGATCAGGTTTAAGCTTCCTGCAGCCTTGAATACAAATGATGGACTGCTGAATGTTACTGTTAAATATGAACTTTATACAGAAGCTATTTCCCGCAGCATACCGATTTCGCTGGATAAAGTAGATCTTCAGTTCATGCCCGAAGGAGGCGCATTTGTAGAGGGACTGGTTACCAACGTAGCATTTAAAGCCATCAATGAATTTGGCAAACCGGTAGATGCAAGAGGTATAATAACTGATCCTGCCGGGAAGACAGTAGCTTCCTTTGAGAGTTATCACAACGGTATGGGTCAATTTTCCTTCACACCACAGCCCAACATCCGTTATACGGCAAAGATCACCTCTCCTGCCGGCATAGGTCAGGCGTATGAATTTCCTGTTGCTGTAAAGAATGGGGTGGTGATGAATGCAACACGGAAGGACAGCCTCCTGCTGTTCAGGATAGCCGCCACAAAAGCTATCAGGATCACGCTTACCGGCGAAAGCAGGAATAAAGTGTATTACCGGAAAGAAATGCAGTTAAAGAAAGGAGAACAGTTTATAGAGGTGGATCCGGTTGATTTTCCTTCAGGCATAGCACGTTTCACTATCACAGACGAATACAGAACGCCGCTGGCGGAAAGAATAGCCTTCCTGCATCACAACCGGATCTTACAGGTAAAGATCACAGCAGATAAAGAGAAATACCTGCCCAGGGAAAAAGTATCCCTTCGCCTGAAAACGCTTGATGAGAAAGGTAATCCTATACCTTCAAACTTTTCCATGGCTGTTATTGATGACAAGCTATGGTCACTCGCAGATGATAAACAGGACCATATCCTTTCCTGGCTTTTGATGAGCTCTGAGCTGCAAGGTAAAATAGAAGAGCCGCAGTTTTATTTTAAGAAAGAAGAAAAGAACGCTGTGCCGGCGTTAGACCTGGTTATGCTCACCCATGGTTACCGGTATTTCGATTATATAGAAGCTGTGGAAAAAGCAAAGGAACCGGCATATAATCCTGATCTGAATAATATTCTCAGCGGAGTAGTACAGGATAAGAAAGGGAAACCGGTAAAAGCTGTTGTATACCTCATAGAAACAGACAGGGCTAAGGTACTGAACAATACGCCTGCAACCGTGATCAAACAGCAAACCAATGAGGATGGCATCTTTTTCTTCACAGATATAACACCGGAGACCAGTTACCAGCTGGTAGCCCGCTCTGAGCAGAGAAGAGAAAAAGTGAATATCAAAGTGCTGCAGCATGGAACAGGGTATACTCCTCTCCCCGTGAAAAACAACACCTCTCCTTTTGATGATGACAGGCTTCCTCCTCCACTGATCACAAAAAAGAAAATGGACAAGATACTGGACGATAAACCTGTAGGCGATCTGGCTAAAGTCCAGCAGTTGAACGAGAGTGTCATAATAGCTTATGGTGTTACCACTAGAAGTACCGCCACAGGCTGTATCGTCACTATCAGGGAAGATGCTATCGTTGCTCAATCACCATTAACCGCATTGCAAGGGAAAGCAGCAGGTATAAGCATCTCAGGAGTAGCCGGGGCTACCCGAAGTGATCCCCAGATCAGGATAAGGGGATCTGGCTCCCTGGCCGGTACACAGCAGCCGCTTATTATCGTAGATGGTATACCCTTTGAGAAACTGGGAGATATTCAGCCTGACGATATTGAAAGTGTGACAGTATTCAAAAACTCAGAAGCTACAGCCCTCTATGGCAGCAGGGCAGCAAACGGGGTTATTGTCATTACTTCCAAATCCATGAGATACAAGAGATTTCATGTCAACCTGTCCAGGACCTATTACTATAGCACAAAGGAAATCAGTGCAAAGAACAATTCCTATGATGTGGCAAGGCGGTTTTACGCCCCCCTGTATCATTCGCCTGAAACAAAGCAACGCGACGATTTCCGTGAAACCATTTACTGGAACCCTGTTATCCAGACAGATGCCAACGGAGACGCCACGGTTGAATTTTATAATTCCGACGCTACCACTACTTTTCGCGCCATTGCCGAAGGCCTGGGCTATGAGGGAACACCGGGAAGAACAGAGTTTACCTATGCAGTGCAAGGTGTTATGAGCGTTGATGCTAAAATACCTCCTTATCTGACTGTAGGCGATAACGCACAGCTGCCACTTGTGATCACCAACAACGGTAAAACAGACCTTTCAGCTACTGTTGGTGTATCAGTGCCACCTCAGATAGTGACAGGGAATTTTGAGAATAAGATCGAAGTGCCGGCCAACAGCTCCAGGCAGATGTTAATACCGGTAACTGTAACCAGTGCATTGAAAGGAAATATCCGGTTCACCGTCAGCAGCGCATACAATACGGAAACAATATCCCTGCCGGTGGAAGCAGCAGAGAAAGGCTTCCCCGTTATTACCACTATTTCAGGCAACAAGGAAACAGACCTGAGCTTTAATATCGGCGCTATAGTTCCCGGCAGCCTGCAATCTGAGCTGAAAACATTTGCCAGCGTGGAAGGACAGCTGCTGGACGGCATAGCGTCCATGCTGCGGGAGCCGCATGGCTGCTTTGAGCAGACATCTTCCAGTACCTATCCCAACATTCTCATTCTGAAATACCTGAAAGAATCAGGCAGGATCAATCCTGAGATAGAAGCAAAAGCGCTTGACTATATAGAAAAAGGATACCAGCGGCTGATAGGTTTTGAAACACCTGTAAATGGTTTTGAGTGGTTCGGTCATACACCTCCGCATGAAGCGCTGACGGCTTATGGTTTACTGGAATTCACAGATATGCAGCCTTTCATCAAAGTAGATCAGAAGATGATGGACCGCACAAGATCTTTCCTGCTGAGCCGGAAAGATGGTAAAGGCGGCTTTAAAACGAGCGGAGGGCATTACAATTTCTATTCAGTACCGTCTGATGTTGCCAACACCTATATTGTGTATGCGCTGACACAGGCTGGAATAAAAGAGGAGATTGACCTGGAATATAAAACGGCTGTACAGCGTGCGCTGGAAACCAGGGATGCCTACAGGCTGGCAATGACGGCATTATCTGCCAGTAATATGGGTAATGAAAAAGATTATGCCGCGTTGATGGATGTGCTGAACACACCGGGCCTCACCTCACAGACAAGTATGGTGAATGGCCGTGCAGAGTCTCTGCAGATAGAAACACAGGCATTGTATGTACTGGCGCTGGCAAGGGAGAAAACGCCACGCCTGTCACTGATGGCAGAGATACTTACTAAGATCATGGAGAAGAAATCTTACTTCGGGTATGGCTCCACACAGGCTACCGTACTGGCCCTACAGGCTATTGTAGAATATTACAAAGCAGCCGGCGCCAAAGCAGCGCAATCTTCTATGGAAATGAAGCTTAACGGCAGCAAGGCTATCACAGGAAAGAATGTCAATACCGGTTTGAAAGAAGGAGCAAATACGTTCTCTGTACGTTATGCAACAAACAATGAAACGATGCCTTACAACCTGGAGATATCTTACTTTACCTTACTGCCACCCAACAGTCCCGAAGCAGAGCTGCAAATGGCTACACGCCTGAGCACCAATAAAGCAAAGGTCGGAGAGACTGTCAGGATGGACATTGAAGTAAAGAATGTAAAAGCGGCGTTACAACCTATGGCTATTGCAAAGATCGGTATTCCCGCTGGGCTTACAGCACAATCCTGGCAGCTGAAAGAGATCATGGAGAAAAGCCAGGTAGCTTTCTATGAAACATTCGATAATTACCTGGTCCTGTACTGGATGGGCTTTGGCAGGGAAGAAACCAAAAAGATCAGCCTTGATCTGAAAGCGGAAATTCCAGGTACCTACAAAGGCAAAGCTGGTAATACCTATCTCTATTATACACCAGAGTTTAAACACTGGAGCGCAGGAACGGAGATAACAGTAATGCCCTGATGCTATTTATTTATGGGGGTGCAATAAAAAGGACTGCCAGCAGGCAGTCCTTCTTTCTTATGTGTATAGCAGTCATAGGATACTGAAGCATTGCCATTACCCGGAAGTAAAAACAATACTTCAGCACTACTCTGAGTACAGGGAGAAACAGTGATCTTTTGAGAAAAAATGATCAGCTCTTCCTGAAACCTGCTGTAGTTAACAGCGTGGTAGCCAGGGGAGCATAATATGAATTCACATTCACACCTGCAGCCGCTACAGTAGCAGCTTTCACGTTAGCCAGTGTACCAGTGCCTTCAACTGCCTGAGCCCCGTTTTCCAGGTAGATGTAATACTTGGAATAGATAGTGCCCACACCTTTCATCGGAGCAATGAGTGCATTCGCATTAGCGATGTTCTTGCCTGTTTGTCCGCTGTAACCATTGATACGCACACTTACACCTTTTGTCATTGAAACAGTATTGTTAAGCACCTGTACAATTGCGTTCTCAGCTCCTCTCATGCTTACACCATCGCTCTCGTTATTAACAAAAAGATTGTTTTTAATGATGTGTGTAATGCCTGTACCACCGGAACCATAGAACTGGCAAAGTTCACCCCAGCCATCATGTACCCAGTTATCGTGAGTATAAGTATTGCGGGTACGGCCACCTATCAGTATCCCTCCATTATGACCGGAGTTGTGCTGTGTAGCCCAGTTGGTAACAACATTGTTATACACTTCCAGCTTGTCAATAGCAGCTGTCTGAATACCATCCAGACCTGAATTCTGTACCAGGTTGGTATAGATCTTCACATTATACCATTTAATTGGCTGTACGTAGGTATGCCCTGCAGTGAAACCTGATGGAGCGCCATAATAAGGCACATTAGCAGTCAGGTCCCAGTAAGTAGCGGTATGGCCTATGTACATTGCCTCATTCCTGGTATTGTTAATGGTCAGATCATGAATGGACAGATTAGCCATTGTTGAATTAGGATATGCCGTAGTAGCGTCTCCTTTCACTGGTTCAGTTTTGGCAACAATACCGGTACCACCATTGTTGATAGTCATGCGGCAAAGCTCAAAGTTGTCCGTATGATTACCCAGGTGAACGTTAAAATATGCCTCCCTGTAAGCCTGTGTTGAACCGTTGACAATAAAATTGGTCTTGCTGCCCGCAACACCGCCTACCCTGAGATAGTGACAGTTTGAAAAAGAAAGTGCCCAGCTGTAAGCGCCTCCGTTCCAGGAAGGATTCCCTACATTCACAACAGTACCAGGCAGGTTCTGAATAACAATGAAGCCGGAACTGCTTCCACTCATGTTGGAGATGGAAATTGAAGAAAAATTGCCTTTCAGATTAAGTATATCACCAGGTTTATAGGTACCACTTTTGTTATCTATGGTCAATCTGCCATAGGCATCCGGAACCAGTGTAAACTGGCGGGTGGTTGTGGTGGTAGTACTTGTCGCTGCAGTTGTATCGAGCTTCTCTAAACTAAGGTCTTCTTTTTTCGTACAACTTACAAGAAATGAAAATAGAGTTGCGGCAATGAGCAATTGCCCGCGCTGGTTCGGTCTTAATGTCATGGTTTTTCAAATGTTATGGTCATACAAGCCGTCATCCATCTTGCGTTTTTCCCCCTGCAAGCGGCCTCGATGATATGGTTTAAAATTAAAAAATACTCTAATGTTGGGCTTTATTGGCAGTCCCCTTTAATGTTCAGATATTAACCTCTTTTATAAATCATGCATTAATACGATACCTCCTTTTTTTAAATAGTTATGAAAAATTACATAGTTGACTATGTCAAAACGAGAGCGAAGTTAAAATATTATGTAAAGAATCAAAGTTTTTTTTCGCCTGGAACACAATACAGGCTTATCTCATTATTAAATTAAATATACATAATTATTTTTAATACGTCACATTAATATTATAAATGTACGGGGAACATTTATTAGGAATACTACCTTTTTCTAACGGGGAGGAATATATAAAACGGGAGGTAAACAGCGATAAATAAAGGGTATTTTTTACTCTTCCTGTTAAAATACCGGGAAGTTGCCCTTTTCCTCTTTTCACCGGTCAAAAACCAGGTTATGATACTTTCTTCTCCCGTCATCATATTGTAAAATATAAAATATAAAGACTAAATTGCGTACATGAAAACAAGATCCCTGTTCCTTTTTGCCGCTATCTGCTGCCTTATTTTTGCGGGATGCAATTCGGATAAGAGTAAACTCAGTAAAGTATGGTTTCATAATCTCAGTGATGATACCTCCCTGAATGCAGGCAGTTTTATCAATATCATGCCGGATGGCACCTACACCAGTTACCTGTACAGTTTTGAATACGGCACCTGGGGCATGAACGGTAAAACCTTATCCCTCAATAACCAACGTAACGAGGTAAAAAAACTGGAAATAAAATCGCTTGATAAAGAAGAAATGGTCTTCACGCTGACAGGAGGAAGATCAGATGGGGCATATACCTTTTACGGCTCTTCCAATAAAGTAAAAGACGATAAACATGATCCCTTTTCCAGAAAAAATAATGAATGGCGCATACCTGCTTCTCACAAGGAAAGTGATGCGGAGCTTGTTGCACGCCTGAAAAGCCACTTCCATTTCTGGGAAGCATATTTTGACTGGGCTATGGCCATCAATAAACAATCGCTGGAAGTGCGGGCGATCCCTACTCCGCTGAAGATATACGGAAATGGCTTTGAACTGAAATCTTTTGATCAGCTGCCGCAGGACTGGATATTCATTTTCTTCGATAAGGACGATTGCAGAAAGTCCAGTGAGATCATTGCCAGGCTGTTTGAAACAAATAATATCAACTGGCCGGATACGGAAAGCAAATACAAAATGTTCCTTTCTGCCTTTGTACAATTACAACGGCAACTGAAATAATATCAATGCCATTCTCCCTTGTTCTTCTGAAAACTATAGATCAGGTAGAACAGGGCCGGCAGGATGAGAATACTACCGAGCAGCAGGGCCATGGCAAGAGAATAAATAGTCTTCTCCTGGCCCGCATGCTCTACAAGAGAGAGGTACTTCCCTCCTTTCATGATCACAATATTAGGATAGTGCCTGAGGGTAATGGCCAGCAGGATCATTGTTACCTGAAATCCTGCCAGTACACGGATAATCACTACCTTCCCCTTCTTCAGCAACAGGTACCATAACAATGCCAGCGAAGCCAATGCGGCAATGATTGCCACCACTCCCACTACATTATCAAACATCCATTTATCCAGCGGAATACCTTCTGTCTTTGCCGCAATGAACACCAACGCCCCAAACACCACTGCCGCAACATTCATTTGCTTTGCTTTACGGATAAAACGGCGGCGGCTGCCATCGTCAGTTGTTTCGCCAATGATAAAAATGGCGGCCAGGTAGCCACAAATGGCAACTGTAAAAAAGCCTACTGCTACGGAAAACCAGTTCAGCCAGCTGAAAACATAGGCAGAAAGGAAATCGCCCGCAGAAGGATCTATCTTACCCGATACAGTGCTGGCAGCTATTACGCCCAGGAAGAAAGGCGTTACAAAACTGGAATACACGAAGATCTTGTTATATACCTTCTGCATGTTATCTACCACAGCATCATAGTGCCTGAAGGTAAAGGCCGTTCCCCTGGCAATAATGCCAAATAACATGATCACCAATGGTATATGCAGACTGGTGGAAACAGTGGTATAAATAGCAGGAAACCCAACAAAAAGTACCACAATGGCAATGATCAGCCACATATGATTGGCTTCCCATACCGGCCCTATGGCCTGGTACATGGTAGTACGGGTATACTGCTTATTTTTCGGGGATGTGAACATCTCGATGATACCCGCCCCGAAATCTGCTCCGCCCAATAAGATGTATAACAGAATAGCTGCCCATAAATATGCGATCACTATATAAATCATGATACTGAACTTTTAAACTGCAGGTGAAACATCATATAATCTGCCCACCATTTTTATCTGCCTGTATAACAGGAAAGTTACTATAAGTGAAAGGGAAATATATACTGCCGTAAAGATGTAAAATGAGTATACAATACCGGGCATAGGAGTAACAGCATCGGCAGTACGCATAATACCATTGATGATCCACGGCTGACGGCCCACTTCCGTCACTGTCCATCCGGCTTCCACGGCAATAAAGCCCATAGGAGTAGCCAGCACAAACAATCTCATCAGCCACTTGCCTTCCAGCCAGCTCTTCTTCTTCCACAGGGCAAGGAAATATAACAAAGAGATCAGCAGCATCAGCATACCAAGTCCTACCATGATCTGGAATGCGAAGTGTGTTATTGCTACCGGAGGCCTGTCATTCTCAGGCACTTTATCCAACCCGGTAACAGGTGTGTTAAAATCACTATGCACCATAAAACTCAGCATACCAGGCAGCTTCACTGCATATTTCACTTCCTGTTTTTCATCGTCCGGTATACCGCCCAGGATCAGCGGAGCAGCAGCTTCCGTATGATAATGCGCTTCCATGGCCGCCAGCTTTGCCGGTTGCCTCTTAGCCACATCCTTCGCGGAAATATCTCCGCTTAACGGTTGTAATATGGCTGCCACACAGGCAAAGACCGCTGCTATCTTAAAGGATTGTGTGTGAAAATGTACATTCCTCTTCCTTACTATCATCAGGGCATGAATACCAGCTACGGCAAAACCTGTAGCTACAAAGGCCGCCACACACATGTGCAGGGCCTGTGAGAACCAGGCGTCATTGAACATTGCAGCAATAGGATCTATATTAAGGTATTGCCCGTTCACATAATCAAAACCTGCAGGACTGTTCATCCAGGCATTGGCTGCAACCACCAGTATACCGGATATCAGGCCGCTTACACCTACCACCACACCGGTGATCCAATGGAACCAGCGGTTGAAACGGTCCCAGCCATACAGAAAGAAGCCTAACGCTATCGCCTCTATGAAAAATGCCGTTCCTTCAAGAGAGAAAGGCATACCAAAAATAGGGCCTGCATGTTTCATGAACTCAGGCCACAACAGGCCTAATTCAAAGGAGAGGACAGTACCGGATACCGCTCCTGTAGCAAAGAAAATGGCTACGCCTTTGCTCCAGGCCCTGGTGATATTCCTGTATACTACATCATTTGTTCTTAACCATAAGAAATGCGCTACTGCCATAAAGAACGGCATGACCATGCCTATGCAGGAAAATACAATGTGGAAGCCTAAGGATAAGGCCATTTGTGACCTGGCGGCTATAAAATCATTCATTGACCCCTAATTTGCTGCTCAAAGCTACTAAATAGGTATCATGGTGCTATGATATTTGTCATTTGCCCGGAAAAATTCAATAATCACTAAAATACTCTTTCACCGCTATGACAAAAGCAAAAATATCATTTTAAGGCTGCGATTCTTTACCTTGCCATTCCAACCATACCGAAATTATGAATGCCATCGCATACCTGGATCAGCACTTCCCGCATTTCGAACAGGGACTGAAAGAACAGATAGCCGCACACTGCACTGTCAGACAGATCTCTGCAGGAGAAAGGCTTATCCAGACAGGGCAATACTTCCGTTCCACTATGCTTGTCACCGAAGGCCGGCTGAAACTATACCGGGAAGGAGAAGAAGGCGATGAGTTTTTCATGTATTACCTGCTGCCCGGCGATGCCTGCGCCCTATCCATGGTGTGCGCCAGCCGCCCCCACCCTGCCAGCGAGATCATGGCCAAAGCCATAGAAGACAGTGTAGTATTGATGATTCCCTTACAACTCATGGAATCCCTCATGCAGGAATTTAAAAGCTGGTACAGCTTTGTTGTTGAAACGTACCGCAGCCGCTTTGAAGAACTCCTGCAGATAGTAGACCAGGTGCTTTTCAAAGCACTGGACGAAAGGCTGGTCATTTACCTTGAACATCAGCAAAAGGCCCTGGGAAGCCCGCAACTGCAGCTTACCCACCAGGAAATAGCCAACGACCTGAACTCCTCCCGCGAAGTAATATCCCGCCTGCTCAAAAAACTGGAACAACAAAAAAAACTTGTTCTTCACCGGAACTATATAGAAATATTGCCAGGGTAAAAATGGAATACGCCCTGTGTGATCTGGGTCACTGTACTTCTCCTCCCTGCTCCTGAACTTTGCATCATTAAAATAACGATGTGATGCAATTACTCTATTACCTTCAACAACCCTGGCCCTGGTATGTTTCCGGTCTGTCTATTGCCGGCATCATGCTTATACTGGCCTGGCAGGGAAAACCCTTCGGATTCTCTTCCAACCTGCGCACCATCTGTAGCATAGCAGGCGCCGGGAAAGTAGCTTCCTTCTTTTCATTTGACCGCAAAAGCCAGTACTGGAACCTGCTTTTCCTGGCCGGCACCATTGCAGGTGGCTTTATTTCACAACAATGGCTATCCTCCGGTAAACCCCTGCAATTATCTGCTGATACCATCCACGATCTGCAACAGCTGCACATCACCTTTAACGGACAAATGCTGCCTGCGCAACTTGGATGGACAGTCCTGCTGACCGGTGGCTTCCTGGTAGGCCTGGGCTCCCGCTATGCAGGCGGCTGTACTTCAGGTCATGCCATCAGCGGGCTATCAAACCTGCAATGGCCATCCCTTATTGCTGTTACCGGCTTTTTCACCGGCGGACTGCTTATGACACATCTCATCTTCCCTTTAATATTTTAACATGAAATACATTTTTACAGGTATCCTCTTCGGTATCATTATGAGCAAATCCGAAGCAATATCATGGTACCGCATACAGGAAATGTTCCGCTTTCAGTCCTTCCATATGTACGGCATTATCGGCACAGCCGTCATAGCCGGTATTCTGGGACTGCGACTGAATAAAACGAAATTCCCGCCCAAAGACCGTGTCTGGAAACGTTACCTGTTTGGCGGTATAATCTTCGGTACAGGCTGGGCACTGACCGGCGCATGTCCCGGACCAATATTTGTACTGATAGGACAAGGTTATAGTGTCATGCTCATCGTTCTGGCAGGCGCCCTGCTGGGCACTTTTTCATATGGACTTTTAAAAGATCGCTTACCACACTAAAACAGGTATTATGAATATTAAACAGTTTGAAGATAAACCGCTCTCCCATTATTCTTACGCCATACTGAATGAAGCCCTGGCAGAGATCATTCTCATTGATCCGTCAAGGAACATACAACCTTATCTCGCATATGCGGGCGCCCACAACGCAAAGATCATTGCCGTGATAGAAACACATCCGCATGCTGATTTTGTGAGCGGCCACCAGGAACTGCAGCAACAAACAGGCGCCGCCATTTACTGTTCAGCAATGACAGGAGCCTCTTACCAGCATATACCCTTTGATGAAGGCGCTGTAATACAAAACGGAGATATCTCCTTACGCGCATTGAATACACCGGGACATTCGCCTGACAGCATCTCCATTGTTGCCTCCTACCAGGGAAAAGATAAAGCCGTATTTACCGGAGATACCCTTTTTATCGGAGATTGCGGCCGGCCGGACCTCCGGGAGAACGCCGGTAATCACAAAGCAGAAAGGCTGGAACTGGCCGGGATGATGTATCATTCCCTCCGCAATAAACTTATGCTGTTAAACGACGATGTGATCATCTACCCTGCACATGGAGCAGGAACACTGTGTGGCAAAGCGCTCAGTGAAGCAGGGCACGCTACCATAGGAGAAGAAAAGAAAACGAACTGGTCTTTACAACCTATGGATGTCAACGCTTTTACAGAGGCACTGCTGACAGACCAACCCTTCATCCCCCAATATTTTCCCTACGATGTAGAGGTAAACAGGCGGGGCGCTCCCAGTATAGTGGAAGGATTAAGACTGGTGCAGGTAATTCCCGGCGGACTAACATCTCCGGGCCATATTGTAATAGATACCCGTCCAGCAGCAGACTTCAAGACAGGACACCTGCCCCGTTCATTCAACATCATGCTGGAAGGTAAATTTGAGACCTGGCTGGGTAGTCTGCTGGAACCGGACGAGCCATTTTACCTGCTGGCAGAGAATAAGGAGAAGCTACAGGAAGCAATGGAAAGAACGTGTAAGATAGGTTACGAGCCATTCATAAAAGGCGGTATCATACATGCTGAAGGTACCCGTACACAATCGCTGTTTGATGAAGCATATTTCAGAAAGCACCAGGAAGAATACACGATCGTTGATGTACGTAATAGTGAAGAGGTAAAGAACAAGCCCATTTTCAGCAACGCTGTAAATATTCCGTTGCCTGAACTACGGAAAAGAATAGTGGAAATTCCTGCTGATAAGCCTCTGGCAGTACATTGTGCCGGCGGGTACCGGAGCGCTGCAGCCAGTAGCATACTGGAAGATGCATTGCAGGTAAAAGTGTTTGATATAGGAGAGAAAATAAAGAATTTCTGAGCGAAAAATGGGGTTTCGCCAAAGGCGAAACCCCATTTTTTGACCTGCTGCAAACATATTTCATAGTCAGCTGTTATATTGCCGGAGTTAAAACCTCCTGCTCTTTATAATGAAACGTTTTGTGAAACACCTACCCCTCTGCGCCGCTATCTGCTGCCTGCTCCAGACCAACGGCTATACTCAGTCAACCTGGCAGATGCAGCCGGCCCCAATACAGACCCGCTGGGCAAAAGAAGTGGATCCTGAAAATGTGCTGCCTGAATATCCACGCCCGCAGATGGTACGCTCCAACTGGCAGAATCTCAACGGCCTGTGGCAGTATGCCATTACTCCAAAGGAAGCCGGCAAACCCACACAGTTTGAGGGCTCCATCCTGGTGCCTTTCCCCATAGAATCAGCCCTGTCCGGCGTTAAAAGAGCCGTTTTACCAACTCAACGGCTCTGGTACCGGCGCACCTTTGCAAAACCCGCTATAAAGGACGGAGAAAGGGTGTTACTCCACTTCGGCGCTGTTGACTGGCAAACCACCATATCCGTTAACGGGATGGAAGCTGGCAATCACACCGGCGGTTACCAGCATTTCTTACTCGATATCACCGACCTGCTGAAAGAAGGACAGAATGAACTGCTGCTCAGTGTTTACGACCCGACCGACCAGGGGCCTAATCCACATGGTAAACAGGTGCTTGCTCCCAAGGGTATACGCTATACCGCCACTACCGGTATCTGGCAGACCGTATGGTTGGAAACGGTCCCTGCCATACATATCTCCTCCCTGGACATAGTGCCTGAAGTAGATGGAGGATATCTCTCCCTTACCGTACATACCTCCCAGGAAGCAGATGATTACAACATAATAGCAGAAGCGAGTGCGGACGGTGTACAGGTTGGTTCTATAAACGGCAGCGCCAATCAGCCGCTCAGGATATCCCTGCCCAAAGCACGCCTGTGGAGCCCTGAAGATCCATTCCTGTATGACCTCTCCGTAAAACTTGTGAAAAACAACACTACCACAGACCAGGTAGGATCTTACTTTGGCATGCGCAAGATCGGGATACAGAAAGACAGCAAAGGGCAGGAACGCATCTTCCTGAACGGCAAATACACCTATAACCTGGGAGTACTTGACCAGGGCTTCTGGCCTGAAGGCATCTATACCGCTCCGACAGATGAAGCCCTGCGCTTTGACATTGCCGCTATCAAGGGAATGGGCTTTAACACTATCCGCAAACATATCAAAATAGAACCTGACCGCTGGTATTATCATGCAGATAAGCTGGGCATTCTGGTATGGCAGGATATGGTGACCTGCGCCAGCCTGCAGCCGGAAGCTAAAGCTGCTTTCGAAACAGAAAACGCCGCCAATGTAGAACAGCTGCGTAATCACCCTTCTATTGTCTGCTGGGTCATCTTCAATGAAGGATGGTATACCTATGATCAGCTTCGCATTACCAACTGGTTACAGGCCACAGACACCACCCGCCTCGTTAACGGGCATACGGGAGAAAACTATGGTAAAGACGGGCCAAAAAATATAGCTGAGAAATGGGCTAACAGCGATCTGACTGACATACACGATTATCCCGGTCCCGGCATTGCCCCTGCCCTTCCCGGCAAAGCACGCGTGCTGGGCGAATGGGGCGGAGTAGGTGTACCGGTGAAAGGTCATCAGTGGAATGCTGCCGCCGGATGGGGGTATGTAAAGATCACTCCTGCAGAGATGTCAGGTAAATATGCTTCCATGGTGAAAAAGCTGAAAACATATGAAACAGAGGGACAGTCAGGGTCTATCTACACTGAGCCCTTTGATGTGGAAATCGAAGAGAACGGCCTTATTACGTATGACAGGGAAGTGATCAAAGTACCGCTGACTACGTTGAGAAAGATCCATGCCCCGTTCACTCCGCAAGCATACAGCAAACGCCTGTTGCCATCACTGGCATTGAAAGATGCAGATACCGCCTCTATACCCGATCCTAACCGCAAACAATTCCTGGCTATACTGGAACTGGATGCTGACGTTAAAAAGACAAAGAATTACAGGGCTTTGGCTGAAAATGTTTCCGATTACCTCAGTAAGGGAGGTACCAGCTTCTCTCCTGCCAAGATCAGCAGTATGGCTAAAAAGGTATTTGAAGGTACAGATGATGCTACATTGCTCACCCTGGCATTGAAATGGATGGAAAAGGCAGTGGATATGGAACGGAATTCCTTTACGATGAGCACATATGCAAACCTGTTATATAAACTGAATAAAAAGGAAGATGCGTTGACGTGGATGGAAAAAGCGGTGACGCTGGCGCCGGAAAGTGAACAGCCGGATTACCAGGAAGTTATGGATAAGATGCAGAAAGGGGAAAATACATGGTGACCCCACTTCTGCACCACATACCCTCCTATTACCTTTTCTTCTTCTTAGCCCCCCTGGTTTTAGGCTTACCATATTTCTTCATCATCTTCTCCGCATGTGATATCTTCACATTCACTTTCCTGTTCTTCGGTAACTTCTCATGAAAAGCAGGTCCCGCTTCTTCCCGGGTTGGTAATTTGACCAGGAAGTTCTTCATCTTTACCTGGGGCTTTTCATCTTCCGTCAGCACATCAGAGATCACCAGGTCTTCAGGCAGTTCCTTTATAGGGATCTGGTAATTCATCAACGCTTCTATCTTTTCCTGGTTCTCTTTCTCCCGCTCCGTGATGAAGATAATGGAATGACCGTCTTTATCAGCGCGACCGGTACGGCCAATACGATGAAGATAGTTTTCCGGTGTTTCCGGGGTGTCAAAGCTGATCACATGACTTACTTCGGCGATGTCCAGTCCGCGGGCAATGATATCTGTTGCAATGATAAAACGATAGGTACCGTCTTTGAATCTCTTTACAGTATTAAAACGATGGTTCTGTTCCTTGTTGGAATGGATCACCCCTGCCTGCTCAGGATATTTTGTTTCCAGCTGTTCATACAGCTGATTAGCAAGTTCTTTGGTATCAACGAACACCAATACCTTTGTCATCTCAGTATCCTTAGCCAGCAATAATTCCAGCAGGTTTACCTTGGTATAGAAGTTAGGAACGTAATAACCGGATTGACTGATATTCTTCAGCGGAGTGCCGGCCGGCGCCGCTTCTACTGTTACAGGGAAATTGAAATGTGTTTCTATCAGCTTCTCCACATCTTCCGTGATAGTGGCTGAGAACAGGAGGTTCTGTCTCCTGGCGGGAAGCAGGTCAAGTATATTTTGCAGCTGCGCCCGGAAACCCAGGTTCAGCATTTCATCCATTTCATCTATCACTATCCGTTTAATAGCTTTCAGCTTCAGTGCACCGCTCAGCACCAGGTCTACCAGCCGGCCGGGAGTAGCTACTACTACATCCAGCTTGCCATTGGCAGTCTCCATCTGGGGTTTCATGTTCACCCCACCATAAAACGCGCCTATCTCTACGCTCATGTAGGGCGTAAGCTGTTTTATCGCTTCAGCTACCTGTACTACCAGCTCTCTTGTAGGAACAATGATCAGCAGCTGAGGGAAGCGTTCTTTGGAAAATTTAAATTGCCGGAGGCAGGGAAGCAGGTAGGCAAAAGTCTTTCCTGTACCCGTCTGGGCTATTCCGCAAACATCCTGGCCGGACATTACAACAGAGAAGACCTTTTGCTGGATAACTGTAGGCTCTTTATACCCCAGGTCATTTAATGCGTTCAGTAAAGGTCTGCTCAGGTTTAATTCCTCAAAAGTCATATCACTAAAAATGAACGGCAAAGGTACTGCTAATCCTGCATATTCACTTTTACAGGATGCTTAGTGAGGAAAATTGCTCAGAACAACGCTCTGGCCCAAGGTCAAAGCGCTGTTCTGAGAGAGGGAATGGCCTGTGGCCAACTATAAGAGAAGGTTAAAACTATAATTGCCGGAAAGTAACGAGTTTGGCCCCGGCTGGCTGTATTCAAACTAAGCTATCTGTCAAATCTTAACCAGGCGGGAATATAGTTTTCCACAAACCTGTTATTCAGTTTTGCCAGCAGGAAAGGACGCATTGCCTGCAAAAACCCCAGGAGGAGAATAAGCATTCCCAGCGTCACACAAATGAAAAATCCGGCAGGAATATCCCGGTAGTAAAGGTACATGTTCCACTCCCGGGTATCCATCAGCAGGAATATAATAGCACCTGCCGCATAAGACAGGACCACCGTGAAGACCGATTTCCCGAACCGTACCCAGAACCTGTCCTGTCTCGACGACAGCATTTCCGCCACATTCATCAATAACAGGATGATACTCAATACATAAGTAAATATCTTCTCCTGGTACACCATCTTCTGCTCTACTTCAGGGATCTGACTTTTGAACCCAAGATAGAGGACATGATTAGGGATAAGCATCGTCAACAAATAAATAAAGCCAAAACACAAAACAATGCTGATATAGGGGACGATTCCGCGGAATGTCATTAAACACGATTTAAGACAAATATAATATTTCTTTCATATACTAAAATCAGTAATGCCAGGATTGTTTTTTTTATGACTATATCCTGAAATTTCTCTCAGTAACATTTACCTCTTCTCAAACGCTCCACGTGGGAAACAACCGAAAATCAACCTTGTCCTGTTTAGTAGTTACATCTTTTTAGGAAAACAAGGCTCTTTTATCAGATAACCATTAATCAGAAACTATGAAAAGAATTTTTACGCTAACCTTACTGCTGGCCTCCTTTCTGACAACCAGCGCACAACTTTCCTTTGAATCGGCCGGTAATTACGGCAAACTATGGGATATCACGTATGACCGTATCATACCGAACAGGTTGTATGCCCGAACGCTTGTCAACCACATCATGGTTTCATCCAACAATGGCGCCTCCTGGAATATCCTGTACTCCTTTCCCAACAGCAGGGCTACCATTGATCTCCTGAAACTATTGCCCGGCGGCAGGTACCTGTCCTTTGCCATAAACACCCATCATGATCCGGAACAGAATGGTATATATATACTTGATCTGTGGAGCAGGACCATCCACCGGCATTACAAACTGCCTAACCGTTACCTGATGCCGGCCATACGCTCCTATAACATCTACAATGAAGCAGCAGAGACAGTGCTGGTTAACAGTAGCTACTCAATGGGCTTCACTCCTTATACCGAAGTGTACTATACTAAAAATGCTTCCAAAGAGGACTGGAAAATGATCTATTTCAGTGAAGACTATAACACGGTGCATATCAACAACACAGCTATCTCGCCCGATAATCCGTCCAGGTTATTCCTGGCAAGAGGCAATGGTGCGACTGGTATTGACGGTGGATTATTCATTTCTGACGATGAAGGTGCTACCTGGTCAGAACAGCTGAAAGGAGTTGTTGTTGATCCGCTGGAGTTTAATCCACGGAATTCCCGCGAGTTCTTTATAGGCACCGGCATATCCTTCGGTCAGACGCCGGAAGCTCTGTACCATACCCGCGACGGTGGCAAGACCTTTGAGCAGGTGCCGGTAAAATGGACAGACCAGACACTCAATAATATCACCGTCATAAAATATGATCCTCTCAACATCCGGAATATGTGGATGCTGGAAGATAACGAGATACTGAAAAGCACTGGTGTAAAGCCCAGTTTTGTCAGCTCCTCATCCAGGCTGCGGGGTTTGTATACCAGCAGCGCCAACGTCTGTTCAGGATATTTGCGGTGAATGGTTTGCAATGTTCTTATATCAAAAGATTGAACAGTTGTTCTTTTTGTGATCTTCTTTTTCCTGATCACATCCATCACCATCTCTGCAAATACATCCGGTTTGGGATGGTATTTATCGTCTCCGTCGGGAGAGCATTTTGTTTCGATATTGTAGTAAACGGGTTTCAGGTGTTTTCTCTTTACATAGGCTTCTACACTGTCTATCAGTTCAGACAACAGTGGTTTATATGTTTTCATCTTCACCTGGTCAGGAAAGTTTGTATTCACTTTACTGCCTGCATCAAACCTGCGGATACTGTCATATGTCATTGTATAAACAGCATATTGCTTTTCTTCTGCTTTGCTGATATCTGTTCCATCTGGTTTACGCATAAAATCGGCCGACATAAAAACATCGTGCGATACCAGCACTTTTTTATCTGCCGAGATAACGCAATCCAGCTCCAGTGTTCCTGCACCAAGGTCAACCGCATGCAGCATGGCAGGTATGGTATTTTCGGGCATTAATCCGCGGCCGCCCCTGTGGGCCTGCACATCGGTCTTTTGTTGTGCATGGATATGAGAGAAAGTAAAAGCGCCTAACGCTACCAGGAAAGTATACTTCATGATCTGAACTTTTAAAGCCAGCCTTAAAGTTGGGTATAAACAGGCAATTGTAAAGTTATATTAATGTTATGTACTACAACGTTACAAACTCCTTGCGTAGTGCTTCCAGGCATAGTCCAACACGGCTCTGCACGCCAAACTTCTGGAACAGGGATTCCCTGTAGCCGTCTATTGTTCTTTCAGCCAGGTTCATCATACCGGCTATTTCCTTATAGGTAAGGTCACTGCATGCCAGCTTGAGAAATTGCAGTTCCTTGGCACTGACGGTGATCTCCGGTTTCCCTTCTGCTTTCATAAGTAACCGGCCAAAGTTCAGCTGTCCTGTCTCCGAATTATAATACCCTTTTTCTCTTACCTGGTTCAGCGCCTTTTCCAGTTCTGCCGGGTGAGCGTCTTTCAGCAGGTAGGAGCAGCAGCCGGCTTTGAACATCTTTATCACCGAGGTGTCTTTATCATTCATAGACAGCGCTATCAGCTTCATGGCAGGATAGTGTTCACTCAGCCAGGCAGCAGTGGCAACACCATCCATTACAGGCATATTAACATCTATCAGCATGATCTCCGGTACAACGTTCAGCGCAGATAATTTCTGCTGCAAATCTTTTCCGTTAAGCGCTTCTACTATCACGTCATATTCCTCAAAACTGTCCAGCATCATACTGAGAGATTTGATAAAAAGCTGGTGATCGTCCACCAGTCCGACAGTTGTTTTCATGTAACGCCTTTTTTCACTGGTAAAGTAATATGTACTGTTGTTCCTTCTCCGGGGATTGAGTTCCATGTGAGCGTTCCTCCCAGGATAGCGGCGCGATGGTTCATGTTCTTCAGTCCCATACCCATATTCACGCTTTCGGCCGTAAATCCTTTTCCGTTATCTATGACCATAATAGACAGTAATTCTCCCTGTTGCGCCATCCTGATAATAATAACATCCATGGCGGCATGCCTGATAGCATTCTGGATGGCTTCCTGCACTATCCTGAAAAGCACTATCTGCTCTTCGGGTTTCAGCAGCAGGTCTTCGGTATAAGAAACTTCCGGCCGGATAATACTGCCTGTACTGTTGATCCTCGTGATCTCTGCCGCCAGGTTATCGTAGAAGTTAAACTGTTCCAGCCATTCTTTGTCCAGCGATTTGGAAAGCGAGCGTAGTTCCACAATAGCCTTGCCTAATGTTTCATTGGCGGTGCATAAGGTTTCCGGCGGGTTTGCAAGGTTTCTTTCCGTTATACCCAATAGCATTCTGGCGGTGCTGAGCAGCTGTCCGATGTTATCATGCAATTCTTTTCCTATCTGCTGGAATGTGTATTCCTGTGTTTCCAGTCTGGATTGCAGCAACTCCTGTTCATATTGCCTTCTCAACAAGGTCCTTTCATGCAGCTCTTTTTCCATCCTTCTTTTATATCGTACAATGGAAACAATAAAAACAGCAGCAAGGAAAAGGATTAACAAAACGCCGACTATAACAGTTATGATGATCTCTTCATTCTTAGTGAACATATAAAACCGTATGTCAATGTTAAATATAACACGTAATTCATGGTGATATTCAGCCGTGTCCTGAGCGTATCTGCCAGCCCAGAGTTGGCCTTCAGCAGGTAGCTGTAAGGGCCGTTGAAAAAGAAAACAGATGCATAGAACACAAGAAGGCCGGTATAGATCCAGAATACAGGCAATCTTGTAATACCGGTGCTTTCCACATATTGCATTTCCAGGAAAAGCAGCGTTACCCAGATGGTGTTCAATACACAGCTACTGCTGTACACCCAGGCCGGATATTCTACCATGCCCTGCTGCCTGGCTACGATATAGCTGCAGATGCCAAGATAGATGCCGGTGGAAGAAAGCATTATCTTCTTCAGCAATGGCCTGGTTGTGTTCTTTGCGTAAAAGAAAACAAGGAGAAAATACTCTGTGGGGATGTAAAAATAATAAGGTATGTTCTCACTTCTTTTCAGTTCATAATACTGCATGATCTCTACTATACCTTCGGTGATCAGTCCGCAGTAAAGTAAGAGCCTGAGGAATAAAAGGCCAGGGATATGCTCTTCCCTGGCTTTGATGGAACAAAACAAACAGATGATATAAATCAGGTAATAGAAAATATCGTAGGTGGTTATCATAACAGTTAGTAGGAGTCAAAAAGCACATCTGATAATCTGTCATTCAGTGGCTTGTTTTCCAGGTATTGTGCAAGTGTATAGCTATGCTCATGCACTTCGCCATGAAGGGGCTCATTGCTGCCCTTTGCAGAGGGATCATTCTTCCCGAGTGGTACAGATGCCACTGTAGGTCTTTTCCGGGTACCGGCGGTAGGTTTATCAGAGACCTGATCCACTCCAAAGAGAATTACAGTATTCAGCTTATTCAGACTATCCTTTCCTACAACATAACGAATACCTTCACAGTTTCGCTGAGCAAGTATCTGCAGAATAATTTCTTTTCCAAATACCCCGGATACAGTTTGTGAATTGGGATTAATAAAATTTTTTAATGCCTTGTATTTGGAATTCTTTTTTAATTCCTTGTAACGTGCGTCCTTTTCTATGATATCAAAGAAGTCAAATGCAGACTTAATTTCTTTATAATAGTCGTCTACCATCTTCCTGGCTGCAGCTTCCGTTACCGGCTTCCCAAAGCCTCTCACTTCCATACGGTCATCTGCAAGATTACAGGTCATTTCTCCTTCTCCCTTGATGGTTCTGCCATTGACCACCATCCGGTTGATACACTTATTTGCTCCTTTCATAAGTAGTTGTTTTGAGTGATTGGAATAATAAATATGGAATGCAATATCATTTATATGGGGTTCGGTACATACGGGAAATTCCCCGTAATCTACCAAGGAATTTTCACATTGTAAAAACTTCCTGCTGCCTTTAGGTTTGTATCATAAAAAACTACCCCAGGCAAAACATTCATCTTTGAATATTGCCGTAATCTATCATATAAAAATTAACAGGATCTGTCTTTTATCCCTACTGATCCGTGAAACAGGACTGCCTTTAAAAATGCCAATAGAAAAGCGGGCCTTTCATTCAGTTATACATCCCCGAAAAAAAAGCCGTCTCTGTGTAAGGAGACGGCTTTCAGATTATTTTGCACCATCAATGGTGCTTTGTTTATAAGTGTTTATCACCGGTCTGTACTTCACATGTTCTATCTTTATCACTACCGGGTTAGGCCATTTCCTGTCTGTGTAGAACCGCTGACCGTTCACGGCGCTGATCAGCAATCCGACGGGTGTTGACTGGGAATAGATACCTGCATCAAAGTTCTCTTTATATTCTACTAACTGGCTCGCATATCCCAGGATAGATACTTTGGTGTTGGCTGTTCCTTCCAGTGTGCGCAGCACTATTTCTTTCCGTTCTCCATATTTCCAGTCTTTTCCTCCTGGGACGAAGGCATATACCGTACTGGTATCCTTTCCTCTTGTAAACCATATATTCCCTTCCCTTACAATGTTCCAGGGTCTTACTGCCTGTACCGCTTCCCCGTTTGCCAGGTTCCAGAGGGCCAGCTCGCGCAGTAATGCTTCCTGTTCTATCTGTATCTCCCCATCCGGTTTAGGGCCTACATTGAGCAGCAGGTTGCCGCCTTTTGCGCGGGTCTCTATCAGCATATTGATCATCTCCGTACCTGATTTCTGAGGGTCATTGGTAGGTTTATACTGCCAGTCGGTACCCATTGTAAAGCAGGCTTCCCAGGGGCCGGGCATGACGCTGTCAGGCAGTTCCTGTTCGGGTGTGTTCATCTGCCCTCTTGTTACCACAATACCAGGCTGCAGTTGCCAGGCGTATTCTTTCAGTCCTTCTGCCGGTCCGTCAAAAAATATAAAGTCGATCTTACCGTAGTTGGAGAGCAGTTCTTTTAACTGTGCTTTATCATGCGCCATCAGGCCGGGGTTCTTTTCCGGGAAATGCTGTGGCAGCTGCATTCTGCCAATGGGTACTTTCTGTTTATAGAGGTAATAGAAATCTTCAGGAGAAAAGTAGATACCGATAGCGATGCCCTGTTTGCGGAAAGCGTCAAAGATGGCACGGGTGGCATCTTTCTTAAAGGGCGTGTTCATGATATTGAACGGGGTGGTTTTAGTGTCCCACATACAGAAGCCGGAATGGTGTTTGGTGGTGAACACCACATATTTCATTCCTGCCAGCCTGGCCAGCACGGCCCAGTCGTCCGGGTTGAACTTGTGCGGGTTGAACGTTTTGGGCAGTTCAGTGGTAAACTTTTCCAGGTAATCGTCTGAGGCGCCTGCCATGGAATGGCTGATCACGGCGCCTACCTGGACGTCAACGCTCCAGTGGATGAACATTCCCAGGCCAAGGTCCATGAACCATTGTTCTTTGGCAGGGTCATTAGTGGTTTTCTGTGCGCTGGTGTGAATGCACATAAGGAGGCAGCCGGCCGCTGCCAATAGAATTTTTCTCAGCATAACTAACTATTTTTTTGATAGGGTCTCCCTTTAAGTGCTCCACCAGCCAGAGACTTAAAATGAGACGGCGATAATAATACGGAGAAAAACCGGGGAATGCAAGCCAAGAGGCTGCTCTGCACTGATTTTACCAGTAAGGACTCCTTCCCGGAGAATTTTAACAGATATACAACTAAAATACATTGCGTTATAAATTAATAATATGTATTATTGCGCCAAATGCTGACTTATTACCTGGTACTACCATTTATCTACCTGATTTCCCTGTTACCGTTCGCGTTATTTTACGGTGTCTGTGATTTCATGTTCGTGTTGCTGTATTATGTAACCGGCTATCGTAAAAAGGTGGTCTTACAAAACCTGCGCAACTCCTTCCCTGAGAAATCTGAAAAGGAGATCAGGGCTATTTCCCGCCGCTTTTACCGCTACTTCTGCGACCTGCTGCTGGAAACATTCAAAACGCTGACCATTTCAAGAGAGGCTGCCATCAGACGTTGTAAACTGCAACCGGAAGCCCTGGCTCTTTTTAACCGTTATGCAGCGGAAAACAGGAGTATTATGATCGTAATGGGGCATTATGGTAACTGGGAATGGGCGGGTAATACTTTCAGTCTGCAGGGGAGGCATCACCTGTATGTGGTATATCATCCGCTCTCCAATAAATATTTTAACGGGCTTATTTACAGGATGCGTACCCGTTTTGGTACGGGCCTTATTGCCATGAAGGATACTTTCCGTGACATGGTGGCGCATAAGAGCGAACTGGATGCCACTGCTTTTATAGCTGATCAGACACCGGCGCCCAACAGCGCTTACTGGACTACTTTCCTGAACCAGGATACACCTGTATTCCAGGGTACAGAGAAAATTGCCCGTAAAATGAATTATCCTGTGGTGTATGTATGCGTGCAAAGGGTAAAACGCGGTTACTATGAGATCTCTGCCCGTACGCTTTTCGAAGAGCCTTCCAAAACAGCAGATGGCGAGATCACTGCCGCGCATACCAAAGCACTGGAAGCGGATATCTGTGCACAGCCGGAATACTGGCTGTGGAGTCACAGAAGATGGAAGCATAAGCGTCCGGAACCAGTAGCTGCAAAGGTTTCGCCCGCATTAACAGTACTATAACATTAATATCCTATACCTTCAACGTCCGATGCTAACTGGAAAACAACTTATTCTTGCGACAAAACCTTTTGCTAACGAAACCCGATGGAAAAGCTGGTATTATACCCTTTCTACGATCGCTATCCTTTTGGGGCTTTATGCAGGAACAGCATTTGTTCCTTTCCTGCCTGTACAGATACTTTGCAGTGTTATGAGCGGACTTGTCATTGTACGTCTGTTCGTTATTTATCATGACTTTCAGCATCATACTATCCTGCACAGGTCGGCAGCTGCCAATGCGCTTTTTACGGCTTTCGGCGTATTCATCCTGGCTCCTGCCAGTATCTGGAAACGCTCGCACGACTATCATCATGCGCATAATTCCAAGTTGTTCACTGCCAGTATAGGTTCCTATCCTATCATGACGCAGCAGAAGTTCCTGGAATCTACTCCGGCAGAACAGAGGGCATACCTGATAACCAGGCATCCGCTTACTATCCTGTTTGGCTATCTCAGTATGTTCATGGTGGGAATGAGCATCCGTTCTTTCCTGAGCAGTCCTTCCAGGCATATAGATTCGCTGCTGGCTCTGATACTGCACTTTTCAGCCGGGGCATTGATCTGTATCTATATGGGGTGGCTGAGCCTGGTGTTACTGCTTGTTATGCCATTCTTCATTGCCTGTGCTATAGGAGCGTACCTGTTCTATGCCCAGCATAACTTTCCGGGTGTTACATTCAGGGATAAGGAGGGTTGGTGCCATGATAATGCTGCAATGGCTTCTTCCAGTTATATGCTTATGAATCCGTTCTGGAAATGGGTTACTGCTAATATTGGTTATCATCATATTCATCATCTTAATTCACGTATACCTTTTTACCGTCTTCCGGAGGCAATGGCTGCTATTCCGGAGTTGCAGGAGGCTAAGACTACCTCTCTGACGCCTAAAGCTATTATAGCTTGTCTTAAATTAAAAATATGGAGCCCCGAGGCTAACAGGATGATAGGGGTGAGAGAATTGCAGTTCTAAGTATTTTATCAGGGGAAGTAAGGCCTGTAGCCCGCTTCCCCTTAACTTCCTATTAACCAAAAGGCCTTTTTACGTACAAATACGTATCATTTCAAGTAATTCCTACCTTCTCCCGAGCCTATACAGCCCCCTACCTTTGCTTCACAGTATTAACCTCAAAAACCCCACAAAATGTCTGAAAAACTGAACGGCCAGCCACAAGCTGGTCAAAAGCAATCGCTGACAGATCTGCAGCATATCCGTACCCAGGTGGTACAGGACAGGACCATCTTCAACCTGGAAGCAGTAGGCCGTAATTACAAACTTGGTCAGGCGTATAAAAGTGTTCGCAACCTGCGGCTGACCGACAAAGACAACATTAAATTAAAAACCTACGCTGAGTATCTCACACTGTATAAGAAATTCCTTGACCTGGTTCCATTGATTGAAGAAAAGCCCCGTCCTTCATACCCTGAAGGTGAAAAGTATCTGAACAACTACAGTATTTTCCGTTTTCCACGCGGTAAAGTGCTGGTAATGGTACATGCTGACATCTACGCCCAGGTAGAATCCCGTATACACCGGTATGTACTGGACCTTGGACGTGACGGCTTCTGGGCCACTATTCATGTGGTAAGAGGCGGCAAGCCTGCTTTCATCCGCAATTATATACGTGACAAAGCGCCTGCCGGCGTAGTCATGGTTGGTGCTATTCCTGTAGCCTGGTTTGAAATGGACGATGACTTCTACGGTGCACATTCAGAGTTTCCCTGTGACCTGTTCTACATGGATACCAATGGTACCTGGACAGACTCTGATGCTGACGGTAAATACAATTCTGTAACCGGTCACGTAACACCGGAGATCTGGCTGGGGCGCATCTGGACACCTACTTCCAATGGTAACGATGTAACCCTGATCAACAACTACTTTGACCGCAATCACCTGTTCCGTATCGGCGCCCTTGGCCACTCCCGCTCTGCACTGGCTTATGTGGAAGATGACTGGACCGGCTTCGATGATTGTGAAATGGACCTGATGACTCCTTCCGCTTTTATCACCAAATACACGAACCCGGACATCACAGATGCAGACCTGTACAAAACGGAGATCAATAAAACACGCTCCTTTGTACAGCTCTGCTCTCATTCATCACCACACGTTCACTCTTTCCGTGTACCGTCTGACGGCGTTACCGAATGGATAGACCGTTCTTACTTCCGTGATGAACGTTGTCCTAACGCCAATTTCTTCAATCTCTTCTGTTGCAGCACTGCACGCTTCACAGAAAGTGACTACCTGGGCGGCTGGTACATCTTTGACAAGGCCGGTGGAGAGACCAATATGGGACTTACTGTAGTAGGCAGTACCAAAACCGGTTCTATGCTGTTCTTTGCTGATTTCTACGAGCCTATCGGGAAAGGTAAATGTATAGGGGAAGCCCTCTCTGACTGGTGGAAAGCACGTGGTGCAGATCATGACCTGGGTGAAAGACAATGGTTCTATGGCATGAGCATTCTCGGCGATCCTACCCTCACATGGTGGAAAGGCGCTGTTCCGCGCCTGCTGGAGCCTGCAGAAGGAGCTGTGTTCAATCACTATCCGCGGGCAATGACATTCCGCTGGGCTCCTGTTAATATTCCCGGCACTACTTATACCCTTGAAATAGATGCCTTCGGCGCTATTAATGCTGGTCAGTGGGCAGCACAATCGTTCCGTAGTTTTGCTGTATACCACGACATTCCAGGTACCAGCTTCAATCACAATTTCGTTGGCGCCCAACCAGGACGCTGGCGTGTAAGAGCAAAGGTGGGCGACCGCTACTGCTCATGGTCTAACTGGTGCTATTTCAGATTCACTATTTAACAACACCTGCTGGCAAGCACTCCGGTGGCCGCAACCGCGAAGGAAGCGGCCACTTTTCTATTAATATTCTCCCGTAGCCCCGCCACCACTGCCGGTACCACCTCCAAAGTTCACTTCTCCCTGCGTTGGCTGGGGCGTATGTGACATAGTCTGGGATATAATAACAGCTTCTATCTGTAAACGCTGCAGGGCATGTTTTTCATCATCCCCGGCAGCAGTAAACCCTTTTTTAGGCTCTTTAAGATATTTTGTTACAAAGTACGCTACCAGTATCATAAAAGCACCTCCCAGGGTCATAGCCACCTCTATTGGCGCCACACTATGATAATAACGTATAGTAAATACAATTGCTGCCAGCAGTATCAATCCTGCTATTAACAGGATCCTGTCTTTCCAGCGTAAACCCAGGTAAATATATAACGGGGGCAATACCACGGTAAATATCCAGAAGATCCATCCTCCCGGAATACTTTCTCCTGGCTGCAGGTCCAGTCCAAACATCTCGTTGCTCACTTCTCTCACCACAAAATAATTTCCTGACACGTAGAGCGTAAGCAGGCCCAATGCCTTCAATACTTCCAGGCAACGCCTGTAATGCCTGTAAGTGTGTATGCGGGATAATTTTCCTGCCAGCAGGTATACACCAAGTGAAGCGCCCATCAACAAAAAAGGAGTGATGATACGGCCGGCTGTTCCCAGGCGGATACTGATAGAAAATAATGTTGCAAGGAATGCCAGATGCGCTATAATGCTCATGCTTACATCAGCAAACCTCAGCGTAAACCACAGGGACAACAGGAGTACGGTCAGGCTCCACGCCAGGATGCCCAGATCTCCTGAAGTGGCAACCCCTATTCCTACCAGTATGCTGACTGAGGCCCACCACATGAGAGCTGAATCTGCACCTGACTTGTGATGTTTTTTTTCGCGCACCATCACTTCCAGCACTATATAAGAAATAATGCCGAGGATGAAAGACAAAGCGGTTATACCTTCATCTCCCCCACCCAATGACATCAGCGCAAAAAGACCGGAAGAGAACAGCATGATGATGCTTGTCAGGATGAACAAGCCTATCCTCATAAAAATATTAGGTGTATAAAGCGAGGAAGGATGTGCCGCCACTATTGCTGCATGCTCTTCCGCTGTGATACATTCTTTCTCCAGTGCAGCAGTGGCCTCTTCCTGTATGGATATATTATCCAGCTCCTTACTATTATATGCGATCATGCTTTTTTCATTTTTTTGTTCTGGGAAATAAGGAATACAGCAGTGCCTATAGCGGAAGCTACAAAGTAGAGCATCCCCAGTTCTATAGCTCCTTCACGCATATCAACCAGCCCTCTGACCACCACTGTGCTCAATCCTACATAGGCATACAGGGTTAATATCAGAAGGAAGTAGAATGAACGTTGTTTAATTGCCAGCACGTAAAAATACCAGCAGGCCAGTATTTCCAGCAGGAACCAGGCCGGGTACAGACTTTCCGATGTGCACATACCGGCGGTACAGGCTATGAGGAATATGTGCATACCAAAGTTTCTGTAGGTAAATCCAAAATGCGGTTTGAAGTTCTTCCACTCGCTTAAGAAAGCTGCAAGTACAAGTATACCGCCCAGCAATACTCCCGTGTAGATAAGCCTTTCGTCTGACAGGTCCATAGACATCACGCTGAATGGCGATACTGTGATACCCATCCAGGCGGCCAGGTTGGTAATAGCCATGCTCAGTATGCCCAGGTGATCAAAATAATAAGCGGAAAAGGTCAGCACCAGTAAAGGAATAAATGTAGCGGCGCCATACCTGGTGCCAAATACATTATACTGTACCTGTAAATAAGTGATGAATGTTATGAACAGCAGACACCCCAGCAGCAGTACATAATCGTAAAAGCCATTGGGCGCTTCCACCTTTTGCCTGGAAAATGGTGGTTTATGCTTCATGCAATAGTAAAAGCAACATCCACATACTGCTGCAATGAACAGCAAAATGACCTGGTGACCAATAGTATCAATGTTCTTATAGACCAGTATTCCTAATCCCCCGCTCAATAATAATACTCCCAGGTACAGGATGGTTTTCAGTTCCCAGTGCAGGGAAAATAATTTACCTGCTTCTACAGTACGGACCTTTTCTGCTGAAGTGGCTGAAATGAGGCCGTCTTTTTGAAGTTGATCAAACAAATCTGTATTCATGACTTTGAAAATGATAGGGAAAAAGTATAACAATAATTTCACATAGCCAATCATTTGGGGGAAAATGGCTGTTTTTGGGTAGGACATGGATTGCTCAAAAAAGGGTTTGCCGAAGGCGAGGGCACTGAAAAAGTCCTTACGTAGGCTCTGAGAATCGTCTATTCGAAAATATTCTCCACCCCCTACCCGAATATTTCTTTAAAGAAAACTACTTTTTCAGTGCCCTCGCCGAAGGCAAAACCCTTTTTTGAGAGGAAGATCTTTTGCGCTGTGCGCAGCTTAATGATTATGTAAGTGATTTAAAGGCTGTTAGTGGCCCCAGGTTACATTGATGTCATTCTTCTTAGCGTATTCTTTACCAATATCTGTCAGTTTGCTGAACAGCTCATCAACCTTCTGTCCGTATTTGCTGACTATTTCCTCTTCTTTTGCATCAATTTCTTCTTTAGGAGCTTTGTTGTCACACAACCTGGCCAGTGCCATGTATTCATTTTTGTATATAGGCAATATGTATTCATGTAATGCAATGGAGGTCTGCACCATGTCTTTTGTTTCCTCTGTCTGTCTCAGTGTTTTAAGGTCATTCAGCACCATCTCTACCCGTTGCGCCCTGTGCTCCATCATTTTGGTTGCAGGGTAGGCCGGCTGCGCTGATGTCAGCTCTCTCATCATATGTTCAGTGCCAAAATCAGCGAACGTATTAGTATTCAACACAGCTTTCTCAAAATACTGCCGGGGGGTAACGGTGTTACAGGCGGTTAAAAAGACCAGGCATAGGCCTAAAACGGATAAACAGAGAACTTTCATTGTTTTCATTCAATAGGTTTTAAAATTTTCGCCATTGTCAGCAATTATCATTCCAACAGCAATATTAGCTATTAAAATAAAAAATATACATCTCTTTACCCACCCTTTTTATTCGTCGATCAGTATTTACAAATGAAAGTTAACTGTCTCTGGCGGAAGCTCCCTCCCGGGCTTCCGGCATATACCCATATAACCCGGTTACGCCTATGCCTGAACGTGCAGATTTCATTTATAGCTAACGAACCTATAATGACCATTCATGAAGCATATTTTTACTCTCACCCTATTACTGGTATTGCATACCGGCTTCTCTGTATTGTTTGCTCAAACCTATTCTCCTGTAGCCATCACCGGGTATAACAATGATATTGTGGCTGAAACGGGCACCAATGCAGTAGCTACAACATCTACGGTAATAGATGGCAGCAATCATGTCATTTATACGCAGGGCTTTGCTGCTGCCAATGGGTTGACCGGAGGTATTCTTAATACAGGGACCTATGTAAGCGGTACCCGTACTTACCAGATGGCGCCCTACAATACATCCAATGCCTTATATCTTTCGGCGGCAGGCAATGTAGCCAATTCACAGGGAGTGGGTACGCTGACGCTCAATACTCCTGCCTCCTACAGCCGTTTAAGCCTGCTGGCTTTTGGCACAGAAGGCACCAGCACTGTTACTGTCACTTTTAATTTTATGGACGGCACAACATCTGCCGGCGGCAATATTACTATCAAAGACTGGTTCAATGGTACTCCTTATATCTTCAATGCGTTTGGCAGGCTTACAAGGTTAACGGCGGCTCCTTATACGGTAGATGGGCTTCCCGGCAATCCGAGGATGTATTCATTTGATTTTGCCGTGCCCTGTGCTGATCAGTCAAAGCTGCTGAAGTCTGTTACCTTTACTTATATACCTGGCGCCAATATCAGCTCCCGTGCAGTAATACTGGCGCTTTCCGGCGTGACGTTCACTCCGCTCGCCTATACTGAAACTATTACCAATGCTATCTGTGGTGGCGCCAATGGCAGTATTGCGCTGAACGTTACCGGCGGTACTGCTCCCATTACCTACACCTGGAACACTACACCGGTGCAAACAACTGCCACGGCCTCCAATCTGCCGGCAGGCAACTATATCTGTTCTATCAGGGATGCCAACAGCTGTATTACCAGCTATCGTGGCACGATCACTAAAAGCTCTCCTGTTACACTGACTACTACTGCCAGCCCGGCAGAGATCTGCTCCGGTGAAAGCACTACATTGACGGCCACGCCTGCAGGCGGTACGTTATCCAATTATTCATGGAGCCCGGTAGCTGCTACTACAAACACGCTTTCAGTCTCTCCTGCAGACACTACCCTTTATACTGTTACCGGCGATGATGCTTTTGGGTGTAAGGTAAGCTCTACCGTCACCGTCAACGTAAAAGCTACGCCAGCTGCAGCTTTTACCGTCAGCCCCGGTACTGTTTGCCTGGGTACGGCACAAACACTCACTTTCACAGCAACTGCCAATCCATCTTCAACCTACAACTGGAACAATTTTGCCGGCGCTACTGTGCAAAGCGGCAGCGGGGCCGGACCTTATACTATCCTGTTCAGCGCCGCAGGCACTTATGATATACGGCTACAGGTCACTGAAAATGGCTGTGCTTCTGCACTCAGCACACAACAGCTTACAGTATCACAACCTCCGGTGGTTAGCATGCAGGTCAGCAAGACGCCTATCTGTTCAGGGGAACCTGTTACTGTCAACTTTACCGGCTCTGCATCAGCAGCGGCTGTTGCTACCTGGAACTGGAATGGTGGTGTTGTGCAAAGCGGCAGTGGGTTGGGGCCTTACAATGTTATATTCAGGCAGACGGGAAGTATAGGCTTATCCGTTACTGATGGCGCCTGTACTGTGGATGCTACCCCTGTGATGGTAACGGCCGTGCCGGTACCTGTAGCTGATTTCACGACAGACCTGCTAACCGGCTGTGCTCCTGCCGAGATCAGGTTTACCAATAGCTCTCAAAATGCAGATACCTATCAATGGCAGTTCGGCAACGGGCAGCAAGCTTCTGCTGCCAACCCGGTTTATACCTATGGTACCCCAGGTACATATACAGTTACCCTGAAAGCAACTGCACAGGGATTGTGTTCACATACGCTCACCAGAACAGCGCTTATCAACATATTGCCTCCACCGGTAGCCGCTTTCACTGCAAAGCCCGGAGAGAACAAAGAAGTGGAATTCAAGGAAGCTACTTTCTTATTTACCAACAGCTCTCAGTATGCGGCTTCGTATGAATGGGATTTCGGGGATGGTGTTACCTCCATCCTTACTTCTCCTGAGCATAAGTATGAGCTGCCGGGCGCTTACCGTGTTGTGCTTTATGCCACCAATGAAATAGGCTGTAAAGACAGTATCAGTCATTCGTGGTATAAGGTTATTCCTGACCTCGTATTGCAGATCCCGAATGCTTTCAGTCCTAATGGCGACGGCATAAACGATTACTGGGCGATAGATGGTCTTAAGGCACGTCCTGCTTCCACAACGGAAGTATTTAACCGTTGGGGGCAGCTGGTCTTTAAAAGCAATGGTTATTCGGAATGGCCCGGCACCCATAAAGGGAAGCCATTGCCTACCGGCACCTATTATTATGTAATCAAAACATCGGCAACAGAAAAGCCCTACACTGGATGGGTGCAACTGCTCCGGTAAACAATATCATATCAACCAAAAAAACAATTGAATGAAACGTGTTCTTATTGTTGCCTCCATGCTGGTAATGTGTGCCTGCAGGTTATATGCCCAAACCTATACGCCGGTTGCCGTAACGGGTTTCAACAATGATGCTGTTGCCGAGACAGGCACAGATGCCCTGGCCGTTACTACTACAGGTCTTGACAAACAGGATAAGCTCTTATATACGCAGGGCTTTGCGGCTACCAACAGCTTACAGGCGGGAATACCGGATAATGGTATCCTGTCCAATGGCCTGCGTACATATCAGCTGGCGGATTATACAGCTAATAACTGTCTGTACCTCTCAGATGGCGGTGCGGCTGTCAACAGTGCTGCTGCCGGTTTTCTCAGTCTTGTTACCCCGGCTGCATACAGCAAACTGAGTTTTCTCTGTTTTTCTACCGAACAGAAAAGTACGCTTACCATCACACTCCACTTTACTGACGGTACGGCGGCAGATGCAGGCACATTCACGATACTGGACTGGTTTGGCGGTACTAATCCTATCTTTAATTCCTATGGACGTGTGGCGCGTATCAGTGCTCCGCCTTATAATGTAGAAGGGCTTCCAAGTAATGATCCCCGCATGTATGCCATTGATATTACACCTGCCTGTGAAGATCAGCCCAAGCTGCTGGAATCTATCCAGGTAGATTATATCAGCGGCACTGACGTAGATCCTGTTAACGGTGGTTCCAGGGCGGTATTCCTGGCAGTGGCAGGTATATCTTACCAGCCTGTTGCGCTGACGGCTGAAACCACGCAGGCCACCTGTGGCAATGCCAACGGCAGTATTTCGCTGTCTGTTACCAGCGGGCTGGCGCCTTTCAGTTATGAATGGAGCACTACTCCTGCTCAGACCACTGCCACGGCCACAGATCTTGCTGCAGGCAGTTACAGCTGTGTTGTTAAAGATGCCAACGGATGCCCTGTATCTTTCAGTGCAGATGTGATCGAGCAGTCTACCATTCTCCTGAAGGCCCTGGCTAAACCTGCGGCTATCTGTACGGGTAGTTCTACTACTATTTATGCGGTGCCTACCGGTGGACGGCTGGTTAAATACACCTGGGAGCCGGGAGCGTTACCAGATTCCAGTGCAATAGTTACGCCTGCAGTTACTACTATGTACAGGGTAACCGGTGAAGATGCCAATGGTTGTAATGTGATAGATAGCGTAGAAATAACTGTGACAGAAAAGCCTGAGGCGCCGGTAATTTCCCCGCTCAGCATCTGTCCTGACAGTACTGCCACTTTAACTATCAGCAATGCTATTCCTCCTTTTATCTATAACTGGTATACCTTCCCATCCGGAGGCAGCATTGCCGGTACAGGAAGTACATATACTACGCCGGGCATTACAGATGAGACCACTTTCTATGCAGAAGCTGTGAACAATGGCTGTACCAGTAACCGTTCTGCTGTAACTGTCACTCCATTTGAAGTAGTGGCTGTTCCTGTTATAAAAGCAGATAATATCACTACCAGCGGCGTTACTTTTACCTGGGCGCCGGTACCGGATGCTACGGGGTACCTGGTATCTGTGGATAATGGTCCGTATGTAACGCCCAGTTCAGGTAGTCAGGGTACCAGTCATGAAGTATCGGGCCTGAAGCAGGAAACAGTTACTATCCGGGTTATTGCGCTGGGAGCGCTGGCTTGCCAGAATAGTATTCCAGGGGAGGCTGTGGCTAAGCTGAAGCCTGGTCAGATCTTTATTCCTAATGCGTTTACGCCGAACGGCGATGGGTTGAATGATTATTTCAGGCCGGAGGGGACGACTATTTCCAGTATACTGCTGCGGGTATTTAACCAGTGGGGAGAGATGATATACCAGACCAGTGATCTGAAAGGATGGGATGGGACTTATAAAGGAAAGATGCAGCCCAGCGGGGTGTATACATATACGGTGAAGGTTGTGCTTAATAATAAAGAGGAGATTGTCAGGAAAGGGGCGATCAATTTATTGAGATAAATGGGTAGTAATAGAACTGCTCAAAAAAAAGAGGATGTATCAAAAATAAATAAACGTCCTGAGTATCGCTTATATGACTACCTGAGTCCATCAGGTATCCGAATAAAAAGAGCCTGTATCATACTTTTGATACAGGCTCTTTTTTTTGAGAGAGAGCTGGCCGGCGGTCAGTTATAAATAAAAAGCGAAAAAAGTATGTGTATTTGAGAAAATTATGAGAGCTATTTAGCCCAATATCTGATTCCTTAGTACTGGCATCATAATTACAGACAGTCAGTAATACTAATCACAAGACTTTACGGCGCGTTATCCCATTTTCCACGTTAAAATCAGGCACTTATATGCAAACGTTTGCATTACTGCAAGGTTGTTACCCGTGACTTCTTTTCTCTTGCAGCTGTTAATCCGCCAGGCATGTTTTCTATCACTTAAATCCATACGTTATGATTAATGCTCACAGCCCACGCATCAGGCTATTGTTCCTGTGCATCACATTGATTTTTACCTGGACGGCAGCCGTACATGCCCAGGTCCGGACAATAACCGGAATAATTACACGTGACAGCGATCAGCAGCCCATCCCCGGAGCTACTATAAGAGTAAAAGGTAGTAACACCGGGACATCTACAGATGATAAGGGCCGCTATTCCCTGGCCAATGTGCCCGTTAATGCAACATTGGTTGTTACCGTTCTCGGTTTCCAGACACAGGAGTTACCTGTAAATGGCCGCCAGCAGATAAATATTTCGCTTGCGGAAAGCAGTAAAGGATTGAACGAAGTACTTGTAGTTGGTTATGGCACCCAGAAAAAGAGTGACCTGACAGGTGCTGTTGCTACGGTGAATGGCACCGAACTGAATAAAAGGATAGCTACAGATCCTGTGCAGCTGTTGCAGGGCAAACTGCCCGGGCTATCTCTCACACAAGGCTCCGGTGAAGCGGGGAATGAAGGCTCTGTGCTGCGGGTCAGAGGGCTGGGCACTTACAGCTCGGCAGGAAGCAGCCCCCTGGTAATTGTTGACGGTATACCGGGAAGCCTCACCGTGCTTGACCCGCAGAATATAGAGTCTGTTACATTGCTGAAGGACGCTGCATCTGCCGCTATTTATGGTACAAGGGCAGCCAATGGTGTGATACTGGTGACCACCAAACAAGGGAAAAGCGGGCGGTTCCAGTTGTCATACGACTACAGTCTTGGCATCACCCAACCCACGGCCCTGCCTGATAACCTGATCTATAATTCTGCACAGTATATGCGGATGTACAACCAGGCGGCCGTCAATTCTGGTTATCCTAACCGTTTTACTGCCGACATGATCGCCGCCTATACCAATCCTTCTGATCCTGTCCGGTACCCTGATTTCAACTGGCTGGATGCTGTTATGAGGACGGTGCAGGTGCAAACACATCATATAGGGATGACGGGCGGCAGTAATGGTACTGTATATAATGTTGGTCTTGGTTATGTAGATCAGCCGGATATCATGATCGGGTTTTCGTACAAAAAATATAACCTGCAGTTTACCCTGAATTCGAAGATCACTGACTGGGCAACTTTTGGTTCCAGCGTTACGCTTAATTATGGGAAAAGAGAGTATGCCTCCAGGGGTAGCCAGGATATGTTCCTGTCCACGCTCTCTCAATCGCCTATGTACGGTCCTAAACTGCCTGATGGCAGCGGACGTTATGTAAACTCAATTTACCCCAGTGTACAAACGCCTAATAAAAATCCTGTTGCTATTGCAGAGAATGCACTTGTGAACAGCAATGAGTACAACCTGCAAAGCAGCCTGTTCCTGAATATCCGTCTCTTAAAGGGCCTGGAATGGAGAACAAGCGGAGGACTTAATTTCAATTACGAAAAGATATATGACTTCAAACCTGTGATAAACCAGTATAACTGGTTCGCCAAACTGACAGATGCACCCGAACGTACACTGGACGTGAACGGGCAGGGGCTTGTGGTTACAGATAATAACACGCTTTACCCGGTTGGATATACCCAGCTTACGTATACCAAAGCGTTTAACCGGCATAATACTAAGCTGCTGGTGGGTACCCAGGCAGAATACAATAAATCACAACGACTGGCAGGCAGCCGTAATACCCCTTTCCCCAGTAATAGTCTGCATGAACTGAATGCAGGGCCTGCGGGTTCCCAGATTGCAACCGGTACTTCGTCGGAATGGGCTTTACGCTCCTATTACGGAAGGCTGAATTATGACTATGCTGAAAAATACCTGCTGGAGGTTAATGCCCGTTATGATGCTTCTTCCCGTTTTCCACCCAATAACCGCTGGGGACTTTTTCCGTCTGTTTCAGCCGGCTGGGTGCTGACACGGGAACAGTTCCTTCATAACATTTCATGGCTGAATAATCTTAAGCTGCGTGGATCGTGGGGAAAGCTGGGGAACCAGAACATAGGTAACTATCCTTACCAGGATGTGTACACAAGCCAGAACTCCTATAACTCCAATACGGGTTATGCTTATTCTTTTTCCGGTAACACCCTGAGCTCAGGTGTGGCGCAGAATGGGCTGACAGATCAGAACATTATGTGGGAGACCACCCGCATTTTTAATGTTGGTGCAGATATCACGTTGTTCAATAAACTTGATATGACCCTGGAGTGGTATAATAAACTGACATATGATATCCTGTATACACCATTAATTCCTGCATACATTGGCTTGAATGCGCCTACTCTTAACCAGGGTAAAATGAAGAATACGGGGCTGGAAGCCTCCTTTCAGTATACAGATAACATAGGTAATGTAAGGTTTTCTGCAGGAGGTACTTTTCAGACAAATAGGAACAGGGTGATCAAGTTTGGCGCACCATCCATCAATACAGGAAATAATACCATCATCAAGGAAGGGCTGCCATATGGAAGCTTTTACATGTATGAGTATGCAGGGATATTCCAGTCGGCCGGGGAAATTGCCCGCTCTCCTATTCAGCAGTACAACCCTCAACCCGGGTATCTGAAATTCAAAGATGTAACCGGCAACGATACTGTTAATGCCAGTGACAGGGTTATTGTGCCAGGGGTTTTCCCAAAGTTTGATTATTCCTTTAATGCAAGCGCCTCCTGGAAGAATTTTGATATCTCTGTTTTCTTTTATGGCTCTTATGGGCAGAAACTGTTTGTGAATGGTTGGGGTGTTCAGCCGTTTAACCAGGGTTCTCCCCCATCGACAGACTGGCTGAATGCATGGACGCCGGAAAAGCCCAGCACGACTATGCCGCTGCTCTATATTACCGGGCAGGGGAATGCCAGCAGTAATATAAGCACTGCATCTACCTATTATCTGAAAGGAGCTTCTTTTTTAAGGCTTAAGAATATGCAGATAGGGTACACGTTTCCTGCATCTATTGTGAAGCGGGTGGCGCTCAGCAGTTTACGTGTGTTCTTTGCCGGCGACAACCTGCTTACCTTCACCGGTTTTTCAGGACTTGATCCGGAAAGGGTGTCCAGTAACACAAGGTTTGTAGCACATCCACAGAACCAGGTATTTGCTTTCGGTATCAAAGCAGCTTTCTAAAACAGTTTAATCTTAAAAAAAATGAAGTACGATATAAAACACCGGACCATCCTGTTGATGGTACTGATAGCTCTTTATAGTTGCGGGAAGGATTTTCTGAACCGGAATCCGCTGGATCAGCAGTCGTCCGGAACTTTCTGGAAGACCAAAGCTGATGCAGACCAGGCGTTGACTGCCATTTACAGTTACCTGATACAGGGATACAATTATACCAATTCCACCAATACCGGTCAGGGATGGGGCGCTGGTACACCGTATTGGGAGACGCTGACAGACAATGCGTACAGCGGGGCTTTTTCAAATGTTGCCACTGGTGCTATAGAAGCTACTACAGGCACTATTCAGTCTGATGCGTATAATACGTCATACAAGGCAATAGAAGCCTGTAATATATTCATGGCCAATATTGCCAAAGTAACGATGGATGATACGGAGAGGAATACCTATATAGCAGAGGTAAGGTTCATACGCGGATACTATTACTTTCTGCTGGCGCAGTTATATGGGGATGCTGTGCTGACCTTTCAGCCATTGGGTAAGGAACCGGCATCCTATCAGCTGGGAAGAGCGCCGAAAGCAGTGGTGCTGGACTCTGTAATGAGCGACTTCCGCTTTGCTGCTGCCAATCTTCCGAATACGTCTTATAAGGGGCATGTGGTGAGGGGTACTGCCCTGGGATATATAACAAAGCTGTTCCTCACTGTTCATAACTTCCAGGAGGCTGCTGCCACAGCTAAAACGATCATGACAGAAGGCAGGTTCAGTTTGTATGCAGGTGGTTACCGGAAATTATTCCTGAAGCCCGGGCAGGAGAATAACCCGGAAATTATGTTCTCCGGCCGTTACCAGGTACCGAATGCTTATAGCCCTGCAGATTACCTGTATACCTATAGTTCAAGCCTTCAGCCGCTGGGTTACCTGGTGAATGACTATGAGTGTACAGATGGCCTGCCTATTACCAGTTCACCTTTATATAATCCTGCCAATCCGTATAATAACAGGGACCCGCGGTTGCTGGCAACTATATTGGTGCCTGGTGTATTGTACAAAGGAGGTATTGCTTTTGATCCTGCTGCTATTGGCGCTTCGGCTGGTTTCCTGAATAAAAAAGGAGTTGATTCTACCCGTGCAACTGTTATAGGTACACAGAGTGACCAGGACTGGGTATATCTGCGTTATGCGGATGTATTGCTTATGTATGCGGAAGCACAGAATGAAGTTGTTGGCGCTGATGCGAGTGTGTATGATGCGGTGAATGCTGTGCGTACCCGTGTGGGGATGCCGGTAGTGGCGGCGGGGTTATCAAGGGATGCTATGCGTACTGTTATTCGTCATGAGAGAAGGATTGAGCTGGCAATGGAAGGGCAGCGGTATTTTGATCTGAAACGCTGGGGAACTGACAGGATTGTTATTCCCGGGGTGAAAGATCCCAGTGGTGCTTTAAGGACCTTTCCGTTGCGGGATACGTTGTGGCCGGTGCCACAGTCAGAAATGGATATAGCTGCTGCTTATGGTAATGAGATATTCAGGCAGACGGCTGGCTGGTAGTATTTATAAAAAAATGATGACCGGTTAAAGTGTTTCTTTGCCGGTCATCAAATTCTTTGAATTTTACAATTATTCATTTGAATGGAACAATAAAGAACACCCTTAATCTTATCAACTTTGCATTAGAATTTACGGAACTCAGCAGGAAGTAAAAATAAAAAGGACCACGTTTTTAGCAGGGGTCCTTTTGCTGTTTAATAAAGGCAATCGGAGTAAGGAAGGATTACCTCAGGTTAGAATACATTTCACGGGAATAAATCAACAGGGGCTCAAAAAGTTCCAGCAGGAAAAGCTATCCGGCCGGCCAACTCCAGAGCTAATGGTCAAACGCTCATTATTTATCATGCAAAGAACAAGAACCGCAGGGCTTCTCTTCCTGTTACTATTGTACGGGGTTACAGGAGAACTGCATGCACAGATGCTGACTTTAAAGGATGCGGTACAAACGGCACTTACCAATTACGGAACGATCAGGGCCAAGGCCAATTATGTCAACGCTTCAAAGTCGGCCGCCACACAGGCAAAGCGGGAGTACCTGCCTAACCTGAATCTTGCAGCGCAGCAGGATTATGGCACAGTTAACTCATTATTCGGTCCGGCTTACGGCATTTTCGGGAATGCTGCATCTTCCGGTCCGACGCTCTCTTCCCAGAACTGGAACGCTGCTTTTGGGGCGCTTTACCTGGCTAATCTGAACTGGGATTTCTTTGCTTTTGGCCGGGCGAAGGAAAGGATCAAAACGGCGCAGGCGCAGGTGGCAAGAGATGAGTCAGACTGGCAGCAGGAGCAATTCCAGCAATCAGTAAAGGTGGCGGGCGCCTACCTGAACCTGCTGGCGGCACAGCGTCTTACAAGGTCCTGGCAGAAGAACCTGGAACGTGCGGACACTTTCCGCGCGGTGGTGGTGACAAGAGCCAGGAATGGGCTGATTGCCGGTGTGGATTCTACGCTGGCCAATGCCGAGGTTTCCAATGCAAGGATCTCTTACACTAAAGCAAAGGATTTTGAACAGACACAGGCCAACCAGCTGGCGCAGCTGATGGGTGTGCCTGTACAGGGCTTTGTACTGGACACGCTGTTCATCGCCCGTATTCCTGCAGCCCTAACAGACAGGCCGGATACAACAAATGTGAAAGAGCATCCGATATTAAAATACTATGAGAACCGTATAAAGCTGAGCGATGAACAGGCCCGTTACATACATACTCAGAACTACCCGGTATTTTCTTTGTTCAGTGTTATGCAGTCAAGAGGTTCGGGCTTCAACTCTGCCTATGCAACTGATCAGACAGCATATACAAAAGGGTACTGGGACGGTGTGAAACCCAACCGATCCAACTACCTGCTGGGTGTGGGAGTTAGCTGGAACCTGACCTCGTTGCTGAGAGTGAAGCAGCAGTTCAATGCACAGCAGTTTACATCCAAAGGATTACAGGATGAATATGAACTGGCCCGTCAGCAACTTGTAGCCCAGCTTTCATTATCAGATAACAGGATCAAAAATGCCCTGGCCAACTATGCGGAAGCTCCTGTACAGGTGAGTGCTGCAACAGAAGCATATACACAGAGAACAGTTCTTTATAAGAACGGGCTGAACACTATTGTTGATGTAACACAGGTATTCTATACGCTGAACCGTGCGGAGACAGACCGTGACATAGCTTATACCAATGTATGGCAGGCATTGTTACTGAAGGCTGCCGCCAGTGGCAACTTCTCTCTTTTTATCAATGAATTTTAATTAGATGAACCTGATAAGAACAGCATTACGCAAACCCATAACCATACTGGTGATAGTAGCCGCCCTTTTCTTCTTTGGAATAGGCGCGATACGCACCATCAAGATAGATATATTCCCCAAGCTGGACCTGCCGGTAATGTATATAGCGCATCCGTTTGGAGGATATACGCCTAACCAGATGGAAGCTTATTTCGGTAAGCAGTACATCAACGTGCTGCTTTATGTGAATGGTATTAAAACTATTGAAACAAAGAATATACAGGGCCTCACATTGATGAAAGTGAGTTTCTATCCCGGCACTAATATGGCCCAGGCACAGGCAGAGCTCAGTGCATTCTGTAACCGTATACAGGCTATCTTTCCACCGGGTTCGCAGCCTCCTTTCATCATCCGTTTTGACGCATCTACGCTGCCTGTGGGGCAGCTGGTATTAAGCAGCCCTATCCGCAGTAACAATGAGCTGCTGGACCTTGCCAATACATATGTCCGTTCATCATTCACCTCCATTCCCGGCCTGGTGTCGGCGCCTCCTTTTGGAGGTAACCTTCGTACGGTGGTGATCAAGGCAGATCCTGAGCTGCTGCGTGCGCATAACATGACGCCGGACCAGCTGGTGGAGGCCCTGCGTATTAACAACCAGACCTCTCCTTCCGGCAACGTGCGTATTGGTGATGTGAACTATATCACACCTGCCAATACTGCTATCAGGACAGTGAAAGATTTTGAGAACATCCCTCTCTATAAAGGAGGAGTGCAGAACCTTTACCTGCGTGATGTTGCAAGTGTAGAAGATGGCGCAGATATTACTGCTGGTTATGCGCTGGTGAACGGACGCCGTTCCGTGTATCTCAGCGTTGCCAAAGCGGGTGATGCTTCTACCTGGGAAGTGGTGCAGAAGATGAAGGCAGCGTTACCTAAATTCCAGGCGCAGCTGCCGGAAGATGTGAAGCTGACCTACGAATTTGACCAGTCAGTATATGTGATCAATGCTGTGAAAAGCCTGATCAGTGAAGGTACTATAGGCGCTATCCTGACGGGGTTAATGGTACTTATGTTCCTGGGTGACCCGCGTGGCGCTCTTATTGTGATCCTCACCATTCCTACCTCTGTTATTGCGGCGGTGTTATGTCTGAAGATAGCAGGTCAAACCATTAACATCATGACGTTGAGTGGTCTGGCACTTGCCATCGGGATACTGGTAGATGAGAGTACGGTGACGATAGAGAATATTCACCAGCATCTTGATATGGGTAAGCCTAAGGGGCTGGCTATATGGGATGCGTGTAAGGAAATAGCCTTTCCCAAGCTGCTCATTCTTTTCTGTATACTGGCGGTGTTTGCCCCTGCGTTCACTATGGGCGGCATTCCCGGCTCACTCTTCCTTCCGCTGGCGCTGGCGATAGGTTTTGCGATGGTCATCTCTTATTTCCTGGCGCAGACCTTTGTGCCTATCATGGCTAACTGGCTGATGAAGGAGCATAAACATCACCCGGAATATAATCCTGAGCTGCATAAGAATACATGGAACGAGAAGAAGGAACTGGTAGAGAGAGCGGATTCCAACAAGGATGGAAAGATATCTTTCTTTGAAAAGGTACGTGGCCGTTTCATGCGTTTTATCAACAGGATCATGCCTGCGCGTAAAGTGGTAGTAAGTCTTTACCTGATACTGGGTATAGGGCTTGTGCTGGTCCTTATCAACATTATAGGCCGTGATGTGTTACCACGTGCCAATGGCAGCCAGTTCCAGCTCAGGTTACGTGCACCGGAAGGTACCAGGATGGAACGTACGGAAGAAAAGACCATTAAGGCCATTAATATCATTAAGGATATCGTGGGACCGGAGAATGTGGCCATTACTTCTTCCTATGTGGGCCAGCATCCCGGTCAGTTCTCCATCAGTCCTATTTACCTGTTTATGAGCGGTCCGCAGGAATCGGTGATACAGGTAGCGTTGTCAGAGCATTACAAAACTGATCTTGATGAGCTGAAAGATAAGATCAGGGAAAAGCTGAAGGCAGCAGAGCCGGATGTGAAACCATCTTTCGAGCCAATTGAGCTGACAGATAAGATACTCAGCCAGGGTTCTCCTACTCCTGTGGAGGTAAGGGTTTCGGGCAGGAATAAGCAGTTGAATGAACAGTATGCCGCAAAGATCATAGAGAAGCTGCAAAAGATACCTTACCTGCGTGATGTGCAGCTGGGGCAGTCTACCAAATATCCTTCGCTGAGAATTACGATAGACCGTATACGGGCGGCGCAGCTGGGTGTGGATGTAGGAGATATTTCCCGTTCTCTCACGGCATCTACTTCTTCATCACGTTATACGGAGAAGAACATCTGGATAGATGAGAAGTCTAACCTGAGTTATAGTGTGCAGGTGTTAGTACCTGAAAATAAGATGACGGACATACAGGATATAGCTGAGATCCCGGTGCTGAAAAGTGCGAGCAGACCTGTACTGGGAGATGTTGCTACTATTACGAGGGATACAACTTACGGCGAAGCTGACAACCTGGGAGCTATACCTACGCTGTCAGTGACAGCCAATACGAGTGATATTGACCTGGGTACTGCCACTAAAGATGTGAATGCCGCTATTGCATCGCTGGGTGAGCTGCCCCGTGGTCTGAACATGGAGATGATTGGTCTGAGCCAGACGCTTACCGATACGCTGGACAGCCTGCAGTCAGGTTTGCTGGTGGCTATTGTGGTGATCTTCCTGATGCTGGCCGCCAATTTCCAGTCGTTCAAAGTATCTATGGTGGTATTGTCTTCTGTACCTGCGGTACTGATAGGGTCACTTGCTTTACTGTTGCTTACCGGCTCTACACTGAACCTGCAATCTTATATGGGTATCATCATGTCAGTAGGTGTATCTATTTCCAATGCGGTGCTGCTTATTACGAATGCAGAGCAATTGCGTCTCAACAACGGCGATGCGCTGCTCTCTGCCAAAGAAGCGGTAGCTTTGCGTTTACGTCCTATCCTGATGACCAGCCTTGCCATGGTGGCGGGCATGATACCTATGGCCAGCGGCCTGGGAGAATCCGGTGATCAGACCTCTCCACTGGGACGCGCCGTTATAGGCGGACTGGTAGCCTCTACTTTCAGTACCCTTTTTATCCTGCCGCTTGTATTTGCATGGGCACAGGGCAAAGCATCTGTACAGTCTGTATCACTTGATCCGGAAGATAAACAAAGTAAAAACTATGTACCATCCTTATATGAATAGTATGAACAACATAAAAGCATTCGCTCTCACGATATTTTGCGGTATACCGGCAGCATTGCTGCTGAGCAGCTGCGGACAGACAGAAGGTAAAGCAGAGAACAAAAGCCCTGTTGCAGAGGCGCCTGCCGTAGCTGCTGTGACCCTTCACAAAGGAAAACTCTCTTCTTCACTGCAGATACCCGGGGAGCTGATAGCTTTCCAGCAGGTGGATATTTATGCTAAAGTGAACAGCTTCGTTAAAAAGCTGAATGTGGATGTAGGTTCTGAGGTAAGCGCAGGTACCCTGCTGGCTACTATGGAGGCTCCGGAGATCAGTTCACAGCTGGCAGGTGCGGAATCAAAGCTGAAATCGCAGGAGGCGGTTTACCTGGCCAGCAAGGCTAACTATGACCGTTTGCATGAGACCAGTCTTACGCCCGGTACTGTTTCAAAGAATGACCTGGATATTGCCCTGGCCCGTCAGAATTCTGACAAGGCTCAGCTGGATGCAGCGAGGGCTGCTTACAGGGAAATTGCCGATACCCGGAACTACCTGGAGATACGCGCGCCATTTTCAGGCGTTATAACGGCCAGAAATGTAAGTGCCGGGGCCTATGTAGGGCCAAGCGGCAAAGGCTCCGAATTTCCCCTGTTTACGTTGCAGGAACAGAAGAAACTTCGCCTGGTCATCTCCGTACCGGAAGCGTACACCAGTTACCTGGGTAATAACAGCGAAGTGGAGTTCACGGTAAAGGCTTTTACCGGCAAGACATTCGCTGCCAGGGTGAACCGCCTGGCAGGTGCGCTGGACAACCGTTTGCGGTCCCAGCGTATAGAAATGGATGTTCCGAACAATGATAAAAAACTGCTGCCCGGTATGATAGCCGAGGTGCATATCCCGATGAACACAGCAGACAGCGCATTCATCGTTCCGAAGACAGCCGTGGTTAATTCAACAGTAAATGTATTTGTGGTAAGGGTGGTAAATGGTAAAGCAGAAAGGGTACAGGTACAGACAGGGCGCGAAGCTGACGGGAACATTGAAATATACGGAAACCTCAATCCTGGCGATACGATAGTATCGGTAGCCACGGAGGAGCTTAGAGAAGGACAAGAGCTGAAGAATGTTAAAACAGGCAAGTAGAAAGGATTAGTACAAGAGAAAATGAAAGGCGTCCTGCTGTCAGGGACGCCTTTCTTATTTTCTTTAATTACTGGATCAGCACCTTTTTGGTAAAGGTGTTCTTTCCGTTCTTTACTACGAGGATGTAAAACCCACCTGCTATTTTGCCGGTGTTCACTATTACGCGTTGTGTGTTTTCCTTCCTGTACAATGCTACTTTCTTATTCACGTCTACCAGCTGTATCTGCACCGGGGCGGAGGCATCATACTTTGGCACTTCTACGGTGAGGCTGCCGTTGTTCACTACCGGGTTGGGATATGCCAGCAGTTCTTCACCAGCCACTTTATCTGCCGCTACTGCAGCATTTGCAGAAACTACGATAGAAGAGACCTTGTCGTTCCAGGCAGGTATGTCCAGCAGTGCTACATCTGAACTAAGCGTAAGGGAGGCGCCGGAGAAGTTATCGTCAGCATACAGGGTTACGGTGTAACCGGGTGTTACCTTCAGTGAAGTGATATCATCGTTACGCGCTCCGTAAGCTTTCAGCTGAGACAGCGTGTAGCTGCCGGCGGGGAGATACACGCCATAACCGCCATAGTTGTAGTCCTGGAATAATGAAACGGCAATGGGGGCTACGCTGTAAGCAAAGGGATAATCCTGCCGGGCCTTTACGAACTGGGCTTCATATTCGGCTGTCCAGCCGAAAGCGGTAGTGGCCTGTGCTTTCAGGTTTGTGCCTGCAGCGCCGCTCCAGAAATGAACGAACTCGCCCATGTTCATGCTGCCATATTCGGTACCTGTTCTTTTGAAATAGAGTGCCAGTTGTACAAAATAGCGGTTGAGCACCTGTGCGCCGCCGTACTGGTTGTAAATGGGATAGAACCAGTCCCTGAACCAGGCGGTGTTGGCCCGTGGGAAGGCGTCCCTGGAGGCGGTAAAGTCATTATATGCTGTGGTGGCCCGTGATGTTAGTCCCAGGGCATTGTACACATCATAAATGAAGATCTCAGCCCATTTGCTGTCTCCCCAGATGCCGAAGGCTGGTGAGCCGTGCAGGTTCTTACCGCCCAGTTCCACGATATGTGCAACTTCGTGTGTAACCAGGTTATAGTCTCCCTGGGTGGCGCTGGTGAAAGGACCTGCACCTACATCGATCAGGTTGCGGTTGTCATGGCTGGCGTCGAAATAAGTGGAGGGGTGACCGCCGCTGTATTTGCCTGTGTGGAAGATGGCAAACAGGCGTGGGTCGGCGCCAAAGGAGCCATAGGTCCTTTTGGTGTAACGCCATACATCGCTGAGATACTGGTTGGGCCAGGTTACTGAGCGGCTTACGTCGTTGTCAAAGTAAAGCGCCAGGTCGTTGTCGTAGAATACACGACTGACCAGCTGGTTATGTTCAAACCAGTGTTCCTGCCATGTTTCCGGCGGAGTTTGGGCTTTTGCAGGGAGAAGAGGGAGAAGGAAGAGTGCCAGCAGCACTGAAAGTAATTGTCTTTTCATGATGAATGGATTTAAATTAAGGGAAAAGTTGACGGACGTGTTTTATCCGCCGGTAGATACTACCGGATAAATACTTTTTAAAAGCCATTGGCCTTCCATTCAAAAGCAGCAAACAGACCTGAGAAAGCGCGGGCGGTTATACGTGGAAGATTTTATTACCGGTCCGGCCCCTGTCTTTATAGATGTTGACAGGTTATGGTATATTATGATTATTTAAATATACGAAGAATTTCATTTCTGCAAAAAGGTTTTAGCAAATAGTAATGTATCGGTTTTATTTTTTGTGAGAGAAAGCCTGGTCTTGCGGGCCGAACTGAGAAAAAAGAATACTTTCGGACATAAATCCATTGCATGAACCGGAGAACCGCCTTCAAATTCAGGCAGCTGGGCCTATTAACAGCGGTATGGCTGATGATAGGAGTACTCATTGCCCTGTACGACCACTTTACGCTTCACACTCATATTTCTGCCGGGCCGGCAGCAGACTATTCACTTCCCAGAGCTATTGTTGTTAACATGTGTGCGGCGTTAATAGGCGCTATACTGGGAGGCAGTCTTCTTGTTTTCTTTGTGAATGTGAAATTCCGGGACAAGTCGTATGGTTATACCATTGTGACCGTAATCGTGGCTTTTTCTGTTATCATTATACTTGTCAACATCATTCTGAAGGTAATAGCTGTAGCTAAACCTGATTATAACAGGATGTGCAAGAACAGTCTTGTATGGGCTATTGTTGTGGCAGTTACGCAAATGGCCCTGCAGGTTAACAGTAAGTTCGGGTATGGAATATTCTGGGACATTATCCGCGGAAAATATAATACGCCCAAAGAGGAACGCAGGATCTTCATGTTCCTTGACCTGAATGCCTCCACTACTATTGCGGAACAGCTGGGAGATAAGCAATATCATGCTTTTCTCAAAGACTATTTCAGTGATATGACCAATCCTATACTGGATAATAAGGGGGAGATATATCAATATGCGGGGGATGAGGTGATAGTGGCCTGGAAATATGAAGATGGTATCCAGAACAGCAAGTGTATACAATGTTTCTTTGATATCAAATACCACCTGCAAACACTGGAGGAGAAATACCGGCAGCGTTATGGTATTGTACCTTCTTTCAAAGCCGGGATCCATTGCGGGAAAGTAGTGGCGGGGGAAATAGGGATCATTAAAAGGGATATTACCTATTCCGGCGATGTGCTGAACACTACGTCCAGGATACAGGGTATGTGTAAACAATTCAATGAAGAGATCATTGCATCTGCAGACCTGGTAGAAGAGCTGCATTTGCCGGGGAATTTTGTGAAGCAGACGCTGGGCGCTATAAAGCTGAGGGGAAAGGAAAGAGAAATGCAGCTGATAGCGTTAAAACCGGTTATATAGCTGATCAATATTGTAAACCTGTTACGGGACCCGAAAGTTAGATTGTAAACTTCATACAGGGTTATCTAACAGAAGTGTAAACCTGTTCCAGGGCTATACACCCGGGTAAATATTTAGTACGTGGTGCTAAAGTGATACCGCAATACATACACTAAACATGCTTAAGACATGCTTGAAACATGCCTGAAACATACCTGAAAGTGGGAGTATCTATAGCGTATGACAACCTGTACCTTATAGCATGAAATGTTGATAAAAAGTTCTGAGTGAGGATGACTACTAATTTAAGCTGATACACTATTAATGCTTCCTGGGTGCAATCCTGTAATCATCATCATTTATTCCTTTTACCCCTGCAGGCTTTTTCCGGCCGGGGACAGTATCTGGTTTTAAAATCTTTACGGGTGGCGTATATATGATAAAAGGCGAGTCGGCCGCTATACTGTCTGGCGCTACAGGGGGGAGTAAAACCGGCTTCTGAACAGATATTGTATCCGGTTTTGTGATAACGGGCTCACGGTGTTCAGGCGTTATCCTGGGGGGAGCCAAAGGAGAATCGGCAGGCAGCGGGGGTTGTACAGGCTGGATGACAGGAGCCGGGACCTTAACAGGTGGAACAGCCGGCTGTGGTGTGCTGGTGTTGTATTTCAGGGAAAGATAAATAATGATTGCGATAACTGCTATGGCAGAGATAGAGAGTGAAGCAATCTTCAGTATTGTGTTGTTAAGTCTGAACAGATCTTCAGGGCGTGGAGGCTTAGTTTGCGGAGGCTCGGGTTGTGGATCTTCAGGTTGTGGGTTTTCGGGCATTTCAATGTCCAGCTGTGTGCTTATCCGGTTCCAGATAGCATCTTCCATAGCGGGCACAGATAGCTGTTCCAGCTTGCGGGCGATAATGATTTCATATGTTTCTCTTTTATTCATCCAGTGTGTAACTGTAATGTTTGTTTAAGGATCTTTCTTGCTTCGCTCAGGTGCCATTTACTTGTACCTTCGCTGATGTTTAGTTTTACTGCTATTTCTTTGTGTGTATGCCCCTCCATGACATATAGTATGAAAACCGCGTGAGTGGCGGGAGGTAATTTTTTGATGATGGTCATGATATCTTCTGCCTGCAGCCTGTCGATAGCATTGTTGTCAATATGCGGATCGGCTACTTCTTCTATTTCGATGGGATTAAATTTACCCAGGCTTTTAATATGATCTATGCCTTCGTTGGCAACAATGCGTTTGAGCCAGGCGTAAAATGAGCCTTTCTGCGGATCGTAAGTATGGAGGCTTTTAAAGGCCTTTACAAATGCAAGGCTCATAATATCTGCCGCATCTGCTTCATTCCGGGCGTAACGCAAAGCAATGGACATGGCAAAGCCGTAGAACTGCCGGTACAGCTGTTCCTGGGCCTTACGGTTATTGGCAAGGCAACCTTCAATCAGTAATGATATGTCCTGCTCCTGGCTTTGCAAGTGTTATTAAATAGTGGTCCTGGCTTCAGGTTCTTCGATCTGTTTTAACAGGATTGCCGTTCCCATGGCTGAAATGATGAATTTCATGTGTTCTTCCTGGTGGTTGTAGATCCAGAGGGACTTATCCATCGTATCAATGATCCCTATCACGCCGTCAGCAGTGCTGAGCTCATAGCCGGACAGTATCTTTGTTTTAAATAGTGTATTGGATACCTTCCCGTTCCTGTTGACCACTGTACTGAGGTTCAATGGTCTTATCCTGATAGTGTCTTTCCCGTTGGTGGCGTAGCCCTCTTCCTCTACATAAGGCTTGTCGAAAAAGCGGCGTGCGGTATCTTTAGTGATATCATATTTGTTGATCATCAACAGAGACCATAATCCCATTTTGCCGGTATCTGCGGGGATAATAGCGGCGGTGAAAGCGTATTTATAGTCAGTGAGCAGGGAGGTTTCTCCCATCCACTTCCAGAGGCCGCTGCTGTTAAACACCATGTTCCGGCTATTAAGCACTTCAGTACCAAATATTTCAGCGCTGGCATGCTCATTTTTGAGCGTGTACCTGAACCGTCCTTTTTCGTTATTCCGTTCTTTCGTCGTTTCTATATCGAATATATTCAATAACACCTCCTGCGGAGAAGTCCAGAGATTATTATAGCGGATGCTGGAGCTGAGGTTCCAGCCTCTTTTTATGCGGGAGGTGGTATAGTTTCCGAAGCGGAGGTGCTGGTTGATGCTCCAGACCTTTGCTCCTTTAACCGGGTAAAAGGTAGCCTGGCTGCTGAACTGGTCGGGTACGGCCAGGCGGCTGGTGCTACAGGAAACTGTAAATGTGAGTAATACAGCTAAAAATATATTTCTCATTCGTCAATATTAGTTAATTATGAGACACTATCAATGGTAATACCCTCAGAGGGGGGAAAAGGGTTGGGTGAGGGAAAAATATTTTTTTTGAGCTGAGGGAATAAAAAAGGGGGCTTAGCGCCCCCTTCCATTTTAATTTAATAACGACTCCAGTTTCTTATGTAGCTCCTCTCCTCTCAATCCTTTCCCGACAATCTTCCCGTCTTTATCCAGCAGGAAGCTGGCCGGTACGCTTTTCACTCCGTAGGCAGCAGCGGCGGTGTTCTGCCAGCCTTTGAGGTCGGATACATGTGTCCAGGTGAGCCCATCCGCAGCGATAGCTTTCAGCCATGCTTCTTTTTTACTGTCAAGCGATACGCCAATGATCTCGAATCCTTTGTCGTGATAAGCCTGGTAGGCTTTTACCACGTTGGGGTTCTCTTTACGGCAGGGGCCGCACCAGCTGGCCCAGAAGTCTACCAGCACATATTTGCCACGGAAATTGGAGAGTTTTATCATTTTACCGGTACTATCTGCCATGGCAAATTCAGGGGCCGTTTTGCCGATAGCGGTTTTAGCCGCCAGCTCCACTGCTGCCTTTATTTGTTTACCATAAAAGGATTGCTGTACCTTTTTAGTGAAAACAGGCCATAATGCTTCTGCCCTGTCAGGATAAGGGTAGGCAATATACCTGTCATGCACCACTACGGCAGATGCAATGGCATCAGGATAAGTTTTTACATATTCAGTAATTACGCTGTCATTTAGTTTTTCGACGAAGGCCCATTCTTTGTCGAATGCTTTCCTTGTCGGCTCGTCCATCTTCACTTTTCCTTTTTCAGTGACAGAGTCTATCCTGCGGTAGATGCCACCGGCTGTTTCGGTAACTATCTTCCATCTTACGTTGTAAAATTCTTTGAAGATATCCTGTTCCCTGGAGCCGGTCACTTTTGCTTTGAACAAAGAATCTTTATCGGCCGTTACCGTCATTGGCAGGTTTTCCACAAAAAAGCTGGCAGCCTGTTTATTGCCGGAGAGCTTTAATGTGTAGATGAGCGGTTCAGGCGTTACTCCTTTAAAGGTAAAGGCGCCGTTCACTACAGCTACGGAATCGGTGATCTCCTTTTCCTTCCATGTGTGGCTCAGGTAGGCTGTACCTGACTGCATGCCGGCGATGTTGCCTTTGATGGTATATCCTTTACCGGGGCCATCAAATGCAGTGCATACAGTGGGTAATAAAAATAGAATGGGTAATAACTTCATGGTGTTCTGTTTAACGATCTTATTTATGAGGTTTATTCGTAACCATCGTTCTGTGACAGGTTGGTATTTACCGCTCTTTCTCTTTGCGGAACCGGCCATAATTTAGCTGTTGGTTTCCAGGTGGGTTTCAGTGCACCCAGTACTTCGTCTGCCTTGCCTGTGCGGATCAGGTCAAACCAGCGGTGACCGTATTCTGCAAACAGTTCTACCCTTCTTTCATGTGCAATGGCATCCAGCAGTGCATTTTGTGTTATGCCTGCGTTGGTGTTGGCAATGAGTTCCAGGCCAGCCCTGTTGCGGATGCTGTCTACATCCTGGATGGCTCCGTTCAGCTCATTCTGCTGAGCCCTTGCTTCAGCGCGGATGAGGTATTGTTCGGAAAGACGTAATACGGTGTTGTATTCTGCGGCAGTACCACCGTTGGTGTTGATCTTATACTTGTAGGGATAAGAATATACCTGTCCCTGGTAAGTAATGTTGCCGATCCAGGCAGTCTTTCTTTTGTCGTTCGTTTCGAAGGCGTTGAGCAGTCCGCTGTTGATGACATATGCAGGTGTTGAACCGGGTATGAACCAGCGGGCATCCCAGGCGTTGAGGAACGAGGTAGCAACGGACTTCAGCTGCCAGATGGCTTCTGTATTGGCTTTCAGGAATACTTTGGTAACGTCCGGCACCAATGTGTAAGGTCCCTGTAATACTTCTGATGCTTTTGTTTCTGCAAGCGCCCATTGTTTATTGTACAGGTATACCCTGGCCAGGAGTGCGGAGGCAACGTATTTGTTGGCACGTACCTGTTCTGCGCTTGGATAGGTTGCTGTAAGCAGGGATTCTGCCTTCTGCAGGTCGGATATGACCTGGCTGTATACAGCGGATACTGAGTCACGGCCTTTCTCAGCGTTGGCTGCGTAGTCATTGTTAAGTATCAATGGTACTTTACCGTAGATGTTGGTCAGGTAGAAGTAGCAGTATGCACGGAGGAAGTAAGCTTCCCCCAGCAGTTGCTGTTTCAGCGCTGCAGATACCAGTGAGGAACCTTCCAGGCCGATGATAGCAGAGTTGATGGCATAGATGGAGGAATAGGTATTAGCCCAGTGATAGTATACGGGACCGTAGTTGCTGTATGCAATCTGGTTGATGGCATAGTCATTAAATGTCTGGCTGAAATCATAAAATTCGTCGGAGCATAATCCACCTGTTACTGTGATACCTCCGTTGGTGAGATAGAATGGATCGGCGCCCAGGATCATATTTGCATAGATACCTGATACGGCAGATAATGCGGTGTTATCGTTTGTGAAGATCTCGCTTACCGGAATGGCATCGTTGGGTGGCGCTGCATCCAGCAGCTTGTCACATCCGCTGTTTACAAGTGTTACAGTTGTCAGTATGAGAGAGGACAGTAACCATCCTTTTATATTGTGATATGTTTTACTCATTGTGGCTTCGTTTTAAAGTGACAGTTGGATACCTGCTGTGTACATTCTTAAAGGGGGCAGGAAGACGCCGCGTGTTTCCGGGTCAAGCCCTTTGTAGCTGGTAACGGTGAGCAGGTTCTGTCCCTGCAGGTATACCTGTAATTGTTGCAGCTTCAGCCTGGATAACAGTTTGGCAGGAAGATGGTAGGACAGGTATACATTCTTCAGGCGCATGTAAGATGCGTCATCCCAGTTAGCTGTGCTGGCTATGTAGTTAAACCAGCTGCCTGATAATGTTGTTGCTTTAGGTACACTTTTCACATCGCCCTGTGCTTTCCAGCGGTCCAGCACTTCCCTGTCAAAGTTGATCCTGCCACCGATAGGAGTATACATGTTATTCACATAGTTATAACCTTCCTGTTTAGCGAACTGCAGGAATACTGTGAGCTGCCAGTTACCGTAGTTTACGGTGTTACCGAAACCGCCGTAGAACTTAGGATCGGTATTGCCGGCTACTACCCTGTCGTTAACATAATCCACCGTGCCGTTACCATCCTGGTCTTTAAATACAGGCGCTCCTGTTGTTGCATCTACACCGGTGAACTGGTATGCTTTGACAACAGAGAGTGGTTGTCCTATTGCGTAAGTAGTGGAATATCCTGAAGCGGCCAGGCCCGGGTATTTCACCAGCCTGTTCTTTGGAACTGTCAGGTTAAATGAGGTGCTCCATTTTACTTTTTTGCTTCTTATGTTTACGGTATTCAGTTCAAATTCCCAGCCTTTATTTTCTACTACGGCAGGCAGGTTGCGCTGAACAAATGTGAAGCCTGTCATGGCGGGCAGGGGGTATCCTACCAGCTGGTTGCCTGTTCTGTTCCTGTAATAGTCAACGTTGAAGAAGATCCTGTCTTTCAGCAGGCCCAGTTCCAGTGCCAGGTCCAGTTTGTTTACGCGTTCCCATCCGTAGTCGGGGTTACCAACGTTGGAAGGGAAGAGGGATGTAACTCCCTGGTAGGAATAAGCTGTGGCAGACCATTTTTCGTAGTAGGCGTAGTCGCTGATCTGGTCGTTACCTACGACACCGTAGCTACCTCTCAGTTTTGCGAAGCTTACAAAGTGAACGTCCTGCATGAAGCCTTCCTGGCTTATGAGCCAGCTGGCGCCTACAGCGCCGAAGTTACCATAGCGTTTGCCAGGGCCGAAGCGGGAGGAGCCGTCGCGGCGCATACTTGCATTCAGCACGTATTTGCCTTTATAGTTATAATTCAACCTGCCGAACAGGGATACGTAGCGATAATCGACTGTTCCGTCAGTATAAACGCTGTATGCCCCGGCGCCCCTGAGCGATCCGAGGAGCGCTTCTGTGGCGTAGTTGTAGGCGTAGATATAGCTGGATGTGGTAAGACGTTTCTGATAGGTGGCGCCTGCCAGGGCCTGTAGTTGACCATCGCCCAGCTTAATTGAGTAATCTGCCTGCGGTTCTACGATGTAGCTCTTTCTTTTGGTAGCGCCGAAAGAAGCATTGGGCAGAGAAGTAGAATTAGGTGCATAGGCCCCTCTGTAAGTTTGCGCCAACTGGTCCATCGTATTCTGGTTATATCCCAGGTTCACCTTTATGTTCAGGTTAGGGATGACGGTATAACGTAATACGCCGTTGCTGATCAGGTTATCAGATTTTGTAGTGTACGGTTTGTACAGCTGATATAAAGGATTGGGATTACTATTATTGAGTCCCTGCCAGTTCAGTTTACCCAGAGAATCGTAAGGCGCCAGGTTAGGTGCAGAGAAGATAGCAGTAGTAAAATCGCCACTATAGGTTTTGTTCACATCATTAGTGAAATCGTTGGTGAGTGAAATGCTGAATTTATTGTTGGAGGATGTGTAGTCATATCCTGTATGCAGGGATATTCTTACATCATTTGCGTCTCCTATATACACTGTTGTTTCTTTACGGTAGCTGCTGCTGAGTGAGAACCTGTTCTGTGCATTGCCGCCGCTCAGGCCTATTTCGGCGTTGGTGAATTTTGCGGTATTACCGATGAGCAGTTTCTGCCAGTCGGTTTGCTGTGTCTGGCTCCACAGGGTCAGGTCAGGCGCGTTGCTGCTGGTGGGAGTTAATCCGTCGTTAGCGAATGCTTCTTTGCGTATAGCCAGGTATTCTGAAGTGTTCATCAGGTCCAGCTTTTTAGCTACTTTTCCTATACCGCTGTAGACGTTGGCATTCAGTCTTACCTTACCGTCTGCGTTCTTTCCTTTTTTGGTAGTGATCAGGATCACGCCGTTAGCGCCTCTTGAACCGTAGATGGCGCTTGCATCGGCATCTTTCAATACGGAGATGCTTTCGATATCGTCAGGGTTGATGCTGTTCAGCGGGCTTTGGTTACCTACGGGAGGGTTACCGATGGCTTCAAACTGGTTTAATGGAGTAGACAGGAATGGTACTCCGTCTACGATATAGAGAGGGTCTGTACCGGCGCCGATGGAGTTACGGCCGCGGATGGTGACGTTGATGTTGGCGCCAGGTCTGCCGCTGGTAGAGTTGATCTGCAAACCGGCTACGCGGCCCTGTAATGCCAACAGGGGGCTGGATACCGGCTGTTCGTCAAACACCTCTGCTCCTACTTTGCTGACAGCGCCTGTGCTGAAGCGTTTGCTGGTGGTACCATATCCTATTACCACTGTTTCATCCAGCCTGCCGCTTGCCTGCTGCATAACCAGGGTAGGATTGTCGGGGATCTTGCCAACAACGGATTCTACTGTCTGGAAGCCGACATAGGTGAATTGCAGTACGGCGTTTTTATCGGGAACGCTGATGCTGAATTCTCCTTTTGAGTTGGTAGATGTTCCTTTATTGGTGCCTTTGATGCGCACGGACACACCTGGTAATGGTGTTCCTTTATCGTCCAGTACTTTACCGTTGATGAGGACAGGATCCGGCGCTGCTTCTACCTGTGTATTGACAGGTAGTTTTTTACGGCTGATCACGATGGTCCTGTTCTCGATAGTGTAGCTGAGCGGCTGATGCTGCATGCTGATGTTCAGCACTTCTTCTACTGAAGCGCTTTTTACATTGATGGTAACCGGGCGTGTTTCTTTGAGCAAATTGGCATCATAGAAGAATACATAGCCGGTTTGTTTTTTAATGGCAGTGAAGACCTCTTTCAGAGAAAGGTCTTTCCCTGTCATTGTCACTGTCTGGGAGTAGCTCTTTGCACTGAGCTGTAGTACACCCACAATAATTAAAATAACAGACAATCTCATTACTTTCCACACTTTACCTGAAACAATACGATTCCCTTTTTCAGTTATGCTCCCCTCCTTGCATAACCCGTTCAACAGGGATAATAGAGTGCCAATACTGCTTTGGCACAACGCAGTTAAAATCATAATTTTGGTTTGGGCGATTAAGAAATAAGCTACTGATTACAAGATTGCCCTTTCATAGCCGGTAATGTTCGCAGCATTACCGGCTTATTTCCGGGCCTGATTCTGGTTGGTTTCTACATGTTGGCAATACACTTTTTTAACGTTTAATAATGTTTGTCCCCTTTTTCTGGCCTGCGGCCGGTTAAGAATTTAAACTGGTGCACTATTATGGTGTTACGATCAATGTTTTTCCTTCTACTCTAAAGTTCACGTCAGACTTTCTCAATATGTTCAATACCTGTGATAATTGCAGGTTTCTTTCTATTTCGCCGTTAAACTGTCTGTTGGGGACAGTTCCTTCATATACTATTGTAATGTCATACCAACGTTCCAGCTGACGCATTACTTCCTGGAGGGAGGCATTGGGAAAGTTAAATAACCCGTTCTTCCAGGCTGTTATTGCGTCTGTATCCACTCCATTGATAACCTTTAGCGTCTGTGCTTTGTTTAGCAGGGCCTGCTGTCCGGGTTTCAATGTTATGGTAGCCTCGTTGTGCGTCACTTTTACGGCGCCGCTGAGCAGGGTAGCTTTCATACCTGCTTCGTCATGGTAGGCGTTGATATTAAAATCTGTGCCCAGTACGTCCAGTTTAACGCCTCCGGGGATGGCGACCCTGAAGGGCATGTCTGCCAGTTGTTTTATTTCAAAATATACTTCTCCGGTCATCTCCACCTCCCTGATGTTGCCGGTAAAACTGGCCGGGAAGCGGATGGAGGATGCGGCATTCAACCATACCCGGCTGCCGTCTGCCAGGGTGAGCTGGTATTGACCGCCCCGGGGGGTGGCCAATGTGTTGTAGACGGTCTGTGCCGGGTTGCCCTGGGCTGTGTAGGCTAGTTGGCCATTACCACTGCTGGCGATGCTGGCGTTTCCCTGCTGGGGCAGGACACGGTTTGTACTGTCCAGCGTTATGGTGCTTCCGTCTGCCAGGGTGAGCACTGCTTTATTGGTACCGGGGGCAATGTCTCCATTTCCTGTTATGGCCACTGCCGGTCCTGGTCTATCATTCCTTTGCAGCAGGTAAAAGGCGCCTCCGCCCAGTAGTGCTATCACTGCTGCTGCTGCCAGCCAGCGTTTTATATTTATGACCGGCCTGCGTTCCTGCCGGTTACCGGCCAGTACCTGTTGTAATACCTGTTCCCAGCGTTCTCCTTCCACTGCTTCCGCCCTGGTACGGCGGATCTCTTCCACGAGGAGGTCCAGCACTTCGTCTTCCCGGTAGTTGTCCAGTAGTGTAAACAATTCCTTCTCCTCAGCCGGGGAGCTGCTGTCGGTGTCATATTTCTCAAATAGCTGTCTGATCCTCTCAATACTCATGGTGGGTGGGTATTTTGCTATATAAACGACCCAAAAAGAGAAATGGACTATCGGAAACTAAAAAAAATTCAAAAATTTCTCCAAAGGCTGAATAAAACCAGAATGGAAATGCCTTTTTCTTGAATAAATGTACGGATGGATTGCATAGCGCTGACCAGTTGGTTGCGCACGGTATTGGGGGATAGCTGTAATTTTTCGGCTATTTCGAGGTAACTAAGCCCTTCCTGTCTGAGGAGGTAAATGGTACGGCGCTGGGCAGGCAGCTGTTCTACTGCTTCTGCCAGCGCCTTACGCGTTTCATTGTAATAAATATTGTCTTCCAGGTTTTCAGGGCTTTCTGCCGGCCCTGTGTAGCGGTCGAGGAAATGTTGTTCCCGGGACAGTTTCCGCAGGTAATCCAGGGTCCTGTTGGCGGCAATGCGGTAGAGGTATCCATCCGGCGATTCCATACCGGCGATGGTTTCCCTGCCGGCCCAGAGCCGCATGAAAGTATCCTGGATGATCTCTTCGGCGATGCTTTCTGACCTTACCTTTTTCAGGACAAAGGGGTAGATCACACGGTTATAGTGATAAAACAGCCGGGTAAAGGCCATTTCATCACCTGCCGCTGTGCGGCGCCAGAGTTCTTTTTCATTTTGTAGACTATCCTGCATTCCTGTGGAGCCAGTTATTCTTCATCCACCAGTTTAATACCGGTTTGTGTGAATATGATCTTACGTTGTTTATAAAGGCTGCCTGTGGTCATTTTAAATGTCTTCTTGCTCATGCTGAAGAAAGAATAGATCTCTTCAGGATCTGATTTATCATGATAGGGCAGGTATCCATTGTTTTCTTTGAGGAGGCGCAGGATCTTTTCGGCTTCATTCTCAACGCGGTTATATCCGGGCGCTCCTGCTACCACGTCAATTTTATCTCCTTTGATGGATTTGATAAAGCCTTTGAGCTTATCTCCTATGTCCAGTGTGCCGAATACTTCGCTGTAGTGGAGTACGCCGGTATGTTTCTGGTTGATGATCACTACAAATCCTATTTCTGTTCTGCGGTATATGATAAGGTCTACCACGTCCAGTTCTTTGACTGTCAGGTCTTCGTTGCTCAGGTACTGGTCTATTTTTTCTGTGGCTGCTACCCTGCCGGTGAGCTCATCCAGGTAGATCTTTACGAGGTAATCCTGGCCGGGGTGCATGCGGGTGAGCTGTTTGGAGGCTGGTACGAAGAGATCTTTCATCAGTCCCCAGTCAAGAAATGCTCCCTGTTCGGTAGCGCCTGTGGCTTTCAGGTTCACGATATCTCCTACTATGCCGTATGGTTCCTGGTTGGTGGCTGTGAGCCTGTTCTCGGAATCATGGTAGATGAATACTCTCAGTTCATCCCCTTTTTTGGCGCCTGCCGGTACGAACCGTTTGGGCATCAGTATTTCCTGATCGCCCCCGTCGAGGAACAATCCGAAATCACTCTCTTTCTTTACCCGCAAAAGGTTGTATTCACCTACTTTATACATGTGCTCTTTCTGTTTTGATAACTGCGAAGGTACAATTACTTTCCCTTGTTCGATCTGATCATGGCTCCATAATCCATCTTACGGGCGAGGCCTGTTATGGACTGGGCTATACGTTTTGCTTTGGTTGGTTCTGTCTTAGCGCTTTCTATCCATTTCAGGAAGTAGTTCTGATGCCCTTTGGTGAGGCTGTTGAAGAAGGCCAGGGCCTCCGGATCGTCCTGCAGGCATTCCATAAATTCAGGGGAGGTGACCGGGTTGGGATTGTTATCCACCGCCAGCTGTACATCCAGCATGGCTCCTACTCTTTTGGCTATCCCTTTGCGGATGTCTGCGTTCAATGGCAGGATAAAGGAACCATCGCCCATAGGCAGTAATGCCACAGCGGAGACAGCATATTTATCCAGCTTTCCTTTTACGCGGAAGACCTGCCTGTTGCCCGGCTTCAGCTCCCGGGCCACATCTTCAGGCACCACAATGTACGTCCATCCTGACTTTTCTCCCTGCTGATGGTCAAATTTCAGTATGGACGTGGTATATTTCACCATCTTTTTTTCGCTAAATTTAATACACATAAATTTAAAGTATGCTTATTGCTGAAACGGCCCGCCTGTATGTACGATACTTTACCCTGGACGATGCCCCGTTCATATTGCAACTCTTAAACTCTCCCACCTGGCTTACTTTTATAGGCGACAGGAAAGTGCGCTCACTGGATGATGCCCGTAATTACCTGGTAAATGGCCCTATTGCCAGTTATGACAGGTATGGCTTTGGGTTATATCTTGTTGCGCTGAAAGAGGGGAATAAATCTATCGGCATGTCAGGGCTTATTAAAAGGGATGGTCTGGATGATGTGGATGTGGGGTTTGCGCTTCATCCTGATTATGAGGGGCAGGGTTATGCCTATGAAGCTACGGCAGCTGTTATGGACTATGGGCGCCATACTTTACAGCTGCCGCGTATTGTGGCTATTACTACAGAAGAGAATAAGCATTCTATTGCCCTGTTGCAGAAAATAGGGTTACATCATGAAAAGATGATATTGTTGCCTGGCAATGAACGTGAATATATGTATTTCAGTTAATGCAGCAGTTTGTGTTGTAGCAGTACTACTGAGCGTGCGTCTACTTTTATCTGCTGACCGTTCTGATAAGTCTCTTTCCTGTCTGTGGGCTGTTCATGCGCTGTATCCAGGATCTTTACCCAGTCTGTGCTGTATTTTTCCGGTGGCAGTTTAAAGTCAAGCGGTTCGAAATGTGCGTTAAAAATGACATAGAAATTATCGTCCACTATCAGTTCTCCTTTAGGTCCGCTGGCATGTAATCCTTTTCCGTTGAGGAAAATGGCCATGGATTTTGCGAAGTCATGGCTCCAGTGTTCATCGTTCATTTCAGAACCATCGGGCAGGAACCAGGCAATATCTTCTGTTCCGGTGCCTTTGATGGGTTGTCCCTGGAACCAGCGGCGGCGGCAGAATGCGGGATGCTCCTTCCGTAACTGTATGAGCCGGCGGGTGAATTCCAGCAGGTCTTTATCTGTGTTTTTCCAGTCTGTCCATGAAAGTTCGTTATCCTGGCAGTAGCAGTTGTTGTTGCCTTGCTGGGTGCGTCCGGCTTCGTCGCCCGCCAGTATCATGGGTACTCCCTGTGATAATAACAATGTGGTAAAGAAATTCCGTTGTTGTTTTTTACGCAGGGCCAGTACTGCCTGGTCTGTGGTGGTGCCTTCTGCGCCACAGTTCCAGGAGCGGTTATTTTCGTCGCCGTCTTCGTTATTGTCCTGGTTGGCCTCGTTGTGTTTGTCGTTATACGACACGAGGTCATACAGGGTAAATCCGTCGTGTGCGGTGACGAAGTTGATGCTTGCTGTGGGGCTGCGATAGTCGTTCTTATAGAGGTCTGAGCTGCCGGTGAATCTTTCGGCGAACTCGCCCAGCATGCTGTCTGCCCCCCGCCAGTAGTCGCGGATGCAGTCTCTGTATTTCCCGTTCCATTCTGCCCATCCCGGGGGGAATTTGCCTACCTGGTAGCCACCTTCCCCGATATCCCAGGGTTCGGCTATGAGCTTTACCTGTGAGATGACGGGGTCCTGGTGGATGATATCGAAGAAGGCGCTGAGGCGGTTCACTTCATGCAGCTCTCTTGCCAGTGTGGCGGCAAGGTCAAAGCGGAAACCATCAACATGCATTTCTTCCACCCAGTAGCGGAGGCTGTCCATCATGAGCCTGAGTACGTTGGGCAGGTTGGCGTTCAGGGTGTTGCCGGTGCCTGTATAATCCATGTAATAACGCTTGTCTTCCGTGAGCCGGTAGTAGGAAGCGTTGTCAATTCCTTTGAAGGACAAGGTGGGCCCCAGGTGATTGCCTTCACCTGTGTGGTTGTATACTACGTCGAGGATGACCTCTATTCCGGCGCTGTGCAATGTTTTTACCAGTTGTTTGAATTCCGTCACCTGTTCTCCGAGCACACCACCGGAAGAATAGCGGGCATCAGGTGCAAAGAAGCCGATGGTGTTATAGCCCCAGTAGTTTGTGAGGCCTTTATCTACCAGGTGCCTGTCGGCCACGAAGTGATGTACGGGCATCAGTTCAACAGCCGTGATGCCTAATTCTTTTAAGTAACTGATGACAACGGGATGTGCCATTCCGGCGTAGGTCCCCCTGATCTCTTCCGGAATTTCAGGGTGCAGCATGGTGAATCCTTTTACATGTGTTTCGTAAATGATGGATTCGTTGTATGGTATCTTCGGCGCCTTGTCCCCTTCCCAATCAAAGTGCTGGTCAATGACAACACATTTGGGGATAAAAGCAGCGCTGTCTACATCGCTGAAGCTAAGGTCTTCATCTGCATGGCCCAGTTCGTAACCAAACAAGACATCGCTCCAGCTGATAGTGCCAGCAATGGCTTTGGCATAGGGGTCTATCAGCAGTTTCTTTGCGTTGAAGCGATGTCCGTTCTCCGGTTCATACGGCCCATGTACGCGGTAGCCGTATAGCTGTCCAGGCTTCAGACCAGGGATATAGCAATGCCATACCTGGTGAGAGCGTTCAGTGATCTTTATCCTGCTTACTTCTACTTCGTCCTTTACGGTGTTGAAGAGACATAGCTCTACGCCGGTGGCATTGTCTGCATACAGGGCAAAATTCACTCCTTTGCCGTCCCATGTGGCTCCCAGAGGGTAAGGGCTTCCTGGATATACTATAGAATGTGGCTGCATAATTTACGGATTGGCCTCCGCTCTTCCCGCCCATGCGGGGCACAGGCAGGGAAAAGCAGGAGTATGTTGAGTTAATAATTAAAGAATTGGTTCACCTGATTCTTTTTCTTTTGTGTCAGTGTATTGTTTATAGAAAATTGTTTCCTGTTCCCTCAGCGGGGCAACATCAGCAGGCAGCGGGCCAAAGATCAGCGCCTGATAAGGCGCCAGTGTCACTATACTACCATCCATCTGAAAGGTGAGAAGATTGTTGACCAGAGGTTCCGTATCTACTTCATAGGGCAGTTGATACGCTACTTCTTTCGCAAAAAAGTTGAGGACTATCAACAGTTTCTCATTTTCCAGTGAACGGGTATAACAATAAACCTGTGGATGATAGGCATCAAAGAGCTCATATCTACCATATACCAGCAAGGGCTTATGTTTGCGCAGCAATACCAGTTGCCGGAAGAACTGGAGAACGGAGCGGTCGTCCTTTTCCTGGGCTTCAACATTGAGGTAAGTGTGATCATCATTTATTTTCAGCCAGGGCTTTCCTTCTGTAAAACCTGCATTAGGTGTGGCATTCCATTGTAAAGGTGTTCTGCCGTTGTCTCTTGCACTTATCTGCTGATCTTTGAGGAAACGCTCCAGGTCTTCGTTCTGGCTTTGCAGGTATTTGTACATGTTGATGGTCTCGATATCCCGGTAGTCTTCTATTTTCTTAAAGCGGATGTTGGTCATACCGATCTCATCGCCCTGGAAGAAAATGGGTGTAGCTCTCATGGTAAGCAGGAAGGTGATGAGCATTTTTGCAGAAGTATCTCTGAACTGTTCTGTGTCATTTCCCCAGCGGCTGACCATTCTTGGCTGATCGTGATTACCCAGGTAGATGGTTCCCCATCCATCCTGTTCAAATACCTGGTCCCACGCTGTGTATACCTTTTTCAGTTTAACAAGGTTGATGCCCCTGGGGTCAGGGCGTTTATAACCACTTTTCTCATACCCGAGCATCATTCCTTCAAAGTGATATAACATGTGCAGCTGTTTGCGGTCTTCTTTTACAAACAGTAATGCCTCGTTTATATCTATGCCGGAGGCTTCTCCCAGTGTGGTTACATCGAAGCCGTCGAGGGTCTGTTCGTGCATTTCCCGCAGGTAATCGTGCAGGTGCGGGCCATGGGCGTAGTAATTAGCCCAGTCATTGTCATACTTTACTTTTATTTCTTCCCGGACGTCAGGCCAGGTGGTGTCTTTAGAGATGTAGCAGATGGCGTCCAGCCGGAAGCCGTCTATGCCTTTTTTGAACCAGAAGCGCATCATTTCATAGATCTCCTGGCGGGTCTTTTCGTTTTCCCAGTTGAGGTCGGGCATCTTTTCGGAAAAGTAGTGCAGGTAGTATGAGTCTGTGGCTTTGTTGTATGTCCATGCGTTGCCGCTTATATCAAAGTGGCTGTGCCTGAAAGGAGGTTTTCCTTTTTCTGCAGGCCACCAGTGATAGTAGTTATAATACGGGTTGTTGCGGGATGTGCGTGCTTCCCTGAACCAGTAATGTTCATCGCTGGTATGATTTACCACGAGGTCCATCAGCAGGCGGATGTTACGGTCATGTAGTCCTTTCAGCAACTCGTCAAAGTCTTCCATGGAACCAAACTCTTTCATAATGGAGTAATAGTCGCTGATGTCATAACCGTTATCGTCGTTGGGTGATCCGTAAACGGGATTCAGCCATACGATGTCGATTCCCAGTTGTGCCAGGTAATCCAGCTTTGAGATGATACCTTTCAGATCGCCGATCCCATCGCCATTGCTATCTTTGAAGCTACGGGGATAGATCTGGTAAATAATCCCTTCTTTCCACCAAATATTTTTCTGCGGCATAATAAGAGCTCTTTCGGGTTAATGCCTTTTCTCATAACAAAAATCCTGCACAGTCTGATTTACTAAGCGAGGTATATCATTTCACGCTCATTCTGTAGAAATAACGACGCACATTATCCACATTATAATAAGGGAGGATGCTGGCATATTATTTTCTGTTTTTCCGGATATGAACAATTATCCTTTTGCAGGGGCCGCTTTACAGGATAATGGTTCCTGTAAATTCAGTGTATGGGCGCCTTTCCGTGAAGATGTTAAATTATCTGTTATTAAACCGTGGCAAAAAGAGTATCCCATGATAAAGGATGAGCTGGGCTACTGGCATGTCAGTGTACCTGATGTTCTTCCCGGCTTACAATATAAATATCTGCTGGATGATGATTTTCTGCTGCCGGACCCGGCATCGCGGTATCAGCCGGAGGGGGTGCATGGTCCGTCGGTTGTGGTTGATACCCGTTATAAATGGAATGATAAAAACTGGAAGGGGATCCCGCTGGCGGAGATGGTGATCTATGAGTTGCATACCGGGACATTCACTCAACAGGGTAATTTCAAGGGAATGATATCCCGGCTGGGGCATCTGCGTTCAATAGGTATTAATGCTATTGAGCTTTTACCCGTGGCACAGTTTCCCGGTACACGTAACTGGGGCTATGATGGAGTGTATCCTTTTGCGGTGCAGTATTCCTATGGTGGTGTGGAAGGGCTGAAAGATCTTGTGGATGCTGCGCATCAGCATGGTATTGCTGTGATACTGGACGTTGTGTATAATCACCTGGGGCCGGAGGGCAATTACTTTTCACAATATGGCCCGTGGTTTACTGATAAGTTCCGAACTCCGTGGGGGACTGCCATCAATTTTGATGATGCGTGGTGTGATGGTGTGAGAGCATATTTTATTCAGAATGCCCTTATGTGGCTGGAGGAGTTTCATATAGATGGATTAAGGCTTGACGCTGTTCATGCTATCTGGGATTGCGGGGCCCGGCATTTCCTTGAGGAGCTTTCAGCAGCAGTGGACCATCTTCCGAAACAGAAAATACTTATTGGTGAGGTGGATTATAATAGTCCGCGGTACATCACTACACGTGAGAAAAATGGTTATGGCCTGCATGCGCAGTGGATAGATGAGTTTCATCATGCGTTGCATAGTCTTTTGACAGGAGAAAGGAACGGGTATTATGCAGACTTTGGGGGACTGGAGCCGCTGGCGAAGTCGTTCCGGGATTCATATGTGTTTACGGGGCAGTATTCTTCATCCCGTAAAAGGTATTTCGGTATATCTCCGCGTCAGCACGACTATCACCAGTTCGTTGTTTTTGCGCAGAATCATGACCAGGTAGGTAACAGGATGCTGGGTGAGCGGCTTTCTACCCTGATAACGTTTGAGGCGCAGAAGCTGGCTGCGGCAGTGATATTGTTATCGCCCCATGTGCCGCTTTTATTTATGGGAGAGGAATATGGAGAGAAGAATCCGTTCCAATACTTTACAGACCATAGTGACCCGATGCTGATAGAAGCCGTAAGTAAGGGACGTAAGGCAGAATTTGCCTCTTTTGCATGGGAAGGAGAAGTGCCGGAGCCGCAGGCAGAGAGTACGTTCAATAATTCTGTGCTGAGCTGGGATATTTCTGTTGTGATCATGGAGCTTTACCGGTTTCTGATCGATTTTCGCCGTACACGGGCAGCTATGAAAAATACTGCCAGGGAAAGTGTGCAGGTGAGCACTGTTGAAGAGTTGCTGATAGTACAACGTGGGGGTACGGTATTGCTCCTATTTAACTTCAGCGATAAACCGGTTATATATCAGCATACAGATCATACCACACTCCTTAAAAAATTTGATTCTGCTTCTGTTTCCTGGAATGGCCCTGGTGAAACGGCACTCTCTGAAGTTACTGCCGGCAGCAGTATATCATTACAACCACTTTCAGCTATTGTTTATGAAACCGCTTGATACACCTATTGCGACTTACCGCTTGCAGTTACATGCAGGCTTTACTTTTGCCGATCTGCAGGATATTCTTGAATATCTTCATACCCTGGGTATATCTACTATATATGCGTCGCCTATCTTCAAATCTGCTCCCGGCAGTATGCACGGGTATGATGTAACTGATCCGCATAGCATTAATCCTGCTATTGGCAGTATAGAAGAGTTGCGGGCTATCCGTAGCTGGTTACAGGAGCATAATATGACCTGGCTGCAGGATATTGTTCCTAATCATATGGCATTTCATCCGTCTAATGCCAGGCTGTATGATGTGATGGAACGGGGACCACTCTCTCCGTATTATGAGTACTTTGATATAGACTGGCAGCATCCGGATTCTGAGCTGGCGGGCAAGCTGATGACACCCTTCCTGGGACAATCTGCCGAGGCCTGTATAGAAGTTGGGGAGATCAGGCTGGCGGTTACTGATCAGGGGTTGGCAGTTCAGTATTTTGACACCTCCTTTCCGTTGTCTATCTCAGCTTATGATGTATTGCAGAGCGCCATTACTTCCAGCGACGCGCTGCCTATACAACGGTTGCTGGATGAGCTTTATCAGCAGGCCATGACAGGCATTCCCCTGAAAGTATGGGACCGTGTTAAACAAAGGCTGATTGCACAGCATCCGTTATTGCCGGGATTTATTGAGAAGGTTAACAGTGATAAGCAGCTGCTTTCCAACATCCTGCAGCAGCAGTATTATCATCTATGCAGCTGGCGGACGGCAGATCATAAGATCAACTACCGCCGGTTCTTTACTGTTAATGAGCTGATAGCCGTGCGGATGGAGCTACCGGCGGTATTTGAGGAGTATCATAAGCTGGTGCATAGCCTGTACCGGGAAGAGCTGATACAGGGGTTGCGGATAGATCATATTGACGGGCTGTATGATCCGGAGGGATATATAGATCAGCTGCGCAGGCTTTTTGGCAGCAACTGTTATATCATTGCTGAAAAGATACTTGAGAACCAGGAGTCGCTTCCTTCCAGCTGGGCGATACAGGGGTCCAGCGGATATGAGTTCCTTTCTTTTACCAATCACCTGCTGACGAGTAAAAAGGGCGAAGAGCAGCTGGTGAAGTTCTACCATTCCATGTTGCCTTCATCGGGAAGTTACCAGGATATTGTATATGAGAAGAAACGGTATATACTGGAGCGTTATATGTCCGGCGAGCTGGACAACCTGGTGCGCTACATCTATACGCTTAAGCTGGCAGACGCCCGTATCAACCGGGAGTTGCTGAAAGAAGCATTGGCGCTCTTTATGATATGCCTGCCTGTGTACCGCCTCTACCCTTCTTCAGATGAGATACTGCGTACCACCTTTGCCCGTATGCGTTCCATGAACCGGGAAGCGGAGGAAGAGATCATGCTGCTGGAGTCTTTCTGGGAAGAAGACCGACAGCTTTTCCTTCGTCGGCTGATGCAGTTTACTGGTCCGCTGACAGCGAAGGGCGTGGAGGACACTACTTTTTATGTTTATAATGCCTTATTATCCCATAATGAAGTGGGTGATAGCCCTGTTTCTACAGTTAATTTTCATCAGCGGCTTGCCGCCCGTCAGCAGTATACGCCGGAATCGCTGAATACCACATCGACGCATGATACCAAGCGAGGGGAAGATGGACGGTTGCGGCTGAATATGCTTTCGTTGTTTCCTGATCAGTGGAAAGAGCTCGTGTCCCAGCGGAGAGAGCCGAACATCGATCCGAATGACGAGTACTTCATCTATCTTTCCATCATCGCCGGTTTTCCTGCAGATGGCGTCGTTACGCCTGAATTCGTAGAACGGCTGCAGCAATATATGGTGAAAGCCCTGCGGGAGGGTAAGGTCAATTCCTCCTGGTCAGCACCGGATACAGAGTATGAAGAGGCTTGTACCAACTTTATACAGCAGGCGCCTTTTGAAGAAATGCTGCCTTTTATAGGTCAGCTTAATCAGCACGCCTTCATTGCCTCCCTCGCACAGGCGCTCATCAAAATCACAGCACCGGGCATTCCCGACATCTACCAGGGATGTGAACTATGGGATTACAGCTACGTAGACCCCGATAACCGCCGACCAGTAAACTATACTCTCCGGAAACAGTACCTCTCCTCACTCATCCAGCAGGAGAAACAGGGTACAGTCCTGGCCTATATCACCGAAAACAGATCATTAGGCATGGAGAAGTTGTTCGTCACCTGGAAGGCGCTAACTTTCCGACGCACCCACCCCCAAATCTTCTTACAAGGAGACTACCTTCCCTTGCAGGTCAGTACCCCCGACGTCATAGCATATGCCAGGGTACATAGGCACTTGTGGGTAGTCGTCGTAGTCCCCCTGCCAGGGTTCCGCGACACCGCCTTCACAGTGTCATTGCCGTTAGATGCGCCCGTAGAGTGGAAGAATGTTTTTACAGGGGAAGAGGTCAGTCAGATTGGTTTTGGGAAGTTTCCGGTGGGGTTGTTTTTTGGGGGGGAGTGAAAAGATGTGAAGGTTTGCAGCCTTGGAGGCCCAGATGGCGAAATTGGTAGACGCACTGTGTTCAGGTCGCAGCGCTTGTAAGGGTGTGCTGGTTCGAATCCAGTTTTGGGCACTAACGTCTTACAAGTCATTGATTTGTAAGGCTTTCTCATTTTATTACATGTGGCAGATTTTTACGCATGAAGGAGGCTATATGTTTGGATTTTTATGTTTAAAGATATCTCCGTAAGCAAACAATAACTAATTTTTCAATTTCTTGCATATTATCATTAGCTTTTCACTACCCCTGCCTCCCATCAAAAAATTCACGCCAATATTCTCCCGGTTTGGTGTAACCATCCTTTTTATTCTTCGTGCTATACAAATAATCTATTAACTGATCTTCCATTTCGTCCAATGAAATAGCCTCAAAAGAAGGGTAATCATGCCATTCTAATACTAGTGTCATTTGATTCATATAGGAAATCATTGACCTACTACTTGTTTTTGCTACAATATAGTTTATCGCATGACTTACTTCAAACTGGATTAGGTCCTCATTAAATCCTACTTTTGATAACACGGCAGGTAATCGCTTATTAAATTCATCCCAGGTTCCTCCTATAGTCTTCCCCCGGCAAACAACACTTAATAATGAAGGCTCATGAACATACATAACCAAGGACTTCCCGGTAAAACCAGTACTTATCAATTTCGCATACCAGCTATGTAATAGCTGCCCCTCATCACCAGCTGAAATATATTGTCCAGCTTTCAGCCTTGAAGTGTTCAACAATTTTTGCACTGCATGAATAATAATGGCCATTCTGATTATTTTATTATGCTATCTCAAATATCTTACGATACACAATTTCCATTTCTTCAACCTCCTTATCTGTTAATTTTGAAAACTGTTCCCTTCGCCGTTTGGGAAATATCCCCTTATTCTGATGCAAGAATAAAATCATCAAATTTATATTCCGGTCAGGCATATCTACAATATACTGAAGTGCACGCTTTACCTCATCATACCGTTGTATGAAAAGTAATTCTTCAGGCATATCCTCTTTTAACGTAGCGTGAATAGTTTCTGCAAGATAAATACTTTGCTCAGTCAAATCAGGGAATCGATAATAGCTTTCCACTTCTTCCGGATTTAGTACTTCAATTCCTCCTTCATTGTTTTTAGTGTATTTAATGAATTGCATCAAAGGTTTGGAATAACGTTCGAGTATAGTATCATAATCCCGAATATTATTTACCATATGGGCTGATACTGGTATAATCAGACCTTTAGGTACAGACCCATCATGCACCAATACATCATGGATCAAAAATCGATGTATCCTGCCATTTCCATCTTCAAAAGGGTGAATAAAAACAAAACCAAAGGAAATAACTGCTGCTCTTATTTCAGACGACACACCAATTGTTTTATTTGCAACGGCTGCAAGTCCATCCATCATCGACTTAACAAAAACAGGTGGCGGACATATATAATGAATCAGATCGAGGTATCCTGGCAGGGATTGTCCAATATAATTCTGAAAATCTCTAAATCCTTTAGCTGCGAACCGACTATCGACAATAGCATTTTGTAATTGTGTCAATCGCTGCTCATCAAGTATTGTACTTGTTTCCTCAACTCCAGCCTGCGTTAGTAATGCCACAAACTTTTCCATCCTATCTGGTGTTGGTTGCTCTTTTTCTATTTCATAGGAAGATCTGGTCTCTTTATTATATAAATAATTAATAGCCCTTTGAAATACTGCTGGCGAAAAGTCAGTTTTTAATTGTTCCAGCTTTGCTGTTATATCCTGTTTTAATAGTTCTTTGAGCCTATTGGTTTTCCTTATTATAGGGCAATATGAAACAGTACCTAAAAGATTATCATTAATACGCCATCGCGTATTCTTTACTATATTTCCAGTAACATACTTATCATCGTCCAGTAGGTCTACGTAATTCCCGCTTATGGGCTTCCTTATCGACAACTGCTTCCCAGTCAAAAACTCAAATAAAAAACCTATTCTTCTGGAATATTTGCCTGAAGGCGATAGCTCAATAAATCTTTCAACATCTTCAATTGCAATATTTCCAAACACCCTCCTCAAAAAAGGAAGACTCAAATCATCATACTTTAATGAAAATTCAAGATGAGACATTGGAGAATCTTCATGAGGTGCATATTTTCGGCTATATACCTGCTCAATATTGCCCTTGTTAGTCACTTCTATAGAATCATTACTTCCAATGTAAGAACAATGAGTCAATACAAATTCAGATATATTAAACTTTTCTTTCAGCCATCGACTCCCTACTGGGTTTAAATTCATATAGTCAAAGTTTACAGTAAAGTTAATAATTAACACTGTAAAACGATTATTAAAAGCAAAAATTGATGTAAAACGATTATTTTAATCACATAATACTGTAAAATGATTATAAACATTGTTGTCCGGTAAAAAACGCACTTATTCGGATGTAGTCCATACCGGTACGGGATTACATCCGATTTTTAGTCAATAAATACAGTATATAGCTCCTCCTCTAAGCGGAACTCAACACCGGATTGTTTACTTTTCGCCATGCCAGATAAGTATCTTTTAGAAAACTTAACAACTCTACATAGCTCATTAAATGTAACCGGATTACCGTTATCATATTAGCAAACGACTTTTTCGTTTCAGATTTCTTTCTCAAAACCACCATCAGTAGCTGAGCTATTAAAACACAATAGATCTGGACTTTAATAGCATTTTGGCTATCTCCCCAAAAATATCTCAATGGGAAGTTTTGCTTTATCTGTTTAAATAACAGTTCTATCATCCATCTGTATTTATAAATGCGGGCAACCTCACTGGCACTGATCTTGAGATTGTTTGTTATAAACACATATATTCGTCCATCGTCTGCTTTGTAAGAAATTCTGCGCATACGCAGCCTTATCTCTTCCTTTTCCTGCTTGTAACCGACCGTTATGAGCTGATCTTTAAGTACTCCTTTACTTTTCTTCTTCTTTGTTTTGTCCGACAATACCTTACAAACATGAAACACCGCGTTTTCTTTCATCCTGGATACAAACCAAACTTGCTGATTACTCCATGAATGGAACTGCCGATAATCATTGTAGGCCTTATCAAATATGATAAAGCTTTCCTTGGGTAACTTCAGCCTTAGTAGGAACTGCCGGTCATGTACTTTGGCTGGTGTCATACGCACAAACTTGGTAACTCCACTAAAAGCATCCATCATAGCATGTACTTTGATTCCACCTTTACGCCTTGCTCCGTCCAATCTGGGACGACCTACTCCACGCAGAATATCTCCGAATAAGCTTATGGTACTGCTGTCAATGATCTTGAGATTACTTATGCTTAATCCCTTTAACCGGCTGTCCGAGATAAATCCATGGTACTTCTCTAGTAACTGCTGATAAATTGTTGCAAATACCCAATAGCTTCTACTACTGTTTGCATCCGAAAGGGTACTTCTGGCTGGAGCCTTGTCGAATCCCAGATGTGACAGCTTCCCTTCACAGGCCAGCAGCCCTTCACACAGCTCCCGCAAGCCATTACAGTAGCTGAATACGCCATACAACAAACTTACCAGGTGTACGCGAAGAGGGAGCTTTTTATAGTAACGATTGCTATGATGCTTTTGAGCTGCGTCCCGTATCAGCTTCGCTGGTATCACCGATAATATTTGAGATAATACCGGCTGTCCGGTAAATTTTCTATCTTTATCCAAGTTTATAGTTTTGAGTGTGGTAACCCAAACTTATAAACTATTGGGGGCTTTGCCCCCTTTTTTGTGCGCTACTCTTTTAGTTTAGTCGGACAACACTGTTTTTTATTATTAATTACATACTGGTTCGATCCATAACAATACGCCAAGCATCTTTTATAAAACATTCATGAACTTAGGATCGTTCTTCAATCCTTTTTCAAGATCCTCTCTGTGCTCCTCTCCCCATTTTTCCATATCTATAATAAGCGGAACTAAGTCATTACCTAATTGAGTCAAGTTATATTCAACCTTAGGCACCTTTGTATTGTATACCTGTTTTTCCATAAAACCATGATTCACCAGTTCCCCTAACTGCTTATCAAGTACCCTGCGATCACCATTTTGTATCTTTTGTTGTAATTCACTGGGCCGGTGAAATCCCTGGGAAACATAATAAATAAGCATCAACTTCCATTTTCCATTCAATAATTCTTTAAAGAAATGTAGACCGCAATTTATTTGAATGGGTGTTTTCTTCTTATACATGAGGTTATAAAATTAGGTGAAAGAGGTGTTAGTAAAAATACCCGCATAAAATTGTCCGGTGTTGACTGTTGGTCAGCTTAAAAATAGCTTTGCATTTAAAATAAAAAAACATGCTGAAATTCACATTTCTAATTCACCGGACTAATGAGATGAGTAGAGAAGAATTCGTTCACTATCATCGCCAACATCATGCGCCATTATTTATGTCCATTCCTGAATCTCAAAAGTACGTTAAAAAATATGTAGTCTCCCACCCGACCGAAATAGACGGTTTTCCGGCGCCTCAATACGATGCTATCACAGATATCTATTTCTCTTCAATGGAAGATTTCAATACATTTTTTTCCAGCGAAAATTACAAACTGAAGGTACATCCGGACGAAAGTAATTTCTTCAAGCTAAATGAGGTAATAAGTCTGGTCTGCGACGAAAAAATAGTAGTCGATGTAATGACATCATAATAGCGAATAGAATAATAAATCCGCCAGCGGACATCTAATAACAAACGCCGGAGATTACTCTCTCTCCGGCGCTTTTATTTATATCATTAGCACTATTTAAAGAACTGTGTGAGTTTAAAAATTGCGTTTAAAACCTATTGTTTAAACCAGCTTACTGATAATCAACGCCAATTGGTTCGATTTAAGTGCAAGCATTGAGGCAACACTAATAACCGTCATCAACGCAACACGAGTCTAAGCCGCCATCCTCTATATATCGTTGAACTGAATAAAAACAACTTTATATCGTTGCAATAAGAAAAGAAAAAAAACTTCAATTTACTGGTTATCAATTTATTAATAATGGCAGAGCTATTGCTAAGTACAGGACATAAATACCAATTATATGCTACCTGTAAACGATACAATGAACACTTTGTTTTTAGATGTCCACCAGTTGATGAAAAATCCGGGCGATATGCCTGTGTCACTTTCAGATGGGAGATCTAACCATTTTTTCATTGTTTATTTACATGAAGGGCATGGAAAAATTGAGCACAGTAACGGAGGGGTAGAGATTAAAGCACGAACTGTTTATTTTTTATATCCTGGTCAGATCACATATCTTAACGACCTATGCGCCAGGGGAACGGCCATCGAATTTTCCTCCGGCATTTTCAACCGTTTAAATGCAGAATTATATATTCTGATGACACCTGGAATGTTCAGCCCTATGGCCATTAACCAGTTAACCATTACCGATGACTCGTACCAGGAAATAGAACACTTGTTGATGCTTATGCAGGTGGAATGTCTGGGTATTTCAACTTTCCGGCGTGAAGTGCTTGAAGCCTTGCTGAAAGTATTCCTTGCTAATCTGACCAAAAAAATTCAATTAATCACTGAAGCAAGCGGCTCTTCGGCCGATGTGGATCTGGTCACCCGGTTCTTAGGCATGATCCACTCCAATTTTGTTACCATGAAGAAGGTAAGTGATTATGCCAATAAGTTATGCATCAGCCCCAATTACCTTAGCACCAAAGTACGTATAGTGACCGGCCATTCCGCCAGGCACCATATCCAGCAGCGCATTGTGCACGAAGCAAAACAACATGCCGAGAAAGGCACCAAGACCCTGAAAGAGGTAGCCTATACATTAGGCTTTGAAGATCTTTCCCATTTCAGCAAGTTCTTTAAAAATATTACCGGCATGAATTTTACTGATTTCAGGAATCGTCAATGGCCATGTTCAACTGATAAAGATGCTGATCTTTCTAAAAGTTTAAAAGCTTTCGTTTGATACCCAGCTTTTTCATTTTTGAGTGCAGGGTGGTTGCCGGCAGGCTAAGCAATTCTGCAGCACTGCCAGGCCCCTGCACCTTGCCATTACATTGCTTTAATGCCCGCAATATGATATCTTTTTCCATTGCTTCCAGTGACCTGATCTCATCTGATCTTTCCGCTGTACGGCGTTCCCGCGACGGAAGATCTATATGCCGTATGGTGGTTTCTTTACTTAGCAATATACTACGCTCCAGCAAGTGCTCTAATTCCCGGACATTTCCCGGCCAGTCATAATTGGTCATTTGTTTCATCGCACCTGCGGTAACTCCTGTCACAGTTTTACCCGTTGACTTTGCATAGCGGCTGATAAAGTGAGCAACAAGTGCCGGAATATCCTCTTTACGATCTCTTAAAGCCGGCAGTTCCACCGGGAAAACATTTAACCGGTAATACAGATCGCTTCTAAACCTGCCCATCCTAACTTCGTTTTCCAGGTTTCTGTTCGTGGCTGAAATAATGCGCACATTAACCTTGATCACGGAACGTCCACCAACTCTTTCAATCTCTTTTTCCTGGATCGCACGCAGCAGTTTTGCCTGCAGCTCCAGGGAAAGTTCACCAATTTCATCTAAAAAAAGGGTGCTGTTATTTGCCAGCTCAAATTTCCCGATGCGTCTTTCAAAGGCTCCTGTAAAACTGCCCCGCTCATGTCCAAAAAGTTCACTTTCCACAAGGTTTGCCGGCAAGGCAGCACAATTGACCTTTACCATGAGTTTATCCTTTCTTGGGGAATGGTTATGGATGGCGCGGGCCACCAGCTCCTTACCCGTTCCCGTCTCTCCCAAAATAAGTACGCTGGTATTTTGCGCAGCAACCTGGGAAATTAACTGGTAAACACGCTGCATACTCTGGCATTGGCCCACCAGCTCCGAATAGTTATATGCGGTAACGATCTCCTCTTGTAGGTACCTATTTTCCTGTTCAAGCTGTTGCTTATAGCTATTGATCTCATTAAACTGGGACGCTATTTTTTCGTTGCCCATAATATTGGCAATCGCAATAGCGATCTGGGAAGAGATCCCCAGTATCAGCTCGTCATTGACCTGGTCGGGATGCGTCCACAGAATACCAATTTTATTTGCGCCTACTTTCAGTGGCACTCCCAAAATTTCTTCCACACCAATTGATTTCCAGAAGGCTGCTCCCGGAAAAGAAATACGCCCCTCTGCCAATACCTTGTTTATAACAAATACAACGGGGCTGTCCGCCTCAAAAACGGCTTCTGCCAGGCCGCCTTTAATGGGCCACCTGTTATTCCTGATCCGCTCAAATCCGGGATCGGTTACGTAATTGGAAGCAAGATCATACAGGAAATAGCTATGGGTCAGCTCATCTTCATTTCTCACAGAAATAATATACTCCTTGATCAGGAACAATTCTTTAAGATAGCGTTTAATAGCAGCCGCCAGGGTATCCTTGTCTTTCACAGCAGCGATATCATGGCTGAAGGACAACAGCAGGGACTTTTCCTTTTCGCGTTTCCGGAGCCCTTCCAGCGCCAGAATATTCGATACTGCAATAGACACCTGATAGGCAATCCCGTTAATAATGGAAATATCATCCTGCGTAAACATATGTTTTCTGTCTGAATAAAAATGCAGCACACCCCAAACGCCTTTCTCGCTCAACAAGGGTGTGGAAACCGCTTCTTTCAAACCTGCCTCGTAATGAATACGTGCATATTGGGGTACTGATGTCATTTTCATGACTTCCTCATAATCTGAAACGGTAGGGGTTTCCCGCTCAATAAATTTTTCAAAAACGCCGTCCCTGACCGGGTAAACCGTGTTTACCAGCTCCTGGTAGGCGACGTGTGTTTTTGATTTTGACTCCGGATCCGTCAGGTACACCGTAAAAGTTTCACCGTTTTCATCAATGGCAGAGATACTGCTGTGGGTAAAATAAAACAGCTTTTTTAATTCGGAATTGATCAGGGTTAATAACTGGTTCTTATCCCTGATCCTTGCCATCTTATAACTGACAGCCAGCAGCGTTTCTTTTTCGTATTCCCTGCGCCGCAGATGCTCTCCCGCAAAAATATTGGCTATGGCAATGGAGACCTGGCTGGCCACTGCCTTGATGATCTGCAGATGATTTTCATCAAATGCCCCTGCCCTGTCCGAAAGAAAGGTGAGCACGCCAAATATCCCCTTGTCTCCGTGAAGGGGAATTGCCGCCAGCTCTTTGATGCCAGCTTCATAGTGGATGGTTATGTAAAAGGGCATATTTCCTCCGGGCACCAGCTTTTCAAGGTTAAAGACCGTCGGGTCATCAGACGCAAGTACTTCCTGGAAAGGTCCGCTAACCGGGTACCTTGTAGCAATCATTGATTGATAGTCGGGGTGCGACCTTGACCTGGAAGCGGGGTCCAGCAGAAAAGCAGAAAAGGTTCCTTCCTCTTCATGAATAACGGAAATACTCGAATGCGTAAAATAGAGCAGTTTGCGCAGCTGAGTGTTGATCACTGCGAGCAATTCTGCTTTGTCACGGATCAGCGCCATTTCATTGCTGATAGACAAGAGCATTTCTTTCTCTCTTTCCCTTGCCTGCATTTGTTCAGCAGTGCTGATATTGAGCATGGCCATCGTTATGAGGGAGGTTAATTCATCCGGCATACCGGCCGCTATTGTATTAAAACAGCCCGTATTGTTGTTGTACAACAACATCAGGGCAGGTTCTTTCTCTTCTATATCCAGCCGGCAGATCATAAATTCACCATATGCTTCCGGATCCGGCCGGCCAAAAACAGCATTCCATGTTTCCCTTATGCCGGCTTCCAGCGCATTGGCGGCAACGACTGCTGGCTGGCCTGATACGAGGACTTTCCCGAACCGATTGGAATAATCCGGAAAAGTTCTGTCAGCCTTTTCAGGCTGAGGACTGCTGATATATAAGTTGAGCGTTTTTCCGTCGCGGGAGCATTTAAAAACAGCCATCTGATCGAAGGGGATAAGCTGACCAACATGAAGATCTAGAATTTGCTGCAGGTGTTGCCGATCTTTCACTTGTGCTATCAGCCTTCTGATGGCCCAAAGATGTACATCTATTGCCATAAGCGCCAATTTACAGATTTTGGTAGTATTACCCAATGTTATCGCTACGCAGGTGCAGCGCTTTATGTTCCCGTATGTTGTTTGACAATGCCCATTTTTTTAATTTTTGCGGTCAGTACTGCAGGTGAGACACCAAGGATCGCAGCGGCTCCGTCCGGGCCGGAAATACGGTAATTACACCATGCAAGTACTTCAACAATATGATCCTTCTCCAGGTCCTCCAGTGTTTTCCAGGGCTTTTGCGCTACGGGCAGGGGAGCTATTTCCAGTTCAGTCCGGGGAAGCAATATCTCATCGATCAAAGCTCCACCAGCCAGCACCACATGCCTTTCAATAATGTTCTGCAATTCCCTGATATTACCAGGCCAGCTGTAACCGGTCAGCAATTGAACCGCATGCTCAGATAAGCTTACCTTTTTGCCCATTGTATCAGCATAATAACGGACGAAATCTTCAGCCAGGACAGGTATATCCTCTTTTCGTTCGCGCAAAGGGGGGATTGTAACAGGAAAAACCTGCAAACGGTAATATAGATCCAGTCTGAACCTGCCCTCGGCAATTTCCTCTTCCAGGATGCGGTTAGTGGCCGCAATTATGCGTACATTCAGGCACACGGGATCCTTACCCCCAAGCCGGTAAAGCTCTTTTTCCTGTAAGACCCTTAACAGCTTTGCCTGGGCATCTACGGGCATTTCGGCAACTTCGTCCAGGAAAAGTGTGCCGCCTTGCGCCTGTTCAAACTTTCCTGTTTTCCGTTCAAATGCGTCTGTAAAGGCCCCCTTTTCGCTCCCAAAAAGTTCCTGCTCTATGAGTTGCGCGGGTATAGCTCCGCAGTTCACTTTAATAAAGGGGCCATCCTTACGTGCCGACCTGCTGTAAATGTAATCAGCGAGAAATTCTTTTCCGGTGCCACTTTCGCCCAGCAGGAGCACGGATGTATCACTCTTACATACCGCATTTACAAGCTCCATCACCTTTATCATCGCAGGGCTTTTTATTGTGGTGTTCTTCTCCTCTTCCCAGGTTTGTCCTGTTCCTGAAATTGAAAACCCCTTGGGCCGGTATTGCTTCGCATCACGCCGGTAAAAAGCAATGTCAAGGGCTATCAGTACATCTTTCTCGCGGAAAGGTTTTACAATAAACCCGTAAGGGCCAGTGGCTTTTGCAGCTTCAAGAATATCCCTGCTTGAATTGGCGGATATATATACAAAGGGTATTCCCTGTTCATTTAGTGTAATGGCCAGGTCAATTCCCGTCAGGTTGCCCTTGAGATAGATATCTATCATCACCATATCAGGCCTGTTTGCAGACAGCAGTTGCTCCGCCTGGAACACGGACCTTGCCACGCCGCTGACATAATAGCCATTTTTTTCCAGCGTCATACGCAGATTACCCGCAACTACCAGCTCGTCTTCGACGATTAATATTTTGTACTGCATAAGTGCTGATTGTTTAGCATTGAGGCCATAAACCGCCTATCTTGTTTTTTGAAACCGGATCAGGAGTTTTAAACCATGATCATTGGTGACCGTAAAACTGCCTTCAAGTTGTTCCGTAAATGTCCTGATCAACCGGATCCCCAGGGATGATGAAGCGCCAAAATCAAGCCCTTCAGGTAAGCCGGGGCCATTATCCCTGATGACAAGTTTCATTACATCACCAGGCAGTTCTTTCAGACTAATCTTTACCCGGCAGCAGCTGTTGCCGGGCAGGGCGTATTTAATAGCATTGGAAACCGCTTCATGGATGATCATGCCAACCGGTACAGCCTGACTAATATCCAGCCTTACAGATGATACCTGGATGTCTGCTTGTATCAGGGTATCACATGCATAACTTTCCCGCAGGTAGCTGACCAGCTCGCGCACATACAATTCCATGTCTATGGTTGCCGAATTACCCGGCTGGTACAATTTCTGGTGCAATAGTGAAATCGCCTGCATTCTTCCGGTGCTTTCACGGATCGCCCTGATCGCATGTTCATGCTCCAGGTAGCCGTACTGCGTCTCCAGCAGGCTGATAATAATCTGCAGATTGTTTTTTACGCGATGATGGACCTCCCTGACCAGCCACTCCTTTTCTTTGACCATTTTTTCCAATGACTGATTTTTGAGCGAGATCTCCGCCTGCTTTGATCTTAAAACCAAATTGTGACGTTGCTTGCTCCTATAACGGCTATAGGCAAGCACCAGGAGCAGCAGCAGCAGAAAACTTGTTATAAGAATAAATTGCCTGATCTGTCCCGCCTGCCGCAATTCACGCTGCTGGTGGCTGGCAATATTCTGTAAGGAAGCAATATCTTTTTTATTTTTCTCCGCTTCATACCTGAGCATCAGCTCATTGAACTGGCGGATCTTTTTTTCATTGAATATCCGGTCTTTGATCTGCTGAAATGCCTGCAGGTGGCTAATTGCGGCATTAAAATCCCCACCCAGGGAATCTATTTTAAAAAGCATCAGGTGAATGTCCTTAAGGTTAACAAGTGGTACCCGTCCGGGTGAAAAGTGCAGTGCCGTGTCTAAATAAGCTGCGGCTTTTTGCAAAGCGCCCGTTTCAAAATTAAATCTCCCGAAAGCGTAGTAAGCACCGGCAGAGATCTGATTGCCCAGGTGAACGGTGCGTTCCAGGTCCATCATCTGATGAAAATACCTGGCAGCCTGTTCGTACTGCCCCAGGGCCTCATAACATTCACCCATTGCTCTTGCAAATATCTGCCTGTGAACAGGTATCAATGGCTGATAGGCTGCCTTTGCGCGTAACAGCAGGTCCAGCGCCTCCCCTGCTTTTTGTAATACTACAAGCTGTATTGCGGTATGGCACTTGATACGTATCACCGGTTCCTTATCAGCAGCCCTTTCAAAGGCATCCGACGCCCGTGTGTACCAACTGACGCTCTGGGACGGCTCTCCTATTTCACTGTAGATGTCTCCCAGGCGTTCATAGATATAAGCCGCATAGCTTGTATCTCCCGTTTGTTCCATGCTTTTCACAGCACTTAATGCAAACATCAGCGCGTTATCATAATCCCCTTTGAACATGTATATTTCCGTAAGCGGCTGGTAGCTTTCGTGAAAGTTCTTATAACCAGCCCTTTTTTGCATTTCAACAGCGCGGATCAATTCAGCAGCCGCGGTATCCAGCTTGCCCTGCCTGCGAAAAACCTCAGCACGGGTCCTGACCGCCCAAATTTCCCGGTCAGCCTTGCCGGCTTCATGAAAGAGTTCAACAGATTTAGAGATATAGCGGATCTTCTCATCAAAAGTGCTGTCAGTATCAGGAATGTTATAGCCATAATCTATCCAGAAAATCCCCTGGAGGTATTTATTGCCTGTTCCGGCAATCAGCTCAATTGCCTGTTCAAACAGTTGCCGTCCTTTTTCCAGATCGCGTAATTCAAAAAAGTACTTCGCCTGGAAACGCAGCGCTTCTGCTTCCCAACGAACAGATCTTAATTCCCTGCTAAGCCGCAGCGCTTCTGAAAACATATAACGGGTACTGTCATAGTCGGTTTTTCCAACACCGTGGCGATACATATAATTTTCACCGGTCAATAGCAGCACCCGGATGTCCGTGACAGATCTTGCCGGGTGGTGAAGCAACGCTGCAGCAGATCTTTGGTCATTGATCTCCAGGTAGGCTTTGAGCAAAAGGATATCTGCTTCGCCCGCAATAGAATCCAGGCCCAATTGCATAGCGATGGCTTTAGAATGACCCGAATAATATTTTGCACTGTCAATGTCCGATCTGACCGTTCCTATTTTAAGCAGGTAACGTTTACCCAATACAAGCCATAAAGTCAGACGTTCCTCGTCTTTCTTACAGGACGCAAGCTGCCTGTATAGTTCGGGGATAGTCTCTCCATCGATATGCTGGCCCAGGCAAGCTTGTGGTACGGTTAAAGAAGCTCCCACAAACAGCATAAGCAGCAATATTAGCCGGCGCTTTGGATGGTGATATTTCATGCGATGATCTGCTCTGTATGCAAAGGTCTGAACTTGTAGCATAGCGCGCTATAAAGATTGACAAAAACATTGATTTATACATCACATTCATTAAAATATACATATCCTGTATCTGATCAGGATATCAACACCCGCATGTCATGAATTACAACTGACTAACTTTTATTCACAAAGCGGTTATATACCAATAAATATGGGTTTTGGCAATGGATCGCCCAATAGTGGTATGGTAATTTTAACTTATGAATTCAGCAGACACGACCGGGATCCTTTCGAGAGTTTTCCACTATGACCGGCTTTATCTAATGGGCCCTAATGTTGAACATTTGAAAGACTTTGAAGTAACGAATATGTCCCGGGTACCTCAATACGATACATTGGCGGGAGGGATTAGGCTCTGACAGATATAACCTGTCTCAAAAAACAATGTGCCTGCGGAAACACTTGCGCAGGCACTTAAGGCATCCCAAAAGAATTGTTTGATTAAGATCTCGCTTTGAGCCCCCCCTTTAATTGCTCGTAGATACAGGCAGCTATCAGTACAATTAAAAATACGATGCCGGCTATTATGATCTGACCAGTTATTTCCTTTGATGCCGCGAGGATCGCCTGGCGTTGCAAATCTCCAAAAACGCTCATTGCGCCGCCCTGCTGACGGATAATATCGGCACCGGTATCCAAATGTGCCGCCAATAAATTGAAATGACGGATGCGCTGCTTATACAAAACATCGTTGTAGATCGCCGTAAAAACTGCACTGCTTAGAAAAGAGCGCACAAGGATCATTACACCCGCCGCCACAATCACGTTTTTAAGGTCAAATCCCCTGGTGGTATAAAGCCCTACGGCAATATAGATCAGTGCAGTGGAGAACCCTTTGATCAGCGAAGGCGCCACAAAATCTTCCCGGGTAAACCGGAGGCCAAAGCTGTTATACATGATGACGTGATAAAGCACAAAACCACTGAACCCCAAAAAGATCAGCACCCGCTGGTCATATCCGCGGTAATACCATACAAAACAGCAGACAGCACCTACCAGCACTCCGGGTATGAGGTAAAGATTCAGCGCTGCATTCGTATGGGCTTCGTATTGCAATATACTTACCGAAAAAGCCGACTGAAGCGTAGCTGGGAAAAAAATGCCCATCACAAAGAAATAAAACAGGCCCACCTGAAAACTTCTCTTGGTGAATAAATGCAGATCTACCAATGGGCGCCTGGTATGCAGCTGCCGCAGCAGGAAAAGCGCCAGGGCTATCAGAGACAGGCAAAGCGTAAGCTTCATCCTGCCTGAGTGCAGCCAGTCCTCCACTTTCCCCCATACTACAAAATGATTAAATGCCATCAGCGCTGTGGCAAGCAATACCAGCCCTGACCAGTCTACCCGGTACAGTGGCAATGTTTTTTTCAACCGGTGGTTTTCCACCAGTACAATACTTAACACGATGCACAGTAACAGGAGACAGCATATAATGAGATAAGCATAACGCCAGTTAAAGTAATAGGCAAGCTTAGTAGTTGCCCAGGTCACAAAATACAGGCCGGCCAGGGCAGTAAAATAAATAAACGGATATAGCCTTGCCGTATCTCCTTTTTTGCTCCAGATAAACATCCAGATCACGTAAACCTCTACCATTGCAGACATTTTGATCATGCCGGTCACAAAACAGGCAACTACCATCAGGGTGGTATTGGAAGTGGTGGCGCACACCACGTTCATCAACAACATTACGCCAAGCCCCCATAACAGTAATGTTTTATTGGTAAAGCGCAATTTTAACCGCATCTCTATCATCAGCCCAAGCCCCATCCCAATATACATAGCATTATATGCTTCGGTAAATGGTTCGCTATACTCACCCAGGCTGCTGAATGCTTCATTGCTGTTACCTAAAAAAATTCCATTGGAAACCAGGATGGCAAAAATGAGGATAAACAGCACAGGGAGCTTGATATAAACAGGCACCCATTTATAAAACAGATCTTTAAGCTCCATAAAATCCAGGTTTTTATTTGTTGCCCGCCACCGTTACTTCAACGTTCATTCCAGCAAGCAGTTTTGCTATAACCTCCAAACGGTTTTGTTCCGGCAGGATCTCTATTTTAACGGGTACACGCTGCTGGACTTTAACAAAGTTGCCTGTGGAATTATCGACCGGTACGGCCGAATATTTTGACCCGGTTGCTTCAGAGATGGCGATAATCCGTCCATTCAATTCCCTGCCACCTAAACCATCTACTTTGAGCTTCATGTGCTGTCCGATGTGCAAACCGGTTAACTGTGTTTCGCGGTAATTGGCCACCACCCATTTATTACCATTCCTGACCAGGGACAACAGGTTTTGGCCCGGCTGCACCAGCTGCCCTTCCTGTATATTGCGCCTGCCTGTTACCCCATCATATGGTGCGGTAATAACGGTATACGAAAGATTGAGCCTCGCCAGTTGAAGCGCCGCGTGTGTCCGTTTGATCTCCGCTTCATTCACTTCAACGCGGCGGGACGTTTCGCTGGTAGAAAGGCCTACGGTCCTGCGCTGTTCCACCAGCGCCGCCGTTTGCGCCTGCAACGATTCGAACTCCGTTTTTACCTGGTCGAACTGCTGCTGTGTGGCAGCTCCTTCTTTCAGAAGATTTTCATAGCGCCGGAAGTTCTGCGATGCGTTCCAAAGCCTGGCCCTGGAAGCATTGATATTGGCATCAGAAACCGTAAGATTGCTGGACACGGTGTTTACAGCGGAAGCGCTTACTTTTTTAGCTGCCAGCGCAGACAGCCAGGCCGCTTCGGCCTGCTCTACCTGTATTTTATACTCAGCATCTTCTATTATTACCAGTGTATCGCCTTTCCTCACCCTTTGGTGTTCTTCAAACCGCACTTCCCTGAGATACCCGGGTATTCTTGCATTTACGGGATTAATATATTGTTCTACCTGCGCATCATTGGTATACAGATCCCGGTCAAGGTCCAGGTAGGTGCTGATACCCCATATGATAGCTACGATCAACCCCATGACCAATAAAACGTTTACGGTGATCATCACGATTTTGCGGCTTTTACTGCCGCGTTTTTGCTCGTTCATATTTAGTGAATTTTCAAAGCGTGCCTATTGCCCTCAAAACACGCAGGTAGGCATAAACGACATTGATCCGGGCGCCAACGACCCTAAGTTCCGCCTCGATCTTGGTATTGGAAGCATCCACCAGGTCAGTCAGCAACGCCAGTTGGTTAAGGTATTTTTTCTCTGTGATGCGGTAATTTTCCTGAGCGGAAACCAGGTCCCGTTGAAATGTTCCCAGCTCATCCCGGGCCTCGTCATATTTGACATGTGTTGTCTTTACCCCGAGCTCAACCTCCTGTTTTTCCAGCATTACCTTTTGTTCAGACAAATGCAGGGCGATATCGCCTGCTTTTAGTTTTCTGCGGGTCTGGTAAAGGGAAGAGATATTGTATTTGACACTAACGCCTGCCTGCCAGACATTATAAAAAATATCAACAGCGGGAATGGTATTCAGGAATGGGCGTTGAAAATTACTGCCGGCGAAGACCGCGATCTCCGGATATTTTTCTGCTTTGGTCAGCTTCAGATTGGTCTGCGCGATCTGTTTTTCGATCCCTGCTATCTTCAGCTCATGATTTTGCTGCTGCGCTATCTCCAGTGAGCTGGTAAGCAACAGGTCTTCCGCGTTTTTTTCAAGCACGCTGGAATCGGGCAGAAACTGCACGCTATCTGACATGCCGGTCAGTAATCCAAGCTGCCTGTTCAGGATCACCACATTATTGGCCACTTTTCGCTCGTTCAGTTCAAGTTCTGAGATAATGAGGCGGTTACGCAATACATCATTTTCAGTTACCATACCCTGTTTTTGCAGTACCAGGATATTGGCAAGTCTTGCTTTTGCCAGGCCGATATTATTTTTGTAAACTTTGCGCTGGTTACAGGCGCGGAGCATATCAAGGTAATAGCCTGCTGCAAGAAAGCGGATGTCTTCCATATTTTTTTCAAGGGCCAGCCCTGCCACCTGCGCTTCCAGGCCTGCTTTAACAATCTCTCCATTCACTTCCCCTCCTTTAAAGATCAGCTGGGCCGCAAGTACGGAGAATTGTGTAAACTGATGCGGAATATGCCCTTTCTGGTGTTCCGAAAAAGAGGGTGTCCAGATATCCGCATTGCTGATATAGCCATATGTGAAATCCGAAGATAGCTGTGGCAAGCGGTAAAGGCCTGCTATTTCAGTTTTTTGCCGCGCCAGTGCCACATTGGTTTTTGAGATCATGATCCGTTCGCTGCCCGCTTCCACCAGCTCAAACAGCTGAGCCAGTGTCACAGGTTTGACGATTATACTATCCTGTGCCCTTAAGGGAGATCTCATAAGCAACAGCAGACCGTAAATGACGAAAAATTTCCTCATGATCAGGCGGGTTGCTGTTTTTCATCCAATCCAAGCTTATAAGCCCTCCGCTCCACCAGTAGGTTCATATATTTCTCATAGTCCTGGCCCTTCACCTGGTACAACTTCCAGATCTTTTCGTGAGAAGAAACCATGAATATTTCCTTGTCCATTGCTTTTATCACCATATCTACCAGTTCTTCCGGTTCCAGCGCGTCTTCCTGCATAGCTGCTACACCCGCTGCCATTGGTGTGCGTACGGGCCCGGGACACACTACACTCACCCTGATGCCCCTGTCCCTGTAGGTAGCAGCCAGCCACTCTGCAAGCCCGATGGATGCATGTTTGGTGGTACTGTAAAGCACGGAGTGGAACTCTACGAGCAGCCCGGCAGCGGATGCTGTATTAATGAGGTACCCCTCGCCTCTTTCAAGCATTTGAGGTAATACATATTTGGCCGCATATACCTGCGACATTACATTTACATGCCAGGAGAAATCCCATTGTTCTTCGCTGGCATCCACATCGCCAAACCTTGCTACACCAGCGTTAGAAACGAATACGTCGATCCGGCCAAAGAGCCCGGTCGCCTTTTCAACAAGGGATCTGACATCCTCTTCTTTTGAAACGTTGGCGGCAATAGGCGTTGCACCTGTTTCCTGTGCCTTTTCTATCAGCGCTTTTTCATTGATATCAGAAATGATAACAGTGGCTCCCTCTGCAATAAATCTTTTGGCCATGGCCAGCCCAATGCCGCTGGCTCCTCCTGTTACAACAATAATCTTACCCTGTGATTTCATGCTATTGCTGATTTATTGATGAATAATTCCTGATCGGTTTTGATGGGCGGATAATCATTCTAAATGCCTGGTCGCGGGTAAAAAAGGCAACGCCCCAATTGTAAAATGTGGTGATCCTGTTACGCCTTGATTATGAATGAAAAGAGATGCATTCACGGGTTCCAGCCTTGTGACACCATCCATTTTAGTGCGCTGATACCGGGTAGAAAAGTATGTTCACCACCCCGCGTTGCAGTAAAGTCAGGCAGGCCTTTTATTCTTTTCCTCACCGGCTTATCCGGATAAGCATAGTCATCTTTGATATCCCTTCGCCCCACGATAGGATCGGTACGGGAACCTTCTGAAATAAAATCACCATCGTTGACCCATTGCGATTGTACAAACTCAAACTGCCTTGCGGGATTTGCGTTGATAAACGAAATAATAATACCTCTTTCAATACCGTCATCTTCGGTTGCATCTTCAGGCAGCATGGGGCCATAAGCAGCCCCCCTGCGTAATAGCCTGTGTAAACGGGCATCCACGATGCTATCTTTAAGACCATCACGGGGATTAACCCGCCTGATATGGCATCCGGGAGGGGTTATTTTCCCATCAAGGTCATCCTGGTAATAGGCAAAAGCATTGTTTCGCATCGGGTCAGCTACCAGTGTTGGATCGTCTTTGTCCGGCGACAATGCCAGCGGGCATCCGCTGCGCCAGCGGCCCATTATTTTCGCAGCCACGCGTTCCTGCCCTTCTTTGGATCCTGCCTGCTCAGTCAGAAATTTCCGGAAAGCCATTACGTCCTGTTTGATCTTGCGGATGGATATATAAGTGCCGTTCTTCCAGAATATCTCCGGACCGGGTCCGGCAGCTATCTTACCCAATTCGTTTTCATAACCCAGGATAAATTCACCGGCTTTGGCCGGTTCACCTTGTCCTGGCAGTGGTTCACCACCCTGGCCTGCTATAAATGGCCTGCTAAAGCCGTCGGCATATCCGAAATGTTCCCGCAGGTTCGGTGGTACCCCAACATCCAACCGGGCAATAAGGGTGATACCGGGCAATTCTGCTATGGCATTATGCCCGATCTTAAGCTTCTTCTCTTTTAATTGCTCACTGCCTGCCATCACCAGTAATCCGACATGAAATCCTGTATTACCATGCGGCAGATCCCAATATGCCGGATCACTTCTGCCGATATCACCCAATATTTTTTTCCTTGCCGCCATACCCATTTTGAACTCAACAGGGAACTGGTCAAGGAAGGCTTCCGGTATCCCCAACCGCCTAAGTCCTTCATAAGTGAACACGATATTAATCCAGGCGTTCTCTTTTGGAGAGTCCCAATCAGCGGCCGAGGTAACATGCGGAATAAGCCTTTCGATCAACGTTCTTGCCGCGGCAGCATTTTCAATACTGAAAAGCACATAAGACCCGAAGTAAGGCATAGGCCGGTTCCTTAAAACAGTTCCCTGTATATCATGGAGTTCTAATTGCATATTCATTAATGGTTAGTTAGCGGCATCCAGTAAATCATTCCAGGCGCGGGTAAGTTTTTCCATTTTTTGTATATCTCTTACGGAAGAATCTGGCGCTCCAACAAAAAAGAAATCTGCCTGTATAAACCGGTCAAGCACCCATTTGGCAAAATGCTGTGAGTGTATGCCCGGATAATCTTCCAGCACACCATCGGCAAGGCCGTCCAGCCATTCACCAGCGTAAGTGGCGATATCCTGCAGGTATGGCTTAAAATCACCGTCATAAACAAGCGACAGGATGTAACGTGTATCATTGTCAAAAACAATGATCCTGAAATCCTGGATGCTACCGACCCTTCCCTCATAATAGCCGGCTTCAGCCTGAAACTGCGGAAGGCGTTTTCTGAATAACTCAGCGCCGCCAGGTGTGAAGTTGCCTACCATCGTAAGCTCGCCTCTTTTGCCAATGCGTAGCCCCGGCCCGTCCGGCTGAGTAGTAACATGCTGGTTGAATTTGGTAAATTCATTTTCTACGATCGTTGTCGGTTCCATATTATCATTGGTTTTAAAATCTTAAGAAGCGGATGTATTTCCGGTGAAGGGACATTTACGCCATCCGCCCGAGCGGTGTGCTGCGGATACCTCGTAAACACCCCGCCTGATCTGCAGTATTGGATCATCTGTCGGTTCAATTCCATCTGTCAGCAGGCTTGGATCATGGTTCATCACTTTATCACCTATCTCCTCCTCCGTGGTAGGCGCTGTCAGCGTCAGGCGGCCAATCACAACCCGCTGCCGGTTCTCGGGCCAAAGGACTGTAGCATCATTGAGCGGATCGCCTTCCTGCGCAAGCTCAAGTTCCAGGTCAAAATGCACCGGCTCATTTGCCAACCGCCCTGTTAGTTCGGTATAGAGGATGTCTGTCGGTTGTGCTGCAAGGACCTCAGGCGATTGCCCTTTTATGCCCAGCGCTGGCTTCCAGTGACAGCGAACGGCGGTGGGTCTGCTTTCAGCGTTGATGAAATAAAAGGCATGGACCGCGTTAAATTCAGTATGTGCAAAACTGACAGGCGCCAGGCTTTCTGCGCGCATTTTAAACACTGCACCACTATTGGGATTAGCCGCAAAAAAATGTTGTAACCCTTCTTTGTTAATGGGACCACCCGGTTCTTTTGGCAAACCAGCTTCCAGCAGATCCATAAATTGTTCTACCGTACGGGCTATAAATAACTTCTGACTAAGCATTACCAGGTTTGTTACACAGCCGTCCGGGAGATAAAACCGGGTAGCCATGCCTACGGTTGAACTGAAATGTGCGTAAGGATCACCACCTCCTTTGGAAAACCGCACCGTAACCGGAATTTCATCACCCTGCAAATGAACCGCCCTGGTATATAACTTTGCAGCCTCATTTGCCTTGAATACACCGCGATATAACCTGCCATCCGCATGTAATGAACGGAAGCCTGGAAAATAGCCCAGTATCTTCCCGATCTTTTCAACGATCTCACCCGAATGAATGTATTGGCTTTGTTGTGACATAGCGCTTTTTTATTGTTAAAAGAACAGCACAAACTTCCTGCTTTTGAAAGGGGAAGACAATGGCAAAAGCGCTAAAAACCATGTATAAACCCGTTTACCTATACCACAACAGCATTATGCACAAGCGCAGCTAACAGAAAGGCAATCACCGCACTTATTAGTCCCCACATAAAAATGTTATAGGCCAGTCGCAGGTAGCGGTATTTGCGTCCAATTGCAGCTCCCTGATAGTAAATATCCAGGATGATGGTCCGGTAAATATTGTTCCTTCCATCAAACATCGTCAACATTCCTTTGATGTACTCGTCAGGTTGCATGTTAAAATAGTTTCCAAAGAACAGGAGGTTCGTTTTTTGCTGCGTTACATCTTCTTTACAGAATCGGCCATTACTAACAGTAGGCCTGGTTGTAATAATCGCCAGTACAATGGTAACAAGGCTGACCGCGAGCAACAAAAAAGTCGGGATAATGAGGTAAGGATTTTCGCCAAGCTTTCTGAGCACCAGCGTAATAATGGCTGACAGTATAATGGAATTCACCGTTATCAGGATATGCGCCTTGTTATCCGCCAGGCTGCTTAAGCGCTGGTTATTCTGCGAAGCTATTTTAACAGCTGTCTCGATACTTTTATCAGTACGCATTAAGTCTTTTATGGACATCCTGGTAATGTCCGCTATTTCAACAGGATCTGTAATTCCAGCTAGCAGCTTTAACTCCAGGATATTCTCTTGCTTCTTCTCTTCAAGATTTACCTTCCCGTAAACAGTATAAAACTCATGCGATTGCATAAAATGAATGGTATCTTTATACCAGTCTGCCTTTTCAATCAATACATTTCCTATAAGGCACATTTCTTTGCGCAGCAATTCCGTTTTCTCAGAAAAAGAGTTCCTGCCCAAATGAAAACTGTCTGCATCCAGCAAGATCTCTTCCAATTCGTTTTCCGGCGGTTCTGTTCTTGTGGTGATCATAATAAGCCTGCAGATCCTGCTTACTATATTTTCTCTTAATCCTTCTCCTTCCAGGTATATTTGAGCAATACCGGCACCGATGGTTTCATGTTGGTTTTTTGCATGAAGGTATCCCAGGTCATGGAACCATGCAGCTGCCAGAAGAATAAAGTTATCCTCTTCCAACAAATCACGGCAGGCGGCTATTTTTTCAACACTACGGACTACGTAGACTGTATGCTTTAAATTATGATACAGTAACCTGGAATGATTATGCGTTGCGAAATATTCTTCTACATACTTTTCAATCTTCTTCAAATATTTTTGATAGCTCATTAAAAGCGGTATATACTCTTTGATACAAACTTCCAGTTTCGGATCGATATCAGCAATGTAAAAATGCTTCCAAAAATGGTATAAACACACTACTTAAACCGTTGGACCAGCGCTTTTCAACCAATATATACATGCAAAGCATTTGAATATCAATTGACCCGGCTTCAATATGCAACTAATTTTGAATCACGTTCCGAAATGGCTCTATTTAAACCAACATTTCCAGGTCATCTTCTTCAAAGGCTTCGCTTTTTTGCCTGATATGGCCATGCACTTCGGCTCATTCATCGTGACAGATGATTTCACACGGGTAACTGGTCAATCGGATATAACTGATGGTATCGGTATTGTGTTTCACAACATCTTTCAGGATAATGTGGACACCCAAACGAATAAGCGGAAGTCCAACCGTCCTATGGAACCGCCTTATGTACGCAGGTCTTTGGCATGGGTATCTACGACTACCATCAAAATTTACGTATGAAAGAAGCCGCAAGGCTTTTGCGCGAAGAGGATCTGTCAGTATCTGAAGTAGGTTATCAAATGGGATTTGAAAACCTTGGTCATTTCACAAAAGTGTTTGAAAAACATATTGGCAGGAAACCCAAAAAATATCTTCAGAGTTTTAAGACCACTGGTCGTTAGTGTTGATTGAATATTCCAGACTTATCTGTTAACTTTTTGTTGTTATCTTCATCAAAGTTTTTCAATTGGTATTTGTGCTGGTTTGACTGGCGGTTATTCGTATACTAGGTTGTCAAATGATTGTGTATTTATATTAACTATCATGACAGATTTATCTCATGCTGAGAATCAAGTTCATTGTGTCACGAATTTTCAAGACCTTGTTTCTACGCCATTCAATGGAAAAATTAATGCAATTTGCTGGGCTCGTGAACTTATAGGTGATTTTTCTGAGATCACTAAAAAGGTAGCGCTAAGTGGAAATATAACGGTCATTGAACTAGAAGAGCTTCGTGAACTTCAGTTGAGCGAACAAGGGCAACTTGCCCGTGAAATTCTTTTAAATGACCTGAAGCTATTGAAAGCTCATGGCGCATCGCCAAGCCTAAATGTGATCAAGTACTATGACCGGGATGATAGTTACCCTTTTTTTCCAACCGATGTTTACTCTTTTCATGTAGACCGCTCTCCTATACCAACCGCAACCTTTTTATGCACTTACTATGGTGAGCCGAGTGAAATATTGCCAAATTCACAAGGCGAAAAGAAAGTACTTATTCCAGAAATACGTGCTGAGCTCAGAAAACTATATCATGGAACAGATGAAGGTTTTGAATCATTCTTAAGTGAACATTTCTTTGATCTACACTATCAGGCGAAACCTGATGCACATCCAATAAGCCTGGGCATTGGTAACCTATGGAAGCTGGCGGTTGATCATCCGGAAAGTAAGGTCCCTCCTTGTCTTCACCGTGCACCAAAGGAAAAATCCGGAGAGTATAGGTTGTTAATGATCTGTTGAACACAGATCGTCATAGCTTGTTCCACTTCAGGATCTTTACTTTCAATGAATATTTAATATATACACTATTAAACCAAAATGGTATAACTAAGCATTATCTGGCTTAATTATACCATTTCTTACATTTGCCGGGATAGTTGGAAACTCCTAACCTGTTGATTATATACTTGATAGAAATTCAAAGACTTATCCATATTATGGATTCAGATAACTCTGAGGTAGCCTAGACAAAGGCATCTATGATCCAAGCTGGATTCCAGAATTCGCGGTAATTTGTGATTTTACCTTCCCGCAAGGTAATGCGGCCTACGTAAATCTGCTGGTACTTCCTGCCAGTAGCAGTCACCAGGGCACTGCCTTCGAACTCCACAAATACCGTATCGGGATCAGATGTAGCAGAGAAGACAAAGTTAGTAAAACTCCAGTTGGTAGCACTTTTAGTCACATTAGCTATGTATTCGGTAATAGTGTCCCGTCCTTCCAGCCGTTTGGAATAAGGCGCGGGTGCATATGGGTACTCGTGCACAGCATCCTCAGTCCATAGATCGACGTAGGCTTCCCTGGTCATGGCGGGATCGGTAAACATAGCAAGGTGCATTCGAAATAAACGTTCAGCGCGAGCTGCGCTATTGTCAGTGATGATTGAGTTCATGATCTTTTTTTAAGTTGAGAGTCTTTTCCCGTTTTTATTGCTCCACAAAACTACAAGAGAGATGCTATATCTTTGTCTTCTGTTACAGGAAGGATACCAGTTACAAAAAGGTTACTATGGCAAACAAAAATCGTTGCTTAACGCCCACAACCGACGATGAATGCAAAAGGGCCAGACTCTACCTTCAGGACACGCTGGACGTAGTAGGTGGCAAATGGAAACTGGTACTGATCTCCATATTGAGAGGCGGTAAACTGAAGTTTCGGGAACTGACCAGGGAAGCGGGGATATCGGCCCGGATATTATCGAAGGAATTGAAGGAGATGGAACTCAATGGCCTGATCACCCGAACGGTAGTGAAAACCAGTCCCATCATGGTGGAATATGAACTTACCCCCTACAGTAACACACTTTCGGAGGTGATCACAGCTATGCATGAATGGGGGAAAAATCATCGCCAAAAAATAATCGGACAGCAATCAACTGAACCGAATTCGCTTTGATGTTTTCTTTAGAAGAAATGTTTCGCCAGCTTGCAGGACAATGTCTGCTTAGAGAAGATTGCTTTTATAGGAATAACAAAGGCCGGTTCCTAAGAACCAGCCCTTATAGATCTTTTTTTATCCTCTTTTTCTCAGGGCTTGTTTTTCAACATAGAAATACAGGCTCTTTCTATGTTTCGGGTTGTATTATTTTATTTCTTTAATGTATTCCAGCCTTACTGACGATTTTACTGACGAAACCCCGCCTACAGACTCTTTGTATTGATAGGTATGCAACCTGCCATCGGGGAATGAAGACAGCACGTGGCTGAACGGTTGATTCATGTCATTGTACTGATAGTCTGCCGGCATGTTTGGGAAATAGTCGTTCCTCAACCCATTCATAAAGTTAAAGTCAACCGGGCTTAAGAATTTCTGAAAGCAGAAATTGCCTCTGACGGCGAGAAAGAAATTAGGACTTTGCCTTGTTGCCAGCAGAAACAAATAAGACCTGTCAATGTTTTCCAGTGAGGCAACGCCCGGCACCGCTGTTTGCAGCCGCACACCTAACCTTCTGAGATAAGCAGGCTCCTGATTAAAAGTGTAATCGCACTGGAAAGAATCTATCTTGCTATTATCACCTCTGAAATAAGTGAGGTGAGAACGCCAACTACCTGCAGACTCCGATATTGTTGTAATATCAGTAATATGCCCCTGTGCATTATAGGTAATGAAGCAGGTATCACCTGTCGTATTTCCATTTGCGATTATGCGGTCAAGCCGTTTATTCCCGTCATAATGGAAGTAATAATTGAAGTAATAGTCTCTTGTTACCCCTTCGGTGATCAGCTTTTCAATTGCGCCATCATCATTGTAATAAAACAAGGATATAACGGTATCGTCCGGAGAGGGAGGATAGCCTATCACTTTTTCTATCTGGTTCTTTGCATTATAATAGATACTGTCATGGTAGAAGTAGTCTTCGGTCGAGTCTTCAAGCCAATAATAACCCGTCGTTAACAGATATGTTGTATCCTTCGGAAGGGAATCAGCGGAGGGCCGGGTAACATTATCATCATTCTTGCCACAGCCAAAGAATAATACGAGGCTCGTAGCAATCAACAGTACAGAGGACAGTTTAATTACTTTCATCCTGGGTTTAATTTTTGTGAAATTATATTTTGATTTTGTGTATTCAACTAAGCTATGTGTGGACATTAGCGTTTTTTATGGACAAATGGAGTAAAGATGGAGGGCATCCCATGGTTATTAATAAAGCAGAATTATCTTTTGATCAGATATTAATATTACAAAGGTCCTTCCCGTATGACAGGCGGCCCCTTGCAGTTAGCTGTTAAGTAAAAGGCGTCTCAAAAGTAATTGAGACACCTTCTTCCTTTATTACTTCCTGAAATAACGGATCTGGGTGTTTTCTTCTTTCGTATTAACAGTACCGTTATTTATGTACTTTCCTGAACTCTTCTTCGTAACAGGATAGTTATCTTCATCATAAGTATACTCATTAGTATACTCCTCTGTATTAGTTTCATTCCATACAGTCTTCTCTGTAAGAATATTGTTAGCAGAAAGACCGAAAGCCGGACCTCCGGGTTCCATTAAATAGATCTCCGGTTGCTTTGCAACATAGTTTACCTTATCATCGTAAGTATATGTTGTGGTAACGGTATCTTTCGATTCCACACCATCTACGATCCTGATACCATGCTGTTTTATGATATTGCCTTTGCTATCCCAAACCAAAGCATACTTTTCGTGGTAATCGCCTTCCTTTTCATAGAATGCCACCAGGTGTCCGGCGTTGTCATATGCAAGGCTGTCGAAGCCATATACCTTACCGTCGTCTCCATGAAAGTTAATTTTCTCTACACGGCCAGCTGCATTATAGTTATAGCTCCGATTCAGAAGGAGCGCGTCAGGACCGTCCTCACTGGAATTTAATTTCACCAACCTGTTATTTTCATACACGGGCTCGTTGTAATAAGAATGACCGCCCACACGGCTATCAATTAAGGCATACTTAGCAATCCTGTTGCTGGCATTATAGGTGGCACTGATGCTGTCAGTTCCCCTAACCAGGTTCAGGAACAATTTAGTTGGCTGAGGTGTAGGGTTGGTATCGTCATCCTTACAAGCAGTAAATAATACAGCAAGTGCTGCAGCACTGAACAGTAACTTTTTCATAGGTAATTGAGATATTTCTGATTTAAATTATCCAGGTATTAAAGGGCTTAAAAGCGGGTCACTTATAGGTTTCCTCTCACTATTGCGGCGCAAATATATAACTTATATTAAATATACATAAAGAAATTATTCTATATAGGCGAAAAAAGAAGATATTACAGGTCAAAATCCGTTCTTAGAACAGAAGTCTAAAACAAAATATTAAACCTATGAAAACCAATATCATAATCAAGGCTTTTATTATCTTTTTATTTGCCTTTACTGCATGTAATATCAATCAACAGAGAAAAGATGCTATTGATTCCCGGAATAAATCAGACAGTATTATGAATGAGTTTAACAAGATAAACCAAAGGCTGGAACAGGAAAACCTAAAAATGAAGGAAGACATGCTGGAGTATGATAAAAAGCGGGATTCGCTTCACCATTTACTGGATAGCTTAAACTCGCAAAGCAAGTAGTTGTTCATTTCTTATCACTATTTATCATACAAGCAGTGACCTTAACCGGAAAGTTGGATTTTAACAGGCAAGAATTATATTTACAGTAAATATTTACGCTCATTCTATGGAAGACGTTTTTTATCTGACCCGCGGCTGGAGAAATGCCACTTACATTATGTTCGGCGCCCTGATATGCGTATTTGTTAGCCTGCTTATCTACTCATTCGTTGATCCTTTTCTCAAAAAAGGCCTCTTTTTTATTTTACCTGTATCACTTATTGTTATTGGCGTTTCAGTGTGCGGTATTTTACAAGTGGATGAAAAGATCTTCTGGGATAATCATAGTGTTCGTAAAGTATCCAGGCTTGTTAACAGGGAGATCCTGCTGGAAGATATAAAAGGATACAAGTTTGCCTGGAACTATCTGCATATCATTCCTCACAAGGGAAAGGGTAAAAGGATCCTGGTGTCTACATATGTAGTTGGTATGCGCCTTTTGCATGAGGAACTGGTTTCCCGTTATCCTGACCTGAAACAACAGCAGCAGACGACTTAATCAACAAAGAAAAGTAGCATAATTGTAACCTGCCATAGCGAAATAGTCTCCCCCGCACAGGAAAAATTCTCTCAAATTTTCTTGATAAGGCTAAATCCCTTAAAAAGGGGATTGCCTGCATTTACCGGAATAAATATCTTAGCATTGAACCCTGATAATGAAGAACCCACATTATGAAAAAGAACTATGCCCTAAAGAAACCCTCTTCATAGAATATCAACATTGTCTTTATTTTTTCACATAAATCTCGACACACATTACTATGAAACTCAAATTAACCATTGCCTCATGCTGCATTTTATTTGCAGGTATTCTTGTGTCCTGTAAGAAAGACGCTGATGTCCAGGACAATAACCCATCTTCTGTCAACTCCACTATTAAAGTGGAGGATGGCATACTTCATTTTAAGGACAATCGTGAATTCTTTCAAACCATGTTATCGGTTAGTTCCATGACTACCCAGCAAAGAAAACAATGGGAAAAAGAGATAGGATTCACCTCACTGAGATCAGTTTATGATCAATTTAACAAGGAACTGGATGAAATGGAAGCCGCACATAATGCTGACGGCTTCTTTGCTGTAAAGAAGAAATATTCCAAGGTTGCAGTCTGGCGCCAGGACACCGCTTATGATCTTAATTGCAGCGGAATTATTGAATCGGCCGTTGTAAATGAGGATGGCCTGGTTAAAGTGGGCCAGGAGCTTCTGTCGTTCAGGAGGGATGCTATCAAGGCCCGTCCCGTAGTGGCAGGCTCAAACGGAAGGATGGCAGACAAAGAACGTACTATATGGGCCAATAAAGCGACCGGGAATGTAGGCCTGTTTTCAGGTGATGATTATAAAATTCCCGGCACCCCTCCCCCGGCAAACTCCTTTTCTGTTGCAAGCGGTCCGATAAAGCAGGAGTGGCCTTTTACTACAGGTTCTCCTGAGGCCAGAGGCTTCTTACAGGCGAGACTCTTCAACCTGTTAGTAAATGGTATGGACAGAGGATTTGTGACCATACTTTACTGGGCGGAACACAGGAACTGGATCGGTATCTGGCGCAGGGTACGCACTTCGGCTCTGAGCCTTCATCATCAAGGTTATATCAGACTGAATACTCAGGGTGTGATCTGGCCACAAGTGGTGAGAGGAGATCTAGGCCCTAACTGGGCAGACGACAATGTAGAAAACCATGAGTCTGTACTTATTGCATCAGCGGAGTTAATAAATAATCCTCCTGTTTTGGGTTATCTGTCTCCCACCCTTAATAACCAATTCAGGAATGCCAATATGGCCGTGGCAGAAGACAACTCTCCGAACAATTTCTGGGCAGAATTCAATCCCAGTGCAATGTTCATTGGAGATGCTTTCGGAATTACCTTTGGCTCTTTTGGCGAGCCCCCACTTCCAAAGATCCATAACTTCGAGATCAAGTACCAGTAATACAGCAGTTCATCGAAAACTTCAATAAATAAAGAGGCGTCTGGTGCTGCCAGACGCCTTTATTTTTGCGGATATAATTACCATTTTTCTTTATCTTAATTATAAAGAAATGATCCGGGCTCCGGGTGAGAACTAGATTCTACTCACTTCCCTTACAATCCGTTTTTTATGTTCTTTACCCCAACGCGACATCTCATCCAATAATGGCTTCAGCGATCTTCCATATTCTGAAAGCTCATATTCTACTGTAATGGGTTTCGTATTCTGTACAGTACGACTGATCAATCCATTAATCTCCAGATGCTGTAATTCCTTTGATAACATTTTAGAACCAATACCATTCAGTAAGCGTTGTAGTTCCAGGTAGCGCATCTTCCGGAATACCAGCATCGCAATTATGGATATCCTCCACTTTCCAGCCAATATGTACTGTGTATCTTCAATGGCTTTAAAATGTTGAATACATTCTTTTGATAACGTCTCTTCAGTAAGCCTTGATGTTCTCATTGCACAAATGTAATGACTTCCTTTTAGGAAGAACACTTCCCTGCAGGGAAGCACTTCCTTAGAGGAACCTGGCATCCGTCACAAAGAGAAGCGCCAATACATTTGCAGAAATAACCAAACAAACATCAAATGAGTATTTTAACAAAAAGTGGTGTAGTTCTTATTGAACAACCTGGTGGACCGGAAGTTCTTAAATATGAAACGATTGATCTGTCAGTCCCAGGGCCCAACGAAGTTTTAATTGAGCAGAAAGCCATTGCTGTAAACTTCCTGGATGTTTTCTTCAGAAGTGGCAGATTCCAACTACCGGAGTATCCTGCGCCGATAGGCCTGGAAGCTGCCGGCATAGTAACAGCTATTGGTAATGACGTAACAGAATTCGCTGTCGGAGACCGGGTTGCCTATTATGCTACCACAGGGGCCTATGCGCAAAAAAGAGTGATCAGCGTGGATGATATCTTCAGATTACCTGATACCATCACTTTTGATATAGCGGCCGCTGTTATGGTAAAAGGACTTACGGCCAAAATGCTGATCAAAGACAGTTATGCGGTTAAAGCCGGGCAATATGTACTCATACCTGCAATGACAGGAGGCGTAGGCACGTTGTTAAGCGCGTGGGTTAAATCGCTTGATGCTATTGTTATAGGCACAGTGGGAAGTCCGGCTAAAAAACAGCTGGCAGAACAGCGGGGTTATAAGCATGTAATTGATCTGCAAAATGAAGATCTTACTGCCCGCGTGAATGCTATCACGGGTGGTTCCGGCGTAGATGTAGTATATGACAGCGTTGGTAAAGATATCTTTGACAAATCCATGGACCTCATCAAAACAGGCGGCACCTTTGTCTCTTATGGCGGGGCCTCCGGCTGGCCGGAGGTAGATGCAGAACAGCTTGCTCAAAAAAACATCCATTTTGTACAAGCTCAGCTCAATAACTATCCCGGGTATCAGAATAAGAAAGGCGAAGCAATGAAAGAGGTATTCGAACAGGTTGAAAAAGGCATATTTGATGTACAACACCCGTTAGTCTATTCTTTAGCGGATGCGTCTAAGGCACATGCTGATATGGAGTCACGCAAGACTACCGGTAGTATTATTCTCAGGCCTTAGCCTCTCCTGACCTGAAACAGCAGAAGGGACAGCGGCTTAATTAAGAAAAGAAAGTAGCATAGTAACCTGCCATTCTTAAATCTTTTTACAACAAAAAAGCCAGGCATTTACTACCTGGCTTTTTATTTGAAAGATATCAGGCTATGACTCATTAATAGTTCTAATAATTTTTGCAGGTATACCACCTACCACTGTATTTGCGGGTACATTCCTGCTTACCACTGCACCAGCTGCAACAACAGCATTTTCACCCACAGTCACACCTGGCAGAATGGTAGCACCTGCACCTATCCAGGCGTTGCGTGATGGAGAGGTTATATTTATATTGTCATGATGGTTGACAAAACCACCTTTGGCTCCTAAATTAATCATTGGCGAAAAAATTATTTTCCCATCTTCTTCACGGATAGAAACCATAATTGAGTTCCTATACAACTCAGTTTCTTTTTTCAGCCGAACTGCTTTAAGATAGTTTATAAAATATTCGTGGTGATTTTCATGCACTACATCGTCTCTACTTGCATCCATTGCAACTAGAACTTTATTGACAATCTCACCCATTGTTGCATCAGCACTCAACGTAAAATATGGTTTAGAAACAATACTATATCCAGCCATTGTTTTCGAATTGCTATTGATAATATGTCGATCACTTAACTTAAAAATCTGAGCAAATTTCACCGAACGAATTTATTATTATCAAAACGCGGTAATAGTGGAGACAACATTTCTCTTACCAGAGTTTAGCCCAAATCTGAAACTATCCTCATTTCAGTACACCTGTTAGAATTGCATTTTCCAATTCCTTTATTGTAAACCGTTTTCTCTTTTTCCTTCCAAAGAGCCAAAAAGAGAATTCAGGTTCAAAGTAACTATCAATATTAAAATTTGACAGATCAACATTGAATTTTCGGCTAAATTTCAATATAAACTTGTCTGCATCAATTCCTGTTACTCCAAGATCGTCTTCGAGCGAGGTATCTCTGTCAAGAATTACATTTTCATCACCTTCTCCAAGAATCTCACTTTTAATAAAGGATAGCAGTTCTTGGTATTTTTGTTCGTTTAACTCCATAATAAAATCAACGCAATCAAGGAATCATTGTAAATACTTCTACCGCTTTATCACCCTTGTAATCTACACCAAACTTAAAAGTTTCAACATCATTATATTCTTCCTTCTTTGCACCTCGACATTGATAGCCAATATTTAGAAAATAAAATGTTATCTCATTATTATTCAATGTTGAATTAGGTGGGCCTAGTAATTTTTCAACTGCGGCTCTCTTCTGCCCAATAATTTTCTGTTTATTATCAATTAGCACCTTCCACATCTTATACCGCACTTGTTGACAGCCAAGAGAGTCAGTCTTCCAAGCTACACAGCCAAACCCCTCAATTCTAATGGGGCCATTAATGCTTGTGTCCTGGAAAAATTGCGACACTAAAATTGTAAGTAGGTAGTAAATCACCTTTCTGTTTTTTTGAAAACATTAACTAATTTCTTCAACATGCCACTAAGCTCTCCTCTGATATCATTATTTGCTCATTTAAGCAGACAATAACAATTCATCATGGTGTTATTATAGAAACTTTTTACTGCTGTTTCCTCTTTATATTCAATAAGTAATCTAGTTACTTCTACATAATCGGTTTCGTCTTTCTTTTTAGGTGTACATTGGATACCTGCTTCTATATAATAGGAATCGAACCTCCCATCCATATAAGCGGAATTCGCCTTACCAAGAAAACTTTCAATAGCGGCTTTCTTTTTATTAATTAGTTTTTCTTGTTTTGAGTCAAGATATCTGCGAGACCATAACGTCTCCCTTGACAGCCGAGTGAATCTGCTTTCCAAGTTACCATATCAAAACTATCGATCTTTATAGAACAAACTTGCTTTTCTTTATCATCCGATAGCAAAATAACTGATAAAGGGAAAAGTATTATAAAGACGATCATTTTTTAAATTATATTGATAGAACATGTTCTCTTCTCCTATTAACTACAATTAGCTATTAAGCCATCTTTCGTAACATTACCATGATTGACAATCAGTTTTTCCAATCTTATGGTATAATTGCTGAAACATCTACAACCTTTCCATCGCGATAAGAAATTACAAGTTGAGCTGCATCGACCAGACCATCTTTATCTTTTTTTAGTGGCGTACATTGTATACCCGATTCCAAATAGTAAAATTCAGACCTATGGGTGCTACTAACAGAATTGGCTATTCCCAGCAAACATTCTACATCTGCTCTACTATGGTTAATAATTTTTTTCTTATTGTCAATTAAAAGCATATATAAACCCAACCGTTTTCTTTGACAGCCGAGTGAATCTGCTTTCCAAGATGCCATATCAAAATTATCAATTTTTATAGGGCAAGCTTGCCTAACCTTATTATTCGATTGTGAAGCAATTGATGAAATAAAAAATATTAAATGGATAAACATTTTTACTCTTTTTCGTGATAAATATTAGTTGTATTACCTAAAACCGCTTTCCCTTGTTTATTAAATTTAAGCTCATTTAATTCAAGAGCATCAATGTCTTCTTGTGTAACCTTTCTTTTTTCAGGATCTAAAGTACCACCAGGAGTATTAGGAGCTGCCTTTGTATCATATTGATATTGAGGATCCACCAGGGTACCTCTTGGGCGCATAATACCAGGCTGACCACCAAATCTAAAATCTTCATCTAATGGATGCTGAGCACCTAAACTATGACCGTATTCATGCGCTTTCGTCGTACTACCCTTTTTCGCAACCTGATCAAGTTTCCAAACTCCAGTATTCGATCCTAAGACCAGGTCCATTGTAGAATTAGCAGCTTCAACATTCTTGTCCACTCTTACATAATTATTTTTCCAACTTGTATTATTCGAAACTTCTTGCTTCGTTAAGTTTTTATTGTAGCTTCCTTTAATTGAAAATCTAACTTTATATTCCGCACCGTCGATTTTTACTTTTCCTTTAGCCGCATTCCATTGTCTCTGAATATCTTTTGCTATCTGTCTGGCCAACCTCCTATTCATTCCATCTCCATAAAAAATTATGTCAGAACGAACTGTAAGTGTTTTCCTTCTTTTATTCTTTGCCACTTCTCCCGACTTGCCATCATTATCCATCCGATTCACCGGGTCATTATCAGAAAATACATATGGAGACTGATGAGAGAATTTTTCTGCCAATGGGTCAATCTGGAACCATCTTCCTATCTGATGGTCATACATTCTGGCTCCATAATCATACCAGTCTAACCCTGCTCCGCTAACTAATTCCTTATTTTGTAACTCCTTCCCGCTGTACTTATGACGATTCTCCGGATAATCCATTCCTTTTAGTGCGCTGCTGCTAATCCCAGCCATTGTCAATCCGAACGGGTAATAATGCGTTTCCTCCAAAAGAGCGCCCGATGTATGGGTAACAATGAGGTTATCAAAGTATACATCCTGTCCGCTTTCATTGCTTACATAAATATACAGAAAACCAGTCTTTTTTATCGTAGTGCTGGGCAGGAATAAGGTGGCAAGGGAATCGATGTCTCCCTGTACCTGTCTTATCCCACTGTTCTCTGTGACCATATTGAACATGTCGTCAAAAAGAACATAGTTCAGGTAGGCTTTGGGTTTGTTAGCCAGGTTTTGTGAGTTGTCCTGGGCTTTAAGCTGGTCATAGTTAGCATTAGTGAACGTAGTGATAGGTGAACCACTACCACTTGAGTTATGGACACCCTGACTGATACCGCTACCACTAAACGCCTGCAGAATGGAACTGACCATGCTGGCGGAGGTACTACTGGAAGTGTTAGCACCTGCGTTCTTATATAATGCCTTTACGCTTATCCGGATAGTATCGTTAGCCATAACCCGCAGGACAAGGGAAGGGCCTATTTTCTGTCCGTTTACCGCATTTAGCTTTGAAACGTAGGTATTGGGATTAGTGGTGTTATCCACCGGGTAGGCTGCAGGTTTAGGACTTCTTGTGTTGTCGATATTATTGAAAAGCGCATTTTCAACCTCACTGGCAGCAGTTTCCATAGTGGCTGCATAAACAGCAGTATCCGTCTTTGTACTTAATATCATTCTTGTGCTGCCAAGATGGTCTTTTACAAAGTAGTCATACGCATATGATACCGGCTGACCAGTTCTGAATACAGGCCGGATCCGGCCTTCTTCATGTGCAATGAACTCCAGGGTATCTTTCTGGTATACCAGTCCATTCATATAATAGGTAATCCTGACCACAAGGGTTGTACCTGTTGAATCCCATACTATCTTTGAAAGCTTCTTACCACTTCCATCATACTGGTAAAAGATCTTTGCCTTCACATCTTTCAGGTAAACGATAGATGGTAAGTTCAGGTGGGTATAGAAGACAGAATCAATGTCTTTATTGTTATCCCTGCACATGTTCCCCGAAGGGTCATATAAATAGTCAGCAGATTCATTATTGGTTATCTCCTTAAAATCACCAAGGATGCTCTGAGCATTGTTCACCTTATCCGTTACAAAGGATAACCTGTTACTGTTAGCAATATATCCATACTTCAGACTATCTATCGTCTGTATAGTAATCCCATTCAGACCAATCTGCTTCATGGACAGGATATTCCCGTTCTGGTCATAACTAAGGCCGGTAACGGAAAAGTCAGCTTTATCCTTTGACCAGGTGCTACTACCAGCGTTCTGCTGAGTGAAACTGGCCGTAATGAACCTGTTGCTGTTATCATAATCAAATCCATAAGAACGGGCTATGCCATCTGAACGGCTCTTCCACTTTGTTCCGGCTATGTTCCCATTCAATTCCTGAACACCGAAGCCATAGTCATAATTCAATTCCATACCAAACCAGTTGGCAGTGGAAGTTGTGTTGACAAATGACTTATTAAGCCCTGTCATCCAGCCTCGTATGTTATAATCATAGTTCAGAGACTCCAGTTGTGTGCTGGCGCCCGTAGGACTTAATCTCTTTATTTTCAGATTTCCCAGCTCATCATATTCGTTTACAGCGATTGTTTGCTGAAGGGCAACATTGTCATTTAATCTTTTCTTTACAGAATCTATTCTTCCACCTGCATCATAATGATACATTGAGAGTAAAGTTGTCTGCGGAGTGGTGGTGCTCTGGGGATTGGTATGCCGCAGGTAGCTGCTAAGAACCTTACCATTAAAAGCGTAAAGATTAGTAGTAGTCTCTCTTCCTCCCCTCATGTTATCTTCAGCAGACTGGATGGTACGGCCCTTGTCATCGTAGTAGACTGAGCTCATGAGGAACTGGTCTCCGTAGTCAACGCGGGCCTTCTTTCCTGTTACCATTCCACGGGTGGCTTTACTTGCGGCTGGAGAAGGCATATCCGGAACCGGTACTATTGAAATAGGAATGATATAATTTCATTCTCTTTACCTGTTTCAGCTTTCCGTTGAGGTTAGAATAGACCAATACTTCATTTAATCTCATGCCTGATCCTGTAACATCTAGCCTGTCACACGCGTTAACAAAGGAAATCTGTCCGCCTCTCCATCTGATCTCTTTGGGATAAGTTTCATAAAGCGTGATAGACTGGGATTTGAATTCTTCCTCACTCTTGAATTCAGAGATACTTGTCAGGGAGTTTTCTTAAAGTACTGTCCTGGGATTTTGCATTTATTAAACATCCAAACAATAGTATCACACAAAGGGGCAACTTTTTCATAGCTACAGGTATTACAAGTAGTATATCGAAGAAAGGATTTTTTCCTGAGGAATTGGTTAATAGGATGTTAAGGGGAATGGGAAAGCGTAGTAATACGTGTATAGAGATTAGTTGTATATGTTTTTTAGCTCATAAACTTATAAAGGACGTCGCTGTAATTATGGGTACGTTATTGTGTATTTTTTTATCATAAAAAAAAGAACAGGGTATAGTAAAGATAATTACTATACCCTGTTCTATGTGGCGCTAAAGTGATACCGCAGTTCATACACTACCCATACTTTATAGTAGCCTTTGAGTAGGAATATCCATACTGTATCAATGCGTCAGGAATCTGTTTACTTCAGATTCCTTTAACCCGGTGTATAAACAAAACTCGGAGACTGTTACATACTGTCCAACTTCTTTGTTATTGGCTTTTCTTATTCTTTGCAATAAATAGCGGGCAGCACGTTCACTGCAACCTGTTATGTTTATAATATCACGGGCATAAATCACTATACGATCAGGTATTGTTTTATGCATAATCGGCAAATACGGCAAGGTTATTTTTTACAATGGTTTGGGCGCCGTAGTATTGATATGTAATTACAAATATAACATTTCCTGCGCAGTAATGCAGCCTAACGGGTACGGCTGATACAAGTACCTTTTTACAAAATTAAAACTTTAAAAAAATGGCTCAACAAGCAGGTATTTTAACAATTAAAGGTACCCTAGGAAATCTCACTTTCTATAAGAGCAGATCAGGTGGTTATCTTGTACGCGAGAAAGGCGGCATAGATGCCAGCAGGATTGCCAGTGATCCGGCATTTGCGAGGACCCGGGAAAACGGCGAGGAGTTTAAAAGAGCCTGTAAAGCAGGTAAACTTCTGAGAGTATCTTTCCGGTCGCTTATGCAGAATGCAAGTGATAGCCTGGCTACGGCAAGGTTGGTACAGGCATTTTCACAGGTGATCAAAGCGGATCTTACCAGTGTAAGAGGTCAGCGGAATGTGATTGATGGTGAAGCTGAGTTATTGACCGGTTTTGAATTCAATGCCGGCAGTACATTACAGAGCACACTGTTTGCACCTTTCATTAGCGATATTGACCGTGCAACCGGTAACCTGACAGTAGAGATACCGTCCTTTATTCCGGCTCAGATGATTGCTGTACCAGGAGGAGCTACACATTTTGTTATTTCCTGTGGTGGCGCGGAGATCGACTTTGAAGCAGCCAGTTATGTTAACGGTGTTGCTAAAAGTAATGAGCTACCGATCAACAGTCTTGCTACAGCAGCGCTGAACCTTACGGTACCGGTAACCGCCAACAGTACCAAGCCGCTGTTCGTGGCGCTGGGCATTCAGTTCATTCAACAGGTGAATGGTGTATCCTACAGCCTGAAGAATGGTACTTTCAATGCGCTTGCTATTGTAGCGGTGTCGGGAACACCGTAAACCTACGGTGATGTAGTTTGATATGTAAAGGGCGTCTCAATAATATTGAGGCGCCTTTTTTGTATAAGAAAGGCCCGGTAAGAGTACCAGGCCTGTTACATTGTATACTACTAATCCACCAGCTAATCAGCTTAATTCTTTCAGAAAGGGATCTTTCCCCTGTTTATTTTCTCTTATCCGGTGCATCATGGCTGTATGCAATAAGATTGAACATTGCACGAAAGCAGCTTCTGACACGATTGCCGTACAGTTGTTCCAGCTCTTCTGCTGATAAGGTAGTGATGACGTGGGTGACCATCCTCCGGGACATCATCAATTGATACCTGGTGAGCAGTATCTCGGCCATTACGTTAAAGTCGCCCCAGAAAGGCATTCTGGGCTCCAGTCCGATGTCATCGAAACAATATACACGCGGTACACTGGTATAGGGGAAAAAGGAGTTACTGGTGTATTTATACAACACGTCCAGTCCTGATCTTCCATATTCGATGCTGATGTCCCTACCGGACCTGTAAAGATGCTGATGGGTACGGGAACAGACCTCATTCATCAAAGACATCAGGGATGTCTTGCCACAACCTATAGGCCCTGTCAGCATAATTCCTTTACTCAGGTCCAGCTGCGCTGCGGCAGCCATTTCTTCATCTCTCAGGAAGTAGGCCAGCAGTTTGTTGATAACAGGCTTGTCTGTCTCTGTTATCTTAAATTCAAAGCCGTGTTTCTCTTTCCATCTCTGCCTGATGTGATCGATTATTGATCCGTAATTATAATGGCTCTCCATAGTTCTTATTCTGGTTAATATGAAGGTGGCTGGGCCTTCCCTTCGGTTTTGAAAATGATTCGATATTCTGCATCCATTTTTGCGCGGCGGCTTTCCAGTCGGTTATAGGGCTTCCTCTTTTAGACCAGCCGATAGACTGGTAGTAGTAGAAGAAGCGGGCCCCTTCATCGGCAGGATGTCCATGGGACATGAAATAGCATTTTACGTCCTCTATGTCTGGTGCGATACCGCTCCTTTTCTCCCGGATGGGAGTCTGTGCAGGTACGGCTATTTCCGTCAGCGGCTGTATGCAGACAGTACTGTGCATAAAAGGTTGTTCCGGAGGCTGGTAAACAATGTAACCGCACTTCTGGAGGGTTCTGAGACTGACATTGTATGTCTTACCAGAACCGATGCGGGAGAGCTTCATGGCGTCATTCCGCCGCACGGCAAAAGGGTTCTTAAAGTGCCAGTTGTTCCAGATATGGAATAGTGCCAGGTACAATGCCACATCGGTTGAACTGAGGCGATGATCGTTACGGGTACGCTGGTAAAAAGCATTCAGGTGCCCGATATAGTTTATTGCGGACGGGGTACCCATAGGACAAGTGTTTTTTTAGTGCTGTGAGGAATAACACGGTTGCCGTGCATAACATAGCTGGTGGTCTCAGTTACTGTGACCATTTCAAGTAATTGACGAGCCTTACTTCTGTTTTGGGGATGGGTTAAACTCTGGGAATCCAGGAGGGCCTGCACCTCTTTCAGCGACAAGGTTTCATTCAATGGTGTTAACTTGTTTTTCATTTTTTGTGTTGTTGTTTGTTTTGTGATACAAAGGAACTGATAACAACAACACGAGAACAGTGGCAAGGGTGGCACCACCCCTTTCAACTAATTAAATATCAATCAATTATTTTTTTAAAATTGTTTATAGCACGCCTTAAAATGATCTAACCGGGAGACTGTTTTAAGATATACAAGGCAAAAAAAATGCTCCCAAAAAAGAGTTTTGCTTTCCGGCAAAACTCTTTTTTGGGAGCAGGAGGAAATGGCCTGCGGCCAGCTAAAAATTCATACTGATATACTGTCTATTTCAAGTAGTTTAACAGCCCCAGCAGTTTATTTCTCAGAGATGTTATAACACCGGTATCGCCTATATACATCTTATTCCGGAGACTGTGTGCAGCAATGGTCCCGTTTCGTTTGGAAGTAAAAAAATCAGCTACAAATTCTGACAGCTGGCTTTTGTTGTCATGGACAATCACCTTGCTATCGGATAACAGTTTAACGAAACAGCCTATTTCGGCGACGGACAGATTGGTTTCTATCTTAAAGCCGTCCCACTTACCTGCTTTTTTTTGAGGCTGTTCTTTTATGTTAAGCCTCCTTAAGGTTTCACAGTAATGCAGTTCCGTATCCAGCCATTTCAACGTCTGATCTTTGAGAGATTCATTTTCCGGGTTAAATCCTTTGTTTGCTTTTCCGGGCAACCGGGCTAATTTCTTTTGCAGCAGGATGATCTGCATCAACTTCTCATCAGGATCGTCTATGCACTCAATCTCTTTCTCCATAAAGCCCGTGAAATAGTTTACGTATTTCCAGTGGTTGAAATTGATTGACTGTAACCGCAGATTCAGCTGGTAAACGGGATGCAGCTCTCCTTCTTCATCTGCCCCGGCAAAGAGCCAGAGCTCATCCAACAACATCCTGAGATAACCTGCCTCATAGAGCGTAACCTGTCTGTTGCCTGTATAATCAGTCTTAAAGGAAAAGAAAAGCTCCTCCAGGATATCTGAGAGTTCAGCGTCTATGCCTTTCCTGTCGAAAGTGTCCTGTATTGAGCTCCATCTGAACATCAGCTCATCGGACAATGCAGGGATATCTTTTGCCGGTATCCTGCAGTCCGGATCTATAAACCGGGGGTATTCCCTGTGCAAAAAATTCAGGAGGTCCTGAAGGGTATTACAGATAAATTGGAGAAAATGATTTATTTCCTGCTCCTTCGCAGCGTATATTCCCGCCGAGTAGGAGGCATCGTATGACATCGTCGATGAGCCGGGTTAATTCACGCTGACAAAACTGTATGTGCTGGCCGATCTGCTTTGCATCAGATATGCTTCCATACAAACGGGCGTTAAAGTTGCCAATGAAGTTGTTCCTGTAGGTTGTCAACTTAGTCGTGGTTGACTGAATAAAGCTGGCGGTTTCACCGCTGGAGGCTGTCAGGGTGTTCTTAAGATCAACATTGATAGTTTGGCTAAAGAACGATAAATCATCGTGTCGCATATTTATAATGATTGTGAAAAAATGCTCGTTTTTAGGGCTTTGCGCAAATTTAAGGGGGATAAGTGAAAAAAAAAACGGGGTAAAAAATAAATTCTCTATCTAGTAAGCTGCGCAAAAAGACTGCGCACTAATTGCTATATGAGATTTCCGGGCGCGACTGCTGCGCGACGGCGAGGAAGATTTTTTTGCGGCGGAATTTTTAATTTATTTTTTTAACTAAAAAAAAACGCGCGCGCGTGTTTCTCTCTTGTTTATAATTGTTTATATTGTTTATAAATGTGGTGCACTTTAGCACCGCAATGTGATGCACTTTGAGCACACATATGTGGCGCATTTTTGATACGCATATGTGTGGCTATTCTGCACCACGACGTGTGGCAAAAGTGGTACACGGGAAGAGAGAAATTAACAGGATATCCACATTCATCAAAATGAGATAAAAAGCTTACTTCATCTTTTCTTTTGCGATAATAGAACCGGGACAGTAATTAAATTTTCTATCATCTGTTATAAATGACAAGAATCATCTTCAGTGCAACTTTTTTCGCATTGCTGTTCATCTCAGCAATAAGTTCTGCACAGCAAAATTTCCAATATGCCGATTCTGTAAGAAGGGCCAATCACATTCCTGAGCTTAGTTATGCGGTTATCAATGATAAAGCCATTTTAGAGACTTCTGCCCTTGGCCATCACTCGGTCAATCTGCCAGACACCGCAATGCTGAATGACCGGTTTCATATTGGTTCCAATACTAAAGCGATGACTGCTTTTATGATCGCAAAATATGTTGAAAAAGGTGCGCTGAGGTGGACTACGAAGTTCTTCGATATTTTCCCGGATTGGAAAAGGACTTCGCGAAAGGAATACTATGATATCACTCTTAAAGACCTGTTGTCTCACCGGGCGATGATTCAACCATTCCAGGGAGAGAATGATCCGGCTATTCCCGGTTTTAAGGGAACGAAACAGCAGCAGAGAAGACTATTTGGAAAATTTGTGCTGCAGCAGGAGCCGGTAAAGCCAGATTCAACGCACCATTTTATCTATTCGAACGCAGGTTATACGCTGGCCACATTGATGATCGAAAAAGTTACTAACCAGACATGGGAACAATTAATGATCAATAGATTTAATCATGACCTGCACCTGAACATCGGCTTCTCCTGGCCGGAGAATCAGAAAAATAAAGATACCTGGGGCCATACAGAAGAAAATGGGAAATTGGCGCCAGTGCCTTCAAATACAGATTATCACCTGGATTATACGGAACCGGCCGGCGACATTAATATCAGGCTGAAAGATTATATCAGGTTCATTCAGCTAAATCTTGATGGTTTAAAAGGACATAATAACTATCTGAAATCGTCCACCTATCATTTCATTCACGAGGGCATTCCTGATTATTCCTTAGGATGGTTTAATGTTTATGAGAATGGCGACAGTTTTTCGACACATTCAGGCACCGCAGGAACTTACTACTCCCTTGTTCAGATAGATCGTAAAAAGGGTTTGGCATATATTATTCTTACCAATTCGTTTTCGGAAAACACAGTTAACAGCGTCAGACTAGTGATGAGACAACTCAAACATAGTTATAGCAATCACATGTATTCCGCAAAAGCTGGTTTTTGAGAGAAGACTTTTTTACTGCATGCAGCTGATTTTTTAATAAGGGAGATTGGGCCTGCGGCCAGCTGAAATTCCCACTGATGCGCAACTAATGTTTCCCCATGGCATCTTTCTGATGTTTCCATAGTTCCTGGAAAATCAGGCTGTTGTTCAACAGATGCTCAAAAGTGCCTTCATCTACAATACTTCCCTGCTGCAGTACATATACATAATCAAATTGCGCCAGCAGGTGCAGGCGATGAATGGAAGATATGACTGCTTTATCTGCAAAGGCTTTGAATATTTTGTTGTAGATCATGGCTTCCGTTCTGGGATCTACACTGCTGGTTGGCTCGTCCAGCAACACGACTTCGCTTTCGCGAGCGGCGAGTATGCCACGGGCAAGAGCCAGCCGCTGTTTTTGTCCGCCGGAGAGGTTCACTCCTTTTTCACGTATATCAGATTCCAGTCCCAGGGGCAACTGTTTGACCACTTCTGTAAAATGTGCGCTTTCACATACCTCCTCGATATCTGTTTCGCTGAAAGGCAGGCCGAGGGTAACATTATAAGCGATAGTGTTCTCAAAGATCTCCGGCTCCTGCGGAAAGAGGGTCACCGTTTCATTGAGAGTGTCCAGGTCGTATGGTTTTCCATCCACCGTAAGCTCCATACCTGGCTGCGGATCATATAATCCTCTCAGTAATGACAAGAGCGTGCTTTTACCGCTACCACTCTCCCCTATCAGTGCAATACGTTTGCCACGGAATATCGTGATATTCAGTCCGTGCAGGCTTTGCGGCGCATGTGCGGCATCATATTGTTCCCGGTGAGAAAAGTTCAGGTCTTTTATGCGGATAGACTGCCAGGTATCCGGCAGATCTGTAGGAGCATCAGGGCGGTGGTGTTGTTTAAAAGCCTCGTCAATATTGGAAGCCGTTTGTACGTAGGTGTTGTATTGAGTTATATCCGTATACTGCCAGGCAAAGTCATAAAACACGCTGGTGAACTGGTTCACGTATCCCAGTAAGGTAACCAGGCCTGCTACGTAAAACAACTTTCCCGGCTGCCAGTACTGCATGATATACCCTACTGTTACTACGCAATAAATGATGGTTATCAGTATATCTGCTACGAACCATTTCCACTCATTGACCCGGATGTTCTTCTTAAACGGCGGCAGGATCTGGTGTACTTTAGCCAGGAGTCCGGTTTCCATGCTCTTTTCCAGCCTGAGGGTGATCACAGTCATGATATTGGAAAGACTGTCGAACAGGTTTGAAGATACCACATGTTCCTTTTCGTTTACCTCGTCCAGCGTGCGGATAAAAGGTTTATCAAATCTAAAAAGTACCCAGATGGTGATGACACCAAGCACAACGCCGATAGTACCAAATAATGGTGAAAAGTATATAATGGCTGCTACGGAGAAAATGAGCTTGCCCACCGCCCGTAAATACATAAAGCCATGATCAAAAAAGTTCTTCAGTGCATCATATGCTTTACGTATACGATTAATTGTGGCGCCACTGTGATGGTCCTGGTGCCATTTTACCGGCAGATGTAATACCTGGTGATACCGTTCCTGTAAAAAGTTACGGCTCAGGTTAAAAGCGAGCTCACGTTCCATAACGCGGGCCGGGCCGTGGAAAGACCATTCCAGCATTTTAAGGCCGAAATAGCTGGCAGCGTATAAGAAGGCATAGTGCAGCACCTGCTGCGTATCCTGCTGGATCTTGCTGATAAACCATCCCAGCAGCACTGGATATAATGCGTAAATAATAGCGGAAACTATAAACATGGCATATACCAGTACGTACTTCTTCCGTTCCTTCCGTGCGTACTTCCAGGCTGTACGTAACAGGGATATATATGGGTTTGCCATAGTATTAAAATCTTAAGTAAGATGCAAAGATATAAAATGGCATTTCTACTTTGTGTTATTTATAGCGGGTGGTGATAAGGTAACCTGGAAAAATTGCCCAAAAATATCATACCGCTGATTAATGCAGAAATCTATTTATCTTGGTATAGATTTCATGTAGAACCTCAAGGAGATAAGATCGAGAGCCATTGCCAATTATTATTCAGATTAACCTTAATTAAGTTACCATTTAATTGAATTACCATGAAAACATTGCAACTATTCATTGCTATGCCGCTATGTGCGGTTATTCTTTCTATTGTGTCATGCAGTAAAGACGACAAAGACATTGCCGCCACTAACAGGGAAACTGTGGCGGGCACTTCTAAACAGGACAGGACCTTTATAGTGATTGCGCAGGAAGGAGAAAAAGCTGATAAGATCGCGGAAAGCCTGGAAGGCCTGAAAGCGGTCAACTACAAAGTAAAAGGTGTAGTTCCTGAACTGGGGCTTATTTATGTACAGACGCCCGATCCTACTTTTCCTGAAAGAGCCAGAAAAATAACCGGCGTACAATCAGTTGTCATAGATATTAAGACCGACTGGCAGGTACCTGTTAAAATAGCTAAAGCGCCGGCAACAAAGTTAATCAGTAAACAGGCGGAAGCGTCGAAGTTAATACCTGCGCCAACGGGTGACCCTTATGGCGTATTACAGTGGGATATGCAGTCTGTCAGCGCTTATGGCGCCTGGGCGAAAGGCTATAAGGGAAATGGCGCCAAAGTGGCGATACTGGATGGAGGCTTTCTGCTTACTGACGGGCAGACAGCCTCCCAGGTTACTGACACGCTTAACCTGGTCCCGGATGAGCCCTTTGAGCCATTTCCAGCTCTCGGACAGCGCGAATATGTTAGCCGGGGCGCCTTCTCCGCCGGTATTATTGCAGCGGCTCATGATGGCAGGGAAGTAGTAGGTATTGCCCCGGAAGCGAAACTGATACTCATCAAGATCCTTTCCGATAACATAACGACACCTCAGGCTCCCTGGAGTACCCTGATAAATGGGATCTGTTATGCTGTTAAAAAAGGCGCTAACGTGATCCAGATGAATGTAGCAGGAAAACTGCCGCGTAAGACCTATACAGACGACAATGGCACTCCTTCCTATCCGGGAGATGACTATGAAGTGGTGTATGACCGTGACGTTAAAGACCTGGTCATTGCACTAAACCGCGCGACCATTTACGCCAACCTTCGCGGAGCTACACTTGTTGCCCCTGCAGGCGACGACCGTATCAACTTCGATACTGAGACAGACTTTGCAATATACCCCGCTGCTGCCCTGGGGGTGCTTTGCATAGGATCTAACGGGCCTAATGGCTGGGGTATTAACAATGACACTTCCCTTTATGTTCCATCATACTTTACAAATTATGGGAAGTCTTATGTTCGTTTCGGAGCACCGGGCGGGAATTACGATCCCCGGACCGATTTCAGCGCGTTTGCAGAGGTAGCCGGGTTTGCCAATTATGAATACCTCTTCAATTATGTGTACAACACTGGCTTCTATGTTCCTTCAGACGAGGGAAATTCTCCTTATTCATGGTGGGCTTATGGATCAGCACTGGCAGCTGCTCATGCAACGGGGGTAATTGCGCTGATATATGGTAAACATCCGTGGGCGAACTCAGTAATTGTAGATGCGATATTGAGACGATCAGCTGATGATTATGGCGCGCCGGGGAAGGACCCTTATTTTGGATATGGCCAGATCAATGCTGAAAAGGCGTTGAGTTATTGATTTTATGCATATATTGATGCCGCAGAATGTTCTGCGGCATCATTGCCTGAAAAGTTAAATATGATTGAACGTTACACTGAAATACTGGTGCAACTCCGGGAACAAAGAATCTAACTAAAAGAATTTTTATATGCTGAGGGGAGAGATACTCCTGATAAATTGGGTATATTTAGGATAATGCAGAAAAATGTAAGTACGGAAACTATCCACTAATCAGTCCTGATGAGACCCTTTTTTAAATTCTTAACCCTCAAAGTATGAAAAATCTATCAACTCTATTTCCCAGGCAACTATTGTCTGTAGCCCTTTTGACAGTTTTAATGCTGAGCTGTAAAACAGAAGAAGATAACATTTTAAAGAAGACAACGACCCTGGCGGCGGCACCCCAGATATCGCTGACGCCGGTAATTACTTCCGGGTTGAGTGGTCCGATGCAGTTTGTGCATGTCCGTGACGGCAGTAAACGTATTTTTATTCCGCAGAAAACCGGTAGTATAAGAGTGTATGATTCTGTGTTTAACTTTATTTCTGTGTTTGGTACTGTGTCAAATGTGAGTACTAATGGTGAAAGAGGGCTGCTTAGCATGGCTTTTCACCCTAACTATTCAACGAATGGGTTCGTTTATGTCTATTATACCAATACAGCAGGTAATCTTGAGCTTGCCAGGTATCGTGTAAGCACAAGTAACCCTAATACGCTGAATGCGGCATCCAAAGTGATCGTACTGACCATCCCCCACCCTACTTATTCAAACCATAATGGAGGCGAGCTCCACTTTGGCAGTGATGGGTACCTGTATTTATCTACCGGTGATGGCGGCGGCAGCGGTGATGTTTCCAACAACGCGCAGAATACCTCTGTTCTGCTGGGGAAAATATTGCGCCTGGCTGTTAATACTTCCACCACTGCTCCATATTACAGCATTCCTGCAGGTAATCCTTTTTCAAATGCAGTATATGCTTATGGGCTACGTAACCCCTATCGCTGGAGCTTTGACAGAGCTACCCAGGACATGTGGATAGGTGATGTAGGACAGGATTCGTGGGAGGAAATCAATTTCCGCGCAGCAGCTGGTACTTCAGGAGCCAATTATGGATGGCGTTGTTATGAAGGGAATGCCGCATATAATACCTCCGGATGTAATGGAACAAATTATATCTTCCCGGTGCATGCTTACGCTACACAGAATCCTGCTGCAAGTATTACAGGAGGTGTGGTTTACAGAGGAACTGCATACCCGGCTTTACAGGGTTGTTACCTGAGTGCGGATTTCTATTCCGGCGTTTTCTATAAGATCGTTCCTAATGGCTCTGCATGGACTGTTACTACTCAAACACTTTCTCCGACAGGAATTGTGGATTTCGGGGAAACTGAAAGCGGGGAAGTGTATGTTGTATCTCATACGGGAAACAGTGTGTACCGCGTTACATCGAATTAAATACTGCATTTAATACATCAGGACTGTATTCAAAGAAGGGCTGGCCTAAGGGCCGGCCTTTCTGGGTTTACGGCCCAGCTAAGAATTCAAATTGGTGCACTACCTGTAATATTTTTTCGGTTTCCCACTTAATTGTAGTAGCTTCACTAAGAACACTTCACATAAACAGATTGTCAACCAGGTTTTACTATACTTCCCCCTAAAGCGAGCAATTAATCCTGCATTGTCCTTTTAAAATACAGTACAATGAAAAAGTTCCTTCTACCAATGATTGCTTTCTTATTGAGTAATCCATTATTCAGCCGGCAGAATAATCAAAATGCTGTAGCATCACTATTATTCAAGGATATTAAGACTACGCTAACGGCGGCAGATAAAAACCAGATTGCCGCTAAACTTGGTTTTATACCTTCCGGAAATCAGAATGAACCATTTGCGCTGGATAAAGATAGTAAGGAGTATCCCTTTGCAGCGACTGTCTATCCTACAGATCTCAATAAAGATGGTAAGGACGAAATCTTTATTGTGTTTGGGAATTCTTACACATCCGGAGCAGCGGGGTCCAGTGTTGCCCTGTTCATTAAAAATGCTGCCGGAGTCTATACAAATAATTTGGGCTTTCCCGGCACTACGCCAGATGTGCTTGCGACCTCCTACCAGGGATATCCTGATCTGCTGATAGGAGGACCAGGTTTTGAATTTCCTGTATGGAGATGGAATGGTAAAACATATGCTTACTATAAAAAGGTAAGTGATGCGACATATAGCAAGCTCAGGAAAATGACACTTGAAGAAGTCAGCAAGTCAAGCAGACAATAATTGTGAACATATTGCCAGTTTAAATTGTAAGTGTATTCAATAATTTCTCCCAATCAGATGCGTTTACTGCATTCTTCCGGACGATTGCCTGTTGCTGGCTATCGATCAACAGAATCAGTTTATCTCCCTTCTGTTTCAAGCGGATCTGTTCTTTCCTGACTTTCATATCTTTTCTTTTAAAGAGTGATTTATTCACAAAATTCAGATGAACATCATCCTGCCCGATACCAATTATCAACAACTCAAACCTGTTCAGATAAAATATATACACCAGGGAACTAAATATTAAGCAGGCCTGTTTTCAGTGTGTATTTCAGTAGTTGCAGCCCATTTCGATCTCAGTGATTCATGCAGGTGAATGCCCAGGTGCGCCGGGTTGTGACTTAGTCCCTTATGAAAGAATTCTGCTGCCTTTTTATATTCCTGCTTCCCGAGCCATCCTAAACCCTGCAGGTAATAACAGTGAATAGCATTATGCCGTGTAAGATCATCTTCAAAGATAGTCAGGTCGGGATGAGATACGGCAAAGAAGTCCATGCGAACGATATCGTCCTGGTGGGTTTCGCCATATTTGATCAGTCGTGCGAATCGCTGATCGGCTTCTGCCGGCCGGCCGAGTTTCAGCAAGGCTAGTCCCTGGTAGAATATTTTATCCGGCTGCTGGTCGTTGTAAAAGATGGCTTGCCCGGGATCGCTCAATCCAACGGAAGCTTTTTCCCAGCTGGCGATAGCCTCGTTCTGTCTGCCCATCTTTTCGCAGGCGCAGCCTATCCAGTAATGGATATCATTTTCCTGGGCGCCGAAGAGTTTTCCTTCTCCAAGGTTTTCAGGGTATGATTGAGCTGCATGCAATAGTTCTATAGCCTTTTCGTAATCACCATCTGCTATAGCATTAAGCGCAAGCTGGATGTGGATGGCAATATGCTGGTTGGAGGTTTTGCCTTCCCCTCCTTCCCAGGGATGAAACTTGTGGGATTGTAACAGTTGCAGGGCCTTAGCAGGTTGTCCTGTTAACGTATGGAGCGTTATATATTCAATGAATAAATCGTCGCGTTCTTTAAGGATATTTTCATGTTGCTGTAATGCAGACAGGCGGTTTGCTGGTGATGCCTGCATCAATTTATGGAGCTGATCAAGCTCGTACAATACACGGGCATCCTGCGGATCTGCCAGGAATGCTTTTTCGAACAGGCGCAGGGCTTCGTCCTTCCTGTCAAATTTGTTGAAGCAGGCGATCCCAAGATTCCGTAAAACGGTAGGGAATGCGTCATGCAGGCGGATACTTTTTTCCCAATGTGTTTTTGCGTCTTCATAGCGTCTTTTGGCGTAGAAGAAGTTTCCCAGGTAGAAATGAGCTTTATAGTCACCGGGGCGATGTTTGAGCACTTCATTCAGCACTTCGATATCTTCCAGTCTGTTGGGGAAAACGCGGTCCGGGGAGCAGGCAAATGCTTTTGTCCACCACTGACCGGCTTGTTCTCTTTGTCCGAGTTGTAAGGCGTAAAAACCCAGGTAACAAAGTAACAGGGCACCCTGTTGATCTGCGATGGCCAGCAGGTCATAAGCGGCTGTATATTGTCCTGTCCGGGCATAGTCGATCGCTATTTCCAGGAAGGTGTGTTCCCGTCCGCCGATCAGGGACAGTAGCTCTTCTGTGCCCCTGGTGGCCTGTTCCGGTTGCCCGGTAAGTGTCAGTAACTGTATATGTTCAAAGTAGTTTCCAAAATCAAAAGGATCCTGGTGGATGGCTTGCCTGCAATGTGTCAGTGCGTCCTGGTGTTTACCCTGGTTGCGCAGGATGATAGTCTTCAGGTGTTTTGCCTGCTGACTGTTCTGATTCCTGGTAAGGGAGCGATCGATCAGTTGCAATGCGGATGTCCAGTTACCCCGGTAAGCTTCAATAGCTGCCAGTTCAAAGTAAGCCTTATCCTGTACTGATGTGGTCCAGGTAGCTTTAAACAGGTATGGGAAAGCTTCGTTATAGCGGCGCTGGTAGCATAGGGCTATGCCCATGTTGTAGAGCGGTTCGCTATCGTAGGGATTCGGATTGTGTTTGTTCAGCTTTTCAATGGCACGGGTGAAGTGTTTTTTGCTTTCTTCGTAAGCGCCTGTTCGCAGGCGTAGTAGTCCCATGGCATTGTTTGTGCGGATATCTGAAGGATCGCGGCGGAGCGCTTCCAGGTAATAGTCCTCAGGACGATAGGTAGCGTGGCGGTATTGTTCCAGGTGTAGGCCTGCCAGGTACAGTGATTCCACTGTATCTACATCGGCAGGTAATGGTATGGCTTTCGCGGGATCCGGCAAGGCGTTTTCCCGGGGCTTTTCCGGGGTGTAGGACAGTATCTCATTTCCCTGTTCGTCGCTGATGGTAATGGTATAAGATGACGGTTCGAGGGCAGCGTTCTGAAGGGAAAATGTATCCAGGAATGCTGCATGGGGGGACAGGTGTACATCTTTGCTGAACAGCAGGGTATTGCCTGTTGTGACTTTTATGTTTACCTGTCGCCGGCTCGTGACATACACGCCGATCTCTGCCTTTTGGCCTTTAATCTCAAAATTGAGCATGGCATCTGTAGAGGCATTCTTTACGTAGCCGATCTCTTTATAGGGCATGAAGTACTGATGGAATTCGCGCACTTCGTTGGGCATGATCCAGCTGAAATCGGGTTGGTTGTCTGTGTATACGCCGCACATCAGTTCAAAATAAGGGCCATCGGAATCTGTCAGCTGGCGGTCCCAGGCTTTACCGAATTCCCCTGCTCCCCAGGTCCACTGTTTCTTGCCGGGGCTGACATGGTGGTTTGCCACGTGCATCAGTCCTGCTTTGCGCTTATGGTGGTAGCCTCCTACAAAGTTGTAGGAGCTGTTTACCGCCATGTAAGAAGTAGGCACGGGTATGTTGGTATAAACTGAGATATCTGTGCCGGGGGAGTAATCGACCTTATAGTAAGTACCAGTAGCGATGGGGAAAGAGCTTACGTCACGTTTACCGTGGTCATACACAGCATGCACATCGGGCGGGAAAACGCTTTGATAATGTTCGTCTACGGCTACCGCGGGATTGGCCCACCAGAGGAAGGTTTGCGGGAATGGCGTTCTGTTATACAGCTTAGCGTGCAGTTCTATGTAAGCTTTGTCAGGATAGAGTGTGAAACCCAGGGAGCAACGTGTTCTGAACATTACTTCATATTCGTTGACCCATACTGTTTTGCTTCCGTCGGCATGTTCTTCAATTTTGTAATCTGTGGGACCGAATGTGGAAGGGCGGTGATGCTGGGGCCAGTTGAATTCGATGCCACCACTGATCCAGGGGCCTGTCAAACCGACCAGTGCAGGTTTAATAACGCTGTTGTGATAAACAAAGTGATAGTTGTTCGTTTTATCGTAAGCCATCTGGATCCTTCCGCCCAGTTCCGGCAGGATCATTACTTTGATATAATCGTTTTCCAGGTAAAGGGCTGTCCATTCTTTATCTTCTTTTTCATCATACACTTTATCGATGACCGGATGGGGATATACCACGCCGCTGCTGCCCTGGTAAACACGTTTTTCTAAAAACATCGGGTTCTTATCGGGATCGCCTACTTTATAGGTGGGGATCACAACATATTCCTTCCATGCTTTGACCTGCATTATTATTTGTTTTTCTGATTAGTAATATTGATGCCACTAATGACCAGGAGTGATATCCCCGATATCTTCCAATGATCTGCCGTTTGTCTCCTTAACGTTCCTGTAGATGAACAGGAAGCCCAGCACACAAATGATGGCATAGAGGTAAAAGGGTGTATAAGTGCCCAGCCGGCTGGCCAGAATGGGGAAAGTAAATACGAGAATGGCGTAAGCGAACCATAGTGCCAGCACTGAAACGGATACTGCTATTCCTCTGATCTTTGAGGGAAAGATCTCTGCGATCAGCACCCAGGTTACCGGCGCTAATGACATAGCATATACAGCGATGCTGGCCAGCAGTGTCCAGGCGGCGAGGCCAGACTTCTGCTGAAGGAGGAAGGCGCTGGCAACGTAGAGGATTGCCAGTCCGCCGGCACCCAGGAGCATCAGTGGTTTTCGGCCGAGTTTATCTACCTGCCACATGGCTAATATGGTAAACAGCAAGTTGACGATGCCGATGAAAATTGTTTGTTTCAGCTGGTCGTCCTGGTTGAAGCCGACGCTTTGGAAAATGGTAGTGGCGAAATTGAATACGACATTGATGCCGCAGAGTTGTTGAAAGACGGCCAGCACCATACCTATCAGTAAAGCCGGCAGAACGGCTTTGGAAAATAATCCTGCGTAACCTTTTCTGCTATTATCCGGCGTATTCTTTTCGATGATGGTATTTGCATAATGCGTGCCGCCGATACGTAGTAATATTTTTGTTGCCTTATCTGTATTCCCGGTATTCATTAACCAGCGGGGGCTTTCAGGCAGCCAGCATACGCCGGTCAGGAATAATGCTGAAGGGACAGCTCCCAGTCCTACCATCCATCGCCAGGCATCAACGCCTTCATTGCGCAGAAGATAATTGACGATGTTAGTGATCAGGATTCCCAGTACGATGGTAAGCTGATTGATAGCTATCATGCGGCCGCGGCTTTCTGCGGGAGCGATTTCTGCGATGTAAAGCGGAGATAATGTGGAAGCCATGCCGACACCTATTCCGGCGATCAACCTGCAGGAGACGAAGAAGATCCTGTCTGGCGAGAGCGCCATAGCTATTGAGGAGATGAAGAAAATTCCTGCGGCCAGCAGGAGCCCGGGCTTTCGTCCGTATCTGTCCGCAATTCTACCAGCTATCAGACAACCCAGCATACAGCCTAAGGCAAGGGAGGCGGTAGCAAATCCATCCCAATATTCATTAAATCCGAATTGAGCTTTCAGGAATGGTAATGCCCCGGCTATCACGGCAAAGTCAAACCCGAAAAGATATCCGCCAAGAGCAGATATAAAAGATACCCGGAGAATAAACCGATTGTTATATGTCGTGGAATTTTGCATATACAGATACTTGTTAAAGTCAAAGGTTCGCCATTTTGCATATTTAAACAATAGAAAAAAGAGGGAAATTGATGGATAAAATTATTATCTCTTTTTTAGTAAAAATATGGTTAATTTATGCTCACCTTATAAAAAGGATGGATATTATGCCGGACAATAAATACGCCATAAAAAAGCTTTCCGAGGGTTTTGAAGGCCAGCTATCCTGTATTTTGCCGGAAGCTACGAAGAGGTTTTGTGCAACGCATGCGCTGTGCCGGAAATTATATATTACTGACATTGGATTTTATCCGCATGCAGGACTGCACAACAGGGAGCGGCCTAAAGGATGTACTCAATATATCCTCATTTATTGTATTGAGGGAGAAGGATGGTACCGGTTGTATGATAAGACATTTATGGTAAAAGCCGATCAATACTTTATACTGCCAAAGCTACAGGGACACGAATATGGGGCAGCAGATAAAGAGCCGTGGAGTATCTATTGGGTACATTTTACAGGAGAGCAGGCTGAGCATCTTTATCGCTTTTTAACTCCGCGGAAGCAAGCAGGCCCGCAAACGGTTGCCCGTTCGCCAATGCGGCAGATGATCTTTGACGATATCCTGCATCACCTGGAATTTATGAACAATACGGAAAGCATTGTTTATGCAAATTGTAATTTGTATGCTTTTATAACCTCGTTTAAGCAAGTGCAATTAAAGACCGCCGATAAAAAAGGTAATTCTATTCAAACCGTTATTGCACTGATGAAGGACAACCTGGATAAAAACCTGACCCTAGAAGAATTTGCAGCTGCTGTAAATATATCAGCTTCTCATTTATCGGCTCTATTCAGGGAAAAAACCAAATACTCTCCTATCAGTCTGTTTACTTCTCTTAAGATCCAAAAGGCAAGCCAGTTGTTACAGGAAAGTGATTACAACATAAAAACTGTTGCTTCAAAATTAGGATATGATGATCAGTATCATTTCTCCCGGGTGTTTAAAAAGATCATGGGTGTTTCTCCCAGGAAGTTTAAGGAGACGGGGAATAATTAAATTGGGAGCTATTTGATTTTCTTCTCTATCCAATCTTTTGTTGCCTTTGTTAACAGTGGCATTGTATCTTTTTTCTTACCGGCTTTAAAAGAATGATCGGCATCTTCCAACTTTATTAATGTTGCTTTCTTTAGCGACTGGCATACGGTCTCAATCAGGTCCCATGTAGCAAGGGTATCTTTCGTTCCCTGTAAAAAGAGCATTGGCACCTTTACGTTTTTCAAATGTTCCGCCCGATCTATGGAAGGTTTGCCTGCAGGGTGTAGTGGAAATCCATAGAATATTATTCCTTTTACATCTTTACGCTGGTTTATTGATAAGTATTGTGAGGACATTCTTCCACCGAAGGATTTTCCTGATACAAACAGGGGAAGTGAGGGATATAATTCAAGTGCTTTATCAATAGCAGCCGCTATCGTTTGCTGGGCTACAGCCGGAGAGTCTGGTCTCTTCTTCTTTTGTTCGGTAAAAGGGAAATTAAATCTTAATGTTCCAATGCCTGTTTCGGCCAGGGCAGCTGACAGTGTTACCATAAAAGCATGATTCATATCTGCACCGGCGCCATGGGCCAGGGTCATCATGCAGATGGGCTTTTGGGGGACTGTGCATATAGCTGATACTGCGTCTAAAGGCGATGGCAATGTCAGTGACAGCGATTTAATATCCATAATTTATTGTTTGATATAGTATTCAAAGATAAGCATGCTTATGGATTTCATATAAGAGTTGTAACGGTGTTCAGAAAACCCTGATCACTTTTACAAATCTTCCCATGTAATAGGGATTAAGCGTTGTTTCTGTGACCCCGTATGCCTTTCCTGAGGTGGAGTGGATAAAGACCACTTTATCGCCCGATTGGGTGATAATTCCCATATGTCCTACTGTTCTGATGGTACTGTCTGTGCCTGTAAAGAGAATGAGATCTCCGGGTTGGGTCTCCGCGAGCTTTACTTCTTTTCCTTCGTTAGTAAAACCGGTGGAGGTCCTGGGAACTTTTATATCAAAGTGATTGAATACGTATGTTATAAAGCCGGAACAGTCGAATCCTTTTTTGGGATCGGTTGAACTGTATTTATAAGTGATGCCTTTCAGTGTTTTAGAGAATGTTATCAGCTCTGCCGGGGTAGTAGTGCCGGTTTGGATACTGGAATGGTTGACTGTGATAACAGTGTCAGGTATACTGACATATGCTGGCTTGTCCGGGGAGTTTGACAGCAGCAGGGAAAAAAGTGTTTTCAGGATAGTTATCTTATACATATTCAAATATAACAATTTATATACATACAATATTCCTGGTTGAAATTCACTAACCTAAATTTCTCTACATTTGAGTCTGACATATTCATTACACCATGAAAAGAACTGAATGGTTTAAGAGAACGTTCCCTGTCATTGAAGATAACGGGCTGTTGCCTACAATCATAGAAAGACTTAGTGGCACTCCGGCCCGTGTGGAGGAGATAATAGGCACATTAGATCCTGACCTGCTGACGTTAAAGCAGGAAGGGAAATGGAGCATTAAAGAGGAAATAGGACATCTTGGCGACCTGGAGCCATTGTGGTACGGAAGAATAGATGACCTGGTAAATGGAGGAACTGAACTGAGAGCAGCAGATCTGACTAACCAGACCACGCATACAGCTGATCATAATTCTGCAAAAACGGTTACGCTTCTGCAACGGTTCAGGGAGCAAAGGAAAGCCTTTGTGAACAAGCTGTTGGCATTGACGGATGAACAGCTGGAAAGATCGGCATTACACCCAAGGCTGAAAACGCCGATGAGGATCATAGACCTGGCATATTTTGTAGCTGAGCATGATGATCATCATCTGGCGAGGGTGAGGGAGATAGCGAGGTGGTAGTTCTTTAAAGCCATAAAATTGTTCAATTTCGTGTCAGGGCCTGGTAATGAGGCGCTGAATATGGGATCTCATAAATTCCTGTAATAACTGACTTTGGCGCTGAGCACTATTATAGTTTTTACTCGTTCTCTCCCGGTCTTTACATCCGGGAGAGAACGAGTAACCTTAATTGCTGCTTCAGGTCCTTATTTCTCTCCTCATAAACCAGAAGTACGCCAATGCAAAACAGGCTGCTGTTGAAGCGAGTAACCCGCTGACCTGAGGCCATACGATCAATACACTTTCCCGGAAAGGCAGAGGAGAGGGAATAGCTCCTGCCATTTGTTCCATGGTCAGGGGGCCAAGGCTTCTGACCGAAGGCATCAGCAGGGTTGTTGTGGCATCGGTATACAGCTGGCTGGGCGCTAACCGGAGCAGGTCGAGTATCAGGTTGTTATAAAAAAGAATATCGTCCTGCGCCAGGAGGTTGGGATCAGGGAAGAACGACCTTACGATCATATTTACGATGATCCTGTAAAAAACAGTAAAGAACAACCATATACCAATAGCTGTAAGCGCCGATGTAGTGGCTTGTTTGAACTTTACGGAAAGCAGGATGGCCAGGCTTAACCAGAAGCCAACATACAGCACGGTAAGTATAACAAAAGACAATATCCGGAAAACCTCTGCTGTTTCAATCGGGACGCCGGTAATGACCAACCCGCCGCCAATCATCAACAGGCTAAGTGATAAAAATAAGGCCGCCACAATGATCAATGCACTTACAAATTTGGCGAGTAACAAATTATCTCTATATACGGGTTGTGCCAGTAACCTGATCAGCGTGCCATTGTTCCGTTCTGCATTAATTGCGTCGAACCCCAGGCTGATTCCCAGAAGAGCCCCGAGGAAACTCATGAAAATATGAAAGGGAGGAAGGGAGCCATCTGTTGCCGTCAGTAGTTTCAGGTAAAGGAACAGATGGTCAGGATCATTTTCATTCGATACAGCCGCTTTCAGGTTACTCAGGGAAACATACATAGCTCCCGCGAAAGTCAGTACAATAAGTATAAGCAATACAATAAACCGCCAGCTGCGAATATGATCGGCAACTTCTTTACGTACCATTACCGCAAATGGCCGGTTGTAAAATGCAGCCTCTGACCTTGCTGCTTTTTTAATTCGCAGTCTTCCTGAAAAAAGATCTTTGAAATAAACCGCTGGACTTTCCATGAGACACGTTTTCAGTTAGATTGTTATCAAAATACTGTTGATAAATTTCTTCCAATCCGTATTCTTTCCGATATACCCCTGTAATTCCGAAACCTTTTTCCACAAAAAGTCTTACCAGTTCAGGAGTGATGTTTTCCACACATGAAATATCAACGCCGTTACCAGATACTGTTACTTTCCTGACAGCCCCTATTTCCGACAGCATAGATTCCAATTCCGCGGTATCAGGCGGTGTATCTGCAAGCGTTATAGTTACCAGGCAGGATTCTTCAGAAAACAGGTTTTGGGAGAGCTGATGGATATTTCCTTCTGCAAGCAACTTACCGCCGACAAAGATCCCTACGCGATCACAAACCTGTTGTACCTGGTGCAGGTGGTGAGAAGAAAGCAGTACGGTGATGCCCTGTTGCCGGCTTAACTCCCGAATAAGCTGAAGGAACTCTTTTACGCCGGTTGGATCGATACCAAGTGTTGGTTCGTCCAGGATGATCACTTCGGGTTGCCTGATCAATACATCTGCCAGGCCGAGTCTTTGCTTCATTCCCCGGGAATAGGCGCTTGTTTTTTTGTGCATGGCGGCGCCCAGTCCTACCAGTTCCATCATTTCCTGTACGCGATCATGCACATTATCTATTCCCAGTCCGTTTAACCTGGCGATATACAACAGGTTCTCGAAAGCGGTCATGTTGTCATAGAACCCTACGTTATCGGGCATGTAGCCAACCTTTCGTTTTACGCTGATGGGGTCACGGGTAGCGTTAAAGCCGCATACTTTTGCTGTACCTGCGGAAGGTTCAGTGAGTCCCAGCATCATCAATATGGTGGTGGTCTTACCTGCACCGTTGGGTCCTAACAGGCCAAATACCTCGCCGGCTTTAATTTTGAGATGAAGGTTGTCTACAGCTTTCAGAGAACCATAGAATTTCGTTAATCCTTCCAGTTCAATAATTGCGTTTTCCATATGTAAACACGCTTATCTTCTGCCGTATTTCCGGATCAGGTAATAGATAATTCCAACAGCCAGCAATATCACCATTACGCCCAGCCATCCTGCGAGCAGGGAGGTGGTGACGGTCATACGAAAAGAGGCGTTACTGCTTGTATTGGCATTTTTAACAGAGAAGTTTGTTACGTAATCGCCGGCAATCGTTTTGTCTGGTACATGTACCATTGCAATTACGTCTGCGGATTTGCCGGGTTCCAGCCGCTCAATTCTTGCGGGATCGAAGGTTGCATCCCATTTGGGGGGTGATTGTGCGGATAGCTCCAATCCATCGAGGGGAAGGGAGCCTGTGTTTTTTATAGTCAGGTGAACGGGTTTACGGCTGCCTTCTGTGATGTCATCGCTCAGCCGTCCGTCGGGGGTTGTCAGTTCGACAGTATATGTGCCCTTGACCACTGCTTCCAATTCCAGCAGTACTGTATCTCCTTCCGCTGTGGCAGTAACCGGAATATTGTATTTACCTGGCTGTACCGCAGGCGGGGGAGTGAACTCGATAGATATGTCCTGTGTTCTGTTTGAGTCCAGTCTGAAGGAAGTGACCTGCATACCCTCTACCCGGAATGCTGTGTTCCAGCCGGCGGGCACGCGGGCGGCGAGTTCGAAGATGGCGGTATGCCCTTTGCCATTGTGTAAGGAAGCGTTGTACCTGAATGTTTCTTTGGCGGTGGCTTCCAGGTTGATCAGGCGGGCGGTGAACGTTGTAGCCCGGATGTTTGTGGGTGGACTTCCCTTGAATGAAAGTGGGATAAAGGAAAATACAACAATAAGACCAAAAAGGTTGTAAAAGCAGGATCCGCGGCCCCTGTTTCGCCGCGATTGACGAATTAGCGCTAACATAAAACTAACAAATAATTAAATTCATTAATAAAATAAAAGCGCCTTTAAAAAAGGCCAGCTAATTTATAACAAAGTGAATATTTTTTCCAAATGAAATTTAAAAAAAATATTTCCCGCGGATCCTGTCTTATTACACTAAAAATAACTTAACCACTTTTTATTTGCCTGGTTTGCCTGTTTGTATTGGCTGAAGCGAAGGCATAACGGGTAAAGACCCACTATTATCACTACCCATAAAATATACACTACAGGTAAAGAAAATCCATATCCTCTCAGTTGAGGATTGGATGTAACCCAGGTAGTGAGATTTACCATATTCCCGGCACCGAACCCTGTCAGCATAGTTGCAATGATGGCCATGCCATGTGTGAGCGGGATATGCACGAGGTAAAAGAACATAGGTACTCTGCCAAAGACGATTGCCTTAGAGGTAAGCTTGTTCAGCGGCTGTTCTGCATAAGCCAGGAAGAGCAAAGCAGGACCGAGGGTCATGAGTATATAGAGAAAAGAGGGTGGGTATTTTGTTGTATTGATAAAGGAGAAGACCGTGAACAGGAAATCTTTCTGTGCTGACCAATGCGCGGCGTCACCATAAATATTTGTCCATCTTAAGACGATGAAAAGGAGGATGGCTCCGATACCGATGTTGCGCAGTGATCTTTTACGGATTTCCGGGGCTATGCCCTGTGTATACAGACTACCGAGACAATAGCCTAAGGTAATGATGCCTATATATGGGAGAACCGGGTAACCTACAATGATAGTAGAAAAACCTACATTGAATCCTGCAAAGTTGGGCTGGTGTAAAACAGACCATAAGAATGTCAGCGCATTGTTGCCGGTAATGTGAACACTATCCAAAGCATTATGCCCTGCTATTAACACTATTCCAATGAACAACTGTACCGGGCGTGGTAAATGGATGAGCAGGGAGAGCGTCATCATGCTGATGCCAAATGCCCAGATGACCTGCAGGATGAAAACAGGATAATGAGGGTTAAAGGTCCATGCCAGCGTAACGAAAAGTGCCTCCACTATTACCAGCCAGAGACCTCTTGTGAGGAGGAATCCGGAAAGGGCTTTTTTGCCATTCTTGAGTCCGTAGAGGCAGGCGGAAGTACCAGCCAGGAGCATGAAAATGGGTGCGCAGAAGTGAGTGATCCATCGGGTAAGGAAGATGGGGGCGGTTGTGTGCTGCAGGTCTGTTGGATCATTGATATAGGAATAGGCGTGAAAATAATCACGGGTGTGATCCAGTGCCATAATGATGATGATAATTCCCCGGAGAAGGTCGATAGATTCAATCCGGCGTTTTACAGTTCCTTTAACGGAATCCGACATAAGGATATGTTTAGAGTAAATAATGTGCTTAAGGTTATGCGTTCTGTTCTATAAGTATCTTTTCTTTGATTATGTTCAGGTGGTTGATAACATGACCGGTTACAAGATAGCTTAACGGTGCTGCCGTTGGCGTACAAAGTTATATATAAACAAAACAATGTGTAAGATATCAAGATAACTTTTGTATATAATTCCTGAAAACAGCGGCGTACCGATTTAAGTTTTTTACCTGGAGTGGTCTGGTCCTGCGGGCTAAGCTGAGATGTTTAGCGAAGCGCTGTGCTTTCTACGAAAGTAGTTTTATTTTTTTAGCTTAGTAAAAAAATCCGATGGAAGAGTTAAGTAAACAAGAACTGGAGCTGTTGAGGATACTTCAGAAGAACTGCCGGTTTGACATTACTGAGCTGACGGAGCGGTTGAATATGTCCCGTACTTCTGTCTACGACAGGATTAAAAAGCTCGAGAATGAAGGGTATATAAAGGATTATGTTGCTCTTGTTGATCATAAGAAAGTTGGGTTGAATTTTACGGTTATTGTGAATGTTGCGTTGAATAGTCAGCGGATAGAATATGTTGAGGAGTTTCTGGAAAAAGTAGCTGTGCTGGATGAGATTATGGAGGCTTATGTTACAGGTGGGATATTTGATGTGATACTGAAAGTTGTGGTTAAAGATCCGGATGCGTTTAATGATTTTGTTACGAAGAAGCTTTCAGTGATTCCTAATATCAGCAAGATACAGAGTTCTTTTGTAATGAGGTATATTAAACAGTCGACGGTGTTGCCGTTTTAGTTAAATATTTTACGTATACTTGTGTCAGGTATTCTCTTCTCAACCTCATAGGGATTGCAAATTGAACCACTATGAGTCAAAAATCATTTTACGATCTTGAGTATCTCATTGAGATAAATGAAAAGAGAATAGAAGAATATATTTCTGCCTATCAGAAAATATTGGAAAGACTTACCAATATAGTAATCGTTTATTCCGCACTTGCAATTTTCTTTATTCCTATCTGTCAGGATCTCTTTCAGTCTGAGATTACGCATTGGTTATTTATTAGCAGTTTCGTGATCTTTGTGGGGCTATTCTCATTTTCATTATACTTTACTATACGTTTGATTATTCCCGAAGATGTTGCATATCTCGGCTCACCGAAGAGGTATTATAATACTCTTCGTTGGGAATATGAGCAGTTAATCGAAAAACAATCATTTGATTGGCAGGAAAATATTGATAAACAGCTACAGGCATCATATGTAGGTGAGCTCGAACGTATACTTACAACAAACATCCGGGCATTTGTTAAGAAAAGTTCATTTTATTACAACGCACTTACATTTAGCCTCCTTTCTGCTGTCCCATTTTTAATATGCCTGGGGTTCCATATTATGAAGAAAGAAGATAAAATTCAGAAAGTGAAAATTATTAAGCAGGAGAAAATTCTTAATTTACATCTTTATAAATTAGATTCCATTATGTATGACGCCAAAAAAACCAATTCCGGCAAGCCTCCAATAAAGTTTGGAACAACCAGCAATTTACCTGGTGTTGATAACAGCAAGGTAATTCCATCTTCACCTTTTATAATCAGGGAAAATTCCAGCAAAATAAGAAAGATGAAAGATGTTCCGGCCTGGTGGGATGAGGATGATTTCAAGGATCACAATTCCTGGTCTTTATTATCGGTATTGAATAAGTATTTTAAAAAGCTCTTCTAAACAAACGAGGGTAGTTTCAATGAAAACTACCCTCGTTGCATTTCATCGGACTTATCAAAAAAGGTACAAGTCTCATTCCTTTTCCGTGCAGAAAATAGTAATAAACCCCTTGGGCAAAAGCGTTTTTGCAAGGGAGAGGGCCTGCGGCCGGCTGCTTTATAAAGAATGTTGGGAGATGAGATTTATGCGGCAGCTCACGTTAGTCCTTTTCTTCAAGGTAATCTTTATATGCTTTTGTTGCGACGGCTGTTAATTGCTTTCTATCCATTACTATACTTTTATCGTTGATCCAATGCGTTAGCTCAGGCTCGAAATTAAGCTTAGCAGGCTCCAGCGGATGGGGGCCGTTTAAGACATACTCCCAGTCTTCACTATCTTCTGTTTTATAACGGTATAATATAAGCGATACAGCCGGTGTCTTTTCCGGTTGTACCCTTATATGAGTTACCATCTCAATAGCTGACAAAGTATATTCCTCTTCCAGGTAATAGGTCAGATAACTGCGTCCAAGCAGGTCCTGGGAAAGCAGGTGACGGATGTGCTGCAGCTGTTGCTGTTCTTTCATTGTCTGGATGAATGTGTATGCTGTACTGTGATCTGTGAGAATACTGTTAAGTATTTTATCACTTACTTTAACACCCTGTCTCATTAATCCACGTGCTCCCAGTGCACGCAATGACATAGTAGTATCTGCCAGCAGCTCGCGAAACTGCTCTGCAGAGGAAGAAGGCATTCCCGGCAACGCAAGTATATGGCCGGTCTGCAACAGGTCATTCTCCCAGTTCCAGCTGCTATCTGCATCCGGGTCCCTGTCTTTCCATTTTCTCAACTGTCGTTTAAACATTTCTGTTACACCAGGCAATAGCCGTTCCAGTTTATGCTGATTAAACTGAGGCGGCAGCCAGAGGGAATCGTGACTGGTATATGCGGTGAAGGCATGGAGGAAGCTTCCGGAACGTTCAGCAGCAGCTATCATGTCAGGCAGATACAGATGATACAGGCTGTCTGTCTTGAAAGAGCCTGTAAAGATCCCCCTGTCGGCACAACCTTCCGGCAATTCCGGAGCCAGGCGGAAAAAAGTACGGATAGCAGAATCTGAAGACAGGCCGTTCAGGAAACGCAGCATACGCTTTCTTAGCTGAAGATCGGTTGTGGCAGTAAACAACATCTCTGTTGTATGGACAACAGCATCCCCTCCTATCTTTCCTAATGAAAGCAGCAGCTTAATCCTGGTATTATTATCACCGGTATCTGCCGGAAAAGGTTTGGCCAGTGCATTTAAAACAGGTCCTATGTCTGAGCTGTCCGGAGTAAAGTTGGGCAGGTATTTACTGGCGGCATTAAATGCCATTGTATCTGTGCTCCGGAGGTCTTTCAGCAACAGATCCAGTTTCTTCTGCTGGAGCCGGCGGGTATCTGCTTTCTCCTTCCTTCCGGGGCGGAAAGAAGCAAGGAACTGCGGGCCGTAACCTGTGGTTACCAATTCTTCCGGCAGAATGGCAGACATCCTGTAGACGGTATGACCTGCTATCACCGCCTTTCGGTAGAACCGTAAACCACTGGACCGCACCTTCATTTCTACCTCATATACAGGCAGGCCATCTGAAACATATTGTTTCTTACTGTTTAAGATAAATGTGGTATCTACCTCGAGCACAAATTTCTTCAGGAGACTGTCAGGTTCATCGTGATAGTAAGGCGAGTATTTATCTATTTCTATCATGTACATAGAGCTGGAGCCGCTGTCCATAACAGCGTAGTACTGTACATTGACAGGCGATGAGCCGTAGCTGTAGTCGCGGGAATTGCCGGTAAAGATACCCGGCCCTGCTATAGTAAAACTGCTGTCTGCCGGTGTAAAAGTAACAGTCGGAGGATGCGCCTGTAAAGGCAGTAGCTGGAAGCCGTACAGGAAGCGTTGCCAGTAGCTGCTGTCTGTACGGACGCTGTCATAAGTGCATACCAGGCAGTACATGAGGTTACCACGTGGTATAAAATGCAAGCGGGAAATAAAACTATTGCCATAGCGGTAACTATAGCGGTAGCGTGGTAATCCGCCCTGTGTATCCAGTGCTGAATCTGCCGGTTTCATAGCGCTATCCTGCCTGAGCAGTTGTTCCCGGATGCTTTCAAGCACCTGTTTATCATTTATGTTATAATAACCTACCTGCATCTTCTGGATCTGCAATACGTAGGAGATATTGTTAGCATCGTCAAGAGCAGAATATACTTCCTGCGGACGGGAATTTCCGCTGTTACCGGTTTGTATATGATTAGCTTCGGAAGGCATGATGACAGCGAAGCCCTGTTGCACATTACGGAGGGTATCATATACTGTAACGGGGCGCACAATATCATAGAAGCGTACGGACTGGAAAAATGTCTTCCTGGCGCTGCTGTCTTTTCCCTGATAACTGTGCATGAATACAAAAGCCCTGTTATTACGGATAAACACACGTATATATAAAGGTGAGCTTTGCTGCAGCAACACAGCTTCTGTTCCGGCTATATTGCGATAAGTGATAGGATAGGATCTTTGCAGTACAGCATTCCCCTGGGCCGCCATATTGTTGATCATGGTATTTACCAGTTCCCGTTTATCTGTTGCCAGTTGGGGAATATCCATGGTAAAGGCGAAACCGGCTTCGGTCTCGCCGCCACCTATATACATTTTACGGTTTAAATTGGGGATGGGATAAGCCATCGGGATGCCCGGCAGCTCGACACTGTAACCGTCAACGATCCTGTTCAGTGAATAGCCTTTCAGGCTGTCCAGCCGCTGACGCTCCCGCTGGGTTATACCAGTAAAAGTGGCTTTGACGGGAGTTACAGAATAGCCCTTCTCCCGTAACAATGATAAGATACCTTTTTCGCCAGGCAGATGAGCTACTCCCACGGCCGCAAAAACGCTGCCTTTATTGATCAGGGCAGCCAGGTTCCTGGCCATTTCATTATTACGGAGCTCAAGATCAAGGTCTTCTCCGCTATTCCCCCAATCGTTCACTACTTTTGCTATCTCTTCCAGGTTGCCTTCATAATACAGGTCTACGAGCGACTCTAAGGATGTTGCCCGCTCTCTGATCCTGTCTGTTATATTCTGTGTCTGACCGGTATTATTATAGCCGAGATTCCATAGAAATGCTTCCTTCTGTACATCTGAGATATTAGCGTCCATAATATCCATCTGGTTCCGGATCCTTTCCAGGCTATGTACCGGTTTGTGCAGCCCGGTAACTTTCTGGTGGAGCCAGCCATCCAGGAATATGTTCTCTGTTTTACGGGCGGGACCGGTGCTTTTGTCCAATACTTCGTCCTCGTCGATAAGCAGCTTCTCTACAAACCATAAGCGTTTCAGTCTCAGCTCTTCCAGGGGAGCGCCGGTCTTTTCTATCACCAGGCTGTCTACATAACGGTATTCATCCGGGCTCAGGACATGACGCAGGTGGTTTACGGTATCGAGTAGTGGTCCGTCGGGCGATAACATATAAGCCATCAGTGAGTCCATATCTACTTCCATGGCAAAGGAGGATGCGTTGCGCAGCGCGGTTAATACTGAATCGCTGAATTCGAATACCCGTTTATCTGTGAGGTGCATAGTGCCGAACAGGTAGGAAGGGGCTTGTAATCCCGGGCCATTAATACGCCAGAGCAACTGATAATGAGGTCTTCCTTTCTGCTGAGCGTGCAGTGCGACTGTTTGCATCAACAGGGTCAACAGCAGGTATACTGTTATGAGAACAAAGCGTCCGGTGTTCCCTTTCCGGCACCATGTAGGGGTATTAAGCATATACAAATTTAAAAAGGTTAGGGCAGTCAGGAATGTGCTAAAAGTTGTATTTACCTCATCAATCGGGTTGTTTACTATACAAAGGCGTGCGATTAAGATCTATACAGAAATCGGTGATCCAGCTTCCTGCTACATCTACATACAGGATGTTGGGCTTATTCTCTCTATTGATAGTACCATCCCTGATCCACTCCACTACTTTTGGTGCAAGGTAGCGATTGCCGATAAGTGAGAGTGTAATAATGCTTTTATGATGTTTTATCACGTTGGTTAACAGCAACACTCCATCTACCAGGGGGTTCGTCTTTTCTGACTGGAACTCATTACATATCATGGCAGCCTCACTGCCCGCCTCGGTCAATTGCCAGTCCAGGCGGACCAGATCATTATCATGAATATTCCCTTTAAGTTCTTTGAAAAAAAGCTGCTGTGCTGTTAATAGTTTCTGAAGATCGTTAGTGGCAGCATATTCACGGCGATAATTGATAAAGGCCTTTGAACCGGTGGTCATTGTCCCTGAATCTACCAACAGATCAGGATAGGCATAATTTTCAAACAGTACTATCACTTTCCCCGCAACGTTTTTCAATTTTGTATCTGCCAGTCTCCCCTCCTGCCTGTAGTATATATATTCTTTTCCCAACAGATCTGTTATTAGTCTGGCCTGCTCTTTTACAGGAATATGTCTTTCACAAAAGTGGCTGAAATTGAGAATTACAAACTCTTTCTTATTTGTATTGAGGAAAGTCTTAGTGGCATTCAGTATTTCATTTATACTCTCTCCCCATCCGCCTCCAATAGCATCTTCCATACAATCTGAAGAGGAATGCTTTGTATAGAGCTGTCCGTTATATTTATCTATCCGCAGGTCAAACATCCTTATCCCGGCCTGCAGTTGTTTTTCTATTTTAAGCGATTGAGTAAGCGTATTACACTCATTTATTGATCCGCTCTCACTGCCTCCGGTGCCGCTTAACACAGACATGCCGGCGTCGTGCGCACCCGGGATGACAATGTCCCGGAGACTGTAATCTGCTTTTCCGGGATATAGCAGGTCTCCTATCCAGGAGGCAGGATCGTAGGCTGAAAAATAGCTGATATAGAGCTGATGGTCTTTTCCGGTGAAGCCCATTATGAAATTGTTCTGGTCAACATAACTGACAGAGACCGGGTTATCTGTTGAAAAATAAGCAGGCAGGTATGTCTGCTGACCGGCAAATGTTCCGCCGGTCTGTGTCAGGTAGGCTAATTGTCCTTTCCTGTCAATACAATTCCATATATAGAACAGACAGTCATTATGAAATACACTGTACAGGGCAGGCGCTATATCTGAAGCCGCATCCGGCAGGGATCGCGGTGTTGACCAGGTATTCAGTGAAGGATCAAAATCAGCATAATATACCTTCCTGTCTTTAATATCTACCCAGGAGCATCTGACCTGTGCCTGATCACTGACCGGTACCACAAAAGGATAATCCGGCGATTTTGCTCCTTTAACCGGTACAATGGCTGCGTTCTCCAATATACCATCTTTGCCGGGTTGGCTGATAGCAATAAAGATCCCGTCTTTATTATCAGTATGACTTGCCAGCATAACCTTCTTACCAACAAATGCTGCGTTGATCCCTTTCGTGAATGATACCGGTTCACTGGTAGATAAGGTATGAACAGGCGCCATTGCAAAGCCTGTATCTGAGGTATTAACAATATACTTTACGGTACCATCCTTTGTTATCCAGAAAAGATATATATGATTATCCGTTGTCCGGAAAACAGGCGCAATACCGGATACAGCATCCGGTATTGCCATGCTGGTCTGGACAAACGCTGTGTCTGCCCTTGTGCCGAGGTAACTTACGTTTATACTGCCATTATTCCCGATGCTCTTCCATGTTGCGAAATAGTGTTGTCTGAAGTTAGTAATATCTATCGCCTTATCTGATGCAGCTCCTTTCAGAAAAGTCATGGGTTGCGTGAATGTGAGGCTTTGCGGGTACAGGCAGGTGTAACGCAAAAGGATCAGTAGGATCAAAAGGTTCTTTTTAACCATAAAGCATAAATATGAAAGAACAATTATGTAAGGATACCGGTAGTATATGAGTTTGGGTAATGTAAATATATTACAATAGCGTAAACGTTGGTATCAGCGCGGGAAAATGCAAAGGTTATTTTTTACTATCTTTAATTAACAGGTTAATCCGGATAGTACCCCGAATCTCCAATTTAAATGTTCGCAAATGAAAAGAAAGTTACTGACCGTTTCTTTACTGATACTTTTCATCGTTAATAAGAGCAATGCACAGGATGCCCATTACTGGGAATCATCTTTCAGTCCCGGGGGATTCCTGCTTCCGGGAGCAGTGATAGCAAATGACCGGGACAGTGGGTTGTTCTACTATAACCCTGCCCTACTGGCCATTCATCCCAAGAACAGTGTTTCAATTTCAGCAAACATATACGAATTTGAGCGGGTAAGGATAAGGGACGGCATAGGCAGGAATAAGCCTTTGAAAAGCAGCCGGCCCCGTATTGTTCCTCAAATGGTGTCTGGTACTCTTATCTTCAATAAACTGGCTATTGGTTATGCGCTGATCCATAATCCAATTATCAGTTATACTACCGGGCAAAGGCAGGATAAACAAATGGATGTACTGGACAATTCATATAGCCCGGGGTTGGAATACTATGTAGGGCAATACTCTGCGAGTAATCATATTAACCAGACCATTGCGAGCATCAGTGCCGGCAGGAAGCTGAATGAACGGCTGGCGCTGGGTTTTACGATGGAGGTGCAGCAACGATCGCAGGACATCTTTGAAGATTACAGGTCCAGGGCCATTGTCAACACAGATACTACTGTTCTGGGGCCTGTTACCAGCAGCAGTTATTCTTATGAAGCATCTTATACACATATTGGTATGCGTATGAAAGCCGGTCTTTCATATGATGCGGGCAAACATCATTTTGGATTGCTGTTGTCTTCTCCGATGATCACATTGAAAGGGTTTTCTGTTATTCAGAGTGACCTGTATATATCAAACCTGCATATTCCCAATACCGGTCTCAATGAAAATCTACTGGCGAATGACCGGCAAACAGAACTTCCTGCCAGATACAAACTTCCATTCAGCATAGCGGCGGCTTACGCCATTGACTATAATAAGGGACAGATATACCTGGCTGCCGAATATTTCAGCAAGGTAAGCGGTTACAACATTATTACTCCGAGGACTGAATCTTTTATTAGGCCTGATACCGGCAATATAAACACAAATACGTCAGCTCTGCTGCGGCTACGGGATGAACATAAAAAAGTAACCAATTTTGCATTGGGTATAAGCTATTTCCTGAATCCCAACTTTACTGCTTTTGGATCATTCCGGACTGACTTCAGCTATGCAACACCCGAGCCTGCTGAGTTTAATGGCAACAGGCCATATAAGGTAACCTGGAATACATGGCATGCGCAGCTGGGTGGGAACTTCAGAAGACGCAAATTTAACCTTCGCAGTGGATTGATGTTCAGTTATGGCAGAACGTCCCGATATAAACAGCCGGTCAATTTCGACAATCCGAATGAGTATAATCTTCTTTTGGGGAATCCTGGTTATGTGAAAGGTGTCTTTTTTTCTACCGGGTTACTTTTCTCTTATGTACACAACTTATAGAGGGCCAAACTGAGGACTCCATTTTTGCTAAAATCCAAATAATATTAATTTTGCCCCTCAAATACGGAAACCACGAGAAGAAATGAGACAAAAATTGAGACGGCATGCGCGTACGGCCCGTTATATATTGTACAAAGAGACTTTGGTAGATTACCGTGAGCATCTATGGACCTTCCTCGGTTCTTTCACCGGTATTGGGCTGATAGGCCTGTTGCACAGCCAATACCTTGTTGCTACTGATAATCTTTTCCTGATCGGGTCTTTTGGAGCATCGTCCGTACTGATCTATGGTGTGATTAACAGTCCGCTGGCACAGCCCAGAAACCTGCTGGGCGGGCATCTGATCTCTGCTATTATCGGGGTGACTGTGCATAAGATAGTGCCGGATGAGATATGGCTGGCAGCGGCCTTAGCAGTTTCCCTGTCTATTGTGTGTATGCAGATCACAAAAACGTTACATCCGCCGGGAGGGGCTACTGCTTTAATAGCGAATATAGGGTCGGAAAGGATATTGTCAATGGGGTACTGGTATGTGTTAAGTCCTGTGCTGACAGGGTGTATTATCCTGTTGATAGTGGCTATATTTTTTAATAACAGGACTTCTTACAGGAGTTATCCTAAGAATAAGAAGTGGTATCTTTTAAAGAGGGGGAGAAGGGCGAAGAAAAGGCATTCGCTTTTAAATGCGTAGAGGGATTGTTCAAAAAGAAAGCGTTTGCCTGCGGCAAACGCTTTCTTTTTGAGGGAAGGGGGTGGGGATTTAATCCCCCTTTAATAATTTGGGTTCTGATAATATGAGCCGCCATCCTGTAACGTATTTAAGAATCCTGTTGGGATAGGTCTCAATTCATTCCTGTTGTCTGTAAAGAACTGACCTACGTCCGGGTTTGTTTCCATCAGGTAGGTTTTGTTTAGTTTTTTAGCCCGTTTCAGGTCATAGAACCTAACATATTCACCACATAGTTCCCTGGCCCGTTCATCCAGTACTGTCTGTACAGTGGGGGTTGTGGTTAGCTGTGCTGCCCCTGCCCTGCTTCTTATCCTGTTAAGATACCGTAGCGCGTTTCCGCCACCATTTGCGTAAATATCTGCTTCTGCAGCTATCAGGTATACTTCAGCCATACGCATCATGAATGTGGCGTTTAAATTGCCATAGCGGTTATTGGATGCGTTGTTGGTGTAATAGTTACTGCTGTTATGTTTTACCAGCGAGGGATAGAAACTGAAGAACGGGTTGGTGGTTAATGTTCCGCCGCCATCAAGGGGTCTGTTTACCCGGTTGTACTGCATTTTGACAGACCTGGCAGCGGCGTCATAGACATCTGCATAATCTACTACCAGGTATGGTTTCTTCAGCTTATCGGTCACTTTTGAGGCATAGTCCGGATCATTGGGATGAATGAAGTCGATAGCCAGGTTGCCGGCGGCCAGACTGGTGGTATTGGTGACAGATGCATCCCGGTCAAAGATCTTCAGGCCTGCATCTGTCCAGGTATAGGATGTTTTGTTGACTGTCCAGGAGGTCTGGAAGGATTTATGATAGCGGGGGTCCAGTGTTCCGTTTTCCTGCACGTAGAGGTTCAGCAGGTAGGAAGTGGGCATGAATTGTCCGCCGGAACGGCGGCCCCAGGTGGTATAATCCGAGCCCAGCTGCTGCATTGCTCCGAAATCGGTCACAACGCAGTAGAACAGTTCATTATTCATATTCATGTACCAGGCGTTATTACTCACGCCACCTACTACAAAACGGTGTGCCCATAAGGCTTCCCTGTTGGCGGCGTTATTAGCTTCCAGGAACACTTCATCGAAAGTAGGATACAGGTAGGTATTGTAGAGGCTACCACCGCCTTCACAATCGTCTATCAGCAGCTTTGCTGTTTCGAGGGCTTTTCCGGCCAGGGATTTCGTTTCGTCGTATTCCACTGTCTGCAGGTAAGCTCTTGCCAGGAAGCCTAAAGCTGATTTCCGGGAAGGTTTGGTAATACCATTATTCACGGGCAGCCATTTTACGGCAAACTCCAGGTCAGGAATAATGACGTTTTTATAGATATCTAACGGCGTTGCTCTTTCAGGATGCAGGTTTACATCTACTACAACATCTGTTGTAACTGTTACTCCACCGAACTGTTCTACCAGGTTATAGTAATACATAGCTCTGAGGAAATAGGCTTCCGCCACCATGGCGTTCCTTTCTTCCTCTGTTTTAAAGGGTGCTATATTGGCATATCTGATAGCAGTGTTACAGGAGCCTATCCCGTCATAGCAGACATTCCATACCGTTCCTCCCATAGTCAGGTTCATGGCAGCTCCTGCTCCATATTTGAAGAACTGGGAAAAAGATACACCGTTCTTCTGGTATGTCCAGATATCTGTTCCTGCTTCGCAGAACATCATCCATTGATTGTAACCGTATAGTTGCCTTTCCATACCGAAATAGCAGTTGTTCACCAGGTTCCTGTATCCTTCTACAGAAGATGCGGCGACTGATTCAATTGTAAATCCTGATGGGTTGTTTTCCTCAAGCGAGCAGGAAGAGATACCTGCAACAGCCAGCAGCAATAATAGTAAACGAGAGATCATATCATTAGAGTTTTGAGGATTAAAAAGTGATGTTCATACCAAATACATAGGTGGTAAACAGGGGGAAAGTGTCTGAGCCTCCTGTTTCCGGGTCTGAGCCTTTTAAAGCTTTGTTCCTGGTATAGATCAGCGGGTTATAGGCAGTGGCATAAATGCGGCCTTTGGCCATGTGAGTGAAGCGTGTCAGACGTTGAGGCAGCGTATATCCTGCTGTGATGGTCTTTATCTTTATAAAAGAGCCATCCACGTATTTCAGTGATTCTATACCTGTGGTACCGTTGATGCCCGGGCGGGGGAAATGGGCGGACTGGTTTTCCGGTGTCCAGTAGTCGATTCCGGCAGGCTGGCCATCGTCTGTAGTGGTGTACCATCCCAGCAGGCCGCTGTTGATCATTTGTCCCCAGCGTATCATAGTGAATATGTTAAGATCAAAATTCCTGTAGGTGAAGTTGTTATTAATGCCTAGCAGCCATTTGGGTACTGATGAGCCTAATATCATCCTGTCTTCAGCGGAATAGGGATGTACGCCTTTATCTCCTACTCCGCTGGCGTCAAACTTCTCTTTGGTAGCAACTTTCAGGAAACCCGGCTTAGCGCCGTACAGAGCGGCTGTGGCTTCTTCAGCGGTGGACCAGATGCCCTGGTATTTGTAATCGTAATGCGTGCTGATGGGCTGGCCTTTGAATAGTTTTTCAGCGATGATATCTCCATCCGGCAGGCTGACTATCTTCTCTTTGTTTTTTGTAAAAGAAAAACTGCTGCTCCATTCAAATGCCGGTGTTACGATGTTGCGTGTTCTGAGTGTGACTTCCAGGCCTTTGTTATTGGTTTGTCCGATATTCTGCCAGGTGGCCAGTGGCGATCCCCATGCCGTCAGACCGGCAGTAACCGGTAGGGTGCGTTTGAACAGTAGTCCTTTGGTATCTGTATTATACAGGTCTAATGCGAGATCTATGCGTCCTTTCATTAGTGACAGGTCTACGCCGATATTCAGGTTGTAGCTTCTTTCCCAGCTGATATTGGGATTAGAATAAGTGCCATAGTTCTGTACGTTGGGTACCAGTTTACCATCCAGGGAAATGACCTGGTAGGTGTACGCCTGCGTTTGTGAGGAATAGGCAGACATGCCGCCTGAGTTGCCGGTAACGCCGTAACCGGCACGGAGTTTCAATTCATTCAGCCAGCCGGCTGCATCTGTCATGAAAGGTTCGTCAGAGATGCGCCAGGCTGCTGCAGCTGCCGGGAAAGCGCTCCACTTATGTCCTTTGGCCAGGTGGGAAACGCCATCCCACCTGTTGGTGAATGACAGCAGGTACTTTCCTTTAAAGCTGTAGTTAACCCTGCCGGCAAAAGACATTCTCTGCCGTTGTTCGTAGGAAGAAGCGTTGCCGGTCTTGTCGGTGCCATTCCCTATGTTATAGAACTGGTAATAGTCCAGCTTCTGGCCCTGACCCAGGGCATTGTTATAATCGGCGCTGTTCTTTGCCCATGAGGTGATGCCGGTAACGGTAAAGTTGTGGTCTTTCGCTATTGTTTTGTTGCAGGTAAGGATATTCTCCCATATATATCCATAGCTGAAGCCGTTATAGATGGCAGCAAGCGGAGATGCGTACCCTGATACCACATTGGAAACAGCCTGTTTTCCCCAGTATTTGCCATTCCTGTAATTATTCAGTGTAGTACCTATAACGGAGCGGAAGGAAAGGTCTTTCAACGGTTTCAGTTCAACATAGGCGTTCAGGTTAGCAAATGTGGTACGTGTATTATCAGCAAACTGGTTGGGCAGCTGGTCTCCCAATGGAGTGGTCTCACCTGTAACGTATTCGACATTGATATTTCCGTTGGCGTCATAGGCATCTCCCAGAGGAAGGGCTGACAATGACTTTGTGAAGATATTCTTTGCCCTTGCGTTCTGGATAGTATAATTCACGTTGATGTTGGTCCCCATTTTCAGCCATGTGGTGGCATCATGGTCCAGGTTCATCCTTACTCCATAGCGTTTCAGGTTTTCGTTACTCAGCAAGCCATCTTCCTGTGTGTAGGTGAAAGATGTGTAGATCTTTGTTTTAGCGCTGCCATCGGAAAGGGACAGGTTATACTTCTGTTGTGTGGCGGTATTGTTGGTGATCAGCCCTACCCAGTCTATCCATTTGTTCTGGTTGTAAGCATCCAGTACTGACTCGGTGGTAAAGATCTGGGACATGTCCTGCGGGTATTCTCCATTCACTGTGCGATAGAGTTCCCGCCGGTATTTTACGTACTCGTTCCCGGTCATACTGTGAAAGAAATGCGGACTACCGCTGAGGCCGTAAAAGGCATCAAAGCTGATGTTTGATTTGTTGGTCTTTCCTTTTTTAGTGGTGATGATCACTACTCCGTTTGATCCTGCAGAGCCGTAGATGGCGGTGGAAGAAGCATCTTTCAGGATGTCTATCGTAGCGATGTCTGAAGGATTGATCTGTGAATAACTGCTTTGAATACCATCGACGATAAACAGGGGAGAGTTATCTCCATAAATGGACCTGGTACCGCGCAGCAGTACATCTACGTTGGAGCCAACAGCACCGGAGGGCCGCATAATATCCATGCCTGCCACCTTGCCCTGTAGTGCTTCCATTACATTGTTTACAGGCGTAGCGGTGATATCAGCCTCCCTGATGGAAACAACGGCGCCTGTGAGGTCTCTTTTCTTGACGGTACCATAGGCGATGACGACGCTTTCTCCCAGGTCTTTCACTGAAGAGTTCAATGTAATGTCCAGGTGAGGATTTTCGCGTCTCACTTTAACTTCCATTACATCGAAGCCGATGCTTGAGATAACCAGTACAGCATTTTCCTGTACGCCGGAGAGAGTGAAGCTTCCTTCATTATTTGTAGATGTTCCTGCAGGCGTGCCTTTTACACGAACAGAAACACCTGGCAGTGGAGAGCCTTCCCTGCCTGTAATTTTGCCGGTGACATTAACCGGGGGATTTTGTCCTGAGACATAGGTACCTATGACCAGGAAGGCCATAAGCAGCGTCAGAAGTTTTTTCATAAACGTAGTTTTTAGTGGGTATAACCGGGTTTTCTAAGTGAACTTATAGGTCGGCATAAATGTAATAATGACAATTAACATTTAATAATACGGTAACATTCTATTTCTATACCGGCGGTATACAAACATTAAAACTTCAATGTGAGGTTGTTGTGATTTACAGGTCTGTTTGCAGAAAGAAAGAAGAGCTAACTAATGAGTGTGATTTCATTGCTTTCCGGCATGCACTAGATAAATTAAACTTTTTTCATATTAATTCCTTTTGTAAATTTGCGGCATTGAAAAACCATTAAACGCAAATCAAGCCGAGCACCTGCTTTTATTTAAACCAGTGAACATTAATTAAATTAAACCATCCGATTACCCATGAAGACCTACTCTTTATATGCCGCAGCAGTGGCTGTTGCAATGGCATGTACATTTTCAAGCTGCACAAAAAAAAGTGATTCCTCAGTTTCTGAGACTATAGACACCAGCTCTGCTGCGATGACTACAGACAGCACAACAAACGCCACTACCTGTTCAGTACAGGGATGGGCGTCTGAGAACGGCGGAGTGACTGGCGGCGGGTCCGCAACTGCTACAGTGGTTACCACCTATGATGCTTTAAAAGCTGCTATCGCTGATAAGACTGTTAAAGTGATACAGGTGGATGGCGCTATTACAATTCCTTCCGGTGGCAGGATCTCTTTCCAGGACCAGTCAGGGAAAACCCTTTATGGTTCTGCCGGTGCGAAGCTGGTATCGACAGATCAGACGAAGGATAAGTCCGGCATCATCTATGTAAAGAGATGCAGCAACATTATTATCCGCAATCTTATTTTTGATGGTCCCGGTGCATATGATACTGATGGATGGGACAATGCTACATTGGATGCCTGCACTAATGTGTGGGTAGATCATTGTGAATTCAGAGACGGTCTTGACGGGAACTTTGATATCAAGAATACTTCCGATTACATTACTGTTTCTTACTGCAAGTTCAATTATCTGAAAGCGCCTAAAGCGGGCGGACCTGGTGGTTCTGATGATCACAGGTTCTCTGACCTGATAGGTTCCAGTGATGGCGCTACTACTGACAGGGGGCATTTCCGCATCACTTTTGTAAGATGCTGGTGGGCTGAGGGTTGTGTTGCCCGTATGCCTCGTGTAAGATTTGGCCAGGTACATGTTCTGAACAGCTATTACAGCAGCACAGTAAGCAAGAGCTGTATACAGGCTGGTTTTGAAGCTAACCTGTTAATTGAATCGAATGTTTTTGAGAAAGTGAAAAATCCGATTGACCTGATGGATAAGAATTCTACTGCTGTAGAAGTTAAGAACAATGAATTCATCAGCGTATCAGGTAATACTGAAGGTAATGGCACAGCTGCATTTACGCCTCCTTACAGTATTTCAAAAATTGATACTTCTGCTGTAAAATCGACTGTGACGGCAGCAACCGGTGCTGGCGCTACATTAACAGGTAATACCTGCTCTTCTTATTAGTTATGGAAAATATAAAAGAAGGTAGGAAACTGATTTGAATTATAATGGTTTGGGGCTGTATCATTTCTGATACAGCCTTTTTATTTATGGTTGTTGCTGAAAGCACTAAAGAGAGATTTCCTGAGAAATGCTGAAAAGAGTAATTTCGGGCATATTATGTCAATAAATATGTTCAATGAAACAATCATTCCTATTCCTGCTCTTTAATTGTTCCCTGGTATTTCATTGCTTTGCGCAAGCCAATAAAGGAGATCTTGAAAAGAAGGAGCTGAACAGCGCTATATTACTACAAGACCGTTCTCTGACCCTCCCCTCTCCTTTTGACGGACAAAAAGCCCTGCTGAAATTATTTCCCGGCAAATACTATGATCTCTCCGACAAGAATTACGAGGATAAGGTGATCAACTGGGAATGCAGCACCTGTGAGGTTAAAACATATGCAGATGCAAATGAAGATGGAGATGTTTCATTTCCTTATAAAGCAGGGGTAGCTACCAGGCTGCTGAATGTAATGAGTTACAGTGATTCTTCAGGAACGCAATATAAGATGCTTGCTATTAATCATTCCGAGTATGATCCTGAAGGCGCAAGGGTAGGACGCTTTACCGGCGGGTTATTGGGGCTTGCCAAGTTTGTGCTGACAGACAGTGTATGGACATTAAAATTCTTTCAACCTGCGGTAGCTGCTTATGGTGCGTTTTCAAGTTGTCCGAAACCGGTCCTCCTGCTTATAGGACAGGGCCAGTATGCCTTTATGATCAGGACTGTAAATGGAGGGGCCGGAGGGCCGTATGATAGCTGGTTCTACCTGGTAGCCGGAAGCGGGGGCGCCTACCGGCAGGTTATGGCAGCGGCGAATGTAGAACGGACAGGGGTAGATGCAGCAACGGGGATGTCATCATGGTCGGCTACGTATAAGGTATCTACAGGTGGAAAGAAGTTTTTCCGGGATATCATTGTTACTATTAAGGGGAATTATAATACAACAGAGATGGAAGAGCTGCCGGAAGAAATCCGTCCGCTTATTAAAAACAAAAAGAAGGGTAATTTTACTGTTACCAGGCTTTACACATATAAAGGCTCGCAGGGATATGTTCTGCAGGCGCCGGCTGCGGCAACGATAGAATAATGAGAAGATATTCTGAAAAGGAAAATGTACAGTTTAACCCCTATCCTGTACACTTCACCTGCCGGTCCTTACTTAATGTGGTATAACCGTTAAATTTGCGGATGCAGCGTTCATATTACCTGAAATGGTGTTTTATTATGATCGGTACCACAGCTGTTGGCGCCGCCATTGTACGTGTAGGAGATACGAAGCAATTATACTCCTATCGCTTCCTGATACATATTCTACTGATCTCCATAAACATTTTCCCTGCCTGGCTGATACAGGCTTATTTTAAACAGGTTGATCTGCCTCCGTTTGCCAGGAATGCAAGAATTGCTATAAGTATCACTGCCGGTATACTGGTAGCATTGCTTCTGAATTACACCTGTGCAATGTCTATACCCAGCAGCCTTCGTATGGGCCCGGGGGAGGCCCCTGAACTTACATTTATTGATCTCATTAAACGCTTGCTCACCTCGGCATTCCTGACCACTCTCTGTTTCATCATATTTAATATCATTTACACGAATGATACCCTGCAGAAAAAACAGCTGGAAAATGAACATTTTAAACAGGTACAGCTCCGGGCTCAATTGCTTTCCTTACAGCAGCAGTTGAGTCCACATTTCCTGTTCAACTCTCTCAGTACTCTGAAAACAATTGCTACTGACCCGGATACAAAGAGGTTTATTGTGCAGTTGTCTCATGTGTACCGTTATCTGCTGAATGTTAAAGAGAAGGATGTAACTACGCTTGAAGAAGAGCTTTCATTTGTCCGGTCGTATCTTTACATACTCCAGGAGCGTTTTGAAAATGCCCTGGTGGTCACCATTCATGTGCCGGAGGACCATTATAATTATGTGATCCCTCCCCTTACTCTTCAGCTGTTGATCGAGAATGCAATAAAACATAATAGTTTTTCTATAGAATCTCCCTTACAGATAAAGATCGGTATACCATGTAACGGGATACTAAGAGTAGAGAACTCATTGTCTCTCCGGAAAACGCCTGAAGAGAGTACCAACCTGGGGCTGGCCAATATTAAAGAGCGTTTCCAGCTACTTTTGAGGAAAGAACCGGAGATCATTATAACAACGGACTCGTTTGTTGTCAATTTACCACTGATAAGCTATGAAAGTTATTATCATTGAAGATGAGCCAAAGACGGCAAAAGAGCTGAAGAAAATGTTGTCTGGCATTGACCAGGACATTGCTATCGCTAATATTCTACCTTCTGTTAATACAGCTATTAAATGGTTCCGGGAAAACCCGGCCCCGGACCTGGTCTTTTCAGATATACAGTTGGGGGACGGGCTTTGTTTTGATATTTTCAGGGAAGTACAGGTCAATGTTCCTGTTATCTTTTGTACTGCTTATGATGAATATGCTGTACAGGCATTTGAATCCAACAGCATAGATTACCTGTTAAAGCCTATAGAAGAAAATATGCTGGAGCGCAGCCTTAGAAAATTCCAGCGTATCAGGGAGCATTACTCTTCAGCCGCGTACACCAACAGTTTCAACAAGGTGCTGACACAGATTGAAAATAACTATAAACAGTCTATACTGGTACATTACAGGGAGAAGATAATTCCTGTAAAAACGACAGACATATATTTTATTCATGTTGGGGAGGGCTCGGTAATACTACGCACATTTGACAAGCAGGAATATGTTATTCATTATACTATAGATCAACTGGAAGGCATGCTGCATAAACAGCAATTTTTCCGGGCCAACAGGCAGTTTATTATTAACCGGGATATTATCCGCGGTGTGGAACATTACTTCAACAGGAGGTTGCTGATAGATACGATCTGTCCTACACCGGAAAAGATCATTATCAGCCGTTTAAAGAGCCAGGATTTTTTACGCTGGCTGGAATCCTGACAGGCTACTCCTGCTTCAGCAAAGAGTATTTAAGGACTATATCGCCGGAAGGGGCAGCATGGACCACATACCATTTCTTCTTCCCTTTCAGTATAAGTTCGTAAATAACACCATTCGTGTCTGTAATTTCAATAACACCATCAATGTGTTTGTCAGGGTGCTTTTTCTTTACTTCCAGCAATACTTTCACAGGCAATTCGCCTTCCTGGCAGTACCTTAATGAGTAAACAAGTGTGCCGGCCTTATCATACCATACCCTGTAACGGGTTTCATTCCGTGTAAAAGATACAATATAGTATTCTCCGTTTTCAGTCCACCTGGCGTATTTCGCATCAGGAAATGTATTGCTGAATACCTGGACCAGTGTTTCACCCGGTGCAGCTTTTGCTGAAGACAATGAGAATATGGCAATAATTAAATAGCTAAAAAGTATCCGTTTCATTGTTTGTAGTTTTATACTGTAAAAGTAGGATGGGGTCAAATCCTGGAATTGTATAAAACGGAACAGGTATATCAGCTGGTGTCAAAAAAATAATATATTATAAATATTTCCCTTTCCATATGGGAAGGGAGCCTTCATTTTTCCTAAATCACCGAATTTCCGCTTTTGATCGCTAAATTTCCCGATTTGAGCGATGGTTTTTAAAATTTCTCCCTTCCTTTGCATCCGTATCGAGAGGATTTTATCCTATTAAACTATTACAAATATCTAAATTAAACAGTAACAGTGAAAAATTTACTCCCTGCAAAGGCTGTGGCGTTAGCCATGTGCGCTGCTGCATTTCTGTCTTCCTGCTCTAACGACGATAACACCGAAATTCCGCAGTATACTGTACCTGCAACATATTCATTTGATAATGTGGATTATAGCACCTCTACTGCCCGTGTCAGCATGATGGTAAAGCTGGATGCTTACATGAAGAAGGCCCAGACTGTAAAACTGAGCCAGGATTCAGTTAACAACATGTTCAATAATACCAATAATCCATTCAGTGATACCAAACTGGATGGTTCAGGCTTAAGCCTGGCAGAAAAAACCTCTGATGCTACAACGTATAAAAGTTATGTGGACAGCGTAGTGTCAAACAGCCAGGTGAATGATGTGCAGGCATCTGAGGGTATTCCGGGCTTCGTTCCCCGTGGAAGCGGCAAGATCATTGTAGGCGCCAAAGGTGTTGAATATGGTCAGGCAGCCCTGAAAGGGATGATGGGTGGTCTGTTCTTTAAAGAAGCGATGACCATTTTAGGCAAGATCTCACAGGATGATAATAACACTGTTGTTACGGGACAGGGTACGGCTATGCAGCATCACTGGGATGAGGCATTCGGCTACCTGGCTATCCCTACAGATTACGATTCCTCCAAAACATATACTTCCGCTGATGCCAACAGGCCATTGCTCTGGGGCGGTTACCTGGCAGAAAGAGGTAAAGCCATCCAGGCGGGTGGTATTCTTTTCGAAGCATTCCGTAAAGGACGTGCTGCCATTGGGGCAAAAGACTACACTGTACGCGACGAAGCTATCAAAACCATTCAGAGCACCTGGGAAAGGTTGGCAGCAGCAGCGGCACTGGCTTATGTGACTGCACCGCAGAGCTCTTCCAGCATCGGCAACCTGGGGGCCCAGTTCCATGCTTTGTCTGAGTGTCATGGTTTTATTTCTTCACTTAAATACAGGGCTTCCAGCAGTAAGTTGTCTGCCACGGACTACCAGAAACTGGTAACGATCATCAACACCAGTTTCTATACACTGGTGAACGAAGCAGGATTCAAGAGCCTTAACGAAGCAAAGGATATTCTTACAAAGACTTATAGTCTCTAAGGACCATTAACAGATAGATATCACAACAACCTTTTATGCAGCATGCTCCTGGTAAACCTACCGGGAGCGTGCTGTTAAACGTATATAAACCAGATAATTTTTACAGGATGAGAAAGAATACATTATTCGTAATGTTGGCCACAGGAGCGATCTCTATCATTTTCTATGCCTGCAGTAAAGGTGGAGGATCATCCGATCCGCAGCCTGAAACCGGGTTTGATAAAACAGCTATGCTGACCAACTATGCTGATAACCTGGTGATACCTGGTTATACCACTTTGCAAACACAGTTGCAGACACTTGACGCTGCCGTTACCACATTCCTGACAACGCCCACAGATGCCAATCAGCAACAGGCGCAGTCGGCTTTTAAAAATGCTTATCTGCAATTTGAGCGGGTTTCTGTACACCAGTATGGCCCTGCTGAAACTTATCTCTTAGGTAACTTTGTCAATACCTTCCCTGCCGATACGGTGAAGATAAATACCAACATACAATCCGGCACCTACAATTTTGCAAGCACCGGTACTGTTGCCCAGCAAGGGTTACCGGCACTGGATTACCTGCTGTTTGGCCCTGGTGCTGTGCAGCAACTGAGCAGCGCAGGCAGAAAGAAATATGTGCAGGATGTGCTGGCACAGGTAAAGAGCCTCGTTGATAAGACACTGGCCGACTGGAAAAGTACCTATCGCTCTCAATTTATTGGTAATACCCGTTCAGATGTGGGCAGTCCTATAGGATACCTGGTTAACCAGTTTGCCTATGAGATGGACCAGCTAAAAGGCCCGCGCATAGGCTGGCCGTTTGGCAAACAATCCGGCGGTATTGTGTTTGCTGATAAATGTGAGGCTTATTATTCCGGTTTTTCAGCAGCACTGGCGGTGGAGAACCTGACCAATCTTCGCAACACTTATACAGGTGGCGACAATAAAGGAATAGATGATTACCTGATATCCCTGAAGAAAGATCAGCTGAATACAGATGTGCTGAAACAGTTTGATGTAACACTTACCAAATTAAAAGCTATTCCTGATCCTATGTCTGCAGCCTTTACCGGCAATGCAGACCTGGTAGATGCAGCCTATAAGGAAGTACAGCTTTTGCTCACCCTGTTAAAAACGGATGTGGCTTCTGCCACCGGAGTAAGGATCACTTACCAGGACAGCGATGGGGATTAATATACAACGACCGGTACATATAGCGCCGCTGGTCACCTACAGGATCACGTTTGGCGCCATGATGCTGTTGAGTATTATCCGTTTCTGGTTAAACGGATGGATCACGTCATTGTATGTAACGCCGGTTTTCTATTTTCCCCTTCAGGGTATGGACTGGATACGTCCGTTGGGCGCTACCGGTATGCATATCCTTTTTGCCGTAATGGCAATAGCCGCCCTGCTGATCATGCTGGGGCTTTTCTACAGGGTAGCGGTGGTTATCTTCTTCTTTACATTTACATATGTGGAGCTGATAGATATCACCAACTACCTCAATCACTATTATTTTATCAGCATTATCAGCTTTCTGCTGATATGGGTGCCTGCCAATGCCTGCTATTCCCTGGATGTACGGCTACGGCTGACTGCTGAAAAGACAATGGCGCCTGCCTGGACAATAGGGATCTTCCGTTTGCAGATGGTGATGGTGTACTTTTTTGCCGGGCTTGCAAAGCTGGGTCACGACTGGCTTTTTGAGGCCATGCCTATGAAAATATGGCTGCCCGCAAAAAGCCATTTGCCGGTAATTGGTACGCTGATGTACAAAGAATGGGTAGCTTATTTCTTCAGCTGGTTTGGCGCCTGTTATGATCTTTTCATTGCATTCTTCCTGTTGTTCCGGAAAACAAGACCAGTAGCATATCTTTTTGTACTGGCTTTCCACCTGGCGACGGCTGTATTCTTCCCGGGAATAGGCATGTTTCCTTATGTGATGATAGCTGGCAGCCTGATATTTTTCAGCAGCGACTTTCATCTGCGCCTGCTCAGCTATCTGCCGTTTTTTAAAAAGAAGCAGACAGGTAAGGCCTATACCTATTTACCTTATGCAAACAAGCTGATACTTGCCCTGCTTTGTATCCATTTTATCTTCCAGCTGCTGCTACCCTTCAGGTACCTGTTATACCCGGATAAATTGTTCTGGACAGAGGAAGGGTTCCGGTTTTCCTGGCGGGTAATGCTGATGGAGAAATCAGGCAATACATTTTTCTATGTAAAGGAGCCTGCCACCGGTAAAACATTTGAAGTCAACAACCGGGAGTTCCTCACTCCGTTACAGGATAAGATGATGAGCACTCAACCGGACATGATATTACAATACGCGCATTACCTGGCAAAAGTTTTTGCAATAAGGGGCGTACAGCAACCCGAAGTTTATGTGGAAAGTTATGTGGCGCTGAATGGCAGAAGATCGGCACTGTATATAGATCCGGCTGTGAATCTTGCTGCACAGCCGTACAGCTGGCGTCATTATCAATGGATTTTACCTTATAAAGAGAAACATGAGTAATATGAGAAGATGGGTATGCCTGGCAGGCATGCTGCTTTTTACTGTAGCCGTTTATGCACAGCAGCTATCGCTGAGTGGCAGAATTGAGATGAATGGGACCATAGTGGATGGGGCTATTGTGAAACTGACGCCAGGGGGTTTAAGTACTACCACTGACGAAAAAGGGAATTTCAGTTTTCCTGGAGTAGCTCCGGGAAATTATGAGCTTACTATACAAAGGGTGGGTGCAGAAGAATATAAGCAGAAGGTAACAGTGAGATCAGAGAACGTAATATTAACGCTCCGTCTTACACCTGCAAAAAGCACTCAGCTGGATGATATAGTAGTATACTCTGCCAATGAGCATGGGGCAGGTAAATTGAGGCAGGTAGAAGGAACAGCTATCTATGCAGGGAAGAAGACAGAAGTGGTCAATATTGCCAATATAAATGCCAACCTGGCTACTAATAATCCCCGCCAGGTATACGGCCGTATTGTAGGGTTGAATATCTGGGAATATGATGGCGGCGGCGTTCAGCTGGGTATTGGGGGCCGTGGGTTAAATCCCAGCCGTGTATCTAACTTCAACACCCGTCAGAATGGTTATGATATCAGCGCGGATGCATTAGGATACCCTGAAAGTTATTATACCCCTCCTACTGAAGCCATTGAACGCATAGAGGTAGTGCGTGGCGCAGCCAGCCTGCAATATGGCACGCAATTCGGCGGATTAGTAAACTTCCAGCTGAAGAAAGGTCCTGCTGATAAGCCTTTTGAGTTTATCAGCCGGCAGACCGGCGGTTCTTTTGGTTTCTTTAATTCGTTCAACAGCATAGGAGGCACTACACACAAGCTTAACTACTACTCCTATTTCCAGTATAAAAGAGCAGACAGCTGGAGGGCTAACAGCCATTTCAACCAGCAAACCGCCTATATACACGTGGATTATCCTATAACCGATAAATTAAAGATAACGGGGGAATATACCTTCATGCATTACCTTGCCCAGCAGCCAGGGGGATTGACTGACAGTGACTTTGATAAAGACCCTTCCATGTCTGTCAGAAGCAGGAACTGGTTCAAAGTAGACTGGAATCTCTATAATATCACATTTGATTACCAGATCAACAGCAGCACAAAGTTGAACTGGCGGAGTTATGCTTTGCGGGCAGGAAGGGAAGCATTAGGCATTCTCAGTTATATTAACCGTCCTGATCCGGGTGGACCCAGAGATCTCCTGGCAGACACTTACCGGAACTATGGCTCTGAGTTGAGACTGTTACATCAGTACCGGTTGTTTAATGGACAAACCAGTTCTTTACTTACCGGAGTAAGGGTATATAAAGGCCTTACCTATCGCGACCAGGGAGATGCCGATGCCGGTTCAGGGGCTGTTTTTAATTTTGATCCTAAAGAACCCAACCTGTCATCCTATAAGTTCCCAGGCACCAATATTGCTGCTTTTGCAGAGAATATATTCCAGATAACGGATAAATGGAGCATCACTCCCGGCGTACGTTTTGAACATATCTCCACCAAAGCGGATGGCTACTATTACAAGATCATGCGTTTTGTACCGAATGTGAAAATGCCGGAGCAAAAAGAGAATAACCGTTCTTTTGTGCTCTTTGGTATTGGTACCTCCTACCAGTTTAAAAGCGGGATAGAGTTGTATGCGAACATCTCACAGAATTACCGCTCTATTAACTTTAATGACCTGCGCGTTCAGAATGATAATGCAAAAGTAGATTCATTGCTGAAAGATGAAACGGGCTTTACAGCTGATGGTGGTGTCAGAGGCAAACTGAATGACTGGCTTTACTTCGACGCAAGTATTTTCTTACTCAGGTATAATGACCGTATAGGTTCTATCTTCACGAAAGACCAGGATAATATGGTGTATCGCCTTCGTACCAATGTGGCTGACAGCCGTAATATTGGCTTTGAAAGCCTGATCGAAGCAGATCTGCTGAAGCTACTTTCTGCAGGAGTATCACGTCACCGTTTGTCAGTTTATACCAACTTTGCATTGATCGATTCACGTTATATCAATACACAGGAAACTGCGATAAAGGATAAGCTGGTGGAATATGTGCCTCCTGTACTGTTCAGGACAGGCTTATCGTTCGGTAATAAGAAGTATAATATTACTTACCAATATTCTTATGTAGCTAGGCAGTATTCTGATGCTACCAATGCAGAATTCACCCCCACAGCGGTAGATGGTGTTGTGCCGGCTTACCAGGTAATGGATATGAGTTTCAGTTATCAGTGGAGATGGCTGGGTATTTTTGCGAGTATCAATAACCTTGCTAATGCTAAATATTTTACGAGGAGAGCGGATGGCTATCCCGGGCCGGGGATCATACCATCGGACAGAAGAGGATATTATCTGACACTGCAGGTGAAGATATAGTTAAAGGCCGGAGCTTTCACTCCGGCCTTTATATTTTGTTAGCTGTACTTTTCGAATTTTGCTCCTGTCCATCTGTATAAATATTCTGAAAGACGATAATTCCCTGTATTGTATGATTCTGCAGCTATTTCCCGGATCTTACTCATCCCCTCTTCATCTTCACTTCCAGTGATTAAAAGGAGATCTCTATTCGGAATTGCGACAATTAACTCTCCATCAATAGGAAAATTTCCGGAAGTCCAAAGAGTGGTCATTAGAATTAAACTGGCTTCGTAGGTGCCTCCTGCCGTTAACATATAGAGGCCATTTTCTCCATGAGTCTGGATCTCAGATAATATTCTGCCAAGGTTCTCTACTGCAATGGTATTTAAAATATCTATTGAAACAGAGAGACTTTTTAAATCGTCTTCTCCTAAATATCTGACACTATGTTCTGAATCTTCAGCGTAGACAATTACCAATTCGTCATTATATTTCCGGCTCAATAAAAAAGACTTGCCACCGTTATCTTTGATTAGTTCTTTTACGAAATCGTTCGTTCTAACTAATGGCACTACATTATTGAGATCTATTTCTTCTGATTCCTGGTATAAGCTGGCCGCGGCTTCAACGAACCTGTTTATGATATCATCAATTGAATCCGGCTCAGCTTTATAAGCTACGAAAGCATTATCAATATATTGTTTGTATTCCATGTCATCTTTTTTTGAGATAATGACAAGGTCAGGGTTAAGGGTAAAATTTACTGTTGGATATTCTTCTCTTAACGCCTTCAGATATACCTCTGCAAATTCCCTTTCTGTCAGGATTGAGGGGTGACCGGGTTTAAAAAGCTTTGCCAGGAATGCTGAAAATGATGGCATATTGACTAATTTGATCTGTAATATAATATATTTATTTTACCTCTATATTAAATCGTGTAGTACTTAAAGTAATAATATTACAAGGATATGAAACCGTTGCTCAGCATATTTCTTCTATTTTTTCCCATTTCACTATCCGGACAAAAAGCGGAGGATTTTGGGTTCAGGCACTTGCAAACAATTTATAAACATGATACAGTTGACATACTGATAAAATCAAAAAAAGGGGAAGAGCAAATTAAGAAGCCTTTGCTCCTGTTTTGCCAGGGCAGTTTGCCAATTCCGTTAATAATAAAGTATAACAATAATGGGATGACCGGTATTTACAGTGTTTTCCCTTTTAATCCGGACAGTTTAAGTGAAGACTATCACTTAGCCATTATCAGCAAGCCTTTTGTTCCATTGATCGCGGACCAGCAGTCGTTATCGAATGATCTTACTGTTGAAGATAGCTCAGGTAATTACAGAAGAAGAAACCTGCTGGACTATTATGTAGGGAGAAATATTGAAGTAATAAATTTCCTGCAGCAACAGCGTTTCGTTTCTTCTGCGAAACTTGTTGTTGCAGGCCATTCTGAAGGTTCGGCTATAGCTGCGAATATTGCTTACAAATGTAAGAAGGTAACAGCGTTGATCTATTCCGGAGGTAGTCCGTTAGGAAGAATAATGACAATTATTGAGCGGGCAAGGAGCGAGCAATGGAAAGATAGTACTGTAGATGTGACGGCGTCTTTTAGTGATTGGGAAAAGACAGTTGAAAACAGAAATGATATTAATGCTACAGGTGACACTTACAAGGGATTGTACCAGTTCTCAAATCCACCACCTATAGAGCTTCTACTAAAGCTAAACATTCCTGTCCTGGTTACTTATGGCACAAAAGATTTCGGGGCGGTTGCACAGAATGATTACTTAAGAGTTGCTGCAATTGCTACGCGAAAAACAAATTTCACCTTTATGGATTATGTTGGCGTAGACCATAACTTTTTCCCGTTATTACCAGATGATAAACCCAATTATGATGTATTTAACTGGGATAAAGTAGCGGCGGACTGGCGGGACTGGTTAAAAGGAAAGTCTTCAGGTAATTAAGTTAGAAGCCGATTTATTATCAGCTTCTAACCAATGTGTTTATTCTACTCAACACTGCATTTTACATTTGTCTTACCCTTACAGGTTGCACTCATTGTCAAACCGGAAACAGCGAATTCAAACTGGAACTGAATATCAGAATCAGTTTGCTCCGCTATATTCTTGTTTATATCATAAATCATAGTACCTGTACCGGTACCAGTACCGCCTCCTTTGCCGGCATTCTCTGTTATACTCATATCCATAACAATGGTGTACTTCAGATCGAATATTGCTTTGTTATCCCTGATCTCTTTCAGTGTATATTTTGCAATGAGTTTCATTTTCATCTCTGCCTGTGGAATCGGCAGGTTCATAGGCAGTTCCTGGTCAAAAGAGTCACCAATTTTTATTTCTTCTGCAGGGAATTTGATATTCCCCTGCAGGTTGGTCACCATTTGGCGCAGGGAAGTTTTCAGTGCATCGTCTAATTCTCCTTTGATGGTATCAATGGAGATCTTTCCATCTCCCATAGTTGTACCTTCTACGACAGTGTTCAGGAAAGGGTTGACATCCTGGGTGGTTTCCTGTCCGCCAACTGACTGGATAATACTAAACTTATCATAGGTCATAGTCAGCGGTATTTTTTTATCAGCCCGCTGTGCACCGGTCTTTGTTGTTATAGCCATGTTCTGATTCATGTGCATAATAATAGGCAGCTTCATACCTCTGGCACGTATCTCATTTATCATGGCTGAATCTCCCTTAACGGTCATTTCCATGTCCATCAGGTTAGTCATCAGGGTTTTGTAAGTCTTGTCCGGGGCCATTGAGATTTTAAGCAAAACCTTATTCTGAGCGGAGGTAAACTGTGCAATGCTGCTTAAGAGCACTAACAAAAACAATCGATAATACTTCATTTCTAAGTTGGATTTCTCCAAAGATGAAGAATTGTCTGGTATTTTTATGAAAATCCTTTCCTGAGATTCGTTTTTATATTTATGGAGGGGGACTTTTCGGTTATCAGGACCGGTTATAAGGTTTAATTTCCACCGGTACAAAGGGCTATTGCATACTTCCTTTATTTACCTAAATTTATTTGGAACTGTATTAAGCAAATCCCTCTCTATATGCGATCTTCATTCAACAACGGTACATTTAAACTCCCACTTTTATCAGTTATTGCTGTTTGTGCGTTGCTGCTCTTTCCCGGAGTGCTTCATGCCCAAAAGGAAAGGATTGATACATTTATTGAAAATACGATGGCAAGGCAACATATAGTTGGCCTGGCCGTTGGAGTAATAAAAGACGGAAAAGTTATTAAAGTTAAAGGATACGGGTATTCAAACCTTGAGCTTAATACCCCTGTTACTACCAGCACAGTGTTTAAACTGGGTTCAGTGAGCAAGCACATAATTGCTGTAGCCATTATGAAATTAGTGCAGGAAGGTAAATTACAGCTGGAAGACCCGGTGGCTAAATTTTATCCGGATGCGCCATCGCATTGGAGTAAAATCACTATCCGGCACCTGTTAAATCATACTTCCGGGTTGAAAAGGGAATCTCCTGCTTTCGATGCTATGGCGGAGCAACCAGATTCGTTACTTATCAGGGCAGCCTACAAGGACACGCTTGTGTTTCCAACCGGAAGTAAATGGCAGTATTGCAACCTGGGATATTTTATGCTGGCAGACATTATCAGGCAAATAGACGGGCGAAGTTTTACCGAGTATATGAAGAAAGAGATATTCGAAAAGAATGGGTTGCCGGTAACACGGGTTACGTCTCTGAAGGACATGGTTTATGGACGGGCAGACGGGTACGCGCACCTGGGAGGAGATACCATCATTAATGCTTTAAATTATGTTGCGCTAAGGCCCAGTGGGGCTTTCCTGTCAACTATCGATGATATGATAAAATGGGAAATGCTGATACAGCGAGGGAAGATCTTACCCCAGGACAGGTGGCAGCAGATGTGGTCGAATCCTTCAAAAACCAATGCCACCGATACGAGCAGCACTGCTGTTTATTATGGGTATGGATTTTATGTTAGCAATTATAAAAACAGGAAGGCAGTATATCATGGCGGGGTATTACCGGGATTCAGGGCGATGTTTTACAGGTTTCCCGAGGAGCGTACAGCAATTATTATATTAACGAATTCAGAGCCGACCAATACATTGAAGATTGCGCAGGACGTGGCGGATATTATTTTATAAGAATATCTATCCGAAAGGCCGGAGATCTCTCCGGCCTTTTCAAAGTATATTACCATTTGGGATTCTGCTTCATTGCCGGATTGCCATTGATCTCTACCAGCGGAATGGGCCAGAGGTAATCGCGTTCAGGATCGAATATCCTGTTTTCTACAATTACCGGCTGGTTTGTGTTGGGATTAATAGCACCCATTGCCGGTCCTTTCATCACCTCCTCTCCTATCTTCCAGCGGCGTATATCAAACAGACGGGTGCCTTCAAATGCCAGTTCTACTTTTCTTTCCCGGCGGTATAGTTCGCGCATTTTTTCCTGTGTATTATACACAGCTGTATTTACAGGGGGCATGCCTGCCCTGTTGCGGATTTTGTTGAGATACAGCAAGACATCAGGGTTTTGCCAATCGTCAGATTCTACCAGTGCTTCTACATAACTCAGTAATATTTCAGCGTAGCGGGTAATCATAAAGTTTAATGTACCGGCATTATTGCGGGACACATCTTTGGCATCGAGGTATTTCTTTACCCAGAAGCCGGTTTGTGTAGATTGTGTTGCCCCCAGCTGGTCTACTGACCCGGCGGTGAATGGGTCCAGCAGGCGGTTTACAAATGTTTGTCCAGGGAAGAGAACACTGGCCGCCAGCCTCGGGTCCCTGTTATTTTTGTACAGGGGATTTCTCCAGTAATAGGCCAGGCTGTCGGCTCCCAGCTCCTGCAATGTTTTGCCCTGCAATGTTTCGTATGTATTTACCATAGCAGCGGTAGGGCCGTTACAGGCTTGCCCGGCCAGGCTTTTGGGCGCCAGTCTGAAGAATGCACCTGAGTTGCCGGTGCGGCGGAAGAGGATACGTTCCTTGTTTTCCAGCGCATCGTAGGTAAATAATTGTGCATAGCTGTTAACTCCGGCGGTGGTGCTGTAGTGCAGGTCATATACTCCCAGGCTGATAAGTTTCCTCGCGTATTCTATCACCTTTGCATAATTCTTTATGCTGAGAAATAATTGTACCTGCATGGCATAACAGGCCCCTTTTGAAATGCGGTAAGCATCGCTGGTTGGATAGGATGCAGGTAGTATTTCTGCGGCAGTGTCTAATTCGGCAGCAATGAAATTTACTACTTCCTCTTGCGTATTACGTGGTACAGATGCCCCTTCTTCCGGGTCCAGGCCTTTATTCACAACAGGTATGGGGCCAAAGAAAAGAAACAGGTTAAGATGTGCTCTTGCCCGCAATGCCCTTGCCTCTGCAGCACGTTGTTCTTTCACTACCGCGTTTTCCATGTAGATGCGTGAATAGTTTTCCAATATGCGGGAAGCATTACGTATGTCTTTGTAATTCTGACGATAGGTATCGGAAAGATAACCATCTGTTGCGGTAACTGCTCCCAGCGGATAGCTGTTCCAGCTACCGAAATTGGCCCTGAATACTGATTCGTCTGTAATGCCGCTCATATGTATACGGCAGTTTGCCTGGTAGGAAGAAGAAGTGAGCAAGGCGCCGGGCGACATCTGATTATTATATATCACTTCCAGGTAGTTAAAAAGATCGGACTCCAGCCGCCACCATTTTTCATCGGTGGTAGCAGTAGGATTGTCCCTGTTGAGGTAGTTTTTGGAACAGCCCCAAAGCAGGACCAATGCTATCAGAGAGGTAAATATTTTTTTATGGACATGTTTCATAAGCCGTGTTTTAGAATTTAAGGTTAAGACCGAAGGTGTATGTTTTCAGTAATGGCACGGTATTCTGGTTACCCCCGCTTTCCGGATCAAACAATTTTACTTTCGAGAAGGTGAAGGCATTCTGTGCATTGAAGAATACGCGCAGCATTTTAGCTCTTATTTTCCTGGCTAAAGGCACAGGCAGGGTATACCCCAATTGTATATAACGAACGCGCAGGTATTTGCCGCTTATCCGCCAGAAATCAGAGAAGTTGGCGTTGGTGCCTGGTGTTGGTGTAAGCCGCGGACGTGAGGCGCCAGTGTTCTGGGGCGTCCAGTAATCCAGTTGTGATCTTTGCGGAGTGCCGCTTTCTCCTCCAATATTCAATGGTACGGCAAAGTTGCCGGTGTAAAATAGTGGGGCGCCGGCAGCTCCTGATAATAAAGTCTGGAAGTCTATATTTTTAAAATTGAAGCCAAGGTTGAAGAAGAAGATATCGGTAGGCTCTGTATTGCCCAGCGATACCCGGTCCAGGTTATTGATGATGGTATCTCCGTTGACATTCAGGAAGTGAACGTCGCCTGCTGCCTGACCATTCATTTTAAGTATCCTGGGATTGTCGACATCAGTCTGCTGCAATAATCCCTGTGTGGCGTAACCATAGTGTTCTCTTAAGGCCCCTCCCTCATACATAATGGTATTACCGCTGATGATTGGCTGACCATTGCCGGTAAGACGTACGATCTGACTTTTGTTCCTGCTGTAACCTACGCCTGCATCAAAGCTGAAGTTTTTGCCCAATAATTTATGGTAAGATATTTTGATTTCCTGTCCGCGGTTCCTTACGCTACCTACGTTAACAGGGGCTCCGTTATTGTTGCTGCCAATACCGGTACCACCTGTATAATTAGGTTGTGGTGTGATGATCATGTCGGTAGTCAGTTTGTCATACCATTCGGCAGTGATACTAATACCTGCTTTGAAATGTATGTCTGTACCAATATTCAGTTCTTTTACTTTTTCCCAGCTCAGGTTAGGGTTGCCAATTACGGTTTCTGTACCATTACCCGGGTCGATGGTTGTCTGGTAGAGATAAGGATCTATGTTATTATTGCCCAGGACTCCCCAGGAACCTCTGAGTTTCCAGGCATCAAGGAACTTAACATGAAAGAAATTTTCCTTGTCAATATTCCAGCCGGCAGCAACAGAAGGGAATACACCCCATTTTTTACCGTTACCGAACAGGGAGGAACCGTCGCGGCGCAAGCCGGCTTCAAACAGATAACGGCCGTCATAGGTATAGAATGCTTTTGCAAATATGGAACGCAGCGCCACATCTTTCCACGAATCAAAAGTGCGTAGTTCCTGTGTATAGCCGGCGATAGCATTTACATTATGTTTGCCAAAATCGTGGTTGTAGTCCAGGTTGCCCCCAACATACAGGTAGCTTTCCCTGCCTGTAAGCGTAGCGGTTTTAATGGTTGCATAGTTTACGCCGGCAGTGCGGTTAGTATAGTAGTCAAAAAAGATGTAGGATTCCTGGTCTGCCTTGTCGATACCGGAAACTATGCGGTAGCTGGCTTGTCCTTTAAGGCTCAGCCCTGGCAGGATATTCCATTGCGGGCGTATATTAAGTAAAGCCTCATCTCTTGTATAGCTCATGGTACCACCTTTTTCCAGCATGGCTACCGGGTTCCAGCTCTCGCCATAAATGCCGTAGTAAGTGTAACCGGGGTTTTCTTCTTTTTCCGGATATTTGGAAATGATATTTGGTGGTATGCTATAGATACGGCGGTAGATATCGGTGGTATACCTGTTAGTCGCATAGGGTTGATTTTGAACAGTACGCGAAGCAAAAAGGTCCATATAGATGAAGAAGTTCTTCATCAGGTCTACCGTAGTATTGGCGCGTACGGTGGTACGGTTGTAATCGGATTTTTTCACATGTCCCTGCTGCCATGTCTGGTTGATGGCGAGGGAGAATCGTGCCGCTGTATTACCTCCGGAAACCAGGATGGAATGTTGCTGTATAGGAATGGCCTTGCGTAATACCAGGTCAGGCCAGTTGGTGTTGGGGTATTTAACCGGATCGCTGCCGTTTCTTGTCATGAGTATAGTAGAGTCACTGTAGATTGGATTTCCGCCTGAATTTTTCATTGCTTCATTATTCATTTCCATCCAGGTGGCAGCATCTACGAAGTCGGGCATGTATTGAGGCCGCTGAATACCATAGTATCCGTTGTATTCAATATTGGGAACCCCGGCAACGCCACGTCTGGTGGTAATAATAATTACGCCATTAGCCGCTCTGGCCCCATACATGGAGGCTGAAGCTGCATCTTTCAATACTGTAATGCTTTCGACGGTATTAGGGTCCAGGTTGTTCATGTTAAATGGTACACCATCCACCAGCACCAGTGGCGCCGCATTCAGGAGTGTGCCTACACCACGTATCCGGATGTCTGCCTGATCGCCACCAACCAGTCCGGTGGTTTGGGACACTGCAATACCAGTGGCGCCGCCCTGAAGGGCCTGGGAGAGTTGCACAACGGGTTTGTTTTTCACATTCTCCATATTAACGACGCTGACAGAGCTGGCTATGTTCTTTACTTTCTGTGTGCCAAAGCCTGTTACTACTACCTGATCTAAAGTTTTAAGATCTTCTCTCAGGGAGATGATCAGGTTTGCCTGCTCTTCGTGCACGATATATTCCTGGGGCTTATAGCCGATCATGGAGATCACCAGTGTGCTGCCTTTGGGTACATGTAGTTCAAAAACCCCGTCTGCATCTGCGGTGACGCCTTTGGCAGTGCCTTTCACTTTAATGGTAGCACCTACCAGGGCCCCGGGAGGATCTTTGGCTTCCAGGACACGTCCCAGCACTCTGAGAAGCTTTTCCTGCTGTGGGGATGTGGTGGGAAGATTGTCTCTGACAAGCTCCTTTTTCTTTACCGCCACCGTTTTGTCGATGATGTTATAGCTCAGTGGCTGGTCTTTGAAACACTGGTCCAGTGCCTGTTTTAATGAAGCCTCTTTTACCTGTAACGACACAGGTGCAGCAGTAATCAGTTCCTTTTCTTCATATACAACATATACGCCGGCCTGTTTAGCAATTTTTTTCAGTACTGTTTTTAGCGGTTCATTTTTAGCCTTAATAGTGATGTTCTGAGAAACGGCGCTTACGCAGATGTTCATCATTACCAGCAGCATGAGGAAAGGAATAGTGCGCATAATGCCGGATGATCCTGTACGTTTTTCATGGGCATGTTTATCAGCAATCGATTGCCTGTTATGACATGGCAATGTCCTGGGCGCCGCTGTGCGCGGTGCGCCGGTAAAGTAATATGGATGCATAGATCTGTGGAATTTAGTGATGGGCTATAGTTGTATTACATTGGATGCTACTGATTTTGGTTGTTCAGGAATGAATGGAGAGCACAGTAAGTTTTCTGTTTTCAAGTTTGCACTTAACGCCGTACAGGTCCAGTATTTTTAGTACGTCCTGCAGATCCATATCTCTGCCTATCTGGCCACCGAATTTCTTAAGGGCTACCTCCTTTGCAGGGGCTTCGATGGCGATCTCTATATTATACCATCGTGCCAGTTGCCGGAGGAAAGCTGGTAAATCTGTATTTTCCAGTTCAAATCTTCCATTGCGCCAGGCCAGTACATTTTCCAGGTTAACAGCCTGTACTTCCATTCTTCCGGTGGCAGGGTCCAGCTTTGATTGTAGTCCGGGGTGTAGTAAGGCAGATGTATTTCCCTGTAATACTTTTACTGCTCCTTCTACCAGGGTGGTGTTCACTACTTCTTCGTCCTTGTAGGCCATAATATCAAAACTGGTCCCCAATACCTGTACTTCCATTTCCCCTGCTTTTACGATAAACGGTTGCCTGGCGTCAGGTGCAATTTCAAAGTATGCCTGTCCGTTTAGTATTACTGTCCGATTGTCCTTAAACTTTAATGGGTATTTAAGAGATGAGGCTGCATTGAGCCATACATGGCTGCCATCAGGAAAACTTACCTGGAATACGCCACCTGGGGGTGTTGTAAGCTCATTAAATGCGTTGGTTTCATTATCCTGGCTCTCATACTGTAACTCACCCTGCTTTTGCTGAATAGCCATGTTACCGGCTTTAATCACCTGGTTACCGGTATCGGTTAATGTTACTCTGGAGCCATTGGCAAGTGTCAACACTGCTTTGCTGCCGCCTGGTTTTATTGCAGATGTAGCTACAGCCAGGGGCCTGGGCTGCTGCTTTTGCAGCAATGGGTAAGTTATAACAGCAAGGACAAGCACGGCCGCTGCAAGCCACCAGTATTTCCGGTAATAGTGTGTTTCTATGGTATCCACCCGCTGCTGGATCTTGTTCCACATGCGCATGGAGGTGATTTGAGGCAAACGGTTACCCTGCTGCAGGTTTTCCCGGAAAATGTCTGCTGCCTGCTCCCGGAGCTCAGCTGCATCTGTAGATTCCAGGTATGATTGCAGCCATTGTTCATCTTCCGTACTGCGGTGCGGCGACGACAGGATCTCTTTTAATCTTTGCTGATCGCTTTTCAAATGTCAGGATACCTTTATTTATATAATACAACTGGTAATAATAAAAGGGGGGGTAGAAGAAGGAATTTTTTTAAAGAATTTGCAGTAACAGGAAAAGAAGCAGGGTATCATGATTCACGTGCTTATGAATATACTCCCTTAAGGTATACATCACTTCCCCCAGGTATTCCTTTACGGTATACCTGGAAATACCCATTAGCTGCGAAGTTTCTTCATATGTACGGCCTTCCATCTTGCAAAGCTGAAATACGCGTCTTTTTTGCGGGGACAGCTGGCTGATGGCGGTTTCCAGTAATTTCCACTGTTTTTCGACAGTCAGGAAGTCATTATCAATAACAGGTTGCAGGGTGGCTTCTGCCGCTTTGCTTTTTTCACGCAACTGCTTTTTGAGATGATTAACTGCACGGTTAAATGTAATGGTAAAAAGCCAGGGGCCTAATGGCCTGCCTGTATCGATCTCTTTACGCTTCTCCCAGAGCGCAATAAATGCCTCCTGGATAATATCTTCCGTTTCCGGAGAAGAATGAAGTATCTGGAAAGTTTTACGGTACAGTGCATGATGGTATTTATCATACAGCGCTTTAAAGGCTGCCTGATTGCCGGCGGACAATCCCTTCAGGAGTCCTGTTTCATCGTGGAAGTCTGCGTTGATCAATAACTGGAATTCAGGGTAATAATTACCAAAATATCAAAAAAACAGGAATAAAACTGATAGTGAATTAATAAAAGCTAATTGTAGATTGTGCAAAATACCGGGTTAATGGCGTGGCAAACACCGGAGATATTATCTCCGGTATGCTTATCTTTCTATTTATAGTAACAGATATATGCTACATCTGTATCGCACTCCACTTCGAATGATGTATGTGCAGCTATTTCAAAAGTATCGCCCGTCCTGTGTCTGAGCCAGTCGCCGCCGCTCACCTTTGTACTGATGTTGCCGGAAATAACTATCATAGTCTCAAGCGAAGTGGTATTGAATACATAAGTCCCTTTTTTCATAACTCCAACGGTTGCAGGCCCTTTCTCTGTTTCGATACCAAGGCTTTGGACTTTTCCATCAAAATATACATTATGCGAGACTTTATTCGTTGTGCCTGAAGAATCATTTGAATTACTCATAATATTTATTTTATTAAAGGTCATCTTTTGACGGTCCAAAACTAATCTATTCAATGACAGGAAATTGTAAAAAATATGGATGAATAACTTCCTTTAAAAAAAAAATTCTTCCGGGTTTGTCACAAACCAGGCATTGCCGGATCATAGGTAAAAACAAACCTTTAAATATATGGAAGCACCTTTTCTTACTCCGATTGAAAAGCCTAAAGGCCTTTGGGGCAAATTTCTTTATTTCTATTCCAAAAGGAAATTTGGCAAAGTAATGACGCCTTTAAAAGTGATGGCTTCAAGAATGCCACCTGGATTTGCAGCATTTTCAGGAAAAATCGGCCAATTGGATAACAAGCTGCAGCTATCTCCCGAAACCGTTATGCTGGTTCGCCAGAAGGTGGCTGAAATTAATGTTTGCCTATTTTGTATTGATATAGGGCGGTCTAAAACTATAGCCTCTTCCATGGATCAGGCAAAGTTTGATGAATTAGCTGATTATCAAACGAGCAGCCGTTTCTCTGTAAAGGAAAAAGCCCTGCTGGATTTCGTTGCAAGGCTGGCACGGGACAAAAAGATGGAAAAGGACCTGTTTGATAAGCTGGCCGGATATTATAGTGAGCGTGAAATCTGCGAGGTTGTCTGGATAGTGGCTACTGAATTCTATTATAATATCTCAAACATAGGACTTAACATCCACTCAGATATGTTGTGTGATATTGCCAAAATGCGAAAGAACCAAACTGCTTAACAGCACTTTGATTACGCCGTTCTGATCATTAACTTATCAGGGTTTCGCACAAGCAGTAAACGGGTAATACCGGTATCGTCACTTACAAAATATTGGACTGAATCCAATCCGTTATCAGCCTTACGGAGTATCAGCGCTGCTGGTACTCCGTTAACAAAAACAGGTTTAAATTCATATACATCGCCCTGGTTCTCGGGAAGCTGCATTATACCCAAAAAGAACTTTTGCACCTTTTCAAAACCAAAAAGCGGCTTGATTGGAGCACTGCGTTTGCCTCCGCCATCGCTGAAGAGCTCAATATCGCTCCGGAGAATTTGTTCTAATGAAGACCGGTCATGGTTAACAACTGAATGCAGGAAAGCGTCAATGAGTGCGCTATGTCTCGTAGTATCTACCTTGATGTGTGATTTGCGACCCAGCTTTTCATGGGTACGGTGCAGGGTTTGCCGGCAATTATCCATAGAAAGACCTGTGAGTTCTGCAATATAGCTGTATTCTTCAGTAAAGCTTTCACGTAAGATAAATACAGCACGTTCAACCGGATTTAGTTGTTCAAGCAGGAAAAGCAACCCATATTCTATTGTTGGTGAATCGGCAGCTGTAGTGGTAATATAGGGTTCAGGGAGCCAGGGACCAATGTAGGTTTCCCGCAGTGCCTTCAGTTCATTGAGGCGCTTTATGCTTTTGTTGACTACCATGCGCGCCATGTAGGCTTTAGGCGTCTTCACATCTTCAACGGATAACCACTTTTCATACACATCTTGTACAATATCTTCAGCTTCTTCAATTTCCCCCAGCATGCTGTAAGCTATCTTGAACAAATAAGGGCGGAGCTGCAGGACTTCTGTGGTTATTTTCATGTCTTATAAATGCTGGTCAAAGCCGTGGCTATAAAGATATAGCTAAATTCTCATTCATGGAATTATCTGGCCTGTATTCAGGATGGGGAGTGTATTATTCACGGAGGTAACTCATAATAATTTTACTGATAGTATCTGCTTTATTAAAAACCATGAGATGCCCTCCACCTTTAATGCGATAATCAGGATGCACAAGCCTGCTGGTTATTACTCTATCGGCCGTACCGTGTATTTGAATAGTTCTCTCCGGTGCTTCTTTATTATCCCAATAGGCAATACTTTTCAGTGCCCAACGAAAAAAAGAAGCATCTGTATTCGCCAATAAATTCGTTAATGTCTTTTTATCTTTAGGCGACCGGGCGCCAAAATACCGATAGGTGAGAAAATTAGTACGTTTTATTAATGGACCGGGGATAATCCGATATAACCCCAATTTCATGAAAAAAAACTGTACCCTGTTCAATTCACTTTTGGTTTTAGCAGAAGAGATCAATACCATTTTATCAACCTTTATCTGTTTGGATACTTCCACAGCAACTATTCCTCCAAAAGAAAGCCCTATGATATCCGGATTTTCAGCTGTGATCTGGCTCTTTATCCTACCCGCATATTGCGTGATTGATTCGTTTGGCAAGTTAGGAATCCAGGTTATGTAAACTTTATGATATCCCGGAAGTTTCAGGTTCATAAATACACTTGAGTCTGCTCCCAGACCACTAAAAAGATAAACAGTTTTTTGTTCTTTTGGTGTATCCTGTGAGGTTTGAGCGCCCACTATGAGGCTGCTGAACATAAATAAACCCCAAAAAATCACATTCACACTTTGCGTTATAGATTTCTTCACTTCTTGCCTGACAGACATTTTTAATATAGTAGTTTACTTTTTATTGAAAAAGTTCAGGAGCCCCCGTAAGTATTATCTATGGCAAGTATGATACCATTTTTCAAATTGTAGTCATTCTAAAAACAATGAAACCCCTACACATCCATTTATACAGGTAGATACTTTAAGGCATTTTCAGATATGGGGTGGTGTTTTTCGATACGATGGAAAATCGTTTACTAATCTCACAAGCAGTAAAATAGGTTTGCACAGATTCTGGGATGTTCTGGCAGATCAACGCGGAAATATTTGGTTCGCTTCCACTTATTCCGGAGTTTATTATTACAATGGGGCGATACATTTTCGGTATCGCCTACTCTTCGAGCGTTGTACACTTCGTCGCAACACCTCCTCAATGTATTCTTCAGCACCCTGGCAGTTGGAATCGAACCATCTAAACTATTCCTCCACAATGATTTGAATATTGGGTAGCCCCAAAAAACCAAACTGATTCGAACTAAAAAGGCTTCAAGTCCAGTGACTTAAAGCCTTTTCTAATTTCAGTGCCCGGTAACGGTAAGTTCTCAAACCAAATATTATTGATTGTCAGTAGATTATTGCAGAATCAGTTGTCAGAAGTTATTTCCAAACCCTAAAAACAATCTTTTATGAAAATTTTTTTGTATTTTTTGTAACATTCCGCATTATTACAATTCTTATTAACCCAAATTTTATTTATGAAACCTATATCCAGCCTTGTTTTATCGTCAATATTTCTGGTATTACTAATTTCTTCATGTCGAAAAGAAGCAACAAAACAGGAAACCAACCAAACCAATTCTGAAAAGCTTAAAGAAGTAATTGCCTGGCTTGATATCCAGGATCAAAAATTTGCAAACTTGCCAATAATACGACATACAATATCCGAACTTAGAGAAAATATAGTTGGTTCCCAATTGAGTACGGAAGTACTTAATGATAAGCAAAGCTTAATTATAATCCCTTTAAAAAGTGAGTACAAGGCTATTAATTTTACCAGCGATCAATCATTTAAAAATTTGGTAATAATTGAAAGCGACCATCAATTAATGCTAAGTAACATTATTGAAATTATTCCAAAGGACCAACACTATGATAAAGTCCCCGCTAATCTTATTTCAAAAATTTATAACAATAGTGAAAATGAATTAAACGGTACTTTCAGTTTTCTTTCTCTGGCAAATACACTTGTAGAGAGCAGGGAATACAAGAATGGGAAGCTTTTTTTTATAAATAAGCCATCCGAAAGCAAAAAAAAATCCGCTGGTAGCAATGCCCGAATCGAAGATGATCCCACAACGGTGGAAGGATATTATGGGGAAGAATGGGATAGTTATTCTTCAATCAGTGATCCGGATCCAACATTTGACTCCGATTTATCAGGCGCCTATTATGTTCCTATCAAATATCACTATAATGCTCAGGTAATAAGAGTCAAGGATACAAGGGAAATCATAAATGTAGTGGTAGATCCAATTACAGCTGAACCTATGCAAGCAACCTATACCGATAGATATGGCAGAATAGTGACAAGATATTTAACCCTTTTTGATCATTTTACCTCTTTTGCACTCTTAAATTCAATAACTGTGGAGATAAACTGGTCTTGTGCAATCTATGCGCAGTACGGTTTTATCGGAGGCCCATGGTCAAGGCAATGGTATAAGAATTTTTCTGCTATTAGGTGAGAATGGAACTAAAGGGTTATTGAAAGCCACAAAAATAGCACAGCAATTTCAATTGGGGATAGCTTGCTAACGAATAATAATAGCCATGATCAAGGGCACGCAGGCCGATAGGGTGATTGAAGTACTAAAAAGAATACCTAAGCGATTACGTAGGCTGGTAGAGGAAGTAACATTAGATATGGCAGCGAGCATGAACTCGACAGTTCAAAGATGCTTTCCTAATGCTCATCGTGTAATAGACAGGTTCCATGTACAGAAGCTGGCTTTTGAGGCTGTGCAGGAGATCCGTATTCACCATCGATGGCAGGCATTAGAAGAAGAAAATACAGCTATGGACCAGGCCAAACGACAAGGGCATGCTTATCAACCTAAGATCTTACCCAACGGGGATAGCTGTAAGCAGTAAATAATAATGCAGCAAAATCGGTAAATATGAGTGCAGCAAAAACGGTAACAATGCTACAGCAAAAATGGCAACATTAGTGCAGCAATAAGGCTACAGTTGTTACATAGTTCATCCC
>NZ_WRXN01000053.1 GCF_009758205.1 Chitinophaga tropicalis
GAAAAAATAGCACTTACTAATGACCATATCTTATCTTTGAAATCTTAAAACGCTCTTTCTTTTTTGGCTCTTCTTAGAGGGGATACCATCACCGGTACGAGGGGGTATCATCACCGGAATTTACACACCAAAAAAGAAAAGGCTTTAAGTCATTGGACTTGAGGCCTTTTTAGTTTAGAGTAATTTTGGATCAAGTTGAAAACTTGGGGGATTTGTGCGATCAAGCATAAATTTTAGATAGCCTGAACAGGCAAGGGTTTTAAATGATGGCAGCCCTGCATCTTCCACATCGTTGTACCATAATGCTAACTTTTTGAAGGCTTGTTCTTTACTCGTACAATGACGAAAAACTTCTCCCAAACATAATGACAGCTGATACCCTTTATGGATAACGGGATATCTGGTGAACAAAAGCTCTGCTCTTTGTCTCTGTTCACGTGTCCATGCTCCCGGATGCTTAAATAGTAAATAACGGCTTCGCGCCAGTAACTGTTTAAGGCTATTGTAAATGGTAAATAATAATGCAGCGATTTCAGTAAGAATGAATGCAACAAATTCGGTAACAATACTGCAGCAAAAACGGCAACAATGGTACAGCAAAATCGGTAACAATTGCTACACAATCC
>NZ_WRXN01000054.1 GCF_009758205.1 Chitinophaga tropicalis
CTATGCTCCGACCGCTTGTAGGCGCACGGTTTCAGGAACTATTTCACTCTTCTGTTCGAAGTGCTTTTCACCTTTCCCTTACGGTACTGGTTCACTATCGGTCTCTAGGGAGTATTTAGCCTTACCAGATGGTGCTGGCAAATTCATACAGGATTCCTCCGGTCCCGCACTACTCAGGATACTACACGTCCATCAGAATTTCTGCCTACAGGACTATCACCTGCTATGGTTCATCTTTCCAGATGATTCAACTTGATCTGATTTTCTAAAAGTAGTCCTATAACCCCGCGGCAGCACGCCACCGCGGTTTGGGCTATTCCCCGTTCGCTCGCCACTACTTAGGGAATCATTATTTATTTTCTTTTCCTGCAGGTACTTAGATGTTTCAGTTCCCTGCGTTGGCCTCCTTACGGATAATACATCTTCAATGTATTGGGTTGTCCCATTCGGAAATCTACGGATGTAACGATCGTTTGCATCTCCCCGTAGCTTATCGCAGCTTACCACGTCCTTCTTCGCCTCCTAGAGCCTAGGCATCCACCATGCGCCCTTATTCGCTTTAAATATCTTTCCAGTTTTTGCAACTAGTATTATAACATTTTTCCCAATATGTCAAAGAACTT
>NZ_WRXN01000055.1 GCF_009758205.1 Chitinophaga tropicalis
CGTCAATTTGCCTAGTTCCTTTACCACGGATCACTCGAGCGCCTGAGGATACTCTCCTCGACTACCTGTGTCGGTTTGCGGTACGGGCTGCTAAAACCTAACCTTAGAGGTTTTTCTTGGAAGTCTGTTTAGAGACACTATCAGTGCGGCCGAAGCTTTACTGTACTATCAGGTTCATCATCAACTGCGGATTTGCCTACAGTCAATATAACTACACCCTTTAACGCACTATTCCGTAAGTGCGCGGTCTGTTCACTACTCCGTTACCCCATCGAAATTTTAGCAGGTACTGGAATATTCACCAGTTTGCCATCAGCTGCGCCTCTCGGCTTTGCCTAAGGACCCGACTAACCCTGATCCGATTAGCGTTGATCAGGAACCCTTAGTCTTACGGCGAATAGGTTTTTCACCTATTTTATCGTTACTTATGCCTACATTTTCTTTTCTAAACGCTCCAGCATATCTCGCGATACACCTTCAATGCAGTTTAGAATGCTCCCCTACCGATTACTGACATCGCCAGCAATCCTAAAGCTTCGGTTGTATGTTTGATGCCCGATTATTTTCCGTGCTCAAACCCTCGACCAGTGAGCTGTT
>NZ_WRXN01000006.1 GCF_009758205.1 Chitinophaga tropicalis
ACTCTAAAAGTCCCTTTGGGAGAAGAAATTCCATTAACTGTCGATAGTTCTGATCCAAGTTGTTGCTTCTTAATGAGCTGCAAAAAAACAACTTTTTGATCTTCCCCCCAAGTTTTCAACTTGATCCCTTACCTGACGGGCCATTAGCTCAAAAATGAAATTAACTTTTTTGGGTCGAAGTGTACCATTTTTGCGATTATACAAAACTCCCTCAGAAAATAGTAGGTTTTGCAGTATTTCCTTATCCCCCACATCACAGGAATCCCATACAGTAAGGAGTTTCCGCGAAAAAGCTACCGAATCAAAAAGGTCTTCTTTGTGGGTCGAAATGCTATTGGCACATTGCTGTAATAATTTGGAAATTTTAAGCCGCTCATCCTGATAACGGGAATGGAACTTTTCAAAGGTATCTTTACTCATTTCCCCCAGTGCATAGTACCTTTCCTCTATTGCATCTATCTTTTTATTTATTTCCGTTAACTGAACCTTTAGGCTTGCCTCCTGGGCAACAATGTCCTTAGTGATTTCATTGAAATAGGCCGAAAGCTCATAAAAGATTACCGGAATAAGTGGCTCTTTTACTCCGTATTGCCCAAGCAGATTCCCATAGCTTTCATGAAGCTGATCCGCATTCTTATTACAGCAGCAACCATTGGTTCTGCATTTATAGTAATAAATTACAATAATGCCTGTTCGGGTTTTCTTTTTTCGTGCATAACCAGTCATCGGTTGCAGGCAAACATCACATCTTACATGAATTTTAAGCGGGAGGTACTTGTTCTCCCTTTCATGGGGTACTCCATATTGAGGACTACTTATATGGATGTCATTCACCTTCAAAAAAAGCTCCTGGCTGATTAATGGTTCGTGGTTTCCTTGTACTACTCGTCCATCCAACAAGCCGTGATTGATTAAACCGCAGTAAAATGGCTTTTTGAATATTTTGGTAAGCTGCTGCTTGTACATCTTTACACCCATGCCCCTGAGCCGCTTAATAATTTCTTCATTCTTCATGCCTTCCGATTTCCATATAAACGCCTGCCTGATCTTTTTGCCTACTTCATTTACTACAATTGTACGCTGCTTACCTTCTTTAATTACACTGTAACCTTGTGGTACCCTTGTTACCCAGTCACCTTTCTCAAATTTTCCGGTCATGCCATCAATCATTCTCCTTCTTCTCACTTTATTCTCATAATTACTTTGCAAAAATTGCATTTCCTGAAAATACACTCCGCTATCATCCTTCACACTAACCGGCTGGGCAATGGCATAAATAGCCACACCATATTTCTCTCTCAATTCTTTGGCTATACCAATCCCACCGGCACCACTTCGACTGAACCGATCAATCATATACACCCATATCTCACTAATCTTTTTACTATTACCACCAGCATTATTCTTTTTAACAAATGCCAGCATTTTCTGAAACTCCTTCCTTTTATCTGTTTTCGCGCTTTCGTGTGTACCACCGAATGATTCTAAAATGATCTTCCCCGTTCGTTCTGCATGTTCTTTAAAATACTTGTTTTGGTTTTCAATGCTCATGCCATCCAACTGCTTCTTTGTAGATACCCTGGTAAGGGTAACTACATAAGGTGTCTCATGCAATGGCTTCGTGTGTTTTTGCTTTACTCCAAATTGGCTGAATAGATTAATATCCGTTTTCATGCTGCAATATTTATTGTGTTTTTGAAGTTTTCTTTTTGGCGTTCATTCTTTGAATGCGTGGTAACAGTAAACTGATAGAGTACCTTACAAAAAAGCCGAATAGAATGGATGATTTGCTGCGCTTCTTCGTCTGGTATATCAAGGCCGGATAACTCCCGCAATTTCTCGGGAGTAAGCGGCGGCTGGCCGTTCCGGTTTATTATTGAGTTTGTTTTCAATGAAATAGGTATTTCTTTCATGAAGCAGTATTTTTACTTTCATGCAATTGATAATCAACATTATATAATTGATTTGGCATTTCCAAATTACAGACATCATTCGCTGCCTGGCGGGTTGACGGTTAGTAATATCCTGGCTAAAGAGTAAAGACTATCTATAATCTCCTCAGCCTGTTCATCTGTCAAATCATGTAACCCGGAGCTACTGCGCAGCAGTTCGGGTGTCAGCGGCTTGGGATTATTAGGGTCGAAACTGGCTTTTTTACTCTTGTTGTGGTTGTCTGTAGATGCCATATCTATTAGTTTTTCAAAGTGATTCAATTGCACATTAAGGAACTCTTTTTACATAAACAAAAACAGCAGCAAATTACATGCTGCCTGAAATAAGATTGTAGCACATCTGTGGGAAAGACAAAAAGCGGCAGCTGTCCTTTGTAAAAGGATAGCTGTCGCTCTAGGCTACATAAGAGGATGGCTACTCGCCGTCGTCGTCCTCCTCTTCGTGATCCTCGATTACATTTTCAATATCACGGATGATGTCCCGCTCTTTTTTTGAGTACTCGACCTCCAACGCGATAGTATCATCATCTTCATCTACTCCTGTTATGGTGTGCGTAATTTCATTGCCTGCGATAATCTCTGCAACGGAGACCATGGCACTTGAAGGAACCTGCAATTCTTTTTTGATTACTGTTGTTTTCATTCGTGTGTATTTTTAGGGTGTAAAAAATATTTGAGATAGCGAATGTACGATGCCCGGAAAAGCTACTTCCACGATTTTGACCGCTTTTCCACAGAATGGTAAAATTTGGTATGAATTGGCAGAATTTGCCACGCCAGATCCACGAGTTGCATATACTGGTAGTGAGCCAGTCAAAAGAATTTGCAAAGTGACCGTTCATCCGGTCCTGAGGGACAGAATCGATCTGTCATATCGTATCGTATCGGCTGGATTGTATATAGCATCTTAATAAATTGGCAAACATCTGGCATAAGTATCCGTACCATTTACAATAAGCGCAGCTATAAATCCGGTAAATTTGCCTAGTAAAAACCTATCACCTGATGGCGGAAAAGAAAAAACAGCATTATGTCTCTCAATTTTTACTCAGAAAATTTGGGAATAAAGACAATGCTACAATGATCAATGCCTATAACCTCAAGATTGGTAAGCTAATTATGCCTACCGCGATTAAAGGTCAGGCGCAAGACAAATTCTACTATGGAGAAGACCTCACTTTTGAAAACTTTCTTTCGGTGGTTGAAGAAAGGGCCGCTCCAATTATACACAGAATTTGCGAAGAGAATACTGTAGCTTTTGGTGAACGAAAGGAGTATTCATTCTTACTTCATTACCTAATGCTTTATAGTTTTAGAACAAAAGCAAACGTTAATAAAACCTTTGACCACTTAAATTCGATGTTCAAGGAAATTGCTCCCTATATTTCCGATTTTGAAAATATAGATTTTGAGCACCTCCGCCTATCGCATCCGGAACCTGCAGCTTATAATCTCGCATACTTTATGGACAATTGGGTGGTTTGTGCAGATCTGGAGTTGTTCTTAATTATAAACGATACCGAAGAAGATTTTATAATCTCTGATAATCCCCTCGTAAATTTCAATCCTTTAATGCTGAGGCGTAGTGCATATCACCTAGCTGAGGGTCTTTTAAATAAAGGACTAATCTTATTTCTTCCAGTTTCACCAAAGCATTGCCTAATGTTATGCGACCCATGGGCATATGATGTTTATTGTGCAGGAAACACGGTGACACTGGACAACATAGATGATTTGAATAATATCAATACTCTTCAAGCGATTTCAGCAGATCAGAATATATATTTTACAGATGGCACAGATGTTCAGCAGCTTGTAGCAACTGCCACCAAAGCTGGCAGTTTACGAGAAAACAGAACAATCAGCGAAATCATTGATCACCCGCAACAAAAAGGAGTTAAGCAACAGTTTGGATACTATGTGAGTCATCGGTTTTGCCCTGAGCTTTCTTTTTTGAGAGAGGGTAAAGAAGCCAGCGTCTATAATATTAATGAACATTCTGATTACACCAGGAATAAAGAAATTGTTGACTGGATAAAGATGGATAAACGAGCACTGCACCGTCCCCAATAATATAACACACTGTATTTTTTATGAAGATGCTAAAAAAACTCAATGCGAACTATGGTATGGATGCTCCAGATTATGGCTCATTCCGGCTACAGATGAATGGAACTGATCTTACAGATAGCCAATCCAAAATTTTTCTCAGTGTGATTGCCGAGCTAAGTGAAGCTAATGTAAGAATTGTCTATCGTGGAGACAAAAAGAATAAGGCTGTTGAAAAGTTTAATCTTACAGTGCAGGCAATTCCGCACGGCTTTAATGATTATATATTTCTGTTTGGAGAAAAAGGCCGTTATTTTTTAAAGGAGAAAATCACAACAGCTGGAACTAACACGTATGGAATCACGGATACTTCAGAAGGCTTTCTTACAGTAATCTTTGATATGTTACATGCTATTTTTACCCGCGACAGATACGCCTTTCCTGTTAAAGCCAGCCTTGATAAATTTAAAAAAGATCACCCAGAATTTATTAAATACTTTATTAACGAAGATAATAAGAAAGACTTTGTATCCCGGATAACGAGTGCAGACAGAAGGGTTAGAATCCGCGCCAGAGACTACTACCTGACACTACTTCATCATTTTGGCAAAAATGAATTCTACCCCGTTTCATTTTTGTTATCCGCGACTACCAGCTTCCAAGTGGCCCAAAAATATGTTGCAAAGGAGATCACGGATGAAAATGATATTATTTTCTTTGGATGGGTTCCTCTAGGACAACGAACAATACTGTACACCTGGACCAATCACTGGCGCGAGAAGATTGTAAATGAGCTCGGACTCCCGACATTCAGTCGCTCAATTTATCCTAATCAACAGGAAATATCCTTGAAAGGTGGACTGTTGGCTCATTATACAATTGGCTACCTATACACCCGTAATGGGCAAAAACATTTTGAGGTCAATCCCTGGTTGTTTGAAATCAGGGAGGAGAATTGGCCTAAAAATGGATTCCCTGTGGATCAACATAGCTTTGATGAAAGAATAAAAGACACCTTATTAAAAAGGGCCTTTTTTATAGATAATGATGGGGATTACGGGGAATATTGGTAATAATGAAATTGTGTTACTAAGCTTAAAAAGTTTTTCTAAGTGATAAATACCACACCGGCTTGATCGGCAAAAAAGCGGTGCAAAGCATCTTCTGCTGCAATGGTCCACTGGTGAGCAATGTAGTGTATCGCGCCTTCTTTATAGCAAGGGCATGGTTGTAGTTGCTGTCCATGCAGTTGCAGTTTTCATACGAGTTGTTTATAAACACGCCTCGCTAAAACGTACATGAAAAATATTTCGGCCTCGCCGCAGGCTTCATGTAACCGCCACTCTAGCCCTCGCGGGGCCCGACAGCAAGCAACACTAACGCCCACGGCGAGGCCGCAGGCGTTTAGCTGTTGACTTGGCTGCTGTCGTAAAATGTTGCGAGTATTTGAGTGGCAGCCTCGTTATTAGCTAAACGCTAAAAATTTATCGTTACAAAATTCCGTCCTGATTACAGGAAGCAATTTGAACAGCAATGTTACAGGATGCAAATTAAAAAATCTACCGTTTAAAGACGGTATCTGTTTTTGGAGCTTCGATAAAGTGATCAAATCCGAGTAAAAGCAATCATTTTTTAATCATTTTCAAATCACGGGCAAATGGAAACCAAATGGTGCTCAAATAGAAGTCAAATGGCAGACAAATGATTTTTGACTTGTGCTGACTCGTCCTGTGACTCGTCCTGAAATAGGTTGACACCTAGATGAGATAATCCTGATTTTAGTTTACACCTGTTTCTATTAGTCCTTGAAAAAGTTTACACCCCTTTCCGTTAATCCTGAAAAAGGTTTACACCTAGGTGTCTCGTCCTGATATAGGTCTAACTCGCCCCAAATGACACAATTAAGGGACTGAATAAAAATCCAGCCCCGTTACCTACCATACCATGTACATCATTCTGAATTGGTACAAGGATAGACATCCCCGCACGGATCATAACACCCCTTGATGAACCACAAATAAGCATTCTTGAAAAATCACATTGCAACCTCAACTTATCGTATTCTATACGCTAATCTTCTTCCATAAAAAGCTGCTCAAGGTATTCAGCTACTCTTTCGTATTTTTTCCACTCCGCTGCAGTCCTTCTTTTAGGCCTAAACTGATTGGGCACCTCATAGCCAATAAGGAAATTAAGCTGCTGATAATCGAACGCATCTTGCAGTTCCTTCATATAGTCCCCGTATATCTTCTCATGATACCTTGTAACCTCAATACCGGGCCAGACCGAAGGAACTTTTAATGCCTTATTTACTGCTTTACTTTTCATATTTTAAAACAAATCCACTGAGTAGAAATCCAGCGGAATTTCATACATCCAGCTTGTTAATGTTATACGTGATTTTAATCAGATTCTATCGCGATTCGATTATCTCGCAATAGGCCGCGTAATAACTATGAATAGCGCCCGCAACTAAAATGCTATTCAGTTAATAAGTCCTGGTATTCGTGTAATAAGTATTGCTGATAAACTTCCAACACGAGAAATGTTAGTTTCAGAATCATCTTTTTTTCGGGAACAGTCAGATCCTGCACAATCTTGTCTGTAGGGTTCCTGTTCTGCATTTTTCTAAACATTACGACAACAGACCAGTCCATCTCCGCCATCAATATTTTCCTCCAGAAATACGGCAAGTTGAATGTGCGTTTATTGATGTCGTCTAACAGATTTTCGGACAATGGGCCTGATGGGAATAACTCTCTAACGCCCTTTCTGTCAAACTCGTTGAAAAAAGAGAAATAAGGATCGGTTTTCAGATTTTCACTTGGCATCTAATTATAGTTTTGGGTGACAAATCGTTTTAAATGATTGTTTGGAGGAATGATCCCACGTCTTATTCATTTACTTCAGGACTGTGCAGCATTTGCAATAAAGGCGGCACTATTATATAGGCGGCATCCATAAATTCCGTCATTCGGGAATAGAAAGACATCATGTTACTGCGGTCATTGGCACTCCATGCATCTGCATTAGGGCTAGCCATAGCAGTCTCCAGCAAGTTCCACATGGTCGATTTTACCTCCGCTACCTCAGGGTACCAGTCCATAAACTGTTTTATGTTTTCAATAGATTGCGACATAATGAATACTTTTAAGAAGTAGATTAGTGCGTGTCTTTGGGCAATAGGATGCCGGGCCAGGATAAATATCCTGGCAGTTGTTTGCATACGTAGCCTCAAGGTTAATACCATTACGGATACGAAGAACTCATTCTATGAGGTAAAAGGCATTTGCCGCTCAGCTATGTGGAATAGTAAGGTAACGGCAAAATGTTGGAACGCTGTTTTGCAAAAATATGTTGCAGCTATTGACGGGTTTGGAAAGTTTGCTTAACTTTTTCATAATTTTTGCGGGTTATAGTGAGTAATGAGTTAACAGGAAATCCGCAAAAAAGCGCGGGTCTCCTTGCCGCCAGGAGGGCCGTAGGAAGCCCAGGGTACGGACAAGAAGCCCACGCTATGGCATGGGCCTCCCATCCTCATCTTCATACCCTTGAAAATTTCCTACGTTTTCCTGGCGATATGAGAATAAGAAGCGCTATATCTCAATTTGGTCGGCAAATATAATAATCTGCCTCTCAATCCAAGTAAATAGCATTCAATATGACGAATATAGTAAAAAGATTGTTTTGTATGCTTATTCTAATACAAAATATTTTAAGAATTATCCCAAATTGCCCGGCATGGTGCCCAGTGATGATAAAATAGTATATGTACATCTTGGAGAAAGGATAAAGAAGGCAAGAACTGACAAGGGACTAAGCCTTCGAGAACTGGCAGCCATCTGTGATGTAGAGCATAACACCATCCACGAAATTGAAAGAGGGACACTGAATTTTAGATTTTCCACGATTATTAAGATTTCAAAGGGATTGGAAATTCATTTGCATGAACTTTTGAAACCTCACTAGACTTATTAATAAATTTTAATAACTTTATCTATGAACTCCAAATAAGGCCCCACTGTCTCAATAAGTTGTAACACACAATTTTACCTTATCTGTAAATAATTTTTAGAAATTGGGACATGAACGTATAGGCACTTTACCCAAATCCGAGAGGTGGCGTGGGATTGTTAACAGTATTAGTAACTATGCTCATACTGACAATACAATAGTTGATATTGCAGCTCAGACTACAAAGAATGTACGGTACCGTTTTCAAAATATTGAAGACGATGGCGGTGTTTTTGCCGCATTCAAATATGTTCTAACACTAGCCTTCGCTGCAAAATCAGAAGATGCATTTGCTAAACTGGCGCAACAAGGGATTGAGCTGCCTAAAGATTTTAGTTTATACGATCTTGCCTTATCTATACAGAGCTATGTTGCTCAAAATGCAGAATCAAAGGAATATTCTGCTTTTGCGACACAATCCATGCTCGAAACGATTGGTCAATGGGCTAAACACAATGAAACTAGCCAGACAGTATTATTCGATTCTAATGACAAAGGACTTGAATTATGGCAAAAAGCTGCAAACGGTGCAGGATTTTGCGAACTTTCGAGGTTATTCTTTGCAAAGTTTACAGAGCGGTATTTGAAATATTTTCTGGAACGTGAAGCGGCAGCGAGCATTAATAGTCTTTACGAGCGTACTCAATTCAATAAAAACCTGGAACAGCATGTCGAGCGAATTTCAAAGCATGCATTTGAAACTTCAAAAATTGTTCAATCATTTGCCGCCGCATGGTTTAATAAAGAAGTGAAAGCAAAACTGCCCACTGACAGGAAAATCCAAGGATTTTTATCGTTTGCGTTTAAAAAAATCAATAGTGAATTAGTCAGAGAAGAAACAAAAAATGAGTAGTACAAACAGCCACATAATCTTATGTGGCGGAGCTACTCCACCACGTAAGGCAAAAAAAATCCCCGACAGCCATGTTCACAAATTGAACATTAATCCTGCAGCCCCAGGACATAATGTAAATTTGGAATTACCTCACTTTGTTAAATCGGTGAACTGTTATTTCCTTGATAGGATAAAAGATTTACTAGAAATCGCCGGTTATGTATATGCTGCTGATAGGATGATTGGCAGAGGTGGTACTGACAGATTGGAATATCATAGCTGGTCACGTGAGTTGCATTTCATCATAAAAGTTAGAGATGCTGCATTCTGGAGTGATTCTAATGTTGGGCAGGCCTTAGCATCAGCTTTAACATTTGTTTCAGGTGATAAATCTTATAATTTTACTTTTCAGAGTGGTGGCAACGATATTGGTCAACGTAACCTCTACGACCACGAAAGTATCTCCTTGGATAAAAAGGACAACTCCATAATTGCGCTCTTTTCTGGTGGACTTGATTCTTTAGCTGGTGCTCTTGAAACCCTGACCACTACTGACAAGAATCTAATTCTTATTAGCCATCGTTCTAACTCAACGGGCGTTGCAAAAATCCAGAATGACATTTATGGCCTTCTTGATAAAGACTTTCCGGGCAGAATACAATATTTTACGTTTTATTGCAATCTACATGGTGAACGTGCAGTTGAAGAAACCCAACGCACACGGATTTTCCTCTATACAGCAATTGCTTATTCATTGTCCACTCTTGCCTCCGAAAAGGAAATCTATGTTTTTGAAAACGGCGTAACCTCACTAAATTTCTCAAAACGCGCAGATCTTATTAATGCTCGCGCAAGCCGTACTACTCATCCCAAGACATTAAAGTTACTGGAAGATTTTTATTCCATAGTTGGTGAAGAAAAGAGGCCCATAGTTCATCCTTTTCTGCATAACACAAAGACTGACATTTTCAATAAAATTAAAGATGCTGATAAGCTATCGTACATTAATTCGACCATTTCTTGTACAAAAACTTTCCTGAGGTTTGAAAACAATTCACAAGCCTCTCACTGTGGTGGATGTTCCCAATGTGTCGATAGACGCTTAGCCGCCTTTGCCGCCGGTCTGGAAGAACATGATGCCATATATGATGTTGATATTTCCAAAGACCCAATTAATAATGCGGAAGCTCGTACTCATGTATTTGATTACATCCGCTCTATTGTGCGTTATAGTGAACTAACCGAGTTAAATTTTCAATATGAAATGCTGGCAGAGATTGCAGACATAATCCCCTATTTAACAGGCTACCGTCCTTCAGAAAAGGCTTTAACTATATATGCGCTACTAAACAAACATGCGACACAAGTAGCGCATGCAATAAAAAGGATCCAGGGACTACAGGATCCACTAAAGCCCAAGATTGCCAATACGCTTAACGCTTATATAGATGACCGAGTCTATTTACGCCCACCAGTTGAGGGGCTTATAAAATTAATTAATAGTAAGCTTGCCGTTGCTGTTCCTCAGGCATTTGAACACGAAAAGCCCAAACATGAAAATGCATTAAATGACATGATACATGCACTATTGGAAGGAGAAAGCGGCAATTATAACAGGGAATATCCTGCATTTAAATTTTCAATTGCAAAAGTTATTCCCGACCACTCTTTTGTCGATTATCATCTATTGATTGAAGCAAAATATTTACGTGGCTCTACCTCCAAAGCCGCCATTACTGACCAAATCGGGGCTGATATTACAAAGTATCCTCAGGATAAGCATAAACTATTTGTCATTTACGATCCAGAACGTAAAATAGCGAATGACCCTTTATTTGCTAGCGATATAGAAAAACATCCGAATTGCTATGTTAGTATCATTAGATGAATTGGCCTGGTAAGATGAATTACTTGTAGCCCGTATCCAATTTTTCCACTCAATATCCGATAAAATGGAACCTTCACCCAAAGAACTACAGGAAATAAAAAGCATTCTTGAGCAGGAACATGGTCGAGAGTTCACTTGGGAGGAGGCAGAAAAAGCCTTTCGGGCTATACAAGTTCTTGCTGAAATAGCTTTAGATGCTGCTAGTGAAGAAATCCGACGTGAAAATTTGTTTGAGCAGTCTCCCAAAGGATTTCATCTTGACAAAACTGGTAGTTGCGTGATTTGTGGAAATGTAACTTCAGGAGAGGACTCATGGTATGATAAACATGGGCTGAAATGCATGGCCTGTCAGGCAGCAGTCGACAAAAAAATCATTCCCGTTTCTGTTATAAAAAATCGTGAAAACTGGTATTCAAAGTATGACCTTGAAGATTATTTCAACCTGAAGGGAGCTATGTTAAAGAAATATATAAAGCAAGGCCTTCTCAAGGAGAGAATCATTCCTGGTGCAGGAAAGAAAATTCATCTTCAACTTTTTCTCATAATTGATAATAAAGAAACATTACCTCCTAAAAAACTTCTTAAATCAAGAACTGTAAAGGTGCAGCATAAAGGTGAAGAATATTATGCTACAGAGAATTGGTATGAGTTTGCTTCTCCTGCTACTTTAAAGAAGTTGTCAAAATACAAAATTATACACTGCTTACCAGAAACTTTGGCGCAGCCTATAGAAACTGGAAGATTTTTGTATAAAGAAATAAACCCTCTATTGGGCCCGTGATGTGACCTTTATGAAACACTATTTATTGGCAGATGCATGCTCGATGAATTATTAATTTCAAGCGGCCATATAATTACACCACTCTACACTTACTACGTATGGGACTTGATAGCACCACTGGACACAAAACATTAGACAGATTTCTTATAAGTTTGTGAAATTGGTTTGATTTTTATGATTAAATAATATAATATTGTCAAAAACAGACAAGTCAAAAATCGGAAAATATGCGCTTCGGGGAGAAAATAAAATCATTAAGAGAGCAGAGTGGCTTATTTCAAAGAGAAATAGCAGCTGAGCTTAAAATAGATACTCCCATGTATAGCAAAATTGAAAGCGGCACAAGAAAAGCCAAACGACAGCATGTATTGCAATTGGTGAAATTCTTCAGATTAAAAGAAGAAGAACTAATGTCAATTTGGTTGGCAGATCAGATCATTGACTTGTTGAAAGAAGAGAAGTATGGACAAAGCGGTCTTTTAATAGCAGGCAAAGACCTGTATCCAAGTAACAATGTTTGGCAATAACAAATAATCTTGAGTAACGAAAAACAAACCAGGAAAGAAATCATTGACACCCGTTTACAACAAGCGGGTTGGAACGTTATGGACCGCACACAGGTTATTGAAGAATTTTCCATTGCTATAAATACTAATGAACTAAATGAACCTGATATCCCTTATGGCATACAGTTCAGCGACTATGTGCTGTTGGGTAAAGATGGCAAAGCCTTAGCGGTTGTAGAAGCCAAAAAAACCGCTGTAGATGCTGCTATAGGAAGAGAACAAGCCAAACAATATTGCTACCATATTAAAAACGAACAAGGCGCATTGCCCTTTTGTTTTTACACGAATGGTTACGACATTTATTTCTGGGACATAGAAAATTATCCGCCTCAAAAAGTATTGGGATTTCCGTCGAGAGAAGACTTAGAACGCTACGCCTACATACGCAAAGCCAGAAAGAATTTAGCCAGTGAGCTAATCAATACAAAAATTGCAGGCCGCGATTATCAGATAGCCGCCATACGTTCCGTTATGGAAGCTGTTGAAAAACGTAAGAAGAAATTTTTGTTGGTGATGGCTACGGGCACCGGTAAAACAAGAACCTGTATTGCCCTAGTAGATGCTTTGATGCGGGCCGGTTGGGCGGAAAGAACTTTATTCTTGGTGGACCGTATTGCCTTACAAGATCAGGCATTGGATGCGTTTAAAGAGCATTTGCCGAATGAACCTCGCTGGCCACACCAGGGCGAAACAAAAATTGCTACGGACAGGCGCATTTATGTATCTACCTATCCTACGATGTTGAATATTATCCGTAATGAGCATAATCCCCTTTCCCCGCATTTTTTTGACCTGATTATAGTAGACGAAAGTCACCGGAGTATTTACAATACTTACCAGGAGGTGTTGACTTATTTTAATACTATCACATTGGGGCTTACAGCCACACCTACCGATGTGATAGATCATAACACCTTCCAATTATTCGAATGCGAAGATGGGCTGCCTACTTATGCCTATTCGTACGACGAAGCAGTGAATCATATACCGCCTTACTTGTCCAACTTCCAGGTAATGAAAATTAAGACCAAGTTCCAGGAAGAAGGCATTAATAAAAGAACCATTTCGCTCGCAGATCAAAAACATTTGATGTTGGAAGGCCGTGATGTGGAAGAGATCAATTACGAAGGAACGGAATTGGAGAAGACCGTCATCAACCGTGGCACCAATGCGCTCATCGTGCGGGAGTTTATGGAAGAGTGCATTAAAGATGCAAATGGCGTACTGCCTGGTAAAACCATTTTCTTTTGTATGACTAAGGCTCACGCACGACGCCTGGAGCAAATATTTGATGCGCTCTATCCCGAATACAAAGGCGAACTGGCAAAAGTATTGGTAAGCGACGATCCGCGGGTATATGGGAAAGGTGGATTGTTAGATCAATTCACGAATCAGGATATGCCTCGCATTGCCATTAGTGTAGACATGCTGGACACAGGTGTGGATGTACGTGAAATAACTAATTTGGTATTTGCCAAACCTGTTTATTCCTACACCAAATTCTGGCAAATGATTGGTCGTGGTACTCGTTTGCTGGAGCAAAATAAAATTAAGCCTTGGTGTACCGAAAAAGACGATTTCCTGATATTGGATTGCTGGGATAATTTTGAATACTTCAAGCTAAACCCACAAGGTAAATCCTTACAGTTGCAAATACCTTTACCCGTTCGCTTGTTTGGCCTACGGTTAGATAAAATAGAAAAAGCGCTGGCCCTTGGAGAAAACGCCCTCGCTGAAAAAGAAATCGGCAAACTTAGAAAACAAATTGCGGCCTTGCCTGCCAATTCTGTTGTAATACTTGATGCACGAAAAGAATTGCATCAACTGGAAGACGAACACTTTTGGAATTACTTATCAGCCGATAAGATAGAATTTTTAAGAATCGTAATTAAACCGTTGCTGCGAACCGTATCAAACGCCGATTACAAAGCCATGCGTTTTGAAAAGGATATTGTAGAAGTTTCGCTGGCACACCTTGCACAGGAGAAGCAAAAATTTGCTACACTGAAAGAAAGTATTGTGGAAGAAATTGGCGAACTGCCGCTATCAGTAAATACAGTGGCGCAAGAAGAAAAATTGATACATCAAAGCCAAACCAATCATTTCTGGGCAACGATCAGTGAAGAAAAACTGGATGAGTTGATTGAAAAACTGGCGCCGCTCATGTATTTCAGAGACTCCACTATTATTCCATTATTAGGACCGGCAAAATTCAATCTGCAGGATGCATTACATGCCAAGGAGTATGTGGAGTTCGGCCCGCAACACGAGTCATTGAGCATTGCGCGCTATCGTGAACTGGTAGAACAAAAAGTAAATGAATTGGTAGCAGCCAATCCGCTAGTACAAAAAATAAAACGGGGCAATAGTCTTACTGACATAGAAGCAGGGCAATTGGTGGAAATGTTGCATGACGAGCATCCCCATATTACGCTGGATCTGCTACGCCGTGCATACAATCACCGTAAAGCGCAATTGTTGCAATTTATCCGGCATATACTTGGCATCGAAGTGCTAGAGTCCTTCCCGGATACAGTATCCCGTTCGTTCGACCAGTTTATTGCAGCGCATAGTTACCTAAACACGCGTCAACTGGAATTTATGAATCTGTTGCGCAGCTTTCTGATTGAAAAAGGTGATGTAGCTAAAAAAGACCTGATAAGTGCACCATTCACAGGTATTCATCCAGATGGTATTCGGGGGGTGTTTTCCAACAAAGAGATAGACGAGATTATTTCATTTATACAACAATTAGCAGCATAACATGCTTACGCAATCATTAAAAAATAAAGTTTCTACCCTCTGGGATAAATTCTGGAGTGGCGGCATATCCAATCCTCTAAATGCTATAGAGCAGATTACCTATCTGTTGTTTATGAAGCAATTGGATGAAACGGATAAACGCAAACTGAGTAATGCAGATTTTCTAGGTGAAAAATATATATCCATTTTCTCCGGTGAATATTATCCACCAGGTGTAGACGATAAAGACCCAAAGAATGCTGTTGATAAAGAAACTTTGCGCTGGAGTTACTGGACGAAAATGCCCGGTGAAGAAATGCTGTTACATGTGCAAAGCCGAGTTTTTCCCTTCATCAGACAACTGGAGGATGGTAATTCGTTTTTTACCAAACACATGGCCAATGCCACTTTCCTGATACCAAGTGGTCGTATGCTTACAGAAGCCACCAAAACCATTGATGATATTTATAATGAACTGGAAAAAGAAAACCGCTTTATAGATGCACAAGGTGATTTTTATGAATACTTGTTGGACGAGTTACGTAGCTCTGGGAAAAATGGGCAATTCCGTACGCCCACGCATGTAATAGAGTTAATTGTAGAACTTGTACAACCGCAACTGGGGCATCGTATTGCGGACCCGGCCAGTGGTACAGCGGGCTTTCTGCTGGGGGCTTATAAGTACCTGATCACACAGTTTACCAGCGATCGGTATAAACAGCCGGATGACAATGGTTTTATTCGCGGTACGCTCGCCGATAAACTGGTAGACGACAATGCCAAGAAAATGTTGAACGAAGCCACTTTCTTCGGTTTTGATATTGATCCTACCATGATCCGCATTGGGCTCATGAACCTGATGATGCACGGCATTACCAAACCGCAGATAGATTACAAAGATACCCTAAGCAAAAACTACAATGAAGATAATGCCTATGATATCGTAATGGCCAACCCACCTTTTACCGGTAGCATTGATAAGGGCGATCTGAACGAAACCTTTAGTTTAGCTACTACAAAATCGGAATTATTATTTGTAGAGCGTATATACAAAATGCTGCGCATGGGTGGCACGGCGGGCGTAGTAGTACCACAGGGCGTATTGTTTAGTAGTAGTAAAGCATTTAAAGATGTACGTAAAATACTGCTTGATAAATGCGAGCTGAAAGCGGTGATCAGTATGCCCAGCGGTGTGTTTAAGCCTTATGCCGGCGTGGCTACGGCCATACTCATTTTTACCAAAGGAGGTGAAACCAAAAATGTTTGGTTTTATGAAATGCAAAGCGATGGCCGGAGCCTAGATGACAAACGTAGTGAGTTAAAATCGCCAGATGGCGGTCGTGACTTTGGTGATCTACACAAAATCATTGATGCTTATAAAAAGCGTAACCCTAAAAAAGAAAGTGATCGTACGCACCAATATTTCTTTGTGTCTAAGAAGGAGATTGAAGAAAATGAGTATGATTTGAGTTTGAATAAGTACCAGAAAGACGTAGATAAAGAAATAATATTCGAAGAGCCAAAAAATATTTTGCAACGATTGAAGACAAACGAACAAACTATTTTATTAGACATAACTGAATTGGATTCTTACATAAAATGAAATTATATAAAATTGCAGATATAGGTAAAATCGTTTCTGGTTCAACTCCCAAAACAGGAATTGATAGTTACTGGAATGGTAATATTCCCTGGGTAACACCAAAAGAAATTAGCGCATTAGATACACCTTATCTAAATAATACTGAAAGGAAAATAACAGAAGAGGGCTATAAATCATGTTCGACCTATTTACTACCCAAAGGAAGCATTTTATTTTCATCTCGGGCTCCAATTGGTCTCGTCGCAATCGCCAATATTGAAGTTTGTACAAATCAGGGATTCAAGAGTGTCATTTTAAACAAGGGATTTTACCCTCTATATATTTATTATATACTAAAATACAATTCTGATCGGCTTCAGAGTTTAGGCGTTGGTACTACTTTTTTAGAACTTTCAAAATTAAGATTTGAACAATTTGAAATTCCTATACCCGATTATTCAGACCAAATTAAAATTGCTACTGTATTAAGTAAGGCGGAAGCACTTATCAGGCGACGTAAAGAAAGTATTGATTTACTGGATGAATTTTTGAAAAGTACTTTTTTGAAGATGTTTGGTGATCCAGTAAGGAATGAAAAAGGATGGAAGAAAAAAACTTTAGAAGAGCTTGTTGCAAAAGATTGCCCGTTAACATATGGCATTGTTCAACCTGGCGACGACTACCCTAATGGGGTACCTATTGTTAGACCTATGGATTTAACAAATGAAGATATATCTCTAAAAGGGTTGAAGCTAATCGATCCTGAAATTTCAGAGAAATTTAAAAGAACAATACTGGCAGGGAATGAAATATTGTTATGTGTTAGGGGAACGACTGGCGTTATTTCATTAGCTACAGATGAATTAGTAGGATGTAATGTAACCAGGGGAATTACTCCTATTTGGTTTTCGGAAGATGCATGTAAATTATTCATGTTCTATTTACTGAAATCTACTTCTATTCAAAATGAAATATCGAAAAAGACTTATGGAAGCGCATTGAGACAAATAAACCTGAGTGACATAAGAAAACTCGAATTGATTAACCCTCCAAATAAGCTTCAACGAAAATTTGAAGACATCGCAAAGCGGGCTCGGCTTCTCAAAACTCAATTTCAAAGCAGTTTGGCTGATTCAGAAAAGCTATATGCTTCCTTAAGCCAGCGAGCATTTAAAGGGGAATTAGATTTAAGCAGTTTTATTCTTGTAGAAGAAGAGGAATATTTTCCTGCAACTAATGACAGAACTGAGGAATGGCATTTTAATCAACCGAAAACGTTGAGTGTTTATAGGAAAGAAGAAGACAAAAGAAAGGACAATAAGACGAATAGGAAAACAACAGAAAAGAACAACTTGGCACATGTAGAAAAGCAGGACTGGACCCGTACCAGCTTTACAAATATTGCAGAAATAGTACGAATGCGTTTTTGGAATATCAACTTGAATCGTAGCTTTTATTTCAGTGCCGAGATGCTTTACAAGCATTTGCAACAAACTTTCGGAGACACAATCACCTACTTCACAACAAAAGAATTACTAATGAAGCCAAGCTTGCAGGAACGTGAAACATTCAAAGCATTTGTTGAAAATGCTTTGAATGACGAAAGATTTCCTATACGCTTTGAGCAACTATTTTATAATGCTGACGAAGAAAACTTTAATCTTGAAATCACCGAAGCTGATTTTGATTTGCTGGAAAAAGAATCAAAACAGATGCGATCCGGCATTTACTTTAAAATAAAATGAAACTACTTTCTGCAACCATATTAGGCAATGAAGACTTCAGAAGTCTCAAGGTGAATAAACAGTACAACTTCCGATCAGATACATCCGATGCTGAAGACGATGCAGGCTTTTCAGAAGAAACAGGAATAACGAAAATGATATTTACAGGCCTCAATGGTAGTGGGAAGTCTAATTTTCTCCAATTTCTGGCTGAAGCTTTTGCTTATCTTGATGCTTCGATCTCATTAAATAAATATAAGCCTGATGATGGTAATTTTGGCTTTGAAATTTGTTATTTACTTTTTTTGACCAAAGAAAAAGCCGAGCAAGTTGGCTTTAGTCTTGATGAGCATACTCAGGTAGAAATTCGTGTCAAAAAAAATTTTCTGCAAGAAGTTAAATTCTCAATACCAAGGCGACGAAAAGAAGTGCAAGAATACGCCGATAAAAAGCCAAGAAAAAAAACACTTGACCAGAATAGCTTTGAATTCAGCATTAGAAGATCTTCAAAAGATAATTACACCAGGGTCGATAAAAATTTTCATTTACTCCTTCCCAGTAAAGTGGTTGCTTATAGCTCGGGACATAATGAAATGCTCAGTAATCCTTTTTACAGGCTCAAGTACCGCCACTTTTTAGAGTTTGAAGCAAATGAAAGTAACGGTTACTTTCAGGATCGACTATTATTTTTAGACTATAATACTAGTCATTATATTGTTGTAGCAAACCTATTGCTTGCTCCAACACAAAAAGTGGAGGTACTTGAAAAGCAAGTATCAATAAGAGGATTAAAAAGCTTCAGGATAAGTATCAATTTCAGAGATTATGCCAAGAAGAAAATAAGAGTTAGCGCCCAACTAATTGAGCAGATTGAAAAGTTGAAAAAATGCGCTTCGTCCTGGATTGACAGAAATACCTCGTCCGAAAACATTCTAATTATAGATTTTATCGTTAACGAAAGCACCCAAGATGCCTTCAAATTTCACTTTAAGACAGCCTATCAGTTATTTAATGTTTTTATTCAATTACACATCTTGAATATACATGCCGTTGGCAAAGACTTGAGAGGGCAAATTGTAAAATCTCCAAAGTGGATCATTTTCGCGGATGAAATAGCTAAACACGCCCCATATGATCTTCCATTTAGATTGGAGAAAATAGAGATCAATAAGATAAAGTCGCTTGAGCCTTACGAAATACGGCCTAAGTATTTTAGGTCGCTATCCGATGGCGAGCAACAGTTTTTACATTTAGTTGGGACTATCATGCTTTTTGAAGAAGGAAATGTACTTTACCTATTTGATGAACCCGAAACACATTTTAATCCCCAATGGAAGTACAATTACTTTCAGATTCTTGATAGTGTTGCTTCAGAAATAGATTCTGATCTTTTATTAACAACCCATGATCCAGTTCTAATTTCAGGGATTAAGAAAGAACAACTTTTGATGTTTAGAAAATCAAAATCAGGAGAAGTTAGTATATCAAATCCTGATAAAGATATTGTCGGCATGGGCGCTGATGCAATTCTCACCAGTGAAATTTTTGGGTTAAATTCCACACTAGATCACGAAACCTTAAATGATATGATTGATAGGAGGAAATTGTTGGTCAAACAAGAAAAAGAAGGACTTACTCCTGAAGAAGATGTTACTCTTGGCGAATTAGCGGAAAAGCTTAAAGACATTGATTTTAATATTCCATTTGCTGATCCCCTTTATAAAGATTTTGTTCTTGCCCTACAAAACCTGGATAGTTATAAACGTACAAATTTGACACATAGAGAGGTTGAAGAACGGGAAGCCTTGGCTAGGGAAGTAATGCAAAAATTAAACGAAGAAGGCTTTTAATATGCGTTACATTAATATGGCTGGCTATAAGCCACGCGGTTGGCAAAGGAAAGCGGATGTGCATCTAAAAGCGTTAAGACATTGTGCAGACATGCAACAACGCAAAGCTTATCTAGATACTTCAACTCATAAGGTATGGAATGAGCATAAAAAAAAATTTGAGCGATTAAGCCATGGTAAATGTTGGTTCTCTGAAGCAAGAGCAACTGTTTCAGATTATGCAATTGAGCATTTCAGGCCTAAAAAAGGGGTTGATCTAATTAAGAGTAAGGATGAGTATCGTGAATGCAGAACAGCAACCGACCCTAACGGGTATTGGTGGCTGTCTTACGAGCTTGAGAACTTCCGTTTAGCGGCCTACAAACCTAATCAACTTAAGGCAAACTACTTTCCTTTAGAGGCTGGTAGCATCATCGCCAAGGAACTAGATAATTCGTGGCGTAAAGAAAAGTATATGTTACTTGACCCCTGTATTGAGGGAGATACAACATTATTAACGTATGATGGAGAAAGACCAATTGAAGCCAATCCAAACCCATTATCAATAGAGCATATTAGAGCAAGAATTTCAATAAAAGTATATGGATTGGACAGATTACAGAGGTTGAAAAGCGCTAGAGCCGTGGTGCTCCAGTACTTGAAAAATTACTACAACGAGGCCTCAAGGAATTGGAATGCGATGAATAGCAATAGAGGTAATAACCAAGAAGCATATCAATTAGCGAAAATTGGGTTTTCTAATAATTGTGGTTATATAATTGCGATGTTAAGACCAGATAAAGAATTTACAATGATGGTTTTGGCTTTCTTAAAAGGGATGAATAAACAATGGATTCGCGATCATATTCTAACCTTAGCCGAAAGGAAACGGTATATTTGACCGTGGAACTTCTACACTCCAATATTTAGATATAATCTATGTCATTCCGCAACGGTACTGGGCCTAATGGAAATGACATTCGCTATTTTGTTTGTGATACAAAAAACAATGCGCATCGGTTTCATAGTGCTTTTGTTATTTTCAGTAGCTATATAACTACTAAATTGTCTCATGATAGATTAATGCCGAATCCGTCACTCCCTTTGGCATTAATTTGGATCACCCGCTTTTCTTCGCGACAGGACGCTGTTCTTAATGCAGGCATAGTGTCTGTAAATTCATTGCAGGCATACTCACTTAAGCTTAAATTCTGGCCTTTTCTGGCAATATCTGGTGATAAACTGTGAAATCCGGCCCAAATCTTCGGCAAAAAGTGTCGAAAGTTGTAACCTTCTCTCCGCAACCGAGTAAAAGTGGGCATAATTGATTAAAATCGATCAATTATGCCCATTTCTTTATGGGTAATGTTATATTGGTTACCAGCAATGGCTTGTGGCATATTTGGAATTTTATTTGCCTGAATAGGTATTGCCTAATAATCAGAACGCATTTGCCATGTCTTTGTAATTTGAAATGTCGAAAGTTCAGTACCGTTTCGCAGCCATACGAAACGGCATTTTTTTAGGGCTTGGAAGAACCTTCTTTTGACATATCGTTTTTTATCTTCTCCCGATGTTGTACGCCCCATCGTGATAATGCACCAACGACCTCTTGCAGCGTTTCGCTGTAGGGTAGCAATTGATACTCTATGGTAACAGGATAACCAACGGAAACTTTTTTGACAATGAAGCCGTTCATTTCCAGTTCTTTCAATTCACTTGATAGAACCCTCGCAGAAATCCCGTTTACCATTCGCTGAAGCTCCGTAAACCTATTATTGCCCCTTGCCATAGCGATGATTATCATGAGCTTCCATTTCCCCCCGATTGCATAGAGTGCATCGCTGACAGAAGATAACAGCTTGTGGCAATCCTCGGAAAATTCTTTAGTGCTTTTCTCTGTTTCGTTTTGTTCCTTCATACGCTACTTTTATAAAATTACTCGCTAACCTTTAGGTAACGACTAACAAATTGTAAGCGAACAAACGGTAATTTTGTCAGATAATTAAAAAATGACAGAAAATATGAAACGATTAGAGGACAAGGTTATCGTAATCACAGGAGCAAGCAATGGAATTGGACTTGCATCGGCAAAATTGTTTGTACAGCATGGAGCTTATGTTTATATAACAGGGCGTAACCAAGAAACGCTGGACGAAGCAGTTGCCGCAATCGGCAGCAATGTAACAGCGGTAAAGAGTGATGTTTCAAGTCTGGCGGACATTGACCATCTTATATCAGAAGTGCAGTCCGCTCATGGAAGAATTGACGTGCTTATCTCAAATGTTGGTATTGCGCAATGGGAACCGCTCGGACATATAACCGAAGAGTCTTTTGATGAACTTTTCACAACTAACGTCAAAGGAACCGTGTTCCTTGTGCAAAAGTCATTGCCATTGATGAAGAACGGTGGTTCGATAATTCTTACAGGGTCTGTAAGCGGCAACAAAGGTACGCCTGCCATGAGTGTTTATAATGCAACCAAGGCAGCCGTAAGGAACTTTGCAAGAAGCTGGGCGTTAGACCTGAAAGGAACAGGTATCCGTATCAATGTTCTTTCCCCAGGTGCAACATCCACCGATAATGTAATTAAAAACCTCACGGCTATTGGACAGTTGGAAGCTATTCAGGCAGGAATAGAACAACAGTCTCCGCTTGGGCGTATGGGTGAACCGGGCGAGGTCGCATCGGCATCACTTTTCCTTGCCTCAGATGAAAGCAGGTTTATGACTGGAAGCGAACTGTTTGTAGATGGTGGAGCAGGTCAGATTTAATAACAAATGTACCTGCTGCATCAAACTATAAAATAGATTTTAACAGTAAATAAAACAAATAAAATTATGTCATTAGAAATTTTGAAAACCAAAGGAGAATTAAGGGATTTGATAGATGCCTATGCGTATTTGGGTGATGATAAAAAGATTGGCGAACAAATGAAATTGTTTGCACCTGATGCAATCTATAAGGTGTACATGAACGGCGTTGAGGTAGCCAATATCGCAGGAACAGATAAGCTTGAAAAAGAATATTAGCGGACACGCCGCAGAGGTGAAAACCTATTTTACATTGAACGGGCAACATACCGTACAGATTAATGGCGAGATAGCTACAGGTGTATCCTTTTCCCAACTAAAGATGGTAAGGGAAAAAGACGGTAAAGACATACTTACAGATTATAGCGTCAGGTACGATGACAAGTATGTGTATCAAAACGGAAAGTGGCTGATTAAAGAACGTATCGGAAACTTCTTAATAGTCGACAGTAAGCCATTAAACAATTAATTACTTAGAATATGAAAATAAAAAAAATCGTTACGATTTCGCTCACTGTACTGGTTGGCTTGATGGTTATTACAAGCGGACTGATGAAAGCCATCCATTTGCCGTGGTCGGTGGCGGGGCTAGTGAAATTTAATCTGCCTAACTCCGCAACTGTACTTGGCTTAATGGAGATGGCATTTGCCATCCTGTTTATCTTCCCAAAAACATTGCGCATCGGCTTCATTTTACTTAGCTGTTATTTTGCAGGAGCAATGGCTACAGAGTTATCACATGACGGCTCAATGCTAAACCCTGCAATACCTTTGGCTCTGGTTTGGATTACAGCATATATTCGGGACAGGGAACTGTTTTTAGGCACTCCCCAATAACGGTATCATCATTGACGAGACTATTGGATGATGGTTCAGGCGAAAATGAAACGCCCCGAAAAAACGAGGATAGTCATAGATGATGAAATTCCGTTGAGTGGGTAATTGCAACACCGTAAGAATATAATTGGTAAGAAAAAGTAAACGGCCCTGGTGTTGAATACAAAATTTTGGATTGCACAATACAACACGACAACTGTCACATTGTATTGTGCAATTTGGCAAAAAGCTCGATTCAATTTCCTCTTTTACTTAAACTTAAATTCCGGTCTATTCCGGCAATATCTGGCTATAAACTGTGAAATTCGGCCCAAATCTTCAGCAAAAAGTGTCGAAAGTTGTAACCGTCTCACCGCAAGGAAATAAAAAGCTCACGCTAAGCGTGGGCTTTTTTATTTTGGTCGAGTTCCTTCCTATAGATTAAATCAATTTCAGCCTTCTAAATAGCCTCCGTTGCTCCTTGCCCCGATAGTTGCATAACACCCCAAGGGAAGCCCTAATGCAATAAAGCATAAGAACCACCATACAGTACAGCACCTTGCTCACCGCAAGCTATCGATATGGGAAGTCCAGAAAACTTATGTAGTATTCATATTATGCTTACCAGGACGGAAAGCATAGATTGGATGAACTCCAATCATAATGCAAATGCATGATATATAAATTAAATATCAAAATTTATCACCAAATAACATTATGATTTTAATAATTTACGCCTATATAGCATTAATATGGTTTTGCATCAGAGGTCGCTTACATTTGATTACTATTAACTTGTAAAGTAGATAACAATAGGTGATTCTCTTGCATTAGTAGACGATAATGTTCAACCACGATAATACCAGCAGGATTATAATATGCCGTTTTGATACACGATAAACCTTATTGTATAGGCTGTGGTGGGTTTTGCAGGCTGAAGGCTTCGTTCGTGGGACATTCTTGCCTATAATAGTACATCGCGTTACGAGATTTGTCAACATAAACAGAACTCCAGGGATTTAAGATTGTCCCATTGGAAAATTGTATTTTTAACACTACAACCCTTATGTAAATATTTCCTGCAAAAATGATGTAAACCAATCCTTATGACATTAATCTCCCGTGCTAATACTTTCAAAGTTCCCTTCATTACTGGAGACTTGGTACTATCTTCTAAGAAGAAAACACCTTTTGTTCCGCCAACAATCAATTACGACGTCTCAACCTTACTTAACGATGAAGATATAAAATACTTTCCTAATGATATGGCTCAGAAAATCTATATCATCACTCCACACCTTATACTCGCGATGGCTGGTGTTGTAGCGGAAATGAAGGCATTTTTAAAAGATCTAAAAATACGCTGCAGCTATTATAATGATTTGCAACCTGAACATATTCATCAATTCCTGAAGGAGTATGATCTGCGCAAAAACTATTCTGGCTCAGCATTCTTCATGATGCTGAGCAACCATGGAGACAATAACAAACTGCAGGTCTCGCATTTCGATTCCGGAGAATGGGATGAATTGAACACGCCCATATTCAATGACCTTAGCTCAATTGGCAGCGGATCTGAGACCTTTAATCTTTGGGCTAGTCAGGAGATCAATTTTGAAACCACTTCTACACTTGGCAATCCTGATTATGCACTAACTGTCAGTGTTTGCCAGGCTGCTCGACTTTTAGGTATTGAACGGGTAACGCTGGCAACCATAAAGAAAGCGTGGGGTGCCGGCTATGAAGTAGCATTTTACACCGGCACGCACTTTATTAAATTAGATGAGATCGTGTATCTAATTTTTGAATGTGCTTATGACGAGGAAGGGAATATCAGTGACCCGGTACTGACTAAAGCAATGTACTATTACTACTACCCTGAAATCCTCCGTATCACTTCTTTGGACATACTGGAAGCACAAGTAATAGAGAAGGGTTCACAACTAGAAATTCGAGGACAAAGAATACAGGTGGGTTATTTTGATATTCCTTCCCTGGACATAGGTATTATCCAGTCCTCTGATAATCTGCCTGATGATCTGTCGTTTTATACAGAACGTGTTGCCGCCTCCATAGTGGTAACCCAAAAGGAGGCCGGCATTTATGACATGGCTTTTTTTAATGAAGGGCGAGATGGGTTCGTGAAATTCCAGTCCAATGAATCCTTTACTGTATCGCTACCTACAGAAATAATGGAGAAAATGCGTGCCGGAGCAAAGAAGGCATTCCTCAAGGTGTAACTAAAGATAGGTCACTTTAAATACAACCCTGGACAGAATACAACTACAGATTGGAATTGCGTCTGAATCCACCCATATATAAATGCAGGAAATGCCAGATATTATATTTTCAAAACAGGTTACTATTAAACCTGGCATTGGGGAGGCGTTAATTATAAGTAGCACCATCGCCCTTGGAGTAAAGCTCCATCTTATTCCCAATTCAGGCAATATATACCAACCTCGAACTTTTATCATACTATATTCACCGAATTTGGCTCAAACAGCTACCAAATCCTGCATAATTTGGTTCGAGGTTCCGATGCCTGGGGCCGCAGAAAAGCAAAACCAGCTCATAGAGCGGGTTTTGCTTTTTAAACCTATTTTGATGAATATCTAAGATATTTGTTGTCAACCACAAAAGCATTCGAAATCAATAATAGCTTTAAGATCTGTAATTACCCATCTAAGCATTTATTTTCCTTATTCTCTGTTACGCTAACTGAATTCCCATATGAAGCTTTTGTTTCAGCAATTCTTTTGATAATCGGGTTGTATGCTGCTCTATTTTCCCCAGTCTGCTCATCTTCAATTGTGAATTTCCCAATACGTCTTCAACAATAATCGTATTGCCATTCTTATAAACGGTTTTACTTCCTGTTGGTACCGTGCTAGCAAAGCCAAACACTTCCTGCTCTTTATTCTATATTTCTCAATAATTGCTTAATCCATTTCATGCAAGGATAGACTACTATATGATGCATTACATTGTCCGGTGCCGGACAGGAAATGGCCATTTACGGACAATTACAAGCCTATTATTAAGCATAAACAGGCTGTATCTGAATAGAAACAGCCTGTTTAATGAGTTGGCACCGCCTTTGTACGATAAAATAGAAACTAATAACCTGAACATATGCGCAGGACTTATTTGGGCGAATTCGAAGAAATGGTTTTACTGATGGTCGCCCTCCTTAACGGAGAAGGGTATGGTGTAACGATAAGTGAGGCCCTCGCAGAGCATACGGGACGGATCGTTACGTTCGGCACCGTACATAACACGCTAATCCGTTTGGAAGAGAAAGGATTTGTGACATCTGAACTGGGTGGGGCCACGACCGAACGCGGGGGAAGACGTAAACGGCTATTCCGGATCACTGCTCCGGGAAGTCGGGCGCTGCAGGAAATTCAACAGCTCCGCCAAAACCTCTGGTCGTTATTACCCCCCGACATCCTTCAACCTGGTAACGTATGAAATCTCCTGTTCAACCACCGCGCTGGGCCCAGTGGTTACTCATTAGACTACATCCTGACGATACGTTGGAGGAAGTATCAGGTGATCTGGATGAGTTGTATACGTACTGGTATAAGCGTTCAGGCAAAGCCAGGGCAACACTTTATTATCTTCTGAATGTGATGTCGGTATTACCGCCATTTGTACGCAGAAGAAAAACGGATAAACAATATTATCGACAACCAGATTACCCAGCCACTTTCAGCATAAAAACCATGATGATTCAGAATTATCTAAAAATCGCATTTCGAAATTTAAAACGTCAAAAAGTATCAACCAGTATTAATATAATTGGTTTAGCCATCGGATTGGCTACCTGCATACTGATCATGCTTTATGTACAGGATGAATTATCGTATGATCGCTATAATGAGAAGGCAGACCGAATTTTCCGGGTCGGACTCAGGGCGCGGTTAAACGGTGAGGACGTTAGTGGCCCCATATTAGGTCCAAATGCTGCACGGGACTTACAACAGGAAATTCCGGAAATATTAAAAGCTACACGCCTGCTAAGAGGAGCTGAGTTTGTTAGTAACGGAACCAGTTCATTTAAAGAAGATAACCTGCTGTATGCCGACTCAAATTTTTGTGAAGTGTTCACCATTCCATTTCTGAAAGGAGATCCGAAACAGGCACTGACCGAGCCAAACACTGTGGTATTGACCGAAGAAACTGCACGGAAATACTTCGGCAATCAGAACCCGGTCGGGAAAGTCTTATTATTCAGCCGTGAAAAGACACCTCATCGAATTACAGGCGTGGTCAAAAATGTACCCGCAAACGCTCATTTCCGGTTCGATATGCTGGTTTCTTCACCTGGTTATGATGAGCAGCATATAGGATGGATATATAGCATAAACTATTACACCTACGTGGTTCTGCCTGAGAAATACAATTATAAAGAGTTAGAGGCTAAAATTAGCCGGCTGGCTGAAAAACAGATTGGCGGTGAATTAGAGGGATTTCTACACCTTACGCTGAAACAATTTCGTGAGAAGGGTGATGATTTCGGGGTTTTTCTTCAGCCACTCACTAGTATTCATTTACATTCCCCATTCGGCGGAAATGAGTTAACCCCAGGGGGAAACATGCTATACGTATATGTGCTTCTGGCCATTGCGGCCTTTATGTTACTGATAGCTTGCGTGAACTTCATGAACCTCGCGACGGCCACGGCAGTACGGCGTTCGCGCGAGATAGGGGTACGTAAAGTATTAGGGTCGGTAAAAGGGCAATTGCAACAACAGTTTTTGATCGAATCGGTTCTGCTGGCGATTGCAGCACTGATAGTCGGCTTGCTGATTGTAGGCCTGTCTTTGCCCTTCTTTAATCAGTTAACTGGCAAGATACTTACGTTGAGTTTACTAACCAACGCATTCGTAGCCACTGGTTTGGTGGTAGGAACTGTGTTGGTAGGCCTGTTGGCAGGTAGTTATCCGGCTTTTTACCTGTCTTCGTTTAAGCCTGTCGTGATCTTGAAAGGGCGGATCACAGCTGGACGCGGAAACTTTAATCTGCGAAGTGGTTTGGTAGCGTTTCAATTTTTTGTCACCATTTCAATGATTATTGCCACCGTTACCGCAGATCGGCAACTACGTTACATGCAAAGGCAGAAAATTGGTTTCAATCGTGAACAAGTGCTGATCGTTCATAACACACAAATGCTTAGCGATAACGAAACCTTGTTTCGGGATAAGATTATCCAGTCTCCGTTGGTAGTCACGGGAAGTATTTCAGGACAGGTACCCATTGGAAATTCGGCCCATGATAACAGTCCCATAATGTCCAGAGAAAATCCTGATAAAGCAGTAATGAGCCGATTCTATAAAGTAGATAATGATTATATTCCTACGTTGGGGATGCATGTGGTGCAGGGACGTAATTTTTCTAAAAATCTCTCTACCGATTCCTCAGCTGTTATTTTGAATGAAACAGCTGTACGGGCCTTAGGTTGGCAGCAGAACCCGATCGGAAGAGAACTGATTGGTCACATTGATGATAATGGTGTGAAAACATATTACAGGGTTATTGGCGTCGTAAGCGACTTCCATTTTGAATCCCTACGTCAGAAAATCGGGCCTTTAGCCATGTTCCTGGGTGGGAATTCAGGCAATATTCTAATCAAAACGCGTCCTGGTAAACTTCCACAGTTTCTCGCATCACTGAAACAGCAGTGGGAGTCATTTTCACCCGCAGCACCTTTCTCCTATTCGTTTTTAGATGACCGGTTTAAACAGGTTTATATCGGCGAGCAAAAGATAGAACAGGTATTGACCCTCTTTTCTGGCCTGACTATCTTTATTGCCTGCCTGGGGTTATTCGGATTGGCGACCTTCACTGCAGAACAGCGGACAAAAGAGATTGGCGTTCGGAAAGTATTGGGTGCATCTGCCGGTAGTGTTGTAACGCTGCTTTCCCTGGATTTTCTAAAACCTATTGTGATAGCGCTAGCGATGGCTTCCCCAGTGGCCTGGTGGGGTATGAATCAATGGTTGAAGGAATTTGCCTATAAGGTTACGGTTGACTGGTGGTTTTTTGCACTGGCAGGATTGCTGGCAATCGGAATTGCTTTGCTGACGGTGAGTTTTCAAAGTATCAAAGCCGCGCTGACAAATCCTATAAAAAGCTTACGCAGTGAATAGTACATTCATCTGGTTAACCCTTTATTTCTGAAATAAATTTTGCTTAAATAATTGAATTTGATACAAATCATCTGCAAACTGGTTCGAACTTTGTCCCCGATAGCCCGCAAAAAAGCAAGACCCGCTCATAGAGTGGGTCTTGCTTTTTTATACATAATCATGAACCCCTAACTTGTTTGTTTTCAACTACATTTAAGGGATCAATGGATCAATACCAAAAGTTGTGGAGCAAGTTGTGGATCAAGTTGAAACTTAAGTTCGAAATCAATTGAATTTTCTAATGTAGCAATTCCCTGTTAATGTTAATTAACTTTTTAGCAGTGCAAATAAGCTCGTGTTGATATACAATATTTCCTTCCACACACGCCTGGATTCTAATATCCCGATCTCTTCCAATCCTTTCAGATATTTAGATGCAGTAATTCTTGATACACCTAATCGCTCAATCACATATTCAATTCTACAATAAGGCTGTTCAAATAATAGCTCTACCAACTCCTTATCATATAGCTTTTCAGCCTCAAGTTTTATTTTCTCCTGTGTGGCAATAAATAACCTATTAATCTCTTTAATCTGATTAAAGGTTTGCTTTGCAGTTTGCTCGATTCCGTTCAGGATATAAAGAATCCATTCTTCCCATTCTCCACTTATGCGCACTTTCTGCAACAGTCTGTAATAGTCAGATTTATTCTTTATTATGAAATCACTCAGGTATAATATCGGACTATCAATCATTCCATGAATGATCAAATAAAGCACATTGATGATTCTTCCGGTGCGACCATTACCATCATAGAAGGGATGAATACTTTCAAACTGATAATGTTGCACTGCCAGTTTAATAAGGGGAGAAAGATCGTCTTTATCATTTAAATATTCTTCCAGGTTTTTCATCAGATTAAGGATTGTATCATAGTCATCAGGGGGAGTGTAAATAACTTCTCCTGTAGCTCCATTACGCAATGCTGTTCCTGGTAATTTTCGTATACCGGCATTATTCTCTTCCAGCTTTTGTTGAATACTGACAATTGAATTGGTGTTTAAAAATCCCTTCTGCCTGATAAAACTGAATCCATATAAAACTGCTTCCCGATAGCGAAGCACCTCCTTCGTTGCCGGATCAACTAAGGATGTATCGGCAGATAATGCCTGATAAAGTTTATCCTGAGTTGTAATAACATTTTCAATCTCTGAACTAGCACTTGCTTCTTTTAAGATAACTGCATTGAGCAAGATATTGGGGTTGGGTAAAATATTGGCCAATCCTTTTAATTCTGCTAAAGCCACTGATGAATTAACCAATTGCCTTAATATAGGCAGGGTTTCTATCACCGTTCTTTGTGGAGGCAGTGGAATAAGATCATTATATGGCTTATCAGGTTTCATACATAGAAATTATACATGAGGCAATTGTCATGTAAAGATAATTCACTTTTTTATACATGACAACAATTGGGCAAAGAAAAATTACATTTAAACAATTCATTATCAATAATATAATACTATTATCAGGTGCAGATATAGTGTAGCCAGTCGCTGATATTTTTGGAAGGTGATTTGGCAACACTGATGTTTCGATATCAAACCATGCATCCCCCCAGTGTGTAAATGAAATTTGATCGTTATCTGGCTTTCAAGAGATTTTTAATTTCATTTCACCAATAAAGTTGTGAATCTTAGATAAATCATCTATAAACAAGTTCGAAAGTTGTCCCTCGTAGCCCGCAGGAAAATTTAAAAAGCCTTCAAATCTTTGGATTTGAAGGCTTTTTAAGTTCAAAGAATTTCTCTTAATTTTTATTTCTTTACTCTATAAAATTAATTGTCAATTATTTATGGAGTCGAAATGCCTTGTTCCTCATTTATTTTACCTCAAAAAACAAGTCAAATGAATATCAGTATCATTCAAACTCCTTGATAACGTAACGATAGCCATATCCACTGTAAAAAATAACTTTGTTGACATTGCTTTTGGCATCAGTTAGTTTGCATCAACCCTAAAGGCAAATTCATAGAATCCTTTACCTTTTACATATACTTCTTTAACAGGCAACTTCAAATACCACCTATTCTGTCTTGCACCAAACCTCATTTTCCAGAGAGCATTCTTCTGCACCCAATTATTAAAATTTCCGCTGACATATACGCTTTGGGTAGCGTTACCTGCATAAGTAAATTCGATTTCATCACCAGTGATGGTATATCCACTTTGACTATTTTGGAAAAAGAAAGGCATTATGAGACAGAAAATTAAAAGCTTCATTGTAATATTTCTTTATTCATTTTAGAAAAAAAATTACCTGCGCTACATTTGTATCTCAATAAATGATTGCCTGAAGGTTTTTTATTGTGGATGATCAATGCGTGGTCTTGTCTCGAATGGTTTTGACTGTCAAAGGGTATACAAATAAACTTCCACGATAGAAAAATTACGATGAAGTTTACGAAGTTTTATTAATTGCCTGCTATTTTCAAACGTCTTTTAAACATGATAAATTAGCCCACTACCTTTATCTAACGATTTGATAGTTATCATATCTTCGGAAGACAACTCAAAGTCAAATACATTGAAATTTTCATTTATCCTTTTCAAATTTGCTGATTTCGGAATAACCACGACTTCTTTTTGAATTAACCATCGTAGAGCCACTTGGGCAATGCTCTTATTATATTTGCTTGAAAGCGCTTTTAAAAGTTCATTATTAAAAATATTGTTTTTACCCTGGGCAAAGGGAGCCCATGACTCCAACTGGATGCCTTGAAATTTCAAAGCTTTCTGCATTTCTGTTTTTTGGGAAAATGGATGTGTCTCCACTTGATTAACTGCTGGTATCACACTATGCTGCTTAAGTAAATTCTGAATCTGATTCATATTGAAATTACTTACACCTATAGCCCTTACTTTACCTTCTTTATATAATTCTTCCATTGCTGTCCAGGAGGAATTTATGTCTCCCTGCGGGATATGGATCAGGTACAGATCAATATAGTCAAGCCCCAATTTTTTTAGTGATGCTTCAAAGGTGCGCTTTGCTTTTTCATACCCTTGATCCACTGGCAAAAATTTTGTGGTCACAAAGATCTCTTCTCGTTTGACATTACTTTTTTTGATCGCTCTACCCACCGATTCCTCATTATAGTATGCCGCAGCTGTGTCGATCAGTCTGTAGCCGATATTTAAAGCATTCAGCACAGAATGCTCACACTCTAAACCGTCTCGAAGCAAGTAAGTACCAAAACCAAGCAGCGGCATTCTTATGCCGTTATTTAATGTTATGTTCATCACTTTATAACTATCTGAATGCTGTTTTCCCATAAGTTTTTAATGGCGTCTAAGCTTTCCGGTCTATCACCTTGTCCAGATTTTCTGGATACCGGCCGCCCTTGGCTTCGATGCTATCTGCGCCCCGGGTGATCGTGCTTAGCTCCGTGGGAGAAAGCTCCAGAGCCGCCGCGCCGATATTTTCCTTCACGCGTTCCGATTTCGTGGTACCCGGGATCGGAACGATCCATGGCTTCTGTGCCAGGATCCAGGCGAGCGCCACCTGCGCAATGGAGGCTCCCTTCTCCGTCGCAACGCGGTCAAGAACATCCACAAAGGCTTGATTAGCTTCCATGTTTTCTTTCTGAAAACGTGGGAAGTAACTCCGGCCATCCTCTTTCTTAAAGATCGTGTCGGCATTCATTTTGCCGGTCAGAAAGCCTCTGCCAAGTGGGCTGAAGGGCACAAAGCCGATGCCGAGCTCCTCAAGCAGGGGAAAGACCTTTTCTTCAGGCTCGCGCCACCAAAGGGAGTACTCGCTCTGCAGCACCGTCACAGGTTGCTCGGCGTGGGCTTTACGGATGTTTACTACCCCAGCCTCTGATAGCCCGAAGTGTTTCACCTTACCCGAGGCAATGAGATCCTTCACTGTGCCAGCCACATCCTCAATGGGAACGGCCGGATCAACGCGGTGCTGGTAGAGAAGATCGATCGTATCGATACGCAGGCGCCTGAGTGATGCGTCCACCACTTTGCGGATTGTCTCCGGGCGACTGTCGAGTTCAGCGTTCGATCCATTCTTGAATCCAAATTTGGTGGCGATCACCACCTTGCCCTTGAACGGCTCCAGAGCCTCTCCCACGATGTCCCCGTTGGTGTAAGGGCCATAAACCTCTGCAGTATCAAAGAAGGTGATACCCTGTTCCACGGCGTCGCGTAACACGCGAATGGCTTCATTCCGGTCCGGCTGGTTAGCGTAACCATGGCTTAATCCCATGCAGCCGAAACCAAGTTCGGACACTTCTAATCCGGAGGTTCCTAATTGTCGTGTTTTCATTTTGTATGTTTTCTGCAGCAAAATTGCGAAGGAAGGACGAGCGTTTTGTATACCGATTACGGGGTTTCTTACCAATATCACTGATTGGGAAGGCTGGTATCAAAAAGGAACGGCAGACATTCAGCTGAATCTTTTCTATGATTATCAGAATAACGTTAAGTCATATCCTGAATGGCAGGAATGGCTAAGAAAACATCAACGGGAAATGCAGGTCATATGGGGTAAATATGATCCTTCTTTTACTGTGGCAGGTGCAGAAAGGGACTGATAAAGGCACTGGACACGGGATTAGGATATGCCAGGACCGATAAATTGGTGATACTCCAGATTACCCATCAGGGGCGCAACAGAGAACAAAAAGAAAAGATGTATGCCACCATGTGCAAGAGGCTGGAAGAGATCGGCATTCCCCCCACTGACCTGATTATTTCATTGAGTGAGAATACCAAAGAGGATTGGTCATTTGGACCAGGCAGAGCTCAGTTCCTGACAGGCGAACTTTAAAATAATCGTTCATAGTAAAACCGCATTTTATTAATTTGACATAAATATCGTTTGGTCATAGATAAAATAAAACCGATTATAAGTTATGGCACGAATATTCATTACAGGATCGGCTGATGGGCTTGGCTTATTATCAGCAAAGACACTTATAGCTGACGGACATCAGGTTGTTTTACATACACGTAGTAACGCACGGAAAAATGAAATATTGGGGAAAGTACCAGGGGCGGAGAATATTCTGACCGGCGATCTGTCAGACATTGAAGAAACGAAAAAGCTTGCTCAGGCAATAAATGAAACAGGACAGTTTGACGCCATAATCCATAATGCAGGAGTTTACAATGTTTCAGCAAAACAAATTTTATCTGTGAATATACTGGCTCCTTATATCCTTACCTGTTTAATCCGGAAGCCGTCGCGACTGATTTATTTAAGCTCAGGAATGCACTTGCAGGGAACTCCTGAGCTCAATGATAACATAACTTATTCCGACTCAAAGCTGCATCTGTTAATGCTTTGCAAATCGGTCGCAAGGAAATGGACAGATGTTTATTCCAATGCTGTCGATCCTGGGTGGGTACCAACGAAAATGGGAGGCCGGGGTGCACCGGATAACTTACAAAAAGGATATGAAACACAGGTATGGCTTGCCGTAAGCAACGATAATAAAGCTAAAGTCAGTGGTCGCTATTTCTTTCATCAGAAAGAAGATCATTATAATCCGGAAGCTGATAATGTTTTATTACAGGAAAAACTATTAGACGATTGCAGGAAAATTACTGGTATTTCATTCCCCGGTTAATGATCTGCCTGAATACTTCTTTGGTTTCATACCAATATGCTGTTCAAAAACTCTTGAAAAGTGGCTGAGATTGGTAAATCCCGGCTGGTAACCAACCACAGAAACCGATATCTAAGTGTGACTGCAAACGTAATTTAATTGCATAAATGGCTTTAATATCGTCTGCCCCAATAGATAAGTATATTCTCATTCTGCTGAAAAAGTGTTCTAAGGTATTGGATTTCAATGATTTTTACTATTGGTAAAGAAAGGCACATATTTTTTTACCCATTTTCGAAAAAGTGCCTACATTTACATAACTGATTATATAATTAGTTATATAACTTGTGATTGATTGAACTTTAAATAATAGATAATGGACTTCTTCAGTAAAACGGGAAAAATGGCCTTAGGTAGCCGGCTACGATTATTGTCTGCAAAAGTGACCGATGATGCCACCCGGATTTATGAACTATATAATGTAGACTTTTCTCCAAAATGGTTTCCGGTATTTTTCCTCCTTTCAGAAGAAGGGGAAAAGACCATTACTGAAATTGCTGGTGAAATTGAGCATTCTCAACCGTCGGTCTCTAAAATTATTCAGGAAATGACCGCAGCAGGGTTGGTTCGTGAAAATCTGAAATCACAGGATAAACGAAGGACCGTTGTAGGATTGACTAAGAAGGGAACAGTGCTTTCAGAAAGAATCAGAATACAGTGTTCCGATGTAGACGCTGCCATTGAAAATATTATTGAAGAAGCTACACATAACCTTTGGGAGGCAATTGAAGAATGGGACTTTCTACTGAAACAAAAGTCATTATTCAGAAGAGTGCAGGAACAGAAGAAGTTACGTGAAAGTCAGGAAGTGCAGATTGTAAACTATGAATCTAAATACCAATCAGCTTTTAGGGCGCTTAATGAAGAATGGATCTCCACTTATTTTGAAATGGAAAAGGCAGACTATAAAGCATTAGACCATCCGAACGAGTACATCCTGGACAAAGGCGGAAAAATATTTGTTGCACTATTGAACAATGAAGTCGTTGGAGTATGTGCGCTCATCAAAATGAATGATCCTGATTATGATTTTGAACTGGCAAAAATGGCGGTTTCTCCCAGGGCACAGGGCAAAAACATAGGCTGGCTGCTTGGACAGGCAGTTACCAATGCAGCAAAGGAATTAGGCGCATCAAAGATATACCTGGAAAGCAATACCATACTTAAACCTGCAATCAATCTATATCAGAAATTAGGCTTTCAGAAAGTTACAGGGCGTGCAACACCTTACAAACGCTGTAATATTCAAATGGAGTTAAACTTCTAATGATGATGAAAATGTAGTGAAAAAAGAAAACGGAGATCTGCCTGGATAGCCGGAGAAGAATTCACCTCCCCTTTTGTTAAGAATTTCCATAGTAGGGTATCCTGTGCCTGGGCTGAGAAAGTATACAATATACCCCAAAATAGAAGCTGTAATTGTTTCACAAGCATTGCCTGTTTTTTGTATGTAATATTTTGACGTTAAGATAAATTAATAATTCCCTGTTTTTTATTTTTAGTAACTTGTTAATATCCCAGCCCCATGAATCACGAAGCTAATAGGAATGCATTCTTCAAAATCACAATTAAAAATGTAAACAATGGCAACTGTAAACGTCTATTTAACCTTTAATGGTAATTGCGAAGACGCCTTTAAATTTTACAGGTCGGTATTTGGTGGTGAATTCCCATATATAGGGCGTTTCGGCGAAATGCCACCTGGCAACGGCGGAATGAAAGTAAGTGCAGAGGATGCCAACAAGATCATGCACGTATCTCTGCCTATCAGTAAAGAAACAATGCTGATGGGAAGCGATACAGGCGGAGAATGGGCTTCAAACTTTAAAGCAGGCAACAACTTCGCTGTCTCAGTGAGCGCCGGCAGCCACGAAGAAGCTGACAGGCTGTTTACTGGTCTTTCCGCAGGAGGTCAGGTAACCATGCCCATGGCAGACACGTTCTGGGGCTCTTACTTCGGAATGTTTACAGACAAGTTTGGTGTCAACTGGATGGTCGGTTACGACGATCCATCAAAGGCAAAACCTCAGTAAATTATCAGGAAAAAGGAACAGGACGGTAGTAATGCCGTCCTGTTCTTCAGTAAAAAAATGAAAAAATGCGGCCATTTATAACAGCCGCATTTATAAAAGAGATAAAATATGTATTATTCAGGAAAATTAAACTTCCCATTACTGTTCTTCCAATCACTCTCCGGCGAAATTGTTTCAATAACATCCCAGTGCTCTGCTATTTTACCATTCTCTACTCTGAACAGATCATAGAAAGATGTCGCCTTCCCGGCAAAGCTGCCTTCGCTGACAGCAAGTACGAAGTTCCCTTCTCCCAACACTTTGTGTATTTTATTATACTTCATTGTGATCCCTTGTTTAGCCATTGCCTCCAGTGCTTTGCCCAGCCCGGATAAACCATCGCCTATCTGTGGATTATGTTGCACATAGTTGTCACCATCAAAATAGGCGCTCAGTTTCTCCATTTTACCATTCACCAGTATATCGTTTACAAAATTGCTTACGATCTTCTTGTTTTCACTGGCCTTACCGGCATCAGATAAAGTAGTATGCCCATCAATCATTGTATGCCCGCTGGGGTTAGGAGACTCCGGTGTTTGCTGAAGGTTGTCCCAATGCTCCACAATTTTTCCATCCTCGAAACGGAAAATATCAAACCCGGTTTTAGGGCCAAAGAAATTATAATCCGTTTGAGCAAAAACATAGTTGCCATCCTGGAATACGCGAACAGTATTTACTTTGGCAGATCCTTTAGGCAATTGTTGCAATAATGCGCCAAAGCCTGCAAGACCATCAGCCACTGCCAGGTTGTGTTGTTTGTAGCTATTGGGATTGATGACCGCAACGGGAGCGGCTTCACCTGTTTCTATAGCTTTGAGTAAAGCTACAACTTGTTGTTTCTTTTGTGAGTTTTCCATTTTGCCAGATTTTTTTTGTTGACCCAATGCTATATTCGCTGTAATAGCTGAAGCCAGGATCAGTATAAAATGCTTTTTGTTCATGGGTGATTTTATGCACCACAAAGTTGAACAAATGGCAATCCGGGATCAAGGTAGAATCAGGCAGTTGTATGATACTTTTCCGCCGGCAGCTTAACCCAGGAACTTTTCCCTGAATTCAACCGGAGTATGCTGGTTGTTTCTGCGAAAGAATTTGATGAAGTTAGTAGGTTCGTCAAAGCCCAGTGAATAGGCAATCTCTTTAATGCTCTCATGTGAATGGGCCAGCAAACGTTTTGCTTCCAGCATGATCCGCTCGTCGATCATTTGTTTGGCCGTTTTACCCAGTATTTTATTTATTGCCAGGTTTAACCGCTTTTCCGTAACGCTGAGACTGGACGCGAAGAAACTTACCTGTTTGTTTTTTTTGTAATTGGCTTCTATCAGATCTTTGAAGAGCAGAACATAATCCAGGTCTGCGCCTTTTTTAACTTCCTGGAAGTTTTGCTCTCTTCTTTCCCGTTCCGCATATAAAAGGAAATTATGAAGGAGGTTCTTAAGAATGTCACCTTGCATCGCATCTTTCCTGTTACTTAATTCCTCTTTCATCAGTTTGACCAGGTTACTGAAGATGCCCGCTTGTTTTTTCAATTCAATAATGGAAACGGAGAAAAGATCATTGAACAATATACTCTCATGCAGGAACTTTATATCTGCTTCAGATTTGCTGAAGAAGGAGTCAGTAAAAACTATGGCTATCCCTTCTGCTTTCGGCTTGTCCTCATAAACCTGCACAACATCCTTATTTAAGAAAAGAAGGTTGTTCTCTTTTATCGGTACCGGTTTAAAATCCACAAGATGCTTTGTTGTACCCTTTTCAAACCATATTATATGATAGAAAGAGGTACGATGGGGTTTTATAATTATATCCCTGCTTTTACTGTACAGGCCGGAGAAGGGAATTATTTCAAACTCCAGCGGAAGCCCCGGCTTAAACTCATATTTGATAATATTGTTGCTCATATCAGTTACCCATACAGCAAAGTAGCTAATAAATTTTGAAATAAACTTATCCGGATTTTGTATCTTAATATTATTGTTTATCTGACACCCAACCCACGTAATGAGATCAATATACCATTTGTTCATTTACCTTATATTTCTCTCTGCCTGCCAGCATAAGACCGGCAGTAATTTCCAGGAACGAAGCGATAGCCTCTATCAGACGTTCAATAATGAGTTCACCCTGGCAGATACTATGAGTAAGCGGTCTGTCGGGTTTATCTTCGATAACCTGCAATATCATTCCTTTCCCGCAAGTCCTGACGTGTATTCATTTACATCAATGCTGGAAGGGAAATATGCAGACAAAACTACCTTGCTGAATAAAATAGATTCTGTTTCCGCATCAAGAAATGTGATTACATCCCGGCGTTATGATGTTGATATTATTACGCACGATTACCTCAGCCGGTTTGTAAGATCTTCGCTGGATACCTATCGCAAAACACAATGGAGTAAAAGCCTGCCTTCAGAGATATATTACAAATACGTGCTGCCATACAGGATAGGAGACGAGGCTATTGATATGAAAAAATGGAATAGGGCATTGCATGACAGCTTTTATTTATACAACAAAGATCATGACATAACGAAAGACAGCCTGCAGAATGCTGTCCGGTTCATGCATACCTGGCTGCGCAAACGCTATAAAGACTTTAAAATAAGATTTGGTTCATCCGGCCTGCGGATGCCTAACCTTTCCCTGTCCGCACTGGAGAAACTGCCGGAAGGCTCCTGCAAAGAACTGGCACTTATCACCGCGGCTTTTTTAAGATCTTTGGGAATACCTGCCAGTGTAGACTATACTCCCAACTACGCTAATCTCAGCTCTGACCATACCTGGGCCGTAGCGGTCATGGATAATTCCCATGCTATACCTATAGATCTGCAGAACGATACACTGGGTAAATTCAAATTACCGGGATACATTATCTCAAAAGTATACAGGTACAATTACCAGGTTAATAAAGAAAACCATTTCTGGTATAGAGGAGCATGCACCTTTCTCCCAGATTTCTTTAATAATCCTTTTTTTGAAGATGTGACAGAGCAATATACAGCAACTACCGATCTGAAATTCTCTCTCTTTGACAATGGTAAGAACAAGACAGCCTATTTAGCAGTATTCAGTTACCCCAACTGGTACCCGGTAGACTGGGCAAAAGTGGAAGCGCAAAAAGCACAGTTTAAAAAGGCCGGTCGCAATGGAGTTTACCTGCCTGTGTTTATTAAGGACGACGGACAACTACAACCGGCCCAGCACGCTATCTGTTTGGACAAGAGTGGAGTTATTCACTCCCTGGCTCCTGACCCGGATCATAAGAGGAAAGTGAAACTGTACAGGAAATACCCGGCAGATTTCAGGAGCAGCAATACCAAATACATACACAGGACCATCGGAGGCCGGTTCCAGGCAGCTAACAGAAGCGACTTTAAAGATGCAGTGACCCTGCACACCATCAATTACGATCCGTTAGATACCTTCAACATCGTTCCCATAAATGATACAAAGCAATATCGCTACCTCAGGTATTATTCCCCCAAAGATTCTTATGGCAATATTGCTGAAGTACAGTTCTATGGGGATAGGAGAGAGCTGTTAAAAGGAACGGTACTGGGTACCGACAGCTCCTATTTAAACAACCCCGGAACTACCAGGTACGCAGCTGTAGATGGTAACCCGCTAACTTACTTTGACTCAAAATTTGCAGACAACAGCTGGGTAGGTATTGACCTCGGAGAAAAAAGGTCGGTAAGTGAGATCCGCTTCCTGACCAGGAATGATATGAATGGTGTTCAGAAAGGAGATCAGTATGAACTGTTCTACTGGAACAATAAATGGGTCTCGCTGGGAAAACAGCTGGCAGCTAACAATTATTTATATTTCGATAATGTTCCTGCCAACGCGTTGTTATGGCTGCGCAACCTCTCCGGCGGAATTGAAGAAAGGATCTTTACATATGAGAATGATAAACAGGTCTGGTGGTAATGAATAGATTTCCGGCGAAGGGCTGCCAAAATGTTAACCCTCTGCTAATGTTTCCGGATATGATAAGAATTTCCCGTTTAATTCGTTTACCTTACAGATATCCAATGCGAACACCGGCCCCAGGCGTGCCATTTAAAAACCTACAATGAAAGTATTCAACAACGTGATTACCGATCCGGTATACATCAAACCGGAGAAGCCAGATTCCACTACCCGGAAGTTCCTGAAATCAATGATCCGCGATGAAAGAGATCTTCCTTTCCTTTATCTCACTATTGAACTGACCCTGGTGCTGATACCACTGGCGGTAATATTATACCTGCCAATCAATGAGGTGGTATGGTGGATCGCGGCTGTTATTTTCACACTGCTCAACAACTTCCGCTATAAAGGCTCTTTCGGATTGATGCTGCATTGCACCAGTCATCGCGTGTTCTTTGATAAAAAATACGGCTTCCTTAATCACTACCTACCCTGGGTGATAGGCCCTCTTTTTGGGCAGACGCCGGAAACTTATTACAGTCATCATATTGGTATGCATCACCCGGAAAACAATATGCCGGACGACGATAGCTGCACCATGCCCTTCCAGCGGGATTCTCTCCGGGGCTTTGGCCGCTATCTGGGAGTGTTTCTTGCCATCGGTATTGTCAACCTTTCCAGGTATTTTATAAAGAAACACCGCAAAAAACTGCTGATCCGCTCTATGAGAGGAGAGCTCCTGTTCTTTGCCATGTGCATAGGCCTGTCCTTCGTAAACTTCCCGGCTACTTTAACAGTGTTTATCCTCCCGTTCATTATTTCCCGTATCATTATGATGACCGGCAACTGGGCGCAGCACGCTTTTATATGCGCTGCCGAGCCGGACAATTCCTACAAGAACAGCATTACCTGTATTAATACTAAGTATAACCACCAATGTTGGAATGACGGATATCACATCAGCCACCATGTAAAACCCTCCATGCACTGGACGGAACATCCACATTATTTCCGCCAGACTCTGCAGGAATATATTGATAATGAGGCGATAGTGTTTGATGGTATCCATTTCCTTCATGTCTGGTTATACCTGATGGGTAAACGTTATGACCTGCTGGCACGTCATTTTGTCAATATCGGTAACAGGTTCAATTCAGATGAAGAAGTAATAGCCTTCCTGAAAAGCCGGACAAAAAAGATCAATCTCGCCACTATACCCGCTACAAGCATGGTTACAGCCTGAAATAACACTCCCTTTTGGCTTATATGACACATAAATCTTATGAATATGCGTAATCATAAGAATAAGTGACTAAATTTGCGCTCTAACTTTCGATTTTAAAGTCAAAGCAATATGCGCACTGTTACGTTAAAAAGGGTTGTAGTTACCGGGTTGGGGGCTTTAACGCCTATCGGAAACGATGTAAACACTTTCTGGAATAGTCTTAAAACTGGTACTGGTGGTGCGGGTCCTATTACCCGTTTCGATACTACTGAATTTAAAACCAAGTTCGCCTGTGAACTGAAAGGTTTTGACATAGAGAAGTTCATGGAGAAGAAAGAGGCCCGCAAAATGGACATGTTTACACAATATGCCATGGTAGCAGCCCAGGAAGCCGTTGAGAATGCAGGACTTCACCTTGACGGTGTGGATAAAACACAGATCGGTGTGATCTGGGCTTCCGGTAACGGTGGTATGCAAACATTTGAGGACCAGATAGTTGAGTTTACTCAGAGCAACTTTGTTCCCAAATTCAATCCCTTCTTTATTCCTAAACTGATCTCCGATATCGCTGCAGGCCAGATTTCTATGAAATATGGCTTCATGGGTGTGAACTACTGTACGGTATCCGCCTGTGCTTCCTCCAGCAGCGCCCTGGTAGACGCATTCAACTTTATCCGCCTGGGTAAGGCCAATGCTATCGTAGCAGGTGGTTCCGAAGCTCCTGTAACCCGCGCAGGTATTGCAGGCTTCAACGCACTGAAAGCGCTTTCTACCCGCAACGATGATCCCGCTACTGCTTCCCGTCCTTTTGATGCTGACCGTGATGGTTTCGTAATGGGAGAGGGCGCAGGCGCTATCATCCTGGAAGAATATGAGCACGCTGTAAAAAGAGGCGCTACCATCTACGCTGAAATGGTAGGTGGCGCTATGACGGCAGACGCATATCACCTCACAGCTACCCATCCTGAAGGTCTCGGTGCTCGCCTGGGTATGCAGAGAGCACTGGAAGACGCTGAGCTGAAACCTGAAGATGTTGACTATATCAACGCTCACGCTACATCTACCCCCCTGGGCGATGCCAGCGAACTGAAAGGTATCATGGGCGTGTTTGGTGATTACGTTACCAAACTGAACATCAGCGCTACCAAATCTATGACCGGTCACCTGCTGGGTGCTGCCGGCGCTATCGAGGCTATCGCCTGTATCCAGGCTACCCGCCATAACCTGGTGCCTCCTACTATTAATACAGGCACCCTGGGCGAAGGCATTCCTGCCAACCTGAACCTTACCCTGGGTAAAGCGCAGGAACGTACCATCAATGTTGCTATGAGCAATACTTTTGGTTTCGGTGGTCACAATGCTATCGTAGTTTTCAAGAAATATCAGGCGTAACCAGCCTTCTCACATACTTATGCGGACCGTAAATTGACTTTTACGGTCCGTTTTTTTTATTCCTGCCTGCTGCCGGAGGCTCTCATCCCTCTACTCAACTCCACCTTTCAAGTATGTTTCAAGCATGTTTCAAGCATGTTTAAAGCATGTATTGCGGGTGCACTTCTGCACCACTTATTATCCCACACATCACTCAAAAAACCATACTGATCAATTACCTTTCACTAAAATTTTTAGTAAAATCATAATTATGCCGTAGTTTAGTAGTCTAAATAAGTTCATGGCATCGCCCTGACTTTTTATAATCTGATATGGCAAAGAAGAAAGAGAATGTAACTTTACCGGAACCTGCGCCGACCCTCGCGGACGACCATATAGCAGTATTTGGCGCCCGGGCACATAACCTGAAAAATCTGGACCTGCAGTTACCGAAAAATAAACTGGTCGTTATTACCGGCATCAGCGGCAGCGGAAAATCCTCCCTGGCATTCGACACCATCTATGCAGAAGGCCAGCGCCGCTACATGGAAAGTTTCTCCGCTTACGCCCGGCAGTTCATTGGCGATATGGAAAGACCCGATGTAGATAAGATCACCGGTCTCTCTCCCGTTATCTCTATTGAACAGAAAACAACCAATAAGAACCCAAGATCTACTGTAGGTACCATTACAGAGATCTACGACTTCCTCCGCCTGCTTTACGCACGTGTAGGCGTTGCCTATTCATATAATACAGGCAAACGCATGACCCGCTTCTCGGAAGAAGAGATCATGGAACACCTGTTCAAAAACTACCCTAAAAAGAAGCTCGCCATTCTGGCTCCCCTGGTACGCGGCCGTAAAGGCCATTACCGTGAGCTGTTTGAACAGCTCCGCAAACAGGGATACCTGAAAGTACGGGTAGATGGAGAGATAATGGACCTGAAAGACCGTATGCAGGTAGACCGTTACAAGATCCACGAAATAGAACTGGTGGTAGACCGCATACAGGTACAGGACGACGCCCGCGCCCGCATCAGCCAGAGCGTTCAGAAAGCCCTGCAGATGGGTAAAGGCCTGCTCTTTATCCTGGATAACGACAGCGGAAAAGTGAGCCAGTACAGTAAACAGCTCATGTGCGTGGATACCGGCATCTCATACGAAGAACCTTCTCCCAATACTTTTTCCTTCAACTCGCCCTACGGCGCCTGTCCCCGTTGTAAAGGACTGGGCACCATCTACCAGATAGATATGGATGCAGTCATCCCTGACTACTCCGTCTCCCTCAATGATGGCGGCCTTGCCCCGCTGGGTGAAGCCCGCGATACCTTTACCTTCAAACAGGTACAGCAGCTGGCCCGGAAATATAAGTTCTCCCTGACAGCTCCCATTTCCGCACTGCCTGAAAATATACTGAACCTGCTGCTCTTCGGCGACGAGAACGGCAAACTGGACATGGACCTGGAATTTGGCGACAACGGAGAAGCCTCCTATTCTACAGAATACGAAGGCGTGATCAACACCGTACGCCGTTACTTTAACGATACCTCTTCAGATGCCGTACGCAACTGGGCGGAAAGCTTCATGAAACTGCATACCTGTCCTGAATGCTCCGGCACCCGCCTTAAAAAGGAAAGCCTCTTTTTTAAAGTGGACGAAAGGAATATCGCTGAACTGAGCAGCATGGACCTGGATAAGCTGCTGGTATGGTTCAAAGACATAGAAAAGCGCCTGGATAAAAAGCAGAACGCTATTGCCAAAGATATCCTGAAAGAGATCCGCGAGAGGCTCGGGTTCCTGCTCAACGTAGGCTTGAACTACCTCACCCTCTACCGTGCTACCCGCACGCTCAGTGGTGGCGAAAGTCAGCGTATCCGCCTGGCCACCCAGATAGGCTCCCAGCTGATGGGCATCACCTATATCCTGGACGAGCCCAGCATAGGCCTGCATCAGCGGGACAATATGCAGCTCATAGACGCCCTCCGTAACCTGAAAGAAATGGGCAATACGGTGATAGTAGTAGAGCACGATAAGGATATCATGCTGCATGCAGATCACCTGGTAGACATCGGGCCCGGCGCCGGTGTACATGGTGGTCAGATCATTGCCCAGGGCACTCCCAAAGAAATTCTGAAACTCGATACGCCTACTGCTGGTTATCTGAATGGCAAACGGGTAACACCCGTTCCGGCAGAACGCCGCAAGGGCAATGGCAAGGTCCTGGAGCTGAAAGGCGCTACAGGCAATAACCTGAAGAACGTAAATGTCAAATTCCCCCTTGGGACGTTCATCTGTGTTACCGGTGTTTCCGGCAGTGGTAAATCCACGCTGATCAACGAAACGCTGTATCCTATCCTCAGTAAGCATGCCTACGATTCCAGCCTGGAACCGATGCCTTATAAAAGTATCAAGGGGCTGGAAAACATAGATAAGGTGATAGAGATCGACCAGTCTCCCATTGGCCGTACTCCCCGCAGTAACCCTGCCACCTACTGCGGATTCTTCACAGATATCCGCCAGCTCTTTTCCCAGGTACCGGAAGCCAAGATCAGGGGATATAACGCCGGGCGTTTCTCCTTCAACGTGAAAAGCGGCCGTTGTGATGTTTGTGAAGGCGGCGGCATGCGCGTCATAGAAATGAACTTCCTGCCAGACGTATACGTACATTGTGAAAAGTGCAATGGTCGCCGTTATAACAGGGAAACCCTGGAGATCCGCTATAAAGGCAAATCCATCTCCGATGTATTGGATATGACGGTAGATGAAGCCGTGGAATTCTTCCAGCCTGTCAGCTATATCTACCGGAAGGTCAAGACGTTACAGGATGTGGGACTGGGGTATATTACCCTCGGACAATCAGCCGTAACCCTCTCCGGTGGTGAAGCGCAGCGTGTAAAGCTGGCTACTGAGCTTTCCAAGAAAGATACCGGCAAAACCATTTACATCCTGGACGAGCCCACTACCGGTCTGCACTTCCAGGATATACAGCTGCTGCTGAACGTATTGAATAAACTGGTAGACCGTGGTAACACGGTCCTGGTCATAGAACATAATCTGGACGTCATCAAAATGGCTGATCATATTATTGACCTTGGCCCTGAAGGTGGCGCTGGTGGTGGTACCATTCTTTGTACTGGTACCCCTGAAGAGGTGGCAGATTGTAAAGACAGCCATACTGCCCGCTTCCTCAAATCAGAGCTTAACTAACCGGCCTTCGGCCGGTTAAACTCCCCTCTCAAAAAAATCGCTTTTGCCGAAGGCAAAAGCGATTTTTTTGAGCAGTTTTTTTACCCCCTGCACAGTTAAAATGCAGGAACTCGTAATTTGCACGCATGAAATACATTCCTGGACTTATTGCAATACTGCTCATGTCAGTTTTTGCAGCCTGTGAAGATGAGACGAAGACCTGCGATCAGACGCTGATCTCAGATCTGGGCATTAATTTTAAGAGGGATACACTGGATGGTTTTATTATTAAGGACACTATCTGGCCCAAGGTCACCATGTATGCAATAGGTAAAGACACTATTGTAAACCGCCAGCCGCGCTCCAGTGTATTCGTGGCACTGAACCCGCTGGCAGACAGCAGCATGTTCTACCTCCGGCTGGATTCTGCCGCTGTGGCAGATACCCTCATTTTCCGCTACGCCAGGAAACCCAATTTTGTCTCTGCCGGTTGCGGTTTTGCCACCTTTTATACGCTGGATACCGTTATCTGCACATTTAACACCATCGACTACCTCCGTATTAATAACAAGGAAGTAAACAGTACGAATGATACGCACGTTTCTTTATACTATATCCGTTAGTCTGGCGCTCCTGTCCGCCTTTTCTTTACAGGCACAGGTAAAACCGGCCAGCCCGGCGGGCGATACCATTCGTCTGACCAAACCCGCGCAGGACAGCACCCTTCGCCGGCAGGCAACGCCTCCCCGCAAACAGGACAGCATTGCTGCACGTAAACAGGCCCGGCCCACTCCTCCGGTAACACGCCTGCCTGACAGTGTTTACTATGTACCCGGCGGCCTCCGTGTAGGCGTAGACATCAGCCGTTTTGCACTGCTCTATTTCCAGCCTTACAGAACAGATGTCACTTTCCAGGCAGATGCCCGCATCAACAAAAAGCTCTACGGCGCTATAGAAATGGGGTATAACCGGACCTCCCACAGCGATACCAGCTATACTTATAAGGGAAATGGTATGTATGCCACCATCGGCGTAGATTATGATTTCCTGAAGAAAAGAGATAAGGACGAGAAGAACATGGTATTTGCAGGCATCCGTTACGGTTTTGCACGGAATAGTTATGAAGTGCCCAATTACAGGATAATCAGCGATTACTGGGGCTCAGACATTACCGGCTCCTATCCTAAAACCAGTATGACGGCTCACTGGATAGAGCTCTGTATGGGGATCCGGGTAGAGGCATTGAAAAATTTCTTCCTGGGATGGGGCATCCGTGAAAAGATCATGCTTAGCAGCAGTGCAGACGATGCTTTCCCGCCAATTGTCATTCCCGGCTTTGGCAGTGGTAATAAGCGTTCCCAGTTTGATATGACATACACCGTTTCTTATTATTTCCCGCTCTATAAACTAAAGGTCAGCGAATCCCGCGAGCCCAGAAAGAAGAAGGATTAACTTATTCAGATTATTCAAACACTATAAAAAGGCTTTCATTTCAGATGAAAGCTTTTTTTATCCTTCCACCACCATCACTTCTCACTCTCACTCACCTCTCTGATCATATCAATATGCATGATCCCATCATCATCATACGCTTCACTACAGGCAACAAATCCAAAAGAACCATAAAACTTCTCCAGGTGTGCCTGTGCACTTATCTTCACAGGAATTTTTCCAAACCGGTCTTCTATCGCCTTAATAGAATGTTCCATTAACACCCTTCCTGTACCTCCTTTCCTTGCCTTTTCCGGCACCACTACCCGCCCAATACCAGACATACTGAATTTAATTCCCGGCCCAAACACCCTTGAATAGGCTACCAGTTCTCCATTCTCCTTCTCAAACCCCATCACATGCACTGCCAGCTGATCTGTGTTATCTATATCCTGGAACACACAATTCTGTTCCACCACAAACACTTCAGATCTAAGCATAAGAAATGCATAAAGCTCATGAATTGTTAATTCCTCAAAGGTTTTCACCAACCATTGTATCATAAAAGTAAAATTGAATTAAAACAAACAACAAAACACCCAACCCAACCCAAATAACCAACCACCAACCACCAATCAACAATCACCAATCAACAACCTGTCTCAACCCTCCCGGAAGGTCAGCGTCTCCGGAAGTAGTTAAAAATGGGCCTTATCTATTTGACAAATATTTGACACCGCCCCATCCACCACCACCGCCCAAACATTTGATAAAGTTAAATAGAATTCCAGCCAAATAGATTCAGCCCATTTTAACTACTTCCGGAAAAGCGACTCCTCCCAAAAAAACAAACCCCCAAAGCCAAAAACAAACCACAACATCCCCACAAACAGGGATAAACAATCCCACAATTAGTAATAATTTAGCACCGAGAAACAGCAAAAAGATCATGAGCCCATTCCTTACTTTAGAACACATCACAGTACGCTACATAGACAGAACTCTCTTCACCAACCTCTCCCTTGAAATAAAACAAGGCGAACAATGGGCCATTACCGGCCCAAGCGGCTCCGGCAAAACCGCCCTTCTCAACACCATCGCCGGCAAGTTCAATATCATCAACGGCTCTATAAAATATCATTTCTTCGACACCTACCGTAACACCCACACCATTACCGACCCCTACTTTACCCACCGCAACTTACTGGCCCTTGTAGGCCATCACCATACATTCAGAAACCGTTCCAATACAACAACAGATTTCTACTACCAGCAACGTTTCAACAGCATGGACTCGGAAGACGCTCCCACTGTACGTGAGTATCTCTACGGAGAAGCAGAACCTGCTCTCCCCGCAATATTAGCACCACTGAAGATCGCCCCATTGCTGGACAGGGAACTGATCAAACTCTCTAACGGAGAAACCAGGAGGGTAATGATCGCCAGATCATTATTACAGGAGCCTTTACTGCTCATGCTGGACAATCCCTTCACCGGCCTTGATATAGAAACGAGGAAGCATTTCCGTGAGATGGTGAACAGTATTATTGCCAATGGTACTACCGTGCTGCTGGTAACCTCACCTGCAGAAGTACCGGAAAATATTACAAATGTGCTGACCCTTGAAGACGGGAATATAACAGGTAAATATACACGGGAAGAGTTTTTACAGTTACCTTTACCCGAAGGATCGCCCGCTATCCGGCTGGATGAAGAAAAGATCCGTGCTATTGTCAAACCGCCGGCAACGAAGTTTGACACTATCATCCGTATGGAGCACATAAAAGTACAATACGGTGAACATTTGATACTGGATGATGTTAACTGGATAGTGAAGCCCAACGAAAAATGGGCGCTGCTGGGTCACAATGGCGCAGGCAAATCCACACTGCTGAGCCTGATCACGGGCGACAACCCCCAGGCTTACGCGCAGGAACTGTATTTATTTGACCGTAAAAGGGGCAGCGGAGAAAGTATATGGGACATTAAACGGAAGATAGGTTTTGTTTCGCCCGAACTACACCAGTATTTCCAGGCAGGCACCAGTTGCAAACAGGTCGTGGTATCCGGATTTTATGATGTTATAGGTGGCGGGCGACAGGGAACCCCGGAACAGCAGGAACATGCCGCTGCCTGGATGGATATTCTGGACATCGCCTCCTACCTGGACCAACCTTTCAAAGGAGTGCCGGAAAGCGTACAACGCCTCACCCTCCTGGCCAGGGCACTGGTAAAAGAACCACCCCTGCTGATATTTGATGAACCCTGCCAGGGCCTTGACACCCAACAGAAAGAACATTTTAAACATGTAATTGATACATTATGCGGTATTATGGACCTTACCCTCATCTTTGTAACACATTACCAGGATGAAATTCCTGCCGCCGTGAACAAAGTACTGAAACTCGAAAAGGGTAAACCTATATATTAGCAATATACCATATTTGATTACCTTTAGACTTTAAACAGCATTTATCCTCATGGGTCCCAAAAAAAGACTGGCGGTTGCCGCCACCCTCATGATAGGTATTGTCCTATCATGCCTGACTGCCTGTAAGCATACCAAGAGAGCTATTAGTCCCGCTCTGGCCAAATACGTAGAGGCCTATACCGCTGGCGTTATTTCCCGGCAAAGCACTATCCGGGTACAGCTGACCAGCAGCAACAATATCACACATACACAGAATGAGCCCGTAGACGAAGAACTCTTCGACTTCAGCCCCGGCATTGAAGGAAAGGCCTACTGGATAGACGCCACTACAGTCGAATTCCGGCCCGACGCTAACCTCGACCCCGGCAAAAAATATACCGCCACTTTTAAACTGGGCAGGATCCTGAAAGTAGAGAAGGAAGTGAAGGAGTTCGACTTTGAATTCCAGGTCATCAAACCTTCCTATGCTATTGAGGAATATGGTCTCAAATCTGCCAGCACAAGCTCTATCAGCAAAATGACCTTCACCGGCCAGATCGCCACTGCCGATATTGAAGATCCGCAGCAGATAGAAAAAGTGCTCAGCGCCACTTTCGATGGAAAAAAGATGCCCATCACCTGGCAGCACAGCGCAGCAGAAAAAACTTCTAAATTTTCTATAGAGAACCTGGTACGCGGCAACAGCGCCCGTAAGCTGGAGCTCAGCTGGGACGGTAAGCCCCTGAAAGTGGACATGGATGGTAAAAAGACCATAGAAGTTCCTGCCATTACTGACTTCAAAGTACTGGAAGTACGTGCAGAAAGTGAAGAAGAACAATATGTACTGGTACAGTTCTCCGATCCTATCAGCGTTGCCCAGAACCTGGACGGCCTGATCGGGATTAGTGGTGTAAGCGATCTCCGTTACTCCATAGAAGGCAGCGAGGTAAAGGTCTTTGCTCCTAAAAGACTGGAAGGTAATTACACTGTTGTAGTGAATGAAGGTATCTTAAACATCAATGACGACAAGCTCAGTAAATCTTTCTCCGCCAATATCAACTTCGAAAATGTAATGCCTTCTGTTACTATCCCGGGTAAAGGTGTGATCCTGCCTGAAAGTAACAAACTGGTACTGCCTTTCGAAGCCGTGAACCTGAACGCTGTGGATGTGACCATCATCAAGATCTATGAGAACAATATCCCGCAATATCTTCAGCAGAACGATCTGGATGGCAGCCAGGAGCTGCGCCGCGTAAGCCGCCCTGTAGTTGAGAAAACCATCCGCCTCGATGACGATAAATCCCTGAACCTGCATAAACGCAACCGCTTCTTCCTCGATATGGAAAAACTGTTGCGTACAGAACCCGGCGCTATCTACCGCGTTACTATCGGCTTCCGTAAATCATACTCCCTGTACGGCTGTGCTGCCGGCGGAGATGATAAAGCTGGCAGCAGCGAAGGAGAAGATGAAGAGTATTATGGTGGATACTATGGTGATAAGCTCGATGAAGACGATGAATTCTGGCGTCGTTACGACAGCTACTACCCCTACGGTTATTCATGGGAACACAGGGACGATCCCTGCTCCAACTCTTACTACAATAAAGACAAATGGGCATCCCGTAACGTCTTCTCTTCCAATATAGGCCTTACCGTTAAGAGAGGAAATGACAACAGTATGCTGGTAGCCGTTACAGACATCCGCGACACCAAACCCCTGGTAGGTGTTGAGCTGGAACTGCTGGACTACCAGAACCAGGTGATCTTCAAGATCAAGAGTGATGGAGACGGTCTTGCTAAATTTGACCTGAAACGCAAACCTTATCTCCTCATTGCCAAAAAAGATAATGAAAGAGGTTACCTGAAACTGGACGATGGCAACTCCCTGCCACTGGGCCGTTTTGATGTGCAGGGCGAAGAAGTGCAGAGCGGTATCAAAGGCTTCCTCTATGGCGAACGTGGCGTATGGCGCCCGGGAGATACCCTCTTCCTCACATTCATCCTGGAAGATAAAGACCAGAAACTGCCGCCCAATCACCCGGTTACACTGGAGCTCTATAATCCTAAAGGACAATTATACAAACAGCTGAATGCCCTGCAGTCCGTTAACGGATTCTACAGCTTCACAACTGCGACTTCCCCGGACGATCTGACAGGCAGCTGGACTGCTAAAGTGAAGGTAGGCGGCGCTACATTCTCCAAAAATCTGCGCATTGAGACCATCAAGCCTAACAGGCTCAAAATAAAGATGGACTTCGGCACTAATACCACTCTTTCCAAAGAAGGAACTGAAGGTAACCTCAGCGCCCAATGGCTGTTTGGTGCCACTGCTCAGAACCTGAAAGCAAAAGTGGATGTGTCGCTGAGCCAGCAGACCACCAGCTTCAAAAACTTTACAGGATATCACTTTGACGATCCTATCACTCATTTTGAAGCTGAGAACAAAACAATCTTTGAAAGCAGCCTGGGCGAAAGCGGCTCAGCTCCCGTAAAAGTAAACCTGCCGCTGGGTAACCTGGCGCCTGGTCAGCTGAAAGCCAATTTCGAGATCAAGGTCTTTGAACCCGGAGGCGACTTCAGCATAGATCATTTCTCCATGCCTTACAATCCGTTTGCTTCGTATGCGGGTATACGTATGCCGGAAGGCGATCGTATGACAGGTATGCTGCTGACAGACAAAGCCCATGCTGTCAGCATCGTGAACGTAGATCAGAACGGTAACCTGCTGCGTGGTAACCAGGATGTACAGGTAGAACTGTATAAAGTACGCTGGCGCTGGTGGTGGGACCAGGGCAGTGAAGATGAGTTCAGCAACTTCACACAGGACAGTTACAACCAGCTGTTACACAAAGAAACCGTCACCCTGCATAACGGTAAAGGCACCTGGAACCTGCAGATAGCTTATCCTGATTGGGGACGCTTCCTGGTAAGGGTGAAAGACCTGCAGAGCGGCCATACCACCGGTCAGGCAGTATACATAGACTGGCCGGGATGGGCAGAAAGGGTACAGAAAGAAAACCCTGCCGAAGCCGCCATGCTGGTATTCACTTCAGATAAAGCCAAATACAATGTAGGTGAAGATATCACCCTCACCATTCCCAGCAGCGAAGGCGGCCGCGGACTGGTAAGCATAGAGTCCGGCAGCAAGGTGCTCAAAACTTTCTGGATCAATACCCAGAAAGGACAGACCACTTATTCTTTCAAGGCGGAAAAGGAAATGGCGCCGAATATATACGTAAACGTTAGCCTGCTCCAGCCGCATGCACAGACAAAGAACGACCTGCCCATCCGCATGTACGGTGTCATCCCCATCTCCATAGAAGATGCAAACACCATCCTGCAGCCGCAGATAGCTATGCCTGATAAACTGGAACCGGAACAGAACGCCAGCATCACCGTTTCCGAATCCAAAGGAAAAGCAATGACCTACACCATCGCTATTGTCGATGAAGGCCTGCTGGACCTCACTCGTTTCAAAACACCTGACCCGCACAGTGCATTCTATGCCCGTGAAGCGCTCGGCGTAAAAACATGGGACCTGTTTGATTATGTAATAGGCGCATGGGGTGGTGATATGGAACGCATCTTAAGTATTGGTGGTGATGAAGGCCTGAACAGGAATGCCGGTACAGCAAAAGCCAACCGTTTCAAACCTGTGGTACATTTCATGGGACCATTCACCCTGAAATCCGGTCAGAAACAAACACATAACTTCAAACTGCCTCCTTATATCGGTTCTGTAAAAGCGATGGTAGTAGCAGGACAGGACGGTGCTTACGGCACTGCCGAAAAAGTAGTGGCCGTGAAGAAACCTCTCATGCTGCTCACAACACTGCCACGTGTATTAGGGCCTTCTGAAACAATACAATTGCCGGTAACCGTATTCGGACTGGAAAAGAATATCCGTTCTGCAAACGTGACCCTGGCTACCAGCGCTCTGCTGGAAGTGGTGGGAGAGCGTACAAAGACAGTTACCTTCTCACAGCCCGGAGAGCAGATAGTATACTTTGATGTACGCGTAAAACCACAGACAGGTGTTGCAAAAGTAAAAGTGACCGCCACCAGCGGTGCTGCCAGGGCTGATGAAGAAACAGAACTGGAAATACGCAACCCTAACCCTATGCTTACTACCGTACAGGAAACTACATTACAGGGTGGACAGAACTGGAGCGCTGGCTATAAGCCCGCAGGAATGGCAGGCACCAATACCGGTGTACTGGAAGTATCCACTATACCAGCTATGAACCTGGCAAAACGCCTCGGCTACCTGATCCAGTACCCTCACGGATGTATAGAACAAACTACTTCCAGCGTATTCCCGCAGCTGGTGCTGAACCAGGTGATGGACCTCAAGCCGGAAGAGCTAACCAAAATAGAAGCCAATATCAAATCCGGTCTCAGACGTCTTAAAGGCTTCCAGACCTCAGATGGTGGTCTTAGCTACTGGCCCGGTAACGCAGATGCCGATGAATGGGGTACTAACTATGCCGGTCACTTTATGCTGGAAGCACAGGCCAAAGGTTATGAACTGCCGGCAGGTATGCTTGACCAATGGAAGAAGTTCCAGCGTAACAGAGCAGCTGCCTGGTCTGCGCCTGCTCCTTATAGTTATTATAACACAGACCTTACACAGGCTTACCGCCTTTACCTGCTGGCTGTGGCCAAGGTGCCTGAACTGGGAGCTATGAACCGCCTGAAGGAATTCAAAGGCCTTAGTGAAGCAGCCAAATGGAGACTGGCAGCGGCATATAAACTGATAGGACAACCAGAGCTGGCAAACAGCCTGATAAAAGGCCTCAGCTCAGATGTAAAACCATACAGACAACTGGGAGGTACCTTCGGTACAGATGTACGTGATAAAGCGATGATCCTGGAAACACTCACCATCCTTGGCCAGCGCAGCCGTGCCAATGAACTGGTAAGACAGCTGGCGGCCAGCATGGCGCAGGACAGCTGGTACAGTACTCAAACCACTGCTTACTCACTCATTGCTATCGCTAAGTTCTGTGGCAGCAATACCAATGGCAGCAAGATGAGCTTTGCCGCTACTGTAAATGGCCGCACCAGCACCGTAAATTCAGAGTCTTACGTAACACAGGTGCCTGTTGCCGTTAATGGAGACGGTACAGTTAGCGTACAGAACAAAGGCCAGAATATGCTTTATGTTCGCCTTATCCTGCAGGGCCGTCCTGACGCCGGACAGGAGCCTAACGTACCTAACAATCCTGATGTGCTGGATATCCAGGTAAAATACAGCACCCGCGACGGCAAACCGGTGGATCCTGCCTCCATGCGCCAGGGCGCTGATTTCATGGCTACAGTGACCATCCACAACCCCGGTAAACGTGGTTATTACGAGCAGATGGCGCTGACACAGATCTTCCCCAGCGGATGGGAGATCATCAATACCCGCCTGATGGAGAACGACAGCACATTCCGCTCCTCCGCAGCTACGTATAAAGATATACGTGATGACAGGGTATATACTTATTTCAATATCGAAGAAACCAAGACCCGCACTTACAACGTGCTGCTGAATGCGGCCTACCTGGGTCGTTATTATCTGCCGGCCGTTTCCTGTGAAGCCATGTATGATAACACCATACAGGCCTTCCTGCCAGGTAAGTGGGTAGAAGTTGTGAAATAATATGCGTCAGAAAATAAAAAACTGGATCTATAAGAAAAAGTGGTGGCTGAGTGCCGCCACTTTTTTACTATTACTCTACTCGTTCTCTCTTCCTTCACGCCTTTTTAAAACACCTACCTCATTTGTGATAGAAGACAGCAACGGAGAACTGCTCAGTGCCGCCATTGCTGCAGATGGACAATGGCGCTTCCCGGCAGATAAAGACGTGCCGGAGAAATTCGCTGAATGTATAGTGTCTTATGAAGACAAACGTTTCTATTATCACTGGGGAGTAGATATCCTGGCTTTAAGCCGCGCCATAAAACAGAATCTGCGTAATCATAAAGTGATCAGCGGAGGTAGCACCCTCACTATGCAGGTCATACGCCTGTCCCGCAATAAACCCCGTACCATCTTTCAGAAGCTGATAGAAGCAGTGTTAGCTACCCGGATGGAATTTACCTATTCAAAGAAAAGTATTCTCTCCCTCTACGCTGGCAATGCTCCTTTTGGCGGCAACGTAGTAGGGCTGGAAGCTGCTGCATGGCGTTATTATGGCCGTAGTGCAAGCCAGCTTTCCTGGGGTGAAACGGCTGCCCTGGCAGTATTACCCAACAGCCCCGCATTGGTGCACCCCGGCCGTAACAGGCAGATCTTATTAAATAAACGTAATCAGCTGCTGGAAAAACTCTGGCATAACAAAACAATAGATAGCACCACCTGCCAGCTGGCAAAGCTGGAACCACTGCCAGACCAGCCACAGGCCCTCCCGCAGGATGCGCCTCACCTGCTGGACCGGTACCGCCGGGACTATCAGCCAGGGAAAGATCGGAGCACGCGCCTGCAAACCACACTGGACGCACAATTGCAAAGAAATGTATCCCGTATTGCAGAACGCTATCACAACATCTATAAAGCAAACGGTATTAATAATATTGCAGCCCTGGTGCTGGATGTAGAGACAGGTAATACACTTGCCTATGTTGGCAATATCTACCATCCTGATAATGCAGAGCTGGAAAGCCATGTAGATATTATCCAGGCGCCCCGCAGCCCCGGCAGTACATTGAAACCTGTGTTATATGCCGCTATGCTGACAGACGGTATGTTGCTGCCGCATAGCCTGGTGGCAGATATTCCCACACAGATAGCAGGTTATACGCCGCAGAACTTTGACCTGGGTTATGATGGCGCTGTCCCTGCCAGCAGGGCATTGGCGCGTTCCCTGAATATACCGGCAGTACGCATGTTGCAGCAGTATCGTTATGAACGCTTACATGCCCTGCTTAAAAAACTGGGCATCACCACACTCAATCAACCGGCAGATCATTACGGCCTCTCTCTCATTCTTGGCGGTGGTGAGTCCACTCTCTGGGAATTGGGTGGTATGTACGCCAGCATGGCCCGTACATTGCTGCACCTGGATCAGTATAATGGTAAATATGATGCTGATGATATTCATCCACCTAACTACCGGAAAGATATAAAGCGTATCTCCAGGCATACCCCTGCTGCCTCCGGTCCGCTGGATGCCGGGGCTATCTGGTACACCTTCCAGGCTATGGAAGAAGTGATGCGCCCGGGTGAGGAGCTGCTGTGGCAGCAATTCTCCTCTTCTCAGCGCATAGCATGGAAAACAGGTACCAGCTTTGGCTTTCGCGATGGATGGGCTATCGGTGTTACACCTCAGTATGTAGTAGGCGTATGGGTAGGAAATGCAGATGGAGAAGGCCGTCCGGGCCTGATAGGCGTAGCTACGGCTGCCCCGGTAATGTTTGATGTGTTCCGCCTGTTACAGACCGGTAGCTGGTTCAACACGCCTTACAATAAGCTCCGGAAAATAGAAGTCTGCAGGCAAAGCGGCTACAGGGCCGGTGAGCTCTGTCCTGAAAAAGATTCTATTGCCGTACCACTGGCAGGCCTGCGCTCAGGTATTTGTCCCTATCACCAGCTGGTACATCTTGATCATACCGGGCAATGGCGTGTAACAGACGACTGTGAATCTCCTTCACAGATGAAACATGTGCCCTGGTTTGTATTGCCTCCTGCAATGGAGTTCTACTATCGTACAAAACATAACTACTTACCCTTACCTCCCTACAAACAGGACTGCCTGGCTGGGCTTGCACAGGAAAAACCGCCGATGGAGCTGATCTATCCTCGCCCTGATGCCAGGATCTATGTGCCTATAGAAATTGATGGTACGCCCGGAGAGACTGTATTCACAGCTACTCACCGCAACATCACAGAAAAGATCTACTGGCACCTGGATAATAACTATGTAGGAAGCACAGAAGAATATCATCAGTTAGCATTGCATCCAAAGCCGGGAAAACATACCATTACATTAGTAGACGAAGAAGGAGAACAGGTACACGTCTCTTTCGAGATACTGGAGAAAGAGAATAACTAAGATTATCTCTTACAGATCAGAACCTCTTCACAAAGAAACGCTTTTGCCTCAGGCAAAAGCATTTCTTTGCATACCCCACATCGGCCTGAAAAAAGCCCGGAACAACCGCCTTAACAACCAAATTGTCCGCTTAACCATCCCTCCATGCCCTGCCCAAACAACAAATTCATTAGCTTTATATGATGAAAATCAATGCGCTCTGTAAAGACCTGTTTCGGTACAGCTGTTTGTTGTCATTGATCGTTGCAGCAATAGCAATGATCTTCCTGTATGTATTTAAACAGGCCAGCCATCAACCTGTTCTTTATTCATTAATGGTCGGTATGCGGTTCTTTTTAATGGGCGTTCTCAATATAATTATATTGATCTGGCTCGATAAAAACAGGCCTTCAATGACGGAAAGGAAGAAGAAATTTATCCGCTATGGGGTAGGTTATGCTATTGTACTCGTCTTTTTCTTTATAACAGATCCCATAGCGCAATTCCTTACTCATCCGCTACTCCATGATAAACTCTGGCCTGATCAGATACTTGCCGTTCTGGTACAGGGGTTAATGAATAACAGCCTTGTGCTGATCCTGCATAACTTCGTTATACTGCAACATCAGAAGGCCAACCATGAGCTTGAAATAGCCCGGCTAAGCGCTGCAAATGTAGAATCAACCAATCTGCTGCTCAAACAACAGATACATCCTCACTTCCTGTTCAATGCCCTGAGCATGTTGAAAAGCCTTTATAAATCGGATCTTAATGCAGGTGAAGAATATCTTACGCACCTGGTTAATTTCCTCCGCGCTTCACTGGCAGAAAGCCACGCCAGGGTTGCCCGCCTCTCTGACGAGATTAATCTGTGTAATGACTACCTCGAAATGCAGAAGATCCGGTTTGAAAATGCGCTGGTCTGCACCATAGACATTCCGGAAAACGTATTATTACATGGTTCCGTACCTTTGTTCTCCATTCAGTCCCTGATAGAGAATGCTATCAAGCATAATGAAGTGTCAGAGCTGTCTCCGCTTGTGATCAGGGTCTACTATAAAGATGACCGCATCATTACAGAGAATAACATACAGTTAAGAACAATGACAGATACTCCCAGCAGAAAGGGACTTATGAACTTAGTAGAACGTTACCGGATATTATCTGATGATGAAGTTATAATCAGCCAGGAAAACGACACATTTTCAGTCAGTATTAAAGTATTGAACAATGAAGATAGTAATCATAGAGGATGAGAAAGTGACTGCAAGGGACCTGGCGCAAACCATCACCCAGTTATATCCTGAAGCAGAGATAGAAGCTATATTAGGCACTGTGAAGGAAAGCGTCAGCTATTTCCGTGAAACCACAAATGCTGATCTCATCTTTTCTGATATCCAGCTGGGCGACGGACTGAGCTTTGAAATATTTTCCAGAGTTGAAATAACAGTACCTGTTATATTCTGTACCGCCTTCGATGAATATGCCCTGAATGCCTTTAAAGCGAATGGTATCGATTATATATTAAAACCCTTCACTTCCGCTACTGTAAATACAGCTGTGAAGAAGTACCTGAGCTTCAGGGAGAAGTTTGCTGATAACCGCCCTAAATATGAATTTCTCGAAGAGATATTTGTCTCGAAAAAAAGCCTTGATCCGGGATCTATCCTAGTATTTTATAAGGACAGGATCCTGCCGGTAGCCATCAGCCAGATCGCATTCTTTTACCTGAATAAAGGCCTGGTACAACTCACTACATTCGACCTCAAAAGCTATACTGTCAATAAAAATATGGAAGAGCTAAGTAAGATAACAGGCCCCTTGTTCTTCCGTACCAACAGGCAGTTCCTGGTAAACCGGAAAGCCGTGCAGGACGCCTCCAGCTACCTTTCCCGCAAGCTGTCTGTTAACCTCACAGTTCCCACCAAAGAAACCGTTACCATCAGCAAGGAAAAGGTATCCCAGTTCCTGGAATGGCTGACACAGACCGGAAGCTGAGATCAAAATATCCCCTCAGGGATGTTTCATTGAGGAATTTGGCTGTTTCGTACCGGTTGGGCTCCTCTCCACTGACCTATATATTGATCTTTGACCCATGAAAGCGCCGGCCGCTCTGTTGCCGGTGAAAACATGGTCAAATGAAGAATATACAGTATTGTCTCTTACTCCTTTTACTTGCTCCGGGATTTCTGCATGCGCAACAAAGATGGGATCTGAAATCCTGTCTCAGCTACGGATTGAAGTACCACCGGAGCACCAGGGTCTACCAGAATGAAAAAATAGCCGCTAATGAAAAGGCAAAAGAGGCACTGGCTTCCTATCTGCCAAGTATAGAAGGTACCGGCGGACTGGCAGATAACATCAAACCCCAGGTAAGCATCATTCCTGCCGGTTTATTCAGCCCTACAGATATGAAGGTGGCTTTTACCAAAAGATATAACACCAGCACCCAGGTAGAGCTGAACCAGCCCATCTTTGACCAGTCAGCCATCATTGGCCTGAAAGCCAATAAGTACAACAAAGAAACGGCCGACCTGAATATCAGGAACAATGATGAAGCACTCATCTACAATATCAGCAACGCTTATTACCAGGTACACATTTACCAGCTGCAGCTCATGCTGCTGCATGCCAATGAAGAAACCTACCGGGAACAGCTGCGCATCTCTGAACTGGGCGTCAGCAAAGGCGTAACTGCAGAGGTAGACCTTAACAAGATCCGGGTAAATTATAACAACACCATGTCTGATATCAATGTGGCAGAAAGAAACCTGGAACAGGTAAGCCTGCAGTTGAAGAATGAAATGGGTTATCCGCTCAGCGAGGCATTGCTGATAGATACACTTACCTTAACCAGCACCCTGCCTGTGCCTGAAACACAGCGCCCTGACACATTCCAGGTCGATAACCGTTCAGATTTCCTGTTGTCCAAAGCAAAAGCTTCATTACTGGATATTAATGCAAAACAAACCCGCGCAGGAAAATTACCTACCCTTTCACTTTACGCACGCTACGGTAGCAATGGGTTTGGCGATAAGCTCGGACAATCCTTCAGCTCACAGAATACATTCTCAGTAATAGGGCTGACCCTGAAGGTGCCCATCTTTAACGGGTTTAAGAAGAACGCACAATACCAGCAAGCCCGGATAGATCTTTTGAATGCACAGGAAAATATGAAGCTGGATGCAGATAAATACAAGGTTGAATATGAGAATGCGAAGACAAAACTGGTGAAAGCAGAAGCCAATGTCGCCAACGATAACCGCAATATTGAACTGGCCAGATCAGTTTTCGAAAGCACCAACCTGCAATACCAGAAAGGAGTGACAGATCTGACAGACTGGCTCAATGCCCAGAACTCACTTAAAGAAGCGCAGAATAATTATCTCAATTCCCTTTATTCTTTCTATACCGCCAGGATAGATCTTGAAAAAGCAAACGGCACTTTGAAAGAATACTATAACTCTTTATAAAAACAGCATGAAAAAGAAAATTATCACAGGTAGTATCGTATTGCTGGTAGTTATCCTGGTTGCCTGGAAACTGGCGGGTAACAAAAAGGAGATCGATACGCGTAAGCAGCGTAATGATACTGCCGCCATCATTATCCCTGTAAAGGCGGTAGCGGTAAGATCAGACAGTATAGTTACCAGTATTCAGAAAACAGGTAACATATCACCTTTCAAAGAAGCTAAGGTATTCGCTACTCAAAGTGGTAATGTAATGAACCTGCATTTTGAACTGGGCAGTAAGATAAAACAGGGACAGCTGCTGGCTGTAATGGATAACAAAACAGCATTGATAGACCTGCAGAAAGCAAAGCTGACTGCCGCAAAACTGTCAAACGACCTGAGTACATACAAAGAACTGCTGGCAGGAAAAGCAACAACGGCACAGAAGGTGAAAGACCTGCAGCAGGATTATGACAATGCAGTAAGCCAGGAAAGAATAGCTGCCAAACAACTGGAAGATACAAAGATCACTGCCCCTATCAGCGGTGTCATACTCAGCAAAGATGTGGAGGCGGGCGTTTTTCTCAGCCCGGGTACACAGATAGCTACTATCGTGAATGCAGAAAAAGCGAAGATCCAGGTGAACCTTTCAGAAAGTGAGGTATACCATATACGCCAGGGGCAGCAGGTGAAAATAACGGCGGCCGTTTACCCTGAACATGAGTTTACAGGAACGATCACTTTCATCAGCCCAAGCGCAGATGAATCACATAATTACATGGTGGAAGTTACAACCGGCAATAACGGCGAATTCATGCTGCATCCAGGCACCTTTGTTAAAGCTGATTTCATGGGCAATACAGGCAGGATAGCAACGCTTATTCCGCGGGAGGCTATCTCCGGTAGTCTGGACGATGCTTCCGTATTTCTTGTGAAGAATAACCGTGTTGAACTGAAAAAGATCAGAACAGGTGAACAGGTAAATGGAATGATCGAAGTGCTGAGCGGCCTGACAGAAGGAGACCAGGTGGTAGTGTCCGGTCAGATCAATCTGAAGGATGGATCATCCATTAGTTTATCCAAATAAAATATGCTTCATGTCAATTACTGAAATAGCCATTAAAAGGCCGTTGCTTATCGTCGTAATATTCACGGTATTGATCCTTTTCGGCATACAATGTTACATCAGTCTGAACTATAACCTGTTACCTAAGATACAGGTCAACACGGTAACGGTCAGCACCGTTTATGCAGGTGCTTCCGTTACTGAGGTGGAAACTTCGGTGACCAGGAAACTGGAAGACATACTTTCCTCTGTGGAAGGATTGGATCAGATCAGCTCCACTTCACAGCAGGGAGTATCCCAGGTAACCATTACACTTAAAAGCAATGCAGACGTTGATGAAGCAGAACGCAACATTCAACGTAAGATAGATCAGTCGCAAAATGATCTGCCTGACCAGGCTGACAAGCCAATAGTAAAGAAGATCAACCTGGAAGAAACACCGGTTGTGCAAGCGGGGGTTACAGGTAAAGTAGACTCCAGGGCTTTGTATGACCTGGTAGATAAGCAGATAAAACCTGCATTACAGAATGTTGCTGGTGTTGGTCAGCTCAATATCATAGGTGGCGATGAAAGGCAGATAAAGGTGAATATTGAACATGATAAACTGAATGCTTACGGAATGGCCATTCCTGCATTAACACAGGCTATCACCAATGCCAACCAGTCTTTCCCCGCAGGTAGCATTGAGACAAGTAACGAGCGTCTCTCTATCCGCTACGATGCTAATATCGTTTCTGTAAAAGAGCTGAGCGATCTCATTATCTATAAGGATAATAAAGGTGGTGTAATATATCTGAAAGATGTAGCAAGCATCAGCGATGCCGTTGCAGATCCTGTTGCTGTCACCCATCTGAACGGTTCTCCTTCTATCGGTTTACAGATCATCAAACAGTCCGATGCCAATGCTGTTGATGTAAGCCGGCTGGTAAAAGAGAAATTCAGCGAACTGGAAAAACAATATGCAGCGCAGGGGATAAAGTTCTCTGTATCTACAGATCAGAGCACATATACGCTGGCCTCGGCAAATGCGGTGATAGAAGACCTTGTACTGGCTATCGTGATAGTAGGAATAGTAATGCTGGCCTTTCTCCACAGTTTCAGAAGCTCTATGTTCGTACTCATTGCGCTCCCTTCTTCCATAATTCCCACTTTCATCGCTATGTACGTTCTCGGGTTCTCACTGAACATGATGACGCTGATGGCTATGTCGCTGGTGGTTGGTATCCTGGTAGACGATTCCATCGTTGTACTGGAAAATATCTACCGGCACCTGGAAATGGGTAAAAGCAGGTGGCAGGCAGCATTGGACGGCCGTAATGAAATAGGCTTCACCGCCCTGGCCATTACACTGGTAGACGTAGTAGTGTTCCTGCCGCTGGCGCTTTCCGGAGGGATAATCGGTGCTGTCCTGAAAGAGTTTTCGCTGGTAGTTGTAGTCTCCACCCTGATGAGCCTTATCGTCTGCTTCACTATCACACCACTGCTTGCCAGCCGTTTCGGAAAGCTGGAAGAATTAAGTAAAAAAACCTTATGGGGAAGAGTGAACCTCGGGTTCGAACACTTTATTGACGGCGTTAAAGAAGAATATGCCAAGCTACTGGCGCTCCTGTTAAGAAAGAAAAGATGGCTGCTCTCCGGTGTCATTATTATGATTGTGGCTTCTTTTTCCTTATTGGTGAAAGGCTTTATCGGCGCCGCTTTCATTCCTGTAATGGACCAGGGGCAATTATTGATAAAGATCGAACTGGCGCCCGCCGCTTCTCTCTACCAGACAAATATGGCGACACAGGAAGCTGAAAAGCTGATCATGGCCCATCCGGAAGTAGTGAATGTTTTCTCTACTGTAGGTTTCGTTACAGGAAGCGTAGCGGGTTCTACAAGTAACGCCAACCAGGCAGAGATAGCCATAACGCTGGTAAATAAAAAGAAACGTTCCCTGTCATCCGATGAATTTGGATTATTGCTGCAACAGGAAGTAAGCAGGGCAGTGGTCGGAGCCAAGGTAAGCGCTGCGCCGGTATCCCTCTCCGGCAATAGCAGCGGCCCTCCCATCCAGATCGCAATAAAAGGCAGCGATCCTGTAACGCTAAGAAATGTAGCTGATCAATGTAAAGACCTGATCGCTACAGTACCGGGCACCCAATCTGTAGAGCTGTCAGTAAAAGCACAGAAACCTGAAATAGAACTGGAACTGGACCGTGAAAAAATGATGATGCTCGGTGTAGATGCCAGGCAGGTGGGCGCCGCATTGCAGAATGCCTTCAATGGTAATGACGACAGCAAATTCAGGGAGAAAGGAAATGAATATTCCATGCTGATCAGGCTGGACGCCGGCAACAGGTCCACCATCAGCGATATCAGGAAGCTCGCCTTTACAAGCTCTTCCGGAGGGACTTTCACATTGGACCAGTTTGCGGATGTCTATGAAGGCATGGGAGAAAGTGTATTGCAACGCAGGAACCGCGAAGGTAATATCACGATCAACTCCAACGTGGTAGGTCGTCCCACAGGTACCGTTGTAAGTGATATTAAGACCAAACTGGCAACCGTAAAGATACCCCCGGGTATCACAGTTGAATACCTGGGAGATGCAAAGAATCAAAAGGACGCCTTCGGCAGCCTGGGACTGGCGCTCCTGACCGCTATCCTCCTGGTATACATGATCATGGTGGCTCTTTACGAGAATGCGGTATATCCTTTCGTAGTGCTCTTCTCCATTCCTGTAGCACTGATCGGCTCTCTGCTGGCGCTGGCACTCACAATGGAAACACTGAACATTTTTTCGATAATAGGTATCATCATGCTGCTGGGACTTGTTTCCAAGAACGCGATCCTGATAGTAGACTTTACCAACCAGCTGAAAGAAGAAGGCCGTTCTGTGAGCGAAGCATTGATAGAAGCAGGGAAAGAACGTCTGCGCCCCATATTAATGACAACATTGGCAATGATATTCGGTATGCTGCCTATTGCGATGGCAGCTGGCGCCGGCTCGGAAATAAAGAATGGTATGGCATGGGTTATCATCGGCGGACTTACAAGCTCAATGATCCTGACACTGTTTGTTGTACCATCTATGTACCTGATCATAGATAACATGATCCATCGCAAGAAAAAGCACGAGCAACATAAACATCATATACAATATGAAGTATAGCATCATCCCCTTACTCCTGCTGGCATCTGCAAAGCTGTCAGCACAGGGAAAAGTGAACATGAACGATTCTCTCCGCGCAGAGAAGAAACAACCTATAGCCACAGCGCCTCCGCTAATGGGGCGGGTTAACGTAAATTATATGTTGGCACCTGTAGATGCAGGGACAAGCACTTTTGCAGTTAGTCAGCTGACTGTAGACGAGATCAGCCCCTTATACAGACTCACAAAGAAACGATCTCCGCATCCTTTGATGCTGAGATTCGGCCTCCGCTACCAGGGCCTGTTCCTGGCTAACGAGAAGGCAATAGACGGAGATAACTTTCACTCCGTAAGTATTCCGTTGATGCTCACCTACGTTGCATCCCGTAACACCAGCATTACAGCCATCCTTAACGGAGGCATTGCTTCAGATTTTCGTAAGGATGTTACATCAGATGATCTTATTTACGTTGCCGGAGTAAGGTTCGGCTTCAGGCAAACAAAGAGGTTCAGGTTAGGTGTAACACTGGTATATTCTGATACTTATGTAGGCCGCACCCTGATCCCTATGCCTGATTTTGACTGGACCATCAGCTCCAGGTGGAAGCTGGAAGCATTTATGCCAACCCGGTTAGCATTGAAGTATAAGCTAAATAAGACACAGACATTAGCATTGGTACAAGGCCTCAATACAGCCAGCTATCGTCTCAATGATTCAACCAAAACAGGTAAATACCTGCAGTTCCAGCAGGTCAGCGGTGGACTGATGTATGAGCTTAATATAGGCCGGCACTGGACATTTAACCTGATGGGGGGATATGCATTCAGCCAGAAACTACAAACGTTTAACAACGATCAGAAGATATCTTTCAATAGCCTGGCAACAATGAAGGATAGAATAAAACTGGTCTCTTATGAGAAAAGTTCTCCTATGTTCCAGGCAACATTGAGTTTTAAATTTTAGGACGGTGAACACACCTTGAAATTTGTGACAGTACATATGTAGACCTAAGGAACGTGCCGGTATAATCTTATACCGGCATCTTTATAAATATCCTTTCATTCGTGCGCAGTGCAAAAATGCCTCTCTCAAAAAATGTCGTAAACCACCCCTCGTTTTGTCCATTTCAACCCCTTCTTAAACATAATGCCCTACTTACCTTTGAAGCATTGAATCACCAAAAAAGAATACCATGGCATCAGTAAGCACATACCTGAACTTCCAGGAAAAAACAGAAGAAGCATTCAATTTTTACAAGTCAATATTCGGCGGGGAATTTCAAGGAGCCGGTATCATGCGTATGGGAGATGCGCCTCCCCAGGAAGGCATGCCGCCATTATCAGAGAAGGATAAAAATCTCGTAATGCATGTAGAGCTGCGTATTCTCGGCGTTCACACTTTAATGGGAACAGACAGTATAGGGTCATGCGGTATGCAAACCACATCCGGCAATAACATGCACGTCAACCTTGACCCCGGTACCCGTGCAGAAACAAAACGCATCTTTGACAGGTTGAAAGAAGGTGGTAACGTAACAATGGAATTACAGGACATGTTCTGGGGAGATTATTTTGGAAGCCTTACTGATAAGTATGGCATTAACTGGATGTTCAATTGCCCGGAAAAACCATAATAAAGGAAGATTGCCTGGACCTTTGGTCCGGGCAGTCTGTAACATCTCAGGACATGATATCCAACTGCCTCTTCCCCTCCTCAGTAAGCCTTGTAAAATCCCAGGCAGGCTCCCAGGTAAGTATTATCTCTGTCTCTTTCCCCGGGAATGCGGCAGACAACGCATTCTCTACACCCATGGTAATAGCTTCTCCCATCGGGCAATGAGGAGTAGATAAGGTCATTGTTACGATGATCTTCCCTTCTGTTTCCATGTTAAGATCATAGATCAGCCCCAGGTCAATGACGTTTACAAATAACTCAGGATCTATTACCTGGTATAATACTTCAATAGCTTTGGTCTTATCCTCAAAATGAGGATCGCTGATAGAGATAGTCATCTTTTATGAAAAATTATTTTAAGGACATTCACATTATATGACAGGGCAGTAACTATCCATATCCCTGCAGCTATCTGCAGTGTCAGATGGTGCCGGGTTATGATGCCTGTGCACAGTGTCAGCAATGCCAGTATATAGGAACCGTATTGGAATTTCAATAAAGGAGAGGAGTAGAGCTGTTTGGGCAGGGGCACATTTACTTTCCCGTTCAGATGTTTATACCGCTGGTTCCAGATTATAAAAGGTAATGTTTTAAATGTTTTACCAAGGATGATGGCAGTAATCCAGCCCAGCAGTATAAGCGTACCGTAAAGCACGCCCCACTTGCCATCATGCCATACAAAAGGTATCATAATGACAGACAGCAACAGGCAGATAAAAGAAAGTGCCGTATGCTGCATAGGCAGGTCAATAGCTTTTCTCACGCGTGACCGGAAAGCATCGTACAGATAGCATAGCCAGCATATAATCCCGGCAATGATCAGCAGGCCGTAAAACAGGGCGCGTATTGTAAAACCATCTGCCATAAAAAGCAGCAGCCCGGCATTTTGCAGGATGAAGGCGGTGGTCAGCAGCCCTTTCTTTGTTGACTTTCCCAGCAGGAACATGGGGATCAGCTTGGCGCTTACCCCGGTAACCAGTTGCAGGAACCAGCCTGCTATACCGGCATGTGCATGTAGCTTTAATATCTGCAGATGATTCACCTGTAGAAAAGGGTAGCGCAGGTTCACAGCCAGTAACAACCCTATAGATGCCGTGATGACCAGCCATACCGCTGCGCTGATCATAAAACATTTCTGGGCGGTATATGCCCGGCAGCTGCCTGCCGTCCGGATTGTATTGAAAAGGAACAACAGGGCAGATAGTAATACCAGTGCGCCTCCTGTTATCATGACAGGCCCTGTACTGAAAAACCAGAAGGATGGCGCCAGCAGCAGGATACCTGCTGTCAGCACCATCCAGGAGCAAAGCGCCAGCGGAGAGCTGTACAGGTCATTCTCACACAACACAGGCAGCAGCTCGTACGAAGCGCCATAAATGATCATGGTGCCCCACCCTAATGTGGCAGTATGTACAATAGCCAGCAACCGCGGATGAAAGTAATGCCCGCCCAGCTCACCTGCCGATATGAAAAGCAGCAATGACAACAAAAGGAAAAAGAAAGCAGCGGTTGCATAAAAAGGCAGTACTGCATAATTTTCTGGCGCTTTTGCTATGTTGATATTGCTCATGATTTAATAATTAACAGTCGTACATCTCCTTCTCCCACTTCATTCATATGTACCTGGTAATTCTGCCCTGCCAGGTCATCCAGCAGGTATACAGGCTTCTTCTTATGCAGTACGTAGAGCGCATGGCCTTGCGGCAATGTCTCCAATGCCTGTAGTATAGCCTGCATAGGCCCCGGCATTTCCAGCTGCCGTACATCTATCTGTACTATCTTTTCCTGCGGAAATGAAGGGAACTCCTTCGGATAAGCAATGCTGATATTGAAAGGCGCCTGTTTAAGGAACCATGTATGGAATTCACCTGAGGCAACAGGAGCAGCATAACTCAGCACTCCTCTTTTTTCCAGTAAGGAGATCAGTGGATAAGGTACAAAGGTGTTGATGATACAAAGTACCTCTCCTTCCGGCAATGCCGTAAAATGCTGCATGATCTCTTTAAAAGGATCTTTGTTCTCTGCCAGGGAAGGGCGCACATCGAGGTAATGTATACGTGCGGAAGTAAGCCATTGCGGCGCTTTATTCCCTTCTGCCTGCATAGCGGTATCTTGCTGCTCAAAGACAAATCCCAGTGGTGCTAATACATCGGCAAATGCCTGTATGGAGCATCCTCCCATCTTTGCCGCTTCCGCTATGCTGACCCTCGATGCCATCATCTTACGCAGCAATGGGTTCCGGAGTTTTTCCAGTGGCCGGGACAGGGACGCAATGGCTTCAATGCTTTCCTTGTTGGCCTTTATCAGCGCGGAGATCTTTGTGTTGGCATTGATCGGGATCATGCTACATCAGTTTACATTTTTTGAACAGGATATTGTTCTCCAGGTGTATATGCAGGTGAAGGTCTTCCTCAAACTCTTCTACCTTTTTGAAAAGATAACAGTAAGAATTGCAGGCTGAAGGTGGCGGAGTATAGTTGTTGGTCACCTGCCGTATCTGTTTGAGCAGCTGACCAGCAGTTTCATGCTCACCCTCCAGCTTACGGATGATCTCTGCTTCCGCCAGGTTTTGTCTGATCATCGGAAAGAGTATCTCTTCCTCTTTCTTCAGGTGATCTGCCAGCTCTGTCAGCAGCTGGTCCAGCAATGAATACAGCTCCTTCAGCTCCGGATGCTGTTCCTGGTGACGGGCAGCTACTGTAGCCGCCAGTTCTCTCAGTTGTGGAGATTGCTCCTTTACATAACTATGATGGGTATGAATGATGTAATCTGCCAGGAAAGCCGGCTCCCACTTGTTATAATCCCTGGAAGGAGAGGTGCTGGTATAATTGCTTTCTTCCAGCGCTGCCCGCAGCTTATCCTCCGGAATACCCTGTTCCGCACATACCTGTTTAACGGTTTTGCCACCGCCACAGCAGAAGTCAATCCCCATTGCCTTGAACACATCCGCCTTGCGCAGGTCGCTGGCAGCTATTTCCCCTACAGTATCTTCCTTATAGCTGGTGATCTTTACCTTCCATTCTTCCGGTCCGTTCTGAACATATTCCCAGGTAAAGGTGTTCCCTCTTTCACCCAGCAACTGGTAATAAAGTGGTCTGGGGTCATGGTCATTATGAATAGTGAAATGTTCTCCGTAAGAAAGATTGTCAAAGTACTTGAAGATAGTAGGATGCTTGAGCCTGGGCTCGATCAGTGTCACATCAAGCGTGGTGCCGTTTATCATAATTGTATTTTTTGGTAGTAATAAAATATTGTCCAAGATTGAGGAACAGCAGTCCCGCAACCATTATAAAAGCAATAACAAAAAGCAGTTCGTTCATATAGCCAAGGTGTATATATCCCAATGCTGTGATACCCTGTATCATTAGCAGCAGCTCGTTGAGAAATACGCCTGACACAAAAAGTATAATACCGGCAATACCTGTTGCGGTAAGGGAAACAAGCTCGTTTGTAATCATGTAACCAATAATGCACAGGGTAATGATCACCAGTAAGACCAGGTGCAGGTAGCCTATTACAATAGGCCGGTAACCATATACCACACTGCTCAGGGAAGGAATGGCAGACAATGCCTGCAGTACTACTTTGATAGTCACCCCAATGGCAGATAAGATGAACAGCCATTTTGGAAGAGGCCCGAATACCACCGGGTATCGCACCAGCTCCCTACAGAACAGCATCCATGCAAACAGTTGCATGCCTGCCGCAAAGATCACTGCCACATAAGCCCATACAGGAACGGTCATCCATGTTATAGAGAGGAAACATGTGGGTACGCAGGCTACAGCAAAGAGGTTGAACACTGTATTGGAAGACAGCAGCTGTACATTCCTTTCAGCAAGTGCATGTACTGCCAGCCCCATACAGGCAAAGAAGAACCAGCCGTTATACTGGAAATGCAGGTAGTAGTAAATGGAAGCAAGAATATATTGCTGGTCTGTAGGATGCGTCATGAAATACCCCAGGCTGAATGGCCCCACAGATGATAGTACAAGAAAGATCAGCGCCCCTCCGAACCATCTGGCAGCAACATGATGTTTACAATCCTGCCAGCAATACCATGAAAAGAAATAAGAAACAATAACAGATAAGGTAGAGAAGAAGATGGAGAAACCTCCATATCCCTGAAAGGGAAAAGAGAACAACATCCCATACGCAGCAATGCTGTGTGTAATGAGTATCCTTTTATAGACAGGAGTAAGCCGGGTAATGCCCAGGCTGTATACCATCAGCACCATTAAAGAAAGAGATACCCATCCTGCAAATGCGAAGTGCGAATGTGCGTGCATCAGGGACTTCTGGTCCAGCCATTCCAGGGAGAAGAGTATCTTATAACGCATTACCATGCCCAGTATGGCAACAATCAGTATGTTCCATATCGCCAACCTCGTCCAGAACTTTATTGATGAAAGCATATCATGTGTTTATTGCAAAGCAACAAACATTGCAGACTACTTTCTATGCGCACAATCATAAGAGGAAAGATATACCTTCCCATTATTGATCCACAGCACTCCCTGCTCTTCCAGCTGCCTGATAGCGCGTATCACGGTCTCTACGCGCAGCCCTGTCATGTCTGCTATCTGCTGGCGTGTAAGCATTACTTTAGAACATTGTGAGCAGACGTTCTGCTTTGTTTGCTTGAAGTAGTTGAGCAGGTTTAAGATACTATGCCTCGGGTTCTGGTTAGCCTGCTCTTTAGATAAAAGGTATTTGAAACGAAGCCTTCTGCAAAGCAGTTGGGTAAAAGCAAGATGTAGCTCAGTGTCCTCCTTCAGCAATTGTCTGAATGCGTCTCCATTCAGCCGCAGGTATACGGCATCTGTATCTGCAATGGCAGTTACGGCATAGGGCTGGTCATCTATCAGCGCCAGTTCACCGAAGCATTCCCCGGGTTGAATGATCATCTGTGTGAATTCTTTCCCTTCATCGGTAATATTTACACAACGTACCCGGCCGCTTATCAGCTGGTTATAAAAGTGTGCGCTTCCTTCTTCCAGGAAAAGCATCTCTCCGGCGCTGACCTGTTTGGAAACAGCTCCCAGTGAAATAAGTGTTTCAATGTCTATCATCATACAGTATAAAATTACTGATCTCGGCTCCCTCCAATACTGACCACCGTCCTGTAAAGAAATGATCCTCGGCAGGATTCCGGTCTTTATGAGTACGATCATAAAATAGGAAGCCTGAACACGGTAGTCTTGCAGCATAATCAATGCATACTATATGAAAAAGGTAGCTTTTTTAGGCCTCTCGGCCTTGTTGCTGTATGCCTGTGGGGGGAGCACAAACACACAGGAAACCGCATCTAAAACAGAGCCGGCCGTACAGGAAGTGCAGGAGGTGCCACAGGAGGCGTCTGCATATGACTCGTTACGGGGACTCGGAAAATTTGACAAAGTAGATGTTGGAAAAGCCCTGGACCAGGGAATGGCCGTGAAAGGGAAACAGATCTTTGACGTGAAATGCTCCAGCTGTCACAAACTGTCAGACGAAAAACTGGTAGGTCCCGGATGGAAAGGCGTTACAGAACGTCACAGACCGGAATGGATCATGAACTTCATCACCAATCCTGATCCCATGATCGATAAGGATCCCAAACTGCAGGCACAGCTGGCCATATGCATGGTACGCATGCCTAACCAGAACCTGAATGATGAAGATGCCAGGAACATACTGGAGTTTATGAGGCAGAACGACGGTGTTAAATAATACTCAAAATCTCAAAAAATGTATACTATGAGAGCTGCTTGTTTTGTCCTGACTTCTCTTATAATAGGGGGACTGGGCGCCTGTAAACCTAAGAACGCCGGCAATGCCGTAAGTGGCAATGCTGCGGAAAAAACATACGTGGCACCCGGCAAATACGATGAATATTACAATTTCGTGTCCGGTGGCTTCAGCGGACAACTATCCGTATACGGACTACCCTCCGGACGCCTGCTCAGGGTCATTCCCGTATTTTCCCTTGATCCGGAAAAAGGCTGGGGTTTCAGTGAAGAAACAAAACCCATGCTGAATACCTCACACGGCTTCACTCCCTGGGATGACCTGCACCACGTGCAGCTCTCCAAAACCAAAGGAGATAACGATGGCCGCTGGGTATTTGTAAACGGTAACAACACGCCCAGGCTGGCAAGAATTGACCTGAGCACTTTCCGTACTGCAGAGATACTGGAACTGCCTAACAGCGGCGGTAACCACTCTTCTCCCTTCATTACCGAAAACACGGAATATGTAGTGGCAGGTACACGCTTCAGCGTACCGATGGACGATGCCGATGGCGACGTACCTATCAACACCTATAAAAAGAACTTTAAAGGTACTCTCAGCTTTGTCAGTGTAAACCCCCAATCCGGGAACATGGACATCGCTTTCCAGATCGAAACGCCAGGCGTGAACTTTGACCTGAGCCGCGCAGGCAAAGGCCCTTCTCACGGATGGTTCTTCTTCTCCTGCTATAACACCGAACAGGCCAATACTTTGCTGGAAGTGAACGCCTCAAAGAACGATAAGGACTTTGTAATGGCAGTGAACTGGAAGAAAGCAGAAGAATATGTGAAAGCCGGCAAAGGAAAGAAAGTGAATACAAAGTATATGCACAATGTATTCGATGAATCCACACATACTGCCACTTCTGAAACAAAGAACAACGTTATTGTACTGGATGCAAAGGAACTGAAGGATATCTGTTACTTCATCCCCTGTCCTAAATCCCCTCATGGTATTGACGTTGATCCTACCGGTCAGTACATGGTAGGTAGCGGTAAACTGGCTGCATTGATCCCTGTGTTCTCTTTTGACAAGATGATCAAAGCCATTGAGAAGAAAGACTTTGAGGGCGACTTTGCCGGTATCCCTGTCATCAAATATGAATCAGCGCTGTATGGCGAAGTAGATAAACCCGGCCTGGGACCATTACACACAGAGTTTGACGGCAGAGGCAACGCTATCACCACTATGTTCGTATCATCCGAGATCGTGAAATGGAATATTAAAGACCTGAAGGTGATCGACCGTCAGCCTACATTCTATTCTCCCGGCCACCTGATGATTCCCGGCGGAGATGCTATCCATCCTGAAGGCAAATACGTAGTATCATACAACAAGATCACAAAAGACCGTTACCTGCCAACAGGACCGGAACTCTCACAGAGTGCACAGCTGTTCGACATCTCCGGCGATAAGATGCAGCTCATCCTCGACTATCCCACCATCGGCGAGCCTCACTATGCACAGGCCATCAAAGCCGATAAAGTAACCGGAAAGTCAGTGAAGATCTTTAAGATAGAAGAGAACAAACATCCTTATGTAGCAAAAGGAGAGTCTGATACGAAAGTAACAAGGGAAGGTAATAAAGTACATGTACGGATGACAACTATCCGCTCTCACCTTACACCAGATAATATTGAAGGTATCCGGATGGGCGATGAAGTGTACTTCCATGTTACCAACCTGGAACAGGATTGGGACGTACCACATGGCTTTGCCATCAAAGGCGCCAACAATGGAGAGCTGCTGGTAATGCCCGGAGAAACTACCACGTTGAAATGGGTACCTGACAGAGTAGGGATCTTCCCCATCTACTGTACAGACTTCTGCAGCGCCCTGCACCAGGAAATGTCTGGTTATGTAAGGGTATCTCCTGCAGGTAGCAACGTACCCCTCACATTCAGCACAGGCACTAACCTGCCGGCAGAGTAATATTATTGGAACGGGAGGCTGTTTCAGATGTAGAGAGAGACGGCTTCCCTGTTTCCTTATTTCGGTAGTGTCTCAGTCTAGCCCGCAGGGCCAACTATTCCAAACTGATACACTATCCTTATTTCAAGAATTTGTCATGAAGAAAGCTCAATTACATGGTATAACGCGGGTCTTACTGCTCATAGGCGGTATCGTGCTGCTGGGTGCACTATTCCTGCCCATCTGGAGGATAGAACTGGATGCGCCGCAGTACCCGGAAGGATTAAAGCTGCTGATCTTTGCTAACCGCCTGGCGGGAGACGTAGAGATCATCAATGGACTGAACCACTACATAGGAATGAGAACGCTGCACTCAGACGCATTCATTGAATTTAAAATACTGCCAGTAATTATCTTCTGCTTCAGCGCACTAACCCTGTTGGCATCAATAGTCGGTCGCCGTAAGTTCCTGTATAAAGTATGCATACTCTTCCTGCTGTTCGGTATCGTATCAATGATAGACTTCTGGAAATGGGAGTATGACTACGGGCATAACCTGAACCCGGATGCAGCCATAAAAGTACCTGGCATGGCTTATCAGCCGCCATTAATAGGATTTAAACAATTGCTGAACTTCGGTGCTTATTCCATGCTGGATGCCGGTGGATGGATCTTCGCAGCTGTAGGCGTGCTGCTGGTGGGCGCATCCTTCTGGGAATACCGCAAGGCAAAGCTCTCATTAATGCTGGCATTCGTCTTCCCGCTTTTCTTCCTGTCTTCCTGCGGCCAGGGGCCATCAGCCATTAAACCGGGAACAGATCATTGCGATTTCTGTAAGATGACCATCAGCGATGCCCGCTTTGCAGGAGAACTGGTTACACAGAAAGGAAGAGTATATAAGTTTGACGACCTGCACTGCCTGCTGGCATATCTGAAAGCCACTCCAACAGAGAACGGAAAATATTATGTCTCGGATTACGAACAGCCGTTTACGTTACAGCCGGCAGACAAGATGATATTTGTTGAAAGCGCTGAATTGAAAGGGCCTATGGGTGGACAAACAGCTGCTTTCTCAGATAAAGAGGCCACGGCGAAATACAACGGCAAAACACTCACCTGGAAAGAAATACTGCCATGAGATGCCTGTTGCTGATATGTCTGTTAATGGTGGGGACCGCCCATGCACATACTATCCGGGTAGGAAAGGGTCAACGTATCACTTCCATACACCGGGCTATCAGCATGGCTGTAAAAGGAGACACGGTACTGGTGGACAAAGGGACTTATAAAGAAGGGAATATCATTGTAGATAAACCCATTGTTTTGAAGGGACTGAACCAGCCCATACTGGACGGGGAAGGAAAACATGAGATCATTTCTGTGAAATCGCCTTATGTGGTGATAGAAGGCTTCCTGGTAAAACACTCAGGATATTCTTCTGTAACAGATATAGCCGGCATCAAAATATACAATACACATCATGTCACTGTTATCAACAATACACTGGATAACAATTTTTTCGGGATCTACGCCCAGGGGGCTAAACACTGTACCATTACAGATAATCATTTAACCGCGTATAGCAGGGCAACAGAATTGTCCGGCAATGGTATCCATTGCTGGAAAAGCGATAGCATGACCATCAGCGGCAACCGGGTGTCCGGTCACCGGGATGGTATCTATTTTGAATTCGTTACACATTCATTGATCGAGAAGAACATATCTGCTTCCAACAACCGGTATGGATTACATTTTATGTTCTCTCACAATAACACCTATAAGAGCAACACCTTCCGTAAGAATGGGGCAGGAGTAGCGGTGATGTTCACCCGCAACGTCACCATGCTGGACAACCTGTTTGAAGAGAACTGGGGAGATGCTGCCTATGGTATCCTGCTGAAAGAGATCTCTGACAGCCGTATTGAGCATAACCGTTTTGTGAATAATACCACAGCTATTTATATGGAAGGCGCCAGCCGGATCAACGTAAGCAGGAATGCTTTCACTGGCAATGGCTGGGCTTTGAAGATCCAGGCAAGCTGCATGGACAACCATGTCAGTAATAACAACTTCACCGGCAACACCTTCGATGTGGCCACGAATGGCAGCCTGGTGCTGAATGTATTTAATGGTAATTACTGGGATAAATACGAAGGCTACGACCTGAACAGGGACAGAAAAGGCGATGTGCCTTATCACCCCGTCAGCATGTATGCCATGATCATAGAAAGATATCCGCCTTCCATGCTGTTGTTCAGAAGTTTTATGGTAACACTGCTGGAAAAGGCGGAAAGGGTCATTCCCAGCCTTACACCGGAAGCGCTGAAAGATGATGCGCCGTTAATGAAACCAATTGTATTATGATCACTGTAGACGCTGTGTCGAAATCTTTCGGAAAGCTGAAAGCACTCGATAATATATCCATCACCTGCCGCTCTGGCGAATGTATTGCCCTGACCGGCCCTAACGGAAGTGGTAAGACCACCCTCATAAAATCTATACTGGGCATGATAGTGCCGGATAGCGGGAAAATACTGGTTAACGGGGAAGATGTTGCAGGCGGCTGGAAATACCGGGAAGGGATTGGTTACATGCCGCAGATAGGCCGCTACCCGGACAATATGACCATTGGCCAGGTGCTGGACATGATAAAGGATATGAGACAGACCCCTGCTGCCAGGCTGGATGAAGAGCTGATCAGGGCTTTCAAAATACCCTCCTTGCTGCATAAACGCATGGGTACCCTCTCCGGTGGCACCAGGCAAAAGGTCAGCGCCTGTCTGGCATTTCTCTTCCAGCCGGATGTGCTGATCCTGGATGAACCAACTGCAGGGCTGGATCCCGTATCCACAGAAATATTGAAAGAAAAGATTGTCAGGGAAACAGATAAAGGAAAGCTGATACTGATCACTTCCCATGTGCTGAGCGACCTGGAAGAACTGGTGAGCGAAGTGATCTACATGCAGGACGGAAAATTATGTTTTCATAAACAGATAGAGCGGCTTTTGTCTGATACAAAAGAAGAAAGACTGGGCAGAGCCATCGCAAAAGTAATGTCGGGAATATGAAAAAGATGACGAGATATGTAATGGCAGATATTCTCCGTAACAGGATCGTTATCGCCTATATGCTGTTCCTGATGGTAATATCGTTCAGCATCTTCAGCCTGGAGGATAATACATCAAAAGGCCTGCTCAGCTTATTAAATATAGTACTGCTGATAGTGCCCCTGGTAAGCCTGATCTTTTCAACCATCTATGTGTATAACAGCGCAGAATTTATAGAACTGCTGGTAAGCCAGCCGGTAAAACGGAAGGTGATCTGGACCAGCCTTTTCTGCGGACTGGCAGTTGCCTTATGCCTTGCCTTCATTGTAGGCGTGGGCATTCCGGTATTGATCTATGCCCCCGGCGTAACGGGGTGGATAATGATGGCCTGTGGCTGTTTACTGTCTGCCGTCTTCGTATCGCTGGCATTATGGGGAGCAGTGAAAATAAGGGATAAGGCCAAGGGAATAGGATTGGCTATCATGATATGGCTGCTGTTCACATTATTGTTTGACGGACTGATACTCTGGCTGCTGTTCCAGTTTGCTGACTATCCTATAGAGAACGGAATGGTGGCAGTAATATCCCTGAACCCTGTAGACCTGTGCCGCATCTTCATGCTGTTGTTCCTGGACATGTCTGCCCTGATGGGATACACCGGCGCCGTATTCAAACAATTTTTTGGTTCCGTGTTGGGGATGATCGTATCCTGTATGATCATGGTGCTATGGGTCATTATTCCTTTCCTGTTATCATTAAGGATATTTAACAGGAAAGATCTTTAATTATCCGGTTTTAAATCAGCTAAAGGACTGTTTGTGGTCAGGGTTCCTGCTGAAATATAAAATGACCTTCGTGCTAAATTTCAAAGTAACCTGCAACAATGGACAAACATAGTTTTCATATTCCTGTTCTTGGCCTGGGATATAGTATTGATACACCTGTGAAGGTGGCGCGATTCGGGATCTCCTCTGTAATATCTATAGTGGACGATCAGCTGGTGGAAAGAATGAGAGTCCTTCACTGTAAAACGGCAGGAGTAGATTACTTCCCTATTACGGAAAAAGAGGATGACTATCGCGCTAAACGCATCACCGATTATCTGAACAGAATACATGCTATTGTAAAAGATCAGATGAAGGAGATAGTCTTGCTACCTTTTGAAGGTGATAATGATCTTGTGAAATATTTTGAGCTGCTGCCTGACAGTTCATCTTTGAAAAAGATGTATAACCGCATGTGCAGCCTGGATGAAGGTAGCGAAAAGCAGCAGATGCAGCAGGAACTCCGTCGCCATGTAACGGCAGGTGCTATAGATGTGAACATCATGTGTAAGCTGGACAGGGCTGGCACAGATGCAAAGGGCAACCCGCTGCCTCCTGAATACTCTGACGCATTGGCTGCCCTGCGCGGCTTTGCCAGGAGTGATCTGGAATCTTCCGTCGTATTGTCTGCCGGGTATAATCCGGCATTGTACAGTTATATTGAACAGTTCCCCGACTTCTATCCTGGTAAAGATGACAAATTAAAGAAGAAGCTGATCTTAAAGGTCAGTGACTATCGCTCGGCGTTGGTACAAGGGAAAATTTTGGCTAAAAAAGGTTTATGGATCTCGGAATTCAGGATAGAGTCGGGCCTGAACTGTGGCGGCCATGCGTTTGCTACGGACGGTTTATTGTTAGGTCCCATACTGGAAGAGTTTAAGAACAAACGTGAGGAGTTAACGGCAGAGCTGTTTGAGCTTTGTAACAGCACGCTGGAGAAGAACGGTCTTCCCGCCTTCAGCAATCGGCCGGCATTGAAGATCACCGTACAGGGGGGGATCGGTACAGCAAGTGAGCATGCTTTTCTCATAGATAATTATATCCTGGATGGTGCAGGGTGGGGTAGCCCGTTTCTTCTGGTACCAGAGGCAACCAATGTAGATTCGGATACCCTTACCCAACTATCCGGCGCCAGCAAGGAAGATTATTATATGAGTTATGCATCTCCGTTAGGTGTGCCGTTCAACAACTTCAGGAAAAGTACCTCGGAAGTACAACGTAAAGAAAGAATAGCGAAGAACAGGCCGGGAAGTCCCTGTCATAAAAAATACCTTGTCTCCAATACAGAATTTACAACAGAACCTATCTGTACGGCCTCCCGTCAGTACCTCCACCTGAAGATAAAAGAACTGGAAGCCAAGGGCCTGCCTGCTACAGAATACAGGCAGGAATTGGATAATGTGCTTGAAAAGGATTGCCTTTGCGAAGGATTAGGAGCATCTGCATTGAAGAAGAATGATCTTCCTCCTTCTCATGGGTTAACAGCTGTGACCCTATGTCCGGGCCCTAACCTGGCATACTTCTCCGGTGTCTTTTCTTTAGCAGAAATGGTAGGGCACATTTATGGTAAACTGAACCTGCTCAATTCATTGCACAGACCTAACCTTTTTGTAAATGAGCTGCATCTCTATATAGATTATCTCAAAAAGAAACTGGTTACAGGAGTAAGTCTTCCTCCTAAACAGGTAAGAGCTTTGGAAACATTTAAGAAAAATTTACTGGAAGGAATTGAATACTATAAAGGTTTGGCAACAACATTTACATCTATGAAAACCGAGCTGGATGCTGCCGCAATTACACTCGCAGCGCTGCGCATCAGCTAAGCCTGCCGCAAGCCAAACTCCGCTCAAAAAGCCTGCCGCAGACGTACTCACAAAACTAAGCTGATTCACTACGGCGCCTCTCAACTTAAAAAAAGCTGGCCGCAGGCCGCCCATGAAAAAAAACGGTTTCGCCGAAGACGAAATCGTTTTTTTTGCGCAATTCCCCTCGCTCAGGAAAACAGCCCCCTTTTCTTAACCTACAAATAATACACCCCCACTATCCTATTTTCTAATTTTACCCCTATGAAAAGGAAACTATTATTGTTCATAGCCGGAGTCCTACTCACCTCCGCCGCTATGGCCCAATCCGCTAAACACGTCATCGTGATAACCATAGACGGATTCCGACCAGACTTCTACAAAGACCCATCCTGGGGAATGGTCAATCTCAGACAGATGATGCAGAAAGGCGTATACGCAGAAGGAGTACAGGGTGTATTCCCTTCCGTTACCTACCCATCTCACACAACAATGATGACAGGTGCATTACCTATCCATCACGGCATCTATTACAACACCTACTTTGAACCCTGGGATGAACCCGGCCGCTGGTACTGGAACGCCTCAGAGATCAAAGTCCCTACTTTGTGGGACGCCGTTAAAAAAGCAGGCCTGACCTCCGGCGCCGTAAACTGGCCGGTAACAGTAGGAGCACCTATCACTTACAATATCCCTGAAATATGGACCTGGCCGGGTGAAAAAGCGCAGCTGGCAATAAGAGCCAGCAAAGCTACTCCCGCAGGACTGCTGGAAGAAGCACAACAGAACGCTACAGGTAAGCTGACTGAAGACGATCTCAATGCTGACTTCCTTGCAGCAGATGATAATATAGCCCGCCTGGCAGCATATATTATTAAACAATATAAACCCGCGCTGGTATCACTCCACCTGCCATGTGTAGATCATATGGAACATGAACAGGGACGTGATGGCGATAAGGTAAGACAGGCGGTAGCCTCTGCCGACAGGGCCGTTAAAACCATTATTGAAGCCCTGGACAGAGCTGGTATAGCAGACAGCACTGCCGTTATTGTACTGGGAGATCATGGCTTTTCCGATATCCATACTTCCCTGCAACCCAATATCTGGTTAAGAGAGAACGGCTTTGCTACTCCTTCTCAACCCGGTAGCAAAGACAACTGGAAAGCGCTGTTCCACCCTTCCGGAGGTTCTGCCTTCCTGCACCTGAAAGATAAGAACGATAAGGAAACGGTGGCAAAGGTGAAAGCTATCCTGGCAAAACTTCCGGCCAGCAAGAAAAGATTGTTCCGCGTAGTGGAAAGGGCAGAACTGGACAGCATAGGCGCTGATCCCGATGTTCCATTAGCGCTGGCGCCTGTTAAGGGTGTTGTATTTGGCGGAGGCGATAAAGGAAATGCAGATGTAAAGGCTGCCAGTGGTGGCACTCACGGATATTTCCCTGATTTTCCGGAAATGCAGACCGGCTTTGTGAGCTTCGGCGCAGGCATCAAAAAAGGAGCGGTAGTGCCGGTAATGGGCCTGCAGGACGTAGCGCCTGTTGTTGCTAAGTTGCTGGGACTGAGCTTCGATGCACCGGACGGAGTATTGTATCCTGGTATAGTGGCAGACAAAAAGAATTAATATTATTGGGGGGGCATCCATGCCCCCTTTTTCCCAAATCCATAAATAAACTCCCCCAGAATTTCCCGAATCCATAAACATGCCCGGCCTCATCCGTCCTACCTTTGCGCAAAATTTGCTGCATGTTAAGAATGTTCAGGCGTGTTGTGCTGTCAGCACTGCTTTTTTCTCCTATTCTATCAACGGGACAAATCAAGGAAAGATCACAGGAAACAGAATACCATGGCGCCATCGGGGGGCGTATCACCTCATTTGACAATCAACCGCTGGAACTCGTTTCAGTATCAATAGTAGAGCTGCAGAAAGGCACTCTTACCAATAATGACGGATACTACCAGATCAGGGGCCTCTATCCTGGTAAATATACCGTACGCATTCAGATGCTGGGTGCTCCCAAAGAAGACTTCACGGTAGAAGTAACCGACGGCCAGCCTGCTGAATTGAACTACCGGTTCACAAAAGAAAATATCCAGGCCTTACAGGAAGTAAGGATTGTCGGTACTACCAACAAATTCTCCAAGAAGGAAAGCATGTATGTAAGCAGGCTGCCATTAAAGAACCTGGAGAACCCACAGGTATATAATGTTGTTCCTAAAGAACTTTTCACAGAACAAATGGCAATGGACCTGGCAAGTATCTCTAAGAACGTACCGGGAGCAGGTGTGCCGATGATCGCAAACCAGGGCAGAGTAACCTTCCGTTCCCGCGGTTTCGATACAGAGCCCAATGCCAGAAATGGCGTTGCCGGTGCTGCTTTCTCCTTCATCGATCCGGCCAACCTGGAACGCATAGAAGCCATCAAAGGCCCCTCTGCCACTTTATTCGGAGCTAATATCTCCAGCAGCTACGGCGGTCTCTACAACAGGGTGACCAAGAAACCATATAATGGTTTCGGTGGAGAAGTGTCCTACAGCGGCGGCAGCTGGAACTTCAACCGCCTCACACTGGATGTGAACACACCTGTAAATGCAGATAAAACCATATTATTCCGCCTGAACGGAGCCACTACATTCGAGAAAAGCTTCCAGGACCAGGGCTTTACCAGGAGCCTGAGCCTGGCGCCAAGCTTCTCCTACCAGATCAATGACCGCCTGGCATTGCTGTTCGATGTGGAGTTTGGCCAGGCTACCGGTACCTCTGTAGTACGTTTCAACCCATATATCGATACTAGTGTAGTCGTTTCAAAGTCTATTGCAGACATGAAGTTCCCCTACAAGAGGCTGTTTGGGGCTAACGACCTTACCTACCAGACACAAATGATGAACATCTTCGCCCAGCTGAATTACAAGATCTCAGAGAAATGGACTTCTCAGACCATCGTTTCCAGGGCAAGATCTACTATAGACGGATACATCTCTGCATTGAACGGTCGCTCAGATACTTCACTGAGAGCATCAATAATGAGAGGTAACACATCCTTCATTGCAACTAATATCCAGCAGAACTTTATAGGCGATTTTAATATCGGCAGCTTCCGTAACAGGGTAGTGTTAGGACTGGATTATTACAATAACTCCAACTCGTTTGACAGGGTAACTATCAACGGCCCAACCATCAGCTTCATCACACAAACTGCATCCACTAAAATAAACAGGCAGATCATTGATAACCTGGCGTCCAGTGGTACCCTACGTGCAGAGAATAATGGAGATGACAACTATTCAGTATACGTGTCTGATGTGTTCAACATCACCAGTAACCTGTCTGTAATGGCCAGCTTGCGTGTAAACCGTATAGAAAGCCGTGGCACAACTAACCTGGCAACAGGTGTCAATACGGGGAAATATGGACAGACAGCGCTGTCACCGAAACTGGGTATAGTATATGAAGTATTGAAAGATCATGTTTCCCTGTTCGGTAATTATATGAACGGTTTCTTTAACAGAACTGGTTCAGATATCAACGGTAATACATTTAAACCGGAGCAGGGTAACCAGCTGGAAGGCGGTGTGAAGGCAGACGTGTTTGATCATAAACTGGTGGGAACAGTGAGTTACTATGATATCCAGGTAAAGGACATTGTTCGTACAGACCCGCAGAATGATCAGTATAGCATACAGGATGGTACACAACGCAGCCGCGGACTTGAAGTAGAACTGACTGCCAACCCGCTGCCAGGCCTGAATATAGTTGCCGGATATGCACATAACGATAGCAAGCTGACCCGCTCTGACAGGATGACGAATGGCCTGCGCCCGGGATTATCCGGTCCGCCGGATATGTATAATTTCTGGATCAGCTATCGCTTCCCTAAAGGAGCCCTGAATGGCTTTGGTTTTGGTTTCGGTGGTAATGGTGGTAGTGAATCTTATCATACAAATACTATCAAAACAAAGATCATCATTCCTTCTTACCAGCTATTTGATGCTACTGTTTTCTATGAACAGAAGAAGATACGTATAGGCTTTAAAGTAGATAACCTGACAAGTGAGAAGGCCTGGTCTGTAAGGTTAACACCACAGGCCCCAGCACGTTTCATGGGTAGCCTGGCTCTGAAATTTTAACACTTTAACCAACCGCAGGCCGGTTAAAGCTCCCTCTCAAAAAAGGTTTGGCCGCAGGCCAAACCTTTTTTTGAGCAATTCCTCCGCTCTATAATCACAAAGACACTTCCACGATCAATACAATAGCACTCGCCGAAAGCGCCTCGATTTCTACTTCCTCCACTTCCCAAAGCGCCAGCCCATCCCCCGCATAAAGCAACCTGTACTGAGCTTCCATATCTCCTTCTATTGCAAAAACAAACACGCCATTTTCCGGGTTGCTAAGTTTATATACCGCTTCTTCCTTACTCGCCAGTTTTACAATAGCTCCTCTGTGACAACCCTCCCTGTTAAATATCTCCCTGAGGTGATTATCCAGGGTAAAAGACGCAGATACAGGCGTTGTTTCTTCTATAGCAGGCATTTTGATCCAGAGCTGCAGGAACTTAACCAGGTCGCTTTCATAAGGGTTCCTTATTTCCAGTTGTGTCCCTTTCTGCATGTGCAGCAGCTGTACCTGTCCTGCTTCTATGATGCCGTTATGTCCTTCTGTATTTTTGAAGCTGATAGCCCCTACTACAGGCAGGAGAATAATATCTGTCGGCTCTTCCACCAGCATATTAAACCCTTTACCGCCAGCCAGTATATCTTCATTCAGGACGTATAATGAGCCGAAAGGCGTTTTATGTTCATTGTAATATCTGCCAAAATTGAACGTGTTATAAGTGCGGAACCATGCCATTTCATTCAATCCGCGTTCATCTGCAAGGAACATCTTTCCCTTTGATTGAGGTAGCATATCAGACAGTTTCTTTGAGTGAATAGATGCTGAGGTAAGGCTGCATAGAGAATAGTTCTGTCAGCGTTTCCCCGTTTTCCTGTTCATTGTTAACAGATACCAGCAGCATGTTATTGATGGTATCATACCAGGTAAGTGGTGCTGAAATGAAGTTCACAGCTACCTGGTGTTTATTTTTATCTCTCAGGTCAGAGTTGATGATCTCAAACCTGTATCCGGCAAAGGGAAGAGTATGTTTACCCGTATTATTCAGGATATCCGGTACTTTCCCGCCAAGTTGTTGTAAGTACCCGATAATGGAAGGTGTAACCAGGAAATGCAGTTTTTCTGCATTAGGTACATTAGCCAGTAGTTCAGCAAAGGTGTTGTATTTCTTTTCCTGGTTGTAATACTGTGCCTGCATGAGTAGCTCCTGCCAGGTGGCTTCGAATACCAGTTTATCCCATGGTTTCTTTGAATTGATGTCAATGACTTTTCTGTACAGCAGGCGTATAATACCTTTTTTCATCGGTTATTTTTTTCTTATTAGCTACATGTCTGAAACCAGTTATTCTCACTCCAATCGCAACTTAATTCTAAAGCAAATCCCTCAATCTCAGGCCGGAACCCCTCCCTCAAAAATTGCTTTTGCCGGAGGCGAAGCAATTTTTGAGTCAGAGTAAACAATTGCAGGTTTAAGCTTTCACATAAATAGTATGTGTCAGCGTATATCCCCCTGATACGCTACCGGTAACAGTAGCCAGCTCATTATCCAGGGAGTCTTTGAAAACGGAATCAGCACTGTTGGATGTATCCTGGGTACCGTGTGCAATGTAGTCTGTTGCAGTAGTATAGACAGTATTACATACATCGGTAGGGAAAGCTATCTGCGTAACCAGCAGGGAAGTTCCGCTTGAGTTGTAAATATGCGCATGAATATGCGGCGCCCTGGAAGCATACCATCCGGGGAAGATACTGGTGAAAGTAACCAGCCCGTTAGAGTCAGTGACTTGCCGGCCCCTGAGAAAGTGGGCAGAGGTGTAGTTAATACTGGAGTAACCTCCGCCTGGGTTCACCGTATATTCTGAATAGTAGCCGGTCACATTACAATGCCAGATATCTACCAATGCACCGGCAAGTATAGCACAGCTATTGTTTACATTTCTGATAGTGATCTTTACGGTGAGGGCAACCCCGGTTTGTCCGTCGGTAATATCGCTTCTTACATAGGAAGAAGGAGATTTCGTTGGATAGGGCCCTTCTGTTTCAGTATCTGTTACTGTACAATCGCCTGAGGTGGTGCCGGTACTGGTGCCTGTAGTATCTGTACCAGTTGTGGTCGTGGGTGTGGCGTCTGAGTCTTTTCCGCAGGAATTAGCCAGAGGAGCAATTGCTGCAAGCCCGAGAGCTGCCAGAGAGTTTTTCAGGAAGTGTTTTCTTTCCATGTCACAGTGAGTTTGGTCGGGAGTATGACAGTGCAGGATACCAGGGGTTTAACCGTTCATCGGCGTTTTGAGGTGAACCGGGGGATTTCTGCGGTGAATGGCAGAATACATCAAATTGGGTTTCGGGTCGGCCGCAGGCCCTTCACAACAAAAAATGCTTTTGCCGAAGGCAAAAGCATTTTTTGTACAGTTTCTTTTCACTACGCTTATTTTTCGTTCTTCAGAACCAGCTGCAGTATCTCATCAGAAGCCGGATCATATCCCGGTCTTTGAGCAGGAATATCTGCCAGCGGTGTTTTTAATAACGGATGATCAATGGCCGGAGTAGGAAGCCCTTCTTTTTTCCTCACCAGCTCAATAGTGCGGATGTCAAAAGGAATGAGATCGAAGGTCAGTATCTCCAGCATCTTATTTTTACCATCGTCATAAGCGCTGTACAGATGATAATCACATACCTCCGGCATTAGTTTCGCATATGCAGCTTCGTCCTGCCAGGAAGCTATCAACCGTTGGTAGATATGGTCAGGAGGAAGAATGTTAAAGTATTCGGGGATTGTCCCGTCTTTGTATTTGCGATAGAGGCTTGCCATAAATACATGAATAGCCTGAGACCTTTCGAATTTTGCCCTGTTCTTCTGAAACTCTCTTTCAGCATCGGCAGCAATGAGCGCAGCAAGATCATCATATCCCCAGAGCATGCTCATACCTAATATGCCACCATAATTCCTTGAATCCATGTGAATAGACCCCGGTACCTTTTCGATAATGTGTGCCATCCAGTAGGTCTGTTGTTCAATCAGTACCCAGGCAGAGCTGTCCCCATTCAGGATCTTATTCTTGGCATTATTGTCCAGGTGAATACCGATGGCTAACCCCAGGCTTTCGGCCAGGCCTTGTCTCTCATTATTGTCCAGCTTTGAATTGATCTCGTCTACAACCATGGCCTTGTACTCCTGGATATCATCTTCAGGGAGGGGATCTTTCCTTAGCTTATCCGTTTCCTTTTTGAGAAATGTGTTATAATTCATATTGTTTATTAGACTGTTAAACGTTTTGACACCATTTGAGCATCTCTTTAAATTTCACTTTATACTTGCCGGAGCTTAGTTTGGTTACTTCATAACGCACCTGGTGGCCCTCAACGCCGTGTTGAGCTATCTGCCTCAGAATTTCGTTTGCTCTACGCACCATAGACGGCGGTACTCGCTGGCGTCTGAGAGTACCATTGGTCCTGATTTCGTTAAGGATGTCCTTTACATAATCATCTGCTTTCTGCAATTTACTTAACCTTGAGCTATTTGCTTTAACTTCAAAGACATAAACCTTTTTTCCAAGCGGGCCTTGTGCAATAATATCTATCCCGTTCTTTGAATTGTTCTGAATGGCTGAGTAAACATTGAAGCCTCGTTTCTCCAGCATCTCAATGAATCGTTTCTCTGCCGCATCACCCAGGGGAGTGTTGTTAGGCATCAACCCATACAGGTCTGCTTCCATAAAGGGAGCAGCCACATATCCGTAAAGATTGGGGTTGTTCCCAAAAATACCGAGGGGATCGGCGCTGATATAGATACCTTCCTCGGGTGCATAATAACGGAACCTGTTATAGTAAAGACCGGTATCTGCATCTTCATATTGCCCTTCAAAACGGAAAGGACAGTCAGTGCGGCTGCCGGTAATGACCCGTATCCTGCCGTAGATATCCATGATAGCTTCCCATACCCTTTTCCCGGAGGAGTTATACATCTCTACAGGTACGCCCGACTGATCACAGACAATAGAAAAAGTATCATCGGCAGTGATCTTTGCCATAGGTATCTGGGTGTACTCTTCAAAAAGCCAGGTGATGGGATTTTCCGGCTTGGGATGTTCCAGCTGACCGCTGGTGCTGACGTGCGATACCGCCGCTTCCTGCCATTCATGCAGCAGGTTGTTACCATTCCATACCCAGCGGGTAGTGATTTCCTCAAACGTCCTGCTGATACGTCTTCCCAGGGCGTCATAAGTGAAGGTCACTTCTTTTCTGTCCGGCCGTATCACCTTCTTCAGCAGCCCGCTTTCATACCATTCATACCGCCAGGTCTTTCCCTGGCTGGTGACTTTCCTTATCAGGGCGCCTTCTTCGTTATACTGGTAACTGGCGGTGCCTTTCTCCTGTAATTGCCCCGCTTTGTTATAGCGGCGGTCCCGTTTTACCGGTTCTTCATAGATATTGCCGGTTTCATCAGGTACGCGGTACAGGCGGTTGCCATCCTCGTCACTGGACCCTGTCAGGAAACCATCTTCATTATAGTAAAAGCGCGTATTCTTATTATTCAGATTGTTGAAGATCTCTGAGAGCTTATCGTCAGATTTCCACCGGTATGATTTGCTGCGCTTCAGCTCATTATTGCTGAATACCTCCTGGGTAACAGGCCGGGTAAGGGTATCATACTGCCAGGTCTGCCATACTTTTCCGGGAAGCATGCGTTCCAGTTCCAGTCCTGAAACGCTTCGTTTAATGTTGGCAGACCATTGCTGGTGCCCCATGGAAGCCATCACATTTTCAAGATAACCCAGATGGTTGTATGAGAAACTGAGCTCTGCTCCCAGACTGCTTGTCACGCTGGTGCGCCTGCTGGTATTATCATAACGGGTAAGTACCTGTATGCCGTTCTGTATTTCACTGATCACATTTCCCGCCGGGTCTCTTTCCAGTTGAATAATACCGTTCTCGTTAACGGCTTCTGTCATCTGCCCGTTGTTATCATATGTAAACAGCTCTTCAGTACCATCATGATATTCGATGCGTATCATGTTGCCATTGGCATCGTATTCATAATGGGTCTGTTTACCGCCGGGGCGTATTACAGTGGTGATCTGACCTGCAGCGTCCCGCTGGTAGCGGCGGGTAAGGCCGTCAAAGCTCTTCTCTTCCATGAGCATACCGGTAGGGTCATAGAGGAATGTATAGAAATCTCCGGCTTCATTACGTACGGCCCGGAGCTGTTCCTCATTATCATAACGGTATTCTGTTTTTGTACCATTCTGGATACGCGTGCGAAGGCTGCCAAGCACTGTATATTCAAAAGATACTTCGTGCTGTTTATCGCGTGCGTAGATCACCTTATCATAGGCATCGTACTGCATGAGCAACTGGTTACCATCTGCCAGTTCGTGCGTTACAACGCGGCCTTCAAGGTCATAACGGAACCATTGTTCATTGCCTTCCTGGTCTTTCTGCCATACACATCGGCCCATGGCGTCATATTCCCATTCAGATACAAGCTTACCGGGGTGTTCTGCCTTTACAAGATTACACTGTGCGTCAAAATGCAATGTAGTCTCCTGGCCATCCGGTTCGATAATAGTTTTCAGCAGGCCGTTCTCGTAAGAGTATTGTTCTACATCCTGGGTAGGCCCTATACGCATCACCAGCTGGCCCTGTTCATTGTATTTCGATATTACAACGCCTTTGCCTGCTTCATCCTTTACGAATACAGGCAGGAAGTTTTCGTACTGTGTATTCAATGTGCCGCCTCCAGGTTGGGTAACGGCAATTTCGTTACCCCATTCATCATATGCAAAAGAGACAGTGCGCCCCAGTTCGTCTGTATCTGTCAGCAACTCATTATACTCATTATATGTATAGGACTTAGTATACCCCAGCGCGTTAGTCTCAGTTACAACCATACCAGCCCCATTAAAGCCGTACCGGGTAATATGCCCCAGGGAGTTTGTAACGATCGTCTCGTCCGGCAGGTATTCCAGCTTGTTCTCCAGCTTTCCTTCCGGTCCCCAGGTATGTACACATCTGCCTTGCTGGTCATATTCCCAGTAGAAGGTAACGCCATTACGGTCGGTTTTGGCTGTCATCCGGTGCCGGTGATATTCCATCACGGTAGATTTTCCCATAGCGCCGGTGGTGGCGGCAAGATCGTTCTCTTTGTTATATGTGTAACTGGTAAGCAGGATGTATTCATCACCTCCTGCCAGTGCAATGCTTTCAATACGGCCTGAATTATCGTTGGTGACCTGTAGCAAGCGGCCGGCACTGTCTTTTATGCTGCTAAGCAAGCCCTGTTTATAATTGAAGAGGATATAATGTCCTGACCTGTTCTCTATTTTCACCAGCTTCTGCTGCCGTGCACCAGCAAAACGGTAGGTCAGGTGTTTATCATGCACGGCTGCACCAAATCCTTTTTCATCCTGGAACACAGTAATACGCTCTTCCCTGTCAAAATACGACTGACCGGGCGGAGGTACAGGCACTGCCATATAACGTCCTTCCTCCATGCGCAGCAGTATCAGCCCTTCTTCCGGAAGAAGTTCCAGCTCCCAGTCATATTGGCCATGCCAGCCGTAACCCAGTGGGCCTTCATATTCAGAGGTGGTATCGTAAAAACGTTTCCATGCAAGAGGTATAGGGCCGGGCAGGGAAAAATCTTCCGCGGTCACCATCATCCGTCCGCTGGAGGGATCTACAGGATCGCCAATGGTGCGGCATACTGCGCTTTTCAGCTTGTTACCTGCTTTGGCCGCTTTGGGGCCTCCCTTAGCCATGAGCTTACTTAGCCTGTTCGCCACTCTTCTCACACCTGCTTTCACCAGGAAGCCAAACAAAGCACCTGCTAATAACCGCATAATAGCTGCCCCGAAATCCGGCACCAGCGGAGAACCTACATTCACCGGCTTTCCCCAGGGAATAGGCAATGACATGGACAGGGGTAAATAACGTCCGGGCACCAGCTTGAATTTCTTGGGCTTTATCTTGTTAATGCTGAGGGATAGCGGAAGGCCTATACACTGACAGCTCATCAGCGGGAAGAGAGAGCCGCTCATCAGTGCGCCTTCTGCGGAGGTATTCTTATGACCAAAGAACATCACTGCGTCATGTGCAATAAGCGGAGCCAGTGTAAATCCCAGGCCGAAAGGAATATGGAAATAAGTGATCAGTGTACCGGCAGTACCGGAGTTGGAGCGCTTTTTACCGTTGATCTGAACAGTAGATCCTATAAAAGGTAAATAATCAAATATATCCAGCACCATCCCTATGAAGGGATGGGGTAAGAGTACAAAAGGAGTAGGGGCGTTAACAAAGTGGAAGTCAACGCCTAATATCACATCCAGGTGTTTTGATGCCAGTTGCATAGTCAAATGTTTTTGGCTTTCAGGGTATGGGTCAATAGGCGGAGTGTTGATCAGTGGTTGGCCAGCATTTCAGGCATGGGCCTGTTCCCTTTGGGCACGCTGGCCTTATAGTTCCTGATCTGCTGTTCCCAGTGGGGGCCCAGTATCTGTTGTAATTGTGTTTCTATATCCTGCTGCAAGGCGGTTTCTTTCAGTGCTTTAGCCTGCAGGTGAAGGGCTGCTGCCACCAGTGGAAAGGCCGTTACTTTACGGGTTTCAGGATCTAATCCCAGGCCGGCTTTATATGCATGCTGGAAGTATTCAAATGCCTGTTTGCGGTTACCATGTTTTTCACAGGCATGTGCAGCCTGCCGCCAGCCTTCCATTGCCATAACAGGCATCTGCAGCTGTGTGGCGGCTTCACCCATTTGCCGGTAGGCAATTTCTGCATCTTTCCAGGAGCGGGTGCGGTAATAGACGGCGCCTCTGAAAGCATGCGCCTGTACCAGCACGCCGCCGGCGCTCATATCTCCGGTCTGTGCAGGTTGGGAGGTAAGCTGTACTGCCCTCTCCAGCTGCCTGATAGCATCAGGATATTCTTTCAGCTGAAATAAGGCGCTGCCATAACCTATTACACCGGTGGCCTCAAGACTTATCTGCCCGCTTTTATTACCTGCAGCCACGGCCTTTTGTCCCCATTCATGCACTTCCCGTAACTTCCGGCGGGAAAGAGCGTCTCCCAGGTTGAACATACATTGGTTAAACTGTACCGTGGGATTGTGAGGATTGCCGCTGGTGGCTATTTGTCTTATTGCTTCCCGCATGTTCAGGTTGGCAGGTATAGTAGTTGCATGCTTCAGTGCGGCACAGCGCTGCAGGTATTCCTGTTTCTTTACATCAAACAACATGACACGCAGGTGCGGTGGTATGCCCGGCTCCAGGAACTGCTGCAGCCACGAGGCCCATTTTTTTGGGAAGGCGCATTCCTCCGGCCAGATAAAAAGTACCAGCTTGCCATCAAATCCGGATATATTGGTAGCAAAGTCTTCCAGTGCCTTCCATAATATTTTTCCGGCATCGTGTCCGGCATTCAGGGCTTGCCGGTATTGTGCTGCATTATATTGTACAGTGATGCCGGTGGCTTGCAGCTCCTGCTGGCCTTCGGGTGTTTCCCAGCGGTGCAGCCACTCTTCCAGCATAGCATTCTCATATGCCTGTTCTTCATAGAAGGGAGTGGCCAGTTTCAGGAACAGCTCCGGCAGCTGGCCATGAGGCGATGATTCCAGCCGGAAAAATCCTTCTACCATCTGCACTTCATCGGGTTCCACCAGCCAGCGTATTATCTGTACGTCAGGCTGCACATATTGGTGCCAGCGTGCACGCATCAGGTCTATACGATGGGAGATAGGATTATGTTCAATAAAGCTCATAATGTTCTTTTGAGAGATCAGCAGTTCAGGTTCAGCATACCACCGTTCACGTTAGTGATCTTTTTGCCGTCTATCAGTACAGATTCCCCGTTAATATTGGTGCTGGGGGCATCGCTCTGGTATGCTGCTGTTACTACGTTTACATTGGCATCACCTTTCATATAGAGCTTCTGCGTAGCTACAGTATCTACGAACTTGGCATTAGAAGTGATCTTGGTAGCAGTATTATCTACTGTGATCAATGTAGCGCCTTCGCCTACCAGCACAGTTTCCTTACCGTTGATGTTGATCTTTTTGGAATGCATCTCTATAGAGTTAGGCGCTTCCAGTATGATCTTATCGTCCGTTTTAACGGTGATCAGCGTTTGCGACTGTACAGTAATATTGCCGGCTCCGTCCATCGCCATGGTGCTGCCGTTCTTATCTGTTACAGTAATGCTGCCGGCGGCGTCATTAAGCAGGATAGTGTTGCCACTGCGCGTTTTCAGGGCTTTCACATCATTGCCGGCATTACCATAACTGGTTTTGGCCTTCCCGTTATAAGTGGTGCCTATTACAAATGGCAGCTCTGCGTTGCCGCCTTCAAAGTCTGTGATCACTTCCTCACCTACTTCAGGTATCATGAAGAAGCCTTTATCGCCTCCACCGGAGGCCGATACTACACGTATCCACGGTGAAATGCCCTGCTGCTGCCAGCGGAACCTCACCCGGATACGGCCCAGCCCCTTAGGATCATTATTCTCTACAACAGTGGCGGATTGTGGCTCACAGTGCGGGAAGCTGTCCAGTCGTATCTCCGGAGCCGCTGCATCTGCCGGAATAGCTTCAAACATATTGTAGTAGTTGCCATTGCCTTCACAGTAATGACGGATGTTGGTGATGAAGAACTCACCATGCTGCTCCTGGGAGAATACAGCCTCTTTTACATTCACAATGTCGCCTATCTTCAGAGAAGTGTTGATACTGCTGCCTTTCAGGGTTACCATCTGCGCAATGGCATCTTTCTTCCTGAGCCTGGCAAGCTTATCTATCTGTGTTTTGGCGCTGCTGTTGAAAGCATAGTTCATCTTATACAATGACTCCTTGCCATACAGCTTCTCACTGATCTGCAGCGCGTGAGTGGAATGGGCATTCAGTTTCCCGGGCGACTGGCTCTTCGTATCACTTTCCACCACACTGTCCTGCCTGTAGTCGTACCCGTTAAAGCGAACGTTACCTGGTTGTACTGACAGCTCTATATCAAATTCGGTAAGATCTATCTGGTGAGTGAGTGTAGTTTTATCGCCCGTGCTTTTGCCAAATACCAGCTGTTGTCCGTTGTAAAAGCACCATTCCCCGTAACGGGCGGCCAGCCGGCGTACAAACTGCCAGTTATTTTCACGGTACTGAACAATATATTTCTGCACATCTTTCGTGTCAGGATTAACGGACGATTTCAGCACATTGGGCGGGGCGCCTTTCAGTGCAATGCCCACAATGTCCTGCAGGGACTGGCTTTCGAAGCTTTGTACATGCGGGTCATTATCCAGCAGGATTGTGGGACTGTACCCTTTTATCACACAGAAACCATGTGTGCCGTCGCTTTCCTTGCCGGTAGATACGGAAGTGACAATGCCTTTGAATATAAGTTTCTGCTGGCCCGCAGCCGCTTCCACAGGTTCTACATTTATATTGATCTCTTCACCCAGAAATTGCCTGGAAGCGGTGAAGAGGTTAGCGCCCATTTGCTGGAACCAGTCATAGCTGGTCAGTATTTCAAACTCGTGGTGGTTGTTGCTGCTTTGCAGCAGGGTCATAGAGCTGAAGGCTTCAAACTGTTTGCCGGCTATGGAGAACGAAGTTTTTGTATGTAAAGCCATGGTCAAGAATTTTTAAAAGGATGGGTTATTGTTGCAGGTCAGCGCTGATATTAATTTCCGTGATTCCCGGTTCTTCTGCTGTTTCCAGACCGGATGGGCCCAGTACAACGAATTTCTTTTTCCTGTGATGATGGTCCGTATAATATGCTGTTACTGCCGGCGGCGGTTCCTTTACTGCTATAGGACCATTAGGCTGCTGTTTCCAGGCGCTGTCCATTTTAGTGCCAAGCTCCTGTAATGACACCGGCAGGAAACCGCCCGGCGTGGGCCATATCATTACATCTCTTACACTGTCCTGCGGGTTGTTCTCTATCACCAGGGCAAAGGTCTTTCCGGCAAAATGTGTATAATTCCCGTCTATAGAAACATGTAGACTGTCTGCTGGTGAAAAGAGGGATGGCAGGAACGTTGCCGCGCTGTCATGAATAAGTGGAAGGGCCTCTGCTATGGCCATGATCTTTTCTGACAGCCGCGTATCCTGCGTTGTACCGATGCTGCTGTCTGCCGTTTTATGTGTAGACGGGCTGCTGCCACAGGCAACTATCAGCGGAGAAAAGAAAATAGCTATATATATAAGCGGGCGCATCATATTAATTCAGTTTTGAGACTTTATAAACGATCAGTTTCCCCTGGCCATCCACACGGTTCATATCTGTACTTTTCATGGGAAAGAAATGCAGTTCATGTGGCTGGCTGCCATCGTTGCTCAGAAAAGAAACGGGAGCGTTAAGGGTGGCTGAATAAGGATGTATCTCTATGATAATGCCTTTGCGGGCATAACCATTGGAGATCAGTTTATCAATATCATTAGGTTTCACATGGATACAGCCATGTGAATAACTGAGGGCGATATTGTCAGGCTGCTTATTACGGTTATTGTAAGCGGTCTGCGCTTCATCCGGTGGAGTGGTATGTATAAAGTCGCTTATAATTTCTTCTTTGCCTTTGTCAAATATGCCATTCCTGTTGGTATCACGGAAATACTTTACAGACACATGTCCGAAGTCATTGAACACCCAGGAATCAGGAGTGGAATTGCCGAAGTAAGCGCCCATGGGCTTATAGTAGTCCAGGATCATCTTTCTTAATTCCAGCTCAGGTTTGGGCGCAGACTTATAGCTGGCCAGCCAGCGTGGGTCCATGGAGCTGAGTTTTCTCCATTTATTATTAAGCTTGATGTAAACTGCATCAGGGTCTATTCTCATGGGAGTGCCCCATGGGATCGTGGAAAAGAGCCATCTTCCGCCACTCACATGTTTCTCTATGGTCAGAATGGTAAATCTGCCGGAACGTGTGGGGGTATGTCCCTCTGTAGCAAGCCGGGGTATTTTACTGATGGTTTCCTTTGATAGTCCCCCTCTTGCGTCCACCTCAAATATCTTGGTGTACTGGTACTTTGGCATGCAGACATATAGTTAAATAAAATAAGGGTGAAAAGCTCCTTCAGGTCATGAACCGGCGGGCCAGGGGTTCTCAAACTTGCTGCTGCCCAGCTCCAGCTCACGGGCGGAAAGAGTGAGTTGAACTTCCATGGGTGTTTCTCCCTTAGCTGCAAAGCTTTCGTGATACTCAATACAGTAGGCATCCTTAAACCGCAGCTCTTTCATTTTTGAAAGTGCGTCACGCCTGTAAAATATAATACTGCCGCTTTTGAGCTTGGTATTTGAGATCATCCAGTCAAACAACTCTGTATTACCGTCAGATTCCAGTGTAACAGTTACAAGACCTCCTTTGGGGCGAGCGGCCGGCTTGCCGTTATGATCTATACTTTGGGTGAATGAATAGTGGCAGTTGATCACATTCATTTCTTCGCCGTCTAAACGCATTACTGATTTGAAAGACATAGTCTACAGGTTTTTAATTAATATGGTACTTTTCAGGGTTTGTTAACTAAATAACTGAATTCCAATCACAACCCAGGGTGCAAACATTTAAAACCGGGTTACAATATATGGCTACATGCGAATTTAACCATTCCCAGACATATTCCGCATTTCCGGTTATGTTTTATCATTTGTCATTGGAAAAATACTGGTTTTCAGTTACTTGATATATTATTTAAATAATTCTTCCCAGTGTCATTCTTTTCCCTGACCTCCATCATTGAGCAGCAACCCACCGCCGGTTAGCTTTGTGGTCATAATCCCGTAAAGAGATTTGACCCATCTAAGATCAGATAAATAATGATGCTAGAAACGAAGCCCGGAGCTTTTGCTCCGGGCGTTTTTATTTAGTTCCATTCTTTAATAGCCGCACGCAGCGCAAAAAAAAAACTGCACGAAAAATGAGTTTTGCCGAAGGCGAAACTCATTTTTTGTGCTCATGTTGCCACTCGCTCTTCCCTAAATTCTAAAAACCCAACTCTGACTATATAAAAATCTAAATAAATAAATTAGATTTGTCTAAAATAATAATTTAGACAAGACTAAATAATATTCTGTAATGTATCTTAATTCTACTTTCAAATATCTAAAATTCTCAATCGCAGGACCGGTCGTATTCTTACTGATATCCAGTCCTGCCTTTTCCCAAACCATACGCGGCCGGGTCATGGCAGACGGTCAACCCATATCCTTAGCCAGCATCTTCCTGGCAGAGAACGGTAAAGGCATAGCCACAGACTCTGCCGGTTATTTCAAACTGGAAAATGTCAAGCCGGGAAGCTATACATTAAAGTCATCCGCTACAGGATTCAGACCTTACACCCGCCGTGTCACCATAACCGGCAATACGCCCGTAACCGTGAATATCACTTTACAGCAGGACGTTACCAAACTGAACGATGTGGTGGTGACTGGTACGCTGAGACCTGTCAGCCGGGCAGAAAGCCCCATACCGGTAGAAGTATATACCCCTAAATATTTTCAGAAGAACCCATCACCTTCCCTGTTTGAATCTATCGGTATGGTGAACGGCGTACGGCCACAGTTGAACTGTAACGTGTGTAATACAGGAGATATTCATATTAATGGTATGGAAGGGCCTTATACTATGGTCCTGATAGATGGTATGCCTATCGTCAGCTCACTATCTACAGTATACGGGCTGAACGGAATACCTATTAGTATGGTAGAACGTATAGAAGTAGTAAAAGGCCCCGGTTCTTCATTATATGGTTCAGAAGCCATGGGAGGCCTTATCAACGTGATCACGAAGAATCCTGCTACAGCTCCGGTAGTGAGCCTGGACGCATTCGGGACTTCCTGGCAGGAATATAATGTTGATGCCGCTGTAAAGTTAAAGGCAGGCTCCGCACAATCCATTGTTGGCGTAAATTACTTCAACTACCAGCATCCGTTAGATAAGAATCATGACGGCTTCACGGATGTTACTCTGCAACAGAGGATCTCTGTATTCAATAAATGGGGATTTCAGCGAAGAGATAACAGGGTAGCCAGCCTGGCAGCGCGTTATGTATATGAGGACCGCTGGGGTGGCGATATGAAATGGAGCAGGCAATGGAGAGGTTCTGACAGCATCTACGGAGAAAGCATCTATACAAAAAGACTGGAACTGATAGGCATGTACCAGTTGCCGGTCAAAGAAAAGATCATGCTGCAATTCTCCTACAATCGCCATAACCAGAATTCTTACTATGGTCATACCCCTTTCATGGCAGATCAGAATGTGACCTTTGCCCAGGCTTACTGGGACAAACAACTGGGTGAAAAACACAGCCTGCTGGCTGGCGCTTCATTCCGGTATACCTATTATGATGATAATACGCCCGGTACTTTAGGGGCAGATGGTAAGGTAAATGAACCAATGAAGACACCGCTGCCCGGAATATTTGTGCAGGATGAATGGGTGTTTGCTCCAAAACATAAGCTGTTACTGGGATATCGTTATGACTATGACAAACACCATGGCAATATCCATTCTCCCAGGATAGCTTACAAATGGACGCCTAATACAGATCATACTGTGCGTGCCAGCTTTGGTACAGGTTTCCGCGTAGTGAACCTGTTCACAGAAGAACATGCCGCTTTGACCGGTTCAAGAGAAGTTGTTGTGGCGGAAGCGCTGAAGCCGGAGAAGTCTTACAACGCTAATCTTAATTATGTGTGGAAAATAACGATGGATAACGCCTTCATCAATATAGATGCAACAGGCTTCTATTCTTATTTCACCAATAAGATCACGGGCGATTTTGATACAGATCCCAACAAGATCATTTATGATAACCTGCGCGGACATGCCGTTTCCCGTGGTATCTCGCTCAATACGGACTTCGCGTTTTCTTTTCCTCTTAAAATAATGACAGGTATATCTTATATGGATGTTTACCAGGTGGAAGATAACGCTGTGGGCGTGTCACAGAAATCTATCCAGCTGAATGCACCCGCCTGGTCAGGTACTTTTGTGATAGGCTATAGCCTGCCTGCCGGCTTTTCTGCCGATCTGACGGGCAACTGGAACGGTCCTATGCGGCTGCCTGTGCAGCACAATGATTACCGGCCAGATTATTCTCCCTGGTTCATGCTTGCCAATATCCAGCTTACAAAGAAATTCCCCAAAGGCTGGGAGGTGTATGGCGGTGTAAAGAACCTGTTGAACTATGTGCCAAAGTATGCTTTGATGCGTCCATTCGATCCGTTTGACAAGCATGTGAATGATCCTGTGAATAATCCTAATGGTTATACATTCGATACAGAATATAATTACGCTCCGCTACAGGGCATCCGTGGTTTCCTGGGAGTAAGGTATAATTTGTTCAGGTAACAATGCGTGTGTTAATGAATACCATATGGCTCCTGTTGTTGACTGCCGTTGTGCATGCGCAGCAGGAGCCTCTTTCTTTTGAGCAGCTGGCAGATAGTATGGCTGTTCATCCAAAACCTGTGGTAATAAAGATCGTTACCAGCTGGTGCCCCTACTGCCGGCTGCAGGACAGGCAGATCTCCGCTTCAGCAGATGTTCAGCAGGTGCTTCGCAATGATTGCTATTTCCTGGTACTGGATGCTGAACAGCATACACCGGTACAGTTTAATGATACTACTTATACTTTCTATTCCAATGGTTCTGCCAATGGCATTCATCTGCTGGCATTAAAACTGGTTGGTAATAAGCCTGCTTATCCTGCCTGGGTGGTGCTGGATGAGAAATATGTGGTGAAGGGAACTTATGCCGGCATGCTGAAAAGCAGGGAGCTGCTCCGGTTCCTGCTTTTATATCTGCATGAACAGGATTCCTAAGGTCCGCAGATATAAAAAAATGACACTTTCCAGTAGAAAGCGACGTGGCGCTAAAGTGCTACCGCAGCCCATACACTACCCATACTTTATAGTAGCCTTTGAGTAGGAGTATCTATGCGGTATCTATACCTTACTTCAACTCCACCTTTCAAGTATGTTTCAAGCATGTCATAAGCATGTCATAAGCATGTTTAGTGTATGTATTGCGGTAGCACTTCCGCATCACGGTATAATCCTGATATAGGTTTACACTTCTGTCAGATAATCCTGTTTGAAGTTTACAATTGTTGCCAAATCATATAATTTCTTGTACATATCATCGAATTCCCATTAATATTAAAAACAATACCGGATTATTGCATACAATTACCTAAACATGTACCCTTATGTGCAGGCTACTGCTGCTGTTATTTTGTACCTCTCTCTTTACTCCCCATACCCAGGGGCAAAGAAAAGATACAAACACCGGCAGAATAGACCAGCTCCTCTACCATGCAGCAGCCCTTATCAACAAACCCGGAGAGGAACCAGCCACTCTAGACAGCTCACTAACCCTCCTCTCTGAAGCAGCCCGGTTAAGCGCTTCCCTGCATGACAACGGAAGAACAGGCAAATGTTACTACCTGTACTCCAAAGCTTACAGGGAAAAAGGAAGCCTTGAAAAAGGAAAAGCCGCTGCTGAAAAAGCCCGGGAGGTTTTCACTGAAGAAAATATGAAGGGAGAACTGGCAGATGCCCTGGTAGAAGAAGCTAATTACTACAGTATTTATGAAGATGCCCGGTTAGAACATAAAATACAATTATATGAACAAGCCATTCCCCTCTACCGGAAAACAGGACAGAAAATAAATGAAGCTAATACGCTGATGATAATGGGCGATTGCTATCACTTCGGGGGCAAATACAGGGAAGCGCTTCCGGCATTACAGCAGGCTCTCAAATTATATAAGGAAAACAATTATAAAGAACTACAAGCTATTTACGATCTTTTGGGGATAGTCGCCACAGCCATGGGAGATTACAAACAAGGCCTGAGCTATGGCCTGCTGGCTGTCAGGACCGCAGAAACACTGAAAGACACTTCTACACAGCTATGTACGATCTATAATAGGGTGAGCGTTACTTTTTCAGATATGGGAAATACGGAACAGGGGCTGATATACGCACGCAAATCCCTGCTGGTTGCCCAACACCTGCACGATACAGCAGCTATTCTTACAGTATTCGCCAATATGGCGGGTATTTATATCAAACAGAGGAACCCTGCAGAAGCGCTGGTATTGCTGGATGATGTTTCTCAAAGGTACAAACCTGTGGCGCCCGATGTGATGTTCCGGATAAAGGTACTTAAGTTAATAGCTTATACAGATATGAAACAGTATGCCAATGCCGGAGTATATGTTCATGAGCTGGAAACATTAGTGTCGGAGGTAAAGGAGCCGCATTTCAATCTGGTATTGGCCTGTAATGCCTTAATAAAGTATTTTCTCGCTACCCGGAAATACGGCCGCGCAGCCATGTACTGCCGGCTGCAAATGGAAGCCAGCACTAAACTGGGAATGCTGAAACCTCTGTCCCAGAGTTATCTTTACTGGTTTAAAGCTGATTCTGCATTGGGAAAGTATCCCCAGGCTATTCAGCATTACCAGCTTTACAAAGCTACTACAGACTCACTGTTCAATGTGGCAAAAAGCGGGCAGATAGCGCAGCTGCAGATCCAGTATGAAACAGAGAAGAAAGACCAGGATATCAGGTTAAAACAACAGAACATTGAATTACTTACCCGCCAGGGCTTATTAAGAGAAGCTGATCTGAAACAGACACGGCTCATCCGCAACGTGATCATTGCTGGCGCGGGAATGTTATTATTACTGCTGGTACTGGGCTTCAACCGCTATCAGCTGAAGCAACGCAGTAATCAGCAATTACAGGAACAGCAGCAGGAAATTGCCCAGCAAAACCTTTCCCTGCAGGAGCTGATCGCCATGCAGAATAAATTACTGGATGAAAAGGAATGGCTGGTGAAGGAGATACATCATCGGGTAAAGAATAACCTGCAGATAGTTATGAGTTTACTCAATACACAGGCAGCATACCTGCATGATGAAGATGCCCTGGATGCCATCCGGGAAAGCAGGCACCGCATGCAGGCCATTTCCCTGATCCACCAGAAACTATACCAGTCAGAGAACATGGCGCTGATAGATATGCAGCAGTACATACGGGAACTGATAAGTTATCTGAAAGACAATTTTTCAGACATACAACGGATCTATTTTGACCTGCAGATAGCAGATGTGCAGATGGACGTATCGCAGGCCGTCCCTGTAGGACTGATCCTGAATGAAGCCGTTACCAATGCTATCAAATACGCCTTCCCCTCAATGGCGCATGGTACTGTAACTGTATCCCTGCAATATACCGGTAGTAATCTTTTAGCACTCACTGTTGCAGATAATGGGCAGGGCTTCCCGGAGGGCTTTGATATCCTTACCAGGGGCTCTATGGGCGCCAGGTTGATGGATACACTGACAGAGCAGCTGGAAGGAGTACTGACTATTAAGAATGCCGGCGGAGTAGTTGTCACTGTCACATTTAAACAACAACCTCTTTCCGATACCATTGCCTGATCATGAAAAATATTGTAATTTTCGTGGAGATAGTCGCTCCGTAGCCCAAGCCATTCTATTTTCAGATACTATGCTAACCAGTTATCCCAATAATGAAAAACTTGTAGCAATAAGGAAACATGAACAAAAGCCGCTGGAAAAGTGTAATGCGTAAGTTGTAGCATTAATAACATAATTCAACCGGGAGATGGAAAAACTGCACTATGGGAGAAGAAGAGGCCATACATATAAAATATTCTGACAGGTTATCCGGGATACTGATCTGTATAACAGTGTTGTTGCTGCCATTTACTACAATGGCGCAGCAAACGGGTATTGATGCCTGGATGGAAACCCGCCCCGTTACACATCCCATCAGTGAAGCGCTGGCAGATATGTGGATGGCAAAGGCGGAAACCTATAATATCTATGACGAAGAACAGCTGACCTGCAGGACCGGTTGCTATGAACAGGCGATATTCCTGTTAAAAGGTACCGGTAATACACTGAAAGAAGCCATGGCATTACAGCGGCTGGGCGATTGTTATAATCACCGGGGATGGCTGCAACCTGCCAGGACCACACTGGAAAACTCCCTGGCGCTATACCGGCAGGTGTCATGCAGGCAGCTGCAGGGCGTATATAATCTCCTGGGAAATGTGCTGGACCAGATGGGCGATTATGACAAGGCATTACAATATGGTTTTCTGGCCGCACAAACAGCGGAAGAGCAGCAAGACTCTTCAGCATTGTTATGCACTATCTATAACCGGCTGGGATTGACATATTATCATCTGACAGACTATCAGCATGCCCTGTATTATTTCCAGCAATCCATGGCCATAGCGGTTAAATGCAGGGATACCATTGCCATCCTGACGCTGGGGCCCAACATTGCCAATTCCTTTCAGCGCCTGGGCCAGCCGGAAGATGCTGTTAGTGTATTGGAAGATATGAGGGACCGGTACCCCATTACTTCCAATGAAGATAAAATTACCTTAGCCGCCGGATTTGCCGGCAGCTACGTCCGCATGGAGCAGTATGGGGAAGCAGCGAAATATATACAACAGCTGGAGGAGTTGTCAAAAACTTTTTCTGCATCTAATTATATGCAGGACGTGGTCTTTGCAGCAGTGCTCAATTATTACCTGGCAACAGGGCAATACCATCAGGTATACCGCTATGGCAAAGCATATAAGAAATATTGTGAAGAGGGAGGTTATATTCATGAGCTGCTGAACGATTATCTTTACCTCTTCAAAGCCGATTCTGCATTGGGCAGATCGCTGGCCGCCATAGACTGGTATCAGCAGTATAAGCTGCTGAACGACTCTCTTTACGGAGAGGCTAAAAGCCGGCAGATAGCACAGTTGCAGGTAAAGTACGAAACGGAAAGGAAAGACCATGCCATACGTCTGAAAGACCAGGATATCCGTTTGCTGAAAGAGCAGAGCCGGTTACAACAGGCCGCATTGAACCATACCCGGCTCACAGGCGGTGTAATAACAGGAGGAGCTACATTGCTGGTCATTCTGCTGGTTATGGGATATAACCGTTACCAGATGAAACGGGCCATTCACCGGCAGTTACAAACCCAGCGGAGGGCTATCAATGAACAGCATGAAGCGCTGCATACCTTGCTGCTGGCACAAGGTACATTGCTGGAAGAGAAGCAATGGCTGGTAAAGGAGATCCATCACCGGGTAAAGAATAATTTACAGACCATCACCAGCCTGTTGCACACGCAGACGGCTTACCTTGATAATAAGGTAGCAGTGAAAGTGATCCGGGAAAGCCGGAGCAGAATGCAGGCCATTTCGCTGATCCACCAGAAATTATTTTTGTCTGAAGGTCGTTCTACTGTAGATATGCAGTTGTATACACAGGAACTGGTAGCATATTTTAAGGATAGTTTCGTGTGTACACAGCAGATCAGCTTTCAGCTGGAAATAGCGCCCGTCTGGCTGGATGTGATCCAGGTGGTGCCGGTAGGGCTGATCCTGAATGAAGCGCTGACCAATGCACTTAAGTATGCTTTCACAGAGAAAGAAGAAGGAACAATAACTGTATCATTGCACTGTACATTGGGAGAGTATCTTTTATTAACAATAAAGGATGACGGTAAGGGATTACCTCCCGATTTTGAAAAACATAAACATTCGTCAATGGGATTGCTGCTGATGGAAACCCTGAGTGAGCAACTGGATGGTTCACTATCTGTCAAAGGAGAAAAGGGAACAACTGTTATGCTGATATTTAAACCACCGCATACCAGAAACAGCACTCCTGCAATAAAGAATGTACTTAACAAAACTGCGTAGTATGGATGAAAAAATTATGATCGTGGAAGATGAGCTCATCGTAGCAGGAGACATCCGTTTAACGCTTGAAAGAGCGGGGTACAAGGTCTGTGGAATAGCCCGTTCTGTACACCAGGCGCTGGAGATCATTGGGACCAACAAACCTGACCTTGTATTGCTGGACATTTTTCTGAAAGGAGAACAGACCGGCATAGACCTGGCCAGGGAGCTTAATAAAAGTAATATCCCATTCGTATACCTGTCTGCCAACTGTAACAGGCAGGTGCTGGAAGAGGCTAAAGTAACACAGCCTTATGGCTTTATTATAAAACCGTTCCGTGAAAAAGACCTGCTGGTAACGCTGGATATTGCGCGTTACCGTCATGAGCATAGCAGGCAATTGAAGGTGAATCCTTCCGGCAGACTGGTGCCGGAGCCGTCTGACAGGAAAGATAAACAACCGGTCATTCCCAGCTTTGAGGGTATTATTGGTGATAGTGACGTGATGCAAAGGGTATTTGACCTGATAAAGCAGGTAGCTCCGCTGGATACTTCTGTGCTGGTGCTGGGAGAAACGGGTACGGGAAAAGAAGGGGTGGCTAACTGTATTCATAACTTATCGCCCAGGAAGTCCAAGCCTTTTATAAAAGTGAACTGTGCTGCATTGCCGGTACACCTGATAGAATCAGAGTTGTTCGGGCATGAGAAGGGCGCTTTTACCGGTGCGCTGGAAAAGCGTATTGGCAAGTTTGAACGGGCGGATGGTGGTACTATCTTCCTGGATGAAATAGGAGATATGCCGGCAGATATGCAGGTGAAATTGCTGAGAGTATTACAGGAGAAAGAAATAGAACGCATCGGCGGTAACGGGCCTGTGAAAGTGAATGTGCGTATTATTGCCGCTACCAATCGTAATCTTGAAAAGGAGATAGCGGAAGGCCGTTTCCGGCTGGACCTCTATTATCGTTTGCATGTATTCCCTATCATATTGTCTGCGTTACGGGAAAGGAGGGAAGATATTCCGCTGCTGGTATCTCATTTTATCAGGCTGTATGCCGTTGCTGCGGGGAAACAGGTGCATGACATATCGCCGGCGGCGCTTCGGCAGCTGATGGAATACAACTGGCCGGGAAATGTACGGGAGCTGCAGAACCTTATCGAAAGGAGTGTATTGCTCTCACGTGATAGCATACTGAAGGATGTGGTATTGCCGGTACAGGAAGAAAAGAAGGAAACAGCGGTAGGAATATCTGCAGACAGATCTATTAAAACCATTGTGGAAATGGAGCGGGATCATATACTGGCAGTACTGAAACAATGTAATCACAAGATATCCGGTCCTGGTGGTGCAGCTGAGCTGTTAAACCTGCCGCCTTCCACGCTGGCTTCGAAAATGAAGAAGTTAGGGATTGTGAAGCGGCATACATTATAGTCCCGATAAAAGATACAACAATCAAAGGAATACGGCCATTGATAGTCAGGCGCTGTGAGAGTAGATTTGAGGTGTAAATAAATCGAATACCTTCCTTTTATTCATACAGTGGAGCTTGATTGTAATGGCCGTTTCTATCAAGGAACGGTCCTTTTTTTGTACTGACTTTAACTGACATCATTAAATTAAAAAACAACTTTTATGGAATATCATTACGATACTGTTGCAAACGCAGTAAACGCCCTGAAAAAGCAAGGCTTCACCAAAGACTTCAACATAGACGGTAACTCTCTCATCTGCGACAATAGTAAAGTGCACCTCAACGATTTCAAAATAGTAGATGTATACCGCTATGAAGGCAACAGCGATCCTTCTGACGAAGCCGCCGTATATGCCATAGAATCATCAGACGGATCCAAAGGAGTACTTGTAACAGGTTACGGCGCCTCTGCAGACCCATTGTCCGCAGAAATGTTAGAAAAATTATCTCTCAGGTAAAAATAATAAGGGACTGCATTTAACAACACAGTCCCTTTATATATGCGGTTGGTTTTATTAACGTTAATGTACAACTACAGCATCCCCACCATCCTGCAGCAATACAGGATTGGTAATACGTGTGCGTCCTCCTGCCAGTATAACACAGGAAAGTATAGCACACCCCGCCATGATTGTCACCATTGGCATGGGATTATCTTTACTGAGCAGGCTTGAAAAAGTAGACGCCAATCCACCAATACCCATCTGCAAAGCTCCCATCAGCGCAGCTGCACTACCGGCGTTCCTTTTGAAAGGCGCAATGGAAAGCGCAGCAGCATTAGGATAAGCAAATCCCAATCCGCTGAGATACAGGAAAAGCATAATGATAGTGCCGGTAATACCAAACCATCCATAATAAGTACCTATAAAGAATATGGCGCCTGCTATTGCCTGTCCCAGGAGAGCCGGGCCAATGATCTGATCACTGCGGTACTTCCTTAACACCAGGCTGTTCAACTGGTTGGAGCCAATAAATCCTACGGAGAGCCCTGCGAAGATCCAGCCGAAAGTTTCTTTACTTACATGAAAGATATCGATGAAGATAACCGGTGATGCGGATACGTAAACAAACAGCCCTGCAAACGCCCATGCACCTGTCAGCGCATAAGTAGCAAACTGTGGCTCGCGTATCACTTCCAGGAAACCATTGATGATAGGCCCTGGTTTCAGGGAAATGGAGGGATCCGGCTGATGGCTTTCCGGCAGGAAAAAGATACAGGCAGCCAGCACCATTGCACCCAGGAGGGTGAGGATAATAAATACGCTCTGCCATCCCCAGGCAACGGTCACATATCCTCCAACAGTAGGAGCTATCATGGGAGAGGCGCCTACCACCAGCATGAGCAGTGCAAATACTTTAGCGCTGTCTTTAATGGGGAAGAGGTCGCGTACCATTGCTACAGAAGCTACGGTAGCTGCGCAGCTGCCTATGGCCTGTATAAACCGTACAACTACAAATGCACCCAGCGTATGCGCGGCAATACAGCCCAGTGATGCCAGTATATATACCACCAGTCCGATATACAACGGTTTCTTACGGCCAAACCTGTCCAGCAGGGGACCGTATAACAGCTGTCCTGCTGAAATACCTATGAAATAGCTGGCCAGTGACAATCCTATGCTGGCAGAGGTGGTGTGCATATCCGCTGCTATGGCCTGGTAACCTGAAAGGTACATGTCTATTGAGAAAGGGCCCAGTGCGGTCATTAAACCTAAAATGAGGATCAGAACAAAATATTGCCTGCCCGTTACGTTTGCTTCCATGCTAAGATTGAATAATGATTGCACAAAGATATCGAAATATCGACGATTATCAATATGTCAAAACTATCAAGTTTGAATTTGCTTCCGGCCGGCCCTTTTCCCGGAAAAACTCTTGGCATCACAATTGCCGGATTCATCCATCATCAACCATCCCATTATGTTAAGAGATGTTCCCGGACAACGCAGCCTGCAAAAGAACCTCATGCTGGCATCATCCACTGCATCTGTTGCAGGTATGACCAATGTAGTAGGCGTAATTGCTTTTTTATCATTTGTATCGAACGTAACCGGCCACGTAGCTACCCTGGCGGGGAATATATCTGACCGGAACATCCGGGAAGTATATATTGTGATCTACTGGCTGTTCATGTTCTTCCTGGGGGCCTTCATCTCCAATTTCATTGTAAGATCGCTGGAGAATAAGAGCACCTACCGTGCCAATGCCACACCTATCCTGATGGAGATCATCATCCTGACGGGAGTGGCTATTTATGGCAATGATGTGTACAATGGGAGCGAAATGCAACGGGAGGCTATTACCGGCGCGGTACTATTCTCTATGGGGTTACAGAATGGTCTTGTCTCCCGGGCCTCCGGCGGATTGATCAAAACCACCCATCTTACAGGCCTGATCACAGATCTTGGTGTAGAACTGGCGGAACTGTTGCACCCAAATGTGGAGAATACCCGCACTTTGAGAGAAAAGATCTATATCAGGCTCACTATTCTGGCCTTTTTCATATTTGGCGGTGTATTGGGAGGTTATCTTTTTAATATCATCGGGATAGCAACGTTCTTTGTCATACCCTGCATACTGTTAACCATCCTGTTGTATGATATTTATCCTGTATTACTGCACAGGTTGAAAAAACGATTGTTTTCGTAATTTACGGCTTTCAGAGAGCCTATGAAATATTTACTACTCTTATCCCTTCTCATCCCTTTTACAGGTATGGCGCAGCCTCCTGGCGATACTGCATTGATGAAACGTCATAAGGTCCGGTCTTCAGTTGCCTGCATTGCCCAGGTGAATGACCCGCAGGTACGGCAATACCGTACGGTAGACAGCAGCATCTACGACCGGCAGGGCCGGCTCAGCCTGCAGCGGACATACAGCTGGTATGGTCAGCCGGGATTTACAGAAAGAAGATTCCTTTATAATAGTTACGACCAGCTGATATCTACCCTGACTTCAGGCACTACAAGTATCCGCCTCAAAGATTCTGTTACCTACGATGCGCAGCACAGGGCAGTGGCTCAGATAGCCTTTATCGGCGATGCTTCGCTGGTGCTGACAGACAAGGTCATTGCCTACAGCAAGAAACAGGCGCGGATAACAGACCGGAAGAATCCTCAGTTCATAAAGATAAAGGTGCGGGAAGACGATCAGCACGGCCGGTTGAAGGAAGAGCGGCTGTATGACAAGGTAGTGTCAGACGATAGTGTGGAAGAGAAGGAGGTATACCAATATGCTCCCTGGCCTTCCATGGCTGTAACGGGGAAAATGACATACAGGCGTTTACGTGGTGGTCCGCTGTTGCTTTACACAGAAGAACACTATATGGCTGACAGCAGTTACAGTATGTCGCGCACCTATGCGTTGAATGAGGAGCATAAATTGCTGGAGGAAGTGCATACCTCCAGAAAAGCAGACAGCCTGAATGTTATCCGTTACAGAACAATGGAAGGCCGCCTGGCTCCCTGCAAGCGGGAAGTGATACTCTTAGACTCCCGCGGACTAAAAACCGCGGCCTTATACTACCTTCTGGACCCTTCAGGCAGAGAGCGGTTGTACCAGGAAATGAAATATGAATACCGGTTTAATTAGTAGTATTTCAATCTGCCCCGCAGGGCCAGATTGCTCTTTATAGAAAAATTCAAACCAATAAATAATCAGAATTTGAAAATTTTTTTCAACTGATATTTGGTTATTTACAAAAATCCCCTACCTTTGCAATCCCAAACATCGAAAGATGGTCACGGGCTCGGGGCGTAGCGTAGCCCGGTTATCGCGCCTGCTTTGGGAGCAGGAGGTCGCAAGTTCGAATCTTGCCGCCCCGACCGGGAAAAAGGAGATCAAGAAATTGATCTCCTTTTTGTTTTGTACGCCACTTCTTAGATTTGTTATCCTAATCGGTATATTTGGTCTATGCGTATCACAAAATTAGAACTGGGAAATTTTAAACGTTTTTCTGATCTGACGATCGAGGGAATTCCCGCGACGTCTAAACTCGTTTTGTTGATTGGATCAAATGGGTCGGGAAAGTCTTCTGTTTTTGATGCGTTTGATTATTTCGCAAGAGGATATAAGAATCCAATAATGATGGATTACTATTTGAAGGAAGGCGGTGATATTAAATTGCTATTTACGTTTGCCGATGGAAAACGAGAGGGTACGGTCGATGGTTTCAATTATATAAGTGATAATCTCCGATTATATAATAAGTTTATTGGAAGAAGTAGTATTCGGATTGTACCCAGAATTAAAAATTCAGGAGAAGTCGATGTTTTGGCTTCCAATGGGGATAGTCCTGCTTCCTTTATTGATGTAGATGAACGATTCAATAATGATGTGACTGCATATATTCAAATGATTGACAATGCGCTGCGTGAACCTGTATTTAGTGGTCGCTCTGCTGATACTTTGAAAATCTTTCAGGACTTTATCCGGCCTTTAAATACTTCTTTACTAAATATTTTTGGTGGTGACGAGAGTACAACAATTCAGATTGCAGAATATCAGAATGCGAATGCCCAGACAAATCCTAAATTAATTTTTAAAAAGGGAGCTTCTAGAATTAATTATGACTTATTAAGCCATGGTGAAAAGCAGGTTGTCATTCTTCTTTTAAACTTTATAGTAAGGAAAGAGCAATATAAAGATGCAATTATTTACATTGATGAAATGGATTGTCATTTGAATACCTCTTTGCAATCCAGGTTGCTTGAAGAAATTGTTAATACATGGATTCCTGACGATGCACAATTATGGACAGCTTCTCATGCATTGGGTTTTATTGATTATGCACGAAGCGCAGACAATGCTAGTATTATAGATCTTGATTTACTTAATTTTGATATACCTCAAATAATTACTCCGGAACCAAAAGAAAATCTGGAAGTTTACAATATTGCTTTGCCTAAGGAGACCCTGCAAAATATCCTTCGTGATTATAAATTAGTAGTAGTTGAAAATCAAAATGCAGCACATTACAATCTGGCGCTAAGTGGAAAGAAGTATTTGTTTCTTCCTGAGAAAGATAGTAGAGATGTGTTTCTAAACGTTAAAGGAGATGCTTCTAAATTGGGCATAAGAGATAGAGACTATATCATGGATGATGAAATCACAAGAATTCAGACAAAATATCCCAATCTCCGCATATTGCGTTACTACGCTTTTGAAAATTATATTTATCATCCAGATAATATAGCAGAACTTGATTTGATTGTTTTTAATAAACAAGAGTATATTAAAGAAATTACGGATCAAAAGAATCAAAAACTTCTTGCGATAGTTTCTGGTATTGAGGTGGCAAGACAAGGCTATAGTGATTTTAAGGATGGTGTTCAAAAGAATAAATCAATAGAGCCTATTTTGCAGGCATTGGGAAGTGATGAATTTGAAACCTTTTATCCTTTTTTCAGTATGAAGACCTATTATAGTAGAACGTATCTGCAACCAATACTTAATAAGGTTGCTATCAGTGATCTTGTTAAAACTAATTGGTTTAGGGATAAAATTGAAGATTTATTGAAATAGTCTGTCACTTCTTTTTTATAGCGATGTTATGCCTCTTTACTAGTGCTAAACACAATACAATTAAATTTCAATCAGTACTAATTCAAAAGCTCTTTCAAAAAACCACTTTTACAAAGATGAAAGTAATTTGTTTCAGCTCTTTCTCCTAACCTACACATCAAAAAGAAATTGAAAATGAGGCACTCCGGAAAGAAAATTTTTTTGGTGATTAAAAATTGTTGCTTAATATTGCAGCCTGATTTGTTTTAACACTGGCCCCAAAAGATGAAATTGTACTGAAGCAGCTAGACCCCGGACAATACTTAGAAAATTTCCAGCATACTAATCCAAAGTTCTCGAATAGTTTCTGTATAAGCTATTTGAAAAATTGAATATTGAGATGCCCCAAAATAACACCACACCCGTTGCCGCTACAACATTACGGCAACTGATCGCTGCACCTCTGCAAGCAGCCATGGAAGCACAAACAGCCTCCTCTCTGGCAGTTGCCGGCCTTGTAAAAAAGATCGGATTTGATGATAAGCAGCAGCTTGTAATGGCAGACTTTTCGCATAACCGCCCCGGAGAGGGAAGTATGCAATTAAAGGTGCCATTGATCTCGCTCATTCCACTCAACTGCCTGAGCATACAGGAAATGAATGTAGATTTTAATGTGAAGGTCAGCAGTCAATCCCGCGCCAGCATGGCCAGCCGCCGTACAACCACCAATGCGTCTTACCAGATGCATATGCAGGTGAAAGCCGTGCGGGAAGAGCTGCCTGATAGTCTCATCTCAGAACTGAACCTCCCTTCGTTTTAGTATAACATCACAAATAGTAACCCCATTTTTTATCACTAAATGTAAAACACAATGGCAAAAACAAATGTAAAAAGCCAGACCCCACAGCAGAAAATCGCATTACAGACAACTACTGATGCTTCCCTGCCCACTGTAGCCGATGCTACTGATGCCGCCGTAGAAACGCTTAACAAGCTGTCCCGTGCGGTAACCCCAAGAGGTGCGGCAACTGCAAGAGGTATCAACACAAACCTCGTGTCAGAACTGAACAACATCGACTTCAAAAAAATGATCGGTGGACCGTTACAGGCAGCTGTAGATGCACAGGTAGCCAGCTCCATGGCTACAGTGAATTTCATCAACGCCGTTGGTTTCGTTGAAGAAGACGGCAAGAAAACACTTGTAATGGTAGACTTCACCCATGAAAGGAACGATGTGAGTGATACCGGTAGTGCAATCAACAAAAAAGTTTATGTAAAGGTACCGCTGCTCGCCATGCTCCCCATTCCGAGCCTGCGTATCGAACATGTGATCATCGATTTTAATGCTAAGCTTAACTCCGTAGAATCTTCCACTGTATCTGACGCCCTTGGCGTTAGCGCAGAAGTGAAAGGTGGCTGGGGTCCTGTTAGCTTCAAAGTATCTGCTTCTTACCAGAGAAAATCTGTTACAGGCATAGAAGTTAAAAAGGAATTTGCCCTGAATGTGAATGTAAAAGCTGTTCAGGACGAAATGCCTGGCGGCCTTGAAAAGATCCTGGGCATGCTCGCTGCGTAATTATTAACCAGGGCTGGCTGAAAGGCAGAGAAGCTATCGCAGACACCTTCCGCCAGCCCTTTTTTTCCCTGTCAACCTGATATAATCATGTCAAATATTACACTAGCAGACTATGTTGGCTTTATATTCTCTGAGATCAACCGCGCGCGCGATCATGCAGACAAGGTAGCAAAAGAGATGGCCATTGCCTATGCAAAGGACGATGTACTAAAGCATTTCTCTGTACCCCGCTTCAAGGTACCTGAAATGGAACTGACCATCCCGGTGCTTATCTCATCCGCTAAGTTCTCTACCACATTGTCGTTTGCCATGACGCAGGCAGACTTCACCAGCTTTATCCAGAACCGGGTGAACTCCTGCATACAAACCCTGCTCATCCGCCGTAGCAATGTAGATATAGATTTTACCGGTATCAACAATGCAGTGTTCGATGAACCGGTCTTTGGTCGCCCACCTGTAAGTGTGGAGAGCTCTCTTCCTACTGCAGGAGAGTCCATGCTCCGCAAGGTGCGTGGAAAAAGAATCGCCGCCCCTCTTCCTACAACCAATAGACCTCTTTCTACCAGCATACCACAAGCTATTGCAAAGTTCTACCAGTTACTGGTAGCCAATGCCGATCCCTCTAAACCAGAGAATATTGCCCAGGTAAGCTTTGCGGAGATCTTCAATGCCGCTATTACAGAACATAACCTGCTGGCAGAATACCGTGCGCAGTACCCGCAGAACGAGATGTTCAAACAGGCTTTGCAGGAAGTGATACAGAAGATCAAGGATAATACCGTCGTTTCACAAAGCAAAATGGAGAACCTGCTGGTAAACCCGGAAACCAACGTGGTAAAGAGTGGCAGTACCGATGCCACCGTGTTCACCATCAAGGCAAAGATCATGGAAGAAGGCGTATTTGTAAAAACGGTGAAGAATGAAGAAACGGGCGAGGAAGAATTATTAGTGGAATTTGAATAGATAAAGCTATGCAAAGGTTCTATCATAACGACAAGCAACAGCTTATACAGCTGCTCAGTGTATTCAATGAGGTATCGGCTAAATACAGCCGTAAAGATTTTGACACGGATATTGCCCTGAAAGCGCTGCTCGATAAAGCCGCAGCGCGTTATAAGGAAGGCGGGCATACTGACAAAGAAAGCCAGGTCCGCTTACTACAGGCAGAAATTGCTACGGCAGAAAGGGGGATCCATCCTGAAACGCGTGAGCGTGTCACCACGCGCAGAAGTGAAATGAGAATGGGCATCCTGCTGAAGGTATTGCAAACCCTGGAGCAGATGCTGCGGGAAGAGCTGACCACTGCCAATAACAAATTACAGGAGGCCCGGGATATAGTAGCGCAGATACTGCTGGCTGGTATGCAGGGTGGTATCCTGGAAGATGTTGTGCTGACAAAAGATAATAACGAAGCAGAGCTGCAGGCCATCTGGAAATTATTATCGGCCGATGGTAATATTGTTCTCGGGCAAAAACGGGTGTTGATGATGGTTAGCATGTATGACATCCTGCTGCTGATGGATGAGCTGTTTGCCCTGATAAACCAGCAATTGCAGATTGCGCCGGCGTTAGTGAACAGTGCTAATTAGAATGACAGGAATCTTATTACAAAAATAGAACCCTGCAAATCGCCTGGTTTAAAGGGTTTCCTGACTTTGATGGCATCCAGGCTAACATTTATGGTTTGTCTCTGCCAATAAATCTTTCCTTGCCTAGCAGAAAATTAATAGCTCTGGTAATATTCTTATCAAGCGTCTCTTCTGTTTTCAGATTAGCTAAATACCGTACAATCTCCAGCTTCAACGAAGGTATCAGCTTGTCAAAAACAGCTTTAGCCTCTTTGTTGGTCTTTAAGGCTTTTAAAAATTTTGGCGGTGGCTTGATTGTTCTGTCCTCCGGGTCAAATCCGATAGTCAGGTCAACGGTTTTACCAACATGCTGAGGGGAATTTTTGAGCATTGTTGTGTTGATATAAAGCCGCCATTCACCACTATATCTTACCAGGGTTTGTTTGTACGGCTGGTTATTCAATGTACCACAAACAGGTATAGGTCCTTTGTCTTTGTTTGCCTGTTTGAAGATGTTTTCCAGGATATCTTCAGGTACAAAAACAAATGGGTTAATTCCAATAATTTGTATTTCGGCGCTAAATTTATTCATAGTCCAAATATAATTTAGGTAATTTTAAATCCCTTGTGGAGCTGATAATTTTAAGGGGCCACATAAAAGAGATGGAGAATAATACGGACTATAACCATTACCGGATTGCGGTTCCTTCTATTTTTGAGGAAGTGTTTTCGCATTTTTACTTCGCTGAGAACAGATCCGATGAAGCCCTTACTCTTACGCTCTTGCCTTCCTATCAAACCATCATGGTATTCAGTTTCGGCACACCTGTTTCTTTCATAACCAGGCAAAACGACCAGGTAGAGATCGATAAATGCCTTGTAATAGGCCCCATTAAACAAGCTGTCGATTACACACTGCCCCCTGCATCTGAGATATTGGTAGCAAATTTCAAGGACGATGCTTTTTTCCGGTTTTTCGGGAACGCCTCCATTGGTACAAGGCTAGCCGCAGAGCCTGACCATCTGCTGGATGACAACTGCTTTACACTGCTATGGACGGAACTCAGCAGAATGAATACTACTAATGAGAAGGTTAACCACCTTCTTGAATTCTGCAGACCTTATATCCGTGCCCGTAATGAAATTGCCGGCCAGATAGCCAGTTTTGATAATGAGGGATTGAGTTCCATTAAAGAGATCTCTGAAAAAAGTAATCTCTCCGAAAGGTCTGTTCAGATAAATCATAAGAAACACTTTGGTTATTCTGCCAAAGAGATCAGCCGTTATCAACGTTTTTTTAAAGCCATTCAGTTAATACAGGATATAGCCATAGAAAACATTAAAGTAGACTGGTTTGAGATCATCCATCAATGTGGTTATTATGACCAGAGCCAGCTCATTCATGACTTTAAACATTACCTCAATCTCAGCCCGTCAAAGTATCTGAAGTTTCAGCAAAGTATATGTAACCCCAGAAGCTAAGCTTCGTTTTCTTACAATTTCCAGAGCGGCCGGATCTTCAATTTTGTGTCATCAGATAACAATAAAAACATTTTATTTATGACACAGGCAAAGATTTTCATTACAGGCGCTACCGGAGCAGTAGGTACTCAATTAGTAAAGAAACTGGCAGCATTAAATATTCCTTTCAAAGCCCTGGCGCGTGACAGCACCAATACCGATCTGCTGAAAAACCTTCCTCAGGCCGAAATAATAACCGGCGATCTGGCAGATGGCCCCGGGTTATACGACGCTTTACAAGGTATTGAAAAAGCTTTCCTGCTCACCAACTCTTCAGAACATGCTGAGCAGTTGCAACTGAATTTTGTGAACATAGCGCATTTAGCTGGTGTAAAACACATTGTAAAACTCTCTCAGTTTGCAGCAGATGAACATTCTCCCGTTCGCTTCCTTCGCTACCATGCTAAAGTAGAGAACAGGATCAAAGAGCTTGGATTAACATATACCTTCCTTCGTCCTAATCTGTACATGCAGGGATTGCTTGCTTTCAAAGATTATATTAAAAACGACGGTACTTTCTACGCCTCAGTAGGAACAGCCCCGGTCAGCGCTATAGATATCAGGGATATTGCTTCCGTGGCTGCAGTGGCTCTCACTCAGCCAGGTCACGAAAATAAGATCTACAATCTTACAGGAGAAGAGTCTCTTACCCATTACGAAATGGCCGATACCTTCTCGCGTGTATTGGGTAGGGAAATCACATTTGTTGATGTAAGCCCTGAGCAGATGGAAGGTGCTGTAAGAGCTGCCGGATTCCCGGAGTGGCAGATAGGGGGACTGATAGAAGATTATGCCCACTATGCAAGGGGAGAAGCCGCCGCTGTATACCATACCGTAAACGAAGTAACCGGAAATGCAGCTATTACCTTCGAACAATTTGTGGGCGATTACAAAGCCTTATTTTAACTGTTTCCAACTTATTTTAAAAAAAGTGTCACGTTTTTAACCGCTCGTTTGTCTTTTATAGCGTAACCAGTATTTAACTATAAAAACATAAACCATGAAAGTCGTTAAAGTAACATACACGGTAGAAGCTTCCTTTGTAAAGAAGAACCAGGAAAACATACAAGCATTTATTAATGACCTGCAGCAAATAAACCATTCCGGCCTGCGGTACCACATCTATTTAGCTAACGATGGCAAAACATTCTTCCATTTTGCTGAATACAACAATGATACTGCACAAAAAACACTACTGGAACTGCCATCATTCATCGCATTTCAGCAACAGCGGGATCAACATCTTGAGACTGAGCCTAAAATTGAACCAATGGAGTTCGTAGATGCCACTTATACCATTTTTAATTAAGAACCAGGAAGATATTATTTGGCCATTATTTCGACCGTATTCCGTCGCTCCCTTTGAGAACTTTGGCTACTACAATCATTGTAGTTCCATTGGCAGTGTTTGGTATTGTGCCGATGTTGCATAGGATACTGCATAAGTGGATAAGCAATTAACGAAAATGCAAAGAAACCGTCTTCAATAATAATTGAGGCGGTTTTTTCTTTTACAGGCAAACGCCAATAATCAGCCTCATTTACAAACTAATCCGGTTTCTTCAAAATTTCTTCTATTTTTATCCCCGGGCTATGCCACTACCCTGAATTGGATACCATCACAAATACCGAGCAAGCACTACTGAACGGCTTAAAACAAGGCGACCATGCCTCTTTTGCCCGCTTATATGACCTCTACAGTGAACGCTTATATGGTAACCTGCTTAAACTGGTAAAACACGCCGAAACGGCGGAGGAACTGTTGCAGGACATCTTCATCCAGGTATGGGAAAAACGTCATACCATTGAAATTCACACCAGCTTCCGGGCTTACCTGTTTCGTATAGGAGAGAACAAAGTATATGATTTCTATCGGAAACTGAGGAGGGACAAGGCTCTCTACGCTTACGTAAAGGCCGCAGCATCAGAACAATACACACATATAGAAGAAAGCCTCCTGTACCGGGAAAACGCAGAGCTGTTGCAAAATGCTATCGCTACTTTGCCCCCGCAACGCAGGCAGATATTTGAATTATGTAAGATCCAGGGCAAATCCTACCAGGAGGTGAGCGCCCTGCTGGGCATTTCCACTTCTACCATCAACGACCATATCGTAAAAGCCACCCGCAGCATCCGTCAGCATTTCTACTCTAATGACCATACCGCCGGCGCCTTGCTCCTGTTAGCTGCGCTTATGGCGGGTAAGTAACTTTTTTTAAAAGATTTAAAGTGGAGTCGCGCTTATGGCGGGTAAATAATTTTTTTTTAAAAAGAATTGAAAAAGGGTCGCTCTCATGGCGGATAAATAACTTTTTTCAAAAAAACTTTAAAACAGAGCAGATGATAATTCCCTCTCAAGCGTCATAGCTATAAATCCTAGTTGTGGATCAGTCATCGTTTACCGAACTATTCCAGAAATACATTAATAATAACTGCACGCCGGAAGAGGTAGACCAACTTATGGAGCTACTGGAGAACAACGGGCAGGGCCAGGCCGGAGAGGAGCTGTTGAGAAGTGAGCTGCTGGCAGGTATGGAACCAGTGGAGGATAGTGACCCGGCTTTACGCCAGGTATTGCAGAAGAGGTTCCAGGCCATTGAACAGCATATTGCCTCACAACAGCCCCGCTCCGGTATTTTCAGACTAACCTGGATACGTACCGCAGCTGCTGTGTTGCTTATCCTCCTGGGAAGCGGAATATGGTATTGGCTGAATCGTGACAGTAATGATACAAAACCGGCCATCGTAGAGAACAATACAGATATAGCCCCGGGTGGGAATAAAGCTGTCCTGACCCTTGCCGGCGGACAAACCATCGTGCTGGATAATGCCGCCAACGGCACTATCAGTCGGCAGGGCAATGCTACTATCAGCAAACAAGGCGGCCGGCTGATTTATGACGTCACAGGCGTCCAAAACGGGGCAGCAGGTTATAACACCCTTTCTGTACCCCGCGGCGGACAATACCAGCTTACCTTGCCCGATGGTACACAGGTATGGCTGAACGCCACTTCCTCCATCCGTTACCCGGTAACTTTCGCCGGAAACGAACGCAGGGTATATATTACCGGCGAGGCCTACTTTGAAGTAAAGCCTGCGTCTCAGCAACCCTTTATCGTTGAAGTACGGACTTCATCCGGTACAGCTGAAGAAGTACAGGTACTGGGCACACATTTCAATATCAACGCCTATGAAGATGAACCACATATTGCCACAACTTTGATCGAGGGGAAGATAAGCGTTGCTCAATCAGGTACACCGGTCATCCTGGCGCCCGGACAACAGGCACGGGTAAGCCAGCATAAACTGCAGGTAATCAGTAAGGCAGATATAGAACAGGCCATGGCCTGGAAGAACGGCCTGTTCAGGTTTGATGGAGTAGACCTGAAAACAGTGATGCGCCAGCTGGCAAGATGGTATGACCTGGAAATCATTTACGAACCAGGTGCGCCGGTAAACGAACTTTTCAACGGAGAAATGCAAAGAAATCTGAACCTGTCACAGGTAATAAATGGATTGGATGGAATGGGAGTGCATATCAGGAAAGAGGGACGACAATTAATTATAATGCCATAGTCACAAACCAACTATTAACGGGATGACCAGTAAACAAAAGCCGGGAGTGGTGGAACACTTCCGGCCGGCGTTTCGGCTTATACCATAGAAAGAGGTCTCAGCAAAGACTACTTATTTAGAATTAAACCAAAATCGTTACAAAAGTATGCAATTAAAGGCATTTTGTAACCGGACGCGTATTGCCCTGCCATGGCTGTTCTATCCCGGCAGGAGCCGCTCCCGGTTAGTCAACCAAACTCTGCGAGTAATGCGATTATCTGCGATCATCTTACTGATTTCTGCACTACATGTCTGTGCCACCGGCACCTCACAAACTATCACACTGAATGCCAGCAATATATCGCTGGAGAAAGTACTCAATAATGTCAAAGCACAAACAAATTATTATTTCTTCTACAAGTCCAGCCAGTTAAAAGACACAAAACCAGTTACCATTAAAGCAGACAATCTCCCGCTGGAGTCCTTCCTGGAACTGCTGTTCAAAGACCAACCATTAACCTATCTTATTCAGAACCAAACGGTGTTTATCCGGGCTAAAGCAACAGACACACCCGCACAGGATACCATACCTGCCACTATCCAGGGCCAGGTGCAGGACAGCCTTGGTAACGCACTGGAAGGAGCTACTGTACGCATATTCCCCGGCAACGTAATGGTGCTGACCAACAAAAGCGGCGCCTTTACTATCCCCAATGTAGCGCCCGGCCGTTATACTTTACTGGTATCCTTTGTCGGCTACCAGACCACCAGCATCACTGCCAAAGCTACATCCGGAAAGGACCTGGCCTTAACAGCTCAATTGAAACGGATCGTCAATAACCTTAACGAGGTCACCTTCGTCAACAACGGTTATCAAACTCTTTCGAGAGACAGGAGCGCCGGCAGCTTCAGCAAAGCCAATATGGATATTGTGAATAACCGCAGCACCAGCATGGACCTGGTACAGCGGCTGGATGGCCTCATGCCCGGACTGGTGCTGAATAACGCGCCCGGCGCCAATACCGTTACCGTAAGAGGACTCAGCACTATCAACGCAGGTAAGTCTTTGCTCTATGTAGTAGACGGGGTGGTGGTGAGTGACGTGAACGACGTGAACCCCAACGATGTGCAGGATGTAACCCTGCTCAAAGATGCAACAGCGGCCTCCATCTGGGGCAGCCGCGCCTCCAACGGTGTACTCGTCATCACTACAAAAAAAGGCGTCCGCGGCGGACCACTAAAAGTAGAATACAGCGGCTTTGTAAACATGCAGGGAAAGCCTGACCTGGATTATATGCCCTATATGAACAGCGCTCAGCTGATACAAACCATGAAAGAACTGTTTGCCGATCCGGCCTATCGCCAGGCTAACACTTATGCATCTGCCAGTACTACACTCAATGGAACTAACGCCATAACTCCCCATGAAATGATCTTGTACAGGCAATACCGCGGAGCTATCAGCGAAGGCGCCGCCAATGCGCAGCTGGACAGCCTTGCGGCATTAGATAACCGGCAGCAGATAAAAGACATCTGGTACAGGAATGCCTCCCTCTCCAATCATACTGTATCTGTAAGAGGAGGTACAGGTAACTATAGCATATACGGTTCCCTGGCCTATACTAATACAACGAGTAGCACACCGGGCGAAAAGAATAATGCTTATAAGATGAACGTCCGGCAGGACATCACGCTCGGTAAAGGCATCTCCGCATACATAGTTACTAATCTCGTAAATACTGTTACTTCTGCCTGCAGGCCGGCCAGCGTTACCAACCGCTTCCTGCCTTACCAGTTATTCCGGGATGCTGATGGCAATAGTATCTCCATGCCCTGGCTATACCGTACCGATTCGCTCACTTCGGTTTATCAATCCAAAAGCGGTGTAAACCTTAACTATAACCCGATAGATGAAATGAATTATGGTAAGACCAAAAGCAACACATTACGCGCCAACGTTACTACAGGCGTTACGGTCAGGCTTTATAAAGGTTTGCGCTTTGAGGGAGTATATGGTATCATGAACGGCAATTCAAAAACAACCGCATTCGACAGCCAGAAAAGCTTCACCGTCAGGAACCAGCTGGCTGCTTTCACTGTACCAGCCACTACTGCGGGAGGATCGCCCGTTTACTACCTGCCCACTACAGGAGGAAAGCTTACAACCAGCAACCTCAATCAACGTAACTGGACCGTGCGCAATCAGCTGGTGTATGATTATGCTTCAAAGAACAGCGAACATCAGTTAACGGTACTGGCAGGACAGGAAGCCACCAGCACGTTTATCAATACTAATTCATCAGTGGCACGCGGATATGATCCTCAGCTGCTCACTTCTCAGCCGGTAGATTATGCCGCGCTGGGCACGGGTATTGCAGGCACCGTATTCCCATACTCTATTACTAACAGCAAGCTGGGGAACGAGGCATATGCAGAGACGGAAACAGAAGCCAGGACCAGCTCCCTATACGGCAACGCAGCCTATACCTACAAAAGAAAATATACTATTAACGGAAGCATACGTAATGACCAGTCTAACCTGTTCGGGAAAGACAGGTCAGCGCAATACAAGCCTATGTGGAGCACCGGGCTTGCCTGGCAGGTCAGCAGGGAGTCTTTCATGGATAACATCAGCTGGATAGATCTCCTGGCCCTGCGTGTCACATATGGTTTATCAGGTAACCAGCCGCTCTATTCCTCCGTATCTTCCTACGACATCTTTGCGGGGTATAATAACCTTTATGCTCCCGGCGGACTAAGCCTGAGCATCAATTCCTACGCCAACCGGAAGCTAAGCTGGGAAAGCACAAAGACCACCAACTTCGGGGTTGACTTTTCCGTGCTTAAAGGCCGGTTGAACGGTAGTGCCGATGTCTATTTCCGCCGCACTACCAACCTGATCGGCACTACACCGGCCAATCCCTTCACCGGTGTAGCCTCTGTAACGGGCAACCTCGGTAATATCAATAATACAGGCCTGGACGGCAGACTTACATCCGTGAATGTACGTAGTAAGAACTTCAGCTGGTCTACCACCCTTGTAATGTCTTACAACGTTAATAAGGTCACTAAACTATATGTTGCTACGCCTACCACATCAGCGCTCATTTACTCCTCTAACCGTTACGTAGAAGGATATGCTGCCTTCGCCCAGTTTGGTTATAAGTTCATGGGACTGGATAACCAGGGAGACCCTACCATCCGGCTGGCAGATGGCTCCATTTCGAAAGCGCCAGGTGCATTGCCCAAAGACCTGGTCTATATGGGCAGCTTCCAGCCTACGCTGACGGGCGGCCTCACCAACAACTTCCGCTACCGCAACTTTCAGCTCACCTTCAACATGGTATACAGCTTCGGTTCAACGCTGCACAGAGACGCAGTGGGCCTCAATGCAACCACCGCAGCACTTACAGGCAGGACATCCCATTCCCCCGGATTTTTCATCGGTAATATGTATAGTGATTTTGCTAACCGGTGGAAGAAGGAAGGTGATGAGAAAACCACCAGTATTCCTTCCTATGTTGCCAGCTCCAGCGTAAACAGCACCCGCAGAAATGTATTGTACTATGCCAACGGAGATGTGAACTATTTTGACGGGGCCTATATAAAAATGAGGGACATCAACCTTTCATACTCCCTGCCAACATGGCTGATCAGCCGTATGCGGGCGGATGACATGACCTTCCGGGTTACAGTGTCAAATATATTACTGTGGACAGCCAACCATTACAACATAGATCCGGAGTTTCATAATTCAGGCACAGCAGAACGGATAATGCCTGCTGCACAGCATAGTATTACTATAGGAGCCAACCTCCGGTTTTAACATTTCAAACAACAACACAATGGGGAAAACACTACGAACAATATATATACTGGGATTCACATTGCTGGTAGCCTCCTGCAAAGAAAGCTTCCTGGATCTCAAGCCAAAGGGCAGGGTCATTGTAGAGTCCACCAATGACTATGATCTTATGCTCAACGCAGCCGGCCTGGCCACCAATGGTGTAAATGTGAGCGTGCCTATGGGAGACGAGGTGATAGCTTTCGATGATTATTTCTCCAGCTCTGACACTCGCGGCCAGCGCCTGTTTAAGTGGGATGATGTGATATATGATGAAGGCATATTTGCGAATGAAATGTCAACGCTGATGGCCAACCTGTATACTTACAACAAGGTCATAACAGAAGTGATGGATGCTACAGATGGTACGGAAGCACAGAAAAAGAGTTTACTGGCAGAAGCTAAAGCCAACAGGGCATGGACCAACTTTATGCTCATCAATATGTATGGTAAGCCGTACCAGGCAGCAACGGCGGCTACAGATCCCGGCTATCCCATCGTTACAGTGGCAGATGTTACGCAAACAAAGTTCACCAGGGCATCTGTACAGGAAATGTATGATTTTATCATAAAAGACCTTACAGAGGCTATACCTGATCTTCCTGTCACTATCCGTACCCGTGCCAGGATGGGTAAAACTGCGGTAGAGGAATTGCTGGGAAAGGTCTATGTGTTTATGGGTAGGTTTGAGCTGGCCCGCACTCTGCTGGATGCCGCCGTCACCGATCTGGCCGGTACCGGCGCTGGTACAACGCTCACCAATATGGGGTTGTATGATCTGAACGTAACGATGATACAGGGTGGTACCTGGGGCTATAACCCAACAGTCGTGGCATCTACCTATTTCAATGCTGTTCCCAACCAGGGCTATTATACAGAGTATATTGCCTGCAGGCAGGTATCTACGAATGGCTGGTCATTCAATGCCAGCGAGTTTACACTGAGCCCTCAGGCCGCACAACTGTTCTCATCTACTGATAAACGCCGCAACTTTTTCACTACCAGGCCTTACGGAGTAACCACTGCCTATCCTTTAGCCGGCGCGCTCCGCCGTAACGGACCTCTTTCCCTGCAAAACGGTATAACAATAGCAGAACTATACCTGCTACGTGCTGAATGTGCAGCAAGACTTAATGATACCACTACCGCAAAAGCTGATCTGCTCACGCTGCGCGTTAAAAGAATGAGCAGTGCAGAAGCAGTAGTACCGTCAGGCCTAACCCAGATACAGCTCATACAGTTTGTACTGGATGAGCGGATAAGAGAGTTTGCTCTCCAGGGGTACCGCTGGTTTGATATGAGAAGATTGTCGGTCGATCCGCTTTTTTCTTCTGCTACCTATACTCATAGCCTGTACAGCGCTACAGGTGCGCTGAGCGCCACTTTCACCCTGAGGCCTGAAAGGTTTACACTACGTTTCCCGGAAGCCGTAATGGCGCTGAACCCGGGTATGGAAAATAATCCCTGATCAAACAATTAAAAACAGAAAGATGAATAATATGATAAAGAATAGCCTGCTCTGCATGTTATGCCTGGTGTTTACAGCTACAGCATTTGCACAGAGAGATACTTCAGATTTGCCACTGGTACATAAAATAGTAGAAAAGAAGTATTACCGGGGTAGCACAGAAGAGAAGATCAGCTTCATCAAAGAATCTCAGAAAGAGTTCCCCGAACCGGAAGAGGGCAAATTAGCAGCACAGTACGATATGCTGCGCGCAGAAGTAATGATGGATTATCTGAAGGCCGGTAATAAAACGGAAGCAGAGAAATGGCGGGCACAGGTACATACAAGGGAAGGCTGGATCAAGACGAACCTTTTGGCAGGGGCTTTCCTGTTAAAAGAGGATGAAAAAGGCAACGCTGCTATCGTAGAGGCGAGGCTGAGGCCAATGGTCGATAGCGTCAGCAACGCATTCAGGAAAGACGGTTCCTGTTGGGAGGCTTACAGCCAGATGATGCCGTTATATATTAAATCTCTCCGGATACTGGACAAACAGGACAGGATAGCCTACTACCTGGAACCACTTTATAAAGCGTATGGTCGCTCATTCCCATCTGATGTGAAAACGCGCACCCTTACAAAACCACAGGATTATAAACTGACTGATAACCTATCCTATAACTATGGAAAGTCGCTGGCAGCCACCGGGCATCCCAAAGAGGCGCTTGATGTACTGGCTCACATGTATTTAACAGGTGTTGAAGTATCTGAAGAGATACAGGCAGATATCAATGCAGAAAGCGCTAAAATTCCCGGTGGCGCAGCGTACTTCAAACATATTACGGATTCAGTACAGCAAATCGATAAAGCTAAGCTCACCGCTTTCGCTGCCAGCAAGCAGGATGTGAATGGTAAGGCTGTTGACTTCAAAGCGCTGAAAGGAAAGTACGTGCTGCTCGATTTCTGGGGTAGCTGGTGTAAACCATGCCGGGCCAGCCATCCACATCTCAAAGAGCTGTATGCAAAATATAAGGACAAAGGATTTGAGATAATTGGAATAGCATCTGAAATGGCGCCAACCGCAGAAAAAAGACATGAGCTGTGGACTACAGCCATCAAAGAAGATGGTTTACCATGGCTGCAGGTGTTGAATAATGAATATATAGAGAAATTCAACGCTGCAAAAGAATACAATGTAACCGCTTACCCCACCAAGATATTGTTGGACAGAGACGGGAACATCATTGGCCGTTATGTCGGCAACGGTAACGGAGGCGAGGCTTTTGGCAACAGACTGGAACAGCTGCTTGATAAGTAGACGTCAAAAAGCATAACTGCTCCCTTTAGCCGGCCGCAGGCCATAAAAAACATCCTCAAAAAATCGCTTTTACCGAAGGTAAAAGCGATTTTTTGAGCAATTCCTCCGCATTAAGCATGATACAAACCCCCAACTACTACACTACCTAAAATGATCCTTCCCTTTTGCAGGGAAATGCATTATTTTAGTTATTATGTACACTAGTCTCATCACCGCTATCGAATATTTCATCAACCTAGACGAAGCAGAAAAGGAATTTATCTCCTCACTGGTCGTCCCGAAAACTTATGACAAAGGCGACTATTTTTTGCGCGAAGGCCAGGTATGCCGTGATGTAGGTTTTATTGGAAAAGGGCTGATCAGGTACATAGGTACGAGAGACAATGGAGAAGAGATCACCCTGCATTTCGGGAAGGAAAATGAGTTTATGTGCAACTACGAGAGCTTTCTCGATCATTCACCATCCCGGCGAAGCATGCAATGCCTTGAGCCCAGTGAGGTACTGACAATATCATACGATAACCTGCAGCGTATATACGAAGAAGTAAAGGAAGGACAGAAATTTGGCCGTCTCGCCTGTGAACAGATTTACCTGCTGGCCCTGAGGCAGGTATCTTCTATGTACGTCGATGCCCCCGAACAACGCTATATCAATTTCTTAAATGAATATCCCGATCTGCAGCAGCGCATCCCTCAATATTATATATCTTCTTTTGTCGGCGTCAAACCTCCTTCATTAAGCCGTATCCGTAAAAGACTCTCCCTGTAATTTATTAACCTGGGTGAACGAACGGGAGTATAGCCGTTTTTAGCTTTGTCGTACAAAACGCAACAAATGAAAAAAACGGTTTCTGTAACAGCCTTTGGGCTTACGCTGATCACAGGTATATTATTGATAATCATAGGTGTCCGTTTCTTCCTGGTACCTCAGGAAGCCGAACTGGCCTTCGGCATAAAAACAACTACAGGCGCTGATTATTCTTTTCATTATATCAAAGGTATACGCGACCTCTCTGTAGGTATGGTTACACTGATCATGCTTTTTGCCCGCACCCAACGGGGACTGGGTATCCTACTGTTAACAATGACCCTGGTACCGCTGACAGATTTCCTGATCGTACTCAACACGCCAGGTCATCTCACAGCAAGGCTGTATCCTCACTTAACCGCCGTTGTCCTTTGTCCGTTACTGGGAATCTATTATCTGATCACTTCTGTTAAATCTTCTTCAAATGCTGCTCTTTAATATTGTACTGCTGACACATTTTATCTGTTTTTCTCTGTACCTCTGCACGCTATTGGCCCAATGGAGGGATTATGACACCCGTGTAAGAGGCCCTCTTGGCTTGATCCTGGGAGTAATATTACTGCTTACAGGTATCGGCCTGGTAATCCTGAAAGCTCCGCAGATAAACCTCTATAAGGTAATCCCCAAAACCGGCTTATTTGTTTTAGTAACTGTTATAAACATCTACTTCGGAGGCCGTACCTATTCCCGGACTGCCTATTATACCCTGATTGCCGCTACACTGCTGGCGGCATGTATTGCCGTAGTACGTGTATAATAAATAAATTATCGCAAGTGCGCAGATAGGTTGCGCACTTGCTGTGTTACTTTGACGTCAAATAAATGAACAAATGAATGAACAAGTACGAAAGATTAAAGAATGAGCTGGCAACGACCGGCAAGGGAAAAATGAAGGCTTTTGGCAGCTCTATGTTACCTATCCTGAAAAGCGGCAGTCAGCTGACCTTCCAAAAAGCCACTGAATACAAAATAGGGGATATCGTATTCTGTAAAGTGAAAGGACGGTATATTGATGCCCATAAGATCATTAAAGCCGATCCCCATAAAGGATTCCTGATCGCCAATAATCACGGCTTTGAGAATGGCTGGACCAGGACCATCTTTGGAAAAGTAGTGACTGGCGAGTATCAGAACCACGTTATCTACCAGGCGCACTGATCTGACCTTACAACCCCTTTAGCTGAAGTTTGCAGATGATGTTTCTGCAGGCTTTTTTTGTTTTATGCCTTACCTTCGTTTCCGCTACAGATATATTAAAATAAATGAATAGCTATATAGATGAAGTGCTGGGATTGCTTAGCCCCACACAAGGACCTGGTAACATCTTCTTATGGAAAGGATCGTTGAACGTATCCTTTAATATCATGCTGGAAAACACGGCAGACCTTCACATAGTAGACATTCATTTTATCCGGGAGGCAGCAGGCAACGCCCCGTCTTATGTTAACAAAGCCGTTGAATTTGTACGCAGGGACATGTTACTAAGGCCGGAATTTTACGGCATTACAGCAGAACAGGCAGCAGAATATGCAGAGCTTGACCTGCTGGGAGCACCGGAGTTCAATTTCTATGAGGATAACGAATGGTACATCAAGTTTGCAGAAGGGATCTTCCCTATCTGCAACCCTTATGGCCTGATAGTATTGTTTCACGGTGTTGCGCCCGTAGGTGTGGAAGATATGTCTGATAACTGAGGCCTTATTCTCCTTTTAGTTTCTTTATCAGTACCAACGCATTCACATTGGAAGGGTCCAGCTCGTAAGACTTTTCGTAATACTCTATTGCAAGCTGTTTATTACCCTTTATCATATAGCCTTCTGCAAGACTATCCCATACGTTGCCTGACTTAGGAAAATCATCTGCATTCTGTTTGAACACAGCTATCGCAGCATCAATGTTTTTCGCCCTCAGCAGTTGATAACCAATAGAATTGATCATGTCTTCCTCAATGTGGACGCCGCCATTTTCACGCTGGTGCCGGTAATTTTGCAGGGCCGGTTCCACTCCCTGTTTCTTTATAGCTTCCAGTAATTTAGGGCCTGCAGGATTAAACTTTGGATATTCCAGCCAGGCAACGGCCGGATGTTTACCTCCAATGGTCTCTGCCAGTACCTGGGAGGTAATGGCAAGCCCGTTCTTGCTGTTGGTGAAATACACCACGCCATTTTTCTTTTTCAGCTGTGCGGTGAAATAACATTTGCTATCTCCCTGGTCGCCCCAATGCCAGAAATAAATATCGTTATCAATAGGTTCCAGTCCAACACCTAATCCCCATGATACGCCGGGTGCAGATTCTTTATTGACCGCTATCTGTGGTGTGAACATTTCCTGCCAGGTCTCTTTTTTCAGACCTGTTCCATTCATCAGTGCAATAATGAACCTGGCATAATCTGTTGCTGTAGTACGCATGCTGGCTGCAGCATTAGAACCGGGGCCTTCAAAGCGGAACGATACATCGCCCATCCAGTCATGCCTGTGGATCTGTCTTCTTTCAAAACCCGGCTGCCATGTAAAGCTGCTGTTATTCATATGTAGCGGTTTAAACACCACTTTCTTCACATAGTCTTCGAACTTCATACCAGTCAGTTTCTCTGCTACCCTGGACACATATACGAACCCTTCTCCGGAATAACTGAACTTTTCTCCGGGAGTGAACAGTATAGGCAGTGTGTCAGAATTTTCCTGTCTCCAGTTAGGAAAACCAGCGCTGTGTGTTAATACATGACGGGCAGTGATCTGGTTGATACGGTCGTCATTTTTCACATCATAACTGTTGCCAAGATATCTGTTGAGCGGTGTATCCAGGTTTATTTTACCCTGATCTGCCAGTTTCAATACAGCATATGCAGTCACTACTTTGGTAAGAGAAGCAGCTTCAAACACGGTAGAATCTGTAACTGGTATTTTGGTAGTGGCGTTCTGAAAGCCCCAGTGATGATGCCAGGTTATTTTCCCGTTTTCTATCAGCGCCATAGACATACCGGGTATCATAGCATCTTTCATCAGTACCGGGATATCTTTCTCCAGGCGTTGGGTTACATGCTGTGCCTGCAGAAATGTTGTACTTAAAAGACAGAGAGTGGCTGAAAGCCAGAGGATTTTTTTCATGTTGATAGCGTTTTAGTTTTCAGCTGGGCCACGGAACAAACGTTCTCTCCAGAAATCGCTGTTCTTTTAGTTTAAATCTTAGCCGGCCGCATGCCCAAAAAGCACCCTCAAAAAATCGCATTGAGTACGATATAAACTCCAAACTAATGAATTATCCTCTCATTCTATCCATTTATCTGCCGTAGAAAATGATTTTCTATCTTTATACAAATCAAAAGACAATGGTAGCATTTTTAGGAATGGGGCTCTTAGGTGCAAATTTCGTAAGAGCCATGATAAAAAAAGGCATGCAGGTACAGGTATGGAACCGTACTCCTGCAAAGGCAACGGCATTGGAAGCAGAAGGAGCAAAAGCATTTGCTGATGTGGCAGATGCTGTTAGCGGAGCAGATTATGTGCATATCACCCTGAAAGATGACGCTTCTGTAAACGAAGTACTGGAGAAAGCTGCTAAAGGCCTGAAACCCGGAGCAGTGATCATAGATCATACCACCACCTCGGCAGAGGGCGCTATAGAGAGAACCCGGCAATGGAAAGAACGTGGCTTCACCTACCTGCATGCTCCTGTCTTCATGGGGCCGGTAAACGCACTGGAAAGCACCGGCTACATGCTGGTCTCCGGCAACCAGGACGTTGTTGGCCGCCTGGAACCTGTACTGTCCAAATTAACAGGCCGTGTGCTCAACTTCGGTCCGGAAGAAGGACGCGCGGCAGGAATGAAGCTGGTAGGTAACCTTTTCCTGGTAGCCTTTACTGCCGGTATTGCAGACACGCTCTCCCTGGCAAAGGCAATGCATATCCCGCTGGGAGACGTCGCTACATTATTTGACGCCTGGAATCCCGGCGCTCTTCTTCCCGCCAGGTTACAGAGAGTAGCAGGTGGCAAGTATGACAACCCGTCCTGGGAACTGAATATGGCCAGAAAAGACACCCAGCTGTTCCTGGATACCGCCGCAAATGCAGGGGCTGCACTGGCTGTAATACCAGCCATAGCCGCCGAAATGGATAAGTGGATAGCCAGGGGGCATGGTGGTGATGACTGGACCGTAATAGGAAAGGACTCAATACCTCAATAATTTGCCATGAGCCGGTTAAAAGAACTAATCGGCTCAAAAAAGAGCAAATAAATGAGCCGATTAGACAATTTAATCGGCTCATAGAAGGAATTCCCCTGTCCTTTTCCCCCTCATGATAGATCCCGCTGATCACGAAAACTTCATCTTATCCCACAACTTACTGGCCACTACCTGCTGAATAAGCTGGTCCCTGTAATTCCGGCTCACCGGTATACGATGTGAAGGAATGATCACCTCATTACCCTCAATCGTTTCTATTTTATTGATAGAAACAATGAACGACTTATGTACACGGATAAACTGCCTGCTATCCAGGTTCTCTTCCAGGTTCTTAAGATATAGCAATGTCATGTATTTACCTTTATGCGTGTAGATGGTAACATAGTTCTGCATACCCTGTATATACAGGATATCATTAAAGTAGATCTTCTCAAATTTGTTCCCGCATTTAATAAAGAAATAGTCGGCCACCGCATCAGGAGTATTTTGATCGGCTGCTTTAGTGATGAGCTGGTGATAGTCCTTCGCTTTATTGGCGGCTTTAAAGAAACGGTCGAATGTGATAGGCTTTAACAGGTAATCCAGCACATTCAGCTGGAAACTTTCCAGTGCATAGCTGGGAAAGGCGGTGGTAATAACCACCATAGGCGGCTTAGGCATGATCTTCAGGAACTCAATACCATTCATTTTAGGCATCTGTATATCCAGGAATATAAGATCTACACGATGCTCATCTAACAGCCTGATCAGCTCAACCGGGTTCACACAGGTCTCCACCAGGTTAAGAAACTCAACCTCTCTTACATAACTGGCCATTCCCTCTCTCGCTAATGGCTCATCATCTATAATTACACAATTTATCATGCCGTATGTTTAATTCAGAAAACAGGTTGTTCCTGCAATGGCTGTGCTAAAACCAGTTCTGAAAGACTTAATTGCAGCTTTATGACGAAGCAGTTATCACTGCTTTGTATATCCAGTTTATATTGCCCGGGATAGATCAGGTCCATTCTGCGTTGCACATTCTGTAACCCGATCCCGCCATAACTAACCACTTCATTATATGTAGTCTCTGCTGTACTGTTGGAGACCGCAAAGTATAATTGCTCTTCTTCCTGGTCCAGCTGTATCTTAATCCAGTTAGGCTGATCGCTATGCTTTGAAACATGCTTGAAAGCATTTTCCACAAAGGTCATCAGGATGAAAGGAGCGATTCCCCAGTGAATACTGTTCTGTTGATTCAGGGTGAACTGCACGTCAATATTATTATTCTGTCTGAGCTTCTCCAGTTCAATAAAGTTCTCCAGGTAAGATATCTCTTTGCTCAGCAGAATCTGGATGTCATTACATTCGTATAGCTGATACCGTAATAGCTCGGAGAACTTCGCCAGTGAAGAAGATGCTTTATCCGGGTTTTTATGGATGAGGAAGAAGATAGAGTTGATGGTATTGAAAAGGAAATGCGGATTGAACTGAGATCTGAGGAATTTAAGTTCCGTTTCCAGTTTCTCTTTTTCAAGCAATTGCTGTCTTCTTTTATCCTGCAGCCATTGCCGGGTCAGCTTAATACTCATGGCCAGTGTCATGCTGGCAATGGTGGATGGGAAAGCGCTGGAAAAGAAGCTGAAGAAACAAGCTGTATCACCATATAATGCCGCGATGCTTTTATGGCTTAGGAAAGCTATCAGGTAATAACCTGACACAATACAGAGGGATGCACTGAGCAAGGTAACGGCAAGTGCGGTAAAATACACGCGGAACCTGTTTGTTTCAAGATACCTGGGCATCAGGAAATACAGGTTAAAATAAACAGCCAGCGCCTGGAATACTACATAGAATGCAAATTTGACGGCAAATATGGAGAAGAAGATAGAGTTGGCCGCTTTCAGCGGATTTCCCATTGCCACTACCCACCAGAGATAATGATACAAACACCAGAATGGAATGTGGTACAGTTTGTATCTGATCAGCCAGCTTTGTTTTGAGCCTGTATATGGTGCAGCTTTCATCACATAAATAATTTCTCCGGGAACACTACTGAAGATACGAATTCCCCTCATCATTCAGAGCGGATACTATTTGAGTGTACGTGTATAGTTGACAAGATGTATATCCGGCTATATGAGAGGTAAAAACTACCCTGTATCACACCCCACCTGCCACTTCCCTGCATTTGATCAATTATTGGCTGCTGCTTGTCATTTACGTTTCTGCAACCCGTTCCCTCCGGCTTTCTTTGCCGCAGGTCTATCCCTAAAGGACGTGTATATGAAATACTTTTTCTTTTACCTGTTGATATTGATCTCTTACAGCAGCCATGCGCAGATCACAGGAAAGCTCATTACCGCCGGTGGTCAGCCGCTGCCTTTTGCCAACGTACTGTTGCTCAGGGAGAATGACAGCTCACTGGTAAAAGGCTCGCTGACAGATGAACAGGGTAATTACCTTATAAACGGAACCGTCCCGGGCAATTATCTGTTGCGCATAAGCAGTGTAGGGTATCAGACATGGGAATCACCGGTCTTTACGCTGACAACCACCAGGAATTTCGGGGTGCTCACCTTACTGGAAAACGCCCGGCAGCTGGGAGAAGTAGTGGTACAGGCAGAAAAACCTTTGTTCCAGCAGCGGATGGACGGTCTGGTCGTAAATGTACAGAGCAGCGTAATGGCTAAAGGCAGTTCAGCCTTGCAGATACTGGAACGATCGCCAGGAGTAGCGCTGGATTACCAGAACGGCGGACTTCTGCTGAACGGTAAAAGCGGAGTACTGATCATGCTGAACGGAAGACTGGTCCGCATGCCGGTAGAAAAGGTTGTATCCCTGCTGAGCAGTATGAGCGCCAACGATATCGAAAAAGTGGAGATACTCAATACACCTGGCGCCGGCTATGACGCTGAAGGTGCAGGCATCATCAACATCGTGATGAAGAAAGATAAGAAGCCTGGAACAAACGGCTCCTTCTCCCTCACCGCCGGCTATGGCAAACGGGAAAAAGCCAGTGGAAGCCTGTACCTTTCCAGTAACGGACCCCGCACCAATCTCTATGGTTCCTATACTTTCTCCCACGATAATACCTATAGCAACATGTTTATCACCAGTTCGCAGGACATGCCCGTGCTGGGAGGAAAAATGGAAGCAACCGTATGGGACACTGCAAGGAGGATACAAAATGATCATAACGCTGTATTCGGACTGGATACCCGCCTGAATGAAAAGACCAGTGCCGGACTGAATATCACATATAATAACAGCAACGGCAGGACAAGAACGCATAACCTGGCAGACTATCTTGTACTTCCTGATTCCCTGTTATCGTACAACGGGTACGTAAAAGGACAAAACAGCTGGAACAGCGTGGTCAGCTCTATATACCTGGAAAAGAAGCTGAGAAAGGAAGATAAGCTCAACTTTGATATAGACTATCTCTATTTCAATAACCGTACGCCATCAGAAGTCAGTAATTCATTTGTGAACGATGAAGGCCATCAGGCAGGGGGTAACAATGATACTTTATTTTCTCCCCGGCAGAGAGGGGATGCTAATACTATTATACAGGTAGGAGTGTTAAAAATGGATTACACAAAGCAGTGGAGTAAGCAGGTGAAAATGGACGCGGGAATAAAAGGGACCTATACAAATGCTGTAAGTGAATCTGGTATAGAAAGCCTGGTAGATGGCAAATGGATCAGGAGGGGAGAGACGGGCAACCGCATAGAAATGAAAGAAGGAATAGGTGCAGCCTATGCCTCTTTCAATATACAGCCAGACTCCCTGACAACATTGGTAGCTGGCGCCCGCTATGAATATTCTAATACCAATATGGATAGTAAAATTCCCGTGAAAAGGAAACTTGGTACATTATTCCCCAGTCTTTTCCTTTCCCGGAAATTAAGCCCTGATGCAGAGCTAAACCTCTCCTATACAAAAAGGATCAGCAGGCCTTCCTATAATGACCTGGCTTCTTATGTAACTTATAGCGATCCTACAGCGGTATACACCGGCAATCCCTTTCTCAGGCCCACTGTCACCCATAATATAAAGCTAGGGTATAACTACCGGAACTACGCTTTCTCCCTGATGTGGAGCCGGGATAAAGACCCTATCGCCCGCTACCAGATAACACAGACTGCCGCGGCAGACCTGCTGTACATCTCTCCGCAGAACCTCAGTTATCAGCGTGATATTACACTGCAGGCTAACCTGTCGTTTAAGATAAGTAGCTGGTGGGATATGAGTTACAGCTTTACCGGCAGCATGAGAAAGTCTGAAATAGTGCATACACTGATACCGGTTGAGAATAGTTATTTCTTTTATTCCGTCAATTTTAATGAAACATTCAAACTGCCCCGACACTATTTTATAGAGCTCTCGGGCTGGTATAATTCCCGTTTTTATAATGGTTCAATCAGGATAGCAGGCCTGGGAGCAGTAAATGCAGGCATTAAAAAAGAGCTGAATGACAACTGGGGTAGTGTACAGCTGGCAGTAACAGATATCTTCAGAACTATCCGGGTAAATCCTTCTTACGGCACATTGACCAAAGAAGCTTTTGATATAAAGAACCAGGTTCACATCAACGTAGAATCTGCCGTACGGCCTATTGTGAAATTAACATGGTCAAGATCATTCGGTACAGGCACGTTCAAAACCCGGGAGCAGCGAAGTGGCGCTAAAGATGAGAAAGACAGGATAAGGAAAGAGTAGACACACTTTCATATATACCCAAAAAAAGATGTATCTGGCTGCCGGGAATCTTCCCGGCAGATTTCTATAGCCATATCAACGGATTTCTTACCGGCAGGTTCCTTATTACTTCCCCCGTTTCCGGTCGATGTTCCAGTCTCTTCCAGGTGTTGAACCAATCTGCCTGTTTGTATTGTTCTGCTCCGAATAACAGGAAGGGATGCGCCACCGGCCATTCTTCCCAATACATCACGTCTTTCTTATGGGGCCAGCCATTCTTATTGGCAACGTATGGGTACATGAACTGTATTCCTTTCTTTATACATCTTCCATCCGGCAGCTCAAATTCCCAGAGATCGGGTAATAACTGGCAGATAGTAACCATGGCATCCAGGTTAAACAAAGAGTAGCCATAGGGTTTTGTGCGTGCCAATTCCAGCGGAAAGCTGCCATCCGCAGCCATCTGGTTAGGCAGTAATACCTGCTTGTACCTGTCCCTGCAAAACTGTAAAAGCGTATCGTTATTGGTCAGCTTTGCAAAGCATGCTACCTGCATTACCCAGCAGGTGCCATGGTTGTTCTTTGCATTCATTTCATCTTTCCCGTAAGGGTGGCTGGTTAACCAGGCAAGATAATCCGCAAACCATTTCCTCACGCCTGCAAGTAAGGCCTTGTCAAATATCTTTGCATCCTTCATTGCGCTTACGCCCTGCACTACTTCCATCAGCTGGATGGTATCTATGATACCTATTCCCCTGCCGGTAAAGCGGCCTTTAATGGCTTGTGCATATTGCAGGGAAGGATGCATCAATGTGGCGGGATCTATAAACCAGGCATGTAAATGTTTTAATGCAACTTTTACATACCGTTCATCTCCGGTTATCTTATAGGCAGAAGCCAATGCCCCTATGATCCTGCTAAAGCGGATCATAGCCAGCCGGTGAGCAATGAAGTTAGCCGGGTTGCTGAGACCGTCCCGCTGAACATACGGACTGTCGGGGTGGGCGGGGTTAGGCCACCAGTAGTCACCCTCTGAATAAAAGTCGTGTTTCCCCCCGGCGCTGCGGGGGCTGATAGCAGCGGTTACGGTAATAGGCTGTTGTTTCATGGCCAGTTCGGCTTCAGCCAATACCTGCCGGCGTAAAACGTTTATCACTTCCTTTCGGGGCGGAGTGAGGGAAACAAATAAAAGAGTAATGAATATTAACGTGGATCTTATCATAAGTCAAATCTACATTTTAACTACTTTTATTTCATGAAATCACAATTATTATTACCTGTATTTTTTCTGTTGATAGCCTGTCAATCTTCCCGCCTGTCTATCTCTGCTGCAGAAAAGATCTATCAGGACACACTCCCTCTGCCTGAAGGCGCTACTGCCCGTTACCGGTCACTCCAGCAAACAGCCGGTAAAACCGTTATAGATATGACCATTACTAAACCCGGTGAAGAGCCGACAGATCAGTACCTCTACTTCACAAAAGAGAAAAATAAATGGTTGTTCTATGGTACGGGATCGCTTACCCTCATAAGGCCAATGAGAAGAGAACGTAAAGAACTGGAAACGATGACGGCTGCACAAATAGACAGTATGTCCAGAACAGTATATGATTTTCAACTAAATAGCCTGAAGTTGAAAATGGGCGCTGACGATAGCCTGGTAGCACATTTCAACAGGTATAAAGATATCTTCAACCAACTAAAGAATAACCCTGATGCTAAAATTCCTGAGCAGCTGCTGATCAGTAATATCACCACCGGCGATCTTTATGTGCAAAAAGGCCTTTGCTTTCACGTACTTTATGATGCAGTAGGTTACCTGTACTTGGAAAACAAAAAGCATCTCCCTGAAATGTGGCCGGATAAGGTAATGATGCTCCGGGAACTGGATAAAGGATGGTATCTGTATAAAGTAGCGATCTATCTAAATTAGTCTTGAAGGCAGATGATTTCCTGATCTTGTTATCTGAATAAATATTCGTACATTTGCTCCCGATTTTAATAAGCAATCATCATAATGACAAACATCTTAACATATCAATCAGCGTTTTGCGCAAAGACTGTAATAAGAGCAGTAATTGCAAGCACCTGTATTGTCTTTATTAAGAACGGGGAGGCAAATCCGTACCCGGATATGAGAGGTTAAGTTATTGTGTCTGAAATAATATTCAGAGGCCTCTTCATCCGAAGGGGCCTTTTTATTTTGTCTCCCCATTCTTCCCCTTTTTAATAAAACAATCTTTTAACAACATTTATCACAGCAATATGATACTGATCATCAAAACATTGATGAGCTATTCAGATCGGCATGTCCGGTAACGTCAGGTGCAATACATATTGCGTGAGGCCTCCCGTTACCTGACGGGAGGCTTTTTTATTGCTTAAATATTTATAAAATGAAACGACAGGATAAATTCAGAAATATAGGGATCATGGCGCATGTGGATGCCGGTAAAACAACAGTAACGGAACGCATGCTGTATTATACAGGACTAACACATAAGTTAGGTAGTGTAGATGAAGGTAATACTGTAATGGATAGTGATCCACAGGAAGAAAAACGAGGTATCACAATTTCTTCTGCTGCTATTACTACATATTGGAACAACCACCAGGTTAACATTATTGATACACCGGGGCACGTCGATTTTACCGCAGAGGTGGAACGTTCCCTTCGCGTACTGGATGGTGCTGTAGCCGTTTTCTGTGCGAAATCAGGTGTGCAGCCTCAGTCAGAAACGGTGTGGAGACAGGCGGACAGGTATAATGTACCGCGCATTGTCCTTATTAATAAAATGGACAGGCAGGGAGCCGATTTTTCACGAGTAGTAACTGAGATCCGTAAGCAACTGCATGCTAACGTAGTACCTGTACAGTTGCCCATTGGTGCAGAAGACAACTTCAAAGGAGTGATAGATCTCATAACTATGAAGGCGCTGCTATGGAATAGCGAGGATGGTAAACAATATGAAGTAACTGATATTCCTGCTGACATGCTTGAAGAAGCGGAAACCGCCCGTAATTATCTGCTGGAAGAGTTATCCTTGTATGAAGAAGTGCTATTTGAGAAGTACACGACAGATGTTGCTGCTATTTTATCGGAAGAGATTATTAATGCTTTACGCAATGCTACTCTCCGTATGCAGGTAATACCTGTATTGGCAGCAGCGGCGTATCGTAACAAAGGTATACAGCCCCTGTTGGATGCTGTTGTTAGATACCTGCCTGCTCCTGCAGGCATTCCTTCAATCAGCGTTGCTGATCCTGTGAATAATACAAAGGTTATGATCAGCACTTCTGCAGAAGATACTTTCGCCGGTCTGGCATTTAAGATTATCTCTGATGATTATGCCGGTAGGCTGACAATGGTCAGAGTGTATTCGGGAACATTGCGTACCGGTGATACGGTATGGAATAGCCGTACAGGCAAGCGTATCCGTGTAAACAGGTTGATGCGTATTATGTCTGACAAATATGAAACTGCAGAACAGATAGAGGCTGGAGATATTGGTGCAGTTGTGGGATTGAAAGATGTACGTACCGGTGATACGCTGGCAGACCCTGAAAGACCAGTACTCCTCGAGCAGATGTCCTTCCCTGAGCCGATGATCGGTTATGCGATAGAAGCAAAATCAAATAAGGAGGCCGGCAAGCTAGGCGAAGCTCTGTCCAGGCTCGTGGAGGCAGATCCTACGTTGACAGTGGAGGTAGACGTTGCTTCGGGACAAACTATTCTTAAAGGAATGGGAGAATTGCACCTGGAAGTTGTAATAGAAAAACTGGCTACTGAATACCAGGTGGAGATCAATAAAGGCCAGCCGCAGATTGCGTACAAAGAAGTCTTTACCCGGCCTGTTGAGCATAAGGAAGTGTACAGAAAGCAGAATGGTGGCTCTGGTAACTTTGCAGAAATAGTATTTGAATTATCACCACGGGAAGATGGGGAAACAGGGTTGGAATTTGTGAATGAGATTAAAGGTGGAGCTATCCCCCGAGAATTCATCCCTTCTGTAAGGAAAGGCTTTGAAGAGGCAATGCTGCAGGGTGTGTTGGCCGGTTATCCTGTCAAGTCTATGAAGGTGAGATTACTGGACGGATCTATCCATGAGAATGATTCTCATGCTTTGGATTTTGAGCATGCCGCGCTAATGGGATTCAGACATGCAGCTGAAAAAGCTGCTCCGAAATTGCTGGAACCTTTTATGAATGTGGAAGTAACCTCGCCGGAAGAGCATACCGGCATGATCACCGGCGATCTTAACCGGCGCCGCGGTATAATCCGGGGAATGGAAATGAAGGCAAATACCCAATACATTAAAGCTGAAGTACCATTGGCAGACCTGTTTGGATATGTGACAGTGTTGCGTACACTGTCTTCAGGAAGAGCTGCCGCTTCCGTGACATTCCAGGATTATCAGCAGGTACCTGATAATATTGCCCGGAAGGTATTGGAAAAAACGTAGCTGAATTAAAGTCGCTCGGCCTTGGCCGGGCGACTTTCCTATTATTTCTGCAACACCATAATATCATTCATCATAAAAGCCTCTCCTCCCTCTGCTACAATATTATACACCGGCTGTTTCCCTCCGGCAGATTCTGTTTTGTTAACAACAGTATATGTAACGAGTGTTTTGGTGTGCTCATCCATGCATAGTACCTGGTCACCGGTATTAATAGTACCTATAGGTTGTTTACCGTTGACAGTCTGCATAGGATGATTGGGCGTAGCCTGTAACATCTTACCAGACAGGTGCACTATATGTACTGTACCTTCTTCTGCTTGAGTAGCATGTATAGCCAGCAGGTGGGTGATGGCATAATTGTCAGCACTGTGCTTAACCAGCTCTTTCACCCTGATGCTATGATTAGCCGCATCCGGGCTGACGATCTCATCTCCCGGACGGATATAACGTAGTTCTTTCTGTGTACCGTCGGAAAGCATTACAAGCTGATCTCCAGGAAAGCAGATATGAGTGCCGTAAGTTCCTGCTTCGGCCTTTACGTCCTTACCGGCATTGATGGCTTTATACAACTGGAAACTGAACTCTCTCGATAATACATAGGAGAGTTTCAGCACATAGTTCTTTTCAACTTTGTCGATAGCGTGAATATCTTCGAAGTATTTGTTCCAGATATCGGCATCAGTATTGAAGAGCGGCATAACGGCTGTATATAGTTTGCCTGACTCATTAGTATAAAAGATCACAGTACCGATGTCCTGCATGCTGTCTTTCGATACAAGGCGATAGAGATCTATTCTTTTCTTCAGCCCGTCATCGCCGGTAATGATATAGGGCTTGCGCATTTCATAGCGGTCCAGCACATAAGCATTACCGAATTTTACATAAGTATCATTATCCAGGTCTTTTACTGTAAATGTTTTCGCCTTCTCATATTCTTCCGCCCGCATAGGCCGGGACTGCGCCATCAGCTGACATACAAGCAGGGCAGAGATCAGTGTCAGGATATATTTTCTCATAGCAATAGTTTAGTTAAGATAATTCCTTGAATGCAGCTGCAAATGCCTGCATTTCATCCATACGGCCTATGCTGATACGGCACCATTCCTGGTTATTCATCTTCCAGTTACGCAGGCCTATACCACGTTTCATCATTTCTTCTGTAAATCGTACTCCATCCATTTTCAATGGGAACATAACAAAATTGGTATGAGAAGGAATGTAAGTATATCCTTCCGCTTTCAGCGTCTTATACAGGAACTCCTTGCTGGCAACGGTCTTCTGTATGGAAGTATCCATAAATGTCCTGTCCTGGTAGCTGGCCAGCGCTGCGTTGACAGCAGGGAGGGAAAGTGCGAACAAGCCGGTGGCAGTATAGTCTGTCAGTTTTTTCAGTGTTTCCGGTTGACTAACAATATACCCTATACGCATACCTGCCAGGCCATACACTTTGGAAAAGGTACGCGCCACGATAAGGTTCTGCCCTTTCTTTACACTCTCTATAAGTGTAGTCGCTGCTGCATCCGGCAGGTAGTCAATATAGGCCTCATCCACAAAAACGGTCACTTTTTTAGAGACCCTTTCACAGAAGGCTTTCAGCTGGTCTTTGTCTACAATAGTGCCGGTAGGATTGTTCGGATTACAGACATACACCAGTTTTGTTTCAGGTGTAATGGCCTTTTCCATAGCATCCAGGTCATGTTTATGATCGGCTGTCATCGGTACTTTGATCCATTTCGCATTGAGGTGCTCACAGCGGGTAGGAAGGTCATCGTAAGTAGTTTCGGCAGTGACAATATTCCCGCCATCTTTACATAATGCAATGGCTGTGCCCAGCAGCAAAGGAGAGGAGCCTGAGCTGACCATGAGCATATTGGCAGGAAGGCCTTCATGCGCACAGATCTTTGCTTCCAGTTCCTGTACCTGCATCAGCGGATATTGATAGCTTGTGGAAAGACTGTTCATAATAGCTTTCTTGGCCGCTTCCGACGGACCGAAAGGATTCTCATTTGCAAACAGACGGGCCTTCAGGTTTACCGGTATCTTCGGCTGCGTAAAGTCGCTGGCAAAGGGAATACGCTTTGTTGGGAGCGGTGTTGCCTGCAGCCGGCTCAGGGCAGGCGGAAGCATGGTCAGTCCCCCGGTGAACAGTGCTGTTGTTTTCAGCCAGTTGCGCCTGTTCATGGAGTTGGTGGTACTCATAGCAATTTAGTTTTGGTTGTCAGTAATATATAATGCTCACTTACTGCCCGTGGCAGTGGGATAGGTAATGCGTTGTTCCGTTACCCGGGCATGGATATCTGCCACTGTTCTGCGGGCAGATTCTAATGCGCCGGCCATCCAGGCATTCAGGTAGGTGGTATGCTCGCCGGCAAAATAAACCTGCTTATCAGCCTGTAAAAGGCTTTTGTACAGGGTTTGCCGGTGTACACCGTTGTATATGGCCCAGCCTCCCATGCTGTAAGGTGTTTTATGCCAGCTTACAGAAAAGGAGTTCTCAAATTCTTTTGGGTATTGCGGATGAATAAGACTGCCTTTTTCCAGCGCCAGCTGTTCTCTTTGCGCATGGGTAAGGTTACCTACGTTTTTAGCTTTCTCATGGAAGTTGTAGTATCCGAGAAGTATACCTTTTTTACTGAGGTAATCGTAAGACGGATAAAAGATCTGCGTTAGCTCATTATTGGTATGTGTGATGCCGCCGTAGATATTTTCATCTTCCTCCCAGAATCTTCTTTTGAATTGCATGCCTATCTTGCCGGTCATCATATAAGGAACATAATCTATAGCCCGGCTTACATCAGAAGAAAAGTTATTTTCAATGTTACTGAGTACAGGCAGTGGCAGGGTACAGATACAGAGGTCGGCCTGCAGTTCCTGAGCCCCTTTTTTATCCTTGTAGCTTACTTTTACCCCTTCCGCCTGGTTAAGTATCCCTGTCACCTCGCAGCCAAAGCGGATGATATGCCCTATCTTTTTCTCAAAAGCTTTGGCAATGTTGTCCATGCCGCCTACGGCCTGGAACATGGTCATCTGCAGTTCATACGTATATTCCGCCACGTTATAGAAATCAGGATCTGCCAGTCCGGAAGAGATAATATCTGCCAGGCGATGGGGATCAGCAATCTTACCGGGTTTATTTCCTGCTCCCGGATCTTCTATATATCCCCGCCTGTCTGAAGCTTTATAGAGTTTGTCAATATCCAGTCCGCCTTCTGCACGGAGGTATTCAACTATCTTCTGCGTATCTTCTTTGGTGAGGGCGGTATCTACTTTCTGCTGATCAATGGCTTTAGCCAGCAGTTCGCTGGTATATCCGCGGAGGTCGTTGTGGATCTCGCGGGCCCTGATCTTCTTATTGGACAGGGGACCTTTGCCTTCACTGTAGAAATAAGTAGCCTCGTTCACGTTATTGTACACCTGGATGGGTACCTGCAGTTCCCGGCAGTAATGCATGGTAAGTTGGTGATGGTGGGGAATGCGGGAGGGGCCTGCGTTAAAGTACAGTCCTTCGTCAAAAGCGGCTGTTTGTGCAGGAATATCCGTTTCCTGGTGAACAGTGCCTTTACGAACGCTCCAGCACCTGCCGCCTGCGCGGGTACGTGCTTCAAGAATAGTACACTGGTAGCCCAGTTTAGTCAGTTCATAAGCAGATGCCAGTCCGGCCAGCCCGGCGCCCAGGATAACAATACGTTTGCCATTACCGTTGCCTGTAAGGTTAAATGCATGAGCCGGTGCTTCCGGCAACATGCCTAATGCAAGCATAGCTGGATAGGCCGCGGCTATCTTACCGGTATGAGATAAGAATGCTCTTCGGGAAATTGACATTTGGTTGATATATAGATGATTCTGTGAATACTTCTCTTCCTATTCTAATTTATGACTATTTACCGACTGTTCTGTGGAATTTATTCAAATGGTAGTATAAAATATATGTATGTATTTTATATATCTTGCGACACAATTTAGTTTAGTCTATGGGCTTTTGGGATAAGTATTTTGTCCGTCGAAATAAGCATAAGAATCAATCAGTCCCTACAGTATTGACAGATATTGAGTTATTTGATAAGGAATTCCTCGACGCTACGGCCCGGTATACCAGCAGGCCGGGAGAAGATATGAATATGAGGTTCCGGTCTGAAGAAACCAATGAGATCATTCCGTTTGCACAGGCTTTCCCGGAACAGTTTGATGAATGGAAAACAGTGAAATCCATATGGGACAGGCGGGGTATTATTTACCAGATCCTGGATAAGAGGATAGGTGATTCCATGAAGCTCTGGCAGCAGGTAGAGCGGTTCAATATAGACCGTTACCCGGAAAACGCTTTACGCTTTGCAGAAGAATATGCTGGTCCGTCAGATCTGACTGACGCTAACTTCCACCTGGCTGTGGCCAGGTCATATTTTATCCTGTCCCGCTACAGGGAAGCCGAGGAAAGAGCTGAGAAGGCTTTATCCTTAACGCCTAATCATCACAGGGCAAAAGTGCTGCTGGGAGATATTTGTCATTACACGCATAAACCTCAACGGGCACACGAACTATATAACGATGTTCTGCGTCTCAAACTGCCGGCCGCTACTCCTACCACTATGAAGATCGGTGACCTGGTAGGTTTTCACCGGGATATCATTCACTCTCCCGTTTACGCTGTCGCTATGCTGAAGTCCTCCTCTGAGGCAGACGAATCTGTCTGGGATGCGCTGGCAGGAGAATTTTATCATTATCCCCAGTTCCGGCTGGCACATGCTACTTTCCTGATCCATAAAGGAGAACACCTGAGAGGGTTTACAAAACTGATTATCTTAAGCCGGGAAATGCCATGGTTCAAGGAAGGTGTGATCAATTCCTACAGCCTGATGCAGCAACTGGGCCTGGAGCCGCAGATGAATGAAGATAAGGTCAGGTTAGAAGAGATATTGAGGAAGGAACATTGGACGGTGTGATGTAAGAAATTTATAGTTAAATAACAGGATCTGTTTTGCCATTGGAAGTTAGTTCGATAAAGAGGTTAGTTCCGGGAAAGCTGTTTTATTAACTAGTAATTAACAAAAATGTTGTTTCTTCTCGTTAATATTGCATTGGTAAAATAGTATCAATATTAAAAAGAGTTCACATTATGAAAAAATTATTATAACTTCATTTTTGATTGATTGTTAATTTGTTATTTATTTATTCACTATTTTATTTCTCGATTTGATTGTCGAATGTTTGAGAAAATAGTACCAAATCCTATACGCTTCCAATTAATTCAAGCATAAATATTCCTGATACCCAAAAGACGGAATTATATTTTATAGGTATTATCTTTGGCGTGTAAACGATTATTCGGTTCATGTCATAGAGTTGAGGTATTAATATTATTTGATTCTGACTCTAAATAACAAAAATTGAATTATGGCCAGACCAATTAAAGAAACACCAGTTCTTAAAGGGGATGCAGCTGTTAAATTTTTGTCAGACATGCAAAAAACGAAAGAGAAAAAGATCACTTCTGAAGCACTTGACAAAATCAAAGCAAATTCTGAGAAATTAAGATCTATCTCTAAGTTTTAAATGGACCTGACAGATTTTAGCTTAGTTCGACTTTCTCCCATTACGGAACTGAAGCCATTTGATTGTGGAGATGAAGACCTCAATGAGTTTTTTCATCAAGATTCACAAAATTACAGGAAAGAACTCCTCGCAGTTACTTATATCCTTGAAAGCGATAGTAACACTGTCGCTTTTTTTAGTTTATTAAATGATAAGATTTCTGTTGAAGATGTAGATAGTAAACGGAAGTTTGCCAGATTTTTTAAAGATATTATGCCTCGGGAAAAGCAATTCAAGAGTTATCCTGCGATGAAAATAGGTAGACTAGGCATAACTAAGGAATATCAGGGTAAGGGACTTGGTAAAATAATTCTGGATTATATTAAAAACTTATTTATCACTAATAATCGTACCGGCTGTAAATTCATAACGGTTGATGCCTATAATGCTTCTACGAGTTTTTATGAAAAGAATGAGTTTTTATATTTACCCGCCAAAGAGCCGGGAATCCATACAAAGCAGATGTATTTTGATTTAAGGACGCTGCTTGTTGATGAGTGAACTGAAAGGTAAAGCTCTCTTTTCATGGTAAAGATGTAGGCATATTTGTAGTGAAGAGAACTAAATATTAATGGCACATAAAAAAGCCCTCCATATTACCGGAGGGCTTTCCCTTTTATTAAAGAGGTATGTCTGGTTAGTTCATTGTTTTTAAAACTGTTAACTTTTGATACTAAAGAACTGACCGCTGTTTTCACAGAACGAATTTCAAATAGAAATTCCCTGAATTGAGTGTCATCCATAAATGAAAACTACTTTTCCGAAATTAGATCGTATTCGGGATGACAACACAAAATGATCTTCCTATTGCTTAATCAATCTCAACGTTGTCTGTTTCTCACCACTTTCAACTTTAATAAAATAGGCAGCATTCGCCAACCTGTTGCAATCCACCGGTACCTGGTGATAACCTGCAGGGAACACTTTATTCACCACAATATTCACCAACGCCCCATTTGAATCAAACAGCTTCACTGCAACCCGCTGTTCCTGTTTATTGTAAAAACTTAACGTAGCATTGCTCACTACCGGATTAGGATATACGCGTGTTTCTTCCGGCTGTGCTGTTATATCAGGATGATAAGCTACTCTTGCAGAAGAAGCACAAGTGGCAGCAGAAGGGCTGTTACCTGTTACTTCCATCCAATCTATATTCGCAAATTCAGTAGAAGAAGTGGTCTCTATACGTACAGTATTAGTACCGGCAGCCAGCGTAGCCGTTACTGCTGCTGTAGTAGTCCATGTTGTCCAGGAGCTGGTTTTCGGGAAAGACACACTTGACAGGGCAGTGTTACCATTCACCAGCAAGCGCGCAACGGTAGATACGTTGGAACCACCATTGGCATACCTCCATACAAAAGAATAAGTTCCGGCAGATGGTACAGTAATGCTATAGTTCACACCCCTGGAAGATGAATTGGAGAGATTAATATAATAACCACCATCAGCACCGGTATAACTATTCTGCCTGCTGCCATCAGCGCCGCAATAACCGCTGGTAGTAATTGCAGCATCATCTATCCGCAACGTATTACCTCCCCCTCCGGAAACAGCTGAGAAGCTGGCGGTAACAGAAAGATTGGCATTCATAGTAACTGTGGTAGTAGCTGAAGTGCCGCTGGCTCCTCCACTCCATCCTGAGAAGGTATAACCACTGGCCGGAGAAGCTGTAAGTGTTACTACAGCACCGGCATTATACGAACTTGCTGAAGGACTGGCTGTAATTGTACCACCGGCGCCTGGCGATGCCGTAAGACTCAATGTATAAGTGCTGGGATTGGTAGTACTGCCGGATTCACGTGCGCCTATATCCGGGGCAGAACCGGTGTAAGTAATATTAGGGGCTGTAACACCGGCATTGATCATATCACTGCCGGTAGCAAGTGCCAGGAAGTTACCAAGGTTAGGACTGCCGTCTGAATTTTTGGAAACACTGGGAGTAGTGGAAACAAAATCTGCACTGCTGACTACCAATCCGCCGCCATTAGTGCTGACATTATTCTTCCACCATACGTTACTATTGCTTACATCTGTCCCGTTCGACTGATCACTGGACCCTGCATTAAAGGAAAGGTTATTCCTGAATGTGGCAGTGCTGCCTGAACGGAAATTGAAATTGGAATTTGCGTTGTTGTAGCTGGTATTGTTGGATACTTCAATATTGCCAGGATTGTTATTATCTGTAAACCCATGGTGACCATTATTGAAAGCTACGGAGCGACGTACAATATGATTAACAGCAATACCGGATCCTCCCAGTTTAAAACCGTTCTTGTCGCCGTTACCGGAAGTAGAGCCACTGCTCAGCGTACCATTGCTATAAGAAACACAGTTTTCAATAGTAACAGGACCTATGGGGCCTGTATCTGATTTAGCATAGAGGTCCCATCCATCATCAATATTATGATGGGAGATACAACCTCTGAATACATTACCTGTGCCACAGGTCAGTTTAGCAGCAAAACCATCTGCATCTTCGTTATCAGGGTCCTGGTTGTCATATGCCTCACAGTTGAGGATAAGGTTATTGGAAGGCCAGGAGCTGATTGTGGTGTTAGAAGTTACATAGCGGCTTAACTGCAAACCGCTGTCATGGTTGCCAATGAAAAGACATTTTTCAATGGTATTGTTGTTACCTGCCAGTAACATACCATTATCGCCTGCACCACGGATAGTGATACCGGTGAAATGCCAGTAGTCGCCATCCAGGATCACACCGCGATTAGCATCTGCAATAGCCATAGCAGAGAAATCCAGTACAGGAACTTCGCTGCTGTAAGCTACAACGTTCTTGTTGGCAGATGCAGTACCATTATTACTGGCAGTGATGATGACGGAGGCAGAAAGGCTGTAAGTACCGCCACGCAGATACACAGTACCTCCTGCAGTTACAGTAGCTAATGCATTTGCCAGAGTAGTGGGGGCGCTGATGTTGGTGCCCGGGTTAGATGCGGAGCCGTTCGGAGCGGCATAAATGGTTTGAGAATAAGCTACGCCCGTCTGCACCAGGCATAGTAGTGCGAGTAGTAGTGTTTTCATAACGAGGGAAATTTTTATCTGAATTTAGTTGATTTAAGAGCGGGGTTGATCAAGATAAAAATAATTATTTACGCAAACGTTCCCGGGTACGACGGAGATAAAATGGATAATAATTGGGGCTATCTACGGGATTATTGATAATTTTAACGACTCATAACCCATACGAAATGAAGCGATCCCTTTATACCTCGTTGGTAATCTTACTGTTAACGTCGTGTAGTAATTCAGGTAGAGAACAGCAGGCTGATAGTTCGAAAGTAACTTCTTCTGTAATAGATACGGATGTAATGGAAGTGGTTAATCCGCCGGAGAAAGCGGAGGTGATACCTGATACAGTGCGGGTAGAAGGTGATTTTAATGGGGATAGTATCCCGGATATCGCGTATGGTGTACTATTTAAAGGACATCGTGATGGCGACGATGCGCAGGACCAGTATATAGTACGGTTCTCCAATAAGAAGATCCCTGCCATGCCTGTACAAACCGGAAAAATGCGGTTGATCAACGAAGGAGATCTGAATAATGATGGCAGGGATGATATTACTATCTTCGGAGAGCCTTTACATGGCTGTACCTATAATGTAAGTACTTATTATAATGATGGTACCAGGTGGCGGGAGCTGGCAGATACCTGGCTGTTGCCATATTACTGTGATTTCATCAGTGATGAGGAATTACAGAATAGGATAGTATTCGAGGATGGTGTTGTTTATTTTTATGAAGCTGATGTGAATGATGAAAATGCAACGCTGATCAAGAAAGAACTACCGTTGAAATGATTTGTAAATACTGCATCTGAATATTCTTCCTTAAGAAACCGGCCGTAGACCATATCTTCCCACTCAGAAAAAACGCTTTTGCCGAAGGCAAAAGCGTTTTTTCTGAGCAGTTTTTCCGCACAGAATAACATACAAAAATTCTAATTACCTGTTCCTCCCTTTTTCGTTAGGATAAAACTGCTGTACAGGATCGCTCTGTACAATCTTTTTTGTCTCAATATTCATCGCAGTTATCTTGCCATAGAACGCGGCTCCCGTATCTACATTCCATACATTAGCGCAATGCATCGGCACATCTACATCATAATTAATAGTAGGAGTGTGACCAATATAGATCTCATTAAAGTGCATTAATCTTTTGGGAAAGAGTTTGGAATCCTTTTTAATACGTTTATCCATAGCTAATACCATTTCCCACAATGTTCTGTCCCAGGAATAATTAGACGGATCGCGTTCCATGGTGGGGCCATGCATCGAAGTATAACCTGCATGGATGAAGAGGCGGTTCTCGCTATCTATATAATAATTCCTCAGCCGGTTATAAAATGCAATATGAACATTCCTTTGTTCCTGGTCGTATGTGTCATAGCTGTTAACGGTATTTTGTCCGCCGTGAAATAACCAGGTAGCATCGGCGGGTTGTCCCATCAACCAGGATTCACACCAGGCGTCATGATTACCTTTTATAAAGAGACAGCTGTATTGTTGTTCCAGCTGCATGAGATAATCTACAGTCTGTGCCGCTTCAGACCAGCCATCTACATAGTCTCCCAGGAAGATCAACGTATCATCAGCAGTAGGCTTTATTTTGTCGATCACCTGTACCAAAGCCTTTAAGGCCCCGTGAATATCCCCAATTACGAATGTCCGCGACATTAGCTGTAAATTTTGGCCTGCAAGTTAGTAATCAGCTGCTCAATTATTATAAAATTCCTGGTTGTCATCAGAAATTGATGTATTGAGCTGGTACATGATCTGTCAGCCATACGCCATTAGCTGATAAATAAAAAGCATGACCATCCCGATGCATCTGACCGCTACAGATATTCAGAATAACAGGTATTCCCCGGCGACTACCAACTTTCTCAGCCGTTTGTTTATCGCGACTAAGATGCAAATGTTGCCTGTTCATTTTCTTCAGTCCTTCTTTGCGGATTGCATCCAGGTATCTTGCAACAGTGCCATGATAGAGGAATTCGGGTGGTTCCTGTACGGGAAGGTCTAATTCTACATGAATAGAATGACCCTGGTTAGCGCGGATCTTTGAAGCATCTTCATTGAATGCAAAGCGCTGTTTATCGTTGGTGAATACTACTTCTTCCAGCTGTTCAAAGGAGAAGGCATTACCGTGTTTCGCTGATTTACTGATAAGTTCATCAACATCCGCCCAACCATTATCATCCAGTTGCAGCTGAATGATTTCCGGTTGGTGACGGAGAATAAGGCTTAGAAATTTACTTATATGTTTCTTTTGATTGTCTGTCATTGTTTATTTTTTAAATTCATCTCTCACTATCATCAGTGCATATCCTAAAAGGTTTTGACCTCTCCATTTCAAAGGGTTTTCAGCGTGTTCATTATTGGCGCCTATGCCTATGCCCCATATCCTATCCAGCGGACTTGCTTCTACCAGCACACTGTCCCTGGTGTTAAGCAGGAATGCCTTGAGGTCGGGATGTTGTGAGAATTTGTGCAGGTTACCTTTTACTACGATGTTGAATTTTTCTTTATCCCATTTAGCAGGATCAAAATTCTTCACTTCCCTGCCAAGTTGCTTTGCTCTTGCAGGTGAAGGCGCCTGTAGTATCTTTTCTTCTATTGCCGTATCATTAAAAAGTCTTGCTTTCTCTGCCATCATCCAGTGTTCTGCAGTAGGATAGGTTTTGTTATTTACAGTAAAAGCTGATGTCCACCACTGGCTAAAGCAGCTTTTGGTAACAATACCGGGGGTAACAGTATGTCCCCAGAAGAAGGTATAGGAGATCTTTTCTTTGGCGTTAAACCGGGTTACTAACCATTCGTTGTTGTATTTCATGTCATCTGAATTTTAATAATTCTGCCGCTAAGCGGCTATTTTCCGGAGGGGTAAAACTTTCTCCGAAGAATACCTGTACAATCCGTATATCACCTATAATATGACTGTTAAAGTTTTCAAGTTCTTCTGCTGGTACCCATAGTTCATTATGTGTGCTGTCTCCTACATTCTGAACTGTGTATTGTGCATAATGATCTGCTGTTATTTCAAATGCAGTAACTATCCCGCAATAACCGGAGAAAGCATCAGTTGTATTCCACTCTGCAGCTATCTGTTCAGCATATGGCTGGTTTAAAACAGGATAAAAGATGGGCTGCCAGCTGAGCCTGGGCGGAAATTTCTTAAATCCGCTATCCATGATCAGTTCCAGCTCTTTTATTCCTACAGGGCGATATAACGGTATGCTATTCATGCTAACTAATGTTCAACTGAAAACTATTTTCCTTTAACTTCTTATTAAACTTATACAGCTCCGGATGACGGTTCTGCAACCCTTCGCGTTTCTTCCCTGTAGCTATTATATATTCAGCATCTAATATCTTACGTCTGAAATTGCGGCGGTCCAGCGGAAGGTCAAGGATACATTCATACAGGTCATGCAGTTCTGTCATAGTGAACAGGTCATCTAATAACTCAAAGCCTACAGGGAAGTAAAGGATCTTGGCCTGTAGCCGTTTGAGGGCCTGTTCAAAAATAATGGCGTGGTCAAACCCGAGTTCAGGCAGCTTTTTGATATCAAACCACTGCACATCATTCGCCATATGCCCGGCAGATACCGCTACCTGCGAGGGATTCACCAGCGCATAATAAGCAACCGCTATTGCCCTGCCACGGGGATCGCGGTCCGGCTCATCGAAAGAATACAGCTGTTCCAGGTATACATCATTCATTCCCAGCTTGGTGCTCAATACCCTGGAGCAGGTGTCACGAAAGCGCTCTTCCATCTGTAAGAAAGCCCCCGGAAGCGTCCAGCAATCTTTAAAAGGCTCTTCTTTCCTGTTCAGCAGCAGGACAGAAAGCGTGCGCTCCTTATACCCGAAAACCACAAGATCCACTGCCAGCGACGGATTTTTATAACTATGAAAAGGCTGTATATTTTCCATTAGTGTTAAATTGACGCAAAGATAGTAAATATTATGAAATCAAATTATAAACTGCCGTTTTGTAGCAGTGTAGTATTATATCTTCGTGATCATTAGGACGGCCTTTTATCATCCATGAAAATTTCGGTACCCTATTTAAAGTTCCTGTTAACCCCGTCACCCACAAAATGTAAACCCATGAAACTGAAAAAAGTAAAATTCTCGTTGATGGCACTCGCCGTTATTCTTGGCGCCGGAACGGCTCTGGCAAGTTCTCTGGCTAAAAAAGATACTCCCACACTTTATTACTGGACTGGTACTACGTATGCGCCTGCCGGCATTGAAGATTATGACTTTGTGTGCGAATGGTCGCAGTTCGGTATCTGTACATATACATATGATGCTACTACCGGTACTTATACAAGATATAAGTACGGCAAGATCCTTTTCCTCAGATAAGATCGTACCCAGGTTAATTCTTATATAAACAGATGAGCTATGTTTAAAAGCATAGCTCGTCTGTTGCATTTAACAGGTATTTATACGCAGTAAAACAGGTGTTTTTGCACTTGACGGAAAAAGTGAATTGATAGAATTTTGGGGCATTGAATTAATTATTAACCTCAAACCCCAAAAAATGCGTAAACATCTTCTATTGGCTGGTGTAGCCGGCATGGCTGCATTAGCACTGTTTTCCTGCAGGAAAGAGCAGCAAACAGCACCCCAGACAACCGAGACATCTACTGTAGCCGGAGCAAGAGAAGGAGGCGACGAACTGGACGCTATCCTGCAAGACCTGGCCCCGGAAACTTACCTGCTGGCCTTTGATGGATTGCCGGCAAACAACTACATCACCAAACCTCTCTACGGTGCATTATCAGAAGAAGCCCAGTTTGGCGGCTCCGGGTATCCGTTCCCATTCCCTTACCTGGGAAAACTGGGATATGACAGGGCTCCGTTCCGTAAGATCTGGATCAAGACCTGTCCTACAATGATCCCTGTTTTTGATATCGCCAAAAGGGCGGCAGAACTGGTACAAAAAGCAGACCCCAGAACATTCGCTGACCTGACAATTTTCGAAGCAGGCAAAGAACAACAGGTCCTGGCCACTAAATCCTTCTTAACAGCTGCAGCTAACCTGCAACCTGATGTGATAGACAATAAGGTAACAGCAGGATTGCCACTGGCAAAATTCCGGCTAACAATCCCCGCAGGTACTTCTCTGCCATATTTTACCCGCGGTTTCTACGGTACCGGCGATATCACCCAGGTAGCAGGAGCCACCGGCCGTCTCACTATTTACAACGGCCTGAAATGGGAGGATATCCTGAGAAGGAAATACCCCAACCTGATCGGTTGTTTTGACCCTGAAATCCTGAAGATCCTTCGTGAAAGATTTGTACGGGTCAGCCCACAGTTTGAAAAACTGAACATGGAAGAAGTTGCCGGCGGAGCAATCGTCGGACTTTAAAATACCCCGGGGGCTGGCGGATATATGAAGCCAGCCCCTCCATCAACCTGTCTTATGTTTACATGGAAACATATCTGCTGGATCAGCTTCGCTGCTTTTCACCTGCTGGTAGCTGCCTTACATGCAGCGCATATGGAAGAATGGCCTGGTCATACTTCATGGCTCATGAAACGGCTCTCCGCCTATGGGGACTATACCGGTACCGGTAACATCTTCAGCTTTTTTGCGCCTAACATCGGTAATGAAATAGCTGTAGTGTATACAATAGCCAATAAGAAAAAGCAGCAGGTAACCCGGCTGGAAGGCGCTAACACAGAGTGTAACCGCCGTATCCGGACCATCTATAATTTTTTCAGCATCAGTGAAGCGCAACCCCTGTTAGCAAGTAGCTGTGCTGCCTATATGCTGCACCGTTACCCGGAAAGTGAAATGATAAGAATAACGGTTATTGGCCGGCAGGTGCCTGATATGCAGGCCTTCCGGGCTGGAGCTGAGCCTAAATGGGAGCCTTTTTTAGTGAAAGATTATAAAAAGAAGATAGCGTCCCGCTGAGATATTACCCCAAAGAAGTTAAACTTAAAAATCTACGTGTATGAACCGTTTTTCCGTGCTGCACCGTTTTTTCCTGTCGCCGTCTTCCGGCGCTCCCCTGGCCTTTTTCAGAATAGCTATTGCCCTGCTGGGCCTTGTACAGGCAGGATGGCTGGCCGGAAGCATTGCCCTGTTGTACGGTGAAAATGGGCTGGTACCCTGGGCTATCAGCGATGGTATTGTAGATCCTTACCTGCCGCAGCTATCCTGGTTAAAGCCTGTCTCTGAGTTTACAGGACTTTCTGCAGATACCTGGGTCTATATCATTATGGGCATTTACCTGCTGAGCCTGATCATGCTGCTGCTGGGAAAATTCACCCGCGTAGCTGCATTTACGGCCTGGGCGTTGCATATGATGTTCATTAATACAGGGTTCATGGCTGCTTATGGTGTGGAAACGTTCATGCACATTGCCCTCTTCTATTGTATTCTTATGCCTGTCGGACATGTATTCTCCTGGGATGCCCGGTGGAGAACAACGGTAAGGGATAGTGAATGGTACACTTTATCCATCCGTGTGCTGCAGTTGCATCTTTGCCTGGTGTATGTGGCTTCAGGTGTGGAAAAAGCTATGGGTACACAATGGTGGAACGGCGAAGCTATCTGGCAAACAATGATGCAGGGGCAGTTCTCCCGTTTTGATATGCGCTGGATGGCGGGATTTCCCCTGTTAGCGAAAATGTTGGGATGGAGTACGCTGGTGCTGGAAACATGCTATCCTCTCTTTATCTGGTGGAAGAGGACGCGTCCTTACGGTTACCTGGCTATTGTGATGCTGCATCTCGGTATAGCGGTATTTATGGGACTGCAGCTCTTCTCATCCGTTATGATCATTTTCAATACTGCTGCTTTTGGCTGGCCTTATGTACAGCATATTTACCGAACGCGCGTTCAACCCTTATACGAAAAGAAGAAACTGCACCGTGCCGGCCGGCTGGCAACACAGGCGTTCTGGAATTTTGAATGATGGTATTATTTAGGCATATCCCTCAACCCAGCTATCATATTAATAGTCAACGCCACTACAAACGTATTCAGCACAAAAGATATCATCCCATGCATCAATGCTACCCGCCTGAGCTTACGGGCACTGATCTCTACATCAGACACCTGGAAGGTCATGCCTATTACAAAAGAAAAATAAGCGAAATCAAGATAATCCGGTTTATCTTCTTCCGGGAAGCTTAAGCCGCCGGCATGATGCTGTTCATTATCCTCATCATCATCGTAATAAATATGTGCATAATGCATGGTGTACATGGTATGTACCATCCCCCATGCCAGCATAATACCCGCTACAGCTACGGGAACATAGAGAACAGGCTTTACATCCGTTACTTCATCTGAGACGGTCAGCAATAATACCATCACCATACTGATAAAACAAGCCAGGAGGATGAGAATGAACACAAAAGTCCTGCTGCCATCTTCCCTGCGGGCATAGCGCCTGATCTCTTCTACAGTCCGGGTAAAGAAAACTATCCAGCAGGTAGTGTTATAAACGAGGGCAAAAACATCCCAGAGTACCATTATCCGGAGGAGAGGTGTCAGGGAGGTTCCCTGGATCAGGAGAAAAACAAGGCCTGTTATACCCAGGCTGATCAGGACCCGGTGAATGGGGTGGAGTTTGAGGAAAATATTGCCTTTCATACTTAAAGTTATTGATTTTAGGCTGTGCATAGTGCAATTCTTGTTGCATAGCTGGAGTAGCTTATCTTTGCCGAATGAAGTTCGAGCAGTATCATATTTCTCCGGAGATCAAAAAAAGTTTAGCAGAGCTGGGATTTAAGCGCCCAACCGATATCCAGTTCAAAGCCATTCCATCTATCCTGAAGGGAGACGATGTCATGGCCATTGCACAGACGGGAACGGGCAAAACCGCAGCCTTTGCTATTCCTACCCTCCATATGCTGCAGTTAAAGCACCCCAAAAAGACAAAGGGAGAGGTAAGATGTGTGGTAATGGTACCTACCCGCGAGCTATCTATCCAGATAGCAGAGGTATTTACGAATATAGGCAAGTATACAAAGCTGAATATATTAGGGCTGCATGGTGGTGTAGATGAAGCTCCCCAGCTGAAAAAGCTGGCGCAGGGGGTGGATGTGCTGATAGCAACGCCTGGCCGTATGTTTGACCTGATCAGCCGTGGATTTATAGACCTGAGCCAGACGGAGATGCTGATCCTGGACGAGGCTGACCATATGTTAGACCTGGGTTTTATCCGCGATATCAGGGATGTGCTGAAACATATGGCCCGCAGGCACCAGACGCTGTTCTTCTCTGCTACAATAGATAAAGACATCAAAGACCTGGCTTATTCCGTGGTGAATAACCCTATCCGTATACAGATCTCCCCGCAGGACCCGGTATCAAAGAACGTACAGCATGCCGTAGCGTATGTGGGGATGGACGATAAGCGTTTCTTCCTGGAGCGCCTGGTAAAGGAGTTCCCTGACAATAAGATACTGGTGTTTGTGCGTACCAAGGTGCGTGCAGAGCGTGTATTCGCTGCTATGCAAAGGGTAGGTATTAAAGCCCTTACGATGCACGGCGGTAAGGAGCAGGACAACCGTTTACAGGTAATGGAGGAGTTCAAGAATGGGGATACCCGCCTGCTCATTACTACTGATGTGAATGCACGAGGCATAGATATCCCCAATGTGGACTATGTGGTGAACTATGATCTGCCGGATGTACCGGAGAATTATGTGCATAGGGTAGGACGTACAGGACGTGGTGTGCGGAAGGGGCAGGCTGTCTCTTTCTGTAGTGATGAAGAGAAACCTGTACTCGAGGCTATACAGCAATACCTGGGTAAGGAGATCACTGTCATGAAGATCAATAAAAGTGATTACCGGGAAACGATCAGCTTCTCGGAAGATATACCCAACGATAACTGGCAGTTGCTGCTGGACGAGCATAACAAGCAACTGGAGCAGGCAAAGCGCAAAAAGAAGAAGAAATAGGCCAGTTATTCTTTCCGGAGGTGATGCGCCTGTTTGATGATCTGGTTAGCCAGTGTTGTCATCTTTTCATATGTCTCGTCAGAGATATGGTAATAGCTTGTCTGGAATACGCTGTTTTCAAATGAAGTTTTCTTTTCGGCCGAAAAGCATAAAGGTATCAGGCGGAATACGTCCTGCATATTCCTGTTTTCCACTATTCCCACTTCTTTCAGGATGCGTACCAGGGCGGCAATTTCAGCTACGGTCAGGCTGGTCTGCAGTTTAAAGTTCTCCGGCAGCGTGGCAAAGTCACTTTTAAATTTCCTGGTATTGGTGGGCTTTTCCCTTGCACGCAGATATTTTGTTTCTACCTGTATCCATTCATTCATCAGCTCCTTGATATTGGGGGCATCTTTGTTATATGCCAGTCCCCGGAGTTGTTTCACCTGGTTTACTTCTGAGGCGGCGTAACCCAGCAGGTCCAGCTGCGTGCGTACATTAGGAAGCTCTTTCAGCTGCTGGTTGATGTAGGAAGTACAATAGTCATAGAAAGCAGTGCTGTTCAGGTTGAAAGATATCAGCAGGTTCCTGAGCTGTGGCTGGTCCAGTGAGTTACCTTCCTCCCTGTAAAGTTTCAGTAGGGCCTGGTGCAGCTGACGCAGAAAATCCAGCTGGTAGTGGTTCATACGGTTTTCGAGCAACGGGTCGAAGGTATCGAAGAGGTCCAGTACCAGTGCCTGCAGTTCTTCACAGCAGCTTTCTGCTTCGCTGAACCATTTACGGATCACGGAAAAGCCTGGCTCGAGCCGCTGACGCATCAATTCCCGGTACACATTGGGTGTAATGGCCATTTTGTTATAATACCTGGCATGGACGATCATGAGGTGGAGAACAAGATCTTCCAGGCGATGGCAGATATCGTTACAAAGATGGACGGGGTTTTCGTAATCAATTTTAATATAGGTTGCCGGTACTTCTTCCAGCCAGCTTTCGGGCAATGAGTTGGAAAGGAGTGTTACCTTTTCCTGGCAGGTGGAAACATATTTTCTCATGGTGACCGGGCTTACACCTTTTTCAACACATTCGTCAAGAGCGGCGGTAATTTCATCCATAGCCTGAGTAGCTTTTTTATGCATGCCTATTACCTTTTCTGTGGAGGACGGATCGTCCGGGCCGGGAGGGTTTTGAAGGCAGTCTATGAGTTCCTGTAACGGGAGCAATGGAGTCCTCATGTTGTTCGTTTTTAGGTTAAACTTTGGGAAAATGAAAGGTTAACTATACCTGGCTTTGGGAGTACGGGCCATAAGCCCGCAATGCTACAGGTAGCATTACTAAGATACATAAAAATACTGTCAATGACCTATTAAATCATACAGATACCGCAGTGTCTCACAGAGCGTTAAACCTGCGTTCTCGCTGCAGGAAAATGGCCTGGCAGTCACCCTTACCAGGCCAGAAGATCCTGCAACAGGGTCAACGATCAGCGCTGTTGCGCTGAATACGCCTGGATGAGAGGTGCCGGATTGCTTTATGGTGGTGAAGGAAATTCATTCTGTTAACCTCGCATTAACGCATTTAGGTTACGAAAGCTGTATCATTGCAGCTCTGATTGAATTTTTAGTCTGTATACATGTAGCCGGGCACTCCTGTCCGGTTTATTTTTTGTCCCCTGTATATACAGCCTGTTATCAGATCAGGCATGCTGTTGTCCTGTAGTTTTTTCTTCGTGGTATTCCTGTTCTGTATTAATGGACCATATATTGTCTTTTGTGGTGATACCTTCTATAATGTTATCTACGGCTACCATGGCGGTGAGCATGGAGTGGTCTGCATTATTGTATTTGTGCATACCATTACGGCCCACCAGGAAGAGGTTAGGGAAATCGCTGATATATTGTTTTACCTCATCGAAGCGCTCATAGGCTCCGAAATAAGCGGGGTAGGTCTTTTCTACCCGCAGTACGGTAGTATCAAGTACGTCTGAATTATTTGCCAGTCCTATTTTCTGGAGTTCCCTGACGGCCAGCTGCGCAATATCTGTGTCGGCCATTTTCCAGAAGTCGTCAGTTTCGTTGCAGAAGAATTCCATACCTACCCAGGCCGTGTTGGGGTCTTTTACCAGGTAGGGGCTCCAGTTGTTGAACAGTTGCAGCCTGCCTACTTTCACATCTTTTTCCTGTATGTAGATCCAGGTGTCTTTCAGCTGGAGTGGTTTCCACTTGCCTGTCTTCTTGTCCTGTTCAGAGAGGTTTTTGAGCAGGATGCCTACGGTGATGAAATCCCGGTATTGCAGTCCTGCGGCTATTTCCCTGACGTTGCCGGGTATATTGGCATCCAGGCAGCCTATCAGTTCTTTTACGGGCATGGTGCTGAAGAAGTAGTCTCCTTTTAGCTCTATTGTTTGCAGGGCAACTTTATCGAAGGCTTCTACAGCGGTTACTTTCCCGTCCTGTGTGTTAACAGCTATTACGTCGTGGAGCATGTGGATGGTGCCGCCCATTTCCTGTACCTGCCTGGCTACTTCTTCCCAGAGCTGGCCGGGGCCCAGTTTAGGGTAGAGGAACTGTTCAATGAGGCTGGTCTCGGTATCTTTCTGGGAGATGTCGCCTTTCTTTTTCTTCTTTTTGAGTGCGGCCTGTACGGCGTGTTGTACCGCTTTGCGGATGCTCACGCCTTTAATGCGTTGTGCGCCCCATTCTGCCGGTATTTCATGACAGGGTACGCCCCATACTTTTTCGGTATAGTCCCTGAAGAAGAGCTCATAGAGTGTTTGTCCGAAGCGGTTCACCATAAAGTCTTCCAGGCTGTTTTCCGGTTTGCGGGGGGAGGCCTGTGCTTTCAGGTAGGATACCAGTATGGAGATGGTGGTGCCTATACCCAGCTTGCGCAGGGTATCTATAGAAAGTTGTATGGGGTAGGTGAAGAATTTACGGAGGAAGTAGATGCGTGACAGGCGTTCCCGGATCAGCATTACTTTGTCTGCGTCTTTTGCAGCTACGCTGTCACCCGGGGCCACTTGTCTTGATTTGTTCTGGTAGCTGATGGTGAACTGTTCTTCCGTGGTTTGCTGGGCGGGCAGGATGTTGAGCCACCAGTTCATGACGCGGTCAGACTTTGAAAAGAATCTGTGTCCGCCTATGTCCATGCGGTTACCTTTGTAGTTGATGGTTTTTGAGATGCCACCAATGTCGGTCGATTTTTCGAGGATGACCGGTACTATGTCTGTTCTTTTGAGCAGTTCATATGCGGCGGTCAATCCTGCGGGGCCGGCTCCGATGATGATCGCTTTGCGTTTAACAGGGGAGTGGGCATTTTGTTGTGTTGTTAATATGGGCTGATCCATGGGGTAACATTTGGCGGGTTCTCTAAAATTGATGTATCTGTTTCCTAACTGTTCGCACTTTATAAAGGTAGGGGTGGCACCATAATATGAACTTAGGAGATAGGGAGAAAAACTTAGGTGAAAACGCCTATAAGCGGGAAAAGCCCCATACGGGGCTTCCCTGATAAAAACAATGCAAAATGATGCTACATACTTCTGCGAAGTGCAATAACGTCGCAGTTATAATATTTCTGAACTTCAGCTACCATTTCATCTTTACTCCTGTAACCGGTAGCTGCAGCTATCATACCTAAAGAGAACGACTTCTCCATCATTCTGTTATAAACCAGCATCATTCTCACCATCTGGATGAAAGGTGTAATTCCAATACTAAAATACCGGCGGAAGCCTTGTACTAACTGGGGGCCGGACATATTGAACATTTTGGCCAGTTCTACCTGGTCATGGGGTACATGGGGGTGTTCCAGCAGGTAGGCAAAGATCTGGTAAAAGAGCCCTGCCTGTGTTTCATTTGCAATCAGTGCCGTTTCGGGGGCGGCAGCGTCCTGCTGGGCAAAGTTAAGGAAGAGGTCCAGGCAGCACCGGTACAGGAAGTGGCGTGCCTGGTCCTCTATGTATCTGCAGGATATCATGCGTTGGATCAGCATGTTGCAAACGGCATTGATACGGTAGGGGCGGGTATTCAATACGCCGCTGATCTTATCAGGCCGTTTGCGGGAGAGATGTTGTAACCCGGGGTATGCCTTATCCAGCCAGACCAGGTCTGACTGTTGTATATTAATGTGAAAACTTAAAATCTTTGCGCCTGCCGGCATGGGTACTTCATGCAACTCTGCATGAAGGTTGAACAGGTTACATTCCTTCTCATTCAGCATCAGCTCTCCGCTGCCAAAGTGCTGTGGCCGGAGACTATCTTCGTACATGAAGTGCAACGCCCAGAGGTGAAACGGCGTATACGGCCTTAGCACTATATCTTTCTTTGCATATATATCATGCAGCCAGATCCTGAACGGGCCCACAGGTATATGCTGGGAAAGCATGTCAAAATCATCATCCTGGTCAAAATATAATCCTGCATAAGGTATGATGAGATGCAGATATTCTGCCGGCACATAAGTAGCAGGGAGGTAGCTATGCGTGTGGCGATCTATCAGCAACAATTTGTTTTCATCAAATACTGCAGGATACATACATGTATATTAATGGTTCATTTTGATGATCTTCTCACATGAGTTTACAACTAATGCACTGCCAGGCGTTTAGCCGGCGGGTTTATAATCTTTTCGGGTATCTTCGTTTCGATTACTAAGCTAGGAAAATGATCTATGAAGTTGGTTAATGAGATGTTAACGGATGAGAAATTCTTACGAAGGTGAGAGAGGAGAGAAAGGCGTAGGCAGATCTTAAGCCTTTTAAAATCGGCTCGTTTTCATGCCCGGAGAGGGAGTTTATTAGCAGAAGCGTCTTATTATCAGCTATTTGTGGGTCCCTGTCCGGGTAAGTGGTTAGCAGCTTATCCTCATAGTGATTCCAGGATTGAATAGTAGGGGTGGTGATATAGATGTTGAACTTCGCAAAAGGGTCCCCGTTTTCCGATGCAAAACCGGCTTCTATTGAAATAGAGGGATAGGGGTAATGATATTCCAATTCCAACCCTTCATTATTTTGCCATTGACGGTCATTAGTGATATGTTCTATTTCAGATTTTAGTTTGTTCAATCTCGCTTCCTGGAGAGTGAGAATACGGTGATTGTATTCATTATAAAGCTGTATCAATGTATCAATCTGCTCTGCATGTGTGCTGAAGTACGTGGAAAGCTCGTCGTTGGGATGGTGCTGGAAGGTTTGCAACAGCTGGCGGTATTGTGCTATCATAGATGGGATCAGGTTATATTGGGTTAAAGCTAAGAAATGGATTTTTATTGGAAGTTAATGGGAGGTTAATGAGGCGGAGATTTAAAGAGGGCCTACCTGGTTAGGTAGGCCCTGTATGATTAGTTCCAGGTTTTTTCGCCTTTTTTCATTTTTTCGAGGGTTTGTTTGAAACCGGATGCACCGGGGTCTAATTCTATTGCCTTCTGTTCCCATTCAATTGCTTTATCTTTTTGTCCCAATTTATATAGTATATTGGCATAAGTATCAATAGTGCTTGGTGTCATTTTTATGTCTAAACTCATTCGACTCCAATGTAATGCCTTATTTAAGGAATTGGTATCAGAAATATTTTCAAATATGAACCAAGCATAGTTATTAAGGTCGACTTCAGAAACATCCTTTTCGTATTTGTCAATTAGTAAGGTGGCTGCAGTTACAAAATTCTGCCATTCTTTGTGATTTAAATGATGAATTGTTTTGGCACGTAAAAAGATTGCTTCGCCTGCAGCCCCATATTTGGGGACAACGGCCTTCTCTATATTAATCCAATCAGGATTGGCTTCAGACCCTGTAACATATTCTCTTATTTCACTGTTAAAAATGATGCCTTTTACTTTGTTAATTGCGCTGTTGTCTCCCAATATAGCATCTACTTTCCCTTGATTTTTAAGGAATATGTTAAACCCAGGATCTTTGGTCGTTTGAGTGAATCTGTTAATGAAGTTCAGATTTTTCAATGTAAATGGATTAGAAAGCTCATTGATGTAGGCAGCGCTGACTTTAGTTGCATTCTTACTGTCTTTCAAACGGGCTGCCATTAATGATAGCTCCCTGAGGAATTCCGGTTCCTTTTTCCCTTTCTCAAACTGTTGTAGTAGGGACGTATATTGTAAATCCGGATTGGCGGTATCTGCTACTCTTGCAGAGAATGCACTAGGAGCTGCCGCATAGTTTAGGGCTTGTTGTAACAGCTGTCGATGGATTTTCCTTAAATCTTCAGGTGCAACCTTTATTACTTCCCTGTCATAAGTTATCATCCCATTCTCTTCAGTCTCTACGTCAAATGGCTCTGTATAGATTGAACCAGATAATCCTTGGGTTTCGAAAACCTTCAATGCTTTCACCATAGAATCATATTTAGGTTTGAACGCTCCTGGTGCTACCTGAACATACCCCCAGCCTTCAGTATCGTTCCATTGATGTCTAAGTGTTGGCACTCTAACCCCTCCCCACTCTCCTAAAACAAGGGCCTTACCTGCTATAGTTGGAGGAATGCCAGGACCAGGATATACATGTACATCCGTTAGGTCGCTACTTACCCATTTATCAGCAGCTTGAGTACCTCGATCATAATTTTCTCCAGTGTGTCCGTTTACTATGCGGGAAGGATCTGTATGTTTCATCCACTCTGTAAGGCGTTTCTGATCATAACGTGCCCATCCTTCATTGAACAACACCCAGATTACAATACTCGGATAGTTATATAACTGCGCTATATTTTCTTTGTTTTCTTTTTCAAATTGTGCCTGAGCTTCTGGCGTACCATTAGCACATGTCACCATATCCTGCCATACCAATACCCCTGTTTTATCCGCATGGTAATACCAACGCGCGGGCTCTAGTTTAATGTGTTTACGGATAGTATTATAACCCATGTTTCGGATGGCTATAATATCAAATTTTAATGCCTCATCAGTAGGAGCTGTGTACAGCCCTTCCGGCCAGAACCCTTGATCCAATACTCCTAAGTGATAGGTATATTTGTTGTTGAGGAAAAGACGATCAATACTTTTTTCATCTTTCTTTACTTCTATTTTACGCATGCCAAAATAGCTGCCTATGGTATCTATGACTTTACCCTTGTGCAGCAGGCGAATACTTAGGTTATAAAGATATGGATCGTCCGGGCTCCAAAGGTGAGCATTGGGCACAGGTAATAATAATTCTGTATTAGCGTTGCCCTTTACTTTTTTTCCGTTCGATGCAATTGCTTCAATGGTATAATCCCCGTTAGAAGTTAGTACTTCCAGACGCAGATTACCTTTATCAATGTCAGGAGTGATACGGAGATTGTTAATATGGACGGTGGGAACTGTTTCTAACCATACAGTTTGCCATATTCCACTACTGGCTGTATACATAATATTGCCTGGATGCAATACTTGCTTCCCATGGGGATTAGATCCTTCATCAGTAGGATCAAATACGCTTACCACAAGCTCATTACTACCGGGTTTTAAAGCATCGGTAATATCAAAAGAAAAATTCTGATATCCACCGCTATGTTGCCCAATTTCTTTACCATTCACAAACACAGTTGCTTGCCAATCTACAGCACCAAAGTGTAGCAGCACTCTTTTATCGCCTTTTGTATCTGGTTTGGTAATACTGCGCTTGTACCAGAGGCGTTGTGTAGGCTTTAATGGTCGTTGAACACCGGATAACGCAGATTCCAGGGGGAAGGGAACCAGTATTTGTCCTTCATAAATGCTAGGAGCTGGAGCATCCTTATCTGTGATCTTATACTCCCACAGCCCGTTTAAATTCACCCAATTTCCACGTACCATTTGTGGACGTGGATAATCCGGGAGAACATTGGTTGGGGAAACTTCTTTAGCCCATCTTGTCTGGATAGGTACTTCTTTCATTTTCCAGGATGTAGCTGTAGACTGGGCATGTAATTGCCCCTGGGCAGCACATAGTGTCACTAAGGCTGCCAGAACGTAGCGCATTCTCTTCATGGTTGGTTATTGAAATTTTCACATGACTTTATGCTACCGGCAGCATGCTGGTAGTTTAAGAATGTTGCGTTCCAACCAAAAGAATAATATTATGGCTTCAATTTATACCAGTTACATTCATAGTATGCTTCCAGTTTACTGATCAGGTCAGTAGCGTTGGCAAAGCCTACGGTAGCTGCCACCATGGCTGCAGACTTATGTTCTTTCTGTAACAGGTTATACGCCGTTATCATCCTGAGCATATAAGAAAAATCTTCTATAGAGATAGAAAAATGCTGCCGGAAACCGTATGCCAGCTCTTCTTCCTGTATCTGGTACTGTTGTGCCAGCTCTGCAGCCGTATACGCTCTGTGCGGATGGTCTTGTATAGACCTGAACAGCTGATGGTATACATCCAGGTGCAGGATGTTATTAAACAGGAAAGGTTGCTGGGACATGGCTTCCTGGGCAGCAAAGTTCAGGAACAGGTCCAGGCAACAACGATAGAGAAAATGATGTGCCTGCATGCCTGTATAGCGGCAGGTAAGGATCTTTTGAATAAGCAGATCGCATACCGGGTTAACATTGTATGGACGTTTGTTGACAATCTGGCTCACGGGCGAGTCAGCATGTGCCAGTAAACATTGAAAGGCCGGATATTTTGCTGCCAGCGCAGGCAGGGCAGCAGGGCGAATGTTGACATGTACCGAGAGTACTTTCTTGTTGCCTGCCATAGGTACATGATGTAGTCCAGGATGGAGATTGAACAGGTTACATTCTTTCTCTTCCAGGAAGAAACTGTCTTTCCCGTGCACTTCTGCCCGGAGACTGTCTTCATACATAAAGTGTAACGCCCAGATATGGTAAGGCGTGTATGGGATCAACACTATATCATGCTTCGTAAAAATGTCATGCAGCCATAGGGAGAATGGCCCCAGGTCCATATGTTGGGTCAGAATACCACATTCCTCGTCTTCCCGGAAATAAATCCCGGCATAAGGTACCAGTAACCTGAGGTATTCCATGGGCAGATGTCCCGCAGGCACATAGGCCGGGCGGTTCTTTTCTATCAGCAGCAGTTTATTTGCTTTAAACAAGGTGGAACGCATGAACATAAGTTTTCTGTCATTGTATGGATGGTAACAGTCGCAGTGTGCTGCCCCCATTTTCAAACCTGTAACGGATAGATGTGATGTGGCTGAGTGATTGCAGGAAATTATCTAAAGGGTCATGTTTATTAATAAAGTTTGTGATGCGCATATTGGCAATGGCCGGATCCCCAATGATTACTTTCACATTATATAGCCGTTCTATTACGGGGGCAATCTCACTCACCTTCATATTATCGAACCTGTAGATACCCGACCTCCAGGAAAGCAGTTCGTCTTCATCAAAAGATGTCTTCACAGGCTGTAGTCCGGGTTGGTAATTGGCAACAGTACCCGGTTCAAGAAGCATTTCTCCTTTGGCAGTGAGCATCTTCACAGCGCCCTGCGTCAGTGCTACCTGTACCAGGCTGCTGTCATAGGTATTGACATTGAATGCAGTACCCAGTACCTGTACAGAGGCTTCATGCGGTAATTGTACCCTGAAAGGTTTTTCCGGGTTGGAAGCTACGGTAAGATAGGCCTCCCCGTTCACCGCTATTTCACGCTGTTTGTCAAACGCCAGGGGTAATGTAACACTGGTCGCCGCATTAACAAGCATTTCCGTGCCATCGGGAAGCTGTACCGTATAATCTTTGCCCGGTGGTACCATTAATGTGGCCAGCTGAGAGCTGTTACCACCAGACCAGGACAGTTTACCATCCCGTTCATTGAAAGTGACACCATCTACTACTGTCTGTTGTGGCCGGCTGCCCAGTGACACTACCTGGCCTCCGGGCAGCTGCAGCACAACAGTTTTGAGGGCGAACGATGGGATAGGCGCCGGTGTTACTCGTTGCATCACCGGCCGCATAACTTGCCAGATCGATACAGTAATGGCCAGGATAGTGGCCATGCTGCCTGTAACGAGGTATATTTTACGCTGTTTCCGTTTTTTAATAGTGGAGAAGAGGTTTTCTACCGGTAGTATATCGGGCAAATTTTCCTGTAATGCAGCAAACTGGCTATCGCCCAACTGCGCATATATACGATCCCGGATAACTCTTGTCTCCGGTTCCTGTTCCAGCAGCTGTTGCAAAATGGCCTGATCTTCCGGGGAAATACTCTCCGTGATCTCTTCCAGCACCAGTTGTTCTATGTATTCGGGATCTACCGGCATAATACTTTCATAATAGTGACTAAACACTACTATGTAGTATCAAGGGGCAAAAAAGTACTTATGGGGAATTAAGATTTTTTCAGATTTTCTCTCAGCACTTTCAGGGCGCGCTGTACATGGTTCTTTACGGATTGAACATTGATCTTCATTTCCGCAGCAATTTCCTGCATCTGTTTCCTTTCTATATAGTGTTTAACAAAGGCAGTCCTGCTATTAGGGCTTACCAGCGCCATGGCAGCGGTCAGCTCATTTCCCAGCTCCTTAACCTCCAGCGGGGACAGGGGAGGTGTGAAATTGGCGGTTATCATATATTTCTGAAGTAGTTCACGGCGGTGCAACTGTTGCCTGCCCTGGTCTGCACACCTGTTACGGAGGGCGCCCATCAGGTAAGAGCGTATGCCCTGAGTGGGCTGTATTTTAGTCCGGTTATCCCATAAATAGATAAATACCTCCTGTACCGCGTCTTTCGCAGCTTCAGTATCATTGTTGCAAAGAAGAATGGCCGTGGCCAGCAGTAGTTTACGGCAGGACTCATACAGGGCTGTATACGCCATGTGGTCCCCGGTATTACTGATCAGATGAAAAAGTTGGTCTTCTGAATAATTCTTTAATGCATTCATGGTAAGACTCAAATTTCAATAATGATTACGAATCTACTGAATCAGCTGCGCTAAAGCGTTAATCTATTGTTAATTAGAAAAAAATAATCACGGATGAGTACTTTTTGATCCTTTCAGCTACTTCCTCTTAACGGTTATGGCCAATGCCGGTTTTTATGACGGGGACACCCAAAGCTGCCAGGTTCATGCTGGTTGTAATACTGATGCATGCCAGCTTCTGTTTACACGTGAATGCGCAACTACCGCAACACCCGGGCAAAAGGGCAGTTACCCTGGTAGCCAGGCAGGTAACTATTGACTATATCATTAAACAGGTCCGGCAGCAGACAGATGTAGAATTCCGTTATGTTCCTGACGAAAAATTTCAACGCAGGTTAAACGTCAATTTTGTCAATACCCGCCTGGACGATGTGCTGGCGTTTGTATTGAACGGCACCGGATTGACCTGGATAACCGAAAACGGCGGTATTTCCATTATAAAAGCATCTGTTCCCGCTCAACCGCTCGTATCTAAACCTAAACCACCCCCTTCTCCTGCCGATACATTACTGATAACAGGCAAATCCCTGGACGAAGCCGTGATTATCGGCTACGGCACTACTACTCAACGTTTTAATACGGGTAATGTTATTTCGGTAAAGGGAGATACGGCCTACAGCCGCTCTGTCAACAATGTACTGTTACTCCTGCAGGGCCGCGTGGCAGGTATGATGGTCACCCAAACCAGCGGTATGCCGGGAACAGAGCTAAAGGTGCAGCTCCGCGGACAAACCAGTCTATTCAACGGTACAGAACCTTTATTTATAGTAGACGATATACCTTATAATTCCATACTTACCAAAGGGTTAGGCTCACAGATATGGAGTGAGAAGGCCTCTTCCTTCGGGTTTATCAACCCGGACGATATTGCCAGCATCGACGTATTGAAAGATGCTGATGCCACAGCTATCTACGGCTCAAGAGGCGCAAACGGGGTCGTGCTGATCACTACCAAAAGAGGGCGGCCCGGGAAAATATCTACCAGGGTCAATGCCAGCCAGGGCTTTGCCCGGGTGGCCAGGCATGTGCCCTTACTGAATACCCCGCAATACCTGGAAATGCGCAGGGAGGCGTTCAGGAATGATAATGTTGCCACAACAGATAAGAACGCGCCTGACCTGATGAAGTGGGATACCAGCCGTTATACTGACTGGCAGAAGGAGCTGATAGGTAACGCTGCTGCTGTCACCAACCTGCAGGCATCTGTTTCCGGCGGTACTCCCCTGGTCCAGTTCCTGGTAAGCGGGCATTACCGTCATGAACAGACTGTTTTTCCCGGCCCCTTTAAAAATTCACAGGCAGGTATGCACTTCAGCTTAGGTTCTGCCGTTCCGGGAAAACGTTTCAGCGGCACGCTGACGGGCAGCTTTTTCAGTATTAACAGTCAACTGCCGGGGCATGATTTTACCGCCCAGATCATGCTGCCTCCCAATGCGCCGCCGGCATACCTGGAAAATGGCAGCCTGAATTACGACTGGCTGAATCCTTATATCGGGTTGGTAGGTCCATTATTTAATTCAAACATTAAGAATCTGCTGGGCAGCCTGTCCCTGCAATATGAAATATTGCCCCGCCTGAAGCTGAAGACCAATATCGGTTATCACTGGTTGCCGGGTAATTCCGGTACTATTATCCTTATAGCTATGTACGCCCCCGCTTTGCGGCCTAACAAAACCGGTTCCTGGTCGGGTAATGACTTTGAGTCCGCATCCGGTATCATTGAACCGCAGGTTACGTATCATACCTGTTTGGGTAACCTGTCCCTGGAAGCGGTAGCCGGCGGTACCTACCAGGGCTATGAAGTAAAGCGTGAGGAGCTGACCGCTCTCGGTTATAAACGGGATGACCAGTTAGGCAACCTGGATGATGCAGATTCCCTGTCAAGGCAGTTCCTCAGGTCTTCTTACCGTTATGTAGCCGTCTTTGGCAGAACAAAGTTCAAGTGGAGAAATAAGTACCTGTTAAATCTCAGCGTACGCCGTGATGGCAGCAGCCGGTATGGCCCGCGGAAACAGTTTGCCTTTTTCTACGCTGCAGGTGCAGGATGGATCTTCAGCAGCGAACCTTTTATGGCGCCGTTAGAGCGGGTGCTGAGTTTTGGAAAACTGAGGGCCAGCTTTGGGACCACCGGCAATGACCAGATAGGGGACTACCAATACCTGGACCGCTATGAAAACGTTGGAGGCACTTACCAAGGAATCATTGGCCTGTTGCCCGTTAACCTGTACAATGCAGATTTTGCCTGGGAACAGACCCGCAAAATGGAAATCGGGCTGGAAACCGGGTTCCTAAAAAACAAGTTACTGCTTTCTGCCAGCTATTATAATTACCGCTCCACTAACCAATTGGTAGATTACCCGTTGCCGGATATAAACGGCGCCAGCAATATTATAGGCAACCTGCCGGCTGTGATCCGGAATACAGGGTGGGAGTTTGTACTGACCGGGCATCACCTGAAGAACAAGAATTTTGAATGGTCTTCTGTGTTCAATATCTCTTTTGCCAGGAATAAACTGATCGCTTATCCCGATCCCGGTATAGGTGTTAATGCCTGGAAAGATATGCTGGGACAACCACTTTCAAAGAAACTGGTCTTTCAGTTCAGGGGAACAGATCCTGCTGCGGGCACTTACACCTATACCAATGCGCAGGGAGATGCCGGCCCCGCTGAAACTGCTGTAAGAAAAATACCGGTCAATACAGCGCCGGATTTTTTTGGGGGGTGGGAGAATAACATCCGTTACCGGCGTTTCCAGCTGGATATGCTGTTCCAGTTCGTGAAACAGCAGGGTATTAACGACATGTATGACCCGCAGTATATGCCGGGCTTCCAGCGTAACCAGTACATAAATGTCCTGGACAGGTGGCAACAGCCCGGAGATGTTGCCGCTTACCAGCGGTTCACACAAAGCGGCAGGACCAGGCCTGGTTACCAGGCTATTTTTCGTAGTGACAGGGGATATGTGGATGCTTCCTATATCCGTTGTAAATACCTGAACCTTTCCTGGCAGCTGCCGGTAAGAACATTAAAACAACTGGGCCTGGACGATGCCCGTTTATATGTACAGGCGCATAATCTGTTTACCATTACCGGTTACCAGGGACTGGACCCGGAAACACAATCCGGAACAGCGCTGCCGCCTTTGCGTGTAATGGCAGCCGGTGTACAACTGACGTTATGAAGAAATGACCATTTTACGCCACATATTATTACTTATTTTACTGCTGCTGTATGGTGGTTGCAGGAAGATGCTGGAAACCCCGGTAGATCCTGTTACCGGGGGCGAAACAGTATACGCTTCAGACGCAGCGGCAGCCGCTGTGCTGACAGGTCTTTACTACAAAATGAGTGAGGGTGGTCCGGCTACCGGTGAGTGGGGACTTTCTTATATCTGTGGCTTGTCTGCCGATGAATTTACCCTGCATAAAGAGGGAGAACGGGCACTAGCCTTCTATAAGAACGAAGCAGATCCTACTGATATGCTGATCTGGACATTATTCTACCAGTATATCCGTTATGCTAATACCGCTATCGAAGGCCTGACCGCATCCACTAAGCTAACGCCTTCCGTTAAGCAGCAGTTGTTAGGGGAAGCTCGTTTTGTCCGTGCGTTCTGTTATTTCTACCTGGTCAATCTTTTCGGGGATGTACCATTACAGGTCGTTTCAGATTATAAGCAGAACAGTAAGAAGCCCCGCACACCTTCTGACCAGGTATACCAGCAGATCATTACAGACCTTCAGGAAGCTAAACAGCTATTAAACCCTGCTTACCTGGAAGCCAATGTACAGAATACCACTACAGAAAGGGTACGTCCTAACAAGTGGGCGGCAACAGCTTTACTGGCCAGGGTATACCTGTTCCGTGAAAAATGGGCGGAAGCTGAGACCAATGCCAGCGCCGTTATTGAACAGCAAGCCCTGTATGATACAGTGAGTGTGCAGCATGTCTTTGCCCGGAATAATAAAGAATCTATCTGGCAGTTGCAGCCTGTTGTTAAGAACTACCCACTGGAGGCTGATATTTTTGCCGCACAACAGCTGGTCAGTGCAAGTCCTTTTTTGTTGTCAGCCTTTGAAGAAAGCGACCGGCGCAGGCAGGCATGGTTATCTTCCGGAACAGTACTCTATCCCTCAAAATACCATTCCATGCCAGCAGGCGCTGTTATGACCCAATACCTGGTAGTGCTGCGTCTTACCGAACAGTACCTGATCCGTGCAGAGGCCCGGGCCCAACTGGGTAACCAGGACGGCGCCATGGCAGATCTGAACCTGGTGCGCAGCCGGGCAGGTCTGGAGCCCATTAATACTAACAGCCGTCCTAAATTGGTAACTGCTATCTTCAGGGAGCGGCAAACAGAATTCTTTGCGGAATGGGGCCACCGCTGGCTGGACCTGAAACGCAGTAAGAATGTTAATGCCGTGATGGCAGCGGCTGGCCCGCAGAAAGGTGGTGCATGGAAGGCTTATAAACAGTGGTATCCCCTGCTGGCCAGTGACCTGGTGCTGAACCCTAATCTTAAACAAAATGAGGGGTACTGAAAAACTCCCTATCTCCTAAGCATTATATTCATTACTCCCGGTATTTTTCCATTTTAGTTTGTTAACTTTTTTAAAGGCTAGGTTATGAAAAAAGCACGAATCGTTTTAAGTGTATTAGCCTTGTGTTCCATATTGGGGGGAATCCTGGCATTCAAAAGCGGCCGCAGGGGGCTTAGCAACCTGTTTTCCACTACATCGGGAAACTTTACACAGAACGGGGCATCGAAGTGGATCACATATGCCACTTATGCGCCTTACCGGACCTTTGCAACAGACATTACCCAAAGCACTACAATTCCGCCTATGTCTGTATATACGTTAACCACACAGGTCTGGACCACTATTGGAGGGCTGCCTTTCTTTTACACTGTTGTTACAGGCTCACGTTACCCCATTGCGTTACCCATTTATGATGATGAAGATCAGTGAGCCTTCATCCAGTCCGGCAGCGGCTTATTCTTCAGATAATGATCAAAGAATGCCTGCTGCCGGATCTCAAAGTCCAGTTTATTTACATCACTGAACAGTACATGCCCTTCATCCTTATACTGGATCAGCCATACGGGCTTTTGCAACCGGCGTAATGCCGTGAACAACTCAATGGACTGTGCTACAGGCACCGAATTATCATTCTCGTTATGCATAAGCAGCAGCGGGGTATTTATTTTATGCGCATGCAGTACGGGGGAGTTTTCTATATATAATGCAGGATTTTCCCAAGGCAGCGCTCCCATGTTATTTTGCCCCTTTTCATATAACGCCTGCATAGCAGTACCTGTTTGTTTACGGATGCTGCCGTACCCGCTAAAAAAATCAGATGGCCCTGCAGATGATTGTGCGGCTTTGAACAGGTTGGTGCAGGTTACCAGGTAATTAGTGACATATCCTCCAAAGCTATGGCCCTGTAATCCCATATGTTCTTTATCTACCCAGGGGAAAGCAGATAAATACTCCGCCGCCCTGATAACGGCTTTTGCCGCGCTGGGGCCGGGATAGCCTTTTTCAGTAATAATATCAGGAATGAATACTATGTACCCGTTACTGACGTACCAGGGTATATTCAGATCTCCGGCGCCTGGCTGGGGCAGGAGGTACCGGTGTAGTCCATCACTGCTTTTTTCATAGTAGTGGAAAATAACGGGATATTGTCTGGTGCTGTCAAAGTTTTCCGGTTTGTAGAGCAGACCTTCTTTTGTCAATTCTACGGTAAGCCAGTTGTAGCCTGCCTGGGGTTGAAAGTTTGTAACGGGTTTAAAAGAAATAAGATCAGTAGTGAGAAAGAGATTGGGCGCTGCGCCTGCATTCATTCGCTGTACAAGATAAACAGCGGTGTTCCGTGCTTTTACCGGCTTGTACTGGTCTAACGGGAAGCGGGGAATGTAATAAAGAAAGGCATCCATTACCGGCTTTTTTCTTTTTAGGTCCCGGAAGCCGTTCTGTTTGTTCCTGTTATTCAGTGTAACCAGTATACCGGGAAATAAGGGCCAGCTGCTATACCCCTGCGCAAGATGGGCAGACTGTTTTTTGCCTTCCGGATCTACCTTCCAGAGGTCATTTGCGGTATAAATGTACAGGTCATTATCCTTCCATTCCGCATTTCCCTTTACCAGTTTGCGGGTGCGCCCGGACGCAATGCTATAGCTGTAATAGCATGCAGCAGTAGTGTTGTACCAGGTAATGAACCTGGCATCGGGAGATATAACAGCATGCAGCAGCAAGCCTGCTTTATTTTGAGCGATCACCTTTTGCTGGCCTGTATATGTGTCAAACAGGTAGAGTGCGGAAGTAACCGTTTTGTTCCAGTAGTATTCCTGGCTGTTCAGAACGTTTTGTAAAAGAATGTACCGTCCGCCGTTTTGATAGCAAACCTCGGTGCTGCTGTCTGTTACAGGACGTAGTGAGTTGCCCGGGATATTAAATATGACAGTCTGCTGCCGTGGAGGGATGGATTGGAGATAGGACTGTTTATAGTGCCGTACTTTTACCCGTTCATTGCCCTGTTGTTGTTGTACCGGCAACTGGAAAGTGATATAACTTCCATCGTTACTGATATTCGGTATACCGGTGGCGGGAGCATATATATTTGCAGCAGCGCTCATACCGGGGTGGAAATACCTGAGTGTATCATTTGCAATGAAAACAAGCTGTGCGCCTGTGAATACTAATTGCTGAATATTACTGGCCGGGATGTGGAATTGTTTGCGGGTAGAGAGTTCTGTCCATTGTAATGCGTTACCGGATTGAGTGATCAGTATGTTATCCCGTGCCGTGTAATACTTTACTTCACGTATATAGTTTGTGTCTGTACCCAGCAGTACCAGCGTATCGCCCGGAAGCTGGAACAGGCAGTATTTACCGGAAAAAACGGGATTAAATGCATGAGGGAAGGTTTGTATCTTATTTCCTGTCTGTACTATTAGTGTATCTCCCCCGGCCGGAGTACCATACCGGTAACAAACGGTCTGTCCATCATCGCTGATAGTGTAGTCAGCGTATAGTCTTATCCAATATTTGTAGCTCTCATTATCCACCAGCTTTTTCTGCGGTAAGGCAGGCAGGTAGAAATAGAGATACGGGATAACCAACAATAGTTTTGACGCGGTTAACACAGTTGTGGTGTTTTATACTACTTAAATGATGCTATAAAAAATCAGTCCCGTCGTATGCGGGCGCCCCTCTTTGAAAAAATCAGATTGTTACACTACCATTAATTTAGCATTTAAATGTGGTATTTACTAAGTTTGGGAATTATTCGCTATCTCCTAACTAACATATGTACCCGCTGTTTAAATTCCTGCATATGATGAGAATGCAAAAACATTACAGATACTTCTGTCTGGCAGGGTTCACTATGCTGATCCAGTTTACCATCTTCAAATATTTTTATCCCTTTCCTAATTTTATGCAGGATTCTTATAATTACCTGCGTAGTGCTTATGAAAACATAGATGCAAATTTGTGGCCGGTGGGGTATTCAAAACTGATCCGCTTTGTTGGGTTCTTCACACATTCAGCTACCGTATTGGTATTTGTACAGTATTTCTTTTATCACCTGTGTGCATTGTACTTTTTCTTTACAGTACTGGACCTTCGGGAAACCAGCCGGTGGGTACGGGGAATCATATTTGCTTTCCTGTTCCTCAATCCGGCTATACTTTATTTAAGCAATTATATTACGAGTGACGTATATTTTATTGGCATTAGCCTGGTATGGATCTCACAGCTGTTCAGACTGGTATATGAGCCCAGCCGCTGGTTGCTGCTTGCGCATTTAGTAGTGCTCATACTGGCATATACGGTAAGGTATCATGCCTTGATCTATCCGCTTATCAGTGTAACGGCGCTTGTTTTCTGCCAGTTCTCTGTGAGAGTAAAAGTGGGGAGTATCCTGCTGATCATTGCACTGATTGCGGGATTTATGTTCTATACTACTTCCCAGACAGAAAAAGTAATGGGTACCCGGCAGTTCTCTGCTTTCAGCGGATGGCAAATGGCTAATAATGCAGTATATGCATATGCGCATATGCCCGAGCGCCCGCCATTGAAAGTTCCTGAACGTTTTGGTGCTGTACATCATAGGGTAACTGCCTATCTTGACTCATTGCAGCATATCCCTATGGCCCGGCGGCCTGACGGCCCGCTAATGGCATTTTACCTTTGGGATCCTTATTCTCCTTTGCAGCCCGTGGCGGGAGCTGTAAATATTGCAGATAATAAAGTGCATTTGCAGCAAATGGCGGCGGTAGCTTCTTTGTATAATGATTATGGTAAGTACCTGATCAGTGAATATCCCTGGGCTTATTTCAGGTATTACCTGTTGCCGAATTTTTTCCAGTATGCTTATCCTCCTTCTGAAAACCTGGTGGTATATAATGATGGCAGGGATACTGTTTGGCGGGTAGCGCAATCCTGGTTTCACTATTCTGCCAATAAGGTTTTTACCCGTTCTGATACAAAGGAAATGGCATTGTTTGGTTATTATCCTTTGTTAATGGTGTTGATCATCTTTTTATTTGTGTCAGGATGGATAGCATATTATGTAGTAGGTGGTCCCTCTTTTGCTGAGCTGCGTTTCAGGTATGCACTGAGGCTAGGTACGTTCTACTGGATTGTACATTATGGTTTCAGTGTACTGGCTTCGCCGGTGGTTTTGAGGTATCAGTTGTTCAATATGATATTGGGAGTAACATTTGGAGTACTGCTTTGGGAACTTGTTCTCCGTTCGCTATTCGCAAACAGAGAACAATAAAAGGATTAATTATTCGCTCAACGCTTCTTTTATTAACCATTCAACCAGCATCTTATTGATCGTTTTCTCCTTACCATCAAAAGCCATATCCGGTACAATAACCTGTTCTTCCAGGTCATTTAATATATTCCCGATAGTATGCAATCTATCAACATCATCTTCGCATGAATCCAGTATTGTAATAATATGTTGCTGCATATAACGGAAGAATTCCGGTGTGTTGAAATTCATGCATAACAGGTAATTCCGCAAATCATCCGCACACAATATCTCTGTGCCTGTCTTCCAGAGGTCCATCATCATATCAATAAAGAGACCGATATAGTCAACCTGCTGGTAGGTAAGGGTATTAACAGTTTCAGCCTGCAGTTCATTGAACATATCCAGGACCATCATTTTCATAGGCATGACTTCCGGCTCTGCATGCTGCAGCCAGGTATGAATGATCATACATTCCGTCTCCATATCTTTCCTTTCATGTTCCCGGTAAGTAAGTGGTATTATACGGTCATGTATAAAATAATCATGATAATCTGTATACATATGCCTGAGCAATTGCAGTAATTGCACACAGATATCCAGTTTCATATCCGGATAAGGATTATAATCATCTGCACGCGGGTCCTGTAACCCCTGCATATAGCTGAGCGGCAGCATATCTGCCAATGAGGCTATCCGATGCTGACAATGGCGGATATACCGGTGAAGAACATCATCATTCTTTATTGAGACCATGCATTCATCAAGGGCAATATAGAAGTTCTCAATGGCGGTTTCTGCCTGTAAATAATAGTGTCTGTGTTCTGCGTCTGTCTGCCAGTCTTCGCATCCGAACATCGCCTGCACAGCTCCTGTAAGCTGCTGAAGCGGCAATATTGTTCTCATTTGCATTACTTCATTTATTAAGGGCTACAAAATTCACATTGCAAGATTACCGGCAAGTTTAACCCCTGTCGGTAATCCTCAGTAAATTACTAATTTTTTTAGCAAAAATGATATTTGTAATAATATTTTTTTAAGATACGGATATATCCACAATGGATATGATCTCCTGTTCCAGCTTCTGACCGTCATTAAAAAAAGACAGGTGCAGAAACAGGAGTAATGGGTGTTTTCCTCCATTCAGCTTTACAGTAGCCGTCATTTTCCCTGTAAGCGTATCGTTCAGGGGTATGGCTTCAGTAGCATGCCATTTCATCAGGAAGTTCCGCTTGTTGAAATCTAATGCTGCAGCCGCAGTAGTGATCTTAAAATGAGTAGCGGGAAGTGGAGCTATGACCTGTGCCTGCGGGTTAAAGGGAGTGAATGTAACCTGCAGACTGCCGGTTTTCCTCTTAATGGTAGTGTAGTAATTTACCCGGAATATCTTTTCGAAAGGAGTACCATAATTAAATTCCACTCCTTTTAACAGATGGAGGTCGCTGTATAGTAGCTGACGTTCTCCGAGAATGTGAGAGGTATCGGTCTTAAGCACCTGCAGCAGTACCTTTACAAGTGCTGAGTACCTTTTTCTGTCACGGGTACGGGTTATAATGCTTTCCATGACCTGGCGGAGTAAAAGAGCGCCCTGACCGGCGACCGAAAATTCCTGCCAATGTTTTCGGGTACCTTCAAAAATGGGATCGTTATGCAGTCTCTCGGCTGCATGGCCTCTCTGTTTCTTTACCAGCTGATGTCTTCTCATTGTGATTGTCTTTAATTGTTACGGGAATCGGGGAATTGATCGGGGATGTTTTGGCGTGGCCGGCTATACCGTAACGTATGACATTAGTTTTCATAAAATTTGTTTTTATAGTTATTAAATGAAAGGAAAATTTTTTCGGGAATTAATGAGTACGCTAATTAAACTGTGTGGGGTTACAGTTTTCCGGATATTCGTCCGCAGGATATTATGGATATTCGTAGACTCATTAGAGGTATAATGGATTAACCATTTCGACGAAGATAAGTAAAAAGAAAATAAGAAATTATTCCAAAAAAGCTTTTGTCTGAGATCTGCAAAAAGAACCAAACAACAGCCCTCTTTACCGTTCATCATACATTCACCTTGTCACCAAATAACGTTCACCTGTTCATCATCCAGTAATGCGTGGCGGCAGAAAAAAACCGTCCTAACATTGCACTGTCGATCAACGGTAATGAGGCTGCATCCGAAGCAATGGAGAGATGCCTGTTGTTTCACTCATCACCGGGATTACATTTCTTTAAAAATAAAAATTTAAACACATTGGCTAGAAACATAAAGAACCCTTTATTACAAGGGATATCAGGTACCCTGGGAAGACTTCTGACCCTTACCCAACGCCCATCAGGTAAAACGGTGCTGGGCATTAAGCGGGGAAAAAGCAAAAAGAAGCTCTCTGACAAGCAGATTGCCATCCAGGAACAATTTAAACTGGCTGTTATATATGCAAAAGCCGCGCTCGAGGACCCTATACTGCAGCCCTTTTATGAGAAGTTTGCAGGTCCCGATCAAAGCGCTTATAATATGGCCTTTGCAGATGCGATGAAGCCTCCGGAGATCAGGGACGTTTCAACTGTTAATTACCTGGGCCGGGTGGGTGATACCATCATCATCCGTGCAATTGACGCTTTCAAGGTAGTAGCAGTAAAGGTTGCTATACGGACGGCAGTTGGCGATCTTATCGAAGAAGGTAATGCAGTACTGCAAGTGAACGGCCTGGATTGGTTATACACTGCTACTGTGGCGAATGAAGAACTGCCTGGCAGTAAGATCAAAGTAACGGCTACTGATACGCCGGCAAACGCAACTATCAAAGAGATCATCATCTGAACCTGATTGGGATTTTTGAGTTGCTTCAGCCTCCTGTTTTTACAGGGGGCTTTTTTAGTGCATGCAATTTCTCAGTTTCTTCATGCCCCTTGCCAGGTGCGTTTTCAGGGTTTCATAATTCACGCCCATCGTTATTGCCGCATCATTATAAGACAGGTCTTCGCAATGTACTTTCTGTACTGCCAGCTGCTGATGGCCTGATAACCGGGCATAAGCCTGCTGTACTTTCTCTATCACCTCTTCTGCCGGAGCATATTCCGGTGTAGTCACCGTAATTACATATTCTTCATACTTCCTGCGCTGCTTTTGCTCTTCCCTGAAGTGGTTGTTACATTTATTATGCACCATTGTCTGCAGGTAGGAAGACAGGGAAGTCCTGATCTGCCGGTATGTTTTATTTTCCCAGAAATACAGAAATACGTCCTGTACCAGGTCTTTTGCGAGGCATTCATCGTCCACTATGCTCAGCGCCTTGCGAAAAGATAGCGGATAGTAGTGGTTATATACCTGTTCAAAAGCACCCGGTTGTTCTTCCTGTAGAGCCTTTAATAATATTTCAGCGGGATAAGACATGAGATTTTCTTAAATTTTGTAAAAACCTGTCCCCGGTTTTACGGGTTCTTACCTCAATTAACCGGAGGTATATCTAAAGTGTCCCTGTTAACCGGATAGTCCCAAGCCAGGACAGGAAATATTCATGCAGGTATATTACCAGACCCGGAGAAGTGTTACTTGTAAGGATGCGATAGCTAAGACCCTCAGCGTTGCCGGAATCTTATAATTTACTGTAATTCAATAGATATGAAGATCATCAATCAACTGTTATTAGGAATAGCCAGTGCTGCTGTATTCCAGTTGCCTGTTAACGCCCAGTTCGGCTGGCAGATGCAGCCGGTCAGTATACAGAGCCGTTGGGCTAAAGAAGTATCACCTGCCAATGCTTTAAAAGAATATCCCCGTCCACAGATGGTGCGGAGTACCTGGACCAACCTGAACGGCCTGTGGGATTATGCTATTACAGAGAAGGATGCCACTGCTCCGACTGCCTATAGCGGTCAGATACTGGTGCCTTATCCCATAGAATCAGCTCTTTCGGGTGTAAAAAAGATGCTGCAACCCAGCGAGAACCTGTGGTATAAAAAAATTATCAGCAAGCCAGAACTGAAAAATGGAGAAAGAGCATTGCTTCAATTCGGAGCGGTGGACTGGCAAGCCACTGTATTTGTAAATGGGAAAGAAGTAGGCAGTCATAGCGGCGGCTACCAGGCTTTTACTGTCGATATTACTGATGCGTTGAAAGACGGTCAGAATGAAGTGGTGGTGAAAGTATATGACCCTACCAGTGAAGGTGTAGGGCCTCATGGCAAACAGGTACTCAACCCTCAAAATATCTATTATACCCCAAGTTCCGGTATATGGCAGACAGTGTGGCTGGAAACGGTACCTGCTGCCTATATATCCGGCCTGGTATTAACCCCGGATATAGACAAAGGGATACTGAATATAACTGTTAACGCTCCTGCCGGCGCTGTTGTTGAAATAAAGGCCATGGATGGCAATACGGAAGTTGGCAAGGTAAAAGGCAAAGCCGGTGTAGCGCTGAAACTGCCGCTGAAGAATGCCAGATTATGGTCGCCGGAAAATCCGTTCCTCTACGACCTGAGCATTAAGCTGACAAAAAGTGGGGACGAAGTGAAAAGCTATTTCGGTATGCGTAAGATCTCCATTGCCAAAGATGAGAAAGGTGTGGACAGGATCTTTCTCAATAACAAACCTTACTTCAACCTTGGTACGCTGGATCAGGGCTTCTGGCCTGATGGTCTGTATACCGCTCCTACTGATGAAGCGCTGAAATTTGACATTGAAGCTATTAAAGCCATGGGCTTTAATACCATCAGGAAACATATTAAAGTAGAACCTGCCCGCTGGTATTACCATGCTGACAAACTGGGTATGCTGGTATGGCAGGACTTTGTAAACCCCAACCAGGGATTACCTCCCGGCGCTAAAGAAGCGTTTGAGAAAGAAAGCAAAGAAACCCTGGAGCAGCTGCATAATGCTCCCAGTATCGTGACCTGGGTATTGTTCAATGAACAATGGGGCAGCTTTGACCAGGCCCGTTTAACAGAATGGGTGAAAAAGGCTGATCCCAGCAGAATAGTGAATGGTCATACCGGCGAATATATCTTTATTGAAGGCCGGGAAACCAAAACAGGGAAAGATAACTGGGTGAACAGTGATATGACGGATGTACACTCATATCCTGACCCTATGAACTCTCCTGCCATGCCAGGCAAAGCTCGCGTTATAGGCGAGTTTGGTGGTATCGGTGTATTTATAGCAGATCACCAGTGGAATACAGGCAAGGGCTGGGGGTATATACAGGTAACGCCATCTGCCCTGAAAGGTAAGTATACTATTATGGCCCAGCACCTAAAACTGCTGGAGACTGAAGGCCTGAGCGGCTCTATCTATACACAACCTTTTGACGTGGAAGGAGAAGAGAACGGTTTGATGACGTACGACCGTGAAGTGGTTAAAATTCCCTTTGAAGATATGCGTAAGATACATAGCCAGCTGAATCCCAACATAGGTAATATTCCCCAGGTAGTGGCACAGAATGCTGATATTACTGATCCGGGTGTTAAATACAGCGCATTACTGCAGCAATATATTGACGGTAACCGTGATGCTGCTTTCCTACGCAAACTGACCCAGACCGCACAGCAGGTAGGTGATAAGCCGGGTGCTGCCAGGGCCGGGAAAGATTATATCAATACCCTGAAAGCGCCTTATTCCGATGAAGCTATGCAGTTTATTGTGCAGTTTACTTCCAGCACTAAAGATCCTGGGTTTGCTTTATTACAGAATGAATTAAGTAACCCGGCTTCAAAACTAAACCGTAGGGAGGTAACCGTAAAACTGATGAATATCGTGTTTACTGATGTAATCAACCCTGATCTGCAGCAAAGTGGAGGTAACCCTGACTGGGCAACTATTGAAACAAAAGTAAAGCCTTACGGCGCTCCGGGCGATGAGATATTCCTGAGGGCTAAAACAGTATATCTTTTCAATAAGCAGGACTGGCAGCAGTATGCACCGGTAGCTACTGCTTATATTGAGAAATATGGTGGTAATCTCCCTGAACAGGAAAGAAAAATGTTCCAGGATGCTACAGCAAGAGGGAAACAGTAGTTATCAGACGTTATAATAATAACGGCGGCTGTAGTTACAGTCGCCGTTTTATTTGCAGGTAAATGACAGTGAAAAGTTGTCTGTAACTACTAAGCATTATTCCAGTCAAACCACTTATATTGTATTTGTTAACCATTTATACAATATGAGACAACTACTTTTTTTGTTTTCCCTGAGCATAGCAGGCTGTATGCCTGCTCCAAAAAACCTGGATATAAAAGATCCAAAGGCTTTGCCTCCTATTACGCTCTTTATGGCGGATACTGTGACAAAGTATAATATTGACAGTTTGCCCAAAGGCCGGCCTACGTTGCTGGTTTTCTATGGTCGAAACTGCCCCTATTGTGATACAATGACTGAGAATATTGTAAAGCATATTGATACATTGAAAGATGTGAACGTAATAACCTTAAGTGCCGGCGAATTTCATTACGTAGATGTGTATGATAAGAAATTTGAATTGTCAAGGTATCCCAATATCAAAAATGGCCTGGATTATAATAATATGTTGTTAGCCTTCTATGGAGCTCAGGGCCTGCCGTTTGTCGTATTTTACGATAAAGACAGGCAAATCAAAAGAGCTAATTTAGGCCCTTTAAGTGTAGATTCTATCAGGTATATTATTGATAAAGCGCCGGCTTCTCCGATTGTTGCGGATAAAAAGCCTGTCTGATCACATAAGCGATCAGTAATATTCCAAAAGTAAAAGACAGCAACATCGGGAATACCTGGTATCTCAATACAATTGGAGATGCCAGTACGCTGAAACCGAGGTTACAGCTCCATATAGCCAGTACCAGCACTAATAGACTTCTATAGTAGCGGGTGCTAGCTTTCCATCCTCCCAGTGTTAGAAACCCGATCAATCCTAAAACATAGAACAGGTTCACTGCTGCCAGGAAATAAGGGTATACGAACATATAAGATATCTTCTTGTCTTTTGTACGTGTGAATATTTTTTCTGTGGGATAATTGAACCATTTCTTTTCCATGTCCTCTACAAAATCCCGGTCCATGTTGTAAACGTCAAGGAATTCTCCCGGAGGCACATAGTACCTAATCAGATTAGGCCAGAGATAATATTGCGTATAAGCCATGGGATACTCTTTTGTCAGATAAGCACCATATTCACCGTAAAGTGGAGCTTGTTTTGCCCAACGACGAAAGAAATCATTAGGCGTTTTTGTTTTGTTGCCTCCATGTGCAGCAAAATACCGTCTTAGAGGAGAATTCCCATCCCAGAGAAAATATATTCCTAATACCCTGTCATTCCGGTAGGGGCTTGTTGCCAGTGCTTTGTTATGTTCGTTCACAAAGCCGTGCAGTTGCCTGAATTTTTGAGGTACTTCACCGGCCTTTACTGAATCTACATAAGAGTAGGGTAGCAGCGCGTTGGCTGATAGCTGCCATCCACCAAAAGCAGAGAACTGGTTATAGCCGGTTTGTATTTTGTAAACATGCAATGTGTGGAACACGAACGCTGCCAGTAATATGCTGCTGAAGGCAACGCTCAGCATTTTTCTTTTTACGGATGTATCGGCTGTAAGTATAACAATAAAGCTGATCAGGGGATAAAAAACAGCATTGTACCTTACTGTAAAGACGGCTACCAAAATGATGGCATGTGTAAAAAGTAACCAGTTATTGGGTTTGTACAGGATCCAGCATAACTGTGTAATCCATATTATACTTAAGGCGGTATATAAGGCATCGCTGGATACAAAATTGGCCATATGTAGTAAGATGGGGTTGGCCACGCCGAAGAGCAATAATATGCCGGTAAGCCATTTTCCTGGACGGAGCACATAGATCACAGTGCTCAGGAAATAGATAATACTCACATGCAATAGCAGGTATTGTAGGAGAATCAAGGCTGTATCATAATGGGCAATAAAAGCAAACAACTGAAGAAAACGTGAGTAACCAATGGGCCACATATTGATGGCCTGGTTATAATATGCCGCTTCTACATATGAATTGGAATCCGGGAAAAAGCTGGGGTAAGGGAATAACCACTTAAACCAGGTAAACTGGACCAAGACTATGATAAAGTAAACAAACAGGTAAATACGATTTTTCCAGATCCATTGTTTAAAAGGAAGTGGGGCTGTGGAGACTCCGGTGTACATTGTTATGATTTAGGGTTAAGTGGATAGCCTGTAATTTAATTATCATCCTATATCACCGGTTAGGAGATCGCGTATTTTTCAGATCAGTTTGCCGCCGTAATATTCTTTCGCCTGAAGCAGCATTTCATCTACATCGTCAAAATCAACTACTTCTGCTATCATTGGTAGTGTCAGGTTATTATTCTGTAGCAGGTGGTAGACCAGCATCATCCTCACCATATGTATAAACTGTTCAAGGGGGATGGCGAATAATTGCTGGAAGCCCTGCTCCAGTTTGGCTATTGACAAGCCAAACATCAATGAGAGCTGGAATGTTGAAGGTATTTTGTATGGATGTTCTGCCAGGTAACGGAATACCAAATGAAGCTTATCTGCGTGCAAAACGCTGGATAATAGCATTGGACTATCTGCAGCTTCTTCCTGGGCTGCTATGTTCAAAAAGATATCGATACAGATACGGAACAGGTAAGTGTGGGCTATACTGTCTGTATAGCGGCAGGATAGTAGTTCCTGTACAAGAAAATCGCAAAGGGCATTGCTATGATATGGATGTTCATTGATGCTGCCTATGCCTTCTGCTTTTTTATTGGCCAGGGGCGTTAAGCCTGGGTAAAGCGTAACAAGGTCTGTCAGCGCTTCCGGTAAAATGTTGATATGGAAAGACAGTACCTTGGTCTCTGCTATTATGGGGATCTTAAATAAGCTGGAAGGGAGATTGAAGAGGTGATACTCTTTTTCTTCCAGGAGAAAGTCCGGGGCCTGCGGGAATTTAAGCCGGAGGCTGTCTTCATACAAACTATGTAAGGTCCACAAGTGATAAGGAACAAATGGACAGACCACGATGTCTTCCCTGGCATGTATGTCATGCAGCCAAAGGGAAAAGGGACCAAGACGAATGTGCTGGGAGAGGATCTCTGCCTCATTGTCTTTGCGGAAATAAGCACCTGCGCAGGGAATCAATACAGGCATATATTCCCTGGGAATACTTGTAATGGGAACATAGGAAGGGATTGCCCTCTCAAATAGCAGGAGTTTATTGGCTTTAGGAAGCGGAGAAGGCATAACATGGTTATTTTAAGGGCAAAGAATAATATTGTTACGTGGTTATACCACTTCCCGCAACCGGGTACGTATTACTTTAAGGGCGCGGCTGGCCTGGTTTTTTACTACCTGGGGTTGGATATTCATATCCTGGGCTATTTCCCGGTGTGTCCACTCCTGGAGGTAAAGCCGTTCAAATACCTTACGGCATGCAGGCGCAGAAACATAACCGGCAGCCTTACGGATCAGCTGCCCCAGTTCCTTATTTTCCAGGTTACGCGGCACGGCACCTTCTGTGGCGGTATAGTTCACGTATGTTATAAATTTCCTTGCCACATGGTTACGGCGGCATTTGTAAGCATATTGCAGATGTACAGCTCTGGATAGGTAGTGTTTCAGTGAGCTGCTGATAGTAAGCTCCTTCCTGCGTTGCCAGAGGGAAGTAAAGATCTCCTGCACCATGTCTTCTGCTTCCTGCCGGTTGCGTACCTTATGGTAAGCCTCCATGAGCAATGAAGTCTTGTAATGGTTGTACAACATAGCAAAAGCAGTAGTATCTCCTTTTTTAAGTTTAGTCAGCGCCTCTTCCTCGTGAAATAGCATCATGTTTAAATAAGATGGTGGTGCATGAAAAATAAAAAACCTGTAACTGTCAGCGGATGTGCAATGTGCTATCGCTGTCAAAATAGTAATTGAAATGTCCCGTAAATTCCAGATCGTCCAGGAAGTGGCTGATAGGCCTTCTGCGATCTATATATCCTGTAAAGCGGCGTTGGCCGGTTGTTGTATTATCATATTTTACATTGATGCCATACCAACGGGTTACTACTTTGCATAGTTCCTGTACAGTGGCAGCGTGGAATACATAGGTGCCCTGTCTCCATGCCAGTAATTCTTCTTCATTAAAAGGGTCGGTTTGTATGCCTTTTTCAGCACTATAGCTGGCTACATAACCAGGTTTGACTAGTACGGAGGTATTATCTATGCTTAGTTTGACAGCTCCTTTAACCAGCGCTACTTTGTCATTACTATATGTGTTGACGTTAAACTCTGTACCCAGTACCTGTATTATGCTATTAGATAAGTGCACAATAAAGGGCCGTTGTTCATCTTTAGCAACATTGAGATAAGCTTCCCCGCTGATGATGACTTCTCTTGTGTGGCCGTTAAAGGCAACCGGGAACTGTATTTTACTGTCGGCATTCAGTTGTACGCTAGTTCCGTCAGATAACGTTAATTGATAATCCTTTCCAGGAGGGACTATAAGGGTAGCCATGTTACTACCCTTTGCCTGCCCGGATATAGATAATTGTTTTTCTTTCGTATTAAGTGAAGCTCCGCCTACATTGACATGTTGCTGCCCGCTGCCCAGACTGACAATTTTGCCGCCGGGCAGCTGCAGTGCAACAGTTTTCAGGGTCAAGCTATGGACGTCTGCCTTGGGGCTTTTTATCCCAGCAGGCTTGAAAAATATATATATGCCGAGCGCAAGCGCGAGAGCGGCAAATGTTATTCCTGATCTGATAGATATGCGGATCCACTTTCGTTTACGGATCCTGGCCCATACCTTTTCAATAGGCAATGCTTCCGGTAGTAATGCCAGGAAGGCTTGTTCCTCGGGTCCGGAGAATTGCTGACGGATGGCGTTGCGGATGGCAATAGCATCCGGATATTCTTCCAGTAGTCTTTTGAGGGTGGTACTGTCTTCAGGGCTTATGATCCCTGCTAGTTCATCGAGCACCAATTGCTCAATATGGGTTTCGTCAAAGGTCATAATACCCATATAGTCGTTCGATGTTTAAAAAAGTACTTATGATAAACTGTGTTTGAGATTTTCGCGGAGGTTTTTAAGGGCGCGATGGATGTGATTTTTGACAGATTGGACGTTTATGTCCATTTGTTCCGCAATTTCTTTGAGGCTCTTTTTGTGGAGATAAAGTTGTTCAAAGGCCAGCCTGCTGGCAGGAGGGATGCTGCTGATAGCCATGTCGAGCTGCCTACCCAGTTCTTTGTTTTCTATAGCAATGGTAGTGGTATGTGTGTCTGCCAGCCAGGTATATTGTTGCTTCTTATCCCTGGTGCTGCTGTTTCTGCGTATCTGGTCTACACATTTGTTCCTTATTACTCTCAATAAATATGCTTTAAGGCATTGAGGGGGGGATAAGATATTCTTTTTCTCCCATAGCCAGGAAAATACCTCCTGCAAAATGTCATTTGACTCTTCTGCATCCTGAAGACGACTATAAGCTTCAATTAGTAACCGTTTTTTATACCGGTGGAATATCACATTAAATGCCTCTTTGGAGCCGGATTGCAGCAGCAGGAAAAGTTGCTCATCATTATAACCTTCTAGCGCAAACATACAGGACAGAATATAGATTAAAGGTTGAGGTCCTCAATGGATAATAACGTATTTAATACACTTGCTAAGCTACAGAATCTGCCACTGCCAGCCGTTAATATGATGTTAATGTGAAAAATAATTTTTTGTTAACTTTTAGAGTACTTTTTGAAATTCAGCGCGACCAAGTTTCAAACGAGCCAAACTAATATTGGGCATAACCAACAACCTGAATTAACGGTTCATAACAATATTCTATTACAATTAAACTTGCTGACCAACCAATCTTTCAAAAATACCTTCCTCCGCTTTGACCAAAGCGTTGCTTTTGCTTGCTTTTATAAACCAAAATCTAACTAATCGTATGTTCATCTCTAACCTACACTGGGGCCTCGTTGTCAGGCTGCTTGCTGTCTTTTTCCTCTGTTTATCTCTGCAAGTAATTGCCAGCCAGGCTGGTAAACAGAAAGTGACTGTTATTGCAAGTGATGTCCCACTTGAAACTGTATTTAAACAGATTGAAAGACAGACTGGGTTGAGGTTTACATATGCAGTAGATGCGTTGGATGTCAGTGAGAGAGTAACAATAAGTTTTAAGACTAAGATGCTTGATGAGGTTCTAGGGGAGTTGTTAGGAAAGAAGGGCATTATATGGCAATATAGGGGAGGAACGATATCCTTAAAGATGAGGGGGGAAATGATAAAGATGGTTCAAATAGGTAGTGAGCCGCCAATTACAGTTACAGGAAGAGTGGTGGATGCGAAGGGAAGCCCAGTATTGGGAGCGACTATAACGGTAAAGGGAGGAAAGAAAGGAACAATGACAAATGGACAAGGTATTTTCAAGCTAGATTTGGATGGAGTGAATTTTGATGCAGTGCTTAGGATAAGTTCAGTCGGATATGAGACGAAAGAAATAGCAATTTCGCAAGATAATTGCAAAGATATCATCATCCAGATAAATAGCACGAACAATATGCTGGATGAAACTGTAATTATAGGTTATGGGAAAACTACCAAAAGACTTAACACAGGAAATGTAACCACCGTAAAGGCTGAAGAAATTATCAAGCAACCTGTGGATAATCCCCTTTATGCATTACAGGGCCGAGTTCCGGGTTTAATCGTGACCCCTACTACTGGTCTTTCTGGCGGTCCTGTTAATATTGAAATACGCGGTAGAAACACTATAAGAGCTGCAGGGACAAGTGGCGGCGGAGAAACCTCTCCATTGATTGTCATCGATGGCCTGCCTGTTCTTAATAATGTCCGTGGTTTAGGTGGAGATGCACTTGGACTAACACAGTTTTCAACTCTTAGTTTTTTAAATCCAAATGACATCGAATCAATAGAAGTGTTGAAGGATGCAGACGCTACTTCTATTTATGGTAGTAGAGGCGCAAACGGTGTACTCCTAATTACTACTAAGAGAGGACAAAGTAATGGCTCTAAAATTAGCATTAGTACACAGACTGGATGGTCCACCGTTCCAACTAGGATTAAAATGTTGAATTTAGATCAATACATAAATATTCGAAAGCAAGGATATAAGAATAGCGGATTTGATGTCTCGACACTTAACAAGTCACGAGGAAACTCTGATTTAACATTCTTTGATCAAACCAGGTATACTGATTGGCAGGATGTCTTGATTGGAGGTACTGGAAAATACACTGACCTGCAAGGCACTTTATACGGAGGAGGGCAATATATACATTATACGCTAGGAGGAACATACCATCGTCAAACTACAGTGTTCCCAGGAGGTAAATATGATCAAAGGGCTAATATACATTTTAACATGAATAGTAGCTCTATAAATAAAAAACTAAGGTCATCGATAACTACCAACTTCCTTTCCAACTACACCGATTACCCAGGGTTTGATTTTACTTCAATTGCGCTAACACTTGCTCCCAATTCTCCTAATATGTTAACAGAGGATGGAAAGATTAACTGGGAGCCACTTCCATCGGGCAACAGTAGCTGGGAAAATCCTTATACGCAGTTAGCCAAATCATATGAGGCTAAGGTTAAGAATTTATTGGCAAATGCAGAATTGGCCTACGAAGTAATCGAATCTCTAAATATAAAAGCCCAGTTTGGATATAGTTTATTGTCTGGCTCTTCATTTCGGAAGGAAATCCTTAAGGCTGTTAGTCCACCAGAAACAATTAATGATCCAATAACTTCCAATTTTTATAATAATGAAGTTACAAATTTTAGTTTTGAGCCTCAAGCTAATTACATTACAACAATTGGGAGAGGACGTCTGGAGGCTTTAATTGGTGGATCAATTCAAAATTCAAGAACTTCAAATCAAATGATATATGCATCTGGTTACAATAATGACGCGTTAGTGCGTAATTTGGATGCTGCTACTACATATAGAGGAAACAATTCAAGTTCTGAGTACAAATATTGTGCAATATTTGGCAGAATACACTACAACCTACTTAACAAATATATATTAAATATTAATGTGCGTAGGGATGGTAGCAGTCGGTTTGGTCCGGGAAGACAATTTGGAACATTTGGTTCGGTAGGTGCTGCATGGGTATTTTCCGAGGAAACTTACATAAAAGATAATTTATCCGGTTTAAGTTTTGGTAAAATTAGAGCCAGCTATGGAGCTTCAGGAAATGATGGAATTGGCGATTATGGGTATCTTGACAAATATACTCCTATAGATGTAGGGGAGCCTTATCAAGGGCTACGGGGATATAGAACCCAGGGCTTATTTAATGAATACTATGGATGGGAGATAACCAAGAAACTAGAGCTTGCGTTAGAAACTGGTTTTTTTAAAGACAAAGTAGTTTTTAGTCCTGTTTTCTACTCAAATAAATCAAGCAATCAATTGCTCAGTTATATATTCCCTTCAATGGTTGGTAGTGGAAGTCCTTTGTACAATCTGCCAGCAAGCATTAAGAACTATGGATTTGAGGCTACTCTGCAAATTGAAAACATAAAAACAAAGTCGTTAACATGGAATACTTCCATCAACTTCAGTCTAAATAGGAATAAGCTTGTTTCATTTCCAGAACTTGAAAAGTCACCTTATTATGGAGCACTCGAAGTTGGCAGGCCATTTACTGGTGAAGTAAAGGCCCTTAAGTCAGCAGGTGTTGATCCCAAAACAGGACAATATCAGTTTTACGATATAAATGGTAATGTAACTTTAAATCCCGAAGATCCTAGCCGTTTGGATGGTGGCTATTTTTTGAGGATAATGCTTGGGCCAAAGTTTTATGGAGGGGTTTCCAATTCAATTACTTATAAAGGAATTAACCTGTCCCTTTTTGTTCAGTTTGTAAAGCAAACAGGATACAATCCTCTTTCTCGCTTTCTTATGCTTCCAGGGACTAGAACCAATTTGCCCGCTGAGTATAGTTCATATTGGCAATCTTCTGATCAAAACGGAGCATTTCAGAAGCCTTCCGTAATAGTTACCACAGAATTAAGAAACTCAGCTCGAAGATTAAGCAATAGTGACTTCAATTTTGTTGATGCCTCTTTTATAAGGTTTAAGAATGTATCTCTGTCCTATTCAGTGCCTACAAGCATTTTAAGAAATATAAAACTGACAGAGTTAAAATTGTTTATTCATATGCAAAACTTGTTTACTATTACTAATTATAAGGGATATGATCCTGAAACTCAGACGCTGGATAGAATACCTCCTCTTAGAACGATTACGGCTGGAATAAATATCGTTTTATAAAACTTAATTCATGAAACATTTACAATATATAGCGAAATTCACATCCATTCTGCTCTTTTTTGCAATGATTCAATCCTGCTACAAACTCGTGGAGGTTGATCCACCTATCAACGCAGTGGTGAGTAATGAGATATTTGGTGATAATTTGTCTGCGTCTTCCGTTGTCACAGGTATCTATACAGATATGAGTCAGGGCATATTTGCAGGTAGAAATTCTTTGACAACAATCTTTTCTGTAAGCGCTGATGAGTTAACTTCGGTGGCAAAGCCAGACGATTTTCTTTCAATCGCTTTTACCAATAGTTTAACCACTTCTGATGGTGGAATATGGCCGAATCTTTTTGACTTCATTTTTAGAATAAATGCTGCTATTGAGGGTATTCAAGGTTCTAAAAGTCTAAGTTCCCGAACTGCATCTCAATTACTAGGGGAATGCAAGTTTTTGCGTGCTTATATGTACTTCTACCTCGTAAACACATACGGAGATGTACCCTTATTGACGAGTACTGATCTCAAATATAATTTTACTGCACCAAGAGTAGATAAAAAATTAGTGTTTGAGAATATTATATCTGACCTGAAAGAGTCTCAATTATTGCTGGACGAGAGCTATTTAACTGCAAATTTGCTCAACACAACGTCGGATAGGGTTCGACCAAATAAAGCCTGCGCAACTGCTTTGCTTGCCAGAACGTATTTATACATGAAAAACTATGCTGAGGCTATCACTGCAGCATCAATGGTTATTGAGAACCCATTATATAAGATTGAGGGCCTCGACTCCGTTTTTTTAAGAGAAAGCAAGGAGGCAATTTGGCAACTACAGCCTGTACAAGCCTCATCGAATACACTTGAGGCGCAAGTGTTTGTTCTATATAGCAATGATGGTTTGCCTGCGGGGCCAAATGACGAAGTACGACCTTTATATATTAGTAAAAGTTTGTATAATAGCTTCCCCGATGAGGATAAGAGAAAGACTAAATGGATAGATAGTGTTACTGTTGATAATAGGGTGTATCCTTTTCCTTATAAATACAAGATATGGATGCTTGGAGAGCCAGTCATTGAGTACTTAACCATGTTAAGGTTGGCAGAATTGTACTTAATTAGAGCTGAGGCTAAGGCTAATCTCGGTATTTTGGAAGGTGGGGCTTCAGCTGGTTATGATATTAATGTAATTAGAAGAAGAGCAGGATTACCAGATTTCTTATCAACCAATAGAGGAGATGTAATAGAAGAGGTATTAACTCAAAGAAGATTGGAGTTATTTACAGAATTTGGTCACAGATGGTTCGATCTTAAGCGAACCGAAAGAATTGACGATGTTATGGGTACAGCTGCTGTTGAAAAAGGTGGTACTTGGGCGCCATATAAAAGCCTATTCCCGATCCCAATAAGTGATATCACTCGAAATCCCAGTCTAAGGGGACACCAAAATCCGGGATATCCAATTCAATAAGTAACATTTAAATCACATAAACAATTTCCTTAAAAATATAAACTAAGTGGGGGCTATGAGAATGCAATTTGTGCACATATTTGCGGGGGGAGGTATATTTTCCCCCGCTTTTCATATGGACATATGGAAATGGGAACGCAGGTGCCTTTATTCCTGAAGGTAAGCCGTAGAGGGATGATGTTAATCCGTTATCGAGGCAACTTTGTCCTCTGTTTTGTCTCGATTTATGTATAGTTAGGAGCAGGAATTGGGTCTCATTGATATTACATGAATTGATGTATCTGCGATTGAAGAAAATAGTCTACAACGGCAAACCGCATATTAGATTCTCAAATGAAATTTCCATTATCCAGGTTGCTAAATATTATGATAAGGGTTGACTCAGTGAAGGGCAAAATATTGCACAATGAATAAATTAAAGACTGTTATTCTTGAAAATAGGAAAAGGATAGTAATCATTCAATTAGGTACCTTTTGAAATAAAGTCGAGAAAATCATTGTGCTAATGTCTGGATTATTTGATGAAGCCATTTCGAGAATTCAAATAATGTTTCGCTTGCTAAAGTAGGAGAGACCTTGAGGAAAATATATACACTTCTATCTTATACAAAAGGAAATATTCTATACAAGTTTGGAAATGGACCTGGAGTAATCCTGAAGTCGAAAAGGGTAGTCAAAGTAAAATCTGATAATACTCTATGGTGATTGTGAATGATGGGGAAATAGAATTAAATCTCCCAATACCCCAACATCGTATTTGTGATGTGTTGCAGATTGAATGCAGTCGTTCGCAGTATATTGTTTTCGAAAGACATTGGAACATGCAAAAGAGGTCTAATAATTACAAAATAAATTAAATATCTAATCAAAAATGCGATTTCTCATTGGTTTTGTCTTTTTTAGCATTGCTTTGCATCTCAAGGTTGCTTGTCAAAAGTTACCATTGAATCAGGAAGCACTTAAATATTGGTCATCATTAGGAAAGTATGAAATTAGCGACGATGGACAAGTGTTTTACTTCATTAAAGTAAATTCGTCGCAAAAGCCGGGATCCATCTTGACAGTTCATTCTTCAAGAAGTGATAAAGATTTTATTTTTTACGATGTTAAAGAAGTTGCTTTCGTTAATAATTGTAAGTCGCTATTTTTTACAAATGAATCTGATTCTATATTTATTTTGGATTTAGAGTCATTTGATAAGAGGTATATAGCAAGTGGAGTTTCTTGCTTCACAAAGCGGGAGAGTCGATATATTCTGTTTCGTTCACAAGAGGATGCTAATTGGATCTTCCGTGACTTGATTTCTAATAACCAAAAGATTATTCCAAATGTTTTAAAATATTCTATTTTAGATCAAGGGGGGAGAGATAGAGATTTATTTTTTGGAGTAAATGTAGATGGTAGTTTAAGATATGATATATTAAAACCTGATTTTAATACTGGTAATATTATAGGTATAATGAGGACTCAGTGGCTTGTTGAGTTTTCTGTCATTATGAACAGGTCGGCAAATGTGGTTTTGACTAAACACAAAAATCCTGAGGGAGAAGAGTACTCCAAAATCTGGCTTTGTAGTTCTATGAATAATCCAACTTTAATTTATAGCGATAGCTCAGTTGCTAACGGCGGCAAAATAGAAGGTGAAATGTATTTAAATAAAGATGGAAATAAAGTTATATTCTTAACCTCTTTTAAAAAACCTTCCTTGCCTGTTAAGACAAACTTAAGGTTTGACCTTTGGAGTTATAATGATAGCTTTGGAAAGGAAGAAGAAGAACGATATTATAATAATTCGTTAAAAAAGTATTTTATTTTTGACGCTATTTCAAATTCGATTACTGAAATCTGTGATAAGAATCGTGATATTACCGCCCGTGAGGGGTTTTCCAAAAGGTTTCTTTTTTTTGATAATCCGAACATTGCTTGGTTTAAACGTAAGCAACATCTTGGCGACGTATATCTTTACGATGCAGATTTGAAAAAGTCAGTTAAAATCCTTGATTCAAATATCGATGTCTATAATTGTGCCTTTATATCTAGTGATGAGAAAAAGGTTGTTTATTATGATTATGAAATTCATCGTTGGTACAGCTACGACTTGGAGTATGGGAAAAAGATCCTAATTGGACGGGACATCGCTGTCCCTTTTTATGATCTTGAATCTGAATCAATAGGGAGGAAAGGGCCTTTTGGTATATGTGGATGGTCTGCCAATGGTCAGTTCGTTTATATATATGATAAGTATGACATTTGGAAGGTTGGACTTAATGAGCGAGTAGCTTCGGTTAATATTACGAATGGTTTTGGGCGGGCTAATACTGTTGTGTTTATGATTAAAAATATTGGTCCTAATTTGATCATAGACGAGGATTCTGTAGTTTTGAGTGCCTATCACTCCAAGTTAAAGACGGGTGGATACTGGGCTGTTAACATTAATAAACGGAATATTAGTTTCTCTTCCAAGCAGCTAAACGATTACTCAGTGTCAACTCGCTTCCCTCCAGGAATTTTTTGGGGGGCATCTGGAGATATAGTTAAAGCTAAAAATGCCAATATCTACTTAGTTGTAAGAGAGAATGCTGAAACAGCTCCGAATCTCTATCTCACAAAGGATCTAGTTTCTTATCAACAAATCTCCAACATTCATCCTGAGAAAGTAATTAGTTGGTTTAAGGCAAAACTCTATTCTTATAAGTTATCAAATGGAGTTGAATCACAAGGAATACTATATTTTCCGGAAACCTTAGATACTTCCAAACGTTGGCCAATAATTTTCAACTATTACGAGAAGCGTAGTGATGAATTCAGGAAATTCTACTTTCCCGATTTTTCATTCGCAAACATTAATATTCCATATGCTGTAGCGCAAGGATATCTGGTTTTTATTCCTGATATTTATTCTACACCTGGAAAGATTGGAGAGGGAACCTTGATGTCTGTCAATGCAGCTGTTGAGCAGATGAAAGAATTACCATTCGTAGATACTACTCGAATGGGTTTACAAGGACATAGTTATGGAGGATGGCAGACAAACTTCTTAATTGCCAATTCAACTCAATTTGCTGCTGCTTGCGAATTTGCTGGGTCAGCAGATCATGTAAGCTCTTATGGACAATTAGCTTATCCATATGGTCATGATAGACAAGAATTTATTGAAACCAATGCTCAAGGCAGTCCATACGGATTAAATCATACACCATGGTCAAATTCAAAAGAATATTTGGAGAATTCACCAATTTTTAAAATTGGTAACATAACCACGCCTTTGTTGATGTTTCACAATAAAACTGATGTCCAGGTACCTTTTTCGCAAGGGGTAGAGTTGTTTTTGGGAATGAGACGAGCTGGAAAGAGAGTATGGCTTTTTCAATATGATGACTTTGGCCACCAATTCGGCGGTGAAGGAGCGAAAGACTTTCACATGCGAATGTTCCAATTTTTTGATCATTTTTTGAAGAATACCCCTGCTCCAAAATGGATGGTACGAGGAATCCCAGCTTATCTAAAGGGTGTAGATGATGGTTATTAAAATGATAATATGGAATGCTGAATTTAAAAGTAATGATTCGATTCTCGATACCCGAGAACCGAATCATTACTTTTGTAAGTCTCAATAGCAAGATCAAGAAATAGACTAGAAGCAAACTCTCTTTTCAATGTAAACCTCCAAGGAAACGCGCCATTGTAACTTGAAGGAACTTCATTATTGGTTCCAAGCTCTTGATATTTTTATTTTCCTGCTGATTTTCGGATATTTATGAGCAAATAAGATGTCATCATGCTATCGTTTTCCCCTCCCAATAAATTGACAGTCGGCCAGGCACTGGCTAAATTAAGGGCCGTGTATCAGCCGGATAATAATGTGCTTTCAAAGGCATTGCATACATCCTATACTACGTATTTAAAGACTGAACGAGATCAGCGGGAGTTAAGCTTTCTGATGGCATTAAAGATCTGCAAGTTTTACAAGATTGACATTCATGATTTGATAGTAATGCTAAGCGATGATGAACTTGATCGTCGTGATCAGTCAGTTATCAAAGCACAGGAAAAAAGGGATAGAAAGAAGGCGGAGGCAGAAACGGCTAAAGTAATTGATCTTGCAACTGGTAAAGTAAAGCAGAGTATTTGATTAGCGGGTTCTACGCATAGGATCTAGCGGCTGCAGGATATTGCGCTTTCCAGTTTTGAGGAAGAAGTTCATAGTATCTCTCTTGGGGTAGATCAGTTATTCGGCGTAATACATCATCCAGCCAATTTATGGGATTTATACCTTGTAGCCTGCAGGTGGCCAGTAAGCTGTAGATGATGGCCGCTCTTTTACCTCCCTGATGAGATCCTGCGAACATATGCGCGTGTCGGCCTAAAGCGATGGGGCGGATCTGTGCTTCTAAAATGTTGTTATCAGGTTCCAGCATCCCATCTGTAGTGTAAATCATCAAGCCATCAAAATGAGTGAGCGCATAAGTGATTGCCTTATTAAGTGGAGTACCTGTTATAGTCTGTGATACCTGTTGCTCAAGCCACTGGCGGAATGCCAACAATATCGGTACGGATTGTTCCTGTCTTCTTTCCGTGATCTGATCATAGTCTAAACCGAGTGCTTTACAAGTGGCCTCAATAGCATACAAAGGTTTAAAGAATGTATCCAGAGCATACCCAGCACGTTTAGCATCATAATCCATTGCCCGAACAAAATAACGCCTAACATGTACAAGACACTGTTGATGGATAACACCTGGTTGTCTGCCATATTTGGTGTACACACTATAGCCATCGCTCATTAGGTAGCCTTTGTAGCCGACAAGAACATCTGCAATATCCTTCTTGCCCCTGCCTGGCTGGTAGGAGAAGCAAGCTATTCGCTGGACTGGAGTCAGCATCCCCCACATCCATCCCATATGTGATTTCCTTCCTTTTTTCTTGCTATCATCCAACACTTTATAACAACTCTCGTCCACGTGGAGATGTCTGCTTTTTATAGTGTCTTTGAGTAATAAGTGCCACAGCGGTTCAAGGACATCTGCGATTTTATTAGTATCGAATGACAAGGTACTGTAGGGAAGTGTTATGCCATAATGAATGAATCGCTGACGAAGGCGCCACGTAGGAATATGATACAAGAACTTATCGACCACCAACATTACTAACACACTTATGTCTACTTTACACTTTGCAATAGGATGTGAAGGCAATTTTTCTACTAGCTGCCTGGCATACAATCCGTCTTCAGATGGGATTATATAAACCGGCCTCCTTATAATTTTCAAGTACCAACGAAGCGGTGTGCAGGCTAGCTGCCGGGTCTCCTCTACTCTTAACAATCTCGCACCTGCGGGAAGATCTTTAACATCCAATGTTATTACTTCTTCTTCCAGACCTTCCGGGAAGCCATGACGACCACCTCTTGTCTGTAACCCTCTAACGAGGGGCGTAATTGATTTTTGATTTACATTTTGTAAAGGTTGTAGCCAGTGTTCAGAAGGGTATCCTATTTCAAGGATGACTTCTTAAATGCGATTTTGTCAAAACATTTTACGAGCGTTTTGCATCCAAGCAAAATACTCCCACCCGCTGCTTGGTCTATTTCCCGCAGTTCCGGGTCTTCTATAAGCTGGAACATAAGAAAGGTCACCAGTGCTTTCGAGTGTATGGTTTGAATATAGCTCTGAGCTAACTGATCTTTTTGCTGATTGGAGCTTTTTTCAGATTTCAGTAGCATTTCAACGATCTCACTTTCTTCTTTTACATACATCTTCTCTGTAATCTTCGTTTTACGTGCATCTGTATTATCACGGTAATACATCCATATGAATAGGTATAAATTCAATACTAGCCCAAACTCATCGGGATCCGGAATGTCTTCCTGATACCCCGTGATCAACAATAGTATAAAGGGTTGGTATTTTTCCAGCTCTTCTTTTATTTTCAACAGATCAGACATCGTCTGAAGTTCATTCTCCATTCTTGCATATAATGCAACGACGCGTTTAACATCGGCTTCATCCTGTGCTGTCATATTGTACATGGTGAACTTAATTAGTTTATAAGTCCGGTAAGTTACTTAAAATAACATTTTACTGAAGTCTGAAGACCATAAAGATATCGTTGCTCAATAATCTAAGTGTTTAGGCTGCGGGCTTCCAGTATTGTGGCAATAGTTCAGTGAGCTTATCTTTCGAGCAGTCTCCAATCCTACGCAAGACATCATCCAGCCAATGAACAGGATTAACGCCTTGTAACCGGCAGGTGGCTAGTAAACTATAAATGATCGCAGCATGTTCCGCTCCTTTATGAGAACCTGCGAACATAAAATTATGTCTGCCAAGGGCAATAGGACGGATTTGCGCTTCCAAAATGTTATTATCGATCTGGAGCATCCCATCAGTGACATAAACCTCTATCCCATCAAAATTGGATAATGCATATTTGATTGCCTGATGAATAGGTGTTCTCTGGATTGTAAGTGGTAATTGTTGATCCAGCCAGTTACGGAACGCATTCAATATCGGAGTAGCCTTCTCCAGTCTTATTTGTGTAATTTCATCGTAGCTCATGTTTGCTGCCTTACATTGGGCTTCCAACGTGTAAAGTGGACCAAAGAAATTGTCCAGCGCATAATTGGCCCGTTGCCTGTCACTATCGAGCGCACGCATAAAATACCGGCGAATATGGGCCATGCATTTCTGGTGGGTAACACCTGGCTGTTTCCCGTACTTTGTATAAACCCCATAATTATCCGTCATGAGATATCCTCTATATCCGGTAAGTACACCTGCAATATCTTGCTGACCTCTTCCGGGCTGATAATGGAAACAGGCTATCCTCTGGATAGGAGACAACATTGCCCATAGCCAGCCGAGGTGAGACTTCTTACCTTTCTTCTTTGTGTCATCTAGTACCTTCAAGGATGATTCGTCAAGGTGAATAATTCCACTACGTACTATTTCCAGATAAAGTAATTCCCATAATGGTCGTAATACTTCGCAGGTCCTGTTCACATAATAAGCCAGTGTACTATATGGCAGGTTCACTCCATATTGTTTAAACCGTGTCCATTGGCGGCACACAGGGAGATGGTATAAGTATTTGTCAGTTAGCAACATGGTTAATATGCTGGTGTCTACTTTACAGCGAGGAATGGGATGTGCAGGCAGCGATGCTGATAATTTTCTGGCATATAGTCCGTCTTCGGAAGCAACAATATACACTGGTCGTTTTGTTACTTTAACATACCATCTTAATGGAGAACATGCCAGTTGACGTTGCTCATCCACGCGGAGCAGCTTAGCACCTGCAGGAAGTGGATTTACGTCCAATGTGATCGTTTCCTCTTCTAACCCTTCAGGCAAATCATGACGCCCACCTCTCGTTTTAGGGGTCACTGTCACTGTAGATCTTATGTGAGCGGCAATTACCTTGCGGGAACTGATATGGCATATTCCATACTCATCCACTGCTAAGCCCAGCATACCCTGAACAACATCTCCGGATTTATCTGTTGCAGTTATGGGATGTCTCTTCTCACTTCTAATGCCAAATATCCATTTCTTAAGCGCTTTCAACTCATGATGGCCTATCAGTAACTTATTTATGTCCTTATGCTGTTTTGTGATTTGTTGCTGTTGAGATAGTAATTCCTGATTTTGATTCCTGATCAGGACATCATATTGAGTAAGTTGTTCTCCCTGTTGCAAAATAGTTTGTTGGCGTTCTAACAGCTACTCATCCTTGCTGTCCAACGATTGATGCAGTTGACAAATCAATTGATCCTGCCCAAACATGATTGCATCTTTCGTTTCGCGTTCTTCCTGAAGCAGTAGTAATTGTTCCTGCTGCATGACAATCAGCGTTTCCTGCAGAGCCAACCTTTCCTGCTGCGCAGCCTGTTGTTTCAGGCCGGCATAATATAATGCTTTATATGAAGTAGCTGATTGTTTCATCTTAACTGCTACTATAACATGTAAAGCAGATCATTGTTTTGATCTGCTTTACATTTTTCAAAATAAAATCAATTGTTTTATGAGAGCGGAGAGCCTGGATTATATCTGTAAAGAGTCAACCCCTTTACCAGCGCAATTACATCACTGGCACTCAACTTCATTGGCGCTGCTCCATTTTCGCATGCAGGCATCTTAAATCGCCCTTTATCCAATCGGCGACACAACAATGTAAATCCTTCTGATTCATGCAGCAGTAATTTCAGGTGCGTAAGGTCACGGTTTAAAAACAAGAACACATCATTATCGACGATGGGCAGTTGCATGATATTAGTAACTATTCCGCAGAGGCCGGAAAAACTTTTACGCATATCGGTTGCTTCTGTATATAGAAAATAGCGATGCCTTTCTGTTAACAATACAATGTTGCTCATGATACCAAGGCTTTTAAATAGCAGGCGCTCACTGCCTGATAAATTCTAATGCCTCTTACTTCTGCAAAAATTCCTCCTGCACCTTGAGGAATTTCCACTTCCGCAGCGGTAGGAAGTATCTCAACGAAATTTCCACAATTATTAACTTTTCTGCTCAAATAGCGCTTACGCCAATTGTAAAAAGTTTGTTCACAAATGCTATGATCAGCGCAAAACGCCTTCAAATTGATCTTCTCCCTATCAAATTGGTCAAGCAAGGAGATGATTTGTTCACTTGAATATCTCGCTTGGGCATTGCTTTTGACTTTGTTGCTCATGTTTTTTTGAAGGCAAGATAACCCCTAGTAATTTCATGACAGCGACTCCCCTGGTTAGAGGTTTACGAAACTTCACAGTTTATCCTTAATCTCGCTTTTTAAAACTTGCAGAGTTCTTGAGATAGTCCCTTCATTTCTTAAGAGAGCTGTCTACTTTTGGAAGACAGCTCTCTTAAATTTATACTCTACGTTCTTAAATTTGCGTATTTAGTGTAGTATAACGTGTCGTAAAAGTAGGACTAACACATATAACGAGGTTACCTTGAGTAGTAGTTGTTGATGTATAATAGGTTGTTAGAATACCACTAGGACCTGTTGTGAAAAAATTCTGGGGAACACTACAAAGGGTAGTAAGGTTACCATTTGGAAGTGTCGTGGTATAACTAGTATACCAAAGAACCGGAGTATATTTGAAAGATTTAAATGCTAGAGCGCCTCCAATTGCGGCAATTATTGCTAATGATGCTAAAATAATGCGTGCTTTTTTCATGACATGTGTGCCTTTTTATTAAAAGGCTAAACTTGATATTAATAATATTTGCCTACTCTAATTCTTATGGTTTTCGGCTTCCCCATTAATGATTCCTATGTGAGAACATAGATGATTGATTGCCTGATCAAGGCAGTTTTATGGCCATAAAGTATTTTGATTGCTTCATTGTAAATAGGTCAGCATAAGTTTCTCTTAATAAAATAAACTTTTTAGCGTTTTTTGTGAGCTGGAACAAACAATTTCATCCTAAATTTTAGCAATACTCAGGTGTTTTTAGTTTAGACTTGAGATTAATGTTTAGATATTCATATTATTTAATCGTTTCCTGTCCAAACAGACCTTCTATGATGCCGACTACATGAATAGAAGAAAATAGATCATACTTGAGACAATCCAGGCAATGTACAATATAGCTGATGCGGTTTGGATTATCTGCTGATGTAATTCAAAGATAACTAATGATCTTACTAGAGAGCTTTGGATATAGTATTTTTAGTTTGGAGAACTGGTAATTTAAATAAAAGGAAGAGCTCGTGTAAATTCTGGAACGTGTGGTAAACCTCCAAGCAGCCCCTCGATTGTCACAAAATTCCGGTGTACTAATTTGGCGTTAAAAAATATATGAGTACCAAAGTAAGGAAACATATGGGGAGCAAATTAGCTCCAGAACACATCCGCCCAGCAATGGAAAATTTTGCTAAACAGGGAAGAACTGTAAGAGAGTTCTGTGAAGCATATGGTATCAGTGATGCAACTTACTATAATTGGCGCAAAAAATATTGCACCGCCCCAGACATTCCCACCCCAGGATTTATAGAAATCATACCTGCGACATCAACACTAATACAAAACCAGGAAAAACTATTTGCACAGGTCCGGGAGATACTCTGAGGTGTATTGAATTATCCGGACAGTGTATTTGTTTAGGTTAAAGTATTAGATTAATTCTATAGAATAGAGAAACATGTTTTGATGCTATGCCTACACAAACCTAATAAAAAAGATTCATGCGCGCAGCGCATACCTATTTTTCTTTTTTTTGCTTCTTTTTTTTCTTAAAACCCCAACGCCTTATAAACACTTATCCACATTGACTTTTAACCATCATTATATAGATGCTTTTGTAGGATAAATAATTATCTTTGTTTTGCCGGAAAGAAGCGGAATCAGGCGCTGCAGAGGTGCAACCTGCCAGGAATATTTCCGGACATCGGAGCATTATAGTTCTTTGAATAACAGACATAGCCGCCAGCAAAAAGAGCATTACGTTAACTATCTGTATAATTATCGTTATTAAGTGCATATCGCCGATATATTAGCTTTATCGTCATTAATTTCATGTTGCTAGTTTTTGTTCAAATACATTTGGTGATAAATATCCAAGTGACGAGTGCAATCGTTTGGGATTGTAATACATTTCGATATACTCGAAAATTTCGGTACGGGAATCTTCAGCAGATTCAAATGCACCACCTTCCATTAGTTCTGCCTTAAATCGGCCAAAATAGGATTCCATGTGGGCATTATCATACTTATGTATAATTATACATAATAAGGACAAAGCCTTGGTAGAAAGCGCGGTTAACATTGTCTACAAAGTAAGTATTCGGTCTTCGGCATTCCAGAATAGTTATATAGAGCGCTTATCCATCAACAGTGTCTTGTACATGTTAGGCGTTATTTTGTTCGGGCAATGGATTATGATGCTAAACGTGCTGGGTATGCTCTGGATACATTCTTTAAACCTTTGTATGCTATTGAGGCCACTTGTAAAGCACTCGGTTTAGACTATGATCAGATCACGGAAAGAAGACAGGAACAATCCGTACCGATATTGTTGGCATTCCGCCAGTGGCTTGAGCAACAGGTATCACAGACTATAACAGGTACTCCACTTAATAAGGCAATCACTTATGCGCTCACTCATTTTGATGGCTTGATGATTTACACTACAGATGGGATGCTGGAACCTGATAACAACATTTTAGAAGCACAGATCCGCCCCATCGCTTTAGGCCGACACGCACATATGTTCGCAGGATCTCATCAGGGAGGTAAAAGAGCGGCCATCATCTACAGCTTACTGGCCACCTGCAGGCTACAAGGTATAAATCCCATAAATTGGCTGGATGATGTATTACGCCGAATAACTGATCTACCCCAAGAGAGATACTATGAACTTCTTCCTCAAAACTGGAAAGCTCAATATCCTGCAGCCGCTAGATCCTATGCGTAGAACCCGCTAATCAAATACTCTGCTTTACTTTACCAGTTGCAAGATCAATTACTTTAGCCGTTTCTGCCTCCGCCTTCTTTCTATCCCTTTTTTCCTGTGCTTTGATAACTGACTGATCACGACGATCAAGTTCATCATCGCTTAGCATTACTATCAAATCATGAATGTCAATCTTGTAAAACTTGCAGATCTTTAATGCCATCAGAAAGCTTAACTCCCGCTGATCTCGTTCAGTCTTTAAATACGTAGTATAGGATGTATGCAATGCCTTTGAAAGCACATTATTATCCGGCTGATACACGGCCCTTAATTTAGCCAGTGCCTGGCCGACCGTCAATTTATTGGGAGGGGAAAACGATAGCATGATGACATCTTATTTGCTCATAAATATCGGAAAATCAGCAGGAAAATAAAAATATCAAGAGCTTGGAACCAATAATGAAGTTTCTTCAAGTTACAATGGCGCGTTTGCTTGGAGGTTTTCGCGAACATTGAGTTCTTACGGAAGATATTATGTAAAGATTTACATAACCTCGGCCGCAAGAGCCATTTGTTTGCAGGGGCACATGAAGCCGCTAAGAGATCCGCTATGCTATACAGCCTGTTGGGGACCTGTAAAATGCACAGGTTAATCCTGTTGAATGGCTTGAAAACGTATTGGGCGTAATCGCCGACCATCCTATTAGTCATGCTATAAATAATTGATCATTCCTTCGGCGCAAACAGATCCGAAATCTTATATCCCAACCCCAGCCCCAGCCAAAAGCGCTTGTGGTAATTCCAGTTGCTTGCGTCAGAACCCATACCAAAATCCCAGCCAGCAAAGGCGCCTATCTGTGCGCCTTTTACCTCGTACATAAATCCTACTCCAGTAGAAAGTGCAGCAATTGTCTGCTTGTCTTCCTTCTTCATGGGAATTTTACCGACCGTAGATGTAACAGAATCCACTGTTACTGCTGAAAGATTGATAAAGGGACCCAACCGCCACGACGACGACACATTATTAATATAAGTACCCGCTCTATTAGTAATATGGTACCGGCTGGTTTTTATCCCACCATATAGTCCTACATTCACGGCCGCTGATACATCATCTTTCACTTTCATACCATTCCGGGTAAATCCGAAACGTACTTTAATCGGAATGACCAATGCACTCAGGTGAAAGGAAGAAGAAGTATATGGGACATAGTAACGATTATCCAATTCCAGTATATACTTGGCATTATTATACCGGTTCACCAGATAATAAGCTACAGCACCCGAACTATTAAGTACTTCAATACCGTCCGAGTGCTTAAACCAGGCCTGCGTAGTCTCCCGGGTATCAGGCATTACTTTTCTATAAGCATAGAATACTGTATCGGTCAGGGTTTTCATGTCTGCATATGTTGGAGCCGTGGTGCTATCTTTGCAATTATAAGTTTGAGTATATTCACGGAGTGTTGTTCCAGGCAGTAGCCGAATCTGCGACATAATAAAGTAGTTAATATATAACTTGGTTTTGTCCTTTTCATCTAAATAGAGCGTTGCCCGCTCGTTATTTTCAGCAGGGATAGGTATCTTATATTCCTTATCTGAAGAGATAGAAATAGTAACAGCACCGCTACTAGGTGGTATTATCGATTCCACCTTAATCTCAGTTTTTCCATTGGTAATTTTTTTTTCGTGAGTAACCGTAGTAGTCGAGCCGGCGGGAAGGTTATACATCTTTGGACAGTCGGGAATAGAAACCAGTTTAAATATATGGTGACGACGATGTAATCTAATAACTCCCGGCAACTCCGTCATTTGTGCAAAGACATTGGTTGTTACCAATAATATGAATGCAAATAGCAGGGGTTTGATGTAAGGCATAACAATGATTGATTTATAGGTATGTGAAGTAATTGAATAATTCAACTCTCGACATGGAAGCTATCATATTTGATGTATTGCACGACTATTCGTGCCAACAAAAATGGCGGAATTTAGAGGCATTAGCAATACCAACTAGTTTGTATTTTTGGCTGTTTATGTGGGACCACTTATCCATACAAAATATAAATCAAAAACCAATCGCGCCCCTCGTTAGAGGGTTACGATCCTCCTAGCTGACTGACCATCAAAATTGACGAGACACCAACATAAAGTGTAATACACAATGAAAGATAGAGACCTTTGAGGTTATCTGGGAAAATTATTTTTCGATGAGTACTTTTGAGGATAGTTTCCGACTCTCTATAGCGACAAACTTATGATTTTTATTTATTTAATATATAGATTATATATGAATGCATATTTACTTATTAATCTTCAATAGATGCCACATGAAAGTTTCTCCTTCTGTTTTCGTTTTTGTAGCCATTTAAAACTCAATCATAATAAGCATGACAAAAAAAATTGCAATGTTTAACCACAAAGGAGGGGTGAGCAAAACCACGACAACGTTTAATCTTGGATGGAAATTAACAGAATTGGGTAAAAAAGTTCTCATTATTGACACGGATCCTCAATGTAATTTGACAGGCCTTTGTCTTAGCCTAACTCATGATGCTAATTTTGAAGAGTTTTACGCGAATAGTGGAGTTACTAACTTAAAACAATCACTTGATCCCGTTTTTAGTGGAACCCCGAATCCATTATTGCCTGCTAATTGCTACGAATTTCCTAATCGGCGGGGACTATATTTATTGCCCGGACACATTGACGTTTCCGAGTTTGACGTACCAATTAGCATTGCGCAAGAATTAACAGGAAGCCTTAAACTGGTGCAAAACATTCCTGGCGCAATCAATGAGCTTATTCGCCTTACTTCAGAAAACTTTGGTTTCGATTATGTACTTATTGACATGAGTCCTAGTGTAAGCGCAACGAATGCTAATTTGTTGATGCTTAGTGATTATTTTATTATTCCATGTAGCCCTGACTATTTCTGCAATATGGCGATAAGTTCATTAACATCTGTATTGCCAACATGGTTTGCAACTTATTCAACTGTAAAAACGCACCCAGCATTTCAAGATGCATTGTATAAATTTCCATCAACTATCCCAAAGTTCATAGGCACAATTCAACAGCGATATAGGCCAAGAAATGGTGAGCCCGCAAAGTCTTTTCAATCATGGATTAATAGGATTAATCAAAACGTTATTAACGGACTAGTTCCAGCATTGAGAAAAACTAATATGATAATTGATGAGGAGCGCTTTCGAGAAGTTGCGGCCCCGGAGGAACCATATAATCTAGTTAATATAGCTGATTTTAATAGTCTAATAGCTCAAAGTCAAAAGTACAATACTCCGATTTTCAGCTTAACAGATCAACAAATTGAACAAGTAGGAAATATCCTAGAAAATATGAAGGATTCTCGTGACAAATTTAATAAGACATTTACAGACTTTGCAGAGGCTGTCATTGGCTTGACGAATTAATAGACTATTATCTAAGGCAGTTTTATCTGTTAAGTTACCAAAGTGCCAATAGGTCAGGTAATATAGACGGATAGATAATGATAATTCGCTCATTTCGACTACGCAATCTAAAAAGCTTTAGGAATTTACCTAAGGCTTTTCTGCTTGGCAAAATTCCTTGTAATTGTAAACTTATGTATAAAATATAATATGATTTAATTAGCAAAAAAAACTTAAAATATAAAAGAGGCAATTACGCCCCGGCAGTTTTATAATTGGTGTTATCAAACTCAAAAAATAAGCTTGGATAAAGATAGGAAATTTCCCGGATACCCAGCTTGGTCATGAATTAGATGTAATACTAAACTAAACGCATTAATGCGGTCTGCTAATTGAAAACATAATAACTGATGCTACAGTCAGTATTACAGATCAATATAGTATTATCGATAACTTTGTTATAAGTTCAACACTTACTGAGTGCCTCTGCAATAGGAATATCTGCAGGTGCTAGGTTCCATTGGTTGAGATTATTTTTACTTACCCATTCGTATTGGTCATGATCAGTAAGCTTATAACTAGCTTTCTGAAATTGACAGATATAAGCAATTAATTCAATTGTAAACAAATCATAATTATGTACGACCGTTTTAAAATGTTCTTTGATTTCGACGCTCATTCCAAGCTCTTCAAAAAGCTCCCGAGATAAGGAATCCTCTTCTTTCTCTCCAGACTCTATTTTACCACCTGGAAACTCCCAATAGCCAGCTAGTGACTTATGAGGGCTTCTTCTACAGAGAAATACTTTGTCCTCATTAAAGATAATACCACAAACGACCTTAATTGTAGCCATGACTTTTACGGTGATATTCTAGGTTTGTTTTATTGATGTGATGCTTCTTATGTAAAGTTAATCTACCTTCAAGTATCCCGATTAACGTCAGGTCATCATTAATGGAGAATGAACCTCTGTCAAACATCACGTGATGATTGGGACAAAGACAAAGTACATTATCACTGCTGTCATGTCCATTATGAGGTTTACCCAGAGGCTTGATATGGGCTCCTTCTGCATATCTGCCTGATTGTGTCAGTACCGGACTCCCACATACTTGGCATTCGAAATTATATAACTTCTTTATGCCTCTAGTAATCTGGGTATCTCTGATTATTCTTAAGACTGTTCCCGACTTTCGTTGTGTTTCACCATGAAGATTTTTTAATTCAGTGTGTTCTGGTAACGCTCGTTTTATATTTAAGCCACAATATTCAAGACGAAACTTACAGATTTTAAATCCACTTTTCCCCTTTTCTTCCCAAGCGTCTACAACACTATATAAGCCAGCATATGTATATCCTGTACTGGGAGAAAATTTAGATTTATGGGAATGGCCACGAATGACCCTGACAGGTAGCCCTTGGTCCATACTTAACCTCAAACCTGCATTACCTCTGTTCTCCCAAGTTTGATCCTGTACTTGTTTGCCAGTATCAGGGTTATTTCCCCCGGCACCTGTATATATAATTACATCACCTAGGTCATCATCATCTTCATAACCACCTGATAAAACGATGGCTGCTGCGCCTTCTTTTCCGTTACCATCTATCCCAGCCCCCCAATTTCTATGGAAACTGGAAGGCATCATTTCCTTTCTATCTCTAAACCAATGTTCTTCTTCAAATCCAGGTATTTCTCCGAATTTAATAGGTCGTACCATAATAATAAGGGGTTTATCATTTTAGGGGCAACAAAGATAATTATTGATACAACATAAATATTAGTTAATAAGGACTCGGTAATTATAATGATATGAAAATCAATTATAAGGGTTCGCTAATTGAAGAAGGGTATATCTCAACTTAACATAAGTTTACTTCCTGTCATCATTAATAATGACAGAATTGCATCCTGCTAAATCTTCCCTTTCTCCTAAGTATTTTTACTCTCAATAACATTATTTTACGCCGGTTAGCCAGATACTTCACTATCCTTAACCAGCGAAAAATGGATAATCCCAACAACACCGTTACCCTGAACGAAGAAAATGCCACTTTACATAATCCCGGGACTGATACAGCAGCAGAGAATACATCCGGCAGAACGTTTAAAGATTTCTTATTTAGGAGCAAGCACAGCAAACTCTTTATATGGCTCACCGCCCTGGCCATTATTCTTGAGTTTATAGTATTCAAGTACTTTTATCCCTCAGCCGGGTTTATAGATGGTGATTCTTACGTATATATAGAAACGGCATATGGGAACTTCAGTATCAACACGTATCCAATAGGGTATTCGAAATTCCTTCGGTTGTTCAGCGTATTGACCATCTCTAACACAGCCTTGGTGGCGTTTCAATACCTGATGATACAGGCAAGCTCCCTGTTATTGGTATTGACGCTTTCCTATTTCTATAAACCGGGCAAGATTACCTTTGTGGTGCTGTATGCCAGTATGGTATTCAACCCTGTATTCCTGTTTATGGCAAACTATGTATCCAGCGATGCTTTGTTTCTGTCCCTCAGTCTGACATGGTTTGCGACACTTATCTGGATATTACACCAGCCAAACAAAGCACTGATCTATTTGCATGCTTTTTTGATACTATTAGCTTTTACAGTGAGGTATAATGCGCTGTTTTACCCGGTAATTGCCGCTTTGGCGTTTATTATCAGCCGGCAATCGTGGAAGATGAAGGTAATAGGGATAGTTTCAAGCATGATATTGATAGCAGGTTTTATGTGGCATACTGGTAACCAGTATAAAAGACTGACAGGCATTCGCCAGTTCTCGCCTTTCACTGGTTGGCAGATGGCGAATAATGCCTTATATATCTATAGGTTTGTACAGGATGAGCCTCCACCAAAGATGCCTAAGAAGTTTGCTGCGCTGGATAAGGCTGTCAGAAGATATTTTGATACCACCAGGAATGTATTTGTTCACCAGCAGGAAATGTTCATCGCCAATACCTGGTATATGTGGGACCCGAAATCCCCTTTGCAGCGATACATGAACAGGCAATTTAAAAAGGATTCTACCGCTACGTCTTTAAAAAGATGGGCTTCAATGGGGCCATTGTATAATGAATACGGCTCTTTTCTTATAAAAAAATATCCTTTAAAATTTGCCCAGTATTTCCTGATACCTAATAGCTTGAAATATTATGCCCCGCCGGTTGAGTTCCTGGATACTTATAACATGGGAAAAGATAGCATTGCCCCAATCGGCCAAATGTGGTTTGGTTTTGAGTCCAGGAAGCTGAAAATGCATTTCAAGGATCTGAAGGTAAATGTATTGAACTTCTATCCCATCCTGGTAGGGGTGATGAACGTCATCTTTGTATTCAGCCTGATAGGTTTTGTTGTGCTGAAGGGCTTCAGGTATAATAAGCCACTATCCTACGGACTGCTATTAGCCTTCGGCCTATGGGTCGTAAATTGCGGGTTCAGCGTATTTGCATCCCAGATTGCCCTGCGCTTCCAGATGACGCCCATATTAATATTTTTCTCTTTCGGATTACTGCTCATCGATTACGTCTGGAGAGCCGCTTTTAATAAACTATAATACTTTTTTTATGCGGATTTTGTTGCTAGCCATATTATTAGGAAGTCTGTTAGCCTGCACAAGACAAGCTCCTAAGAAAGAAGGCGATGAGATAACTGTCGTAGGACAAAGAATGCCTTCTTTCGACATCCTCCTGAACGATACTGTTACGAAGCTGAATACAACAAACATTCCTGAAGGTCAGCCGGTGGTGTTTTTTTTCTTCGGACCGGATTGCCCATATTGTCAACAATTTACAAAGAACCTTACTGAGCACATAGACGAATTGAGGGATATCCGGTTTTATATGGTGAGTGTAGCCAGCCCTCATGATATTCAACATTACGATACGCTTTTCTCACTGAATAAGTATAAGAATATTGTGCTGGGACGGGATGTGAAGGGATATTTTATCAGTAATTATAAAGCCCCAGGTTATCCATATATGGCTGTATATGATAAGCATAAGAAGTTCAAACAGATCATTATAGGAGGGGTAAGTATAGATTCCCTGAAGACAGTAATAAATAGTAAATCGTAGCTATTTATTGGGAAACAGATCCCTGCGTTAAAACAGGGGTCTGTTATTTTTGTGCAATTATTCAATTGCAGTAGTTCCTGTCGTTGTCTGAAGGCACACTACCATTTGAACAAATGTTGTATAGGTAGTTGGTGGCGGTGAAGTGGTATAGTAAAAAGGAACCCATCCAAGGGCTGTATAAAGCGTATTTACCAAAGGGGTATTTGTGGATGGCCATCTGCCGGCACGTACACAAATGGCTAATACTGTTGAATAAGTACGGCCATTGATGAAAGTAGTATAGGTACTAAACTGGCCATTTAACCTCCACAATTCAGTTTCCGGTGTAAAACGATTAGCCCTGAAGGCAAATATCCCTCCGGCGAAAGCAATAATGGCAATAACAATTAAAAAGAATTTTGCTTTGTTCATGGTTATAACTGCTTTTAAGGTTGAAAGCTACCTTAGGTGGTTAAGTAATGAGGGGTGGGAAATTACCAGTGCGATGGAGATCCGTTTTGCTATTCAGTCGTTAAAATTATTTATACGATTAAGATTCTATAGGTGTTTGTCTCTAAACACATTTCTATTTGAACAAACGTGATGAAAGTAGTTGGCGGAGCGTAGGCTTATTCGTTAAATTTGATGCGTTTCAACATTCCACAGGATAAATTTACCTTGTAGAAACATAAAACCAGTTAGTACTTTATAGAGAAACTTTAGACATAGCAATCTATATGAAATACCTGGCGGCGATCCTCCTTGTTTGTACCTGTACTACGTTATACTCTCAAAAGCCATCACTGACAACCGGGGCTTTTAAAGAATGGCCGGAAATCCTTCGTTATAATATCAGTGATAATGGGAAACATGCCTGGTTTATTACCATTGATGAGCAAAATGCCTGGATATTACATCTTACATCTTCAGATACGCTTTATAAGAAAGATATACAAACGGGGCTTGATCCGGTATTTACCAGGGATAGCAGGTATTTTCTTTATAAGGTACCTGTAGATACTTTGTTCATAGAAGATCTTGATAAACACATCACTACTTTTATAACCGGTGTTAGTGAGTTTTCTGTTCCAGAAAATGGAGGTGAAAGCTGGATAGCATATAAAACGTACAAAGACAGGGCGTTAGTAGTGAAGAATATAAGGTCAGGAATATTAAGAATATATAAAAATGTAATAACCTGTCTTTTTAATCCACAGGGAACGGAGGTAGTGATCCAGACTGCCGATGCGCTAAGATGGTTATCCCTGGTATCATTAAAGGAGAAACTAGTAGTGCGGGATTCCTCTATACGTAATATGAGATTCTCTTTTCAGGGAGATCGTATCGCTTTTGTCAGCGCCGGACAACAGTTGAACTATTACGAAGAAGGAACAGATAGTGTGAAGGTATTCAGAACAGAGGGTATTTCAGAAAGCCCGCTACGATTTAGTGAAGATGGGAAAACGATCTTTTATTCCCGGCGTTTCACTAAACCAGTTGTTAAGAAAGATAGTTTAGTGATTACAAGCAGGCTGAATATCTGGCATTACAAAGATGAATATCTGCAGGATTATCAGCTCAATAATTTAGAATATAGCCAAGAACGGGACTGTCTTACCGCGTTATCAATCGGTTCCGGAAATGTAATCTCCCTTGAAGATCCGGATACAACACTGATCCTGTCGTCCAATCATTATGCGCTGCTCAGGCGAAACATAAATACAATGGAAGCGCGTCTGAAAGGAGAACCATTACCTGGTTTGGTACTGGTATCCCTGACCAGCGGACTACGTCGGGAAATCAGGCCTCCGGGGAATATGTTAGAAGATACAAGTATCTCCCCGGATGAGTGTTTTATTACCTGGTTTGATAGCGGTATAAAACATTATTTCAGCTATGAGATCAGTACAGGTGTATTGCGTAATATTTCCAGGGATATTCCTTATCCCGTCTTTGACAAAGAGAATGATAGATTGCAGGGGCAAGGTCCGTATGGTATAGTTGGTTGGATTGGGAAAGATAGCCTGTTAATATACGATCGCTTTGATATCTGGTTAGTTGATCCATCCAATAAACAGGTTCCTGTTAATATCACAAATGGTTATGGGCGGAAAAATAATATAGTATTCCGGAATGCTGCAGCTACATTTACTGATACTTTATTATTAGCTGGTTTCAATATTAAGAATAAACGGAATGGCTTCTTCTGGTTACAAATGAATAAAGATCCTGTTCCGGTTGTATTCGGCCCTTATCTTTACTATTTCCCTCCACTGGATATAATCCTGTCAAACGATCGTCCGGTCAGAGCTAAGCATAGCAATGCTTTTTTGACAAAACGAATGACAGCTACGGCTTTCCCAAACCTCTTCCTGGTAAACGAGAAACGCCAGCAGATACCATTAACAACGTTTGAACCGCAACAACACTATAATTGGCTGACAGCAGAGCTCATCCACTGGAAAATGCCGGATGGAAAGCTGACCAGCGGAATACTCTATAAGCCTGAAAACTTCGATCCTTCAAAAAAATATCCTGTCATATTTAACTACTACGAGAAAAAGAGTAATGGCCTCTATATCTATCCCAAGCCGGGAGTAAATACCGGCACATTGGATATTGCCAGGTATGTCAGCAATGGCTACCTGGTATTGTTGCCTGATATACATTTTAAACCGGGACTGACCGGGGAAAGTGCACTTCAAACCATTGAAGCAGCTGCTAAGCATCTGTCTGTGTACCCGTGGGTAGACAAACATAAGATGGGCTTGCAGGGGCATAGCTTCGGAGGATATGAAACGAACTATATCATTACCCACTCTAACCTGTTTGCAGCCGCACAGGAAGGCGCCGGTTCCAGCAACCTGGTCAGTGCATACGGCTATCTTACTCCTTCAGGAGGTGCGCGTCACGAGCTTTATGAGATTGGACAAAGTAATTTGCGTACAAGACCCTGGATAGATCCGGATGTTTACATTAAGAATTCACCGGTCTTCAATGTCCATAAAGTGACAACACCCCTGCTAATGATGCACAATAAAGAAGATAGTGCTGTACCTTTTGCCCAGGCTATAGAATTTTTCACCGCATTGAGAAGAGAGAATAAAAAGGTCTGGTTATTACAATATGATAAAGGCTCGCATACCCTGGATAGCGATCCGGAAATAGCCCTGGACTTTAATATACGGCAGCAGCAGTTTTTTGGCCACTATCTGAAGGATGCTCCACCCCCGTTGTGGATGACAGAAGGAGTACCTGCAATTTACAAAGGGATGAAATCCGGACTGGAAATAGATAGTTCCGGGAAGCGCCCATAAAATGATTATTTCATCCAGTCTGGAACAGGTGCGCCTTTCAGGTAATGATTAAAGAACTCCTGTTGTTTGATAGTAAAATCCAACATAAGCGCCCCGTCTTCAATAGTATGGTCCTCATTTTCATATTGCAGCATCCAGACAGGTTTGCCAAGATATTTTAATGCTGCATAGAATACATGGCTTTGTTTTACCGGCACTGCCCCGTCTTTCTGATTATGCATCATCAATAGCGGAGTGGTGACTTTATCCACAGAAAACAATGGAGAATTCTCAACATAGATATCAGGAGCCCACCAGAGAGAAGTATCCATTCTAAGCTGTCCTTTCTCACACATACTGATCTGGCTTTTCCCTCCAAAGGCCAGATCACCATAATGCGTAATGAAATCCGTAAGACCAGCTGCACTTACAGCAGCCGCGAAGAGATTTGAATGAGTAATGATGTAATTGGTTTCATATCCCCCGAAGCTATGGCCCTGTAACCCCATCTTATGTTTATCTACCCATGGAAACCGGCAAAGGTATTCAGCAGCAGAAGTGACAGCATCTAATGCTCCCCGTCCGGGATAATGATCCGGATAAGTAATGTCTGGAAAAAATACAAGATATCCATTGCTGACATACCAGGGAATATCCAAAGTTCCATTGCTGAGAGCAGGAGTAAGATAAGTGTATGCTTCATAGCTTCGCTTTTCATAATAGTGAAGAATGACGGGATATTTTTTCGACGCATCGAAATTCTCAGGTTTATACAATATGCCTGTTGTTTTTTGCCCATTTGGCATTGCCCAGTTATGTAGTTCACTACTAAGCCAGTTGTAGGTAGATTGAGGGTGGAGATCAGAAAGTTGGATAAATGAACGAAAGTCTTTAGTGGCCACCAGGTTAGGTGCAGTTGTATCTGTCATGTATTTCATCAGGTAAGTATTACCTGCTTTCAGTGGCGGAGGGAAAGGGAAGGTGAAGTATTCCGGAAAGTAATAAAGCCCTTTCGACATCCCGCTGAGGGAAACAGTATCTGTTCCCCGTGAGTCTATTCGCCAGAAACCATTCCGCTTATACTGGTCAAAGGCAGTTAGCAGCGTTGTATTTCCTGCCAGCGCCATACGAAACTTTATATGATTCTTCCTGCCGTAACCATTAGTAATATTGACAGGAGGGTTTTTAGTTGTAGGATCTACCTTCCAGATGTCATAGCAGTCGTAGATAAGTAGTGCCTCATCTTTTGGAAGCCAGCCGGCTATGTCATAGGGATAGATAGCTTTCAGGTCCGGGTATTCATCTATATATAAGTTGACAGGGATGTGTGAGGAGATGTTTCTGGTAACACCCGTGGCTGTTTCATAACTAAAGTATGCTTTCTCTTCCGGGTTATACCACACTACGTATTTCTCTTCCGGAGATAGTGACAATGCTATAGATTTCTGCAGATTACTTACAATAGTGCAATGTAGACCATTAGATAAAGATACCAATACATAAGAAGCCCGTTTCCCGTTCCAGTAGCTTTCATCCTCATTAATAGTGTTTCTGACGATGACATATCTGCTGCCTTTAGTACTTACCACTGTATCTTCAGATTCCAGTTGTCTTGTCCATTCACCATCTGTTGGCATAACTGCCAGGTAAGTGCTGAATCTCTTCCAGGAGGAAGTAGCTTTTTGTTCTGATGGTAAGAACTCGTCTTTATAGTGCCAGATAGTGATATTGCCGGATGCTTCCCGGTATGTGTTTGTATTCGTGCTGAAATAAATATAACGTCCATCCTCACTGAATTGGGGCGTCATGTCAGATAATCCGTTAATAGTACGTGCTTCGGCAGAATCAAGACCGGGATGATAATAACGAAGGGTATGCTCCAGGTTATTAGTCGTTATAAAACAACATTGGGTACCTGAAGTATCGAATGCCAGTTGTCTTGTACTGCTACCTTGCATAATGATTTTACTACTGCCATTACTAATATTCACCCATCTGACAGCGCTGTCCTGTATTAGAAATAATGACTGCTTATTCAATACTGATTCCCTGGCATAGTAAGCCCTTTCCCATCCGGTACTCATATTCCTGAGAATGATGCTGTCCTTATAATGATAAGTGAGCCATTCTCCATTCCCCTTAGCGGGAATAACTACCGAATGTGCATTAGGACGGTATTCAATACTATCCGTTCCAAGAGTAAGAATTGCCAGTCCTTTAACCGTGTTAAATAAAAACTCCCGGCTGTTGCTATTAAATACAGGCGCATAAGCGCCGCGAAGAACTTTTTTATATTTCCCATCTGCAGAGCATAATACTAAAGTATTCCCCGTTTTCTCCGACCCGTACTCATACCAGACGTACTTTCCATCCCTGCTGATGTCATAATTACTCAGCATTTCCCATGATCTATAAGACTCATTATCTATTGGTTGCTTTTGTGCATAGACGAACGGTGAGTAAAGCAGGATGAGGAGGAATATCGGTTTCATATACTACTAATATATTTGAGATAATACAGCTTTTAGTTTGGAGATAGCGCCGTGATGGCAAAAACTTGTGCGGTATCTACTAAACATTTCCAGCTGTATAAGTATTAGCTTTAATACTGTGAATAGAAACCAGTTGTGCGAAATGTTTTGATCCCTATTTAAGCATTGGTCGTGTATTTAATTCCCAACATTATAATCTTTATGCAGAGTAGCTGAAACCATCGTAAGAAGTAAATACAATCGCTCACCCACGGGTTAGCTTTTCCCTAAAAAGCATATATGACTATGAAGAAGGCTAAATTTCTTTTAGTGGCTATTGCTATAAATCACTTTCGTAGCATTTACAACGTTCGTGACAAGGACTACCACTATCCAATGATATTTTACCCTGAAAACCCCGTTTGCAAAATGTCGTGAGTTCTATTCTGTTCAAATCGTGTGTTTAACTCTTCTTTCATCCATCCGGGATCATAACCTATGGAGTCGCCGAAAACCATCGAAACGAGTAGGCACAATCTCTCATTTCCCAGGTTAGCTTTTATACCTAAAAAGCAGAATGACTATGAAAAAGGCAAGAATTATTCTGGCTACTATTGCCCTGTTGGCAATTGTAAGCGCAACTATGGCTTTCAAAATGCGTAATGGTACACCCAGGTTGGTTGTTCCTCAGTTTATTTCGACGTATATCTTTACGTACCAGGGCACCCCTTACACTGTTACTTATTGGTATTGTAGTACTACCAGTGTTTGGAGAACAAATATCGGTTCCCCGATTCAGACCTGGTCTTCTTTCTTATCTACCTACACCACCTTTGATATTAATGGGCAGCCGTTTACAACTACATTTGTAGCATGTACTACATTTCAGACAGCAACGACTGCTCTTCAATAAAGAGGGGTAAGGATAATTGCTGTGAAGCCAACTCCCAGCCTATTGACTGGAAGTTGGCTTATATAGTTTAAATAGCCAATAAAGTATTGTTTGCTGTTATCTTAAATAGATTTTCATTTACAATCAGGTAGTTAGGTAGTCTGAAGATATTCCCATGTTGCAAGAAGGATTTTACCTCATATATACTATGGTAAGAGTTTAGCTCAAAAGATTTTGAATAATTCAGGAGGGATTTTTTTACTGAGTTTCGTATAACCTCGTTGTTAATAATACGCTCAAAGACCGGATCTACAGTATCGGTGTACGTTTCTCTTATTTTATGGGTAAAGCTGTCGTCAATGATCCTGTTGAAGCCGTCTTTCTTCAATATGAGTCCTGAATATAGGCCTAAGAAACAGATACCTAATATTTCTTCGACCTCAAAATCCGGTATTTCATTCATTAATCTTTCTAAGAAAACCAATATATATTGCATATGACTGCCAGTATGCTTAGTCAAAAAGTCATGGTATAGTTCAGCGAAGTAATTGTTCGGATTGGAAGATAATGCAACACATAAAGCGAAGATCTCAGGAATTGTAACCAAGCTATTCTCGTCTTTATACACGCTTCCTATATTGAATATATGATAAGCTGTTAAGAACTCCTGTAATGAGAAATGAGAAAAACAATACTTTCTTACTCCTGTTTCAATGAAAAGTCCTGTATGATTTTCAATTTCTTCAACAAGGTATTCTAATTCATCGATAGGTATTTTATATTTAGAGAGTAGGGATCTTAAATATAATCGTAAGTTCTCCCTGGTAAATTCCTGTTCCCCTTTATTTTTTGTAAGCGCAAAAGCGAATTCGGCTAAAAAGCGGATTTTTTTCTCTTTGACAAATTTCAGATACTTACTGTGCCTTCTAAGCCGGTTTTCAGCTTCCCATTTCTCAACTAATAGTTCAATTATCTGGAAGTAGATCTCTACAGATGTATGTGGTATCTCTGCATTATTCTTTTCAAATAATACACAGATGAATGCTAAGATTAGTGGTCTGTATAATGTATCGTAATAAGTTTTTGTTCGTAATTTTTCTTTTAATAGATCGCCATATTGAGGCTTGTTTACGAACCACTTATCGATGAATAAATTCAGTTGTTCATCTTTGAAGAAATTGATTTCATAAGTATAGGTATTGGCAAAATTTCCAATTGTGCTTATTTCCCTGGAGGTAATTATGAAATTGCTTGCAGGGCATTTCAACGCCATGTTATTAAGTATTTCTACCAATGCTTCTTTTATCAGAGGCTCCTGTATCTCGTCATATCCATCTACAAGGTAAATTATTGAATGCTTGTTTGAAAGTTCCCATAAAAACAGTTCAACTGACTTTACCCATGATCCATAAGTATCATCGTTCATGAAGATATTTGGATACTTCACGTAAAATCCAAGATCTCCAAGAATACTGATCAGGATATGTGCTTTAGTTGCTGTTTTCTTTTCTGTGATAAGAAAGAAATCTTCTACTACTGCTATTTCATCTGCATGCGAGCTCTGACGCATGGCTTTTTTTCTTGGAATGTATACATTGGAAGAAATATCTCTGCATTTCAATAAATATGGAAAATATCCATTCTTATTGATATGATTATCTTTTGACGGAGAGTTGTTAATCAGATGCTTTATTAGTGTTGATTTCCCTGTTCCCGGCCCTGCCTTGAATATATAGTTACTCCGACTGGTTAAAATATCATCAAGGTTTATGAATTCCTGTTTATTGTATATCTCATATTTCCGGAAAGTTTGATAAACATAATATTCTGAATTAAATCTAGGATTGAAACTCCTGATGATGTTTTCATTATCGGCCCAAGTCAACATACCAATTATGGAATGTTTTAAGGCATCCAGGTTCTTAAATTCATAAATGAACTGTTCTTCATGTGTCTCGCCCCCTGCATTTTTGCTTTTGGGGAAAGAGGATATCTGGGATAATACAAAATCGCTGACTTTAGTGATTATGTATTCTCCAAGAATGGGATAGGAATCGTCAATTTTCTTTAAAAAATCCTTTAAAAAGGCATTGAGTGAATCGTCCATTGCAAGGTTATTAAACATCATTAACTGTTGGGTTTTACAGTTTTATGAAAATTAGCTCTATAATTTGGTATATTCCCTAAGTGAAGTTGCATTTCGATATATTAAATAACATAGAGAACAGGCAAGAATGTAAGAAATGTTGATTTATTTTTCAATATGATCCTGGTTGGATTGAGTTTAAGCGCTTTAATTCCTGGGGGGCAATCTTCATCACCTCCCTATCATACGTTATCAGCCCATTTTCCTCCGTCTCCACATCATACGGTTGCGTATATATCGCCCCGGACAGCCCCTGTTTCTCCAGCCTCCTTAACCTCTCCATCATCGTAGCATACTTCTGCGCAAACTGCGCCGGCGAGACCTCCGCATACCCCCATCCGGCATCAGGATTCCACTGATGCCCGGGAGTCCTAACCCTTAGCCCTCCCCATTCCCCCAACACTCTCGCTTTCCCTGGAGATGCAGGCCCTATAGAAGGACCAGGGTAATAATGTATATCCGCCAGGTCACTGCTTACCCACCAGCTGCGTGGTGGAAGGGAAGAGTATTCATCAAGGTTCTCGCCGGAGTGGCCGTTGATAATGCGGGAAGAGTCGGTCTGTTTCATCCATTCTGTCAGTCGTTTCTGGTCATATCTGCCCCAGCCTTCGTTGAATAATACCCAGACGATAATGGATGGAAAGTTGTGGAGTTGCCGGAGGTTTTCGGCGGTTTCGTATTCGAACTGGGTGGTGGCGTAATAAGATTCATCTGCACAGGGGACCATGTCCTGCCATACAAGTATGCCTAGTTTGTCTGCATGATAATACCATCGGTCAGGTTCTATCTTGACATGTTTGCGGATAGTGTTAAATCCCATGTCTTTAATAGTTTGTATATCGAACCGCATAGCGGAATCTGTAGGAGGTGTATATAATCCTTCCGGCCAGTATCCCTGGTCTAATACGCCCAGGTTGAAGGTATAGTGGTTGTTGAGAAAGATACGGGGTATACCGGCACTATCATTCTTAACTTCTATCTTTCGCATGCCGAAGTAGCTGGTAACGGAATCTGTCACTTTGCCATTACGCAGTAAAAATATTTTGAGAGAATAGAGGAAGGGATCTGCAGGACTCCAGAGACGTGCCCGCGGAACAGGCATATCTAAAAGAACGGAAGCAGGGCCTGTGACCCTGCCTATCTCCTGTTTGCCGGCATAGGCAATAGCTTTTACGGCATACCCCGGCCCGGTAAAAGATGTATTCACCCGCAGACCCAGACAATCAGCATCAATATCCGGCGTCATATACAGATCTGTAATATGAACAGGCGGCACTGTTTCCATCCACACTGTCTGCCAGATACCGCTGACGGCAGTATACAATATCTTCCGCGGACGAAGGAACTGCTTCCCCGTTGGATTAGGCCCCAGGTTAGTAGGGTCGAACACACTTACCACCAGCTCATTTTTGCCCGGCTGCAGTGAAGCTGTAATATCAAAAGAGAAATGCTGATAACCGCCCATATGCCGGCCGATAAGTTTCCCGTTCAGATAAATGGTCGCTTTCCAATCTACCGCTCCGAAATGAAGCAATACACGTTTCCCTCCGCGGATATCCGGCGCCGTTATATGCCGCTTATACCATAACCGCTGAGTAGGAAGAAAAACTTTTTTCACACCGGAGAGTGCAGATTCTATAGGATAGGGAACAAGTATCTTACCATCAAAAGTAGCAGGAACATTTGCATCCCAGGGCGTGACAGCATAGTTCCACAAGCCGTTCAGGTTCTCCCATTGAGAACGTACCATCTGCGGACGTGGATATTCCGGCAGTGCATTGCCAGGAGAGACTTCAGCAGCCCACCGTGTTTGTACCGGCACCGGTTGCATAGCCCAGGGTGAAGGAGCTACATGCCCGCCGGCCCCATGAGATGGGCCGGGGGAGGCATATAGGTATAAATGGGGTATCCATAGGGCAACAAACAAAAGTGTGCTTTGTAACGGTTTCATTTAACCTGGGTTTTCTAATGATTTTTGCGGTAGGGGAGTAAGAAAAGCTGTGTCTCTCTGAGGCTATCATTGGAGGGTAATGCCGTGTACTAATTGCGTTGTGGGGGGAAAGGTAACACGGAAAAAAATGTCCCGGCTAGAGAACCAGGACGTTTTGTTTTCCTCAATATACCATTAATAAGTTTCGAGTATTGCTTATTCGTATGGCAACGAAACTAATGTTAACTTTCATCCTAAAGGTACTCCGGTATTACGGATAAGTCTTTTGGTGATAGCCCTGAATTGTTAGGAGACAGCGAAATGTTTCTAGATAACATTGCTGTTCTTTCTCAATTCCCGCGGACTTAATGAAAAACGTTTCTTTACTGCATAGGAGAAGCTGGAATAGTCGGTGTAGCCGAATTCCTCTGCCAGGTCCTGCAGTGGGGTGTTTGATTCTGTGAGTTTGCGGTGAATAATACGCATACGTGCGTTCTGGAAGAAATCATACACTGTGATTCCGTGTCTGCCACGGAAAATGTCTTCCAGTTTCTTTTCATTCGTACCGGCATATCTTGCCAGTTGCTTCAGGGTAGGAGGAGAGGGCTGATGTAAGTGTTTCAACAGGTAGAGCTCCGTCTTTTCTCCTTTTTCATGATCGGCCACAGTGAGGCCGTTGGCGTCTGTAAGGTAACGTGAAAGCATGTCAAGTGATTCAATGATGAGTTCTCCGGTTTTCTGTTCTCTGTACTTCTCGCTGGCGGCTCTAGGTAACTGTCTTTCCGTGATGTCCTGGATTACATTACGCAAGCGTTCAGGGGCGACCATATTCTGGTCTAAGAGAGTGATCGTGTCCTCATTTTGCATTTTATCCAGCAAGTCTTTCACTATCGGGAAGCTCTCCTGGTATTCTTCCAGGTCTACTACCGGGATCTGTACATTAAGTGCCACATATATACCCGCTGTTTTAAAACGGATAATATGACGCAGGCGGGGCGTAACGACAATGTTCAACTGATGCTGAAAAGTTTCCAGTTCATGACTGTTCAACTCATAATGCATACTGCCTTTTAAGGTGTGGTGCAGGAGTAGATCTTCAACGTTGCCTTTGATCCTGAATGCTGACGGTTTTGTAATAATAAAATGACTTACCCAGGCCCTGTAACCTTTATCGGTCACCTGCTGGTAAAGGATACAGCCAAAGCTATCGCTGACTGCATAGAATGGAGTGGCGCCCTGCAGTTCATAGCTGCTATAGGCTTCGGGCACTCCTGGGGTAAACAATACAGGTTGCCCTATTTGGGTTGTAATGGACAATGGTAGGGTCATCGTATAAGCAATTTAGAACAGTATACTGCAATGGGACTGTCAACGGGGAAAAAAGGAGTCCTAATTAAAATAAAAGAGGATTATTAACGTGATCTTAACTTATTGCTTTAAATAGAAATTCTAGCTTTGCCGGGCAAAAAGGGATTCATTGATTCAATTTCTTCTCATGCAGATAGAAGAAGTCTCCCCAATAGCTTTCCCCTCAGATTGAATGCTCCTATAACAGAAAAGTAAACCTATAAGTTGATTTCTATGGAAATAATTCCTACTTTTGGTCATACAAGGGCCATAGAAGATTGTCATTTATGGACGGTTTGTTATCCGGAAGAATTGAATGATGCTTTCACAAATACATTCAACAAATGGAATGATACATCATACCTGGTATCTTTTTTTGAAGAAAACAATAAAGATTTAAATCATCCATTTTGGAATAGCATAACAATAGACGAAGCAATCGATCAGGTTAGAGAAGAAGCAAGGCAGTTTATGGGAGAGCTGAGGCGTATTGAAATGAAAAAGATTGAAGAAGGAGATCGTTCATTGAAACAAATCTTTCAGGCTCTGCATAAGGAGGGATATATTTTAATATCGCAAAATGTTGCCCTAAGAAAAGGGAAGGCAAAATATCCTGTACCTCCAATGTTGAGGCTATATGGAATTGCACTTGAAGATAGTTGTATAGTAATTACGGGAGGAGCAATTAAGATTACGCCGGGAATGGATCGGCCTCATTTAGAAGAACAGAAACGCAAATTGTCCAGAGTTCAATTTTTTCTTAAACAGGAAGGAATTGACTCCAGGGATGGAGTTCAATAATTTATAATTATGGCAAAGACACAAAAGAAACTAGCAAGCTTGAATAGCAAAGGTCAGGTAAGCAAATGGTCAGAGGATGCTGATTCCCGTTTGGAAAACTGGAAGTGGCTTAGTTATTCCAGTCAGATAGCAAGAAGAGTATATGTTGCAGTTAAAGAAAGAGAAGGAATGAATCAGAAAGTGCTGGCAGAAAAATTAGGTGTAACCCCTCAACATATAAGTAAGATATTAAAAGGTGAGGAAAATCTGACTCTTGAAACGATTGCCAAATTGTCTGACGCGCTTGGTATTGAACTGATAACTTTTCCTGATTATAAATATAGTAAGCAGGTAGTGTTAAAAGAATATATCTCTAAGAATAGTTTAGCATGGACTGGGCTTTTAAAAAAATATGTCACTAACATGTATCCTAATGACTATCAGCAATTGCTCTCGAATACTCATTTGTCATTAGCCGCAGATAACGCACAAACATTTGTAGCATTTGAAAAAAGTGATTTCCCTAAATAGCAAACTATGAGTAAGAATCCTGCTTTTATTCTGAAAGGAATCAATACCGAAGAATTCGCACTGATTGAAGAAGCATATAATCAATTTGAACAATCCGGATGTCAGTTCTCAATTAAGTTTGGGAGCTTACCTAATAAAAGAATCATCGCAGTTATTGTTCGTTTCACTTTTGATCAGAAAAAAACACCTTTCCTTATTCTTGAACTAGGTTGCCAATTCGAAGTAGAATCTCAAAGTTGGGAAGATATATCAGCCAGGAATAATGTAGTCCTCCCCGTGGATTTTGCCCGCCATCTTGCCTCGATTAGCTTAGGGGTAGCACGAGGTGTATTGCATGCTAAAACAGAAAGCTCGGTTTTAAATCAGTTTATGGTGCCTGCTATTGATTTACAGAGTATTATAAAAGAAGAACTCACGATTATCCCATAGTTTTTCCGCATTGCGTAAATACTTTTCCCTTTCCGTCTCGCCAATTCCTCCCTTTCCCCCGACTTTTGCGCAGCAAAACCGATAGGAAGCCACTCAAACGCTATGCTAATGGGGAACAACATGCAAGTTAACGGAAAGAAAAAGGGAAAATCCTGGGGTAAAAAGCTCAACGCCTGGCTGCACCTCTGGCTGGGGCTGGTATCAGGTATCATTGTCCTGGTAGTAAGCATTACCGGCTGTATCTTCGTATTCCAGAAAGAAATATCCGAATGGGTACATCACGATATGTACTTCGTGCAACCTCAGAAAACAGCTATTTTACCTCTCAGCGTATTGCAGGAGAAAGCACAGGCGGCCCTGGGAAAAGAAACGCCTGTCCGGAACCTTATCGCTTTCAAAGAACCCAACCGTGCCTGGGAATTTATGGCATATGCCCCCGGCGATGAAAACGCACTCACCATTTTCGGATCCGTTAAGCACTATAAAGCAGCATTCGTCAATCCATACAACGGTGAAATTACCGCTGTACACGACTTCAAAAAAGACTTCTTCGTCATCATAAAATACCTTCACTGGAGCTTACTGCTGAATACGAAATACGGTCAGCCGATAGTAGGCTGGGCTACTTTTATCTTTGTAGTACTGCTGATAACCGGGTTGATCCTCTGGTGGCCTAAGAAATGGACAAAGAAAACACGGGAGCAGAGCTTCAGGATAAAGTGGTCCGGCAACTTTAAACGTGTGAACTACGACCTGCACAATGTACTGGGCTTTTACAGTATGCTCCTGGCGCTGATCATCGCAATGACAGGTATGGTATGGGCCTTCAAATGGTTCCAGACCACCGTATATGTAGTTGCTTCCCGCAGTGTTACTCCGCCGAAACGCGTTACCGCTACTTCCGATACACTGGCCCTGCCACTGGCAACCGGCAATCCCCTGGATATTGCTTTTACCACTATGGCTAAAGAGCAGCCAAAAGCTAAACGCTACAGCGTCTTCTACGGACAACCCACCAAAGCTTCTCCCATTTTCATGTCTGCATATAAGAGCAAAGAGACTTATTATGACAGGGATGATTACCAGTTCGATAAATACACCGGTAAATTACTTGTACGCCAGACACCGAAGGACAAGAACGCCGGCGAAAAGATCATTGGCATGAACTACGATATCCACGTAGGCGCCATTGCCGGACTACCGGGAAAAATATTGGCTTTCTTTGCAAGTCTGATCTGTGCCAGCTTACCGGTGACAGGGTTCCTGGTATGGTGGAATAAAGGCAAAAAAGATAAAAAGAAGAAAAACGCCGTACAGGTTGCCGAAAGAGAAAGGGCTGCCGTACTCACAGCATAATCAACGTCTTCTTTATAGCAAAAGCGGGCTTCTGTGGACTAGTACTACGGAAGCCTTGCTGTTTATAGAAGGGAAAAAGATATCTTTAGCCATAAATTAAATAGCCAATGAAGCACCTGCGCATCCTGTTACTACTCCTCCTTATAGCTGCCGTAGCCTGCAATACCGGCCAGAAACAGCCGGCAGGGACACAAGACTCCACCGCCATTAAAGCCATCGATTCTGCCGGGTTTATAAAGGATATCACCGTCCTGGCTTCCGACGAGTTCCAGGGACGCAAACCCTTTACCATAGGAGAAGAGAAAACGCTGGCATACCTTGAAAAACGCTTTAAGGAAATAGGATTGCAACCCGGTAATGGTAACAGCTTCCTGCAGGAAGTGCCTATGGTAGAGATCCTCTCCAAACCCAACGGAGATATGCACTTCTATGGTAAGAACGGCGATGTTAGCCTGACCTACCTGGATCAATACGTAATAGGTACCAAACGTGTACAGGAAAAAGTAGCTGTAGATAAATCTCCGCTGGTATTTGCCGGCTTTGGGATAGTAGCGCCGGAATACAACTGGAACGACTATGAAGGCCTCGATGTAAAAGGCAAGACCGTAGTGGTAATGGTGAACGATCCCGGTTTCTATGACAGTACCCTCTTCAAAGGCAAGACCCATACCATGACCTACTACGGCCGGTGGACGTACAAGTTCGAAGAAGCCGCCCGCCAGGGAGCTACCGGCGTGTTGATCATCCATGATATCCTTCCCGCCGCCTACGGCTGGAATGTAGTGCGCAGCGGCTGGTCAAAACCTAAACTGGATCTGCAGACGGCTGACGATAATAAATCCCGCGCAGCAATAGAAGGATGGCTCACGCTGGAATCTGCAAAGAAGATCTTCCAGCTGGCCGGTGTTCCGGAGAGCGTGATGGAACAGGCTAAACATCCTGGTTTTAAACCTGTTCCGCTGAATGTAACTACCTCAATTGTTGTAAATAACCGCATTAAGAAGTCTGTCTCTCATAACGTAGCTGCGCTGCTGCCGGGTACTGAGAGAAAGAACGAGTACATTATCTATTCCGCTCATTGGGATCATCTGGGAGTTGGTGAAGCCATCAGGGGAGATTCTATTTACAACGGCGCTCTGGATAATGCCTCCGGCGCCGCCGCTCTCCTCCAGCTGGCCACTGCCTTCAAAAAGCTGAATGAAGCGCCCAAACGTTCCATCCTCTTCCTCGCTTTGACTGGCGAAGAACAGGGCTTATTAGGATCGGAATACTATGCTACTCATCCCATTTACCCTCTGAAATCGACCGTAGCAGATATAAACATGGATGTGCTGAACTTCTTTGGTCGTACGAAAGACATCACCATCGTCGGACAGGGACAATCTGATCTGGATGATTACGCTGCCCGTGCGGCAGAAAAGCAGGGACGTGTAACTGTCCGTGAAGCTAATCCTTCCGGAGGCTGGTTCTTCCGCTCAGATCACTTCAACTTTGCAAAAGTAGGTGTACCTGCACTTTACCCCGGCAGCGGTATGAGATCTGTAGCGCACGATTCCGCCTGGGCGCCTGATCATGCAGCGTTCTATGGTCGCGAGCGTTATCACTCACCGTTTGACCAGGTAGATCCTGACTGGGAGTTGTCTGGTATGGTAGAAGATACCCGCTTCTTATTCGATGTGGGAGTAACATTGGCGGGAGAAGATAAATTTCCGCAATGGAAGGAAGGGTCAGAGTTTAAATCTAAGCGATAACAGGACATCCGGAAGCAATTACTTCCGGATGTTTTTTTAAATAGTTATGATAAAAGGAATAGATCGGCAGGAGTTTGAAGATCAACTTAAACTTACACAGGAATATTGCATACAACAGCTGCAGCATACATATAAGAACTATGCAGCGATCTTCAGATCTATCAATCCACTGGATGATAAAGGGTATACATTTAAGTTCAAATTTAAAATGCTGGATATAGTCCCTCCTGTATATGCTACTCTTGTAGAATGGGGTACACTTCCGGGTGACAATGAGCAATATTTTGATCGTCTTTTTGAAATCCAGCGGACATTCAAAATCAAGAAACGGAAGCTGTTAGATACAGGAAAAAAATATAAAGGACGGATCTTAGCTTGTAGCCTGGATGAAACATTGGTTGATGGAGCTGCCGCTTTAGCCTCTAATGGCCTACTGGACGATTACAATTATCCTCCTATTGATACATGGTTTTATATGATCCGCCAACCTAATAAACGCATTTTATTTTCATGGATTCCGGATTATTTTACTTTTCATGTCAATAAAGGCATTGAAGTGAACCCTGAAGAATGTATCAATTGGGCAGATGTTTGGTATCCTGATGAGCCTCTTTTCAGGCCTACATATTAAAAAGTATGCTTCTTCTCCAAGCTCCGGCAACACTTTATCAATCCTCGTCACCTCTTTTTCAATTCCCAACTTCTTTCTGATCTTAGCCATCTCGTCATTTCCTCCTCCGCTTTTCATTCCCGGGCCCGGCTGGCCGGCTTTCTTCAATACAGGCTTCAAAGCCTTCCTCCACAAGCCGTTTCTCTATCTGATCTGCCATTTCCACTTTTCAATACCCGGTAAATCTCCATGTGCTCTTTTCCTTATTTTAGTAATGTATGATTAATTCCCTGGTACATATTCTATTACCGCTCCCGTTAATGTATTGTTTCCATTCCACGTGAGCACATTGTATACGATAAGCCCACCGGCCGTTGCAAATATCGGAGCATCTCTGTTCAGCTCAGATACAAACTCTGGTGTGCTGGCACTTGCCAGTTGTGTGTACTGTTGATTGGCATCCATTTTCCAACACTCCGGTATGACTCCAAATCTACCTCCGGCAGGACTAGTACTCGGAATATATTGGTACCCGCCGAAGAAATATGTCGTGTTATTTTTATTAATAACGGACACTCCTGTTCTTGGAGGCAATGATTGTGCAATATCAGGTTTGGACCAACTATTGTTACTGAAATTGAGCGAAAAGTTCTCAGTCGATTCATGACTACTATTATCACCTCCGGATAAATATAACGTATTATCGTACACGTAGGCAGTCATGCTTTGTATCGAATTAATAGCTGGTGATTGTGGGAGATTTTCCCAGTTATGCGTAACCGGATTAAAAATTACCCAATATTTGGTATACCAGTATTCAAAGAAGTTAGGTGCTCCCCCCAGTCTTATCCCACCCCCCATGTAGATCTTATTATTGTAAACTGCGGTTGACATTCTCAGGCGACCAATTGCATTGCCAAAATCAACATCGTTCATGTTACCTATGCTTTGCCAGCTGTCAGATACCGGATCGTATTCCCAAACTTTGTCATTGGGTGTTGAACCGTCTACTACGCCTCCAAATAAATATGCTTTATTATTAACTGTGATTGCCATAGCACTGTGTAATGGCACCGGAAATGGACTCTTCTTTTTCCACTGGTAAGTAGTTAGGTTGATCTCCCAAATAACATTGGTTGGTTGTGTTGCCGACAAGTACTTGTGTCCTCCTACAATATATCCATTATTGCCAAGTGTAAAATAAGCGGCGTTTTCAGACAGCGAGCCTTCATGCGATGAGATCCGCCTCCAGTAACCTGGGAGAACAGGAATATCAGGAATAATAGTTTGACTATATGCGCCTTTTTTGATTGTGATCGGTGTGCCTTGGCTGTAGTCGATTGGTACAAGGAAAACAATACTTCCAGATCCAACAACAACATTTATACTATCTATCTTTTTGTCACCGACATATACTTCAAACCCTTTTGTCTGGTCATTGGGTATAGGTTCAGTGAAATAAAGTCTTAGTATGGTATTCCTGGAGATGACTGAATCTTTAAGCGGTGCTATTTGAAAGCGGGGAGGAATAACCTGTCTGGGTTGACTGTACCAGGTTTCTTTTGCTGTTGCTATAAATAGCCGAAAAGTATAATTCTTCCAACGTGACAAGTCTTTGACAGTATAGCTTATATTAATAGAATCGCGGATACTGCCCAGAATAATTTTCTCTGGGCTGTTCACAGTAGGGATTGAATCTGTACTATACACGATGCCACAAACGGGGCTGTCTAACCAGGACGGCGCAATGATTTTACCTGCGATACGGACAGCATCATTATTTTCGATGTCAGCAGAACTTAATGTAAGTGTTGGAGGGGGCTCAACGACTGGTGGTAGGGGTGTATCCTTAACTTTCTCTTTCTTACAGCAAACCAGTAAGATAAGAGATACAATGCCCAGAATATAGCAATACGACTTCATAGGTAAATCATAAACGTTGCGTAAATGTAGCTAATTATTTCCTTGTGTGAATCTTCACTTCCTGCCCCCGTCGTTTACCTATCCTCTAAATCAACTTTCTTCTCACCATTATCTATAATGCAAAAAACCGTTTTTATTTATGAAAAGAATGTATTAAAAAGTATTCTTCTTCTCCAGTTCCGGCAACACTTCATCAATTCTCTTCGCTAACTCCGGCAGCTTAATAGTTGGTACTGCAGGGAATAAGTGATGTTCAAGATGATAGAACATACTGAACGTGATCTTATTCTTCCAGCCACCCCTTTGCGTCCGTGCAAACTCAGGATGTTCTTCTGTATCATGATGCACTGTCCATACGGCAAAGAATGCCATCAGGAACTCGCCTATCACCATGACAATGATATGATACATTAAGAAAGCGATCTTAAAATAAAAGACCAGGAAAGCAAAAAGAGCTATCGCTGCAAGTTCCAGCAATACATTCCGCACATATTTCTTATTCCCTAATTGTAAAGTGACCTTATGTATCAGGAACATATGTATAGGGCCATATAAAATGGCGCCGTACCAGCTCATACCTGCTGATTTCCCTTCATAATCCTCTTCTGACAGGCAGTACTTATGATGACGGATGTGGTTGAATTTAACTGCATGTATAGATGCCATCATCAGTACACTGTTGCTGAAAAGCGTAAACCATGTAAGGAACTTGTTTGTACCCAATGAATTATGGAAGCCATTGTGTACTTGTCTTAACCCTGTCAGGAAAAAGAATGCGGAAAAAGGCAATGCCAGGATGTAATAGCCGAAGTAGGCTAAAGTCCAGGAGGTTAATGCCCAGGGGATAGTAAGGTTGTTCTCAATGAGCATTTCTTTCAGGGAAAGGTGTTTTAAGTCTTTCCAGTAGACTTTCTGAAGGATTTCGGTGTGAGTCATATGGATAGATTGTAAGGCTGATTAAAGGTAGGACAGGGGCGAAAAATGAAAAATGAGATAAGTCAGGTTTGGGACGGAATAGGAAAATGTTACACTTACAAAATTAGGGTACTTATTAATGAGGGAAACACAAAGATCCCATTTGTCTTCATTTATATTATTTAGAACGCTAAAAAAGAGTATGAGATCCTATAAGAAGATTGAAAAACAATACAAATCCGAAGAAATTGCTGAATCGTTTGTATTTAGCGGAAATACTAAAGGACGATCTGAAAGATTAGTAGCTTTTCAGCAGTTTCGTAGTCAAGCTAATGCTAATGCGAAACAATCAGAAAAAGACAAGGTCATTGCGCAATTACTTCAACTGAAATTCCTGATTGAAGATTATATTAAATGAAATCAGTACATCCACACAGTTAGGCTATTGTTAACAGGAAGATAGTGGGCCAGCTTAACAGTAATGATTCACCGAAGGTACATAATATTAAGTAGGTAAGTTTAAGCCAGCTTTTATCTTGGCTACTAGCTTGCTGACACTTGCACCATATCTTGCACTTTCCATGTGACAATACAGACCTTCTTCAAAATCAGGATGCTCAAGGATGGGAGCAAGTTCGTCCATAAGATACTTCCGCACGGATTCCGGACCATTTGATAACTGTTCATCAAAGTCTTTACAATTTTCAAAAACATAGACCATATCCTCGAAGTCGCGGCTTGTACGTAAATCCCCACCTCTTGATTTATGGGCTTCCCATTTAGTAGCCAGAAAATAAGGGCTTTTTGGGTTGAATACAAAGAAACCGTAGCTCCACCGACAAAAACATAAGGATGATCAAGTCCCTTCAAAGATTGAGCAACAGCTTTGATCCGTATAATATTCTCATGCATGGTGAATGCTAAATTTGTCTTTCAATAGTTTAAGTGCAATTTCCTTTTCCCTGACTTTACCCAGGCGCATAACATCGACCAGCGATAGTAATTCATATAGTATAGGATCTTTCAAAGCTGCTTGAACCGCATTGGGATACAATGGACTTATTGTTTCTCCTCTCACATTTCCTTCTGGATATTGCCAAACCACCATCTCGTCATGTTGATTGGTCATAAGGTATGAAGACATGAGAGGAGACGAAAAAGCAGTGGGTATCCCAATTGCGATAGCCCCCCTTATCGCGGGAAATACCCGTGGCAATCCGTATTGAATAAATTCCAGAAAGGCCTTCCGCATAACCTTTCTTTTTGAAGGATCTAATAACTCTGCTAATGCTGATCGTTGTAGAGAATAGCTCACTTCTGCAGGGCTTAGGAATAGATCTTCAGCGATAGCTTTATTCATCCAGTTCGGATCAGATATCAGTATTTTCAACAGGACCGCTATGTCTTGCGGCCGCATTCCATTATGTTGATTCATATTAGAAAGATACTAATAATTCACGATTCATGATTCATGATTCATGAATCGTGAATTGATAAATTTGAATATAATTGATTATCAATTAATTATTGAAATTTATCCTATTGACTTTCCTGGAAATTGTCAGCCTTGCTACAAGTCGTCAACTTTTATTAAGAAAATCCCGCTTCCCAAAAAGGCGGGATTTTTGCATTACCCTCCCTGAAACCCAAACATTGCGGTAATTCCACGTTTGCACTAATAATCCTAACTATTAAAACCACGTACAATGAAACTGAAACCCATCATGCATACCTCTCTTGCATTACTTCTCATCACCTCCTGTCAAAAAAAAGAAGAAACTTTACCCACTACAGAATCAACAAACGTATCTCCCAACGCTGTCACTAAAAGCGGAGGCAAATCTGTCTGTTATGTAGAAGTAAACAGCAACAGTTTATTAAACACCGGTAAATACACCCTTACTACCGGCGGACAACAACTCTTCGACATTGCCATCATTTTCGCAGCTAACATCAATTACAACACTACTACACAAAAAGCGGTACTATACAACAATCCGAATGTAAGGAACGTACTGGTGAATAGAAACACGCAGGTAGTACCCTTGCAGAATAAAGGCATGAAAGTATTGCTGTCAATACTCGGCAACCACCAGGGTGCTGGCTTCTGCAATTTCACCAGCAGAGCATCTGCAAAAGCGTTTGCACAGCAGCTGGTAGATACTGTGAACTATTACAGCCTGGACGGAATAGACTTTGACGATGAATATGCAGACTATGGAAATAATGGTACCGGTCAGCCAAATGATAGCTCGTTTGTATTGCTGGTAGATGAATTGAGAAAACTCATGCCGGCAAAGATCATCTCGTTCTATTACTACGGACCAGCTGCCTCAAGACTTTCATATGGCGGAAAGAGAGTAGGCGATCTGATAGATTACAGCTGGAACGCAATTTATGGAACATATTCAGTACCCAACGTAGCCGGACTGACAAAGAGCGAACTGGCCCCGGCAGCAGTGAATATAGCATCCACCAGTCAGAGCACAGCCAATTCATTAGCTACGCAGACAAAAAACAACGGCTATGGCGTATACCTCTGGTACAACCTGGGAAGCACAAATAAAGCTACATTCTTCTCCGGAGTATCAAATATTCTCTACGGAAGCAGTGTGACATATACGCCGTGAAAATAAGATAATATCGCAGGACCATGAGCGCGCAATAAGTGGACGGCATGGTCCTGTTACTGCATATTCAATATACTGAACTGTATGTTCTTCAGCTGATGCACATGCCGCTTAGTATGATAGATCACAAAGGTTACAGCTTCCAGCCGCGTAATATAACCCATGACCGGTATAGCAAAAGAGGTACAGGTCATGTTAAGGTCCAGCGTGGTGATAGCACGTTTCAGATCGGTCCTGATGTAGTTGAGCGAGTGGATCAGGTACTCTTTATTGTAGCTGGTAAGAGCTGGCTTCACGAAATCCGGCGCATGCATTTTGATATGATAGTTGGAAAAGTCATCCCGGATCTGAGCTACGAACTGGTCAGGTGCTCTTTCAGTATCGGCGACCGCTCCGTTGATCATCTCTACAAATCTCGAGTTAGCCATGATCATATGCTCTCCCACCTGTCCCGCCGTCCAGCTGCCTTTAAAGGGTTCCAGGTTCAGCTGCCCCTGGTCAAATGAAGCCAGCTGGTCTATCAATGCCGTAAGCGCATTATCTGCCAGGTAGCATATTTCTTTCGTTTGCATGTTAGGTTATTTGAACATTGAATTCAAAGGTAGAGCTGTTGCAGCTGCTATCCGGGGGGGAAATGTGTCAAAGCTGGGGGGAGATTGCGACAGCCGGAATTTGCTTAACTTAGGATATGCAATCAAACGCCGCTACTCCCGAAGAATATATCAGCAGCCTGCCTGCAGAACGGCAGCCCGTCATGCACGCATTACGCGCTGTAGTACTTAAGAATATTCCCGAAGGTTTCAGGGAAGGGATGGTATATGGCATGCTGGGATATGTTGTGCCCCATATCATATATCCTGCAGGATATCATTGCGATCCTAAACAGGCATTGCCTTTCATGAACATCGCCTCACAGAAGAACTATATTTCAGTATATCATATGGGATTGTATGCCGATGAAGAGCTGCTGAAATGGTTCACCGCTGAATATGCGAAGGTGGGCAAACGTAAGCTGGACATGGGAAAGGCCTGCATCCGTTTCAAGAAACCGGAAGATGTACCGGTAGAGCTTATAGGTAAACTGGCTGGCAGAATGACCGTACAGGACTGGATAGCCCTGTACGAGTCAAAGTTGAAAAAATTAACGATGAATAACGAACGGAGCCTGCGCTAAAAAGTTATAGGTCTGATTACCGTAATGATGCAGATGAGGATGCTGCCCGCTGTCAAAATCCTTGCGTATAGCGCCCAGGAAGGAAGTATAATTAGGAGCGGGACGCTTCATCACCTTCTTCACTTTAGCAGTAAATAACCCGTTACCATCTGCCTCCATAGCTTCCTCATTATCCTGGCAGGCGCCAAACTGTACCACATAAGCTTTAATATCAGCAGGAGAAGTGCTGATCTGGCTCTGGATACTATCATACATGGCCCTGTGCTTGTTGTAGGTAGTGATAAGAGAACGTATCGGCGCTAACCGGCTTTTCCTGCCGGAAGTAGTATCTGCTTCCAGTGGAGCGCGGGAAACCGTTCCCGAATGACAACTATCCGAAAACACCAGTATACGCACACCAGCTTTAAATTTGCTGAAGGCATCATGCAGCTCGTCATCGATCAGCTGACGGTCATACAGGCACCAGGTCTCATCCTGTTTATCCGGTTCGTCGTTGTTGGAATCTACCAACGCTCCCCCGTGACCGGAATACGTGAGCAGCAGGATATCGCCGGATTTAAGCTTGCCGGCAGCTTTCTTCAGATGGGAAAGTACATTAGCAGTAGTGGCTTTTTCAGTTAACAGTGTGTTGATAGAACTGTAGCCTGCTTTTTCAGCGATAGATCTGTAAACGGCGGCATCATTCTCGCATGCGTCGAGCCTGCCGTCCCAGCCTTCATAACTGTTGGGGTCTACGGCATTTACGCCGATGTGTAGTGAATAGCCCTGGGGTTGTGGTTTCATATGCTTTCTTTGAGTTTATTGATTTGAAAGAGTACTGCCTGGTTCCTGATATCTTTAAGACTATCAGGAAATGCCAGGATATTTCGGATCGTTTTTTTGATGACGTTGGGCGGAAGTTGCAGCCGCTTTGCCAGGTCGTTGATCTCTATCTCAGTATCCAGTTTCTCGATGTAATACAATACGGTGCTGATAGTATTACTGTTCAGTATTCCCGCGCTGATCTGTTCTGCCGTGGCATTGGCGGGAATAGCCTGCTCAAGCGCATAAAGGATGCTGTTGGGCACGAAAGTATGTTCAGGCGCTTTCCGGGGAAGGGGCAACGGTTCATAAGACGTCCACACCATATCGCAATACAGCCGGTCAGTGATGTCTTCCAGCAGACTATCTTCTTTGATGATGCCCGGTTGATTGAGTGATGCCTGTATAGCCGCCCGTACCCCGTCGATGAACATGCCCGGCCGGCTCATATCTACTTGCGGGACCGGCTCCTTATAATACCACGCAGAAAGTATCTTCAGCGCTTCCAGGTCAGGGCAGCCTTCGCCCAGCAGGGCGGGCAGGTTTTGCATCAGCTCCCGGAAAAGGGCATCGTCCTGGGTCTCATTGTTGTTGAAATAAATATAGGCTGCCAGCAACCCTTTCATAGGAGAGGTGAACTGGCCTATAGCAAATTCCCGCATCACTTTTTCCGGCAGGAAATACACGCCATTATGAAATTTATGCCTGACCCCATCTATCCGGTAATAGCTTTCATCATTGCTGATAAAACCACTCTCTTTCGGCATGATAAAAACACTCATGCTGGGAAAAATAGGCCCGTGGCCAAAGGTGAGGAAAACCTGTGTCTGCCAGTATTTATCTTTCAATGCTTCCAGGCTGTCATCGCTCTTAAATACCTGCAACGGTATTTCCCGGGGCGGTTGACCTTTATCCTTCTCCCATAGCGGATTGATAGGCCTTCCCTCGTAATGGAGATAATAGAATCCCGGTGGCAGACAAACATGAAAGGCCAGCCAGCCTTCATCCAGGTCCTGCTGCACATTATCGTGTTCCAGTTTATAAAGCACCTGCCGCCCGGCATTCAGCAGTGAAAAGCCTTCTCCCATGGGAAGGGCATGCTCCTGGTTAATGCTTTTGTTGTTTTGTTCGTCAGTATAACGGAAGAAGAGGAAGAGTGAGCCCGCGTCTTTTATCTGCGCGCCAACAGTAGGTATCTTGCTGTACAGGGTAGCATAGCCTTTGTAATAATCCTGCGTGGATTGATACTGCGCTGCTACCAGGGAAGAGTAGATAGGAGGGGTGGCTATCTCATGACGGGTCTCTTTTTCCAGGCGGATGTTCTCACTGATGATGTTCCCGTCCAGTTTCATTGTCACGCTGTAAAGTCCGCGGGGCAGTTCCATTTCCAGCACTTCATATCCTTTGGCTATTACATCCAGGTAACCGTTATACAGGGTTAAGTGTGCAAACTCAGACATCACACCCGTAGCAGCTACGGTAAGTTTATAAAGCTCAGTACTCATATTCCATTGTTTTGCGGGAGAGATCTATTTTGATAGGCTTACTGCCCTGTACCGTGCCATCAGAAATACCATAAAGTCCTTTGGTCAGGTTGAATTGCCAGGTATCTCCGGCATTGGCGGTGTCTTCCCGGAGAATGTCGAGGTTGGGAGATTCCAGCCTGTAGGTGCCTGCCTGCTTAAAGCGTATGGTCAGTGCTGTAGAAGTGATCACGTCCAGGTTGCGGTGCTGTACAATGATAAAGTCCAGGTTATTGCTGCTGTTCCGTACATCTGTCCTGACGGTCTGCACATGTTGCTGTTCATGCGCATAAGCCTCTGTTTTAGACCGTACATAGTTCTCAAACTGCAGCATGCTGGTCTTACCATGCTCATCCGCTGCAAGGCCTTTAAAAGCTTCTATAAGGGCACGGGAGAAGTATCCCCGTACGCTCATATTCCCCTCGCTGATGGTGATGCCTTCCCGGGCAGGGTTCTCATATTCCGCCGCATACATGACAACGGCCATGGCTTTGCCTCCACCGATGCCTTTGCCGCCCAGCATGGAATGGAGGGGCTTGGTGTTGATCTTCCTTTCCCGGCAGCAGTCAAGGAAAAAGTAGATCTCTTCGAAGAGGTCCTGCTCCATCAGCAGGTCGAAATAAGCTTTGGAAGACAGGGCTGCATTATAGAACCGTTCTGACCAGATAGGCAGGCACATGCCGTTTACGTCCCAGCTGGCGCCGAAACCGTGACCGGAAAAGTAAAAGTACAGCCTTCTGCCGGGTTGCTTTTCCGCCATGCGGAACACCTCGGAGAGGGCCAGGTCTATCTTTTGCTGGTCCGGCGTATCATCATCTTCTTTAGATGTAATGAAAAAGCAATGTTCCGGCAGCAGGTTGCCGCCATCTGCACTGATGAGCCAGTTACGGAATGCGCAGGCATCAGTGATAGGGCCTTCCAGTGCATGTAAGCTTTTGTAATGATTAATTCCTACAATAATGGCGTAGTCCCGGTCATTAACAGGAAGGTTCTTAGCGATGTTCTCGTTAATCACATCTTCACAAGGAGATATTGCAGACAGAGGCGATGCAGGGGCAACGGCCTCCAGTGTATCCTGTGTCATTGGGGTGTTTTTAAAACGCTTTGGGGTTATGTATTCTTCATGTAAAATTAAAATACCTGGCTGATGTGAACAATTTTTATTTCTCAGCCAGTCAGATAGCTAGTCTCCTCCTAAAAAGCCGCTTTAACCAACCGCTAAAACTCGCTCTTCTCCCCCAAAAGCCGCGCAGCGCCCCAACACAAAAAAAGCGCTTTGCCGAAGGCAAAAGCGCTTTTTTTGTGCAATTTTTCTCGTCGCTTAATTCAACAAAGCTATAATCTTCTCAAATATCTCCGTATTCTCATACACCCCTCTGAAATCCAGCGAATGCGGACCATACGCAAACACCGGCACCATCACAGCAGTATGATCATTCGTACTGAAATGACCATCCACTTCTCCCTTACCAATATTACCATCCAGTAAACTCAGCCCTCCCGTTTCATGATCAGCAGTAACAATAACCAATGTATGCCCATCTTCATCAGCAAACTGCATCGCAGCGCCGATAGCCTTATCAAAATCCATCATCTCTGTCGTTACATAAGGTACTTTATTAGCATGCCCGCCATAATCTATCTGCGCCCCTTCAGCCATGATAAAAAAGCCTTTAGGATTTCGGTTCAGCGTAGACATGGTCTTTTGCAGGGAACGGGTCAGGAACTCCCCGCGGCCCTTCAGCATGGAAAGCTCCGCAGCGCTATCCAGCACCAGGAATTTATCGGCTTTGATACTATCCATATCCTGTAACCGGGTGCTGAAGGTATACCCTTTGGCACGCAGCAACGCAGGAATATCCAGGCTGTCTGGACGTGCGTTGAAATGCTTTGGCCCGCCACCTATCATAATGCTGACAGGGCTGGACAGGAAATCTTTCGCAATGATCTCTTCCTCACTTCTGTCATACGCATGACCATAGAAGGCAGCAGGAGTGGCATCGGTAATATCTCCTGCGCTGATCAGGCCACTGCTGTAGCCTTTAGGCGCAATGATATCAGGTATGGCCGGCAGGCGCACACCGGTAGCATCTACACCTATGTAGCGGTTGTTGGTCTTATGCCCGGTGGCCATAGCCGTACCGCCGGCAGCAGAATCAGTGATATAACTATCTGACGAATATGTTTTAGAGAGACCTATATTCTTCATCTGGAGCAGGTTGAGTTGCCCGCGGTTGCCGGTAAAACCGGCATAGATCTGGGTCAGCCCCATACCATCTCCTATCAGGAAAATTACTTTGTTCACTTTGGTAAGGCTGTCGTTGTTAATATAACGTGCCTTGTAAAGTGTATGCGGAGCGGCAGTGCCTTTATATTCTACATTCTCCCGGTTGCTCAGGAAATCGGAAAGCGTTTCCAGCAGGTCAGTACCAATGTAATCAACCTTCATGTTCATCTGGGTCTTCCAGGCGTTGACGTTATCCGGCGTGCCCCAGAGGCGTACTTTTTTACCTGCCTGGTGAACGCTGTCTATCCATCCCTGGAGCTTATCCCTCTCCGGTTTTACAATGATACCCTTGCCATTCCATTTGGTGAACTGTTGCAGGTCACAGCTGTACATGGCTATACGCTGTAACTGCGCGGGAGTATACACACCGTTGCGTTTACCGTCAAAGTGAATATACGCAGGGTATTGCGCCCATAAAGATGGTAACGGCTGATCTCCGCTGATAGTGATCTGTACGGTAGGATTTTTAGTGATATCCGGGTAACGGGTTAAGAGCTGTACCAGCGCTTTCATGGTAGGAATGCCGGTAGTCTTGAAATCTATCATCAGCTGCAGGGTGGCCTTGCTGTTATGGAAGGCGGTACCCCCATTTTTCCGGATAATGTTCTGCAGCGGACGCAGGTAAAGGCTTTCGAGGGAACGGTCTGTTGTAATTTCCTCTTCTTTATGCGCCACTAACAGCTTCCCATCCCTTTCAAACACATCTGCCTCTATAGAGCCGAAATGGCGATGGTAGGCAGTGAGGAAGGGGATAGGATGAATATAGTCGTTATGCGCATGTGCATTGATCGTTGTATAGGCCCTTTCCTGGGCAGCCACCGGAGTGGCGGCTGCTGTCAGGAAAAGAGCTAATAAGCTGTTTCTTACTTTCAATCTCTATGGTTTTAATACTTGTCTTATGGTTCTTATTCCCAGCCGGCATTCTGTTTCACAATACCGTTGCTGCTGGTCACCTCACTTCTTGGCACCGGCCATACATTATGAATGGTAGGTTTGAAGGTCCTTGCAGGCCATATTACGCTACCACTATAACCGTGTAATGGCTGTGCGTAAGTAGCTTGTGCATCGCCCCAGCGTACCAGGTCAAAGTGATGGTTAGCCCATTCTCCCGCCAGTTCACAACGGCGCTGGCGTTTCAGCTCTGTCATGTCGGCATTGGTAACATCGGTCAGTCCGGCACGATGCCTGATCATGTTGATCTCTGCATCTGCATTCTTACCCTGCATCAGCTTTGCTTCCGCTTTGATCAGGATCACTTCTGCATAACGGATCAGCGGCAGGTTCAGGTCTGTAGTAGGATGGTCTCCGTTAGGGCTCAGGTGTATGCCACCTGCATAAGAGAACGGCTCCATGTATTTACGGAACTGGTAACCTGACAGGCTGTTGCTGGAAGCGTACACCTGGTCTGCACCGTAGAAGGTGAAGTGATCGCCTGGTTTCAGGATAGTGGCCTCTCTTCTGAGGTCGCCTGTTTCGTAGGCGTCATACAGTTCTTTGGTAGGCATGTAATAACCCCAGCCATTGTATTTGCCCCAGCCTTTGTTTTCCAGCATTACGCCAGGCAGGATACTGCCCCAGCCGCTGGGTGCTTTAGAGTTGGAGTAAACTGACCAGATATATTCACTTGACCAGTTATTGGCGATAGTGAATACGTCTGCAAAGTTATCCAGCAGCTGATGCTTGCCGCTCAGTATTACAGAGTCAGCATATTGCTCGGCTTTGGCGTAATCCTTTTTATACAGGAACATTTTGCTGAGAAAAGCATAGGCAGCGGTTTTATGCGGACGGCCATATTCATCTGCAGAATACTCATCAAAATAAGGTAGGTGTGCAGCCGCCTGTTTCAGTTCTTTCTCTACATACTCATATACCAGGTTCACGTTGGCAGAACGGGGAATAGGCTTATCGCCGGTGATGCTGTCGCGGTTCACGATAGGCACGCCGGCTCTTTCATCTCCGTAGGTATACCCCAGTTCGAAGTACATCAGTCCGCTGAAGAAATACGCTTCACCCAGGATGCGGTTCTTCAGGTCTGCGTCCATATTGATAGATGGTACATGGGTGATCACGTCGTTAGCACGTTTGATAACAATATACCTCATTTTCCATTGTGTTTCCGTATAGGAACCGCCAATGAAGCTGCTGTTGAAGTTCTTGATATTATCGCCTTCTGCTTTCACACGGCCTGTCACCATATCATCGCTGGCGTTGATAAACCACCAGTAACCACGGCCATAGAAGTTCTCATTGTCAAACTGGTCGTACATGGCATTGGCGCCGGATACAGCGTCAGCCTCCGTTTGCCAGAAGTTACCGCTGGTAGGCGCTCCTTCAGGTGTAATGTCCAGCTTTTTATTGCAGGCAGCCAGTATAGAGATACCAGCCAGTGAAAGTGCGATGTGTTTTATAATATGTTTCATTGTATTCCTCGTTTGTACTTATTAGAAATTAACGTTCAGACCTACCAATACGCTCTTAGCCTGTGGATAACGGCCTTTATCTATACCCAGTTCATCCATACCAATTTCAGGATCGTATCCGTCATATTTGGTAAAGGTGAACAGGTTGGTAGCAGTTACATATAATCTTACTGCACCGATGTGCGCCTGGTTGGTGAGCAAAGCAGGCAGCGTATAGCCCAGGGTGATATTCTTGATACGCAGGTAAGAACCGTTCTCAATATACCAGTCTGAAGTATTACCATAGTTACCGTTCAGGTCTGTAGAGGTGATACGTGTTACGTTTGTATTCGTATGCTCCGGCGTCCACGCGTTCAGTATGCCTGACAGCATGTTATAGTTGGTACCAACGCTTGGGTTCATGTTAGTGTACTTCAGCGCATTGAACAGTTTGTTACCCTGTACGCCCTGTGCAAAGATGTTCAGGTCAAAACCTTTATAGCTGGCGTTGAAGCTGAAACCATAAGAGAAACCGGGGAACGGACTGCCTACAACCTCACGGTCGTTGTTATTGATCTGGCCATCATGGTTACGGTCAACGAATTTACGGTCGCCCGCTTTTGCATTAGGCTGGATAGGTGTAACGCCATCGGGTCCTACATAGCTGTCTACTTCAGCCTGCGACTGGAAAATACCAGCGGTCCTGATCACATTATAGGCGTAGATAGGATTGCCCACACGTGTTACAATAGGGTTGAGGGTGCTGCGCACGTTGATGTTGGAAGAGCTTACCACTTCGTTCCTTCCTTCTTCCAGTGCCAGCAGTTTGTTGTTCACTTTGGTTAAAGTAGCGCCGATGTTATAGGTGAAATCGGGACCTGCTTTACCATTATAGGTGATGCCTAACTCAATACCATTGTCACGCGCCTTACCCATGTTCTTGTACATACCGGTGGTAACACCTGCAGTACTTGGAGGATCTACCTGCAGGATCATCTGGTCTGTAGTTTTGATGAAGTAGTCAGCATTGATAGACAGGCTGTTCTTAAACAGCGCGATGTCTGTACCGAAGTTCACCTGTTTGGATTCTGCCCAGCGCAGGTTAGGATTGGAAAGCGCATCTTCTGCAAGACCAGTTACCTGTGCTCCGTTACTGCCTATGAAGATGCTGGTAGATTTCAGGTTTACGTTGATAGCGTTGGATGGAAGACTGCCCAGGTTACCAAGTACACCGTAGCTGCTGCGCAGTTTCATGAAGGTCAGCACATCATTTTTAGGGATGAAGTTCTCTTCTGTAAGTACCCAGCCACCGGATACTGAATAGTAATTCTGGTAACGGTTCTGAGGCGCTACACGGGAACTACCGTCACGACGGCCTATCAGTGACAACAGGTATTTGGCCTTGTAGTCATAGTTAACCCTTGCCAGGAAAGATTCCATAGCGTTCATATCTTTTCCGCTGGAAGGTTTAGCCCAGGTGGAAGCGTTGTCAAAGTAACGGTAAGCTTCCCTTTCATCGCTGAAAGAGCTGGCATTAACAGTCAGGAAGGTACCATCATGATGTTGGTAGGTATAGCCTGCCAGTGCGTTGATGTTGTGGTTGCCTATCTGTTTGGTATAGTTCAGTGTCTGTTCTGACAGGATCTCTGTGAAGTTGTTGATCTTTTCTTCCAGCCCGTTATTGCTATTGATCTTACCTATTTCCAGTGCACGGGTGGTGAAGGTTTTCTGATCGCTGAAAGATTTGGTAACAACGAAGTTGGAACGGAATACCAGGTCTTTCATCAATTTAACCTCTGCATATGGGTTGATGTTGATATTGCTTACCGGTGTGCGGGAATCCAGTCTTTGCAGGATAGCTACCGGGTTGGCCAGGTCGCCGTAAGAACCTGCATAGGCAGCGGGCATACCGCTGAAAGATCCGTCTGCAGTGTATGGTGTGATATTACGTGGGTAACCCAGGGCGGTGAAGATAGCGCCGGTATAAGGGCTGGTAGTGTTAGCGCCATTACCGTTGGTATAGGTAAAGGAGAGGTTCTCACCTACCTTCAGCCAGGGCTTGATCTGTGCATCTGAGTTCATGCGGAAAGAGTAGCGTTCAGCATGTGTGTTGAGCAGGATACCTTCATTACGGCGGTAGCCGAAGCCCATATAATAACGGTTTTTATCTGTGCCGCCTTTTACGCCGATGTTGTAGTCCTGTATCTTGCCGGTACGGAAGATCTCGTCCTGCCAGTCAGTACGGGTTATCTGTCCGTCGGGATATACAGAAGCATTGAACGCATCAGCAGGCGTTTTTCCTGCAGCGGTATAAGCGATGTTCTCTACATCAGCAAACTGTTTGGCCGTGAGCACGTCCAGTTTTTTGGCAGCAAACTGCCAGCCTGTTTTAGCGTCAAGGGTGATAGTAGCGGTACCTTCCTTACCTTTTTTGGTAGTGATCAGCACCACGCCGCCGGAAGCCCTGGCGCCATAGATGGCGGCAGATGCGTCTTTCAGTACGTTGATAGATTCTATATCGTTCGGGTTGATTGGTCCGCCGGTGTAGATAGAACCATCTACTACATACAGCGGCTCTTCACCGTTAATACCACCCATACCACGGATATATACTTTAGGAGTAGAGGTGGGGTCACCGCCGTTGTTCTGAACGGTAACACCGGGCGCTTTACCCTGTAATGCTTCTGCTGCATCGTTGAGGGAGCGGGAAGTAAGCCTGTCCAGCTGAACGTCAGCTACGGCGCCGGATACGGTAGCTTTACGCTGGGTACCATAACCTACTACTACCAGCTGGTTCAGGTTGAGGCTATTGTCTGCCAGTACTATCTGGAAGTTCCTCTGATCGCCCACTGGTATCTCCTGTGTTTTGAATCCTATCATGCTTACTACCAGCACCAGGTTACCGCCCTGTGCAACGGTCAGCTTAAAGTGACCGGTAGCATCTGTGCCAGTACCATTGGAAGTACCTTTTATCAGTACAGTAGCGCCGATAAGCGGACCGTTCTTGTCAGACACAGTACCGGTAAGTGTGATCTTCTCCTGTTCCTGTGTCATTGCAGCAGATGCAGATGCCTGCGCCTGGGAGGCGCTGTCATAGATCAGGATGGTGTTATAGCGTTCTTCGTATTTCAGTGAGGACTGGCTGAGCAGGTCCTTCAGGATGTTCACTACCGTCTTCTTCTGATAGGTAGCCGCATGCACCTGTATTTTCTTCAGTGCGTTTTCGTCGTATGCAAAGCTGATCTGGGCAGCTGATTCCAGCCTTTTCAGTGCAGCGGAAAGGCTGCCCTGCTGTACCTGGAAGTGTTGCATCATCTTTTGCAGCGCCTGTGCATTTGTAGGCAGCGCAAAGGTGGTTGATGCCAGTACAAGCAGCGCCATCCCCGTGATGAGTACGGTTTTGATGTGTGCAGTAATGTGTAACTTTTCTTTTTGCATATAATGTTTGTTATTAAGGTAAAGGCATGAGTTGGCCGCGGCTACGCAATTTACATGGTAACCCGGAATTTAAACCAGAGTAGATTGAAACAGCCGTGGTGTTTTAGTCGACCACCAGTTTGTCCTTCAGCATAGTGAAATGGATTTTTGGTTTGTAACTGATTTTTCCGATGATGTCAAGTACTTCCGTCAGCGCCATACTGGCGGGGAAGCGTAACGTGTAGTTCCCTTTGTTTAAGTCAAGTGTTGTGGTTGTCTCGATCCCGTATTGAGTTTTTATGGTTAAAAGTAATTCGTGCAATGTAGCATTGCGTAATACGATCTCGCCTTGGGTCCATGCCAGAAGATCTGCAGTAGCAATACTGTCCTGTACAGTTGTTCCTTTACCCTGAACGGTAAGACGTTGTGCCGGCCCCAGTGTGGCGGGAGCGGCGCCTGTGCCCTGTACTTTTACCTTACCGGTAGCTACCGCTACCCGGGATATCTGTAAAGTACTGTTCGTTTCTACAGTAAAGGAAGTACCCAGAACGGTAGTGCGTGTGCCGTTATTATCTTCCACGGTAAATGGCCGCCGTGCATCTGTCACTGTTTCAAAGAAGGCTTTTCCTTCGGTGATATGTACCGGGCGTGCATGTTGAGGGAATTGCGGAGGGAATTGTATGGTACAATAAGGACCTAAAAGTACTACCGAGCTGTCCGGAAGTACAAGCTTTTGCATGTTGCCACTGTTATTGCATACTGTCTTTAAGGCCAGCTGTCCTTTTATGGAAGACTGATGGCTATGCTGACGCAGGAAATAGCCTGCTACTATCAGCGGGATGATGACGGCTGCTGCTTTCACCAGGCGTAAGCCTATGCGGCTGGTCCTGCGTGGCAGCGGCCAGATATGCTGCTGCATATCCTGTTTGATCCGGTGCTTTTCAGCAGCGGTAAGTAACGGAATGCTCTCTTCCTGTTCCAGGGCGTCCAGCCATTTATATAATAGTTCCTGTTCTTCTTTGGTACAGTTGCCCTGACGGAATTTTTCCAATAATGATGATAATGTCCCTTTATCCAAGTCTGCGCGTTGGTTTATTATAAGACACGGCTGTAAAAGGAAATAACTATTGAGAGGGAGGGATTAACAATTCGGTAATATTGGGATGAGGTTACAGTATCCTTTCAACCAGGAAAAGAACGATCAGCAGGTCCAGTGCCCAGGCATTCTTCATTCTCTGCAGGGCGGTGTTTAACTGGTTCCTGATGGTCTGCGGGCTGCTGCCAAGTTTTGAAGCGATCTCTGCAACAGAGAGATGTTCTATCCTGTGTAAATAGAAAACATCTTTCATTTTGCCGGGCAGGCTGTTGATGGACTGCAATACCTGTTGTTCTGTCTCTTTAAACTGGAGCTGGTCTGAAGCTGCCCTGGTATTGGTTTCGCAAACCTGTGTGAAGGTATCTACATGACGCTGGTAAACATGTTCATCGCGCAGCGCATTGAGCAGGCGGTTCTTAAGTGCGCAGCGCAGGTAAGGAAGGACGGCGGTTACTTCCGGGAGATTGTCCCGCTTTTCCCAGAGATGAATAAAGAGACCCTGTACAATGTCCTGTGCCAGTGAGTGATCTTTTGTGATCTTACTGGCATAGCTGAACAGATCTTCCCAGTATTCATCAAATAGCTGACGGAAGGCCTTTTCATTGCCTGACCTGATGGAACCCCATAGTATGTGTTGATATTCCTTTGGCATACGTTACGGCACAAAGTTATTGGTTGTTATTAAGCGCCGGATGTCCCTGGTGATTATGAAATTGTTAAGCACAAGATAATAACTAAGATAATAAAAAGTCCCGGGAGTTTTTCCCGGGACCAATAAGGTTATTTAGGGTTTGAGGAATATCGGATAGCAATGGTTACATGGCAGCGAGTTGCACTTTTTGTTGCAATTCTATTACGCTGTCCCGGAAAGTATTATCTGTGTCCATCAGGTCTTTTACGGTCTGGCAGGAGTGGATCACGGTGGTGTGGTCACGGCCGCCAAAATGTTCGCCGATGGTTTTCAATGAATTCTTGGTAAAGGATTTGGCAAGATACATAGTGATCTGCCTGGCCTGCACGATCTCACGTTTACGTGTTTTCTGCAGCAGTTTATCGTACGGAACATCGAAGTATTCGCATACCATTTTCTGGATGCTTTCGATGGTGATCTCTTTGGAAGATGTTTTCACGAAAGATTTCAGTACACGTTTTGCCAGCTCCAGGTCGATCTCTTTCCTGTTCAGGGAAGACTGTGCCAGGAGGGAGATAAGTGCGCCTTCCAGCTCGCGTACGTTGCTTTGTATATTATATGCAACATACTTCACTACTTCTTTCGGCATTTCCAGGCCGTCGTTACGCATCTTCATTTCCAGTATTTCCATACGCGTTTCGAAGTCAGGCATCTGCATATCTGCAGAAAGGCCCCAGCGGAAACGGCTGAGCAATCTTTCCTGCAAACCGTCCAGGTCTTTTGGTGGTTTGTCTGAAGTCAGGATCAGCTGCTTACCGGATTGATGCAGGTGGTTGAAGATGGCAAAGAACGCATCCTGTGTTTTTTCTGCACGGGCAAAAAATTGTATATCATCTACTATCAATACATCAATTAACTGATAGAAGTGAATAAAGTCATTGATGATACTGTTCTTTGAGTGATCAATGAACTGGTTGATGAATTTTTCAGCGCTTACATACAACACTGCTTTGTTGGGATGTATGCGTTTTACTTCATTGCCTATTGCCTGTGCAAGGTGTGTTTTACCCAGACCTACACTCCCATATATAACAAGAGGATTGAAGGAAGTACCACCTGGTTTTTCAGATACGGTCTTACCGGCCCTGCGGGCAACACGGTTACAGTCTCCTTCAATGTAAGATTCAAAAGTATAGTGAGGATTCAGCTGAGAATCTATCTGTACTCTTTTTATACCGGGAATAACAAAGGGGTTCTTTACCGGGTTTTGTATCGTTAAAGGAAAATCAACTTCGCTGTCTTTTTTTGTTTTAGTAAACTGCGTTGGCATGTTTACTGTTTTAGGGTGTTGATGCGGAGTACCGTTTTCAACCACTATACGATATTCTAACCTGGCTTCTTTGCCCAGTTCTCTTTTAATTGTCTTCCCAAGTAATCCTACGTAGTGCTCCTCAAGGTATTCGTAAAAGAACTGACTGGGCACCTGAATGGTTAAAACATTGTTTTCAAGCTGGATGGGTTTAATCGGTTCAAACCAGGTTTTAAATGGCTGCCATTCCACAATATCCCTAATTATATTAAGACACCTTTCCCAAACTTGGTCGCAAGTTTTATTCATTGAGCTAATGTAAATTAATGTTGTTCTTGAATTAAGGATTGTTCTCGAATTGTAAATCTTTCAACGTGGGGAGTTGATAGATTTTCAGACAGGACGACGAATATCTGTAGAAAATGTTGAAAAAAAAAATTTATCTACCCTTGTTTCTCATTCTCAGATTACAGATTGTCGCCTCTGTTTTTTGCTGTTTTTTAATGTGTTTTCACGCTCGCGCATTGTAATTTAAAATCCCATAAAACCCAGTACTACACTGGTTTGATATCCAGGCTTTTCCAGTTGACATTAACAACTTTGTCATAGATATGTGTACTTACTGATAAAATACTATTGTACAGATAACAAGCAAGGTAAAACTCAACTTTTCCGAGTTGCCCGAAATGTTAATAATTCCGTACGGGCGTGCAAAACTATGTTAGTAATTGCATTTAAAAAAATGTGCTTATAGTTAGCAAATACCATGCAAAATTCTTAACATACGCGCATGTGCTCGTGTCTTTCTTTTATAACTGTCTGTTTTAAATTTTATTGCGCACTACTTCTGCTTAAAAAACCTATCTTTGACCCTCTGAACAGTTAAATTTTTTTATATGAGTTTTGAAATAACCGGAAAACTGATCGTGAAGTATAATACGATGCAACGTAGCGAAACCTTTAAGACACGGGAGTTCGTTATCGAAAAGTCCGATGATATCAATGGCCGCGTTATAAACAACTATATCAAGTTCCAGGCGGTGCAGGACAGGACAGCAATCGTAGACCGGTTCAATGAAGGTGAAACCGTTAAGGTATACTTCAACATCAAAGGCACCCGCTGGGAAAAAGACGGCAGGGTGAATTACATCACCAACCTCGACGCATGGCGCATGGAATCTGTTGTTGCCGGCGGCGCTACACAGGATTCAATGCCAAACTACAACGCTTCCCAGGAAGTTTCTTCCGGTGGTGGTACGGCCGATGACCTGCCATTCTGATCATCTGAGAATAACAACTCATTAACAAAATAAATTTAGAACGGGTACCTGCTGAATACAGGTATCCGTTTTTAGTTTATTATCTTTGCCCCGCAATTGTTGGGATAACTACCTAACCTTCAGTATGATACAACAGATCTCACTTAAACTGCTGCCCTCCCGGGCAGATTCAGACGCCGCCATCATAAAAGAAGCGGCAGCATCTCTGGGTATAAAACCTGCAGACATCACCGGCTTTCACCTGCTGAAACGCTCTATTGACGCACGTTCCAGGCAAACATTTTTCATCCTTACCCTGAAGGTTTTCATCAATGAACCCTTCCGGGAAAGAGAGACCATCATACCCATATATGACACTTTACCTGCCAACGCTCCTGAAGCTATCATCATAGGCGCAGGACCAGCAGGCCTGTTTGCCGCATTACGGCTCATAGAATCTGGTATCAGGCCCATAGTGCTGGAACGGGGCAAAGACGTACGTTCCCGCAGGCGTGACCTGGCAGCGTTAAACAAAACAGGGGTGGTGAATCCTGATTCGAATTATTGTTTCGGAGAAGGCGGGGCTGGCACCTACTCAGATGGTAAATTGTATACGCGCTCGAACAAGCGCGGTAATATAAACCGTATACTCAGTATTTTTGTTCACTTCGGAGCAACAGAAAAAATATTATACGACGCACATCCTCACATAGGCACCAATAAATTACCACACATTATCGTTGCCATGAGAGAACAGATCATCAATAGCGGCGGCGTAGTACACTTTGATCAGAAAGTCACAGATATCGTTGTGAAAGACGGAGAAGTGACGGGAGTGGAAACCGCGGGTGGACAAACATTCTCCGCAAAACAGGTGGTCCTTGCCACAGGGCACTCTGCCAGGGATATTTTCCGACTGCTGCATAAGAAGAATATTCTTATCACCGCTAAGCCCTTTGCTTTAGGCGTACGTGTAGAGCATCCACAGCAGCTGATAGACAGCGCTCAGTATCATTGTCCTGTACGTAACGAATATTTACCACCTGCCAGCTACAGTCTTGTTGAACAGGTAGAAGGCCGCGGCGTCTTCTCTTTCTGCATGTGCCCCGGCGGCATCATCGCTCCCGCATCTACAGATCCCGGAGAACTGGTGGTGAATGGATGGTCGCCCTCAAGACGTGATAACCCCTTCGCTAATTCCGGTATGGTCGTTACTGTTGATGAAAATGATTTTGTTCCCTTCGCAGATAAAGGCCCTTTAGCAGCCATGTATTATCAGCAAATGGTAGAACAGGATTCCTTCAAAGCCGGCGGCGGACAATTTGTAGCGCCTGCTCAACGAATGACGGATTTTGTACACAGTAAGGTGTCCACAACCCTGCCCGATTGCTCTTATATACCCGGTGTAAAAAGCGTAAACCTGCGGGAAGTTTTACCCGCAAGTGTACACACCCGCCTGGGAGAAGCCTTCAAAGCATTTGGCCGCAAGATGAAAGGATACTATACATCAGATGCAATACTGGTGGCAACAGAATCACGCACCTCTTCACCCGTACGTATTCCCCGTCAGGATGACACTTTAATGCACCCGCAGATAACAGGTCTTTATCCCTGCGGAGAAGGGGCCGGCTATGCGGGCGGGATCGTCTCTGCCGCCATGGACGGAGAACGCGTGGCAGAACGTATTATCGCTTTCTATCACTGATACTGCTCGTTTTATCACATAAATAGAAAAAGTGTAGCTGGGATAACTATCATTGCTGAAAGATTTTATCCTTATGAACCAGATCAGAAAAACAGAACTGAGCATAGCCACCGGCATTTTCCTGCTGCTCATCTTCTTTCTCTTATACAGAAGTATATCATATAATGTATTTGAACTGCAGCATGAATACGGATATAAGTTTGGAAGATATCACCAGGTATTTGATTACTACAAACATTACCTGCTGCCCCTGATGGCGCATATCACCGTTGTGTACCTGGCCTTCCTGGCTGTTCATCTGTGGATCATCCCTTATTATTATGAAGAAGAACGATGGAAGATGGGCAGCCTGTTCCTGGCCATTGTAACCGGCGTGGTATTCCTCACCATCATGATAGCCAGCACATGGTATAATGGTTATTTATTCGGTGTTTACAAAACTGTACAAGGTGTACATACGCACTGTGCAAAATCAGCGTTTATTATCACTATATTTTACGCCACATTGTATGCCCTCTACTATGCAGGCCGTCACCTGTTCCTGATACATCTCTATCCTAAAGTACTAAGCTCACCCTGGTTCAGGCAAACCCGCACCGAACTGGTGTGCATAGCGGTGATCATTGTGATGCTGACATCGACCGGTTTCCGGCATCATGAAGTAATGGGACTGCTGTTCTTTACCAGTACTTACCTGGGAGCCATGTACCTGGTGCTGATGTATATTATTTTACCAAAGTATTATAACAGGTTAACCATACGTCAGCTTACACTCCGGGTAGCGTTGATCAATCTTTCAGCTTTCCTGCTTATGCTGCCTTATAGCGTAGTGATGGACCACCCGGGAGGAGCTATGATCGTTATGAGTATCATTACCTACTTTATCACTTTGCTGCTATTGTACCCGCTTACTATCTGGATGTACAGGATAAGACATGCGCATACAGATACCATTCTCGGGTTGCAGAAAGCTTTGAATAAATCTGAAACAGGGCTGGACTTCCTGCGCTGGCAGATCAACCCGCACTTTCTCTTTAATGCACTGAACACCCTATACGGCACCGCATTGCAGGAGAAAGCCGGCGCCACCAGCGAAGGCATACAGAAACTGGGAGATATGATGCGCTTTATGCTACATGATAACCTGCTGGAAAAGATCTCCCTCTCCAAAGAAATAGCCTACCTTGAAAATTATATTTCCTTACAGCGCTTACGCACACAGGCATCGCCGGATATATTAATAGAAGTGAATATCAATGACGAACATTGTGAGCATGAAATAGCGCCCATGCTGCTGATCCCCTTCGTAGAGAATGCGTTCAAACATGGAGTGAGCCTGCGGCATAAATCGCGCATCATCCTCTCCTTATCATGTACACCGGAAAAGATCTATTTTGATATCAGTAATACTGTGCATAGTAACCGCGGTAGCGAAGTAGAAAAAGAAAGCATGGGCATAGGATTACATAACGTACAGCAGCGCCTGGCATTACTGTACCCTCACAGGCATGAGTTGAACATCCGCGAAACCACTACAGAATTTTTTGTGCATCTTACCATTGAAATAGTATGAAACTGACAGCTATTGCAATAGATGATGAACAGGTGGCATTGTCCATTATACGCTCACATGCAGAGCAGGTACCTTTCCTTGAAATAAAAGGGTACTTCACTGATCCCTTCGAGGCATTGGCCTATCTGAAGCAGGAACCTGTCAGCCTCCTCTTCCTGGACATCCGCATGCCGGATATCTCCGGGCTGGAGCTGATGGCTACGCTGCCGGGAGGGCCGCTGGTCATCTTTACAACTGCCTACTCAGAACATGCTGTACAGAGTTTTGAGCTGGATGCCCTGGACTATCTGCTGAAACCATTCTCCTTTGAACGTTTCCTGAAAGCATGCAATAAAGCAAAGGCATTGCTGGAACTGAAACAACAGAATACACAGCCTGATGCGCCTTCATATGTTATTCTCAAAAGCGGGTATGAACAATATAAAGTACAGCTGGAAGATATTCTTTACATGGAAAGCGCAGGGAATTACATCAGTTTTGTATTAAAAGATAAACGCATTCTTTCCCGCTTATCTATGCAGGAAGCATTGGCGCTTTTGCCACCTGATAAGTTTACAAGGGTACATCGCTCTTTCATTGTAGCGAATAACAAAATAGCAAGGGCAGACAGGAATTGTTTATACATAGGCCAGGTGCCGGTAAGTATAGGGGCTGCATACGCCGCTGCCGCAGAAAGGATTTTCAAATAATCTTTCGGCCGTCGCAGTCCCCCCTTCAAAAAAACGTCTTAACCGGTCGTAGAACAAAATTCTCCTCACTCAAGAAAATCACCTTAACCGGCCGGAGGCCGGTTAACTCCCTCACTCAAAAAAATCGCTTTTGCCGAAGGCAAAAGCGATTTTTTTGAGCAGTTTCCCCGCTCCCCTCCTCATTTCCTGCGCTTTTTTTATATATATTTATTCCATGAACCTCATAGAAGTTAAAAACCTGCGAAAAGACTATGCCACACATAAAGCTGTAGATGATATCAGCTTCGTAATTCCACAGGGTAGCATCTTCGGATTATTAGGCCCCAACGGCGCAGGGAAAACCACACTACTCCGCATGATAACAGGTATCTTTTATCCTGATCAGGGAGAGATACTCTTTAAAGGCCGCCCCTTCGATTCCCATACTGACATTCATGCCATAGGCTACATGCCGGAAGAAAGAGGCCTGTACAAAAAGATGAAAGTAGGGGAGCAGGCACTTTACCTTGCACAGCTGAAAGGATTGAAAGAAAAAGAAGCCCGTGAAAAAATAAAATACTGGTTTGATAAATTTGAGATCAACAGCTGGTGGAACAAAAAGGTAGAAGAGCTCAGTAAAGGCATGCAGCAGAAAGTGCAGTTCATCTCAACTATCATGCACAACCCTGACCTGCTCATCCTGGATGAACCATTCTCCGGATTAGATCCTATCAACTCCAACCTCATCAAACAGGAAATATTCGACCTGAGCCGCAATGGCACCACTATTATCTTTTCTACTCACCGGATGGAACAGGTAGAAGAGATATGTGACAGGATCATACTGGTGAACAAAGGACAGAAGATCCTGGACGGAGAAGTGAAACAGATCAAGCAGGATTTCAAACAGCATGTATTCCGTATCGGCCTGGGACAGCAACCTAACTTTGCACAGGTAGCCACACATCATTTCCAGATCATTAAACAGCAGGGAGCAGACCTGACCGTAAAGCTGGCTGACGGCAGCAACACCAACGATATACTGAAGCATTTTATAGGATATAATATTCCTGTCACTTCTTTCCACGAGATATTACCTTCTATCAACGAAGTATTTATTCAGCAGGTACAGCAAACAGAACCTGCGTTACAACCCGCTACAATCTGATACTATGAACAAGATCTGGCTTATAATAAAAAGAGAATTCACTACCCGTGTACGCAAACGTTCATTCCTGGTTGTAACGCTGCTGGTGCCATTGTTCTTTGCTGCAATGATCGTCATCCCTATCCTCATCGCCACTAATTCCAAAGACGAGAAAAGGATAGCAGTGATAGATGAAAGTCACCTGTTCCTGAACCGCTTCCCTGACAATAAAGGCGTGTATTACAAATACCTTGAAAATATATCGGTAGATACTTTCAGGCACACCTACAAAGAATATGGTTATTCCGGGTTGTTATACATTCCCCGGCTGGACATTAACCGTCCTTCCGGTATTACCTATTACAGCGACGCACAGCCTGGTATTGCTACTGAGAGCCGCCTGAACCGTCATGTAAACGACCTGATAGAAGAGGAGAGAATGAAACAGGCGAATATTGATGTAGAGAAGGTACATGCTTTTAAGTCTGACATCAACATAGATTTCCAGACAGGTGAAGAAGGTAAGAAAGGCAATTCTGCTGTAGCTTATGGAGTAGGATATGCCAGCGGATTTATCATCTATATTATCCTGATGTTTTTCGGGATGTCTGTGATGCGTGGTGTAATGGAAGAGAAAGTGAGCCGTATTGCAGAAGTGATGATCTCCAGTGTAAAACCTTTCCAGCTGATGATGGGTAAGATCATAGGCATTGCCGGCGTGGGACTTTTGCAGTTCCTGATCTGGGTAGTGCTGATCATCGGTGTACAGCTGCTGTTACCTTTATTCTTTTCTGCAGACAGTATCAGTTCTCTCCAGGAAGGAGGTATGCAGAGTGCAGGTAATGCCGCTGCCATAGAGGCTATGGAAAAGATCAGCTTTGTGCTGGGCAGTATTAACTGGACGGTGATAATCACCTGTTTCATCTTTTATTTCCTGGGTGGTTACCTGTTCTATTCTGCCCTGTTTGCAGCGGTGGGCAGCCTGGTAAATGAAGACCCTTCAGATGCGCAGGCGCTGACATTCCCTATTACGCTACCTATTATTATTGGTATTATGGTGATGATCTCTGCTGTGCAGAACCCCACCAGTTCACTGGCGGTATGGGGCAGTATCATTCCTTTCACTTCACCGATGGTCATGATGGCAAGGTTACCTTATGGTGTACCGGGCACAGTGCCTTACTGGCAGCTGGGTCTTTCCATATCATTACTGATCCTCGGGTTCCTGGCCACTACCTGGCTGGCAGGAAAGATCTATCGTACAGGTATATTAATGTATGGTAAGAAGATCACCTGGAAGGAAGCTATCAGGTGGATAGGACGTAAATCTTAAAGACAGAGTTGCCGCCTTGTGTGGTTAAACTCTTCCCATATTTCTTTTACAATATCTCCGGCAGGTTTAAGTGTATGTATCAATGCACTTACCTGCCCTATTTCAAGTTCTCCTTCATTAAGATCTCCTTCAAACATGCCTGTTTTGGCCCGCGCTCTTCCCAGCAGTTCTTTCAGCAGGAGAGGATCGGCCCCGTTATCTTCCGCTGCTTTTATTGTTTCATAGAAGTGGTTCCTGAGTAATCTTACCGGTGTAAGTTTTTTCATGGCCAGCATGGTATCGCCTTCTTTGGCGTCCAGCACTGCCTGTTTAAAGTGAGGGTGTGACGATGCCTCCGGTGATGCTACGAACCTGCTGCCTACCTGTACGCCTTCTGCTCCCAGTGCAAAAGCCGCTGTCATGGCCTTGCCGGAGCCAATACCTCCGGCAGCTATAACGGGGATCTTTACCTGTTCGCATACAGAAGGAATGAGCACCATGGAAGTGGTTTCTTCTCTGCCGTTATGTCCGCCGGCTTCGAAGCCTTCTGCTACTACTGCGTCTACTCCGGCTGCTTCGCTTTTGGCGGCAAACAATCCGCTGGATACTACATGTACTACGGTAATGCCCGCAGCTTTCAGCACCGGCGTCCATGTTTTGGGGTTGCCTGCTGAAGTGAATACGATGGGAACTTTTTCTGCTATGATGATATCTATCAGCTTGTCGATGTCCGGGTAAAGTAATGGTACGTTAACGCCGAAGGGATTTTGTGTGGCTTGTTTGCATTTCCGTATATGTTCAAGCAGTACATCAGGGTACATGCTGCCAGAGCCAATAAGCCCCAGCGCCCCTGCATTGCTGACTGCGCTTGCCAGTTTCCAGCCACTGGCCCAGACCATACCTGCCTGGATGATAGGGTATTGAATGTGGAAGAGTTGTGTAATGCGGTTCATGGGGTGAAAGTATGTAAAAAACGCAAAACAGATGAATGATTGCTATCATCCTGAGTTTAATCTCCGCGCAAAAAAAATCTCTTTTAAAGCCGGCCGCAGGTCCTCTCACAAAGAAACGGCTTTCACCTCCGGTGAAAGCCGTTTCTTTGTGCAGTTCCCCGCTATCTGAAAAAATTTCATCCCAGATCTATCTCCGTATTATCCCCGATATTCAGACTCTGACTAAGCCCTCTGATATTCGCATCACTCCCTATAAGAGAAGATTTCAAAACCACTTCATACAAATTACTGAAAGATCCGATAATAGTATCTTTAACGATAGAGTAGTTGATCACAGTATTATCGCCTATAGCAACATTAGGCCCTACAATAGAATTCTTGATATTACACCCCTCACCAATACTAACAGGAGGAATGATAATCGTATTCTCAAACGGGAGAACAGGATTATTCCCCATTTTATACTTGCTAAGCAGAATCGCATTCGTTTCCAGCAGCGTCTCCTTCCTCCCGCAATCAAACCAGTTACTGACTTTAAAAGGCCTGAACTGCACATTATGATCTATCATACACTGTAACGCATCAGTAAGCTGAAACTCATCATGCGATTTCCGTTGCTCAAGAATATTCTGTTCCAGGCAATCGTACAGTTGTTTTGTTTCCTTTATTTTATAAACCCCAACAAGCGCCAGGTTCGATTTAGGTATCTGCGGCTTTTCCACTACGCGGATAATATCCCCGCTTTCACTAAGCTCAGCCACACCAAAGTTACGCGGGTCATCAACTTTCTTAAGTCCCAGGAGAGATACCGGAGAGTTGATCAGTTCCTCGAAGTTACCTTCACAGATGGTATCCCCAAGTACTATCAGTATCTCATCATCCTGTACTACCTGCCTGGTAAGCAATATAGCATGCCCTGTACCTTCACGGCTGTTTTGCTGAACAAAGTGACAGGTCAGGTGAGGATATTTCTTCTGCACATAGTGCTGTATTTTTTCTCCCAGGTAACCTATTACAAATACAAATTCTGTAATACCGGCTTCTACTACCTGGTCAATAATTATACTGAGTATTGTTCTGCCCGCGAGGGGAATTAATGCCTTAGGCTGTGTGTATGTATGTGGACGTAGCTTGGTGCCCGCACCGGCTACAGGTATAATCGCCTTCATGTCCGCAGGTCTGGTTTAGGATGATCATTCTCGTACCGAGGGCGTGAAGGTAAACAAAATTTGAAAATAACTTTCCTCTCCGGTGGATCCGTTTAAATTCTTAACCGGCCGGAGGCCGGTTCACTCCCCTCTCAAAAAAATCACTTTTGCCTTCGATAAAAGTGATTTTTTTGAGCAATTCTTTCTTTTCTGCTCACAACTCATAATCGAACTCCGTCATTAATCAGTAGTGTAAAAATTTGATAATATAACCATTGCCAGTATTTATATCTGACGAAGTCTCTTTAACCAGATAAAAAAACTATCAACTATCCCGAAATCACTATGCACTATTCACAAATTCGATTACCTTTGCAGCAAATTTTCAAAGTACAATGCAAAGAGATCTGCAAATATTTAATATCATCGGCCAGGAGCTGGAGCGTCAGCGTCATGGTATAGAATTGATTGCATCGGAAAACTTTACCAGCCTGCAGGTGATCCAGGCCATGGGTACTGTTCTGACCAACAAATATGCTGAAGGTTATCCCGGACGCAGATATTATGGTGGCTGTGAGATTGTGGACCAGAGTGAACAACTGGCCATAGACAGAGCTAAACAGATCTTTAATGCAGAGTATGCCAACGTACAGCCTCACTCCGGCGCACAGGCCAATGCAGCAGTAATGCTTGCCATCCTGAAACCAGGCGATAAGATCCTGGGCCTGGACCTGAGCATGGGCGGTCACCTGACACACGGTTCTCCGGTAAACTATTCCGGTAAACTGTACCAGGCATTTTCTTACGGTGTAAATAAAGAAACAGGTCTGATCGAGTACGATAAAATGGAAGAAATTGCGCTGAAAGAGAAACCACAGCTCATCGTTTGTGGCGCTTCTGCTTACAGCCGCGACTGGGACTATAAACGTATCCGCCAGATTGCAGACCAGGTAGGTGCTTTCGTAATGGCAGATATTGCTCACCCGGCAGGTCTGATAGCAAAAGGTCTTCTGAACTCTCCGTTTGACCACTGTCACTTTGTTACAACAACTACTCATAAAACACTGCGTGGCCCACGTGGTGGTCTGATCCTGCTGGGTAAGGACTTTGAAAATCCTTTTGGCCTGAAAACACCAAAAGGTGAGATCCGCATGATGAGTTCCCTGATCGATACTGCTGTATTCCCAGGTATCCAGGGTGGTCCGCTGGAGCACGTGATCGCTGCTAAAGCAGTGAGCTTCTTCGAGATCCTGAGCGACGATTACACTGCTTACGCAAAACAGATCGTAAAAAATGCCCAGGCTATGTCCAAAGCATTGACAGATAAAGGTTACCAGATCGTTTCCGGCGGTACAGACAACCACCTGATGCTGATAGACCTGCGTAACAAGAATATTTCCGGTAAAAAAGCCGAGCAGGTACTGGTGAAAGCTGATATCACTGTGAATAAGAACATGGTGCCTTTCGATGATAAGTCTGCATTCGTGACTTCCGGTATCCGTGTAGGTGTTCCTGCTATCACTACCCGTGGTATGAAGGAAGAACATATGGGACAGGTAGTATCCTGGATCGATGAGCTGCTGATGGATGCTGACAACGAAGCGCTGATCACTAAGGTAAGAGGTGCTGTGAATGACTTTATGAAACAGTTCACACTCTATCCTGAGTTATAATATTTATGGCTGACCGGAGGCTCAATCTCCATCATTAAAAAAATCAGCCGCGCGCAGCGCAAAAAACTCTCTCAACAAAAAGGGTTTTGCCGAAGGCAAAACCCTTTTTGTTGAGAGAGTTCCACTCTGTTACAACTTACCGGCAACAAGTATTCGAAGCCCATCTTGCCACACCATTCTGGTAAATAACAAGATTACCATCTGACTGCAAATGAAGTGAAGCTCCTGGATAGTTGTAAGTCTGGCTATCCCAATAAGCAGTACCATTATTATCATATAAAACCAGGTTACCATCTCCCTGCATTACACACTGTGTGATCTGCGGATTGCCCCAGGTATTGCTATGCCAGATAGGCTGGTTGAAATGATACAATACCAGGTTACCGTCTCCCTGTAATACCAGTGTAAAACGGTAGTCGTCAGAACGGATATATCCTCCCTGGCCGAGCGACTGTCCCGCACTCAGAGAAGAAGGAATGCCGGCTGCCGGAGTGGTGTACATGGTCTGGATAGCTACCTGGTCATAATAAGAGAAGCCATTCCAGGAATTACCACAGGTAGAGCCATTCATAACAGAAGAGCCATCTGTAGAAGGTGTACCGCCAACAGGATAGGCGGAAGACTCACCGGCAGATTGCCAGTTGGTATGACGTAAGCCGATACAGTGGCCTATTTCATGAGCCAGCAGGAATGTCAGCTGTGAAGCGCTTGTTAACCCATAGGTAGTTAACGTAGTTTCAGAGATGTTCACAGTGCCGTAAGGCCTGCCTGCCGTGCTGGGAAAACCTGCAGAACCGCATACGTTGGTCCCAATGTTGTTATTCCGCACAATAGAAATGTTAGCCTGCGCCTGGGTATATACTCTTACAAACTGCAGTCCTGAGCCCAGGGCATTGTAAGCAGCAATAGCTGTATTCAGCGGGCCATCCAGGTTGATGCTGCTGAAACCACCAGCCAGGTACACATTGATGGTACGCATACCATATACTACCAGGTAGTCTGACATAGCCTGCTCCGTATGTACGTCATGGTCATCCGTAGCTTTTTTGTCAAACATGATATCTCCCTGTACCATGTAGTAATCCTTGAATTCCTGGATCTCTTCTTTTTTGAATCCGGCTTTAAGGATACGTTTGATAACGGGATCATCTTCGTTCAGTGAGCTCTCAGTGCCATCCCCGGGGATTTTAGGGGCGTCTTTCTTAGAGCAGCTGTAATAGGTTAACATGAGGGTTGCCGCCAGGCAATAGAGATAGATGCGCTTTAGCATTTCAGTTGATTTGAGGGGTAATAATAGGGTTTACGTATTAAATATAGTAAACAAAGCGCTGATTCCAAATGCTCTTTAGAAAATCTCTTTAACCGGCTGTTGGCTGGTTAATAGCCAACCCCGATCACTGGCCGAAGGCCGGTGATCCCTTCTCCCTCAAAAAAACGGGTTTGGCCGAAGGCCAAACCCGTTTTTTTGTGCAATTTCTCCTCTTTATAATTTAGCGGCAGCAAGTATTAGAACTCCATCTTGACACACCATTCTGGTAAATAACAAGATTACCATCCGGCTGTAAAGTGAGAGAGCCACCAGGATACCTGTGTGTACCAGTGCTCCAGCGTCCAACATTATTTGCATCATACAATACCAGGTTACCATCTGTCTGCATCACGCAGCGATTGATGCTGGGATCGCCATGGGTACCGCTTCCCCAGATAGGCTGGTTAAAATGATACAACGCCAGGTTACCATCTGTCTGCATTACCAGTGTAAAGCGGTAATCGGAAGAGCGGATAAATTGTCCCTGGGTAAGGGTCTGGCCAGGGCTCAGTATAGAAGGGATGCTGGTGTTGGTTGGAGCGTACATGAACTGAACAGCCATCTGATCAAAAAATGGAAAGCCAAACCATTCTTTTCCGCAGGAATTGCCATTCATAACAGAGAAAGGATCTGAAGTAGGCGAATTAGGAATAGGACGTGGCGTAGGCTCAAAAAGAGCCAGGTAGTTGGTGTGACGTAAGCCTATACAATGACCCATTTCATGAGCCAGCAGCTGTGTGAGCTGCAATGCGTTTGCTAAATTGTTGCCCGTTAATGTTGATTCAGAGATGTTCACAGTGCCGTATGGCTTGCCTGCAGGACTGGGAAAGCCTGCGGCGCCACATACATTAGGCTCTAAGCCATCATTCCGTACAATGGAGATATGCGCCTGTGCCTGGGAATATACTCTTACAAACTTCAGTTCTGAGCCAATGTCATTGTAAGCGCGTATAACATCATTCAGCGGTCCGTCAAGATTGATGCTGCTGAAACCACCTGCCAGGTATACGTTGATGGTACGCATACCATACACTACCAGGTAGTCTGACATACCCTGTTCCGTATGCACGCCACGGGAAACAGTATCTTTTTTGTCGAACATGATATCTCCCTGTACCATGTAGTAATCCTTAAACGCTACGATCTCCTCTTTTTTGAATCCGGCTTTAAGGATACGTTGGATAACAGGATCGTTTTCGTTGATGGAGCTCTCAGTATCAGAGTTTGGGATCTTAGTAGTCTCTTTTTCAGAGCAGCTATAATAAGATAGCATGAGGGTTGCCGTCAGGCAGTACAGATAAATTCGCTTAAGCATGTTCCTTTAATGAGGGATAATAAAATAGGTTTACGTGCTAAAATTAGTAAACAATGTGTGTGTTCCCAACCCGGTCATAAAAAAGATCGCAGGAATTGTATTAACAATTCCTGCGATGCGGATATACGATAACGTTATATTGATGTTATTCTTTCATCGATTTTGCAAAGTTCACAATATCTTCATTCCTGATTTTTTTAAATCCCACTATTTTCTTTCCCATATTGGGGATCAGTGAATAACCCCATGCCTGGAACATTTCATCACTGATATCAGAATGACAGAGCGGCATGCCGTTATCGGGATCTACTACAACCGGTACATGCACTTCCATAGATGGTGTTTTACGGTCAAATGTAGAGAACACGCCGGCTGGTACATATGCCAGTACGGTGCTGTCAAACGAATCTTTACGGAAAAGGCCTTCCAGTTCATCTCCATTGACCAGGCGGATGGGGAAGGGGTAATCTGATTTTGCTTTGTTGAGCGAGAATGCCTCATCCAGCCAGTCACTGCAAAGGATCAGTGTTTTCCCTTTCATGAAAATGGCATTGTGTTTCATCTCATTCTGGAGGATGGTACTGCTTTTGCCATCAATCTGTTCAGAGAACACATAGGTGGCCAGGCGCAGGCCTACGGCCAGGTCCATGAAGGCAGGGAATCTTTCCGACATGTTCTGTATATAGAAAGGATAAGCCAGATCACTTTCTATAAAAGACATGTTGATGACCGGTACGCTCAGGTTGTTGGTGTCCGATTCCCAGGCCAGGGAAGCAGTATAGGTCTGTGCATAGCGTGAACGGGCATAACGGCTTCTTACTCCTGGTTTTACATGTAACGACTGACAATCCATCACAATGTAATTCCTGTCATTTCTTTTCCTGATGCGGGCTAGTTCTTTTTCTGTTCTCTGTTCTATGGTCGCATCTCCGTTTACTGTCCAGAACTGCCTGACCGCTTCAGGGAAGTCCTGGTTTAACTGTTTGATGGCCTGCCGGTAAGCATCAGCTTCGGCAGAGGATTTTCGGGCCAGTTGCTTTAGTATCTTCTTATCAGGTTTTTCTTTCACCACAATGATCTTAGTCCGCTTTCTCATTTTTTCCAGGTCTTTCATTTTTACGAACTGCGCAGAGGTTGTTATTACTGATAATAAGAGGCTTAAACTAAGCAAGGCGGATAGGTTACCTTTCATAGGGGATAGTATTTAATTTAAACCACAGGGCAAATATAACCTATTAAAAAAAACTAATGTGTAGAATTGCGTCTACAGTTTTGCATTGTACGAAGTATAGTATAATATAATAAATCGGTTAGATAATTGTCTGCCTCCGGGTACTCAGTTTAATTAGCCATAAGTAATGGCCAGACCTCCCTCAGTAAAAAATATTTGGAAGTCTCAAAAAAGAACTTACTTTTACAGTGTACTAGTTAAGTAGTACACTAAAGCACTTACCTATATGATATCCATCCAGAACCTCTCCTTCAGCTACAGGAAGAACAAACCTCTGTTCGAGCATCTGAACCTGCAGCTTGAAGCCGGTCACATCTATGGTTTGCTGGGAAAGAACGGTGCCGGAAAATCCAGTCTGCTGAAACACATGGCAGGATTATTATTCCCCCAGGGCGGCTCCTGTAAAGTACAGGGCTTCGACACCTTTCGTCGGCAGCCGGCATTCCTGCAGAACATCTTCATGGTACCGGAAGAATTTTACCTGCCCCCTGTACACATTAAGAACTACCTGAGCACCTATGCACCGTTTTATCCCAACTTTGACAGGAAAGCATTTGGCAGCTACATGGAAGAATTCCACATTCCGCAGGACCAGCGGTTAACAGAAATGTCCTATGGACAGAAGAAAAAAGTACTGATCAGTTTTGCCCTGGCAACCAACACAAAAACACTGATCATGGACGAACCTACCAACGGTCTTGACATCCCTTCCAAAAGCCAGTTCCGTAAAGTAATTGCCGCCGCTGTAAGCGATGAGAAATGTATTGTCATCTCCACTCACCAGGTACGCGATCTGGATAACCTGATAGACAGTATCGTCATCATCGACAATCACAGGATCATTTTCCGGCAGAATGTGGAAGCCGTAACAGAGAAACTCTGTTTCAAAACAGTCAGCTCAATAGATGATGCAGGCAATGTGATCTTCTCAGACAGTTCCCTGCGCGGTCATACCGTTATCACAGAGAACGGAGGCCTGGAGCACAGCCGCATCGATATGGAACTGTTATTCAACGCTGTACTGGAGAAATCTGAGCGTATCACCCAAATCTTCAACTAACCTTATGCAAGCAAACAATATTCTCAGTGCCGGCAGGCTCGGCGCCTATTTCAGGAAACACCTGCTGGACAATTACCGGTTCTATGGCATGGCCCTGATAGTACTGACAGGGTTATTGCTCCTCATAATGGGCTTCTATTTTTTTAATGATGGTAACCCGCAAAGAAAATACAGTGACCTGATACCTATCTATCTCGTTGGTATGTTCCTGGCCGGAGGCATCTTTACCAGCATGTCTTTCTCGGAGCTGGGCACTAATCCCAGGGGGATTGATTACCTGTTATTCCCGGCCTCCCACCTGGAAAAATTTCTGAGCACATTACTGGTAACAGTAGTCGGTTTCCTGGTAATGTATCATGTCGCCTTTTACTTCGCAGCAACAATGAGTGAATCAATCGCCTTTGCCCGCTTTGGTAACCATATCAATAACGACCTGCAGAGATATACAACAGATAACAAATGGTGGTACAGCTACTATTTCTGGTTTATTGTACAGGCGCTGTTCCTGCTGGGAGCTATTTATACACATAAGTACAGCTTTATTAAAACAGTGTTCTTCTTCCTCTTGTTTGCAGGCGCGATCTACCTGTTGCATACCGTTACTGCCTATACGTTCTTCGGCAGCAAACTGCACAAATGGAATGAACATATTCCCTTCGTTGGTGTAAGGGTGATGATAGACCAGTCAGTAAGCCATGCCGCTTATCCGATGGATGACTTCCTGGTAGTACCAAAGAAATACGCGGATTTCCTGCTGTTCATCGGGAAGTACCTGGTAGCGCCCTGCCTGTGGACAATGGCTTATTTCCGGCTGAGAGATAAAGAGATATAAAAAATAGGGATCATGGAATTCAAAGAATCACAGGCTATTTATCTGCAGATAGCAGACCACATATGCGAACAGATATTGCTGGAAAAATGGAAGCCGGAAGACAGGCTGCCTTCCGTGCGGGAGCTGGCTGTGCAGCTGGAAGTAAATCCCAATACAGTTATGCGTACCTGTGAATATCTGCAACAGTACGAGATCATCTACAATAAAAGAGGGATCGGGTATTTCGTGGAAGCAGCTGCCGCTAAGAAGATAAAACAGTTGAAGAAAGAGCGCTTCCTGGTCAACGAATTACCACAGTTCTTCCGCAATATTTACCTGCTGGATGTGGAGCTGGATGAACTGAAACCACATTATGAGAAATATAAAAAATCCCATTTCAGATAATTTGTCAAAAAGAAATTTATGAAGACAAGCAATAAGCTATTGTTCTCTTTTATAGGCTTCGTCGTTCTCCTGATGATAGCATCTGATGTTATACTGCGGGCTAATTACAATAATGGGAGATTTAGTGACAAAGCAAAAGATGGAGACAAAAAAACATGGATAGAAGGCCTGCCCCCATTTAAAGTGTTGAAGGTAGAAGGAAAGGAATCCCATACACTGACAATTTCCTATGGTGATTCAGCCAGGATCATCTTCGGGAACCAGAACTATAAGCATTACGAGTATTCCCGCAGGGACGATACGTTGTTCCTGAAATACGAAAAAGATCTTGACTTCAGGCTCCTGGAATGCCCGGACCTGTCAGCTCTCGTACTGGTAAATACGAATGTATATCTCAGCGAGATGAAGCTGGACCGCCTGAAAATAGTGGCAGGGAATGGAGCTGAAGTAAGAGTGGTGAATTCGAATATAGACCATCTGGATATGGAAGTAGGAAACTCCGCTACCGTAGAATTCAGCAATAACAGCGCGATAGATTCCTTAAACCTGGCACTGGGTAAACATAGTGCGCTGTACATGTATGATGTGCCATTCCGTTATACACATCTGCAGCTGGACAGTCTGAGGGAATTATCGGTGACAGGTAGCTCACTGTCTTCTATGAAGGAAATGCAATCAAAATAGTAGCTAACAAACGCTTTCAATAACGATAAGACAAAAAGGCTATGTTGATAGGGCCCCGTTTTTACGGGGCCTTTTTTTATATCTTAGAACTGTGTAGCTAGCCATGCCATTGTACCGATACCTACTTCTATTGCGTTTTCATCCACATCAAAAGTAGGCGTATGTACGCCGGAAGTAATGCCCCTGGCCACATTGCCGGTACCCAGTCTGAAAAAGCAGGCAGGAACGATCTGGGAATAGAAGGCAAAATCTTCCGCCCCCATACGCACTTCAGTATCTTCTACATTGCTCAGCCCCATATATTCTTCCGCCAGTGAACGGGCGCGGCCCGTTACCGCTTCATTGTTATACAGGCAGGGATAACCTACCAGTATATCTATCTCTATTTCGGCGCCCATGGCATGTGCCAGTTCGGTTGCCTGCTTTTTGATGATCTCATGGGCCTTGAAACGCCAGGTCTCGTCCATAGCACGGAAAGTTCCCATCAGCTTCACTTCGCTGGGTATTACATTGGTAGTGTAACCGCCGTTGAAAGCACAAATGCTTAATACGGAAGGAGAGAAGGGATTGTTGTTCCGGCTTATCACCTGCTGCAGGCTTACCACCAGGTGTGATGCCACCAGGATGGTATCTATGGTCAGGTGAGGCTGGGCGGCATGTCCGCCTTTCCCTTTGATGGTAATATAGATCTCATCTGCACTGGCCATATACTGCCCTGCACGGAAACCCAGTTTACCCGCTTCCATGGAAGGCTGCACGTGCATACCCAGGATAGCATCCGGACGAGGGCTTTCCAGTGCGCCTTCCCTTATCATCAGGCTGGCGCCGCCGGGATGTTTCTCTTCCCCGGGCTGGAATAATATTCTGATAGTGCCTTCAAACTCATTCTTCAGCTCCTGCAGGATGCGGGTAGCGCCCAGTATACAGGTAGTGTGTACATCATGTCCGCAGGCGTGCATAACGCCCTTATTAAGTGATTTATAGGGAACATCATTGGCCTCTGTAATAGGAAGCGCATCAATGTCTGCTCTTAATGCAATGATCTTGGACGATGGATTTTTTCCTTCGATAGTGGCAATAATGCCGGTGCCGGCAACGCCTGCGGTATAGGTAACGCCATATTCATCCAGTTTCTGCTGCAGGAATTTAGATGTCTCATATTCCTCGAATGACAACTCAGGATGAGAGTGGATATGACGCCTGATAGCAACAAATTCCGGCGCATATTGCTGCGCCAGTTCCTTAATACGATTCTTCATTCCCCGCTTCTTTCTCTGGTGACAAGTTAATAATGGCTGGTACTACAAATACGCCGCCCGGGAAGCTGTTGGATAATTTTTCACGCAGTTCTGCCGCCTCATCGCGGTTTTTGAAGTCGCCAATACGCACCTTGAAATAAGGCGCCTGGTAATCCATATAAGTACGGTACTCAGGGTAAAGCTGCATGGCGCGTGCTTTTATATCACTGGCTTCATTCCTTTTATTGGTAGAGATCAGCTGTACCCTGAATCCTGGCTGGTTGCGGATGGCCAGGGTGTTGATATAGATCTGTTTTTTGATCAGCAGGTCCAGCCGGCTGTCTTTTACCACTTTAACACTACCGGTGCTGGCTATAGGTGCATCCTGCGCCCATGCAAAAGTACCGGTCAGTAATCCGGAGAATAATATTAGTAAGTGTTTCATTGTCATTTTGTTACAGCAGATTCTTTCATGATGGCCACGCTTCCGCTACATCCCAGCCTGGTAGCGCCGGCCGCAATCAGCTCCTGTGCAAATGCAAAGGTACGAATACCGCCCGAAGCTTTTATCTGAATATTTGCCGGCAAATGGGCCCTCATCAGTCTGACAGCTTCTGTAGTAGCCCCCTTTTCAGCATACCCGGTAGAGGTTTTTACAAAATCCACCTGGTATTTAGCATATAACGCACAGCACTTAATGATCTCTTCTTCCAATAATATGCCACTTTCGATGATCACCTTGATAGCCCTGCCGTGATTACGGATAAGCGGCATAACAGTAGCGATCTCTTTCTCCAGGTATTCCCAGTCATTATTCCTGATGGCCAGGATATTGGCTACCATATCTATTTCATCAGCTCCGTCAACGATGCACAGCACCGTTTCCGCTACTTTAGCTTCTATCGCAGAATATCCGAAAGGGAACCCCGTAACGGTAGCTACTTTAACGTCTGTACTACCTGTAAAGGTCTTGGCCAGCTTCACAAACGGTGGAGGCACGCATACGGCGGCAAAATCATATTCCACGGCTTCCATACAGAGGTTTTTAATATCCTCCAGGGTGGTGGTGGGTTTCAGGATGGTATGATCAATATATTTGTTCAGCTGCATAACAACAGGTTTCAGGAGCGAAAGTAATGGAAATTAAGGAATGAGGGGAGGGGGAATGGGATTTTGGGTAACTTATAGGGGGATTTATAGTTATTTTTGTTTTATGGCAGAAAATGCAAAAAATAAGGGTGTTTATTTCTCAGAGTTGTATCTGAAGAATGTTAAATGCTTTAAAGAGCCGGTTAAACTGAGTTTTCTTGATAAGGAGAAGAAGAACTGGAAGAAGTGGACCGTGATTTTGGGGGATAATGGGGTGGGAAAGACAACATTGTTACAGGCGATAGCCAGTCTGGAGCCGGTTGAGAATAAGGGAACTGATTTTGCCAGATATTCTTTTGTGGATTATGGATATTCCAATTGGACGCAGTTAGGACAAGTAGCATTTAAGTTAGAAGGGAAATTTATTAAACCTCCGTTAGCCGACATCCATTTAAGATCATATATTGAACGTGAAATTCTATCTTCTGATGAAAGTTCTACAGCAAGCTCCATAAGTGGAGATGTAGCAAGATCTTTCGTAGTATTTTCTTACGGAGCCAATCGAACTATGAGCAAGACTTCTCTTGCAAATGATTTTATTAAAATGAATTCCGAAACATTATTTTTCGAGAACAGAACTTTGATCAATGCAGAGGAATGGTTGTTGCAATTGGATTATGCTGCTAGTAAAGATTCTGATGTTAAACAACTTGCAATAAGAAAAAGGGAACAGGTTAAATCAATTTTGATAGATCTGTTGCCGGATATAGAGGACATCAAAATATTAGATCCAACTAAGGATCAGTTAAAGCCGAGCGTTGCTTTCAAAACAAGTTTCGGCTGGCTAAATCTTGATCAGCTAAGCCTTGGGTATAAAACTATGATCGCCTGGGTTGTTGACCTTGCTGCCAGGATGTTTATAAAGTATCCCGATAGTGAAAACCCATTAGCAGAACCCGCTATTGTTCTCGTAGATGAAATAGATCTTCATCTTCATCCCAAATGGCAAAGAAATATCTTCAAATATCTCTCTGACAGATTCCCAGCTGCTCAGTTTATTGTCACCGCACACAGCCCATTGATTGTTCAGGCTGCACCGGAAGATGTAAACCTTGTTGTATTGCAGAAGAAAGGAGATACTGTCGTGATTGATCAGGAAGTAGAAAATGTCAGAAGATGGAGAATAGACCAGATACTTACAAGCGATCTCTTTGGAATAGACAGTGCCCGTGATACAGAAACAGCTGAATTGCTTAAAGAACGAACTGTTTTACTACAAAGATCACCTCTTTCAGAAAAAGAAAAAGCAAGGCTTGAGGAGCTGAATGAAATGGCCCACTCATTACCTACAGCTGCAAATAAAGAAGACATTGAGGCAATGGATATTATCCGCAAAGCAGCTGCTTACTTAAAAGAAAAACAACATAAGGGACGAGAATGATAAAAATCGTTAGAAAAACTACAGTTCCTGTACCGGATATCCTATTAAATAAAGGTGTTAACGCCACAAACAATCTGATTGCACGTTATAATAATGGAGAACGGACATTTACAAAAGATGATTTTGATGGGAAGATCTATGGGCATGAAGATGTGAAAAACACATTGATAGATGTCCAGGAAGGTAAATGCTGTTTTTGCGAATCTAAAATAACACATATCAGTTACGGTGATGTCGAGCATTACAGACCTAAAGCTGCCTGGGTACAGGATAACGAGGCGTTGAATAAGCCGGGATATTATTGGTTATCTTATAATTGGGATAATTTATTACTGTCATGTCAGATGTGTAATCAGCGACATAAAAAGAACCTTTTCCCGGTTAGAAATACTGCCAACCGGGCATTATCGCACACTGATGATATTACAAATGAAGATCCGTTATTTGTACATCCTGTAGTTGATGATCCATCAATACTTATCTCTTTTAATCAGGAAATTCCGGTTTCAGTTGATGGAAATGAAAGAGGTACTATAACTATTTCCAGACTGGGATTGGATAGAGAGGCTTTAAATGAGCAGAGAAGAAGCACTTTGAATATGATAAGGGATCTGTACAACCTGGCAAAAGGTTATCCTGATACTACTCCTGAATTAAAACGCAGCGCAAAGAATGTAATTACCCGGTATTATGAAGATAGCCTCAAAGATGGCACTGAATACGCCGCTATGCGCCGTTCTTTCTTCCTGCAAAATCCTATTGATTTTTAAGTACCCCCTGTCAATTCCAGTAATCACTTCCCCTGAAATTTTAACTGGTTATAACGTAAAGCAACGCAAATAGTGGTGTCAGGCTTTTATTGCCTGTAGAACAGGGAAATAACCCGATACTAACAGGCATTTTGCACAATAACATGACTTATGTTATCCTGCAAATGCTCGCTAGTAACAAAAAAAAAGCCCCCGCATTGCGGAGGCTTTCTCTTTATAAAGTGATGGTTTAGAAATCCTTACCATGACATTGTTTATACTTCTTACCACTTCCACAAGGACAAGGATCATTCCTTCCCACCTTCGGACCACTACGCACCGGATCCTGTTTCACCGGCTCGGCATACTCCTGCGCTACAGCAGTATTCCCATTCTGAGGAGCTTCTTCAAACTCCTGGTGGGTTGCCCGCATACGGCTCATATCAGTTTTTTCCTCACGGCCTTCACGTATCTGCTGTGGTTGCTGCGGACGATCTTCCTGCTGAACAGGAATACCTGATCTGCAAAGGAAAGATACGATCTCACGGCTGGTATCGGCAGTCAGCTGTTTGAACAGGTTGAACGCTTCAAATTTGTAGATCAGCAGCGGGTCTTTCTGTTCGTAAACCGCTCCCTGTACAGATTGTTTCAGATCATCCATGGCGCGCAGGTGCTCTTTCCAGGCGTCATCGATAAGGGAAAGGGTTATAGAACGCTCCAGTGCATTGATCGTTTCAAAGCCTTTGGTATCTACTACTTTCTGCAGGTTAGCCAGTACATTGATACCTTTTGTTCCGTCAGTGAACGGAATGGAAATGTTCTCAATATGATGGCCCTGCTCCCTGTGGATCTGCTCTATTACAGGCAGGGTATTCTGCGCCAGCTCAGATGTTTTACGCTGGTAGCTTTCCTTAGCCTGAAGATAAAGACGGCCGGCCAGGGTATTGATATCTGTTCTTGCCAGTTCTTCCTGGGTAATATCTGTATCAATAGCAAAGTTGACGATCACATCCAGCTTGAAAGATTCATAATCACCGGAATCTTTGTGAGTGGTAACGATATTCTCTGCTACATCATAGAAAGCATTGTCAGTATCTATAGCCAGACGTTCGCCAAACAGGGCGTGGTTACGTTTGTTATAGATAACAGTACGCTGCTTGTTCATTACGTCATCATATTCCAGCAAGCGCTTACGGATACCGAAGTTGTTCTCTTCTACTTTCTTCTGAGCCCTTTCAATAGAACGGGTGATCATACTGTGCTGGATCACTTCTCCCTCTTTATAACCCATGCGGTCCATAAGACCAGCTATACGGTCAGAACCGAACATACGCATCAGGTCATCTTCCAGGGATACAAAGAACTGTGAAGTACCGGGATCTCCCTGACGACCGGCACGACCACGCAGCTGGCGGTCTACACGGCGGCTTTCATGGCGCTCTGTACCAATAATGGCCAGACCACCAGCTTCCTTCACGCCAGGTCCGAGCTTGATATCCGTACCACGACCCGCCATGTTGGTAGCAATAGTCACCGCGCCTGCCAGACCAGCTTCCGCTACTATCTGTGCTTCACGGGCATGCTGTTTGGCGTTCAGTACGTTGTGAGGGATCTTCTCAAAAGCCAGCATCTTACTGAGCAATTCAGATACTTCTACAGAAGTAGTACCTACCAGTACCGGGCGACCAGCATTCTGCAGGGTCCTCACCTCTTCGATCACCGCTTTGTATTTATCACGTTTGGTTTTGTAAACCAGGTCTTCCGCATCTTTACGGGTAATAGGCAGGTTAGTTGGAATGGTTACCACATCCAGCTTGTAGATCTCCCAGAACTCACCCGCTTCTGTAGTCGCTGTACCGGTCATACCAGCCAGTTTGTGATACATACGGAAGTAGTTCTGAAGGGTAACGGTAGCAAATGTCTGTGTTGCAGCTTCTACCTTTACGTTCTCTTTCGCTTCAATAGCCTGGTGCAGACCGTCAGAATAACGGCGTCCATCCAGGATACGGCCTGTCTGTTCATCTACGATCTTCACTTTACCGTCCATTACCACATATTCCACATCTTTATGGAAGAGGGTATATGCTTTCAGCAGCTGCTGTACGGAGTGGATACGGTCTGATTTCTGGGCAAAGTCCTTCAGCAGGGTCTCTTTGCGGTGCAGTTTCTCATCTGCGCTGATAGCCAGCTTTTCAATCTCGGCGATCTCGGAACCAACATCAGGCATGATGAAGAAGTGAGGATCTTCACCTGCTTTGGTGATCAGGGCAATACCTTTTTCAGTCAGGTCTACACTGTTGTTCTTTTCATCTATGCTGAAGTAAAGTCCTTCATCTACTTTAGGCATTTCACGCTGCTGGTCTGCCAGGTAGTAGTTCTCTGCTTTCTGGAGCAGTACTTTGATACCGGGCTCGCTCAGGTATTTTATCAGCGCGCTGTTCTTGGGCAGGCCGCGCCATGCACGCATCAGGGCCAGACCACCTGTTTTAGGATCGTCTTTACCTTCAGCAATGAGTTTCTTGGCTTCCTGGAGATACTGGTTGGTAGCGTTACGCTGGGTTTCCACCAGTTTCTGGATACGTGGCATCAGAATATGGAACTCCTGTTCTTCACCACGGGGAATAGGACCGGAGATGATGAGCGGGGTACGCGCATCGTCGATCAATACACTATCCACCTCATCCACCATGGCGAAGTGGTGTTTGCGCTGCACCATTTCATCCGGGTTATGCACCATGTTATCACGGAGGTAGTCAAAACCAAATTCGTTGTTGGTACCATAGGTGATATCTGCCAGGTATGCGTTACGGCGATCTGCAGTATTAGGCTGGTGTTTATCGATACAATCTACTGTAATACCGAGGAATTCGAAGATAGGACCGTTCCATTCAGAGTCACGGCGGGCCAGGTAATCGTTCACGGTTACCACGTGTACACCTTCACCTGCCAGGGCGTTGAGATAGGCCGGGAGGGTAGAAACAAGCGTTTTACCTTCACCAGTGGCCATTTCGGATATTTTACCCTGGTGCAGTACCGCACCACCTATCAGCTGCACATCATAATGTACCATGTTCCAGGTCACTACGTTACCGGCAGCGGTCCATGAATTTTTCCACGTCACATTGTCACCTTCAATAGTGACATAATCTTTTACCACTGCCAGCTGCCTGTCCAGGGGAGTGGCGGTAGCTGTAATGGTAGGATTCAGTGAAAAACGGCGTGCAGTCTCTTTCACAACAGCGAAGGCTTCAGGCAGGATCTCCTTCAGCACTTCTTCCAGCTGGGTGTCACGTTCTTTTTTCAGCTTATCTATTTCCTGGTAGATGGCGTCTTTATCTGCTACATTCTGTGCAGTTTCAGCATCCGTTTTCCTTTCAGAAATGGTGCCGTCGATCTTTGACAGATGTACGCTTATACGTTGGCGGAACTCCTGTGTTTTGGCACGGAGCTGGTCTACAGGCAGGGATTGCAGCTTTTCAAACGCTTCATTGATCTGTCTCACCAGAGGTTCAATAGCTTTGATATCTCTCTCCGACTTATGCCCGCCAAAAAGTTTAGTTAAAAAACCTAACATGTCTAGTTTATTACGAATGATTGTTAAAACAGTTGCGATACAGCCCCAGGACTCCGGTTAGCATTGGCATTACTGGTACTTGCCGGCGGAAATGGTCTGTTCGTTCCTTACCCAAATATTGTGCTTACTAACTTATAATGACAAGCTGTCATGCGTAAGATTCAGGCAAGGCGTGTAAAATTATGAATTATTTGCACATAGTGAAGGCTAAATGCGGTATTGTGGCGGTTAAGAATAAAAAAAGTCCCGCATTGAGCGGGACCAGCAATATTGACGGGAGTAAACGATGTTATTGCCACCAGAGGAACATGATCTTCGTCTGCAGGATATCAATAGCAAGGTTATCCACTGTTTCTTCGTCCTGTTCGGCAATACCAGGGCAGAACTCATACACTTCCTTTGCAAATTCAGTAGCGTCCGGTGCTGAGATATTTCCCAGCTTTATTTCCACCCAGTCATCATCAGCCCCGGTTATCTCAAACTGAAAACGGGTATACCATGCTTTCAGCTTTGTCAGTATGCTGTCTGTTGTAATGTCGTAGTTGCGGCCATTGGTAGCTTTGAACCGCAGTATATCAAACTGGTCTTTTGTTTTGATCACCGCAAATTTATCAGGCCCGTTACCAAAATTCTCTTCCGATTTAAAAAGCAGGTAACCTTTCTTCTTCAAAGTTGCTTTTACCTTATCATAGTCGTTGTTGTTGTCCGGAGTAGCTTCATACTCGAATTGCATTGCTTCTGTAATACCACCTGTCTTTGTTTCATTGTTCGTCGATTTTTTTATCCCGCTGATAGTGCCCGGAACAATTTTTCTGAGCTCATCGATCACCAGGTGATCGTAGTGCATGGAGTCTGCCATTACGTAGTCTCTCTCCAGAAACGGATTCCGCGCCCGCTCAGCTGCACCACAGCCATATATCACGGTTGCGAGGGATAAGGATAATAGGATCTTATTCATAGAAATTGAAATATTAAATAAAAGTACAAAATGTTTGTAAAATTGTTTCTGACTGGCCGCAGGCCAGTCAGAAACTCACACAAGAAAAAAGGTTTCGCCGCCGGCGAAACCTTTTTTCTTGTGTGAGTTTCTATACTGCAACACATTTATATTTTTATATTATTGCACAGGAGCAAAACCATCCGCCAGAGAACTCCCTCTCATCTTAATCCCTGTTGGCAGATGATCTACACAAGGCAGTGGATTATCCCAGCATAATTCCGTAGCCACAGGAACATACATAAGGAAAGGAGCTTGTTGCGTATTAACAGGCTGTATTGTATATGGAGCAGGTGTTATCCAGTTTTGTTTTGAAACAGAAGTGATCAGTCCCTCAGCTGCAAAAGCCCTGTGAAGACGTGCCTGCAGGAAAAGCGTACCTGTTTCAAATAACAGTGCAGCAAATAATGCAAGCGTAAAAACAGTTTTCTTCTGAAGAGCAGGTATGCAGAGCACAGCTGTCAGCACCAGCAACGGCGCCAGGTAACTATAACCAAAACGAGGGTCCGGAGCCTGTATGATCCAGAAACACAGTCCCAGCATCAGGAAAAGATAGAGCGACAGAAAACCCGCCGGCAGCTGCTTACGGCGCAGGAACACTATCAGCGGAGAAATAAAAGCACACAATACCATCACCTTATCATATATACGCAGATTCTGCATAAACCAGGCACTGAAACGCTGTATGACAGAGTCTGACATCAGCCGTTCCACATCCGCAGTACGGTAAAAGGCAAATGATGTAATATGAAGCCTGAGCGTATGTATAACGCTTGCCGGCACTTCCCAGCCGGTATGAAAGAATGCCGGCAGCTGCATAGGATATACCGGGTAACCTGTAAGGATAATATTGCGTACCACCCAGGGCCCCATGATCAATACAGCCGGCACAAGTAACAAGGCAAACTGCACAACCTGTTTTTTACGAAGCAACTGAAGGTACAGTATAGCTGTCAGCAGTAATATCGGGACCGCAGATATTTTTACAGTAACCAGGTAGATAGGTGCCAGCAGCAGGAATACACTGTCTGCCCCTTCTGTGAGCGATTCCCTGCGGGCGCTTTGCTCCAGCCATACCAGTATAACCAGCAGGCCTATATAAAATACAGGCAGATCAGCAGCAGGAGCAATGATATTATATACACAGAGCTGTGGCATGTTGATCATAACCAGCAGACCTGTTTTCAGAAAAGTAATAAAAGGAGAATCCTGTTTGCCGGGAAGCATGTACAGTACTGTGAGCAGGTACAGTGCACCATTCAGGTGATTATCCCCCGTGCCGGTAAACCAGGAGAAGTTAAATACGGCAGCCAGCACATGCCAGTGGGAATTCAGCCCGAAACGGTAATGCAGGTTGGCAAGCCCCGGTACAACGGGATAATGCTGTATCCACTTAACAAATTGCGCATAGTAAAGCCCCTCATCATATGTGAAGGATTGCTGAGCCGAAAGATATGTCACATATAATACCGCTGCCAGGAAGAACAGCTGTATACCCGGAGATGCGCTGCGCGCCCGTTGCACATAAACACTCACCTCAGCATTAATACTGCTTCGCTGTAACAGGTAGAAGACAACAGCGCCTGCCAGTATAATAACATGAGCAGTGGCCGCTATCGGCATAAAGAGTGAAAGGATGGCTCCCAGCGCAGTAATGCCAAAGAAGCCCGTCAGCGCCGTAAGTGCAAAGGACGGCCGTGCTGCTGTGTTCTTCAGTACTTTATTATGTAATAACTGCTGTATAGGATATCCATACAGGTATGACAGTATGATAATATACAGGAACTTTAAAAGCAGGAACAGCATGGCCGTTTATTTAGTTGAGCTCAATCCGGCGTTTTTGCCTGGAGAAGATATTGTATTTAATAATGCAATAGATAGCACGGAAACCATCTTTATAGTTGATCTTCTTACCTTCCGCATAAGTACGGCCATAATAGGCTATACCTACCTCATAAATACGGATGCCCTGTACGCGGGCTATTTTGGCGGTAACTTCCGGTTCAAACCCAAACCGGTTTTCCTTCAGATCTACCTGTTTGATGATATGACTGCGGAACAGCTTATAGCATGTCTCCATATCCGTCAGGTTCAGGTTGGTCAACGCATTGGAGAGAGAGGTCAGTATCTTGTTGCCTATAGTATGCCAGAAGAAAAGGATACGGTGAGGACCTTCTCCCATAAAACGGCTGCCGTATACAATATCAGCCACGCCTTTCAGCATAGGTTTCAGCAGCTTGTTAAATTCCTCCGGGTCGTATTCCAGGTCAGCATCCTGTATAATAGTGAAGTCGCCGCTGGCTTTCTGTATACCCGTGCGCAGGGCGGCGCCCTTGCCCAGGTTTACCTCATGTCGTACATATTGCAGCTTTACATGCGGATAGGCAGCGCTGAACCGGGCTACTTCCGCACCGGTATTATCTTTTGAATGATCATCCACTACCACCAGTTCCTTCTGTACATTTCCGATAAGGGTTACAGCCTGTACACGCTCAAGTATATCATAGATATATCTCTCTTCATTGTACGCAGGAATGATCACGGAAAGCAGGTATTCTGACATAATGACAATTTTCTATTGAGGATTACCCCTAAATGTCCGCAAAGAAGCAAAAAAAGTATGTAGAAAAAAAATATTAAATAAGTAACATAACGGGCTGTTTAAATATAACCAGACGGAAAGCCCCCTTTCAAAAAGAACTTTCACCCCAAAAGGCAGGTTAACTTATGCCCCGTCCAAAGTATAGATACTGTAGGGATACTTCCACTCAAAGCCTACTATAAAGTATGGATAGTGTATGCATTGCGGTATCACTTTAGCGCCACAGTGCTTTCTGAAAGAAAGTAGTACTTTCCATCTGCAGCTCCCCCTCTATAGCTGTCAGAAACAGCACACAACCTTCTCATCATCTCCACATCAAATCCATGTCAAAGGCGTGGTGCAAAGCACGTTCCAGGCTTATTCTAAGCATGTTCCCCCCACTTCTGAGCACAGTCCCCAAAAATCTTCATTTATTAACGACTGCTTAACACCTTTATTTGTTACAACATTTTACCTTTACATCATTAGGGTTTTCATAGGATAGTAAAACAAGAGCCGGGTAGTCTTATTTGGCTCTTCTTTTTTTTATAACCCCTTGTTTCCAAATTGATTATCTCCTGCTTCTTAAGATCCTTCCCCGCCTTTTTTCCAGGTATAAAGTTGTGCAGAATAGTGTTATTTATAACACTTTCGTAGGATAATTTTCTATCAGGTTGTAGAGGTTACCCCTCAATTCCTCAGAAAAATATCACATGAAAATGTGCATGGAGTTTTCTACATTTAAGGATTTATATTTGCAAGCCTGGTCTCAGCTGTTGAAAAACGTTATGATGTAGTGTGCCCGCAGATACTGCACTGCCAACTGGTGTAGCTGAAGTAAACGTTATTTCCGCGTTAATTAATTAAACAACTGACAACTCAAATCCTATTATAAAGAATTAAAAGTTTTGCCAATGAACCGTAAGTTAAGAATGGGAATGATCGGGGGCGGTAAAGATGCCTTCATCGGTGCTGTTCACCGTATAGCAGCCAATATGGACGGGCTGATAGAGCTGAAAGCAGGCGCCCTGAGCGTTAATCCTGAAGTAGCTATTGAATCCGGAAAGCTTATCTTCCTTGACCCTGCCCGTACGTATACTGATTACAAGACCATGCTGGAAAAAGAAGCCGCTTTGCCTGAAGGAGAAAGGCTCGACTTCATCACCATCGTTACTCCCAACTTCGCCCACTTCGAGCCCGCTATGCTGGCGCTGGAAAATGGTTTTAACGTGGTGATAGAAAAACCCATCACCTTCACTCTCGAAGAAGCAAAGCAGCTGAAAGCTAAAGTTGAGCAGACAGGTCTTTCCCTGCTGCTGACCCACACTTACACCGGTTACCCAATGGTAAAACAGGCCCGCCGCATGATAGCAGACGGAGCCCTTGGAAAGGTCCGCAAGATATGGGTGGAATATCCCCAGGGCTGGCTCAGCAAACCGGCAGAAAAAGAAAGCGCCGGCGCCGCCTGGAGAACAGACCCCAAACGTTCCGGCAAAAGCGGCTGTATGGGAGACATAGGCACCCACGCCGCTAACCTGGCCGAATATATCAGCGGCGCTAAAATAGACCAGATGTGCGCCGACCTGAACATTGTTGTGGAAGGCCGCGGACTGGATGACGACGGCGCCGTACTGCTGCGTTTTGATACCGGCGCTACCGGAGTGCTCATGGCATCCCAGGTGGCTGCAGGTGAAGAGAACGCCCTCAAAATAAGGGTATACGGAGAAAAAGGCGGCCTGGAATGGGCACAGCATGAGCCTAACACCCTGCTGGTAAAATGGCTGGACAAACCTGCAGAGATCTACCGCGCAGGTGGAAACTATGGCGGCCACCTGAGCAGCTACGCTGTACACAACACACGTACTCCCGGCGGACACCCGGAAGGCTACCTGGAAGCCTTTGGCAACCTGTACCGCAACTTTGCCCAGACATTACAGGCTAAGATCAATGGTACCACCCCTTCTCCTGAATCACTGGACTTCCCCGGCGTTGCAGAAGGCGTACGTGGCATGGCGTTTATCGACAACGTAGTACGTTCCAGCCAGAGCACTGAAAAGTGGACCAAATTCGAAATCTGATCTTCTCATTCCACATAAATAACCAGATACATGAAAACGATCAAAGGACCCGGGATCTTCCTGGCGCAGTTCCTGGGGGACAGCGCTCCTTTCAATACCCTGGAGAATATCTGTAAATGGGCTGCCAGCCTCGGATTTAAAGGGGTACAGATCCCTACCAACGATCCTAAGATCCTGGACCTGCAGAAGGCGGCCGAAAGCAAGACCTATGCAGATGAGATCAAAGGCATTGTAAATGCTGCCGGACTGGAAATTACCGAACTGTCCACGCACCTGCAGGGACAACTGGTAGCCGTTCACCCGGCATATAATGAACTGTTTGACGGCTTCGCGCCTGCTGATAAGCGGAACAACCCCGCTGCCCGCACAGAATGGGCCATAAACCAGATGAAATATGCAGCCAAAGCCAGCCGTAACCTCGGACTGAATGCGCACGCTACTTTCAGCGGCTCTCTGCTGTGGCATACAGTATATCCATGGCCTCAGCGTCCCGCCGGACTGGTAGAGACCGGTTTCAAAGAACTGGCCAAACGCTGGCTGCCTATCCTCAACGAATTTGAAGAGAACGGCGTAGACGTCTGCTATGAGATCCACCCCGGAGAAGACCTGCACGACGGAGCTTCCTACGAACGCTTCCTCGAAGCAACCGGCAACCACAACCGTGCCTGCCTCCTCTACGATCCCAGCCATTTTGTACTGCAATGCCTGGATTACCTGCAATACATCGACATCTATCATGAAAAGATTAAAATGTTCCATGTAAAGGATGCAGAATTCAATCCTACAGGCCGCTCCGGCGTATATGGAGGTTACCAGGGATGGATAGACCGCCCCGGCCGCTTCCGCTCCCTCGGCGACGGACAGGTAGACTTTAAAGCCATATTCAGTAAGCTCACCCAATACGATTTTTCCGGTTGGGCCGTTATGGAATGGGAATGCTGTATCAAACACCCGGAAGATGGAGCAAGAGAAGGCGCGCCTTTCATCAAAGATCACATTATCCGCGTTACTGAAAAGGCATTTGACGACTTTGCAGGTACAGGGGCTGACGAAGCCATGAACAGGAAAATACTGGGCCTGTAAACTGTAAATACGAACATGAAAAAAGATGGACATAGGGACTATTTACCGGCTATCATATTCGTGAGGCCGGACAAGGTATTTTCATGATTCGTCACTATTTTTACCCATAGTCAAATTTGTATTTAGGAACTTATAAACGATTGAAAAAAATGAGAATGCGTTTTTTGGCGCCTGTAGTATTAAGTGCAGTATTACTTGCCGCTTGCGGCGGTGGAAGCGACAGCAAAACCACTGAAACTGAAAAGAAAGAAGCTTCCAGCGAAGCGCCTGTAGACAATTCAATGGTAGATACCAAGGCAGCCGAGGCAGCAGCATCGAAAGGTGCAGGACTGATAGAGCAGAAAGATTGCAAAACCTGCCATAAAGTAGATACCAAACTGGTAGGCCCGGGCTACAAGGAAGTAGCACAGAAATATGAAGCTACAGATGCCAATATAGAGATGCTGGCAGACAAGATCATCAGCGGTGGCAGCGGTCACTGGGGTGAAGTGGCAATGACGCCGCATGCCGACCTCTCCAAAGACGATGCGAAAGAAATGGTGAAGTATATCCTCTCATTGAAATAGAGGATGGCCCCCGTGGCCCCCATTATTTTTTATTTTATTAAGTGGTCTCTCAACTTTCAATATACCGTTAGTCTGCAAGCTCTCAGCCTGCAGACTAACGGTCCTTAAAAAAACTCATTGCAATGAAGCATTTTATTCCCGTTCTGGCACTCAGTCTGATCACTGTTTCTACCTCAGCTCAAAAATTAAACACACTTACCAAACAGGAAAAAGCCGCTGGCTGGAAACTGTTATTCAATGGCGCCAACACCGATGGCTGGCATACCTACCAGAAGAAAGAAGCCAGCGCAGCCTGGAAAGTAGAAGATGGGGCCCTGGCACTGGATCAGCAGGCTAAGAAAAACGGAGCTCCCGGTGGTGATCTCGTTACCAACGATGAATATGAAAACTATGAACTGACCCTGGAATGGAAGATTTCAGAAGGCGGTAACAGCGGTATCATTTTCAGCGTACACGAAGCGCCTGAGTTTAGCGCTACTTACCTGACCGGCCCCGAAATGCAGGTGCTGGACGACGCAAAACACAAAGACGGAAAGATCGTTAAACACAACTCCGGCGATCTGTATGACCTGAAGAAATCAACATCCTTCGCAGCAAAACCTGTAGGAGAATGGAACAAAGTGAAGATCAGGAAGAAAGACGGTAAACTCACCTTCTGGCTCAACGGTACCAAAACAGTGGAAACAACTATGGGCACAGATGAATGGAAAGAGTTAGTTGCCAACAGCAAGTTCAAGACCTGGAAAGGTTTCGGGGAATATGCAAAAGGCCACATCGCCCTGCAGGACCATGGTGATGGCGTATGGTACCGCAATATCAAAATCCTCGTGCTGTAATAATCAACTATGAACATGAAGATCCTCCACGTAAAGAAATATATACTGCCGGCATTGCTTTTGTCAATGCTGGCAGCTTTTCCCCTGGCAGCCGCAATTGCCAAAGCTAAACCCAGGCTGCTCGTATTCTCCAAAACCGCCGGCTTCCGGCATGACTGTATCCCCACAGCCAGGCTGGCCGTGATAAACCTCGGAAAAGAAAACGGGTTTAGTGTGGATACCACGGAAGACGCCTCCGTATTCAATGACAAAAATTTAAAGAAGTATGCCGCCGTATTGTTCCTCAACACTACCGGCGATGTACTGAATGATGAACAACAGGCTGCTATGGAAAAATATATCCATAACGGCGGCGGTTATATGGGGATCCATGCAGCAACAGACACAGAATACGGCTGGCCCTGGTATAATAAACTGGCCGGCGCCTGGTTTACCAGTCACCCGAAACAGCAGGAAGCTACCCTGCTGGTGGTAGACAGGAATAACGGCGCTACAAAACACCTCCAGGAGAAATGGGTACGGAAAGACGAATGGTACAATTTCAAAGACCTGAACCCTGACGTACACGTGCTGATAAAAATAGATGAAAGCTCTTATGAAGGCGGCACCAACGGAACAGAACATCCCATGTGCTGGTACCATGATTTTGAGGGTGGACGGGCTTTTTATACTGAACTGGGACATACTAAAGAGTCCTATGCTGATCCGGTATACCTGCAGCATGTGCTGGGCGGGCTTCGTTACGCGATGAACATACGATCGAAAGACTAAACATAATATGTAAATCAACATAAAAACCATCATGCAAATCAGGTATGCTATTATCCTGCTGGCATTACTGGGAACAGTAATGTCCGGCTGCCAGAAGAAAACCCGGCCAGGAAACCCCAGAGTACTGGTATTTACAAAAACCGCGGGTTTCCGCCACGCCTCTATACCGGCTGGAATAAAAGCTATTCAGCAATTAGGAAAAGAAAATGGCTTTGAAGTAGACACTACAGAAAATGCCGGCTACTTCACAGAAGACTCCCTGCAGAAATACGCTGCAGTCATTTTCCTCAACACCACCGGCGATGTACTGAACAACTACCAGGAAGCTGACTTTGAAAGATATATACAGTCCGGCGGTGGTTATGTAGGCGTGCACGCCGCCACAGATACCGAATATGAATGGGGATGGTACGGCCTGCTGGCCGGCGCTTATTTCGACAACCATCCTGCCGGTACTCATAAGGCTACCCTGAAAGTAAAAGACAAAACATTCCCCGCTACCGCACAATTGCCCGATACCTGGGAACATACTGATGAGTGGTACAATTTTAAGAAGATCAACAAGAATACGCACGTACTCATCACAGTGGACGAGAAAACGTATGAAGGTGGCGCCAACGGTCCTGATCATCCTATCAGCTGGTACCATGAATATGACGGTGGCCGCGCATTCTACACAGAACTGGGGCACACCGAAGAATCCTATAAAGAAGATAACTTCCTGAAACACCTGTTGGGCGGTATCAAATATGCAATAGGCAAAAATAAAGTACTGGAGTACAGTAAGGCTACAACCTTACGCGTACCTGAAGAGAACCGTTTCACAAAGAATGTGCTGATCAGCGGAGAATTCTTTGAACCAACGGAAATGACTATACTGCCCGACCTGAATATCCTCATTGCACAGCGCAGGGGAGAGATCATGTACTTCGATCAGTCAACACATAAATTGTCACAGGTAGGTTTCCTGCAGGTATATTATAAAGCAGAAGTGCCTAATGTGAACGCAGAAGAAGGTGTACTGGGACTTTGCGCCGATCCCGATTTCGCCAGCAACCATTATGTATATATCTATTATTCTCCTGCAGATACTTCTGTAAACCGCTTATCGCGCTTTAAGTTTGAGAATAATACGCTCGATACATCTTCAGAAAAGATCATCCTCCAGCTATATTCACAACGTAATATCTGCTGCCATACCGGCGGTTCTATTACTTTCGGCCCGGGCAACCTGTTATATCTTTCTACAGGAGATAACAGCACGCCTTTCGATGAACCTGGACAGAAATACGTGACCAACGGCTATGGCCCGCTGGATGACCGTCCTGGGCACCTGCAATATGATGGTCGCCGCACTTCCGCCAACACCAACGATCTGAGAGGAAAGATACTCCGTATAAAGCTCAACGAAAATGGTACTTATACCATCCCCGAAGGCAACCTCTATAAAAAAGGCACCGACAAAACCCGCCCGGAAATATTTGCAATGGGTACCCGTAACCCATACCGTATTTCGGTAGACAGAAAGAATGGCTACGTATACTGGGGTGAAGTAGGGCCTGATGCCAATAACGATGATCCGAACCGTGGTCCGCGGGGATACGATGAGATCAACCAGGCTAAGAAACCAGGCAACTATGGTTATCCTATGTTTGTAGGAAATAACTATCCCTACCGGCTGTATAACTATGAAACCGGTGAAAGCGGCCCTCCGTTCGATCCTGCAAAACCAGTTAACAACTCCCGCAATAATACCGGTCTCAAAGACCTGCCACCTGCACAGCCGGCATTTATCTGGTATCCATACGCAAAATCGCCCGACTTCCCGTCTATGGGTAGCGGCGGACGTAATTCCATGGCTGGCCCCATATACTATACTGAATTTTATCCCAAAGAGACCCGTCTCCCGGATTATTATAACAACAAGTTCTTTATCTATGACTGGATGCGTGGCTGGATCAAGGCTGTGACGTTTGACAAGGACTTTAACCTGTCCAAGACAGAGCCTTTCATGCCCAATACGAAGTTCAATGCTATCATAGATATGGAAATGGGGCCCGATGGCCGTCTTTACCTGCTGGAATATGGTAACGGATGGTTCAGCAAGAATAAAGATGCCGGATTAGCCCGTATTGACTACAACGGTGGTAACCGTGCCCCCGTAGCAGATATCCACGCAGATAAACTTTCCGGCGGATTGCCGTTCAAAGTAAAGCTGAGTGCCCGAGGTTCTTCAGATCCTGATGGCGATAAGCTCACTTACCTCTGGTACCTGGGTAATGGCAACAAGAGAGAGACGAAAGAACCTGAAACAGAGGTGACTTACACCTCGCCCGGAGAGTATGCCGTTTCAGTAGAGGTGATAGATAATAAGGGCGCCAGCACCCGTAGTAAGGGCATTGCTTTATATGCAGGTAACGAAACACCGGAAGTAAAAGTGAGCATTGCCGGCAACAGTATGTTCTATTTCCCCGGCAAAAAGGTAGCTTATACCGTTACGGTAACTGATAAAGAAGATGGTTCTACTGCAGATGGTAAGATAGATGCCGCTAATCTCTTTATCAGGGCAGATTATATGGAAGGAAGTGATAAGGCCGGTATCCCGCAGCAGGGCCACCAGGTTATTACAGGCGCTATTGCAGGAAAGAACATGGTAGAATCCGGCGATTGTAAAACCTGTCATAAAGCAGATGAGAAATCCATAGGTCCTTCTTTCAAAGAAGTGGCAGAGAAATATAAAGATGATCCTAAAGCGCCGGACTACCTGGCAGACAAGATCATCAAAGGCGGTGCCGGCGTATGGGGAGAAACAGCTATGTCTGCACATCCTACTATTACACAGGTGGAAGCGCATCAGCTGGTGGAATATGTGATGTCTTTAGCCGGAGGTAATAAACAGCCAGCCTCCCTTCCTGCAATAGGAACTGTGGACGCAACAGCAGGCAAACCGGAGAAAGATAACGGTGTGCTTTACCTGATGGCAAGCTATACTGATAAAGGAGGCCCGGGCATTCGTCCTATTACAGGCAGTGCCACAGCCACTTTACGCAGTCCGAAACTGCCGGCAAATGGTTTTGATAGATCAGACGGCGTATCTGTATTTGAAGCAGAAGGTATGAAACTGTTGATACCAGCTTCTAACGGATGGGTGGCTTACAATGATCTTGACCTGGCCGGTATCAGTGGTATCAATGTATTATACTTTACACAGGAAGCATTGCAATATGGTTATATCGTAGAAGCAATGCTGGATAAAATAGATGGCGCTAAACTGGGAGAAGTAACAATAGGCGTAGGAGCAAAAGCGAAAATGCCTAATTCAGCTATAATGAGCTTTGCGCCTGTAGCAGACGGAAAGAAGCATACACTGTATTTCCGTATCAAAGCTGCAGATGCGGCAGAGAAGACCGCGTTGGGAATCCTGAATTTCCAGCTGTTGGTTAAATAGATAAAGTAAAAGTGATGGTTATGAAAGGCCGGCCTGTTTCCAGGCCGGCTTTTTAATTTCTTGTTTTATTGCTGCTGCTTTTTTTGCAGCTTCCCTGCATAAGCATAGTTGATCATCAGCACTATAATAAGAATGGCCAGGCCAAAGAACTCCCGGGTTTCTTCTATCCATGGTGTTGATGCCTTCATTGTTCCCGCAATGTTCTCTCCATGATGTTCAACAGCCCAGTCTATGACACCGTTTTTATCAAAGAACAGGTATGCTGCATAAGCCAGGTAGATGAAAATTCCTATAACATAAGCGCTTCTGTAAAAACGTTTACGCGCCGCAAGATAACAACAGACTGCTCCGAAAAGATAAATAGGCATCCATACGTAAGGATCAGGATCGTTATATTGAAGACCTGCAAAAACAATGAAGAGGATACAAAAGATGATATTGAAGATTTTCATTTTTTTTATTTAGATAGTCACACCGTCGCGAAAAATAAATTTAATTTTCAGCAGCCACAACGAAGATAATCAGAAAAAAACATACCTTTGCGCCCGTATTCCTTATTTCTTCACTTCTAAAAACAAAAGGAATCATGACAGAACGTATTCACATATCACCCTTTCTGCCCGCTGCCTAACAGCATCAGCTTCTCATTTCTATGCCTGTTAGCCTCCATGAACTGCATCCGCAGAAAGGGTATGCCATGCAATTAACATAATTATCAGCATACAATTTATTACATACCCACATGGGCAATTTACGTACAAAAGAACTGAGCAAGCTCGGTTACACGGATGACCGTGCCCGTAGCCTTGTCATCAATATTATTTCAAAACATTTCAAACATCATACAAAAGAGCAGCTGACAGCTATGCTCACAGCTATCAAAGAACATCCGGAACAATTTATAACAGATACGATTGTCGGAAAGATAGCAGAGACATTTGTTGATAAAGAAGAGGAATGTCATCACCAGTCATTCTCATTATTACAGGAAAAAGGACAACTGCATATCTATGGTGGAAAAGAGATAGAACATTCCGCCAAGCAGCAGATGGAAACAGCCATGTCATTACCTGTAACGGTACAGGGCGCACTTATGCCGGATGCACATACCGGTTACGGCTTGCCGATAGGCGGCGTGCTGGCAGCAAACAATGCAGTAATACCTTATGCTGTAGGAGTGGATATCGGTTGCCGTATGGCTTTATCTATTATAGATGAAGGCGAAAGCTTCCTGAAACGCTACAGCTACCAGGTAAAAATGGCACTGAAAGAATGCACGCATTTCGGCATGGAAGGCGGCCTGGAAATAAAACAGGAACATCCCGTACTGGACCATCCTGCATTCCATGCCACAGACCTGCTGAGGCAGCTGCAAAGCAAAGCCGCCCGTCAGCTGGGTAGTTCCGGCAGCGGAAACCATTTCGTGGAATTAGGGATAATCACATTATCTGAAGATAATTCCCTTGGCTTGCCAGCAAAAGATTACCTGGCACTGTTATCCCATTCCGGTAGCCGCGGACTGGGAGCCAACATCGCGCAGCATTATACAGCCATTGCAATGGACACCTGCAGACTGCCCCGCGAAGCAAAACAACTGGCCTGGCTGGATATGAATAGCGAAGCAGGGCAGGAGTACTGGTTGAGCATGACACTGGCTGGCGACTATGCCAAAGCCTGTCATGACAGGATCCATATCAACATGCTGAAACAGCTGGGATTACAAAGACTGGTCACTGTAGAGAACCATCACAATTTTGCCTGGAAAGATGAATTGCCGGATGGACGAAATGTGATCATTCACCGGAAAGGCGCTACACCGGCACATAAAGGTGAGATGGGCATTATTCCCGGTAGTATGACCACTGCCGCCTACCTGGTGTCTGGTAAAGGTGTGGAACACTCTTTATACTCCGCTTCCCACGGCGCAGGCAGAGCGATGAGCCGCAAACGCGCCAGGGAGAGTATGACAGTTTCCGGTTTAAAGAAAATGCTGGCAACTGCCGGCGTCACTTTAATAGGCGGCAGCGTGGAAGAAAATCCGCTGGCCTATAAGGACATAGAACAGGTAATAGCTGCACAGCAGGAGCTGGTAGCTGTAGAGGGGCGCTTTATGCCCCGTATTGTAAGAATGCATAAAGAATAACAGATGGACAATTTAATTATACAGGTAACATCCGGCCGCGGACCAGCAGAATGTACCAGGGTAGTAGCCCGGGTAGTGGAACTGATGATGAAGGAAGCCAAGGCGGCCGGAATAGAAATTACAGTGCTGGAAAGTAAAAAGGGTGATCTGAAAGGCACCCTGCTTTCCGCCCTGCTGAAAGCAAAAGGTACCAACCTGGAAAGTTTCATCCGCCAATGGAAAGGAACGGTACAATGGATAGCCGAAAGCCCCTACCGTAAATTCCACAAACGTAAGAACTGGTTTGTAGGAGTGGAAGTATTCGATATGAAGGAACAGCTGAAGTGGAATCCTAAAGATGTAAAGCTGGAATCCTGCAGGGCCTCCGGTCCCGGCGGACAGCACGTAAACAAAGTAGAAACCGCTGTCAGGGGTACACACATTCCTTCCGGTATCCAGGTACTGGCAATGGACAGTCGTTCGCAGCTGCAGAACAAACAGCTTTGCCTGGAAAGACTGGAAGCAAAATTTATGACCTGGCAGATGGAACAGCTGGTAAAGCAACAGCAGGACCAGTGGCAGGAACATAATGAGCTGGAAAGAGGAAGGGCGGTGAAAGTGATCTCAGAGAGATTGTAATCGTTTGAGTAAATGTTATCAGCAGCAAAAACAGGGATACACGGTTTTGCTGCTGATACTTTATTCTTATTTCCTGATTAAAAATTTACCTGTTGGTCTTGCTTAAATTAAACGAATGTCATACCTTGTTCTATAGTTAACAATAGAATTTTTAGTGTTTGTTTAAAAAACCAAGATCTAATTCCATGTTTTTTTCCTAAATATTTAATTTAATGTTAGCACGTATATGAAGACAATCAACTGTAGTTAGCAGAGGGCTTGTGTGTTTAAGTTTTAGTTCCCGTTTTTGAATCGACCGGATGTAGCATCGTTAGCGGCATTGTTTACGCGTTGCAATGACCGCAAAGAAACTTTAGTCAACAGCAAGGAATAAACCTAAAACCCTTTTCAGACCCGGATGGGCCATGACTGGCTCGTTTCATCTTTCTGTGCCCTTCGTCCCTGCAGGGAAGAGGACGGACAGGGCATTTATTAACTAAAAAAAATGTATCACGTTATGAAGAGACATGTCTACCGCACAATTGCGTGGTGCTGGCTATTGTTGTTGCTGGCCGACAGCGCATTCGCACAGACCAGGATTACAGGGAAGGTAACGGACCAGGCGTCCGGAAACCCTTTGCCCGGTGTAACCGTTGCCGTTAAAAATTCTGCCAGGGGAACTGCTACAGATCCCAGTGGTAATTTCAGTCTGGCTGCCAAAAAAGGAGAAACCCTTGTATTCTCATTTGTAGGATTCACTCAACAGGAAGTAGTGGTAGGGGACGCTGCCCAGTTGAATGTAACCCTTAGCGAAAAAGTAGGATCGCTGGATGAAGTGGTAGTAACCGGTTATGCCACTCAGCGTAAAAAAGACCTCACAGGCGCCGTATCTGTCGTAAATGTAGACCAGATCAGCCGCCAGCCCACAGCACAGGTAAGCAACCAGCTGCAGGGCCAGGTATCAGGTATCACCGTACTGGGCTCCGGTCAGCCGGGCGAAGAACCACAGGTACGCATCCGTGGTGTGAATACCTTCGGAAATAATACCCCCCTTTACGTTATTGACGGAGTACCCACTCAGAACATCATCGACCTTAACCCCTACGACGTAGCCACCATGCAGGTACTGAAAGATGCAGGTTCTGCATCTATCTATGGTGCAAGAGCGGCCAACGGCGTGGTGATCATCACCACCAAAAGAGGAAAGTCCGATGGTAAGGTCAGAGTAACATACGATGCCTACTATGGCACCCAACGCCCTAAAGGCGGCAACGTATGGGACATCCTCAGCTCACAGGAAATGGCCAATCTGAAATGGATGGCCCTGAAAAATACAAACCCCAACGTGGTATATAATGATGCATTGTACGGTAGCGGAGCTACCCCCGTACTGCCTGATTATATTGCCCCTGGAGGTTTGAAAGAAGGAGATCCTGGTGTAGATCCCGCCAAATATTTTGTAAACCCCAACTATAAAAATCCTTCTGACCTGGATGGATTCTACCGCATCACCCGTGCCAATAAAGGCGGTACTGACTGGTTCCATGAAATATTCAAACCAGCCATGATCACCAGCCATAACTTATCTGTAAGCGGTGGCGGAGATAACGGCAGCTACTACCTGTCCTTCTATTACTTCAATCAGAAAGGCACACTGCTGAACACTTATTTAAAACGTTACTCTATTCGCTCCAACAGCCACTTCAATGTAGGCAAACATGTACGTATTGGCGAGAATCTGGAGTTTTCCGTAATAGATAACCCACAGATAGATCCGTTGACAGAAGGAAGCGCCATCGGTATGGCATTCCGTGAACAACCTATTATCCCCGTACGTGACATCAAAGGGAATTTCGCCGGCTCATTCAGCACCAACGGCGCACAGCTGGGTAATGCCCGCAACCCCGTGGCTGTTCAGGACCGTACCCGCGAAAACAGGGGGCTCGGTAACCGCTTGTTCGGTAACGTATATGCTGAAGCAGACATCCTGCAACACTTTACTCTCCGTACAAGCTTTGGTGGCGAGGTCTATTCTGCTTCCACTCATAACTTCACTTTCCCTGAATATGAGAACGCAGAGAATGACAAGGTGAACGCTTATACCGAAGGTTCCAGCAATGGTTACAACTGGACCTGGACCAACACGCTGGCATATTCCCAGAACTTCAACAAAGTACATGACATCAAAGTACTGGTAGGTACTGAAGCATATGATAACCGTGGCCGTACCCTGACTGGTACTACACAGGGATATTTCATCTTTGACCCCAACTTCACCAGCCTCTCTACCGGTACTGGTACTGTTACCAATGGCAGTGGTACTTTTACTGACGGGCTGTTCTCAGTATTCGGCCGGTTGGATTACGGCTTGCTTGACAAATACCTGATCGGTGCCGTTATACGCCGTGATGGTTCCAGCCGTTTCGGCGCCAACTACAGGTACGGTTGGTTCCCTGCGGTGAGCGCAGGCTGGCGTATCTCTCAGGAAAGCTTCCTGAAAGATGTATCCTGGCTCTCTGACTTAAAGATCAGAGGCGGATATGGTATCATGGGTAACCAGCTGAATGTGGAATCTGCCAACGCATTCACTCAGTATGGTCTGAACAAAGGCTCTTCCTTCTATGATATTAACGGTACGTCCAATACCCTGGTATCCGGTTTCATGAAGACACATATCGGTAACCCGGACGCTAAATGGGAAAGCAATATCAACTCCAACATCGGTATCGATGCAACGCTTTTCAGAGGTAAACTGGAAGTAAGCGCAGACTATTACAAGAAGAAAGTAAAAGATCTGCTGTATAAGCCTGAAATTTCAGGAACCGCCGGCCGTACTGATCCGCCTACAGTTAACATCGCAGAAATGCAGAACCAGGGTATTGATATCTCTGTTACCGCTACCGGTGTACACCTCACAAAAGACCTGGTGCTGAAGGCTAACGCTACGTTGACCACTTACAAGAACGAGATAGTAAGCATCTCTCAGGATGCGCCTTACTTTGACCAGGAAGCCCGCCGTTTCAATGGTAACTTCATTATCCGCAATGCTGTTGGCCATCCTATCTCCAGCTTCTACGGGTATAAAGTGGCCGGCTTCTGGAATAGCGCCCAGGAGATCACTGCCGCTAATGAAGAAGCACAGAAAGCTACAAACAACCCCAATGCTATCTATCAGACAGGTCTTGCTGTAGGCCGCTTCCGTTATCAGGATACCAACAAAGACGGACAGATCACTGAGGCTGACCGTACCTTCATCGGTAACCCAAATCCTGACTTCAGCTATGGCCTGAACCTGGAACTAACCTATAGGAACTTCGATTTCACAGTGTTCTTCTATGGTGTAAAAGGTAATGAGATCTGGAACCAGGTACGTTGGTGGACAGACTTCTATCCTTCCTTTGCCGGCGCCAAGAGCAAAACAGCACTGTACGATTCCTGGAGGCCTGACCACACCAATGCCAAAGCGCCTATACAGGAAAATGAAGGTTCTTTCAGCACCAACACAGTGCCTAACTCTTTCCTGGTTGAGAACGGATCTTATCTGCGCGCCAAGAATATGATGCTGGGTTACACATTGCCTTCATCTGTATTAAAACGCGCCGGTATAGAACGCTTCCGTATTTATGTACAGGCAGCGAACCTGTTCACTATCACCAAATACACCGGTATTGATCCTGAGATCACAGGCGGTACCACCAACTTTGGTATTGACGAAGGTGCTTACCCGAACCAACGCCAGTTCCTGGTTGGTGTGAATGTTGGGTTCTAATCTTCTTACTAACGTAAATGGTTATGTTAAGAATTTCAGAGATCATCAAAATCTATCTAAAATGAAACGGAATATCATACAGTCAAAATATATATTGTTTATTGCGGTAATAGCCATGGGCCTGTTACTCGACTCCTGCAGCAAGAGCTTCCTGGAGCGCGATCCGCGGGGAGCACTGAAGGAAAGTGATGTTGCCAGTAAAGATGGTATTGCTCAGCTGCTGATAGGTGCATATGCTGCACTGGACGGTCAGCAGGATGGGAATGCCGTTATCGGTGGTGGTAACCCCTGGGAAGCTGCTCCCAGCAACTGGATCTATGGTAGCGTTGCTGCCGGCGATGCACATAAAGGTAGCGATGCAACTGACCAGCCACCTATCAGCCTGATAGCAACGGGTCAGTTTGATGCCAGCAATGGTTTCTTCAACACAAAATGGAAGGTATTGTTTGATGGTGTTGTACGCACAAACGTGATACTTTCCCTGTTACCTGAAGTAACAGATATGTCTGAAGCAGATAAAACAGCCGTAACTGCTCAGGCGCGTTTCCTGCGTGGTCACTATTATTTCGAGCTCAGGAAGATATTTAAGAAAGTGCCCTGGGTGGACGAGACCATGATCAAGGATTACAAACAGCCTAACAATGCCGATATATGGCCTAAAATAGAAGCTGATTTCAAATACGCATATGATAACCTTCCTGCAAAACAGGATCAGGTAGGACGTGCTAATAAATGGGCCGCTGCCTCTTACCTGGCCAAAACATATGTTTTCCAGAAGAAATATGCAGATGCTAAGCCGCTGTTCGATCTTATCACTACTCAGGGAAGTACTTCCAATGGCCTGACCTATGCGTTGACGCCCCGCTTTGAAGATAACTTCGACTCTGAGAAGAAGAACAATTCTGAGTCTGTATTTGCCATCCAGATGACGGCTAACAACGGTACAGGGCAGATAGCTAATTCCAATGCCGGTGAAATGCTGAACTTCCCCTACAACAGTCCTTTCGGCTGCTGCGGATTCTATCAGCCTACACAGGAACTGGTAAACTCTTATCGTACCAATGGCCAGGGCCTGCCTTACCTGGATGATTACAATGATCATGCAGTAAAGAGCGATATGGGCATACTGTCTACCTCTCCTTTCACGCCCGATGCCGGTACGCTGGACCCAAGACTGGACTGGACAGTTGGTCGCCGGGGAATACCATACCTGGACTGGGGAAATCATCCCGGCCGTTCATGGGTGCGTGATCAGACTTATGCCGGTCCTTATGCTCCCAAGAAGAATGTTTACTGGCAGTATAACCAGGATAAATACAAAGATCCTAATACATGGGCGCCTGGTTCCGCTATCAATATTGTGCTGATCCGTTATTCTGATGTACTGCTGCAGGCAGCAGAAACAGAAGCAGAATTAGGTAACTATGACGCTGCACAGGTGTATGTGAATATGGTCAGGACAAGAGCCGCCAATCCGCAGACACAGGTGTACAAGTACATCGACGACAGCAAACCAATGGGAGGTTTCTCTAATACTCCTGCAGCTAATTATCTCGTATCTCCATATCCGGCAGGAGCCTTTGCAGGTGGTGGTAAAGCCTATGCGTTAAAAGCAATTTATTTTGAGCGTAAACTGGAACTGGCAATGGAAGGTCAGCGTTATTTTGACCTCGTTCGCTGGGGTACAGCTCAGACAGAACTGACCAAATACTTTACCTATGAGTCCAAAATCACTACAGATCTTGGAGGGGCGAAGTTTGTACCGGTTCGTAATGACTACTATCCTGTTCCTCAGCGTCAGATTGACCTGAGCTTCAAGGATGGCGCACTGACGCTTGAGCAGAATGAAGGCTATTAAGAGAGTCTATTTTTAACGAAGAGGAAAAGGAAGGGTTCCGGCCATGCTGGGACCTTTCCTGTTTTTAAGTATATTTGAGAATAGCTGAATGTCAATCAACCAAATTCCACTTTAGTATTGTGAAGACACTATTTCCCCTGATCTTACTCATGCTGTCAGCATGCACCACTCGCACCACCACAGAAACAGAAAGAGGAGAAGCCCTCGCAGAACGTTACTGCGGCAGCTGCCACCTGCCTGTTTCACCGGCATTACTGGATAAAAAGACATGGACAGAACATGTGCTGCCCGCTATGGGAGAAAAACTGGGGATTGGCGTCTGGCAGGGAACAGAATACTTTGAAAAGAAAGGGGCCACTATCAGCTTTAAAGACTGGAAAACCATAGTAGCCTATTATAAAACCCTGGCGCCAGACAGCCTGCAGGCTGCAAAAGCAGATCCCTTACAGGAAGGTCCGGCATTATTCAGCATAAGAAAACCACAATGGAAGGATACTACGCACACCGCCTCCACTACAATGGTAGCAGTCAATCCTTTTAACGGCAGTATCTTCTCATCTGGAGAGAACGGCGAACTATCACGCTGGGACAGCACTCTGGCGCCCCATGAAGTAATGGCGTTACAATCTCCCGCAGTAGATATTTCCTGGCGTAGCGCAGATACGGCACTGCTGACCTGCATAGGTAATTTACGGGCAATAGATGCGCCACAGGGCACGCTATGGGAAATATACTCCCATGCCCCTGCCGCAGAACAGGTAAAAACAATAGGCCTGGGACTACCCCGCCCGGTCCAAAGCCTCCCTGCAGATTTTAACAGGGACGGACTGACAGACTACCTCGTTTGCGGCTTCGGACATGACTATGGAGGCCTGTATGTCCTCCGGCAAACAACAGAGAACGATTACCAGAAACGCCCTGTATGGGAAGTACCAGGTGCCATCCACGCCATTGTAAACGATTTTGACGGCGACGGCTGGCCGGATATCATGGCATTGTTTGCCTACGGAGATGAAGGTATCTGGCTGTTTCAGAACGACAAAAAAGGAGGGTTCAAACAGCGTAACCTGCTGAAGTTCCCGCCCGTATACGGCTCTACCAGCTTTCAGGTCACCGATCTCAATAAAGATGGAAAACCGGATATTATCTATACCTCCGGCGATAACGGCGACTATTCCATGGAACTGAAACCCTTCCACGGCGTATATATCTACCTCAACAAAGGAGACTTTAAATATGAACAGGCCTGGTTTTACCCGATCAACGGCTGCACAAAAGCCATTGCGGCAGATTTCGACCAGGACGGGGACCAGGACATTGCCACTATCGCTTTCTTTGCAGACCATAAACACCACCCTGCAGAGCGTTTCATCCTCTTTGATCAAACAGGCACAATGCAGTTTAAACCTTGTGTATTCCCGGAAATAACGGCATTGGGAAGATGGATCTGTATGGACGCAGGAGATGTTGACAGGGACGGAGACATTGATATTGTGCTGGGAAACTACTCAAAAGGGTTTATGATACAAGAAGATTTTCACCCCGACTGGAATATTAACACACCCCTTATTCTGCTTCAAAATAAAACAAAATGAATGAGTTACAGCTACTCTGTTTAAAAATAGCAAGCCGGTAGATGATGATTTTTCGCAATCAATTGCAGTTGTAACAAATAAAATACTTATATTGCATAAGAACTTCAGGTAAAAATCTAAATCGATGCTACAACTCCAGGTGGCATTATTATTTTTTCCGGGTTATATATTAGAAATTTTCAGGCAATACTCTTTGCAGGATATTGTTTTTTAAGATACTCCTGATTGAACTAATCAGGTTTTAGAATGGCGGAAGGAGAGGCACAGCGTGCCTCTCTTTTATTTTACACACCTTCCGTCATTCTTTAGCTGGAATTATTAGTATATTCTTTTAATTTTAGCGCTGTATAAATCAACCTGTGCGATGGAAAATGTATATCATTATGATAGGTATAAAGTATGCGATACTCTCTATAAGGTAATTGAACAAAACGTTACGGAACAGGTGCTTAGCTGGTTACAACAACAAAAGGCCCGGTTAGAGGAAGCCGGCAGCATCCTTCAGTTTAACCTTACATTCACCGCAATTTCAAGACAAACCGGAAAACAGGTTATCAGTCTTTCTCCTGAAGATGCTGCATTACTCGCAGCCAATAACATTTTCATACAAGGATATACGTTAGACAGGCTGGCAAGGGTATGGTGGTTATTACAATTCCCGGCAGATGACAGGGAAGTGTACATAAAAACCATTGAAGGCCTGTTTGATGCTGCCGATATGAATGAGCTGGCTGCTCTTTACGGAGCATTACCTCTGCTGGCATGGCCAGGAGCCTGGACAGCCCGTACAGCTGAAGGTATCCGTTCTAATATTGGTACCGTGCAGGACGCCATTATGCTGGAGAATGCCTATCCCGCAGAATATCTGCAGGAAGCTGCATGGAACCAGCTGGTAATGAAGGCTATTTTTACAGAAAAGCCAATACACCGGATAATAGGTTTAGACAGACGTGCCAACCCTCAACTCGCTGCAGTGCTTAGCGATTATGCGCATGAACGCTGGGCCGCCGGCAGGACGGTAAATCCGCAATTATGGCGCCTGATTGGCCCGTTTATTGACCAAACCTACTTTGCAGACATTGAAAGGGTTTGGAATTCTGAAAACAATATAGAGCACGAAGCTGCCGCTTTAGCATGTTTTGCCAGCTCCTATGCCCCTGCCAGGGAATTGCTGAAAAAGCACCCCGGAATGCAGGACGAAATTGCCCGGCAAACGATTACCTGGGATACCGTTGCTGCCCGTATAGCATAAACGTGTATCACACCTTCAATGTATATAATGTTAACTTGTACTGTTGCCGGCCACTCCGGTAAACAGGTACGAATTTATTTAACAGGTCTCAATTAAACAGAAACTGACATGTGTTGCAGTCATGAGTTAACCGGGAAGGAATTTCAGCCGGTAAGCGCTTCCCCCGCGTATATGGAAAGAATTAAAGGAATGCGTTTCTTCGACCCGCATATCCATATGACATCGCGTACCACAGACGATTACCAGGCGATGGCAGATGCAGGAATAACAGCTATCATAGAGCCCGCCTTCTGGCTGGGACAGCCACGTACAGGCATTGATACCTTCAGGGATTACTTCAATAGCCTGATAGGGTGGGAGCGTTTCCGTTCCTCACAGTTTGGTATCAAACACTACTGTACGATAGGACTGAATTCCAAAGAGGCCAACAATGAGAAGCTGGCCGAAGCCGTGATGGAAATACTACCACTTTTTATTTACAAAGAAGGTGTGGTAGGCGTAGGTGAAATAGGCTTCGATGACCAGACCGCAGCAGAAGAAAAATACTACCGCGCACAGCTGGAACTGGCTAAGGAAGCGGGTTTGCCAGTACAGATACATACCCCTCACCGCGATAAAAAGAAAGGCACGCAACGCAGTATGGACATTGCGCTGGAACATGGTTTGGACCCAAAAATGATAATAGTTGACCACAACAATGAAGAAACCGTCCAGGAAGTGCTGGACCGTGGTTTCTGGGCCGCATTTACTATTTATCCATTCACCAAAATGGGAAATGAAAGAATGGTAGAGATCGTAAAACAGTATGGTAGTGAACGCATAATGGTAAATTCTGCTGCCGACTGGGGCATCAGCGATCCGCTTGCAGTGCCTAAAACCGCCGCTCTCATGCACGAAAGTGGTATTGACTTGAATGATATTCATTTGGTAACTTTCCGCAATGCTATATCTGCTTTCGCCCAGAGCGGTCAGATCGATGAAGCAGATTTTGAATCGGTTAAAGACATCGATCAACGGTTGAAGTTTAATGGAAGTACAGTCCTGAGAGGCGGCCAGCAACCAAGAATAGATAAACAGTCTAATATTATTAGATAATCAGTTACGAATTGCGCGTTAAGAACAACTTATTCTGGTATGGGGGCAATTAACGCTGTCATTCCACAAGCTGCTGTTCGTAATACGCAATGGAGAAAACCCGTAGCCCGGTGAATTACATAGTAAGCAAATTGTTAGGATATTTACGTCTGATGCGGCCCGCCAATATTATCACTGCAATAGCAGATATATTGGCCGGAGTTGCTATTTCCGGCTTTCTGGGTGCTGAAGTTGCCAATTACCTTGATCACCTGCTCCCCATGATCTGCCTGTTCCTGGCCACTATAGGCCTCTACGGCGGAGGAGTGGTGTTCAATGACGTCATAGATGCAGAACTGGACAGGATAGAAAGGCCCGAGCGCCCTATTCCCAGTGGTATAATTTCCCGCCCCCAGGCCATCGTCCTTGGTAGCTACCTCTTCCTCGTAGGAGGACTGGCAGCCTTTTCCGTAGGAAAAAGCACCGGTTTCATTGCCCTTGCCATTATGATACTTGCATTAGTATACAACAAATGGGGCAAACACCATAACTGGGGGATTGTTAATATGGGACTCTGCCGCGGACTAAACCTCCTCATGGGCATCAGTGTCGTACCCTCCGTACTTTCCGGCTTCTGGTGGCTGGGGCTGATACCTGTAGTATATATTGCAGCTGTCACAGCTATCAGCAAAGGAGAAGTACATGGCGGGAAGCCACTTACACTCAGGATTTCTGCAGTATGTTACGCCCTGGTATGCGGTATAATACTGGTACTGGCTGTCATGAACAAACATATATGGGGAACAGTGCCCTTTATTGCACTGTTTGCTTTCATGATCTACCAGCCATTGTTTAAGGCCATGAAAGAGCCATCAGCACCTAACATAGGAAAAGCCGTTAAAGGAGGTATCATAGCATTGATTGCCATGAATGCAGCCTGGGTAGCCGCGTTTTCTACATTACCACATGCCTTGCTGGTACTGATCTTATTGCCGCTATCACTTGCCCTGGCAAGAATGTTCGCTGTTACCTGATCCTTTCCACCTGTCATGTGTTTAGCGTTATTCGTCATTCGTATTGTATTGCAGCATAAATAATTTTGTATTTTACTGGCTCGTAACAGGTCCGAATAAATTCACGTAAAATAAGACGAGCTAAAATTCCAATGCAGAGTATACAACAATCATTCAAAGTAGATTTTTCTTATAAGGTTTTTTTTACCCGATATCTCTTTAGTCCGGATAACCATGTCTTCAGGGATTACCTGCTATCACAGGCCTCTGGAGCACTTATTAAGAAGCTGTTATTTGTAGTGGACGATGGCGTAGCAGCCAGTCACCCGCAACTCATTTCACAGATCTCAGCTTACCTGCAGCATATTACATCATTTGATCTGGCTGGAGATGTGATACTGGTGCCTGGTGGAGAAGCCTGCAAAAATGACCAGGCTTTATTCTACAGCCTGGTAGATAAAATAGATGAGCAGCGAATAGACAGGCACTCCTTCCTTGTAGCAATTGGCGGCGGCGCCGTACTGGACCTTGCAGGAATGGTAGCCGCAGTATCTCACAGAGGCGTACGCCACATCAGGATACCTACAACGGTATTATCTCAGAACGATTCCGGAGTAGGAGTGAAGAACGGGATCAACTACAAAGGGAAGAAGAACTTCCTCGGCACATTCGCTCCGCCGGCAGCTGTATTTAACGACATACACTTTCTGACCACCCTGCAGCCGGAAGATTGGCGTGCAGGAATATCTGAAGCGGTAAAGGTAGCATTGATCCGGGATGCGGCATTCTTTGAATGGCTGGAAGAACATGCAGACGTACTGGTAAATGGTGACCTGCCCCTCATGCAGGAACTGGTATACCGTTGCGCTGCATTACACGTAGCACATATAGGTGGTGGAGGAGATCCTTTTGAAAGCGGTTCTTCCCGCCCGCTGGACTTTGGCCACTGGAGCGCACACAAGCTGGAACAACTGACAGGATTTGTACTGAGGCATGGTGAAGCGGTATCTGTTGGTATTGCACTTGACAGCGTATATACCTCATTGTTAGGATGGATAGATGAAACTGTAGCCTGGCGTATTGTACGTTTATTACACCGCTTCCGGTTACCCGTATATCATCCTTTACTGGAAGAACAGCAGGGCACGCCATCTCCCGTATTGAAAGGATTGCAGGAATTCCGGGAGCACCTGGGCGGAAGACTTACTATCTGCCTGCTTAAAAAAATAGGACAGGGAGCAGAAGTGCATGAAATAGATGAAACGTTACTGAACAAGGCCGTGGAACTATTAAAAGAGAATTATGCAACTAAGTGATAAGAGTTATCTGACCTACTGTACGAATATTCATCCGGGAGAAAGCTGGAACGCTCATTTCAAACAGTTGCAGCAATATATCCCCTCGGTAAAAGCGCAGGTATCGCCAGACAAACCGTTTGGCATCGGCTTACGCTTATCTGATACCGCGAGCCTGGAATTAAGCAAGGAAACTGCTTTGAATGAATTCAGGCAGTGGCTGAAAGAAAAAAATTGCTACGTGTTTACCATGAACGGCTTCCCTTACGGAGGCTTCCATCATACAGTAGTAAAAGATCACGTACATACACCCGACTGGACAACCGCAGAAAGAGTAGCATATACCATCCGGCTTTTCCGTATCCTGGCAGCATTACTGCCGGAAGGCATGGAAGGAGGCATATCCACCTCTCCCTTATCCTATAAGCTATGGCATGTACGTTGTGAATCAGAAAGACAGGCGGTAATGGAAACAGCTACCCTCCGGTTGCTCACAGTACTGGAACAGCTGGTCAGCATTCATCGCAGTGGAGGGCCGCTCATGCACCTGGATATAGAGCCGGAACCGGACGGTATGATGGAGAACACACAGGAATTCCTCGACTGGTACCTGGGATACCTGTTACCATTAGCTACTCCGCACCTGCAGGATAAATTTGGACTGAGTGAAGAAGCCGCAGCCGAGAACGTTAAAACACATATCCGTCTGTGTTATGACGTGTGTCATTTTGCACTGGTATATGAATCTCCCGCAGCAGTATTAAGACGTCTTGAAGAACATAACCTGAAAATAGGCAAGCTGCAGATCAGCGCCGCATTAAAAGCCCTGCTGCCAGCTGCTCCCGCTGAAAGAGCTCCATTGATCAATGCCTTCAGGGAGTTTAATGAGCCTACCTACCTGCACCAGGTCATTGCCCGCAAAGCAGGCAGCTTCGTACATTATCCCGATCTGCCGCAGGCACTGGAAGATGCAGATAATCCTACAGTAGAAGAATGGCGTTCTCATTTTCACGTGCCGGTATTTGTAGACAGCTACGGAGTACTCTCTTCTACTCAGTCAGACATTAAAGAGGTTTTACGTTTACAACACCGGCAGGCCTTTACACAACATCTTGAAGTAGAGACCTATACATGGGATGTATTGCCTGCCGAACTAAAGGCGCCGATAGACCAGTCAATATCCCGTGAGTTGAGCTGGGTATTGCAACAGTTGGATTTATGAAACAGGAAGTATAGCTTTATCCTGGATTTTTTCTAACGGTGAGTTATCATGAAAAAGACAGTAGTTATTGACGTAGTTGGGCTTTCTTCCTCCCTTATAGGGGAGCATACACCCTTTTTGCAGGATTATGTAAAGCGGCATCATTTATCAACCATTACACCAATGGTGCCCGCAGTTACCACAGCTGTACAAAGCACTTACGTAACAGGGAAATGGCCCGCAGAACATGGAATAGTAGGCAACGGCTGGTATGACAGGCAGGATGCGGAAGTGAAGTTCTGGAAACAATCCAACAAACTGGTAGAATCTCCCAAAATATGGGAAAAGGCGAAGAAACTGGACCCGTCCTTCACCTGTTCCAAAATGTTCTGGTGGTATAATATGTACTCTACCGCCGACTATTCCGTTACTCCCCGTCCAAATTATCTCTCCGACGGCAGAAAGATGCCGGATTGTTATTCACATCCTGCTTCGCTCAGAGACCATCTGCAAAAGGAACTGGGTACATTCCCCCTCTTCAACTTCTGGGGGCCTACTGCCAATATAAGATCTACACAGTGGATAGCAGACGCGTCCATGATCACAGATAACCTTTATGATCCTACGCTGACACTTATTTACCTTCCTCACCTCGACTACTGCCTGCAGAAATTCGGACAGGATATTCCCCGTATCAGTAAAGAGCTGGGAGAAGTAGATACGGTATGTAAACAGCTGGTAGAGCATTATGAAAAGAAAGGTTGCGAGGTCATCATTCTCTCTGAATACGGTATTACTGATGTGAATAATCCCATCCATCTGAACCGCAGGTTCAGAGAAGAAGGTTTGTTGCAGATCAGGGAAGAACGTGGACTGGAGCTGCTGGATGCAGGCGCTTCAAAAGCATTTGTTGTCGCAGATCACCAGGTAGCGCACATATATGTCAATGATCCTTCCTGTTATAAAAAAGTACGCAGTATAGCCGAGAATACCCCTGGCGTACAGCTGGTACTTGACCGGGAAGGTAAACGGCAACATCATCTGCATCATGCCCGTAGCGGAGAATTAGTGCTGGTGGCAGACGCCAATAGCTGGTTCACTTACTATTACTGGCTGGATGATGCCAAAGCGCCCGATTTTGCACGTTTAGTGGACATACACCGCAAACCTGGGTATGACCCTGTCGAAATGTTCATGAACCCGGCAGACCCGCTTATCAAGCTGAAAGCAGGATTTAAACTGTTAAAGAAGAAACTGGGCTTCCGGTACCTGATGAATGTCATACCACTGGATGCAACGCTGATAAAAGGATCGCACGGGAGAATTTCTGAAAGAACAGAATATCACCCGGTACTGATATCTGGAAACTCCGGCACAGCGAAGCAGTTACAGGCAACAGATGTGTATGAAGTGATATGGAATGCAATGATGAAATAAATAACGATTTTAAAGTTTTAGCTGTCTCAAAAAAGCTTTTGCCTATGGCAAAAGCTTTTTTTTTGCACCGTTTTCCCCCTGTTGTTAAATATTTATGTATAATAATATATTTTACTATCTTTCCTGAAAATACTGTCAGCATTTTCGTGGACAATAAATAGAAAACTAATACGGGGCAAATCACCTATCTATGAAAAAACTATTTTCAGTAATCCTGATCGCATACGCGTTATCTTCCTGTAGTTCAACAAACCTGGTGTATATAAGCGTCTTACAACCAGCGCCTGTAACAATACCTTCAGACATTAAGAATGTAGGCATTATTAACAGAAGTATCCCGTCTGATAAGAATAGGGCACTTGACATAGTGGATAAGGTGTTATCTGTTGAAGGAGACAGTCTTGATATCCTGGCTTCCCGTGAAAGCATTAATGGACTGGCAAATGAGCTGGTGAAAAGCAACAGGTTTACGAATGTTGCAGCGTTGAACAGTATTGATCTGAAATCAAATGTACCGGGACAGTTCTCCGCACCATTATCCTGGGATATTGTGGATAAGATATGCCGGGAGAAAAAGATGGACGCACTTTTTGTGCTGGAGCTCTTTGATACAGACTCAAAGATAAGTTATGCTGCAGTGCCGGTTTCCTTGAAAACACCGCTGGGCAATGTTCCGGGGATTGAACATCATGCCAATATGCTCACCATTATTAAGACTGGCTGGAGGATCTATGATCCGGCAAATAGGGTGCTGCTGGATGAATATCCTTTAACAAGAGAGCTCACGCTTTCAGGAAAAGGTATAAATCCTGTAGCTGCTGCCGGGGCTATCATTAACAGGAAGGAAGCGTTGAAGGATGTAAGCAGCAGGGCAGGAGAGGAATATGCGCACAGATTGATACCCTATTGGATCAGGGTTACAAGAGATTACTATGTCAAAGGAACTGACAATTTTAAAATAGGAAAACGTAAAGCCCAGACCGGCAACTGGAATGGGGCAGCAGAATTGTGGAAGAAAGAAACTACTTCTTCCAGCAGCAAAATAGCAGGAAGGGCCTGCTATAATATGGCCATTATCTGTGAAATAAACGGCGATCTGGACCTTGCCATACAATGGGCACAGAAATCATACGAGAACTATGGTAACCGCCTGGCTTTACGCTATGTTAATATCCTGAAGAACAGGAAAGTGAATGACAATGTATTAAAATCCCAGCAGTAAATAACTTTGAGTTGGCTTCATAAAAAAGCGTTTGCCTGATAAAGGCAAACGCTTTTTTACTGGATAAATAACCCTCATATTACTTCTCTTAACTGAAATAATCGATAGCATAGATTTACTAGACTTTGTAGGCTTATTGCCCTGTAACCCTGCACTGCTTTAACTATAACATATGGTTATCAGCCATAACTTTTAGTAATAACACAAGCCCAGCCTAATTTTTGCCGGGATTCTGCAACGCTGTACTTTTGAACTGTCCTCCGTAAGAACATCGATGTAACAACAAAGGATACCTGTAATTAAACCGACCGATCTGACATGCCAGCTCACCTCTGACATTGTTATCTATTTGCTGAAGGAAGTATTTATGCTCACATTACTACAACAAACTGATTACCTGGCCATATTGTTTATAGGCCTTATCGTTGGCTATCTTTCCGGCTTGCTGGGAAAGGGCGGAAGTGCAATCAGCACACCAGCCTTACAGATATTTGCCGGCATTAACCCATTTTATGCGTTAGCTTCTCCCTTACCTGCAGCTATAACCAGTACCCTTTCTGCCACAACAGTATATAGCAGGGAAAAACTGTTTAACAGGCGGGTCATCATGACGGGCGCACTGGCAGGTATACCAGCTACTATCCTGGGTGCTTATGTAAGCAGCTATCTGAAAGGAGAAACGCTGATGATATTTACCGCATTGTTTATTGTTACTATTGGCATTTCGCTCTTATACTCTTTCATAAAGAAAAAGCATGATATAGCAGAACATACGGTAGAAGCTGTAGATAATAACGGTTTGCTGATCATGGCTTCACTTGGTATAGGTTTGTTGTCAGGACTACTGGCTAATGCCGGTGGTATTTTGTTCAGTTCATTCTTTATCAAGCGTTTGAAGATGCCTATCAAACAGGCGTTAGCATGTTCTATTGTACTCTCTGCATTACTTTCAGTGCCCGGCGCATTGGCGCATTGGTGGCTGGGGCATATAGACTGGCTGATAGCATTCCTGCTGGCATTGACAGCTATTCCATCTTCCTACCTGGGTGCAAAGACAGCGGTAAAAATGAAATCACCTGTATTGGAGAAGCTCTTTGCCTGTACTCTTATCCTCTTTGGTATCTACGATATTATCTATACACTCTGGAAATAAAAAATGACTCCCTCCGGGAGCCATTATAATTTTAGTTCGGATAAACGCTGCCAGGCGCTATACGCAGAACTTCCGGGTATACAGTATCAGGCATAAGCCATGATCGCTACTTCACTCTTTCTTTCAGAATATGTTCCTGTTCTTCCGGAGGCAGTGTATTAACTACAAGATCATATGCATTTTGTAACAGTGACTGCAGCTCGGGTATTGGTAAGGTATCCAGCTGCTTGATCTGCACCCAATGATAACGGGCCAGGTAAGGAGCAGGAACAATGCCTGGTTGTGAAATAAGGCGATGAAAGTCCTCAAGGCGGCATTTCAGTGACACCTGGTGAGGTGGGTTCTTGCATATCATGCAAAACAGTTTCTCTCCGACAAAAAAGCGAAGATCTTCATCCCACTTTTCTTCCTTCGTAACTGAAGGAAATGCGAGGCAGTAATTAAGGGTCATGTCAAACATAATACTGGCAGCTTAAAGAGTTAAAAAATATTTTGCATGGAGTTTATAAAAGCCAAAAAACAATAAGAATGGTCAAAGGCCGTTGCTGAGTCCTTAGTGTTGTAAAATTGTATAGCAGTATGAATGTGGTAACTACCCTAAGACCTTGATGGTTATCCCTGATATCTAAAAATATTCCCACTATAAATTTAAGTATCTTTTCCCAAAGCGGGCGTATATTTTTCTGTTAATAATTTGAAACTGAAAACCATAAAAATGGCCCACAGTGCACCATTTTACACTTATTATTCAGATAGAATAAATGAATAATATATTGGTGGCTGTGGGCCTAATCTATTTTAAAAAAAGCTATTTAAATCTTCTGGCCATTTTCTCTTCTAACACACTCAGAGGAACACAGCCGTCTTTCAGCAGTTCATCATGAAAGTCTTTGATACTGAAGCTACTACCTTTCTGCTGACTGTATCTGGCCCGTAACTCCCGTATCTTCAGCTCGCCTATCTTATAGGAAAGCGCCTGGCCCGGAATAGCCATATAACGCTCAATTTCAGCCACAGCTTCAGCTTCACTGAGGGGCTCGTTATCCATCATATATTTAATGGCCTGTTCACGGGTCCACCCTTTATAGTGCATACCAACATCCACCACCAGGCGGATAGCGCGGTGGATCTCATCAGACAGGTGCCCGAAGTAACTGTAAGGGTTGGTGTACAATCCCAGGTCTTTACCCAGGCTCTCACAGTAGAGAGCGTAACCTTCCCCATAAGAGCCTACCCACGTAAAGCGGCGGAATTTAGGCAGGGAATCATTCTCCTGCTGGATAGAGATCTGGAAGTGATGGCCCGGGATGGCTTCATGAAGGAAAAGACATTCCATACCGGTATAATTAAAAGTACGCGCATCCAGGATAGGTACGTAGAAGATGCCGGGACGGGTACCATCAGCACTACCCTGCATATATTCAGCGCTGGCAGACGCCGCACGGAATGCCTCAGTTTGCCTTACCTCGAATTTTGTTTTCGGCAGATGGCCATACAGCTGCCTCACCGCCGGCATTATCTTTTGCTCTATAGCTCTGAAAGAGTCCAGTACCTGCACCGGTGTACTGAATATCCTGAACTGCTTGTCTGTCCGGATGAACTCAAAGAAAGCAGGCAGGTCTCCTTTGAAACCAACATTGGCTTTCACGGTTTCCATTTCCATACGGATACGCGCCACTTCTTTTTCGCCGGTAGCAAAGATCTCATCAGGCGTCAGGTTGGTGGTGGTCCAGTACCTGATCAGGTAGGAATACCATTCCTTACCGTTAGGCAAGCTGCTGTAGCCGCTTGTAGTACGGGCTTTTGCCAGGTATTCATTTTTAAAGAAATCATGCAGTTTGCTGTAAGAAGAGAGTACGTACTGCTCAATAGTAGCTGCGTATTCTGTGCTGAGTGCTTTTTTAGCTGCACTGTCCAGCTCCTGTGGCAATGTTTTTAGTGGGGCGTAGAATATATTCCCCGTGTCTTTTTGAGAAAGATCTGCCAACTGGGGAATGACCTTCAGTACCAGTGCTTTTGGCAGTACATAGCCTGTCGCAATACCCCTTTTCATGTTGGCAATGGCTGTATCACTCCACTCAGCAAAGCTTTTCATCCTTTTCATGAACTTTTCATAATCAGCCTTGTTTTTAAATGGCTGAGCTCCCGTACCGGAACCATATTGAGGCAATGTGAGCGTAAGACCCCAGAACTGCTGGATAGGCATCAGATGGTCAGGAAAGCGGAGGCCTTCTTTTGCGATGGCAAGCTCTCTTGAAAGCATGGAATAGCTGATCAGGTCGTTAGCATCCAGGGAAGATGTATCAATTCCCTGTAACGCAGCCTGATACCTGGTAAGATGACTGTCCAGCCGGGCCCTGAAATTTTCGCTGATATCTATCTGTAGCTCTCCGTCCAGCTCATGTTCTCCGTTCACGGTTGCTTCCAGTGGGAACAACTTCATCTTGTCATCATAATAGCGCTGAACCAGGGAATGCAGGGAATCCGCGTCATTCTTTCCGGCCTGTTTGCCTTGCTGTGTACAGGCCGCTGCCAGCAGTATGACTGCCAGCAAAAAATAGTGGGTTTTTTTGAACATGATTAGATTATGTTGATCAGATTAATGATAAAAACTCAGATTGATATACTATGTAAAGCTAAATCACTCTCAAACCATCCCTGTATAAAGCTGACAAACATTAAATATAAAAAAAAACACTCCGAAGAATCGGAATGTTTTATATAGAACAGTGAACAATGAAAACTCTTTAATTGGTTGATAATGATGCGGATACCGCATTTTTTCAAAATTTATCAACTCATCTGCTTCAGCGAGCCAAGGCAGACCGGATGCAAAATTACTTCAATTAACAAAGTAAACTTGTTAACCTAATTTAAATTTTTGATTTTTATGCTACGAAATGATACAGTATTCCCATGATCCTGTAACAGAATATGTCCTTCGGGCCACTGGCCAAAGTTATTCCAATTTTTATATTTACTGATAGCCACCAGGTCCTTAAATTCCTTGGAACCCCTTTCGTACTCCAGCATTTTAAACCCGTTAAGCCAATGCTCAACATGATTATTCGGATATACGACAACCCTGCCATGGTTCCATTCACCTATCTTCTTGATAGCCTGTTTGTTATCCTTACGGGTGATCAGGTCGTACAGGGATGACAGTGTTCTGTTACCATCACGGCCCAGTTTGGCATCAGGATGACGTTCGTCGTCCAATACCTGGTATTCCAGCCCTATGGCCGACTTCCCTTTCGTATCGTAGTCTTCTTTTACAAAATATTTAACACCACTGTTGGCTCCTTCTGTCAGTTTGAAATCAAACTCCAGTTCAAAAGCGCCATATTCTTTAGTGGTAACAATGTCGCCGCCGGAACCCATTTCATCACCGTTTGACTGATGAATGGTAAGCTCGCCATTCTCAATACCCCATCCTTTATCAGGGAACTTATCCTGGTTTACACGACGCCATCCGTTGCTTGTCTTACCGTCCCATAACAATGAGAAGCCATTCTTCTTTTCTTGTGCAGAAATATCATTTGGCAACTCATTAACAACGTAAATGTTATCATATGGAGTATACTGGGAAGGTGCAGGATTTTCTATGATCCTGATATTACGCCAGTGTATCTGTTTACCCTTATCGTCCGCTTTATAAATAGCATGTACCTGCAAGGCAATGAACCCTTTCAGGGTCATATTATCTATCAGGTGTGCTGCAGGCACGCCGTTTACCCATGTACGGATCTCAGCGCCACGGCACTCAATACGATATTTATTCCATCCTTCCTTTTTAAAAGCAGTTTTCGCTGCGGGGTTAAGCTCCAGCGGATACAACCATCCACGGCGGGCCTCATCATAAATGCCCCCGCTCCAGGCGCGGTCACTCGGGTCCACTTCCATCTGGTAGCCATGCACCCGCCCATTATTATAGTCAGGCTTGCTTTCACTGCGGAACTGTATCCCGTAGTTCATCGCTGCATCCAGCTTCAGCTCAAGTTCAAGGATGAAATCACCATAGTCTTTTTCGGTGGCAAGGAAAGAATTAGGACTGCCGGTTACGGAGGTACCTGTAATTACTCCGTCTTTTGCCTCATAAATGGCTGTTCCGTTGACCTGTTTCCAACCGTTTAGATTTTTGCCGTTAAAAAGTGTTTGCCACTGCACCTTTTTTTGTTGCCCCAGAGCAAAGCTGCTCATAAGTATGGCACTGCATACTAATAACGTGTTTTTCATAACCATAGACCAAAAGTACTCTTAAAAGTAATTAATGATAAGAACTTCTACAACCGATTGCATGGTTAAATGTGATGAACGGTTTTTTTTCATGTTGATTTTATGCAATCGTTTGCAATTTATAACTAATCTGCTTAACTTGTACTACCCCGTCCCCTGAAAACACGTTAGGAAAACCTGGAAAAACAACCAAAACCCGGATCCTTCAGGGCGATGCATTCTGTTACTTTTTTTAAAATTCTACGTATGAACTACACGTTATTGAAAGTGGTGACGACCTTATTCTGTCTCCTGTGCTGGAGTGGAGCCCTCCTCGCACAACAAACCTTCACTGTTACCGGAGGGATCAAGGCCCCTGATGGCACACCTATTATAGGAGCCACAGTATCGGTCAAAGGAAAGAAAATAGGAACAGTTTCTGATGCCACCGGTACCTACAAGCTGAAAGTACCGGGCGATGCCATCCTGGTAATCTCGTTCATCGGCTACCTGCCAAAGGAAATTCCTGTTAACAACCGGACCACCGTTGATGTTCAGCTATCTGACGACCAGAAAAAACTGGATGAGGTCGTAGTAGTAGGATACGGTCAGCAGAAGAAAAAAGATGTGACCGGTTCCATTTCTTCCATCAGCAGCAAGTCCATTATGGAAGTGCCGGTTACCAATGCCCAGCAGGCGCTGCAGGGACGTACTCCCGGTATTGATGTTCTGAACAACAGTAATAAGCCGGGCGATGAGCCCAGGGTGAGAGTGAGAGGTACCCGCTCCTTATCCGCCGGCAACGATCCGTTGTATGTTGTGGATGGAATACCTTTTGCAGGTACCCTCAACGATATTAACCCACAGGACATCTCCTCCATGGATGTCTTAAAAGATGCCTCCGCCACCGCCATCTATGGCTCCCGCGGAGCTAACGGCGTAGTGCTGGTCACCACCCGCAAAGGAAAAATGGGCCCGCCGGAAGTAACCTACAACGGCATGTACGGATTTGTAAACACACTGGGCCGTACAGATATGATGGACAGCGACCAGTACCTGGCCATGAAAAGGGAAGCCAACAGGGCGTCCGGATTGTATGATGATAATAACCCGGAAGCCTCAGACGCTAAGATCTTCAATGCCACCGAACTGGCTAATATTAAAAAAGGGATAAACACTGACTGGCAGAAACTAATGCTGGACCAGGGATGGCAAACCCGCCATTCACTCGGGGTAAGCGGGGGAACAGAAAATACTAAATACGCTGTAACCGGCGGTTACTTCAAAGATCAGGGGGTATTAAAACTACAGAGCTACGAACGTTATAACCTGCATGTCAGTATTGATCAGAAAATTGGCAAACGTATACAGGTAGGAGCATCCACACTGGCTACCTACAGCATGCGTAAAGGAGGCACCTATAACGGGATGACCGCCTCACTGAAAATGCTGCCTATCGCTGCTCCCTACGATGATAATGGTAAACTGATCACCTACCCTACAGGCGATAACCAGCAACCTAATCCGCTATTGGATTATGTAGATGGGAATCGTGTCGAAAGACTGAGCCACCTGCGTTTCTTTAATAGCCTGTATGGAGAGGTAACTATCCTCGACGGACTAAAATACAGGTTGAACCTGGGTACAGACGTTATGCAGAATAACTATGGCCTTTTCCAGGGAAAGAAAAACACAGACCTGCTGATAGGTGGTGGCGATGCCACTGCCCGCAAGGAAGGACAGTTTGTATGGGCATATACAGTTGAGCACCTGCTTACTTACAATAAGACCTTCAACAGGAAACATAATGTCAACTTCACCGGTCTTTATAGTGTGCAACGTCAGCGGGAAGATACTTCCACTGCGGCAGTAAGAGGTATACCGGTAGAATGGCAGGAATATTATAACCTTGGCCAGGCGGCAAACGTAACAGGAATTGGAAGCCAGTTGGGTACCTGGACTATCCTTTCCTATATGGGACGCGTCAACTACGGATATGATGACCGCTATCTGCTCACACTCACATTACGTGCAGACGGTTCTTCCCGCTTTGCATCAGGACATAAATGGGGATATTTCCCTTCAGTGGCTGTAGGTTGGAATATCACCAGCGAAGAATTTATGAAAGGCGCCGGCGGAGTAGAGCTCCTGAAACTGCGTGGTAGTTATGGCCGTATCGGTAACACCGGTATTCCTCCATATGCCACACAGGGATCGCTGGGGCGTTATCCTTATTCATTCGGTAATAAAGGCGTTACTGGTTTCCAGCCTACTTTACTGCGTAACCCCGATCTGACCTGGGAAACGACCGCTTCTACCAACATTGGCCTGGACTTCAGTTTCCTGAAAGGCAGGATCTCCGGTACCATAGATCTCTATAAACAGAAAACCACAGATCTGCTGTTACAGCGCTTCCTGCCATATAGCAATGGTGTGGATTATGTGCTGGAAAACACGGGTACCACACAGAACAAGGGGCTTGAAGTCGGCTTGTCTACAGTTAACATTGAAACGAAGAGCGGGTTCCGCTGGTCAATGGATGTGAACATGTTCCTGAACCGGGAAAAGATCCTTGCCCTGGGAGAAGGAAAAACTCAGGATGTAGGTAATGGCTGGTTTGTAGGTCAGCCTACTTATGTATACTATGATTATAAGAAAGTAGGTATCTGGCAGGATGAAACTGCTGCTCAGGTATATAAACAACATCAGGGAGAGATACAGCTGGCCGATGTGAATGGAGACAAGCTGCTGAACGATAAAGACCGCGTGATACTGGGTACTCCGCAGCCTAAATGGTCCGGAGGTATGACGCAGCGTTTTGCTTTCAAAGGTCTGGACTTGGCTGTGGTGGCTTTTGCACGTATGGGTAGTAAAGTAAAGAGCGATTTCTATTCTACTTATAATACCCTGTATGGCCGTTATAACAACCTGGATGTCAGCTACTGGACGCCGGATAATCATACGAACGATTTCCCCCGTCCAAATGCTAACCAGGAACGCCCCAATAACTATAATACACTGAGTTATTTTGATGGTTCCTTCTTCAAGATCCGAAATATCACTTTAGGCTATTCCATGCCTGACCGTATAATGAAACGCTGGCAGATGCAGGCTTTACGGTTCTCTGTAGATGTGAAGCAACCGCTGATCCTTGCGCCCTACCGGCAGAAATATAAAGGGATAGATCCTGAAGATGTAAATACCATCGGTGTTGATGCTCCTGCTACATGGATGCTGCAGTTTGGTGTAAATGCTACTTTCTAATTATCAAAAAAGAACGATCATGAAAAATATATTGTGGGGCCTGTGCCTTTGTTTATGCGTGGTTGCAGGTTGTAATAAAATGCTGGATGAAGAAGTAGTATCTTCGGTAACAGACGACTTCTATAACACTCCTGCCGGTTTTCAGACCGCCGTGAATGGCAGCTATTCAGCATTACGCAGTTTTTACAGTACAGAACGTGGTATGACAGTGACAGTATTTGGTACTGATACTTATACCAATGGTTCGGATGGCGACTTTAAATTCGCGAATCAATACACTTCCCAGCTGGATGCCCGTTATATCCATCTGAGGGATATATGGAATAATTTCTACCAGACCATCAACACCTGTAACGCTGTACAGGAAAGGGCTGATCTGGTACCCGAGCTGGATAGTGCGGTAAAGCGTTCTGGCATAGCACAGGCGCGTTTCTGCAGGGCTAATTATTATTTTATCCTGTTGCAGTTGTTTGGCCCTGTTCCATTAAGACTGCAGGAAAATAAAGAGATCCTTACAGAAGCACATCGTGACCCTGTTGCAGATATCTATAATTCTATCATTGCAGATCTGAATTATGCGGTGCAGGTATTACCTGTTACACAAACGGAATGGGGACGTGCCACCAAACCTGCAGCAGAGCATCTGCTGGCAAGAGTGTACCTGACCCGCGCTACTTCTGAGGTTGCCGGTGCATCAGATTATGATAGTGCCGCGACTTATGCTTCAAAGCTGATCTCTGCTTATGGCTTTCAGTTATTGCCTGATGTTGGACAGGTATGGGCACAGGGTAAAGAAAATAACCAGGAAACCATCTTTGCTGTGCAGTATACTACTGATGCGCTGTACAACTCAACAGATAATAATGCCTGCCGTTTCTTCCTCATGCAGTATGACATACTGGGTATGAAACGTGATCTGGCTAATGGTACGCCTTGGAAACGCTTCCGCCCTACACGCTTCCTGCTGGATACGCTCTATAAGGAAAGAGTACATGACACCCGCTATGATAAATTCTTTACTACCACCTGGTATGCCAATGACCCTGCAGGCAAGATCCCTGTTGGCGATACTATTGTGTATATGCCGGGATATGATGTATCAGATGCGGTGATCAAAAGCAAGACCTACCTCATGGTACCTCCGCGTAACTACACAGAAAGATTGTATCCTTCCCTCAACAAATTTGCAGACGCCCTGCGTCCAGATAACCAGGCTTCCGGTGTACGTCCGTTCATTGCTTACCGCCTGGCGGAAGACTACCTGATTGCTGCAGAAGCATTGATGTATAAAGGTGATAAAGCTACTGCTGTCAGCTATATCAACACGCTGCGTACACGTGCTGCCAGAGTAGGTGCTACAGAAGGAGAAACAACTGCACATAAAGACGCTATGAAGATCACAGAAGACCAGTTAAACATCGATTTCATCCTGGATGAACGCGGACGCGAACTGGTAGGAGAGCAGATGCGATGGTTTGACCTGGTACGCACACACAAACTCCTTGAACGTGTAAGATTACATAACCCGCAGGGAGGGCCTAATATTGAAGAGAAACATACACTAAGGCCTATTCCGCAAGACCAGATAGACAGGACAAGTAATGAGTTCCCGCAGAATAAAGGATATTGATTTATTTAAAACAGCAACGCTTTCACGCACGTGAAAGCGTTGCTGTTTTAATGCCATTTCAGGATGAAACGTTTTATATCTGCGCACTATATGCTTTAAGATTTAGTTTTTCAATTTTAGGGCGCAATTGTTCCAGGTCATAAGCAACCTGCATATTCATCCATATCTCGGCCGTGCCACCAAAGACTTTACTTATTCTAAGGCTCATTTCCGGTGAAATATCTGCACGGCCATTAAGTACGTTGGATAACGCAGGGCGCGTGACTTTCAACATAGCGGCTGCTTCAGTAACAGTTAATCCATATTCGTTGATCACGTTATCCCTTAATACAAGACCTGGGTGCGGATAGGGCATTTTGCGATTCATATGCTTCAATTTTCAAAGTAATACTTAATGATAATCTACAAAATCTACATCGTAAGCGTCACCGTCTTCAAACCTGAAGATTATTCTCCAGTTGCCTGAAACAGTTAAACTCCAGAACCCTTTCAGGTTTCCTTTCAATGGATGAATTTTCCAACCAATGAATGCAGCGAAATCCTGAGGAACAACATCAGCCAGATCAAGCACTGCTAACATGTGTCCTATTTTGCTGGCCCATTCTGTTGGGAGTCTGCTGCAATCGTTCTTCTCCCAGAATAGTTTTAATCCTTTGTTTTTTAGGTTTCGTATCATTCTCGAATTTTTTCATAACATTCCGGGGTGTATAGTGTAAAGTTACAGTTTACAGATTCTTCTTCCAAATTTGCTTTCAAATTCACTAACTTACACTATCACCCTAAAAAAATTAATCCCATATGGCACAGCAAAAAATACTCTTCCTCACAGGAGATTACGCAGAAGATTATGAGACAATGGTTCCTTTCCAGATGCTGCAGATGATAGGTCATACCGTCCACGCAGTTTGCCCTGATAAGAACGCAGGAGATAAGATCATTACAGCTATTCATGATTTTGAAGGAGACCAGACCTACAGTGAAAAACGCGGGCACTACTTTGTACTGAACGCATCTTTTTCCGACGTACAGGCTAACACGTATGATGCACTTGTTATTGTAGGAGGAAGAGCCCCGGAATACCTGAGACTGAATGGTAAAGTGATAGAGATCGTAAAACATTTTGCTGCAACAGGTAAGCCCATAGCAGCTGTTTGTCATGGCATCCAGGTACTGACAGCTGCAGATGTGGTGCGCGGTAAAAGACTAACGGCTTATCCTGCCGTCGGGCCGGAAGTATCCCTGGCAGGAGGGCATTATGAAGCGGTAAATGTATACGAAGCCGTGACAGACGGTAACCTGGTAACCGCTCCCGCCTGGCCGGCCCACCCTCAATGGATAGCCGCTTTTCTGAAAGTATTAGGCACGAAGATAGAATTGTAAGGTTCTGCCATATCTAAATGCCTGATTTTTTGTTATTTTTGGTAGCACAATTGCTACCTATGAAAAAGTATCATCTCTTCCTATGCCTGCTGTTCCCTGCATTTGCAGGCAAAGCTCAGACAAGTGATAACCTGGTAAAGATTTCCAGGGACGGAAAATACGGTTTCAGTAATGCTGCCGGTCAGGAGGTTATTGCCCCTGTTTACGACTCGGCCGGCGATTTCAGGTATGGTGCAGCGCCTGTCAGACAGAAAGGCAGATTCGGTTTTGTATTCGCCAACGGGAAGAAGTCGTCCCTGAAGTATGATTCAGTATGGATCAGAAAAGGGACCTACGATCATCAGCCGTTGTTGCTGACACTGCTGAAAGGAAAGAAAGGCCTGCTGGACAGTACAGGAAAAGAGATCATCAAACCCATGTATGAAGACCTGCGGGACAACAAGGAAGGATATACCCTGGTAGTGCTGAACGGACAATACGGCCTGGTGAATGCTAAAGGGAAAATGGTGCTGAAACCTGTCTATGATAACGTCGGGCTGGTAGCAAATGATAATACAGTAGTATATCTTGACGGAAAATGCGGCAGGGTAGACCTGGTAAAAGGTAAAGTGCTGATGACGCCCTATGAGAAAGTGGGCGCGTTCATAGAAGGGCTGGCCTGGGTACGGCAGGATAAAAAATACGGATTTATCAATACAAAGGGAGAATTGGTCATACCTATCGTGTACGACTGGGCCGGTAATTTTAACGAAGGACTGGCAGCTGCCGCCTCCGGAGGCAAATATGGGTTCATTGACAGGAACAACCAGGTGGTTATCCCTCAGAAATATGACCAGTCGTTTGTATACAAAGACGGTAAAGGGATGGTCAGGCTGAACGGACAGATCGGATATGTGGATAGGTCCGGAAAAGAGACCTGGCTGCAGAACACGCAGGTGCTGGAATCATCTGTGCCTATCCGCAGGAACTGATACCACCCGCGAGCAAACAGAACTGATAATTCCATCCTTAATAAAAAGAAATTCTTTACCTTTGCAGCCAAATTCAAAAGGCTCAGAAGGCCTTATTATCATACAAAAATCAGTAATACATAAAACATTATGTCCGGTCAGCTTAAAGAAGTTCGCAACCGAATAAAATCTACACAGTCCAACCTGCAGATCACAAAAGCCATGAAAATGGTAAGTGCTGCCAAGCTGCGTCGTGCACAGGATGCTATCTTGCTGATGCGTCCTTACGCCCTGAAACTGCAAGAGATGTTACAGAACATCGTATCAAGCAGCGAAGGAAGCATTGAGTTGAAACTGGCCGCTCAGCGTCCGGTGGAAAAGGTACTGATCGTAGTTATTACGTCGGACAGGGGCTTATGTGGCGCTTACAACTCGAACCTGATCAAACTGGCTAAACAGGTGATCCGCGAGAAGTACGAAGAGCAGTTTGCCAAAGGCCATGTTGAGATCCTGCCTATCGGCAAGAAAGGTTACGAGCATTTCTCCAAAACCGGTTATAAACTGAACGATACATTCTGGCACCTGTTTGCCCATCTTGATTTCGATCATGTAAAACAGGCCGCTGCTTTTGCAATGGAAGGTTTTATAAATGGCACCTATGATGCAGTAGATATCATTTATAGTGAGTTCAAAAACGCTGCTACCCAGCGTTTTGTAACTGAACAATTCCTGCCGGTAGCAAGAGTGGAGAATACAGATTCCAAAGCAGCCCGCGCAGACTTCATCTTCGAACCGGAGAAGAATACCCTGATCGCAGAGCTGATGCCTAAGATCCTCAACACCCAGCTGTACAAAGCTATGCTGGATGCCAATGCTTCTGAACATGGCGCCCGTATGACAGCAATGGATAAAGCTACAGAGAACGCTAACGAGCTCCTGCGTAGCTACAAGATCTCTTACAACCGTGCCCGTCAGGCCGCAATTACAACAGAACTGACTGAGATCGTGAGCGGTGCAGCTGCCCTGGAAGGTTGATCTTAGCAACTTATACACATCGAATTAACATCAGAATATTTTGATTTCTTCATAAAGGTCAAAGGCTGTATTTTCGGCCTTTGACTTTTTTGTTTGGCATTAATACTGCTACTGAAAACCGGATAATGGAAATTTCACAGATCATACCGCACGTAGAATCATTGATTTTTGCAGCAGACAGACCTCTGCCTCTGCTGGAAATAATGGACCTGTTAAATAATGCCCTGGCATTCCTGGAAGACAGGGCTACACTGGAGCAGGTAGAGACTGCCCTGGAAGCTATCCGGGAAAAGTACAGCTCTGAATTCTATGCTTTTGAAGTAAGGGAAAGCGGCGGTGGTTTCCAGTTCCTCACCAAAAAAGAATATTACCAGACAGTTGCACAGCTGAACGGGGAGAAATTCCTGAAACGTCTTTCCACCGCTGCACTGGAAACACTGGCTATTGTTGCCTATAAACAACCTATTTCCAAAGGGGAAATTGAACATATCCGCGGGGTAAGTACAGATTACTCCATTCAGAAACTGCTTGAAAAAGAACTTATTGTTATTTCCGGGCGTAGTGAAGTATTACCCGGAAAACCTTTATTATATTCAACATCAAAAGCTTTTATGGATTACTTTGGATTAAACTCGCCCAAAGACCTGCCTAAGCTGAAAGAAGTATTCGATGATGAAGGTATACAGCCTACACTCATGACCGGCCTCGAAGCAGGTAGCGGTAATGACGATGAGAACCTCAGCATGGTAGTATCTGAAAATGGCGAACTCGTAGAAAAGGAAGGCATGCCCGAACTGAACGAACATGCTGCTATACAGGAAGAAATACTGCCTGTGATAGAAGAAGAATTACCGGTAACAGAGGAAGAAACTCCGGAAATAGAGGCCTCAGCCGGCCCTGGAGACGAAGATGAGGACGATGACGAGGATGAAGATGAAGATGCCGGTTTTGATGATGAAGACGATGATGACGACGAAGACGATGAGGAAATTGATGACGATGGTGTAGACCAGGAATATGACGAAGAAGATGCCGGATTTGAAGACGATGAAGAAGACGAAGATGATGAAGAGAAAGACGAAGACGATGACAAAAAATAAAATTAAAAAGGCTCAATAGTACAAACTACTACTGAGCCTTTTTAGTTTTTACAACTGGCTTATCACTGTAGCAAAAATATCACTCAGTGTAATATCCGCAGTTCCCGCCACCGCTATGATCTCTTCAATAGACACTGGATGCAGGTTATCCGGATCACATTCATCTGTAATTACAGAAACCGCCGCACAGGGTAACTGCAGCTGATTAGCCACAATCACCTCCGGCACTGTGCTCATCCCCACAATATCAGCTCCGATAGTACGCAGAAAGCGGTATTCCGCCCTTGTTTCCAGGTTAGGCCCTGTAACAGCTGCATACACACCGTCGGTAAATAACTGATGCCCCAGGTTACCCGCTGCATCCAGCAGCAGCTTACCCAGCTCAGGATTGTAAGGACGGCTCATATCCGGAAACCGTGGACCAAAAACCGAAGAATTAAGGCCACGAAGCGGGTTTTCTGTTTGCAGGTTAATATGATCGTCCAACAGTACAATGCTGCCTTTTTTGTAGGCAGCATTGATGCCGCCGGCCGCATTGCTCAGCAACAGATGACTGATGCCCAGTGCTTTCATGACACGGATAGGGAAGGTGATCTGCTGCATGGTATATCCTTCATAATAATGAAAACGTCCCTGCATGGCAATAACCGGTGTATTGGCAATCGTGCCATAGATCAGCTGCCCTTTGTGCGATTCTACTGTTGACAGCGGAAAATGAGGGATCTCATTATAAGGAATGCTTTTGTAGATCTTTATATGATTGACAAGCTGGCCCAGACCAGTACCCAGCACAATACCTACGCGGGCTTTGTCAAAATCGAATTCCCTGAGAGCGGAAACGGCAGCGTCGATCTGCTGTTGTAACGGATGCGTCATTATTTGAGTGCTTTGATTTGAATATTTTTCCATCTTACCTTGATGCCTCCGCCGGAATGTATCTGCAACGCTATTTGTCCGTTGGCGGCGCCTATCTTCTCATCTGTAAGCTTGATCATTTCATGCCCGTTGAGGTAAGTAACTACCTCATTCCCTTTTACCCATACCTTCATCTTATTCCATTCTCCTTCTTTCAGGTATTGTTCCTTATCTGCTTCAGGCTTTATCAGCCATCCGCGGCCGTAGGATTCATAGATGCCGCCGGTGGAATGTCCTTTAGGCGCAACTTCCGCCTGCCAGCCGGTGATCTTTGTACCTTCTATGGAAGAGTGAAAGAAGACACCGCTGTTCCCATCGGCTTCCTGTTTAAATTCCAGTGTCAGCTCAAAATCCTTGAACTGCTGATCTGTTCCCAGGTAGCCATATTCCTTGTCGGGACCACTTTCACATACCAGGGTGCCATTTTCAACATACCATTTTTCAGTACCGTAGATCTTCCAGCCATCGAGATTTTTACCGTTAAAGAGAGACTGGGCCTTTTGTGCAAACGTGAAAGTGCTACAGATGATCAGCCCTGTAGCCAGCAGGATGAGTTTTTTCATTGAGACCAGGTTTTTTAGGCTAAAAAGGTAAAAATTTAAAATTAAAAAAGGCGCCTCATTTTGAACAAGGCGCCTTTAAGTAGTATGAACGTCAGTTTACCTGGCTACATTTACCGCACGTTTTTCACGGATAACGGTTACTTTGATCTGACCAGGATACTGCATTTCTGTCTGTATCTTGTTAGCGATCTCGAAAGAGAGACGGTCTGCATCGTTGTCAGTTACTTTATCACTTTCAACGATTACACGCAGTTCACGTCCTGCCTGGATAGCGTAAGCTTTCTCCACACCGTCGTGTGCCAGTGCCAGGTTTTCGAGGTCTTTTATACGCTGCAGGTAGCTCTGCATGATCTCACGGCGTGCGCCGGGACGTGCGCCGCTGATGGCGTCACATGCCTGAACGATAGGGGAGATCACGTATTGCATTTCCATTTCATCGTGGTGAGCGCCGATCGCGTTTACAACTGCTGCGTGCTCACCATATTTTTCAGCCAGTTTGGCCCCGAGCAGGGCGTGGCTCAGTTCAGTTTCTTCGTCAGGTACTTTACCAATGTCATGCAGCAGACCGGCGCGTTTTGCCAGTTTGGGGTTCAGACCCAGCTCAGCTGCCATTACAGCACAAAGGTTAGCGGTTTCTTTAGAGTGCATCAGCAGGTTCTGACCGTAGGAAGAGCGGAAACGCATTTTACCTACCAGGCGAACCAGTTCTTTATGCAGGCCATGGATACCCAGTTCTATCACAGTCCTTTCACCTATGTCCATTACCTGTTCTTCCAGTTGTTTCTTGGTCTTTTCAACTACTTCCTCAATACGGGCAGGGTGGATACGGCCATCCTGTACCAGGCGCTGCAGGGACAGACGGGCAATCTCACGGCGCAGAGGGTCAAAAGAGGAAAGTACAATTGCTTCAGGGGTATCGTCAACGATCAGGTCAACACCGGTAGCCGCTTCAATAGCGCGGATGTTACGACCCTCACGGCCAATGATCTGGCCTTTGATCTCGTCACTCTCCAGGTTGAATACGGTGATGGCGTTCTCGATGGTCTGCTCTGCCGCAGTACGCTGGATGGACTGTATGATGATCTTTTTCGCTTCTTTGTTCGCTTTCAGCTTGGCATCCTCGATAATTTCCTGGATATGTGCCAGCGCCTGGGAACGGGCTTCCTCTTTCAGGCTTTCTATCAGCTGGTGGCGCGCCTCTTCAGCTGTCAGCGCCGCTACTTTCTCAAGGCGGCGAATATGTTCTTCCTGGTGTTTTTCCAGTTCTGTACGTTTAACAGCTACAAGTTCCATCTGACGGGTCAGGTTATCCTTGATAGCTTCGTTTTCCTGGATCTGTTTCTGGAGATTTTCTGTTTTCTGGTTCAGGCTCTGCTCTTTCTGCTTGATACGGTTCTCTGAGTCTGCTATTTTCTGATTACGCTGTAAAACTTCTTTCTCATGCTCACTTTTCAACTGCAGGAATTTCTCTTTTGCTTCCAGTAACCTGTCTTTTTTCAGGTTCTCAGCACTGAGCTGTGCTTCTGTTACTATTTTCTGGGCCTGTAACTCAGCTTCCTGGATTTTATGTTGTGTGTTTTTGGCAAAAATCACTTTCCCTAGTAAAATACCTATGATCAATGCCACTATCGCGGCTATTGTCGTCATTAAAGTAACGTCCATTACAAAATTTTTAAACTTGATTTATGTTGCATTCATGGCCACATCCCGTTCCGTGGAAAGGTAGAGGGTTAGAACTTGATTCGCGAAAATACAAAAAAGAACGTGCGAAACGACGGGCCAAAGTCCGGATATGCAGATGTATGGAAGGTTACAGGTTGCTCCTGTGTTTAGCAGGTGTATAAAGCATTGATATAGCGGTTGATATAAAGCATACAATTTTCAATACATTACTAGCTGCTATTCTACTTTTTTAAAATATTTTCAGTTTCCTTTTATCCTTACATCTTTCCGGGAAATTGTCCCTCCGGTCATTTGAGTGAATTGTCCAGCAGTGCTTCCAGGTGCTGTAACTTTTCCTCAAGGAACGGCGCCAGACCGGCCTGTACCTTACCACCACTGGTAACAGGGTGGGTAGCGTACATGATAAGGACCATGGCAATATAATCCTGCAGGTCCTTGCCGGCGTAGGCGGTTTTAAATTCAATGATCTTTTCGTTCACTTCCTTCATGGTACGCCTCACTTCTTCTTCCTCTTCCGGCTTTATCTTAATGCGGTAGGACCTGTCGGCCACTACAATATTAATGGGGATCAGTGGTTCCATGTTGGTTTGTTTAAATTAACTAGCTGTTCAACAAGGCAATGCAGCGGTCAATCTCTTTGATATAATCATTGATCTTGTTACGCATTTCCTTTTTAAATTCCTCATCATCCTCTTTGTTCGTAGCTGGACCCTGTGTAGCACCTGCAATTCTTGCCAGGTGTAACTTGTTCTCCAGCGCCGCGATCGTTTCCTGCTGCGCAGCCAGTGTCTCGTCCTGCGATTGCAATTGCTCTTTCAGCAATACATTTTCTGCCTGCACCTGCTGTAACTTTTTCAGCAACAGGTGCAGTTTATCATCTATTCTTTGTATGTATTGCTCCAACGCCATATTATACTGTAACTATGCTCCTCCGGTCAGTACCGGTTATTGATTATTTCCGTATCTCAGCCTGCAATTGTCCCTCAAAAGCCTTCTTCAATTTGTCCATTACTGCATCTATCTCCTTATCTGTCAGTGTTTTCTGTGGGTCCTGAAAAGTGAAGCTTACAGCGTAGGATTTCTTGTTTGCTCCCAGTTTTTCACTTTCAAAAACGTCGAAAAGGTTCAGTTGTTGCAGCAGGGCTGATTTTACTGTTTTAGCAGCTGCTTCTACAGCAGAGAATTTCACTTGTTTGTCCAGCACCAGCGCAAGGTCGCGGCGTACGGCCGGGAATTTTGGAATTTCTTTGTAAAAGTTATCGCTTTTTTGCAGTAATGCCAATACATTATCCCAGTTAATATCTGCAAACCATACCGCCTGTTTAATATCAAACTGTTTCAGCTTCTGGCTGCTCACTGCTCCCAGCGCTACCACCGGCTTATTACGCACGCTGATCTGCCAGCCATTCTGTAGTCCATCTGCTTCATATTCAGTCCATTGTGCGCCAGAGATGCCCAGCAGCTGCAGCAGGTTCTGAATATATCCTTTCAGGAAGTAGAAATCTACCGGCTGGGCTTTATTCAGCCAGTTCTCGGCAATTTTACGGCCTGTCAGGTAAAGGCTGAGGTGGGCAGTCTGTCCAAATTTGCCATCTTCAGAAACAGCATAGGTGTTGCCGAATTCGAAGAACAGCAGATCTTCGTTGCGGCGGTTGATGTTGTGCGCAACACTTTCCAGGCCTGTTTCCAGCATGGAAGGGCGCATCACATCCAGGTCCGCACTGAGACTGTTGATCATTTTTACCGTACGCGCCAGCACTTCAGGCGTAAAATATTTACTATTGGTGATAGAATTCGTGAATATCTCATTAAACCCGTTGGATGCCAGGTAGTTAGCTGCCTTTTCACGCACTTTTTCCTTATCCGGTTTAGGGTTGGAGGAAGGAGTAATCAGTACCTGTGAAGGGATCTCTATATTGTCCAGTCCATCAATACGCATGATCTCTTCCACTATATCTGCCGGGATGCTGATATCTGGTTTGCTGTAAGGTACCGCTACCTGCAGTTGCTCTTCCGTTTGCTGCAGAATGGTAAAGCCCAGGCTGCTCAGGATGTTCACTACCTTCTCAGCAGGGTAGGCCTTGCCGCTCAGTTTTTTAATATAAGACCAGGTAGTGGTCACTTCTATCTGCGCTTTAGGCTGAGGGTAGATATCGGTGAAGTCTGAAGCTATCTTTCCGCCGCCCAGCTCGCAGATCATGGCTGCTGCCCTGCGAAGAACGTATACGGTACCGGAAATGTCCACACCTTTCTCGAAACGGGCTGCTGCATCGGTACGGAGGCCATGACGGAAAGAGGTTGGGCGGATGCTGGCTGCCGCAAAGCAGGCGCTTTCCAGGAAGATGTTCTTTGTAGCGTCTGTCACGCCGGATGTGAGTCCGCCGAAAACGCCCGCAATGCACATTCCTTCCCCGTTGCCGTTGCATATCATCAGGTCTGCAGCGTCCAGCTTCCTTTCTTTGCCGTCCAGGGTAACAAAAGGCGTATCCTGTGGCAGGTTCTTTACGATCACCTTTCTGCCGGTTACGGCATCAGCATCGAAAGCGTGCAGTGGTTGCCCTGTTTCGTGCAGGATGAAGTTGGTAATATCTACAATATTGTTGATAGGTCTTACGCCTATAGCCAGCAGCTTGTTTTTCAGCCAGTCGGGAGAAGGTGCGATCTTCACACCGGTAATGGTCACTCCGCTGTATCTTGGGCAGGCTTCTGTATTCTCTACTGTAATACTGATAGGGTATTTCTCCCCGGCTTCCGGCAGAGAGGATATTTCAGGAGCTAATGCCTTGTAAGACAGTGTGTTTTCTGCATTGTTCAGGTAAGCGCATACGTCTTTTGCTACGCCCAGGTGGCTCATCGCGTCCATTCTGTTGGGAGTAAGCCCTATTTCGTATACCCAGTCCTGTGCAGGTTTAAACACTTCGCTGGCGGGAGTACCGGGTGTAAGTGCCGGGTCCAGTACCATGATGCCATCATGGCTGCTGCCCAGGCCTATTTCATCTTCAGCGCAGATCATACCATGGCTTTCTTCACCACGGATCTTGGCTTTCTTCATAGTGAGCGGTTCTCCGCTGGCAGGATAGATGGTGGCGCCTATAGGAGCGATCACTACTTTCTGGCCGGCAGCTACATTAGGTGCTCCGCAAACAATGTGCAGGGGCTCTCCGTTGCCGGTATTTACGGTGGTCAGTCTCAGCTTGTCAGCATTAGGGTGCTGGGCTACAGTCAATACCTCTCCTATTACCAGTCCTTCGAGGCTGCCTCTTATAGCCTCAAATTTTTCCAGGCTCTCTACCTCCAGTCCGATACGCGTCAGTATAACAGATAGTTCCTCCGGTGTGGGTTTAACCGGCAAATAGTCACACAGCCAATTGTAAGAAATAGTCATTTTTATTGATATAAGTGCCGTAAAGTTAGTGTAATTATAGCGTAAGAGGGAGAGATGCGGCCCGAAAAAGTGTGGGTTATACCCCTCAGTGATACAGGGAACAGAGAATATGTCATAAATGGATGACAGATTGTACATATCCGCCCCTTGCTGATAAAATGCAAAGAATACACGTTACCCGTTATCCAATAACCGTAATAGTGAAATGTGAAAATCGTGAATCTGATGTGGAAAATCTTTTTCAACATTGTTTGTGAATATCTGCACCTTTGTATGGGGATTATTTGTGGATTTGGTGAATAAGGAATCGATAGTCAGTGTATAACTGACAATTTGCGGGTGCATAACCTGTGCATGTCACCTTATAAACTATTATGCCTTTACAATCTTTAGAAAATGGAAAAATGCGGTTACCTTAGTTTTTACGGCCCAAAAAAGTTTACAATTTAATAAAACGGAACACGTTTGAGTGGGTACAAAAAATTGTAAAGAAAGCAAAGGATAGCCATGACATGTAACCTTTTTGATTAACAGTTTAACAGGAACAACTATAGATGGATCTCAATCTTAAGAAAGACCGTAACGTACGACGTAAGCCGTCCGTTGACGTATCTACCATGATGTACGGCAAGATTCCGCCACAGGCAAAGGAGATGGAAGAGGCTGTATTGGGAGCCATTATGCTTGAGAAAGGCGCTTTTGACACAGTAGTAGAGATTTTGAAGGGGGAATGTTTCTATGTAGAGGCTCATCAAAAGATCTTCACCGCAATGACCCGGCTGGCAGGTAAATCCATGCCGGTAGATATCCTGACTGTTGTAGAAGAACTCCGTTCAATGGGTGAACTGGAGATAGTAGGGGGACCTTATTATATTACCCGTCTTACCAATATGGTGGTTTCATCCGCCAATATTGAGGCGCATGCCCGTATTATCCTGCAGAAATTTATTCAGCGTGAGCTGATCCGTATCTCCGGCGAGATTCTAAGCGAATCTTACGAAGATACGGCAGACGTATTTGACCTGCTGGACTCCGCAGAAAGCAAACTCTTTGAAGTTACCAATAACCACCTTCGCAAAAACTACGACAGTATTGACCGCGTACTGGTAAACACCATGAAACGTATCGAAGATCTGCGTAACCGCGGAGACGATATCACAGGTGTACCATCAGGTTTCCCGTCACTGGATAAAGTAACCTATGGCTGGCAGTCAACAGACCTTATCATTATCGCGGCACGTCCCGCGGTAGGTAAAACAGCGTTTGCACTGAACCTGGCCAGGAATGCTGCCCTGCATCCCCGCTTCCCGAAAGGCGCTGCGGTTTTCTCATTGGAAATGTCCTCCGGCCAGATCGTACAACGTATCTTGTCGGCAGAGTCAGAAATAAAACTGGAGAAGATCACCAGGGGTAAACTGGAAGAATATGAAATGAAGAAGCTCATGACACATGGTATTGAGCGACTGGCAAAAGCGCCCATCTTCATTGACGATACTCCCGCCCTGAACATCTTCGAGCTGCGCGCAAAAGCCAGAAGGCTGGTACATAACCACGGCGTAGGTGTGATCATCATCGACTACCTTCAGCTGATGAGCGGCAGCGCAGATGGAAAGAACAGTAACCGTGAACAGGAGATCAGTAAGATATCCAGAGATCTCAAAGGTCTTGCAAAAGAATTGCACGTTCCGATTCTCGCACTGTCCCAGCTGAGCCGTGATGTGGAAAAACGAAAAGATGGCAATAAAATGCCACAGCTGAGTGACCTCCGTGAATCCGGTGCTATCGAACAGGATGCTGACATGGTAATGTTCCTCTACCGTCCGGAATATTATGAGATCAACACCAATGAAATGGGCGAGGCCAATAAAGGTGAAACGCACGTACGTATAGCGAAACACCGTAACGGTCAGCTGGATACCATCAAACTACGCGCAGTACTGGAGTTTCAGCGCTTTGAAGATGATGGTAGCCTGGAAAACCCGGGCGGTGGCAGCAGCAACGCATTTGCAGGTATGCGCGGACATGAATCCGGCGGCGGACCAAACGACGAGGCGAAGCTCTATATCCAGAAAGGTTCCAAGATGAACGACATGAATTTTGATGAAGGATTTGAAGATGCTCCTTTTTAAATTTTTGAATTGTTTTCAAAAAAGGCGCCTCCTTCCAAATGAGGCGCCTTTTTAGTTTAACCGATTTTCATTTCCCCGTGGATGAAAATGATACAATAATGTTTTATGTGGACTAAATACCGTAGCTATTACAAGGATAACTTCCGGTTGGCATATCCCGTTGTAATTTCCCAATTAGGGCATACCCTGGTAGCCCTCTCTGACACCATTATTATTGGCCATACCGGCGATGTTCCCCTGGCCGCCGTAGCATTGGGCAACAGTTTGTTTTCCATTATGATGGTTATGGGCATAGGCATTTCCTATGGACTGACCCCGCTTATTGCACAGGAACATGGCCGCGGTAATAAAGGCATCTGCGGATACCTGCTGCGTCACAGCCTGCTTATCAACCTGGTGCTGGGCCTGTTGCTGTCTTCCGTAATTGTAGCCGGCAGCCATTACCTGCACCTGCTGAAACAGGAGGAAGAGGTAACAGTAAGAGCTGTGCCTTTCCTGCAATTACTTGGATTATCCTTTTTCCCATTGATGATATTCCTGACATTCAAGCAGTTTGCTGAAGGGTTGGGATTTACCCGCCAGGCAATGAATATCAGCATCATTGGTAATGTTATCAATATACTGGTAGGTATTACCCTGGTATACGGTCTTTTCGGCGCCCCTAAAATGGGGGTTACCGGCGTGGGAATTGGTACGCTGACAGACAGGGTGCTTATGGCCGTTGCCATGACCTGGTATGTACTGAAGTCGCCCCGTTTCAGGGAATATCTCACAGAGTTCTGGCGCAAACAGGTATCCACTGGTACTATAGCCAAACTGCTGGGAATAGGTATGCCCGTAGCTTTGCAGTACCTGTTTGAAATAAGCGCCTTCAGCAGCGCTATCATAATGGCCGGCTGGATAGGCGCCCGGGAACAGGCGGCCCACCAGATAGCTATCAACCTGGCTTCTATTACCTATATGATGGCAAGCGGTATCTCCGCTGCCGCAGGTATTAAGAGCGGTAACCATTTCGGCGCCAGGCAATGGAAGGAACTTCGCTCTTCTGCAATTGCCAGCTACCATATGGTGCTGATCCTGATGGGCGCCACAGCACTGATCTTCATGCTGGGGTGCAGAGTATTGCCACTGATGTACATCTCTGATCCTGCCGTGATAGATATTGCCTCCGGTCTGCTTATTATTGCCGCATTCTTCCAGTTGTTTGACGGTGCACAGGTGGTAGGGCTGGGAATACTCCGCGGACTGGGAGATGTGAAAGTGCCCACTATTATTACCCTGCTGGCTTACTGGGTATTAGGATTGCCGGGCGCTTACTTTCTGGGTATTTACCTGAACTGGGGGATTCAGGGTATCTGGTGGGGATTGCTGATAGGGTTGCTGACAGCTTCCGTATTGTTGTTCTTCCGTTTCCAGAACCGCACAAAAGAAAATTGGCTGAAAATGAGTAGCAGTATCGCCTAATTTTAAAGCCTGCAGATCAAAAATAGTACTTTCTTTTAGAAAGCACTGTGGCGCCAAAGTGATACCGCAGTCCATACACTATCCATACTTTATAGTAGGCTTTGAGTAGGAGTATTCATACAGTATCTATGCGTGGACTACCTGTAATATTTTTTCGGGGAAAATGCTTTTGCCGGAGGTAAAAGCATTTTCTTTACGCAATTTACCCTCACTGACCCGCTACAACTATATTTGCAGATATGTTTTACGCGAAAGATCTCACTCCGGATGCTGGTTCTTATACCATGGATGAACCAACATCCAAATATTGCATACAGGTGCTCAGGCATGAACAGGGTGACCAGGTACTGCTGGCAGATGGCCGTGGAGGCAGGTACACTGCCGTTATCAGTGACGATAACCGCAAAAAATGCGTAGTACAGATAAAACAATATGAACTGATGCCGCCGGTGAGCGCTCCTATAAGGATCGCCATATCTTTCACCAAGAATACTTCAAGAATAGAATGGTTCCTGGAAAAAGCCACTGAGATAGGTATACAATCGATCATCCCTCTGGTTAGCCAGCGCACAGAAAAAGAGAAATTCCGGGCAGATCGCTTTGAGAGTATCCTGGTAGCAGCCATGCTGCAATCACAACAATATTATCTCCCGGAACTGCATGCTCCGGCGCCATTCGATACACTGGTGAAAGAACCTCCCGCCAGGCAGCTGTTCATTGCACATTGTTTACCGGAACAAAAGCAACACCTCTGGCAAGCCATGCAACCCGGACAGGATAGCCTGCTGCTGATAGGCCCTGAAGGAGACTTCACCCCGGAAGAGATCAGCGCTGCACTGGAAAGAGGGTTTCAACCAGTATCATTAGGTAATACCCGGCTGAGAACTGAAACTGCCGGAGTAGTGGGATGTACTATGATGAATGCAGTGAATGTAGGGTAACATACCTGTCCGAATATTATTCATACCCGTAAAAATTGCTTTCGTCAGAGGCGGTTTTTACGGGATTTTTATTTTTGACCGGCATAGCCAAATTGAAACCAGTATTGGTATTTTCGTTAATTAATTGTAGCTTACACACTTAAAGGGTGTGAGAAAAACAATTGAATTCTTTATACTTTTCACGTGAAAAAAGCGCGCATACATCCGGCTTCCACTTATACGGACAAATACCTGTGGGACTTGATCAGGGCTGATTCCGTTGACGCTTTCAACGAAGTGTATAACCGGTATTGGGACCTGGTTTTCCGCATCACACTCAAGCGCTTACATGTTAAAGAGATTGTTGAAGAAATAGTACAGGATGCCTTTATTGTACTCTGGGAAAAAAGACATGAATTACAGGTAGACTCACTCAAAAATTACCTGCTGGCCATTACCCGCTATGCCGTATTCCACTATATATCCCGGCAACAGACCATCGCTGCCCGTATGGGTGAAATGAGGCAGGAAGAACAGACCACAAATAATAATATAGAAGATATTGTTAATTCACGCCTGTTATTACAACTGGTAGACAGTATGGCTGAAGAGCTGCCGGAAAAAAGCAAACAGGTTTTCCGTCATAACAAGCTGCAGGGATATACCGTCATGCAGACTGCTGAAGCATTTAATATCTCCCCCAAAACCGCAGAAGGACATCTTACCAAAGCGCTGAAAACGTTAAGATTAAAACTGGGTACATTGTATTTATGGGTACTCTGAAAGAATCCTAAGAGAATCTTGAGAGTTGTACAATTTATTGTACAAAATTTTGTACCTTTGTTTCTCAAAATACATGTTTTATGCAAGTAGTAACTTATTCTGAGTTCCGTAAAGGATTAAAATCTCACTTGGACGATGTTACTCAGAATAATGAGACTTTAATTGTGCCGAGAGGGAAGAGTGAAGATAGTGTTGTTGTCATTTCTTTAAATGATTATAATGCCATGATGGAAACATTGCATTTAATGAAATCGACAAAGAACAGGGAACGTTTATTTGATGCTTTAAAAAGAGCCGATGCTGATGAATATGAATCACATGAATTGTCAAACGACTAAGAATGAATTTAAGTTGGGACAAAAATGCCTGGGAAGATTATACATATTGGCAAGCTCAGGACAAAAAGATCGTAAAGAAAATAAATGATCTCATTAAGGCAGCACTTCGTGATCCTATGAATGGGATAGGAAAACCAGAGTCACTAAAAGCAAACCTCGCAGGCTGTATGTCTCGCAGAATAACAGATGAGCATAGGTTAGTCTACAAAGTTTATGAGAATCGGATACATATTTTACAATGTAGATATCATTATGATTAAATCTGATTTTCAAGTTGAAATGCTTTAATGTTTGTTTGAACTAATTTAGTAATAACAATGGAGCGATAGCATAACTGTCGCTCCATTGTTATTTTGTCGCCCTCAAAAAAAATTTCCCCCAAAGCAAGGGGGTACCCCCACCTTATTTACTCTTACTATATATCTGATCACTGAAACTTATTGTCAATGCCTGATGAATATATCCGGTCACTGGCCAGAAAATGGCAGGAAGGAACCGCTACGGAAGAGGAAATAAAGCTCCTGCTGCAGTGGTATGGAAAGGAAGAGGAAGACGGTGAAGATGTAGTGGAAGATACTGAAGCAAAGAACAGGATACGGACAAATATCTGGAAGATAATACAGGTACGCCGGAGCAGGAAAATAGTGTACCTGCGTATGGCAGCAGCAGCTGCCGCTGCTGTATTGTTTGTGACAGGTGGTATTTCATATATGTACCGGTCTGAAACAATAGCCCGCCCAGAGAAACAGCAGGTGGAAATATATGTGCCGAAAACACAGCGCAATAAGATACAGCTGCCGGATGGGTCAGTAGTATGGCTGAATGCCGATAGCCATTTGCAGTACAGGATAAATAAACGGGAGCGGGAAGTAGTACTGGAAGGAGAAGGGTTCTTTGATGTAGTACAGAAGGCAGATAGTCCCTTTATTGTGAAAGCAGGCAGGTATGTCACTACTGTACTTGGCACTTCATTTAATATAAAGGCATATAAAGGAGAAGCTACTGTGGCAATTACTGTGGCATCAGGGAAGATACAGGTGCAGGATGAACATAAAAGGAAAACAGTGCTTACTTCCAACAGGCAGATCACCCTGGCAGAACAGCCGGTCAATGATGAGGTAGTAGTGGAAAGAACTGTGAAAGCAACAGCATATAATGCCTGGATAGAGGGGACATTTGAAACCAACAACGGATCATTTGAAGAAATTGCCAACACGCTGGGCAGACGCTATAACGTAACGTTCTATTTTGAACAGGAATCTCTGAAGAAATGTACGTTCATGGCCAGCTTTGACAGTACGGCCACATTACCCAGGATACTGGGCCTGTTATGCCGGATCAACAATTCCACGTACCGTATCAGCGAAGATAACAAGGAAGTATACATATCCGGCGAAGGGTGCCACGAGTGATATAGAACAGCATTTTATTACCAAACAATGATAATCCCGTTATGGAAAGAACAACCAATTCTTTTAGTAATTCTACCTGAGTATTTTTCTCCATTTACTGGAAAAAAATAACATAGCGCTGCCTGCATCAGAGTCTGCAAACCTTACATGCAAACAAGCGCTACGGCCCTGTATTCTATTACATCATACAAAAAGCAATTAAAGATATGAAATACTACGGTATTTTGGCGGGGAAGCCTGTTCCCATACTTTTCCATTTACATTACTTAGATCTGCTGTTTAAGATAATGCGTATTGTGATGATTACATTAACGGTGTTATGTACAACCTCGTTGTTGCTCATAGCCCGTCATTCAAAAGGGCAGGACCTGAATACGGTCAGGCTGGAGCTGAGTATCAAAGAAGGCTCGCTGAATAAGGCCTTGAAACGCATAGAAAACAGAACGCCTTTCCTCTTTGTTATTGACGGCACAGTAGCCGGCAGTGTGGAAATAAAGCCGGTAGAAGAAAAGGAACGTTCCCTGAAAGAATTGCTGGATGTACTGCTGGCGCCACATGGTCTTCAGTATATACAGGACGGAAAATACATTGTAATAAAGAAGAAAGCTGAAGCTCCGCAGAAAGTGATTTCCGGTATCGTCACTGACGAAAAAGGCGCTCCCCTGCCAGGAGTAAGCATAGTAGTGAAATCCACCCGGGCAGGCACCATCACCAATGAAAAAGGTGTTTTCTCATTAGATGCACATAGTGATAGCGATACGCTTGTAGTGAGCTATATAGGTTACCGCACGCAGGAAGTTGCCGTAAAGGGCCGCAGTCAGCTGAACATCCAGCTGGCATTGAGCGATAACTCCCTCGCAGATGTAGTAGTGATAGGCTATGGCAGTCAGCGTAAAGGAGACCTTACCAGCTCTGTAGCCACCGTTAAATCAGAAAATTTTGTAAAAGGTAATGTGCTGGACGCAGGCCAGCTGTTGCAGGGGAAAGTAGCAGGGCTCTCCATTTCCTCACCCAGTGGCGACCCTACCAGCGGTTCCCAGATCCTGCTGAGAGGTAATACTACCCTGCTGGGTGCTAACGCCGACCCACTGGTGCTGATAGACGGGATTCCCGGCGATCTGAAGACCGTAGCCCCGGAAGATATCGAATCAATGGATGTGCTGAAAGACGGCTCTGCCGCAGCTATCTATGGTACCCGCGGTACAAATGGCGTGATCATCATCACCACCAGGAGAGCCAGTGGTACTTTCAGCAACGCTGTAGATTACAGCGGTTATGTCAGCACACAGACCATTGCCCGCAAGCCGGAAATGCTCACTGCAGCAGATTACCGTAAGCAGATTGCCGACGGTACCCGGGACGCTTCCTGGGACCTGGGCAGCAACACTGACTGGCTGAAAGAGATGACCCAGACGCCCATTACCCATGTGCATAACCTCACCTTCAGAGGTGGTAACAGTAAGACCAACTACCTGGCCAATGTTAACTACCGCTCACTGGAAGGTATCTTCAAAAAATCAGATAACAGGACCTTCACCGGCAGGGTAGATATCAACCACAGCATGCTGGACGATAAACTGCGCATCAATCTTGGTATCCTGAACTCGCATAATAAATATACCACTACGGGAGATGGCCTCAGCTTCAACGGTTATACCTACAGGCAGGCGCTCATCCGTAACCCTACATCACCTGTGTACGATTCTGCCGGCAACTGGTTTGAACAGACCGGGTTATTCAACTACGAGAATCCTTTATCAAGATTGTTTGAAAGCGATGGTCTGAATACCAGGCAGAACTCCCGTATGAACGGTACTATTACCTTGCTGCCTGTAAACGGCCTGAAACTCTCTGCGCTCTTTTCCTACTCCAGATATAACGAGGAAAGAGGCTATTCAGAAAGCAAAAAACATATCTCCAACCTGCGTGACGGCAGAAATGGATATGCTTCTGTAGGAACAGAACAGGCAATTGACCGCCTCATGGAGCTGACTGCACAGTACAATGTCAATGCCGGTAAACACAGGATCACTGTACTGGGCGGATATAGCTACCAGGAAAGAGAGTACCGTGAAGCATGGATGCAGAACTGGGATTTCCCTACAGACCGCTTCACCTATAATAACATCGGCATAGGACAGGCCCTTAAAGAAGGACTGGCGCCTGAATTCAGCACCAAGACAGAAACTAACCTGATCGGCTTCTTTGGAAGGGCTACCTATAGTTATGATGACCGCTACCTGTTGCTGGCAAGCTTACGTCATGAAGCCGCCAGCCAGCTGTATGGCACGAAACAACCCTGGGGTAACTTCCCCGCTATATCAGCAGGATGGCGTATCAGCAATGAAGCCTTCATGAAAAAGCAGACATTGTTCGATGATCTGAAATTACGTGTGGGCTACGGCGTTACAGGCACCCAGCCTACGGATCTTTTCCTTGGAGTAACCATCCTCAGCTACGGCAGTTATGTATATTCCAATGGTGTATGGATCCAGACACTGGGCCCTTCCCAGAACCCGAATGCAGATCTGCGCTGGGAAGAGAAACATGAAACCAATGCAGGCCTGGACTTCTCCATGCGCGGTGGCCGTATCAGCGGTAGCGTGGATTATTACATCCGCCGGATCAATGGTTTGCTGTATGACTACCAGGTGCCTTCTCCGCCAAACCTCTATTCCTCTACCAGGGCTAACGTAGGTAAGATGGAGAACAAAGGCCTGGAAGTGATCGTGAACTTTATTCCTGTAAAGACAGATGATTTTGAGTGGAGCTCCAGCGTGAACTTCTCTACCAACTCCAATAAGCTGGTAAGTCTCTCCAACAATATCTATAAAACGACCAACAACTATTTTACTACCGGTAGCACCGGAGAACCTATTCAGACATTCACCAACATTGTGAGGATAGGTGATAAGATAGGCGACTTTTACGGCTTTAAAGTATTGGATATCTCTGCAGATGGTAAATGGATCTACGAAGGCAGGGATGGTAAACCGGTGAGCTATGACGACTATCAGCACGCTTTCGAAGACAAGAGAGTACTGGGCAACGGTCTGCCGAAATACTACGCAGGATGGAACAACAACCTGCGTTACAAACAGTTTGACCTGGCTGTCACGATGCGTGGTGCTTTCAAATACCAGATCCTGAACTACCAGCGTATGTACCTGGAAAATACGGGTCTGCAGCAATATAACAGGCTGAAATCAGCATACGATAAAGTGTTTGGCAAGGCTGTGCTGAGTAAGGACATGCCGCTGGAATTTAACAGCTATTATGTGGAGAACGGCGATTTCTGGAAAGTAGATAACATCACATTGGGATATACTTTTAAGAATATCAGGAACAGGTATATACATGGTGCCCGTGTATATGCTTCCACACTCAACACATTCGTTATAACCGGTTATAAGGGAATTGATCCGGAGGTGAACAGGGTAGGGCTGGCTCCCGGCAATGACGACAGGGATAAATATCCTTCTGCCAGAACATTTACTATTGGTGTAAACATGAACTTCTAATCTACCGTTATGAAAAAAATATTAGTGTTACTGTTGCTGTTATCAGCCTGTACAAAACTTAAGGATACAAGTTATGACGAGATACTCGGTGATCAGTTTGTGCCTACGGAACAGGACCTGGATGCATTGGTAGGTGCAGCTTACGTGAACTGGAGAATAGTACTGAACGATTGGGATGGCTATTTCCGTGCACAGGAAGCATCTACAGATGAAGTAGTGATCCCCGCACGCCCTAACGGCTGGGTAGATGGAGGTATATACCGCCGCCTGCATGAACATAAATGGACGGCGGATGATGGCACCATTGTGAATACATGGGCACGCACTTATGCCGGCATCACCAACTGTAACCGGGTGATCTACCAGATAGAATCCGGCACTGTACCTGTTACCAGCGGTAAAGAAGCTATACTGGCAGAGCTGCGTGTACTGAGAGCGTCTTATTATTATGTGCTGTGCGATATGTATGGCAATGTGCCTATCGTTACTGACTTTAAGGTGCCGGATGGTTACCTGCCGGAGCAGAACACACGTAAACAGGTATACGATTTTATTGTAAAAGAGATTAAAGACAACCTGCCTTTGCTGAGCGCCAAAAACGATAAGAGCACTTATGGCAAATTCAACCAGTGGGCTGCACATGCGCTGCTGGCTAAAATGTACCTGAATGCAGAGGTATATAGCGGTACTTCCGCCTGGACAGAGTGCATTGCCGAATGTGACGCTATCATCAATTCCGGCGCCGGTTTTATACTGGAGCCTACCCAGCGTAATGTGTTTGTAACAGATAATGAGAATTCCAAAGAGATCATCTTTGCGTTGCCTTTTGATGAAACCTATGTAACAAACTGGAACGCATTTGATATTCACATGGAAACATTGCAGCCTGCCAGCCAGGCTACATATAACCTGAAGTCTACTCCCTGGGGCGGCATCTGTGCCATCCCTCAGTTCATCAGTACTTTTGATACGCAGGATGACCGTTACCGGGACAACTGGATAAAAGGACAGCAGTACAGCGCTGCCGGCGAACCGCTGGCATGTACAATGGGTGCATACACTGATAAACCACTGGCGTTTATCAACGAAGTACCGGGCATTGATCAGTCCGAAGAGATACATGGTTTCCGCCTGGGAAAATTTGAGATCAAGCAGCGGGCATCTGTACAGTTAAGCAATGACTGGCCTTTGTTCCGTTATGCAGATGTCCTGATGATGAAGGCAGAATGCCTGTTAAGGAACGGAGACGCTGATGCCGCGGCAGTGGAAGTAACCAAAGTAAGGGCCCGCAGTTTCTCTCAGAATCCTGCTAAGGCAACTGTAACAGGTGCAGATCTGCTGAAAGGAAGCGTGTATGATTATGGCCTTAGAAATCACCTCGCCACAACAAATGAAGGAGGCGCTGACATCCCGTATGGACGTTTCCTGGATGAGCTGGGATGGGAATTTAACCAGGAAGGGAGGCGCCGCCAGGACCTGATCAGGTTTAAGGTATTTACAAAGAAATCGTGGTTCTCACATACACCTAATGGCGATTACAGGAATTTATACCCTATTCCCCGGGTAGAGCGGAATAAGAACCCTAATCTTCAGCAGAATGATGGATATTAGATAGTGTTTTGGCCTGGCGGCCGGAGGGCGGCCAGGCTGATTATAAAAAGATAAAAGAAATGAAGAAGAGCTTGTTATCTCTGGTATTGTTCTATGCAATACCCATGTATGCCCAGCAGGCAGATTACCCTGTACGGCCGGTAGATTTTACAGCGGTAAAGCTGGCAGACCATTTCTGGCTGCCCCGCATACAGGTGAATCATACTGTCACCATACCTGCCTCCTTTGCCCGTTGTGAAAGCACTGGCAGGGTGAAGAATTTTGACATGGCGGCAGCTAAGGAAGGAAAGTTCTGTACAACATTCCCCTTTGATGATACGGACATTTACAAGACCATAGAAGGTGCTTCCTATTCTATGGCCGTAACGCCAGATAAAAAGCTGGACAAATACGTGGATTCACTGATCACAATAGTGGGTAAGGCACAGGAACCGGATGGCTATCTTTATACAGCAAGAACAATAGATCCTGCCCACCCGCATGCCTGGTCAGGACCGGAACGCTGGGTGAAAGAGCATGACGGCAGCCATGAACTATATAATTCCGGGCACATGTTTGAAGCTGCCAGCGCTCACTTCCTGGCTACAGGTAAAAGGAATTTTCTGGATATAGCGCTGAAGAACGCTGACCTGCTGGTAGCTACCTTTGGCCCTGGTAAGATGGGCGTGGCGCCAGGACATGAAGTAGTGGAAATGGGACTGGTCCGCTTATACCGCATCACCGGAAAAAAAGAATACCTCTCTCTTGCACGGTTCTTCATTGATGAAAGAGGAAAGCGTAAGTATAGTGCTAAAAGTAAAAGTCCGTGGGAGAATGGTAAGTACTGGCAGGACCAGGTGCCTGTAGTACAGGCAAGTGAGGCTGTAGGGCATGCAGTACGCGCTATGTATCTCTATGCTGCAATGGCAGATATAGCTGCACTTGATGGGGATACCGCCTATCTGCATGCAATAGACAGGATATGGGATAATATGACAGGCAAAAAGATCTATGTACAGGGGGGGATAGGCGCTATTCCTGATGGGGAAAGGTTTGGTGAGAACTACGAACTGCCCAATGCAACGGCTTATAATGAGACCTGCGCCGCTATCGGTAATGCTTTCTGGAACCAGCGTATGTTCCAGCTGCATGGCGATGCAAAGTATGTGGATATGCTGGAGAAGATACTCTACAATGGCCTGATAAGCGGTGTGGGACTGGACGGTAAGTCTTTCTTCTATACAAATGCCATGCAGGTAAGGAAAGGATGTACGCATCACAGCCTGGAAGCTGCACGCTCCGGCTGGTTTGAATGTTCCTGCTGTCCTACCAATATGGCGAGATTCCTTCCTTCTTTACCGGGATATATGTATGCACAGAAAGGGAAGTCCGTATATGTGAACCTGTTTATCAGCAGTACAGCTTCTTTGCAGGTAGAGAAACAGAAAGTGCAGATAGTTCAGTCAAATAATTATCCCTGGAACGGAGATCTGTCATTTGCTATTCAGCCGGAGAAAACGGCAGATTTTGAATTAAGGATCAGGATCCCGGGATGGGCGCAGGGTAAGGCCATACCGGGTCGCTTATATGCCTTCAGGGACAGTGTTGCATCTCCGGTAGTGATCAAAGTAAATGGTACTCCCGTGCAGTATGTAACAGAGCAGGGATATGCCGTGATCAAAAGAACATGGAAGAAGAAAGATGTAGTGGAAGTACAGCTGCCTATGCAGGTGAAGGAAGTTATAGCAGATAACAGGCTGACAGATGATATTGGCAGAATAGCTATACAGCGTGGGCCATTGATCTATTGCGCAGAATGGAAGGATAATGAAGGTCGTACCAGCAACCTGTTCCTGCCGGCAGGATTTAAACCGGAAATGAAACCGGAGCTGCTGAATGGTGTGATGGTGCTGAAAGGTACAGGGAAGAGAGTAGATGTGAATGAGCAACAACAGGAAATAAGAACAACTGCTGCAGAAGTGACATTGATCCCTTATTATGCCTGGGCCAACAGGGGAGAAGGGGAGATGAATGTGTGGTTTCCACAGCAGGTAAAGGATATAGATCTTTTAACTAAATAAAAGAGATTCATTAAGCCGTGTGCAGAAACACAAACTAAAACTCAGTTTCTGGCCGTGCGCAGCACAGAAAAAACTTCGAACTACGCTTGGAAAAGCAAACTGCATACAGCCTAAGCTAAAATTAAGTTTCTGCCGTGCGCAGCACAAAAAAAGCTGCGCAGCGCCCCCCACAAAAAAACGCTTTCACCTGCGGTGAAAGCGTTTTTTTGTGCTACGCTATAAACAACTAAAATTTATTTCAACCCCTTACATATCTTTTTAACTATAGTAGGCCCTTCATAAATAAACCCTGTATATATCTGTACCAGTGAAGCCCCTGCATCCAGTTTCTCCTGCGCATCTTCAGCAGTAAAGATCCCACCAACAGCTATAATAGGAATACTCCCCCCACTGCTTTTATGAATATAACGTATCACTTCAGTAGCCCTTTCTCTCACCGGCAACCCACTTAACCCCCCCGCGCCAATAGCAGCTATTTCACTGTCAGGCGTTGCAAGATTCTCCCTGCTGATAGTAGTATTGGTAGCAACCAGTCCTGCCAGTTTCGTTTCCCTTACAATTTCAATAATATCATCCAGCTGACTGTCTGTCAGATCCGGCGCTATTTTCAACAGTATAGGCTTGGATTTGATTTTCAGGTTATTCAGCGTTTGCAGATGATGGAGCAATTGTTTCAGCGGCTCTTTCTCCTGCAAGGCACGCAGATTCGGAGTATTGGGAGAGCTGACATTCACTACAAAGTAATCTACAACATCAAAAAGCGCATGAAAGCACTTCTCATAGTCACTGATAGCATCTTCATTAGGTGTGATCTTGTTTTTACCAATGTTACCACCAATAATAATATCTGAAGAGCGTTTATGCAGCCTTTTGGCAGCAGCTACAGCACCTCCGTTGTTAAAACCCATACGGTTTATCAGTGCCTTATCAGCAGGCAGTCGGAAAAGGCGGGGCTGATCATTGCCCGGCTGAGCCACAGGCGTGACAGTACCTATTTCCACAAATCCAAACCCCAGGCAAGCCAGGGCATCGGTATACCTGGCGTCTTTGTCAAATCCTGCGGCAAGACCTACGGGATTTTTGAAGGTTAATCCCCATAATTGTCTTTCCAACCCGGTTGCCGGCTGACAAAAAGAACGGATCAGTTTTTTCCCCAACGGGAGGCCATGCAATATCTGCAGGCCCTTCATTACCTGGTGGTGAATGGTTTCCGGCTCAAAGCGGAATAATATTTTCTTGATAAGATTGTACATGCGGGCACAAAGATAATAATTAGTCAACAGTGGCAAGATGATTTAGATTACCCACACTACTAAGTATATCCTGTTTAATATTATATATTTACGCCCTGAATAATACCCAATATTTCGCCTGACCGGCAATTTTGTATTGAAAGCATGATAATTTATAAAACAATATGTCATTAGGAAAAATACTGCTGGGAGTACTGTTTATATGTCTTCCTGGTCAGGTGTTTGGATGGGACTGGCGCACGAAGGTGACAGTAGTATTAAAAGACAGGCCATTAGAGGAAGTTTGCGGGCTACTGGAGAAGGAATATGGGATACGCTTTTCCTATAGCCGGAATATAGTTGACCTGTCCCGCAGAATAACTGTCAACATTCATAATAAACCATTAAAAAAGGCCCTGGAAGAAATTTTTGACCCTTACAATATCCGTTTTGCCCGCATAGGAGAACAAATAGTACTCACAGAAATAAAACATCCTGTGTATACAGTAAGCGGGTATGTACAGGACATACGTACCGGCGAAAAGCTGATAGGCGCCACTATCTATTCTCCCAGGCAGGAAGCGGGAACCATTACCAATCAATATGGCTTTTTTAGTCTTACACTGGCCCGGGACACCAGCAGCCTGTGGGTATCCTATATCGGTTATGTACCCCAGCGGCTGGCGGTGAAAGGAGTGGGAAAATCGCAGGTCTCAGTGGTGCTGACGCCAAAGAACAGTTTACCGGAAATAGTGGTGACAGACAGCGTATATGCCAGGAGCCAGACCAACCTGCTTACCGGCAGGATGAGCGTATCTCCGGCAGACGTAAAATCCATGCCCCGGTTACTGGGTGAGGCAGATGTGATGCGCGCTATTGTAGCTCTCCCCGGAGTATCAGGCGGAATAGATGGAGGTGGCGCGCTGAATGTGAGAGGCGGAAGCCCTGATCAGAACCTGGTGTTGCTGGATGGTACCCCTGTATTCAGCGCTTCACACCTGTTCGGGATTTTTTCCGTATTCAACCCTGATATTGTAAAGGACGCAGCATTTTATAAAGGCGCCTTCCCCGCCAGGTATGGAGGACGTTTATCTTCTGTTGTGGATATATCCCTGAAAGACGGAGATATGAAGCAATATCATGGAGAGGCGGCTATAGGGCTGATAGCGGCAAAGGCTATGGTAGAAGGGCCCATAAAAAAAGACAAAACTTCTTTTGTTGTATCCGGAAGACGTTCCTATACAGACCTGCTGGAAGACAATCTGTTCAACTCAACCTCAGAGAATGGCGATGAGAACCGGGCATACGTATATTTCTATGATGCCAATCTGAAGGTGAATCATATCTTTTCTGAAAGGGACAGGATCCATTTCAGCGTTTATACCGGACAGGATAAGCTGGTGCTGAACAGGGCATCAGGCGTCAGTCAGCAGGATACTGTTTATGAAACAACAAAAACAAGGTTCAGCTGGGGGAATTATACCGGTACATTACGATGGAACCATGTATTCAATCCTAAATTATTTGCCAATACTACAGGTAACTACTCTCAATATTATTTCTATACAGACTATTCCTACAATTATAAGCCGGTCAGTCGTGAAGATACCATAAAGCTCTTTGGTAAGTATTACTCACGGATGCAGGACGCGGTGATCAGGATGGACCTGGAATACCGGCCTGGTCCTAACCATACATTTAAATTCGGAGGCGGGGCTATTACTCATATTTTTACCCCGGGAGTATCCCGGTTTGAAGACAAGGGATCGGGGGAAAAAACTGTGGATACCAGTTATGGGGCAGGATCTACAGTGGGAGGGGAAGTATTGCTGTATGCAGAAGATGAGTGGAAAGTACTGCCATCATTACAGATGAATATAGGATTGCATACTTCCGGCTTCCTGGTGCAACGTACCTTTTACGGAACCCTGCAACCCCGGCTTGGAGCCATTTACCGCCTGCCAAAGAACTGGTCGCTGAAGGCCTCATACACACATATGACGCAGTATCTCCACCTGCTTACCAGTGGGGGTATCGATTCTCCCACTGACCTCTGGGTGCCTTCCACAGGTAAGGTGCGGCCTATGTATTCCAGGCAGGCATCAGCAGGTGTCTTTAAAACAACAAATAACAGGATGTATACTTTCTCCCTGGAATCTTATTATAAGATCATGGACCACGTGATAGAGTACAAGGAGTATACACCGTTCATTAATACATCGCCAGGTAACTGGGATGATAAAGTAGTGTCCGGGCGGGGACGGAGCTATGGAGGAGAGATCATGCTGGAAAAGAAAAAGGGTACTACCCGCGGATGGATAGGATATACGCTTTCATGGTCTGAACGCAGATTTCCCGGAGTGAACGGAGGCACATATTTCCCATATAAATATGACCGCCGTCACGACCTGGAGCTGGTGCTGAACCAACGGCTGGGCAAACACTGGGACCTCTCCGCCAGCTGGGAATATACCTCCGGGCTACCGCTGACGCTGCCAACAGGCAGCTATGAAGGTGTGGGAGATGGTTCTCCTTATGACTTCCCGGATAACGTACCCATACTGGACTGGATGGGCAAAAGGAACCAGTACCGCACCCAATCCATGCACCGGCTCGATATCAGCGCTACTTACAGCAAAAAGAAAAAGTGGTGGGTGAAAAGCTGGACTTTCAGCCTGTACAATGCTTATAATCAACATAATCCATTCTTCTTCGTAATTGTTACGGACAGGAAAAAACAGGAACGCTACCTCTCAGAGATAAGTATCCTGCCTATTCTTCCCAGTGTAACTTACTCAGTAAAATTTTAAGCAGATGCGCTATTCTATCATTTACATTATATTACTGTCGGGCTTACTTGCAGCCTGTCAGAAAGAATCCAGGATCCCCATTCCATATGACGGCGATAAGATCGTGCTGAACAGTTTTATCCAGCCGGATAGCCTGATCTATATACGGGTTACCAAAAGCAAACCGGTAAAAGAATATGGTAACCTGCAGTTTCCTGCGCTGGAAAATGCCGAAGTGGAAATATTGGAAGACGGAACACGCCTGCCGGTATACTGGAAAGTGATCAATGGCCGCGGGTATTATGTAACCAATGCAGTAGCAAAGGAAGGAAAGAAATATACATTGAATGTTGCTGATAGCGGGCTGACCAGTGTAAGTGCAGAAGATAGTACGCCCGGTAAACCTGCAATCAAAAACGGAAGTGCACAGAAGAACACAAACAGGGTGAGATTTACACTGACAGACGATGTTGCAAAAACGAACTATTACCGTATCCGTATGTATAATGCTGAAATGGTGGGAGGGGTGATGGTGCCCAATAAGAAAGACACTGTCAAATTCAGGCTGGACCCTTCACTCAATAACAGTTTCATCGATATTATCGGAGACACCTATTACAGCGAGGTAATGATCAATGATGAAAGAGTGAATGGAAAAGAGGTGTTATTTGTATTGCAAACCAGCAAACGGGTATCGTCAGACTATATGATGGTAGAAGTCAACAGCCTGAATGCGGGCGGTTATAAGTACCTGCAGGCTACTTATGAGCAGCGGCTGGGAGGTTCAATAGACCTGTCTCTGGATGCAAGCAGCATTTTTTCCAATGTGGGGAACGGGTATGGTATTGTTGCGGGAATTAACACCAGCTGGCTGGCTTTCGCAGTACAATAGCAGTTATCTTTCGATCTGGTATTTGAGGATGATATCGTTCAACCTGCACGAAAGCTTCACACATTCCGAAATAATTGTGTTATCAAGTTCGGTATAACCTGCAGATTCAAGGTGATATATCTGCGGATAGACTGATGCCAGAAGGCTTTTAGCGGATGATATCAGTCCATCCTGGAGATTCACAAGCTGTTGTTGTTCCTGCATCGCACTCTGGTAGTATGGCGATAGTGGATTCAGTATTTCATCCCAATCCATATGGGTAGTGTTTTTTCCGGTGATAGGTAATGTATAATAAACAACCTCAGAAACTATTTGGTTTAACCTCCATATTTCTTTTTGCGTAAAGATTGTCATAAAATTTTCCCGATTCGATTAGTTGGTTACATTTCTATGACATAGCTTTGCATTACTCAATTACTCCGCCGCATACCTGTCAGTACCACGCTGGTATATCCTTATATCAAAATGGCTGGTAGAGAATAATTTTTAATTCATCACGGTAAACTATTACACACCCGGAATATCATGAGGTTCCGATACAGGATTTGTTGTGCCTGTACAGGATCTGATGATAGAACGGAAAGGGAGGCTATGCCTTATCTGAACTGAAATATCTGATCATATCCTGAAGGATATGCGGGATTACAGGACAGTTGTAACCTTAACATCATTATTATAAAGAAACTTGCCGGAGCATGGCGGAGTAAAGTGCTCGCGGTGAGCGATGGTTGGCCCAAACCCCGGGTAGGGTCAACCATTATTTTTCATATCATTTTTCAATTTTCATCTTTCATCATCATGAACTTTACAGGGATACGCAGGGCGATCTTATTCTTTGCTGTTGCCTTATTGCTGGTAATGAACGCCAGTGCACAGCAGGCAGCAAAACGTATTGTATCGCTGAACGGCGCCATTACAGAAATTGTATGCGCGCTGGGTTTTGAAAAAGCAATTGCAGGAGTGGACGTAACCAGCACATATCCTGCATCTATGAACCAGGTGCCTAAAGTTGGGCACAACCGTAATATTTCTGCAGAACCGGTACTGGCATTACAACCAGACCTGATCCTGGCAACAGACAATTTTATACAGCCATCAGTGATAGAACAGTTTAAAGCTGTAGGTGTGAAAACAGTACAGGTTAAACAGGAGTTTTCCATTGACGGTACCAAAAAGCTCATTACGGCAATAGCAGCCGCGCTGAATGTGCCAGCAAAAGGCGCTGAGCTTTGCAAACAGCTGGATAAAGAGAAACAATCACTGCAGGTAAAACAGCAATCTAAAAAAGTGTTATTCATTTATGCACGGGGAGCAGGCACTATGATGGTAGCCGGTAAGGAAACACCGTTAGACAAGATCATTACCCTGGCCGGTGCACAGAATGCGGCCGGTAGTTTCAATGACTTCAAACCACTCACGCCGGAAGCACTGGTAACAGCAAACCCCGATGTGATCCTGATGTTTGAAGATGGCCTGAAAAGTATGGGTGGCATAGACGGACTGCTGAAAGTGCAGGGCATCCCCCAGACAACCGCAGGTAAGCAAAAGAAAGTGATTGTGATGGACGGACAGCTGCTGACGGGCTTTGGCCCTCGTGTGGTGCAGGCAGTGAAGGAACTTTCCGGGAAGCTTAATTCCTGATATGAACATAAAAAGATTTAAACACACCGGCAGCATTACCTTCCTTGGAATACTGCTGGTGCTGATGATAATAATAGCTACAGGCACGGGAGCTATGCATATCTCCCCCATTCAGGTAGTGGCCATATTGCTGAAACGCATAGGGATACAGCTGCCTGTAAGCTATGAAGCCAACATGGAAGGGGTATTGTGGATGATCCGTTTACCCAGGGTAGTGCTCAGTGTCCTGATAGGAGCAGGCCTGGGTGTGGCAGGAGCCGCATTGCAGGGGTTGTTCCGCAACCCGCTGGCAGATCCCGGGCTGATAGGTATCAGCTCAGGGGCCTCCATGGCGGCTGTCGTAATGATCATAGTCCAGCATGCACTACCTGTATTCAGCGGTTTCCCGGCATTTAATTTCTATGCCCTGAACATAGCTGCCTTTGCAGGAGCCCTGCTAACTACCCTGTTCATCTTCCGTATTGCCCGCAATGGCGGACAGGCAGTCATCTCTACCATGTTGCTGGCCGGTATAGCAGTGAGGGCATTATGTGAATCAGTAACAGGATTAATGACCTATCTGGCCAGCAATGAACAACTGAGAAGTATCACGTTCTGGTCGCTCGGCAGCCTGGGAGGCGCCAGCTGGCAAACCGTGCTGGGTATCACACCTTTTATTGTCATCCCGCTGATCTTTTTGCCACGCCTGGCGCCTGCATTGAACCTGCTGGCATTAGGAGAAAGAGAGGCCATGCACAGCGGCGTGAAAGTACCGCAGCTGAAAGCTATACTGGTGGTCCTTGCCACTATGGCCGTGGCATCGGGAGTAGCTGTAGCAGGTGTTATCGGGTTCATAGGGTTGATAGTACCACATATAGTCAGGCAGTTTACAGGGCCGGACTACAGGATACTCATACCCGGTGCTGCCCTGTCAGGCGCAGTATTGCTTACTGTAGCAGATCTTTTGTGCCGGACCATCGTTGCTCCGGCAGAACTGCCGGTAGGTATTATCACCGCCATTATCGGAGCGCCATTCTTCCTTTGGCTGATCATTAAAGAGAAACGGACAATACTTGCATGATGTTGAGTGTAAAAGATATATCGCTGCAGTTAGGAAAGACAACTATCCTGGACAAGGTGCACTTTAATGCACAGGCCGGAGAACTGTGCGTGATCATGGGCGCAAACGGCGCCGGCAAATCCACATTGCTGAAAGTAATAGCCGGAGAATATCCGCATTATACCGGCAACGTAGCAATAAAAGACAGGGAACTACGCAGCATGCCTGTAAAGGAACAGGCCGCTGTAAGGGCCGTGCTTTCACAACAGATAATGCTTACTCAGCCGTTCTCCGTAGAGGAAGTAGTGGGTATGGGACGGTTTGTGTACGGATCAGGTCTTTCTTCTTCAGATAAAGAGATAGTCAGCTATGCGCTGAAAGTAATGCAGGTACAGCATCTGAGAGAAAGAGCGTATACCACGCTTTCCGGCGGACAGAAACAACGGGTGCAGATGGCGCGCGTACTGGCACAGTTGCTGGAAACGCCTGACCTGCATACCGCTGATTATACAGGCAGGAAAATGCTGCTGCTGGATGAACCGGTAACGGGAATGGATATACTGCATCAGCAGTTATCATTGCAGCTGGCGGCTACGCTGGCTTCCCGGGGAGTGCTTGTCGTGGCTGTCCTGCACGACTTTCAACTGGCTGCTGCTTACGCCAGCCGCATACTGTTGCTGAAGAACGGCACCATGTATGCACAGGGAACAGTGGAAGAAATGTTAACTCCCCGGCATATTAAAGACTGCTTTGGTGTGGATGTAAATGTACTTGAACATCCGCACTACAATTACCCGCTGGTGGTTACCGCCGCTGCCGCCGGTTTATTTCAATCACCTGCCCCAAAGGCAATAAACGTATCGTAAAACATGAACACAACTGCAACACAGACATTGAGGGAGCAATGGATAGCTTTCCGTGAACAGAACCCAAAGGTAAGGATAAGGGATGCGGCACAACAGCTGCATGTGAGTGAAGGCGGATTGGTGGCAGCCTGCTCCGGCGAAGCTGTAAAACACCTTCGCCCTGATTTTCCTGCCCTCATGCAGCGTATGCCGGAACTGGGAAAAGTTATGGTGCTGACCCGCAATGAACATTGTGTAATAGAACGTAAAGGCGTATTTGAAACAGTAGACACAGCTAACAAACATGTAGGTACCGTATTAGGCAAAGATATAGATCTGCGGATGTTCTTCTCCCGCTGGAAATATGGTTTCATTGTATCTGATGATGTAACAACAGGGTTTAAAAGGTCCTGGCAGATCTTCGACGCACAGGGGAATGCCATTATCAAGATCTATGCTACTGACCATACCAACCTGGTTGCATGGGAGCAACTGGCGCAGGACTTCCTGGCGACAGAGCAACCACTCGCCATCCCTGTAGCACCAGCGCCTGCTGTACCGGTGTATAACGATAAAGATGCAGATACAGCTGCCTTCCTGGAAGGATGGGCTGCCTTGCAGGATACACATGATTTCTTTCCCCTGTTGATGAAACATAAGATATCAAGAGTGCGTGCGCTGGAAATTGCAGAAGGCCGGTTTGCACGCAGGGCTAAGGCAGATAGCGTGAAGGCGTTGCTGGAAAAAGCGGCTGCCAGCGGCCTGGAGATTATGGTATTTGTAGGGAATCCCGGAAATATAGAGATACATACCGGAACAGTACAGAAAATAGTAGAGATACCTTCATGGATCAATGTGATGGACCCTGATTTTAATCTGCACCTGAAAACGGATGCTATAGCACAGGTATGGATTGTGGAGAAACCTTCTGCAGATGGGATCATTACATCGCTGGAAGTGTTTGACGCAGCAGGAGAGATGATTGCACAGTTTTTTGGAAAACGAAAACCAGGAAATCCTGAATTAGAAGACTGGAAGGCCCTGGCTGCCGGATTATAAATCCCGTCGTTAAACCTTAACCGGCCGCAGGCCAGTCCCTTTCTCCGGAAAATTTCTTTCGTCGAAGACGAAAGAAATTTTCCGGCCTTTCCGAATCACAAAAGTATACTACACCGTCTCCTTCGGTTTCCTTGCCTGCCATGATTTATAATACTTATTCAGCAACGTATACGCAATCATTTCATACCTTCTCTGTGCTACCGGGAACAACCTGTTAAAGTGCATATGGATCAGGCTTCCCGGCAATGACTGCCTGAGAGAAGGAGACATCCGTTCAACAATACGTTTTACCACCGGAGCCATATGTGCCTGCTTCCATGTTATCAGCTCAATTAATGCCGGGTATGCAGACAGGTCTTCACCCTCTTGCAGCCAGTCCTGCATACGGCTGGTCTGGTTACGGAAGTAACGGTTCAGTATATCTTTCACCGGCCTGTTTGTTTCAAACTCCTTATCAAAGCTTTCCTGCATGATCTGGGAAAATGCGATCTTCTCCGGCAATGTAAATCCGAACATATCCAGCAGCTCATCCGTGTAACGCAGCGCAGACAGTAACAGCACTGTTGCATCCGGCTGTTGCCACTGCCATTGCAGAACACGGCCAATGAACACACTGTCTGAAAAGAAAAGCTGTTCCACATCTGTCATGGTGTGCAGTCCGTAACGTTCTATCTCCCTGTTATAAGTATCTGCCTGTATCTTCCAGATAAACCTCTCCCTGAAAGCTTCTCTTAACTGATCATACAACATCCGTTTTAACTGCCCTGCAAAGGATACATCTTTCAGATGGAAACGGATGCGCAGGTGAGGATGCGGATCTGCATAGCGGATAAAGAACCAGCTATCTGTATACTGTTCTTCCAGCAGTTGTTCTGCCAGTGGCAGCAGCAGTTGGCACAACATATCGTTGGCCTTGCCCGGGTTACAGTATATCTTATAATAAGTCCATTCTGTGCCCGGTGGAAAATCTCTTGTCAGCACAGCGGTGGTATGTACCTGCGGGGCCGCTTTGCCGGCAGCCGTTTCTGGCCCCGCCTGCGCTATGGTAATCAGTTGATGGGCATAGATATTATGCTGCGCATCCTTCACTATTGGCGCCGGATCGGGGCTTTCTTTCAGTATAACGGTTTCCCTGTTCTTTGCCTCAGAGAGGAAGGTATGTATAGTGAGATCATCTTCACGATCTGCCAGTAGTGTCTGATCTGCCTCTGCCAGCAGGAAGAAGCGGGGTATCTTCCATTTTTCACAGAAGAGCTGAAAGGCTCGTATGCGTTCTTCTTCCGGTAGCTGCTGGTAGCCGGCAAACTCTTCTCCGGAAAACTCCCACCTGGCCAGGCTCAGAATGATACGCTTATACTGTACCCGTGGATAGAAATGGACGCCCGGTAAGCGGATGTTCCAGGAAAAGGTAAGCTGCTTTTGCCGGGAGCCGCTTTGCAATTCCCCCAGCAACCGGTATAAGGGCAGCGTCTTGTATTCGTAGTTATGGGCATTGTCAATATAGGGGATGACCGGCTTTTGCAGCTTATGTGAATATAGCTGTAACGTATCCTGCTGAAGGGTAAGATAGAGATCATCTATAGGCAGCTGCTGCTCAGCCGGAGCGGCAGAAAGCGCCAGGTATGGTATCTCATACTGCCGGGTGGCCGGATGCAGCAGTACGTTGCCTATACGGTCTTCCGGCAGGTGAACAATTCCCGCCAGTATACTATCCTGGTGGCTATTTCTTTCAAACTGGTCAATTTCTTTCAGGAGCGCATGCACATCATCATCTTTTCGGGCAAACCTGCCCAGCAGGGAAGTGCCGGTATTGCCGCCGGCACTTTCAATGAATATATGTGCAAGAGGATCTGCCAGCACCTGGAACATGACGGCAAATGTATCAGGCAATGGCTGAGGGACAGGCAGCGCAGCAGCCAGCCGTTGCTGAATATCGCTGTCAGTAAGGGATATTGTATATACGTCGTGTTTATAAGCGTATAATAATTTCTCTGTAAGGAAATCCCTGATAATATCCGGTATGGAAGCCGGCATGCCGCCATGTTGTGAAGAGGAGGAAGAATACTGGTTAAGCTGGTTCAGGCAGGGATCGCCATAGTCAACGTACCCTTCATCATTAGTATTGATAATGCCCGTATGAGGATCTGTTACTTCTGCCAGTGATACCGGCCTGTTCTCATACCTGGCGGCAAATTTTTCCTTGAAGCCCTGCAGCCAGGGAGAGCCTTTGCGGCCGCTGCACAGCACATGTAACGCCTGTATTGCGCCGGCCAGTTCTTCCCTGAGGGCTTGGTCCAGTGTAGCATCGGGCAGAGATACCCTGCTGTCTACCTGGAAAAGCTTATTACGGTCGCACGGAATCCCCATGTTCTCCATTATGGTAGATAATGCTGTTAACCGGGAGATCATATCCTGTCCTTCATCCGCACATAAGCGGGATATTTCTCTCAGCTGCACTGTCATGTTTCCCATATCTGCTGCTTCCACTACGCGCATTATCTGCCGGAGGTAATCACCCGCCGTGATCTGTACGGTGAGGTCAGTAACCAGTACCTGGTTATCTGCCAGCGCCTCCAGGTAGCCGGCCGCTTCATCTTCAGGAACATCTTCTGCCTCACAGATGTATGTGAGCAGTTCTGTGAAAGTGGCGCCATTCCTTTCGCGGCATAACAATAGCAGGTTGTCAAGCAGGGAAGAGGTTTCTACTGCACTGATCTGGTATTTCTTCTGCTGCTCTTCAAAGTAGCATTCATAGTAACGGTACTCGTCTCCCAGCTTATACAGGGATGAATTGGCAAAATAACGGAGGCTCCGGCGTATAGCACTGTCCTGTTGCAGCTGGCTGGCCAGGCTGCACAGGAAATCCATATCCGGCCGCAGACGTTTTTCCCATGTAGCATTGTTGGTAATGATGTCTGTTCTTTCTCCCCATTGCAGCAGCCCAAAGGCAGAAAAAGTGCCAAAGGGCGTGCAGCGGCTGCGCATACGGTTATAGTATTTAACAAGCGTATAGATGAGCTTACTGGTACGTTTCGGGTCTTTATCCACCGTACCCGTCTCCCTTACTTTCAGGCATTCTTCATACAGGACGGAAGATGCTACCCTGATGCTTTCCATGAAAGCATCGTTGTTCAGCAAAGCACGCAGTTCAGGCACTTTGCTGTTAGCGTCCTGCCTGTTGAATGGAAGGGCAGGCAGCCGCAACATAAGCGTAGGAAAAAAGGATAATTTCATTGGAAAACGATTTACACTGCACCGGCAGGTATGGGCGTAGTACCGGTATTACGGATAAAGTGCAGCCTGTCCCCCGCTGCTCCGCGCTCAGATCTTACGTTTATTTCCTATCAGATTTTGCTTCAGTATATTGAGGAAAGCCGTTTTGTATGTGTCGCTCAGTAATATCCCTTCTTTTATATTCTTCAGGAATATCTGGTTGCCATCAATGGATTTTACTTTTTCGATAGCAATGATATAGGATTTGTGTACCCTGATGAACTGATCTTTAGGAAGGGTATCTTCAATGTCTTTCATGTTCAGCAGCGTGATCACCTTCTGCTGGTCTGTATAAATAGCTACATAGTTTTTCAGTCCCTCTATATAGCATATCTCTTTCAGGTCTATTTTCAGGAGTTTGTTCTTCGCATCTGTTTTTACTACGATGAAGTCTCCCTGTTTATCTCCTTTCTTATCATCATCGTCAAAGGCTACCTGGTTCATGGCTTTTTGTACGGCCTTCAGGAAGCGGTCAAAAGATATTGGTTTCAGGAGATAATCCACTACTTCATGTTCAAAGCCTTCCAGCGCGTATTCCCTGAAGGCGGAAGTGATGATGATCCGGGTTTGACGGTTAGTGAGCTTAATGAATTCCAGGCCTGAAAGCTGGGGCATCTGTATGTCTACAAATATGAGATCTGCACTGTTCTGATTAATGTAATGAAGAGCCTCCAGCGGCTTGTCAAAAGATTCCTTCAGGTCAAGGTAAGGCACCTGTGAAATGTATTCTTTCAGCAGGTCAAGTGCGTGCTGCTCATCATCTATGATAATGCAGGTTAGCATGGGCTACAATTTTAAGGTTAAGTCGAGTGCGTAATGTTCTTCAAGGTTATTGATCTGCAGATTGTACCTGGTGGGTCCGTATTCCAGGTCAAGCCGCTTTTTCACATTGGCGAGGCCTATACTTCCACTGATCATGGCGGAAGAAACAGGGATCTTCCTGTTGCTGGTATGAAAGTGCATTGTATCATCATGTATATTGATTTTAATCACAGCGGGATGGTTTGGATCGTTCACTTCCCCGTATTTAAACAGGTTCTCCACAAAGGTGATGAGCAGCATGGGCAGGATGCGCATGTATTTCATGGCAGGGTCCTCATCACATTCAAAGTTGATGTACAGCCGGTCATTAAAACGCAGCTGGTGTATCTCTATCAGGTTGCGGATATGCTGTATCTCTTTCTCCAGGCTGGTCTTGCCATCTTCCGGGTTATGCAGGGCATAACGCATAATGTCTGACAGCAGCATAACGCTGCGGGAAGCTTCTTTAGAGCATTTGAACACCTGTGTATAGATAAAGCTGAGGGTATTAAAGAGGAAATGAGGCTGGATCTGGTAGCGCAGGTAGCTCAGGTTGGACAGCAACACCTCTTTTTCCAGCTGTATGCGTTTCTGAGACTCTTCATTCCTGGCCTGCTCCAGCCGGCGCATGTTCCTTTCTGCGTGTATAGCGTTGATAGCCAGGGTGTAACCATAGCTGATGGATATGAAATAAATGAAGCGGATAAGGCGCAATATCACAAATTCCCGCATGGAAGATATAGCATACATGGTGGCGATGTGAACAGTTGCCATAAAGCGTGTAAGGCCATAATTCAGCACCAGGTACAGCAAGGCCAGGCCAATAGTGGCAAGCACCAGCAGGATATAGCGCTTTTTATAGGCAAACCAGGGTATCAGTATAAAGCTGTTTACATAGAAAATGAACGCATTGAGGCAGAAATAGAGGATTGTAGATACAAGATTCAGTTTGGCAGGGTCCAGCAGGATCACCATGCCATTCTCATACAGGAAATAGAGGGCCCAGATGAGCAAATGGAGGTAAAATATACGTAAACGTCCGTTGGTAGCGGGTATTTGTCCCTTTTCCTGTGCTATGACCGGAGAGGTATTTCCGGGATTTTTCATCAAAAAAGAGGTTTTGTGTACGAATTGGGCTATTTGGTGTAACGGATTTTAGCTTGTTCGGACTTCTTTCGATTTTTGAGTCATCAAAGCACAGATAGCCGGGCACACAGAGAGAGAAGGGAACGAAAGCTAAGAACGGGCAAAAACTTTGATCAAAAACTAATTACAAACTTTAAAATCCCCTTTTTGTATGAAAACTAACATCAACAATGCAAACAGCAGATTACAACTGAAAAAGAAGGTTGTTATAAAAATAATGATAAATGACGTACAAATCAAGGGCGGAAGAAGAAATTCCCCTGAGACCTTACCTACCACCCTTACCGGAATGACCTTCCTGGTATAAGCAAAGAAATCCGATGATAGAATCTGTTTCCATAAGCGATCCACACCTGACCGGCATAATAGAGTCCATAGACAGGCATTTTGAAGACACAAGGCAGTTCACCCTGAGAGACATATCCCTGGCGCTGTTTTACCATCATCTTTCTGTTATCACGGGCCGGAGCAGTTACAGGCAAAAGCAGGACGAAGTATTGGAAGGTGTGCTGCAGTGGCTGGAAATAGCGGATACAGAAGCAATAACGGCCGATAAAGAAGCGCCTTTCTTCCTGAACTGTCTTGCAGACGTGGTGAACAGGATACATAAAGGACAGGGGCCCGCAGGATGGCTGTACGAACGGATAGAACGGTTTAACGGCAGGCTGATGGCCTCCGGGTGGCTGACAAGGGAATGGGCATCGTGGGGATACCTGGACGGATGGACCGGAATGGTCAGTTACTTTCTAGCCCTGCCGGGACATATGACTTCCAGGGTAACCTTCCTGAAAGCCTGGGAAGCCCTCCCGGAACAGTGGATCAAAGCCCGGTTCGGGCAGCCAGGGGCTCCTTTCGGACAAAAAGGGAAAATAGATACAGGACTGGCATTGGGAATTGCAGGAATACTGACAGTACTGGAGAAACTAACAGCCATTACAAGCAGCCAACTGCTGGCGCAACTCCTGGAAGAGAACGTACAGCAGCTGGTAAGATGGAGACAGGAAGTAGACCAGCAGTCAGGACGAAGCGCCATCTTCCCCTACCTTATAGATAATGAGCAGCGGGAAGCCCATTACGATAACCACCTCTGGTGGCGGAATAGTGACCCCGGACATGCCATACTGCTTTACAAGACCGGCCTGCTGCTGGAAAATGAACACTATACCCGCATTGCAACGTTCATAGCCCTGAACACCCTGCTGCGCAGAGAAGAAAAGGATACAGGCGTATACAATGCCAGTATCATGAACGGCGCCGCCGGCGTGGCGGAACTATACCGGAAATTGTTTGAAATGATAGGTAATGAAAGCCTGCTGGAAGGCTACCGGTACTGGATCTCTGAAACTTTACGGCTATTGGATAAAGACCTGGCTGAAGACCGGTTTGCCGGAAAAGAGAAAGAAATCCTGGAAGGACTGGCAGGAGTAGGATTAACGCTGGCATTTCATACCCATAACAAAATGAGCAGCTGGAGCCCGGTATTATTACTGTGATTTATTGTTGGCCAATTATAAATAAAAAGGGGAAGCCGAAAACCTGAAAGAGTAGGCAATCATTTTATCAATCAACATTTAAAAACACAAATCATGGACAAGAAAATCGTAACCGTTGAAGAAGGACTGTCAACCGTAGTTCTGGAAGAAAGACTGGAAACTGTACAGGTTAGCACAACTGCTGCTCCTGAGAGCCTGAGCCTGGATGACGAAAGCGCTGCCGCTGTATAAGCCTTTCATCTCAGCTTAACCCGGCCCGCTTAGGCGACCACAAATTAAACCCTTAAACATCAATTCAATTATTTACCCTTTAAACCAAAATCACATGTCACAGAAAAACGCAAACTACCCGGAAAAAACCGCTAACTACGAAGCTTCTTACCAGGATGGTCTTTCAGCTGTTGTTTTAGAAGAAAGACTGGAAACAGTACAGGTAAGTACAACCGCTGCTCCTGAAAGCTTGAGCCTGGACGTTGAGAAAGCGGCAGTTGAAGCTAACTAATCAGATCATCTTCCCTGCTGACAGGATCTAACCCCGTAAGGTTATCAGAAGGAATGAGAGGTTCAGACACCACACCGCATCTGGCAAGGCATCAATACATGCAACAGACGGTACAACTGAGCACGGTAAAGCTCCAGGACCTGCATCCTCAGCCACTCCAGTCAGCAGCAAAATGAAAAGAACGAGAAGGAATAGCGGGCTGTATAAGACCGTACAGCCCTCCTTTTCCTTCCTTTCTTTTCCCCCCGGTAAAACACTTCACCCCCTTTTTTCACCTTCATTTTTTCACAATGTCTTATCCTGAGTTAACCATGGCCTTCAGGGCAGTGGAATTGCACGCGCTGGAAAATAACAGGTACGCCCTGTATAGTAACGGTAAAGTGCTGTATATAGGTCACATCCTGTATCACATTATCCGGGACCTGCAGAAAGGAGTAAGCCTGTCAGGCATCCGTGAAAATGTACGCGCTCAGTATGGCGCAGAGCTGGAAGAACAGCGCATAGCTACCATACTGAAACAGGATATCCTGGACAAGATCTATGACCAGGACGGAAACGGGACAGGTGCCAGCCAATATATCCGCGGACGTATACGGCTACTGGGAACAGAACAGATAAACCGCTGGGCGCAGACAGGAAAACATTTATTCAGCACATCGCTCATGATACCACTGATGCTGGTAGGTGGTATAGCTACTTTTTCATTCCTGTTCTACCTGATCTTTCATCAATGGTTTGCCGGAGGTACGGTAACCATTAAAGACTCTCTTTATTTCATAGTTGGCAGTTACGCATTTGTGGCAATAGTAGGTGTACTGCATGAAATGGGACATGCCTCGGCAGCCGCCCGCTTCAATATGCCTACAAAGGAAATAGGCCTGGGGTTTTACCTGGTATTCCCTGTATTCTTTGCAGATGTGACGAAGATATGGCTGCTGGACAAAAAGAAACGTGTGATGGTGAACTGCGGAGGCATCTATTTTCAGCTGATCATCAACCTGGTGCTGCTGGCAATATATGCACTGGTACAACATCATTCTCTGTTCAGTATAGTAGTGAAGGCCTTCTTTGTCACCAACACCCTGATGTGCCTGTATGCCACCAACCCATTCCTGCGTAATGACGGGTACTGGCTTTACAGCGACGGGTTCGACCTTCCTAACCTTACAGCCCAGGCGCGGGCTTATCCGAAATACTTCTACCACCGTTACTTACAGGGAGAAGATACCGGAAACAATACGCCCTTTAAAAAAGAAATTCCGCTGTTCGCATACAGCTTACTATACTTCTGCATTATGGCCGCTCTCATGTTTGCATTGACACGGCTCACCATAAAGAACTACCATGATATATCCGGCCTGCTCTATAAACGTCCTGAAGGAGAAATGTTCGAAGTGGTCAGACATTATCTGAAAGTGTTCTTCGCCGCAGGTATCAACCTTTTTTTTCTGTATAATCTTACTACTTCTGTTATAACCCGTACCAAAAAATATTTAAACCAAAATCTATAATAACATGACTACTATAGGAGAAAACAAACTGACAATTGAAGATATATATAATGTCGTATTCAGGGGAAAACCTGTAACCATCAGCGATAAAGCCATGAGCGCCATGTACGGCAGCTATGAGTTCCTGAAAGAGTTTTCCCGCAGCGGCCTTATTTATGGTATCAACACAGGATTTGGCCCTATGGCCCAATACCGCATAGATGCGGAAGACCAGATCAACCTGCAGTATAATCTTATCCGTTCCCACTCTGCAGGATCCGGTAAACCGCTGGATAGCACCTTTGTGAGGTCCCTGATGCTGGCCCGTTTAAGCAACCTGTCCCGTGGTTACTCCGGTGTACATCCCGATGCTGCCAACATTCTCAGCTCAATGATCAATAAGAATATTACTCCCCTGGTGCTGGAGCACGGTGGCGTAGGCGCCAGCGGAGACCTGGTACAGCTGGCTCACCTGGCCCTGTGCCTGATAGGAGAGGGAGAAAGCTTTGTAGATGGAAAAAAGGTGCCCACAAAAGAAGTATTCAGAGATAATAATATCACCCCGCTGAAGATCCATCTGCGTGAAGGACTGGGCCTGATCAACGGCACATCTGCCATGACCGGAATAGGGCTGGTGAACGTACTGAAAGCACGTAACCTGCTCTGCTGGACCGTCTTCACCAGCTGCATCATTGCAGAACTGATAGAAGCCTATACAGATCACTACTCAAAAGAACTGAACAGCGTGAAATGGCATGACGGACAGCAACGCATTGCCGCCATTATGCAACAGCTGCTGAGCGACAGTGCTTCAGTGAAGAAACGTGCTGATCACCTCTATGAAAAAGAAATTGTTGAAAAAGTTATCCAGGAGAAGGTACAGGAATATTATTCTGTGAGATGTGTGCCACAGATACTGGGCCCCATCCTGGATACTATCCTCAACGCAGAGAAAGTGACCATCAACGAGCTGAATTCTGTGAACGATAATCCCGTAATAGATGTAGCCAGCCGTTCTGTGTACCACGGCGGCAACTTCCACGGAGATTATGTGGCGCTTGAAATGGATAAGCTGAAACTGGCCGTGACCAAGCTTTCCATGCTGTGCGAACGGCAGCTGAACTTCCTGATGAACAATAAACTGAACGGCAGGCTCACACCATTTGTGAACCTGGGCGTACTGGGACTGAACCTGGGCATGCAGGGCACCCAGTTCACTGCTACCTCTACCGTGGCAGAGAACCAGTCACTCTCCTCATCAGTATACATCCACAGTATTTCCTGCAATAATGATAACCAGGATATAGTGAGCATGGGCACCAATGCCGCATTGCTTTGCAACAAAGTGATAGAGAATACCTACGAAGTAATAGCCATCCACCTGATCACCATCCTGCAGGCAGTAGATTACCTGGAAGCACAGGACCGTCTCTCCGGCATCACCGGCAAAATGTACAGGAAGCTGAGGCAGATAGTGCCGGTATTTGAAAAGGATGACATCATGTACACCCGTATCAATGAGGTGAAGAACTTCATACAGCAGCTGCGCCTGGACGACCTGTGGTTAGCACAGGAAGAGCATGCAGAAGCTGCCGGTGCAACAGCAACACTTTAACCAGTTTTTATAACGCCTAAAAACCCGGATCATGTCAGTATGCTATGTACATACCACCAATATTGTGAGTAACCTGGGGTTTACTACCGCTGAAAACTTCAAAGCAGTGCTGGAAGGCAGGAGTGGCCTGGACATGCATGCCTTTGATTTTGACACACAGCCATTCTGCACGTCAGTGATAGATGAAACTAAACTGGACGAGGCATTTACAGCAGTAGGGGGAGAGGGAGAGTATACCAAGCTGGGAAAGATGATCTTTCTCTCTGTGGAATCTGTTCGTCATGAACTGGAAACGGACATCTCCTCGCCTGACCTGTTATGGATACTGTGCACTACCAAGGCAGACATCAATGCACTGGCAGATGTGGATACAGAAGACGAAGTATTATATCCGCTGGTCCATAAGATAGAAGACCATTTTTCCCTGTATCACAAACCCATGATCATTTCCAATGCCTGTATTTCCGGTTTACAGGGACTGATAGCCGCACAACGGCTCATCTCTGAAGGTGCCTACAGGTATGTGATCATCACCGGTGCAGATCTGGTATCGACGTTCACCCTTTCCGGCTTCAATGCTTTCAAGGCTACCAGCAATGATTACTGCCGGCCTTTTGACCAGGCAAGGGCAGGGATCAACCTGGGAGAGGCTGCCGCTACTATTGTGCTGGGTAAGGAACCCCCTCTGAGAAAGGGAGATAAGATCAGGCTCACTGCAGGCGCTATCTGTAATGACGCCACTCATATCTCCGCACCTTCAAGAACAGGAGAAGGCCTGTACAACGCCATACAGCAGGTACTGGCAGCCACTGGTGCAGAACAGGACAGCATAGATTTCATTTCTGCCCATGGCACCGCCACCATTTACAATGATGAGATGGAGGCCTGTGCATTCTTCCGCGCAGGACTGGACAATGTGCCGATGCATAGCCTGAAAAGTTACTTCGGGCATACACTGGGCGCCGCCGGCGTACTGGAGTCTGCCATGGCTATGGAAAGTCTGCTGGAGAACACTTTTATTCCTATGAAATGGTTTGAGAACAGCGGGGTTACACATCATATTTCACCTATTCTATATCCGGCTACGCAGCAGATGCAGCGATGCCTTAAAACATCATCCGGTTTCGGCGGTAATAACGCTGTTGTATTATTTGAAAAATGTTAAACAAATGGCACAAGTAATTACCAGTTATTGCAAAATAAAGGATCAGCAGGTACTGCTGAACGGGGAATTAGTACTGGCGGCGCCCTCCGGGAATGCTGATATCCATCACTTCCTGCGATATACTTACGAACAGCTGGGATGCGAATATCCCAGGTTCTTTAAAATGGATGCGCTGAGTAAGTTATGTTTCTGTGCAGCAGAGACCATGATACCGCAATCCGGTATCGTTAACAGGACAGATGCAGGCGATATTGCCCTGCTGTTCTCCAACAGGCAATCCAGTATCCTGTCTGACAAAGCTCACCAGGAAACTATCAACGACCCCTGGAACTTCTTTCCTAATCCTGCTGTATTCGTTTATACGCTGCCCAATATCATGGTAGGTGAAATGTGCATACGTCATCAGCTTACCGGCGATACCACCTTCCTGCTGTCAGAAGGATTTGACGCAGATATGCATCACCGTTACCTGGACTGCCTGATGCAGCAGGGTGCCGCACAGGCTGTGATCTCAGGCTGGGTAGAAGCTGATGAAAATGGCTATGAAGCATTCCTCTACATGGTGGAAGATTCCATGGTGAGCGCAGGATTGCTGCCACATACTCCCGGATCATTAACAGCATTATATCACAATTCTAAAATCCTGACATATGGAAACGTTGATTGAAACACTCAAACTTCAGATCATTGATGAACTGAACCTTGATCACCTGGATCCCGCCGGTATAGATCCCGATGCTCCTTTATTCAATGAAGGCATGGGATTGGACTCTATCGATGCGCTGGCGCTGGTTATGCTGCTGGAAAAATACTACGGCATCAAGGCGCCGAAAGGTGAAAGTATGAAGCCTGCCTTTGCTTCGCTGAGAACACTGGCAACTTATATACAGGAGCATCAGGCAGTACCTGCAGAAGGCTGAGCTGATCTTTTCTTAAAGCAAAAAATCTCATCACATGAAACAAACAGTATTCGTCACCGGAATGGGCATCATCTCTTCCCTGGGCTACGGTCGCACTGCTACCCTTGAAGCCTTACAGGAAGGCCGCTCAGGCGTAGAACCCGTGCAATACCTTGAAACCCGCCATCACCAGCATGTACTGGCAGGAGAGGTAAAGGCCACCAACGATGAGCTGGCCATCCTGGCCGGCCTGAGATCGGCAGAGGGGATCAGCCGCACTAACCTGCTAAGCCTCCTTGCTCTCCGCGAGATCCTTTCCCAGCAGGACATTCACGCCCATTCCGGTTTGCGTACAGGGCTCATCTCTTCTACCACTGTAGGTGGCATGGACAGGGCTGAGCACCAGCTGTTCCATCCTGGTGAGACCAACGGGGAAACCCATTTCATGCACACTTACGACGGAGGCAGCTGTACCGCCTGGCTCTCTGAACAACTGGGCCTGCGGCATTACAATGCCACTATCAGCACCGCCTGCTCCTCTTCCGCCAACGCTATTATACTTGGCGCCAGGCTGCTGGAACAGGGACTACTGGACCGTGTAATAGTAGGAGGCGCTGATGCCTATACCCGGTTCACTCTGAACGGATTTAACTCCCTGCAGTTGCTGGATACTGTTCCCTGCCGCCCCTTTGATGAACAACGCAGCGGTATCAACCTCGGAGAAGGCGCCGCCTACCTGGTGCTGGAATCCTCTTCAACATTAAACAAGACAAAACATGTACCCATTGCACGCGTCAGCGGTTACGGCAATACCAACGACGCCTATCATGCTACCAGCAGCTCGCCCGATGGCAACGGGGGATACATGGCAATGCAGGCGGCCCTTGAAAAAGCTTTGTTGCAACCGTCGGATATCGACTATGTCAATGCCCACGGCACCGCTACACCCAACAACGACCTGACGGAAGGAGTTGCCATGCAGCGCGTATTTAACCGCCCGGACCTGCGCTTCAGCTCCACCAAGCCTTATACAGGACATACACTGGCGGCAGCCGGCGTGATAGAAGCTGTTATTTCTATCCTGTCTCTGCAACATGAGCAGATATTTCCAAACCTTAATTACTCCCAGCCCATCTCAGCGCTGAACATCAAACCGGTTACAACGCTGACAGCCGCCCCAGGCATGCAGCATGTTATGTCCAATTCCTTCGGCTTTGGCGGAGTAAGTTCATCCATCATCTTTTCCCAACCTAAAACGCATTCTATATGAGCCTGTTCATTCAACATACTTCCGGTATTACGCCGTTGAACCGGCAGCCGGAGCCGCTTTACCATCGTGCGGCAGATCCTTCATATGCTGTGCTGGGAGAACCGGCGCAGACAAGGAGAATGTGCCGCCATTCAAAAATGGGGCTGTATACAGCAATGGAGTGCCTGAACACACTGGAACACCGTGAGGTAGATGGCATTATATGGGGAACAGGCATTGCCAGTTTTGAAAGCGCAGGAAGGTTCCTGAAAGAACTGGTATCAAATAACGAAGCGCTGGCTAACCCCGCTGTATTCGTACAGTCTTCGCATAATACGATCAGCGGGCAGCTGGCGCAGCTCATTCAATGCAAAGGATATAATTCAACTTATTATAACGGAGGCTTCTCTTTCGAGAACGTACTGATGGACGCATTGCTGCATACCATGGAAAATGAAGAACAGCAGTTCCTGATAGGCGCTTCTGATGAGATGTTCCCCCTCTACTATGACTGGCTGAAAGATGGCGGGATAGCTGGCCACACCGGCTATCTGCCCGGAGAAGGCGCCGCCGCATTCCTGGTTTCAGGCAAACCCGGCAGCACCCCCCTCTGTAAAGTAGACCAGGTGCTGCAGCTGTACAATCCCGGAGACGGCCCCTGGTTGCAGGAAGAGCTGAACAATTTCCTGGAAAGGTCCGGTTGCGATATTAACGATATAGACCTGCTCTTGCTGGGCACCAGCGCAGACCAGGAAAAAGATACCCTTTTACAACCCCTGGCAGACAGGATGCCTGCGGCATTACCCAGGATACCCTTCAAGAAATACTGCGGCGAATACTACACAGCTACAGCCTTCGCATTATGGCTGGCAGTACAGGTGCTGCAAAACGGGCAATATCCGGAAAGCATCACGGAAGTAAACAACCCGCCTCAGGAAGTGAAACGCATCCTGGTAGCCAGCCAATGGCAGGGAAGGTATTACAGCTTTATCCTGGTATCAGATCCATTTATTCACCCTAATGATTAAACGCCATGAAGATACCTTACCTGGAAAGACAGCCGGCCGATGTGATACACCGGTACCAGAGCAGAAAGCTGAGGGAGCTGCTGCATTACCTGCAGGCAAATTCTCCTTACTACAGGCGTGTATTTGCTGCGAGGAACGTGGATATAGACCTGATCCATACAGTAGATGACCTGGTATACCTGCCTGTCACCACAAAAGAAGATCTGCAACAACATAACGCCGACTTCCAGTGCGTGCCACGTAAGGAGATAATAGACTTTGTAAACACCTCAGGCACATTAGGCAGGCCGGTCACCTTCGGATTGACAGACAATGACCTGGACCGCCTGGCATACAACGAGTTCCTGTCTTTCACTACCGCAGGCGCCACTGCCGGAGATGTTTTCCAGCTGATGGTAACAATGGATAAACGCTTTATGGCAGGGATGGCCTATTTCCTGGGCGCCCGGAAAATGGGAGCCGGCATCATCCGCGCAGGCAACGGCTTGCCGGGTATGCAATGGAACACCATCATGGAACTACGCCCCGATATATTGATAGCAGTACCTTCTTTCCTCCTGAAAATGCTGGAATACGCAACTGCACATGGCATAGATCCCAATACCACCAGTGTAAGTAAAGTGATCTGTGTAGGTGAGAATATCCGCAATGCCGGTTTCTCTCTCAACGCCCTGGGAGAACGCATTGTGAGCAAATGGGACGTTGCATTGCACTCCACCTATGCTGCCACCGAAATGGGGGCTGCATTTACAGAATGTGCCGCCGGACAAGGAGGCCACCATCAGCCGGAACTACTGATAGCAGAAATACTGGACGATCAGGACCAGCCGGTACCGGAAGGACAGCCGGGAGAGCTGACCATCACCACCCTGGGCATTACAGGCATGCCGCTGTTACGGTTTAAGACCGGCGATATCTGTACCAGGCATACCGCCCCCTGCAGCTGCGGCCGCCATACACAACGCATCGGACCCGTGCTGGGCCGCAAAAAGCAAATGATAAAACTGAAAGGTACCACGCTTTATCCTTCCGCCATCTTTGATGTGCTGAACAGGATGGAGTTTGTCAAAGAATATGTAGTAGAAGTTTTCAATAACGAACTGGATACAGATGAAGTAGTGCTGCATATCCATTGCGGAGATACCCGCAACGAAACAGCTGCAGCCATCAAACAACACCTGCAGGCAGCACTGAGGGTAACGCCGCAGATAAAATTTGCATCAGCAGAAGAAATAAGAGCATTACAGGCTTCCGTCAGCCTGAGGAAACTGACACAGTTCATAGACAGGCGAACACAAACTCCTGTATTGGTTTAAAATTTCAACGCCATGGAAACAAAGGATTATGTTTTTATACAGGCCAATACCCAGTACCTCCTGGGCCGCCAGAGCACAGACGATTTCTATGAACGCTTCTGTAACAACCGCGAATGGCATGGTGCCGACATGGCTATGACCACAGATGATGTAATGGCCCTGCACAGGATCACAGATGAACATAATGTTATAGAAAAAGCCCAGGGACAGCCATTTGTATTCTGCTCTTTCCACTATGGGCCCTACTATCACCTGGCTATGCTGCTGAACAGGCTTGGCGTAAGCTGTGTCCTGTCAGGCAATGCCCAGGCCTCCCTGAAACAATACCTGCCGGAAGGCATAGATTATATCGATTCCGGAAAACCGGATGCAGGAGTAGATTTCCTGGAACGTCTTTCCAACGGCCAGTCAGTCTTCATTATGCTGGACGGAGGACACATCGCTCCGCAGGACTTCATCACCCGGAAAGCATTTAAGGAAATACCCTTTCTGGACAGGACCTGCTTTGTACGCAAAGGCATGGCATATACCGCATGGCTGGCAAATGTGCCCATCGTACCGGTAATAGCAGTAAGACAGCCGGACGGAGGGATAGACACTACCTTCTATGCCCCCGTACAGCCGGAAAAAAAGGTGAAGAACATGGATGCCTTCAGCCAGGAAGCGCTGACAACATGCTTCTCCCTCTTTGAACCTTATATCACATACGATCCTGCACAATGGGAATCCTGGCCACACTGGCATTACTTTATGAAACTGCCGGAAGCACAGACCGCTTTCCCAATGGCCAGGCCATTCTTCCCGGAATACGAATACGGCTTCAACGCAGAAAGGTATGGGCTGTACCAGCAGGATAATAAATACTACCTGGCAGATAAAGAAAGCTTTTCAGGCTTCAGTATATCAGCAACGCTGTATGAACATTTCAGGCGGTTAAAACACCTGCCTGCAAAAGGAGAAACCCTGGCAGTACTGATAAAGCCTTCACTGATTGAAGAACTGATCAGCAAGCAGATCTTAATAATAAAACACGGGTTATGATACTTGTATTAGGATATGACCAGCATGAATTAGGAACAGATCCGGTTATAGACTGGCTGCTGTACTACGGGGCTGATTTTGTGAAAGTGTCTATGAACGACCTGCTTTCAGGTAAGATCGCTTACGAAATAGATGTAGTGGCAGGAGATATCTATATCAATGGCAGAAGTATGCAGCAGGAAGTATCCGTGATCTGGTACCGCCGGTTTTATGGAGAAGAGATGAACCTGCGCATAGAGAAGAACATGCCTTTTGCAAAACAGCTGAGAGCAGAGATACAGTATGAAATGCACAACATCGTAGAGCACCTCTTCTATATCATGAAAGGAAAGAAATGGCTGCCCTACTATGAGAGAACAAAGGTGAACAAACTGGTGATGCTGGAAATGGCCAACCGCGCAGGCCTGACAGTACCAGCCTCCAGGGTGCTTACTTCAAAGAAAGAACTGAATACTTTTTATGCACAGTGCGGAGAGTCTCTCATCACCAAACCGGTAAAAGGCAGTGATTATTATGAGGATGGCAAGAACACCTATTTCATTTTTACCGCACCGGTAACAAGGCAGTTCATTGATTCATTGCCTGACCATTTTTTTCCAACCCTGTTCCAGGAGAGAGCAAAAGCAGAATATGAGATCAGGGTGTTTTTCCTGGATGGAGAATGTTTTGCTACAGCGGTGCTGAATGCCAACAAGAGCAGGGAGGTAGACCGTAAGCTGAACAACAGTAAATCTGAAACGCATTTTGTGCCTTATAAACTACCGGAGGAAATGGAAATAAAGGTACGCGCCTTTATGAAGGAAGCAAAGTTAAATATAGGCTGCCTGGATATTATCAGGGATGAGACAGGACGGTATGTGTTCCTGGAAGTGAACCCGCTTGGACAGTACCTGTCAGAGTCCGCTAAATGTAATTATTACCTGGAAAAGAACATAGCTGAATGGCTGATTAAACACGATCTGCAATATGAACAAGTTCATTAACCATCCGTTCCTGGATGAGGAAAGTCTGAAGTCCCTGCCGGTCACTTACCGGCTGATAAGGCAGATGAACACTGCCGATGTGGGAGAGCTGTATAACGGGGCACGCTACGGCAGCAGCCGGCGGCATTTCTCCCGGCAGTTCATGATGCAGGGGCCTTATAAACCATTGTCTGAAGTGCTGTACCAGCAATATATACAGCAGCCGGCAATGAAGAAGGAGGATGATGAAACAACAGATCCGTTAACCGTAAAATAAGAACGTATGATAGCGCTGAACCTTTACTTTAAGTTGTATGCACACAACGTCCCTGTAAACGGAGGGGACCGTAGCGCGATCTACAACCTGCACGCAGGTACAGTTGTAATGATCTCCCGCGTGCAGTATGATGTGTTGAAAGACACTCCGCATCATACCATAGAACAGCTTGGACTGCGTTATGCGCCCGCCCAGCCGGAGCTGGTGTACAATTATATGCAGACGCTGGTGTCTAACGACCTGGGCTTTCTTACCAAAGAACCACAGCGTTTCCCCGATGTACCCGTGCAATGGCATCTGCCTGCACACCTGCATATAGCTGTACTGGACGTAAACAAAAAGTACTACGCTTTACAGCCCGTGCTGCGGCAGCTGGACCAGCTGTTATGCAAACACCTGGAACTAAGAATGCACCTGGATCAGTTCACGCAACGCCAGATAACCGGGTTACTGGATTACCTGAACACAGCCGTGTTCCGCTCCGTATCATGTATCACAGAGTATGCACCCTGGATCAGCATGGAGAAGCTGGAAGAGTACCATAAGAACTACGGCAAGCTGGAACACCTGCTGGTGTACAACGCACCGGAAATAGCAGAGAAACCTTCTTCTTCAGGTATAGGCTGGACCAGCGGCGGCATCGATGAATGGAATGATGGTCCCAGCTCATATAAAGACAAGCATGTGATAAACATGCACTACTTCATGGAAGCGCAACAACACAACCCTTATTTCAATCGCAGGGTATACATAGATAAATGGGGTAACATCCGCAACAGCCAGTCAGACGGGAAAGTATTCGGTAACGTAAATGACCATGTGCTTTCAACAGTGATCAGGAGCAGTGAATTCAGAGAGAAATGGCTGATATCGCCGGATAAAGTACCCCGGGCTCAAAGAGATCCGCTGCGCTATGCTAAAGTGGATGACGGACAGGAACAGGATTGACATTATTTTCTTAACCCACTGAAAACAGTATTATGAGATTCACTATTTTATTCCTGATGATTGCGTTGGTTGCAATAGCACCAGCTACCGCGCAGGTGCGCGTTACAGGAAAGGTTACGTACCAGCGCGTCACCCCTCTGAAGGGCGCGAATATAATGGTGGCCGGCAGCTTTGACGGAGCCACCTCGGCTGCAGACGGATCATTCAGTTTTGAAACTGCCGGCGGAAGATCTTTATTGCTGAAAGTACATGCAGATGGTTATGAAGACGTACAGGTAACCCTGCCTGCCGGAGATTCCCTGCCAGATATAGATGTTGTCTTTGTCAAAAAGAATATCACGCTGAAGTCTGTAGTAGTCACTTCCCCGACAGGATTTGAAGCGGCAGATAAAGTACGCTCTGTAGTTATGCAGAAAATAGATGTATTGACCACCGCTACTGACGGCAACATTATCTCTGCCCTGAAAACACTGCCCGGCGCCCAGCAGGTGAACGAAAGCAACGGCCTGTTCATACGCGGTGGCAGCGGCACAGAGACCAAAATACTGTTTGACGGGCTGCCGGTGAATAACTTCTCCTACAGTGCTGCCCCCAACACTTCTTCCAGGAGCCGCTTTGCACCAGGACTGTTTAAAGGTACCTTCTTTAGCAGCGGCGGCTATTCGGCCATCTATGGCGGCGCTCTTTCTTCCGTGCTGGCACTGGAATCTGAAGACATGCCGGATAAAAGCTATGCTGACCTCTCCCTTTCTCCCATACAGAACGGGTTAGGCTTCCAGAAACTGGCTAACAATAAGAAAACAACATTTGGTGCTTCATTCAATTATATTTCCCTGGGTGGATACTATAAAATGTTTAAACCTACACCTTCTTACTCAACTGCCCCGGAATTCCTGGACGGCGCTGTTAACTTCAAACACCGCTTCAGCAATAAGAGCATACTGAAGATATATACCAGCTATGGCATAGGCAGGGTAGGTATTACAGAACAACAGCAGGGAGATGTATATACAGGCAGCAACTTCAGACTGAACAACAATAACCTGTACACAAATATTTCCTATCGCACCAAACTGAATTCCAACTGGAAGATGGAAACAGGTATAGCTATTAATAACGACATTAACAGGATAAAGATCGATACCACATTTGCAGAGCAGAAGCTGTATGCTGACAGTGTTCGTGACAGGGCTTCCGCCTACGCCGTACGCCTCCTGTTTACCCGCTACCTGTTCGCCAACTCCACACTGAACTTCGGTACAGACGTACAGTTCATCAATGACAGGCAGCAGGACGGTGGTGACATACTTTCCCAGAAAGATACCTACAGCGCCGGTTTTGCAGAATTCAATACCTATATCACAGATAAAGTGGCATTACGTGCCGGGTTACGTGCAGAGCACAGCGCCCTGATGAATAAAAGCAACATCGCACCACGGCTGGCCGCCTCTTATCTGCTCAGCAAAAGGAGCCAGTTCTCCCTTGCATGGGGCAACTATTACCAGCGCCCTGACAGAGAGATACTGATCAATAAAGAGAAACTCGATTTTACGAAATCAACCCATTATATTGCCACTTTCCAGCAGGAGCTGAAAGACCATACTTTCCGCATGGAAGGATACTATAAAGACTATCACCACCTGGTACAGACAGAACCTGATACCACCAACGGCGGACATGGATATGTAAAAGGAGCGGAACTGTTCTGGAGAGATAAATCCATTAAGAACGTAGAATACTGGTTGTCTTATTCCTTCACCGATTCAAAAAGAAAGTACCTCGATTACCCGGTACTGACGCAGCCCACATTCGTAGCTAATCATACCGCTACGCTGGCCGTAAAGAAACTGTTCACAGATGTGATGACCCTGGTAGGAGTGAGCTACACCTATTCATCCGGGAGGCCTTATTATAATCCCAACAGGGATAGTAAGAACTACCTGTCAGACCGTACAAAAGATTATCATAACGTAAACCTCACCGTTTCTTACCTGCCTAAACTGCGCCGCACATTTACGGTAATAGTATTCACGGTAAGTAATGTACTGGGCAACAGCCAGGTGTATGGATACAGGTATTCCCCGTACAACAACAGTATCAGGACCCCTGTTATTTCACCCACTCAGCGTTTCTTCTTCCTGGGCCTGTTTGTGAACCTGGGAGTGGATAGGAGAGAAGATATCATTAACGGACGAATGTAATCTCTATAGGCCCGCAGGGCTGTAAATTTTAAAACCTTTAAAACAGTTAATCATGAAAAAACTATTCATTGCCGCATTCATGCTTATTGGCATGTTCAACACAACTCTGGCACAGGATGCCAGCGCCTACCAGGCCGCTTTAAAAAAGAACATTGCTGTCCTGGACACCGCCAGGAAGATCAGCACTTTCCAGGAAGTAGCCAACGCATTTGAACGTATGCTCAGCGTTGAGAAGAACGACTGGCTGCTGTATTACTATGCAAGCATGAGCCTGCAGGGCCTGGCTGAAAAACAAACAGATCCTGAAGGCATCGATGCCATTCTTGACAAGGCGCAAACTTATTCCGATGCCGCTGCCGCATTAAATCCTAAAAATGCAGACATTCTCTGCCTGAACGCTGCTATCAATTTTTCAAGGATCAATGTTGACTTCATGGCCCGCGGACCACAATACAGCGCTAAAGCGGAAGAGATGCTGATGGCGGCCAGAAAAATAGATGCAAATAACCCTCGTGTATACCTGCTGCTGGGTCAGAAAGCCTTCTTTACCCCGGAACAGTTTGGTGGCGATAAGAAACTGGCGAAAAAGCTCCTGGAAAAAGCAGTGGAACTCTATGCACAGGCGCCTGCTGAAACAAACAACCCTCACTGGGGACAGCCACTTGCACAGAACCTGCTCAGCAACATGAAATAATCTGTATGAGAACAATCCTCCATTTGCTTGCCATACCTGCTGTGCTGACATGCCATACGCTGTCAGCGCAGCAGTTTAAAGAAGCTTCCCCGGTGATAGTAGCCGTGATAGATACCGGGGCAGATACTACACATGAAGACCTGCTCGGCAAATGGTGGACCAACCCCGGAGAGATACCCGGCAACGGTATAGATGATGATCACAACGGTTATATAGATGATATACATGGCTGGAATTTCCTGGGAGGAAAAGACGGCAGCAGCGTTACTACAGAACTGGACGAGCCGTTAAGGACCTGCATGAAAGAGAAAAGAGGAACAACTGTTCTGCTCAGCACCGCAGAAAGAACACTTCTTCAGAAAGCAGTAAAAGACTGGCAACAACAATGTACAAACGCTTATAATAAAAAAGAACAGCGGTACCGGCAGCTGCGGTTGCTTGATAATCTCACAGTAGCACAGGCAAAAGAAAAGGCAGAGACAGATACTTCTTTTGACGACCTGTACCTCTGGCTGCAACGACTGGATGATACTACCTCTATACATCGTCTGCTCCTTGCACAACAACAGTCATTACTGCAATTACAACGGCAGATACAGCTGGACTACGATCCCGATGAGGCCCGGCGGAAGGTTACAGGAGATAATTGTGATGACATTTCAGATAGCCATTACGGGAACAACAATATTTTTGAATCAGCCAATTTTCATGGTACGCAGATCTGTGGAGTAATTGCTGCTAACCGTAATAATGAAAAAGGTATAGACGGAATAGCCGGTAATGTACGTATCATGGTACTGAAGGCAGTACCTGCCGGCGATGAACGGGATAAAGACATCGCCCTGGCTATCCGTTATGCAGCAGATAATGGTGCGCAGATCATCAATGCCAGCTTCGGCAAATATATTTCTCCTCATAAAGAGTGGGTAGCCGCCGCTATACGGCATGCTGCGCAAAAAGGTGTGCTGATCATACACGCAGCCGGCAATAAAGGGCTTAACCTTGATACGGTGTCTCATTACCCTTCCAATGGAGATAAAGACGGCATTTATCCTAATATGATCACTGTAGGCGCACTCAATGTAAAATTACAGGTGGCGCCTTTTTCCAATTATGGAAGTAAAGTAGATGTCTTTGCTTCTGGAGAGAAAGTATCTGTGACCATCAGTAATAACCGCTATGGACAGGCGCAGGGAAGCAGCATCGCTGCTGCTGTTGTGACCGGTATGGCAGCCAGGATGTTGTCTGAACATCCCGGAATGAAGGCCGTTGCATTGAAGAATGCTCTACTATCCGGATTTTCCCGTTTAGAAAAATCATTTTCCTCATTTGAGCATGTTACCCTGGTGGTTAATCCTACTTTTGATATACATTAAAATACAGCGTTGCCGCAAACATCCGTTGTTTGTTAGCAGCCCCGTCCAAAGCATTTCGCTATCCTATGGAACCCTAATGGCTTAATGCCGCTTAAAATCAGAATTATGTGTAACATCAGAACATTGTGTTCAAAGAAAAATGCCCATATCAGTCATTGCGCTCATTGCCGTACAGTATATATCTGGCACAATAACCTGATGCTTAACTTTACACCACATGATTTCCTGCAGTTCCGGAACATGCTGGAACGGCAGGATTTCTATGACTGTTGTATGTTATTTCCCGATGGCGAAGAGAGAGTAATAGTAAATGCCCCCTGCAAGGATATCAGTTTTACTTTCACTCAGCAGGAATGGATAGAGCTCAGAGAAGCTATCGCAGAATCTATCCTGATGCAGGAAGTATATGAACTGATAGAATAACTTTTTCCTTTTTGCGTAAATCATTTTCCTGATCAGATAAATATAAAAGAGACGTACATGTTTTCTTTGCATGTACATTTACTCCGCCAATGTTCCGTATTGCGCATAGCTGTGATCTCCGCAACAGTTCCTGCAATACAAGTAAGATTATTTAACAGCACCGGCATGACGCCTGTATAGCCTGTTGTGTTGTCTCTGACAACGTAGCGGGAGGGATCTGCATGCCAATTTATCTGAGGGTCAATTACTATACTTTATGAGATCAGGTCTTATTGTGCTTGCATGTACGCTTGCACTCTGTAACACCGTATGCGCACAGTCAGACAGGAACGCCCCTGCTGTGACTGATTCTGTACGCCTGCAGGATGTGGTGGTGACAGGGCAGTACATACCGCAATCACTTAAAAACTCTGTTTACCAGGTACGTACCATATCAGCTGAATACATAAAGTTACGTGGCGCTACCAATGTATTGGGTGTGCTGGATAACCAGCTGGGCGTACGTTTCTCTAACGATGCCACTCTCGGTGAAACCGATGTGGAGATCATGGGTATGTCAGGAGCCAGTGTGAAGATCCTGCTGGACGGTGTACCCCTGGTTGACCGTGGCAGCACCAGGCAAAGTCTCAGCCAGGTAGACGTGAGTACGATAGAACGCATAGAGATAGTAGAAGGACCCATGTCTGTAGTATATGGTACAGATGCGCTGGCAGGAGTGATCAACATTATTACAAAGAAACATACAGGCGGTAGCCAGCTGTCTGTTTCCGCCAGAGTGCAGGAAGAAACTGTAGGTAAAGAATATGCGCTGCTGGATGGAAAAGGTGTACATAATGAGAATATTAACCTGCAATGGGCAAAGAACGGTTTCTTTACCGGCGCTGGTATTACCCGTAATGATTTTGGCGGATGGACAGATACATTGACAGGCAGAAAGAAAGCATGGAAGCCCAAAGACCAGCTGCTGACCAATGGTACATTCGGCTATAGCAATAAAGTATTGAAAGCCTGGTACCGGCTGGATTACCTGAATGAAGATATCATCAGCCAGGGAGATATTAACTATGATAACGGCAAAGCCACAGATCAGCGTTATCTCACCGAAAGATACACTCACCAGGCACAGGCAGTATGGCAGCTGAACAGCCGGTTAAGCCTGAACGGATCTGCTTCTTACCAGCAATATCAGAGGCGTACCAGGACAACTATTAAAGATTTTGTGACCGGAACCGAAACACTTTCTCCCGATGCCGGAACACAGGATGTCTCTGAATTCAATACAGCATTTTTCCGCGGCACAGCCCAGTATACTATAAATTCCCTTCTTTCTTTTCAACCGGGTATAGAATACCGCAGAGATGCCTCTTCCGGGCAGCGTATTGAAGGCAATCCGGATATTACAGACTACTCCGCATTCCTCTCTGCAGAGATCAAGCCCTTATCCTGGCTCAATATCAGGCCGGGAGTACGCCTCAGTAAAAATTCAGTATATGATGCGCCTCCTGTTATTCCCAGCCTGAATACAAAAATTGCATTAGGAAAAGATGTAGATCTGCGCTTGTCATATGCCAGGGGCTTCAGGGCTCCTGCCTTACGGGAGCTGTATTTCTATTTCTTTGACGCCAGCCATTCCATTAAAGGCAACCCGGACCTGAAAGCAGAATACTCCAACAGCTACACAGGATCGGTGACCTGGCAGGCCCTGCATCAGGGTAACCTGCGGCTGAATGTAACAGGTACCGGTTTCTACAATGATTTTAATGACAGGATAGATGTAGCAATTATCGGTTCTTCAGACACTTCCACCTATGTAAACATCAGTAAGTTTAAAACAACAGGCGGAACACTGAGCGGTGTGCTGAACTGGAAAGACCTGCAGGTAAACCTGGGCTTCTCTTATATAGGAAGATATAACCAGTATGCAGATGATGAAGCATATAACAAAACGCAGCCTTCTCCGGAGTTCATGTGGACGCCGGAAGCGAATGGTAATGTAACATATTACTTCAGGAAACTGAAGGGGGCTGTAAACCTCTCTTATAAATTCAATGGCGTAAGACCTGCATATGAAGTGGTGACCAATACAGATGGGTCCACCTTTTTGCACGAAGTGAAAACATCTTCTTTTCACCAGCTGGATGTAACAGCCACCAGGTCTGTTACCAGCTACCTCTCTGTCAACGCAGGCGTGAAGAATCTGCTGGATAATACCAATATCAATAATAATTCATTGAATACGGGACAGGCTCACGCTACAGGCGGACTGCTCTCCATGTGGTATGGCAGGTCTTATTTTTTAGGCATCAGCTTTAACTGGAACCATAATTAGTAAAGGCTTTAACTATTTGATAAATAAATACAATTAAAATTCAGTTTCTATGAAATTAAGCAGACATTTCCTCGTATTGGCAGTAGTGACAGGTTTTCTTAGTGCATGTAGCAAAGACGAGGATGCCACAGTGGTAATACCACCATCAGATGGTTCGGAATTAACACTGAACGGAGGTGGCGGCACTGGTTCCCCTAACACTGTATACGTAGACTTCAGCGCTGATTCCGCCACTGCCGCAGCACGCACCAGCTGGTCACTCGGGTTTTACAGCGGATCAGACTACCGCGTGGTCCTGAACGGATTTACTTCTATGAGCGCTGTAGCACTCACTAAAACAGATATCAGCACAGTAGGCCTTTCTGATGCGGAGGGCGTTAGCCTTGCCATAGGGCAGGGGGCAGGTACCCTGTCTATGATAGACGATGTATTTGGAGATCTTACCAAAACCGTTATTGCAGAAGTGTCTGCCACAGAAAGCAGCAATGTGGTATACCTGGTAAAACCTGAAACAGCATCTGCCTCAGATCCCTCTACCTGGTACAAGGTCCGTATTACCCGTTCAGGTAGCGGTTATTCCCTGCAGTATGCAAAGCTGGGGGAAACAACCATTAAAACAGCTGCTATCACAAAAGACGCTACTTACAACTTCACTTTCTTTTCTCTCGAAAACGGAGCTACAGTAAAAGTAGAACCTAAGAAAGCAGAATGGGACATCGCCTGGTCTTATGCCGCTTATTATACCGCAACCATTCCCTACTTCTTCTCCGACTTTGTAGTGATCAACCAGTATGCAGGAGTAACAGCCGCCAAAATGGATACTGCAACTATCAGCTATAGTAATTTTGCCGCAACTGATATTGCCGCACAAACGTTCGTGTCTGCACGTGATGCCATTGGCAGCAGCTGGAGAGCTACTACCGGTAATGGCATTTATAAGAACCTCTATTATATTGTTAAAGACGCTGCAGGCAACTATTACAAGCTGAAGTTTGTAAGCATGGGCCTGAACGATGGAGGTACAAGAGGTTATCCTGTTATTGAGTATAAACTTGTGCAATCAGCCAGTTAATCATTTGATATAAGTGGGGAGGCGCAGCCTCCCCTTTTTATTAATTTCCCGATTGCGTAAATCGTTTTCCTTTTTCGTCATATAACAGTTAGGGCTACTTCCTAATTTTGCCATCACTACTCCGCCCTGTACAATTACGATCAAAAATTTAAACCCTGGCATAGTTGCCTGCCTTCAGCAACCCGGCAGAAGCATCATTGACCTATCTATGTGTACCAGAAAGGATCTATACATTTCAATTACATTGTTATGTCTCAGCAGCAGATTACTGGCGCAGTCAGACAGCTCTGCAAAAGCAAGAGAACTGCGTGGTGTGGAAGTAAAAGCTGTAAAGCTGGAAACATTAACAAGCAAAGCCGCCATGCCGGTAACCATCATTACCAGGAAAACCCTGGATATGATGGGTAGCCGCCGCCTGGATGAAGTGATGCGCGAACAGACAGGTATTGCTATTGTCAATGACATAGCCGCCGGCTCACGCGCCATCGGTATGCAGATGCAGGGCTTTAACTCAGACTATATACTGATCCTCATTGATGGTCAGCCCATGATAGGACGTAATGCAGGTAACTTTGACCTGTCACGTATCACCGTATCAGATATAGAAAGAATAGAGATCGTAAAGGGCGCATCATCCAGCCTCTTCGGCAGTGAAGCATTAGGTGGAGTGGTAAATATTATTACCCGGCAACAGGTCACCACCGCACAAGGCGTAGCTATACTGCGCTATGGTACCCGGAATACACAGGATGCCACACTGGAAGGAGAACTGCCCTTCGCAAAGAATAAAGGAGCCGTTTCATTGTCAGGTAATTATTATCATACAGACGGTTATAACGTGAACGCTTATCTGAGCAGTGGCGCTACAGCGCCTCCATATGACAGTTACAGCCTCCAGGCCCGGGCCCGGTATAAACTGAATAACGCGCATACCCTGAACGTCTCGGGACGATGGGCATTGCGCAATTCCCTGAATGAATCAGTATATGGCTCCGGGCAGACAGCTAATAGCACAAAAGATGTGTTGAAGGAAAGTGATATTAACAGTTCCATAGTATTGCAATCTTCATTAAGAAAAGGCTGGCGGCTGAAAAGCCAGTATTACCTGACCCGTTATCATTCAGGACAGGATGTCAGTACAGGCAAACAGATGCAGCTGAAAGACAACGACTTTACACAGTATTTCCACCGGCTGGAAGAACAGGTAGGTTATACTCCATCTGAAAAATTATCTTTCATTGGCGGCGCAGGTATGAACTTTGAACAGATGAATGACACTGAATTTTCAGGAGCGGGAGATATGAGAAGTGAGTATGCTTATGTACAGGGCGACTGGAAATTTCATAATAAATGGAATGCCCGTATTGGCAGCAGGTATGATCATCATGATTACTATGGTGGCAGATTGAACCCCAGTGCAGGCATCAGTTTTACTGCATCGGAAAAACTTACGCTGAAAGCGGCAATAGGGACAGGATACAAAACACCCGACTTCAAAAAACGGTACCAGGTGTTCACCAATCCGCAGGCCGGGTATACCGTGCTGGGCACTGAAGAAGTAACTGCTACCCTGGCAGAAATGCAGGCTGCAGGACTGATCAGCGAGATCAGGCCCATAGCGGAAGATATTAACGCCAGCCTGCGTCCGGAAACATCAGTCTCGTGCAACGTAGGAATGAATTATCAGCCGCATCAGCATCTAAGCGTAGATGTAAATGTTTTCTACAATAGCCTGCACAACTTTATCAATACTGTGCAGATAGCCACCAGGACCAATTACCAGCCTGTTTATTCCTATATAAATATTGATCGTTCGTATACAGCAGGAGTGGAGGGAGGCGTATCCCTCCGCCCGTTGAAGGGACTGGAAGTCACAGCAGGTTATCAGCTGCTGTATGCAAAAGACAGGGGCATTATGGATTCCATCCGTGCAGGCGGATATCCCTACAATAAAATACGTAACAGTAATACAGGAGAAACCCGTGCATCCCGGGTGAGTGATTACATAGGGCTTGAAAACAGGTCTCGCCATATGATCAACCTGCGTTGTTTTTACGAATATGCTCCCTGGGGCGTCAGCGCTACTTTCCGTGTCAGTTACAGGAGCAAAGCCGGCTATGATGATGCAAACAACAACCGCTTCCTTGACCGGTACGATACTTTCATAGCCGGATACAGTATGCTGTACGCATCCCTGGAAAAGAAATTATTTCAATCACATTTATCAATACAGGTAACAGCGGATAATCTGACCAATTATACTGACATGCTTATGCCGGGACAGCCGGGCCGTATCCTGATGGCCGGACTGAAATGGCGATTCTTTAAATAAACAGTCCAATGCGTATTAAAACCCTTATGGCAATACCTGTCGTATTGCTGATGTGTCTCCTTTCGTGTAAGAAAGATGAGAACAATGATACAAAAACCAATTATGAAGACGGTGTAAGCACCGTTGTGTATGACCTGGCAGGAGATACAAAGGCTTCCGTAGCAGATGGCGTGGAAGGGAAAGAACGCCGTCCTTTCAACAGTTTCTTCTTCAGGCTGTCAGCAAAGCTGCAATCATGGGACAGCTCAGCTGCCAATAAACAAAGCAACAGCTGGGACCTTGCATTCACCGGTGTTTATAATGCCATGGTATATGTGAACAATGGAGCTGATGCTGTTTCACCAGGATATGGAGGCAACGGAAAAGGACTGATAATAGCAGTAGATTCACCTTACTCAAAAGTAACGGTAGCGCCCGCACCTGAAGACATGGAAACAAACAACCTGAAATTTGTAGGATGGGATGGCTATCCACAGGCATATAATACAGGATGGTTCTTTTATTCACTCAGCACTCACCTGGCAATACCTATTAAGAACCGCACTTTTATCATACGTACTGCAGAAGGAAAATATGCCAAACTGGAATTGCTTAATGTATACCAGGGCAACCCTCCGGCAGTAACAGATCTTCACTGGCCTGCACCTTATTTCACATTCCGGTATTATGTACAGGAAGATGGCAGCAGGAACCTTCGTACCCCCTGATCGCATTAATCAACTATTAAGAAGAAGTATAATGATGTTACGTACCTATTTAGTGAGCATGGGACTGCTCCTGTTTGCAGCATCCTGTTCCGATAACAATGATGATACCAAACCGGCCCCTGAGCCGGAAGATTCTACCGTTGTCATAGAAACAGGTGTTTACACTCTTGCAAACGTTGCTGCAGATACTGCAGCCACTTCATCTGCAGCCGCAAAGCCATTTTATTACAGCCTGGAAGATCAGCGTGTAGTACCTGCATCACAGGTACAGACCAGCAACTGGGACATTGTGTTTACCGGTACCTACAACAGCAGTATTTACGCAAACAATGGTACTGCCCAGTATTCTCCGGGTTATGGCGGTCCGGGTAAAGGAGGCATTTATATGGTGATAGACCAGCAGATAGATGCAGGTTACTATGGAGGCGCCGGCCAGGTACTGAAAAGCATTCCTGCACGCAGTCTTTTTGATACGGCTTTTGCAAGAGTAAAGACAGTGCCTGTCAATGACAATGAATTTAAAACTAACGAATCTATAGGGCTGGATTATTTCAGTGGCAGTAGTTCAGGGTGGGCATACTATGATTTTTATGGTACTATGTTCCCCGATCAGCCATATGATTCAGTAACGCATGTATGCTATAACATGCCGCGTACACTGGTAGTAAGAACAGCAAAAGGGAACTATGCAAAGCTGATCATCTACAGCATATATAAAGGGGCGCCGGAAAAACCAACACGTTCCTACCGTCCCGGCTTTATCACTTTCAAATATGCTATTCAGAAAGATGGCAGCAAGAACCTGAACATACAATAATCTAAATCAGCGATGAAACTCAAATACCAGATACTGGCAGGCCTGACGGCTATACTGGCCGCAACAGCCTGTACAAAAACAGAAACAGTAGATGCTCCGGCCCTGGCCACCAATCGTGTGCTGGAGTATAAGATCACCAATGTATCCGGCGATCCTATCTATGGCGTGATCAATGATGAGAAGAAAACGATCATCGCTTACATTCCTTACTACTATTACCTTACTTCCCTGCAACCGGAAGTTAAAGTGTCTGATGGGGCAACAGTCACTCCCGGTAGCAATACACTGGTAGAAGACCTGGATAGCCTGTTCTTTGCCGCTGCTCCCCTTCAATATACCGTTACTGCAAAGAATGGCACTAAGGCAACCTACTCCCTGTTGCTGGAAACACAACAACCGGAATTAGGCATGGAAGCGCCGGAACAGGATACTCTCCTGGCCAGCTATACACTGGACGAAGCGCCTTACGATGTACAGAGCAGGTACACATTGAGAGGAAAGAACTTCATTGTAAACAGTGCGCTGACGGTAAAACCCGAAGTGATCTTCCTGTCAGCCGATAACAAAGCTTACCCCGCCGTAGCTACCAGCGCATTTGCCACCAGCGATGGAGTGAATGGATCTTTCAGTGTGTATATGCCTTATGAGGCTAATATTCCTGAAGGTAAATACAGGATCAGAGTGGTGAACTACAGCAGGCAGGTAATATTGGAAAACCCTGTTTATATAGCACACCAGGTTAAATAAGTTTTGCTCATTCAAAGAAAGATCTCCATGACAATTTTCAATAGATACAATGGGCCGGTAATAACAGGTATCCTGTTATTTTCATTAGCCTGTAAGAAGGAAACAGAAACAACGCCTTATCCATATAACGAAGTCACCTCATTTGTGGTGCCAATAGGAGAAGGTGATAGCCTCCAGGCAGCTATCAGCGACGGAGAGCTGATCCTGTACTGGCCATCTGCAACAGCGGTGCCCGCCACTATTACGCCCGTTATTAAAGTGTCTGAGAAGGCAAGCGTACAACCCGTCTCCGGACAGGCCATAACACTGGCTGATAGTATTACCTATACTGTTACGTCAGAAAGTGGTGTAAAGGCTGCTTATAAGCTGAAGCTGCGCATTAACCAGGCAGCTATTTCCCTGAATGATGAAACAAACCTGACCACTGCTATGGGCGGTTCCCTGACGCTTACCAACTATGTATATAACGTGATCATGGATACAACCCAAACACATGCTTTCCTGGTTTCCGGAGCAGGAGGCACCACTCCGCTGATCATTTCCAGCCTGGAATATGCGGGTAGCTATACCCCGGTGTTTATAGCTACAGTGCCGGGAGAAGGACTGGATACAGGCTATTACAAAGTGAGGATCAGCAGTGGGGTACAGACAATTACCAGCAGCAGGGCCTTTGTAAGGGTGAATTACGGCGTACCTGCGTTGGTTACACCGGCGACGGCCGTTACTGTGAAAAGAGGGGAGACCTTTACGCTGACAGGCAGCAACCTGCGTAATATAGCCTCTTCCAGGGCCAGGTTCAGCACAAATAATACATTCTATAACCTGGAAGTGGTGAGCAATACAGCTACCAATGTAACACTCAGGATGCCGGCTTCCAATCCTGCCGGTACTTATAACCGCGTACTGGTTGTGTACAATAATGACGCAGGCGGGGTAACCAACCTGGTAGCCAACTTTACGCTGACCGTTACTGAATAGGAAAAGAGTTAACCAACATACGGGGTAGTCAGATCCTTGTTGCAAAATAAATACCCGGGCAGTTGCGATGCCCGGGTATGAAATAGCGACAACAGGTAAGGCAACCTAAATACCCTAACATTTTAAACAAGAAAAAATGAGAATTTCAGATGCCGCCCCTGTTTCAGCGGGCAAAGTTACAAAAAGCAATCGTTTATTCATGACACTGGCCGCAGGCGCACTGGCAGTTTTTGCCGCTTCCTGCCAGAAAGACAATGTTACCCCTGGTTCCACACAGCTGATAGACGGTAATACTACCGGTGTGGTAGTGAGCCCGGGCTCTTCTGCAAGTTTTACTTCGTTCAAGACATTTGGTACACTGTCATTAAACACTTCCGGTGTTTACTCAGTGGCTAATTTCCTGCAAGGCACCATCAACAATTCCGGCAATCCCCCTCATACTGCCAATTCAACTTATTACTACAGCTTTGAGCTGAATGATGGTGTAGGTATTGCTGATTCTGCTGACCTCCAGTTCTCCGGAACTGCCAATGCAGATGTAACAGTACTGGGTAGCGGAGCTACCCTGGAGTATGCTGCCGCTTCTTTCGATAATGTTGTAAGCGGGACTGCTACCCCTACCTGGACGACTATAGCTTCCAAAAAGATAGGCTTTAACCGTACAGATACTACCAATTTTGCCATCAATACCACCACTCCGGGATGGTATAACTACAACATCAGGAGACATGTGGCGCTGCCACTGGTAGAGAACGGCTCTGCGCTTACCCTGAGAGTGACTACCAAAAATGCAGATGTGTATTATGTTGAATTACAGGACGTATATTCTAATCGTACACCTAACGCGTATATCACTCCCAGTAACTATCCTTATCTGCACTTCAGATATAAAGTGCAATAATCACCAGGAATTACCCGGTATAGAGGTTAACTTTTGGAAAACCCCGGTCCACAGACCGGGGTTTTTTCATAAAAATCCCTCTTTCCCGCAGATCAAGGCCCTTTTTCCCGCAGGTCAAGTCCATCTTCCATATATCATAAGCCCTTCTTTCCATGCAGGAACACTTACAGTCCAGATTCTTCTTCCACTTTTAAAAAAAGCTTTCTCTCCCTCAAGACCAAACTCCCTCTCCCCTAAAGAAAAAGCCGGCCGCAGGCCACTCCCCCCCTCGCAAAAATCGCTTTCGCCGAAGGCGAAAGCGATTTTTGCGAACAGTTTTTTCGTATTTTCATATCTCTGATCTGTATTTAGTAGACACTTTAAACACTCCAGGGTGAAAACGAGCTATTCCCTAGCCGGGATCCTGATCCTAGCAACTTTATTGTATTCCTGTAAAAAGGACAAAAATAGTGACCTGCCAACACCTCCCGCCGAAGGTACCCGTGAACAACTAACCACGGATTCCCTGTTCCTGTACGCCAAAGAGGTATACCTATGGTACGACGCCCTTCCTGACTTCGCTACTTTCAACCCCCGCCGTTTCGCCAACGGAAGTGGAAGCCTCAGCAATTATCAGCAGGAACTGTACGCCATTACCCAGTATAAGATCAATCCGAATACGAGTGAGCCATATGAGTACTCCGGTACTAATGGTCATCCTAAATATTCCTACATGATAGAAGGTAGTAGCACCGGTGGTACCGGCGGTACTATGGGTGCTGTGACCCTGGCAGATAAAGGAGACGATTACGGCCTTGCGCTGACCGCTATATCCAGCTCAGCCGTTTACATCCGCTATGTCAACCCGGCTTCGCCAGCCGCCAATGCAGGATTGCAAAGAGGAGACAGGGTACTGAGCATCAATGGAACTACTATTAATTCCGGCTCTTCTGCCTTTATTGAATCTGCTTTTGCCCAGCCTAACCTTACTATGTCTGTCAGCCGTAACGGAGCTACCAGTAATGTAAGCATGCAAAAGGTAGCCTATACTACTAATCCGGTATTTAAATCTACTGTATTAATAGCCGGCGGAACACAGAAAGTAGGATATATAGCTTACAGCCGTTTCTCTGTAGCTTCCAGCTCTAAACCAGCGCTGGACGCAGTATTTGCTGACTTTGCACAGCAAGGGGTAACTGCCCTGGTAGTAGATCTTCGTTATAACGGCGGAGGATATACAAAAACAGCAGAAGAGCTGGTAAACCAGATAGCGCCATCTTCCCTGAACAATCAGGTGATGTATGTTGAGTACTTCAATGACCTGCTGCAGGGTGGTAAAGCGCCTATCCTGAAACAACAGCTGTACTTAAATTCTGAAGGTAAACCTGTACAGGTGAACGGTCATTGGGCCACTTACGCAGATCTTAACTATACCGTTTCCGGCAATACTTATAAATTCAGTAATACCGGTGTTCTGGAAGGTATAAAGCAGGTGGTTTTCATTGTAAGTGGTAACACCGCTTCCGCCAGTGAGCTGGTTATAAACAGCCTGAAAGCCTGGCTGCCGGTAAAACTGGTAGGATCGCAGACTTATGGAAAACCGGTAGGTTTCTTCGGAATAAAGATCGATAAATACACTGTATACCTGTCCAGCTTCTCTATGCAGAACGGCAAGGGAGAAGGAGACTATTTTCATGGTATGACGCCTGATTTCCAGGCTCCTGACGATGTAACACACGATTTTGGACATCCTCTCGAAAGCTGCCTGGCTGTCGCTCTGGATTATATTACCGGACATCCCTCCGGCAGAGTAGGAGCAGAACAGGTGCAGCCTCAGGTAAATATGGGGCCGATACCGTTTACAGGTATGATAGAAGATCGGTTAAAGCTGAAATAGAGCGAATTACTTATGCCCGTTTTGCCACTTTATTTAGTTAATTTTAGCCGTTAAATTTTGAAACTGAATGATCAAGAAGGTGCAGCGTACCAGGAAATGCATATTAGTAGCAGATGATGACGCAGATGACCGGGAGCTTATTAAAGTTGCATTTGAAGAGAGCGGCGCTGATACGGAACTGCGTTTTGTGGAGAATGGAGAAGAATTGATGCATTACCTCAACAGGCATGGAAAATATGCGGATGAGGAAAAGTATCCTTTTCCCAGTATTATCCTGCTTGATCTTAATATGCCCCGTAAAGACGGACGGGAAGCGTTGAGGGAAATAAAAGAGCACACTAAACTGAAATGGTTACCCATTATTATCCTTACAACTTCTACAGAAGCCAGGGATGTTGCCAAATGCTATGAGCTTGGAGTGAACAGCTATACCATTAAGCCTTCCAACTTCTCTGACCTTGTTTCCTTTGCCAAAACACTTCATGCCTATTGGTTTACCGTTGTACAGCTACCATAGAATTTATTCTACAAATGCTAAAGGCATTGTATATCAAATCAAATATTTATAAATAAAAATATGTATACATTGGAATAGTCCGTAATTTTGATGGCTATTTCAAATAATCTTAACCATGACAAAAAGAATCCTATCCGTATTATGCGGCATTGTTGTTTTCGCATCTTCTTCCTTCGGACAAAAGAAAAACCTGATCGGCGTAGCTCCATTCAAAAGTAACGGCAATCCTGAATATATTACTGCTATTCAGAATGTTGTGTATGATGCTGCTCTGAAAGTACGGGGATTCTCATTGATGGAAAGAGATAAACTGGAACAGATCAGAGCCGGTATTGGCGAAGCCAGCCCTGATGCAGGAGCACTTTCACAGGCTAAATCCATGGGTGCTCTTTATGTTATAACGGGTAACGTCTTGAAAGCCAATATAGAAGCGAAACCAGGCAACCTCCCTTTAAATATCAGCACTGTAAATGTTGCCGATGTATTATTTGATCTGAATGTAGTGGATGTAGCCAGTGGGGATATCGTGGCTTCCAGCCGCTTCACTGCCGCAGGTAAAGGCAGAACAGCTTTTGAAGATGCCTTGAAAGAGGTTACACCTGCTATTGACAGGTTTGTGCTGGAGAACCTGAAAACGGCAGTATCTATTGCCCAGATAGAAGAAAAGAACAGTAATGGGGATGCTATCCGGGTTTTGCTGGTTGCAGGAAGCCTGGCTGGTTTGAAAGAAGGAGATGAGTTCAGGGTGTATGAGATAACTGAGCTGACAGTAGATGGGAAAAAGATGCACCGTAAGAAAACGCTGGGTAAAGTAGCGGTAGCTAAAGTAGAAGATGAGAACTTTTCAGTTTGCCTTGTGAAGGAAGGAGGTAGTGAGATTGCGAAGAAGGTTGAAGGAGGTGCTAAGATCAAGTGTGAAATTATTACAGAATAATACAAAAAGGGCGGACCGCAGGTCCGCCCTTCTGTTAAGAATAAATCCCTCTGAAAAAGTCTGCAGAATCATCTGAAAGAAATTTCTAAAAGGCGCACAAGCTTTTAAAACAAAATCTCTCTGAAAAAGTCTGCAGAATCATCTGAAAGAAATATCTAAAATCACACAACCCTTTAAAGCAAAAATCCCTTTAAAAAGCGCCGCAAGCTCTTCCAGGAAAAAATCCCTGGCACCGAAGGTGCCAGGGATTTTTTCTTAATCAATCTCCTCATCTTCCTTAACAACCTTCGGAGACCTGTTCCTTTCTACCCACCAATACAACGGCGGTATCAACAACGGCGCAAATACCAACGTACTCGTCAACCCGCCAATAATCACCGTAGCCAACGGCCTCTGCACATCAGAACCTATACCAGAAGACGTAGCCGCCGGTATCAGACCCGCAATAGCCACTATCAGAATAGAAAGCAATGCACTTAACTGCTCTTTCGATCCCATAAACACACTATCCTGTAAATTCTCCTTCACACGCAGCCTGTTAATGGCAGACACAAGCAACACCCCCGCCATTACCGATATCCCAAAAATACTTACAAACCCTACCCCGGCAGATACATTGAAGTGATACCCCCGTATCAGCAGCGCCACTATACCACCAGCCAATGCAAAGAAGATACAGCTTACAGTCACAAATGTCTGCGGCATATTCCGGAACAGGATGAAAAGTACCAGGAACACCATGATAATAGTGAGCGGGATAGTCAGCATCAGCTGTTTACCGGCCCTTTCCAGGTTCTCATACTGACCCCCGTACACAATACTGTATCCTTTGGGAATATGCAGCTGCTTATCTATCTTATTACTGATCTCACTCACAAAACCTCCCTGGTCGCGCCCGCGGATGTTAGTACGCACTGTCACCATGCGTTTACTGTTATAACGATAAATGTTCGTTTGCCCCTGTACGTAAGAGATGTCAGCCAGCTGGTTCATTGGTATGAGCGCGCCGGTAGCGGAAGGGACCTGCAGGGTACGGACAGCCTCAATGGTACTGCGTTCTCCGGGAAGGTAACGGATCACAAGATCGTAACGTTTGGTGCCATCATATAAGGTAGAAATGGTCTTTCCTCCGATAGCCGCTTCGATCATACTTTGTATATCCGCTACATTGATACCGAAACGCGCAGCGTTTTCCCTGTTGATATTGATAGCGATCTGTTCCTGCGGGCCTTCCTGTTCAATGTTCACTGATTCAGAGCCTTGCATATGTTTTACTATGTCGGCAATACTGTCTGCTTTAGCGCGCATCATGGTCAGGTCATCCCCTACAATGGAAATGGCCAGATCAGCTGCGCTACCCGTTACGATCTCCATTACCTGGTCTATGATAGGCTGACCGGAGGAGAACTTCACGGAAGGCATGGCTCTTTCAAGGTCATGCCGGATACTGGTAACCAGCTCTTTTTTAGAGATGGTATCACTCCATAATTTATATTCTTTCAACCCTACCAGTATCTCATTCCTGTTGGCAGGGAATGGGTCCGTACCGTCATCATTACGGCCGGCCTGTGTGATCACAAAAGATATCTGCGGATATTTGGCGATCACTTCACGGATCTTTGGAGAGTATTTGGCGTTCTCCTGTATGGTAATGCCCGAAGGGAAGTTACCACGCAGGAATATAGAACCTTCATCCAGTTCAGGCAGGAACTCAGACCCCAGGTTGGCGCCCAGTACAACGAGGAAGAGCACTACAGCAAAACCACCAATAACAGTTGTTTTAGGCCATTTCAGCGTGCGTCCAAGCACTTTGGCATATTGCCTTGAAAGAAAATCCAGCACCACGTTCTTGTGCTCTTTAAGCGGTTTATCCGTGTTGTTGAATGCTTTCTTAAAGGCAAAGGAGATGAGCACAGGGATCAGTGTCAGCGCCGCCAGCATAGACCCTATTACCGCAAATGCCAGTGTCAGCGCCATGGGGGAGAAGAGCTTGCCTTCCACACGTGTCATCAGCAGGATAGGCATATAAGCCAGGATGATGATGGTAACGGAGAAGAATATCTCCCTGCCTACTTCCTGTGAAGAACGGAGGGTAAGTGAAATAATACCCCGTTTCTTTTCTTCCGGCGATGCCGTGCGGTACGTTCGTATCAGGTGTTCTGCCATAACGCAGGCGCCATCTACGATAATACCGAAGTCAATGGCTCCGAGAGATAACAGGTTGGCCGGTATGCCGGTAAGCCGCATCAGTATGAATGCGAACAATAAGGAGAACGGAATGGTGAGCGCTACTACCAGTGCACTACGCAGGCTTCCCAGGAAGAAGATGAGTATGATCACTACTATAGATACACCTTCCAGCAGGGTATGCCCTACCGTTTCGAGGGAGTGGTCTATGAGGAAACTGCGGTCATACAAAGTACGCAGGTGTACACCTTTAGGCAGCTCATTCTGTTCCAGGTCTTTGATCTTATCTTTCAGCAGCTTTAACACCTCACTGGGGTTCTCATAACGGCGTAGCAGTATAATGCCTTCCACTCCGTTGCTGGAATTGGTTTTGGTAGCATTGATGGTATATCCCATTACCCCGCTGGGCGGAGGGGGCGCTATTTCAACAGTAGCTACATCTTTCAGGTATACCGGCATGCCGTTGGCGGCTTTCAGCACAATATTCTGGATGTCCTGCTCCGTTTTTACGGCCCCCAGCCCGCGTACGGCGAAACCCTGCTCACCACGGTTAATGATATTACCGCCGGTGTTCTGGTTGTTCTTCTGTACAGCATCTATCACGTCCTGCATGGTGAGGTCGTATTTACGGAGTTTATCCGGTGCCGTGAGGATATGGAATTGCTTGAGTGGTCCGCCAAAAGTCGTGATATCAGCAATGCCCGGTACCTGTAGCAGGTTAGGTTTAATGACCCAGTCCTGCAGGTCCCTGATATCAGTAGGCGTGTAGTTGGGCGGCGCCTCTACAACATAGCGGAGTATTTCCCCTACCGCGGTGGTAAGCGGCGCCAGCTCAGGAGATACGCCATCCGGCAGCTCGGCCGTTGCCAGCCTTTCGTTCACCTGCTGACGGGCAAAGTAATCGTCCGTACCGTCTGTAAAGGTGAGCTGTACTACGCTGAGGCCAAAGATAGTGCGGCTCCTGCGGTCCAGTACATTGGGAGTGTTCTGCAGCGCTCTTTCTATAGGAATGGTTACCTGTTGCTCTACCTCCTCTGCCGCGCGTCCCGGGTACTGGGCCACAATGATCACATTGGTATCTGCAATATCCGGGTAGGCTTCTATTTTCAGCTGGGTGAAACACCAGTAACCGATGCCCATAAGGCCCAGTCCCATCAGGATCACTACCCACCTGTTTTTAAGAGAGAATATTAAAAGGTTGCGAATCATTGCTGGTTTATTTCAATCAAATCTGGAATCGTTCAACTTTACTGACTACGATGAAACCACTGCTCACACGTTTACGGAGGGCGGTCAGCGCATTTATTACCTTATCATCTTCATCAATGAAGGTGATGAGCATGGGTGGTTCATCAAAGCTGAAAAGGCTGTCAGGCCGTTTTACCTGGTGATGTTCACCAAAACCTATTACGCCACGGAAAGCGGTAGCGCCAGCTATTTTCTGCCTGAGCAGGAACTGGACGATGAACTCATACAGTGGCTGAGCGCCGAATACTTCATCTTTATCTATAAAGATCTGTGCCTGTAGCATGTTAAATAGTTTGTTGATTAATACCCGAAGCTGAGCCCTTTCAGCTGCATTACACCCTTGGTAACTACCTGGTCGCCATTCTGTAATCCGCTGTATACGGCTATACGGTCGCCTATCTGCTGACCTGTACGAACCTCTTTCCTGGTGAATGTATTCGGGCCGGTTTTTACGAATACGTAACTCTGTCCTTCAGACGTGATCAATGCAGACTTGTTGATGTTAATACTCTGGCTATCTCCTTTCACCTGGAAAGATACCATGGCAAACATACCTGCACGTATATCAGTATCCGGTGTTGCCAGGCGGATGCGCAGCTTCACCATACGTGTCACATTATCTATCACATCGGCAATATCCTCTACTTTCCCGTTGTATGCGTTGTCAGGAAAGGACGAGAGCACAATGGTGCAGGGAGTGCCTTTGCTGACGTTACTGAGCTGGTTTTCCGGGATGTCACAGATAATATAAGCATTACCTGCCGCCGCGTGAGGCAATGCCTCAGGGTCAAAACCGGCGGCTTTCAGGGCTGATTCATGCTCTATCAGCTGTGTCTTCTCATTGGCCAGGTTGGTCTGCTCTATAGAGAGATTTGATTTGGCCTCAAGGATATCTTTACCACTGGCAGCGCCATGATCAAACAGGTCCTGTGTACGGTCCAGTTCTATCTTCCGTTGTTTGATATTGATCTCCTGGATATGATTGATGTTGATCTTATGCTGGAATAACTCAGAGTAGTGACTGGTCAGTTCGGGATTGTCAAACAGTACTATGTTCTGTCCTCCTTCCTGTGAACGTAGCACCGTGGCTGCTACTTTGCCGGGAGCATGCAGGGTGCCGCTCATGGCAGAATCTCCCACAGGCTCTACAATAAAGAAGTTGGAGGAAGTGGTATCAGGAAAGCTGATCTGCTGCCCGTTGTTGGTAATAGTTGGTCCCGGATCGTCCGTAACCACAGGCTTTTGTGCTTTGTGACCACATCCTGCCAGCAGGAGGGACGCGGCCATGAAATATCCTGTAATGCGTTGCATAATGTTATAATTGGTTTATAAGGCCCGTAGCAAATAATAATTGTATGTAGCTCTGGTAATATGCCTGCAGCGAATCGTAATACAGCAGGCGCGTATCATACCAGTTCCTTTGCGCATCGAGGAAGTCAATGATGGTGGTGCCCCCGCGCAGGTATGCATACTTTACGTTGTCCAGTATCTGTTGTGATTGTTTGAGTATGGCTTCGTACTGCTGCATGTTCTTCTTCTGCAGCTGGTAGGTATTGTAGGCGGTAACCACTTCTGTCTGCGCCTGCCGCTGTGTGGAAGAAAGCTCCTGCTGCGCCTGTTGCTGAAGGATATGCGCCTTTTTGATCTCTCCCTGGTTACGGTTAAAGAAAGGCAGGTCTATAGTACCGTAGAAACCAATGTAAGGCACAGAGTTCTGCGGGTTATAGATCACCCCCAGCTCTGGTTGTGGTACAGCAAGGGATTTCTGGTATTTGATATTGCTGTTACGCTCGTCGATAGTGCTTTTAGCCAGTATCACGTCCTGCCTGTTCTCCAGCGTCTGGGCTATAAGGCTGTCCAGCGTGGCAGAGGGCACGATAGTCTGTACGGCAGAAAGGGTATCGATATCTATGTAGTCTGTAGCTCCGGTCAGCAGCCGCAGGTTCTGAAGTTCATTCTGGTAGTCCTGCTGGAAAACGTTCAGCTGCAGGTTGTACTGCTGCAGTAATACCTTGGTACGTTCCAGGTCTGTTTGTGTGATCACCTGGTTTTTATAACGCAGTTCATTGATCTGTACCAGGGTGTCCAGGTTCGCTTTACTGTCATTCAGCAGGGTCAGACGCTTTTTCAGCACCCAGCAGGAAATCCAGCTGTTACCTACGGAGAGGGAAAGATTACGCACTTCCTCATTGTAGGCATTGCTGGCCAGCGCAACATCCTTGTCGGCCGTTTCTATCTTATATTTCCTCTGATTAGGCCATTGTATAGGTTTTGTTACCTGGTACCATACCTGCCTGTTATTGTTGGAATACCACCTCGTACCGGGCGCAAAATGACTTGAGCTGACAAGTTGTAAGGTCTGGTTGTTCAGGGTGGGATTAGGCCGGAGCTTAGCAGTGGTAACGTCTGCCTGTGCAGCATTGATATTCATATACCTGGCTTTCAGCACCGGGCTGCTGGTCCTGGCCATATCTATTGAAGATGCCAGGGTAACGGAAGTTTGGGCTGAGGCAACAGAATGTATACAGGAGAGTGCCACAGCCAGAAAAAGCATTCGCTTCATGGGTTGATATTTATCCACGATTTGCATTAATTACACACAAATGTCAAGAATGGTTGTGTGCCATAAAATATAGGCGGTTGATTTTAATCTGCTTTTAATGAAATTATTAAAGCCGGGGTATGTGGATATCTGAGGGGGATGGTCGGGAAGTTCTCTATAGGTAAGGATTTAGGAGGTATGATATGTAAAGGTTATATGTTGCCCACCTTAAAAAGGTGATATTGAAACATAGGCCATTTGGCTGCGCGCAACTTAAATTTCAGCCGGCCGCAGGCCAAAACCTCCGCTCACAAAAATCGCTTTTGCCGAAGGCAAAAGCGATTTTTGTGAGCAATTCTACGCTCTGTATCAAAAAAATAAACACATAACTTAAAGGGATTTGTCCTCCATTTGCTGGATAATATTTTCTACTTCAGTAGCAGTAGCCCTCAAACGGGTCTGGCAGAAAGCTATTAATTCAGAAGCACGTTTTACTTTGGCAGCCAGTACATCCACAGAAACGGATTCCGTTTCTATTTCCCTGGCTATCTGCTGCAGCTCTTTAAAGGCTGCTTCATATGTTAGGTTCGTTTCCATCGTTGATTGTTTTACTATTAATAGTAGCATGTACGTCAGCATCTGTCATCCGGACAGTTATTTTATCTCCTGCCTGGAGCTGGCTGCTGCCTGTCATGATCGCCCCGTTATGATACACCATTGCAAATCCTTTCTGTAGCAACGACTGGGGGCTCATGATCTTTATTACCGTTTCATGGTGTTGTAATTGCTGCTGCTGCTGTTGCATCAGTTTACGTGCATATAGCTGTATGTCCTTTTTAATATGTGACAGCTCCTGGATACGCGCTGCGGTGACCTGTCCGGGTTTGACCAGTACCTGTCCCGATAGCTGCGCCATGGCAGACCTTTGCTTCAGCAGCAAATGCCTTGCGCCCTGTGGTATCATTTGCCGGCAACGGGCCAGCCCTTCAACAGAAACAGAGAGTATATCCCTGGAATGATTGACAATGCCGGCATGAAGGGCCGCTAACTGTTGCTGCCTGCCTGACAGCATCTGCTGCATACGTATGATAATGTGCTTTTGAACGGAAAGCAAAGACTCTTCAAAAGTACGGTTATGCGCAATGATCAGTTCCGCCGCACGGGTAGGAGTCTTAGTGGCGGTGTGAGCCAGCATGTCGGTGATGGTCTCATTTTTCAGATGACCAATACCCGTTATTACAGGTACCGGAAACCCTGCCACTGCTTTGCCAAGTATATACTGATCAAACAACAGCAGGTCCGTCTGGGCGCCACCTCCACGTATGATCACTACTGTATCGTAACTCTTTCCCGAAGCAGCAATAGCGTCAAACTGTGCGCATACCTGCGCAGCATTAGCTTCTCCCTGTACAGCAGCAAAGTAATTGTCTGCATGAAAAGTATACCTGTAAGCATTAGCCTCCAGTGTATGCATGAAGTCCTGGTAGCCTGCAGAAGATGCAGAAGATATCACGGCTATCCGCTGAATTACCGGACTTAATGAAAGCTGCTTGTTGAAAGTGATATAACCTTCAGGTGTCTTGCGCACAATATCTCCGCACTCTGTCAGCAAACGTTGCAGAGTAGCCTGTTTCTGCTGCTCCAGCATGCCTATGGTAAAGCTGGGATCAATATCAAGCAGGGATAATTTCAATCCATATACCGGATGATATTCTACCGCTACTTTTACCAGCACCTGCATGTCATTGCTGAAACGCTGACCGGTTACACTCTCAAATTCCCTGATGCGCATACTGCCATTACCCCATGCCGTTGCAGAGATTTTAGCTGTTAACTGGTGACTGCGGGTATCTTTTTCTACCAGGTCAAAATAATGATAACCCTTTGCCGGGTAAAACGAATGACTGGTAATATCTGCTACCACCCATGCACTGTATCCCGTAAAGGCATTTCTGATAGTGCCCTGTATTGTTGCGGCTAATTGTGATAATGTTATGTAATGTTGAGTATCCAAACCGGCATAAAGGTACAGCAAAAACGGCTGCCTGGACAGGCGGCCGTTATTAAATTCCACGTTATGAAAACTTGACTATAGAAATTTTATGACGGTTAACATTGGTGTGTGACCGCAATATTATGCTATTGTATTGCTGCGGAAAGTTAATGCCAGGTTAAATGTCTAAATATTAACATTTTGATAAGTAGGTTGTTAACTAGCTGCCCACTTCATTTTCAGCGAACACCGCTTTCGCCCTTTCATCTCCCTTACGGATGTAAGGACGTATGATCAGCCTGTTGCCTTTATCAAATGTGAACAGGTTCCATGTCCAGTTTGCCAGCACCAGCAGCTTATTACGGAAGCTCACCAGGAACTGCACATGCACAAATAACCAGATGAACCATGCCAGTCTCCCGCCAAAGAATATATTTCCGGGAAGATCAGCTACTGCTTTACCTCTGCCAATTGTGGCGAGCGATCCTTTATCGAAGTATTTAAAAGGTTTTACTGTACGTCCGTTATGTATAGCATCCAGGTTCTTACCAATATATTTTCCCATCTGTATAGCCGGCTGCGCTACACCGGGATGCCCTTTCGGATAATCTTCCGTTTTCATAAGAGCAACATCACCTATAGCAAAAATGCCATTACTGCCTATCACTTTACAATGGGTATCTGTTAACAGCCGCCCGCGTTCAGCCCATTCCGGTGGAATACCTGGCGTCAGCTCGCCTGTAACGCCGGCAGACCATATCACGATATAGGTTTTGATCTGTTCCCCGTCTTTAAGAGTGACCGTTTCCCCGTCATAATCCTGCACCATAGCTCCCAGCTTAATGATCACACCCATCTTTTCAAGATCTTTTTTCGCTCGTGCGCTGGCTTTGGCAGACATAGGCGGTAGCAACCTGTCCAGGCCTTCCAGCAGGTAGATGTTCATCTTGCTGAAGTCCAGCCGTGGATAGTCCTTAGGCAGCACCTTCTTGCGCAGTTCAGACAGGGCGCCGGCCATTTCCACCCCGGTAGGGCCTCCGCCTACAAGTACTATGTTGAGCAGGTGATCTTCTATATCTGGATTGGCATTCAGGCTGGCCCATTCAAACAATTGCATGAGCTGGCTGCGGAAATTCAGTGCATTGGGAATGGTTTTTAACGGAAGTGCATATTTCTGCATGTTCTCATTGCCAAAGTAATTTGTTTTAGCACCGCTGGATATGATAAGGTAATCATATTCCAGCGGGCCTGCAGTGGTGTTCACTACTTTCATACCCGGTTCTACAGAAAGAACGCGGAGCATCCGGAAGTGAAAGTCCTTCCTGTTATGGAACAGGCTGCGTAACGGCCCGGCAATGGCATCGGCCTGTAAAGCGGCAGAAGCCACCTGGTAGAGCAGGGGCTGGAAGGTGTGATAATTGTGTTTATCGAATAACACTACCTGGAATTTCTCGTCCGGCAATGACTGTGCGGTGTTCAGTCCGCCGAAACCGGCGCCGACTATCACTACCCGGGGTTTGGTAGTGGCTGGAATATTAAGGGCTAGCTGCCTGATAGGCTCCATAAGTGAGTGATTTTGTGAGTTATGGAACGGGCACAAAAAGCATGCTATAGTGTTATATTCCTTCTTTCCCCTATCTGCTGGCGCCACATAGCGTAGTAAAGGCCCTTCTGTTCCAGCAACTCCAGGTGAGTGCCGGTTTCTGCAACTCTACCCTTCTCCAGTACATAAATGGTGTCTGCGTGCATAATAGTAGACAACCGGTGGGCAATGAGTATGTTCAGCTGTTCCCGGCGGGCGGAAATACCGCGTACTGTGTCGGAAATAGCTTCTTCTGTAAGTGAGTCCAGTGCAGAGGTGGCTTCGTCAAAAATGAGCAGCCGGGGATTACGGATCAGTGAACGGGCGATAGAGATACGCTGTTTTTCCCCGCCAGACAGTTTCATGCCGCCCTCTCCCAGCAGGGTATTGATACCATGGGAAGAACGGGCCAGCAACTGGGCGCAGGAGGCTTTATGTAAGGCAGTAATGATCTCTTCATCAGTAGCGTCTGGTTTTACAAAGAGCAGGTTGTCCTTGATTGTGCCGGCAAACAGCTGTGTGTCCTGCGATACAAAGCCTATCTGCCGGCGTAGCTGATTAAACCGGATATCGTCTGACGGAATATCATTGAAGCTGATCTGCCCGGATACCGGTGGGTATAAGCCCAGTAACAGCTTCACAAGCGTAGACTTACCTGAGCCGGATGGCCCCACAAAGGCGATCGTGTCTCCGATAGCGGCGCTGAAACTGATGCCATCCAGGGCAGGTTGTGTGGCTGTCTGATGTTTGAATACGATATTTTCGAAACGGATGGTTTCAAGAGGCCCCAGCTCTATGGGATTCTCCGGTTTTTCTTCCACAGGCTTATGCATAAGCTGATCAAAGATCTGCAGAGAGCTTTCCGCTTCACGATAATAAAGGATGATGTTGCCAAGGTCCTGTAGCGGACTGAAAATAGTGGCTGAAATGAACTGCATGGCAATCAGCTCACCCGGACTTAACACCTTCCGGAAAATCAGCCAGAGAAGAATGAAGAGGATAGATTGCCTGAGCAGGTTGAGAGTAGTGCCCTGCAGAAAGGACAATGTTCTTACCTGTTTTACCTTCTTCATTTCAAGATCATATATGTTGCGGGTAAAAGTGCGTAACCTGCGGATCTCCGGGAAAGTAAGCCCCAGGCTTTTTACCAGCTCTATATTACGCAGGGACTCAGTAATAGAGCCGGAAAGCTTCAGCGTTTCCCTGTTAATAGCACGTTGCACCTTTTTCATTTTCCGGCTTAGCATACCGGTCAATCCGCCCAGCACTATCACGCCTGTCACGAATACCGGTACCAGGGCCCAGTGTTTATTGATAGCGTACCACACCAGGAACCCTATTCCTACAAGAGAAGAAAACAGGATGTTGATAAAAGCGTTGATGAACCTTTCTGTATCTGTACGCACTTTCTGTAGCAGTGTAACGGTTTCACCGCTGCGCTGTTCTTCAAATTCCTGGAAGGAGAGGCGGAGTGTCTGCTTAAGCCCGTCGTTGAAGATCTGCATCCCAAAGCGTTGTACTATCAGTCGCATGACAAAATCCTGAAACGATCGTGACAATCTGGCTACCATAGCCACAGCAATAGCTACAAAAAGCCAGAAAAGTACCCCGCTTACCAGCTCGCCTTCAGGGCGATTGCCGGGATGGAGGGCATAGTCGTCTATGATCCTGCCAAAGATCATAGGGTCAATCATGGTAGCGATCTGGGCAAGGCCGGCCAGTAAAAGGGATAGTAGGATCATCCAGCGATGGGGACGCATATAATTCCAGAAGATCTTCATGCCGGTTGGGGTGCAAAAACTACACCATCGGGGAGAAAACGGTCATAATTGCAGAACCTAAGATGGCCTGTCCTTTGTATTCCTGATAAGCCCTATACCGGCAAAAAAGAATATTGCCCCCAGGATGGAATAGATGAGAATGGCTTTTACACTGCGGGTGCCGCCACTGGTGTTCAGGAAGTTTATGGCGCCTAATATAAGTCCGGCAATGCCCAGGAAAGTAAGCAGGATCCCTATTATCCTTTTTTCCATAGCAGGTTTTACAGTAGGAAGTACAAATTGCATGCCTTGAAAGGCTATAAACGTTACCCCGCAGCCATAAGAACATAAATATTAAAAAATACTTACTTCTTTCTTGTATATCTGAAAAACATGGAGTATTTTGTTCATATGTATATTGTAGTCAGGATTTTATGCAAACGTTTGCATTTCTGATAAAATAATGTACATTGTAAATCAATTGTTGTCTGTTCCGACGTAGAAAATTATCAATCAAGCACCTATCCCCGATCTGTTGAAGTGAGCAGTGGCACGATATGAAAAACGGCTGCTAAATAAGGGGAAGGAAATATATATATATCTAATAACCCTATACACATGGAAAGAAGAAATTTTCTAAAGCAGGCAATAATCACCGCTGCAGGCGGCGTGTTATTGCCACAAGCCACTTTAGGTCGTTCTATCTGGGAAGAACAACCTCCGTTATTAATTGACGCCAAAGGTCAGGGCCGTGCTTTTACTCATTTCTGGAATAAGTGTGTAGGGGCAGGCCGTGGAACAGATGGTTTCCGGCAGGCCTGGTTTGAACAGCTTCAGTTTACTAAAAAATATTGCGGATTCCAGTATTACCGCCTGCATAGCATATTCCGTGATGATATGGCCTCCGGCACAGGATATAACTGGCAGTATATGGATGAGCTGCTGGACCGTATGGTGAAATCAGGTGTTAAGCCCTTCCTTTCACTCGGCTTTGGAAAACCCCCTGTAGATGCTGCAAAATGGGGCGATCTGGTAGGTAATTTCACCAAACATGCAGTAGAACGTTTCGGCGCGGGTGAAGTAAATACCTGGTATTTTGAGATCCTGAACGAGCCCAACCTGCAGGGTAATGGAAAAACACAATACTTTGCTCTTTATAAGAACGCAGTAAAAGCTATCAAGGCCGTTTCTCCACAGATACGCACCGGCGGCCCCGCTACCGGAAGCTTTGTGGCGGATGGCCGCTTTGACGGGGAAACAGAAGATAAAGGAAAACAATTGCCTGAAAGCACAGGTGATAACGATAGCCTGAAATGGAAAGGTATATGGATTGAGGATTTCCTGGAATATTGTAAACAGGAACAGCTGCCGGTTGATTTTGTATCAGCACATCCTTATCCTACAGACTTTACAGCTAATAAAAGCAAAGGACGTACCCGCAGCGCCGAAGCCACTCTGAAAGATCTGCAATGGCTGAAGCAGGTAGTAGCACAGAGCGCTTTTCCAAAAGCAGAGATACATCTGACAGAATGGAGCTCCAGCCCTGCTACTAAAGATGAGATGCGCGATAACACACCTGCGGCCGCCTTTATCGTAAAAGCAAATGTAGACAGTGTCGGACTGGTAGATTCCATGGCCTACCGCGCATTTACAGACAGTGTGGAAGAAACCGGCGCCAGCAGCGCCTTTTACGGAGGCCCCGGTCTGCTCAACTACCAGGGCATTCCCAAACCCGCTTTTCATGCTTACCGCATGCTGAGTATGCTGGGAGATGAACTGGTATATAATAAAGACGGTATCATTGTAACCCGTCACAAGGCTACTCAGAAAGTGACCGCCATCATATACAATTATCCTGCTGCGTTAACCACTGCTCCTCCCGCCGGTGGAGCGGATGTAGTAGGAAATGTATTGAAGATGGGAGAAGCAAAGGAAATAACTTTCAAGATCACCAATGCCACAAAAGATGCCCGTTTCAATGTGGAAATATTGGATAAGGACGACGGGAACGCCCTGGCCGCCTGGAAACAGTCCGGCAATCCGGAAGTTCCCTCAGCAGAACAGGCAAAGAATTTGCAGCAGATGGCCCTGGCGGTAAGAGAAGAACAGGTGCTGTCCAGCAATACAGGGGTACTCCTCATCAGCAAAATACTACAGCCCTGGGATGTAGTGCTGATAGATGAGATACCGCATTAGTATCAGGTAAAATAAACCATGCAATATTTTTGAGACGGCGCTGACAGTGAAATTCATAACGGCGCTGTCTTCTTATTTTTTACAGGATCAACAATTCCGGTTATGAAGAAATACTTGCTGCTTGTACTGAGCATTGTAACAACCCATTTATTTGCACAACAACAACCGCTTAAATTATGGTACCGCCAACCGGCGGGAGATGTCTGGACCGCCGCATTGCCCGTTGGGAACGGCCGGCTGGCCGGCATGGTATACGGTAACCCGGCAGAAGAAGAGATTCAGCTGAATGAATCTACTGTATGGACCGGAAGCCCCAACCGTAACGAGAACCCGGAGGCCCGGGCTGCCATCCCCGAAATACGCCGCCTCATCTTTGAAGGTAAGTATAAAGAAGCCTATGAACTGGGAGCACAGAAAGTACAGACAAAAAACTCCAACGGACAGATGTTCCAGCCCGTAGGCAGTCTGCGCCTTGCCTTCCCGGGGCATGAACAGTACCAGGACTACTACCGGGAACTGGACATAGACAAAGCCATTGCTACCACCACATACACTGTAAATGGCGTAAAATACACCCGTGAAGTGTTTGCTTCCATACCGGCACAGGTCATAATCGTAAAACTCAGCAGCAGTAAACCCGGTGCTTTGCAATTCTCCGCCTTTCTAACTACCCCGCAGCCCAAAGCCACTGTTAAAGCTGGCGCACAGGAGCTGACCATCAACGGCATAACCGGCAGTCATGAAACTGTAGAGGGCAAAGTAAAATTTCATGGCATTGCAAAGATCACCACCACCGGTGGCAGCATCTCCGCACAGGATACCCTCATCAACGTAAAAGACGCCAGCAGCGCTGTGATCTATATATCTGTCGCCACCAACTATGTAAACTATAAAGACATCAGCGCCGATCCTGTAAAACGGTCCGTCAACTGGTTGAATGCTGCACAGAAACAACCCCTGGCAGCATTGGAGAAAGCTCATATTGCCGGCTACCAGCATTATTTCAACAGGGTGAAGATAGACCTGGGCACATCAGATGCCGCAAAAGAACCAACAGATGTAAGACTGAAGAACTTTGCCTCAGCATATGACCCGCAGTTTGTATCGCTTTACTTCCAGTATGGCCGTTACCTGCTGATAGCTTCCTCCCAGCCCGGCGGACAACCAGCTAACCTCCAGGGTATCTGGAATGCGGAAATGAGACCACCATGGGACAGCAAATACACTATCAATATCAACACCGAAATGAACTACTGGCCGGCAGAAAAAGATAACCTGCCGGAAATGCACGAGCCCCTGATACAGATGGTGAAAGAACTGTCAGTAACAGGACAGGAAACCGCCCGTACAATGTATGGCGCCCGCGGCTGGGTAGCCCACCATAATACAGATCTGTGGCGTATTACCGGTCCGGTAGACAGGCTTTACTCCGGCATCTGGAGCATGGGCGGGGCCTGGCTCAGCCAGCACCTGTGGGAAAGATACCTCTACAACGGAGATAAGACTTACCTGGCAGATGTTTATCCCGCAATCAAAGGCGCCGCCCTGTTCTTTGTAGATGACCTGGTAGAAGATCCCGCCCGCAAATATTTAGTGATCAATCCTGGCACATCGCCTGAGAATGCACCTAAAACAAGACCAGGCATTTCCTTCGACGCAGGTACCACAATGGATAACCAGATCGTATTCGACGCACTCACCGCAGCCATTTACGCCGGTAAAATATTACAAAAAGATGCCGCACTGGTAGATTCCTTCCAGGCAATCCGGAAAAGACTGCCACCCATGCAGATAGGTAAATACGGACAATTACAGGAATGGATTGAAGACTTAGACGACCCTGAAGATAAACACCGTCATATTTCTCATCTGTACGGATTGTTCCCTTCCGCACAGATATCGCCCAACCGTACCCCGGAACTGGCCAGCGCGGCCAAAACCACCTTGCTGCAACGCGGCGACGTATCTACCGGATGGAGCATGGGATGGAAGGTGAACTGGTGGGCAAGGATGCAGGATGGAGAGCATGCGCTGACACTGATACGTAATCAGCTGACCCCCGCCGGCAAGAAAGGAGGAGGTACCTATACCAACCTGTTTGATTCCCATGCTCCCTTCCAGATCGATGGCAACTTTGGCTGTACTTCCGGCATTACTGAAATGCTCATGCAGAGCCATGACGGCTATATTTACCTGTTGCCTGCCCTGCCGGCAGAATGGAAGAATGGTAGTATCCGTGGCTTAAGGGCCAGGGGCGGGTTTTTAATAGAAGAACTGGTATGGCAGGATGGAAAAGTAACTAAAGCGGTCATACGCTCAACACTGGGAGGAAATCTGCGGATATGCAGTAACAGTACTTTAAAAGGTGACGGATTGAAAGAGGCTAAAGGAAAGAATGAAAATCCGTTCTATATGATAACGAATGTGGCAACACCTGTTATTAATGCAAAAGAAGTAAAACTGCTACCCCTGCCAACATCTGTACAGTATGATATAGCCACACAAAAAGGAAAGGTATATACATTTCTAAATTAAAATTTTGGCCGGCTGCAAGCCATGGACCTCCTTGCAAAAATGGCTTTTACCTTCGGTGAAAGCCATTTTTGCAAGCAATCAAGCAATTAAAAACATCCCGAAGAAGCTCTTACTTCAAGCTCCGTCGGCAACACTATTCTCTGAAAATCCTTCACCTCCCGTTTGCTTTCTATCAACTGTATAAGCAGCTCCGCCGCTATTTTTCCCATTTCAAAAGCTGGTTGCTTAACAGTCGTAAGCGAAGGGTTAAGCAGTTCCGGAGAATTGAAATTGCTAAACCCCGCCAACGCCATCTGGCCAGGAATGCTGATACCCCGTTGCCGCAACAGGGTAAAACAGTTCATAGTAAGACGGTCCGACGCTGTAAAAATAGCATCCGGTGGTTCTGTCATCTGTAACAATTCATCCAACGCTGCCGCCGTTTCTTCCATCAGCATACCACCATGCAGGCAATATTTCACATAATCTTCCCGGAAAGGCAGCCCTCTTTCTTCCAGCGCCTGCCGGTATCCTGCTATTCGTTCCTTAGTAATGGAGATATGAGGAGAGCTGGTAATGTGTGCAATCCGCCGGTAGCCATTATCTGCCAGGTGACGGGTAACGCTGGCAGCCCCGCCGGCATTGTCAGCTACTACCTGGTGCGTCCTGACAGCGTCAGTGACCCGGTCAAAGAATACCAGGGGCAAGCCCTGCTCGTGCAACTGCTGAAAATGACTGTAGTCTTCCGTTTCGGTAGACAGGGAGATGAGCAGGCCATCCACAGAACGCCAGGTCAGGTTCTCCAGGTTCCGCACCTCCCGCTCGCAGGACTCGAAGTTCTGGGTAACTATCACCAGGTAATCTTTATTATAGGCAACAGATTCTATACCCGAGATCACCTCTGCAAAAAAACTGTTGGGAATAGAGCAGAGCGCCACCCCTATACAACGGCTCTTTTTGTTCTTCAATCCCTGCGCATTGAGGTTAGGCTTATAGTTATGCTTTTCCGCGTAGTCCCTCACCAGCCGCTGGGTGCTCTCACTGATCTTATAACTCCCCTTCAACGCCCGTGAAACCGTGGAAACCGAAAGCTGTAAAGCCTTCGCTATATCTTTTATGGTGATCTGTTCCATTCAGTGCAAACGTTTGCCCAAATAAAGTCCCTTTAGAAAGTAGCAGGCTGATAGATTAATATTAACTTAACATCAGCTTAGCTTAATTGATTAAGCATAATCAGCATAAAGCCGTTACGAAAACAAAAATAAGGTACGAAAATAAACTAGTTTGAATTTTTAGCCGGCCGCAGGCCAGAAATCTCCCCTCAAAAGATCGCTTTCACCGAAGGCGAAAGCGATCTTTTGAGCAATTTTTCCCGCCATGTATCATAAAAAAGTTTAAACTGGTATACTATCAATTGTTATGTGTTTCCACGAATGAAGAAAATACCTCCTTTCTTTTTATTATTCAGCATAATCGATTAAGTGAAGAATGAAGAAAAAGATCTCCATACACGATATAGCAAAGGAAATGAAGGTTTCCTCCGCCACAGTGTCTTACGTATTGAACGGTAAAGCAGCTGAAAAACGTATCAGTAAGGAGATGGAGAGGAAGATCCTGGACTATGCCAGGAAATTATCCTACCGCCCTAACAGGATAGCTAAAAGCCTGCGCACAGGCAAAAGCCGGATTATAGGTATGCTGGTCGAGGGTATCTCTGATCCTTTTTTTGCCAGTATTGCACGCATCGTGGAAAAACTGGCCGGTGAACAGGATTACAGGATCTTTTACGCCAGTACTGAAAATGATGCTACAATTGCCCGTAACCTGATCAGGGCATTCCGGGATGCACAGGTAGACGGGTATATCATTGCCCCTCCCCCCGGCATTGAAGAAGATATTAAGGAACTGATGGAAGATGGTTTCCCGGTTATCCTGTTTGACCGCTATTTCCCGGGCCTCTCCACCTGTAATGTAGTGGTAGATAATTATGACGGCGCCTGGCAGGCCATACAGCATTTCCTGGAACATGGCTGCAGGGAAATAGGATTTGTAACGCTCAGCTCTGCACAGACACAAATGAGAGACCGCCTGAACGGCTATACATCTGCCATGCAGGAGCGGGATCTTACCCCCTGCGTGCTGAAAGTCCCTTTTGAAGAGAGAACCACTCCCGGTAAGATAACTGACAACATCCGCCGTTTTCTTATAGACAATCCCAGGCTGGAAGCAGTGCTGTTTGCCACCAATTACCTGGCTACCGCCGGACTGGAAGCCATTAACAGCCTGCAGTTAAAGATACCTGACAACCTGGCCGTGATCGGGTTTGACGACAATACACATTTCTCCTTATTCACTCCTGCCATTACAGCGCTGGCTCAGCCGGTAACCGAAATATCGGAACAGGTCATCCGCCAGCTCATGGCCTGTATGGCAACAGCTCCTGAGCCTCCGCCCCGGAGCACAGTGGTACTGCCCACTACACTTATTATAAGGGAATCCAGTATACAACATGTAAAGAACAACGTACTATAAAATTCCAACGTTATGAGAATGGCTGAAAAGAAGTGTTCATCTGACACAAAAAACTTGCATCTGTTTAATATTAGTGCTATTTTAGTCTGTGATATGCAAACGTTTGCGTTCAGTATTCAGGTTATGAACAATGAAAGCGGGGATGCCGGCCTTTCTTCTCTTAACGTTATGAACAAAGCCTATTCTTATGCAGAAGTATGAATCTGACTGTCATCAGCCGGACTGTTTATGGAAGCGTTTCCGGGAGGGAGATACACAGGCCTTTGAACAGCTGATGAAAAGGTATTATACGGACCTCTTTAACTACGGAGCCCGTTTTACCGGAGATGCAAACCTGGTGAAAGACTGTATACAGGATATTTTCCTGCTGCTTTGGAACAAACGCCATACCATCGGGGATGTGCAGTATGTAAAAACCTATCTGCTCACTGCTTTACGCCGTAAACTGAAGAAAGAAAAGGAAAAGCTGAGAATACAATATGTGGAAGATCCCTTCATATTTGAATCAGGCTTTGACGCACCACTCACGGCAGAACAACAGATGATGATGGAAGAACAGCTGAAGGAAAAAATCCTGTCTGTACGCCGGGTATTGTCACAGTTAACAGCCCGCCAGCAGGAAATTATCTATCTGCGTTTTTATATGGAAAGAGAGATGACTGATATTGCAGATATCATGATGCTGAACCGGCAATCTGTCTATAACCTGTTGCATGATGCGCTGAAACGTTGTAAAGCTATTTGTGGCCAGATGGAACTCGTACCTGGACTGTCGATGGCCGCATTCGTTTTTATACCGTTAATTTTCTAAATTGTTGCATGAAAAAAACGCTGCTGAGTATTTTATTTCTTCTTCTTGCCTTCTCAGGTATTGCACAGAATGTTTATGTTTTCGCATATTTTAAAGAAAATGGTGAAGATGGCCTGCATCTGGCCTATAGCCGGGACGGATATAAATGGACGGCTTTAAAGAATGATTCCTCCTTCCTCACCCCAACTGTCAGTAAGGATAAGCTGATGAGAGACCCCTGCATTATCCGTGGAAAAGACGGCACATTCCACATGGTCTGGACCGTAAGCTGGAATGATAAAGGCATAGGATATGCTTCTTCAAAAGATCTTATCCACTGGTCAGAACAGCAATATCTGCCTGTAATGGACCACGAGGCCGGGGCAAGGAACTGCTGGGCGCCGGAGATCACGTATGACAGTAAGTCCGGAACTTATATGATCTACTGGTCAACCACTATTACCGGTAAATACACCGAAACCGCTTCCGCCAAAGAAGCTGGTTATAACCACCGGTTGTATTATGTCACCACTAAAGATTTTAAAATCTATACACCCACTGCACTACTTTATGAGCCGGGCTTTAACGTCATAGATGCTACTATCGTGAAACAGGGAAAACAGTTTATGATGGTGATGAAGGATGAAACGATAGAACCGGTACAAAAGAACCTGCGCCTGGCATTCAGCAAAAAGCTGACCGGCCCTTACAGTGCCGCAGGAAAACCAATTACAGGGAAGTACTGGGCAGAAGGGCCTACCACACTGCAGCTGGGAAAGTTATGGCTGATCTATTTTGATAAATATACTGACCATAAATACGGCGCTATAAGTTCTGCCAACCTGAAAGAATGGAAGGATGTTTCCGATCAGATCTCCCTGCCAAAAGGCATCCGGCATGGAACTATAGTGAAGATAACAGAACAGGAGCTGGATACTTTACTGAAATAAACTAACCGGCGGCAGGCCAGATCTCTTCTTAAAAAGATCTTAACCGGCCGCAGGCCGGTTATCTACCCCCCCCGCTCAAAAAAAATGCTTTTGCCGAAGGCAAAAGCATTTTTTTTGAGCAACTCCCCACTATTTTTTATTATTGTTTGAATTTTACAATAATCACTTTGTTTTTGCTATATGCCATCCCCATACTTCTTCTGACCTTTGTCACATAAACGGAAATACTTAAAAACTTTCATCATGAAATACAGACAGTTAGGAAACACAGATGTCCGGCTTTCAGCAATAGGGCTGGGCTGTATGGGCATGAACCATGCTTATGGTCAGCCGGATGATAAAGAATCTATTGCCACACTGGAAAAAGCAATTGAACTGGGTATCAATTTCTGGGACACGGCAGATGTATATGCTGACGGAGAGAACGAAAAACTGGTATCCCAGGTGCTGGTACCTAACAGGGATAAGATATTCATTGCAACGAAATTCGGCTTTCGTTTGTTTGATGATGGCTCCCGGGGCTTCGATGCCTCTCCTGCTTATATTAAAACAGCAGTAGAGAAGAGCCTGCAACGCCTGAAAACAGATCATATAGACCTTTATTACGCTCACCGTATAGATCCTAAAGTTCCTGTAGAAGATACCGTAGGAGCTATGGCTGAACTGGTAAAAGAAGGAAAAGTGCTTCACCTGGGCTTATCAGAAGCATCTCCTGCTTCCATCCGCAAGGCACATGCCGTGCATCCCATTGCAGCATTGCAGAGCGAATATTCCCTGCTTACCAGGAGTGTTGAACAGGAGATACTGCCGCTGATGAAAGAGCTGAAGATCTCTTTTATACCTTTTAGCCCCCTGGCCCGTGGCCTTGTCACCAATACACTGGATGTATCTTCCCTGGCAGAGAATGACTTCCGCCGTTCATTACCACGTTATCAGCAGGAGTACGCTGAGAATAACCGTTTACTGGCAGAAGGATTTGCTGCTATCGCCGCAGGAAAGAACTGCACTCCGGCCCAGCTGGCATTGGCGTGGGTGCTGGCGCAGGGAGATAATATCATTCCTATCCCTGGTACCAAGAAGAGAAAATACCTTGCAGAAAATGCCGCCGCTGTAGATGTAGATCTTACCCCGGCAGATCTGGCCGGGCTCGAAGCCTTGCTGGCTAAATATCCAAACACCGGCGCACGGTATAGTGAAGAGATGGAAAAACTTGCAAACAATTAATTTGAAAGTACACCGGTTTAAATTTTTAGCCGGCGGCAGGCCAGATTCTTCTTGCTCAAAAACCGGGTTTCGCCGAAGGCAAAACCCGGTTTTGAGCAGTTTCTCAGGTTGTACATCAAACCTGGCCCGCTTCTATCCTAGATTACGATAAACGAGTATAATCCTGAGTCAGAAGTATTCCCTTCCGCATCATGTGTAATCACTTTCCAGTAAAAGGTGGTAGCTGGTGTAATAGTAACCCCGTTTATGAACATCGTTGTAACATTTGCCTGTAATAACGGTGGTGTGGTAGTTGTACCGAAATAAACATCATAGCCCGTAATATCATTATCTACATCACTTCCCGTCCATGCCAGTTTCACTTTACCTGTGCTGAAAGGCAGTGATTGATTAAACACCGGTAATGTAATAGCTGCCGGGAAAGGGGAGTAAGATATAGTGCCGGGGCCGGACATATAGAATTTCCAGGTATCACTTTGCGCTGTATCTGTAGAATGATCACCGATAGACCTTACATACCAGGAATAAGGCGTATTACGCGATAAAGTAACCGCTGCCTGGTTTGTCGTCACGATCTGGCTGGTAAGCACACGCGTAATAAGGTTTCTGTAACTTAATTCATACTTGTCCGTGTTCTCTGACGCATTCCAGGTGAATGTGATGGAAGCTGTTGAATCAGTTACAACAGTGCCGCTGGTACATGCCGCATTTTCAGCAGGGAATGTTAGCGTAGCTTTTGTTGGAGCTGGTACCGGCTCCTCGTCCTTCTTACATGCCAGCGCCAGTATCATCAGGAATATAGTTAAGCTTTTTTTCATCGCTTATTTTTTCAGAAGTTTAAAGATGGTCTCTCTCTTATCTGCAAGTAATTTCAGCACATATATGCCGTCATTGACATCTGAAAGAGGAATAGAGATATTACCTGACTGATTGGTGTATCTGCGACTGTAAACCAGTTTCCCATCAGCATTGAACACCGTGATCAATGCATCCTGTACCACGTTCGCACCAAGATTGAGATAAACAGTGTTCCGGAAAGGATTCGGATAAACAGTCATACCATTATCCACCATGATCTCTTTTATGAATGTACCCTGACAAGGCTTATCCGTTCTTACTGATATGCTGTTCAATCCGTTTTTAAGATGGAGTGTTACCTGTGCATTCTCAGTAGTGGTGCTCACCCCATTCACTGTAAGGTGATATGCCTCCGCCCCCGTCATTGACAATATAGCTTCTGAGCCGTTCTGGTTCATGGCTATATACACGGAAAGATCTTCCGGCTCGCCGATCATAGAAGAAAAACATTGCTGATAACCAGGCTGACCAGCCACCGTAATGCAGATATCATAGGTGCCGGCTGCAAGATTTGTCATAGTCACCGGCAATGTGAAAGCAAAAGAAGAATCGAGGTCATTGCCCGTTATTGTAGCTGTATAACTAAGGTGCTGAACAGCTGTGATATTGATAGTACCATCTGTTGCCCCTTTACAACTTACACCGGTATTGGTCAGTTTGAAATTGCTGGCGGGTAACGAAAAAACGAACGTGAATCCATTTTTTGTAGCAATACCACCCGGCGTAGTCACTACTATATCACCACTTGCACCATTGCCAACAACAGCCGCTATTCTGTTCTGGGATTGAACGGTGAACGAAGCTGCCGGAACACCGCCAAACGTAACAGAAGTTGCATCGTTAAGCGCTATGCCCGTTATATAGATCACAGTACCCGTCATGGCTGAAGCCGCACTGATAGCTGTAATTGAAGGAGGCGGAATATAAACGAAGCCAGGCACAGTACTACGCCCGCCAGACGTGGTGACTTCCACAGCACCGGTTTTACCTGCTCCTACAACAGCGTTAATGATCGTATCACCTGTTACTGTATAAGATGCCGCAGGTGTACCACCAAAAGTAACATCCGTTATTTCAATGAAACTTTTCCCCTTAATAGTTACCGTCTGGCCTGTTGCCGCAGTGTCCGGAGTGAAAGACGTGATCACCGGAGGATTAGCCACATAAGCCGTATTGAATTTATAGGCAGAACCTCCCAGCACAAGGTAGAATGTTGAATCAAGGAAATAGGTGGTGCCATAAGGACCAGATATCGGTTTTGTGCCAGTCAGGCTATCTGCATAATACCTGCGTAAATTATTGTAGTTAAAAAACATTGCCCGTCCTTTATTACCCAGCCTGTCCACACGGCTGTCTGTCAGGAAAGGGCTTAGCCGGACATTTGTTCCATCAGGTCTTCTTAATAAGACCTGCAGCTTGCCCTGCTGGTCAGGTTTTTCAAATAGCACATAGCCTTCTTTCAGCCGGTAGGCCTTATAGCCGGTGGCCTCTGCCTGTTGAGAGATAATACTATCTGTCACACCATCATAAAAACGAATATTAAACGGGCCGGTTTGCCCATATTGCCGTCGCAGATAAACGATATTGTTGCCGTCTGTTGAAGGATATATATTCACCTCTCCCGGAGTGATCTGCGTGGTTATTTGCGTTACTGCCGAATATTTAAAGATCTGGTACCGTTCATTCCCTCCCGCCATAGCGGAATAAACGGCTGTGCCATCAGACGTCAGATCATTATTGATATTAATGACCCGGGAGCCGCCGCTGAAAGTAGTGACTTTCGTTACCACATTAGTAACCGCAACCCGGAGATTTTCGGTCAGCCACATGACATAGTCTCCCTCGCATTGAATGTCCGTAAGGTAAGCTGTAATACCTAATGGCTTCGAAATATTGGTCAGTATACCATTTTCCCACAGGCACAGATGGCCTTTTTCACTATTGCTTGCAGAGTCGTAGTAAATAACCAGGAAGGCCGCACCCCCGGGGCATAACTTGGCATATGCGTTGCCGGTACTCGCTTCAACAGCATCAAAATTGATGTCAGCAGTTGTACTGTCTGCTATATTCGTGATATGAAAAAATTTGGGATCTAGTTCTTTTCCCGTCATCATTAAAGCACGATCTTTCTTAAAGTCCAGTATCAGGCCAGTCCCTGTAAAATAATGGCTCAGGCTTTTACTCTTGTCGCAGGACATGGTGAGCGCCTCTGCCGTTACCTGCAACGCACTATCTACTGCCGAAAAAATAAGCTGGAACTGTGCTGCAGTATCTTTAGGGAAAACATCTACCACCGTATCTATACTATTCACAAAATTAAGACTAAAGGATGCCGGTTTTGAACGCACATTCCCCTTGCAGTTTACCTGCGCAATATCACTGACCGATGCCTTAATATGTATTTTGGTGTTAAAGGACGCATAATATGCAGGCGCTTCAACATGCACGGTCGGAAACGCATCATATATGAAAGTCCGCGTGGCAGTTGCCGATTCTCCCTGCATATTTCTGGCATATGCCTTTAACAGTAGATTTCCATTAGGGAAATCTTTTAATAGTAGACTGCCGCTGTAGGTATTCCCTCCCTGATGCACCAGTATAATAGTACTGTCGCCAACCGTTGCGGCTACAGAATCCAGTGCGGAAGTTGATGAAACATTAACGCTGATATCAATCTTCCCGTCATATCGGCGGTTTGCTTCAGGACTTGTTATTCCGATCTGGATGGTGCCTTTTACAAACAGAGGGGCAAGCAGGAAAAAGACCAGGATGAATGGGGTAAAGATTTTCACATGTGTTTATTTTATGTGTGATATAGAATGGGGTTATTTTGTACTAAGAAAAATACACAGAAGGTTACCAGATTGTTTAAAACTTGTAAACTAATTATAAGTTCATACTCGGTAGAGACTGTTATATATTGTTGATTGTCAATTAATTAATGGAGGGTAAGATATTCATGAAATAAAAGTGATACCACGACTATTATACAGCCCTATTTTTTATTATAAAAAAATCCTGGAAACCCAGTAGATCTATCCCATACCCCTCCTCTATATTATCAAATGCCTTAGCATACACATGCAGTTCAATACCGTAGAAGATCTCATATTTAATGATTCCTTTCGCCGCTATGCCTTGAATAGCGCTCCGGAAGACGTTGCATTCTGGGAAGAATGGCAACAGCAGGACCCCGCCCGTAAATCCCTGGCTACAGATGCCAGAGCTATAATATTAGCCATGCAGTCTCCCCGGCCACAGCTGCCGGAAAGTGAAATAGATGAACAGCTACGGCAGATCAGGGAAAAAGCGGAAGCTACTTTGCCGCTTCACAAAAAACGTTTCAGCCTGCTCCTGCCTGGTTGGGAAAAATGGGCAGGACTGGCAGCAGCTATAATACTGGTGCTCTGGCTCATAACAGGGAAGGAGAGAGAACAGCCTCAGCAGATAGCAGTAAATACAGAAAACAAGAGCGCCGGAGAACAACATTTCCAGTTGCCGGACGGCAGCAAGGTAGTATTGCAGCCGGGAAGCAGGATCCTGTACAATAAAGCAGCATTTGGAAAAAAGAACAGGGAAGTTACTGTAGAAGGTATTGTAAGCTTCGATGTGCAGAAAGACCCGGCAAAGCCTTTCCTGGTACACGCAAAAAAGACGCTCACCAAAGTATTGGGCACCACATTCACGATCAGGGCGCTGCCGGGAGAAAGCAAAACCTATGTAACAGTATCTTCAGGCAGGGTGGCTGTTTCCAAACAACAGAAGAAACCAACAGAAGGATTACTTGTAGTAGCTAACCAGGAAGTGATCTTCGATGAACCAACCAACGAACTGACAAGGACCGTTGCTGCACATCCGCTGCCGGTTAAGCAGGATGTGAGCACCGCATTTGTATTTGACGCCACACCAGCCACAGAAGTATTCCGTACTATGGAAGAAGCATATGGCATCCCCGTCATCTTTGATGAAGAGGTATTGTCATCCTGCTCTATCACAGCCTCCTTCGGGAATGAACCTTTCTTTGAAAAATTATCCATCGTTTGTAAATCCATCAGCGCCAGTTATGAAATAGTGGATGGTAGTATTGTTATCACTGCCAGGAGTTGTAAATAGATCAGCATGATGTGAAAAATTCCTCAGCAACGTAAAATAAAAAACCAGTGATGCGCCAACATCACTGGTCCGGTAAGTTCCCGGATGGAATTGTTGGAAGCAATGTCCGGGAGCTGTATTAGTTCTAATCACAAGAAGCAACTAAAACTTATTGCAAGTTATGAAAAAAAGATTGTGCAAACCTTTAGCAATCATCGTTATGAAAGTGTCGCTGATACCCGTTCTTTTGCTTACCGGTACCTTATGCGCATATGCCGGGTTACTACCCGGCCAGGACCTGCTCAACAGGAAGGTCACGTTAAAGCTGTCTCACGTGGAGATGAAGAAAGCCATCTCGGAAATAGAGGTAGCCACCGGTGCTAAGTTTGTATACAGCCCGGAAATGGTGCCCGTTGCCCGCAGGGTAGACCTGGAAGCAGAGAACAAAACGCTGGATAAAGTGCTGGCAGACCTGCTGGCGCCGTTACAGCTGCAATACGAAGTACAGAAGAACTATATCATCCTCTCCCGAACAGGAGATGATAACCGCGCTGCTCCCCTCATGGTAACAGAAGGTGTGCAGCCTGACAAAACCATTACCGGAAGAGTAACAGACGCTGACGGTAATCCCCTGCCCGGTATTTCCGTACTATCGAAAGAGAACCGCTCCCGCGGTACTGTAACCGGCCCGGATGGTACTTTTATACTACAGCTGACGCCAACAGATAAAACGCTTGTATTCTCCAGCGTAGGCTTTAAAGAACAGGAAGTGATAGTGGGCGATCGCCTCACTATCGCCATCCGGCTCGAAGCTACTGTAAATAGCCTCAATGATGTGGTAGTAGTAGGTTATGGTAACCAGAAACGCACCACTGTGACAGGCTCCGTATCTACGATCACCTCCAGAGTTTTTGCAGACAGAGGACCGGTGCCCAACCCGCTCTCCGCATTACAGGGACAGGTACCCGGAGTAGTAGTGACACGCTCTTCCGCCATGCCAGGTAAAGAGAACTGGCAGTTTCAGATCAGGGGCGCTTCTTCCGTGAACGGAGCAGACCCGCTGGTAATAGTAGACGGGTTGCCCTACGTAAGCCTGAACGCACTGAACTCCATCAACCCGAACGATATTGAAAGCATGTCTATCCTCAAAGACGCATCAGCGGCTATCTATGGCGCCCGCGCTGCAGGCGGCGTAGTGCTGATCACCACAAAAAGAGCAAAGACAGGCAAACCAATAGTAGAATACAACGGCTCTGTATCTATAAAGAAAGTAGGCCTGCAGCCTAAAGTGATGGACGTAATGCAATGGGCCAATATGATGAAATATGGCCAGGAAAGCGATCAGAACACTTCTAACAATGTTTGGTATAACATGGCGCTGGCAGCTATCAATCGCCCGGATTCCATGTGGTATTCCCGCGCCGATTATCCCTATAAGAACGACTTTGCAGACGTAAAGGATTTCGTCTTCTTTAACGGTACCATGCAGGACATACTCTATGGCAACGCTACTTCAACAGAACATCAGCTAAGCGTATCCGGCCGGAATGATAAAGCGGGTTACAGGGTATCCCTGGGATACCTCGGAGACGGAAGCCTGCTGCAATGGGGCAATAATTCCAACAAGCGCTATAACGTAAGGCTCGCAAATGATTACCAGTTCACGCCAAAACTGAAACTGGAAACTAATATCTCCCTGGAAAAGAACGATGTGGTACAACCTACACGCCTGGGAGAATTACTGGGTAACTACACACAACCAGGTTTCCCGGCAGCAACAAAGAACGGTAAACCTTATATATGGGGATCAGGCTCCGGCAATGCCGCGCCTAACTGGATGGCAGAACTGGGAGGAGATACAAAAGAATATAATACACGTATCAACTCCATCGTAAACCTCACCTATAATATCTTACCGGGATTGCGTGCTGTAGGCGCCGCCAGCTACTACTACGGCCTTACCAATACTTCCACAGAAGAAAAGATGGTGAACTGGTACGATTATACCGGTACACAGATGCTGTCTACATTGCCTACCCGCAGCTCTTACAAGGAAGAGCAGATCAAGGATGCCTACTTCAACCTGAACGGCTACCTCGAATACTCTAAACGCTTCAATGCAATCCATGACGTTCGCGTAATGGCTGGTGCACAATACGAAAGAGATGAATTTAAATCTTTCAATGGCAAGACCTTCGATCTCATTCCCGGGGTACCGCCTTCCCTCAACCTCGGTGTGGGCGATCTCACTACTAAAAGTGTAGGGGAAAGCCGCAACCACTGGGCGCTGGCCGGCTATTTCAGCCGACTCAACTACGCCTTCAAAGACAAATACCTCTTTGAAGCCAATTTCCGTTATGACGGATCTTCCCGTTTCACAGAAGACGACCGCTGGAAACCTTTCTACGGTTTTTCTGCCGGCTGGATCCTTTCTCAGGAAAGCTTCCTGAAAGGCAACAACATTCTCAACTACCTGAAATTACGCGCTTCCTGGGGCTCTGTGGGTAACCAGTCCGGTATCAATCTCTATGATTATATCAACCTGCTGAACCTCAATATCAGCACCGGACCAACAAGCACCAACCAGCCTGTCATAGGCACCTCTCCTGTAGTAAGAGTATCGCCCGGCAGCCTGGTAGCGCTGGACAGGACATGGGAAAAAGTACAGACCTCCAACGTTGGCCTGGACTTCTCTTTCCTGGACAGCAGGTTGTCAGGTACAGCAGAATATTTTATAAAAGAGAACAGGAATATGCTCATTGCACGTACCTATTCTGCTGTACTGGGTACTACCGCACCTGCCGGCAATAACGGTAAACTCCGCACCAAAGGCTGGGAAGCGTCCTTAACCTGGAAAGATAATATCGGCAAGTTCACTTATTTCATAGGCGGTAATATCTCAGACAATAGGAATGAACTGGTGGATTTCGGCGGACAGAAAGTGATCAGCAATGCCAACGGCGGATATAACCTCACTGTGGAAGGATATCCTATCGGATCTTACTTCGGACTGAAATATGCAGGACGTATACAGGACCAGAAAACACTGGACGACTATAAACAGCTGCTCTTTGCCAATGGCAGCAACATTGCCGGCGGATTGAACGCCAACAGCACTGATCCCCGCAACAGCCTCCGCATCGGAGATAATATGTTCAAAGACGTAAATGGCGATGGTAAACTGACCTTCCCTGAAGATGCCGTATCCCTGGGTACAGACATTCCCCGCATCAGCTTTTCCTTCAACGCCGGTTTCCAGTGGAATGGTTTTGATGTGAATGCCATCTTCCAGGGAGTAGGTAAACGTACCATCTCCCGCGTTAACAGCTGGCGCTATCCGCTGGCTACCGTTTTCCAGGGACAGAATGCCGCTTTCTATGAAGAGTGGTGGACACCGGAACGTACCGGCGCAAGACTGCCAAGATTATCAGCCTCCGGCTCTGTAAATAACTACAACTACCAGACGTCTGACTGGTATGTGCAGAACGGCGCTTACTTGCGCCTGAAGAACCTGGTAGTAGGGTATACACTGCCGGAAGCATGGATGAAAAAAGCGAATATCAAAAGACTGCGTATATACTTCTCCGGTAATGACCTGTGGGAAGTAACACATATCAATGACGGATGGGACCCGGAAACAACAAGAAGTGTAAGTGGTGCAGAACGTTTTCCCTTCTACCGTTACCTCACCTTTGGTATAAACGCAACGCTTTAAATCAGCAAACAGTAAAAACAATCACGGATGAAAAAACTGATCTTTCCATATATCTGGCTGATAACAGGATTAGCCCTGTTTAGTTGTAAGAAAAGCCTGGACCTGAAACCGCTGAATGAGATATCTGATGCGGACTACTGGAAGAACGCAGACCAGTTCAAACTGGCCGCTAATGAATTTTATACCTTCATGGCCAGTTTTAATACTGTGCTGGCTGACGGTAGTGAAGGCGCCAATCCCGGCCCTGCTCCTCACAGTGATCTGCGCAGTGACCTCATCACTTCCGGCAGCAGGAACGTATTCAGTAACGGTAGTAATACCATTCCTCTGACAGACAAAAGGTGGGATACAGCTTATAGCCGTATCCGCACCACTAACTACCTGCTGGCGCAGGCAGCGAAATACAGTAGTCCTGCGGAGATCAGCAAATATGTAGCAGAAGCAAAATTCTTCAGGGCATATGTGTACTTTGATCTGCTGCAGCTTTACGGAGGCGTACCATTGATAGATAAACTGCTGAATGTAAATTCACCCGAATTGCAGGCGCCCCGCAATACCCGTGATGAGATCGTCGATTTCATTATTACAGACCTGAATGCTGCTATCCCTGATCTTCCTATCGAAGCTGTCATCACCGCGGCAGATAAAGGACGGGTCAGCAAAGGCGCAGCACAGGCTTTCCTGTCAAGGGTAGCCTTATATGAAGGCACCTGGCAGAAGTTCAGGGGGAATGCGGCCAGGGCCAATGCCTTGTTGGATACCGCCATCTTCCGTAGCAATGAAGTGATTAACAGTAACCAGTATACACTTTTTGGTACTTCCGGCGCTTCTGCCGGACTGGGAGATTCTGCTTTGAAATATATGTTCATACTGGAAAATCAGAAGTCAAATCCACTGAGCATCACCAAATCAGAGAACAAAGAATATATCCTTGCTAACAGGTATGACTATAGTTTACGCCAGATCCGCATGAACATTACACATGCTGCTTTTGCAAATATCTATTGGATCACCCGCAAGTTTGCCAATATGTACCTCTGCCAGGACGGATTACCGGTAGATAAATCACCCATGTTCCAGGGCTACGCTACCACCACTTCAGAATTCACGAACAGGGATAACCGTATGCGTTACACGATGGTACGTGACGGTTACTATCATTGGGATAATGAAATAGGCCTGGGCTGCCGTATTACCTGGAATGGAGATGCAACAGATCTGGCACACTCCCGCGGGAAACACAATAGCGCTTTTTCCAGTGGTTACCACAACCAGAAATGGGCTTCTGAAAGAGGCCTGAGTGATAATGAAGAAGCATACGATTATCCCGTGATCCGCTATGCTGAAGTATTGCTGAACTACGCAGAAGCAGTATTCGAACGGTTTGAGACCATCAGCGATGCAGACCTTGACAAATCCCTGAACCTGGTACGAAACCGTGTGAATAAAACAATGCCTAAGCTCAGCAACGCACTGGTTGCAGGTAATGGACTGGACATGCGCACGGAAATACGAAGAGAGAGAACATTGGAACTGTTCATGGAAGGATTCAGAGTAGACGATCTGAAACGCTGGAAAACGGCAGAAACAGAAATGCCTATGCCCCTGCAGGGTATCAAATGGAAAGGCACAGCATATGAAACCCGCTGGCCCAGCCTCAGTACAGCCAAAATGGATGCTGATGGTGTGTATATCATAGAAGATGCGGGTGCCAGGAAATGGGAACAGAAGAACTACCTGTTACCTATTCCTTCCCAGCAGAGATTGTTGAATCCAAACCTGGACCAGAACGAAGGATGGTAAGAAGAAAACCACATATAGGGCTTTTATGCCTCTTGTTGTCAGCACTGTTGTCCCGGGCCCAGTACCCGGTACAACAGCTCATCGGGCAGTCCACAGCAGTACAACCCGTTATGAAGGCTTATAGCTTTGATCTGAAAGATATACGCCTGCTGGACAGCCGTTTTAAAGACAATATGACCCGGGAAGGAAGATGGCTGCTCGCATTGCCCAATGAAAGGCTCATACATAGTTTCAGGGTGAATGCCGGCATGCTGACAGACAAGAAGGACGGCAAGACCAAAATGCCGGAACCACTGGGAGGCTGGGAAGCCCTGGACATGGAACTACGCGGCCACAGCATAGGCCATATCCTCTCAGGCCTTGCATTACAGTATGCCTCCACAGGCAATGAAGCATTTAAGAAGAAGAGCGACAGCCTGGTAACTTCCCTGGCTGAAGTACAGAAAGCACTGGGCCAGGATGGCTATCTCAGCGCCTATCCCCGGTATTATATAGACAGGAATATTGCAGGAAAAGCAGTATGGGCGCCCTGGTATACACTGCATAAAATATTTGCAGGGTTGATAGACACCTACAGCCTTACAGGCAACCCCCAGGCACTGGAGATCCTGAACGGAATGGCCGGCTGGGCGTACAATAAACTGGCAACGCTTAGCTCTCAGCAACTGGCAGGTATGCTGAAAAATGAATACGGTGGAATGAATGAGGCTTTCTATAACCTTTATGCCATCACCGGCAACCCGCAGCATCTCGAACTGGCCAGGCTTTTTTATCATCATGCCGCTTTAGACCCGCTTGCAGAACAGGAAGACAGGCTCAATAAACTACATGCTAATACCATTATCCCCAAAATAACAGGAGAGGCCAGGAATTATGAGCTGACAGGTAATGAGAAAGGCAAACAGATAGCTACTTATTTCTGGAATGAGGTAGTAGCGCAACACACTTATGCAATTGGCAGCAACAGTGATCATGAACATTTTTTTGGACCGGGAAAGATAGCAGCTCACCTGACCGGTTATACAGGAGAGACCTGTAATACCTACAACATGCTGAAAATTACCCGGCACCTGTTTTGCTGGTATGCAAAAGCATTGTACGCAGATTATTATGAACAGGCGCTGTACAATCATATATTAGGACAACAGGACCCCGCTACCGGTATGGTATGTTATTTTACTCCCATGCTGGCCGGCGCATACAGGCTGTACAGCACATATGACAGGTCTTTCTGGTGCTGCGTTGGGTCAGGGTTTGAAAGTCACTCGAAATATGCAGAAGCCATCTATTACCATGATGGAAAAGGAATTTATATCAACCTGTTCATCCCTTCCGTTTTAACCTGGAAAGAAAAGGGTATTACCCTTACCCAGGAAACAAAGTTCCCTGAAACAGCTACCACTCAGTTCACCATCAGCAGTAATGCTCCTGTAGATGTGCCTCTCTATATCCGTTATCCTGCCTGGGCAAAAGATGGCGCTGAAGTAAAGATCAATGGCAGGAATATAAAACAGTACAATAAGCCTGGAAATTATATAGTATTGAACCGGAAATGGAAGAACGGAGATAAGATAGAAGTGACCTATCCTATGTCGCTCAGGCTGGTGAAAGCCCCTGATGATAGTACAAAAGCTGCCATCGCTTACGGGCCGGTAGTATTGGCAGGGAAGATGGGAACACAGGATATGCCCGCGCCTTTTCACGATCCGGCAGATCCCTACCAGTATTACAATTACGATTATAAAGTTCCTGCAACACTGGTACACAGCCTGGACCCGGCACAGATCAGACCTGTCAACGGCAGCCCGCTCACGTTCACCACAAAAGGTATCACCCTGGTACCATATTACAACCTGCATCATGAACGGTATGTGGTTTACTGGGACCTGGAAAAAGCCACAGCACAGGCAACGCATAAATACGATTTCACACCTGTAGAAAAGAAAGTACAGGGCTGGATAGACAGCAGCTATTATCCCGGAGCCGGGGTGATCATTGCAAAGGATAACAGGGTCATCTATGAACATTACTTTGGCAGCTATCAGCCGGGTACGGTAGCTTATATCGCTTCTGCCGGCAAATGGCTGGCGGCAGCTGCCATTGCCGCTGTGGTGGATGAAGGCAGATTATCCTGGAATGATAAAGTAAGGAAATGGTTGCCGGAGTTTAAGGACGGAAAAGGAGAAGCCACCCTGGCGCAATTACTTTCCCACACGGCCGGCTATCCGGACTATCAGCCTGAAGGCAGGAGACCGGATAATTACCAGTCGCTCGAAGAGTCAGTAGCTCATATCGTTTCATTACCTGCAGATACTGCTCCCGGCGCTGTCTTCCATTACGGCGGACTGGCCATGCAGGTAGCAGGGCGTATGGCGGAGCTGGCCACAGGCAAACAGTGGGAAACTATTTTCCAGGAGAAAATAGCAATACCGCTGGGTATGAAAGACACTCATTTCACACCGGTAGATGAAACCCCCGGGCATAATCCCATGATAGGTGGAGGCGCACGTTGTACACTGAGGGACTATGCCGCTTTCCTGTCTATGATATCGGGGGACGGAGTGTATAAAGGCAAACGGGTCCTTTCTGAACAGGCTGTTAAAGTGATGCAGGCAGACCATACCGGTAAGGCATATGTGAAATATGGAGAGTTTGTACACAATGCAAGACATACAAGCAGGAATGACATATACGGATTGGGAGAATGGAGAGAAGAGGTCTGTGCAAACAATGAAGCTGTGTTGATCAGCAGCCCTGGTTGGGCAGGCGCTTATCCATGGATAGATAAAACAAATAATACCTACGGGTTCATCCTGGCACGTATAAATACAGAAAATGCCGGTAAAACAGGCTTTTCTTCCTTTTATGCCGGTTCGCAATTACCTGTGATGGTCAGACAGATACTGGAATTTTAAAAACACAAATTGATGACTAAGTATTGGTTTTACGGTTTTTTATGTTTACTTTTTTCGTCGCTTAGTAACAACGTTATGTCCCGGCAGGTGACAGACAGTACAGGTGTGATACTGGAATCGCCGGATAAAAAACTCAGGATACAGTTTTTTCAGCGCGAAGATGCCGCTCACCACAAAACAATGTATTACCACGTTTTCCATAATAACAGAGAAGTGATCCATGAATCCGCCCTGGATATCCAATTGGATAACCATTTGTCTGAAAGCGCCATGGCGCTGAAGATAGACAGGCATGCGCGCTGGTGTGAGAACCTGGTTGTAAGAAAGAAAACTGCCTGGACAAAAGATACCACCTGGAAACCCGTTTACGGAGAACGCAGTACCATACATGACCACTACAATGCAGTTACCATAGAACTGGTGAAAGACGATAATCCTGATTATGTAATGCAGGTAGAGCTGCGTGCATATAACGCAGGTGTAGCTTTCCGTTACTTCTTCCCGGAACATCCCAAAGGAAGTTATTACCGCGTTACAGCAGAGAACACCGAGTTCTCCCTGCCGGAAGGCACTATGGCATGGTATGCCGGCTGGGCGCAGGCGCCTTATCATCTGCTGCCACTACAGCAATGGCCGGACGAAAGTGAACGCCCCCTTACCCTGCAGCTGCCCGGCGGCAAATGGGCCTGTCTGGCAGAAGCCGGGCTGACAGATTATTCCCGCACCAAATTTAAACTCAGTAAAGATAAACCCAATACCATCCTCACAGCAATGCACGACCCGGCCGATCTTGTATCACCGGTAGGCACACCCTGGCGCGTTATTATGATAGCAGACACACCCGGACAGCTGGTAGAGAATAACGATATCATCCTCAACCTGAATGCGCCTTCCCGTATTGCTGATCCAAAATGGATCAAACCCGGCAAGATCATGCGTGAAATGACACTTACCATGGATGGCGCCAGGGCCGTGATAGATTTTGCTTCAGCACATGGTATGCAATATCTGCTGTTTGACTGGAAATGGTATGGCCCTGCTTTTACATTCACTTCAGATGCTACCAAAGTAGTAGCCCCGCTGGATATGCCCGCCCTCGTGGAATATGGTAAACAGAAAGGCATTGGCATCTGGCTGTATGTTAATCAGCAGGCGCTGATGGCACAACAGGACAGCCTCTTCACGGTTTTCCACCGCTGGGGCATAAAAGGAGTGAAGTTCGGCTTCGTGCAGGTAGGCTCCCACCGCTGGACAGTATGGCTGCAGGAAGCCATCAGAAAGGCTGCAGAGAACCAGATCATGGTAAATGTACATGACGATTACCGCCCTACGGGTGAGCAGCGTACCTGGCCCAATTTAATGACAGCCGAAGGTATCCGCGGAAATGAAGAGATGCCGGATGCCACACATAATACCGTATTACCTTTTACCCGTTTTATCAGCGGCGCGGCAGATTATACGCTCTGTTACTATGATAAGCGGATCAAAACAACACATGCCCATCAGCTGGCACTGGCGGCTGTTTATTATAGTCCCATACAGACCCTCTTCTGGTATGATAAACCTGCTTTTTCTCAAAACGAGCCCGAACTTGAATTCTGGGAAAAGGTCCCGGTAAACTGGGATGAGACAAGAGTGTTGCAGGGAGCGCCGGGGGAATATGTCTGCACAGCCCGCAGGTCCGGGAATGACTGGTATGTTGGAACAATTACCAACAATAATGCCCGGCAGGTGAAGGTTGCATTGGATTTTCTGCAGCCGGGAAAAAAATACACGGCCTGTATCTATTCTGACGATGCAGCTGTCAATACTGCTACGCATGTACGCATTGACAAACGTAGCGTTACATCATCCGCAGTGCTGGATGTAAAGCTGCAGCCATCCGGCGGACAGGCCATCAGGATCACAGCAATACAATAAATCAACTGAATAAACATGTTCTCTTATCCTGTTAGAATAGCACTGATCGCAGCACTGGGCGGATTCCTGTTCGGTTTTGAAACAGCGGTGATCTCCGGTGCAGAAAAGATCATACAGCAGTTATGGTCGCTCAATTCCTTCTGGCAAGGCTTTACGGTGGCCTCCAGCCTGATAGGCACCGTAATCGGCTCTTTAGTGGTAGGTACGCCGGCTAAGACCTATGGCCGTAAAAAAGTATTACAGACCATTGCCGTTATTTATCTCATATCTGCTATCGGATGCGCGTCTATCTCCGCCTGGCTGCTATTTGTACTGTTCCGCTTTATGGGCGGTATAGCAGTAGGCGCCTCTTCTGTAGTAGGGCCTATGTATATCTCAGAAATAGCTCCGGCGCATTTGCGCGGTCGTCTGGCAGGTTCCTTCCAGCTCAATATAGTAGGCGGTATCTTCATTGCCTATCTTACCAACTTCCTCTTTGTAGGATTGGGAGATGACGCCTGGCGCTGGATGCTGGGTATCATGATGGTACCTGCCGGGTTGTTCTGGCTACTGCTGCGCACTATTCCTGAAAGCCCCCGCTGGCTTATACTGAATAACAGGGAAGCTGAAGCCATACCTATCCTGCGTAAACTGGAGGAAACAGATGTGGAAAAAGCCATCCGCTCCATCCGTGAATCAGTAAAAACACATGAAGAAAGGCTGTTCCAGCCAAGATATGCCAAACCGGTGCTGTATGCCGTGTTGCTGGCTATGTTCAACCAGCTGGCCGGCATCAATGCCATACTATATTACGCCCCGCGGATTTTTGAGCTGGCCGGTTTCAGCGCTGAAAAGGCTTTCCTGCAGCCGGTTTATATTGGCGCAGCTAACCTGCTGTTCACCCTGCTGGCTATGACCGTAATAGATAAGTTTGGCCGTAAAACATTACTGCTGATAGGTTCTGTTGGCATGATCATATTCCTGGCACTGACCGCCTATGCCTTCCGCGATCCGGCTACCCTGGGTGGAAATGTACTGGTGTACCTGATCGGCTATATTGCATTCTTTGCTTTCTCACAGGGAGCAGTGATATGGGTGTTCATCTCAGAGATCTTCCCGAATACGGTACGGTCACAAGGCGGTTCATTGGGTAGTTTTACCCATTGGATCATGGCCGCCATTATTTCCTGGACCTTCCCTATAATAGTAGAAAGCAGCAGGCTGGGCGGTTTTTACTCCTTTATATTTTATAGCGGAATGATGCTGCTGCAGCTACTGTTTATCTGGAAGATCATGCCGGAAACCAAAGGCAGATCGCTGGAAGATATTCAGAAAGATCTTGGAATTGAATAATATTAACTGATTATCAATTGAATAATGAAAGGCTCCGTAAGTGCGGGGCCTTTTTTTTCCGGTCATCCCAAAGTTGTACCCACTGCCGTTCTGCTTCATATTATTTGCTTATTTTGAGCTTACGTAAAAACAAAATCAAACCAAACCAAAATGCGAAAGACATTACTTATGGCCCTTTTAGTGAGCCCAGGCATATTGCTGGCCCAGAAAGGAAATTTTGTACTGAAAGGGAAGATCGGCAGCCTGAATGACCCTGCCAAACTACAGCTCATGTACCGTATTGATGGTAAGGAGATCAGAGATTCTGCCACACTGAAAGACGGTGCTTTTGAATTTAAAGGCACAATTGATGGCCCTACCCAGGCAATGATGGTCTTAAAGCATCCCACCCCTTCTCTTAACCCCAGGATGCGTGATGCCGTTATCTTTTATGTAGAAAAAGGTACTATCACTTTCAATAGCCCCGATTCACTGATGAAGGCTACCATCAAAGGCTCTCCCGTAAACGATGATGACAAACGTTTAAAGGATGCCTTAAAGCCGGTAGATAACATGTATATGGCGCTTAATGCAGAGTATATGGCTGCCAGTGAGGAAGATAGAAATTCGCCTGAATTCAGGGAGAAAATAGATGAGAAGGTAAATACCATCCGCGAGGAAGGAAAGAAACTGTACCTCGCATTCATAAAAGACAATCCTAAGTCAATTATCAGCCTGGATGCTTTACAGCAGTATTCAGGTGGTATGCCTGACAGGATAGGAGAGCTGGATACCTTATTCAGCGGCCTGGCTGCCAATGTGAAGAACAGTAAGAAAGGACAGGAATTTGGCAAATTGCTTAACAGCTGGAAACAGACAGCTATCGGTGCAGAAGCGCCGTTGTTTACACAGAACGATACATTGGGCAACCCGGTAAGTCTGAAAGATTTCAGGGGGAAATATGTATTGGTTGATTTCTGGGCTTCCTGGTGTGGCCCTTGCCGTGCAGAGAACCCACATGTGGTGTCTGCTTTCAATAAGCATAAAGATAATAAATTCACTATCCTCAGCGTGTCCCTGGACCAGCCTAATGGTAAGGAGGCATGGCTGAAAGCCATTCATAAAGATGGCCTAACGTGGACGCACGTTTCAGATCTGAAATTCTGGGATAATGAAGTAGCTAAGATGTATGGCATCAGGGGAGTGCCCATGAATTTCCTGCTGGACCCCGATGGTAAGATCGTAGCTAAGAACCTGAGAGGTGAGGAGCTGGATAAAAGGCTCACAGAGATACTGCCTCATTAAGTAATGGCATATCAGTTTGAGTTTTTAGCCGGCCACAGGCCAAAAAATTCTCTCTTAGAAAAAATCGCTTTTGCCGAAGGCGAAAGCGATTTTTTCTGAACAATTTATCGCCGTACTACCTTTGGTGGTACGGCTTTTCTTATTTAGTATCTTTATCTCATGAAGAAGGTATTTATTGCAGATAACGATATAGCCTGGGAAACGCCGGAGCCGGGTATACGCCGTAAAGTAATGGCGCACGATGACAGGTTGATGCTTGTAAAAGTAGAGTTCCGGAAGGGAGCAATAGGCGCCCTGCATGAACATCATCATTCCCAGATCTCACATGTCGAAAGCGGGGTGTTTGAGATCACTATTGGTGGGGAAAAGAAAGTGCTGAGGGCAGGAGATGCGTATTATATTCCCCCTCACATGATCCATGGAGCACTTTGCCTGGAAGACGGGGTGCTGATAGATGTATTCAGTCCTCACCGGGAAGATTTTGTAAAATGATTTAATTATCGTCTATTTATATTACACTTATCTCTTTACACTTAAAAGCAAGCTATATGTTGTCAAAAAGAATGCAGGAGGCGCTGAATGGCCAGGTCTTGATGGAAGCGCAATCCTCCCAGGCTTACCTGGCGATGGGCAGCTGGGCAGATATTCAGCCTGGTTTGAAAGGAGTTACCAAATTCTTCTTCAAACACAGCGATGAAGAAAGAATGCACATGCTGAAACTCATCCACTACATCAATGAAAGAGGAGGTTTTGCCATTGTTCCCGCACTGGCACAGCCTGTACTGACCTTCGTGTCCCTGAAAAAGGCTTTTGAAGAACTGTTTGCCCATGAAGTGAAGGTGAGTGAAGGTATTAACGAATTGGTAGACATCGCTTTACAGGAAAAAGACTATGCTACCCACAACTTCCTGCAGTGGTATGTGAACGAACAGATAGAGGAAGAGCGCCTGGCACGCGAGTGTAATGACAAACTGGAGCTGATCGGAGATGATAAAAGTGGTCTCTACCTGTTTGACAGGGATATTATGTTTATGGAACAGCAATAACTGATTGAAAATTAATTTAAAAAGGCCCTTTCCGCACCGCGGAAAGGGCCTTTTTATTTCCAGCCGCTCCGGCATTAATTTTCGTAATAAATTGTAGATAATATATATTATAAATAATTAATTCAGAAAGATTTATTATTTTTATTTGCCATATACTTTTACTACATTGCCGTCTGAAATATAATGAAAAGTTAGAATGCAAAAAGAGGTTAATATAAATGATCTATGGGAGCGCATCACGGTTGATAGCGATTCCAAGTCATTTGAGGTTTTATTCCATGAATTAAACCCCAGACTCATCAAGTTTTGCACTATGTATGTTCATTATCAACAGGTTGCTGAAGAGATAGTGTCTGATGTATTTGTAAAATGCTGGATGGACAGGGCGCAGATGAGAGAAGTGCAGAAGCCGGAAACCTATCTTTTTATAGCTGTTAAGAACCACGCATTAAACTATAATAAACGTTTTTCCAGTATTCAACTGGTAAACATCGATGATCATGAAGGCGGGGCGCAACTGGTAAACAGCGCATCTCCTGAAATGGAACTGGAAAAGAAAGAGTTGATATTCAGGATGGACCAGGCCATTTCCTCTTTACCCCGTCAGTGCAGTATTATTTTCCGGCTTATCAAGGAGAACGGCATGAAATACAAGGAAGTAGCCGAAATACTGAACATTTCCCCAAGAACCGTGCATACTCAGATGCTGCGGGCAATGAAAAAGATGAGTAAGGCGATGGAGCCCTACCTGAAAAAAGCCGATAAATCAGCTACAAACGACATAGACATAGTAACTACATTGCTCATATTGGTAATATTTATGGGCAATTAGGCCTAAAAATATATATGTTAAAAAAAATTTTAAACCTTGTACGCATATCACGACTTAAAAGTTGTCCTATATACAAAGGGTTATTCCATCGGACAATGAGTGAACGTTTTTTTGAAATTGCTATTAAGGACCTGGTTGGTGATTCAACACCACAAGAAGGCCAGGAACTGCAACATATGATTAGTGAGAATGCTGCTTTGCAAAAGCAGTATGAAATGTTCCGCATGTACTGGGCCCAGAATCATCATGAGTATATAGATGGCAGGCGTCTTTTCGCCAATGTGCAGACAAGGATCAATGAACTGGAGAAAGGTACCGGTACCGGAGAACATGAGCCTCTGATAGTGCCTATGCGTAGCAGGGCGCGTCTCGGCTGGATTGCCGGTGCGGCAGCAGCAGTTGCGTTGCTGATCACAGGAGGGCTGTACTTCAATGTATGGCGCGGTTCTAATCTTGTTGCCAAAACTACCACCAAAGGAGAGAAATCCACCTTTATGATGGAAGATGGCACTAGAGTAACACTGAACGCCGACAGTAAACTTGAATACGCCACCAGCTTCCCGGAGAAGAGCAGGGAAGTGTACCTGACAGGGGAAGCCTTCTTTGATGTGCATGGAGATGCAGAAAAGCCATTTATAATTCATACGGATAAAATGGACATTAAGGTATTAGGTACCGCGTTCAACGTGAAATCCTATCCTAATGAGACCTCTACAGAGGCTACCTTGCTGAAAGGCGCCATTGAAGTATCAGTAAATGATAATCCGGATGAAAAATTCGTGCTGAAACCATCCCAGAAATTTGTGGTCAACAATGGAGATTCCACCAGGAAGAAGTCGGTTGCAGTAAAGAATGTATCATCGGCAGTTACAACACTGACCTATTTCCAGCAGCGGGATACGATGATCATGGAAACTTCCTGGCTCCAGAACAAACTGGTATTCCAGGATGAAGATTTCGGAACACTGGCAAAAAGACTGGAACGTTGGTATAACGTCAGCATCCGCTTTAACAGGAACGATATGAGGCAGCTGAGATTTACAGGCATCCTGGAAGGAGAGACAGTTGTAGAAGCATTCCATGCCCTGCGCCTGACCGAAGGTTTCAGCTACAGGATCGAAGATTCAACAATCGTGATATACTAAAGAACGGCAGGCCGGAAAAAGATCGTAAACAAAAAATTCCTTTCATAAAGCGTGAAAGGTGAGATGAGAACCCTATGCCAATACCTATGTATGAACCAAACCTATGTATTGCCCTTTCATTTCACCAGAAACAAAGTGTTTAACGTTTAAAATTTTGTCTATGGGAAATAAGAGTACTTACTAGTAAAGATAATACGGAGGCTTCTGCCTAACGGCCTCCGTTATATGATGAATTAGATCCTTAAATGTCAGGCTTTTCGCACGGGCACGGCATTTAACACTTTAATCACCCTTAACATCTGAATTATGAATTTTCACCTACGCCCCAGGGGCGTAAAGATCCCTTACGGGCTTCTAAAGCCAATGCTACTTATGAAACTCACGTTTGGATTAATACTCCTGACGGGTATGAATGTCCTGGCCAACACTAAAATCACTCTTAACCTCCGTGATGCGGAATTTAAGAAAGTATTATCTGTTATTGAAAGTCAGAGCGATTACCGCTTTATGTTCAGTAACAGGAATGTTCCTGTAAATAACAAACTGGACATTCATGTGCAGGATGCGCAGATATCTACAGTAATGGACCTTATCCTGGACAAATCCGGCCTGACTTATAAAGAGCTGGCTAACAACCTGATCGTGATCATGCCTGAAGGCTCTCAGCTGAAGGCTATTAAAATAACCGGTAAGGTATTGGACCAGACTGGTGAAGCTTTGATCGGTGCTTCTGTAAAGATCAAAGGAACTAACGATGGGGTTGCAACAGATGAAAATGGTGGATTCACTATCAGTGCTCCTGAAGACGCTGTACTGGTGATCTCCTTCGTAGGTTTTAAAACACAGGAAGTCCCTGTAAGTGGTAAAACCGCTATGACGATCACTCTGCAGCAGAACGATAAAATGATCACAGAAGTGGTAGTAACAGCACTGGGTATCAAAAGAGAGCAAAAGGCTCTCGGATACGCAGTAAGTACTATCACTTCAGAACAGATCACCGCCGCCGGTGCTACCAACTTTGCTTCCGCCCTGTATGGTAAAGCTGCCGGTGTGAAGATCACCACCGCCCCAGGTGGTGCAACCAGTGCAGTGAACGTTCAGATCCGCGGTATCAACTCCCTCAACTATAATACACAACCACTGTATGTAGTAGATGGTGTTCAGATCAGGAACAATAACGAAACAGGCGGCGCCGGTTCTAACAACGGCGACTACTGGTCCGATTCCCGTATCCGCGGTAACGGTATCCTTGATATTAACCCTGCAGATATTGAAAACCTCACAGTACTGAAAGGTGCGAGCGCTACCGCATTGTACGGTTCCGACGCATCCAGCGGTGTGGTGGTTATTACAACTAAAAAAGGCGCCAGGGGCAGAGGAATGGGTGTAGACCTGAACTACTCTGCTACTGCTGAAAGAGTAGCTTTCGCTCCGCAATACCAGAACGTGTATGGGCCCGGTTACGAAAGAGAAGTGAACATTGCAAACGGCGCCAGAGCAGATGGTTGGATCCCTGAAGGAACAGATGGAACAGTAAGGCCTTATTTCAGGGCCTATGGTCAGTTTGGCCCCAAAATGGAAGGCCAGATGGTTCCCTGGTGGGATGGCACAATGCACGCCTATTCCCCCCAGCCAGATAACTATAAACAAATGTTCCAGAAGGGATACAATTCAAATTTGAATGTATCCCTTTCGAATATGACGGAAAAAGCAAATTACCGCTTCTCTTACACCCGCAGTGATTACAAAGGTATCCAGGTAGGTGGTGAACAGCAGCGTAATACCTTTAACCTGAACAGTACTATCAAACTGCATAACAAAGTAAGCCTGGACGTAGTAGGTGGTTATGTGAGCACTAAAGTGACCAACAGGCCTATGGTAATGGCTCAGATCTTCAACAGCTTTAACGGTTTCTTCAGCCGTGCGGAAGATATGGCAGTTATGTTCGATAAATACAAAACTACCAAAGGTTACAAATGGGTTGCTTACGATCAGACCCAGCTGAATCCTGATGAGGCGCTGAGATACAACATCCGCCCCGAGTTCCTGGATTTCCTCTGGAACCAGCTGCGTAACAGGGAGATTGAGAAACAGGACCGCCTGCTTTCCAGCGTAACCCTGAACATCGATGTTGCAAAAGGTCTGAAATTCCGTACCAGGGTTGGTAATGACTTCACCAGCTTAAACACCGAGACCAAGAAATACAACGAAAAACCGGTTGCATTCAATACCGGCTCCAGCACCGGTCAGTATGCAGTAGTTAAAGGCCGTTACAGCATTGTGTATGGTGACTTATTGTTAACATATGCAAATGATCCTAACAAGAAATTTGGTTACTCCTTCAGCGGTGGCTACCAGGCCCGCCAGGAAAGCTTCAGCGATCAGTCTTCCTCTACAAACGGTGGTCTGGTAACTGCAAACTGGTTTAGTATCAACAACTCTTACAACGTTCAGACAACAACTGAAAAACGTAGCGGTATGCTGAAATATGCTTACCTGGGTATCATGAACCTGAGCTACAATAACTACCTGTTCATGGAAGCTACGGCACGTCAGGAATATTCTTCCACACTGCCATCCAAGAACAATAGCTACTTCTATCCTTCCGTTAACGGTAGCTTCGTCTTTACTGAAGCTTTCCGCATGCCAAGGATCTTCTCTTACGGTAAAGTACGTGCATCTTATGGTCTGGTGGGTAACGCTCCCCCTCCGTTCGAATCTAACATCACCTATACACAGAAACCAGTTCCAACTACCACAGGTTCCGTTCCTGTACTCGTTGCACAGAACAACTATGGTAACGAAGAACTGAAATCTGAGATCAAGAAAGAAATGGAGTTCGGTTTTGAAACCAAGATCCTGAGCAACCGCCTGGGCCTGGATGTTTCCTACTATAACAGTAAAGTGAACGATCTGCTGATGCGTCTGGCCGTTGCTGTAAGTAACGGTGCTCAGACAAGGATCACCAACGTAGGTCAGCTGCACAGCCGCGGTATCGAAGTTGCCTTGAACGCAATGCCTGTGAACCGTAAGATCAAGTGGACTACCCGCCTGAACTTTGCCAACAGCGTTTCAAGAGTTGAAACACTGGCTCCCGGCGTAGAACAGATCGTATTCAAATATGCTTCCGTACAGTCTCTGAAAGTTGTTGCTGAAAAAGGCCAGCCTATCGGTAACATCTACATGTACGAACGCAAAAAAGATGCTAACGGAAGATTCATCATCAGCAGCTCCGGCTTATACGAGTTCGACGTATCCAAATATGTGAAAGTAGGCAACCTGCTGCCTAAAATAGTAGGCGGTTTTGCCAACACTATCACTTATCATAACCTGTCTCTGGACTTTATGCTGGATTACCGCTTTGGTGGAAAGATCGTATCTACTCCGCTGAAATACGGTACTGCCGCAGGTATGTATACTTCAACCATGAAGTATCGTGACGCTGATAACGGCGGTATTCCTTACTACGTTAACGCAGCTGGTCAGTCAGTACGCCTGGAAAGCCACAACAGCGTTTCTCCGAATGGACCAGTATGGCATGACGGCGTGATCCTGGATGGTGTAACCGAAGATGGTCAGGAAAATACCCAGATCATTCAGGCTGCAAAATACTACCGTCAGACATTCAATGACGCGCAGGCAAGCTGGAATGAGCCTACCATTCAGAAGAATAACTACGTTAAACTGAGAGAACTTGTATTGGGATATAACATCTCTAAATCAGCAGCAACTAAACTGCATGTACAGAGCCTGCGCCTTTCCCTGATCGGAAGGAACCTGCTGTATGTGTACAGGACTATGAAGAACCTGGACCCTGAAGCGCCACTCGGTGGAAGCTGGGTAAACCAGGGTATTGACCAGGGCTCTACTGCAGCTACACGTAGTTTCGGTTTCAGTCTGAACGCCAGCTTCTAATTTTAAAAGATGACCCGTACAAACAGTAATGATATGAAAAAGAAATTACAGATTATAGGTTGCTTGATAGTACTGGTAGCAATGATTACCGGTACCGGTTGTAAGCGCCAATTGGATGACTACTACGTAGATCCTGACAAAACCACAAATCCTTCCATAGAGAAACTATTCTCTTCCATACTGGAAAATAACCGTGTACGCCCTCAGTATTATGATATGCGTACAATGACCTTCCTGGTAACAGGCGCCTTCGCACAAACAAGCATATTGTTTAACTCGGAGAACCGTTATCAGCAGAATATGGACTATACAGAGAAATTCTGGAATGATTTCTATACGCCCAGTAACCAGAGTAATGATCCAGGCGCATACAATACCGGCAACGGTATAATGGCACAGTACCGTACCATGCAGCGCCTGTTCAACCTCCTGCCAATAGATGAACGTGATAACTTCAGGATCTTTATGTACGCAGGAAGAGCTTTACTGCTTGACCAGACCGCACAGATGATAGATCTTTACGGAGATATTCCTTTCACTGAAGCCGGTTCACTGAACGTAACCAGCACAATTGCAAACGCAAAATTCCAGGACCAGAAAGAATTATATGATACTGTTCTGACAGGCCTGAAAGACGTTTCAAACTGGCTGGCTGCTGCTACACTGAATACAAATGCTGCTGCGTCCTTTGCTACCCAGGACTACCTGTTAGGTGGTAGCATAGACAAATGGCGCCGTTTTGTAAACTCCCTCAGGTTCCGTTACCTGATGCGCGTTTCCAACGTACCGGACTTTGAAGCAAGAGTAAAAACAGAACTGCAGGAGATCCTTTCCAATCCTATACAATATCCGCTGATTGATGGCGCCGGCGTTGGTGATAACTATAACCCTGCCAATACAGATGTAATATTGTACCAGTATACCAACTATACCAACACCCTGAGCGCCGCATTTACAGAAGTAAGTGCACAGGCAGCTCCGGACTACCTGTTGAATACTGTAATGAAGCCGGTCAACGACCCACGTATCCCATTCATGTTTGAAAAGAACGTCGTGAAAGTAGGAGATGTCTTTGTACCAAATGCAGAATACAGGGCAATGCCTAATACATATGGTAACTCCCAGCAGTCAGACAGTCTGAAGTACTACGCTATCTGGGATTCTACTATTTATGTTTACAATAACAAACTGCCAGGCATTTATATGTCTGCCCCGGAAGTGAACTTCCTCAAAGCTGAAGCATTTGAGCGCTGGGGCCTTTCTGGTGGTACAGCACAAGGAAGTTATGAGCTTGCCGTGCGTCAGGCCATTGCTTTCATATATTTCCTGTATAACACCAATAGCACCAAGTATGAAGCGCTGACTCAGCCTTCCACTGCCACTGTAGATGCCTTTATGCAGAATGCTGCTATAGCTTACACTGGTACTACAGAGGAAAAACAGGAGAAGATCCTGACCCAGAAATGGCTGCACTTCAACATACTGCAGTCCCGCCAGGCCTGGGCTGAATATCGCCGTACCAAATATCCAAAGCTGAACGTGCCGGTAGCTCCGACAGTTGGATTTGAACTGCCTCCAAAAAGGCTGTTATATCCCACCAGCGAGGTTGCTTACAACACCAGTTACGCTGATGTAAAAGCAAAAGATACGCGCGATACCAAAGTATTCTGGGATGTAAAAGAATAGGCAGGCTTTATAATAATTTAGATGGGGGGCAAGGCCACAAAGCTAACAATGGCAGACATTGTTATCTTTGTGGCCTTGTCAATTTTTATGGTGTCAGAGAATAGCATAATGAAAAAATGTCTTTTACCGGTCCTGCTGCTGACCGCATTATCTCCCGTATTTGCCCAGCCTCAGGCCAGGCTTGTTAAAGAAGAATTCCTGATGGAGAAACCGCCCGTACCGGCAGCACATGCTTCCACAATCACAGAACTACCCGGAGGTGAACTGATGGCGTCCTGGTTTGGAGGAAGCAGGGAAAGTGCACCTGACGTATGTATCTATACCTCCGTTTTCTCAAAAGGTAAATGGTCAGCACCTGAAATAGCCGCTACCGGAGTAGTGAATGAAACTACCCGTTATGCCAGCTGGAACCCGGTATTATTCCTGTCCCGCCAGAGAAGGTTGTTCCTTTTCTACAAAGTAGGGCCCAATCCCCGGGAATGGTGGGGACTGATGAAAACAAGTATAGACAACGGCCATACCTGGTCAGCAGCCCAGCGGCTGCCAGACAGTATACTCGGGCCTGTCCGGAATAAGCCCGTACAACTGAAAGACGGCTCCATCCTGCATCCTTCCAGTACAGAGAGCCTGGATGAGAAGGTCTGGAACGCACACGTAGAGATATCAGACAGCACCGGCCATCACTGGCAACGCATAGCAATAGATTGTGATACATTTGGCGTGATCCAGCCCTCCATCCTGTTTCACCGGGGTAACCGGCTGCAGATGCTGCTCAGAAGCAGGCAAAACGTAATTGTTCAGAGCTGGTCCGGCAATAACGGACGTAGCTGGAGCCCGCTCACAAGACAACATATGCTGAACCCCAATTCCGGGATTGACGCAGTAACTACCCGGAACGGCTGGCAGGTACTGGTATATAACCCCGCCATTGCAGGAAAGGACTGGTCTGACGGAAGAAATGAACTGAGAGTAGCCGTTTCCAGGGATGGTGAGAACTGGAAAGATGTGTATGAACTGGAAAAACATGAAAAAGGGGAATTCAGCTATCCGGCTATTATCCAGTCAAAAGACGGATTATTGCATATTACCTATACATACAACAGGCAGAATATTAAACATGTAGTGCTGAAACTGAAAAAATAAAATATGAAACAACCAGAAGTATGGATGCGGGGGCCCATAACAGGCGTTCCTCCTTTATTACAACCAGTAGCACACGCCTTACTCCAGGCTGGAGAAGAGATCCATGAGCTGTTTGAGGATTTTCCCGGGTCTCTGCTTTGGGAACAGCCTGCCGGCATGGCTTCTCCTGCTTTCCATTTACAGCATATTACAGGCGTTTTAGACAGGTTGTTCACTTATGCGTCAGCAATGCCGTTATCAGAAGAACAACTGGCTTATTTAGCCTCGGAAGGCCGGAGAAATGAAGATGTAACAATAGCAGGACTGCTTGCCGCCCTTGACCGGCAAATAAAATTGTCTGTAGAGAAATTAAAAGATACAGATGAAACAACACTGACCAGCTTCAGGGGAATAGGCCGTAAACAACTTCCATCCACCGTAATGGGATTACTGTTCCACGCAGCAGAACACACCATGCGGCACAACGGTCAGCTGCTGGTTACCGTGAAAATATTAATACAATGAACCAGCGTTTATAACGTTATTGAATACACGTAGTATATAGTTGACCTCTTATAACTCCTTAATTGTTAATAAAAATTAAACATTGTTAACGCAAATCAAAACCCTCTTATAATATTTTGCTTTGTAAAAAAACTCTCTATTTTTATCCCGGATTGCTAAATCGATTTTACTAAAGACAACAGAGGACGTAATCCGCAGGAACTATTGAATCTTATATAAGGGAAAAACCATGGGGACGGCTACGCCAGGATGAGTCATTGTCTTAGTCAACGTTATTGAAACTTATTTTATTCACACGTTTTTAAAAAAGCCTTTACTTATAGATACCAAAATCAGTTAAAATATAAACCAGGTCTGACTTTCGGCATTTATGAAAAATTTGTCTGAACGTTCCTTGAGATGAGCGCAAAGGAACGTATCGGGATTTACTTGTCATTTTATTTTCAACCTAATACCAAAATTAGTATGAAGAAAGGATTCTCATTTCTTTCACGGGTATGCCTATGCAGTATGTATATGTTGCTATCATCACTGTGGGCATTCTCTCAATCCAGGACCATCACTGGTAAAGTTACGGAAAACCCCGGAGGTACGCCACTGCCGGGCGTTTCTGTACAGGTGAAGGGTACGGGCAAAGGTACCCAGACCAACACTTCCGGGGTGTATAAACTGGAAGTGCCCCAGGGTGCAAATACCCTCGTTTTCACATTTGTAGGATACAAAAAAGAAGAAGTCGTACTTGGCGCTTCAGATAATGCAAACATAGCGCTGACGGCCGATGTAACAGGTCTTAAAGATGTAGTGGTAGTAGGTTACGGTACACAGAAAAAGTCTGAAGTAACCTCTGCCATCACCTCTGTCTCCGCAGCAGATTTCAGACAGAGCGGCGCACGTAATGCAATGGACCTGCTGCAGGGGAAAGTAGCCGGTTTGACCATAACCCGTACTGGCGGCACAAACCCCAATACCGGCGTTACCATACAGCTGCGCGGCGTTACATCATTAACAGGCTCTATGTCGCCCCTGGTAGTGATCGATGGTATACCCGGCGGCAACCTGGACCTCCTTCAGCAGGATGATATCGCCTCCTTCTCCGTACTGAAAGACGGTTCTGCAGCGGCCATCTATGGCACACAGGCCAACGGAGGCGTGATCATCATCACCACCAAACGCGGTAAATCCGGCCCCGCCCGCGTAGATTACAACACCTATTTCCGTAAGGAATACGTACAGAGAAGACCTAAATTCCTGACCGCAGATCAATACGCTGCAAAAATAGCCAGCGGAGATATCATCACAGAAGATAAAGGCTACAGAACAGACTTTGTAGACCTGCTGGTAAACCACAGTAACCTTACACAGAACCATAACCTGGCATTTTCCGGTGGTAATGATATGAACACATATCGCGCAAGTGTCTACTACCAGGACCAGGATGGCCTGATGCTGGCTAACTCCCGCCAGCAATACGGCGGCCGCCTGAACGTTACTTCCAGGGGCCTTGATAACCGCCTTACAGCTTCCTTCAACCTGTCTACCAATTTCAACAAAGCAAATATGCTGACAGATGGTGGTAACCTGAATGGCTATTATACTTTCAATCCTACCTATTCTCCCTATAATCCTGACGGCTCTTACTACTTTGAACAGACCAGCACCAACGAACTGGCCAGGCTGCACCAGCAAACAGACATCCGTCAGCAGCAAACCACTTCAGGAGATGCGAAAATTTCTCTCGACATCATCAAAGGACTGAAAGCCTCCATCTTCGGTTCCGTGATCCGTGACACCTGGACAGAAGGAGGATATGCAGACCTGAACTCTGAACTGTCTTACGAAACCTATGATTCCACAGGCTACGCATGGCAGGCCAATGAACTGCATGTTAAATACGCGTTAGAACCTACCCTGGAATACAACTTCACAGTGAACAACGCACATAACATCACTGCTATCGGTGGTTACAGCTACCGCTATGAAGTAGACCAGGGCTTTGACGCAGGCAACTACGGTTTTGTGAACGACGTATTTGAAGAGAATAACCTCGGCGCAGGTAACCAGCTGGGACTGGGTAAAGCCAACATGGGCAGCTTCAAGAATGATAATACACTGATCGCTTTCTTCGGAAGACTGAACTATGCCTACAAAGACAAGTATATGGCTTCATTCATTCTGCGCCGTGAAGGCTCCTCCCGCTTCGGTGCCAACAATAAATGGGGATACTTCCCCGCTATTTCCGCAGGCTGGAACCTGCGTGAAGAAGCTTTCATGAGCAACCTGACTGCTGTAGACCAGCTGAAACTGAGAGTAGGTTACGGTATCACAGGAAACTCCGGTATCAACAACTACGTATCTCTCGTTACAATGGGCACAGGTGGTAACTATATCAACCCCGATGGTATATGGCGCCAGACCTACGGCCCTAACAGGAACCCTAACCCAAACCTGAAATGGGAAAGAAAAGCGGAAGTGAACATTGGTGTTGACGCAAGCCTCTTCAAAGGACGCTTAACAGGTTCTATCGACGTATACAAACGCGTTACCAACGACGTACTGGAAACATTCACCACACAGCTGCCTCCCTTCGTAAGGAACAGCATCTACGCCAACGTAGGCTCTATCTCTTCCAAAGGACTGGAAATTACCCTGAGCGGAAATATCATACAGTCAAAGCAACTGACCTGGAGCACAGATGTGGCATTCAGCACCAACCGCAGCGTACTGGACCGCTTCTCCAACGATGTTTATAAGATAGAAAGCAAAACCTATGGCGGTATCGGCGGATACGGCGCACTGGGAGATGCTATCCGCACTTTTGAAGGAGACCGTATCGGTAACTTCTACGGTAAACGCTTTGCCGGCCTCACAGACGATGGAAAATGGCTGTTCTACAAAGCAGATGGCTCAAAAGTTTCTCCTGATCAGATCAACAGCGAAGAAGATCATGCCGTTCTTGGTAATGCAATACCTAAATATTATCTGTCACTCACCAACACCTGGCATTACAAAGGTTTTGACCTGCGTGTGTTCATGCGCGGCAAATTCGGTTTCGATGTGCTGAACACCATGGAAATGTTTAACGGTAACAGGCAATCCCTGCCAAGCAATGTACTGGAAACTGCTTTCACCAAACATGCAAAACTGAATGACAGCTACCAGTACTCAGATTACTATCTGGAAAAAGGTGGATATATGAAACTGGATGAAGTGACCCTGGCTTACAACATCCCTTTCAAAACAAAACTGATACGCAACATGCGCGTGTACGTGACCGGCGCCAACCTGGCCACTATTACCAGATACACCGGTAACGACCCTGACTTCATCAAAGATACAGGGCTCAATCCCGGCATAGACGCACTGAACACAACGGACGACCGCAGGCCTTACCTGAGCTCAAGAGGTTTTATCCTGGGACTGAACGTTGGATTCTGATCTAAACATTAAAACACAAGGCATGAAACGATTTAAAAAAATAACTACCTATACAGCACTGGCCTTATTACCTGTTTTCGCAAACAGTTGTACAGACCTGTCAGAAAAAGTATACGATCAGCTGATCACCGACAACTTTTACAATAACAAAAATGAAGTTGTATCTGCTGTACTGAGACCCTATACCCACGCCAACGCATGGACCACCCCCGGCCAGAACGGCTGGTGGCGCCTCAGCGAACTTTCGGCCGATCAGCTGGCATGGCCCCAGAAAGGCCGTCACGGCTACGATGCAGGCAACTGGATACGCCTGCACTATCACACCTGGACCATAGACGATGGCCCGGTAAGAGATTGCTGGAGCCTGTTATGGACAGGTCTCGGCTTCTGTACCGATGCCATAGAGAATATCAATAAACGTGAAGCATCCGCCATGGGACTGACACAGCAGGAAAAAGACGGCTACGTATCAGAACTGGTCCTGCTGCGCGCCTTCCACTACCTGCGTATCATGGATATCTGGGGTAATGTGCCTATCGTTACCCAGGTAGGTATCCCGCTGAGCCCCGAAACAAAGACACGTAAAGAGGTATTTGATTTCGTGGAAAAAGAGATCCTGGACAACATCGATAAAAGCCCCGTACTTTCAAAATCCCTGCTGGGCCGTATGTCTAAAGCCGGTGGTTATGCCATGCTGGTAGAACTGTACCTGAACGCAGAGAAATGGACCGGTACCCCACGCTGGGACGATTGTATCAATGCTGCCAATAAACTGATCAACAACGAAGCAGGTGGCATGAACGGCGCACTGGAACTGGATCCGAACCTGACCGATACTTACAAACCGGATAACGATCTTTCCAAAGAGATCATCTTCTCCATCGCATACGATTACCAGATCTCCAACTTCACCCCACAGTGGACAGGAGATTTCTATCACTTCAACCAGAGCCAGATCAACGGCAATACACTGAACGGTAATGATGGCGTGGTAGTGATCCCGGGAGTGTATACCACCTTCGAGAATGCTGACAAACGTAAGAAAGAATGGATTCTGGAAGGACCACAGTGGAGATACGGCTCCAATGGCACCGTGCCCGTTATCTCCAGTGGTGGCAATGAATACAATGGTGAGCAGCTGGTATTTGTAGATAACATCCGTAAGAACAAACAGGGCAGCACCGTATCCGACATGACACAGGGTGAAGAGAACAGTGGCGTACGCTTCAATAAATATAAGCTCGGGCCCACTTCCGATCCTCATTACAGAAGCACTGACTGGGCCGTTTACCGTTTAACATGGGTGTACCTGGCCAAAGCAGAAGCTATCATGAGAAAGAACAATGGCGCAGCTACACAGGAAGCAGTAGACCTGGTAAATGCTATCAGGAAACGTGCATTTGCACCGGAAGACTGGGGCACTCACGAGTATACCACTACCACGCTGACGATGGACGAGCTGCTGGCAGAACTGGGACGTGAGCTTATCTTTGAAGGCTACCGCCGCCAGGAGCTGATCCGCTGGGGTAAGTATACTACTGCCAGCTGGTGGGACCACTCCGCATCTGAAGGCTTCAGGGAGCTGTTCCCTGTTCCGCAGACACAACGCGTGCTCAATCCCAACCTCGGACAAAATACAGGATATCCTAACTGATTAGAGCAGTTGAAAAACGATAGCAAGTGCCGTTCCTTTAATAGGGCGGCATTTGTGGTTTATGGAAGATCGTCAAAGAGAGAAAGCTGTGCGGGGTTTTGTGAATGGCCCGATACCTGGATCACTTCATTGAAATTCGAAAGAGAGATACCCAGAAGCCTTACCGGTTTATCTTCAGGGTCAGTAGATAACAGCAGTTGTTTGGCTGTTTCAAGAATTTTATTGAGATCGCCTGTAGGAAAAGGAAGGGACTGGTTACGTGTTATCTGCCTGAAATCACCGTACTTTATTTTAAGGGTAATGGTCCTGCCTTTTAATCCATAACGCTGCAAACGCTCACATACTATCTTGCCGATCTTATCCAGCTCTGCATTCATTTCTTCTGTCTTTGTAAGATCGTAAGGGAAGGTATCCTCTGCACCGAGAGATTTGGTTTCACGGTGAGGCTGTACTTCACGGTCGTCTATCCCGCGTACTATCCTGTAATAAAATGCACCGGGTTTGCCAAAGTGTTGCTTAAGATCGTTCTCTGTTAACCGTTTGAGATCTGCACCCGTATGCAGTCCCATTCTTTTCATTTTATCTGCCGTTACCCTTCCAACACCATGAAATTTCTCTACCGGCAGTTTCTCCATAAATTCCTCTATGGATGAAGGTCCTATAAAGGTCAGCCCATTGGGTTTGTTCATGTCTGATGCTATCTTGGCAACAAACTTGTTTACCGAGATCCCGGCAGAAGCCGTCAGGTTCAGTTCATCCCATATAGCCTGTTTGATCAGTTTGGCTATCTCTATTGCAGAACCGATATGCTGTTTATCTGTAGTTACATCAAGATAAGCCTCATCAAGGGAGAGTGGTTCTATTATATCCGTATAGCGGCTGAAAATTTCACGTATATGCCGGGATACATCCTTGTATACATCAAAGCGGGGCCTGACAAAGATTGCGTCCGGACATAGCTGCAGGGCTCTTTTGGAGGGCATGGCAGAGCGTACGCCAAATTTGCGCGCTTCATAGCTGGCAGTAGCTACAACGCCGCCACGCCCTTCCGGAGAACCTCCTACAACAATAGGCTTACCCCTGTATTCGGGATTGTCCCGCTGTTCTACAGACGCATAGAAAGCATCCATATCAATATGGATGATCTTACGTTGTCTGGTATTTATTTCGTTATCCATTACTTCAGGCGCGTATACAAAGATATGACATCAGCAGCCTTAGAATGATTCATCAGCGCTGGGACCATAACTGCCCGGAATAGGGATGTCCAGCAAACGAAGAAACACGCCCAGCTGTGCCCTGTGATGCACTATCTGGCTGTAAGACATCCGGATCACATCTCCTTTGGGAGAAACATCATAGATCTCACTGCCATTACGGAGTGTCCATGGTTCATCAAACTGTGCGATATCTGCTTTTTCAAGATGAGACTTGCCGGATTCGAGAGAACGTTCAAAATATTCCAGCAAAGCTGGGGTGTCTTTTATATCTACAGGTTCATACGGGTTATTGGAAAAATCAAGTTCATCTGTGGTCAGCGCCATGCTGACCCAGGAAGGAAGTTCTGCAATATGTGTAGCCAGTCTTTTGATGGTCATACTTTTGGGATGGGGCTGCCAGTCAAATTTGTCAGTCGGGATAATGGCCAGCATTTTACGTGTTGTCTGTGCTTCCTTTTCCATTTCCTTCAGCAGAGATTGAATGAGTTCCATGATATTTTGTTTTTGATGATGATACAAAGTAAAAGACGTGAAGTGACAACCCTATGTCAGTAGGATCATGAAAAATTTCAGGATTATTTCACAAATGATTGAAATTATATTGAGTATTCTTGTGTCTACTTACAGGTACTTAACTCTTTTGCCGGCCTCGCGCCGCTAAAAATTAAAAACTATCATAATTAAAACTGAGAAACAGATGAAGAAATGGAGTTTTCTGATGATTTGCATGATGATGCTGTTTTATACAGCAATGGCCCAGAAGATCACAGTAGCCACTTACAACATGCGGAACGATGCCAACAAAGAAGATGCTGCAAACGGTAATGGATGGAAACAGCGTTACCCTGTCATTGCCTCTATGATCCGTTTTTATGGTTTTGATATTTTCGGAACCCAGGAATGCCTGCATCATCAGCTGGAAGATATTAAAGCCTCCCTGCCCGGGTATGCCTATACCGGCGTAGGACGTGACGACGGTAAACAGGCAGGAGAATATTCTGCCATCTTTTATAACAGCACACGGTTCAGCTTGCTGGAAAAAGGGGACTTCTGGATGTCAACAGTAACAGACAGGCCTAATAAAGGATGGGATGCCGCATTGCCAAGGCTCTGTTCCTGGGGTAAGTTCAAAGAGATCAGTACAGGTTTTACCTTCTGGTTCTTCAATCTGCATATGGACCATGTAGGTGTGAAAGCCCGTGAGGAAAGCGCCAGACTGGTGCTGGCAAAAGTGAAGCAAATGACAGGAGGATTGCCGGTAATAGTTACGGGCGATTTCAATGTAGATCAGAACAGCCCTTCCTATGGAGTGGTTAATAACTCAGGCGTGCTGAAAGATGCTTATGAAACAGCAGGTATAAAATATGCCCTGAACGGTACCTTTAACGCTTTTAATCCTAACGCAAAGACAGATAGCCGGATAGATCATATTTTCCTGAGCAGCGATTTCAAAGCAGAAAGATATGGCATACTGACAGATACTTACAGAAGCAGGGATACAGATGTTGCAAAGGCCGGCAGCGCCAATTTCCCGAAAGAAGTATCCCTGGATAAGTATACCGCCCGGGTGCCTTCAGACCATTTCCCGGTAATGGTAGTATTACAGTATGAGGTAAAATAGGAGCAATTTGCAGTAACAGTACTCATTTAGAGGATGGGAAAGTGCTATTATATTTCATTGCCACTGGTGTTTTATATATTGGGTATAGCCTTAATATTTCATTTTTACCTACGCCTATGATACACTTACAAAGCACCACTGTTATGGTAGCAATTTTCGGGCTTATGATGGCCCTCATTGTCTTCCTTTTTACACGTTATTATTTTTCGAGGAGTGGAAAAACAGATTACCTTAAGAAGATTGAAGTTGCGAACAATGAGATGCTGTATTCCATCAGACCTTTGCTGGTGGAAAAGAAAGTTCCGTCAAAAGAAATATTGATGGCGGTCACATTTTCTACAGCAAAGAAGTATGGAGTGGAACAGAATGACCTCTACGATGAGTTTTCGCTCACAAGTGACCTGATCAATGAAACGATTGCAAATTCCTTTCTTACGTCTGACGAGAAGCTTGAATTTTGCAGTTTGTTGCAGGCCATTAAATAGCGTAAAGAAATGACTCAACAAAAAGGGTTTCGCTTCGGCGAAACCCTTTTTGTTGAAAGACTGGCCACAGGCCAGCTATCTTCACCTTATTTTGAAGACTTCTTCGCAGAGCTGCCTGTCTTGGTTTTAGCAGCTGTTTTGGAAGAAGATGATTTTGTACCTGAAGATTTGCTTTCTGAAGTCTTTTCCGTAGCCTTCTTCGTTGTGGCAGAAGTCTTTGTAGTTGCAGCCTTTGCAGCTGGTTTAGGCATAGTAGCTTTAGGCGTTGGCTTCTTCTCTTTCAGCTTTTTGATCTCTGCATTGGCCAGGGTTTTAGCTTCCTGGTCGCCATATTTGAGCGTCAGCTCATAATATTTAATGGCATTGGCATCATCGCCTTTTTTTGCATAGATATTGGCGATATTGTTCAGTACAATAAAGTCTTTAGGATCAATAGCCGTAGCTTTCAGGAAAGCCTTCAGCGCATTGTCATTATCTCCTTTTAACGTATAGGCAAGGCCGAGGTCTGAAAGGCTGGCCACATGTTTAGGATAATATTTCAACACAGTTTCTGAGATCAGCTTCATATTATCTGCCTGTCCTTTCCCTACATTATAGATCTGTGCCACATATTCCTGTACTGCATTAAGCATGAACTGCTCAGGCTTTTCCAGTGGCTTATTGTCAGCCCATTTCCACTGGTTTTTGATCTTGCTGGAGTGATCAATAGCTGCTACCAGCTCTTTGGTCATATTAGTGTAGTTATAATTCTCACCCAGCATATAGATCTTACCAAAACGCATATCCAGGCGGTTAGGATATTTGGATATCCCGGTATTGATGTATTTGAATCCTTTGTTGAGCGGGTCCTTTTTATAGCCGATCTCACTGGTGTAACCGGCAGGGTCGCCATTTTTCCCGGCTTTCAGTAAAGCTGCGCCATTGGCAGTGTGATTGACGGTAACTACTTCCGTTTTACTCTTACTTACATAATAGTTAAAGTAAGCAATATACAATTCGGCATCGCTGGGTCGGGCTTTTTCCCATTTTGCCAGTAACGTGCGCTGTTTGGCGGTGTCTCCGCTAACACACAATTTCTCGAAATCCTGTTTGTAGTTTTGACCGATAGCCGGAAGCGAAAACGCAGTGAATAGTAGTGGGAGTGTAAATAATCTTTTCATATTCATAGGATTGGAATAAACGGAGCAAATGCCCGCGATATAGAAACAATCAGCCTTATTCTCACTGGTCAGACCAGAGCCGGGAGACAAAGTTACAGAAGATAATAATATTTTTTACCATATTTTGACTTGTCCGCACCGAAATAATACCTTTCAATTGTACCTTTTATTAACATAACAAATTCATTTACAGGGATAATGGTGGTTTACCGGTCTTCCTAAATAGTAAGCTGTCCTTTTTCACTTTCAGATTAAAACATATATAAAATTACTTAATTGTTCCGGTCGAAAATGTTAAAATGTATAAACGGCTTTTAACCATTGTATTCTGCCAGCCTTTGAAGAAGTGGGAGGAAGGCTTCTATCAGTTTCAGCTCTTCTGCGGTAAAGAGACGTTCCATGGCTTTTACCAGCCATTCTTCCTTGATACGCCTGTTTTCTACCAGGTGATGAAGGCCTTTTTCGGTAAGGGAAATAAATACTTTACGTTTGTCGGTTTCGTCTGTCACCCGGTTTACACAACCAGCTTCAGATAAACGGTTGATGATCTGTGAGATAGCCTGCGCGGAGATCCGCTCCATTTCTGCCAGGGCAGAAGGCAGCATGCTGCCATGCTGGTCCAGCAGGCCCATCGTTAATAGCTCTGCATTGGAAAAGTCTGACGCTATATTCTGCTTTCGTAGCTGACGCACCAGGCGTGTTATTGTGCTGCGTAAAGAAGCAGCTACCTCATAAGTATTTGTCGACATATAGATTTAAGTCAATTGGCAAAGTTACTTTACTTTTTTAAAATGTAGAGAACTATCATTACATGGATTTTTTTATTAATATGGTAGTAGCCTAACTGGTCCATCATCACCTCCGGGATCAATTTTATCCTCCTCCCAGACCAGGTCCATATATGTTTCCTATACAGATCCTTCCCCTCAACTTTACCTTTCAAGTACCTTTGAAGCATGTTTAAAGCATGTCTTAAGCATGTTTAGTGTATGTATTGCGGTATCACTTTAGCGCCACGGTATAGTCTCCGGATAATTGCAGCTAAGTCTGTAAGCTTAACTGCAGTCATGATGCTCCATAGACTGGAATCAGGAATTTTCATTCTTCTGCGTGATGCCCGTTCATGAACGTTTCTCTCGCAGTTTTTCATTCATTGCTGATAAAGTCGTACTTTTGTAAAGTAACTTTATTAATTTACTTTATTATATATGTCAATATTTCGTTCGCTTAAACACCATAACTTCCGGCTCCACTTCACAGGACAAGCCATCTCATTGATAGGAACATGGATGCAGCGGGTCGCAATCAGTTGGCTGGTATACCGTCTTACAGAATCAGCCTTTCTCCTGGGCCTTGTTACTTTTCTCAGCATGATCCCCTCCCTGGTACTTTCCCCCTTCGCAGGTAGCTTTATAGACCGGCATAACAAATTCAGGATAGTAATGGTGACCCAGGTCGGCCTGATGATACAAGCCGGCGTCCTCGCAGCCATGGTATGGCTGAATTACTATAATATGATCTGGATAGCCGTTCTCAGCCTGGCCCAGGGACTTATCAATGCCTTCGATACTACCGCCAGACAGTCCCTGATGGGAGACCTGGTAGACAATAAAGAAGACCTTCCCAACGCCATTGCCCTGAACTCCTCTGCTTTTAATGCCGCGCGGCTGGTAGGACCGGCTTTGGCAGGTATTATCCTAAGCTCCTTTGGCGAGGATATCTGTTTCCTGATCAACTTCCTGAGCTTCATTGCCGTGATCTGCTGCTTATCCATGATGAAACTGAAACTCAGCACTCCCTCAGCATCCGGTGCAGATATCTGGACAGACCTGCGTAAAGGATATGAATACCTGAAAGAATCTCCGGACCTTTCTTCCCTGATCGTAATGCTGGCGGCATCAAGTCTGCTGGTAATACCTTATACCACACTGTTACCCGTATTTGCAAAAGATGTTTTTCATGGAGATGCCACCACTTTCAGCTGGTTTGAAAGCGCCGCAGGACTCGGCGCCCTGGGGGGCGCAATATATATGGCTATGTTAAGACCTGGAAAAGACCTGGTAAAGATCACCGTAATGTCAAGCATCGTCTTTGCCGTAGCGCTGCTGGGCCTGGCCATTTCTTCTTCCATGTTCATGGCGCTGCTGGCCACTGCTGCTACAGGCGTCGGATTAATGATACAGAACTCTGCTATCAATACTTACCTGCAAACCCACGCCTCTTCAGAAATGAAAGCCCGGACGCTGAGCTACTATATTATGTCCTACCAGGGAATGCTACCCGTAGGCAGCCTGGTAATAGGTTACCTGGCGCATATATTCGGTGTGAATATGGTGGTTTTTGCAGAAGGTATCATGGGCATACTGATCGTACTGGTTTTCGTTATGCACCAGAAAGGTAACACGCACGCCTATTGGATGAAAATATTACATCCCATGCGTTCGAAGCATGTAGAATAAATCCTCTTTTTAGCCGGCCGCAAGCCCAAAATTCTTCTCCCGAAAAAATCGCTTTTCCTATTTTTGAAGAATATGGAACAGAAGAAATTTAAAGAAATAAAACATCTGCTGCCGGCAGATTCCTGGGCAGCATGGAGAAACAAAGAAAATAACGGAGAGTTTGAAGAAGAGCTGGTAATGCATCACAAAGGAGATTGGGAAACTTCCAACATCAACCTGGATGATCCCGGTGGGAATGGAGAATCTATCTTCCTTATCCTCATAGAAGGCAATCTTAAAGCTGGTAATATCTATAATAAAGATACAGACGGCGCCACAGGATTGATCATACTTGGAAACCTGACAGCAGATAATATCGTAGTAGGCGGACAGGAAATATATGTTACCGGCAATCTGTACGTTAAAGATCTTTACTGGGGCCATTATAACCATGGGACCCTGATAAGTAAGGGTGCAGTACAGGCAAGAGTTTTTATATCCACTGATTATAGCTTTGACTATAAACGTTTCAAACAGAAAGACAGGATAGACCTGGAGTACCTTCTCTGGGACGAAGATAAAGGTTATAAAGAAAGAGATCCATTACCTGCTCTTTTCGAAGAACATTTCCTGTCAGAGCCGGACGATGAATATGATGATGAAATATACTCCTGGTCCAGCTGGCTGGACAGAAGAGAAATACTGGGAGCTCTGGATAATAATGAATCTGTACTCCGTGCAGACTTTTTAAAGGATCCCCAGGCGCCTTCCTTCTTTCAGGATGATCTTATCAGTGAGACGAACATCTTCCGCTTCGCAGACAGTGATGTATTGACCGGATACACAGGTGAAGCTGACAGAGTAATGTTGCAGTATAAAGACAATGATGTATATCGGAGAGTACTGATGCTGAACGGACAACTTCATACACTCACAGTCTACTTCCAGCAGGAAGAGAATTTTGGCTGCGTGATCTATTTTGCTCAGGACAGTCCCGGCGTCTATCGCATAGCTAAAGCATATAAACAGCTGGATGGCGAACGTTGGCTGGAACTGGATAGCAATGCACCTGCCAGCTATCATCAGTTCCTCGAAGAGAACTGGCGCACACTGTTACAACAGTATTCAGAAATGGTATACTACCGTGAAAAGTTCAGAGCGGAAGTTACAGGGGAAAAACTGGAAGAGCTGCTGTCTCTGCCTTTGATCAGGGCTAAACACTATGATTACTATAACGAAGATCATGTTGTAGAATATGGCGCTTTTCAATGGGGCTTCCGCCCTCCCGGCAATGCCGGAGAAAAGACGCCCCGTATCTCCATAATCCGTGTGCTGGGTGATGATGAATACGACTTCTACCACTTTGATATAGCAGAAGGGCAGGCTCCCCGGTTAAATACCCAGGCAAATGATGGCTATGAGGCCACTGTAAAGGAAGTGCCCGTTTTTGAACGGGATAAGTACAGGAAAGCACTGAAGTATTTTGAGCAAATGGAAAAGACTATACGGAGAAAGAACGAAGAATTTGTTTCAGAGAGCTGAAGATCTCCATACAATAAAAAAAGCCGCATAGATGGATATCAATGCGGTTTTTCTGCATAACCATAGTGAGTAATTAGTATCTTTTTCTGAAGCTGAGTTTCTTTATTGTAACGTCAATCGCATCCTGCGCTACTATGCAATTACTGTTCAGTACACTGGCATCTGCGCCCAGCAGGTACATGTAGGTGTTCAGTGAATGTGTGCAGGCAGGATACCAGCTAATATCAGCACGACTAAGGGAATTAAGTGGTATGCCGGTATTTACCTGGTTGTAACCAAATACGTCCAGGATAGTAGGAACAAGGTCCGGGATGTTATAATACCGTTCACTGGTGGTGATGAGCCCATTGTAATAAGATACAAAGGCATCATCACCAACGCAGGGGGAGGCAAAGGTATATACACGGCAGGGGAAGAGGGAATACGCTTCGCCGGCGGCGAAGAGTGTGACCAGGGCTGCGCCCAGGCTGTGACCGGTACACACAATAGGCTGAATGCCGTCAGAATGGAGGTCCTTTATGCTGATACTATAACGAATGTCTTTGAACAGACCCTTAGGCTTTTTTGCCCCTGGAATAGAAAAGGTCATACTGTTGAACCGGTCCAGGAAACCCGATACAACATTGCCACTGCTATGACCAAAAGGAGTAGGGGAAGGAAGAATATCAAGATCGTCCGCCCATTCCAGGTAATCTGAAGTACCTCTCAACGCAAGAACATAGGAAACGGGATAATCAGGAGAGAAGTTACTTTTGGCCAGGAAACCATAATAGACAGGATCTTTGAAACCGAGCAGGGAATCGGTCATATGAATATTGTAAACAAGTGTATAATTCTCCGGGAACCATGGATAATCTTCCTGTACAGGATTAATGTTCCGGTCTGTGGTGTAATAAGCATCAAATACCTGGTAGGCCGCACTTATAAAAGAGGCGTAGCTTAAAGCAGTGGCGTATTGATTTATTGTTGAGTTATCCATCATCACAGAGAATTGTTACCTAAAGGTAACAGCACTCAGTAGGGCATTGTGGATAAAATGGCATAAAGCCCGTTTTTGAGGTCATAAGCGGTGAAATGGAAAGAATAGATGGACAGGCTATCAGGCATTCTGCCTGACCACCTGTTCAAGATTATTGGCCGGTACCACACCCGAGTGCCGCCATACTATTTTACCCTGCTTGAAAAGGATCAGGGTAGGCACGCCCTGCACCTGGTAGGCATTGGCTGCCGCAGGATTTTTATCTACGTCTATCTTCAGGATAGTAGCAGCATCCCCCACCTTTTGTTTTAACTCTTCCAGGATAGGCGCCTGCGTCTTGCAAGGCCCGCACCAGGTTGCAAAGAAATCTACCAATACAGGTTTATCCCCATTTATGATCTCCGAAAAAGTAGCCATAAGTATATATTTAATATGGTATAAGCGGTACAAAAAATATGCAAAAGCAAATAACCTGCTGTTCTGGCAGCTTCATCCGTTGTTTTATGCCACTTTTGACCGTTTATCTTATAACCGGGTTCCTTTTAAAATAAACAATGATATTTGCGGGTAGTCGGGTATTATTAAAGATAAAAAACTCAATTTATCCGTATTGGCACCAGCGCCAGAATCCCACTCTGAATCCATTACCGGTTTAAATCCCTGGCCAACCACAGGCCAGCCCCTGGAACTGGTGCACTATCTGAAAGGCTGTATCACACACGATACAGCTTTTTAATGTATTCAGATGGCGTGGTGATCTTCAAGATATTTAATTATAACAGCCATATCCTCAGCACCAAAACCTTTTTCCACTGCTGCCTGCAAAGTATCAGACAACGCGCTGCCAACAGGTGTATCCAGGCCCTGTGCCCTGGCCAGGCGTATATCCTTTGCCAGCAGGTTCAGTGCAAATGCCGGCGTGAAATCCTGCTCTATAATGTTCTGTGATTTTATGCCGGAAATCATACTGCCCAGCGGACCGCTGTTGATCAGGGGTAAGAACTGATCCGGGGAAATGCCGTTATTGCGGGCAAATATGACCGCTTCGGCAAGGCCCTGCATGGTAATGCCCAGGAATGTATTGATAGCTAATTTGGCATAGTTGCCGGCGCCATTCTCTCCCAGTAAATAGGCTGCCTTACCCAGGCAATCGAAAATAGGTTTCGCACGGTCAAAATCTTCCTTTCTGCCGCCGGCCATAATGATGAGCTGGCCTTCAGCTGCCGGCTTTACACTGCCTGATACAGGCGCATCCAGGTACCATATGCCTTCTGCCTCACAAAGCGCCGCCAGCTGACGGGTAGTGTCCGGCGATACCGTGCTCATGTCTATTGCCAGCAACTGCGGAGGAAGTGTAACAGATAACAGGCCGTCCCGGCCTTCATATACCTGTTTCAATGCAGCATCGTCAGACAGCATGGTGATCACAATGTCAGTATCTTTTACCAGGTCTTTAGGCGAGGTAACCACCTTTACGCCCGTTTCTTTCCGCAGTGCTTCTGCTTTTGCAGTGGTACGGTTGTATACGGTCACATCAAATCCTGCCTTCACCAGGTTGCGCACCATTGGAGTTCCCATATTGCCAAGACCGGCCCAGCCTATTTTTTGTTGACTCATAACGGTAAGATTTTGTCTGCGTCTATAAAGCTACGGCAGTATTGCTGAAAAGTAAATTACTGCCGGTTGAAATTTTTAATGATGAACTACTTTATTTTGGACAAGATCAGAATGAGGCACTATGGAACTTTACATCGGCAAGCCAAAGCCCGGGCAGATAGCGCCCGGGCTTTTAGCATTTATGGTCCTCCTAATTAATTCTATACCAGTTAAAGCCATCACTCTGTAACCACACAACGCCGCTTGAAGCCACGTCGTTGAGCACTATATTATTATCCACGTACCCGCTATTGAAATAGATATACCCGTCAGAGGCATTCATGATACAATAGATACGGCCATAGACAGGCCCTGGCGGGGGTAACGTAATGGTAATACCTGCCGTTCTGACACGTAAGGTATGATGAGCCTTTGTTAATGCAATATCTGCGTTCACTGTCAGGAAAGGCGCAGAAACAGCGGCAGTAAAGGTGGCCGGGTTATTAAAAATAACGGCGCCCGAATCGCCGGTGGATAATATCATATTCTTTTCCGCAGAAATGGAAAGGTGCTTGCCTGATAAAAGCTGCAGATCTTCATTGTTTGAGCGCAATATAACGGGAGAGCCATTACCTGCAAATGTCAGCGAACCGATGTTCCCGTTTTTAAAGGCCTGGCTGTTCACCGTCCCGGTAGCTGTAACATTGCCCACTACATCCAGCTTTTCTGTTGGATTATTTTTACCAAGACCTATATTATTAGTAGAATCAAGATAGAAGCCGGCCGCCGTCAGATAACCGCTGTGTAATGCAATATATGGCCTTGGCAGCGCATTGACTTCTACTACAGCCATTTTATTGGCGCTTGTAACATAACTGGCCATAGAGGCAGTGAATGTGCTGAGATTGAATGTTGCAAGGGAATCTTCCGTGAAACTGCGTGTCATTACACCGAATGCCGTCAGGGAATCCATAAACAACTCATATTGCTTATTCCCGGTCAGCCGCCTGTTGCTGTTCAGGCTTCCATTTGAAACATAGATGTTCCTGACCTTATTAGCCACCACATCGTACAATGCGCCTTTCAATGCTTTCTGAGTAGGAAGGATATTGGATGCGCCGGTACCAAGGGTGCTGTCATCGCTGATCTCCTTGAACCATTTTCCGCTCAGCCAGATACTGTCTCTCACAGTAGCACGCCTGAAGTTGCCGTCCTGTGCATAGCTTGCTCCGGTTGCCAGTACAAGCAGCAACAGTAAAATAATTTTCTTCATCGTCTGTTATTATCGTTTATAGAATTTAATTGACACGGGCGCTGTGATGCCGGAGAGATAAAGCCGTTTCACCTGTTCATCTGCATAGACATTCAGACCTATTGCATAACTGCTGCCAGCAGGGAACTCCATAGGAAGGAGGATATCATCTCCTCCTTCCGTGTTCCCTATGGATAATGTAATGGGGGCCTGAGGCAACACAACAATGGTTTCCAGCAGATCTCCCTTCTCCATTTCAAATACACCGTTTGTATCAAATGTGATCACTTCCGTTTTGTCTTTCAGTTTATTTAATAACTGGTTCAACTGGAAGACAGCAGCGCTGGTAGCCAGCTGTTCGCTGTTATTCTGATCTATGGCATCGCTTTTGGCATTGGGAAGCGTTCCCAGGCCTACCTGTTCTTTGGTAACAGCATGCGGATTTTCTTTATCCTGCATGTGCATATCCAGCACTTCATTCTCTGCTTTGGCATTGAGCAGGACGCGTAGCCCGTCTATATTATCCAGCGGCAGTTTATCATCCTGCAGGTGAAAGAAAGAATCCAGCCAATCCCAGAACTGTTGCTGTGTAGGATAGTCTCCTGTTTCAAACCAGGATTTAAGCGTATTTCTGTTCTTAATTGCCATGTGTTATTTTTTATTTACGGTTGAGGAAGAGGAAAACTCTTGAAGCCGTCAAACGGATATGTTTCTCCTACCATTCTGTTGGCGCCATTGGCGTCTTCATCTATGAAAGGGGTATGTGAAATCTTCCTGATTGTCATTTTCTGATACCTCCAGGTGGCCGCAGGCCCTGCCCATGCACCTGTTGGATTTACCTGCCAGGGCCGTTCAGGATTAGGCTGTGAAGGGAACCACAAACCAATGGTCCACCTGCCCGGAATGTCTGGTACAAAATGCCTGTTCACCTGTATCTGTTGTCCGTCAACATAAAACTCAACCCTGTCAGCGTACCAGTCAAAACGAAACTCATGAAACTCATCATCCCACACATCTTTTCCAATGCTTGTCAACATAGAGAGATATTCGTCATTGAATGGATCTGTACCAAACGTGAATCCTTTGCCGGAGCCAAGTTCGCCTTTCCAGTTATTACACTTGATATTGTTGGTGCGTGGCTGATGAAGATGCTGTACTTCATTGTTGAGCTTAGCCCAGCTGCTCAGTACATTAGGCTGGGCTACATTGTTCAGCTGCCAGGTACCATTGTTGGCAGGGTCAGGATCTGATTCCACAGCCACTTTCTCTCCACTCCAGTTTATGTGATAATTGGGAGAAAGCATTTCTGCAACTGTAGCGAAAATATGATTGGCATTATGACTGGGCAACTCCATATCAATCTCGTTGTTCTCAACAACATAATATCCGTCTGCAAAACTGCCCTGGCGGTGTAATCCCTGTGCCAGCAATTGTTCGTATCGGGGGTCCTGCGGATACACCTCTCCATAATGGAATGTCCAGAATGCAGGCGCCACACCCATTTCCCGCGGAAGCTTTGCTTCTACAACATAGCTGCCATAACCACAATACTCCTTAGAGGCTATTACGGCGCCTACTCTTGTTGTCCATGGCGCATTATACAGCGGGTCTTCGGGATTGTCATGCAGTTTCAGAGTTCCATTCTTGGCATACCCCTGCACATTACCATCATAAAGATCTCCATGTGCTTCCATTACCAGCAGGCCATCCTGCATATAAATGTTCTGCGGAGATACGCCACCGTTAGCCCCCCCCCAGCTTTTAGCCATAGCATAGAAGTTAGACTTCAGCTGGCTTTCAGCTACGCCGTTGTCAGTACTGAAATCAAGTTCCAGCGGATAGGCCACCTTGTCAAAAGGAAGGATGCTGATCCCAACCGGCGCTGTTACACCGGAACTGTTCTGAATATAAAATAGCCTGTAGCCTGTAGGGGCATCCGGAGGAATAGTACACACAATACGGCTATTGTTGATGACGATCATGTTCTTCCTGTAGATGCTGTATTTATCTTCGGGATTATCCGGGTTTTCCAGGATGCCAACAGGGTAGGGTGGCTCCATGTATTTACCGGCAACATTGTCGTCCAGCACCAGCAGGGAGTTGTAGTAAAATTTACTGAAAATGCCTCCCATAGTGCCGACATTGAGTGGGGTCCCTATACGGTTCAGTGTTGGTACGCCTGCATCAGTAAGCGCTCCCGTAAACGTATTGAAACTGTTCAGCCACATTTTTGAAGCGGTTATATCAGCTGCTCTGAACACAAGTATTTTGTTCCATTGACCTGTGTTGATAGTAGTTGCGCTGACTATCTCTTCTATAACCTCACCATTCTGATGTCGCCAGTGTACTTTTTTTGTATCACAGTTAACATATAACAAGATGCCGTTGCCACCTGGTGCTGCGCCAAAAGAAACAAGCGGCCAGATACCCGTAGCTGGCAGGTCTTCAGCATTCACATAGAAATGAAGACCCAGGCTGTATTTTGTTTTGACATCTCTTTCCAGTGCCAGGCTGGTAGGTGCCTGTATCCTGTCTGCACTGGCGGTAAAACTGATTCCTATCAGGTCCTTTGCTTTTTTCCACACCGGCCCTCCCACCAGTGTAATGTTCGGATTATAACCGAACCAGTCTGCCAGTGAATATTCCAGGCCATAATAACCGCCTATTTTGGGAGGAAGCGTTGCGTCCAGGAAGCCGGTAGAATTATTACAGATCAGTTCTGAATTGTGATAATATGCTTTAGTGATCTCTGCTGTCTCCATTTCCCGGGGAGTAGTGTATACCATATCAAACTGTCCGCCGGCAGGATCGTTATTAGAGATCCTGAAAACATAGGTAGTATCCTCTTCCAGGTTTTTGATCACGGGAGGGTTTAAGATAGTACCATCAGTATATACCTGCATCTCATCAGCAATAAGCGTATAATTGATCGCTTCGTCCTCATCACTTTTCCTTCTTACACGCAATGTCATCAGTTGCAGCTGTGTAGCGGCTTTCCCCGGCTCCCATTTTATTTTCTTAAGTTCGAAATTCATTTCTTGCTTTTTTTAGGATGACTAAACGAAGTTGTCCAGTTCAATGCCTGCTATCACACCCGGATAATTGGCAGCAGCTTTGGTCATATACAATCTGAACCATGTGTTGTTTTCCTGGTCAAATTTTTCATACACTTCGCCGCCTTCTTGAATGTTGGGACAGATGACCTGCGTACCTGGCACTGCGTCCGGGTATTGTGCATTCAACGCTTCATCTGTTAAAGGTTGCAGTACATCTGCTCTTCTTATTTTAAGGCTGGCTGACACCATATCCTGCACCTGCTGGTACAGGATATGGTAGGCCTCAAGGTCAGCTTTGTTGTCAAGCAGGCTGCGTAGTCCGGCGATACCGTCAATGTCCACTTTGTCTTCCGACTTGTGCACAAAGCTGTCCAGCCAGTCCCAGAACTGGTCCTGCGTGGGGTAATCCCCCGTTTGAAACCAGTCTTTTAGTTTGTTCCGTTCGCGTATCGCCATAGTATTATAATTTCATTATCCAGAGAGTCACGATATAAGGAGGGCGGTTTTCATGCGCCTGGTTAGAACCTGTATAGTTCGTATCAAACGTCTGATAGAATTGTGCGCCATCCCTTGATGCATGGATGTAATAATAGTTGTCGGTCCTGTCGCCTGAATCGTCTGGCCAGCCACGGGCAGACACCTGCTTATTACCTGTGTGCATGTGGCTTGGCAGTTGTGCGGTGGTCAGCGTTACAGAGTCCTGTCCGCCTGTTGCGCCCAGTACATTATAACCTGCCCTGGAAGGATCGTAGCCAACAGGGAATCTTCCGTTCCTGTTTTTCGTACCGTTATTGCCGTTACATATGGCCCATCCTGCTCTTTCGTTCTTACCTAAACCGGTACCGTCAAAGTTGGCAGATATATAGGCTGCTGTGCAATCCAGTTCAATGATGTCGCCGGTTTTCCAGACTTTGGCCAGCTGTTGGGTAAGTCTCGTATCCAGCGATGCGATCACACCTTTCAGCCCCAGCAATGTTTCAATGCGTTGCAGGCTGCTGTAGCTGATACCACCGGAAGCAAAACGTGCCCTGCGGGTGAAATAAACAGTACGTGTTACCTGGTCTGCAAAGAGACGGTCTTCCGTTATTTCTTCTATGATCCAGGTAGATTGTTTGGGACCTCCGGTAAAGGGCAGCAATTCGCCGTTGTAACTGATCCAGCCATCCGCAACAGTATTGCCTGTTTCCTCCATGCCTGACACTATTACAGCGCTGCCTACCAGCTTTGCAAGCGCACCCAGGGCATTCCTGTATGACTGCTGCATAAAGTCCAGCGTATACTGGGTCATAGGAAACCCACCCAGGTTTGTCAATTGTTCTACTTTATTCATACGTTTTGTATTTTATAGCTCTTCCCTGCCAGTTTATAGTTGTTGATCAATGCTGTCATCTCATTCTCATTGTAACTCAGACCAGCCGGTAACAGCACATAGAAATCCACCGAGTCACTACCTATTTCAGATTCCGTGAACAGGTATACTGGTTTGTTCTCTTCCTCCTTATAGATATACAATGGTTTGTTCTCTGCATCCTGGTACAGATATTCAGCCGTATATGTGATAGCATCTTTAATGCGGATCCTTCGGCCGGAAATATCATATCTGTCATTCAGCAGCTTTTCCATATATACTACCTGTGGCGTAATATTGAGCCGGTAAAGATTAGCATCCCTGTTGCGTTTGAACTGCTGGTACAGGTAGTTCACAGGGTTGGTTAATGCCTGTAGCCAGGCTACGTGTCTGAGCTTCCTCATCCTGGGTGGTATTAACAGCCGCACCAGTTTTGGATAGTCTATGTCAAATATCTTACTCATATAATGGCGCTTTGTGGTATGTACGAGATGGTCAGGTCTGTAGCATTCAATATGCGGAGGTAACCTGCGTCAGGACTATATTTCACATCAAAGGCGGTGTAGGGCAGTGAGCCGTATCTTGCCTGCGCCTGTTCAATATGAGGGATGACCACGCCATCTACCTGCTGTAAGGCATCTACCAGGTAGGCCAATACCATCGTTCCGTTAAAAGGCAGTGTTTTCAGGTATTCCCTTACTTTTTTGCCCACAGGGTCCGGGTCTGTACCATCCAGCCGTGAACCGGTGTTGTCCAGCACCAATGGGTTATAGTAGATGGTGAGAGACAGTTTCAGACTATCAGCAGGAAGGCTTTCTACAACGAGTGGATTCACGCCTGCATCTTTGATACGGTTCATGTATTCTTCGAAAGCAGGCAGCTGTATAGTGCTGAGAGCGTCCAGATCACCGTTCACAATGCGCGCTACTTTGAGGCGCAGACCTTTTGCCTGTTCTACAACAGCGCTGAAAGCGATGATCTTCTGTTCCGCAACATCCTCTTCAGAAAGACCAGTGTTGTCATAGTAGTCTTCTTCGGCTACCAGTTCTGACCCATACTGAAAGTCCTTCGCTTTATTAGCGTACCAGCGCAGGCTGTGCGGGGCTTTTTCATTGATCAGGGTGTTCACCTCGTTTTTGTGCAGGTCAAACAGGTTTTCCAGCGCCCACACAGATACAGCTACAATGTAAGTCCACAGCCGCCATACGGCCACCTTACTGGTGCTGTTCAGGTCGGCAAGTCCCGCTGTTGCCTTTATCCTGTTGATGATGTCATCCTGTATTTCGGTGATTGTTCTTGCCATAATTATTTTTTTACTCTTGTTTAACTTACACGGAAGTCGACCTGTATTCCCATGTAACCAATACCACCTTTGATAGCAGCGTCATCATCTGCAGTGTAGGCGTTGGCAGGTATCACGCCCTCATCTTCATAGAGCTGGAAGGTCCGCTTGTTTATGATCTCTGTATCGGGTATCAGCAATATGCCGCCGGCCTTGAGATCATCCGTGATACTGCGGTCATTTACGACAGCAAAATCAAACAATGCGCCGATGCCTCCTTTCTCTTGTATGGAGATGTCCAGCAGACACTGGTGGGGTTTAACATTAACTGTTTCCATAAATTGCATCAATATTTAGCTGCCCGGTGTCTGTAACGTTGATCGACTTCAGCTGCATGCCGTCAGCAAGGAACTGCTTATGGATCTCCCGCAGCAAAGCAGAGGTATTATTGTCCTGCAGAAAGCCAAAGGCATCTATCCCAACGGAGGGAAATTCCTTGAAGCTTCCCCTGTTATTCATCAGCAATAACTCCTGCTGCTGCAGATCACTGAAACCGGTTTTGAGATCGCCTGACTGTATGTCAAGGTCAATATCCTGGGTTAACAATATATCTTTCATGATAGATTACCATTGAATACTCCGGTGACCGGACCACCGCCCGCGGCGGTGGTCAGTCCCGTTGTGTAATTAATCGTGGCTGTCTTAACATAAGTATCTACGGCTTCTGCCAGTTTGCTGCAAAGCTGATTAAGGCCCTGCTCTTCGTCTCCGCCAGCATCTTTCATACTTTTGAAAGCGCTTTTAATACTTTGTTCCAGTCCACTTTTGTTCAGGGGCATATGATTATTTTAAAAGTTTAGCTAATCGCTGTTTAATATCTGCAAAAGCGGCCTTGTTCATAGGAGCATAGATCGTTACAATTTCATCCAGCAGATCGTCCAGGCATTTCTTCAGAGATTCTTCGCCGGCACTTATTTTCAGCCCGTCTTTATCCAGCTCCAGGTATTTTTCACCTACCCTGCATCTGATCAGTTCAGGTTCTTCCATGCTTATCATAAGATAGTTGTCACTCCTGTTGATCCTGGCTATGAGTACGCTGCTGTCTTTAGCTGGAAATATGATCATGCCTTTATCATCTTCTTCGATCACTGAACGCAGACGCACATTAGGTATTTTCAATCCATCGAAGGTGATCACGTCTATAGTGCCTGCATCTTTATTGGAATCTTCTACCTGTGCAGATATGATAGTAGCTTTTTCCCTGCTGAGGTTCCTTAGCCCCTCAATTAGCTGTGCCTGTATTCTACTCATCGTTCTTGCTTATTTTAACGCCTATTTCGCTGATCCTCCTTGCACCGCCGGTGCCGAATTTCACTTCTGTACTTTCTATCAGGTAAGTGCCATCGCGTTCTTTATACTTTGCATCTTTTAGCGTAGCTCTATAGCCAGGCAGGGCAAAAGGCACAAGGAACCCTGTTACTTTCCCTTCGTAGCCATCGTATCTCAGTTCCTGTGCTTTTCTTTCTGCTACCTGCAACAGCTCTTTTTCTGATTCGATGTTCTGTACGAAGATGGTCCTGATAGCGCCACTGCTATCACCAGCTGTTTTTACCACGGCTTTGTTACGCTTGTCGAAGTAAACAGCTTTCACCTGTATCTTTACGTCCTTTTCCTTTCTGAACTTCAGCTGATCATCTTTCACCAGGTTCCATCCTATGGTATATTCTACAGCTGTTTTATCAGGTTGTGGAATATAGGCCAGCCCGGCGTAGAGAATGTTGCCGGAAAAATAGACAGTGAGGTACAGGTTCTTTTTGATCCAGTCCAGCGCGTCGGTACCACTGATATTGCCTTCACAAACCTGTTCCAGCTGGATATCCGGAATTTCGTTACTCAGCTTTATATCCGTTCCGTCTATCAGCATTTCCAGCATTTTTTTCAGCGTGGTCTTTTCTTTACCGGAAGACCAGAGAACATTCTTCCTTCTCAGCTGCCAGCTATAACCTTCGCATTCTATCTCACAGGGAGATGCCGCGTTGACCCTTTTTATAAAGCCTTTAAATTCCGGCGCTTCAGGATATTCGTTATTATATCCCAGCCAGATCTCAACAGGATCTCCTTCATTAAAGACTTTGGCGGTAGATACGGATTTGGTGGACAGTTTGACGTTCTCCTTAAAATTAAGCCTTGCAGAAGCCGGAAGCAGGATTGTGGCGGTATCGATAAAAGAGTGTATACTTCTTTTGATCTTTACATCATTTATAGATGTGAACATGAAGCCGCCTATTGTGATCTTACATCTGAGGGTGAACATTATATTTCATTTAGGTCAAAGTTCCAGTCACTTACGAGGTTTATCTCGTATGTCTTGATGTTCTGTGTGCCGGATATTTCAGGCCAGCTGATATCAGTGATCACAACAGTGTTTTTACCTTGCATAAAGATGTCTGTAAGTACACACACTATTTCCAGGCTTGTATCCAGGATGTACAGATCGTGGATAGCTTTGATCTCTTTTGCCGGGTAGCTGTTGTCTTCTGAAACAATGATACCTTTGATGTTGATCTTAAAATCTTCCTGACCTATCAGTTCTTTCACAGTACCCATGCGGTTCACCATTACGGTTTCCACAATGGTTTTCTTACTTGTGATGCGTATCACGGGGTTGGGAAGTACTGTTCCTCCCAATGTTACCGGCATGAAATAAGAGCGTCCGTGAAGGCCCTTGGCGAAATATTGTGCAACATCGCCGGGGTTTTCAGGTTGTTTGGCTATATTAAATACCGGAGGTGTGTACCCCCACGTTGTCTGGAAGATTTTTTGTATGTCGAAACTTGCTGCCATAATTATTCAATTGCGTTTGCACTGTTTAAAACCCGGAGCAATGCTTCTGTTACTATTTGCTCCATATCTGATACACCTTGCTGCACGGTAGAAGAGTTGATATTGATATCATCAAAAAGCTTTTGCAGGTTAATGATAATATTGCGTGCTCCGCCACCGGTGATGCCTTCTACTTTTCCCTGTGCAGTATTTAAACCGTTGCTGGCGTTGGCACGGGTTGGAGTATTGCCCAGCGTGGAATAATCAGCTGGTTGCGCCATCCTGGGAGCGGCGGGCGTTTTAGGCATAAGGCTTTTCAGAGAGACCGGCTTCATGTTCACGCCATCATCAAACCCTTTTGAGAATGCTTTCCCAAGACTACCTGCATTGTTGTAGGCATTTTTCGCAGCAGTGATGCCCGTGAGGTCTGAAACTGCCTGTTTGCCTGTTTCCCATGCTTTGCTCCATTCACCTTCAAAAATATATCCCAGCGCTTTTGCGAGGCCGCCCATGCCTGTGATCAGGCCTTTGATCCTGTCTATAACAAAATCTTTTATCAGCGTACCGAATGCTTTCAGCCATTCCCAGGCCCCCACAATGGCGCCCCTGAATCCTGAAAAAGTGTTCCACAGATATATGATGCCTGATATCAGTGCCACAATTCCTGCCACTACAAGTCCTGCAGGATTGAGGCTCATGACGAGGTTAACAGCGCCTTGTGCTATTGCCCAGAGTTTATATCCTATGAGAGCGCCACCTATTACTACAGCCAGACCTTCTATCAGTCCTGAATGTTCTGCCAGCCATCCGGCCACCATCTGTAATGCTGTTCCCATCGGAATAAGCACGTTATTGATGAAATCTGTTGCCAGCGGCAGAAGAGCAGTGCCCAGCGTGGTACCGGCCATATTCATTGTTTCGTTGAACTGGTTCCACTTACCTGCGGCGGTATCACTTTGCTGCTGCATGGCGCCGAAGAACTGTCCTCCTGGCCCGGTTGCAGAGATCAGTGAAGTAGTGACCTGATCGACAGAGATCTTTCCTGCTGCCAGATCTGCTTTTAGCTTTTCCATAGAAAGACCTGATGTTCTGGCTATTTCGTCCAGTGGATTGAAACCCGCATCTACCATTGCTTTCATAGAAGTCTCTGTGAGCTTTCCACTTTCCTGTATCTGACCAAATGCTTTGGTGAGCCCGTTAAGCTTTTCCTGGTTGCCTTTGCCCACATCTCCGAGCAAGCTGAGTATAGGTACTACATTTGCAGCGGAGGTGCCACTATCAAGCAGGGCTTTGGCGTTTTCCATGAGGTCTTTGCTCTTGAAAGGAGTGGTAGTCCCCATTTGTTGCAGACTGCCTATCAGTGCTTTGGCAGTGGTGGCACTGCCCGTCAGTTGCTGGAAGGCTACCTGCGTTGTTTGCAGGTCCATCGCCATCTTCAACAGGCCCGTACCACCTTTAATAAGATCGCCAACTTTAAACTCATCACCCTCATCTTTTTTCTTCTTTTCCTTTTGAGGCTCTTCCTGGGGTTTCTTTGTTCTTGAAACGGCTGCTGCCGAAAGAGAGGAAGCTCTTGCTGTAGAAATCTCAATCTGCGTGATCTGTTCCCGAAGCTCTGTTAATGAAGATCCCATTGACTGGGTACTGCTCATCATCGTTCTCTGGAAGATCGAGACCTTACTGGTAGCTGCTTCTGCGGCCCGGCCTATCTGATAAAATTCATCGCTTGTGTTTTCTGCCATTGTTATTAAATTTTATGCACAATGCTACTTTGAGAATAGTGGCAGTCCTTTGGCTTCTCTCTGCCGTATATCGTGCAGTTGCGCAAATTTTTCTGCCCACTGAGCATCTGTAAGTTGCGAGGTGTCAACCTGGGGCAGGTAATACTCGAACAGCGTTTGAATATACCCGAAAGGGTTTTTCTCAAATTCGCCGGACGCCTCGCTTAAAGCTTTTCCACTTCAACTTTTTTCGCTTCCAGCAGTTTGTCCAGTTGCGCACCCAGTCCGTAGAGATAAGACTTATCGTTCAGTATCTCTTCATCTCCACCCAGCCAGGTGGATTTCAGAAGTGTTTCGTGGTAAGCCAGCGGATCACCTGCTATCTGGGTCATTGCGTAGCTTACTTCATCCCTGGTGGGCTTTCTGCAGTAACCTACCTTCTCATCAGCGGCAGTGAGCTTAAATACATCTTTATATTTCTGCTTCCATGCATCAATGTGTTCTTTGGTAATTGCTACCGGTTTTTCTACTGTCATAGTATATTAGTGTATAAGTGTTTTGTAATTAAATAGGAGGACCATGTCAGGGATTAGATGTTCTGCTGCAGGCCCATGAATACGATCGGCAGAGTGATCTCCATGAACTTGGCGCCCTGTTCCCAGCCTTTTTCAAATTCCTTGAACTGGAAACCGCGGATGATGTCTGTACGTGGAGCAGATGTGCTGTCCTTTACATAGGTCACAATGATGTCTGCTGTCAGATCAAGGATGTCCCTGCCACCCGCAGCTCTTACTGCATCAGCCAGTACGTCGTATTCAAATTTCAGCAGTTTGATCTCGCCTTCATAGGTACGTTTACCACGCTGGATACCGATAGGCTCGTCACCCGCACCATGCAGGTGTTCTTTTTCCTGCGTCAGTTTGTATTTGATACCACGGATACCTGTCAGTTCTTTACCCAGCACTACCACTTTCATATTGGCCCAGGTGCATTCTTTGTTGTCAAAAATCATATTGGTTCTTTTTTAAAAGTTGAATAACGGCATTACTGCAGGGCAGGGTTCGTGAAGCCGAGCAATACTTCAATTGTTTTAGTGTATCCCATAGGTACGATAGATGCCCTGACGGTAAGCTTACCAGTGCTGAGCACATTCTGATCTGCATCTATAAAAGCGCTGAAAGAGCTGATCTCGTCTACCATGGCCAGGTTTACAGCAGATTCAATTTTATTCTGCAGATATTTGATCACAGGTACGCTAATCTTACCATTTTCGTCGATAACGATCTCATCGTTCAGTTCATCAACATATGTCTGGTAACTTACCTGGGACGCTTTGTCTATCACCCTTCCCAATGCCAGTTGACTATAATCGTCTGTAGCAGGAGCGCACATAGGATCATCGTTCAGGAAATAACCGGAGCGGCCAATAAATGTGCGTAAGAAGATATAGCCCTTGTCATGCAGCATATCGCCGGAGGTAAGGTCTTCTGCTTTCACTGTATTCACATACGCTGAAGTAACAGGTAGAGAACCATCTTTTACACGGCCCAGGTTGCGTTGTACTGGTATGGATGCAGCCCGGCCAAGTACCAGTCCCACAGAAGCGCTGCCATCGTTGGATGTGCTGCCTATCACTATGCCTGCACGGTTTGCGGTATAGGTACGCAGGTCTTTCAGTGTAGCAGTGTTTGCAGTATCCAGCTTACGGCCTTCTATCAGTACCCGCACAGGTTTATATTGTGCGGTATAAGCTGTTGCCAGCTGTTGTGCTTTAGTGATAGCATCCAGGCTGTCTTTATCCAGACCGTCTGTCAGAGACGGGATATAAGAAGCCGCAGGTGTGCGGGTAAGACCCAGCAGCCTGATACGGCCGCGTGCTGCATCCAGCAGTTTCGATGCGCCGCTCGCATTGGTAACATCTGCCATCTGGGTGAGCGTAACACTGTCTGCTACGGTCATGATGTAGAGCTCTGCACCTTCTCCGGCCAGATCATAGAATTCTTTGATGTGGCGGTATGCACTGGCATTGGTACCGGTTGCGGTGATACCAAGAGCTTCAGCTTCGCTCAGGTTGAAGATAACTTTTGGTGTGCCAAGTGGCAGGTTGGCGGTTGCAACGCCTGTCAGTACCAGTCCTGCTACGCCGTCGTCAGTAGCAACGCTTGTTCCCAGGTTGCCGTTTCCTAATGTAATTGCTACTTTTGGTAATCCCATTTCTCAATTTTTTTGGTCATTGTAATTTGTTTAATTGCTATTTACTTTCACTGTATTTAGCCTGACTGAACAGGTCATAAACATTCTGCTTCTTGGTGTTGCCATCCAGTTCGCGCAAAAGAATACTTTGCAGCTTCTGCAGTACCGCATCCTGCAGTTCCGGTGTTACATTCTTCAGTGCAGCTACAAAGCAAATAAGCTTTGCTTCCAGGTTGGGCTCCTTACTGCAGGTGTTTACAATGTTCAATGTGTCAATGCCTGTTTCCAGCGCCTGTAATACTTTGTTTTTGAAGATCGTATCGGCATCGCCCGGTATGATGGCCTCCAGAAGGTCTGCCAGCGGGCTTTCCAACGCTGATTTAATGATCTTTGTTACGCGCAGCGCTTCTTCAGCATGCAGCGCAATGAATGAATCAAACTGTTTTAATACCTGTTTGATCTTTTGTCCTGCTTTTTTGCAAAATGCCATAGGGATGGTTTTATAGGTCTTTAAATTCTTTACGCGCATCAAAAGATGGGCACGCCTTTTTAACAAATGGAAAGTCCCGGTGACCAAGGATCTGCGCCTGCGGGTACTGGTATTTTAATTCTGTTACCAGTTCGCATATGGCCTTACGCTGCGCTTCCGTTCTGTTATCTGCCGGCTTGTTATCAGCATCTACTCCGCCTATATAACTGACGTGGATGCTATTTGCATTATGTCCTGCTACGCCATTACAGATACGGTCTTCCGTAGCCAGTTGTATCACATGCCCTGATGCTTGTATCAGGTAGTGATAGCCGGGACTTTTCCATTTGAGATTTTCTTTCCAGTATCGCTGGATGGCTTCAGGACGTGTGTCCTGAGGGGTTGCCGTACAATGGAGTACAATGAAATCTATCTTACGCATTTTTAACTGGGGTTATTCCTGTTCAGCACATCTTCCAGCCGCTCCATTACTTTGGTGTTGTTCTCTATCACACCCAGCATTTTTTCCCGGTCATCATCCAGGTATTGTGTTAAACGGTCTTCCAGTTTTATCTGGCGTTTCCATAGTAGCCATGCAATACCAATTAATACCACAACCGTGAAGGCCTGATCGCCTAGCCGCTGCCAGATGGTCTGTGCAGGATCTGTTTGTATAATTGTATTTAATAGTAACATCGAGGTTAACAATTTGTACCGCCCGTTATCAGTAATTTCTCTTTTCACGAACAGCTTTTTTTCTCTTTACTTACTGTGTCAGCAAGCGATTACAATACAAAGAAACAACAACATCAGCCCCTGAAAAAATCGTGAAACAATGCTTATACTTTTTCAGCTGAGTGAATATGCGGTGTATGTACAATCATTGAAAGCACGAATGGAAAAGATGTGTATTGAACCGACCTTTACACTGTTGACCAACAAAAAAATTGATCATCTTAAAAATTGAAGAATGGATAGTTTATTTTCAAATCTTTTTTCCGCACTGCAGTCGCACATTACCACTGCCGCACCTGCCATTAAAGGCGTTTACCCCGAACTGTTACAGACAGAAAACTACAAGGGCGCTCCTGCTGTATGGCCCTGCGTGTTTGTTGACTTTACGAACTTTACATTTGCTGAACTGACACAGAATGTACAGGCAGCCGCAGGAGAACTGGTGTTCAGGCTGGCATATCGTGTTACGGCAGCAGACAACACAACTTTTATCGACACTGCCACAGTATTGAATTATTATGAAGCAGAAAGACAATTACATCAGGCTTTACAGGGATGGACAAATGGTAGTATTGCCCCGCTTGCACGTACAAAGATCAGCACGGAAGACAGGGTAGACAGAGACTGGACATTCCGGGTAAGGGTCATTACTTACAGCCTGGACTTTAATGAATACCCGGCCCCCTCTGTCACAAGCGAGATAGAGAAACCACCATTAGAGTTATTGTCCTGATTAAATTCTTAGCCGGCCACAGGCCGGAAAAGCATCCTCAGAAATCGCTTTTACCGAAGGTAAAAGCGGTTTTCTGAGAAGTTTCGCATTGAGTATGATATAAAGCTCCGGACTGGTGCACTGCCAGTAGGAGAGTGGTATAGATTTTGTTTATCTTTACACTTAAATTTCCGTTAGCTCACATGAAAATTGTACGTCTTTTATTAATATCCGTAGTAGCCTGTCTTGCATCAGCAACTTCTTACGGACAGGATCTGAAGATCATTGGAAAACCTGTTGCTTCCGCATTTCCCTTTGCACGTATTATTGCAGAGAAAATGAAACTTAATCCACCGGATAGTGCAGGAACAAAATCTAATACCCGCATTATAAAAGTGAAACTCACTGCTGCCGGCAACCCGGAAAAATGGGTGATCATCGATTTTAATAAAAATATTGATGTAAACCCTGACGAGATCAAGTCTGTGAGTATTACCGGTTCAGTCAGTGATATTATTGATCTGTATGCGCAGTTATATGATGAGAGCGTGAGAAAGACAAAACCTGAAGATATTTATACATATCAGGATAAGGAAGGAGAAATTAGAAGGATACGTACAGACTACAAGGATGGATACAACGGAGAGGTGAGGATTTTTGGCCGGATAAGTATTTCGAAAAGTACGAAATAAACACAAAGAAAGCCGGTCGCTAGAGCGACCGGCTTTCTTTTTTACCATATTATCCACGGATATAACGACCGTAATGTTTTCACATCCGGTTGCTCTTTTTTCATGATCTGCTCCAGGCGGTCGCTGTTGCATTGCATACGATAAATGATATTGCTGTTCTTGATCCAGAACTCTTTTGAGAGTTCTGTAAGAGCTGTATCATAGCGTTTACCCAGTAATTTGATATGATAATAATACCTGTGTAACAGGCACTCATCCCTGAGCGCTATCATATCTGCAGAACGTCCTTTCCTGACAGTTTTAATTGCAGGGCTTTCAAGATAATTGTTGAAAAGTGATTGTTGTCCTCTCATATTTTTTCTGGTGCTTTTTACTTTAGGTTAATAGGTGCCGTTATTAACGGCGGTCTTTTTCGGGGAGAACTATCATATTGAACATCTCCCTCACTTTTGATTGTACGCGTGATCCGTAGCGTTGTTTTATCTGGCCGGCCGTGAGGCTGGTGGTGATATAAGTATAATGCCAGGGTGTACTGTTCTCATACCTGTTCAGGATGATCTCTGCCATGACGTTAATACGCACATTGTCGTTTTCCACGCCCAGATCGTCAAAACAGGTACCTAACTCCTGCTGATAAAAGGTTTCTTCGGCCAGCGGAATACGGATGGGCACGCTGTAACGACCCAGCATTTCATATCCTTGTATGGCAAAGAGCACATTCAGTTGTCTGCAGTTCACCACCTGGTAACATTGGCGGGTGTTCCTTTTAAACAGTTGCATGAGCGTAGTTTTTCCTGCACCGGTATTGCCCGTTATAAGCAGCCCTTTATGCAGTTTCCAGGATTGTCCTGGCGGGCTCATTTTCTCAAAGGAGGTACATCCCGTAAAGTAATGACAGAGGGCTTTCACCGCCTGTCTGTTCCATTGGTCCACTTCAAATCCACCGGGCAGCATGGATGCCCTTGATTGAATATGATCAAACAGTTCCCAGGGCTTCCAGGAAAAGCTGGTACTGGTTATTTTTTGGGGGTCTTTTTCCTGATTGTCCATTAGCTTCGCTTTGAGTTTTTACAGTGAAATAATCTGCATACAGACCATGCCAGCCGCCCGCTTCCGGCGGACGGCGACACAGCACTGTGGGGTTAACCCAAACAATAATTTTTAGAAAGCTTTTTGTTTGTGGATGGATATAGGTAACGATACAATGGCTGCAATCCTTTGCAGGTAAAACGGTAATTGAAAACGGACCAATAGCGCAACTTTCCTCATATAACCAGCTATTTACTTAACAATATCAAAGTTAGTAGGTCACTTACTATCCATTATGCGTAGTAACCGTTTTATGGCCAAAGTTATCCACAGGAAATGCACAGAATTATATGTAATATATTTGATTTTAGTCGGTTATTTATTAGTTAATTATTTATGTATAGTAGAGGACTGAGCCGGCAGACGGTTATTTTTTACCCGTTTCATAAACAAATCTGACCACTGTACCGTTTATCACAGTATGAATGTCGTACTGAATTTTTTAAGTAGATTAACAATAAAATACCCCAGTTATGAAACTACTATACATTACCACCGGGCTGTTATGCCTATCCTTTACTGTTTTCTCACAGATACCATTAACAACCGCTCCCAGTGGCGGCAATAAAAAAGCCTCAGTCAGCGAACGCATAGGGCTGACAGATATAACGATCCATTATGACAGGCCCGCTGTAAAAGGGCGTGAAGGCAAGATATGGGGACAACTGGTCCCGGAAGGTTTTACAGATCCCGGTTTTGGTTCCAGCAAATCAGCACCGTGGCGGGCAGGCGCTAATGAGAATACCACTATCGAATTTTCAGGCAATGTCAAGGTGGACGGACAACCGCTGCCGGCAGGCAAATACGGTTTGTTTGTAGCTTACGGCCCCAATGAAAGTACCGTCATCTTCTCCCGGAACTCCAACTCCTGGGGTAGCTATTACTACAACGATAAAGAAGATGTACTGAGAATAAAAGTAAAACCGGTTGCGTTGGATAAGAATGTAGAACGGCTCAAATACGAGTTCATGGATCAGACCGAAAATAGTGCGGTGATAGGATTGCAATGGGAAAAACTGATGTTTCCTTTTAAGGTGGAAGTAGATTATATCAATGACCAGATAACATCTTTCCGTAATGAGCTCCGTTCTTCCAGGGGATTCCTGTGGGAAGGATGGGAACAGGCAGCCCAATGGAGCCTGCAGCACGATGTAAACCTGGACGAAGCGCTGTTATGGTCTGATACCGCTACCAGCACTACTTTTGGAGGAGATAAAAGCTTTGCTGCCTGGAGCACAAAAGCTCAGATACTGAATAAGCTGGGGCGTAAAGACGAAGCGGCGGCTGCTATGAAGAAAGCCATGCCTTACGCCGGTATGCAGGAATTACACCAGTACGGCAGACAGCTGGTGCAGCAGAAGCAAAATAAAGAAGCGCTGGACATCTTCAAAAAGAACGCAGAGAAATATCCTGGTCAGTTTACCACACTGGTAGGCCTTGCAAGAGGATACTCCGCTAACGGCGATTATAAGGCTGCCCTGAAATATGCAACACAGGCTGAAACCCTGGCTCCTGACCCTCAGAATAAATCAAGCCTGCAACGTATGATCGGGCTGTTAAAAGAAGGAAAAGATGTGAACTGATTTTTGTTATTGCTTCAATAAAATTCAAACGGATACACCACTTATTTTTCCATTATTTAAATACATCACACGATGAGTAAATTCTATGTTACCAAAAGCCCCAACGGCGAATACCGCTTTAAGCTGAAAGCCGGTAATGGAGAGACTATCCTGATCAGTGAAGGATATAATGCAAAGGCAAGTTGCCTGAACGGTATTGAATCCGTTAAAAAGAACGCCCCTCATGAAGATCGTTATGAAAAGAAAGAAGCTAAGAACGGAAATCATTATTTTAACCTGGAAGCCACTAACGGACAGGTAATTGGCACCAGTGAAATGTACAGCAGTACAACTGCCAGAGATAATGGCATTGAGTCTGTCAGAAAGAACGCCCCCGAAGCAGTAGTGCTGGACGAAACGGTGTAAAAAGAAAAAGGCCCCTGCAGATCTGCAGGGGCCTTTTTCTTTACATTTCCGGTATAACATCAACCTTCGGCATAACAGGAGCGGCATTTTTCGCCTTCTCTTTTACAATACTGCTTACTCTTGCCAGTAACAGGATACATATCATAGAAACACCAATGATAACCCAACCCACAGTATCATAGTGTTTAAGCGGACTTGTTTTGGTTTCCTGTACCACTATCATCCCCGCAACCGCAGCCGCAATACCTCCGGCTATTTGCTGAAGTGAAGAGTTGACGCTCATAAAAGCTCCTCTGTCCTGCATTTCAGGCACGCCGGTAATGAGCGCCATAGAAGGGATCATACGCCCTATAAGGCAGATCATCATCAGCACGTTCAGCATAATGATCACCGGTAAAGGATAAGGCGTCAGATGTGTATAAACAGCTACCATGATCATCATAAAGAAGGTAAAGATGATAGCCAGCTGCAGGCGGTCGGTTTTATCACTGAGTTTTCCTACTAACGGCATAACCACCAGGGAAGCAATACCCGATACCATGAACAGTAATGGTAACTGCTGCTGTGTAACATGCAGGTTGTTGATGGCAAATGCGCTGCCAAAAGGCATCATCATAAAACCTCCTATAGAGAACAGCGCAGTGGCAGCAAATCCCGCACGGTAATGCCCTTTTTTTATAGTATGCCACAAATGCTCCAGCGCATTTTTTTTCCTTTGAAAAGCCAGGTGCGCTGTAATAGGCTGCATACCTGTCCAGATAAGGAACATCAGTACCACTGCAATACCCACCACAAGGAAGAAGGGAGCTTCCCATCCCCAGAAATTAGCCAGGTACAGGCCGATAGGAATGCCCAGGACCTGGCTGGCGCCAAATCCCATCTGCGTAAATCCCATTACCCGTCCACGCTGTTCTATGGGAAAAAGGTCTGTAACAATAGCCATGGAAATGGAGCCGATCACGCCGCCAAACAGGCCGGTCACTATCCTGGCTGCCACCAGCATAGGATAGGTAGTAGAGATGGCACAGCAGAGCGTACCTATAATGAAGCCGCCATAGAAGAATACAAAGAGCTTCTTCCTGTCAAAGCGGTCTGCAAAACCTGCAGTGAGCAATCCTGATGTACCTGCACTGAAAGCATAGGCAGATACCACAAGGCCGAATTGTTGTGTGTTAATATCTAATGACTTCATCAGCATATCTCCCAGAGGTGACATGATCATGAAATCCAGTACTACGGAAAACTGGGTTAAGGTCAGTAAAACTATGACCAGTTTCTGATAGGGAGTGAATGGAATGGCGTTTTTCATCATTAGTTGATTTGTTGATAAATTGATCGTTTATTGCATGGTTATGCCTGTGTTGTTTTCACAACAGGCAGTTGGGTAATATATAGATAACGTTGTATTTAACCGGCTGATGGCCGGATGCCGCGCTATTTTTTTAACGCTTTGATTACATAGCTGAAAGTTTCTTTCATGATCTTTTGTGTTAACTTAAATTTCCTTCCTCCAAGACTATACCCATCTTCATTGAATTTTACAAGAGAATATAAAGGAGCGAAAGCGACAGACCAATATACCTCCATAGGCATATCATTTATTTCTCCCCGTTTAATAGCATTTTTGACAAAGCCACCTGCCTTCTTTTTCATTTCTTCACCTATTGCTTCCTGCATTCTTTCTTTATAAGTAGAATGGCGTAGCTGATCAAAGAACCTGGTGCCCCGCTGATTGGCCATAGCATAGCTGGCCCTGTTCTGCCATTGTATCCATAGCCCTTCTTCAAAGTTCATATTCTCATCAAACCCGTCCAGTACAGCACTACACATCTTTAAGCCTTCGCTTATACTTATCTGGTTAATTAATTCATCTTTATCCGGATAATATATGTAGATAGTTGCAGGAGATACACCTACTGCTCTTGCCAGCTTATTGATGCCGAAATTTTCAAGGCCTTCATCAGCGATCATTTCTATCGCCTTTTCATTAATGGCGGAAATTTTTGATTCGTCACGCGGTCTCATATGAATACAAAGATAAGTGAGCGAGCGCTCATTTAAAAATTATTTTTTCAGACCGGATAAAAATGCCCTGCTATCCGATTACTCTTTTAAGTATATTTTTTTAAATCGCTTTCTCCTATTGCCTGGTTTGAAAAAAGCGATTATATTTACACAGACGCTTACTCGATAAGAATACAACTAAATCGAACGCTGAACCAAAATCTAAATGCGAACTGAACTTTTGTGATGGAACAATGACGGCATTGAAGAGAGTGAACCACCTGGTGATTGCTTATGACGCTCACAGATCACATGTATCCTTACAAGTCTTTTACTCTTGATCCTTTGTTTGTAACTACTGATTAGATAATCACTTATCTGGAACGGGAATATGCGTGCCAATTCAGGCGCGTAAAGCATTTAACCACATCTATCTGTACTGTGTCTGAAAGGCATGGGGGGACAATGCCATTTTATTGGTGAACAACAAACAAGCCGGAGAACAGCCGGGAAGCCCATTTTATGGCTAATATAACAATATAACAGACTTACGACAGTCACATTTTAAAGCACATCTATGATAAGACAGAGCCTTCTGCTATGCCTGATGGTATTGCTATGCCATGCATTTACTTGTCCGTTACAGGCACAAACCACTTCAAAAATTACCGGTACCGTTGTTGACGATGCCGGAGACCCTATTCCAGGAGCAACTATTAAGATCAAAGGAGGAGGCGCTACCATCGCAGATGGTACAGGCGCTTTCAGTTTACCTGCAACCAAAGGGAAAGCCCTTATTATCTCTGCGATCGGATTTGAGACCAAAGAGGTTCCAATAGACGGCACCGTTATTAATGTAAAACTGGGCGTTGATAAAAAGATACTTTCCGAGGTAGTGATAACCGGTGTGGGAACAGCCACCAGCAAAAGAAAACTGGGTATTGCAGTAGAGTCCATCACTTCAGATAAACTGACCAGCGGACCATCCACATCTATTGACCAGGCGCTGGTAGGTAAAATACCCGGTGCCCAGATATCTTCTATCAGTGGTAACCCCGGAGACCCTGTCAACATACTGCTGAGAGGTATTAATACTGTGCAGAACGGTACCAAACCTCTCATCATGATGGATGGTGTACAGGTTTCAGCTACAGACTTCAACTCACTTGACCTGAGTAACGTAGAGCGCATAGAAGTAGTGCAGGGCGCAGCTTCAGCAGCATTATACGGTGCACAGGGAGCCAATGGTGTAATACAGATCTTCACCAAAAAAGGAAAGCTGGGAACGATAGCTGTTAATTATAATACCAACTATTCCTTCAACAGCTATATTAACAGTGGCAACGTAAAGAAAGCAGATAAGCATCCTTACCTGACAGATGCAAACAATAATATTGTAGACGCTTCAGGCAACATCCTTACGTACAACGATTATGGTTCCATTGAAGGGATCTCTTATACTTATGGCGGAGCCACCCGTTATGGAGTGCTGGACCCGCGTAACATTGCCAATAAATCTTACAATGCCAACCTGAAGTATTATGATCACTTCAAACAGGTATTCCAGACAGGAAATACCTGGAATAACAACATCAGTTTCTCCGGAGCTTCAGATAAAAGTGATTTTGCAATCTCTGTAGCCAATAACCATACCACCAGCCCGGTGATGAAGAATGGTTACGTAGATCGTTCCAACTTCACCGCCAACCTGGGCACAGAGATATTCAAAGGCTTCAGGATACGTTCCACTACACAGCTGGTATATACAAAGAATACACTAGTGCCCGGATTGGGCGGGGCCGGAGGATATCTTTACGGTAAAGGCAGTAAGACAGGTAATGTAGACGATGTTTTCAGCTTCCTGAATACCTCGCCTTTCTTTGACCTGAAGTATAAAATGGCCGACGGAAATTCCCCTGCATATCAGACCGCCGACTTTCTCAGTATAAACGCCTTCAACCCATATTATGTCAAGCAGTATGTAAGCGGGCTGGATAATAAAATAGACATCGTTCAAAGCTTTAACGCAAATTACCAGGTGAACAAATTCCTGGAACTGGACGCCAAATACGGTATCAACTACAGAACAGAGACTACTACCTGGACCTATAAGAACCAGACACAGAACGCCAATGCTACCTACTATGATTCCTGGGCTTACACCTTCGCCTCTGATCTGACAGGCGAGATAGATAAATGGGATTATAATACCACCTTCCAGAACTTCCTGGGTAGCGCCTACATCAAAACCGACTTTGAAAAAGACTTTGGCCTGAATATCCCTATTCAGACCAGCACACAGATCTCATACGATTACCGTAAGAATAAGTATAAAGAGTATGATATCTACGGCCTGGGCCTGCCCCTGACATCACCCGTCAACCTGGCTACAGCTACAGAAGTACATGTGGCGCCTACTTCTTCTGTCACCAATACCAATGGTAACTATGAAGAAACATTTGTGACCTATGGTTACCTGCTGAACCAGAAAATAGATTTTGGTGATTATGGCGGTATCACCGGTGGTTTCAGAAGTGACTGGTCTTCCGCCTTTGGCAGTGGTTCTTCTCCTTTCACATTCCCTCACGTAGATGGTTATGTACTGCCTTCTTCATTTAATTTCTGGTCAGCAAAAATGGAGGATAGGATACCTTATTTTAAACTGAGAGCAGCATATGGTAAAGCAGGTATACAGCCTGGCCCTTTTGACAGGTATCCTACCCTGAACCAAAGCTCTCTCGGATCTTCACTGGTATACTCTGTACCTGAAACTGCACAGAACTCTGCATTGAAAGTGGAAGTTTCCAAAGAGTTTGAAACCGGTACAGACTTTACCGTAAACCTCAACAAAGGTAAATGGCTGGGCTCTCTGAATGGTTCATTCACCTACTGGAAACGCAAGAGCGAGAATGTGATCTATACGGTAAGTTCTGAGCTTTCTTCAGGTGCCACCGGCATATTGAATAATGCCATCAACATGTCTTCCAAGGGCTACCAGTTCCAGCTGAACCTGCCGGTATATCATTCAAAGAACTTCAATTGGGATTTCACAACCAATTTCAGTCATCAGGCATCCATGATAGACAAGATCAATGGCGGCGCAGATATTATCCTTACTTCGTCGGCAGGCAGTACCGCGCTGGTGCTTACAGCAGGTCAGAAGATAGGACAGATCTATGGCTTAAAGGCGCTTACCGGCAAAGATGCTGTTTATAAAGATGGTACTAAGTACCTGTCTGATGCTGACGCGGGGAAATATGAAGTTGTAAATGGTCACCTGGTAGACACTGCTACAAGAGGTATACAGTTCTCTGCCGAGACCTATGCATTTGGTGATCCTAATCCGAAGTTCAATGCTTCTTTCATCAACTCTTTTTCATTTAAAGACATTGTTTCTCTCTCTTTCCAGTTTGACTGGGTATATGGCAGTCACCTTTACAACCAGACAAAAGAATGGATGTATCGTGACGGTATTCATGGAGACTTTACGAAACCTGTTACCATCAACGGTACTACTGCCGCTTATACAGCGTATTACGGCAGCGCTTATTCCGGCTCCTGGGGCAGCTTGTACGGGCCCGGTAACAATGCCACCAAAGATTATTTTTATGAGGACGCTTCTTTCTTAAGATTAAGGAATATCTCTCTCGGATTTGATCTGGCCAAAGTGATGAACGTTAAACGCTTTAAAAAGCTGCAGGTGGTGTTTACCGGCCGGAATATCCTTACTGTTACCAAATATACCGGATTTGATCCCGAGGTTAGCTCCGGCGCCGTTAACTCTTCATTTGACAGAGGGGTGGACCATAGCACACTGCCGAATATCAAATCTTATATGGTTGGCTTAAATGTAGGGTTCTAATTTTTTATCTCAAAAAGAAGGTCATGAATAACAATAAATATCTGGTAATACTTTTTTGTACACTGCTATTGTCCGGTACAATTGCCTGCAAGAAAGAACTGAATGTAGGAAACCCGAACCTGCCTACTGTTGAAGGAAATGTAAACACAGAATCGGGCCTGGTAGCATTGTCTGTCGGCGCTGTATATGTTAACGGTTTCAAGAATGGCGATGACTGGCTGGGTAACAGTTATTTTTCGCTGCCTTATGGTTATAGCGAGTTGCTGGCAGACGTTGTCGGTGCCCAGGCATCCAACCAGCTGATCAGTACTATCAGTATTCCTGAATATTATGTCCTGGACAACAATACCCAGGTGAATACCTCCCTTTCCAATATTTCCCAGTTACGGGCAAATAACACCCGCGCCCAGACAGGAGCAGGATATAACCCGCTCTATTACCAATGGCTCAACATGTATGCAATGAACAGCGCCTGCAATACGGTATTAAGCCTGATAGACAATATATCTTTCTCCGGCGATGCCACTACCAGGGCCAATACGATTAAGATCTGGTGTTACTGGTGGAAAGGATATGCTTACGCATCTATAGGTTCTATGTATTACTCCGGCCTGATCGTGAATGAGGCAGGAGGAAAAAGCAATCACTATGTAGTGAAAGACTCTGTACTGGCAGAGTCAAACAAATATTTTAACATGGCAGCCAGCCTCCTGCAAACAGGCATTTCAAGTACATCCGATTACCAGGCGGTGCTAACAGAACTGATCCCTTCGTTCTGCCAGGTAGGCAACGGAGGCGTACTTACCACCGCTATGTGGATCAGGAACATTAATACCATGCTGGCCCGCAACTTGCTTGTTAACAAGCTGGCCCCGTTTGTGAACAAAAACCCGAATGCTACTATTGTTAATTCCTCTACTACGCCAATGACAGCGGCCGACTGGAACACTGTGCTTACACTGGCAGGTAACGGTATCCAGAAAGGCGATTATGTGTTTACCGGCAGAAGCGCCGCTGCCAACGGCTTTTTCACCGCTTCAGGAGGTACCGTAGCTTCGCTGACCACAGGAGTGAACACTTCCTCCACCTTCAGGCTGAGCGAACGGTTTGTACAGAATTTCGCAAGCAACGACAAACGCCTGTCTGCTAACTTTAATACTGCCACTACCTACCTCGATGATATCTCTTTTGGTACGCGTTACAGTATTATTGACGGCGGCGGCGGAGATGGCGTGTACATGTATGGCAGTAAAACAGTAGGAGCGTATGAGCTGTTTATTGCAGGCAGCTACGAAGAGAACGCCCTGATGCTGGCAGAAGCTAATATCAGGCTGAATAATACAGATGCAGGCCTTGCCTATATAGATGCTGTGCGTGATTATATGGGCGCCGGAGTAACTGCCGTAGCCGGTACAGGGCTATCTGAAACAGAAGCTTTGAATGAACTTGTAAAAGAAAGAAGAGTAGCCCTGGTTTTCCGTGGTCTGTCTTTCTATGACAGCAGGAGATGGGGCTGGACATATGATGTTACCAATGGTGGAGGAAGCTATGGCAATACCTTCCTTACATCTGCCGGCACTGTAAATACCAATGTGACCATTAATTACGACTTCCTTGATTACTGGGATGTTCCTGCTGATGAATCTGACCTGAACCCGCCGGGTGAAGGCAGCGCTGCAGTTAAGAACCCCAATTTCTAGGACTTCTTACAAAAGGGGGATTTTATGTATGGGCAGAGGGGGATATTCCCCTCTGCCTTTTTTTTAAGTACCTTTGCAGCCTTCATTAATAAAGGATAAACATGAAACTGGAAGAACAACTGTTGAAAAGAAGTGAGCACAAATGTGAATTATGCGGGGCTGAATCTGCATTAAAGCTGTATGAAGTACCTCCTCAATCCGGCAGCGATGCGGATAACTGTATTATGATCTGCAACAAGTGCCTTGCACAGATAGAGAAGAAGGAAGAACTGGACAGCGCTCACTGGAACTGTTTAACTACCAGCATGTGGAGTGAAGTACCTGGTGTTCAGGTCGTATCCTGGCGTATGCTGAACCGCCTGAGAAATGAGAGCTGGGCGGCAGACAGCCTGGACATGATGTACCTGGACGATGAAAAGCTGGCTTGGGCAAAAGCCACCGGCGATCATGAGAACGATGCTACCGTAGACCTTCACCGGGATTGCAACGGAGCCGTGCTGCAAAGCGGAGACGCAGTTGTGCTGATCAAATCGCTCGATGTGAAAGGTTCCACACTGAATGCAAAAATGGGAACAGTTGTAAAGAATATACGCCTTGTGGAAGATAATACAGAACAGATAGAAGGAAAGATAGAGGGACAGGTAATTGTGATCCTCACAAAATATGTAAGGAAGCAGTAAGGCTTACAGGTGTTTCTTTAACATTCCCGGCGGACAGCCGAATTTTTTTCTGAAGGCGCTGCTGAAGTGCTGCACAGACGAAAATCCCAGTTCATCGGCAACGTTCTTGATCGGAATACCTGATAATAATTGTTCTCTTGCGTTGTCCAGCCTGGCATTGTTCAGATAACCAAATACTGTGGTGTTGAACAGTTCTTTAAAACCGCGTTTCAGTTTAAAGCTGTTGGTGCCGGAAATAACAGACAGTTCATCGATAGTAGGAGGAGTGCTCAGGTTGGACAATAAATAATCCCTGGCATAGATAATACGTTCTTTATCACCTGCCGATCTTAACACAGACCGCGTTTCAACCTGCGCAAACGCATCTGCCTGCAGAGACAGCAACTCCATACATTTAGACTGCAGGTAAAGCAATTTCAGCCCGCCCTTATAATTACAGTTCATAATGTCCCTGATACATTGCAGCATAGGGATAGTTGCAGTGCGGTTTTCCACCGCAATACTACCATCCTTCCTTTTACTTACATTCTCCAGGAAGTGTTCCATTGCAGAATTGAGGTCCTTTGCCAGTTCAATGAAATAAGGGGTAGCAAAATGAACTTCAAAGAAGGTATGCGGCACTTCACAATTATAGGTAGCGTCCCCCTCCAGCTCTGTTACATAAGTGATGTTATGTTCATTAGCCCTGAACTGAAATGTATCGCCGGTCAGCCTGTTATATACCGTTCCGCCTCCCTGTAAGGAAAAATGCAGTTCTACCGTATCCGGCATATCGAAATTGAGCATGCGGAAGTGCTGCTGACGCAGGTGCATATCGCCGTACACAATAAAGATATTCTGGAAGAATAATTGCACCATTTCCATATCGCCTGTACCCCAGCTGAATTTCTCGCGTCTTTCTGTTACCAGTGGGGTAGCAGACGTTAACATCTGAAGAGCGCTATGCTCGCTCACCAGTTGCCATTGGCCTTTATTATCGCCTATCATCACTCCCATAAAGAATCCCGATTATGTCAATTTAAATCCCGATAGTATAAAAACTGCCCGGAAGGCAAGTTGCAATTTTGCTTTAACAAATATATCACTTAGAAATGAGCACAGAAAAAGGAACAAAAAAATCGGGTGTGGCCCGTCTGCTGCAGATAGCGGGCAGCCGTAAACGGCTTCTGGTACTCTCTGGTATACTGGCAGTAGTGCACGCACTACTAGCGTTGACGCCCTACCTGCTGATCTATGCTATTATCAGGTCCTTACTGGGCCCCGGGCCGGATATGGCGCTTATTCGTTACTATATTGTCTGGGCAATTGCTTGTGTAACAGGTGCTTATATGCTGCTGTATGCTTCCGGAATGGCTTCTCATGTAGCAGCATTCAATATTCTTTATGAGCTGCGAAAGCAAATGGCCGATAAGCTTGGTAAGTTGCCGCTGGGATTTATTAACAGGAATAATTCAGGCGTTCTGAAAAAAATACTGGCAGACGATATTGAGCGTATTGAAAACTTTATTGCCCATACCATCCCGGACTTTGTAAAATGTGCTGCCATGCCCCTGATCACATTGGGATATCTTTTTACCGTTGACTGGCGGCTGGCACTGGCAAGCTGTGTGCCCATCATACTGGTGGCAGTATCTGTACCGCTAATGTTCAATAAGAAAAAAATGGCCATGCTCACAGATTATCACAATTCCCTGGAACATATGAATGCGGTTGTGGTGGAATACATAAGAGCTATGCCGGTGGTCAGGATATTCGGTCATACAGGAGAAAGTTTTGACCGCTACAGCAATGCAGTATTTCATTTCAGGAAGATGGTAGACGCTTTCATACGCCGTACTTCTGTGGCATACGGTGTATTTAGCAGCTTTGTAAGTAATGCCACCTTGCCGGTACTGGCAGTAGGTCTGTATTTTTATTTCCGCAATGGTCTTGAACTACCTGTACTCTTTCTTTTCCTTATCCTGGGAGTAGGTTATATCCGTCCGTTGTTTGCCCTGCACAACCTGGGAGCCCAGCTGTCTGTGATCAATCACGGCGTAAAACGGTTGGATGAGATACTGTTTGAACATGAACAGGAAACAGGAGGGAATGAGCGGTTGCCAGACGATTTCAGTATCAGGTTTGATAATGTCTCCTTCAGTTATGAAGGGAAAAGGGAGGCGCTTAGCCATGTCAGCTTTAAGGTACTGCAGGGTACAGTAACAGCGCTGGTAGGCCCTTCAGGAGCAGGAAAATCTACCGTCGGACAGCTGATTGCCCGCTTCTGGGACGTGAAGGAAGGACGTATCCTGATAGGAGGGACGGATATACGGCAGATATCCCCTGAAAGGCTGATGGCAGATGTTTCCTTCGTATTCCAGGACAGCTTTATGTTTGGCCAGAGCATATATGAGAACGTACGCATGGGCATGGATAAAACAGAAGAAGAGATCATTGCTGCAGCAAAAGCGGCCCGCTGCCATGATTTTATTGCAGCTCTTCCTCATGGGTACCAGACCCGCTGGGGCAGCAGGGGCGTTCACCTGAGCGGAGGAGAACAACAACGCATACAACTTGCCCGGGCCATTCTTAAGGATGCACCTATCCTGGTACTGGACGAAGCCACCGCTTTTAGTGATCCTGAAAATGAATACCTGATCCGGCAGGCTTTCAGTAAACTTATAGAAAATAAGACCGTTATCGTTATTGCTCACAGGCTGAGCACCATTGTAGATAGTGACCAGATCATTGTAATAGACAAAGGTACTGTAGCCGATATCGGAGAACATGCAGAACTGCTGGACAATTGTGAAGTATACCGGCAGCTGTGGCATGCACATATCCGCGCAAAAGAATTTACTATTTAACCAGGAAAGAAAATGATCAGAAACATCTTTTATATATTCCGTCTGGCGCCGGGCATTGTTTGTAAAAGCTTCCTGCTGGAGCTGTTACTCAGCCTGTTTGTGGCCGTTCCAACCGGCAGCCTTTTACTCATTGTCCGGGAGCTGTTCTCTGCACAGGTGAATGAACATCGTTTATGGGCCTATGTTATTATCATAGCAGTGCTGCTGGTAGTACAGCTGTTGTTTTCCGGCACTACATACGTTACCAGTAACAGGATGACATATACACTTTCCACGCATCTCAGGATGAAGCTGGGAAAGCACCTGCAAAAGCTCTCCATGGGAGCCTATAAACAACGGGATCCGGCAGATCTGGCTTCGGTAGCGCTGCAGGACGTAGCTAATTTTGAGCTCATCTTTGTACATACTATCGGCAATATTATCAGCACCATCTTTTCCACCATCATCATCTCAGTGTTTCTGTTTGTTACAGACTGGCGCCTGGGACTGATATTGCTGGTTGGTCTGCCCCTCAGCTGGGTGGTGGTGAAGATATCCGGGAAGTTCCTGCTCAAAGAAGGTGCAGAACATATACGGGCACGTAATGAAACAGGTGCCAGGTTCCTGGAATACGTACAGGGCATCCGGCATATCAAATCATATGGTCTTACCGGCAAGCGGTTTACTGTGCTTGAAAAGGCTTTTAATGATTTCCGGAAGGCCAGTATCCGCACAGAAGCTATTCCTGGGCCCTTTGTCCTCACAGCAGCCGTAATATTTGAACTATGTTTTCTGTGGATGGCGTATACAGGCATCACTTACTTTACCGGCGGCACACTGACAGTAGCGGCACTTATAACTTTCCTCATCCTGGGATATCGTTTGTACGAACCGCTGAAGCTGGCGCTGGTAGATTATACTATACTCCGGTATATGAATATCAGCCTGGCCCGCATAGTGGATTTGCTGAATACTCCACCGCAGTTGTCCGGCACAGCTGGTACTCCCCGCCAATATGACCTGCAGTTTGACAATGTACATTTCTCCTATATAGAAGGGAAAAAAGTGCTGGACGGCGTATCGTTCCATATACCGGAAAAAAGTATGCTGGCGCTGGTAGGCCCTTCCGGCTCGGGAAAAACCACCATCACCTCCCTGCTGGCACGCTTTCATGACGTGCAGGGCGGCTCAGTAAAAATTGGAGGTACAGATGTCAGGAATATGCAGCCTGAGCAGGTATATAGTCTTATCAGCGAAGTGTTCCAGGAAGTATACCTGTTTGACGATACCATTTATAACAACATCCGTTTTGGCCGTATGGACGCTACAGAAGAAGAAATACTGGACGCAGCAGAAAAGGCGCAGGTGCTTGATTTTGCCTGGGAAATGCCGGGTGGGCTGCAAAGCAGGGTAGGAGAGGGTGGTAACATGCTTTCCGGCGGACAAAAACAGCGGGTCAGTATAGCCAGGGCGCTGTTGAAAAATGCGCCGGTAATATTACTGGATGAAGCAACAGCTTCTCTCGACCCTGAGAACGAGATCTATATACAGAAAGCTATACAGGAACTGGTAAAAGAGAAAACAGTTGTAGTAGTGGCGCATAAGCTGGCTACTATCAGGAATGCTGATGCCATCCTCGTGCTGAATGAAGGGAAAGTGGAGCAATGGGGACGGCACGAAGAGCTGGTAAATTGCCCGGGGCTGTATAAGCGCTTATGGGATATACAGCAGTTAGCCGGGGGCTGGAAAGTAGAGGAAAGAACGCTCTCAGGCAGTATGTCCGTTTGATTTTGTAGCTGGCCACAAGCCGGCTTTACCTCTCTCAAATAACCAGGTTTCTCCAAAGACGAAACCCGGTTATTGAGGCCGGTATACTTCCTTCGTTTAATGTTCCTGCAATTCGGTATATAGCCCTCTATCGGCCGTAATGTTCAGACGTTTGAACATTTCGGCCGCATCAAAACCTTCCTTCTTATATTCAGCTTGTACAGCTTCCCTGGCTTTGTTGAAAGCATCCCTGCTAACCCACTGAGCCACTGTTACAAATACCAGGTTACCATCATTATCTGTATACTCATAGGCAGCATCCTTTATAAACCCGGGTAGCTGTTTAATGAATTTTCTGTTGATGGTCACCCGCTCTCTGAATGCAGCCTGGGCCGCTGCCGGTACAAGGAACTTGTCAATAAAACATACCTTATCCTTAAAAAGAGCAGATTCCATTTCCTGCCGGAAGCCCAGCCTGTCTGGTACTACTTCAGAATGGACGATCCTGCCGTTTTTCAACAGGTAAGTGGTCGCTCCCCTGTTGGTTATCTGCTTGCCGGTGGCCGGAAACTCCTGGAACTGCCCCCTGTGAGTACCTCTCCATTCCCATTGCGCTATTACCCTGTCATCTTCTGCGGTTAATGATATCACTTCCCAGCTGATGTCGGGAAAGCCCGCCAGCAGGGGAAGCACTGCTCCCTCAAAGCCTTTCGGTCCTTTAGCCCCGTTTACGCTGGTATATTCTTCAGAGACGATATCATTTAATACTGTCATATTCCTTTTGTTCAGTACTTCTTCGTACAACCTGTTTACAACTGTCTTATTCATTTTAATTGTTTTGTTTTCAGAGATGGGTTGTGCATGAGCTATGCTATTAACAAGCATAGACACCAGCAGCAGAAATGTGTTTTTCATTTATTTGTTTTTACAAAGGTACCAGGGGCTGGAAAGGTAGAATTGTAAAAAATCATTGATTAGGGTTATTGTATGAAAACGTCATCTCTTGTCAGGTCATAGAATAAATTCTGTAGCTGATGCAAGTGCAGCAATGGCCGGCCATAAGGCACCATACCAGAGGCAGAGGGGGCCAGCGGCTGAAATCCGTTGGCAGTGTGCCTGATGTAAATGCTGTTTGTACGGTTATATTTATAGGAATAGATATTAATATCTTCCCCGTATTCTTTGTCGCCCGGCAGAAATCCAAATTCCAGCAGATGCTCTGTTTCCAGTATACAGGGATGTACTTTATCAAAAGGAAGTTTGCTTTTGGGAAGGGTCGAGTTATAAACATGACCTGCCAGTATACCTTCTATGCGGAAGGTGGTTTCTATCATGTTATAATCGTAATACCATACGATGTTACCAATACGCACGTCTGTTTCTTCGATCATGGTATGATCCGGTTTAAATTCTTACCCTAAACTTAATGATAAGTTAACACAAAATTTACATTGTGCATCTACTTTAGCGCCCTTGAACAGGTAAAATAAAAATGCGAATCAACACCACATATAGTGCGATGTATTTTGACCGGCTATTTAAGGAAACCTATCCCAATACGGTAGCCTACCTGGAAAAGATAAGCAATAATAAAGAACTGTCAAGAGACCTGGCCCAGGAAGCCTACCTGAAAGTATGGCAGAAGCTGGACCTGCTTCCTGAAACCCCTGAAGAAAAACAACGTTATATACTGATCATAGCCCGCAACTGTTTCCTTGATCATCTTAAACTGGCTCTGAAAGAAAAGAAGCAACATGATGCCTATACAGTTGTTTACCTGGGCGCCAGCCAACCACAATCTGCCGCGCTTAACCAGATGGAAGTAAAAGAACAGCAGCAGATCATAGATCACACCATTAATACTCACGAAGAAACAGCCCGCCGTTATTACCTGCTTAACAGGGAAGAAGGATTTACCTACAAAGAGATAGCCCTTATGGAAGGAGTATCTGAAAAAACAGTAGAACGTTATATAGGACGTGTACTCCGTTCCCTCCGCGCCAGCATTGCCAGCATATTCTTTATCTGGTAACAATTCCTTAACCTGCTTTCCTGACGGTAGCCATTCCGTTTTATTGTTCTTATAATAAACACTATCACCTAAATGGATCTACAGGGTATCAGGAAACAACTGGATGATTTTGCAGCAGGTAAGCTGACTCCTTCAGAAAAAGAAGACTTGCAACAGGCATTGGCCGCTTTAACTGAGGAAGAACGCCTGGAACTGTTTCCTGTAGATGATTATTTACAACAAGGAAAATTTGAATTGCCGGAAGATGAAGTAACAGCCGCAATGGAACGCGTAAGGACGGCAACAGGTTATTCCGGTAAGCGCACAGTACTCTCTCAATGGAAGAAGATAAGCCAGTATGCCGCCATGTTTATCCTGGTTTCAGGCAGCCTGTTCTTTTTATGGAAGAATGGCTTTATAGCCGGCAATAAAAAAAACGTGCAGGTGGCCAAACGTTACCATACCATGCGTGTACCGGACGGCAATCATGGTACACTATTACTCCCCGATGGAACACGTATTACTGTTAATGGTGGCAGTGAATTATCATTTCCGGAAGAATTTGAAGGAAGCGAACGTATTGTTTACCTAAAAGAAGGGGAAGCATATTTTGAAATAGCACAGGATGCAGAACATCCGTTTATTGTAAACACACAGCAACTGAAAGTACAGGTACTGGGAACATCTTTTTCCATCAGGGATTATAACAATGAGAAAAAGGCTTCAGTATTTGTAAACAGTGGCAGGATAGCAGTTACCGCCGGAACATCATTGGAGCTTATTGCCGGCACAGGGTCAATATTAGATAAGGATAAAGGGACAATTATAAAAGAGGAAACAGACATCAGCAATGTTGCAGCCTGGATAAGAGGAGAGTGTATCTTCCAGGATGCCGGCTTACAGGAAGTATTACAGGTCTTACAGCATAAATATGCCATACAATTTGAAGTAAAAGATCCGGAACTATTGAAACACAGGTTTACAGCTACATTCAGGAACAACAGTATTCAGTCTGTCATGCAGCAATTGAAACTAATGAGTAACATCAGTTATACGATCACTGATAACCATATTATTATACAATAAAAAAAGCACCCTGCGGGAACAGGGTGCCCAAATTCAGTACGAGCTAAATTTTTAAATGAATGAACAAATGTACAAAAAAGCGGGGAGGCCCGCTCGGAATCTGCTACCCGCAACTGAAGGGTATGGCAAGGCTGGCAGCACTATTACTGCTATTCCTTTTCTGGGCGTTCAGGCCATCCGTATATGCGCAGACAGCGGAGTCAGGACTGGATATTACATTGGATAAACAACCGCTTAAAAATGTGTTCATCTTTATCCAGAAGAACACAAAGTATGTCGTGAATTATAGTGGAGATAATGTGAACAGTAATATAAAGGTATCTCTCAACATGAAGAATGCCACCGTTCCTGAAATACTGAGAACTGCATTACGGGGAACCGGGTACGAAGCTATTCGCAGCGGTAATTCATTTGTGGTAAGAGCTATACCGGAAGATATCGTTATCCGTGGTAAGGTGACAGACGAAAAAGGAGAAGCCCTGATAGGAGTGAACGTACGCTCAAAGAACGGCACCAAAGGCACTATCACCAATATGAGCGGTAATTATATGATTACAGTGCCGGCAGGTAGTTCGCTGGTTTTCTCTTTTGTGGGATACAGCATCAGGGAAATACCGGTAAGAGAAACACAGAACCTGGACGTACAGCTGTTAACAGATATGAAGGCGCTGAACGAAGTGGTGATAACTACCCCACTGGGTATTCAACGTAAAGAAAAAGCATTGGGATATGCCACTACCGTTGTTAAAGGAGAAGACCTGACAGAAGCAATGTCTGCCAACTGGACAGACGCTTTATCCGGTAAAGTGGCTGGCCTGAGCCTGGTGAGGTCAAATGCGGGTCCTACCGGTTCCAACAAGATCATTCTTCGTGGAGAGAATAACCTGAACGGCGACAATGAAGCGCTGATAGTAGTGGACGGTGTGGTGATAAATCAGAGTAGTGGCCGCCGTAACGGTATTGATGGAGAATCGGCCTATGGCACAAGCAGTGATAATATGCCGGCCGACTATGGCAGTGGTCTGAATGATATCAACCCTGAAGATATTGAATCAGTTACTATACTCAAAGGTCCCGGTGCATCTGCCCTTTACGGACAGCGTGGCGCTAATGGCGCCGTGATCATCACAACAAAATCCGGCAGATCAAGAAAAAAAGGCCTGGGCGTTACCTGGAATTCCAACACATCCCTGGAACAGGTGAATCGCTGGCCTGATCTGCAATATACATATGGACAGGGCCTCGACGGTGCAGATTATTATTCATACGGCACTTCTCCTGATGGCGCCAGCACCAGCGGTACCAGTTCTGCATACGGGCCTAAGTTTGACGGACAAATGTTCTATCAGTATGATCCTGTTACACAAACAAGGGGAACAGAAAGAACACCCTGGGTGCCTTACCGCAACCAGATACAGAAGTTCTTCCAGACCGGCCAGACCTTCAATAACAGCATCAGCATAGATGGTGGTACTGATAAGACCAGCGCACGTTTCTCATTCACCAACGTATCTAACAAGTGGATCATTCCCAATACCGGATACAAGCGCAACACCGTATCCATGTCTGTTAATTCAAAGGTGACAGATAAACTGCAGATATCCTCCAAAGTAAACTATACTAATAAGTCTAGCGATAACCTGCCTGGTTCAGGATATGGTAACCAGTCGCTCATGTACTGGTACATTTTCTGGCAACCCAATGCTAACCTGGACTGGTTAAGGGATTACTGGGTAAAGGGAAGAGAAAATCAGGCTATTAAATATCCTTACAGCTCTTATCCCGAAAACCCTTATGCAGTAGCTTATCAGTTTATCAACGAATCTAACCGCAACGGTATTACAGGTAATATCCAGGCTACCTACAACTTTACAAAGGAATTAAGCCTGATGGTAAGGACCTCTATAGACTTCTCATACGAACAGCGTGCACAGAAACGACCTTATGATGCTGGTGCGAAGTTCCCTAAAGGCAGCTACCGTACGCAGAACATCTTTGCTATGGAAGCCAGCAGCGATTTCCTGCTGAAGTACGCCAAACAGGTATCGCCTGATTTTGAATTTTCTGTAACAGCAGGTGGAAGCGCTTTAAGGAACAGGTATAACAGAGATGAGACCCGTGCAGACTCCCTGACCTTCCCTGGTATCTATACCCTGGCCAACGCTGCTGGTCCGCTGGTAACCATGCCTTTCCGCAGCAGGTATGCTATCAACAGTTTCTATGGTATTCTTGCCGCCAGCTATAAAGAATTTCTTTTTGCAGATATGACTGCCCGCCAGGACTGGACAAGCACACTTGCCACTCCTGAACGTACTACCAATGCCGGTTTCTTTTATCCTTCACTTAACCTGAGCTTCATTGCTTCAGAAGTATTTGAGCTGCCTAAAGCATTCAGCTACGCCAAGCTGAGATTCTCTGCATCCAGTGTAGGTAGCGGGGGTACTACCTCTTATCTCACAGCATATAACTATGTAACTGCAGGTAGCCTGTACCAGGGCGGACTTGAAAACCCCGGACTATTAGCCAATCCTGATCTGAAGCCGCTGAGGACTATCACATATGAGACAGGTGCTAACGTGAAAATGTTCAATAACCGCCTGGGCTTTGACCTGGCTATTTACAGGGGCAATACAAAAGACCAGCACTTAAGACGTATAGTAGACCGCGCTTCCGGTTATACACAGGTGCTGATCAATGCCGGTGAAGTGAGCAACAAAGGACTGGAACTGGCCATCAATGCAACTCCGGTCGAAATTAAGAAAGGCCTTAAATGGAATACCAACATCGTATTCTCTACTAATAGCAACAGGATAGAAAGACTGGCAGACAGCTCTGTTGTGTTGCAAACAGGTTATGTAGGAGGCGGACAGGTAGTAGCGAAAGTAGGCGGCAGTATGGGTGATCTGTATGGAAGAGGATACCAGCGCGCCCCTGACGGCCAGGTGATCTATGATTCCAAGACCGGTTTTGCCCTGCTCACAGAAGACGTTAAATTTCTCGGTAATACTATTCCCAAATGGAAGCTGGGATTTAGTAATGACTTCCAGTACAAACAATTTAACCTGCACCTGTTATTCGATGCCCAGTACGGCGGTATAGCACACTCACTCACTCACTACAAAATGGCTGAACAGGGAAAACTGGCCAAGACCTTACCAGGCCGCTACAGCGGTATCATTGGTAATGGTGTGGTGGCAGAAGGAGATGGTAAATACAGGAAGAATGATGTAATAGCTACTGATATTGATGAATATTACCGTTCACACTACGGTGCTGACAATGCAGAAGGCAGCATTTTCAGCACAGACTTTATCAAATTCAGGGAAGCCCGCCTGGACTATACCCTCAATCCTGCCATGACCAAAAGACTGGGCCTGCAACGTGCTACCGTAGGGGTATATGGCCGCGACCTGTTCATCTGGTCAAAATGGCCAATGTTTGATCCTGAGTTTGGTACGCTGACCGGAACAGACATCATACGGGGCTTTGAGGTAGGACAGTTCCCATCTACCCGTACTTTCGGATTTAACCTGGTAATCGGACTTTAATTTTCAGATAATGAAACAGATCATATATAGAATAACCGGTATTGCCCTCCTGTGCAGTATGCTGTTCTCTTCCTGCACAAAGGATTTCAAGGAAACCAATACTGATCCCAACGGAACGCCTACCGCTCTGCCACAGCAATTGCTGGCGCCGGCACTGGTAAGCACCATGACCTACAACATGCTGCGTAACCGCAACTTCAATAATGAACTGATGCAGATAACAGTAGATATGAGTGATGCAGAAGGAAAGGTGTTCAGGTATGACTATCGCGCTACCTGGGCAGATTATCTCTACAACGGATGGTATTCCGAGCTGACCAACTTCAAGGACATCTACAAGGCTGCCAGCCAGGAACTGACATATAATCCATCATACATGGGAATCTCACTGATCTGTCAGTCCTGGATCTATTCCATGCTGACAGACACCTACGGAGATGTACCTTATTTCCAGTCTAACCTTGCTAAAGACAGCGGTATCTATGAACCCGCTTTTGATGCACAGAAAGATATCTATATGGATATCTTTAAAAAACTGGAAGAGGCAAATACGTTGCTAAGCACCGGCACTGGTATCAATGCCTCCAGCGATCCTGTTTACTATGGCAACGTGGCTCGTTGGCGTAAATTCGGTAACTCTCTGTATTTAAGACTGCTGCTCAGGCTTTCCGGGAAAGCGGAAGTAGCTGATAGCTGTATAGCGAAGATCAAGGAGATCGTTGATCTGAAAGCATCTTCTTATCCTGTCATTGCAAGTAACGATGAATCTGCCATCTTAAGGTGGACTGGTTCCGGACCTTATACATCGCCTTATTCGAGCAACGTCAGGGAACAGGACTTCAGATCTCCCGGTCTTGGCAGTTTCTTTATTGATAATCTTTCTGACTGGAATGATCCCCGGATTGACATTCCAACCTATGGAACAAACAATATCAACAGGTGGGGTATAGCTCCATACTCTGGCAGGTTCGAAGGTATTCCAAGTGGTTATTCTCCCGGAGAGAATCCTGTTAAAAAGGCCTATTTCTATTCCAATACCTCTACTACTTCCCTGCAGACAGAGCCTTTGGCCGGTATGATCATGAACTATGCTGAAGTGAAATTTATCCTGGCAGAAGCTGCTGCAAAGGGATGGATCAATGGTTCTGCTGAAACTTTCTATAACGATGGTGCATTGAACAGTATCACCCTCTGGCTACCTGCCTGGTCTGTGCCTATCACCACTTACCTGACCGCTGCCGATATCCAGTGGATAGAAAGCGCTACGCTGGAAGAGAAGATGGAAAGGATACATCTGCAGAAATACTATGCCCTGTTCCTGGTAGACCTGCAGCAATGGTTTGAATACAGGCGTACCGGTCACCCGTCACTGCCTCATGGCTCAGGCTTAAGAAATAACGGGGTAATGCCTGCAAGAATGACTTACCCGGTATATGTACAATCCACCAATCCTACCAATTACAGGATTGCAGTAAACAACCAGGGCCCTGATGTGATCTCCACACAGGTATGGTGGCAGAAACCGTAAAAGTTAAACATGAAAAATTCTGAAATGAAAAAGCTCATAATATATTCAGTCTTTTTACCGGCATTACTCGTATTCTGGGGATGTAAGAAGGATAATTATCCCGGTGCACAAATAAGTCCTTACATAGCCATTTTTGATATCAGAGCCCTGTATAAAGGAAGCGAAGTGACCCTTACTACAGGTAACATGGATGGTTCTCACAGCATTGCTGCCATGGTGGTATCCGATCATTCAGGCGGTAACCTGCCTGCTGGTCTGTTGATTGTACAGGACAGCCGCCGTTTATCGCAGCTCAGGGGTATTGCTGTTCCGCTGGGAGATGCTGCGAATGATTTTGTGCCGGGAGATTCTGTGATCATCAATGTGGAAGGCGCAAAACTGAACAGGGTGAACGGTTTGCTGGAGCTTGTCGGTATCACTACAGATCGTATTACCAAAGTATCTTCAGGTAATCCTATTCCTATTAACCGCGTAGCCACCAATCTTATACTGTCTGATCCGGAAGCATATGAAAGTACATTGTCTGTGGTCGTGAAAGGGGGATTTAACCCGTTGCCCGTAGCGGGAGATGTACTGGCAGGCGATAAGAACCTCAATGACGGGTTTGGAGATCTTACCTTACATACAGAAGCCACTGCTGCCTTTGCACAACAACCGCTTTCTGTAAGTGCTAATTACTATGGCATTGTTTTTAACTCCATCGGTAAAGAAGGGCAACTGATCCCTCAGTTACGGGTACGCACATCCAAAGACGTAGTAGAGCTGAGCGCTGTTATAGAGATTGCACCTGTACTTATCACCGGATTTATGAGTGATGTAAAAGGTGGCGATGGTAACTATGAATATATACAGCTGTTGGCTACCACAGATATTGACTTTGCTGCTACCCCTTATGCAGTAGTAGTGACCAACAACGCCAATGCGTCCACTCCTACAGGATTTCCTGCACAAGGTTGGGCTACCGGCGGTATGCGTACCTATAAATTCAATCTCTACCAGGGTAAAGCAGCGAAAGGCACTTTCTTCTATGTAGGTGGCGCCGGTAAAATGATAAACGGAAGCAGCTCTACCAGCATGGCCTCTTCAAACTGGATCAGGGCCTTTAACTATACTACTTCTGACGGAGACGGATTCGGCACCAAAACAGGCGGTTTGTTTGCCAACAGCGGTAATGCCTCTGGTATAGCCGTATTTAAAGACTCGGTAGTAGCTGTCAATTCCAAACCTGTAGACGTGATCTTTATTGCTACCGGTGGTAGTTTGTATACTGCTGGTCCGCCGGAAAAAGGCTACCGTATCACCAATACAGACTTCTACGATGTAAAGAATCCTATTACACTGGAAGACCAGCAATATTACAGAAGCGGTATCAATACCCTCAGCTTTGTATACAATACTGCAGACCTGGGATACTTTAACATGCTGGGCGGTAAATATAATGCCTCCCTGGGAAAATGGATGAAGGCCAGAAGCCAGAACAACGTATTACTTACCAAAGAATCTGCGCTTAGCGAAATAGAAGGAGAAGGCGCAACAATACTACAATAAACAGCTATGCTTAACAGAAGAAAATTTTTGAGGAACATTGGTCTGACAGGATCATTGCTGACAGTACCTGGGGCTATCCTGAACGCCAGGCCATTATTCAGAAAAACAAGAATAGACCTTTCCGGTGTTACCCTGAAAGGAAAAGTACAGAGCCAGGGAAAAGGAATAGCGGGTGTAGCCGTGACCGATGGTATTAACATCACGCAAACAGACAGGAATGGGCAGTATGAATTGCTTAGCAATGGTACTGCAGAGTTTGTGTATATCAGTGTACCGGCAGGATATGCTTTCCCTGAGCACAAGGGGATAACAGAATTCTACAAGGCTATTCCCAAAGACAGCAGCTCATTCAAACATGATTTCAACCTGGAAAAGCTGAAGGTGGATGACCGCAAACATAACTTTGTGGTATGGGCCGATACACAGATGAGGTCAAAACAGGACTGTGAATTGCTGCTGAGCCAGTCCGTTCCTGACTTGCAGGCGGTGATAAAGTCCTATCCCAAGGATACGCTGATACATGGCATTGGCTGCGGAGACCTGGTATGGGACCACTTTGAATTGTTTGAAGATTACAAAAAGGCAGTTGAGTTATCAGGTATTCCTTTCTATAATGTGATAGGCAATCACGATATGGATACTGACGCCCGCACTGATGACGGATCTGCCAGAACTTTCAAACAGCAGTTCGGTCCTACCTATTATTCCTTTAACAGGGGAGAGATACACTATATCACATTGGATGATGTGTTTTTTGTTGGCGCAGCCAAAAAGTATATAGGCTACATCACAGAAAACCAGCTACAATGGCTGGAACAGGACCTGGCGCTGGTAAAACCCGGTTCTACTATTGTATTGAGCCTGCATATTCCTACCTACACCGGTACTGCACGCAGGGCTAAGGAAGAAATAGGTGGTGGCGCTGTGGTTAACAGGGAGCAACTATATAAAATGCTGGCTCCTTACAAGGTGCATATCATGAGCGGCCATACCCATTTCAATGATAACTGGGAAAAGGATGGCATCATGGAACATAATCATGGCACGGTTTGCGGCGCATGGTGGACAGGGCCTATCTGTGGGGATGGTACACCAGGTGGTTATGGGGTGTATGAAGTAGACGGCGCTGAGATCAAATGGTATTATAAATCTACTGGTTTAGATAAAGATAAACAGCTGAGGATCTATCCCAAAGGTAAAGTGGCGGAATCTCCTGAAGAGATTGCGGTAAACGTATGGAACTGGGATAGCAAATGGAAAGTAGAATGGTATGAGGATGGTATATTGAAAGGTCCGATGGAACAACGGACAGCTTATGACCCATGGGCAGTGGAACTATATTTAGGGCCACAGTTGCCTAAGAAACATAAGTTTGTAGAGCCAACATTAAATGACCATATGTTCTTTGCAAAACCATCTGCCCAGGCAACGAAGATCACGGTGAAAGCGACAGACAGGTTTGGGAATGTCTATGAAGAATCGATTTAAGTGAAAGAGGCCGCATCAATCTGATGCGGCCTTGTTATTTATTTGATCACCAGTTTGACGTCAATGTTACCCCTTGTGGCATTAGAATAAGGACATACCTGGTGAGCTTTGTTAACCAATGCCTCAGCCTGTACCTTATCCAGCTCTGGTATCTCCACTTCCAGTGTAACTGCAAGGCCATAACCGCCATTATCCAGTTTACCGATACTCACTGAAGCTGTTACTGCTGTAGTACCTGTCTGTACTTTTTCCAGTCTTGCTACATGATTCAGTGCACTGTCAAAACAGGCTGCATATCCCGCAGCAAACATCGTTTCCGGGTTCAGATAGCTCCCTGCAGGGCCTCCCATTTCCTTAGGCACCCTTACATCTGCGTCCAGTGCTCCATCAAAAGATTTTACATGCCCGTTCCGGCCTCCTGTTGCTATAGCTTGCGCCGTATAAATTGTTTCCATATATCTGAATTTTTGCTTTTGATCATGATGCTGCTGATAAACCTTTCAGAATGGCGGAGAGTTGTTTTACCAGTTGTTTACCTTCTGTTTTTGTAATGGGAAGGGTATTGATAAGCTCCAGCGGGATCTTCTCTGCCTGTTCCCTCAGGGAAATACCCTCAGGCGTGATCTCTACCTGGACAAGCCGCTCATCCTGCGGGTCTCTTTCCCTTGTAATGAGCTTTTTCTGTTCAAGCCGCTTCAGCAGGGGCGTCAGCGTCCCGCTGTCTAACCAGAGATGATGGCCTATATCTTTTACTGACAATCTTTTATGTTCCCAGAGCACCATCATTACCAGGTATTGCGGATATGTAAGATCTATCTCTTCCAGCAACGGCCGGTAGATGTTGGTGATCTGCCTGGAAAGGGCATATAAAGGGAAACATAATTGATTTTCCAGCTTCAGAAGATTCATTGCTTAAAATTGTATTGTGCAAAATTAAATTATGCACGTTAGAACAGCAAGCGAAATATTTTTTTGTTTTGTTAAAATATCCGGGCATCTGGTTCGTCAATAAACTGGTATGAAGAAATTAATCAGGATAATTGTTAAATGCCTGAAAGTAACACTGGTTATACTTGTGTTATTGATAATCACAGTATTAATATATATGAGACATCCTTTATTCGGGGAAAAGCCGTCAGGAAAAAGATTAGAGTTGATAAAACGATCACCTCATTATAAAGACGGGCAGTTCCGGAATGTTCACAACACGCCGCAGCTCTCAGAAGGGTATAGTATGGGCGGCGTTTTGTATGATTTTATGTTCAAAAAGAGGGTCCGTTTACGCCCGGTAGATTCACTGCCATCTGTAAAGACTGATTTGCTGGCCCTTACACCCGAACAGGACGTACTGATCTGGTTTGGCCATTCGTCCTACTTTATACAGGCAGGAGGGAAACGCTTCCTGGCAGACCCTGTATTTTCCGGCAGCGCTTCGCCCCTGCCCGGAGGTACCAGGGCTTTCAAAGGTGCCGATATTTACGCTGTTAACGACTTCCCGCCAATAGATTACCTGTTCATATCGCACGACCATTACGATCACCTGGATTATAAGACCATACTGGCGCTGAAAGGAAAGGTAGGTAAAGTGATCTGTGGGCTGGGAGTAGGGGCTCACCTGGAAAGGTGGGGCTATTCAGCTGATATGATCATAGAGACGGACTGGTGGCAGGATGTGGACCTGGGAAACGGATTTATGGTACATACTGCACCCACCCGTCATTTTTCCGGAAGGAGCTTTGCCCGGAACAATACATTATGGCAGTCTTATGTATTGCAGACACCAGCTATGAAGATCTATATAGGAGGTGATAGCGGTTATGATACCCATTTTGCAGAGATAGGGAAGAGATTTGGTCCTGTAGACCTTGCCATTCTTGAAAACGGTCAGTATGATCTGGCATGGAAGTACATTCACATGCAGCCGGAAGAAGTGCTGAAGGCCGCAAAAGACCTGAAGGCAAAGAGGCTGTTACCTGTACATTCTTCTAAATTCACATTAAGTAATCATCCCTGGGATGAACCATTGAGCAGGATAAAGGCAATCGCTGATATTCCGCTGGCTACGCCTATGATAGGGCAGGTAGTAGACCTGCATAATAATGAGCAGGTCTTTGAAGAATGGTGGAAGGGTGTAAAGTAAATGCCCTGATAGCGCTATCAGGGCTCTATATATAAAGAGGCTGTATTCAATACAGCCTCTTGCTTTATTATTTAGCGTTCTTAATACTGTCTTTCCTCGCTTTCTCTGCTTTTTTTGCCTGCCGTTTGAAATACCCCCTGAGGAAGAAGTTATGTTTAAGTGCTTCCATATTCTGATCCAGTTTGCCGGTACTCTTGTTGAGGTTCATAAGCGTCTGCTTCAGATCTTCTCCCGCCTGGTCATCATTTAACAGTACGCCTACTGGTGAAGAAGCACTTTGCAGGTTGCTGTTCAGGCTCTGGCTGGTGCTTTTCAGGTTTTCCACAACAGCATTTGCATTACCCGCCACTTCTTTCATCTGGGCTACCGCAGTGCGCAGGTTGCTGAATACAACGGTATCCGTAATAAGGCTGTTGGTAAGTGAACCTTCACGGCGCAGACTATGAGCATAATCTGCCAGCCCCTGCGTCAGCTTTTCTGTGTTGCTGGCCGATTTCTGCAGGGCGGCAGCGGTAAGCGCCAGGCTGTTATACAGTGACTCGTCTGTTAACAGTTTACCAAGAGTACCTTCTCCTTCCACTATCTTTTTACTCACTGTCTGAAGATTGCTGGTGATGCCCAGTAACTGTTTATTGTTTTCCTGCAGGGTGTTCATAATATCGTCAGGGCTAAGGGCCACAGATACTCCCAGGTGATCGCCATCCTGAATAGGGCGGGCCTTATCTGTACCGCCGGAGAGGGCAATGATCTTGTTCCCTACCAGGCCGTCAGAACCGATCTTTGCAACCACATCTTTCCGTATGAACGGCGCGGAGCTTTTTTCAATATTCATCAGCACTTCTATGCTGTCATGAGTCAGGAAGGTGATCTTTTTCACAGAGCCTACCTTTACGCCGGAATACCAGACGATATTCCCTGCCTGTACACCGCTGACATTGGAAAAGATGGCTGTTACCTGGATGGCTTTCACAAATGCCTTCTTTTGTCCTCCCAGTGCGAGTACGCCAACAAGTACTATCAGCAATCCGATAAAGATAAAAATGCCGACTATGACTGAGCGCCTGTTGCTTGTTTCTTTCATATCTTACTGTATAAAGTTGTAATCATAAAATTCTTTGATCAGATCGTCTTCTGTGCTGAACACTTCATTAAAGTTGCCCTGTTTAACAAACTGTCCTTCTTTCATTACTACTATCTTGTCGCCCACTGCTTTTGCACAGGCAAGATCATGCGTAATGATGATGGAGCTGGTATTGAAACGGCGTTGTACTTCGTTGATAAGGTTGTTGATCTCAGTGCAGGTAATAGGGTCCAGACCTGCGGTAGGCTCATCATACAACATAACATCGGGACGGAGAATAAGCGTACGGGCAATGCCTATACGTTTGCGTTGTCCACCGGAAAGCTCAGATGGCATCTGGTTGATGGTCTGCGCCAATCCAACGGCTTCCAGCACTACATTCACCATTCGTTTCACCTGCTCGTTTTTAATATGTGGGGTATTCCGTTTCAGAGGGAATGCCAGGTTCTCGCCTACGGTCATACTATCGTATAGTGCACCATGCTGAAAGCAGAAGCCTATTTTAAGGCGTAGTTCCCGTAAGCCTTGTGTATCCAGTTTATCTACTTCTCTACCCAGTACGTTGACATAGCCGGAATCTGGTGTTAACAGGCCTGCAATGATCTTGATCAATACAGACTTTCCGGTGCCTGAACGGCCAAGTACGACAACATTCTCTCCCTTATGTACATCTATAGCGATCCCACGCAGTACATGATTGGAGCCGAAAGACTTGTAGAGGTCCCGGATATCGATCACCTTCTCGTTCATATTTATTTCCGGTGTAAATGATTTCATGTCTAACGGATGGAATTAGATATTTGAACAATAATGATCTCTTCAATAAATATCAGGAACATGGATATTACTACAGAAATGTTAGCCGCTTTACCCACACCCTGGGTACCCTGGGTAGCATGATAACCCTGGTAACAACTTACTACACCAATAGTAAAGCCGAATACAACAGCTTTGACGCCGGTAGTAATGAAATCCAGGAATGTAATATTCTTAAAGGCTTCCTGGAAGAAAGTGGTGAGCGTTGTCTGCTCGTTCATGTGTACATCTATAAAAGACCCCATTAACCCTACAAGACCGGTATAACCAACCAGTACGGGAATACATACTGTCGTAGCCATGATCCTGGTCACTACCAGGTACTTGAAGGGATTGATAGCAGATACTTCCATAGCGTCTATCTGTTCGGTTACCCGCATGGAAGCCAGTTCTGCACCTATGCTGGAACCTACTTTACCAGCACAGATAAGTGCTGTTACCAACGGTGCAAGCGCCCTGATCACAGCAATTGCAATAAGGGAGGGCAGCCAGGAAGTAGCACCAAATTCCGCCAGGGAAGGCCTGGATTGTTTCGTGAAAACAAGACCGGTAATAAAACCGGTCATAGTGATCAGCGCCAATGACTTATATCCAACCAGGTAACACTGGCGTATAAATTCTTTCACCTCTACAGGGGGCCGTAAAACCTCTTTGAAAAACCTGCTGATGAACCTGAATATGTAATAAATGTCTCTGAAAAAGCCATCAATCCCTTTCGATATCAGTGGTTTTTCTGCTTGTTCTTTACTGGACTCCATTTGCCGGTTTTAAGCAATTGTAAGATATTTTAATAAGTGCAACAGGCTATGTACGATACATACACCTAATTACAATTTTAGGTCTCATTTGTTAACTGGGCCCGCCAGGGTTTTTAACAATAGTCTGAAAGATACAATATTTTCACATTGTTACATATTTACAATGTTTTATGAATGAGTTAATTAATAAATCAGTTATTCTTTTAAAGGGATGGTAGCTGTAGGGAAACTTGCACAGGAGGGAAAATTTTACTACAGGACGCTGCCTGACCGGCAGCGCATCCTGTATCAGGCTTTAGCCAGATCAACAATGTCTTTCACTTCAAGCACCTTTTTGGGATATCCCTTAACGGCAGCATTGATCATAGCCTGCCCCACTTCTTTTAGTGTACAGAAGCCGGCAGGATAAACTAGCCTGCCAACAGGGTAAAGCCAGGCAAAGTATTTATAATAACTTTTGATGTTTTTCTGCCCGGGACTGGCTTTCATAAAACCAGGACGGAACATATAGGCGTTTCTGAACAACCGCATCAGGGCATTTTCCGTAGCTCCTTTTACCCGGGCCCAGGCCATTTTTCCCTGCTCGCTGCTGTCTGTACCTGCCCCGGTAATATAGCAGAACGTCATTTCAGGGTTCAGACCTGCCAGCAACTGCCCCACATGCATGGTAAGATCGTAGGTAATGTGTTTATATTCTTCCTTGCTCACGCCAACAGAGGAGATGCCAAGGCAGAAAAAGCAGGCGTTATACCCCATTAGTTGTTGTTCAATAAGAGAGAGGTTGAAAAAGTCCGTATGAATGATCTCCCGGAGTTTAGGATGAGAGATGCCGCCGGCCTTCCTGTTGATAACAAGTACCTGTTCTACATCAGGATGGCCCAGGCATTCAAGCAGAACGCCTTCACCAACCATGCCTGTTGCTCCGGTGATAATTGCTTTTATTTTCATGGTTGTAATTTAACAACAAACTGCGATGAAAATAACATACCCGGCCGGTCAGCATATTTATCGCTCAATAAATTTTTTCAGTATTTCTATTGTTGACCGCCAGTAAAGATTTATATGTTTAAATATTGAGTCAGTAGGAAAATTGCTGATGGTCAGTGAAAGAGTTGTCTGATCAACAGCAGGAGTCAGTATAAATTCAAGGATAGTACGATTCTCCGGTGTGTCCGGCAATCGTGACAACGAACTTAAATAATCGTATTTAAGGAGATGATTGGGTATAAATTGCAGGACTGTGCCCTTATTCTCAAATACCACATGGTGAAAACCTTTTATGACAATAGGACCTCCTGCTTTCCAGTCGGTAATGACCTCTATCTTCATTTCAGGGTCCCCCATCCACTGTCTGAGCAGATGGGGATCTGTTAATGCGTTCCATACGGTACTGGGAGAAGCGTTTATGATAAGGGTTTTCTCAAATTGCTGTACCATATTTTTAATTTAAATAATGCCCAACCTCAATAAACAGGTTGTCAAAATAAAAATAAAATCCAAAACTGTTCCTTATTTTTCCAGGAGCCCTGGTAATATTGATCTGTCCGTCCAGCAATTTTTTATGAATGGCTTCCACTTCTTCCTCACTGTCAACCATAAACCCGATATGGAAGTCTTTAGGGTAGGAAGCCTCTTCTCCCTTCATTAGAACAAGCGTAAAGTCTCCGGTGTTCTTTAAAACTGCAAGCACATTATCTCCTTTTACAGCTTCACATTTAAAATTGAAATAGGTTTCAAAGAAATTGACATTACGGGTTACATCAGTAACAATTAAATTCAGGTGATTAATAGTCATAGTTATATTGGTTTAATAAACGAATGTTCGTTCGTTTTAATGAGAAAAAATTTTTAAGGTCTCAATGCCTTCATAACAAGATTGAAGGTTTGTTTCAATGATTGTTCTTTTAATGTAAAGGGCGTTCCCGCCATAGAGGCCTGCTCAACGTGAAACTTTACAAGGGTATAGAAAGGCCCGAAAGCAATAGCCCAGTAATGCACAATGGGAATATTCACCAATTCTCCTTTTTTAACAGCGTTCCGTACAAATTCATTCATTAATTCTTTGAAAGCAGTAGGTTTAATGTCCTTATGCCTGATAAGCGGAGAATTACGGAACTGCTCATGGAACTGAAACTCCAGTGGATTTTTACTGATATTATTGTAACGGTTCTTCCATTGCAGCCATAATCCGCTTTCAAAATCCATTTTAGGATCAAAATTTTTCAGCGCATCTTTTTCAAACTTCTCCTGCACCTCTATAAAAAGCTTATTCAGAAGGTCTTCCCTGCTCTGGAAATATATATAGATTGTTGAGGCCGAAATATTAGCTTCTTTTGCGAGTTTTTGCATACTTAAGCCATCAAAGCCTTCATTTACAATCATCTCAATCGCTTTTTCGCGTATAACCAACTCTTTATTTTCGTCTTTACTTCTCATAATTGGATGCAAATATAAACGAATGTTCGTTCATTTTAAACATTTGTGCTATTTTTTTAGAGAAATCAACCACAGTTCCCCTGAAAGTCGTATTACATTCGCTGTCGCGTTATTTCCACGTGTGAAATTATCACCTCAAAATCAAACAATAACAGAAAACAAATTAACTATGAAAACAAACCTCCTTCTCAGGGCACTGGGAATGTCATGCCTTTCCCTTAGCTTAATTGTTTCTTCCTGCTCCAAAGACCAGGCTTCAGAAGAAATTACCCCAAATGGTCAGAGAGGCGATGCTTCCTCCGAAGCAGCCATACTGGCAACAGCTACAATTGATGCTGCTACCGTACAACAAACTATCCGGGGGTTTGGCGGTATGAGTATTCCTTTATGGATAGGTGACCTGACAACTGATCAGAGGACCAAAGCTTTTTCCACTACCAGTGGAATTGGCCTGAGCATCCTGCGGGTAATGGTCCCCACCAGCAGCAGCCAGTTTGCAGCTGAAAAACCTACTATCGATGCAGCCAAAAGTTATGGTGCCACAGTAATTGCTACCGCCTGGAACGCCCCGGCGTCGATGATGGACGGACTTTACCTGAAATCATCTTCATGGGCAAATTATGCCGCTCACCTGAAAGCTTATACAACAGCAGTAGGCGGCGTATATGCCCTCTCTCCCTGGAATGAACCCAATTATTCCGCCTCAGGATGGATGCATGCCACAGCGGCGGAGATCGCCAATTTTGTAGCTGCCCAGGGCGATAATTGCGGCGCTCCCATAATGGCGCCGGAGCCATTTAATATGGACCAGACTTTCATAAACACATACCTGGGCAATGCCACCGCAAAATCAAAGACACTATTTGTAAGCGGACATATTTATGGTAAAACGCCCTATAACTTAGGCAACATTGGTAAATCAGTATGGATGACGGAACATTATACCAATTCTTCTATCAGTGGCAATGACTGGAATAATGCCATGGCAGCCGCCAAAGAGATCCACGATTGTATGAATGCCGGATGGGCGGCGTACGTGTGGTGGTATATACGCCGGTTTTACGGACCAATAGATGAAAACAGTAATATCACCAAACTGGGCTATGTTATGACCCATTTTGCAAGATATATTCGCCCGGGGTATACCAAAATAGCCTGTCCGGCCAATCCAACCACTGGTGTATACACCACAGCTTATAAGAGCGGGTCAAAAATTGTCATTGTTGCTATTAATACAAACGCTGAAATAACCTATCAGCCATTTACTATCAGCGGAGTAACAGTTACAGGTTTCAATCGCTATGTAACTACAAGCTCATCAAACCTGACATCAAGTACCTTGAGTGTCTCAAATGGCAGCTTTGGTATTAACCTGCCCGCATCCAGCATAACAACATTAGTGTCAAACCCCTGATCATAAAGCTATGCAACAGTTAAAATACGTAAGTGTAGCGGTTATACTGCTAGCACTATTCACCTGCTGTGCAAAAAAGCAGGTGGAAGATTCATTGTCTGTCACCACAGAATTAAGCGCTGTTGTGACTGCTGATGCAAACCCGACTCCAAGATGGTATGCAGAAGCCAGGTGCTTCCTGGATGGGCCGGCAGGAGCATTTGATGACCTGGCGGTAAAAGATCCTTCTATCATCTACTCAGGCGGCAAATACCATCTTTTTTATACCGGTCGTGACAAAGGTACCGGTGGCCTCTGGCGCATGGGGTACGCCTCTGCTACTTCCATTGCCAACCTGAAAACGGCCAACCGCACCTTCATGAGCGCCTTAAATGCAGGGTCCTATTTCTGTGCACCGCAGGTCTTCTGGTTCCCGGTAAAAGGCAAATGGTTCCTGATCTACCAGAGCGGGCAGGGAGCCTCATTCTCAACATCGACAGATGTAGGTAATCCTTCCTTATGGACGCCTGTAAGAAGCATGGGATTTAACGATGGAATAGACTTCTGGTGTATATCTGACGGTACTTATGTGTATTGTTTTTATTCTGCCCAGGATGGTTCACGTACCATTAAAAGGCGGAGAACAACCGTAGCCAACTTCCCTTACAGCTGGGAAGCTCCTGCGGTGGTTGCCACCAGCACTTTTGAAGCGCCTCATGTTTACAGGAACAAAGCAGATGGAAAATATTACATGATTGTAGAGGACATCAACCGGTACCAGGAGTTATGGACAGCCAGCAGCCTGGGCGGGACCTGGACAAAAGTTGCCGAGAAATGGGCCTCGAGGGATAACCTGAGTTTTCTGTCTGAGGTCTGGACAGACCAGGTTTCTCATATTGAGGCTTTACGTTCCGGCATAGATGAGAAAATGGAGATAGATAACATTGACCGTTGCCAACTGCTGATCCAGGGAGTAGTAAATGGTAACTATGGGGAATATGGCAATATTCCTTATGACCTTGGTGTAATCCGCAATTATTAATATTAAAAGAAGCCGTCTCAAAAGTAATTTGGGACGGCTTCAGCTTTTTATACATTTTTTTAGATAAAAGGCGCCTTTTTGTTAACCATATGATGCTTATTGTGTTATAGGAAGTATGGCAAGAGGCAAAACAT
>NZ_WRXN01000056.1 GCF_009758205.1 Chitinophaga tropicalis
CCTGTTTCTGTATAAGAGCGATTCACATTCAGGTCTACACCTACATGGACAAGGTCTCCAAAACCCAATTCTCCACCTAACCGGTCTGAATTATCGCGCGTCCGTATACTATGGTCATATATATACCCAATATCTCCTCTATAGGCACGAAAAACACCACCGGTACCTTCTCCTGACATAGAAAACACGTCATACGTATAGGAAGGAATGGCAATATTGGGAACTGCCGGTGTTTCACGGTATGGTATTTCCTTCTCCCTGTTAAAATCCAGCAGCGCCGCGTCATTACCGTTAGCTTTCTGATAATTCAGATAGCCATAAGCTGGTAATGCCAGGCGTTTATCTTTGTCAGCGATTTTCTGTTTGGCTATATAGCCCGTAAAAGAAAGGTGCTTCGACAGCCCTTTCGTCTCCGATCCTACTTTTGCCACAAAACTGATGAAAGAAGAGGTATAAGGCAATGTTATATTCGGAGTAAATGATGGATAGGCAAAAGAAATTCCGGAACTAAACGAGGAGCCCCA
>NZ_WRXN01000007.1 GCF_009758205.1 Chitinophaga tropicalis
CGGAAACATACATGCCTAGCAGATCTTTGCGTCCTTCAGTATTTATCCCTAAAATATTGTAAACGCAGCGGCTTCTCACGTGCCCATCCTCTTTTACCTTGTAGAACATAGCATCCAGCCAAACAATACAGTAGATAGCCTCTAAGGGCCTGTTCTGCCATTCTTTTACAAGGGGAATAACCTTGTCTGTAATAGCAGAAAGAGTACCGGCTGATATGTCAGTATCATACATGTCTTTGATATGGGCGGAAATATCGCGGAAGCTCATTCCATGCCCATACATGCCAATAATTTTATGTTCAAGACTTTCTGCAAGGATTGTTTCCCGCTTTTTGACAATTTGCGGATCGAATGTAGAAGACCGATCACGTGGTGTTTCTATATTAATGGTACCGTCTGCTGTCTTAAGCCGTTTGGGTGTGTACCCATTTTTACGGTTACCATCTTCGCGCTGGGTATCGTCTAAATGCTCATCCAGCTCGCCTTCCATGGCCGCTTCCAGGAACTCCTTTAGCAGGGGAGCAAAGGCTCCATCCTTACCAAATAGAGACTTACCTGAGCGAAACTGTTCTAAGGCCTTTTTCTTGAGGCCGTCGTAATCAAATTGATCATTCTTGCTCATAAAAAGAAACTTGTGTTAAAGGTCAGGAAATTATTTTAACCTTTGACACAGTTCATTTTACAGTCTCAAAGCGCCCTTTTTGAACAAGGGCGCTTTTGTTTATACTTTTATTATACCATCTTTTATAAGCCTTTGCCGCATTCTTTCAGCTTTGGGAGAAAGTCCAGGTCCATGAAAAGAATCAGGTAAGGTAGGATCCATTGTAAAATACCTTGGATCATAAAGGTTCTTTTTTATGAATTTTCTGCAATGCCCTGGATACTTTAATGCTGTTGCCTTTGTCATATTGAATTGTTTATTTTCTTTTAGTTGACACTATCCCAAATACAGCGGCTCCTTTTAATTCTTTCTTAATCATTTTCTATTTTTAAGGATTGTAATAAAATCTTTAGGAATCCCATATTTCTTTAAAGATTCCCGCACCCTCTCCAAATGCTGAATCTGAGCTTCAGTCTTGGGCGGAGGAATAAAATTGGGGTCTACAGTGAAATACCGTGGATCACGCCCGTCATTATCTTCTATTTCCTTTGATGCCTTTTTATTCCTGATTAAATTTCTGTTTGCCATATAAACTCATATTTACTTTCTTATGATTGAAAAAGCTTCATAGTTTTTATCAGTATTGAATGTTTCCCATTCATCTGCAATTCTTCCCTGTATAAAAAACAAACTGCTCACCTCATCATAATGTGCATTAATTGCCATCTGATATAAACGGGTCCTTGATGGCGTACTTCCTTCAATGATAATAACACGATCTTTTTCTTTACGGGTAAAGTCTACAATAGTATAAGCTATCGTTGCCAATACCTTATCCCGGTCTCCATTATTTGAGACTGCCATATCAGAAGCTGTTTGTGTGTCATAATCCCAGTCACTGAAGCTGAGATTAAAACGTGGTATTCCTTCAACATCCCCTTCCACTAACTCATAATCTATCAGCTTTCTGATCTTTCCTTTGGGCCCCGTACTATAGAAAACATACGACTCTCCCGGTCGGTTAACAACACAATGGTATCTGTTGGGTTTCATAATCTATCTGCAAAATACTTCTCATTTAGAGTTCAAATATCAAGCAGAATGGAATGAACAAAATGAACATTAATTAAGAAGAAGGCGAAGTTTGTTTATAAGGTGAAGAGGATAAAATAGTTGAGGAATTTTAGGAATGAGATCATATTATAAACAAAAGCGCCCTTGTTAAACAAGGGCGCTTTTGTTTATAATATACAGAACCGGCTATTATGCAGGTTTCCATTTCAGGTTAGAAAGCATTTCATTAGCTAGCTTTAACTTTTCAGGGAACAATACCTGCCCTGAAAATTTGTCAAGAGATTTATCCCTTTTCAGTTTTATGCCAAACGCAGCGGCTCCTTTTAATTTTTTCTTAGCTTTCATAATCATAAAATTAATTAAATTTTCGTTTAATAAGAAATCCTGAATACTCCTTCCCTTTCATAAAAGGTTCTGTGAGAGCTCCTTTGGTAGCATCTATTCCATATACTTCAAAATCTTTCTTCAATTCTTCCAGATTAATTGTCAAAGCCATTCTATATAACCTTGTTCTTTCAGGAGTGCTACCGGTAAAAAAGACTAATTTACCAGGACATCTCGCAGTAAACTCATAAATGATAGCGGCAACAGTTGCCAGGATTTTATTTCTGTCTTTGTTGTTATTCTTTATATGATCATCGACACTTCCATCAGGTAATAAATTACCAAACGCCAGATTATAAACGAGAGGGTCGTTGGTTTCCATAAACTGGACAATTTTGGGAATATTACCTTTTGGGCCTTCACTGACAAACTCGAATTCAAGTGAACCGCCAGAGATTGACAGCGATCCATATTTTTCATATTGCATTCTTTAATGGTGGTTAACTGCACAATGGTGTTTGGTATTCGTGTGCAAAATAATGAGGTTTTGGGATTAGAAGATGGGGGAAAATGGAATGAACAAAATGAACACTAATTAAGTTTCCGGTTGAATGAGAATAGTTTTGTGAAGGGGTTATTCTTTCCTTTAATGATGTCTGTTATCATCATGCCAGCTATCTGGCTGAAGGTAATTCCGTTACCTCCAAAGCCCAGTGCAAACAATGTGCGGGGCATTGCTTTATACTCTCCTATAAAAGGCAATCCGTCTTTGGTTGTGATGAATACGCCTGTCCACCGGAGTTCGGGGATGAAAGTAAGATGCGGAAATTTTTTGTGGAAGTCTTCTGTCAGGCTTTTAGCTTTACTGTTAATGAGCCTGTCGCGGCGGGCAGGATTATAGAATTTCTCATCCCTGCCGCCTATGAGGATACGGTGATCTTTGGTGGGGCGCATGTAGAGATAGGGATCTTTTGTTTCCCACATCAGGCAGTTTTTATACCAATATTCTTCTCCCGGTATATATTCACTTGCTACGGCATAGGTAGAACGTAATTCTATCAGAGGTTCTTTGATGTACCGTGCTGCCTCGTATCCTGTAGCTACGACCAGGTATTTAGCTTTTATATTGTATCCGGCTGTTGTTTTTAAGGTAACTCCATTTTTCTGATGAATGATATCTGTTACTGTTGTCCTGTCATAAATACTTACTCCTTTGCGGGTATTATACTGGTGCAGGCAATGCGTTAGCATGTATGCATCTGTTTGTGCAGCCATATTTGAGAAGATGCCACCGGGTGCGGCAAATCCCATTTTATCTGCTATTTCTTCTGCATCCCAGTATTTCACGTCAAAGCCCAGTGTTTTGCGCGCTTTATATTCCTGTTTTATCAGTTCAAGATCTTTTTTATAGGAGGCCAGGTAAAGACTACCACGGCGGTCAAAATACGGGGCCTTTATTTTCTTACAGATCTGTTGTAATGCTGCAACAGATTCGTAAGAAAGGGTGTATGCTGTTGCAGCGTTCCGTTCTCCTATCTTTTCTGAAAGTCTGCTAAGCGGTACATCGATCTCATACTGCAGCAGGGATGTGCTGGCGCCTGTACTTCCCAATCCAATAGTCCTTGCATCCACCACGACAGTCTCTATACCTGCCTGGGCAAGGTGATAGGCAGATAATGCGCCGGAGATACCACCTCCCATAATGATCACATCCGTCCGTATATCTTTATCCAGCCGTGGGTAATTGTACGGCAAACCATATCTGACCAATGAATAAGGGTACCCGGAATGCAGATCCACTGATTGAGGTTTTGACAGTAAGCTAATGAAAAAGGGGACTATCGCCCCCTTTTAGTAATATAATCAGCTCAGTTCCGCTCCTACTCTTTTCAGGAGCTCCAGTGTTTTCCGGATCCCTTCTTCTTCAGACAGTTTGGAACCTTCGTATTCGATACCTATGTGACCGGTATAATTGGCGTCTTTTACAATTTTGAGTATCCGGGCATAGTCAGTTTCGACACAGTTACCGTTGGCGTCAAAATCGTGGGTTTTAGCGCTTACACCTTTGGCATAAGGCATTAATTCTGTAACACCCTGATAGCGGTCATATTCTTCCAGGCATTTGGTTTTAGCCCATGCTTCGGGGGTATTAGCTTCCGGTTTGGTGCGGTTCAGGCAGAAGTTGCCGAAGTCCGGTAAGGTGCCGCAGTTCGGTTTATTTACGTTTTTCATGACAGCAGCAAGCCATTTTCCGTTGGAAGAGGAGCCGCCGTGATTTTCCACGATGACGTTGATATTATGTGTGCTGGCAAAATCAGACAGTTTGGCCAGGGATTCTTCCACAGCTTTTGCCACATCTTCAGGTTTTCCTTCTCCGGCGGCGTTTACACGGATGGCATGGCAACCCAGGAATTCGGCAGCTTCTACCCATTTATAATGGTTCTCTACTGCCTGCAGTCTTTTCTTTGCGTCCTGGTCTCCCATCTCTCCTTCCCCGTCACACATGATCAGTACACTGCGAACTCCGTTGTCGCTGCAACGCTTTTTGAGATCTGCCAGGTAGGCTTTGTCTTTCGCCTTATCCTTAAAGAACTGGTTTACATATTCTACCGCTTCAATGCCGAAATCGGTTTTGGCTTTCACGGGGAAATCCAGGTGATTCAGCTTACCGGAAAACAGGGCCTGGTGAAAGGACCATTCTGCCAGAGAGATCTTAAAGAACAGTTCTTTGGCACCGCTGGCTGCCGGCGTCTGCCCTGTTGAGGTACTATCTTTACTTTCTTTTGTAGAAGAACCGGTGTTGCATGCGCTCAATACAGAGGGCAATAAGCCCGCTCCCATTGTATATAGCGCCATTTGCCTGAGAAATTCCCTGCGATGTTTAGGATTGTTCATATACGTGGTTTTATATAACAAAATACAATTTATGAGGCAAAGCTTCCCTATCGCTCAAAAAAAATTGCAAAAAATTACCCCAAAAGAATAGTTTTTTCACATTTTGTTTCTATCTTGATACCCATCAAGTTCCCCGTTTGTCTTTATTTATTATTCCACCTCTTAATGTGCAGAGCAGTTACTGCAACATTATACGTGATAAACTAAAGCCGTGTCGTTTCAAGCGATACGGCTTTCTCTTTTGGCGGATGCCGGTGCCACCATGAAGCCAGCAGGGAGCCGGTAACGTTCATGAGGGGCCCAAATACGGCAGGCGCCAGGCCTATAGTAGCTATTTTCCCCATGCTTTTGGCGATAGCGGTTGCCAGTCCGCCGTTCTGCATACCTACTTCAATGGCTATGGTCCGGCAGTCCTGTTCCTTCATCCTCATTAAACGGCATAGCCAATATCCCAGTCCGTAACCGGACAGGTTATGGATCAGGGTAGATAATATCAGCAATCCTCCTACTTCCAGCAGGCTATCCCTTCCATGGGCAGTAATGATCACGATGATAAAAGCAATGCCGGCCATGGAGATCTTCGGCATGATATTATCCAGCCATTTCAGTTTACCGCTCAGGAAATGATTGAAAACCAATCCTGCCGCTACGGGAATGATCACGATCTCAACGATATGCCACATCATAGTGGTAATACTGATCTCCACATAGCTACCGGCCAGCCAGCGCATCAGGAAAGGAGTTACGAAGGGCGCCATCATGGTGGATACGGCTGTCAGCGTAACAGATAATGCCAGGTTAGCTTTTGCCAGGTAAGAGATCACATTGGAAGCCATTCCACAGGGAACAGTACCGATCAGTATCACTCCGGCGGCTATTTCAGCAGGGAAGTTGAAAAAATGCGCCAGTCCCCAGCCTACCAGTGGCATGATCGTGAAATGACATATTATCCCTGTAAATACGCCCATGGGCATTTTGATCACACCATAAAAGTCACGTATACTCATGGCGGTACCCATGCCAAACATGATGATCTGTATCAGGGGAGTAATGAGATTTGAAAGGTCAAAGCCTCCTATGCGCAGGAAGTACTGCGGATAATACATGGCGGTAGTGACTGCTGCAAAGATCATTAACGTGTAAACGAAACCGCGGGTTTGCGGGCTTCTTGAAAAGAGGATAGCGAGGATGATCCAGAAAGCTATTATAAAGGGCCCGGCGGCGGGGAGGAATGTGCTCATAAAGGGAATTTAAAAATTGAATGTTTTTACCGGTTTATTTTCTGCGGTGCGCAGAGAGGCCGGCTGAATTTGAAAAGGCAGAGGTATTTACCATGTTCTTTTTTCCAGCATTTTATCCAGCTCCTGGCGTGTCATTGGCCTTTTACCGGGCTGTTTATGCTGCCATTCCAGGAATGCTTCCCGGATAGCGTCAGTCCAGTTATTATCGATCTCGCCGGGTGTATACCTGCCGGCTTTCAGCATTTCAAATCCGAACTGGTCTTTTACCTGGATAAATGCTGCAATGCCGATCACTTTCTCTGCCAGGTGGGCGGGGACAAAGATCACTCCTTCGCTGGAAGTCAGTACGAGGTCGCCGGGCAGTACTACTGCACGGCCAATCCGTACAGGCACATTCAGGCCGGATAACATCACGTTCTTCAGGAAGGAGGGGTCCCAGTCTCTTACCAGGGCATTAAAGCCTTCTATTTCCTTCAGTCCTTCCAGGTCACGGGCAGCGGCGTTGAAGACCACTCCATTACCGGAGCGGGCATAGATCGCATTTCCCAGTGTGGAACCTATCAGGGTACCGTCGGCAATCTTTCCGAAGCCATCAGCGACATATACATCTCCTTTGGATAGTTGCTGAATAGGCCAGGAATTGCTGTTCCCTTTAAATCCTTTTTGTATACCTCTTTCCTTCATGGCCTGTTCCACATCAGGGCGGGAAGGGATGAACATGGCTGTAACGGCACGGCCGGCAATGGGTTTGTCGGCATGGATCATTTTCCATCCACCTTCAAACTGGCAATGATACCCCTCTCCTTCCAGGATGGTCCATACATCGTCCAGGCTTACGGTGCGGGCCTGATCAATCACTGCGTCCGGTATTCTGGGTCTCCCGTCAGGAAAGCGTTCTCCTTTCCATGCTGATGTGAGAAAGGTCAGCTCCTCTTTGGGAATGGTTTGCGCGTTGGCGTATGTTGTCCATAAGAGGGTGGTTAGTGGGAGGAGATAAAGCAGTTTCATATTGTTGTCGTTATGTTTGAAATGGATTCCGGAAGGGTTTAGCTGTCGTAGGCGGCTAAACTGAGACATTGAAGTGGATGTGTCAGTGAATATCCTCGTTGGCAAGTCCGTTCAGATCGTACACTACTTTGCCGGCGCGGATGGTCAGTTCACATGTTAACCGCCGGGTACCTTCCTGTCTGCTCTTTCCATCCGTAAAACCAAATTTACCTTTATCTACCCGTAGAATGGCGATATCTGCCACGTTGTTCACTGACAGGCTTCCCAGTTCCGGATGATGAATAGCATCTGCCGCGGCGGAGGTAGTGGCCTTTATCAGCTCTGGTAAAGGCATGCCCAGGTTGAGGAATTTTGACATTACGTTGAGCATGTCTTTCATGGCCCCGTTCATGCTGCCGGTGTGGATATCGGTGCTGATGGTATTGGGGAAGAAGCCAGCTTTGATGGCGGGCAATGCCTGCGTGTAACTGAAGCTGGTACCGCCGTGCCCTACATCGAAGAGTATTCCTTTTTTACGGGCTTCCCACATAAATGGCTGCAGGTTGCCGTTGTCGTCCACGATGGATTGACGGCCTTTCACTTTGGCGTATACATGGGTGAAGATATCGCCGGGGCGCAGGTGTTTCATGAACAGTTCTTCGATGGATAGAGGAGGGTTACTACCTCCGAAATCTATCATGACAGGGGTACCGGTAGCTTTGCCCGCTTCCACTGCCCGATCTACCGGCGCCCATTCCGCGCCTTCATAGTGGGCTACTTTAACGCCTACTATCCATTGCCTGAACTTACGGATGGTTAATGCGGTCATCTTTGCATCCATGTCTGTCAGGTCCTGTTCAAATGGTCCGCCGCGCATACCGCCGCCTACTATATTAACGAATGCAAGCACTCTTGTTTTTGAATGCCGGATGGTCTGATCTAAAAATATCTCGAAATTCTTCCAGCCGGAGCTGCCGGCATCCACGACGGTGGTAACACCGCAACGGAAGGTAAATCCATCCGGCGCTACGGCGTCATAGCTGTTGTTCAGATAGCGGTTGGGCGTGGTGCCTGCGAAGTTGTGTGTATGAAGATCAATAAGACCTGGTGTTACGTACAGGTCTTTGGCATCGATAACTGTTTTTGCTGTAGCAGGGTCAATATGCGCTGCTACTTTTACAATGCTGTCACCAGTCACAGCAATATCCATTACGGCATCTATCCTGTTGCGGGGGTCAATCACATGACCTCCCTTGATCAGTATGCTGTATTGTTGTGCATGTGCATAGGTGAAAATAAGATGTGCGGATACAAAGAGTATCCAATGTGTAATAGCTCCCCTCATTTCCTTTACTTTTAAATTGAGACCTGTAATATGCAGGCACACCCTCCCGCCAGGAGGCGGGAAAGGCGAGATAACATGATATCATGCGCTACCATGTCTCCCATTTGCTGGTGGGAGGGGTATGCCTTGCTTCTGTAATTAAATAAGACAGGGCGGGCTGGTAGTTTCATCCATAACACCAGCCCTTTGATCCCTGCGGGTGACTAAACACGCCATTTATCAACCATGCGTTTCTGAAAATACTTTTTTCAACTGTGCGGCTACTATCTTTTCCTGTCCGGGTACCAGCATCCATGTAGTTACGTTGAAGGTATGCTGGTTGGCGCCGTCTGCCACTTCTATTGAGGGATTGCCTTTGCGAAGCGTTTCCCGTATCTGTGCTGCTGTTGCCGGTACCTTTGCGGGGTCCCAGGTAATGTGCAGCGTAGGAATATGATTGGCTACGGGAGGCACATGTACAGAAGTTGTTATGCCGGGTACAGAGGTCACTGCATCACTGATCAGTTTAATCTGTGTCTCCCACATTTTCCATTCTTTTGCATGATCTGTGGCCAGGTAGGTTTCCAGTGCCACGAGCATGCCAAGCACTTCTTCTTTGTTTACTTTAAGGCCTCTGCCAATGGTATTGCCGCGGGGGGGCGCGCTCAATCGTGCTGCCTGTATATATTTTTTCCGGCCCAGCAGCAATCCTGCGCTCTGCGGACCGCGGATGCCTTTACCTCCTGAAAAACAAACCAGGTCATATCCCATGCCGGTGTATTTCCAGAGGTTTTCTACCGGGGGAACGTCCGCAGCACAATCTATCATTGTGGGGATATTATGTTTCTGCGCTATCTGCAGAAATTCTTCCACCTGTATCTTACCGTCAAAGTTATTGGCGTTGAGGAAGTACATCAATGCGGTTTTGTCTGAGATAGCTTTTTCCAGTTCTTCGCGGGTCTCTATGTATATGATCTTCAGTCCGACATTCTGCATGGCATGTGCATAAGCGATTTCATGCGCTTTCTGCATGATCACTTCTGACTTCATACCTGTTCCTTCCAGGAAGGGCAATGCCGCTACTTTCTTTTCGTCCATACCGGTAATTACGCCTGCGGCGCCGAGCGTCATTGCGGCTGCCGCCCCGGAGGTAACGGTAGCATATTCACATTTCAGCAGCTGTGCAATACGCTCTCCTACTTTATCCTGGAGTTCATCCAGTAATACATACTCTTTGGAAGCGTAGTTGATGGCGGTCATCACTTCAGGCCTCATCAGGGAGCCTGTCATGAATGTATATGTACCGGCGGCATTGATAAAAGTGCGGATGCCAAGGTCTTTAAAATAGTCTTTTGCGCCTGCTGTTCCTTCAGCTTCTTCTGTAATGGGCAATAGCTTAGCAGTGCCTGCAAATGCCCCGAGTACGGGCAATGCAGACATATTTTTCAACAAGTCTCTACGGTTCATATGTAAAAAGAAAAAAGGTAAAAGAAATGATTCACTACAGGGTAGCAATGCAATCCATCTCTACGAGAGAATCGCCGGGCACTCCTCCATACACAGCTACTGTGGTACGTACCGGCGGATTACTGCCGAAACGGCCTTTATACACCTCATTCATTGCTTTGTAGTCATTCAGATCGTGCAGGAACACGCTTACTTTCAGCACTTTCTTCATGGAAGAACCGGCTTTGATCAGCTGTTTTTCCATTTCTTTCAGTACATGGTCTGTATGCGCCTTGATATCTCCTTCAAAGTGAGCGCCGATACCGGCAATGAACACCATGTTGCCATGCACCCGGAAACTGGAAAATAAAGGTACTTCCTGCTCGTATACCACCTCTCCCTGGGGAGTTGACTCAGGGAGTGAGGAACCTGCAGCTTTAGCTACGGCATTTATACCAGTGATGCCGGCAATAGCGGCTACCATTTTCTTTAATACGGATCTCCTTTGGTTTTGCATGATTTCAGAAAGTTTGTTATGATGAGAACAGGTAAAAGGGACCGGTTGTTCACCGGTCCCGGTAAAATCTTCTTATTGTTTATCCCACCAGATGTGGGTTGTCATCAGGTTGGCTCCCTGGCGGGTGATAGCTTCTGCCAGGCTTGCGCTGTTCACGCTTTCTTCAGATGGCGGATACAGCAACCGGCGGGGAATAGTACCTCCGGTAATGTTGCCGGGAATATTTACTGGAGTCAGTTGCGGGTAGCCTGTACGGCGCCAGTCGGCATATATTTCCTGCTCATCGATGAAAAGGGACACCCATTTTTCTGCGCCTATCATGGCCAGTTTTTCGTCTGTCGTTCCTGTTAGCTGATGTGCCGCCTGGTATTGTGCGATCCTTGTGCTGGCAATCACGCCAGCGTCCCCGAACAATGCCCAGTTACGCATGGAAGCGCCGATGGCGGCAGAGAAAGCGTCAGCAGCATTTCCTTCGTACCATCCTCTTACAGATGCTTCTGCCAGCAGCAGGTTGGTTTCGGCGGCGCTCATCAGGATATAAGGTGCGTCGTACTGTAATATGGTGGCCGGGTTAGGCTCTGAGTAAGTAACAAAATCTGCCGGTTTTGTGAGCAGGCCGTTGGGCATACCTTTCTGCAAGGCGGTGGAAGTATCTGGTTTGCCTCCATTCCATACAACGGCTATTACATTCAGGCGGGGATCGTTGTTATTCTTCAGGGAAGTGATGAATGTCTGTGCCAGCTTACCGCCTTCTGTGTTGCTGTTGCCGTTTGCTACTGCGTAGTCGCTGGACAGCAAAGCTGCTGCTGCGGGGTTACGGTTAATGGTCTGCGAGCCGTCTGAATACTTCATGGTAGCAATGTCTGCATCGGCTGTGATCACGCCGCCTGCAATTGCTTTCTTTACCCAAACTTCTGCGGTGGCAGCATCTCTTTTGGAAAGGCGCATGCCTAAGCGCAGCATCAGGGAATAGGCGAATTTCTTCCATTTCGTCACATCACCGCTGTAGATAAAGTCGCCCGCCCCGAAAGTAACTCGACCTGCGTTGAGCTTTGCAGCAAACACTTCCAGGTCATTCAGCATATCTGCGTAAATGGAAGCCTGTGAGTCATATTTAGGTGTGAAGTTGTTGGTGGTATATCCTTTCACGGCATCTGTGTAAGGGATATCTCCATACAGGTCTGTGATGCGGTGCATGATGTACACACGGAAGATCTTAGCGATGGCCAGTTTATTGGCATCTGCCGCATCGGTAGAATCCAGTGCGTTGATAGTTGTGGCGATCTCATTTACGGCGGTTACGTACCCCGTCGTGAAATAATCGTATGGGTAAGTACCTTGCTGGAAGTAGTATTTATCACCAATACCGGGTACATCTTTGTAGGTAGCAAAGTGTTGCATGGAGCCGCCGCAGGCCAGTGCATTGGTAGCAAAATAGCTGTTTCCCATGGCATCCAGCAAGGCTTTGCTGAATACATATTCAGGTTCGGCAACGGGAGAAGCGTCCGGGTTGGTGTTCAGTTCTTCGAAGCCTTTATCGCATGACTGCAAAGCCATTATGGCTGCAACTGCTGTATATATCAGGTAGTTAAATCGCATTTTCATCCTTAGTGGTTTTAATTTCAGGTAATGTCTCAGTTTCTTTTTATTAAGAGCCTGGTCCTGCGGGCCAGACTGAGACAGTATCAATTTTTCAGCAAAAACGATGATTAGAATTTAACCATCAGGTTGGCGCCAAAACTTCTTGTACGGGGAATACCAAATGCTTCAAAGCCTTGTGCATTGCTGTTGGTATAGCTTGATTCCGGATCGAAGTTGTCTGTTTTCTTGTACAGAATTAACAGGTTACGTGCAACGAAAGAAAGCGATGCACTCTGTACCACTTTCAGTTTCTGTACAGGTATCTGATAGCTGAACACTACCTGACGCAGTTTTACAAAGCTGCCGTCATACATGAAATGATCAGTGTAGTTCTTTGTGTTATCGTAGTAGAGACGGAGGTTAGATACCGGAATGGTGTTAGTATAGTCATTACCATTCTGATCAACACCTGTCAGTGTGAGGCCATTTTCCCTGCCTGCCATTGTTTTCTTGTGCAGGCCGAAGCGGGTAGCATATACGTCCATTACAGAGAATACCTTGTTACCGAATTTCCCGTCTACCAGCACATCGAGAGAGAGGCGTTTGTAAGTGAAGGTGTTGGAGAGGCCCATAGTTAAAGGGGGCACGCCATTACCGAGTGCTTTCAGATCGCTTTTCTGTTCATAACCTGTAGCGCTGTTATATACGGTCTGTCCTTTATCGTTCTTCACAGTGGTATAACCTTTGATGATACCATAGGGCTGGCCTACTGTGTTGTGAACAAATGCCCAGCTACCAACGCTGGTGGCCATCTGCAGGGTGTTCAGGCCAGCTGCCAGCTGTTCTACTTTGCTGGTGTTATGCGCCATGTTATAGCTTACATTCCAGGTGAAGTTTTTACCTTTTATGGGAGTACCTGTTAACAGTATTTCTATCCCCTTGTTAGACAGTTTACCAACATTGAGCAATGCGTTGTTATAACCGGATGCGGTAGATACGGCAGTGCTTACAATATCGTCTGTCGTTTGTTTCTTATAGTAAGTCACATCAAAGCCCAGCCGGTTATTGAAGAACTGTGCTTCTGCGCCTACTTCATATGTAGTAGAGGTTAATGGTTTCAGGTTAGAGTTGGTTACCAGGTTGACTGCGTTTGACTGTGTGATCTGTTGTACCGGGCGACCCAGGTGTCCACCCTGTACCATGCTGTATGTCTGGTTCAGGATATATGGATCCGGAGTGGCGCCGCCTACCTGTGCCCATGAAGCGCGTACTTTGGCAAAGCTGACCACGTTTGGCAGAGATACTGCATCAGACAGTATGAAGCTGGTACCTACTGCAGGATAGAAGATACGGTTGTTCTTTGGGCTCAATGTAGAGAACCAGTCCTGGCGGCCGGTGAAGGTCAGGAATACCAGTGATTTATAATCAAGGTCTACTGAACCGAACACAGAGTTGGTAGCTACATTGTTCCTTGTAGGAGTAGTAGTGGTAGTGGTCAGGTTAGTATAGCTGTAGAAGAAAGGAATGATGAACTGTGTACCGGCAATAGCAGTCTGGTTGGACTGATAACGGCGTGCGTTCACACCACCAAATACATTCAGGCCAACAGTGCCGGCAAATTTGGTGTTGTAGGTAGCAGTCAGCATAGAGTTGGTTTCTGCTACGGAGTTCCTCAGTTCGCTGTATTCGCCCGCGGCACCGGTGGTATATACGGTACCTGTGGGGATCACGCCTACGTAGTTATAGTTGAAGAAGTCACGGCTGACGGTACCTTTTACGTAGAGGTTTTTCAGGAGATCGTATCTTACGCTTGCCTGACCAATAAAGCGGTTCTTGGTATCCCTGTTACGGAACCTGTTCACCACGAAGTAGGGGTTAGATGCGTAGGCTGTTTCGTTCCACTGTGTTTCACGGCCTGTTGAGTCATAGCCGGGAGCGAGTGAGCGGATATCTACTGTGTTGGCAATCATGTATACGCCCCAGTTGGGGTTGCCGGTGGCATCCCCGGAACTGGAGCGGTTTCTTGCATTCTCAACATTATATTGCGCTATAGCTTCAATGCTCAGTTTCTTACCCAGGAAAGCATTCAGGTTCAGGTTAGCGATTTTCTTGTCGAAATTTGAACTTGGAACGATGCTTTTGCTGTTGGTATTGGAGAGCGAGAAGCGGAAATTAATTGCATCACTGCCACCGTTGAAAGCCACTGTATTTGTAAAAGTGGAGCCTGTACGGTAGAAGTTGTCTATATTATTTTTCTGGGGAGAGTATTTGTGCATTTTGCCATCAAATGCGATATAGTCGGTACCATCCATTTTGGCGCCCCATGAGCGGCGGCCCCAGGTAATTGCCTGGTCCTGTGAGGTTGGTTTCATGCCACCGTCGCCCTGACCGTATACATACTGCCAATCGGGTTTTACTGCTGGTGTTTCCAGTGTCATGGTAGTATTATAGTCCACGCCGATACCTTTGCGGGCGCGGCCTTTCTTGGTAGTGATGAGGATAACGCCGTTGGCAGCGCGGGAGCCGTACAATGCAGCAGCGGTACCGCCTTTCAGTACGCTGATAGTTTCAATATCGTCAGGGTTGATGCCGCCAATACCGTCGCCTCTGTCTACGTTCTGGCCACCGCCGCCAGTGGTGGGGCTACCGCCTGGAGTGGTGTTATCTATGGGCATGCCGTTCACTACATATAAAGGCTGGTTATCGCTGCCCAGTGAGCTGTTACCACGGATGATGACACGGCTGGAGCCGCCGGGGCCACTTGCCAGGCTGGTAGCGTTCACACCTGCAATTTTGCCGCTCAGTGCATTGGCAATGTTCACCTCACGCGCCTGTGTGAAATCACTTCCTTTTACTTCTGTTACGGCATATACCAGCGCTTTCTTCTCTTTCTTTACACCCAGCGCGGTCACTACTACTTCTGACAGGGATTCATTGGATTCTGCCAGCTTTACACTTACTGCAGCTCCCAGATCGGTTACTGATATTTCCTGTTTGGCGAAGCCCATAGAGCTAACCACTAATACTAAGGGAGCAGTTGCGCCTTTCAGGTTCAGCTCAAACTGACCTTCCCCGTCAGCAACGGTAGCTATGGAGGGGTTACCTTTCAGCATAATGGTAGCGCCCGGAACGGGAGCTCCGTCAGGCCCTGTGATTTTACCTTTGAGCTTATCTGCCATCAATGCGCTCTGCTGGAATGTAGTAGCAGCACCAGGCATGTAAATAGAATATTGTGTTCTGTTGATTCGCATATAGGTGAGTGAGAAATCGGCCAGCAGGAGTTTCAGTGCGGCTTCTGCCTCCATGTTCTCAACTTTTTCGAGAAGATCTGCAGAGATGTTCTTTCCATCCAGCAATCCTTCTTTGTAGGCAATACGGATATTCTGAAACCTTTTCAGTTTCAATAAAGCATCTTTAAGGGACACTGTAGCTGATGCATGTTTGGAAGGGACCTTTTCAGACTGTCTCATGGCATACACCGGCGACGTCTGTGCGCTGACGGGCAAGGCAATACCTGGCAACAGGGCACAGGAGAGCAGCCCCAAAACGAGATTTTGGTTCAAAATGTTCATAGTTTTTTTTTACGTGTCCTAGTTTTCCGCGCGTTTTTCCGCTGTTTATTTTCCTGAAGTGATAACCAGTTGTTTTTCTGCAGGCTGGTCAATTTTCACGTTAAGCGTCGTGGTAATTACAGTCAATAGTTCTTCTACGTTCGTTACGTTAATATCTCCTTCTATCTTTAGCTTTTTAATGGATTGTTCACTCACCTTTACAGCGTAACCGTAGTTGTCCTGCAAGGTTTCTATGATCTCTCCTAAAGTGGCGTCTGTAAACGTTAACGGTACCTGCGTCCAACGTTTGAGTTTTTCAGGTTTATCCAGTTTCCTGGTCAGTAATAATCTGTTACTTTCATATTCTATATAATCCCCCGGCAGCATAATAACTGCATGCTTATTATCTGCTGCACCTGCGTTATAATCTACTTTGATCTTACCTGTAACAAGGCCGACATTAGTTTTTCCGTGACGACTTCTGACATTGAATGAGGTTCCTAATACTTCTATATCCAATCCGTTACTATGTACTATAAATTTTTGCCCGGGGGTAATGTGAGTGGTATCCCTGTTCAGGTGCTGTACATCAAAGAAGGCTTCTCCTTCCACCCATACTTCCCTTGGAGTTTCAGCATTCCATGTGGTATTGTAGGTAATGGAAGATGCGGCATTCAGTGTTACGACAGACTGATCAGGTAATGTAATGGTCCTTTTTTCACCATAACCTGTTGCTATTACCTGCTGTGCGGGGCTCATGAGCCTGCTTACAACGAAATAACCGCCTACGGTGATCAGCAGTAATATTGCCGCTGCTTTCATCCAGGCGTTCATTCTGAATAAGCGGGCCGGTTTACGGTTTTCCTGCTCCTGTATAGTGGCAGTGATCCTTTCCAGCAGATGAGCTTTGCTATCTTTATTATCCCAGAACTCCTGCGCCCGGTAAGAGCGCACTACGCTTACTGCATAATTATAATTATCTGCAACAGTAGGATATAATAACGGAAACTCACTCCAGAACTGCGCGGCAGCAGTATCCTGTTCTTTACCTGACATCCACCTGATAAAGCCGTCATCATTCAGGAAATCCTGCAGCGTATATTGTAAGTATTGGTCGTTGATCATCACTATATCCCCTGTTTACACCTATTAGACATTACATGGTCTAAATTATCCCTCAGGAACCGGAATTTTTTTTGAAAAATTTCTGAAGAGAAAGAAAAGGATGATAATTACCATCCAGAAGCGTTTGTCAGATACTTTCTGAAGATTATCCAGCGCTTTATATAATAATTTATATGTAGAGCTCATATTAATGTCCATGATAGCAGAGATCTCTTCGTAGGACATTCCTTCGTAAAAGCGTAAGAATATGATTTCCTGCTGGCGTGCAGGCAGTGTGTTAACCAGTGCTATGACCTGTTTTCTCAGTTCCAGTTCTTCGTGGCGGAGGGAAGGATCGGGAGTAAAGTTGACGCTAAAGTCTCCCTCGCCGGATTCATTATCCAGCTCTACAAATTTTGACAGTGATTGTATTTTCCGGAATAGTGTGGAGCGTAATGCTTTATACAGGTAGTTCTTCACAGAAACGGGGTTTCCCAGCCTGGCACGTGTAGTCCATAACCTGACAAACAGATCGTGTACCACATCCTGGATCAGATCTGCATCCTGCGTGAACTTGCGGCCGTAATTGTTCAACAGTTCGTAAAACTCGCCGTAAAGGGCAGTAAATGCATCCCAATCTCCCTGTTTAAACGCATTCCACCATAACACGTGACTCTCGGATTGCATTGGTAATTAGTTTTGGAAGACGATTGCCTAATAATACAAAAAAAATAGCGGCCAATTATAACATTTTAGTTTTGGCAGGCTACTATTTTTTGAGAGAGGGCGGGTGGTTTGCTAAAGCTGGAGTTACTTTACACAGTTCATTTTCAATATTTTGCGCATTTTAGCGCTTCTTGTCGAATTTCAGCACAGCGTCAAGTTCGTCTTTTATCAGTAAAGAGAATGAATCTTTATAGTGTTCCATTTTACCGGAATCATTGAATACATATACGGGAGGATCGTCGTTCCCTTCAGCGCAATCAAAAAAGTAAAATGCCAGTTCCTGCCATACACCGAAGAACAGCTGGCTGTCGGTGATAGCAAATCCCTTTTCCTTTGCATTATTAAAGGCTTTCAGGGCGTCTGCTTTGTTACGGGCAAGATAGCTGGCTTCACTGCCGTAATTGCGGAGAATGCGTCCTCTTTTCTTACCGAAAACAGATAGGAATTCCTTGTAGGCTAAGGGAAGCTTTACATTAAACGCCTGTTCTACAGCAGTGATCTCGTCTTCGTTTAACCCTTGCGGGTCTCCCAGGTGTTTTTTATTGGCTTTTAAAAAGGATAGATATTTCATTCTTGACCAAATATATAATATTAATATTATGGATCAAAGAAGTTGGCTCTCAAAAAAGGGTTTCGCCTTCGGCAAAACCCTTTTTTGAGAGCCTGGAGATGTTGGCCTGCGGCCGGCTGAAATTTTAAAAAAGAGAGGAGAAATTGACTATCTCCGGCTACGGTTAAAATTTAAGCGAGAGAGGAATGTGACCATCTCTGGCAGCCTTTAATAATAGCCGTTATTTTGTTCGTATAGTCCCGCTTTGGCGGCTATCTCGGAGCTGGGTACGGGGTAGATCATATAATCTGGTGTTACTGTATTGATAGTAGTGATACCATCTGCAGCAATCCAGTTGTTCATAATTGTAACAGCTTTTCCTGACCTTACCAGGTCATTCCAGCGCAGTCCTTCTCCTAAAAATTCCTTGCGGCGCTCTTCCAGCAATACATCTGTAGTAACACCTGTTACAGGTGTCAGTCCGGCCCTTGCCCTGACCTTGTTGACAACCTCGTCTACTTCGGCCTGTGTACCGGCCGCTCCATGCAGTATACATTCTGCCTTCATGAGCAGCACATCTGTATAGCGAAGTACGATGAAGTTAATGGGCCAGTCTGTACCACTGGTACCACGGCGGGAGTAATCAATATACTTTTTGACAAACGGGTTGGAATAACTCAGCTGAATATTAAACGCCTTCCGGACATCTACAGCACTGCTGCCTGTGGCATCGTACGATTTTTTCAGGTTGTCAGCAATATTGAAGTTACTGGCTCCGTAACCGTTACCATAGCTATTGGAAATACCCTGGCTGGTCCAGTAAGCTACCGGTACCAGGTGACTGGGAAAACTGGCGCCATTGGAACTGCTCATGAACTGTATGTCGAAGATCACTTCTGCATTGTTTTCGTTGGTGTATGAGAAAATAGATGCGTAATCCGGCAGGAATGAATAAGTATTGCTGCTGATGATCTCATTGAACAATGCCAGGGCTTTATCGTATTCGTTGCTGTTCAGTCCCGGGCCATTAATATCATATGTTGGACCGGAGCGGGTCAGGTAAACGAGGCCCAGTATGCCTTTTGCGGCTCCGGAAGTGGCGCGGCCAATGTCTGACCCGGTATAGGAGGCTGGTAAGTGGGCAGCTGCATATTCCAGATCGCTGATAATAAGTGTGTATACATCTGCTACCGGGCTTCTGGGCACATTGGCCACTTCTGCAGCGGTGAGTGGTTTGTCTAATAAGGGGACTTGTCCATAGAGGCGTAGTAGCTGGAAGTAGTAGAAGGCCCGTAAAAAATGGCATTCCCCTGTTAACCGGGCGCGCAGGGTTGTGTCTGTGACGATGTCTCCTTTTGTTTCCAGTGCATTTAATGCAGAGTTGACGTTATAGATGCCGTTGAAGTTGTTGCTCCAGGCCTGGGAGATAAAGGTAACTGTGGTAATATTTGGAGAGAAGTCATTGACGCCCTGCCAGTCACGGTTACCGTCAGATACAGCCCTGATGTTATCGCTTCTCATCTCCCCCAGCCACAGCGCCTGGCTGGGATAGGCGGTGAGTTTAGTATAGGCGCCGTTTACCGCCTGTATGAAATCGTTGGTTGTATTATAAAAGTTATCGGTCGTGGTATTGGAAGGCGGCAGCTGATCCAGTTGTTTGGAGCAGGAAGCAAGCCCTGTGAGTATTGCTAAAAATAATATATGCAGTTTCATTCGATAGCGCTTTAGAGAGAATTAAAAGGTGAGGTTTAAGCCAACGGTAGCGGTTTTGCTTAAAGGCACGGCGCCATAATCGCCCGGCAGGGCATAGCTGGAATTACCGCTGGTATTGGTATTCTGTGCTTCCGGGTTCACACCGCCTTTGTATTTATCGTGGCTAAACCAGTTCTGCAGGGAAGCTGTGATCCTTGCTCCGCTGATGGCTTTTGTTTTCAAGATGCCTTTCAGGTTATATCCCAGCGTGATATTCTGTATTCTCCAGAAATCAGATGAATATACCCAGTCAGACGTAACATAGGGAACAGTATAAGAGGAACCGAATTTGCCGCGGGGTGCGTTGTAGTTCTGATTTTCCGGTGTCCATCTGTCACGCCAGATACCCAGCACATTGGCGGTGGTGCTGCCTGAAAAGTCAATAGCGCGACCAAAGTAGGAAAGAATAGAACCGCCATGCTGTCCGTAGATCTGGATGCCGAGGTCAAAGTCTTTGTAGCGGAAGTTGTTGTTCAGTCCCCAGGTATATTTGGGCGTAGGCTGTCCGTATATGACACGGTCATTTGCGTTGATGATGCCATTATTGTCTTTGTCGTAGTACTTAGCATCACCTACGGTCTGTTTGGCCAGCTTAGCAACCTTTTCATCTGCTATATCTGCTTCTGTGAGTATACCTTCTGTCCTGGTAACATAATAGCTGAACATAGGTTTCCCGATCTGCAGCAGGAAGGGAGCGTTGCTGCCGCTGTAGGCGGAAGATATTTCAATAGGAGCGCCGTCTGGTCCGAGGGACAATACCTTGTTATTGTTAAAGGCGATGTTGGCGGTGGTGGTCCACTGGAAATCTTTCTTAGAAAGGGTCACGGTATTCAGTCCCAGTTCCAGGCCCTGGTTCTGTACTGACCCTATGTTCTGCAGGCTGGTGCTGAAGCCACTGGCCGCCAGTACCGGCAGGTTTAACAGGAGATCTGTGTTCTTTTTCCGGTAAACATCTATGGTGATGTTGATGCGATTTTTGAGGAAGCTACCATCCAGACCGGCATTCCAGGTATTGGACGTTTCCCATTTCAGGTAGGGGTTGGCCAGACCTGCTACTACCTGTCCGTTGGCCGCTACCGGCGTATTGCCGCCAAAGCTGTAGCCGGAGCTGGTAAGTGTGGGAATGGAGCTGTAGTTACCTATGTTATTGTTACCTGATTTACCCCAGCTTAATCTTACTTTCAGGTCGTCAATGAAGATCACGTCCTTGAGGAAAGGTTCTTCCGAAACACGCCATCCTATTGAGGCAGAGGGGAAGGTACCCCAGCGGTTGGCTGATCCGAACCTGGAAGAAGCGTCTCTTCTCAATGTGGCGGACAGCAGGTATTTACCCCTGTAGTCATATTGTAAACGGCCAAAGTAAGAGAACAGTGTGTTATTGCTTTCTGTGGTGTTGCCTGTCACTGTTACGCCTGCTGAGTTGGGAATGGCATTGTTCAGTGTTTCAATAGTGCCATTGGCATAGCCGCCCGCAGTGTTGATAGTGTAGGTTTCATTATGCACCCAGTTGTAGGATACACCTCCAATAGCGGAGATGGTATGATCTTTTGCAATCACCCTGTCATAGCTGATGGTATTCTCGTTGACAAAGTTCTGTTTTTTAAATCCGCCATAAGAACCGGAGGCATTCTTCCCGGGGTTGGTTAAGCGTTCTGTGGCAGCGCCCACTACTACTCCATCGGGGATGTATCTTTTGGTAGACTGGTCTACATTGTCAAAGTTGATGGTAGATTTTATGCGCAGGCCTGGTATCACTTCATATTCTGCGAACATGGAATTGAGCAGGCGGGTAGTTTTTACAAGGCTGGTTACTGAGTTGAGATAAGCTACAGGGCTGATCAGCCTGGGGCTGCTCCAGGTGTAAGTGGCATAATTGCCGGAGCCGGTAAGGTTGCCGGCATTGGCTTCTACCACGGGACTCATCTGAGCAGCTTTCATGATCTGGTTATCTTTACCTTCTGCATCCGGAGCATTATTCTCTGAATAGGTAGGGGCAATGTTAATGCCTACACGTACACGTTTGCCAACATTAGCTTCAATATTTGCGCGGGCTCCGTAGTTCTTGTATTCAGAGCCTATTACAGTTCCTGTCTGGCTCAGATGGTTGCCGGAAAAGAAGTAGTGTACATTATCTGTACCACCGCTGGCTGAGACTTCGTAGTTACCAAAAGGAGCTGTTCTGTAGATCTCATCCTGCCAGTCGAGGTAGGTAAGTCCCGGGTGACCGGGTTGCGACCAGCGTTCGTCAGGCATATAGGATGTATTGTAAACGCCATTTGCCAGTCCGAGGATAGCTCTGCGCTCTGCATTTGACTGGCTTGCAGTTCTTCCTGTTCCGGAGTTGACCCAGTTGGTATTGGCGACTTCTGTAGCCATAGCTACCCATTCGCCGGCGCTGAGCACATCCAGTTTTTTGGATATCTTACTGAATCCTGTGTAGGCGTTGAAGTTGATCTTCGCTTTACCGGACCGGCCTCTTTTTGTGGTGATGATCACAACGCCGTTGGCTGCACGCGAGCCGTAAATAGCGCCGGCTGCTGCATCTTTCAATACCTGTACACTTTCAATATCGTTGGGATTGATGTTATTCAGCGGGCTGCCGCTAAAACCGCCGCTTCCGTTGTTGCTCACTACATCCAGCGGGAAACCGTCAATGACATACAAAGGTTCGGACCCTGCTGTGATAGAGCCTGAACCGCGCACCAATATGCTAAGTCCCTGGCCTGGCATGCCGGTTTGCTGTCTTACCTGTACGCCTGGCATCTGGCCTATCAGCGCCTGTTCTACTCTGCCTAATGGTTTCTCGATCAGGTTAGTAGCATCGAGTGTGGCAACTGCACCCAGGATATTTCCTTTCTTCTGTGTGCCATATCCTACCACCACTACTTCATTCAATGCGCTCTCTCCTGCTTCCAGCCTTATTTGCAGCTGGCTGGTAGCACGGGCTTCCGTTCTCTTATAACCAACATACGAGAAAACGAGTACGGCGTTTTTCTCAGGGACTGTAATGCTGAAAGTACCATCTGGCGCGGTAGACGTGCCTTTTGTCGTACCTTTTACCTGTACGCTTACGCCAGGTAATGGTTGTCCTTTTTCATCGGCTACTTTTCCTGTAGCCACCTCTCCTGCCTGGCCAAATACGTTCGCTGCCATCAACAGGTTGATAAGAAATAGAAAGAAAAGTTTTGCGGGAGGGACAATACTTTCTCCATAGGATACATGACGATCCTTTACTTGTGTCTGCATTTCCGATGCTTATTTAATTGAATGCTATAAAAAAACACCCCGGACAATACGGGTTTGTATCGTCCTTATACTAAAGTTGGTGGCAGAAGTATTGGCTGATTGTACGCTTATTGGTTTTCCGAATTAGTGACGCAAATATACAAAGTCTACTTAATTAGTGGACAATTATTTTAGGAATAAATAAAGCAGGCCTGAAAACAAGCCTGCTTTATTGTCAACAATACAATATTGATTATATACTATCTTCTTTCATCATACACGCCAAATTCTGCGATGGCGGGAGGTGCGCTGCTTTCGTCTATGAGGATACGTACACGGCCGCCCCATACCCTGTTGAAGCGGTGTATTTTTACGCGGCCGCCACCTTCTCCGCTGGCTAATGGTTTCCAGGTACCATTCTCATTATACTCAAGGCGGTATTTTTTAATATTCGTACCGTCTTCCACGATGCTGATGGTGTTAAAACTTTTATCCTTATCGAAGTCTATTTCATACCAGGGTTGTTTAACTGTGGTATTTGACTGCCAGCTGCTCCTGAAGTTATCATCATTTGCAAAGTCCATGATATTCATATCATCGCTCCAGCTGGAATTGCCTGGCTGATGTTTGGCAATATTGGAAGAGATAATGGGCGCTATACTTTCGGGCAATGCAGGCATGGGGCCTTCCGGCTTCCACATCTTCCCTACCTGTTGTAAAGCAGCTACTGCATTATCGTCAATAAGGCCGTCACGGTTAGGTGCTACGTTCAGGATGAAATTGCACCATGCTTTGTTGAGTGGTACCAGGATATCGTTTACCAGTTTGGCAGGATCTTTTACAGGCGTAGCGGGGAAATTGGTTTTCCAGAACCAGGCGCTGTTGATAGGTAAGCAGGATAATGCCGGCAGCCTGTTGCTCTCTTTTGAGATGTGCTGTCCTGCGCCCTGCTCGTAAGATTTGATATCAGTATAGAATAATGCTTCTGCGGGATATTTTGCCGCGTTCAGGTCCATTACCAGGCAGTTGGGCTGCAGAGATTTTATAAGGCGGTATATTTCCTCAAAGGGTACATCATCATAAGATATCCTGGACCAGGGAGCATCCCATCCGTCTATGATCATTGCCGTGATCTCTCCGTATTTGGTGAGCAGCTCTGTCAGCTGGGCCTTGATCATGTCAATATGTTTATGTGTGATCAGGTTAGGACGTAGCCTGTGATGTGTGTCCAGGATGGAATAATATAACATTACTTTCAGTCCCCTGGCGCGGAAAGCGTCTGTATACTGTTTTACCACATCCTTGCCATAAGGGCTGTTCATCACATTGTAATCTGTTGTCTTGGTATCCCAGATACAGAAGCCGCTGTGATGTTTTGTGGTAAGGCAGCCGTAGCTCATATTTGCTGCTTTTGCAGTAGCTGCCCATTGGTTGCAATCCAGTTTTGCAGGATTGAACAGGGAAGCTGGTGCGTCAGGGTCCGGCCAGTCCTGATTGGCGAAGGTGGGGATGTTGAAATGGATGAACATTCCGAAGCGCAGGTCAACGAATTGTTGTTGTAATGCTGCGAGTGATGTAGTTGCGGATTTTAGCTGTGCCAGCAAGGTGAAAGGTATCAGTAACTGAATACCTAACAGCCAGCATAAACGTGTTTTCTTCATAGTTTTTCCGTGATAAACGATTATAGATTCTGAGACCTGAGTACAGTATTATACTAAAATATGACAATCAATTTATCAATGCCAGTAAAGCGAATACAATATAACTAAATGTGAATATCTTATTAGTAAGCGATTTTTGCGGGGTGTTTTGGCCTGCGGCCGGCTGAGGATAGAATAATGCGTTTTAAGAATTGAAGGTGTCTGACAGGTGGAGAAGGGAATGATGCGATTTAGAATTAAGATGTTTTGACTGGGCGATTTTAACAATTTAACAGGATAAATGCAGAGCCTGTAGGGTGAAAGTGGCCTGGTTTTGGATTTACGGTTAGTACCTGAGGGACAAAAGCAGATAAATACATTAAAACACAATATATATGCAACGAAAAACCATATTTTTAGTCCTATCCCTTCCTGTTTTTTTATTTTCCTGCGTAAGCACCAAAAAGTTCAAGGCTTCGGAAGCAAGATATGCTGATCTGAGTGGAAAGTATAACACATTACAAGGTCAGCTGGATGAATGTCAGCGGAATTTAAGAGATACCACTGCTGCTTTTGCAAGGAGCAGGAATCAGAGTGAAGAACGGGTTGAAGGGTTGAAGCAAAACAATAATGTTTTATTAAACCAGTTGAAAGATCTTTCTGTGATCAGTAATTCACAGGCAGAGAGCATTAAGAAATCGCTGGATAATATAGGCGCCAAAGACGCTTATATACAGGACCTGCAATCTGCTATAGCGAGAAAGGATTCGTTGAATATGGCATTGGTGATGAACCTGAAAGGAGCTATTGGTAACCTGGATGATAAGGACATTAATATTAAGGTTGAGAAAGGAGTGGTTTATATAGATATCTCCGATAAGTTGCTGTTTGAAAGTGGTAGTTATGATATTACTGCAAGAGCTAAGGAAGTGTTAGGAAAAGTAGCTAAGGTGCTGGCTGCTCAGCCGGAAATAGAATTTATGGTGGAAGGGCATACGGATACCAATCCTTACAAGAGAGGTGTATTGCTTGACAACTGGGACCTGAGTGTGAAGAGAGCTACTGCTGTAACCCGTGTGCTGCAGAATGATTATGGTATTCCTCCTGCGCGTATTACTGCTGCCGGCCGTGGTGAATATGTTCCTGTTGCCGGTAATGATACGGCTGAAGGGCGTGCGTTGAACCGCAGGACGCGGATCATTATTTTGCCACAGCTGGATCAGTTCTTTAAGTTACTGGAGAGGAAACAATAAGTTTTTTTAAGAGAGGTCTATCATCCATATTCATATAGTAAATAAGGCCGCTTCTCCCGTTTGAGGCGGCTTTATTTCCCTTTACCTTTAAACATTCTCAGGTCACATTGCAATGTGAACATAAAATATCTTCCTAATAACCTGTTCCTGTTCTCCACTACTGAGTTGCCTGAAATAGACTGTGACATGCGCGATGTTTCATCCAGCAGGTTGAATACCTGCAGCCGGGTAGTCAGCTTACGCTTAAAGAACATATTCTCCAGCGTTCCGTTTATCAGCAGCGGATTGGCATTTAAAGCACCGGAATACCCGCTGTTCAGCTGTTTGGTAAGATCCATTCCCAGTGAAAGTGTTTTCAGGAAATATACCTTTCCATTCATGCTCAGGTTCCACGTACTGATATTCGTAATATTATTCTCTGCCAGCACATATACGTTCCTGTTGAAAGTATATGCAGCGCCGGCAGTCAGTTCTATCCATTCTCTCAACATATTGGCCCGGAAGGACTGGGTGAGTACAAGGTTCTGTCCTGTCTTGCGCACATTATCCATATACAGGATATTATTATTGTAGGAACTGTTACCATCCAGGAACAGATTGTACTTACCATCATTTATCCTGTAAGACCATCCATAGATAAACCTGAAGTTATAATCGCCATCTGTATTCAGGAAGCGTGTTTCCTGCTTTACAGTATTGAAACTGTCTTTTACCAGGGAAACGTTGGTCACTACTTTATCCTGGGTATAGTTGGCAGATAAATGGATAAACAATGTATTCAATCCTGCATTCCGGTAGTTGAAGAACACGGAATGTGCGAAAGAGGGTTTCAGATCGGGATTACCGATAACAGGGAATTGTGCATTGGTGAGATCAGGCACCGGCTGCATTTGCTGGTAAGTAGGGAAAATGACGTTCCCTGCATACGATAATGTCAGTGTGGCTGATTTAGGCAGTTTATACTGTATACGGAATACAGGCACCAGCCGGTTGCTGCGTACTGTGGCCCTTACCCCGCTTTCCAGCGCAAGGCTTGTCAGGCTGGCAGGTTGCAGGCGGGCGCCCAGGGTATAATCCCATTTTTTTGTACTGCGGCGGAAGTTTAGTTCCATCTGGTGTTGCATCATCGTATATGTATAACTGTTACTGAGGGAGTCAATAACATTTATTTTTCCGTCAGGAGTGATCCAGCGTGTTTCCTGGCTATTATCTGTTTTATTGTAGTTAAGGGAGTATCTCAATTCAAGGCTGTTCAGGGAATCCAGTGGTTCTACATAAGAGATCTGTGTGTTGGCTGTCAGGTTCCTGTTCTTCTTGTCCAGTACCTGATGCAGCAGGGAATCTTTGGCAATAGTACCGTCTGTATTGTAATATCTCAGGCTGTCTGTGCCATCCTGCAGGTTATCGTTATTCGTGTTGTTCACATAGAGTCCGAGTGACATTACTCTTCCCAGACTGCTGAAACGGTGAGAGCCGAACATCCCTGCCAGGAAAACCGGTGTGCTTCCTGTATTGCTGTTATATGATGACTGATCTTTGAGCTGGAGGCCTGTCTGTTTTGCACGGAGTATGCTGTTATTGCTGTTGGTATTACGGCTTACATTAAGATTGAAGTTCAGCATATCCCCTTCTTTCGGCTTGTATTCTGTACCGAGGTTAATATTGTAGTTGTCTGCCCGGCTGTTGTTGAGGCTTGTGTTATCACTGTTGAGTGTTCCTTCTGTAGTAACCGTTTTAACGGTGCTTAAAGATTCTGTTTCAGAGGTGGTGCGGCCGCCCATTGCACCTATGTTCATGGAAAATTTCTTGCTGTAATTTCCGCGGTAGTTGATATTTCCTGTAGTTGATATAACATTCCCTACCTGTGCGGAAATATTGTTCTTATTGCCATTGATGGACAGTTGTTGTTTCTCGCTGAAATAGTTTCCCAGCACTGCAGCATTGTACCTGCCGTCATTGCCTGTTCCTGCCAGCATCTGTGCCTGGTAGACCTTTTCAAGATCTGCCTTTGTCTGGATATTGATGATCCTTTCTGGTTCTCCTACCTTTCTTCCGGTGGCTCTTGCCAGGTCTCCATAATCATCTATGAGCTGGATCTTATCTATCAGATCTACCGGCAGCAGTCGTGTCAGGGTTTTGATATCGTCCACCATAAAATCCTTTCCGTTGATCCTGATCTTAGTGATCTTCTTTCCCATTGAGGTGACATTCCCTTCCATATCTACCTGCATGCCCGGCAGGCGTTTGAGAAGATCTTCCGTTACTGCGTTCTGGCGCAGCCTGTACTGGTCTGCCCGGTATTCTATAGTATCTTCTTTCATGATAATGGGCGAAGGCCGGGCTTTTATTACTACTTCCTTCAGGGTGCTTGTTCTCATGGTCAGTGTTACCAGGGGAAGGTCTATTGGTGTGCCACCTTCTTTATAGCTGAATTCGCGATACCATGTTTCATATCCCATCACGCTTACCCTGATAGTGAAAACGGGGCGGGGTACTTTGGTGAAACTGAATCTGCCAGATTCGTTGCTGGTGGTATGCAGGGTATCTTTACCTGTCAGCAGCAGTATATTAGCCCCTATCATGGTTTGTCCTGTAGTATCCTTTATTGTTCCTGAAACGGTATAGGTAGTCTGAGCCAGCACATACTGCAGACTGCATACAAAGGAGATAAGCAGAAGGATCCTCTTCATATCAAAATACTAGCTTCAATTCAGACCTGTATTTATTATGTTTGAGGGATACGGGGGCTATATTACGGGCTAAAAAACTGGGCTATACAAATCTATTTTTCCGGGTTCCTGTAAAGTGGCTCAAGTATCCTTGTAACTCTAATGATTAACCCGATGAAATTAGGCTTTTTTAGGCAATTCCCGTAAAAAATGATGTTACTGCACCTGTTCTGCAGCAGCTGTTAAGAAAAGTGTAAAAAGCTCCACAGGGAGCTTTTTACACGGCTTGTAATGCTTCTTCGCATTCTATCATTTTCCTCATATTCATTACTGCATAACGTACCCTTCCCAATGCTGTATTAATACCAATGTTTACGGTCTGTGCTATCTCTTTAAAGCTGAGGTCTGCATAATAGCGCAGGATCAGCGCTTCCCTTTGTGCTTCCGGCAAACGGTCAAGCAGCGCTCTTACTGCAACATGGGTTTCGTGGGTCATGATATGCTGTTCATGACTTTCCACCCCTTCATGAACACTTCCCGCAAGTTCATCTTTGTAGACGACTGAAAATGCGGGCCAGGCGTTCTTTTTGCGAAAGTGGCTAATGCAGCAGTTGTGTGCAATTCTGACCGCCCAAGCAATAAAGCGGCTGTTGTCCAGGTAATGGCCTTCATTAAGTGCATTGATTATTTTGATGAACACGTCCTGGAAAATGTCTTCAGCCAGGCATCTGTCTTTTACAAGCAGCATGATAGTAGTAAAGATCCGGTTCTTATGCCGGTGAACAAGTACAGAGAATGCGTGATCATTGCCGGATCTGTACATTTTTATAAGTTCTTCGTCTGTCAGGTCACAATATCTTTTCATAGCATTAAGTTTTTAGAATATCCGGCCGCCCTGGACAAAGCAGCCATTTTAGATGTGGTTTTGATGGAGATGGTCATTAGTAAACTAGTTTTTCAGGCCTAAATGAGCCTGTACCTCAGCGTAATTGCTCCAGTTAATACTTTTGGCAGTACGTGCAGCAACGCCGCCTGGTACTATCACGTATCTTACCTGGTATCTTTTTACGCCTGCAGATACTTCAACAGTGCTTACGTTATAATTACTTAACAATAATATTCCTCCTTCCACTACTACATCCCTGATGTAGACGGTACCATCTGTATAGGGGATGGAGCCGATATTTGGCTGATCAGGCGTGTAGAGGTTGATATAGACTTTTACAAAGCCTGTGTTGAGCAGTTCCTGATCTATCTGAGCTACTTCCACTCCCCATACATAGTCACCTGAGGCGGTATCTAAAGCAAATTCAGTATCGAGCCAGCCGGAATAAACAACATTTGCCGAACCTGGCTCGCCGGCATCCCCCTTGTCCCCTTTATCGCCTTTAGGGCCTGTTTCACCAGCGGGGCCGGCAGGACCTGTGTCTCCGTCTTTACCACAGGAAGAGATACCGATCATAACTGAGAAGAGACATGCGAAAAAAAAGAAACCGGAAAGTTTTTTCATAAATAAAAGTTTGTATTAGTTTAAAAATATCCCTCCGTGCTCTCACTGCTGTTTTGCAGCAATGAGAACGGCAGAGGGGGTTAAAGCAGTAAGAAGGTCGTTGACATAGTGTTTACTCCATCAGGCTGTTACCACAGATTCCTGGGACAGAGATCGCCAAAGCGGTTGCCCAGTAAGAAGCCTATTAGTATTTCATGTGTGCCACGACTTACCGTATTTAAAGAAGAGGTTGTGTAATCATAGGAATATCCTATGTTGATACTGGCATTGATGTTAACGCCCAGCATTGCGGCAAAGCCATCGTTGATGCGGTAGGAACCTCCTATCCACATTCTGTCCCGGTAGAGAAATTTGGAGTTGACATCAAAGCTGAGTGGTGCTGCGGTGACCATCCTTACCATGGCGGAAGGCAGTACGCTTACGTCATCGTTGAGCCACAGCCTGTACCCGCCTGACAGGAACAGGTGCGGTACCAGTTTTCCCCTGTAAAGGGAATCGCCCACTACCTTACCATTGTCATAGGCTATTTCCTGGGGGATAATATTCTGGACTGCCGCACCTATATAATAGTCAGCACCATATAAAAGCAGGCCGGCATTCACTTCCGGGCGCCATTTATTCAGTTGTTGTCCTGAAGCCACTACCGGGTCTCCCGGCTGCTGAAATTCCAGCAGTGTTGCATCGACCGATACGGTCTGCGCTCCTACCGAGATACCTGCGCTCACGCTGGTGCGTGGCGAGATAGGGATATGGTGCGCATAGGTACCGCTGATAGAGAAGCGGTTGAGCGGCCCTGTTTTATCATTCAGGATAGTGAGCCCGACACCGGCATGAGAAGGCGGTGTGGTATATTCCTGCCAGTATGCCCTGCCTCTTGGGTTTTCTCCGGGAGGCGTCAGTCCTGTTACGCTGGCTACGGGGTAATCGCTTTTGCGTAAGGGCCCGTGAACGGTCAGGTAGGTGGTGACCGGCGCTCCCTTCAGTCCTGTCCACTGTATCCGGTGGCTGGCCTTTACATCCCAGTAGTTCTCAATACCTGCCATGGCGGGGTTGATGATAAAGGGATTCAGGATATACTGTGTATAATGTGGCTGTTGCTGCGCACGTATGCTCTGCGATATGATGACCAGCAGCAACAGGAGCCATGGAAATCTTTTCATAAGCTTGTGTTTTTAGTGGTGTGCTTTTACCTTACCTGCCGCTCAGCACTTTGAACTCCGTTCTGCGGTTGCGGGCACGGCCTTCAGGACTGTCAGATCCATCCGGATGGGTATTGGGCGCAATAGGGCGGGTAGCCGCATACCCTTTGGATTGCAGTCTTGCAGCGTCAATGCCTTTGCTTAACAGGTAGTCAACACAACTCCTGGCGCGGGCTTCAGAAAGTTTCTGGTTCAGCTCATCAGCGCCTTTACTGTCTGTATGGGCGCTCAGTTCTATTACAATGGCAGGATGTTGCTGCAGCATTGCTACCAGCTTGTCCAGCGCATCGTAGGAGGCTGGTAATAGTGTGGCCATGTTGAAATCGTAGTAAACATTATCCAGTACCATAGGCACATCTGCAGGAGGAGGAACGGTGGCCACTACAGGCACTTCCGGTTTAGGAGCAGGCGGTGGTGGAGGTGGTACTGTTTTTCTGAGGGAAAAGAGTTCCAGGCAGCAGGTTGCTTCACGGTCAGACGAGAGCCATACTGTTTCCAGGATGTTCTCTTTACTTCCCCTGCTGCTGAAATAGATATCATCTTTTACAGAGTTGACAGGATAACCGAAGTTCTCAGGTGTGGTCCAGGCGCCGGCGCTGTCTTTACTGTAGAAGAAATCATATCCGCCCATACCTACGCGGCCGTCTGTAGAGAATACCAGTACTCCGGAAGCCGCGTGATAGTAAGGCGCCTGTTCGTTCCAGGCTGTATTCAGTACGGGGCCCAGGTTCTTTGTGAAGAAAGGTGTTCCTTCTGCATTCAGTTCGGCCACCCAGAGGTCAAATCCCCCTTGGCCGCCGGGGCGGTCGCTGGCATATAAAAGTTGTTTTCCATCGGGCGTTACAAAGGGCTGTTGTGCGCTGTAACCCGCTACGTTCACAATGGTATCCAGTAATACAGGCTCACTCCAGCTCTCTCCTGTTTTGCGGCTGCTGTAGATCACAGAGCGTTTTTTTCCATCTGTGATGCTCCAGCGGGTGAGGAAAAGTGTATTACCATCCGGTGATAATGCGATCACCCCCTGCTCTGTTTCTTTCGGCTGCGGCAGTAAAAAACGGCGGATAGAGTCGGGAGTGCCGTTGTTGAATGCAGCGCCATATATCCTGTTGGTGTATATGTGATTTTTGGGAGCGCTGTTATCGGGACGGGTGGAGGTAAACAGCAATACGCTGTCTCCCTGCCATACCGGCGCGTAGTTGGCCCCTTCGGTATTCAGTGTTGCCGGTGCTTTCTCTACGGTGTAAAGAGAAAGATCGGGACGGTGCAGCTGGCTGAGGATGAAACGGAGGTTCTGTAATTCACGGTGAGCAGTTTCCCTGTAAGTGTCCTGCGTTGTATAGAATTCCAGGAAGTAGTTGAATGCTTTTTCTGCCAGTTCATGTCTGCTTAAAGCGCGTAATGCCACTGCGTAATGATAAGCTGCCAGCGGATAAGCAGATTTATCAAACTCCATTGCTTCTGCATACCAGGGCACGGCCTTGCTATAGTCGTTCAGCAGCCGGTAACTTTCTGCCAGCCGGTAAATAGCCTGCTGTTCGGTGCTTACAGCTGCCTGTGATTTCTTTGATGCCTGTACAGCGGTGTAAGGTTTATATACCGCGTGGCTGACAATGGTCCTGGAACCTGCCAGGTATTTTTCGTAGTACTGTGTTGCAGAGCTGTAATCTGCTTTTTTGTAGTAGAAGTCAGCAGCCTTGAGATAGTCATATGCAAACTGTGCTTTGCTGATGACTGTTACAGAAACCAATGCTGCTGTCAGAATAATATGTTTCATGATTTTGTGTTGATACGTGATGGATGATAGATCATGTTACAGTCTGGGGCAAACAAACTCCACTTCCTTAGCTTTGAATATTTTCCTGCCTATGTAGACAAGAGATATTTCAAAGCTGTTGGAACCTCTTGCCATTTTACTCAGCTCAGAGGTATTGATATCATAGCTGACGCCCATGGTGAAATTCTTATAGGTAAAGCCGGCATGTGTGGAGACAGCATCTTTCAACCTGTAGTTTACGCCCAGCAGGAAATCTGTAACGGGGGTCACATACATTTGTCCGTAAGCGCCCAGCATTTTTTCTTCTGCATTTCCCTGGCGCAGGTAGAGGATGTTGGGGGTGATGCTCAATACGTCTGTCACTGCCAGTTTCACGCCTGCATGGCCGGTAAAGCGCATGGGGAAGCGCGCGTCTCCGCTGGCGCTGAACTGGTCTGTTGGACGTGTGAGGTGGGACACGGAGAAGCCGCCGAAGATGTTATACTTTTTACCTGGTTCTGCATCATAATACAATACCCCGGCACCTGCATCGAATGAAGTGGAAGAAGTTCTGGCAAAGCCATCGCCGCTGGGAGTGCCCGGATTGTAGCCTGTAATAGGGTTCCACTGGTCGCCGAAGGTTAACTTGGAAGCGTCGAATTTGCGCTGGATCAGGCCAAACTGTAAACCAAATACGATACGATGGTTTTCCAGCTCACCGAAACGCACGCCTGTATAGGAGGCGCTGCCATATGCCGTTGTGTAGTTATAACCACCATCTCCTGCCTTCTGGTTCAGGGCGCTTACACCGAAGTTGAACTGTTTGCCGGTAGTAAAATCGGCAGCTACACCATAGGTGGTGAAGGGATCGCTGATGTTACCCCATTGGTTACGGTAGATGGCAGATACGCGGTAGTTGCCGTCAAATGCGCCTGTCAGGGCAGGATTGAGCCAGGAAGGGTACACATAGTACTGTGAAAAGTGCGGGTCTGTCTGCGCTTTCAGGGCATTACCTGAAAGTACCAGCAGTGATGCCAGGATGATAGTAAGTTTATTTCTCATTGCTGTAAGTATTTGCATGATTTATTGTAAAATGACCACGTAGCCGGTTAAGGGGGCAAATCCGTTCTTCAGTTTTATGATGTAGTAGTAGGTAGCCACCGGCAGTAAACGGCCTTTATAAGTGCCATCCCAGGGCGTTTCATAGCCATTGGAATAATATACCTGCTGCCCGTACCTGTTAAAGACCTCTATTGTGCAGCCGGGATAATCTGCCAGGTTGGTGATGACCCAGCGGTCATTGATCTGATCTCCATTGGGAGAAAAGGCATTGGGCACTTTGACGGGTTTGAGCACTTTCACTGTCACCTGGTCTGATGCGGTGCAGCTACCCTGCCCTATGGCCGTCAGTGTATATACCTGGTCTTCCATTGCCACCAGTGAAGGATGAAGCGCTGTGGGATCAGAGAGGCCGGTTTCAGGCGTCCATCTGAAAGACAGCACTGTAGAATCGTTGGCGGTTGAATTAAAAGTGATCATTGCAGACTGAGGAACGACAAAGGAAGGGCCGGCATCAATAACAGGCTGCAGGTATACTACTACCTTGCTGTTGTATGGTGTAGATATACAACCTGCGCCGTTCACTACTGTCAGTTGCACGTTATATTCACCCGGATCCGGATAGCGCTTTACGGGGTTGCGGGAGGTAGCTGTACTACCGTCGCCGAAGCTCCATGCCCATGAAACGATATTGTTATTAGCATCCTGGCTCTGATCTGTGAACGAATTATCTGCGCCCTGGCAGAGCGTATCCGGCCATACTGCGAAGCTGGCTACGGGTTGATTGAAGAAGGCGTCCAGTAGTTTTTCTTTGCTGGCGCTGCAACCGAATGGCGATGTAGCTGTCAGGGTTACGGTATAAGGACCTGCCTGACGGTAGTAATGTACCGGTGATGCTGTGCTTTCGGTAAGTCCGTCACCGAACGTCCATTGCCAGTTCAAAGTGCTGTTATCTCCTATTGCAGAAAGATTGGTGAATGCCGCTTTTCCTTCCGGCATACATACGCTTTGCGGCAATGTAAAATCTGTTACAGGCAACGGATGCACAGCAACTGTATGCATGGCAGAGTCACTGATGCACCCGTTGTCACTTACTGCTACCAGTTTCACAGTATAGGTTTTCCAAACAGCGAAAGATTTATTGAAGGCAGCGTTAGTTGTATGAGTTTCATTGGTGCCATCCCCGAAATACCATTTCCAGGAGGTGATGTTGCCGGTGGTGATGGAAGACTGGTCAGTGATAGTCACCATTTCCCCGAGACAAACATTCTCTGTTGCCGCAAAACCGGCCAATGGTTTGGGGTGTACTGTTATAGAGGACTGTATGGAATCAATACAGCCATTCTGTGTGGTAAAAACATACCAGATGGCATGTGTGCCCGGGCCTGCGCTTAACGGGTTAAAAACACCTGCTTCAGAAGTACCCGGACCTTTATATTTTCCAGTGCCTGTTACACCGTTTGTTACGCTGGCCTTTGCTACGGAAATGATGCGTTTATCATTCACGCATACGGCCGGCAAAACAGCGTAATCGAGACGTGGTTTCAGGTTGAAGGTGGCGTTTATAGTTGTGTCTTTTGTGCAGCCCTGGCTGGTTGTTACGCTGTAATGGATGGTATAGTTACCGAAAGTGCTGTAGGTATGTTGCGGGTCAGGCAATGCAGATGTATTGGGGTTAGCCGGTGTAGCGTTGGCATCTCCGAAATCCCATGCGTAGGTAGCCAGGGTTTGTGCGTCGGGGACAGTAGTATTGCTCATGAACTGTACAATACCGTCCACGGCTATGCAACCTGTCGGATATGACAGTCCCAGTACAGGTTTGGCGTTTACCTTTATTTCCTGTTTTACAGTATCGCTGATACATACGTCGCTGATCTTTACCACGTGTGCGATAGTGTAAGTACCGTATTTGTTATAATGGGCTGTCTGCCCGTCGTTTTTCTCAATTGAAAGCGAGGTATCGTTTCCAAAGTTCCAGTACCATGTTTTCAATGGTGCAGCACCACCAAAGGTTGCCTGATCTGTAATGGCCACGGCGCCTCCTTCACACAATGCATCTGGCACGGCTGTGAAGTTGGCCACCGGCGGCGCATACACGTTCAGAACAAATGCAGTATCTGCAATACATCCTTCTCTGGTGATCACATTGAGGGTGACATTATGCTGTCCAACAGGCAGCTGCCTGTTGACCAACTGTCCATTTTCCTGCTGAGCGCCCGGGAAGGTCCATTTCCAGCGGTCTACTTTATAACCGTTGCCGCTGGTATCTCCTTTTAAATGGATGGGATCCAGTGTGCAACCGGTAAAGTCGACAGACAGGTTGGGATTAGGTTTCTTACGCACGTTTACAGAGATCTTCACCTCTTCTGTGTGATCGCATTTTTCAATGCCGGGATGTGTATTAATGATAGGGATAGTATAATCTCCTGTATTGGCAAAGAGGTATGTACCCGGCAGGGTATACTTGTAATAGGGCACGCCATTTACCATTTCCTGACCGGAGGGTACCGGTGCGGTCATTGTCACATTTGCATTGGGTGTGATCTGGGTACCCAGCTGGCTGATGTTCCAGACCATTTGTGTTGGCTGGTAGGCAAGATAAACAGACAGCTCTACCGGTGTGCGGGTACAGGTAAATTCGTTCCTGGAAGAGGAAGTATCCTGTTCATTGTGGATAGCTCCTATTACGTTCAGGTTGTTGATGAGCGTGCCGGCGTTATAGCCGTAGCTTTCAGCGCCTCCCAGCCCGTAGGTGATAGCTGTAAAGGCAGAATCGCTTTGCACGAGACATTGTGTTCTTGCGGCCGTCCATCGTTTCACGACAACGGAATAACCTGCCAGGTTGGGATGGGCATAGGCAGATGTCCATGCGTTGTTCTGACCGTCTATTTTCAGTGAGCTCAGTCCGTTTGTTGGTATGATCAGTGTCAGGTAGTTTGTAAGGATGGATTCTACCGTGTTCCTGAAGAAGCCTATTCTTTTGATGGATTGTTCTACCGGGCTGAGATACATCATTTCAGGGTCACCGTCGCCGTTGGTGTTGGGGCATGCGCCGGCTGATGACATGAACTGGCCTACGAGTATAGGTTTGTCTGATTCTATATAGTCTGCCGTATTGCTTTCAAATTCATAATAAGCGTTGTCTATCAGATTGAGCAGCTGCCTGCCGTTACGTTTTACAATAGTAGCGGGATCTTTTACTACTATCCTGTAGGGATTGGTCATCAGGCTGGTGGCCTGCGCCGCGTTGGAAGTAGGCGCTGTCAGGTAACGTTTGCCCCATGCCTGGGAGGGGAATACCTGTTGCATGTTATTATCTCCGCTGCTACCAAAGTTTCCCGCGCAGCTGGTAGTAGTACGGCTGCTGCCTGAGAATACCGCTATGGGGTAACAGGTGCCGGCGCTGTTGGCAACAGACCTGACGGTAGTGCCGGTCAGCACTCTGCCCTGGCCGCCACCTAAAGATTCGCCTATCAGCTGATAGATCTCTCCTTTGTTCAGTGTAGCCGTGAAGGGTACTTTAGCAGGGCGGCCGTTACGGCTTACAACGGACGGGGTGATCTCTATTACTGTATTATTCTCTTTCGCTACAACGTACATCCAGGAGAAGCAATCATCGTCATAGCTCTGCTGGCTGTTCAGCGATACGTAATAATATCCCCATGTTTCTTCCGGCATCAGCATGGTAGCGCCGGAGGATGTTTGTCCGTAGATATGCGCATATGCGACGATGGGCACATTACTGTGAATGTGTATACCTTTTCTCTGGAAGAGCCCTTCACCTCCTGTACCGCCAAACCCGGGAGGTACGGAATACAGCCTGGCGTCAAAAGCGCCTGATTTGGGAATAAGGTCTGATGCTATTACTGTATTGGCGGCGATGTTGTAGGTCCTTGTCCATGCAGTACCGTCTATAGTTACTGTAACGGTAGCCGGTTCTTCTGCGCTCAGGTACAGGATCATTTCCTGGTTGTTCTGTCTTCCGGGTTCCATGAACTGGTGATGCCCGTATCCTACCCAGAAGTCTGTACCCTTGTTTGATAAGTTCTGAGCGTATGTGTACAAGCCTGGCAGCAGGAGCAGGAAGAGCAGCTGCAGGCTGCGCAGCACCCGCCTGCCAGTGCCCCCGCCATGCGGCGGAGAGCAGTAGCAAGCAAATATTTGATTGATAGATGATATCCGTTTCTCCATAAAAACCAGTTTTTGTTTACCTCAGCAGGTTAATGGTCCCCTTACGTTCAACCGAAGTACCATCAGCCAGTTTCAGTTTACAGATGTAGATGTATACGCCGGAAGGCTGAGCTTTACCCTGGTAGCTGCCATCCCATCCGCGGCTCTGGCTGTTTGATTCGAATATTTTCTGGCCCCACTGGCTGAATACCATCAGGTGTACTTCCCTCACGACGGCTCCGTATACCTGGAACATGTCATTGAGGCCGTCGCCATTCGGGGTAAATCCTGAAGGGATGTAAACGCCGTCCGGTAAAGTTTTGCCGGTAGCAGCTTCAGATACTTTATCCTCGCAACCGGTAGCTTTTACCAGCAGGGTAACTGTTTGCTGTGGTTTCAGTCCTGTAAGCAGATGTTCAAGTCCCTGTTCACCTGAGGATGGTAATGTCCAGGTAGTGCCATTGTCTGTCGATACCAGGTAACCTGTAGCTCCGGAGATAGCTTTCCAGCTGAAGCGGAGCAGGTCAACACCGATCGAGTCTACCGTTACTACCGGAGCTGCCAGTTGCGGCAGTACCAGTAATGTGGCCGGTGCGCGTCTGAGACCTGCACAATCTCCTTTCACTGTTTCCACGTAGTATACGGCAGGGCTTGCGGCGTCTTTTATTTCAAGGGTTGCGCCGGTATGCAGCAATGCGCCTCCTGTTTCAGCATTGTACCAGTTGTAGACAGTGTTGGCGTCTGCATCTTTTACTGTAAATGTGACGTCTGTATGTATGCATACGGTCAGGGTATCTGTGGTGAGGCTGGCAACACCAGGTTCATTTACCACTACTGTTTTGGAGGTGTCTCCGGTGCAACCATCTTTTGTGATGACCTGCAGTTTTTCTTCGTAGGTACCAGCGGCAGCGTATTGTTTTGTAATATTCCTTGTGCTGGCTGTAGTACCGTCTCCAAAACTCCATTTCCAGTTAGTGATGGCGGCATTGTTCTCTGTGGTAGCGGTGCCGTTGAAGATGGCCACGTCACTGATACAGCCGCTGTAGTTGACAGCGAAATCGACAAAGGGCGCAGCTATCACTTTTACCGGCAGGTAGGTCTCTATGCTGTTATCGCAGCTGCCTATTTCAGGATGTGTTACTTTAACCGGTATGATGTAGCTGCCGGGTTGAGTGAATGTATAATCTGTTTTCAGTTCAAAGCTGTACCAGGTGTTGCCGTCTACCTGTACAGTATCTGCCGGAGCAGGGTTTGTTTCAGTAACATCTGCATTAGGCGACAGGTTGTTTACCTGGCTAAGTTCCCATGTGAGAGATGTTGGTATGAGCGGCAGCAGGGCAGTAAGGCGGAACGGTGTTCCTGCGCAGGTGTATGTATTCTTATTACCGCTGGTGTTATTGGTATTGGTAAAGGCAGGTTGTATGCTCAGGTTCCTGATCTGCATACCTGCGTTATAACCGTAGCTCACATCACTGCCCAGACCGTAAGCAATGGCTGTGAAGGCAGAATCGCTCTGTATGGTGCTGAGCCCTTCTGTGTTGGCCAGCAGTTTTGTTACGATGGTATAACCAGCTTTGTACGGATGATTATAGGTATAGCTGAAAATATTGCTGTTGTCTATCAGCAAGGAGGACAGACCCTGTGTAGGAATGGTCAGCGTTACATAATTAGCTGTTATGGACGATTTATTATTCCTTACGAAAATGGTCTTTTTAGTACGTTGTTCCAGGGCGCTGAGGTAGATCATTTCTCCGTCGCCATTGGTAGGATCTCCACAGGAACCGCTGTAAGAGAAGTATTGTGCCACGGCAACAGGTTTATCTGCTTCAATAAAGCCTGCCGCTTTGCTTTCAAAGTCATAGTAACTGTTGTTCTTCAGGCCCTGCAGTGGTATGCCGTTCAGTAATACTACTGTAGCCGGGTCTTTTACTATTACGCGGTACCTGTTCATCATCAGCCTTACGGGATCGCTTACGGAAGAAGCAGTTGCGGTAAAGTATTGTTTACCCCATGTCTGTACCGGCAGGTTCTGTTGTACGAGGTTATCTCCCTGGCTGCCGGACACTGTTCCGTTGCTGTTGCTGCAGCCTACTACTGTGGCGCTGCTACCGGAGAAGACACCTACAGGATAGCATTTACCGGAGGTATTCTGTATGGAGCGTATCACACTACCTGACAGGTCATATCCTTCATTGGCGGTCTTCATGGCGCCCATTACCTGGTAGGTTTCTCCTTTGTTGAGCTTTACGGTAAACGGTACTCCAGCAGCACGGCCACCTACGGTAGGTTGTACTGGTGTTATCTCTACAACTGTGTTGTCATTATCTGCCACTACATAGAACCAGGAGTAGCTGATGCCATCGGCATACTGGCGGTCTGTCATTGCACGGTATTCATAACCATAAGTGCCTACAGGCATCAGGAGTGCTGCGCCTGATGTAAGGCTTCTGTACTGGTGGGCGTAGGCAGCTATAGGAGCGTCACTCACAATGCTGATGCCATGTGTACTAAGTCCTTCCTGCATCATACGGGCATCGCTCAGGCCTGTTTTTGGTATGATGTCTGACGTAACAACGGTGTTGGCAGCTACTGCATATTCCCTCATCCAGGAGGTGCCGTTGATCTTCACTATTACATTAGCGGCCTGTGTTCCTGCTGCCAGGTAAAGCACCATTGTCTGGGAGTTATCTGTATTAAACGCCCTGTGATGGCTGTAGCCTGTCCAGAAGCGGGTACCCATACTGGAAGTATCTGCTGCTGTGGGCAGAGTGGGCGCATCAGGCAGGGTGCCCTGTAATCCTGTGAACTTATCGATGTACTGTAATGCACTGTCTGCGATGATATTGGCTCTTACATCTACCGTACTGTTATCGTTCACCAGCCATGTATCAGCAGCATTTGTCCTGCCCAGGCGTATCTTTTCTTCTTTGCTGATAAAGCCCTGCCATGAATCCACATAATGCTGCTGCAGGTCAAATTTGTAGTTACCGTTACCTGTTACATCAATATCAGTATAGAAGTACATGTAGTTTGTTCCTGCCTGTAAATTAGGAGGCACTACACCTGAATAGCGTTTCAGTGTTATTCCTGTTGGCACGTCTGCACCAGGCGCCCATGTAATGGCAGCAACTGTGTCAGAGCCATACATGAATTTCTGTGTGGTACCTGCTGCCGGTGTTGCCGGTATTGGCAGCAATACGGTAGGTGTTACTGTTGGCAGGAATTCAAAGGCTCCCATGTCAGGTACACCTTCTGTTAAGGTAACGGGGCGGGATTGCCCGTTAATGTCATGATCGTTTCCTTCTACCTGTACGCCGCGACCGTGAATAGCCCATACATCGGGGTTGGCCAGGTCAGGCTCCAGCGTTGAGGCGCTGGCAAATGCAGGTTTGAAGATGATGGAGCTTATATCCAGATCGGCTGCTGTGGCCCAATCCACCAGGTTATTATACTGTGCCGCCGGTGTTCTGATCAGGGTAGCGCCTGAGGTATAGTAAGTATTGTAATCGCTGTTGATGTAGGCAATGTTCTGTACGCTCAGTGCCAATCCGCCACCTTCATGAGAGAAGATGTTGTTGCGCAATCTGATATTGCCGGCTGCCGCTGTAGTATGGTTCAGGTAACCGGCTATGTTTGTATTTGCGGAAGATGAAGCGTTCAGGAAAGAGTTGTTGTAATAATTAACATTACCACCCTGACTGCTGAACAGGCTATAGGAAATATTGCCTGTTGTCAGCACGCTTACAACGTTATTGCGTGTAGTGTTATTTCCGGAAGTGTTATTGGCAAGGCCGTATACGGTACCGGTATTGCCGGTTATGGCAATGATCCTGTTGGCTTCTACCAATCCGGGCAGGGCTATTGTGCCGTTGCATGCGTCCAGTTCAATACCGTAAGCTGTTGCAGCGGTATTGCTGATGGTGACTTTGTTGTTCATCACCCTGTAAGCCGTATCTCCGTTCCTGAGATAGATGCCATGAGCAGAGGCATTGTTCAGTGTGCCTGAAAGGCTGATAGTATTCCGGCTGATCTGCGGGCGGTTGATATACCGTGCGTAGATGCCATTGGTATATACGCTGCTTACCTGGTTGCTGTCTATTACCAGTCCCAGGACCATATCTGTTGCAGAAGTGCCGGAGAAGTGTATGGCGCTGGCACCGTTGGTGAAGGTATTTCCTTTGATGGCAATATGCTTTCCTTTAAAGCCTGTGGAGAATACGCCTACAAGGTTTGTATTGTCAGTCGTAGCAACCGGTACATTGATCTTATTGTTCAGCAGGCTGTCATAAGCCGTGTTGCCGGCATATTCCACTGCCCTGCCATTTGGTGTATTTGTAGCGGTGATAGTGATATTCTTCCAGGTTACGTAGCTGGCGCTGTCCAGTTTCAGGACATAATTGGCAGCAGCTGTACCTGCGTAGGTCAGTGTCACGCCAGCCGGATCTCCGTTCTGGCTGCGGAAGGTGATGCGGCTGGTATCTGAAGCGCCGGCTACTTCGTGCATACGTACCTGTTCAGTATATGTGCCTGGTACGGCGTCGAAGATCACCTCTCCTGCTATGCCGCATTCCATAGCTGTTACAGCGGCCGTGAAGGAAGTGAAGTTCCGTGGGCCGGAGCCGGCGGGGTCTATTGTATACAGGCCTTTCATGAGCGGTGCATTCATATTCACAAATGCAGGCAGTGAATAGGCGGTATCTGTACCGCTGCATACCAGGCGGCAACGGAAGTAGTTGTTAGCTCCCAGTATGGTAGCGAAACGTGGTACGTAAGAGGTATCGCTGATAGTGATCCATGGGCCGGTAGTGCTATAGGAAGCCTGCCACTGGTAGGTCAGCTTGCCTGCAGGCGTATTATCTGTCAGGTTCAGCCTGATGGAGTCTCCCATGCAGATACCGGAGGCGGGGGTTACTACTGCTGTGCCTGCATCGATAGGTAATGCGCATAGAGGTATGTTGATCTCATAAGCGCCGATGTCTGGTTTATTCGGATCTCTGAAGATATGCAGGATGTCTGTAGTGACGCCTACGGCAGCGCCGGTATTATCCATCTGGTAGAACACCGGAGTAAGATCGCCACCGGGTACGTCAGCATACAGCGGATCTATGTTGTACGATGCTGCATCCTGGCTGGTAGCAGTCTGCCAGTCGGCCAATGTGGCCCTGGCATTAGTGCTGAAGCCGTAGTTAGCATTCGTTACACCCGGCCTGATATAAATGTTGTTATTATTGCCTGTATACTGGCCGCTGCCAACGTAAATGCCGTATTTGCTGCTGGCTCCTGTACTGGTAAGTGCAATAATATTGTTATAGAACCTGATATTATCGCCGTTATCCATGTAGAAGCCCCTGGTGGTATATGCGTTGTTGCCACCGGCGTTATCCATAGACATGCTGTTATGATAAACATTTACATAGCTGCAGGATGTCAGGTAGATACCGTATAAGCTGCCGGAACCGGTAGTATTGTAGATAATGTTGTTCTCAATCCTGTTCTCTTCGCCCAGTATACTACTTGCTGAGGTCAGGTAAATGCCGTAGAAAGTGTTTGTATTTCCTGTCATGTTTCCGAAGGGATTGGCGATCCTGTTGCCGGAAACTGTAGTACGGCGGTGTGTGTTCTGCAGATAGACAGCCCTTGCAGTGGTGGAGTTAATACGCAGAGGGCGGATAAAGCTGTTGCCTTCTACCAGCAGGTTATTAGCGTAGTTGGAATATACGCCGGCTGCGTAGTAGTCTTCGAATACGTTGCCGGTAATGCGTGTATTCTCATAGGAGCCCTGTATATCGCCCATCAGCAGGATGCTATAATAACCGCCAGTAACCCTGTTGCCGGCAAATGTATTGCCGGAATTCCAGGTACTGTTGCTTGTATTAAGACCTGCATCCACGCCGTTCAGTACTATGGCAGTACTATTATTGGAGGTAGATTCTATACTGGTGATGATATGACATTTTACGAATGTGTTACTGTCTGCGTGGTTGACCAGCTGTACACCGTAACTGTAGGTACCAGTGCCTGTAGCGTCTATCTTCAGGCTGTCGAACGTAACATGATCTATCTTCCTGAGCTTGATCACAGCTCTTTCATTATTGTCTGAGCCGTTGAAATGGATCTTGTTGCCATTGCCTTTGAAAGTAATAGTATTGATGGCTGACACCCCGGGGATTGAATCCAGGACCAGCTGTTCTTCATAGTCAGTACGGCCGGCCACGACGTTAAAGATCACTGGGCCTGCAATACCGCACATCATGGCGGCTTTGGCATCATTGAAAGATGCGTAGTTGCCGTTGCCTGTAGTCAGTGTCTTGTCTATTGTATAGGTACCTCCGGGTAATGCGCTGTTAACAGTCAGCAGAACCGGTGTGGAATATGTTGTATTAGCACCGCAGGTTACGGCTACACGGTAATACCCGGTAGCGCTGGCTATGACTGCCGTATCAGGGTAGTTCAGCGGGTTGCCGTGGTTGGTGAAGACACCTGTGACTGTAGCGCCTACCTGGTATTGGTAAGTTTGTGTAAGCCCTGTGGAATTGCCTGTCAGGCCAAAGAAGACCTGGGTGCCCGGACATACCACTGCTTTGTCTACTGTGCTTACTCCCGGTGTTGGCGGGGTTACGCAGGAAGGAGGTGTAAACTCATACGCGCCCGGATCAGGCGTGTTGATGTTACGGTTTACAGAGAGGATGTCCTGAGCCACGTTCACTACTGCGCCTCTGTTATTGATAGCAGCATTGGTTGGTAAATAGTTACCGGTGCTTATATCGGTATAAAAGGGGTTGTAGGAGATGGCGTTAACGTCCAGGCCTGTGGTGGCAGTCCATAACTGCAGAGTTGCCAGGTTCCTGGTATAATAACCGATAAAAGAAGTGGCATTGGGTTGTATAATAAAGTAGTTGTTCTTATCGAAGAACTGGCCGGCCAGGGAGGAAACTGATTCGTAATAAACGCAGTAACGTGTATCCTGTCCGCCGGTTACGGTAATGATATTATTGGAGAAATACACACCGTCAGAGCCGCTGGTCACCGCCAGACCGGCTGTGCGCTGGCTGTTACCGGCGGTAGTACCATCCATGGAAATGGTATTGTGGTATACCATGGCGTTGTCTGAGCTGTTCAGGTTGATACCATAGGCGGTGCCGCTGCCGTTAATGCCATAAATGAGGTTATTGGTAATGCGGTTTTCCAGCATAGCGAAAGCGTCTGTAAAATTCAGCCGGATGCCATAGAAATTAGCGGTGCTGGCAGTATTACCCCCAAATGGATTGGTGATCCTGTTTGCGTCAATATTCACTTTTGTATTCAGGTCATACACGTATACGCCGTTAAACTCTGATACACCGGTACGTAAAGGCCGACTGAAAATATTTTTCTGAACAATTGTACCGGAGGTGCCGGTCAGATAGATACCATATAAATAAAAATCGCTGATCTTATTATTGATGACAGCGTTATTCTGGTTGGCAACTGTGTTACTTCCTACTACGGTAATACCGTAATATCCGCCGGTAATAGTGTTATTACTGAAGGTATTGTTATCGCACTGGGAGGAACCGGTGCCGATAGGATTTTCTACAGAAGCGCTTACCACAATGCCTGCATAGGAAGTTGAGTTAGTGCTGGCATCTACGGTGATGGTACAGTTGTTCACCGTATTATAGTCTGCGTTGTTGAGCAGCTGTACGCCAAAGCCGTATACATTGGAGGCAGTACCCTGGGGCACTATCTTCAGGTTATTGAAGGTGAAGTAATCTGCACCGTCCAGTTTGATAACGGCCCTTTCGTTGGAGACATTGGAAAGGAAAGTAATAGTGTTGGCGTTGCCGTTAAAAGTGATGGTATTTGCAGCAGAGGCTCCTGGTACGGGTACGATGTGCAGCTGTTCATTATAAGGGCCTGAGCCGGCTACAACATTAAATATCACCGGGCCGTTAATACCGCATTTTATATAATCATATGCCGCGTTAAAGGAAGTGAAGTTACCACTGCCTGCCGGTGCGTTCTTATTAATAGTGAAAGTACCTGACACAGCGGGGTTGGATAATACCTGTGTGCTGGTTGAACCTGCAGAAAGACCGCTGGCGGTACAGGTTACCAGGCAACGGTAATACGTGCTCTGCGTCTGGGTGGTGGTCAGGGTAAGGGTATTGGCTCCTGTAATATTATTCCAGTTCACATTATCTGTTGAGGATTGCCACTGGTAGGTAAGCCCGGTAGCAACGCTGGTGCCGGTAACATTCAATGTCACGGAAGAGCCCATGCACACATTTGTTACAGAGCTTTGTGTGGTACCAGCAACGGGGGTGCCGTTACAGGCAGCTGCCGGTGCGTAATTCAATATAATGACAGGTCTGGAGGCTGAGCCACCGGAGGCAAAAGCGTTGGGGGTGTTGCAAAGGTTGCCCAGGTTATCTGCATTATAGGAATGGGAACCGTTGAAAGCCAGTCCTGTTGTCCAGGATATGGAAGGGTTATTGGTATAATCAGAAGTAGGGCTGCCGTTGCAGATCTCTACCAGCAGGTTGTCTACACCGTTCCATAAAAAAGGTGTTGACAACGTAAAGGTATTTACGCCGGCAACGGGCTGGTAATCTACGGGGCCATATACGGTTGCAGCGCCGTTTATCCAGGAGGCCTGGTCCAGCGTTGTTACGGTAGTAGCAGCCAGTTTAATGGTGTATTGGTCTACCACATCTGCGCCATTCAGATTGGTTACGTTGAACCTGATGGCATAGATCAGGCCTGCCGTCATACCTGCTGCAGTTAATTCTGAAGCGCGGTACAGGTACTGGGCCCTGGAGCCTTCGTAATAATCCTGTATGGGGCATGGATATGTGGTACCGCCATTTGTACCGTTTACAGTACCTATTGTAACGTTTGTCTGTGCAAAAGACCGGTTTACGGTTGCCAGCAACAACAACAGGTATAAAGTAGCCTTATATACTACAGTAACAGGCTGAGATCTCATAGCTATCTGTTTTATATATTTCCTGGGTTTAGATAGTAAAGCAGCATCAGTTGGATCAGTTAAACCATGTGATCCAGCTGCGTGCATCTTTTACGTTTACCATATCATAGGATCTTTCACTGGTCTGTACCAGATAGTATCCGGTACTTTCCTGGTATTTTGTTATCAGGGCGTTCATTACAGTAGCCGCTTCTGCCGGGACCTGACCAAAGGTTCCGTCTACGCGGAACTTCACAATACCGTTCACACCAAAAGTGGGTTTGATAGCGGGACCGTAATCATCACCTGCAACAGTGGCGCTGTAATCATATCCCTGCGCGTAATTGGGGAAGTAGGACATGAACCGGAAGCCGGGGATGCTGTTCAGTTTCAGGGCGTCATCCACACCGTCAATATGGAAGCCGGTCAGTGTTACCCAGTATACGCGTGAAGCTGCTGCAGAGCTCCACCATCTTTGTGCTGCGGTAGAGTCTACCACCAGTGGTTTTATGTAAGCTGTGATCTTTCCATCCTGTGTTCCGGCCTTGAAGGTTATCTGTTGTGCGCCTGCATCCCATCTGATGTTATCCAGGGAGGAGATGGTTTGTTTACCATCATTGAACGGAGTTACAAATGATATTCCCACAGGAGTGTACAGGTATAAGGTGGTGAAGCTTTTTACCCCACCGGCATCAGGCCATACAAACTTTATCTGACGGGTTAGTTTATTGGTATATACATCGTAAGTGCCCTGCCCTACTGTCAGTTGTTTAAAGTAAGTAAGGAACCGGGAAAAATTATCAAACTCCCAGTTCCGTTTTTTATCGTAATAATCCTGTGCCTCTTTTGAGGTAGCTTTAACGAAGACGGCTTTGCTGCCGTTCAGTCGTCCTGTAAGTTTTATGGTATCGCCATAGATACCGTCTATCGCAAATTCAAAGTCAGAGTAAAGTCCTTTTCCATAATCTCCGCCATTGACACTTCCATCCGGATCGCAGAGAGTATGTATGTAGGAATAGGTATCGAACAGCAGGCAGGGCTGCTGCAGAGCTTTCAGGCGGTAGCTGCTCTGCCTGAAGTTTATTGCAGAAGCAGTATCAAAATCTGAAAGCATATTTACGCGGTTAGCGGTATCGAATTTAAAGTAGAAGCCGATGGCCGTACCTGGCAACCCGGAGGGGTACACCCATCCTTTCCAGCCATAAGGTGCATCTGTCAGGGTTTGCTGGTATTGGGCCAGCACCTCATTTATTCTTTCGTCCGGCGATTCATTAAATACGTCATCATATTTTCTGCAGGAAGCAAAGAAGCTGATGACCACTAAAAAGTATAGTGATAGATTTTTTCTCATAAAAGCGATTTTGCAGATCTGGTTGATAAAGCTTAATACAGCAATTCCTCTATTGCTTTTCTTGTTTTACTTTGCAGGCTGTAGAAATCAATACCGTATGAGGTCTTAAAGTAACTGACCACCATGGCTTCCTTCTGTCTTAACCTGTCTACGGCCTGTGCTTTGGTTGAGCCGTTATCACTTATTCCGTCCGGGATGGCGGCTACTATCCTGTCAAAGCCGGCCCTTCCTTCTATCAGCATGATGGAGACCATCTCCACGAAATCGTCGTTCTCGTTAGACATGGCATATGCGGTTACAAAGCCATCCCTGTTGGCTTCCCAGTCGGAAATGTTATTCCAGTTGCCGGTATAATATCCTGCGCAGATCTTCTTAAACTCTACCGGGTACATGATGGTCTGATGCAGGATATGTCCAAACTCATGTTCTATTACATGAAAGATCTGTTTCACGGTAGCGGAGTCGCCTTTGGAATAACCGGGCATATCTTTGGTACGGAAATCGTTGAGCAGGTACATCACTACTTTGCGGCCACCTTCTGCGGTACCCAGAGTAATGGTACCGTTATCATTCCAGCTGGCGCTGCCTGACAAGACAAAGAATTTGGGGCTGTATTTCTTAAAGAAAAGGGAGCCTGCTTCAGAGATGTAGGTGTCTATCCATACTTTCTTAATAGCGCGGATAGCGGGCATTACTACTTCTTCCCTGGGGGGCACCAGTGTTTTGGTTACATCGAATTCAAACTGGTCCCATTTATATTTTACCTCGATGTTGTAGGGCACGGTCATGGTATCGTGTAACCATTTGTCTAAAGACCCCGGGACCCAGGTATCGCCACCCAGGCCCGGGATGTCCTGCACACCACTGAGATCGTCTTCACCGCTGGAGCAGGCGCTTATCAGCACAACAGCTAACATGATGAAGCATGCGTTTATACGTTTCATACAGAGTCGGTATTTATGATCTGGTTATTTTATCTGGGATTTAATGCAATGCCTGAAGTGGTAGCTGAAGAGGGGATCTGTAATGTCCGGCGTTTATCGTCTGGCTCCAGCCTGAACTCCTCTCCTTTATCGCTATAATGCACTACGGGTACTTTATAGCGTTGCAGGTCAAACCAGCGGTGTCCTTCCTGCACAAACTCAGCACGTTTGAAATCAAGTATTGTTCTGATCAGGCCATCCCGTACGTTTGAGATACCGTAATAGGTGCGGATGCCGGCAGTAGTGATCTTATTGTCTGTTTCGTTATAGTTCACCATTCTCTTGCTGGCAAAAAGATTCAGGTCATCCAGTACAGCGGCATTGTTGCCCAGGTAAGCATTTGCTTCCGCCCTGTTAAACAGTACTTCTTCTGTAGTGAACAATGGCACCATTACATAGGGATCTCCGATGGTGGCATTTACGGAAGCCTTGACGAAATATTCAGTCAGCTTGGGAATGAAGTAATCGCGTGTGCCGCGGTAGTATAAGGGGTAAACAAACCTTGCCTTACTAACGTTGCGGCCCAGTATCTGCTGTTCAATATCGTAGGTAAGACCGTAACGGTAACTTGCCACATACCTTCCGTAGACGGACTGTGTTTCCACCAGCAGCAGGTTAGCTTTTTCTGCTGCATTGGCATAGATGTCAACAATGGCTGCAGGGCTTAAACTGCTATAGGTTGTATTCCATGGGCGCATATTGTTTGCCAGGTCATTGTTAGGGAATACACGGCCGGCATAATCCACTACCTTCTGATAGTCTTTTTTGAAGAGGTAAAAACGAGTAGCAAATGCATAGGCGGCAGACCTGTTAAAATGATAGCGGGGTACATCATACAGCTGGTCATTTATAAGCGGCAATCCTGCCAGCAGGTCTTTTTCTATCATCTCATACACATAGGCCACAGTTTTGCGCTCGTATTGTTTCATCACTACTTTCTCCGGCTCTGTTACGTATGGAATGCCGGGATCGGTAGCGGCAGTAGTTTCGTCATAGAATTTTGAGAAGAAGGTAACAAGCATAAAGTGGGCATAGGCTCTTGCTACCAGCGCTTCTCCTTTCTGAGCGCTGTATGCAGCGCTGTCTTCAGCAGCCTCACAAGCTTTAAGGGCATTGTTGGCGGCAGCTATTGCTGTATAACATGCCTGCCAGTAATATTCGGGAGAGTCCTGGTCTGTAGACGCCACGTCTTTAAACTGGTAAGAGTCCATATTGGGCCGTACCAATACACCTGCCCCTTTATCGTCTACATTATCTGTCATGGCCTCACAGAAAACAATATAGTTTGCCTGCGGGTAAGCAGTGCCCAGCAGCTGCGATACTTTTTGCGGCGTATTCAGTTCTGTCCAGGTGCTGTCAGGCGACTGGTCCAGGTACTTATTGCAACCGGCCAGGATGATCATACCTAAACTAATGACTGATATTCCTGTTAAAAATTTCATGATAACCATCTTCATTTAGATACCTACTTTTAATGATAGTGTGAATTGCTTCTGGATAGGTTGCGCCACACCGCCAGTGTTAAAGAACTCAGGGTCCTGTCCTCTCAGTTTCTTATCAGAATAGATCAGCCAGGGATTGATAGCCGCACCTGTCAGCGTAATATTTTTGAATGCTGTTCTTCTCAGCAGGGTTGCGGGCAGGTTATAGGTAAGAGACACTGTTTTCAGGCGTACCATATCTCCTTTTGCCACCCTGGCGGTAGAATAGTTATAGTTGTTGTATGGGTAAGCTCCTCCTATCATGACCTGCTCCAGCTGGTCCAGGATAGAAGGGGTTTGTGTTTCTGTTTCATCGCCCGGCATTATCCAGCGATCGTAGAACTCTTTGGGCATTGCATCAAGGTCAGAGTAGGATGTTTTAAATGCGGGGTACAGGCGGATCTTATTGCCAAACTGGTAGGTAACGAAGACATTCAGTGAAAGGTCTTTGTAACGGATAGTGTTGGAGAGGCCGCCGGTAATGGGAGGGTCAACAGGCCCCTGGTATACCAGGTGAGATGTATTCAGGTCCTGCAGGAATACATCTTTGCTGATATTGCCGTTCTGGTTAACGAATTGTGGCGCTCCTGATTTAGGGTCCAGTCCTTTATAATCGATAGAGAATAATCCTTTCACAGGGTAACCTTCTTTGTTACCGCCTTCTGCCACTACCAGGTCGAAGATCATCGGTGTGTTCTTTGCATTGGTGATCCTGTTGGTGTTGTAACCGAAGGTGGCGCTGGTTCTCCAGCTCCAGTCCTTCCTTCTGACTATTTCTCCGCCTACCAGTACTTCCACGCCTTTGGAGGTCATATCAGCGTAGTTGGCAGCTTTGAATGTTTCGCCGCCAATACCGGAGGTCTTGATCACGCTTATAAGATCAAAGCTTTTCCTGGTGTAGGCGTCTATAGTGAAGTTGAGGCGCCTGTTAAACAGGGTACCATCCAGTCCTATATTGGTAGTGTACAGTTTTTCCCAGGTCAGGTCATCATTCTGCAGGTGTGCTATCCTTATCACTGATTCTACTTCGCTCAGGTGTGTTCTTTTTGAGTTGACTGTCTGGAAAACAATGTTGGAGTTGGTAGCGGGCCCCATACTTGCGGTCAGACCGTAACTGGCTCTCAGCGAGAGATAGTCTATCCAGCTTTTGCGCTGGATAAAAGGCTCCCTGTCTATGTTCCATGAACCGGAGATGCTCCATGTAGGCAGCCAGCGGGCGGTGCTGGACCTTCCTAACCTGTTGGAGCCGTCATAACGGGCCGTACCTGTCAGGTTATATTTACTGTTATATGCGTAAGTAGTGGTAGCATAGAAGGCTGCAAAGCGGTCAAAGTCTTTTCCCATTCCGTAGTAAGGGAAGTTGCTTTCTATGGTCTGTTTCAGTATGCGGTAGTCTGTAAAGGGAACACCTCCATTATCATACTGATAACCATAACCGGTATTGGATGCGTTCTGGCGGTCGGCATATTTCACCTGCTGGCCTATCATAGCGGTGATGCTATGCAGGGAACCGATAGAGGCGTTATAATTTAAGCTGTTGCGGAAATCGAAGTTGAGCAGCTGGTCTTCTGTGCGGTTATAGAAACCGCCATAGGGCAGTACTACTACGGGCAGCGCATCGGGATTATCGGGATCGCGGTAGAGGAACTTGTTATTTTCCGCAATTGTAGCGTTGTCTGCTGCGCGGTAGGCATTAGCCATGTTACTCTTTTCGGTGATCTGGTGTTCCCGTGATGACTTCACGTATCTCAGTGCGCCTACAAACTCGTAGCGGAAGTTCTTTGACAGCTTCCAGGAAAAGTCACCCTGCAGGCGCAGGTCCATCATATTCAGGTCAAGGTAGTTGCTGGCTACTTCGTTAATGATGTTAAAGGGTGCGTAGTTTCTTCTGAAGTATTCCAGTTTTCCGTCTTTATCGTAGGCAGTCAGTGTGCGGCTGGTGTTCAGGGCGTAGCTGAACGGGTTGATGTCAAAGTCGCGGTCATACTGGCCTTCTACGGGGTTGCTGGTGCGGGTAAGAGCGCCAGGGGCTCTCTGCTGGCGGACAGAACCAAGTACAGAGAACCCGGCGCCCACGTTGTCGGAAAGTTTGTAGTTATTTCTGAAGTTAAGCGTATAACGGCTTACCTTATCGGCTATTGTCCAGCCGTTGTCATGATAATAACTTGTAGAAAAATAAGATTGTCCTTTATCGGTGCCTGATGAAATGCTGAGGGAATGTTCCTGTATAAAGCTGGTTTTAAAAAGTACGTCAAACCAGTTTGTGTTGGCGGAAGCATATCTCAGCAGGAAGTTACGTTTAGCCTCGGGAGTGTTCTCCAGCGGAAAGTTACCGTTATCGTCCGCATTCAGCATTTCGTACATTTTTCCGTAAACGCCGATATCGCCACGGGAGAGAATGTCTGAGGTAAGCATGCCTTTCCTTTCCAGTTCTGCCAGTACAGACATCTGCTGAGCGGAGTTCATGATATTATAGTTACTGTAATCAGGTTTAAGCTGGGTGCTGTAGTTACCACTGTATGTAACAGCGGGTTTGCCTGCCTTACCTTTCTTTGTGGTGATGACCACTACCCCATTCATAGCGCGGGCCCCGTAGAGGGCAGTAGCGGCAGCATCCTTGAGGATGTCGAAGCTCTCGATATCGTTCGGGTTCAGGCCGGCCACTGCAGATCCAAGCAGGGTTGTGGGATCTCCGCTGGTCAGCTGATCGTTGGAGATGTTCACCACGTCTTCCAGCACTACGTTGTCTACTACCCAGAGAGGTTTGTTATCTCCGTTGATGGAGGCTGCACCACGTACGCGTATTTTGGGAGCGGTACCGAATGTGCTGGACACGTTCTGGATAGCTACCCCCGCTACACGTCCTTCCAGCATACGGCTGACATCGGGCATACCATCTATTCTGGCGTCTTCCATTTTAATACGGGCAGAGGCGCCGGTGAACTTGCTCTTATCGATATCCTGGAATCCTGTTACCACAACTTCCTGCAGTTTGGTAGTTTTCTCTTTCAGTTGTATGGTCAGTGTGCCGCTCTTAACGCCGGCCACGATTATTTCTTCCTGCTGATAGCCGGTCAGGTTAAATACCAGTACAGCATCAGCAGGTATATTTTTCAGCTCAAATGCACCTTTATCATTTGTGGTAGTACCCCTGGTAGTGCCTTTTATCATAATAGCTACGCCGGGCAATGGTTCTCTATTTGCGGACAGTACTATGCCTTTTAAGTCCTGTGACCGTTGCTGTGCTACTACCCTTCCGTCTTCCGGGGCGATAAGGTTGTCCATTTTTTTTTGAACCTGCCGGATCACTATGCGGTCATACAGTACCGTATAGCCGAGTGAGTGAGGTTTTAATAATTTATTCAGCAGATCTCCTACTTTCTCATTATGTGCGGTGATCGTTACTTTGTTTACCGCTACTACTTTAGTACCTGCGTAGATAAATGAAACATCTGCCAGGTTACCGATCCTGTCCAGTGCATCTTTCAGCAAAACATCTTTTAATTCTATTGAGATCTTTCTATCAAGTGCATCCTGTATTCCTGAAGCTGCAGCGGGCATTGTAATGGTGTGCAACAAAACAAGCAGGGCCAGCATCATCAGTTTGAGGGATAGGGTTGCCTTTTTAAACATTGGGTACAGATTGATTTTTTGGTTCTTTACAGGAAATAGTCATCCATTCCCGGTCCTTGGCGGACCAGGGCAACAAAGCACCTCCTGCGGTGCAGTGCATGATTTTCTCTATTGAGTTAACGTTACAGGGAACGGTTAACCGGATGGCATTCTTTCATAGTTCGGCATAAAGCGATTCAGTTTGGTTGTGTGCAATAATTGTCTACAGCATAGCAAGTGGTTAACCTACCGGCCATGGCCGGTACATCATCATAAGCATTCAGACTGGTTAACTCTGTTGTAATATGTGTCTTCGTCTTTTTTACTGGCAGTCTCCACCGGCAATTATGTAGCCGGTTCCACTACTTTCTTTCCTGATTCTGGCATTTAAAGAAACAGCAATAAGGTTAAGCGCCTTCTCCAAATCATCTTCAATGTTAACATCTCCATAAAAAGCACAATGCTGCATTCTTTGGTCAACTCTGATATTTATGTTATAGAACCTTTGCAGGTCGTTTACTACTTTTCCTATTTCAATACCGTCGTATACAAAACGGCCCTGTTGTTTCTGCTGATAGAAGCGGGCATCGTCAGCAGCGTCTGCTGTTTCCAGCTGATGTGTTTCTTTATTATATACAGCGCTTTTGTTGGCTGTTACAATCACTTCTTTTTCCCCCTGGTCTTCCCTTCCCTTTGCAGCTACCTGCACCATACCTGTCAAAACCACTACTTTTGCTTCTTTCATATCCCATGCTTCCATATTAAAGGAAGTACCTAATACTGTTGTGCTGATAAGCGGAGATGCTACAATAAAGGGGTGGGCATCATCCCGCCGCACGTCGAAAAGCGCTTCGCCATTCAGTGCTACTGTGCGCTCTTTCTTCCCGAACTCTCCTGTGTATTTCAATGTAGTACCGGGTTCCAGATAAGCCATTGATCCATCGGGCAGCTTGAGGGTTTTCCGTTGTTTCTCTGCTACAAATACAAGTTGTTTTACGGGTTTTCTTATAGTGTTCAGATAACCAATCCCTGTTGCCAGAACAATCATTGCTGCTGCCGCTACTTTCCAGTGACGCAGCCAGGAGAGCTTTCTTACCGGTACCTGCTTCATACCCAGTCGTTTGTGTATACTATCCAGTATACGCCGGGAGTCTTCTACCTTTAGTATTGGCTCTTCAGTGAGCAGATCTGCATTGTATGCGTCTGCTGCCAGTTCCTGTAGGTCTGTAAGATCGTTTTCATTCAAATACTGCAGCAACCATTCCCTGTCTTCTTTCTTCCATGTCTTTTCATGCAACAGATGTTTGAGGTATTCCTTCCTGTTCTGCACTATTTTGATTGATTATTTAACCTAAATACGCGGAGGGGGGGAAGGTGGGTGGGTGGTTTTTAAAAAAATTTCACATATTCTTAATGTTAATATATTGAGGGGATTGAGATAAGCTGGTATCAATGATTTAGGGGGATATTTCTCTTTCACCTTCGGTGAAAGAGAGAAAGGTTTATAACCGGCCTTCGGCCGGTTATAAATAGTCTTTGCGGAGGGCGATAACCAGCTTTCGGCCAGTTATGAATAGTTTGGACGGAGGGTTTTAACAGGTCTCCGGCCGGTTAATAGTTCTCAAAAATGGTGATAACAGGCCTTCGCTGTTTAAAATCATTTTTGCGGGGGGAGATATCAGGTGTCCCTCCCGTTAGTCTGTGTAGTTGAGGAAGAACAGGAACAGCACTATATATTTATGTTCTTTGTTTTTTTGAATATACTCATTCAGCCTGGCCATGGCCACGGATAAATGTTCTTTTACAGTGTTGCGTGAAATATTGAGCTCTGCCGCTACTTCGTCATAAGTTTTGCCTTCCAGCTTACACATGGTTACGATCTGCCTTTTTTTATCTGACAGCTGGGCAATAGCTTCCTGCAGCAGCTGATATTGCTGCTCGTACATGTCTTTATTATCCGTCCAGTCATCGCTGTCTGTATTCAGGTTGAACAATTCCTTGTGGATAGTTTGCTCGCGCAAACGTTTTCGTACATGGTCTACCGATAGGTTAAAACTGATCACGAACAACCATCCGGCTACCGATTGGCCGGGATTAATATCCTTCCGTTTTTCCCAGAGTCTGGCGTAAACTTCCTGCAGAATGTCTTCTGTAGCAATGGGTTCCTTTACAAACTTGAAAATGTTCCGGTACACTGCCTGATGATATCTCCAATAGAGCGTATCAAAAGCGGCTACATCATCTTGTTGTAACTTTACAACTAAGTCAGCATCTTGTGTATTCATAGCACTACATTTATATAATCTGTATTTATCTAATACAAATTATATGGCAGTTTTAATGGCTTGGGTTTTCATTACAATGTCTCCATCTTTCGACATATAAAATAGTAACATTTCTTTTGATTGTGCATTATTTTATAACAAAAAATTAAATTAAAAGTATTTGGCATGTATTTTTTATTGTAGAAAAGCGGGAAAGGAATAAAAAAGAAAGGGCCGCCCTGAACAGGGCAGCCCTTCTCCTATCTGATCATTATATAAGTACCTTCTAGTACTTCACGATCTTTCTTGTTTCAGTATCCTTACCATTAAATATCTTAATCAGGTAAACGCCTGCACCAAGACCGGACAGGTTCACTCTCTCACCACTTACTATACGTTTGAGCGGCAATACAGTTTTACCATCCAATGAGAATACGCTCACATAGAGGTAACCGTCTTTGGTCACAGCAGCAGATCTTACTACTACTTCATTTACAAATGGATTTGGCGTTACTGCCAGGGAAGTTGTCAGTTTACTTTCAACCGGTTCTGCGACAGCTACCTGTTCCAATACGGCGCCTGCAGATGATGTACGGGCACCTGCTGCTGCAGCGGTAGAAGGACGAATCAATACAGAAGAAGTCCAGTCATTCAGATTCAGCGGAGCGCCGTTGAGAGACAGGTTTACCAGGCAGGAGAAATCTCCGCGGAAGAGGTAAGCTGCGCCGGAGAAATCATGGTTTTCATACAATATTATTTCATATCCGCTGGCTACTTTCAGGGAAGAAATATAATCGTTTGGAATACCGAGCGCTATCAGCTGAGATAGTGTATAGCTGCCTACGGGCAGGGTAACGGCATTTCCGGCATAGTTACAATCCTGGTAAATAGTGGCTGCTGCGGTAGATGGAGTGGCTACAGTACCGGTAATGGTATAGCTGCCCAGAGACGCATAATTGGAATAACCGTCAGAAGCAGGGGTGCCCGCGCCTGTACCGGTTACGCCTATATAATAAGTACCTGCCGTCAGGGTAGCGCTCAGCGTAGCCGGCAAACCGGAAGGGTTGGCAGAGGTTATGGCAGTGCCGCCGCTGTTGTATAAAGTAACGAGTATGTCCAGGTTAGGATGGCGGGTAGGTGTAGCCAGGCTGAGAGACAGGCTGCCACCGCCGGTTGTAAAGCTGAACATATCTACATCGCCTGTACGCTCAATGATACCGCTCCTGTTCACAGCACCGCTGGTGGAAGGGTTGAGAGCAGCTGCAGCAGCTGTTGTGCCGCCAAAGTCATCTGTGCGGTATCCTACACCATTGGCAGTGCTGGAAATTTTAGCGAGATCGTCTTCCTTGTTGTTTGAGTTGGTGTATTCGCCTTTGCTCCACTGTACGATAGATTCATAGTAACCTACTCCCATGATAGGCGCCCAGTTACCATGACCGGCAAAATAACCTTCAGATGGACTGGTGCGGCCATCGTGAGAAAGTCCGAAAGTATGACCCACTTCGTGGGAGCCTGCTTCACCAGCTCCTTTCACACCACCGTTAAATACCCAGCAAGGTGTTTCATTGCCCCAGGTGAAGGAGTTCAGGTAAGCAACGCCACCGGCGCCGGGAGCAGCTGTATTGGTAGGTGTAAATATGCAGCGCATTCTCCTGTTGGCAGGATAGGTGTTGTATACGGTTTCGCTGTTGGTGATATTCAGTCTGAAAGGGCGGAAATCTTCACTGATCATTTCCCATACTTCCAGCTGCTGTGCATCAGTAAGCGTAGATGCGGCAGCGTTAATAGGATTACCGTTGTTCCAGTAGGAGCTTACCACATACTGCCCGTTAAAATCCAGCAGTATGCAGCCATTGGCGCCGGGAAGGCTCTGCAATTCGGCCAGTGCCTGTACGTTTACGTCAGATGCGGCTCTTGCAGGCGAGTCATCTTTCTTTGCCTGGTTGTATTCAATACAGAGAATGGAATCCAGCGGTACTTCCTTTACATAAGCGGTGCCGGTATTGTCTGTATAATATTTATAGCCTCTTTTGCTCTGGCGCAGGATAATGCTACCCTGTACGTTACCGTTCTTCACACTTAAAAAGAAGGAAGAGCCGGGAACATTTTCTATTTCACCTATTACTGTTTCTTCATTTTCTGACGTATGGCGGGCGTTCACCTTTCCTGTAAAAGAAGTGCCTGGCCCTACTTTAAGGTCGGCAGCGCTGACCAGTCTTGCATGCGGCACTTTAGCCTGCGTTTTGAGGTCCTGCATCAGTCCTGCGGGAGTGCCCAGGCGGTAAGGTTGTTTTTGCTGCGCGTAGGTAAATGTGGCCGTCAATAGTAACAGTGACGTTCCTGTAATATATTTTAGCATTGTATTCATCTGATAAACTGTTTAGGATTAGAGTTTGGTGATACGGAACCAGTTCAGGTTCCAGCCGCCTGCCTGGGCATAGATGCCAAAGTTGTAGGTGCCGGCGTTGATAGTAACATTATGCGAGATGGTGGTCCAGTTCTGCCAGCCGCCGGTAGACGGGATATCGAGGTATCCCAGTACATTAGCCCCTGCATTCACATCGAGCGAGAGGCGACCGCCGCCGTTCTGGCTGGCTACCCTGTACTCTATTTTATAGGTGCCTGTAGTTGGAATAGTTACTGAGGGATATGCCATCCAATCACCGGTATCAATATATCCTACGTTCTGTCCGCCGCCGGCGTCTGTAGTACCTTCCAGCTGTACGCCGGAAGCAGAGCTGTAAGATTCACCCTGTATGGTAGTGGTAAATGGCTGGCCACCGCCACCGTTCTGATATACTCTTACATAGTCAACATACATCTTTGCAGGAAGAGCGCCGTTGTTCACTGTAAAGCCCGGCCAGTTACCGCCAATGGCGAAGTTCAGCAGTATAAAAAAGTCTCTCTGGAATTCTTCTGTACTGCCTACGTTGTTGGCAATGTTGATCACATTATACTGCACACCGTCTACAAACCATTTGATAGCAGAAGCATCCCATTCAATGCTGTATACATGGTAGCCAGTTACAGCTACCGGAGTGGTGCTGCCATAGGAAGCGTGGTTGCCGTCGGTACCTGTCCAGTGAACGGTGCCGTGTACTTCGGGGTTGGTATTTATATGCTCCATGATATCTATTTCCCCGCAGGAAGGCCAGCCTACGGTAGAGATGTTGCTGCCCAGCATCCAGAAAGCCGGCCAGGAGCCTGTAAAGGAAGGTATGGCAATACGGGCTTCTATTTTGCCGTATGTCCAGGACTTACGTCCCTGTGTTTTCATCCTGGCGGATGTATAGTTCATACCGCCGAAGCTTTCCTGTTTAGCGGTAATGACCAGCTGGCCGTTCTCTATGGAAGCGTTCTCCTGGCGGTAATACTGCAATTCGTTATTGCCCCAGCCACCGGAACCGGTGCCGGTTTCAAATACCCAATCCGGGCCTATACTGTTTGTAAATTCATCCTGCCAGACAAGCTGCCAGTTCTGTGCCATGGCGGCGCTTCCGGTAAGCGCCATCACAGCTGTTAACAAGAGAGGTAATTTTAAGGATCGCATCATAAAAGGGTTTTGTTTAAATGGTTAAAAAATGGACCTGATTCATATTATGTATAGGAAACACTTCTTTGCCCGCAACAGACGTTACGTGATCATTATTGCTTTATAAATTTCTGTGTGATCTTCTTATCACCTTTGGTATATATAAGGAGATAGGTACCGGTTGGTAACGCATCTGCAGCGATGTTCCTCACACCGCCTTTTGCATTCAGTACCTGTTTTCCGTTCAGGTCGTAAATGCTGATGATGCCTCCCGGCTGGTTGTATTCTCCTTTAATATTCAGGACAGAAGTAACAGGATTAGGATAGATGAGCAGGGAGCCTGTTTCAGGCGCCTTTGTTGCCAGTACTGGTTCTTCCATGGCGGAAGAGGCCAGTGCTGCTGCAGATGTTACTTTGGTGATACGGACCCAGTTGATATTCCATCCGCCGGATTGTGCATAGATGCCCAGTGCATATGTACCGGCAGTTACTGTTACGTTGTGGGAGATGGTTGTCCAGCTTTGCCAGCCACCGGTGACGGGAATATTAGCATTACCCAGTACGATGGAACCGGCATTCAGATCGAGTGAAAGCTGGCCGCCTGTGCTTTGGCTGGCTACCCTGTACTCTACTTTATAAGTGCCGGAGGAGGGGAAGTTGATGTTGGCGTATGCCATCCAGTCGCCTGTCTCAATATAACCTACATTCAGTCCGCCGTCGGTGTCTGTACAGGCTTCTGTCTGTACGCCTGACATGGAGGTATAGTTTTCTGCCTGTATGAGCTGAGAGGACCCTCCACCGCCGCCGTTGCGTTGTATCACAACTTCGTTGATAGCGCTGAGCAGTGAATTGGCGCCGGTTGCGTCCTGTGAAATCTCCCAGATCATAATACCGCCACCGCCGTCATATGCCAGGTTGGTTTTGCTTTTGATAGTAGTGATACCATTGTAGCCTACACCGCTATAGGTGTCTGAATAGGGGTTGGCGCCTCTGGCTACCAGTGCTGCAAAGCTTTCCCATGAGGGACGGCCGTAGAAGGGCACGCCCAGGATGGCTTTGGAAGCGGGCAGTCCCCTGCCCTTCCAGTAGTTCAGGGATTCGGTTGCATAAGCATATGTAGAGTGATCGTAGTTGTTATAATCATAGGCCATCAGATTAAGAAAATCCACTACGCTGAATACGCCAGCGGGGATGCTGGCGCCGCCAGTACCAACGACTGCGGCGGTGAGCAGTTTACCATTGTTATGCATGGCTGTACCCAGCTGCTGCATGAGCAGGAGGAAGTTATTGGAAGATGTTCCCTGGTCAGGATATTCCCAGTCGATATCCACACCGTCCAGTCCGTACTGGTTCACGAAGCTGAGCAGTGCGTTGACGAAGTTGGTGCGGTAAGTGGAATTACCTGCCAGTGTTTCAAAGGCGCTATCGTCGCCATTATTCCAGCCGCCTACGGCTATCAACACCTTTACGCCATTGGCGTGGGCGGTACTTACGAGGCTTTGCAGCTTGGAAGGGTTTTCGATAGATTGTAGTCCGCCGGTGGCAGTAGGTAACGCAAATGCGTAATTGATATGGGTCAGCTTACTGAACTGGATAGCGCTTACGCTACCCTGCCAGGAAGGGAAATACCCTACTGTCTTAAATTGTGCAAATGATTGAAATGAAGCGATAAGACCGGCACAGAAAAGCAGAGCGGCTCTTATCAATTTTATTGTTTTCATGCGTTTGTATTTGAGGGATTCATAAAATACCTGGCAAATCAGGATCCTGAGTACTGCCTGTTACGTTATGGCAAAGAAGTGTTTCCAGGAATGTACTATACAGTGAACGCATTAACGGGAGTGTAGAAATATGGTCATATGGTTTGTTTTAAAGGGTAAATAAATGTTTATTCAGAGGGAAAGAAAGAGTTACGGCTTAATGAATGTTCTGTGTTGTGCTATAAAAAAGGCTCTCAATGACATGGTGGGTTATTTGACAGGTTTCAAAATAATTACGAATTACGGATGACTATTGTCATCCGTAATTCGTAAAGCTTGTTTTACATGGGCTGATTACAGACGAATCACTTTTGCACTGCCTTTACGGCCGTTCTTAATGTTCACTGTTTTCAGGATCCAGGTACCTGCAGGTACGCGGCTTGCGTCCAGTGTTATTTTCTGGCTGCCTTTATATCCTGCTGTGTATTCTCTGCGCAGTAATAAAGTGCTGCCGTCTGCACTCCAGAGTTCAACTGCTACTTTTTCACCTGCAGCTGCGTTGAGGTTTATATTCAGGACAGACCCTGTCAGCGGGTTCGGGAACACTACCAGTTTTTCTGTTCCAACCGGCAGATTTACAACTGCTGTTGTTGTTGTTCTTGCAGCGCTTGCAGAACATGCGCCCAGTGGTTTCCACCACCAGTCTGCAGTGCCTGGAGTTACATTGTACAGGCTGTTTGCCAGGCTTTCATACAGGTTGCCGTTGTATACTACTTTGTCACCTATGTTGTAGATCTTAGGATAAGGCTCATAAGCTGGTACGCCTGCGCAACTACCTGTACCAGGATCTGTGCCAGGATCTGTGCCGGGGTCTGTACCGCCACTGCCATCACAATCGCTTACATAAGCCCAAACCTGGTCTGCACCGCTGTGGGTATCAGGCTGTTCATTCTGTGTCCACCATTTTGCTTTATAGATCTTGTTGTTGTAAACTACCTGCATGCCTTGTGTATATACGTTGGCAGCTACCCAGGCAGCAATACCGTTACAGGTACCGCCGCCTGTGCCATTCACCGTAATGGAAACCGCCGCAGAAGTTGTTACTGCGCCGCCATTATCGGTAGCTACTGCTGTAAGGCTATAGCTGCCGGCTGCTACATTACTCCAGGTATAGGTATAGGGACTTGAGGTAGCTTCACCTAATCTGGTGGTTCCTCTATAGAACTCAACTTTAGATATTGTTCCGTCAGCATCTGAAGCAGAAGCTGTGATGGTTACTGTGGCCGGCGCTGTGAAAGAGGCGTTGGCAGCCGGAGAGGTCAGGCTCACAACAGGCGACTGGTTGCCCGGGGTAACAGTACCGCTGAAGAAAGGATAGTAGTTGGTAGCAAATTCGCCGTTATTCACTTTATCCCAGTTCACGGACCATGTCATGATACCACGCATGTTGGGATAACCAGCTGCTTTGCGGAGGGTGTAGGAACCGCCATAGGACTGTCCTTTCAACAGGTAGTTCAGTGCTTTTTTCACTTCTGCAGGAGCAGTGTAACCGCTACCAGCAGCGCCGGGAGCAGCAGGTAAGCCGAATGCTACCTGATCTTCACGAAGAGCGGGGAAGGTCATACCGGTGCCTGATACTGAGAAGCCCTGTAACAGCATTTCTGTCATTGATACGATAAAATCTGCCGTAGCGGAGCTGTACACTTTATTGTCCAGGCCCATTACAGAACCGGTGTTGTACAGTTGTGGCTGGATCCAGCTCAGTTCATTGCGCAGGCCGTAGATGATAGGCAGGTAAGCGCCTACCAGCGGAGAGTAGGTAGCGCCATAGGCTGTCTGTACATAGTATGTTTCAGGCGCCATTGTGAGCAGGCAGTTTTTGCCCTGTGCTTTACGGTAAGCAATGATCTCTTTTACAGCAGCTATGAGGTTCACTACTTTAGGGGTAGCAGGTGCTGTAAAGTTGTTATCACCGTTGTTCAGCTGTAAGGAAGTACCGCCTTCTATGTCAATGTCAAAGCCATCGAAGTTATAAGAATCCAGTATGCCTTTCATGCTGCTGATGAAAGCCTGTTTGTTGGCTTCGGTGTTCAGCATCAGTGTGCCGGTTTCACCACCTAAGGACAACAGTACTTTACGGCCGGCTGCCTGCAGGGTAGCGATGTCGGATTTAAAATCGGCAACTGTAGTTCCTTCCGGAGTGAAGCTCACGGTAGAATAATCGCTGGAAGTTGTACCGAAAGCTACTTCAATCACGTTATAGCGGGAATCAACATCTTTCAGACGGATATAGGGAGCAGAGGCCAGGTTCCAGTTATGCCAGTAGCCTACTACTACTTTATTTGTGTTACCGCCACCATCGGTAGAGGTTACGTTAACAGCAACAGCTGTGGATGTGGTAGTTGCCCCCAGGTTATCTGTAGCTACGGCGGTGATGCTGTAGCTGCCGGCAGCTACATTGCTCCATGAAATGCTGTAAGGCGCTACGGAGTCAACGCCCAGGCTGGTGGCGCCGCGGAAGAACTCTACTTTTTTAACGGAGCCGTCGCTGTCTGCAGCAGTGGCGCTTACGGTAATGCTGGCAGGAGCGGTGAAGGATGCGCCTGTAGCAGGAGCCGTCAGGCTTACTGTAGGAGCTACGTTGCCGGGAGTGGTACCATCCGCAAATACAGCATTTATCTTGTTTACAAGCGGAGAAGTAGTATTCGGGCAATGGATCAGTTTACCTTTAGGAACGGTGCTGCTGGTCATATTCAGCATATCGCCGAATACCTGCCATATTATTATTCCTGCCAGGGCATTGTCTTTAATATATTTTGCCTTCTCTCCTACAGAGCGTTCGTTGTCGTAGCTGAGGAAGTAATTGCCTTTTGTTTTGTAAGGTACTTTTGCTACGTCATCCCATTGTTCAGTCCATCCGGAAGATGTTTGCTGCAGGATATAGCTGTAGTTTGGAGTACCGTCCCACAGGTCTTTAGCCCAGTTGGTATAGTCAGCGCAGGTCTGGATAGGGCCGTCAGGCTGTACTGTTTCAGCGCGTTTTGTAGTAGCGCCGTTGAGCGCTGCTGTTCCGCTTGTGATCACTCCACGGCCGTAAAAGGGTGCACCGATGTTCACTTTGGACATGTTCACGCCCAGTGCTTTCAATGCTTTTACGGTTGCATCAACAGAAAAGTTGGTATACTCAGCCCCCGGGTAATCGTACAGGGGAGCGTTGTGCCCGGCTTTATTTGACCATCCGCCGTTATAGTCGTAGGTCATCATGTTGTAATAGTTCATGGAATTGTTCAGGCGCGCCCAGTTAAAGCCCTGCAGTTTTGCGGGAGAGGCGGTGAAAGCGGCAGTGATCAGTTTATTGGGGCCGATAGCGGTCCTTACTGCTTCTACCAGTGCTGCGAAGTTGTTGTAATCAGCCGGACCATATTTTTCAATGTTCATACCGGGGCCATCGGGGTATTCCCAGTCAAAGTCGATACCATCAAAACCCATGTTGATCAGGTCAACGCAGTTAGCCACGAACCTGGCGCGTTTTGTGGCATCTGATGCCATTTCAGGATAGTGTTTGCACATGCTCCATCCGCCGATGGATGCCATTACTTTTACGCCTTTGGAGTGTGCCAGGTCCAGCAGGCCCTGTGCGCCTCCCTGTTTGGGAACAGAAAGCGGGAATGCACCGGTTTTGCCGGTGTTGACATTTTTCCAGCCGCTGCCTTCATTACGGTATCCCAGTGTATAGGCGTAGCTGCCGTCTGAGATATAGTAAATGGGAGCTTCCAGCTCACCATAGAGCAGGAACATGTCCCAGCTGCTGTAAATGTCTTCATTTACCAGTGCTGCGGGTTCCTGTACGGCGCCTACCTGGTAAATATTTTTGTTACGGAAATCACCACTGTGTAATGAACCGTCTTTAGCAACACCAAAGAAAGAGAAGTTAAGGATGGTGTACTGGGAATAATCAACGTTCAGCTGATTATATCCTCCTTTTGGAACGATACCTGCCACTTCTTTCCAGGCGTCCCACTGGGTTATATAGCCGATTACCTGCTTTGAATGGTTTTTGGTGGTAGCAGGGACCTGAGGACTCACCTGCGCCATGGACCGGTAGCCCATGATGAGCAGCAGGAACAGGATTGCATGCCTTACATAATAGTATGACAATGCCGTACGAAAGGTAGATTTTACTTTCATTATAACGGTTTTTTTGAGACAGTATGGAACTACACTACCGGATTTTGCACTTATTAATTGCCGGACATGGATCAGGCTATTACATATTCAAATGACTCTCAACTTGGACTCTCAACATAGGTGCTTTTAATATGGCCGGTTTCATAGGTAAATATGGTATTCAGCTATATGGTTAATATCTTAGATGTCGTACCTAACGTGGTATAGTACTATTGTCAAAAATAATTTTTTTTACCAGATGCAGAAAGCCCTCCCGGCATAGTACCGGGAGGGCTTTTATGTTATTTGATCTTTAACTACTATTTGTGTATGATTTTCAGCATTGTACGTCTGCTCTGCATGTATTGAGCTTCCGAACAAGGTACGCCTTTATTGCATGGATCATCAGGATCTTTACCGATGTTCTCGTAGTAAAGCTTGCTTGAGGGTACACCTTTCTTCACCAGGTAGTCAATTACAGCATAGCAGCGTAAAGCGGAGAGGTCTTTATTATAAGCGTCAGAACCGCGGCTGTCAGTGTAGGAGCGAACCATCAGTTTCCAGTCAGGATACTGGTTCAGTACTACGGCTACCCTATCCAGCAGATTTCTTGACTTGGTGGTCAGGATAGCGCTGTTATAGTCATAGTAGAACTGCATTTTTTCCATTTTATCCTGGATGGCCACGTCAATATCAGACATTGCTTCTTCCTGTTTTTCCTGTGCAGATTCTACCGGCGCTGGGGTGGCTACGGGAGGTGCAACAGGGCCACCACGTCTTGGAGTGCTGGCGGGAGGAGGATCATTTTTAGCAACTTCCACTGGTGTTGCGGGTGTTGCGGCTGCTACGACAGGAGGAGCTATAGGTGCGCTTACGGGAACCATCGGAGATACTACCACCGGCTCTTCCGGCTTGGTCTCTACTGGTTTTTCCGGTGCTTTTTCAGGCTCTTTTGCTGCTACTGAAGGAGTTGTTATTGGTGCGCTTACCGGAACCATCGGAGATACTACCACTGGTTCTTCCCGTTTGGTTTCTGCCGGTTTTTCTTCCGGAGCTTTAGCCAGTATTACAGGTTCCGGTTTAGTACCTGGTTCAGGATCTTTATAAGGTTGTATACCTTCGTCGTTGTTGAAACGCTCGCTGAAGTGGGTATCCATGAAGCGGTATACGTCATCGCTACCTCCGCCACCGCTACGGTTGGAAGAGAAGTAGCCTTCATACATATTGGCTTTCATGATGAAGCCCAGGTCGTCCCCACCGGAGTTGAAAGGGAAGCGCAGGTTTTGGAGGCGTTTCCATTCAGTACCTTTACCAGCTACACGGAATATGTCAAACCCGCCCATGCCCGGATGGCCTTTACTGGAGAAGTAAAGCATATCGGTTTCATTATAGGTAGGGAATGCTTCGTCAAATGGTGTATTGATGTAGGGGCCGCAGTTCTTTGGTTTGCCCCATTTACCGTTACGTTGTTTTTCACTGAACCAGATATCCATTTTACCTTGTCCGCCTTTCCTGTTGGAAGCGAAGTACATGATCTGACCGTCGCGGCTCAGCGCCACGTGGCCTGTAGAATAGCCGGTGGAGTTGATCTCTTTCAGTGGTTGCAGGGGGCTCCAGTCGTCTCCTGTTTTCACTGACCAGAACACCATCATTATACGTTCACCGTTTACGGGGCCGCGTTTTTTGCGGTTGGCAATGTCCTGCTGCCATGAGTTAAGTGTTACGTATACGGTGTCTTCCCTGGGATTGAAACATACCGGACCAACATGGTAAGGCACAAGGGCCAGCAGCTGCGGCAATACTTCTTCTACGAAGGTATTGGCTACGCCCTGCGAATATTGTTTGAAGATGTAGGCTTTATAGTAAGGTTGGTTGGTACGTGTGTCAATCGCGGGATTACGTTCCGGCAGTACGTTCATGGTCATTTTACGGTAGCCGTTGGATACCAGCAACAGGCCCTGTCTTGTTACGCCGCTCACGTAATCAGAGCCTGGGGAGCTGAGTTCCTTGATATTTTCCATCGCCATTTCCAGCCTGTCAGACTTCCAGGCTATGGCGCTGTCACAACCGGCCAGCATGCTGTGCATAAGGCGCATACTGTCCGACTTTGAACTTTTGAATTTTGCTAGCTGTACTTTCGCGTCTTCATATTTGCCCGCGCTTTTAAGCACTTCTCCATACTCCAGGAATGTTACTGCAGGGCATTCGGGGCGGCTTTGCATTTTGTCATACCAGAAAGCGGCTTCCTCATAGAGGCCAATTTCCCGGCAACAACGCGCTACCCGCTGCAGTACATCAAGAGGAGTCTTATTACGTTTCTTGTTTATTATCCTATTGTACAAAGCTCCGGCAACAGCATACTCCTGCCTTTCAAAAGCCTCATCAGCCATCGTCCGCACGCTTTTTCGCTCCTGGCTAAACAGCATCACGGGCAACAACAGCGCGGTGCATAATAATATTGCGTAACAACGTAGCATATAACAGTTTGATGATCTTTTAATTAAAAATAGCGGGGATTGGACGTACTAAATAGCTTTGAGTTGAATAATATACCTATTGAAATTTCGTGGCTTCCGCTCTGTATACCGCTCATTTTATTCATCATGTAATCATATGAATAACCGATACGGTATTTAGGTGAAATGTAGTATTGTAAGATGGCGCTCGCTGCATTGGCTTTGTCCAGTGTAACAGTTGTCTCGGCAGTTTTCTTTTTGTTCCATAACTGCATGCTTGTTCTGTAGGAGCCGCCTATCCAGAGTAACTGGTCGATGTGCATCATCAGGGTAGCATCTATTGCTGTGGGACCTGCAAAGTCATCTTTCAGCATGAAGGATGGTTTGATGGAGATCTGATCATTTACAGCGAACATGTAACCGGCGGTCAGGTACAGGTGTTGTTTTCTGCGGATGCTCTCATAGGTATAACCTCTCCATTTATAACCGGTGCTGCTATATTTGGAGAAGAGGTCCAGTACAGATACGCCGATATAAAGGGATGGAGAGTAATAGTAGATGCCTACGCGTGCATCGGGAGCAGTTGCTTTTGCAGAGCCATCGGGGATGATACGGTCTCCGTTGTCCAGGTAGATAAAATCTTTACCATTCAGGCCGTACTGGGTGGCGCCAACGCCGAGACCGAGGCAGAGGCGGCGGGTATCTTCATCGTCTAACCGTATACGGTAGGCATAGGATGCGTAGATGGAGATAGCGCTCTGAGGGCCCAGGTTATCCATCATAGCCTGAATGCCCAGGCCAACGTTTGCATCTTTGTTAGCTCTTCTAAGTGGCCCGTCCAGCGATACGCTACCTGTACGGGGTGCTCCTTCGATACCGGCCCATTGCATACGGTACGATGCGTTCAGGTGCAGCACATCTTTATAACCTGCATAGGCAGGGTTTACACTCAGGCCGTTGAAAATATACTGGCTGAACTGGACGCTTTGCTGTGCCCGTGCGCCAGCTGCCAGGCAAAGTAATAATACTACAGTAAACCAATTTTTTGTTGTGTACATAGTTGCACTTTTATGATCACAGTTCATCATTATCTTATTACCATTACCCAGCCCTTCAATACCTGTATTTCACCTGTTGTCTGCTTTAGTTCCAGGCGGTAGTAGTAGGTTCCTTCACTCAGACCTTCTGCCCTCCAGGTGTTCTGGTAGTCTTTACTAACGTATACGGTACCGCCCCAACGGTTGAAAATGTACACAGCGCTACCAGGGAATTTCTCAATGCCCTGTACAATGAATCTGTCGTTCTTACCATCATTGTTTGGGGTCATCACATTGGATACGAACATCTTGTCAGCTCCCGGAGTGATCTTGATACGTGTTGAAGTTCCTCTCTGGCAGTTAGGATCAGAAGGGTCACAGTTAAATGTAGGTACCTTTGAAGTATCTGCAGTACTTACAGAAGCTGTATTACTTATGTACTGAAGTTCTTCCGGCAGCCTGTCATTTACTTTTACCCTGAAGCGTACTGTAGCTGTAGCACCGGCGGCCAGGTTATTAATATTGAAGTTGAAGGTTGGCTGATCATTAGCACCAGTAGGTTCAAAGTATGCACCACCGTCCATTACTTCTTCATACTCTGTACCATCGGGCTGCGGATCATTCACAGTTACCAGCGGGATGGCAATACTACCTGTATTCTTTACATATATATAATAGGTGAGTATTCCGCCGGGGCTTACAGTAGTCTCACCACTTTCATTCACTACCAGTTTCCAGGCTACAAAGGATGTAGTGGTAGATACGGGTAAGCTTACGGAGGGCCCGCTGTTTGAAATGGTGTTAGGCTTGCTGCTATCGCCTGTCATAGAAGGATAGGTATTGGTAAATCCTTTTCCGTTACCATTATCTACCGTGGCTATGTTATCAATGCTGCTGGCGCCTGTCAGATCTACGGCGACTCTTACACGGAAAGAGCGGACAATGTATCCGCCAACCGGCATGGAAGCGATTGTCCATGACAACCTGTTATCGGTGTCGGGCGTCACTGCCCCGTCTGCATCCACAAAAGTGGTGTAGGTAGGGATGATGTCGTTGATAACAACATTTGTGAGTGGCAGTGAGCCGTTATTGCGAACGTGTATGGTATAAGTGATAACGTCTCCTGAGGTAACGGTGCCATTCGGACCGGTAGCCGCGTAGGAGGCGCTTTTCCAGTGCAGGGTGTTCATACCATTATCTACCGGTATCCTGATAGATGGCCAGGCGGTGTTTGTACCGGGGCCGCTGGTGATCAGGTTGGCGGTGGCTGGTGCAGCGGTGCGTTTCTTGCCGCTACCGTCGCCGATATCTACATAACCTGCATTATTTATATAACTAACTCCTGTCAGTGTGCTGTTTACGGTAACGATCAACTGTACATATACATCAGAACCGCCAACGGGTATAGTTGGGATGGTCCATACCAGGTCTTCGGCTGAGCCTTTGATGGGCCCGGTACCGCCGGAGTTACCTACGCTGGCTGTTTGCAGGGTGGTATTGGCAGGGATGGTGTCTGTAACAGTTACGTTGGTAAGTGGTTGATCGCCGGTGTTACGTATATAGATACGGTAGGTGATCACGTCACCTGCAGCCAGCTGGCCGTTGCTACCGCTACCTGAGTAGGTAGCTGTCTTCCATTGAATGGAGGTCATGGCTGTGGGCGCTTTCACTTCTCTAACTGCACCAGCCTTATTATATGCTGTTCCCTCTGCTGAAGTAATAGCCTTTGCCGGCAACCAGGTCATACCTAACATGAAAAGTATCATGAGCAGGCAGTGATCAGATATTCTTTTAGTACCGGTAAGGGCCAGGCCAACTCGCCGCTGCATACTATCTAGCAGGTTTAAACGAGTGGAATCGTATTTTTTGCGCATAGGCTTAGGATTACTGAACAAGTGGTAAGATTTGAATGCTATTGTACCAATTCGTTGCTCTCATCAGAAATGCCGTCCCTGAGTTATTGTTCTTTTATTATATACATAACTCATGACAGGCCGGGGATACATCCCGGGTGTGCGGAATACCGCTACCAGCGCGGTCCACATTTCGTATAAGGCAGTTTTATTCATTGGTCAGAGATTTTGATTTATAAATATCCGGTATTCAAGGATATAGTAAATTCGAATATAAAAATATCTATATTTATTGATAAAACAATATTTTTTCAAAAATTAATGAATAACCTCGGTCCCTACTTCCTTATTATAAATCAGATCATTACAGATTCATCTACTCAACATACTATTCCAGATCGTGCATAAATGAAGGTTAATTAACGCATTTTTCACATAAAAAATTACATATATATAACGAATAGATTGCCATGCTGCCGGAGGTTTACAAAGGATGCTTTATATACTTTAACGCATATACTTTTTTGAGCAGTTAAGAGATTACTCGGTCATTTATATGGCGGGATAAATCACAGGTTTTCCACACACATTAACAATATATCCACAGTAAAATGTTAACAACTTTCTACGATATGGGATACTTCAACGGGTAATACCGGCGTTGCCTGTAATATTATTTTAACAGTTTCAGCCACTTATGTATAAAAAACTGAATATGTCTATCTGACCCGGGAAATGAGGGGATAACTTATATAAGGAGGGAGTGTTTACGGGAGAAAAATGAAAGTATCATTAAATTAGTATATTTACTAATATTTTGTATTCCGGGGTAGCCAGCCGCAGATCCACGGGAAATTGACCTATAGAACGGAACTGAGAATTGTACTGAGTATCAACACACCCATTTTTGAGTACTAGCGCTTATTTTATATATGTCAAATAGTATAAGTTGAATACACACCCGTTATTTCATACATATTTACGCCGCTGAGAGACCATTGCCCATATCTTTTCTCTGAAGAACCGCGTTTTTATCAGCTATGGAAGACAGATACAGGACTCAACAAAGTATGCGGATTCCTGTGCTGCATCTACTGCTAAGTATCTTATATTATAACCAAATTAAAATGCACACGACCATCCTATTTTGTTACAACAACAAGTACTCCGGCAAACTGGAGCCTATTCCAATAGCCCCCTGGCCAAAGTATCTGCATCTGATCCGGGTATCATACTGTTAACGCTTTATACCTGTATATCAACGTGCAAATACTTTTCTGATGAACACTGCAGTCTATAAAATCTTGCTTGTAGATGAAGATCAGGTTTTTGTAAGACAAACCAGGCAGTTACTGATTACACAATCATACGATATTCTTACAGCTGCCTCTGAGGAAGAAGCAATCATCATCTGCCAGCAACATCAACCCGACCTTATCATTTGTGGAGCGCACCTGCGGGGAACAGGCGGGCACCACTTTATTATGGCATTACGTAATGAACCTGTATTTGATCACGTTCCCCTGATCTTTATCAGCACAAGAGAAAACAAGCAGGAAATGCGCATGGCTATGAACCTGGGCGCAGATGATTACCTGGCAAGACCTTTCCGGAAAAGAGACCTGCTGCTAAGCATTCGCTCACGCCTGGGCCGTTTCGCCAAGTTCAATCATGTACATACTGCTGAAGAAACCAGTGCTGTGTCATTATCCAATGCTTCCACTGCCGAACAGGCGCTGTATCACAGGCTTGGCAAGGCAGAAAACAGGATCATTAAAATGATCGCTGAAGGGAAAAGCACCAAGCAAATGGCAGAAGAATTAAATGTCAGTATACGCACTATAGAAAACCATCGCTACAGAATAGCCGGAAAGCTTGGCGTAGCGGGACGTAATGCGCTGACAGAATTTGTGATCAGAAATATCATTCAGCAACAAAAACCATAAGTGAGACACTATAAGCGGACCAGTCATCTCTTATAGTGAGGGAATTGCTCAAAAAATTGCTTTTGCCCTCCGGCAAAAGCAATTTTTTAATAATGGAGTTAACCAGTCTTTGGCCGGTTAAGGGTTAGCTATTTTACTTATCTTACACTACCACCGCTCAACCCGTTTACAGGAACCAAATCAATGGACTATGCTCAGACACATTTCCCTGCTGGCAATAGCAATGCTATTTATTTCATCTGACACTATTGCACAGCAATTCACTATGGAAGCCCTTACTTCAGCTCCTTTCCCGTCAGAACTCACCGCTGCTGCTTCCGGCCAGCGCATAGCCTGGGCTTTCAATGAACAGGGCATCAGGAACGTATATGTGGCAGAAGGCCCTGCCTTCACTCCACGTAAACTAAGCGCCTATACGCAGGATGACGGGCAGGAGATAAGCAGCCTGTCTATCTCAGCAGATGGCAGGTGGGTGATCTATGCCAGAGGTGGCGATCATGGTGGCCGCGACGGTAGTAATCCCATTAATCCTGCCAATGCCCCCATTCCTCCCAAAACAGAGGTATGGGCTATTCCATTTGATGGCGGTACTGCCAAGGTATTGTCTGAAGGCGACTATCCGGCTGTTTCTCCCCGTAGCGACAGTGTTGTATTTATCAAAAACGGACAGGTATGGATAGCAGCAGTGAATGGTGCAGCACCTGCCCGTAACATTATCACTACCAAAGGAAGCAATAGCAACCTGGTATGGGCGCCTGACGGCAGCAGGCTGGCATTCGTAAATAACCGTAATGATCATGCCTATATAGGCATTTACACCAACGTCAGCACTCCGCTGCTGTGGGTAGCGCCGTCTTTTTCGAAAGATGCGTCTCCCCGCTGGAGCCCTGATGGTAAGCAGATAGCTTTTATCCGGACTCCCGGTACGGGCGGAGCGCCGGATTCCATCCTGCCGCGAAAGCACCAGCCATGGGCTATCTGGACGGCAGATCTGGCCACTAACAAGGCCACTCCCATATGGAAAGCTCCCACTACACTGCGCGGCTCTATTCCTACTACTGATGGCGCCACTAATCTATACTGGCCACAGCCTGGTAACATTACCTTCCTCTCCTATCACGATGGCTGGCCACACCTTTACTCTATCCATCCTTCCGGCGGCACACCGCTTCTGCTTACACCCGGCAACTATATGGCTGAACATATCAAACTCAGTCCGGACCGGCAATGGCTTATCTTCAGCGCCAACAATGGCAGCACACCTGAAGATATTGACCGCAGGCATATCATGCGTGTACCGGTTGATAAGGCCGTTCCGGAAATACTTACTACAGGTACAGGTATAGAAGTTACCCCGGTAGTAACAGGCGACAATAAAACGCTGGCCACTCTCAATTCTACTGCACAGCAACCACTGATGCCGGGAGTGATGTCCTTCAGTAAAGGCACGCCCCGTATTATAGGAAAGGAACTTATACCGGCCTCCTATCCGGCGGATAAGCTTGCCACACCACGCATGATAGTATACACCGCTCCTGATGGTATGCAGATACATGCACAATACTATGAACCGGCAGACGGGAAAAAGAAACACCCGGCTATACTGTTCATACATGGAGGCCCACAACGGCAGATGCTGCTGGGATGGCATTATATGGATTATTACGCCAATGCCTATGCGATAAACCAGTACCTGGTGAGCCGGGGGTTTGCAGTACTGTCTGTCAACTACAGGCTGGGTATAGGTTACGGCTATGAATTACATAAACCTGCCAGCGCCGGCATAAACGGCGCTTCTGAATACCAGGACATCAAAGCGGCAGGTAACTGGCTGGCAGCACAACCGGACATAGATGCAAAGAAAATAGGTGTATATGGCGGCTCTTATGGTGGATACCTGACCGCACATGCTTTGGGACGGGATTCAAAACTATTTGCTGCAGGTGTAGATATACACGGGGTACATGACCGAACACAGTTCCCGCCTCCGCAAAACAGTACTCCTGCTCCTGATGCTGACACTGCTGAAAAAGTGGCATGGTTGTCTTCTCCGGTGGCGTATGTGGATACATGGACATCGCCGGTACTTATCATCCATGCAGATGATGACAGGAATGTTTTATTCAGCCAGAGTGTAGGACTGGTACGCAGGCTGGAGAGCAAAGGCGTTCCCTTTGAATATATTGCTGTTCCTGACGATACTCATCACTGGATGAAGTACAGCAATGCCCTTATCATGGAAAAAGCCACCGCAGAATTTTTAATAAGGAAGCTGAAAGAATGACCGGCGGCTAAATTTTCTTAGCCCTGATCTTACTGAGAAATTCGGGCGTGAAGCCCAGGTAGGAAGCGAGCATGTATTGGGGTACACGTTGCATAAACTCAGGGAAGGACCTGCTGAAATGAAGATATCTTTCCTCTCCTGAATAGTCAAAAATATAACGGATACGTTGCTGGGCTGCAGTATACGCTCTCTGTAATACCAGCCTGAAATACCGCTCCAGGGCAGGTATACGGGCAAACAGCTCATCCTGTACCTGCCTGTCAAGAACGGCTATTTCTGCATGTTCTACAGCCTGTATAAAATACTGGGAAGGTATCCTTTTATCAAGGCTGTCATAATCGGTGATCCACCAGTTATCAATACCAAAATGTACGATCTGTTCTATGCCGTTGTCATTGATATAATACATACGTAAGCAGCCTTTCAGCACAAAATAGTTGGCGCTGCATATCTGTCCCTGCCGCAGCAGGTGTTCTTTTCTTTTTACATCCTGGTAACGGAGGTATGAAAACAACACCTGCTGCTCTTCTTCGGTCAGGGGTATGAATTTCTTTATATGTTCTGCCAGTCGCTGCATCGTTAATATTTAGCAGGAGCACCTTTTGCCGGGATGGCGCCCAGTATGAACTTACGCAGGTTATCATTGGCGGCAGCCAGATCATCCTTACGCAGGTACATCATATGCCCGCTCCTGTAACCTTCCCATTTAAGCCGGTCTTTGAGACGTCCGCCGGGGTCCAGCTGCCACATGCTGTACCTGGCATTGAAGTAATCGCATGCGCCGTCATAATATCCTGACTGCACCAGCAGATGCAGGAAAGGGTTCTGGGCAATGGCCTGACGCAGGTTCTCTCCTGTTTTGTTGTCTTTCTGGTCCCAGGGCCATACGTTACCGAACATGTTATACTTAATATCGGTCTTATAGTTCAGCTCATCTCTCAGGTAGATCTGTATAGCCGGTGTAAATGCCTGCAGCCAGGCAGTGAGCTCGGGATTATAATCCGGTTCTATACCGCCGGTTTTACGATCGATGCCACGGTAGCGGGAGTCGAGCCGGCCTACAGTGAAGCCTTCATCACGTAATAGCTCTTTCCAGAAAAGGTTCGTTGATACGTCCAGGTTATTTTCCTGTACCACGCTTTCTTTTATGCCGCTGTAACGGGCTATACGTGCACCTATGCTTTTACGCTGCGCGGCATCCAACGCTCCTCCCCTGGCCAGCGCCGGGATCAGTTCATTCAACGTGAAGTTCTCTACTTCGGGTAATACATCATTCAGATCTTTTCCCTGCAGGTCTGCCGGCAGTTTTTTATGATACCATGCAGTTGCAGCATAATAAGGAAGTCTCAGTGCTGCATCCAGCGGGCCATTCCTTTCAATACCGAGCTCTGTAGGCGATACCAGTATCACGCCGTTCAGGTACATCCATTGCTGGTCCTGCAGCTCCAGCGCCAGACCTGATACGCGGGTGGTACCATAACTTTCTCCTATCAGGAACTTGGGTGAAGCCCAGCGGCCTTTGCGGGTAACGAAGGTGTTGATCCATTCTGCCAGGTATTTGATATCGGCGTTCACGCCAAAGAATTTTGATCCTGGAATATCTTTGCTTACCGGGCGGGAATAACCTGTGCTTACAGGATCTACATATACGATGTCTGCCACGTCCAGGATAGAATGCGGGTTATCTCTCATTCCAAAAGGCTGTACAGGATATCCTTCATCATCGATGTTGAGGATGCGCGGGCCCGTATAGCCGATCTCCATCCATACGGAGGGTGTTCCCGGGCCACCATTGAAAGAGATGACCAGCGGGCGGCCTGATTTATCTTTTACATCCTCGCGTTCATAATAGGTATAGAAAACACCTGCCAGCGGCTTTCCTTCATCATCCCATACGGGAATGCTTCCTGCTGTAGCCAGGTAAGGGATGCGCTGTCCCTTAATGGTCACTTCATGCCGGGTAGTGACAGCAGAGTCTACAGCCAGTATACGGCTGGGAGAAGGCTTTCCTTCGTATTTAGCTGGCGCTTCCTTTGTTTGTGCAGATAGCTGAGAGGCTACCAGGCAGGAGAATGCCAGGGGAAACAAAATGTTGCGGATCATGAGTTGTTGGTAAAATGGTTAGGTCTAAAGATAGTTAAAAGGGAGAATGTTTGTTTTTTGTTGCGAAGGGAATTGTTCAAAACATTGCTTTTGCCTTCGGCAAAAGCAATGTTTTTGAGGGGTATATTACGCTGCGCGCAGCCGCAGATAAAACCAGCGGGAAAGTTATCAAGTCAGGGTTTTATGATCACGTCCTGGCGGCGGGATGCAGGTGTTACCTGCAGCGTCTCGATCTTCCCATCTTTCACCACACCTTCTACAAATGTATTATATGGCGCATGTAGTTTAAAGGACACGTTCCAGTTATCCGGCCATGCGGGCAACAGGTAGATCTTCCGTCCATCTACCTGCATCAGCATTTCCTGTAGTCCTATCATGGCAGATCCGCCCCAGTTATGGTCTGGGGTCCAGTCGAACGCTGGTCCCCAGAAAGCAGGGAAGCGGTGTGGACCGTCCTTAAACTTTTCTGCTGTAAGTGCAGCTGCATCTGCTGTTAACCCCAGCCGGGCAGCAAAGATGCTGTATTGTCTCCAGCCCACATGACTACGGTATTTCACCGCATGCGGATCATACTTCCAGGTGTTGAGCGCTGTATCCAGCCCTGGTTTGCCAACACCATAAATACCCCAGGGGAAAACAGGATACAATTGCGGCGTCTCAGTATTCTGTACCCTGGCCCATGTCTCTGCAGGTGCGAGAACAGTATGGCCGTCTATCTGGCGTAAAGGAATGGGAGGTATTTTTTGCTGTATGCCAGCAATGCGCCGGCGCTGTGCGGTATCCAGCGGCAGCTCCAGCATTCTTTCTGTAATCACTTTCAGCGCTGAGATAACAGTAGTGGAATTGTAGGTTACCTTGAATGTTTCTGCAGAAGAAGTAGGATACAGGATATAATGTCCGGCGCTGTCGAGCGTTCTTGCACTCCGCCTGGCGGCAAGCTGCCGGTAATGTTCATCGTAAAAGGTCAGGCAGCTTTCAATAAAGGGCAGGTATTCACTGATGTCTTTTCCACCGTAACGTTCTGTTTCCAACATCATCAGGCAGAATTCAAACACTGTTTCCCACTGGTATTCCAGCCAGGCATTGTATTCTACGCCCGGATCTGTTCCGGCAGGGCGGTCTGGTCCATATTCCATGATATTAGGCAAGCCAAAGTTCTCCAGCTGTTCGGTGAAGCAGGCTCCGTTATGTTTCCAGTATACTTTACTGCGTAATTCAGCATTTTTCCATGCGCGCATGTAGAAATCAAACTGTGACCTCATCATATCTATATCACCACTTTTCAGCATGGGGAAGTATACCAGCCGCTGGTTCTGGGCAGTCATGGTGCCTCCGCCCCATAAACGGAAGTCCGGTGAGTAAGGGGATTTTTCATCAACATAACGGGGATCGAAGGTGAATAGTCCGCCGTTAAATTTAGTAGGCCATTTACCATAAGCGTTACAGCCTAACATGTAACGGAACAATTCATAGTTGCGGGAAATGGCTTTTACTACAGTGTCTTTACTGTTGATCGAAATATAGCTACGTTCAAAGAATTGTTTCCACCATTGTTGCGTTCTCTGCTTATTGCTTGTGAGCTTTGTAAGCGCATTTAACCCGTTTGTCCATTCATTGAGGGAAGCTGTCTGCCCTACATGCAGTGCAATAGTTATATGCTGTGTTTTTACTGCCTTCCTGCTTTGTAATACCCATGCCTGATACTTTGTATCTGCATATATGCCGGAGTCTGTTCCTGCCGGCAGCATACCGGCGCCATACATTGCACCGCCAAAGGTGTTGTTCTTAATGGGATTGTATAACTGTTCTTTTACGGAATCCATTCCTTCCCTGTGTACTGTATAATCGAAAACATCTTCTCCTTTGTTGCGATGCCAGAACAGCACCTGCTCTTCTTTAAAGCTGATACTGTCTTTAAATGTCTTTACATTGAAAGATGGTTGTTTTTTATAGGAATTAGTGCGGAACTCCCGCGCATCTTTCACCAGATGATCTTCATACCTCCAGGATTCGTATGCAGCCTTTATGCTGACAGGTGTAGTGCTTTTTATTTCTACATGTACCAGTGGATTGAATACATCTACCCACAGATTGACCTGCATGCTTTCTGTGCTGATACGTATGCCGCCTTCTTCCAGTCTTAATTCCTGTTTAAAGTGCTTATTGCTGAAGGGGAACTGTAACCTTATTCTTCCCAGTTTGAGCATGGCATTATTTTCATCGAATGTGCCGCTGCGGGAGAGGTAAAAGAGGATATCACCGTTTTCTACCCATGCGTTGAGGCCGATATCTCCGCCGCCACATGGCATGGATTCTCCTGCGTGATGGCTTTGGGTGTTCCAGGTATAAATGTGCTGAGCGGGTAGGTGATATATGGTGATGAGCAGGAAGAACAACAGGAGATAGCAGTGTTTCATATAATGCATGGAATTCTTGGACGGGTATAAGACAAAAATAAGCTGTTAGGCTGACAATTTTTCTCGATATTTCATTTTGGTAGTGTACTCAGTTTGAGTTTTATATCATACTTAATGCGAAGGAACTGACCTTCGGTAAAAGCGATTTTTTGAGGGGCTTTTCTGGCCTGCGGCCGGCTGAGAATTTAAAATGGTGCGCCATATTCATTCCGGCGATACATAAGTTTAATTTTTCTGCTATACAGCAGGTGATGTGAAGGATAACCTCTTCCTGGAGCATGATCAGCCTGATTTCAGCGCTATCAGCACCGGTCCTCTTCCTTTTGAAACATTCATGCTGGTACAGGCTAAGCTGCAGCAGCAGGCTATCGTCCATCAATAGATATCAAAAAGATGCTGTTGTGCAGACCTTTTTGTATTCCTGCCTGGCAGCAAGCTGTTTTCCATCTGTAATATTTTGCTTAACCGGGGGCGGCAGGTAAAGATACCAGTATCCATGCCCTGCCGTACTCCTCTTACAAAACAATAGATCACGCCGCCAAACTGCTTTTCATAGTCGAAAGATGTTAAACGGCTTTCCAGGTATTTTTTTGCTGCCAGGGTGTAGATATAATACTGCAGATGATAGTTGTTTTCGTTCATGCCTGCTGCCAATGCTTCGGCGGTGTAATCTTCCAGTGTATTTCCCAGGTAATTTGATTTCCAGTCGAGGATATAGTACTTCCCTTCATGCTCAAAGAACAGGTCCATTTTCCCGTTCATAATACCTTCCAGTTCCTGTTCATTGAAACGGCGTACAATGATGCTGGCCTGCTCGTCAGATAGTCCGTTCAGTATTTCCGGCAGGAAGGAACGTACAGGGAAATCAAATTCAAATTCAGGGATACGCTTATGCCATGCTACGGCAGATAATTTAAAGGTAGTGCCGGCTATGTGGATATCAGTCTGCAATACGTGGTCCAGCAGTTGCCTGAGTAAGGGTGCGTATACTTCCTGCTGTCCTGGTACATAACGGCGAATAGCTGCTGTAAGCCATTTTTCCCAGCGGCTGTCTTCAGAGAAGTTGATGTTCTCAAAGATATAGTGCAGCAGGTTACCTGTTTTAGCGCCTCTGCGCAGTGTATGGAAGATAAATGTTTCGTAAGGGTCTTCCTGCTGTGGTGCGCGCCCACGGGGGGCATGTTCTGTTTTTGCCGCCAGCATGGTATAGCTCATCCTTCGCCAGTTCTGTTCTCTCAGTACAAACCTGACGGGCTGCTTTTGTATAGTTTTGGCGGGCATACGTATCTGCCAGCCTTCCATATCTTCAGGGGCCTGGGGCAGTTCAGCTTCAAACTCAATGATACCGGGCATAGGCCCTGCTGTTACCAATGTCTGCAGGAAAGTCAATAAGGTGGAAGATTTATGATAGCTATTCCGGTAAATAAAGCATTTGTATATGCCACGGGTAATAGCTACATATAGCAAGCGCCTGTTTTCCTGTTCTGCCTGCCGGATGTAGGAGGTCTTCTGTTCTTCCGTCATCCGTTTCTTCTCCACTCCTACATAATCGCCGGTATCCGGATCGCGGAAGCTGAAGAATTCAATGTATTTATTCTCTGTAAAGTCAAGGAAGGGCGCCATTACTATTTTGTATTCCAGTCCCTTGCTTTTGTGGATGGTCACTATATTCACGGCCTCTTCATCGCTCTCCATGCGTTGTTCATATTCATCTCCTTCTGTAGCCATGCCGTCAATACCTCGCTTCAGCCATGATACGAGTTCCGGCATGGACAGGTTTTTGCGGCTCTGTATCTGGTGTATCAGTTCTATGAGCTGGAAGAGGTTAGACAATATACGTTCTCCGCTTTCAGTATGTGCATGTAGTAGTACATTGCGCACATTGAAATGTGAAACGAAGTCCATCATGGCAGTATAGATACCATCCTGCTGCCAGCGGTCTTTATAGCCGCCAAAGCGGGCAAGGGTAGCTTCGTCGTCCAGCATCAGGATGGCATCCAGTTTCAGGCCTGTGAAAGGGGATAATAATGCCCGGTTGATAGATGAGCGCTCGGGCGACAGCATGGCTTCCATGAGGTACAGCAGGTATCCTGCTTCTTCTGATTGCAGGACTTTGGCATCGTCTACCGTTACGGCCGGAATGCCCAGTCTTGCCAGTTCTGCCTTCACTTCCCTGCCCTGCCGGCCGGTGCGCACCAGTATGCCGATATCCGAAGGTTTTACTGCGCGGTTGTTCTCTCCATCGCCAATAGTATATTCCCCGCTTCTGAGCAGCAATGCTACCTGCGCTGCCACACCTTCGGCTAACTGACCATTGTTGGATGCGTTGAAGATGCTGATGGGCGTATCCTGTGCAGCGCCTTTGTATAAAGACCCTTTGCTATTTTCTTCAGGGCTTTCTACATGGATATAATTGATGGCATTTCCTTCTCCGTTAAAATAGAATGTGTCAAAACCATCTGCCGGCAGGAAGAATTTATTCATTGCTTCTATGAACAAGGCAGATGAGCGGAAGTTTCTGTTCATGCCATAGACATGCTGCACGCTTGCCCTGGCTTTGAAATAGGTGAAGATATCAGCCTTACGCCATGCATAGATACTTTGTTTGGGATCTCCGATATAGAACAGGATGCTGCCGGTACCAAAGGCTTTTTCAAAGATCTCATACTGCAGCCTGTCAGTATCCTGGAACTCGTCTACAAACACGGCTTTGTACTTCTCCTGCATTACGCTGACCAGCCTGGGATTATCTTTTTCCACCAGTGCATTGTGCAGGTTGGTGATCATATCATCGTAGCTCAGCAGGTTGTTGCGTTTCTTGAAGCCCCTCACTCCTGCTGTGATGACTTCTATTGCAAGGCAGTACAGGCGGCTGATAACCTGTTGTACTATCTCTTTCCGCTCTTCGTTGGCAGCTTCTGTTTTAGCTACCAGTTCCAGGACTTCCGGGAATAGTTTAGTAATATAGGCAGCGCTTTTTTTCTCAATTAATGTGCTGATGAATTTTTCCGGTTCATCGATATATGGCAGCAGGTTCTTTTTGGCATGAGTATTCTTCTCACATACAGTTCTTATATCTTCCTTTTTATCTTCTACGTAGGCCAGCAAATCAGCTTCTGTCCTGCCCTTCTTTTCTTCGGCAAGGTCCAGCTGTTGCAGCCATTGCCCCTGCTCTTTGCCTGTGATGGAATAATCGCGCCCGGGTTGGTAAGCATAATAACGTTTACCTCCCATGTGCTCTTCCATTGCCATGGTGATGCTGGTCATCAGGTCAGGCTCCCAGATCTTTTCCAGCAGTTCAGCGTGTAATGTGGTAACATACTTACGCCAGAATTTCTGTACTTCTTCAGATATGAGCGCTTTGGTATCCTGGATCATTTCTGCACCAAACAGTTGATCTGTTTCAAATGCAAATTCATTCAGTGTTTTCTGGCAGAAGCTGTGAATGGTCAACACGGAGGTTTCGTCGAGGAACAGGACAGCGTCTTTTAGTTGCTGTCTTACGGGCTCAATACCGGCTCTATCTACAGCTTCTTCTACAATACGGAAGATGTTCGCATCCCTGATCTCATGCCCTAAGGTTACTTTATATGCTGTGCGGATAAAAAGGCGTACGCGTTCTTCCAGTTCTGCCACTGCCGCTTTGGTGAAAGTCACCATCAGGATCTCTTTCACAGAAAAGCCCTTTTCCAGCACTAACCTTAGTACGAGGATAGCGATGGAATATGTTTTTCCTGTACCGGCGCTGGCCTCAATAAGGTTGCTGTCCTGCAGCGGCACTGTAGCGGCGTCAAACTCCCTGTATGTTATATGTTCATTCATTAATATCAGTTATAATAACCCGGCACCAGTTCTGCCAGCGGCACCAGTAAATGTCCGCAGATCTGCTTATATCTTTCCAGCTGGGATTCTGCTGTAAAGAATCCATTTTCATATTCACGGGAGATATAAGGGTCGGGCACAAAGTCGCTCCTGTTGGAAAATGCCTTTTCTACCTTCTTAGTAAACTTGTCGAAGTCCAGCTCTGCAAGATCGGCAGGTTTAATATCCAGGTCAGGGTAGAAAGGCGAGATGCGTTCAAAGCCTTCGCTGTAGATCTTCACCAATGCAGATAGCCGTTGCCTGGCTTCTTCCTTTGATAATGGGATGGCATGATAGACTTCCCTGCGCAATGTACCGGAAATAAAGCTGAGCCCTGTCAGCAAACCCGCAGCTGTACCAGCCAGGTAACGGATATATGCTTCCATGAGGTATTTATCTTCACGTTTTGACCAGGACACCTGCACCAGCTTGTCATTGAACACGCTTTTGATGGTGCCTTTAAGCATGATACCGTCAAGGTCAAGCATGACCTGCAATACCTCTTCTTCCGCACCTCCGGTACATTCCTGGTAGCGGTCCCTTACAGGTCTTACTTCAGATTCTATTTGCTGCAGGGCAACATATGCCATATTTTTGAGTGGCAGCTTTCCTGTTTTCACCAGCCTTATTTTCATATTGGCGATGGCGTTAGTATCCATCTGCAGTAATTCATTCTTCAGGTTCCACTTCTGCAGGCTGTCCAGATGGAAGATCTCGGTATCGCTCAACAGTACCTGTTCATCGTGATAATAGATGCCCAGTACTTTGTTATAATATTCTTTGAAAGGATTTTTAAAGAAACGTACCAGTTCATCCAGGCTGATCTCATCTTTTACAACGGGCTCCATCACTTTTCCCTGTTTGGTAACGGGTGTTTCTTCTACCGGAGTGTTCAGGTAACTGTACAGCCGTTCATCCCCCATTTCATATTTACGGCTGAAGCCCTGTAATGGCTGTTTTGTTACCAGCTTGCTCCTTACTTCTTCCGGCCATTCTGCACCGGCCTCCACATAGTCCAGCAGTTCATCTACCAGTGCAGAGGGCGGCATGCGGCTGTTGTCTTTTGCGCTTTGGCCTACGTAACTGATGTAGAGGTATTGACGTGCGGAAAGGATGGTTTCCAGGAAGAGGTGCTTATCGTTGTCTTTTACGTTACGGTCGCCCCGCTGGCGGTTCTTTTCCATCAGGTTAAATCCGACGGGATGTTCCCTGCGGGGAAACTTATCATAGTCGAGCCCCAGCATAGCCACAACCTTAAAGGGAATACTACGCATGGGGATGAGAGAGCAGAAGGTAATGCCTCCATTCACAAAAAGCCCGGTGCGGGTAGTACCTGTCAGCGTTTGCAGGAAGTTATGGCTGAATACATCGAAAGCAACGGTATCGCTCATGTATTCATTCAGCAGGTTATAGTCTGTCAGCTGTTCCATGAGGGTATTGTAGTCCTCATCCATTTCTTCTTCCGGCTCGTATACCATGTTGTGCAGGACGTTCTCGATATAGGTCACCCATCCGGTGATGCTTCTGGCTTTCTTCCGTTCTTCCACAACATCCATCAGTACTTCTGCGAAGTGGCAGAAGCGGACCACTTCCAGGCTATCACTTCCTTCCAGCATATCCAGCGGGAAGAAGCTTTCTTCTCCTGTTCCGTATTCGGCACCACCGCTCATGCAGATGCCGTACATGATCCTTTTAATACCGTATTTCCAGCTTACCAGGTGTGTTTCGTCAGTATGCTCACCATAGATGCCGAAGCGGATATTAGCGGCGTCTACCACGCTGCGGATGAGCGGTACGTTGTTGATGTTGAACCGTTTCCTGATATAGCTGGAGTCCAGCAGCTGCAGCACTTCTTCTGCTTTGAAGTTCTCTTCATTCATTTTGAGGATGGCGTGCAGGGCGTTGAAGAGGTTATCGCTGTCGGCATAGCTTTCGTCAGCAATAGTATACCGGAACTGGTAGGGAGCGTTGTTGAATACGGCTTTGATATAAGGCGCGTATGCATCAATATCTCTTACCATTACGACAATATCGCGGGGAGATAATGTTTCTTTTCTTTTGTCAACAAGGTGAACGAGGTAGTTGTACAGTACTTCTACTTCGCGGGCAATGGTGTAGCAGTTGTTAATGGTGATGGAGCCATCCTCCACATCGTCGGGCATGATAAGGTTCCGGTCTTCCGAGGCGTTGGCGAATATGTCCTGCTGTATCTTATGCAGCAGGCTGTCTGCCTCCGGTATTTTGACGTCTATGCTGTCATACGCGTTGACGAAGGCATCGTATTTGAAAAAGAGCCCGAAGGTATCCTGGACTACCCTTCCCCACCCCATGAGCAGGGCATTACCGGCAACATCTGATTCAAGGATGGGCTGGCCTTTCAGTCGCCAGCGGGCCAGTTGCTTTTCGCTTCTGTCATCAAACCAGTAAAGTTCCGGGGAGGGGTTGATGATGTGAAAGTGAATATCTATGAAAGAAGACAGCTCGTGCAGGATCTGTACGTGATATGCTGTGATGATGGACAGGCCGAACAGGTGTACGGTATGCATGCGTTGCACCAGGGTGTCCTGCAGGAGCGGGTCTTTTAATGCTTCGAGGATATGTTGTCCTACTACTGTTTTATCTGGCAGCATGTTGCCGGATACTTTTTTGGCTTTACTCCAGAGGTATTGCTGCCATTCCGGGTCAGACAGCGGATCATCGGCAGCATCATTCCATTCCCTGATCATTTCGGGGCGGTAGATCTGGTACTGGTCGAAAAGGTCGGCCGTTCTTTCTGCCAGCGCCATTCTTTTGAGGTCGCTGTCAGGTTCTGTATGATGATAATAGGATGCTACTGATTCAAAGCGCTGGCGGAACTCTTCTTCTCCCAGCAGTTTAAAGAGCAGCCAGGTGAGGTTCCTGCCGGAGAGCATTTCTGAGTACTGGCCATCCATCAGGAAATAGATCTGGTGGATAAGATCGTTGGGTTTGAGGAAACGGCAATTGGCAGCAATACCGAGATATGCTGCCATCTGCAGTTTCAGCCAGTTGTTCATACCCTCTGTCTGGGTAACGATCAGATGTTGTTCAAACACCCGGCTATGTGATCTTTTAAGTACCTGTGCCAATTCCCGGGATAAGCTTTCCAGTGAGTTGGACACTTTCAGATATAATGCCATAATCTATTGCTCTTCCATAAAGCGGGCGCCGATGCCGGAAGCCCTTTCCACAAAACGTGCGGCCGTCTGCGACAATACATTGGCAGTGGCCTGAACGTATACTTTTTGTTTAGCCCTTGTTACGCCGGTGTACAGCAATTCTCTTGTGAGAATGGGTATATCCGCCGCTGTGGGTAATATGACCAGTACTTCCCTGAACTCGGAGCCCTGGCTTTTATGAATGGTCATGGCGAACACTGTTTCCGCCTCGGTGAGGTAACCGGGTAAAACGGCTTTAAGATCGCCATTGCTGTCTTCAAACCAGGCCATGAGCGTACCATCTTCATCATAGCGGATAATGCCGGTATCGCCGTTAAAAAGCCCATGTTCGTAATAGTTGCGTGTCAGGATGATGGGGCGGTTTTCGTAGAACGTTGCATTCACCCTGATCAGCCTTTTATCATGCAGGATCTTTTCAATATCCCTGTTAATAGCATAGAGGCCTTCGTCGCCATCGCGGATAGCGCAAAGGACCCGCAGATCGTTCATTTTCTGCAGGGCGGTGCGGATATCTTTTTCGACGATGAATGCGCTGTATCCTGTTACAAACTGTTCGAACATATCTTTGGAATATTCCTGGTCTATCATCACCTGTTCATCTGCCCCGGATATCAGAAAGCCCTGGAGCGCTTCCTGGTTATTGGCGATGATGGCCTTACTGAACTTGCCTATGCCTTTGTGGCCGGTAAACCGGTGACTGCGGCGCAGCTCTACCAGGTGCTGGAACAGCGGGTGGCTGGTATCTGTGGTGATCTGCGCAGCGGGAAGCTGCCTGCCGGGAGTGGTGATGAATGAATTGATCAACGCCACTCTTTCTGTGCTGAAGAGGTTCAGTGTGTCCTGTGCCTGGCAGAGATCTCCGAACAGGCTGCCGGCTTCTACAGAGGCAAGCTGGTCTTTGTCGCCCAGCAGGATAATGCGCGTATCGCGCCCTATAGCGTCCAGCAGTTTTGCGAACAGTGCCACGTCTATCATGGAGCATTCGTCTACTATCACAACGTCGTAGTTCAAAGGATTGGCAGCGTCGTGAACAAAGTAGGGGCTGTCTCTCTTTGATTTCAGCAGGCGGTGGATGGTGCTGGGAGAAAGCTCTCTGAACTTCTCTGTGATCTCTTCTGCTACGGGCAGGGTGGCATTCCGCAAGCTTTCTGCCATACGGGCAGCTGCTTTCCCCGTGGGAGCTGCCAACGCAACTTTGAGCTGCGGGTCCAGGAGGTAGAGTATGGCCAGTATCCTGGCTACGGTAGTTGTTTTCCCGGTACCGGGGCCGCCGGTTATGATGGTAAAGTTGTTTAATACGCCTGTGATGGCGGCAGCCAGCTGCCAGTCTGCCGGGTCACTGCTATCTTCTACCACTGCCGTATTAGCTGCGAACAGTCCGGCAATGAATGTGCGGTTTGTTTCCAGTGCAGCCAGTCTCTCTTTCATTGCAGCGTTCTCTGTTGCCAGGAATTGGCGGATACGGTGCAGGAAAGAAGTTTCATAGCGGAAGTAGCGTTGGAGATACAGCCTGTTTCCATAGAGGACAAATGGTTGCTGATCGCTGCCGTCTTTTGCTACCAGTGGAATGCGTTGCAGGGGGCCTGTGCCCGTTGTCATGTTCTCACAGAAAGCGGGCAGGTCTGGCGTCAGGTCTACCGGTTTGTCCAGGTGCAGGCAGATATGCCCTTCACTCAGCTTCCTGGACAAAAGGTAAGCGTATGGTTTCAGCGCAGGTATTTCAAAATACTCCGCAAACTGTTGATGGACGTCGTTTATAGTATGCATACTCGCTTTCACTGGTTCCGCTAAATTCCTACTTTTTTGCCTAAAGGGCGGATAGGAGTTTTCCCCCTTTTGGGGACAACTTATACCATCTCTATACTGGTTTAGTATCAACCCCTTATATATCCCGGAAGCATTTATCTGAGCAATATCAGCTGGTTAAATCCTCAGAATCAGTAGGATACCTGTTTTTCATCACCTTTTCGGTTCCTGGTCTGATCTAGGTTTGTGAGACCAAGAAACCAAATCACATTTATGAAAAAAGTACTATTATTCAATGTTCTATGTTGCCTCAGTTTATCAGTATTTGCCCAGCAGAAAGGGGAATGGCGTGCGCGTTTGAGAGCTACTGCGGTAATTCCTGATGCCAGCGCCACTATCAGCACTATTGGCGGCAGTGCTGATATCTCCAATACTGTTATCCCTGAACTGGATTTCACTTACTTCCTTTTCAACCGGGTATCTGCCAACCTGATACTGGGAACTACCAGGCATAAAGTTACTGCTACAGGTACTGCACTGGGGGATGTAGATCTGGGGAAGGTATGGCTGCTGCCTCCTACCCTCACGTTCCTGTATCATCAGCCTGTGGGTAAGGGTATTTTACCCTATGCAGGTGCAGGTGTGAACTATACTATTTTCTATGGGGTAAAAGAGGGTCCTGCCATTGCTGATATTTCCTATAAGAATCAATTCGGGTTTGCTACCCAGCTGGGGGTTGATATAGATATCAGCAAGAAATGGTTTATCAATATTGATGCGAAGAAGATCTGGCTGAAAACGGAGAATACGGTGACTACAGTGCCGGAAGTGGCTGGAGGGGCTACTGTACATGCGGATACGAAGATCAATCCGTGGTTGCTGAGTGTTGGGGCCGGATTTAAGTTTTAAGGATACATATGAAGCAGGAGAAGTCCTGCTGAACTTCAAATATGGTGATACACAAAACAATGAGCTGCTCTTTCGCGCAGCTCATTGTTTTTGGTTTAAAATTGTTACCTGGCAGGATCCTGCCATGATCAATACAGGAACATCGAATGAACATAGAAGGAACCATGGATATGATGTGGATGTGATGTGGACATGAGGTGGACTTCCGCTATAATCATTGATAACCAATCAATTAAAAACATCATATTCAGCCGGAAAATTGCAATTCAGGCGTCCTACACAGCCAATATCTTATCCGGTGTTATGGGCAGTTCCCTGATCCTTTTACCTGTGGCATGATACACTGCATTGGCCACGGCGGCAGAGAAGCCTATCAATGCTATCTCTCCCATACCTTTTGAGCCCATAGGATTAATAATGGGATCAGGTTTGTCTATGAAGATAGTTTCAATATGCGGTACATCTGCACTTACGGGCACATGATAGTCTGCCAGGTTGTTATTCACGAAACGGCCGTAACGGTGGTCGATAATCGCTTCTTCTGTCAATGCCATACCAATTCCTCCTGTCACACCTCCTATCATCTGGCTGGCTGCTGTTTTGGGGCTGACGATGCGACCTGAATCTGCCACTGTTACTACACGCTTCACACGTACAACGCCTGTTCCGGGATGCACATGTACTTCTGTAAAATGAATGGAGAAGGAGTACATGGAATACTTCTGTTGTTCAGCGCCTCCTTTCGATTCCTTTGTTACTTCCAGGTAAGGCTTTCCGTCTGCAGCCAGTACGTCTTTGATGTTACCTTTGACAGCGCCGTTCTCAAAGGACAGTCCTTTAGCCGCCATCATCTCTTTCAGTGCCGTACATACATCATATACAGCAGAACCAACTGTGGAGACTGTAGCGGAGCCACCCTGGCTACCGGAAGGAGGTAAAGAGGAATCTCCCAGTTCGAAACGGATCTTTTCTATTGGTAAACCAGTCACCTCATGTGCAATCTGCACCATAGCAGTACCGGTACCGGGGCCAATATCGGCAGTAGCACTTTGTAGTACCAGGGAGCCATCGCCATTCAATTGTGCCCTGCAGGTAGAGCCCCCGCGATAGGCGCCAAATACGCCTGTGCTCATGCCATATCCTACGAGCCAATCCCCTTCTTTCATAGAACGGGGCTGGCGATTACGTTTGAACCATCCAATCTTTTCAGCTCCCAGCTGATAAGCTTCTTTCAGGTGATTGCTGGAAAATGGCTTATTTCTCTCAGGGTCTGTTTCTGCAAAGTTGAGGATCCTGAATTCTACCGGGTCCATGTTCACTTTATACGCCATTTCATCTATAGCAGATTCCAAGGCAAAAGCACCGGTAGCTTCTCCGGGGCCACGCATCCAGATAGGTACGCCTCTGTCAAGCGGTACAATGCGGTATTTGGTAGTAACGTTAGGGCAGGCATACATGAACCTTGTCATTCTGACTGTGGCTTCAGTAAAATCTTCATAGCTGGCGGTTTCCCCTATGGCTTCATGATACATGCCTGATAACTTTCCATCTGCAGTAGCGCCCATGCTGATGTGCTGCAATGTGTAAGGGCGATAACCTACCATGGTGAACATCTGCTGCCGGGTCATTACCAGTTTTACAGGACGTTTCAGTTTTTTTGCGGCCGCTATCACCACTATATCCTGTGGCCATGTACGCAATCCCATTCCGAAGCCGCCGCCTACAAATTCGGAGTGCACCTGTACGTTTTTTTCTTCCAGTTTGAAAGCAGCAGTTATGGTTTCCTGCGTATCTTTTACCCCCTGGGTTTTAGTCCATACGGTCACTTTATCTTCTCCATCCCATAGGGCCAGCACTCCATGCAGCTCCATAGGGTTGTGTACTTCTATGGGTATTACATAATCTGCTTTCAGTGTAACCGGAGCAGTGCTGTGTGCGTTTGCATCACCACGGGAGTAGTCGCCCAGGCGGGAAGGCATATGTACTTCAGTCTTATGTTTTGCGAGATCTGTCTTATGCGCTTCTTTTTTGTAGATAGTCTTTACCAATGTAGCGGCGTATTGTGCACGCTCCAGTGTGTCAGCTATTACCAATGCTATAGGCTGACCGTTGAACAGTATTTTGTCGCTGCCCAGGAGACGCAGTTTCTCTCCACCGGAGGAAGGTTTGCTGTTATCGGCAGCCCATCCCGGGATGGCGGGCATGTTGAGATGTGTAAGGACAGCCAGTACGCCGGGAGCTCTTTCTGCCTGTTTTGTATCAATACTGGTAATAGAGCCACGGGTAATGGTGCTGGTGACCATTACGCAGTGTGTCATACCTGGTACTTCAATTTCAGCGAAGTATTTAGCCGCTCCCGTTACTTTGGCCCGACCATCGACACGGTTGATAGGCTTATTCTGGATATCGTTTTTCATGGAGTTAGTTTTTATACCCTGCCGGAAGCTGTTTTCAGTGCTTCCACGATAGTATTGGGAGCGAGGGTGAGTTTGAAATCATTACCGCCGAAAGATCTTGCACCTTTCATTGCTGCTTCAGCGGCTTTACGGAAAGTATCTTCCGTAGCAGGCTGTCCTTTCAGGACTGCTTCTGCCTCCGTAAGCCGCCAGGGTTTATGCGCCACGCCTCCCATTGCCAGCCGGGCTTCGCGGATGTTACCACCGGAGATATCCAGTGCAGCGCCTACTGATACCAGGGCAAAAGCGTAGGATGCACGATCGCGTACTTTCAGGTAATGTGCATGATCTGCCAGTTTATTGAAGGGAATATCCACAGCCATGATCAATTCTCCGCGCTGGAGGGTGTTGTCTTTCTCCGGGGTGGTTCCCGGTAAACGGTGGAATTCGCCAAAGGGAATGGTCCTTTCTCCTTTGGGGCCAGCTATGAGAACGGTGGCATCAAGAGCCGTCAGGGCTACACACATATCGCTGGGGTGTACAGCAATGCACAGTTCACTTGTACCAAAGATGGCATGCATACGGTTGAAGCCTCCCAGGGCGCCACAGCCCCTGCCGGGTTGTCTCTTGTTGCAGGGCAGGGCCAGGTCGTAGAAATAGTGGCAACGGGTGCGTTGCATCATATTACCGCCTACGGTTGCCATATTACGCAGCTGCGGGGAGGCGCCTGCACTCAGCGCCTGTGATAACAGCGGGAAGTGTTTCAATATAAGTTTATCTTCTGCTACCACAGAATTTTTTGCCAGCGCTCCTATGCGGAGGCCTGTTTTGGTTTCTTCTATTGTAGCCAGTGGCAGGGCGTTAATGTCGACCAGTCTTTCAGGACTGGTCACCCCGCTTTTCATCAGGTCTATAAGGTTGGTACCACCGGCCAGGAACATGGCTGTTTTATCTTTCGCCAATGCAGCAATGGCTGTGTCTTTGGTAGAGACCCTTGTGTAAGTGAACTGGTTCATACTTTTTTCCCTCCCTGTTTTACGTCCATAATAGCGTCAACAATGTTGGAATATGCACCACAGCGGCAAATATTACCGCTCATATATTCCCTTATTTCTTCGGGCGAGTCAGCGTGTCCTTCCCGGATGCAGCAAACGGCTGACATGATCTGGCCGGGCGTGCAGTAGCCGCACTGGAAGCCGTCATGGTCAAGGAAGGCCTGCTGCATGGGATGCAGCTCTTCTCCGTGGGCCAGCCCTTCTATAGTGGTCACCTGCTTCCCTTCTGTGGTAACAGCCAGGGTAAGGCAGGAGTTGACACGTTGTCCGTCTATATGTACTGTACAGGCCCCACATTGTCCATGATCACAACCTTTCTTGGTGCCTGTCAGCTGCAGACGTTCCCGCAACAGGTCCAGCAGGGTAACACGGGGCTCTATTTTCAGGTTTTGCTTTACGCCGTTGATGGTTACATTCAGCGGCATTTGCTCGATAGCGGCTGCAATCTTTTCGTCAAGCCCTTCTTCAGCTGCTTTCACCACAGCATTTGGCGCAAGGGCTATTGCAGTGATGAGAGAGGACTGCTTGAGAAAGGACCGGCGTGAAGTGCCGGAGGTATATTCCTCTGCATTTTTAAGTTGGTCGCTCATAAAAACAGGTTATTGAATAGTAAAAAGTACAGTAATTGCCACCAAAATTATACCGGCGGCACAGGAAAAAGTTACTTCTTATTTAGATAGTAATCGCTATATAAAATGATATACAACGAGGCTTTCGGGATAAGGGGGTGTTATCCGATAACACCTAATTTCTTTAACCGCATGGCAATGGCACCGTTTGAGCGGTTAAATACCTTTGCCAGGTAGGGTACTGGTCTTCCTTCATTAAAGAGTTGTTCCAGCCGCCTGTCGTCGGATGGTGTCCAGTTAGTATTGGCATTCTGTTTTTTCTCGCCATCGCCGGCGTAAGCGTAGGTGCTGATCTTTTTCCCTTTGGGTGTTCCTTTCTGTGCTACGGGAGCTGCTTTGACGCCTGTCAGTATCTCTTCGGGGATATACAGGTGTTTGCGGGCTCTTGTAATAGCTACATATAACAGGTTGATCTCTTCATTTAAACGGGCCAGTACTACCGGGTCCCTGCCTTCGGAAAGTTTGAGCACTTTATCACGGCTCATGAAATCGCCGGCCAGTGTTACTTCATCATATTCCATGCCTTTGCAGCGGTGTACGGTAGAAAAGATCATATCAGCTTTTTCTTTGTCGTCATGGTCCAGGTGGCTATCCTTTAGTTTTTTGATATAACCGGGTATTTTCACGCCGTATTTTTTCACTACTTCCACGAGCATGCCCATCTGTGTTTCACCTGCGCTTTTGATATAATCTTCCAGCTCATCCATACTGCTCATACCGGCGATGGTTTTGTCACGGATACGGTCTCTGTCTCCCGTATGCAGGTTGAGGATATCATATATGCTGGCGCCTTCACCGGCGTAGGTATAGCTCTCTATCCTGCCTTCGAAATAAAGGCTCCTGATCTCTTTCTTTTCTATCAGCAGTTCTATCGCTTTTACCAGCAGGCCGGCGTTGGTGCGTGCAACAACCGCCCTGGTTTTTCCTTTGCCTGTTTTGCCGTGACCGGTGATCTTCAGTTCCAGCTGATCACTGTAAAAATTTTTCCAGTTGATGACATATGTGGCAAGATCTGCAATGTCCTGGTCAAACCGGAAACTGTTTGTAAGTGTGAAGAAGGGGAAATTTACTTTTTCGAGTGAGTTGACAGCGTAACGCCAGGCGTAGATCTGCTGATGAGTATCTCCTACCAGTACCTTTGTAGCTGGTTGGGACATGAATACGTCCAGCATAGCGCCGGAGGCGTCCTGTCCTTCGTCAAACAGGATCACGTCGAATGGCAGGATAGGTTTGCTCAGCTGGAATTTCTTCAGGTAAAAATCGTGTGTAATAGGTATTTCCCCTTTATTCATTTTATCGAGGAACAACCTTGTCTGATGCTGGATATCTTTTTTATATTTTGTAGCAAATTCTTTAGCTTCAGTATCTGTTACAGTCTCTTCATAATCGAGGTCCTGTACTTTTGCCGGAGCGCTGTTACAGAAATATGAAAGGTAAGCGTTGATATGATTGGCTAAGATATATTCTGTGTGTTTTCCCCTGAGGCCTCTCAGGTTCAAAATATCTACGATCTCGGGGACTTTATATCCTTCTGACTTCAATGTATATCCTGAACCTCTTACAATGTAAGAGAAAGCAAGTGAGTGGGCTGTTTCAACCCGCACGTGATCCAGGTTCTTTTCTGCAAATTTCTTTTCTGCTTCGAGTTTAACCGTTTTGTTGAAGGCAAGGTATAAAATACGTTGTCCTTTACGGGACTTTGCGTATTCTATTAATGTGGTGGTTTTGCCGGCGCCTGCAACCGCTACGATCTTGATGTTTCCGCTGCTTTTAATAATAGCGGCCTGTTCCTGGGTCAGATTCATGGGGCGAATTTACGGTAAGAAATGATAATCAAATTTCCAACCCATACAATTTGAAAGTTCAGTCATTAACATATTCGTTATCTACCCACTAAATATACCAGATATCTTCCGGGGATAATGCCAGCTGAACTGTTTCTCCTTTTACAAAATGCCCGTTATCTACCTTTACTGTTACTATCTGTTGTGATAATGCCACTTCCAGTTCGTATGTACTTCCCATGAAATGAACAGCTTTTACCGTTCCCTTCAATGCAACTTCTTTTCCTGTTACTATCCGGAAATTTTCGGGGCGTACAAAGGCTCTTTTTCCATTCATCTCTACAAGATTATACTTCCCGAACAATCCTGCTACATATTCATCCACCGGTTGATGGTATATCTTTTCCGGCGGTCCCTGCTGTACTATTCTTCCTTCCTTCATGACGATGATCTCTTCCGCCCAGCCGAGTGTATCCAGGGGATCGTGAGATACGAGCAGACAGGTGATCTTTAGTTTATCACTGATATTGCGGATGATTGTTTTTAAAGTTTCTTTGAGGATAGGGTCGAGGTTAGAAAAGGGCTCGTCGAGGATAAGTAAACGGGGTGCTGTGGTTAACAGTCTTGCCAGTGCTATGCGTTGTTTTTCGCCGCCCGAGAGCTGGTCGTTCTTCCGTTTCATGAGGTGCGATATATGGCATAGCTTGTATAGTTCTTCTGCTTCTTCGTCAGTCAACAGATTTGCATATTCCAGGATCTCTTCCATCCTGTAATGGTTGCGTAGTTCAAAGTGTTGTGAGAGGTAGGCTATGCCGGGTTGACCGGGTAATAGTCTTTCTAATGGTCCTTTTACACGTTCATTTGCAAATAATACTTCGCCGCCATCGGCTTGTGTAAGACCTGCTATGATCTTTAACAGGGTGCTTTTACCGCAACCGGATTCTCCGGCTATTGCTATTTTCTGAAATTCTTTTTGAGTAAAGCTGACGCCTTTCAGTACTTCTTCTTCTCCTTCCCGTTTGCGGGCGTCTGATACATAGATTAAGTTCATATATATTTTGTACAGAAAGACACTGCTAAAGTGACTATCTTCTTCATTTTTGTTTGCGCTAAATTAGTATATCTGGTAGCATCACGCAAGTATAAAAAATGCTTTTGCCTGCAGCAAAAGCATTTTTCCTGAGGGGGAGGGATCTGGCCTCCGGCTGGCTAAAATCCAGCGATTAATTATGAGGAATTGAGATATAGTGGTAAGCTCACTGAAATCCCAAATCAATCCGGTACTAAAAACTGTAATTCCCTTTTTAATACATTTATCATGTAACCTTTTTGCCTGTCTACTTTAATAAGTTCATCATCAATGTGTCCGTGTATATCATCCCATATTACCTTTATCTGCTGTCCTTTTATGACAGGCAGGTCAAAATCCTTCTGTACATCTGACGTTATACAATCTTTGATGTAAGCTGCAAAAGATTTCCGTTTATCCTCCCCTATCATGATCACTTCGAGTTTACCATCTCCCACATCTGCATCTTTATTGATGTTCAGGCCCGGGCCAACGGAGCGGATATTCATAATTTCCAGCAGGATATATTTTCCGGAATAGTCTCTGCCATCTATTTCCAGCTGGCAGGCTGCAACAGGGTAGGTAGTGACAATGTCATACAGCTGTTCCAGGTCTGAGCGCAGTTTTTCTTCCGGGGGAGGCTCTTTCCTGGCTTTCTTTTCCTTCTCCTTCATGCTATCCATCAGCACAGGGAATACGCCGAAGCCAATACCTTCAAGGAAGTATACATGTTCTTTGAAGCCGTTTATCTGGCCTACGTCAAATTTTCTGATACGTTCCTTATGCCAGGAAGCGATGATATGTTCCAGCTGACCGGAAGAGTTGACAGACCTGCTGATATTATTAGCGGTACCCATGGGCAGCAATGCCAGGGGATACTGTTTCTTTCCTGCTTTACCCTGCAGGAAGCGCAGTATCACTTTCCTAACTGTACCATCGCCTCCGGCAATGATCACAAAATCGGATGCAGGGTCCAGATCGTCCCACCAATCTTTTTTTGATGAAGAATATATACAATCTATTCCGTGCGACCTGATCAGGTCTACCAGTTCTGCTTCTGAATGGTCTTTATCACCAGCTTTGGGATTGTGCAACAAATTTGCCTTCATAACGCATATAAGACAAAAAGAATACCACTACCAGTGGCATGAATTTAGCGACCATTCGGGTATGAGAATACTTATCACAAACGACGACGGAATTTATAGTCCGGGGATAGCAGCACTGGCCCGGATAGCGTCCAGCTTCGGAGAAGTAAGGATAGTAGCGCCGGATGTAGAGCAGTCTTCCATGGGTCATGCTGTAACGCATTCAAGGCCTCTTTCCTATAAACCATCTCCCATTAGTTTTGGCGGGATAACAGCATATCGTGTAAATGGCACCCCGGCAGATTGTGTGGCGCTTGGTACACATCTATGGTCAAAGACCGATGTAGTGCTTTCGGGGATTAACCTGGGGCCCAACCTGGGTAACGGCATGTGGCATTCCGGTACATTGGCTGCCGCCAAGCAGGCTGTACTACTGGGAATAAAAGGCATTGCACTTAGCACCCCAGTGGGTAAAACAGAACCTAATTTTGATGTGATTGCGCCTTATGTGTCTCAGGTACTGGAGGAGCTGCTGGAAAAACCGGGGTTAAGCCTTTTTAATGTCAACTTCCCGCAGCATCCTAAAGATATACGGTGGACAAGGCAGTCTGTAAGACTATACGACGGGAAGATAGTGCCGGGCACTGATCCTATGAACAGGAAACATTACTGGTTTACCGTCACTCCGCTGGAACCGGCGGAGGAGGGCACAGACAGATGGGCGGTAGAAAATGATTTTGTATCCATTACTCCGCTGCGGCTTGATCTTACAAATGAGGCAGAGCTGCAGGCTGCATTGAACAGCCATGCAATGTCAAAATAAAGATGTCCGGACAGTGTCCGTATATGGACACTGTTCAGACCATAAGCGGACAAATATGACTACACTTTCCACAACAACAAATTCAGTATCAAACGGTTAAAAAACAGGCATTCCTCTTGAAAAGGCATATGTTTACATAACCCTGTAACTGTATGCTTAGCAATTATTTAAAGTCGGCCGGAAGGATACTATGGCGTAACAAAATGACTACATTCATCAGTCTAGCCGGCCTAACCACGGGTATTGCCTGCTTTCTGTTGCTAGCCACCTATATCCTGAATGAACTCAGATATGACCGTTTTCATGAAAAGGCTGGCAGGATAGTATTCAGTACTTTCCACTACAAATCTGCCAACGATCCTGAGGCGGTCAATGCTTCCGAAACCCCTACGGCCCTTGTGCCTACCTTTAAACGGGAACTGGTAGAAGTGGAAGATGGCGTACGTGTGTATAATTTATCTTACAAGAATGTACTGGTAAAGCATGGGGATAGATCTTTCAATGAGAAAAAGGTACTTCTGGCAGACAGGTCATTCTTCAACATTTTTACGTTCAGATTTCTTTCCGGCAACAGTGCTATTGCGCTGAATGATCCTAATTCCGTTGTCATTACTTCCAGTACAGCTAAAAAATATTTTGGAGAAGAGGCTCCTCTGGGTAAAACACTTACCCTTAACAATAAGGCATGGCAGGTAACGGGAGTGATAGAAGATGTTCCCCCTTATTCACAGTTGAAATTTGACCTGCTGGGTTCTTATTCTTCTCTTGAACGTTCAAAAGAAGAGATATGGCATTCTGCCAACGATCTTTCTTATTTCCTGCTGAAACCCGGTGCAGACCGCAGTATTGTGCAGGATAAGATCAATAGTTATGTTGCAGAGAGATTTAAGGAGGTGATAGGCACCGGTAATAAAGTGTGGTTTGAGCTGGAACCGCTTACAAAGGTACATTTGTATTCTCAGGCAGCATCCGGGGGGAATATAAAATACATCTATATTCTTGGGAGTGTTGCCATTTTATTACTATTGATAGCCTGCATTAATTTTACCAACCTGATGACAGCCAAATCTCTTGAAAGGACGCAGGAAATTGGTGTCAGGAAAGCATTGGGCGCTGTGCGCAGACAATTGTTCTGGCAATTCATGATAGAATCGGCCCTGGTTACTTTTTTGGCTATGATTGCAGGTATATTGCTTTCAGGCGTCTTGCTGCCTTATTTCAATTATTTTACAGGCATGGAACTAAGCCTGCGGTCATGGAACGGCTGGTGGCTTTCAGTTATCCTGGCGGGCCTGTTGCTGGTGATCACTTTTGTAGCAGGTGCATGGCCGGCGGTAGTACTGGCAGCCACCAGGCCTGTAAGCTCTCTGTACAAACGCAGCGGGAATATTACCCTGAGAAAAGTGCTGGTAGTATTTCAGTTTACTGTTTCCATTGCTTTCATCATTGCTACTATCATTGCAAAACGTCAGCTTCATTTCATAAAAACGAAAGATACCGGTTTGCAACGTTCACAACTGATAGTACTGGATAAAGGAGGTATGGAATACGACAGGTTAGCTTACTTAAAAAGCGAACTGCTGCAGCAGCCTGGAGTGACGGGAGTGACGGCCTCGTACGACTCTCCGGTGAATGTACAGGGAGGATATTCCCTGGGGGCTGAAGACAAACCGGCTGATTTCTCGCTCTCTGTCACTGCTATCCCCATAGAAAAGGATTTTGTTTCAGTAATGGGGGTAAATATTGCGGAAGGCGGCAACTTTACTGAAAGCGATGTACAGCAGGTACTTCTGAAAGGAGAAGAACGCCACTATACCTTTATGCTGAATGAAACAGCTGCGAAAGCCATGGGCTGGAACCCTGCGCAGGCTGTAGGCAAACGTGTAAATCTGAATGGCAGAAAGGGGACAATAAAAGCTGTGCTTAAAGATTTCAACTTCGTTTCATTACACCATACTATTGCGCCGATAGTAGTTTTCCCTGAATATGATTATTTAGGCAAGATCTTTATAAAAACATCTGTTGCCGATGCCAGGCCTGCAATAGCAGGTATTGAAAAGAAGTGGAAGGAGGTCTATCCTGATCAGCCTTTTGAATATCATTTCCTTGACCAGGAGTACAATGCCCTGTACAGGTCGGAGCAAAGAACAACAGATGTGCTGAATATATTTTCCATTGTTACCATCGTGGTATCATGCCTGGGGCTGTTTGGTCTGGCGGTATTCATTGCACAGCAACGTACAAAAGAAATAGGTATCAGGAAAATACTGGGGGCATCTGTGGCAGGTATTACCCTGCTGATATCTAAAGATTTTATGAAGCTGGTGGGAATAGCTGTAGTGGTTGCTTCTCCGTTGGCCTGGTATGCTATGCACCGGTGGCTGCAAGATTTTGCCTACCGGACCGCTATCAGCTGGTGGATGTTCCTGGTGGCAGGAGTTATTGCCTTACTGATAGCGTTGGTCTCAGTAAGTTACCAGGCTGTCAAAGCTGCAATGATCAATCCTGTTAAAAGTCTAAGAATGGATTAACTAATTAATAGCCGGCCGTAAACCGGCCGGCTGTTAACAGATCAGGCATCATGTGGCTGTCCGTCCAGCATTACACCGACCCTTAGTGCCTTTAATCCGCTCAATCCCTGCAGATCTTCCAGGAAGAGATATTCCAGGTCGTTGCGGAGGGTGCCTTTTTCCTGCAGATACTGGATAAAGGGCAGATAATCCTCTACATCCCTTTCATCGAAATAGATCAGTACTATTTTGTCCTGCTGGGTAAGTCTTTCTTCAGTACCTCTTATATGCACTTTATCGATCCGTTTTTTGATCATCTGGTAACGGATGTTATATGCGCCTTCCACATCAAATTTTCTTTCATCTGTGCGGAAGCTGACGTCAATAGCATGATTATGTACAAAGATCAGCTGTGTAGTACGCAGTGGTTTGGACATGGATGACAGTAAGGAGTATGTTAGCCGTGCAATGGCTGCCATAGAAGACAGCTGCCATAAACGGAGGTTTTTCAGGTGAAAGTGACTGAAAGGTTTACCGGGTGCTATGGACTGCCCTATGTAAATATCGTACTCCACGCCGTCGGTGCGGAACTTCTCAAAATAGCATGGGTAAAGCTTTTGCAGCTGTTCTTTCTCTGTTTCGAAATAGTTGTTAACAACACCGTTCACCATCTGCATGGAGACTTCCAATTCATACCTGTTACCATGTTCGTTACTGCTGAAATCCCTGAAGGCTGACAGATAGTTAGACACCAGTCCATTACCTGCCTGTTCATTTGCGAGGTGAGTAAGATAAGGGAGAGTCTCTTCCTGGAAGAAAAGCCCTAACCGGCTTTCATCGTTAGCGTTGAGTTGCCCCTGTGCCAGCATTTCCTTCCACTTATCACATTTATAGATCATCTCTTCCAGCAGTGCAGAGTCATGTTCTTTCTGCAGGGCTTGCAGCGTACCTGCCAGTAGGGTCAGGTGGTTGTTAAGATCTTCGGTGATGGCCTTATTTCTTTCAACGGTGGAGTTCCTGATATCTACAGCGCCATAGAGCGGGAATACATCAGAAAACCTGATGGCTTCTGTTTTTGCTTCTAATCCTTTCTTTTTGTTATGCAGATAATTCCAGGCAACTTCGTTGAATTTCCATTGCACGGAAGGCTGGATAGAAGTGAATTTTTCCTTGATGACATTCTCTATCTCCATGTTGAACTCATCAATGTAAATCTGCAGCAGGCGGCCTATAGCAGGCATTGCAGGTTCCAGTACAGACAATGTATATTCATCAAAGGTATCATCGCCCTGTGTATGCATACCCAGTACGCCTACCGGTTTATGGTCGTAGAAAACAGGCAATAAAGCCAGCGACCGGACGCCCAGCTGTTTAAAATGTTCCAGGAAGGCATATTTAGGATCAGTTTCCCGGGATATATCGGGGGAGTAGAAAGCGATAGGTTTTGCGAAATAGCCTTTAGCATATTTACGGAAAAGCTCAGGTGAAAGGCGCGGTTCTCCCCATACCTGGAACAATATACCAGAGCCTCCTTTTGTATAACCGTATACCGGCTCATCATTCACTTTTACAAAAGGGAAGAGATCAAACTCTATCTTATTGCTTCCTACGAGGGATTTGAGGGACTGGATCACATTCAGGTAGCTGGCCTCATCGTTGGAAGCTGTACGTGCCAGGCGGATGTTTTCTATATTTTCGACAGCCTTCTCAGCAGTTATGTCAGATACGGTCAGTATAACGATGCCACGGAACTTAAAGAGTGACAGTGGTAGTATGCCCTCCATTATTTCAGGCCCTACTTCATCTTTTATCTGTCCAAGCAGTTTACGTACATCCAGCTCGGGTAGTTCTCCTTTTGCAGTGACTTCAATAAAATCCGTATTTACATGTACCTTGAAATACTCAAGCAAGCCTGTTTCTGTATTGATACCTGCATAATCCTGTTCTGCCACTGCTGATATACGGAACTTATATAACCTGTTAAGAACGAAGGAATACATAAAGCGCAGGCGTTCATTAAAATAGTCTTCTTCCTTCCGGATATCCGTATAAGCCTCTTTATCTCCTTTCTTATTCCGCAGCATATCATACAGCAATTTTGTACCATACAGTACGGCAGTACGCAGAGGAAAGCCTACTCCCCAGGCCAGCTCTTTTTCAGGCACCAGGGCAGGGCCCAGGCAAACGAAGCACTGTTCCAGCAGTTCATAGTATTCAGGTATTTTGTCAAGCGGAATATCCTGGTCATATACATTATACTTCTCAAACAGCGCTAATGCATTACGATAAATGAAAGCCCTGCTGCTATCTTCCTCTTCCACCCTTTTTCTGAGATGGTCAATGAAGGCCTTGAATGAAATGGCGACATCAATATCAGAGAGAAATGATTTGTCGCCGGGGATGTCCAGAATGCTCTTTTCCATAAAAAGATGTACAATACACAAATATACATCTATTCCACATTCAGACTTTTAACGGGGTCCATCATTCCTGCCCTGATGCTCTGGTAGCCAACTGTCAGCAATGCGATACTTACAGTGACGAGGCCTGCAATGGCAAAGATCCACCACTCTATGGTTATAGCGTAGGCAAAGCCCTGCAACCAACTATTCATGATATACCAGGAAACCGGCATGGCCAGCAGGAAAGCGATCAGCACCAGTTTCAGGAAGCTGGAAGAGAACAGGGCTACTATATTCAGTACAGAGGCTCCCATCACTTTACGTATGCCCATTTCCCTGATGCGTTGTTCAGCAGAGAATGTAGCCAGGCCAAATAGTCCGAGGCAGGAAATAAGTGTAGCGAGGCAGGCAAAATAGCCGGACAAGCGGCTGATTATCTGTTCACTTTTATAGAGTTTTGCGTATTCCTGGTCGGCAAACTGGTAAGAGAAAGGGAAAGCGGGATTTAAAGTTTTGAAGATCTTTTCCATTCCGGCCAGTGTTTCAGCCGTTTTTCCGGCTTTGATGCGTACCAGTATGGTTCCCCATTTGGGGCTGGAATCCATACGAACGATCAGGGGTTCTATGGCCTGATGCATGGAATGGAAATGAAAGTCTTTCAATACGCCGATGATGGAGCCCCTGGCGCTTCCCCACCAGATGGGCTGCCCGATGGGGTCTTTATATCCTATTTTCTTCAGTGCGGTCTCATTTATCAGGTAACCAACAGAGTCTGTACCAAATTCCGGCGTAAAGTCGTGGCCATCGAGGAATTCCAGCTTAAGGGTTTTGGCAAAATCATATCCTACCTTCATATCAGCAAAGGGCACTTCTTCTTCAGGCGCTTTGCCTATCCAGCGTATATCCCCTACGGTATGGTCAAAGTCGGTAGGAGATTGTTTCATCCTTGAAATGGCCATTACTCCCGGTATTGTGGCAGACTGTGCTTTGAAGAGATCATATTGCCTGATCATATCTCCTTCAATAGGTATATAGACCAGGTTTTCCCTGTCATATCCGAGGTTTTTGGATTGTACGTAGTCCATCTGACGGTAGATAACGATCATGCCTACTATCAGTATCACGGAAAGAACAAACTGGAATACTACCAGTCCTTTTCTGAAAAAAGTAGTGCCCCATCCGGATTTCAGGTTGCCTTTCAGTACACTGACAGGGTTGAGGGAAGAAAGGAAGAAGGCCGGATAACTTCCTGCTACCAGGCCTGTTACGATGAGTAAAACGGGCAATGCCATCCAGAAACGGGTTGAACCAATGGAGAGCGATAATTGTTTACCGGTCAGTTCATTGAAAACAGGTAATACTGCCGTTACCAGGAGAATACCGATAATCACAGAGAATAGTGTCAGTATCAGTGCTTCTCCGATAAACTGACCGATGAGTGAGGTACGGTAGGCCCCTACTACTTTCCTGATGCCCACCTCTTTTGCTCTTTTGGTAGAGCGGGCGGTGGCCAGGTTCATAAAATTGATACAGGCTATGAGTAATATGAAAGCAGCTATCAATGTAAAGAGCCGTACGTATTCAATACGGCCGCCATCTATCTGTCCGTTCTTAAATGTTGACTGAAGATAGGTTGTGGTGTATGGCTGTAAGCCTAACTCTATGTAAGAGTTCTTATCTTTTGAAAGATACCTGTAGATAAAATCTTTGATCTTGGCTTCTACCTTTGCAGGATCGGCATCCGGCCGGAGCTGTACATAGCTGGCCGGGCTGGCGCTGTTCCAGTTTGTTACCCAGGGGTTTTCTTTCACATATGCCTGCCAGCTTCTCAGGAAATCCAGTTGTTTTGAAGAATTGGCCGGCATATCTTCAAAAACTGCATTTACTGTCAGGTCTTCACTGTTCTCAAAACGGACAGTCTTACCCATTGCTTTTTCAGGGCTGCCAAACAACAGGGTTGCTACCCGGTGGGAAATAGCGATGTGTTCCGGCGCTGTCAGTGAGGATTTGGACGTGCCTTCTATCAGCGGGTAGCTGAACATGCTGAAAAAATCGGCCGATGCAAAAGAGCCTTCCAGCTTCTGTATCTTCTCTCCTGCCTGTAATGTATAATGGTAGTTCCTTTCCAGTCCTGTGGCATATTGCACTTCCGGGATTGCCTTCTTCAGTTCTTCTGCCAGCAGCCCCTGAGTGATGTAGCTGCCGTCCACCTTACCGTTGTTATAGAGCCGCTCATAGACCTGGTAAAGCTGTTTCCCGTTCTTATGAAAGCTGTCCATATCCCGCTCGTCCTGCACCCATAGTATGATCAGGAGGCTGCATGCTATGCCCAGCGCCATTCCTGCTACATTGATGATAGTAAAGGCTTTGTTACGGATAAGGTTCCTCCACGCGATTCTGAGATAGTTCTTTATCATAGCGGCAATATTTGGATGATACATTTACAGAGAAAATGCCAATTGATAAATTAGTTATTTTCCAGACACTTGTAAAGGAGATTTTTTATAATATGTCCGGTTTTGGTATGCAGATGGGCGGTAATGGTACAAGGAAAGTAGTGCGTTAGTTTGATATTTTATGCGATACCTGGTTGGGGGAATTGCTCAAAAACTGTTTTTTGCCTTCGGCAAAAAACAGTTTTTGAGAGATTTTTTTTGCGCTGCGCCAGGCTAGATTTTTATTCCTGTCTGAACCTGTAGAGGTTGTATCCTGCAAGGCCTGACAGTAATGTGCAGATCACTATCAGCGGTAGCAACAGCGTTACCCAGCGGATGCCTGCAGGCGCTGTAAAATATTCTACCGTGAAGCTGCTCCAGTCAATACTGCTTACCGGCCGTTCTTCAAATATTTCCGGGTAAAAGCGCAATCTCATCTTTTCATGAAAATGCCGGACACTGTCCTGGAAAAGCAGGTGGTCTTTCATTCCGGAACCGGCAAGGTCATTCAGGGACAACTGTGTGTGCAGTACAGGCAAAGCCATCCCTATGCGGGCGCTGATCTCTTCTCTCTTCCTGAGTTTTTCTTCCAGCGCTTTTGAGTACTGCGCGGCATCATCATCTCCTATCTGCTGCATGGCATAGTACCAGAGCCATTTAAACTCTTCTCCTTTTAACTGGTACTTCCTGAACTGAGGATAATGTGCATAAAACTTTTCCATCGTCACTGACTTATCCATATCCCACTTTTCATGGTATCCCTGCCGTTGCTTTATTACTGTCTGCAATGCTTCGGGCACAGGATAAGCATTACTGATATAACTGTTTACAAAGGTAGGCGTCAGTATAGTAAGCAGGATCCAGGCTGCCAGCATGCAAATGGCATTAAAGCCAGAGCTTTTTCTCCAGGATACTATCCAGTAGCTGAGGCTGAACCAGAACAGGAGATACAGGACCAGCAGGCATACAACTGCCAGCAGGGTTATATTAAGCGGCACCTGCAATATTATTATTGCGGAGAGCAACAGTACTACCGCCAAAGAATACACTACTACTGCCCTGTGCAGCAGTTTATGCCATAGCAGTTTTAATGGTGACACAGCCTGTATGCGTATCATGTTCCAGGTACCTCCTTCCGTCTCTTCTGAGAAAATATTGTAGGTAAAAATGATAATGATCAACGGGAAAAGATAGATCATGACAAAGCCAAGATCAAGGTTTCCCAGCAGGAGGTTGGAAGGATTGCTGAGGTCTGTATCATATTGCTGGTTCTCCAGGTTGCGGATATTCACACTGCGCACGGAAGGGTTTACGTCCCGCTGACCTATGGATAAACCGGATAAAGGCCGGGGCGCGTTGACCAGGGAGAACTTCAGGTAATAGAGCAGTAATCCTGTTTCCTTATTGAAGTATTCTACATGCTTGCTGATATGCTGTTGCTGATGCACTGCTGTCTGCGCTATTACTTCCTGTTGTTTTGCCAGGTAGCGCTTACCAATAACAAGGCTGGCAAAACCCGCTGTCAATATAAAGAGCACAGCAATGATAGCTGCGCCTGAGCGGATAAAATTTCTGAACATCTGTGTATACATTACAACGCCCTGAATTTTTTAGTGATAGTAAATAGTAAGATCAAAAGCACGGCAGTCCAGCAAAGCATTGCCGCTATAGAAAGCGCTTCATGCCTGAATATGGCGCCTGTTTTCCTGAACGTATAACGGAAGTCAGGCATCTCTGCCCAGTGTTCATGACTGATATGCTGACTACCGTGTTTATCGTTGCTGATAAGGTCCATCTGCAAGCGGTTCATGCGTTGCGCCAGCTTGTAACGGAAGTCTTCTACCTGGTCCTGGAAATCAGTATAGGAGGCAAAGCCGGTACCTGCCAGTGCCATAGAGAAATTCTTTACGGCAATATAAGGGTCTGCAAATGCAGCGTAGCGGGCGAAGTTGTTCTGGCTTTCGTATGTTCTGATAAGATCGTACTGGTGTTTTTTATAAATATCTGCACTGATCCTCTCTCCTTCCGCCATAATGAAGCCGCCATAGTTGAAGGGTAATTGCTGTACGCTGTCAACCTTATATGTTCTTAGCAGGGAATCTTTAATGGCGGCGTAATGCGGGTCATTGGGATTGTGGCTGTCGCCCGCCTTTACCAGGTCTTCTTCCACAGCTGTTTCGAATGCCAGTCTCGAAGGGGTGGGATACTGATGTGCGCCCAGTGCCTGTACTGCCCTTGGTAACACTATCATCAGTGTGATCCAGATGCCGGTAAGTGCAATGAGCGATGCTTTTGAGGTCCTGCTCAGAGCAGATACCATTACCGCTGCCAGTGCGCAGATCATGAAATACAACAGGTAAGTGATGAGCAGCAGTATTAGCCTGATAGCATCATCTGCAGAGATGTTGAAACCGCTCAGCAGTAACCATAACAGTATAGTGGCCAGTATTACCGGCAGGTACAGCACCAGCGTTACGGCGGTAATGCCTAATGTTTTTCCCATCAGTAATTCAGGCCAGCTGATGCCCTGGCATAGCAGTACTTTCAATGTATTGCCTTCCCTCTCTGCAGATATTGCGTTAAAGCCCAGGAAAAAGATGAGCAATGGCAGCAGCAGCTGTAGGATCATAGCGATATGCAGTTCTCCGAAGCGAAGTATGCCTGTTGAGAAGCCCGCTTCAGAAAAGTTGACGCTGTTCTGCCGGTGAGCTTCCAGGAAAACGGAAGTACCGGTAAAGCTTTCCATTCCAAAATCGAAGAAGCTGAGCGGATGTTTAGAGCGGAATACCAGGTAGCCGTAATGCGCCATACGGTGTGGGTGTTTGTCCGGGTTATTGAGCCATTGTTCTCTTACCTGCTGACTGTATTTTGTGCGGATGGTAGTCTGGTCTTTATATATTTTCCAGCCTGAAAAAGCCGCCATGATCAGCATTAATCCTATTACCAGCGTTAGTACGGGTACTGCTTTATTTCTGAAGGAGATCTTCCATTGCTGGAATGCAATTATTTTAATTATGCGAGGCCTCATTTATACTCTTTTTTAGAACCTGTAAGTGGCGCTGAGCATCATGTTGCGCGGTGCGCCGGGGAAGAGGCGCAGGTAGTTCTGCGCTCCTATCCAGTAGGTTTGGTCAGTAAGGTTGTTAACATTCAGCGCTATCTGTACGCTGCTTTTTGCAGGAGTATAATAAACAGCTGCATCCAGCAGGGCATAAGCAGGTACTTTGAAACTACGTGCCAGCCAGGGTATTTTATCGCCACTGTATTGAACGCCTAATCCCACGCCTATATCTTTCAGCAGGGAGGAACGGGGGAAATTATAACGGCTCCAGATACTACCGCTGTGTATAGGCGTATTCTGTTTCCTGGCGCCGATCAGTGATTTGTTGTTATCGTTCGTAATGCGGGCATCTATGTAGCTGTAGGATGCCGTTATCTGCCAGTTGTCTGTGATAAAACCTGCAATGTCCAGTTCAGCGCCCCGGCTTCTTTCTGCCCCTCTGGCTACGAGGAGGTCAGGATCGTTGGGATCGTTGGCATTCATGAGGATGTTTTCCTGGTTGATCTCGTAAGTGGCAACGCTTACCTGCAGCCTGTCATGCAGCCATTGGGATTTTATGCCCAGTTCTTTCAGATCGCTTTTCAGTGGAGGATAGTTGCTGCCTGCAGGTGCAGGCAGGGGCATGAGCCCGGCGGTATTGGACTGAGGCTGATACCCTTTCAGGTAAGTAGCGTATATGTTAATACGGGAGTCTATTGCATAGACCAATCCCAGGCGGGGTAGTAATTTGGATGAAGAGACCGTTACTGCGCCTGCAGACTTATAGTTGGTGATGTCTTCATACCATTCCTGGCGCAGGCTCATCAACAAGGTGAACTGTTTCCACTTAGCCTGTTCCTGTGCATATACGGCGTGTACCTGGTATAAGCCCGCAGGCAGTGCTGTTTTGGTGAAGGTGTAGTCTTTCAGGTCTTTCAAGGTGTATACCGGGTTGGCAAGATCGAAATGCTCTACATTGGGTTTGGGCATCTGTACTCCGTTCACTGTGATGACCTGGTATGCCTGCTGGTTAGCAGGGTTATAGGAAGAAGCGGTGCCGCCGTTGCTGAGCAGGTATCCGCGGGCGGTGTTTTGTCCGCCACCTTTATATTTATGTGTACTAATATGATCATACCCTATCAGCAGTTTATGTTCTACCGGCCCGGTATGCGCCTGTATATTGAAATAGCTGCTCAGGTTATCTGTACTCCAGAACTGGTCTCTTATTACCACCTGCATGGCTGCCAGGGTGGGAATGGGCTGGTTGTTAATATCTACTGCAAATGCGTTGGTGGTACGGTGTTCCTGCAGGTCTTCCGTCCAGGTTTGCTTCATGTATGCCGTATTGAAGGTAATGTGGGATGATAGCTTATGCGAAAGGTTTCCCATAATAATCATTTCCCTTGATTTGAAGTGATCGTTAGAAGCGCCTATGTTGAAATTGGCGGGCGTGCTGTTCAGGTTTGTCTTTCCTGCCACTGCGCCGAAAATGGCCTGTCCCCTGTCCAGTCTTGTACTGATATTGCTGAAGATCAGTTCTACGTTGATGGTAGTTTTATTATTGGGCACATAGGAAAAAGAGGGAGAGATAAGCAATGCTTTCTGGAACTGCAGGTCCCTGAAGCTCATTGCATCCTGGTATGCGCCGTTGATGCGGTACAATAGTGTCTTGGATGTGTTCAGCGGTCCGGTGAAATCCAGCGCCCCCCTGATAGTGCTGAAGCTGCCGGCCGCTATGCTGATCTCTTTGCGGTCGGTTGCAAGTGGTTTCTTTGTAACAAGATTAATGCTGCCACCGGGATCTACGCTGGAAAAGGTAGCGCTGGCGGGGCCTTTGATCACTTCAACACGTTCTATGTTACTCATGAGCGGTTGTGCAAAGTAGTATTGCCTTGTGCGCATGCCGTTGATGATGGTACCCTCTTCATTCTGACTGATGCCCCGTATGGTGAACTGGTTGTAATAGCTGGCAGGCGTTACGCTACTTACTGTTTTAAGGGCGTCTCCCAGCTGGAATACCTGTCTGTCTGCCATCAGCTCTTTCGTAACTACGGAAATTGCCTGGGGGATATTCCTGTTCAGCTCTGCCGTTTTAGTGGCGGCAAAGGAATAATTGCTTTCGTAGGAGCGGTTGGTGCGTCCCGTTACTTCGATGGATTGCAGCTGTGTTACAGAATCAGTAAGGCTTTTCCTTGCAGTATCCTGTGCATGTATTTTTAGCGAGAAAAAAAGTAAAGTGATATAGATAGTTCGCATGTGATGTTTTATCAGATCGTTTCCAGATAGAGCTGTTGTAATTCGTTGGCGGTAATGTTCCCTGTGCTTACGGTGTGTACCAGCGATCCCTGTTTCATAATGCCTATTACAGCGCCTACTTCCACGGCGTTGAAAATATCGTGCGTAGCCATAAAGATGATCTTTCCTTCTGCCGCCAGTTGTTTACAGATAGCGGTAAATTCTGCGGAAGCGCGGGGGTCCAGTCCGCTGGTAGGCTCGTCCATCAATATCACGCCTGCCTTTTTAGCCAGTGCTATAGCAATGCCTACTTTCTGGCGCATGCCTTTGGAATAGGTGGAGAGTTTTCTTTTGTGCGCTTCTTTTTGAAGCCCTGAAGTGCTGAGAAAATGTTCCAGTTCGGCAGATGAATATTTAAAACCTGCCAGCCGACTGAAGAAGTCGAGATTCTCCAGGCCGTTGAGGTTACCGTATAGCTGTACTACTTCCGGTATGTAGGCGATAAACTCCCGGGTATTGGTGCTGCCGGGTTTTACTTCGATCCCGTTTATCAGGGCTTTGCCTTCTGTTGCGGCGATGAAGCCCAGGAAGAGGTTGATGGTAGTTGTTTTGCCTGCGCCGTTCTGTCCGAGCAGGCAAAAGATATCACCTCCTTTCAGGGACAGGTTGAGATCATTCAGTGCCGTATGACCATTATACCTCTTGGTGAGGTGCACAGCTTCGAGGGTACTGTTCATAGTAGTTGATTTTTATGGGTATGAAATAGCATATGGTTCCGGGTCAGCTGTATGTTGACCTGGAACGGTTATACAATAAAGAGAAGTGATTATGAGATGGAAAATGGCGGCCCTTTATTGGGCAGGTGAGATAAGACAGTCCTGCAGGGCTGTGGTACGGGGAGTTGCAACAGTTGACGGAAAACTAATGTAGCTCCGGCCCCTGCTGCGATATGATGCAGATAGTAAACACTGTAGTGATGGTTGCAGATCTTGCATTTCTCAACAGAGACGGTGCATTGTTTATACTTGTCATTCCCCTGCTGGCTACCGGCATGGTGGTGCCATAACTGAACCGGCGCGGCAATGAATACATACAGCAGGAACAGGCAGAGAGCAGTAAAACGGCGATATTTGACCAGAGCACTCAATCAGCAATAATGCAATTATGTTGCAAATATAATATTCCATTCCGTTGATCAGAAATTAATCTTTAATCTTTTTCTTGCAGCCTAAATAACTTCTTATAATGAAGAATGTAGTGCTTGCAAGTACGTCCACATTGTACGGTGAATCTTACCTGTCTTACCTGTTGCCGGTCATAAAAGAGCTTTTCTCCGGCGTAGATGAAGTGATATTCATTCCGTATGCGCGTCCTGGTGGTATTTCTATGGATGATTATACGGCCAGGGTATCTGAGGCATTTGCAGCTGCCGGTATTAAAGTAAAAGGTCTCCATACATTTGAAGCACCTGTGAAGGCTATCATGGAGGGCAAGGCTTTCTTTACAGGAGGCGGCAATACATTCCTGCTGGTGAAGGAGCTGCATGACCTGCAGCTGATGGATGTTCTGCGTGAAGAAGTAGAAAGAGGTAAACCTTACCTGGGTACCAGCGCCGGGAGTAATATAGGTGGTATAAATATGCAGACCACTAATGATATGCCTATTGTGTATCCATCCAGCTTTAAAACAATGGGACTAGTGCCGTTCAACCTGAATCCTCATTATCTTGATCCTATTCCTGAATTACCTCATATGGGTGAGACGAGAGAAACAAGGATCAGGGAATTTCTTGTACAGCAGGATATCCCGGTAGTAGGCTTACGGGAAGGCAGCTGGATCAGGGTAAAGGGAGATGCTGTTACGCTTGAAGGCAGTGTACCTGCGCGGATATTCCGGAGAGGGAAGGAAGCGTATGAAGTTGCTGCAGGGCAGCCTCTTACTTTTTGAGCCTTCCCATTTGCTTTACTATCCAGGGCAGGGTAAGGCCCTGGCCCAGTAATGTAAATACTACTACTGCAATAGAAATAAATATGATGGTGGTACGTTGAGGGAAAGGAGTACCATCAGTCAGTGTTACAGGCAAACCAATAGCAATGGCGAGGGATACGATACCTCTCATGCCCGACCAGCTGATGATGACGCTGGTCTGGAAATCCAGCAGGGCTTCTCTCGCTACTTTTCTTTTCCTGCTAAGGAAGGCCCGCTGTAAATTGACTCTTTGCAGGAACACCCTTACCATACGCAGGAGCAGGGTAGCAACAGTGATCATTGCAGCATATCCCAAATAAGGAAGTACCTGGGTCTTATCCATATCTCTCAATACAAACGGGAATGCCAGTCCGATAATAATAAAGATCAGTCCATTGAGTAAGAAAATGATGATCTCCCATATAGATCTGTTCTGTATTTTCAGGCCTTCGGGAAAAACCATTTTGCTGAAGCGGGAGATACCTAATCCCAGTGTTACTACAGCAATCACCCCGGAAACATGTAATTCTTCTGCCAGCAGGTAAGTTACGAAGGGCATGATGAGCATAAAGCTGATAGCTACCATTGCATTGCTATGTACCCTTTTCAGTATAAAGGACAGCAGCTTGGCAGCCACTGCTCCCACCAGGAAGCCGCCCAGCATCAAAGCAAGGAATTGCACAGACGCTCTCCACAACACAAAGGAAACACCGGTAACGGCTGCCACGGCGAAACGGTATGCTACGAGGGCGGAGGCGTCGTTCACCAGGCTTTCCCCTTCCAGAATGGTAGTGGTTTTGTGAGATAATCCCAGTCCTTTTGTAATGCCGATAGCAGCTACTGCATCTGTTGCAGAAAGAATAGAGCCCAGCACAAAAGCTAATGGCCAGGTCATGCCCGGGATAAGGTAATGGGCCAGTACAGCAATGGCTATTGTGGTAAGGAATACCAGGCCTATGGCCAAAGTGCCTATGGTCTGGGCATGTGTTTTAAAATCTTTGAAAGAGATATTAAAGGCCGCGTCATATAGTAACGGTGGCAGGAAAATGAGGAAGATCACGTCCGGGTTCAGTTCTACCACGGGCATATGGGGAATAAAGCCAATGGCTATACCTGCTGCAATAAGCAGGATAGGGTATGATAACTTCATCTTGTCTGCCATGGCAGAAAGCCCTATCATGAGGGTCAGAACGAATATAATGATGCTGTAATTCTCCATAAAAGTGCTGTAAGATAGAGATTTTACATCATGTATGATTTATCCTGTTGTTAAAATTACAGTGTACATTATTTCCTTTCGTGTGACAACAGCCAGGCTTTTGCTTCAAGCCCGCCGGCAAAACCGGTAAGATGACCGGAAGAGCTCAGCAAGCGGTGACAAGGCACTATAATAGAGATGGGGTTCCTTCCGTTTGCGGCACCTACTGCACGTACTGCTTTTATATTATCAAGCTGCCGGGCAATATCTGTATAGGTCCTGGTTTGTCCATAAGGTATGCAACGAAGTGCATTCCAGACCTCTTTCTGAAATGCTGTTCCATCCGGAGTTAAAACCAATGAAAAAGTTGTTCGCTTACCTTCGAAATATTCGTTCAGCTGACGTTCTGCCTCCAGTAATATGGAATGTGCATTATCCTCAACATATATCCGCACACGTGTCCGGTTCGGTTTATCATTTTCCCATAGTACAGCTGCAAGTCCGTTGCTACTGGCTACAAGTCTTAATTTGCCTACCGGCGATCTGATATCTTTATAGAAGTATTCCATTCACTACCTTAGATTTCTAAAACATGTTTGTATCTGTCAATCAACGTCAGGTACAGACGACTGTGCTTATCTATAGCAATCTGAAGATTGGTAGTCAATTTTCCTGTTTCTCCCGTATAATCACCAAATTCATCTTTGACCAGGTATTTTACCGGATCAATCTGCATAAAATCCTCCAGGACCTTATCTTTAAGTAATGATAAAAAATAATCGCTCTCCATTTCAGCGACATCGCCCGCATAATGGCCCTTATTGCAATTATCTAGTGCTGCACGCCATTTATTAACATCATCACAACCAGCTCTCTTACCTAAACAGGAATCAAAAACCTCCAGCCCTCTTTCCGGGGCGTCTTTGTTAACTTTCTCACTCTCATAATATGACTGAAACAGGCAGCCATATGTAAGTGATGCCAGATGCTGCGACAACCGGTCTATAGGTATTACATTACCTTCAACATAGCCATCCGGTCTAATTAATTTGATATATCCATTATAGCCATCCATAGGTCTGGAGAAAATTTTCATTTCTTCGACTCCCAGCCCATCCAGATATTTCTGATTCATAACATGAGCTATGAAATGCCCCAGTTCATGAAAAAAGATAATCTTCAGTTGATATTCATCCATGCATTAAAATTAAATTACCCTAATATAATAACTTCCTGTATCCACTAATCACTGGAAATAAAAAGAATCGCTTTCATTAACTTGAAAGCGATTCTTTTTATTTCCATCCATCAAAGACTTCGCACTACTTCAGCACGTTATCAATCTGCTGGTCTTTTACCTTACCGGGGAAAGCTGAATGACCATCCAGCTGACTGATCTTTAAATCTACGACTTTATGCGCTTCCACCACATGGGTATAGTAAGCCGGCGGATTAATTCCCCATTTTACTGAACTGTTACGTATAGTGATACCTGTTGCATTGTCCAGGTAAAAAGCAGCGGTGCTTCCCTGTACAAATGGGTCGGCATTGCTTGGGCGCCTGTCATAGCTTCCGCCGGGGATAGCGGTGGTTTTGGCGATGTTAACACTTACCTGGTCAAAATAGATATCACTTACTTTATCTGCCGATTCTGCACTTACGTATATTCCGTTCTCGCTGATACATTGAATATTCCGGAAGCTGATGTTGCATACTTTACCAACCTTTCCTTCTTTCTGTCCTTTGGGTAAACGCCAGCCAGCATCTTTATGATTGGCTGTAGCACGGCGGTACGCTGTTACGTAGATGGGTTCCGCCTTACCCCACCATACGTCGGAGAACAGGTGTGAATCAACAATGATATCGGAGAAGATAACGTTGGTGACTGTGCCTTCGTCCCTGTTCTGTATACCTATACCTCTGTTTGATTCAGTGATGATACAATTGTTAAACACCACGTTACGGATACTGTCCATATTCTCTGATCCTATCTTTACGGCACAGGAGCGGGAGGTCATGGTACAATTGTTCACCGTTATATTCTCGCAAACGCCGAATTCAGCAAATTCACGGCGGTTTTTCAGGCAGATGCAATCATCCCCCGATTCAATATAACTATTACTGATACGTACATTCTTGCTATGATCTACATCAATACCATCACTGTTACGTACTTTGAGGCTGTTCAATAATGTGATGTTATCTATAGCGGCATCGTCACAACCTACCAGGTGTACTGTCCAGTAAGCGGAGTTACGGATAGTGAGATCGCGGATACGGATATTCCTGCCGCCTATGATAGTAAGCAGGTGAGGACGTGGATCAACAATATCAAATGGTTTCAGTTCATATGAATCGTCCAGTTCTTTACCCATGAATGAGATACCGTTACCGTCAAGGGTACCGGCCCCACAGATGGTTACGTTTTCCAGGTTATGCCCGCTTATCCACATGGTGCCTTCGCCTTTATTTTCCCTGAAAGCGCTTTGTGTATATAAGCTTTCGTCAGGGCTGGCTAACAGCTTAGCGTTGTTGCCTACTTCAAATGTGATATTGGATTTTAATTCGAACGGGCCTGTCAGGAATGTACCACCTGCTGGCACCAGTACTTTACCGCCTCCGGCTGCGGCGCAGGCGTCTATTGCCTTTTGGATAGCCACCGCATTATTGGTGGTACCATCATTCTTTGCACCATAGTCTGCAATGTTGAAAACAGATTGTCCTTTAGCCTGTATAAAAACAGCGCCGCAAAAAAAAGTCAGAAACAGGAATTTAAACATCATCAGTTCATTAATGGTAGTATATCAGTTTGGTTTGGCCGCCTGCGGCGGGCCAAATAAGTTATTTAGCCATCTTTCCGGGTTGGTTCACTGTTTTGCTGCCCCATACCTTGTCAGGAGTATCCTGCAGATATAGCTCTAATGTCCCGCCCTGCATTATGTTATTGTAAGTTATAAAATTATTGGTGTATGGCGCTCCGTTCCAGGTAGCGCGGGAGATGTATCCGGCGGACCTGCCTGTCTGGTGGCAAATGATCTGAAACGTCTTCCCGTTGGGAAGGCTTAAAGATACTTTGTCAAATACAGGTGTGCAGAGTATGTACTCACCACTTACAGGATCTACCGGGTAGAAGCCCATTGAAGCAAAAATGTACCAGGCAGACATTTGTCCGGCGTCGTCGTTTCCTCCCAATCCGCCGGGACCGCTGCTATATTCTTCTGCCAGTATCTTGCGTACCCGTTGCTGTGTTTTCCAGGGGGATGCTGTGTAGTTATACATAAAAGGGATCTGGTGCCCTGGCTCGTTACCGTGCCAGTATTCATTCTTTATAAAGAGGCTGTCAAGCGAAGATTCCAGTTTGTTTGCCCCGCCCATGAGCTTTGCCAGTCCCTTTACATCCTGCGGAACATAGAAGGTATATTGTCTTGGCGTACCTTCTGTGATATAGCTGACCCGGGTATCAGGATAATAGGGCGTTATCCAGCTGCCATCTGCATGGCGTGCACGTACCATACCTGTTTTTTTATCAAATACATTGGCATAATATCCGGCTCTTTTGATGAGCATGTAGTAGTCGCTTTTTTTGTTCAATGCCTTTGCAAACTGTGCCAGTGCATAGTCATCGTAGGCATATTCGATTGTACGGCTTACCTGTTCCTGTTTGTGGAAGGCATCTTTTACGCTGTCTTCCAGAGGGATGTAATGATATTTCAGGTAGCTGGTCAAAGCCCTTCTGCCTTTTCCGTCAAGGTATTCCTCTTTATTGGCCGGCAATTCAAAAGCGTTACGTCTTACTATTCCGTAAGCCTCTTCTGCATCATAGTCACGTATACCTTTCAGGTAGGCTGAGCTGATCACGGAAACGGTATGGTCTCCTACCATTGCAGATGTGTAGCTGTTCCAGCAGGGGAAGATGGGCATCCAGCCGCCCTGCTTTCCTTTGAGCACAAGAGAGCTGACCAGGTCATTTATGAGAGATGGTGAGAGTATTTCGAACAGGGGTATCTGTGCGCGGTAAATATCCCACATGGAAAAATCATCGTAATAGGCTCCCTTTGACAGCTGTGCATTCTTATAATCTGTTGCAAACATGGGATAGAGGCCATCTACATCGCTGAACAGGCGGGGTTGCTGCATGGCGTGGTAATATGATGTGTAGAAGATCTCTTTGTCCTGTTCGTTGTCTGTTTCTACCCTGATCCGGCCCAGTGTCTTTTCCCATACCGCCTTACTGTTATTTACGGCTGTTTCATAGTTAATTGCAGCGGTTTCTGTGTCCAGGTTTTTCCTGGCGCCATCAAAACCGGTAAAGGAGGTGCCGATACGGAGGATCAGCTTCTCTCCCCGTGCCATTCTGAAACCTGCATAAGCACCTATTCCCGGCTGGTTCATGATGCTGTCTGCGCTGAATATTTTATCTCCCGCAAATGTGCCTTTGCTTTCCGCCATTTTTTCAAAGCGGATGACAAAGTACCCGCTGAAACCGGCTTTTTTTCCCCAGCCCTGGTAGATGCGGTGGGCGGGATTGTATCCATAGATCTCGTTCTTTCCGGTGTCTATTTTTATAAATCCTTCGTTATAGTCACTGTTGGGGGTGATGAGCAGGTACAGGTTACCTGCTTCTTCCATTGTAAACTGCATTATGCCACAACGGGGTGTGGCAGTAACGGCAGCCAGGAGGTTTTGATCCTGCAGGTTGACCCGATATTCATATGGTGTGGTTTTCTCATCTGTATGTTTAAACCTGACGCCATAACCGGTCGTTTTCAGGGCGCCGGTGAGCGGCATTACGGTAAAGCTTCCATAATCCTGTGTACATGAACCACTTAACCAGTGAGAACCCCGTATGCCTTTGAAGATCGTATCCCTGTAATAATAGGGCGCCAGGCATTTCTTTTCTGTCAGCTGCGTTTGAGGTGTCCATTGCGTCATTCCGAAAGGCATGGTGACTGCCGGGATGGTATTGGCAAGGAGCTCAGTGGATTCTCCGTGCCTGAGGGCTGATGCTGTGGTGGCGGCGGCCGTTCCGGCCAGCGGCTGTACATAGCGGGTCAGATCCTGGGCTGAGGTCCGGGTAGCCGGGTATATAAATACAATAAGGAAAATGAAAGTTCTTATAGTCATTGATAGTCTGTGCACGTGGTTCACTGTATTTAATTATTGCACAAGATACTTTTTATCTGCACTAAGAGGTAGTCACATTTTCCGGTTTGGGGGTGACATGCCCTCTGCCGGCATCTTGCATAACAAATTTATTATCAACAATTTTCAACATGTATACACTTTGTCGATACCTGTTTTTTGTCATTTTATGCTGAAAGCTTTCTCTTTGCACCCACTAATCAAGAACATCATGTGTATCAGATCCTATACCTGCACCTACCTGCTGTTGTTACTATCGGGGCTTTTTTTGCTGCCGGTGCACAGCAAGGCACAATCACTCGGTACTACCCCCGCTTTACTGGAGCCGTCAGGTACCCAGTATTTTCAGAACCAGTACCTGGCTAACCCGGCGATGGCCGGAGTGGATACCGGGCTTCATATAAATGCCGCCTACCGTAATCAGTGGAGTAAAATAGACGGAGCTCCTGTCACCCAATTCCTGACGGCGGATTATGCTATGGGTAAACGGGTAGGTGTTGGTCTTAATATATTTAATGATAAAGCGGGTTTACTGAACCGGACCCGTGTGGCGCTGACATATGCCTATCATTTGCCATTGAGTGAATGGGGGCAGCAGCTCAGTTTCGGGCTTTCCCTGGCCTGGAATGTGGAAAGGCTGAGTACCAAAGATGTGGACGGGGAGGTGAACGACCCTTCCATAGGTACATTTAACCGCCGGGACGACTACTTTGAGGCCTCGTATGGGATGGCCTATACCGATGGTCATTTAAACCTGCAGGGGTCTATTCCCAATCTCCGGGGATTGTTTACCGGGACTGACAAGGGTGTAGATGGCGGTAATGTCTTCTTCACAGCCGCATCCTATAAATTCATAACGGAAAGCGCCATCAGCAGTATAGAACCCAAACTTTGTTACCGGGGGGTAAAAGGATATGACAATATCGTGGACATAGGGGTAAATGTGACCTGCCTGGACAACCTGGCTAACGTAATGGCCATGTATCATACCTCAAAAAGCGTGACTGCCGGCATAGGGGTGAACGTATTGAGGACAGTAGCTATACAGGCGCTGTACAACAGCCAGACCGGAGGTATTAAGACCTATGTTGACGGTACTTACGAAATTGGAGCAACTATCCACCTATTCCGATAATTCATCCTATTATCCCTTACCTATTTATATGAAACAGTATTTTAAAACGCTGCTTTTAGCATTTGCATGTTTCTTATGCTTTGTGCCAGGCAAGGCGGGTACACCTTCCAATACCGATTTAGGCCCTGCCTTAACATTAACAGGCCCCATAGCAATTTCCGGTGGTGTTTACACCTTCCAGGTAACTGCCAGTGAAGAAATAACGGGGTTCAGCGTAAGTGATGTGAATGTGCTGAACGTTACGATAAGTAACGCAACAAAACTCAGTCCGACCACATATACCTTTACAATAACAACATTCAGTTCAACCCCGAAGACATTAAATATGTTCATTGGGTCAAATACTGTAACAAGTGTTGCCACCGGAGACCTTAACTTACTACCATCCAACACATTGGCTATAACTGTTGACGCTTCTATTCCCACTCTCCAGTCAGTCTCTCCTCCCACCGGTAAATATTACAAACTGGGGCAAGACCTCGACTTTACAGTCACTTATGATGAGAATGTAGTGGTCAATACCACAGATCCTCCTTCCCTGCCATTGACAGTAGGCAGCCGCTCAGTACAGGCTACTTACCTGAGCGGCAGTGGTACCCAGAACCTGGTTTTCAGGTATACAGCAGCCGATGGGGATGAAGATATTGATGGGGTTACATTGGGCAGCAGCATAACAGCTAATACCGGCGTTATCAAGGATGTGGCAGGACATAATGCGCCGACCCAGTTAAATAATGTTGGCAGTACCAGCGGCGTAAAGGTAAGTACCCACCTACCCTCCGTTGCACTGTCTACTATAGCCCCGGTCCTTGTTAACGGTTCTTTTAATGTAACGGCTGTTTTCAGTGAGGAGGTATCCGGGCTTTCAGCAGGAAGTTTCAGTATAACTAATGCAACATCCATCCTGAGTACCAGTGACAATACCACTTATCAACTTGCTATCACCCCTTCTTCAGATGGGGTCATCAATATTTCTTTGCCAGCAGGGCAGGCTGAAAATTTTGCAACAAATGTCAACTCCGCATCAAACGTACTTACAGTAACAGCTGATATTACAGCGCCGGCCATTTCATCCGTTATTCCTCCTGCAGCCAGAACATATAAACTTTCAGAGGCGCTGGCCTTTATACTGGAGTTCTCTGAACCTGTTACCGTTACCGGCACTCCTACAATTCCCCTCACAATAGGTGGCAGGACCGAAACCGTGAGCTACCAGAGCGGCAGCGGCACTAATCAGCTAACATTCTCCTATACCGTACAGGAGGGAGATAATGACAATGTAGTTATTTTGCCCGGGACCAATGTTATATTGAATGGCGGCGTTATAACTGATATTGCCAATAATCCGGCCATTCTGGCTATTCCTTCTGCTACGATAGGGTATGTGAATGGTATACATCCGACAATCAGTCTCAGTGGGCCGGCAAAGGTAACTACCAGCACCTTTACATTCACGCTGACAGCTTCAGAAGCAATATCAGGGCTGGACGCAACTGATTTCATCCTGTCAGGCATTCCCGACGCCGTTATTTCCAATATTACGGCTGTTGATGCATCAACCATGACAATTGAAGTAACACTTCCGCAGGTAACAGGGGCTGATCTTACCATTTACTTACCGGAGAATACAGTTACCGGGGTTAATGATAATGAGATGTCCAATATTTTAACGATACCTGTTGATAATGTTCCGCCAGCTGTGACACAGGTCTACGTATCAAGTCCCGGTTATTATAACGCTACCCAGACCCTCTACTTCGCTGTATACTTCAGTGAAGATGTGACTGTCAATGCAGCATCTCTTCCTCTTACAATAGGTAATAAAACTGTATCTGCAGCTTATATCAGCGGCTCCGGCAGCAATACCCTTGTTTTCAGTTACCAGGTGCAGGATGGTGATATGGATATGGATGGCATAGCCTTTACAGGAACTGAAATAATACCGGACAACAGCGGCATTACAGACCAGGCGGGCAACAATGCAGATCTGCATCTTAATAATGCTGATCCTGTAAGCGGAATATTTGTTAATACCACACATCCGGATGTAACACTATCCACAGCTACAACGGTAGTAACTGCATCATTTACGGTCAATATTGATTTTACTGAGGAAGTAACTGATTTTACCGGGTCAGATTTTATACTGACCAATGCAAGTGTTACCGAGCCACAATCAACAGATGGCATTCACTATACCGTAGAAGTAACGCCGGATTCTGATGGCGCCGTGAGCGTATCACTGCCTGCCGGCGCAGCCCTGAATATAGGGTTAAACGGTAATAACGCCCCAGCAGGGTCTATCAATGTGATGGCCGATCTTACAGATCCGGCAGTAACAAAGGTGGATGTTCCGGCAAGCGGGTACTATAATACAAACCGTACACTCACTTTCACTGTACATTACAGTGAAGCGGTAATTGTAGATACGACAGCAGGCGTTCCATACATGGCTATCAACCTGGACTCAACCGCTGTACCTGCAACATTCAGCGGTGGTTCCGGCACCAATACCCTGACGTTCAGTTATACTGTACAGGACGGAGATATGGATACAGATGGTATTTCCCTTGATGCAGGTATTTCTTTAGGTGGTGGCGGACATATCCAGGATGCAGCCGGCAACTATGCCCTCCTGGTACTTAACAATGTAGCTGACCCGAGTGGTATATTCATCAATACGGCTCATCCTGATGTAACATTATCCACTACTGCTGTTTCGCCTTTAAACACACCATTCATTGTAACAGTTGCTTTCACGGAAGCAGTTACCGGGCTTGCAGCTACAGACTTTACAGTTGTGAACGGAACAGCCAGCGACTTACAGACCTCTGGTAATACTACCTACACCATAAAGGTTACACCGGCTGCCGATGGTACCGTATCCATTGCTTTACCGGCAAATACAACAGTAAATGTTGGTCAGAACGGGAACAATGCAAGTAATACTATCAGCGCTGCTGCAGATATTACAGCACCTGTTATCAATGCAGGTCAGACATTCACTGCCCGCCAGTACAGTACTACAGGAACAACAGTAGGCACCCCTGCAGCTACGGAGACCTTTGGTACTTTACAAAACTGGACTATCACCTCAGATAATTCCGGCGGTGCTTTTGCTATTAATGCTACTACAGGGGTGATCTCTGTCAAGGACAGTGTTATCCTTAACAGTAAGACGGGAACAGTTGTAACACTGGGCATAACTGTGAGTGATGGTCTCAATACCAGTCAGACAGGCACTGTGAACATTAACGTAACAACTGTACCATTGCCTCCTACTGACATCAATATAGACAATACCGTTATTAATGAAAGAAGCGCCGTGGGAACATTAGTCGGCAACCTGTCTACCGTAACCAACGAGCCTGGAGCCACCTTTACTTACACGCTGGTGACCGGCGCCGGCAGTGATGATAATAACTCTTTCCTCCTGAGCAGTAATCAGCTGCAAACAGCAGCGGTGCTGAGCACGCAGACTAAAACGGTCTATAATGTAAGGATAAGAGCTACAGATAACAACGGGCTGTATATTGAAGAGGCATTTGTTATTCAGCTCAACTTCATAAACCAGGCGCCTGCGTTTGACATTATAAACGATCAGGCCATCTGTTATACTGCTGCCGTCCAAACCATACAACTGACAGGTGTTTCTGCAACAGAAGGCGGTCAGGCGGTAACGCTGACTGTAAGTGCAGACAGGAATTATTTCACTACCCTTACTATTGATGCAGCAGGGAAACTGTCTTACAGTCTACAGCCAGGCGCAGATGGTACAAGCAACATTAGTGTAAGTATAAAAGACGACGGAGGCACTGCCAACGGTGGTATAGATGCTTTCAGCCGGACATTTGCACTGACGGTAAACAGTTTGCCGGTAGTAACTATCAGCACTGACAGCGGGGCAGTTATTACCAAAGGGCAAACCCTTAACCTGACAGCCAGCGGAGCTGATAGCTATAGCTGGACAGATGCAGACGGCATTATTGGCGACCGGGTACATGCCACACTAAAAGTAAAGCCTATGGTAAATACCACTTACGAAGTAACAGGTACTACTACCAATGGTTGCAGCAGCACAGCATTAATCAGCATCAGTGTAAACGATACAAACGATGATCCCGAAATACATGCCGCCAATGTAATTACTCCGAACGGTGACGGCATTAATGACAAATGGGTTGTCCGTAACCTTGAAAGCTATCCGGACAATGAGGTTACTATTTACGACCGTAGCGGCCGTATGGTATACCGCCAGAGAAATTACAGCAATAACTGGGGAGGTACTGTTGACGGTAGGCCGCTTGCCCAGGGAACATATTATTATGTCCTGACTATCAGCGGCAGTAACAAGCCGGTTAAAGGTTTTATCACTATCATCCGTGACTAGTGATGGATATGGAGAAACATAAAAAGCCAGCATTCCTGCTGGCTTTCTTTTTTTAATTCAATTATACTATAGTGCTGTGATCTGCCATTGCTGGTTAGCGCCGCTGTTCCAGTTCCACTGGATAATGCTGCCTCCGTTAGCTGTTGACTGACCATTTACATCCAGGGAGAAACCACTGTTCCTGTTCAATATCTTGTAATAACCATAGCCTATATCTATTATCTGCCATTGCTGGTTATTTCCACCCCAGTAATCCCATTGTACTATTCCCGCTCCTGCAGTTGTAGACTGTCCGTTAACATCCAGCGCCTTTCCGCTGTTCCTGTTAATAATGGAAGTGTAATTACTTCCCAGTGCGTTGAAAGACCATTGCTGGTTGTTTCCGGCCCAGTAGTCCCACTGGTCGATCGTGGCACCATTGGTTGTTGACTGTCCATTCACTTCAAGCGCTTTACTGCTTTTTTTATTGATCACTTTGTAATAAGCGCCGGCAGTAAAGGAAGCATAGGGAGGGGTGATAGTTCCTGTGCCCCATGCGTATTTCAGCCTGGTTAGTCCGGAGTTATTATTTGTTGTAAGCGTTGTACCATTCAGTGTAAACATGCCATAGCTATCGCCGGTCCTCAGTCCGGGCCAGTAAATACCGCCTACGCCCAGGTCATGTAAGGAATTGGTCATGCCCTGCAGGTAGGTGTTGTTTATGTTGGAACCTGGCGCTCCGGTATAGTTTGTGCCATCTGTCATCACCGTACCAAATTCAGTTACAATGGTCCTTGTTGGGTATGCCAATGATTTTACCGGTTGTTCCCAATCGGCCGTTGTTGTTTTGCTGCTTTCAAACCAGGTGTAGTCGTGGAAGGAAAGTAAGCAACTGTCAAAGCGGGTATCGGCGCCTATTGTATTTACGTCTGTGGAATAGCCGAGGCCATCCAGTACGAACCTGTTCTTAGGTACGCCGGGATACCTGGTTATAAACTGGTTATATATGGTTCTCAGATCTGCAGAGTTGTAACCATGAGGTTCATTAAAGACCTCGAAATAGATCAGGGAGTTGGAACGGTAAGTGGCTACGATTGTGTCCCACATTTGCCAGAAGGTGGTTGTGTTGTCGATCGTTCCGTTCCGGGAAGAGGAGCCTTCCCAGTACCCCAGTAATACTTTCATATTCTTTGAAGCGGCTTTGTCTATGCTGCCTTTATAGATCTTCCACCAGGCATTCAATACTGTTGGTGGGTTAACGGGCAGGCGGACTGTGTTGGCGCCGGCGTTCTGGAAGCCGGTCAATATGTTGTCGGCTTTAGTTTGAATAGAGGTGTAGGTATCTGATGAAGTAGTTCCGGAGAGGATGAGTTCATCATCTGCGAAATTGTCGCGGGTATCGGCCCAGTTAACGCCTTTAAAATCGGCTGAGGCGACGGCTACTGCAACCTCTGCTGAGGAGGGGATTAGCAGTTTTTCCTGCGTGTCTTTTTTACAGGCACAGAAAAGCATTACCATGCCAAGAAATGGGATCTTTCTTTTCATACGTGAAATTTTTATAGTAAATGTTAAGATGTTACCGGGTTGGCATCATTGTTCTACTGTTATTAAAGGTTTTCTCTTTTGCTCACTAGTGCTACGACAGGTTACTTTTATTAAATGTAAGATTTACATTTAAATTTAAATACTCCGATTGAGTTTGCAAAATTTTATTTTGGCAGTATGGGAGGGGCTGCGCAAGAAAAGAGTTTTGCCGATGGCAAAACTCTTTTCTTGCGGGGGATTTTTGCGCTGCGCGCAGCTGAAGATTTTCTTTACTGCATAAATATCTTCTTAATTTGTTTATGGAAAGAAGTATCACTGACTGATAAAAACTCATTTATCAGATCTATGCTTGCGGGTGGATAATTGGGAAAACTATAGCGGAAAATAAACTGTTTTAATGCCAGGTTTACTTTTTCTTCTCCTATCAGTTCGTATAACTGATACATGGCAACAAGCCCCTTATTATATGAAATATGAACGTTACCCGGCTTTACTTTATATAATGGTTCTTCTGTAGTATACCCCTTCCCTCTTTCATAAATCTCCTGATGCATAGCTACTATTTTTTTCACAGCTTCAATACCGTGCGCCCTTTTAAAAAGCATCAGTTCAGTATACATAGCCAGAGTTTCGGTAAGCATAGCAGCACCTTCCCTGTCATCCGGCGCTATCTGTGCCGTACCCCACCATTGATGAGAAAGCTCATGACCAGCCAGCTCATTGATCACATCCCGCCGCCTTTCCTTTCTTATATCTGCATGAAAGGTCATTGCTTCACTCATAAAAACAGCAGCAGGATAAGCAGTAGCAGCAAAGCCTTCTGTAAAGCCTGATATCTCGGCAAAGCGGATAGATCTGAATGGGTATTTCCCGAAGTTTTCCTCACAATAGGCAATTGTATTCTTAGCTTCTGCTATTAAATGATATACATTCTCATGATGCGTTGGATGATAATATACTTCGATAGCAATACCGTTTTGTGATGCCCTTTTAACTGCATACTCCCCTGAGGAAACTGCGAACCGGAACGGGATTGGTACAGGCGAGGAATAATGAAAATAATTACGTCCTCTCTCTTTCCAACTGCCGACAATTAAAAAGTTAGCCATAAGTGGTATTTTACTGATGAAATATTGTATCAGGTCATAACTGATCATTCAGTATTTTCGCTTCCATCCGGATACGCCAGATGCAGCTTGTGCTTCAGGGGAATTTCGGTACTATCCTGCAGAACAATTTTAGCGTGAATTGTAAATGTTCCCCAACCTTCTGTTAACAACTTAAACTTTTCTTCCCTATCTTTTACTGTCTGAACCGGCTCATAGAAAGTGGGATGCAAAGTATAAATAACATGATCAACAATATCCAGGTCTTCTTTATCTGCTTCAATCCAGATCCACCATTCCCACCAATCATCTCCCTGGTATTCATATCCCTGATCAATTTTATATCTGGAATCCTTTGTAGGCATGATTAACTTTTTTGAAGATTAATAGACAATAACTGAACTGATTCATAATTTGAAGACCATTCAAATTGGGGGCCTGCTAAAGTAACCTGCACCAGGCAGTCTTCTGCAGGTACATGGCGGATATCTACACATAATCCCTGACCGAAGCGGAATGGCTTCGCTTTATATACCTGCGATTCCCTGCTGCCATGCATGAATTGATAAGTGCATTTCAGGTCTTCCCCCCTGATATAAGGGCGGGCATCCTGGACAATATCCCGGGGTAACAAGAAAAACCGCCTGGACTTCAATGACCGTCTCCATAAAGACAGTAATCCTGCCAGGTCCACAAGAAGTTTGGCTTTATTATCCAAACTGAATTCTATACGTTGCCTGTCGCCCGCAATTCCGCCCTGTGCCTCTACTTCGTTCGCTCTTATCTCTACAGCTGGTATTCCACTGTTTATTGCGATTATCAATTCATCCTTTACCCACTGGTGAGTGGTATACTTTCCGGAAGCCAAGGCTTCTCTGGGGGTTAGAAAGGCCAGCAGACCATCCGCATCCTTAATACGGTTCGTTACTTCCTGCGATATAATTTGTCCATGCAGATCTTCGCCTGTTATGACAGTAGCATCGAACGATTGTACGAGTGGAATGACAAGATCCTTTATCCACTTATCATTCTCATTGTACCCAAAACCGATGAATATTTTCATTGTTATTAACTATTAAAATATCAGTTAATCAGGCAATTCCTGCTGATCTCCGTGATTCCAGACAGCATTACATATTCCGATACTTCCCTTTTTTATCCAGGAAGAATATTCTGCGTTTAACCAATGCTTTATTCCAGCCTCTGAAGATGTAACAATACCCAGGTCCATATATTCAGGCAGATCTTCTTTCAATAAGGACGGATGTCTCCATGCGCAGGCGTTGTCATAATCCCCCGAGGCTCCGGTTATTCTCCCATATTCATAGGGCACCCAAAGAGAGCCACGGGTATTGGGACTCATAATAGTAATGACATGTGTACAGTTGATCAACGCCATTTCTATAATGCATGCAGTTAAAACAGAGATCTCTTCCTTTGTATAATTCCGGTTACCATCAAGGCTGCGAAGACTGGGGTCCAGTACATCTACCCAAAACTCGAATTTACAATGAGCAGCTAACTGGGCTATCCTCAAAGCATAGTGATCATCTACCTGTCTGTGTGATATAAATAGACGTGGGCAGGAAGATGCAGGTACGGGCCGTTTATACTCGCTTAATATATTTAACAATTTATGTGGATTCCCATTATACTCCCTCCAGTCACTCACCCCAATAATTCCACTATCCGCCGGGAATCTATCAAATAAACGTTTCTGATCATGCTGAAAGTAAATGTAATTAGGCATATCAAGTTATTTACAATCTGTTTTCCAGGAAATATTGCACGTCTGCAGCTATGGTTGAAATATCATTCCTGTTCTTCAGCGGCAGATAAATGTTACCACCTATGTCTGCCGGCATTTTTGTCCCCTCTTCCCTGATTATTAAAACTCGTTCTTTACCTTTTGCCTTCATAAAGTATCCGGCTTCAAAAATTACGTTGTCCCTGGGTGAAGCCTGGTTCTCATTATTCTCAAGTTTATCTGATGCTGTAAATAGAAAAATAGCGCACTGGCACGTGTTTACTGCGTTTTCTATTTCTTCCAGTATTGTCCCGCCCTGAACAAAGTTTGCGCGATATTCTTTGACCCTGAGATTCAGTCTGTTGGTTAAAAAAGCGACCAATGAGTTAGCCACATCTTTAGCTTCCCCGGAGTACCCCAGAAATACCTGAAACCGATTGTTGACGGCACGTTTCCAGGCATTAAACCTCCCGATGAAATATTCATCATTATTAAACCAGTTATTATCTGCGGTGGATGGTATTGAAGTATAAATGAAGCCCCCTCCATTATAAAAGATACCACGGTCGGCAATGCCTTCTTCCGACAGTATGAGCAGGGGAAGTTTCAGAGATGCAGCTAATGCACCTTCATAGTGGTTATATTCTGTCGGTATTTTTGCGCTCTCCTTCTCATTTGACATTGACCAACGGCCAAGGCCCAGGATAACGGCACCATCACACTTTTTTAAAATGCTATAAACAGTATCAAAATTCCATACCATATCTTCTGCCAAGCCAGCTTCCATAAAGATCTGCGGCTCAAATCCGGCATTTCTGATCTGTTTTATAGTCTCATCTTTGATCCTTCTCTGAGGAGAGTCTTTTTCGAGTTTATAAATGCAACTAACGAAGATCCGGGGTTTGTAGGCTTGCATATTGACTTTCGAATTTAATTGATCACTATCTCTTTACAGGATACTATAATGACTTTATCCATTATCTTTCTATGGGATAATTAATAAGAAAGGTGCTTTTCATTCTTTATGATTGTGTGGTACAAGACATTCCAACTCCCTGTTAATCTTCAGGGGTTCATGCGTTCAGCACAGTGATCAATCCAGTAAGGGGTATATTCTTGCTAAGAGGTATTTGTATTGGTATCCTAACGTATTGCCGCCGTCTCAGTCTTACATCAAAAATGGTCATTGGGATTAAATACAATATTAAGGTACAGCAGTAAATTCTATTCTCCAAAAAATTCTATATTCAAAAAACCTGATTTCCAGTTTAACTGCCTATTATACTATCGTTCTCAAAAGCATATCCCTCAAAGGAACAATGTTTAAACCACTCCGGAGCATTTGAAGAAACTGGTAATATAATAACCATAAGTTGTAAGGAGTACCATTCTTGTTCACTTTAGCCCAGGTTTGATCAACAATCTTACTGTCGCGTGGAACAATTCCGGTTTCAACAAAACGAACTGGTTCATAGTAAAACTCTAATTCATCCAATCCTATAATACCAAAATGATCCCGTGAATCATACGGTTTAGGGGGTTATGAATTGAATCTGGTCTGAAACAAATTTCAAGAAAATAAATCCGGTAAAGAACAAGCCAACCGAAAAACAGGAAAAATCCCCTGACCATAAATCCTGTCACATTTGTAAACGGTTACATCACATATATTTAATAGAGTTCTCAAATATCTTCATCTTACTTATAAAAACTTTTTATGAGTAAGATGTTCCTTTTTGTGTGCCTGCTCTTTCACTTTGCTGTCTATGCACAGACTCCTAAAGGCCTGGTATCCTTTGGTCAGCCGGACAGTATTAATTCCGGTATTCTGAAAGAAAAAAGGATTTTATGGGTATATAGTCCCGGTGTAGATACCAACTATTTTGAAAAGCCTGCTTATCCCGTGCTATATGTACTTGACGGTGATAACTTCTTTGCTTCCTTTCAAACTATGATGCAGCTATTGAGCACAGACGGGAACACGGCTTTTCCACAGATGATCATTGTGGGTATACTTAATACTGATCGTACACGTGATCTTACTCCCACAGCAAACAGCGCTATGCCCAATTCAGGAGGAGGAGAACAATTCACCGCATTCATGGAAAAAGAACTGATCCCATATATTGACAGCAAGTACCCTACAGCGCCTTACAGGATACTTTTCGGACATTCCCTGGGCGGGTTGCTGGTAACAAATACTCTGCTGCATCATCCCCGGTTATTCAATGCTTATATAGCCTCAGACCCCAGCCTCTTCTGGAATGACAGCCGCATCCTTTCAAATGCTGACGCCCTCCTTCAGCACAATCAATTTAACAACGGCTACTATTACCTGGCTATTGCACATACCATGAAAGCAGATCTCGACACCATACAGGTCAGAAAAGACAATGCAATGGGATCTTTACATACCACCGCTATCCTTCAATTTGCAAACAAGCTGAAAGGGCATGGCAACAACCAGTTAAAATGGCGATACAAATATTATGAAGACGATCATCATAAATCTGTTCCGTTTATTGCTGCATATGATGCATTGCGGCTGATCTTCCGTCAAAATGTATTTCCTACCTATCTTTTTACGGACAAATCAGGCAATACCGATTCGCTGAAAACACTGATCACCGGACATTACAACGCGCTTACAAAGGAAATGGGATATCCTGTCCGTCCTTATGAATGGGAATTTAATAACCTTGGGTACCATCACCTCTTTGAAAAGAATTATGCAAAAGCGCAAATGTTCTTCCAGCTGAATATTGACTATTTTCCCCGTAGCTATAATACGTATGATAGTATGGCGGATTATTACATGGCTACAGGAGATACCACGAAAGCCGTTAGTTACTGGAAGCAGGCGATGAATATAAAACCAGTACCGTGGGTGAAGGAAAAACTAGAAAAAGTTAACGGAGGAAAATGAAGATCAGGAAAAACTGATCTTCCCCTCACATAAATACTGTCATCATGACATCTATTTTTCATCCATTAATAACCCTTATTTAAGCTATTAACCAACAAACAACAAATAACCATCAAATAAATATGATTAACCCTGTCTAATATTCGATAAAAATATTAGTATATTAGTTTAGAGAATTAGAATGAAGAGATTTGTAAGCCTATTAACTCCTCATTATCATTATGCAAAAAATTAGTTCCCTTTAAATTTAATTATCTCTTACTGTAGCTGTTAACAATGATAACTTTCTTTTGTACGCGATATTACCCGCGTGCAGAAGCTAAGACCAGTATTATAAATTCCTCTGATTATGAAATGCGGCATCCCTAACCAGGAAAGCGAAGGCAACTAATAATTGGACCGTGAACAAATTCTTGTTATTTCTTCTCCATTAACCAATTCGTTATGAAAATTGCTATAATTGGAGCGGGGCCTGCTGGCCTCACTGCAGCCTATGTCCTATCTAAAAGTAATTATAAGGTGGATGTGTATGAAGCCAGTGGCCGTGTTGGCGGTATGTCCTGCACAATCGCATTGTGGAATCAAAAAGTTGACATCGGTCCACATCGCTTTTTCAGCACTGATAAAAAAGTTAACTCATTGTGGTTGGAAATAGCTGGTAAAGATTACAGGATGGTAAACCGTCTTACACGTATTTACTACAAAGGAAAATTTTTCAGCTACCCTATCAGGGTATTCAATGCACTTCATAACCTTGGCCTTTATGAAGCTTTAAGATGTATAATAAGTTACTGTAAGGAACAGTTATTTAAAAAGCGTTATACCGGCACATTCAGTAGCTGGGTGCAGTCACGTTTTGGCAAACGGCTGTTTGAAATATTTTTCAAGAGTTATACGGAAAAGCTGTGGGGCCTTCCCTGCGATAAGCTGGATGCAGATTTTGCTGCACAACGTATAAAGCGGCTCTCACTCTATGAAGCCATCAAAAATGCAATTTTACAAGGCAAGGGGAATAAACACAAAACGTTGGTAGATGAATTTGCATACCCTACCGGTGGCTCGGGAATGATATATGACCGGATGCATGAACGTATAAAAGCTAACGGAGGGAATGTGCATCTGCATTGTCCTGTATACAGGATCATAACGGTAAATGAAAAGGTAATAGGATTAGAATTGGGAGATGGAACTTTCTGTGAATACGATCATATTATTTCATCAATGCCCTACAGCCTGATGGTAGAACGCCTGCCGGAAGTGCCAGAGGGGATTAAAAAACTGGCTGCCCGCCTGCGTTACAGGAATACTATCCTCATTTACCTGTTGATAAATGAAACAGATCTCTTCCCTGACAACTGGATATATGTTCACTCCGAAAATCTCAAAATGGGGAGGATCACTAATTTCCGGAATTGGGTACCTCAGCTGTATAACGAAGAAAACAAGACGATACTTGCTATCGAATATTGGTGTAATGACGAAGATACTATGTGGCGTAACACGGATGAAGAACTGGCTGAACTGGCAAAGAGAGAGATCATTAATACCCACCTGGTAAAAGCTGCATCTATTGAAGATCACTATGTACTTCGCCTCCATCGCTCCTACCCTGTTTATAAAAAAGGATACAGATATATCCTGTCACCAATAGAAGAATATTTGTCAGGCATTGAGAACCTGTCAGTAATAGGACGATATGGATCTTTTAAGTATAATAACCAGGACCATAGCATTCTCATGGGATTACTGGCAGCAGAAAATATTATGGAAGGAGCCCAACACCAGCTGCACAGGATCAATACAGATTATGAAACTTACCAGGAATCATACATTGTAACGACTACCGGACTTTCAAAACAATGAGCAGAAAATCCCATTTAATATACCGGGTTGCAGATAACGCTGCAGCAGGATATGAGCGCTATGGTCCTATAGTATTATTGCTGATATGCTGTTTTATTATAAGGAGCAGCTACCTCGTGACCTTATATTATGACACGGATACCGTCACTTATTTTTATGCGTCAGAGCGTATCCTTCATGGTATTGCCGACCCTCTTCGTCCGCCGGTGTATCCGCTTATAATGAAGCTGTTCACAGTATTATGGCCACGGGACCCGTTTCCTCCAATGGTGATATTCCAGAGCATATGCTCCTTTCTGAGTATCATTCCTTTTTATTTCACGTGTAAAATGTGGATGTGCAGCAGGAAGCTCGCGTTAATTGCCAGTATGATATATGGCTGCCTGCCCCTGTTGCATTCATTTAACAATACGATCTTTCCGGAGGCGCTGCTCATTACCTGTTACGTGAACTTACTCTATATTTTCTCCCTTTATCTAAAGAAGCCACAACGGATAACGGCGTGGTTACTGAATATGGGAATTGTGGTAATGGTGTTGTTAAAGCCAGGCTGTTTGTACCTGTATGTTGTATTGGGCCTTATCTGGCTGATAAGAATAGTGGCAGCACGGAGCATTGCTTCATACTATGCTGAGTCAGCCGGATATTTAATGGCTATAGTGCTATTGCTGGTTTACTGCCAGGTGAACAGTTATCAGAATGGTAGTTTTGCTGTATCGACAGTCACCCACGATAACAATTTTGCCAATGTGGTTGCCAGTAATGTCTATAAGAATATTCCGGATAAGAAACTGGTTACAGCGATAGACTCCAGTATAAAAAATGGTGTGTATTATACTATTTATTACCTGAATAACGATCATGATGTTATCCAGCAACAGTATCGGAACTTCCCTTATATCAATAATCCCAACATGAACTACGTCTCAGAAATTCCTTCCAGTAAGTATGGCTATACAAGAAAAGAGCTTGACAAATATATAGGGGATGTAATGCGCACAAAAGAATACTATAGATATGTACTGGAGAACGCCCTGAATTTTATGAACAGTACCATCTTCTCTGTAAAAGGATATATGCTTTGGGTATTAATGCTTTTGCAAGCCGGTTTCGTGGTTTATGCGGGACTGATCAAACGAAACATCCTGTACCTGGACATCTTTGTACTGGGCGCGTCCGGCGGGTTGTTATTAACGTTCTTCATAGTAGGTTTTGGTCAGGCGGAAAGGATATTGGCGCCGGTTGTTCCACTCCTTATATTTCAGTTTTTCCGGTTACTTGATTTACTGGGATCTGTTATAGACATAAAAAGATTGAGTCATCTCGCTACCATTAAACAATTACAATAAATCAAACACATATGATCAACATACCAGCCAGCAAAGGTGTTTTAAAACGCCAGCTGATAAAATATCATCATAAACTTTCACATCATAACCGGGTACATATTATTGCTCATCATCTTGTTAAGAAATTAGATAACCTCAACCTCCTCCCGGAGCACAACAGGTGTGTGGATATTGGCAGCGGCGATATGAAGCTGGTGAGCATCATTGATAGCATTAAGCCACATTGGAACTGGCGATGCCTTGATATACATCCTGCCCGGGGAGAGGGTGGACAATGGGACAGATATGAATTCTTCAATGGAAGGAATATACCCTACGGAGACAAGCATTTTGATATATCCTTACTTGCGGACGTGCTTCATCATGCAGAAGACATACCAGCCCTGCTGCAGGAAGCAAAGCGTGTGTCCAGGTATATTGTAATAAAGGACCATTTTGAGTATGGTTTCTATTCCAACACAATGCTAAAAGCTATGGACATTTTTGGTAACTGGGCATATGACGTAAAGGTGCCGGGTAAATACTTTACCAGGAAGTCGTTTGCTGAATTATGCCAGCGTACGGGGCTTGAAGTAGTGGATATGGAAATTGGCATGGACCTGTACCAGCATCTTCCCGTACTAAATGCTATCCTGAAATCTGACTGGCATTTTACAGCGGTCTTAAAATCAAAATGAAGAAGGCTTGTATGACCAAACCTGCATGGGCGAAAAGGATATTAAGAATGACCCTGTGGCCTCTCATCGCTTTCCTGCTGATAGCACTGCTTCGTGTTTTTGTACTTGATATCTATAAAGTTGATTCCTCCAGTATGGAAAGGGAATTATTTACCGGAGATATTATAGTGGTAAACAAACTGAAGTATGGCGCCAGGATGCCGATGAGCCTCCGTGAAATACCATTGCTCTCTGCCTTTTCCTATATTCCCGGATTCCGTTTCCGGGTAGAAAAGGAACATTGGGAATACCGCAGGTTGCCGGCATTTTCGAAAATAAAAAGAAATGATGTCATTGTTTTTGACCATCCCCAATCCGGGCTGCCGGTAGTAAAACGATGTGTTGGTTTACCCGGGGATACGGTTGCAATAAGACACAATAACCGTTATGCCAACAGGATGATACAGCAGGACCCCTCTACCGTGGTGTATTCCTACTGTGTTAAATCGAGGGCCGGGTTTATATCTGAAGATACTTTATCTGCTTATGGGCTCACAGAAGATGATGTTTTATGGCGCTGGCAACAGTATTATCATCTGTCAATGACCGATGTGGAGGCCGCCGGTTTCCGGAAATGTTTATTGACAGATACCCTGTTTAAAGACGATTATGGCCCGGATGCTGCCGGCCCTTCACTGTTCCCGGGCTCACGTTTTTATCGTTTCAGCCGGGAGAACTACGGGCCATTGATAGTTCCTAAAAAGAATATGACGATCAGGCTTGATGAAAGGGCACTTGACATATACAGGAGCGCTATTGAAATGTATGAGGGAAATAAATTAGAGATGCGGGATGGTAGTCTTTACATCAATGGAGTGCAAACCAACGTATACTGTTTTAAAATGGACTACTTCTTTGTGCTGGGCGACAACCGGTATCATTCCATTGATTCGCGTTATTGGGGATTTGTACCGGAGCACTCAATAGTTGGCGTGGAAGATGGAATAGTGTGGAAAAAGAAGCGTTAATAATCATTGGATTTGTTGACAACAAATAAATTTCATCACTTAATTAATCTAAACGAATGAAAAAAATAACTCTAAAAATTTGTTTTGCCCTCTTCGTTTTGGTGGCTCTGTTCCTCAATATAGAGACTGTGCTGAACACAGGAACAACCTCCAATTTCCAGTTTAGCGCTATACATAAGGTGTACGCCCAGAGTAGCAGCAGTAGCAGTAGTAGTAGCAGCAGTAGTAGTACAAGTAGCAGCAGCAGTAGTAGCAGTAGCAGCAGTAGTACCAGCAGCAGTGTTCCTTCATCATGGGGCAGTGGCAATCCATGGGGCACAGGAGCAAACTGGTACCAGGTATCAACTACCATAACCGCAGGAACTACGTATACCGATGTTTCAAAGGATGGTGGACTTACTTGGAGCCTGAGTGCCACTATCCTGGGAACGGGAGTTACAGTGGGCAGCTCTAAACCAGACGGGAATGGATCTTTAACACGGACAATTACTGTAACCACCACCACCCCCAACGTTCCCCGTTGTGTGGAAGGCGGCACCTCAAGGTGCGACTTCCCTTCTCTTTAAAACATGTGTCAACAAATCATTATAGTGGGTATCGACAGGTATCCACTATACTTCCAATCCCATCGTAACCTGAAATCGCTATATAATTATTCATTATGAAAAATCTATTCTGGTTGTCTGCCTTCCTGATCATTGCAGGGTGCCGGCAGCATGAATCTCCCGCAGATCTCTCTAAGGTCCCGAAAATAAATATCGGGGCAACGACTGATAGTGTTAACAACATAAACATAAAAGGCACCTCTTCAATAGTATGCCTGGGACAGATACCGGGTGCAATTATAGGCAGCATTTCAAAGCTATATGCCGGAAAGTCGCATTATGTAATTTTTGACAAGGTCAGGAATGTCATTTACATCTATGATAAGTCCGGCCGTTTCCTGCGTCAGATCGGTGATAGCAAAAAGGAGCAAAACCCTTATGGCGCCATTACCGATATGGTATACTATCCTGAAACAGACCATATTGAAGTATACTACATTGCCAAACGAATGATGGTCGAATATGAAATAACGGGAAAGAAGCTTTCAGAAAGGAGATCGCAGTTTTACTTTCTTTCATTCTATAAAGCAAAGGAAGGCTATTGGATATATGGTTGTTTTGAAGAAAACAAGCCGCGCCGGTTTTATAGCATGGACGTTAACAGATACAATCTGCTGCTGGTTTCCCACGATCTCAGGAAAATCAAGGCAGGGTTCTGCAAGGCTATGAACTTCTATGACCGTACTGACGGTAATGATAATTTCCTGACTAATTCCAAGGGTGAACTTTTCTTTAAATATGGGTTTAGCGATGTTCTGTACAGAATTGAGGGAGAAAAAGCCTATCCTTATCTACGGTTCGACTTCGGTGCAGCGCAACTGCCTTATGAATATTTATCCAACATATCCAATAATAAGGAATTTCAATCCCTGTTATATGAACAGGATATTAAGTACAATGGGCTCAAGTACAAATTCCAACTGGGGGACCAACTTATTTATTTCGGCTGCTCTCCGTACAGGATCGCTTCTCAGAAACAGCAAACCCTGGTGTGCTTCATGGACAGTCTACGCTATAAATCAGGCAACTATCCTGATACAGCTTTCAATCCCGGTCTTCTGAGCATACCGGTTGCCATCCAGGACAAAAAGATATACTATACGGTCATCCCTGCTTTACTCAACGAGCATCAGCTGGAAACATTTAACAGGAGGTACCATACACAGGTAAAGCCAGACTCTAATCCCTTATTACTTATTAATGATGAAGAAAATATTTTCTAGCAGGGCCTTTTATAGTTCCGTCATAGTATGCCTTCTGATAATTAACATCCTGCTTATAGCTATACTGAAGATGGCGCGTGCCGGAGCGAGTGAACAGAGCACCGGTTTAAAGGAAAAAGAACGCTACTATCATGTGGTCATCAACCAACTAATGGGACTTAATGTTTCCGGTCTTAAACCAGGAGAACTGAAACTATGTATCTACCTGAATTTGTCTGGCTGTGATGAGTGCAACGATAAAACCCTGGAGTTTGCCCGGGCGAAGTTCAGTAAGGAAGACCTGTGTATAGTGGTAGATGAGAAATACAGGAATAACCTGCCACCTTATCTGAAAGAACCAGGTTATGAATTATACTTCGAAAAAGAAGACAGGTTCTTTGAATCAGCCACCCCGTTCTTCTTCATCAACATACACGGAAATGCGATCCTGAAGTTCACTCATGACAATGATCATCCGGAGCTGTCTGATCTGTACTTTGATAAAGTAGCAAATTATCTAAAAATAATAAGGTCAAATGTTTAATATCAATCGTTTTGAAGCAGGGATTATACTCCATATAATCGCGTTCCTTATCGTGAATGTCTGTGTACGCGCACAACCCCCATCAGCGAAAGAAATACGGATAGATCCGGCTTATGCGCTTTCAGTTCCGGCATCGGAAGTGCTGGATGAAGTAACTTATATTCCCCTGGAGACAACAAAAGAGAGCGTATTCGGGTATATATACAAATTATTCATTACAGCTGACAACTTTATTATTTATGACAAGGACACTCATTCGATCCTCCTTTTCAGCAAAGCCGGGAAGTTTCAGAAGAAGTTTCCAATAGGTACTTATGACAGTCCGGGGTTCCTGGTAAATAAGCAGGAGAATGAAATCATCACCTTAAGGGGAAGTATGCTTAACAGCTATGGATTTGATGGGGTAAAAAAACGGGAAGTGCGCGGAGCGTTTCCGGGAAATCCTTACTTCTTTCCGGATAACCGGACAGTGTATGCTTATTATGGGGTGAAAGAAAGTGTATTCAGGGATACAATAGTAAACGAAGTATCTCTGACAGAAAATGGAAAAAGATATGCGGAATTTTTACCTTACAACAGTAAAACGTCACCTATCGAAACCGGTGACTGGGTAACAGATAATCACTATGTATTTTATGAGGGCGGAAATGACACAACTATTCTCTATTGCCGTCCTTATGATTACAATATATACAGCATAACACCCGCCGGAGTTACAAGGGAATTCAGTTTTATACTTCCTCTTGCCAATACACTACCAGACACTTTTTTCACAACCTCAACTCTTCAAAAAGGGAACCGGAGGGCTTACTTTGCAGCAAACAAAGCCGGTGTATACGGGATCTCATTTCCTTACCGGTCAGGAAATGTTCTATTCTTTAAGCTAAACTCCTGGGAGAACTCGCTTGGTAATGGAGACTCCTATATGTATCATATTAAATCCGGTACGTTAGTATCTGTAGGTGGTATAACGGAAGATGAGATAAGTTATTTTTTGCCTGTGACCGATCTTCATGAGGGTGATGAGTTTTATAACAGAAATTTTCTGACAAGCGATAACCAATATATATATACGAGCATATCGGCAGCTAATTTACTCAAGCTAAAAGATAAGTCGTTACATACTGTTTCGTATCCTGAAAGCCTGAGGAACTTTTTCAAAAAGGGTTCACGGCTTGACAACCCGGTAATTGTGGCATTAAAGCCTAAAAAAGAATTTTAGTATGAGGTCCTTTCTCCTTGTGCTATTGACGCTGTTTGCTGTAGTTCCCTGTGCCAGGGGGCAGCAGGGTAATCCTGTTAAATCCGGCGTGGCAGAAGGTATTCTGACAGATTCTGTCAGCGGGAAAGGATTAGCCTCCGGAACAGTTTCTATTTACAAGGTGAAGGATTCATCCCTGGTTATTTTCCAGTTATCTGCCACTAACGGGAGTTTCCGGTTTGATTTACTACCAGTGTCAGTTCCATTGGAGCTGGTAATCAGTTTTATGGGGTACCGGCGGTATATCAGGCACTTCACATTGGCACCTCAGCAGAAGTATGATCTAGGACGCATTGGTATGGTACGTAGTGATATCAGCCTGAAAGAATTTACTGTAGCACCAGAACGGCCGCCGGTGCAAATGAACGGGGATACCCTTGAGTTTAATGCAGATGCATTCAGCATGGATAAGAATGCGGTGGTGGAAGATCTTCTGAAACGGCTACCGGGTGTAACTGTATGGGGAGATGGGAAAATTACGGTTTTTGGAAAGACCGTAAACAATGTACTGGTAGACGGTAAGCCATTTTTTGGAAGGGATGGGACTATTGCTACTCAAAATCTCCCGAAAAATGCAGTGGATAAGGTACAGGTATATACAGACAGGGATAACCAGCGAAGTGAGCAGGATTCTGTAATGAGCGTAAATATCAAATTAAAAAAAGATAAGAACAGTGGATATTTTGGTAAGATCGGCGCCGGATATGGCACAGGTAACAGATATACTGCAGACGCAATGCTAAGCGGCTTTACTCCGCGCAGCCAGCTCAGCATTGCAGGTGCATTGAACAATATCAATGTAACTGCTCCGGATGTAACCACCCTGATGCGGAACAGTTCATTTAAAGGAGTTGGAATTAACATAGAGTATCAGCCGAATTTTGATATGGAAGGATTACATAAAACCACCTCTGCCGGCCTGACCTTTCAACATGACTTTATACCTGATCCGGGGCCGATGAAAAACAACCGCATAGATGGGAACTATTTCCTGACCAACCAACAAAGCGAGGTACTTAAGAATACTGTTATCAGAACAACCTTAAACGGAGATAGTGCACTGTTGAATATTTCCCGTAATACTATGCAGGGAACCAACCGTAATCAGATCTTTAATGCAAACTACGGCGTCAAAAATGAAACCGGAGAGTATTATTTATCACATCAGATAGCGCTGAATGACATGATCAGCCTTTCCGAACAGGCAGGAGAAGTGACTAATGAAAAGGGAATACAACGAAGTATAAACAACAGTGTATTCCGTCAGGACCGCAATTCCAGGGATATCATCATCAAGGCAGGGCTGAATAATATAAACACGATGCTGAAGCTAGATTATATTCTTACGTTAAACCGTACTCATGACCGGCAGCTGAATAAAACTGAATTCCATTCACTTTCGGACCAGGAATTGCAGGCGTTTTTTAACCGGCAATATAATAACCGGTCGTCCCTGACCAGCAACGAATTAAATGCCAGATATGCCCTATCCAAAGCACTCTGGGGAGATAATAAGTTCCGGGGAACAGGACTTAACCTGATCAATGAATTTAAGTGGGATGTCAGGAAAGAAAACAATATAGTAGGTGACCTGGATACGTTACAACATTCTTATGCAGCTAACAATTATCTTACTAATGAGATGCGGACCTCCAATATAGACGAGAAACCGGGGATCTCCCTGAACCGGCGTTTTGCGAAAACATTTACTAACCGTTACCGGAAAGTATGGTGGATTACACTTACGGGGCAGGAGCAATTTTTCAGTCAGAAAAATGTAGCTGTAAAGTCCTATCAGAATTTCAGCCGTACTTACACTGTTTTTCTGCCTTCTGCAAGCCTGCTGTTTGAAAACGAGCAAATAAGCGATCACCGTACGTCTTATACATTAAAGTATAGCAAAAGAGCTGATTATCCTACAGCGGGCCAGCTGGTACCACTTATAGACAGTTCCAATGTTTATTACCAGCGTATGGGAAACAGCGCTCTCAGTCCGGAGGTTAGTAATCAATTGTCTCTCTCTATATTTTTCTTCAGTTTCCGTACCAATAAACTATTTGACAATTATTCACTGGATATAAGCGCAGGCACTGTAAACAATGCCTTTACAGATAGTTCGTTTTACCAGCCATCCGGCCGGACAGTATCTTATACAATTAACAGGAGTGGCGCCAGGTTCCTTCGCATAGACGGGAATTTTTACCGGGCGGTAAAGCTTGATGGTCATCAGTTCCAGATTGTTGGTAAAGCATCTGCCATGCTAAACGAACGTCCCCGTTATATTAATGCCGTGCTGATCCAGACCAGCAGTCTTTTCGGGCAAGGTAGTGTAAACGTATTGTATACCTGTAAAGATCTTTTTGCATTCAATATTGCGGAAGCGGTGAATGTTGTAAGCTCCGGGCAGTCAGGAGCCGGCGGCTCCATGAAAAACGTTGTGTATAAAACAACGCTGAGCTCAAGTATAAATCTTCCGGCAAGGTTGACATTAAGTTCCAATATCACTTTTAATCATACTACATCTACTTATTTACCTGCCAGGAACTTCCGGATATGGAATGCTTCACTTGCATGGCGGTTACTGGAAGGGAATCAGGGTGAAGTCAAATTTACCGCAATGGATCTGCTGCATCAGAACAATAGCGTGTTGAATATTGGAAATTATAACGCCATTACTACCGGTACTGTTAATGTATTGCAACAATATTTTATGCTCACGGTTTCCTATTTCCCCAGGAAGTTCGGGAAAAGAGTAAAAAAACCGGTAGGTACTTTTAATGAATTGCTTAAAAATTAAAGATGGGAAAAAATATTTTTCTGGTTTTCCTGGTATCCCTGATACTATGCTTTGCCGGGTTACATAATAAATTTCCGCTACTCACGGGTGATTCCGGTGTATACATAAACACCGGCTTTAATCACGACCTGGTCCCTTACAACGGGTCTTTTTACGGGTTGTTTATAGCGCATTCCAGCTGGGGCCGCTCTATATGGTTTGTGATCCTTTCACAGTCATTTATTTTATCGATAGTGCTCTATTACATTTTCCGTTATTTCCCCGGCGTAAAATACAGCTGGCATTGTTTTACAGCATATGCTCTTTTTTTAGCATATACTACAGTGGCATCGGTTACTGCCAGCAGCATTGATCCGGGAATATTTACTTCTGTAACTATACTTACATCTGGTCTGCTGTTTATTGTACCTGATCTTTCACGCAGGGACCGCTGGATATTACTGTTCATTGGGGTGTTGTGTGCACTGATGGACAAAGCCAATCTTCTGTATCTCTCTATTGTTACCTTACCTGGCCTGGTAGTTCTTTTACGGGAACGCAGGCAGTTCTGGCCCCGGTATAGGAATATGATAGCGGTAGCAGGCATTGGATGGTTACTTTCCCTTGCCGGTAACCGGTTACTAAAGCCCTCTACCGGGGAGATGGCAGTTATAAGTCATAAAACACCACAGCCCTTCTATCACATCGGTGTTGGCAGCGTACCTTATGGTCCAGGTTCAGCTTCTCTCAATGCTGTTAACAATTGGTTCAACTGGGAGGGCAGAGAGTATCTTATAAGCCGGCAGTATCAAAACTGGTTATACTATGATTACCTTAACTATGCGATCATTGCCACGACCGTTGCGGGCCTCATATACCTGGTGTTCTTTATTGTCCGTCACCGGCGTACACGTTACCTGTGGCCGGCCTTGTACCTGGCAGGTGGTATTACAATACAGATTGTCATTTCCGCAATACTATATAAGAGTACTAACCCCGTAACAGGCCAGGTTGCCTGGATACTAACCTTGCCGGTATGGATCTGTGCCACAGCATACCTATCAGGCAAAAATAACTATCACGTACAATCTTCTGAAAGCTAATGAAACGATATTATATAAGAGTACTGATACATGTGCTGAGCATACTGGCGGCGGCCGTCACCTTATGCTTCCTTGCCTTTTACAATCGTTATCCACTTGTTTTTAATAATGATAGCGGTGTATATATAGAGAATGGGATGTATGGCATTGTAGCGGCTGACAGGCCGATATTATACGGTTTGTTTATTCTTGCCCTCAGCTTTTGCAATTCACTCTGGGGAGTGGTGCTTGCCCAGGGGCTTATCACGGCGCTTGTGCTTTACTACTATTTCAGGTACTTTGTGGGTGGGGCAAGTTATCTTACCTGGTACTATGTTTTTGTACTGTTAATCTCCCTGGTAACAAGCGCTTCATTTGAAGTAAGCTGGCTTATGCCGGATATATTTACGCCGCTTTGCCTGCTGTTAATGGGCTTACTGATGTTTTCCGGTAATATGAAAACCAGGGATCTTGTGATAGTTTCTCTCCTGATGATATTCAGTATTGGCACCCATAATTCTCACATGTATATCTGCTTTTGTGTTTGTGCAGTTATTATGTGCGGGTTTCTGATACCATCCATCAAGCGGATGTATACAGAAATTGGTTTCCGGTATAAAAGATTGCTTTATACAGTACTATTGATAATAGGAGGCGTTGCAGGAACGGGAGGCATACATTACCTGTTTACCGGTCAGTTTGAAAGTTCCCGCGGCGGGTCTGTGTTTTTTATGAGCAACCTTATAGAGATGGGAGTGGTTGACATATACCTGGATGAGAACTGTGCCACGAAGGAGTACCGTATTTGCGCCTATAAGGACTCTCTGCCCAATAATTTTCTCTGGAATTATGAGGGTCCTATCGGGAAGCTGGGAGGATGGACGGAGAATGAAAAAGAATTCGGAGAACTTGTAAAAGATATTGTGCAGAAGCCACGGTACGCCAAAATGGTATTAGGGCAATCTGTGATATACACACTGAAACAGCTATGTAATTATGATATTGTAGACATTTCTCCGCCGGGAGACCGGATAAAAAATGCTATTGAACTGAATTACCCTTTAAGCGAAACAGAAGGCCTGGAAAATGCCAGGGAGAATAATAATACATTAAAAACCGGTTTTATCAACTTTGCACAGAACATTGTAGTGGGATGGTGTTTGTATTGCTACACCGTAATGCTTTGGCGGCGCCGCTACCCTTCAAAGTATCGTCTGTTTATTTTGTTCATACTTATATGTCTTCTTGTAAATGCGGCTATCTGCAGTATTTTTTCCGGTGTTTTTCCCCGTTACCAGACCCGTGTTATATGGTTGCTGCCACTTCCCCTGTTCATGTATGCAGCAGAAAGCAGATGGTATAGATTCCGGCTCTCTTTAAAACTGATTAAGCAAATTCTTTTAAATCCCAGAAAGATATGGAACTCACAATTTTAATGCCTTGCCTGAATGAATTGGAAACAATTGGCACATGTATAAGAAAGGCCAAAAGATCTATTAAGGCATTCAACCTGGATGCTGAAATACTTATTTCAGATAATGGCAGTACCGACGAATCTATATTGATTGCAGAAAGTATGGGAGCAAGGGTTGTGATAACAGAAGAAAAAGGATATGGAAGCGCCCTGCGGTATGGTATTGCCAATGCCCGTGGAAAGTTTGTCATTATGGCCGATGCCGATGATAGTTACAACTTCGAGGATATTTATCCATTTGTTGTAAAACTAAGGGAAGGGTATGACCTGGTGATGGGTAACCGGTTTAACGGTGGTATTGAGAAGAATGCAATGCCGTTGTTACACCGTTACCTTGGTAACCCGGTATTATCATTCCTTGGCAGATTATTCTTCAGATTACCTATCCGGGATTTTCACTGCGGTTTCAGGGGATTCAATACCCAGGCTATGAAGGCTATAGATTTTACAACTACAGGAATGGAATTTGCCAGTGAGATGATCATTAAATCTTCATTCCGGAAACTGCGCATAGCGGAGATCCCGGTAAAGCTTTATCCTGATGGCCGTACACGAGCGCCTCATCTCCGTACCTGGCGTGATGGATGGAGGCATCTGCGTTTTCTGCTGCTGTATAGTCATAACTGGTTGTTCTTATATCCCGGTCTGGCACTGATTATTGGCGGGCTGGGAATTGTGGGCGCATTATTGCCGGCGCCTATTACTATTGGCAAGGTAACTTTTGATATACATACGATGTTGTATGCAGCTTTCTTTGTACTGACAGGTATGCAGATGCTTACATTTTATTACTGCTCGCAGTTATTTGCCTCACACATGGGGTTGGTGAAGAAGCCATCCTGGTTACCTGCCTTCAACAGATTCTTTACACTTGAACGTGGTTTAATAATAGGTGTAACACTTTTTCTGACAGGTATCATACTTACGCTTTGCAGTTTTCAGATATGGACACATAAATCATTCGGGAATTTACAACCATCTTCTATGCTCAGAATTATTATACCCTCGATAATGACATTGATACTGGGCACACAGGTCATACTAAGCAGTTTCTTTGCCAGTATACTGGATATATGGAAAAACAAACATACTGAGGACTGACATATGTTAAGAGGAGAAAGGGAGGTTCCTGGTCTTATGGCGGTGCATCAGTTTGGGGCTTTATATCATACTCAATACGAAGAAACTGCTCAAAAAATCGCTTTTACCTTCGGTAAAAGCGGTTTTTTGAGGGTGCTTTTTTGGCCCGCGGCCGACTAAGAATTTAAAAAAGCGTATTTTATGGGTGTTATGAAAAAACTGCCTATCATCCTGTTAGTTATCTTTCCGTTCCTGTTGTCAGCGCAGCTGCGGACCGCTTCCGGGTTAACACCTCAAAGAACCACCATTAACGGGCTCTTTGAGGGATACGATACTGCTGTGGATTCTTTCAGATATATTAAGCTGCTCTACTTTCATTTGTACAATGGCATAACAGAGACGGTGATAGGTGAAATAGACAAAAACGGGAAGTTTAGTGTTACTTTTCCTCTTATATCTCCGCAGGAAATCATGCTTATGTTTGAAGGTGACCTGGTGATGATGTATGCTATACCCGGAGGTACTACTAATATATTCCTGGACCTGGCAGCATTAAAAGCACGGAGGAAGCTGCCACCTGAAGTCAGGCTAACGTATGCCGCCCCGCTACGGTTTGCAGGTAGTTATTCAAAGTTTAACAGGGACTACAATATTTTCTGGCCGAAATTAGAAATTATAAAGCCTTATGATGAGCATAAAAAGATGATCAGTTCCCTGGATCAAAAAAAATATAAGTCTTACCGTCTTGCAATGATGAAAGTAATGCTGGACACCCTGGCTGTCTTTAACAGGAAACAAAATACCAGCAGTGCGTTCCGCAATTTTATATTTCAGCATATCTGCTATTCGGCAGCTGAAGATCTGTTAAGGTATAGCTGGCTACACGACCAGGGGAAGAGGGAACGTCTTACAAAAGACTATCTTAATTTCGTTAACAGGATACCTGTTAATAACAGGAAGGCACTTGTAACAGGGAAGTATGCTCTTTTTTTAAATGAATATCTGAATATGTGGATGAATGAATTGCCGTATACGCCAGTAATTACCGGTGATGGGCAGTTGTCTGCTTATCTCAGAATGGAGAACAGGCTTACTCCGGAAGACGCTAAAGCGCTTCAAACGCCTGATAACAACCGTACACCGGCGCAAAGAGAATTGGCGGCCCAACTCTATTCCCGTTATCAGGCTGAATACATGAATTTTAAAAATACTTTGAACCTTTCAGATGCTGTAGCCCGGCAAGTATTGCCTGGTATTGGAGAAGATGTTATGCAAGCCAGGATAATCTGCAATTATCTTAACCAACATAAGAACCCGCTCAGTCCGCAAAACCTGCAGCAAATGGGGCGTCATATTGTTAGCCGGGAGATCTATACGCTGATAAAACAGGATAATGAAACCCTTAAGGATAAGCTGGCCGGTAAAGCATCGGGTAACCAGCTTGTCAATGAGCTTGATCTACAGCAGGAACAGCTTTATCAGAAGCTTATATCTCCTTACAGAGGGAAGGTAGTATATATTGATTTCTGGGCGCCCTGGTGTGGTCCCTGTATGAGTGAAATGCCGGCTTCTAAAGTGCTGGCGGGAGAGTTAAAAGGTAAGGAAGTGGTATTCCTTTACATAGGGGTGGAATGTAACAAACAGTCATGGGAAAAGACGATAAAAGAAAAACAGCTGGAAGGGGAACACTATTATGCGGATAAAAACGAATCTGTACTGTTATCGAATAAATTCAATTTCTCAGCTATTCCCCGTTATGTACTTATTGACAAAGAAGGTAAGGTAGCAGAGGAAGATGCACCACGACCAGGCATGGGGCTGGAACTGAAGAGCAGGATCAACGCTTTACTGGGAGGTAATTAAATTACAATAAAACCTGGAACAGCCGGTCCATAAAGGTGTCGAGATCCTGGTTGATGGCCCTTACGGTAGACTGCAGCTGGTTTAACATACTGGCTCTTTTATGCAGCATTTCAGCTGTATACAGTCCTCCTTTATTGAACAGCAGGTCTATCTCACTTTTGTCTGTACTGTCAATTTCAAATGTTTTCCATCGTCCTTTTATGCTTTCGATAAGCGTACTTCCTTCAGTGTTACTAAAACCTTTATGAGAGAGGATGTACCAGACAGCCGCCGGGTATACTGAGGACTTGCCGGGAGCATACCATACATCATGCAGCAAATTCCGGTCATGCGTGAATACCATCTTTTTGCCTTTCGGATTAATGGTCATAGCGCTTAGCCCGGCTGATAATAACCCGCCGGATATACCGGCAGCATTCTGTGCGTCGTCATTTGTCAGTATTACAGTTATAACAGTTGTAACGGATCCTGCAATGACTGATGCAATTGTCAGGTTCCTGGTACGTTTCTCATCCAGCTTTTCGAGATAGTTACCCAGTTGATCTGCCCTTTCCCCCTGGCAATCCAGTTCAGCGGAAAGACCATCCAGTTCAGTACGAAAACGGGAGATCCGCTGCTGAATTTCACTTTTCTTCTCTAACCGTAATATCCTGGCTGTCATGGTAGAATCAGATGCGAGGGTTAGCAGCTGATCTATCTGACGCCGTGTTCCGGTAGCATTTGCCACCAGGTATTCGTGCAATCCCAGGCGTTTATTAAAAATACTGTCCTGTGAATAGCCTGTTTCTCCAAGGTCTTCAAAGTCAACCGGTATGGAGGAAATGTTTGCGGCTGTGGGAGAACAATAGTCCTGGCCGGCGCGACCTGATTGAATGGGCCTGGCAGTATTGCAGGAAATGAGGCCGATGGGAATAATGAATAAGCAGATCACTGTCTTTCTCATGACAACTAAGAATTATATACGGCAGAACCGGAATCATGAAAATAGCAATTAAACGTCAGAAGTGGCGGGAAATATATAAGTCTTTCCGTGAAAAGTATAAGCCGGGGCAGCTGCTTCGTAAGACTTTTGTATAAACAATTTATACAAATAAAAATGAAAAAGACAGTATTGATCACCGGTGCTTCTTCCGGTTTTGGAAAAGCTGCAGTAGAGTTATTTCATGAAAAGGGCTGGAATGTTGTAGCTACGTTACGAACTCCGGAGGCGGCAACTTCGTTCTCTTCACTAAGCAATGTGCTTGTGACCCGGCTTGATGTGACGGATAAAGAAAGCATTAAAGCAGCTGTAGCAACGGCAATAAAGCAGTTTGGCCATATTGATGTGCTGGTCAATAACGCAGGATTTGGTGCAGCAGGTGCGTTGGAAGCGGCAACGGATCAGGATATCCGTCAGCAGTTTGATGTAAACCTGTTTGGGCTTATTGATGTTACAAAGGCTGTGTTACCTGCGATGCGGGCACGTAAAGAGGGTACAATTATCAATATTTCCTCAATTGGCGGCAGGTTTACCTTTCCTTTTTCTTCGCTGTACCATGCCACCAAGTTTGCCGTAGAAGGCCTGACAGAATCATTACAGTATGAGCTTAACCCCTTAGGTATCCGGCTGAAGCTGGTAGAACCGGGTGGTTATAAAACCGATTTTGCCGGACGGTCCATGAATTACTATGGTACAGGCAATGTGGAAGGTTACCAGGAACCTTTTACCCGGTTCATAAGCAAGGTAGATGAATGGCCCATGTCTGAAAACACCTATGAAGTGGCGGAGGTGATTTACCAGGCAGCGACCGACGGAACAGAGCAGCTTCGTTATCCCGTTGGCCAGGATGCAATTGAGCTGTTTAAGGTAAGGTCACAAATGGATGATGCTTCATTTAAGGCCATGATGGCCGGTTATGTGGGGCTTAATCTTGCATAGATAAGACCTTGCGGGCCAGTTTTCCGGATTTCGTTAATTTCGTTACAGCCATGAAAAGATCAGTCCCATCATATATTGACCTGGAGTCTATCAGCGACCTTTATGACCTGTTGCAGTGCCCCCCGCCACGGCATCCGTTGGTCAGTTTAATTGACCAGGCTGAGTTTTATGCACGATGCCCCAGGGAAGTGGCACTTTACCGGTTTGGCTTTTACACCATTTCCTGTAAAAAGTTTAAAGGATTGCTGCATTATGGCAAAAGCCGGTATGATTTTAAAGAAGGTTCTCTGCTGTTCACTGCCCCCGGGCAGGTAATAGGCCCCGGGGCTGATGTGACTATAGATGAAGGCTGGGTATTATTCATTCATCCTGATCTCCTGCATGGCACTGGTCCTGGCAGAAGGATGCATGAATATTCTTTTTTCCAGTATGAGGTTAATGAAGCGCTGCATGTATCTGAAGAAGAAAAGCAGGTTATAAAAGACTGTGTCGATAAGATTGTAAGGGAATACAATCAGCATATAGACAAGCATACACAAAGTGTGATTGTCAGCAATATAGAGCTGCTGTTAAACTATTGCAACCGCTTTTATGACCGGCAGTTCTATACCCGATCCAGGGTAAATGCAGATGTAGTACAGCAATTTGAGAGATTGTTAAAGGAATATTTCAGCCGGCCGGACCTGGTAGAAGCCGGCTTACCAGCAGTCTCCTATTTTGCTTCACGGCTCAATTTATCAGCAGGATATTTATCTGATCTGTTACAGCGATTTACGGGAAAAACCACACAGGAACACATTCACCTTGAGCTGATTGAAAAAGCTAAATCCCTGTTGTGGAGTACAGAAAAATCTATCAGCGAAATAGCATATGAGCTGGGATTTGAACATCCTTCTCATTTCACCAAGCTTTTTAAAGCGAAAACGGGAAAACCACCCAGCGGGTTCAGACATTTGAATTAGAAGCAGGCTGTATCATATACTGATACAGCCTGTTTTTTTTAAGTGTCATTATAACACATTGCTTTTCAACATAAAAAAATCCGATATAAAAACATTCAGCAAATGTGTTACTTTCGATTGAATGAACACCAAAAAACCAGCAGCAAAAGAGGAGTTAATACCCGTGCTGCAAATGCTGAATACATTTCATCCTGTAGGTAAAGGAATTGAACAGAATTTGTTGAAAAGTGCTTATAGTATTAATATCCCCAAGGGCAAATATTTGTTACAGAGTGGGGAGATAAGCCGTGATATTTATTTCATCAAAAAAGGGTTGTTAAGGGGCTTTATCCTGGAAGGAAATAAAGAGATCACTACATGGTTTGCCATGGAAAATGAGATGGCAGCCGGCATCCGCAGCTTTTTACTACAGGCAGAGACTGTAGAAAATATCCAGGCTGTTGAAGATTGTGAACTGGTGGCTATTAGTTATTCTGATCTGAATAAAATATATCAGAGGTATCCTTCATTTAATATTATTGGCCGGAAAATAACGGAGTTTCATTATACCTCTGCTGAAAACAGGGCATATATTACGCGGCTACACGATGCAGAGAAAAAATATGCGCTTTTCCTGGACTCTTACCCCCATCTTGCCAACCGGGTAAAGGTTACTTATGTAGCTTCTTTCCTGGGCATAACCATAGAAACATTAAGCCGAGTAAGAGGCAAAAGTTCTCCCCGGAAGAGATCTGTCTGACCAGCAGAGATAAATTTTTATTGATATATGTCAAAAAAACAGCCTTACCTGCGGTGTCATCCATAAATATAAAAATCCCTTCAAATCCTTTCTGTTACTGGATTACAGATTATCTACCAGATATACGGCTGCAAAAAAGCCATTAAGGACAACTTTTTTCGGTTGATCATGTCTCATTAATTCTTTCTAATTTTCCATCACAATAGCAGTAGAAATATACCTTACTGCAACAGACTGTAGCTGCTTTTTAGAATGGACTACTTCACATTTGAAACCAATTTACTTTTATAGTATGTAAGCATACCTATACCTATGAATATCCAAATGAAAAGTTGACTGTACTTTTCATACTGGTTCACTATTAGCATAACCAGTTAACCATTTAACCACTGCTCAAACGGGAACAGGGTACCAGACAGACATGACCGCTTCAACCCACCTCCTACGGTACCCGTTCCCCGCTGAGCAAACTATTTGTCCTGCATTCACAGGCACTGTTTTTCTATGGCTATTCCAATCTAACTTTTACTGTTATACGACAGCAACTTTTTTCATTGGAACAGGCTGTATAAAGTATGATACAGCCTGTTTTTTTAATTATTCTTTTGCAGACCAGATCAAAGTGATGTTATTGGTACCGGAGGGTGGCGGTGTAGCACCAAAAGCCGTCTTACAACGGCTTTTGGTGTATTGAAAACCCGGCGGGGTTAACTAACCGGGGGTGCTGGCTTTAACCTGCCATGAGCGTAGGTTTTTGGGGGTGACAAACAATTATTAATTATCAAACTGCATGGTTAACGTGATCATTCTCCCAACCATTTCCGGAATTCGGCTGCTTTCAGGCGACTTACAATAACATCTTCTGCTATACCGGGGCTGAGCCACACTTTTAATTTCCCATTAAAGCAGGCATGTACCTGGCGGATGCTGGAGTAGTTAACAATGAACTGCCGGTTGGCCCTGAAAAAAACAGTGCTGTCAACTTCAAGCTCAATATCGTCCAGGCTTTTCCCGATAATATGCTCAGTACCGTCAATTGTTCTGATGCAGGAAAAGCGGTCTTTGACGTAGAAATAGGCTATGTCATTTACTGATACGGGGAACAACCTGGTTCCTTTGCGTACAAGATAGCGCTGTACAGGAATGCGGTCTTGCAACGTTATCTTCACCACTTCCACGCCGGGGTTGATCGCTGAAATAAGTTCTTTTATCTTACTGGCTGCCACCGCTTCGCTTTCTTCAAAAAATATTTTCATTGCCGTTGGAAATGATGATGCAGCAAAGGTATAGCAGCTATCAGAGAGGTTAACAGGGTTTCCGACAAAATGCAACAGCGGGCTACAAAATGCATTTAGGGCCGATGAAAAGTTTAATAGATCAGTTTTTTGAGGTTTTCCAGGTAGCTTCTTCCTACAACTATCTCTGTCTGGTCATTCAGCACAAGGAAAGTTTTAGAGATATCACGGTACACTTCTTTTATGTGAAAGATATTCACAATATATGATCTGTGCACGCGCAGGAAGCGTTGCGGGTCCAGCCGTTTTTCCAGCACACTGATGCCCTGAGAGCCCAGGTATGATTGTCCGGCTATATGAATACGGGTATAATCCTTTTCTGCTTTGAGATACAGGATATCCTGCACGTCAAGGCTTCTGAGCCTGCCCGGGGTTTCTACGAATATCCTTGGCGGATAAGTGCCTTGCTGCAGGGGGATATTTGCAGCCAGGGAATACAGTCCATGCTGGTCTGTGCGTTGCCGGGTCCGTTCTATTGATACTTCAAAACGCTGGCGGGTATATGGCTTCAGGAGATAGTCCACCGCATTGATCTCAAAAGCCTTGATGGCAAAACGGTCAAACGCGGTAGTAAAAATGATGAGCGGAATATGTGTTATTTCCTGTAGTACTTCAAAGCCGTTAAGGCCGGGCATCTGCACATCCAGGAAGACCAGATCGGGTTTCTGTTCATTGATAGCCTGTACTGCTTCAATACCGTTCTCGCATTCACTCAGGATATCCATTCCCGGGTGAGCCTGGAGGTACTGGCGGATCAGTCCGCGGGAAGCTTCTTCATCATCAATTATTATGACTGTTGTTACCGACATGATATTGTATAGGAATGTAAAAATAAAATATCATCCCACCGGGGTGATTTCTTTCAATATAAAGTGTTTCATTGAACAACAGTTCCAGCCGCTGACGGGCGTTACGTAGTCCTACTCCTTTTGCGGAGAGTATTTCAGGTAAGTTACCCGGATATCCTATACCTGTATCGCTCACTGTTATCTTTAATTTATTATCCACACGCTCAAAGTCAACTTCGATCTTTCCTCCGTGTAAACTTGGCGCTATGCCATGCCTGATGGCGTTCTCCACTAATGGTTGCAGCAACATGGAAGGTACAATGACATTACCGGTCTCTTTAAGGGAGCCTATCTCAAATTGCAGGCGTTTTCCAAACCGCCTGTTCTCCAGTTCCAGGATAGTATTGATAAAAGCTGCTTCCTCATAAAGGGGTACCCATTCGTGTTGAGAAACATATAATGCATAACGGAAAGTGTCTGCCAGCTTGGCGATCAGCTCTCTCGTAGTTTCCTGTTCAGGTGGTACGCTGGCACTGATGGAGTTCAGGGTATTGAACAGGAAGTGCGGCTGGATCTGGGCTTTCAGGGCATTGATCTCGCTGTTATAGGCCAGAGAAGATAATTCCTTTTCCTTTTTCAGTTGCTGTTCTCTTTCCCTGAAAAAATGGTAAATATGCAGGAAGCTGAATATCTGTACGTAAAAGAGCAGGTTAGGCCCTGCATTCAGCAACACCTGCGTGAAAGTGATAACAGGTTTTCCTGTAAGCGGGTTATAGATATCATAAAGCAGCAGCCAGGAGGCATAATATATCATTGACGTGGGCAGATGAAGCCAGAAGAGTTTCTTCAGCGGCCAGTGTGCCAGCTTCCGGAAGTGCAGCCACCAGGGTGGTATGCACGATATGAACATAAACAGGCAATCTACAGCTGTTTCTCTGAGGTATAAAGGAGGAACATCACCGCGGATGAACCTTGGCATTCCATACAGCAGGCTCATGATCACAAAAAGTGACAGGAAAGCCACGATCTCCTGCCAGGATACGCCTGATACCAGGCCTTTGGCCGGTTTGTTTACTTCTCTATTTTCCGCATAATTGCTCATGACAAGTTATGATACCAGCCCAATATACGGCAAAATCGGAGTGCTGGCATTTACCAAAATTACGCAGTCCGACAGGTCAACCAGCCTCGTTCCGGCTGAAATGCAGAAGAGGGTGGTTGAAGTGAAGGATTATGTGCGTGAACTTATCAGGAAGTAATTTTGAAATGCGGGTTATAAATCAAACCTATTATATTGCCCCAGGGGTCTTTGAGGGTAGCAACAATAATTCCACCACCAACTTCTTCGGGTTGCTCAAATGCTGATGCGCCCTGTGCTATAAACCTGTTGAATTCTGCATTGACATCGTCAACACCCCAATAGGTAACAACGCTTTCTGCTTTGTTCTTTGCTGGCTTTTCTTCAGGCTGAAGCCCCAGTTCATATCCGCCGATTTCGAACCCTACATAAAATGGTTCGTCAAAGTAAGGTTGGGCGCCGAATGCTTTGGCATACCATTCTTTGGCCTTATTGATATCACCCACCTTATATATTGTTGTTCTGAGCCCCAGGATCTTATTCTTCATTATTTTAGAATTTACAGGCAAAGTTAAGGGGCTTGGTGGAAGTCTCTTTGGAAAAAAACGACATTTAAAGCAGAGATGGGGTAAGCCCGGTATATCGCTTTATTTCGTTGGTCAGGTGAGCATGGTCGTAATATCCACAGTCAAAGGCAATAGATAACAAGCTATCCTCTGCCATGTTATTTTTTATCTTTGAGAGAGCATGCCTGAAACGGGTAATATTTGCAAACTCCTTTGGACTGATGCCTATATGCCGCTGAAAGTTCCTTTCCAGTTGCCTTGTTGTAATATGATTGCTTTTAGCCAGGCTGTCGATGCTGACCTGTCCGTTTACAGTCTGAATATCTTTTATGACTGCCGAAAGATTGTGTTTAGGGTGAGTCAGTCTGTCCAGAAAAAATTTATTGAGATAGGAAAAGGAATGCTGTTCTATCCTAAGCAGATCAGGTGCAAGAGATTGTTCAAACTCAATGGCCCTGTCAGTTACTTCCTTAAGTGAAGTAAAGCTATAAAATGATGAGAAAGCTGCCGGCTTAAAGCGGACACCTATCAGCTTATTATCTGAATGTAAAAATGACTGGCTGGAAGCCGTCATTGTTCCGACCAGGTAAGATCTTCCAGATTGCATGGTTAAGACGCCCTGCTCTGTTTTACAGTCATCACCCAGATTGAAGATCAGGTCAACACAGTTATCAGGCAGTATAGTTGTTTTACTAAACTGTTGCTCTTCAACTACCCAGAAAGCATCGATATAGTCAACTAAGACCGGATGAGGTTTAAATTGCTTATAACTCATGTTTTTGTTGCCTGGTATGATTCAAATATAAACAGATTTTACAACCGTAAGAAGTCATTTACCGGGCTTTACCAATAATGAATCGTAAGACATACCCCAATGTTTAGCCAGCTTTACAGCTTCCTGCTTTGTTAAATGGATAACTGCGCCTGCAGATGAATTTATTTTTCCTATGCTGGATAATGGATATGTTTACCTGGTAGACTCACGGTTATCGGCTTATGGGGACAATACAAGATGGGTTTTACTTATTGAGGTGGTTGGTTACAATTACCGTGCAGGTGGGCATAATGGGATTGAGAACTGTCTTTATTTTTTCGGCAATTGCCTTCCTTTTGAACCTGGTGTGCAAAACTTCAACTTCCTGTTTGCAACAGATAACAGCGAAGATGGTGAGACTTTTGGCCCTGAATACCGCAGCAAATATCTCAATCCTGCCATCAAATCAATGTTATTGAACGGAGAGAAAATCCCGGTTTCTCATGATCCTGATTTTTATACATCCCGTGGCATTGAACTGAAAGAAGCTCCTTCTATTCATATATGGGAGTTTGTTCGTGCAATTAATACAGACTACAGGGATTCTTTTCTTGCATTGGAAGAAGAAATAAGGGTCAGAATTCCTAAGGACCTGCCACTTATTTTAAGATTGGATGAATGGTTCCATAATGATCTGGCAGCAGGTGAAAAGCCTTCTGTAGTTGAGACTTTCCAGATGATTGCAAAAGTGCTGGAAAAGGGAGATAAGACGTTATATCAACCAACAGAGGCCCCGAATAATCACTGGAAGAACTGGCCGGAAGGAGGGCGCCTGTAGCAGCTATTTTGTTACAAATTCAGCCACTGCTTAAACTCTTCTGCTCTTTCTTCACTCACTACTATATCGCCCGTTTCTGCAGGTGTAGGATTTAATGTGATGCGAACGCGATTCCTGGGAAGCCTGTGCATTTCTTTAATAGCAGTTATACTGATAATGAACTTGCGGTTGATGCGGAAAAAGTTTTCCGGTGGAAGCTGTGGCTCCAGGCTACCGATAGTTTCTTCAATAATATAACGTTGCTGGTCTCTGGTAATCATAAACAGGTATTTGTCTGACGCCATAAAATAGGCCACTTCCTCCATTTGGATGGTCCTGATCAGGTTCCCTATTTTAACCATAAAGCGGTTACGTAGCCTTCCTGCAACAGGAGGTGTAGCAGGAGCATTGGTTTGCCGGAGGGCAGACAGTTTGTTCAGGGCAGCCCTTACATCTGTTTCATCGAAAGGTTTCAGCAGGTAGTCAATGCCCTGGTGCTTAAACGCCTGAAGTGTATACTGGTCATAAGCAGTAGTGAATATAACGGGACATTTAACATTCACCTCACGGAAGATACCAAAGCTTTCGCCATCGCCCAGATGTATATCCATGAAAATAAGATCCGGCTGATGCTGTCTCAGCCAGCTGACTGAAGCCGCTACAGTTTCCAGGCTGGCGGTGATCTCTATCTGCGGATCTATACGGCGCAGCATGTTTTGCAGGTTAGTGGATGCCAGCTCTTCGTCTTCAATAATTAATACCTTCATTCACCAGGTAGGTTAAGTTTTTATGAATGCCTGACATACAAATATAAAACTCCGGCCGGTAAATTACCGGCCGGAGTTTTTAGCGTCTGTTACCTTATGTTGGCGGAAGGAGTTGCTACAGCAGATTAGGATTATTGGCAATAGCGTCTTTAGGGAAACGGATCGTATACCTGGGATCGTTTTGCTGTAAGATGAAGGTTTCACTGCTATTACTGTGGGTGATGGAGGGCTGCCCATAACGGCGCAGGTCATACCAGCGATGGCCTTCCAATGCAAGCTCTCTTTCACGCTCTGCATATATTTCTTCCAGCAGTGGAGCTTTAGCCATTGTATTTATTCTTGTAGCCTCAGCCTGATACAGTGCAGGTTTCAGGCGTTTGGCCTTGAGGGCCAGGAGGCTTTGCCGGGCAAGAGCAATATCGTCAGTCTGAAGCGCAGCTTCTGCCTGTATAAGATAAAGCTCTCCGTTACGGAAGGAGATCTTCAGTGCGTCACTGTTACCTTTCAGGGATACATACTCGCCACCGGATTTACTAAAATAAAGCGGGAAGCGGAGGTCATTCTCCTGGTCGTAGATACCCAGGAGGTGTTCTGAAACCATAGCAGCGCTGCGAAGGTCAAAGGCTTTCTCCATCGACATAATGTTTTCAACAGAGAGATAGTGACTGGGTAAGCGGGAGGAAGTGTTCAGGTCCTCCAGTTCGCTGTTCAGCGTAAGAGCCTGTGTAGCTGCTTCCTGCGCCTGTGCCCATTCCCCTCTGAACTCTCTTACTCTTGCCAGTAGCGCCAGTGCGGCACGGGTGGTGAAACGGTAGTTCTTACCAGCGTCAAAGGTGGCGGTATTGAGTAACTGCCTGCCTGCGTCGATATCTGCCAATACCTGTGTGTATACAGCTTCAATAGTTGCCGGCGCATAGTTTTGTTCCAGGTCAATTTTCAATGATAAGGGAATTCCGCGGTCAGTAGCTGCTGTTGCTTTATTGTATGGCTTAGCATAGAGGTTCAGCAGTTCAAAATGGGTATAGGCGCGCAGCAGGTAAGCTTCTCCTTTGATCTGCGCTGTTATATCTGTTTTGCCTGCTTCATTCTCTACTTCTGCAATTACATGATTGGCATTAAAGATGACTGTGTAAAAACCTATATAGGGAAACTGGAAAGTAACCGGGTCGGGGTTACCGTCTTTCCAGCTATAGATATCTTTCAGAGCCGGATAGTCTGTTGCCCATTCGTCCAGTACCAGTTCGTCTGTACGTACAGCCAGCAGTGACTTATGTGCAGGAAAGCTATTGTAAGCGGTGGTGAGCAGGGCTCTGAAATCGTCTGCCGTTTTAGGGATAACACGGCCCACCGGTTCAATATCCAGGTATTTTTTACAGCTGGTCACGCCGGTCAGGAGTATAAAAGCTGCTATGATTTGTATGATCTTGTTCATAATGTTTTTGATTAAAAGGTGGCGTTCAATCCAAAAGCAATACTTCTGGTAATGGGCTGAGCATAGATATTACCGTATGTTTCCGGATCAAAATACCCATCGTAATTGCTGCCAAACACAAAAGGATTCCTTGCTTCTACAGACAGTCTCAGTCCACTGGATCTTATTCTGCCGGCAATGTTTGCAGGCAGTGTATATCCCAGGCGGATACTATTGATACGCACGTAGCTTATTTTTTTAGCAAAGATGTCCAGTTGCCTGTAGGAGTTTGCAGGGTCCTGTCCGTTCATCCAGAGATAAGCCATCCACCGGTCTCCGTTATAACTTTCTTTACCGAATGCAGGGGGCAGACCGTTCAGTGATCTCGTATAATTCAAGCCCCTATCCAAAGCCGCAGGATTGTAAGCTGGTGTGCGCTGACGCCACTGGTCCAGGTTAAACAGGGCTGATATAGCCAGGTCAAAGCCTCTCAGGCGGAAGCGGTTGGTCAGGCCTCCGGTAAACTTAGGGTCGGTATCGCCTGCATAAGTGAATAAGCTTTGATATGCTTTAGGCGTAAGACGTGTGCTCAACAATTCGCGTGGGAAAATGTCTGCATAAGGATCGTACAGCTGGTAGAATTCTTCCAGGGAAAGGGTCTTGTCTCCCTGACGGAATTGGGGAATGCCGTTAGCATCCAGCCCTGCGGTCTGCAATACAAAGAGTGCATTGACAGGGTAGCCTTCTTTGGAGGGCATAAAATCGCTGGCGCGTACCTTTTGTCTTTCCACTCTGCTTTTGTTGTGGGCGATATTGAAATCGGTCCACCACTGAAAACGGCGGGTGCTGATATTCCTGGTAGAAATGCTCAGTTCAAGGCCTTTATTGGAGATACGGGCGAAGTTGGAACTGGTATATTCAAAGCCATTTTCCAGTTGCAGCGCTTCGGTACCGATCAGGTCTTTGCTTTTCCTGTTATAATAATCGAAGGTTACCTGGATAGCATTGTTCAGCAGTCCCAGGTCCAGGCCTGCGTTAAAAGTGCTTGTCTTTTCCCATCTCAGTTTATTGTTGGGTGGACTTGTCACGATAATGCCTGTTTCGCTATTGCCTGGCAATATGGTTGTATTACCATAGGTACCGATGATATAGGGCGAGGTATTCTTGTCGATGTTGCCCTGAAGACCATAAGAGCTGCGTACACGGAGGTTCGAGATCCAGTCCACGTTCTTCATGAACCTTTCTTCAGAAGCGTTCCAGGCGCCTGATATGGAGTAGATCGGCAGGTATTTGTACTTAGGATCTACTCCAAACAGGTCTGAACCGTCATAACGGAGACTTCCGTACACGGTGTATCTACGGTCGTAGGTATAGGACAGGGTGGCGTAAGCCGAAGCAAATGCGTTTTCTACAAAGGCTTTGCGATAAGCGCGGAAATTGGCATTGTTGGCCATGTCTGCATTCGGGAAGACAATGTTCTGGGTGGTCATTGTGCGCTCATCATAACCAAAGCCTTTGCTATAGATATCGGTATTTTTATTTCTTCTCAGTTCAGAGCCCAGCAAGGCGTCAACTTCATGTTTACTGTTAAATACCTTATTGTATTCAACAATATTTTTCCAGTTGTACTGGAAGAAAGAAGTGTTTTGGTTCTGAATGGTACCACCTGTGGGCAGAAAATACTCATACCGGCGTGTAGTGGAGTTATAGTACCGGGTAGACTCTTTCAGTTTGCGCAGGAAGTAGGAGTTAACACCGGCGTATTGTTCGATACCGGTTTCATCAAACTGAAGGCCTAACTCGGACCGTACTTTCAGCCCCGGCAGTACCTTATAGCTGGCGGTGAACAATCCTTTCAGGCTGTTATTTTTCAGTGTATACCTGGTGTTCTCTCTTTCTTCAATAATGTTGAAGGGAATATATACATCGCCGGAAAGGTTGCTGGTGCCGAAAATATCCTGGTCATACATAAAGTTGCCATTGGCATCCTTTACAGTGAGATAAGGATTCACGTTGCGGGAGTAACGGGAAGGACTTGTATAGGCATCTACTTCGGTGAGATAATTCTTACGGTCTGATCTTGCCCCGAACAGGGCTGCTCCGAAGCTCAGCCTGGGAGAAATATTAAAATCTGTTTTCAGTGTGACATTATAACGTTTCAGGCCGGTTCCAATGGTGGTACCTTTTTCGTCATAATAGCCGCCGGAGAAATAATAGTTCACCTGGTCGCTGCCACCAGATAGGTTAAGGCCGTATTGCTGGTTCACAGCGGTCTGGTAAAGTTCTTTGTTCCAGTCGGTATTATTCTGCCGCAATGCGTTAATGGCTTGTTGGGTGGGGGTGCTAAGACTGTTAAAACCTCCTGTCCTGAAGTTTGACAGCTCGTCAGCCTTATTCAATATCCTGGCAATGGCGCCCTGGTTGTCACGATAGGTTAGGTTAGGATCTGCCGCCAGTGCCAGTTCAAAGTCTACTTTCTCACTTGCATTCATCAAGTTCAGTTTACTGAAATCGGGGCGTTCGGCAATGAAGGTATTGGAGCTGAAGCTTACGGATACAGGCCCTTTTTTTCCCTTTTTGGTGGTAATGACAATGACGCCGTTGGATGCACGTGCACCGTAAATAGCGGTAGCTGCAGCATCTTTCAGTACAGTGATGTCTGCGATATCGTCAGGGTTCAGTCCGGCAATAGGAAGGTTACGTAACTGGTCTATATTGTTCTTGTCATAATCCAGCGGCAGGTTGGTGCCTTCCAGGGGAATGCCGTCCAGTATCCATAGCGGATCTTGTCCGGTCAGCGATGCGGTACCGCGGATCCTGATCTTAGGGGCGGCATTAGGGCCTCCATTCAGGCTGGTCAAAGCCACACCTGCTATCTGGCCTTCCAGCATCTGGTCAACCCCTGACACGCCTGTTTGGCGGATCTTATCATAATCTACCTTTGCTGCAGAGGTAGTGTTCTTACGGCGGGATATACCGGTATAACCGTTTACGATAACGGCGCCCAGCATGTTATTGTCGCCACTCAGGCGGATAGTCACGCCTTTTTTACTGGCAATGTTCACCAGCAGGGTGTTAAACCCGATACAGCTCACTTTCAGATAAGTGGTACCGGCCGGCACTTTCAGGCTGAAATGGCCATCAGCATCAGTTACCGCCCCAATTACCGAGTTTTGGATCACATTAGCTCCTGCCTGTTCTCCGACAGGTGGTTTATCAATAAACACAGAGGCGCCAGGTATAGGTTTACCATTCTCTTCTGACAACACCTGTCCCGTGATGGTTGTCAGGTCCTGAGCAAAGCCGGTAGAGATGCTTACCAGCGGTAGAAGCAGGAATAATAATAGTCTGCACATTTTTGATAGAAGTCTGCACATTTTTGCAAGATTATGAATAGTTATGGTTGATTCAACTGTAAATGTTGTCTGATACGTAAAATCAGGTCCAGATAATGATTCCGCGTATCTGTATCTCCTTTGTCCCTGTTTCGTTCCAGCACCTGCAGTATGGCGTACAGTTCACCTCTTTTGGCGGCAGCCACTCCTGAGGTTCTTGTCATAGCGGTTACATAAATATTCCGCAATGAAGTGGCTTCGGCTTTCTCTCCAAAGGCTCGGGGAGTAAGGTCACAAAGCTGAGGCAGATTGCCTGGTTGATTATGTCCCTGTATATTTAACGTTGCTGCAGGTGTCAGTGCTTTTTTGCTGATCTTCTCCATCATCTTATCAGCGCTTACGATCAGGGCATCCACATAATTTTGCTGTGTCAGTCTTTCGTTGAGCGAGAGTGACCGTCCCATTATAGTGGGTGTGAATACGGTCTTCCGGCAGGCTGACAGTAAGTCTGAGACTGTAAATACTGCCTGTTTGCCATAGATAGATTCCATTTCCAGCATGCGTAGCAACCTTTCGTCGTTCAGCAGGCTGTAAAGCAAGCCATACTGCTGTTCACGTTTCATGTCGTAAGGGCCATATTCAAATGGGCCCAGCGGTGTATCTTTTACTGCAAAACTGTTTCCCAGTATGGCGGCATTGAACAGCCATTCAGGTATAGTGAACAAATGTTTTATGAGGAAATTCAGCGCCTGCTGCTGCGTGTTTTTCGGAACAGGTGTATAAGCTTTCTTTCCATCGCCCTGTACCGGATGCTCCAGATAGTAGCCACCAATATTGGCTATTACATGGTCATTGTAAGTATTCCATTGCCAGATGGCCGCCATATACAATTTACCCGCCTGGTAATAAGTTTCTCCGGGAGCGGTAGTCCATTCGCTTATTTGTGGTATCAGCCGCCGGAGGTTCCGGAGACCGTATTCGCCCGCCTTCATGGCATTATCTCCCAGGTCTTCAGATTGTGACCTGGGGTCAATGATATTCTGGCCGCTTTGCTGTTCACCGTAATGATAGAGTGGGTCGTGTGCATGTGCAGCAATCCACTGCTGTTGTATCTTCAACGCCTGCCAGGCAGAAGTGGTATCGCCCAGCCAGCGGTAGCCCCAGGCAATGGCATAGCGGTCATATACCCCTATGCTGGGCGTAATAGCGGTTACCTGATCTTCCGGCTGAGCTATATAATTAAACCGGGCATAATCCATAATAGAAGGTGCTGTACCTCCCATGCGTGCTGTAAAGCTGCGTGAACGGAGGGAGTCTACAGGGAAGGCTGCCGAAGCGCCCATATTGTGTTTCAACCCTAAAGTATGACCGATCTCGTGTGCGGCTACAAAGCGGATGGCATTGCCCATTTGCTCTACGCTAAACTCGTTCTTCCTGGCTCCGGTGTCAATGATGCCGGTTTGTATGCGCATCCAGTACTGAAGAGAGGTCATCACGTTATGCCACCAGATAACGTCGGATTCCAGGATCTCGCCGGAGCGGGGATCTACAACGGCAGGGCCCATGGCATTCGATTTTGGGGAAGCTGCATAGGTCACTACGGAGTAACGTACATCATCCCCGTCAAAATCGGCGGTGTCTGTTACCAGCCTGGCTTGTATAGCATTCTTAAAACCAGCAGCTTCAAACGCTTTCTGCCAGTCGTTGATGCCAGCCATAATATATGGTCTCCATTGTGAAGGAGTAGATGGATCTATATAAAAAATGATAGGCCGGGCGGGTTCTACCAATACACCCGACAGGTATTGGGAACGCTCTTCAGTCCTGGGCTCGAGCCGCCAGCGGGTAATCAGTTCACGATGTTCCATTTTCTGCTGAGTATCAGAGAAATACCAACGTGGAGTAGTAAAGAAACCTATGCGATTATCGGCAAAACGTGGCTGCATCGGCTTTTCCGGTAACAGTAGCAGGTTGGTTGTTACCTCAACGCTCACAGCGATAGTGTTTTGTCCTTCCGTTACAGAAGTGCTGAGCAGCGACCGCACCACTACATTCTGCGGAAAGCTTTTAATATGTTCGATGCCTGAGAGGGAGGTTTTGGGGCTTGTACCAAGGCCAATATCTGTAAAAACATCATTAAAGCTTTTCTCCGACCCGTCGAACACTTTATTCACTTTGACCACTACAGCGGAAGAGTCGGGGTTATAAGCTTCTACTTTGAAGTTTTCGATTACAGAACCGATGAAATTATCTTTTACCGATTGGGCAATGGCGTCATGTGCAGGCGCTTCAGCCTGTGGTACAATCGTTTTTACCCATACCGTACTTCCTTTGCCATTCAGGCTAAAGCGGATAACCTTATTGTTGGTATTCATTCCTTTGTTAATCCCCGCTTCATTAATGGCTATGGGTACAGCGGAAATTTTGTTGACCAGCAGAAAGTCTTTCTCCATCAATGAGAGGGGTATCTCAAAGTAATAATCTGTTTCGGACTGATGTATCTTAAAGAGCCCTTCTGACGTTTTGGCCTTCTTCAGCAATGACTGATAGCTCTTCTCTGTATTTTTCCGTGTACTATCCCTGGTATCTTTGAGTGGTGTGTCCTGAGCCTGCAGACCTGATATTAAAAAGCAGTATAAGGCAGTTATAAGCGAAATCTTTCCCCAAATCATAACCTCCAAAATGGTCATTATCCGGGAAAAAGGTATGCCTGGAGCGATGAACTGGCGGCTTCAGAGGAGTGAAAGTGCAGTTTTGCAGAGTGAAATTTCCGGGAAGGTTATTTGCTGGCAGGCAATACAGGCAGGTAACATTTAAAATAGCTTCCTTCCACGCCATAGCGGAACTGCTGGTTTCCCAGGTAACTATAAATGCTTTGCAGGTAATACAATCCCTGGTTGCCTGATCCTTTTACATCTTTACGTAATTGCAGGTTATTGGTTATTACGATATGATCGTCTTCGCTTTGTATACTGATCTGCAACGGCATTTCTTTAGAAACGATATTGTGCTTTACCGCATTTTCGATCAGGGTCTGGAGACTTACAAAAGGGACCTGCCGCTGCATGTGCTCATCTGAAATCTGTATTTCCAGTGGCGCCAGCGCCTGGCCGAACCTGATCTTCAACAGGAAGAAATATTCATTGGCGAAATGCAGTTCGGCAGCTACAGTGGTTAATTTGTCAGGATAAGCATCCAGCACATAGCGGTATACATGGGAAAGTTTCATTACAAAGGACTTAGCCAGCTCCGGCGATTGCTCTATTAAAGCATTCAGAGAGTTCAGTGAGTTGAACAGGAAATGCGGGTCTACTTTATCTTTCAAAGTATTCAGCTGTAACAGCGCATTGTGTTTCTGCTGTTTTTCGGCTATCAGTCCCAGTGTTTGTTTTTCTGCCAGCAGCTCCTTCCGTGTGAGCTCTGCCTGCTGGCGCAGCACAAATTCTTTCTGCCATTTTGTTTGCGCCCAGGCAATGAGGGCAAGTATGATAATGCCGGTGGATATGAAGAGCAGGAGCATGTATTTCTCTATCGCTTTCACATCTTCATCTACAGCCAGCAGTGGTGTATCTACTACCAGGGTCCATTGTGTGCCCGCCAGTTGCAATGGGGTGTAATACCGTAATACAGGCAGTTGCAGGTAAGATGAGGTGACGGTTTCATAACTGGTAATACTATCTCCCAGCCGCTTTCTTCCTGAGACGGGAAGCGATGTAGTCAGCATCTTCTCTCCTATCAGCTGTTCTTCGGGATGTGATATATACACGCCCTGCTGGTCTGTGATAAAGGCATAGGCCCTGCCGGTAGTATCTACGCTCCATAGATGGTGTTGCAGTTGCCGGAGGTTTATATCCAGCCCTGCTATCAAGACAGATGAATCTGCCAGTTGATACTTTGAGATAGTCAGCCAGTGCAGGGAGTCTGCGATGTTGACAATAGCGTTACTATTGCTGCCCGATGCAGCCAGCAGTTGGAGCTGGTATTGCTGCAATGGCAGATGTTCATAGTGATCACCCTGTTTGCGTACAGCACTTTGGAGTGTGTCCTGCCCATTAACCAGGATATAAAAGCCATCATTGATATATGGGTGATTGAGCAGCAGGGCTTCAACAGAAGGCAGGTTTTGCTGAAGTGCTGTTTTGTTGGGTAACTGCTTTACTACAGGTGCGATATCATCCAATCCTTTCAGGAAGCTATGGAATTCGTTCTTTATGACCGTAGATTTCAGTTGATAAACCTTTGTAGCCATGTCAATACTGATTTGCCGCGTACGTTTACCGGATTGCACAGATATGAAGATGCCTATAATGGCAAAGCAGATGAATATCAGAATACCTGTGATAATAAAATATCTTGACCTGTAGATCTCCGGGAGCATGTTTATTTAATTGTACCTAACTTCCGGACAAAAATAAAGCCTGTAAATCAGAAATTTGCAGTTTCTGTTGATCTGCCTCCAATTCCACTTAAATTATTATCTTCCGCAGACATTTAATCCACCTCTCTCCCATGGAGATACATGATTCAATTCTAAAAAACATCGCCAAACATATTTCTCTTTCCAAGGAAGAAGCGAACTATTTTACTTCCCTCCTGGTTTATAAAGAAGTGCCCAAAAAGACAAGGTTGTTGACTGAAGGGCATATTTGTAACCAGTTAAGCTATATTCACTCCGGTGCATTACGATCATACTGCCTGGATAAAGAAGGTAAAGAATCGACCATTATGTTTGCTGTAGCTGACTGGTGGCTGACAGATATGTACTGCTTCCTGAATGAAAAACCGGCTATGATGTATATAGAGACAATTGAGGATAGCTGCATCTTAAATTTAAGCAGGGAAAATTTTGATAACCTGTTAAATAAAGTTCCCAGGTTTGAACGTTTTTTCCGAATACTGTTTCAGAACGCTTATACGCGGGAGCAGCTGCGCATTATAGAAAATCTTACACTCACCGCAGAAGAGCGTTACTTTCGGTTTATAAGTAAATATCCGCAAATTGCAAGCCAGGTAACACAAAAACAAATTGCATCTTATCTGGGTATTACACCTGAATTTCTGAGTGCTATCAGGAAAAAGAATGCCCGCGGGAAAATTTCTTAATCTACCTTAAGCCTGGTTTGCCGGTTTCTTTTTTGCTTTGTAAAAAAATAGCCCATGTTAATTCTGATTGCCGGCCCTTACCGAAGCGGGACCAATGATGATCCTCAATTGATGAAACAAAACCTGGAAAAGCTTGAATCAGTTGCTTTGCCTCTGTTCCGGAAAGGGCATATTCCTTTTATTGGAGAGTGGATAGCATTGCCACTAATTCATCTTGCAGGCTCCCAAAAACCGGGTGATAAAGCCTGGGAGGAAATACAATACCCGGTGGCACACCGTATGCTGGAAAAATGTGATGCTGTTCTCAGGCTGGAAGGAGCATCTAAAGGAGCCGATGAAGATGTAAGGAAAGCAAAGGAAAGAGGGCTGAAAGTTTATTACAGTGTGGAAGAGGTGCCGGATGCGGAAGAAGGGGAATAAATCCGGAATTTACAGTTCCGGAGGATATTCTGTAAACTTCCGGATGTAAGATAGGTTTAGCATTAATTTACGTGAGATTACTTATAAAAAGTATGTGAATTATAGCATTCTCATATTCCAGACAACAACATACAAACACAATCTATTGATTATCATACAATAAAAAACAATCTCAAAAAAAGTTCCTCCTGCGCAAAAAGACTGCGCAGTTGTGCTATCATCTTTGTACTGTCAATAACAAAAACGACAGGTTATGAAGTTCAATTTATCAACAAACGCAGCGAAGGGGACAAAGAACTATATGGGTGCTACCGCATACAGGCTGACTCCGGAAATGGAGCTGTACACTGCTGTGGCAACCTGCGTGGTAGATGACTCTTACTATGAGAAGCAGGAAGAAAGGCTTGACCGTATCAGGCAACTGATTGCGCAGTGCTCACCAGCGTTTGTTGCTAAACTGGCTATTTACGCACGTAAGGAAATGAACCTTCGTTCTATACCGGTTGTATTAGCTGTTGAATTGGCGAAGGCCACTTCGGGAAATAACCTGGTAAGCAAAACAGTTAATGGTATTGTACAAAGAGCGGATGAAATAAAGGAGATACTGGCTTATTACCAGATTGCGAATAAAAGAACTGAAGCGAAAAAATTAAACAAACTGTCTAAGCAGGTTCAGAAAGGATTAGCTATAGCATTCAATAAATTTGACGAATACCAGTTCGCCAAATATAATACTGCTGCCGAAGTGAAAATGAAAGATGCCTTGTTCCTGGTCCACCCTGAAGCGAAGGATGAAGCGCAGCAGGTATTGTTTAATAAAATAGCGAAGGATGAATTGGCAACGCCATATACATGGGAAACAGCGTTATCTGAACTCGGTAAAAAGACATTTGCAAGTGAAGCAGAAAAGCAACATGCCATAGCAATGCAATGGGAAGAGCTGGTAATGAGCGGAAAGCTGGGCTATATGGCCTTATTGCGTAACCTGCGCAATATTCTTACAAAAGGCTCTGCAAAAGCATTTACTGAGGCTTTAGCAATATTAACGGATGCAAATAAAGTGAAGAAGGCGAAACAACTGCCATTCAGATATTTATCTGCGTTTACAGAGATTGAGAAAGTAACATCAGAAATTGCATTTGAAGACCGTTCCGAAAGAATAGCACTGGCAATTGCAGCATTGGAGAAAGCATTACTGATTGCCTGTGATAATATATCTGTAAACGAAGGGAAAACTGTAATACTGTCTGATAACTCGGGAAGTATGTATGGCGATGCAGCTGGTAAATCGTTAGTATCAGCTATGAGTAACCGTAAAACAGCGGATATAGCCAACCTGTTTGCAGTATTGTACTGGAATAAAAGTGATAATACTTCTATTGGTCTGTTCGGTGATCATTTAATACAGCCTATGTTAAACAGGAAGTCCAGCCTGTTTGAAAATTTCAAACTGATCAATTCCGAAGCGAAGAAATGCGGACCGTCTACAGAGCGTGGTATTTTTGAATACATGGATAAACTGATCTCTACCAAAACAATAGCAGATCGTATTATTATCTTCTCCGACTGCCAGGTAGGAGCAGGTTGTAACTGGTATGACCATCGTGGTAACAGAGGAGATAATTTCAATAAATTATTGAAACAATACCTTGTTATTAACCCGGCCGTTAAAGTATATAGTGTAGATCTGAAGGGATATGGTAACAGCTTAACCAAAACGGAAAATAAAAATACTGTGCTGGTAAGTGGATGGAGTGAAAAGATATTTGATATGATCCATTATATAGAAAACGGATCGACAGTGGTTGATCAGATCAATCATGTAGAACTATAGAACAGTAATATTTAAACCGGTGTCGTAGAAAAGGATTTCTTCGTTTAGGTAAATAAGTGCCTTTTCGACTTATTACCCGGTTTATCTCTTTAAATTTTATAAGTGTCGTAGAGTAGAGTTACTTCGACTGAGGATCGGGAGGTTACAGGTTCGAGCCCTGTTTCCGCAATAGTTGCGGAATAGCTCAATGGTAGAGCGCCACGTACTTTACTCGTCTTTTACCTTATAATTTCAATTTATATAGATCGTCTTATAAAAGACGATCTATATTTCTTTTAAGCATTTATGGACCAGGCACCGGTCTGTAACAACATGCTCAACCAATCTTCAAGGTGCCATGTTGCAGTTAGCTTACCATCCTTCAGGTAATGAAATTCATGCAGCGCAATTGTCAGCTTTTTATGAGTAGGTTCAATTCCCATGAATTTGCTGCTATGAGTAAAAGACATCTCTGCCCTTACCCCGGCACGTTCATGGGAGCCAAAGATCTCATGGACTTTAACGGCTGCATCGGGGAAGGCCTGGGTGAACATCCGTACCAGTTCCTTATACCCCTGGGCTCCTTCCTGCTGGCCGGGAGCAAGTGGGATATCCTGCCAATCTGCCGATAGTATATGATCTACCTTGTTGTAATCTCTTTTATTGAAGACATCATAGAAGTCATGTATGGTATTAATTTCTTCCTGTGTAAGCGCTTTAATGAAAACTTCTTTTGTATGATCGTTTGCCATGTGATACTATTTAATATTTAGTTTACTGATACTACTATCTTGCCAGTTGCCCTGCCGCTTTCTACAATGCTTTGCGCCTGCGGCAATTCATCAAAGCCAAACACCTGTGTAACTTCAGGAAGGATATGATGTTCACGGATAAGTTCACCGATTTCAGCAAGTACTTTGCCGGAGGAATTGACAAACACTCCGACCCCGCTGACTTCTGCCGCCTGTAAGGGGGCTTCTATTGCAGATTGAAAATGTGGCTGCAGATAAATTAAACGGCCTCCTTTTTTAAGAACGCTGATTGAGCGGAGTATATGTTCAACAGAATTGATGGTATCAATAACCACATCTACTTTCTGCAGCTGTTGTTCAAATGGTTTTGCTGTGTAGTCGATAAATTCATCTGTTCCCAGGCCGGTAACAAAGCTTTTGTTTTTTGCGGATGCAGTTCCGATAACATATGCGCCGAGATACTTTGCAATTTGTACAGCAAAATGTCCGACTCCTCCGGATGCGGCATGTATTAATACTTTTTCATCCTGCTTTACCTGCCCTAATGTTACTACCGCCTGCCATGCCGTCATTGCAGCCATCGGAGTTGCAGCGGCGGCAATAAAATCCAATGCAGCGGGTTTATGCATAAGCTGACTGGCACCGGCTGCCACATAAGTTGCATAGGTGCTTCCCAGACCAGGCATGTTTATAAGCCCATATACTTCATCTCCCGGTTTGAAGTCTGTCACATCATCTCCGGTTTGTTCTACAACACCGGCAACATCCCAGCCTAAAATTACTTTCGGGGGGATATTCCCCTGGGTGATCATCCCCAGTATGTCTTTTGAATTCCGTACCTGGACATCGATAGGGTTAATGCCGATAGCTTTGGTTTTGATCAACACTTCATTTGTCTTAATGACAGGTGCAGGCAGCGTGGCTTTTTTCAGATTTTCAATACCGCCATTCTGTTCTAAAAGATAAGCTTCCATTGTTATTACGTTTTGTAAGGCCAAAGTTAGTAGCCCTGAAAACGCTCAGAAAGGCTGATTCAAACTGAAAATGGTGTTAATCAAACAAGTTGAGTATACTGTTTATGTTCGGAATTGATGAGGAGTGGCGGAGCTATTTTTCTTAAAGAATTTTATAAAGTTAGAGGTATCTTCAAAGCCGAGGCACCAGGCAATTTCAGAAATATTCCAGTTGGTATGTTTGAGTAAGGCCCTGGCTTCCGATGCTACCCGTTCGGCAATCAATTGTCTTGTTGTCTTACCTGTAACTTCTTTAAGCACCCGGTTCAGATGGTTGATATGTACATGCAGTTGCTCTGCAAACTCCGCCGGTGTTTTGAGGCGTACCTGCTGGAGGGTCGATTCGATAGGAAACTGACGTTCAAGCAGTTCCTGGAACAAGGATGTGATTCTCCGTCCTGCATTGGAGTCAGGTAATGCGACAACCGAAAGTGCCGGGCGGAGTTTAAGTGCCGTATGGATCATTTCGAATACCATGTTCCGAAGCATATCATACTTATAAGTGTATTCTGAGGCAATTTCATGGAACATTTTGTTAAACAACTCCATGACAAACGCCGCTTCATTGTCTGTAATATCGAGGATGGGAGTACCGCCCGGCTGATAAAGGGGGTACTCTTTAATGTTACCGAATCCTTTCATATAATCTTCAGTAAACACACAAAATGCGCCTGTAGGAATAGCTGTTGCGGGGGTCCAGTTATAAGGAATCTGCGGATTGGCAAACATGAGCATATTGTGCGTTACCTCATATGTATGGTCTGCATATTCCACCTGGTGCGGACCTCTGATCAGCGCTATCTTATAATAGTCTTTACGGCTGTAAGGCATGGGATATGCAGGCTTTTTGCCTGCGTAATCTTCCATGGTAAATACATTAAAATGACCTGTTTTACGAAATATTTCACTGGGAAGGATGCCCATCTTCTGGCGATAAAAGTTTTCCAGTGATTCAGTTGTTTCCATCATATCAAATTAATGATCTTTAAGTGTTAAGCCATTGCTCTGTTAGCGCTTATGATCTGACCTGAAAGCCATTTTGAGGCATCGGTGGCATAGCAGCACCTATTCCCCGGAATGCGCCGGTGATGAGTACAATTTTACCATTTAATATCTGCATAATCGAAAAATTTAAATGGCTAAATTAGTTGGAAGCTAGCCGGGGAAATGGTCCGAATCAAACAAGTTCTGGTATAAATGAAACATCTCATGCAACAAGCCGGGGTTAGCTGCGTCTTTATTCCAATAAAAGCCCAAACATGACTTCACGCAGGAATTTCATTAAACAGGCCGGAATGGCCACAGCCGGTCTGCTGGCGTCACAAATGCCATTAAATGCTTTTGCAGCTGAGGACGATAAAAGATTCCGGCAATTGCGGGAGGCAATTGCTGCGCATGCCAATTTCTTAAAAATTCCGGGGCTTATAGCTGCGGTAGTTGAAGATGGCCAGGTCCGTTTTGTACAAACTGAAGGTTTTGCCGATGCTGATAAAAAGATCCCGATGCGGCGCGATCACATTTTCCCCGTAGCTTCTGTTACAAAGACCTTTGCTGCAGTAACCCTGATGCAATATGAGCAGGAAGGCAGGGTCAGTATGGATGATTATATCCTGGACTATCCTTTTCTACCCGTTGGCTTTACACCTGAACGGTTGCAATCTCCGAATGTAAAGATCAAACATGTGCTGAGCCATACCTCTGAAGGTGAACCAGGATCGAACTACATTTACAATGGCGGCCGTTACAACTTCATTTATGGCGTTTTTGAAGCAATGAGCGGTAATACACGTCATTACGAAGCCTTCTCAGGTGAAGTGACCAAGCGTATTCTTCAGCCGCTGAAGATGAACGATACCCTTCCCGGCTATCCTTCTGATAAAAATAACCCGGCGCTGTCCCGGATCGTAACTACCTATTTCCGCGACCGCAAACATCAATCCTTTAATGCTAACCGGAATTTGCCGGACCAGACTATCCTTTATCCTTCAACGAATCTACTGACCACTGCAGATGACCTGGCAAAATACTGTCATGCTCTCGACAATAATATCCTGCTTACAGCGGAAAGCTATCGGAAACTTACATCACCCTTTGCAGCTTCTGACGGCCGGACCTACCCGTATGGCCTTGGCTGGGCAACACAGCAGGTGGATGGCCGCCCGGTTCACTGGCACTATGGCTATGGCGATTCATTTGCCGCATTACTTATACGCCTGCCCAGGGAAAAACTGAGCTTCATCCTGCTCTGCAACAGCACTCCTGCCTCCGAGGCTTTCTTTTTGGGTTATGGGAATGTGCTGAATTCTGTTTTCGCCCAGGCATTTTTCAAACACATTGTTTTCCGTCGTGATGACCAGTTTTCTTATGATGCGTTAATAAATAAACAAGTCACCGGTACAGATACTTTGTTCTATGATGAGGTTTTCAGCCAGGCGCTCATGCGCTATTACACAGAGCAAAACTATAATGAGCATAAGTCAGAGGCCGCTAAGCTAATACATTACCTTGCTGTAAATGCCCCGGCACGCTTTCAGAAAACAGATCTCTCTCTTATTTATCTGCTGTCTCAAATAGCAGATCCGGGGTTGAAGGAACAAATGGAAACTGCTATTGCAGCTTATGCTGACAGCAATTATTTCCATCCGCATATTCACGAGCGGATTGCAGGCTGGTATGAGCGCACCGGTAACTCGCAGGCGGCTAGGGATTGGTATCACAAACTGGCTGACAGCAAGGGTTATGAAGAACAGGGTGCGGTAAAAAGTGCGTGCAATATCCTGGGCAAATACTATCTGGCACAGGGTGAGAAAGAAAAAGGCAGGAATTACCTGTGGCGGGAGACTTTGTATAACCGGTATACGGACTCAGGTATTGAGGAGGCCAGCCGTCAGCTGACGGTCATGAAATCGAGGTAGAACAGTTTATTACCCTTATCTTTGAATTATATAAGGGTAGGAACTATGGCAGATAAATTAATTCCCATTGAATCCCTGGTGCAATTCTACAAGCGCACTGGCCAGGACATTCCACCGGATCTGGTTCATGAATCCGGCAGGGCTCATTTTAATGTTCGTGAAGCCGTTACGGCCACCCGCAAAACGCCTTTCAACCGGCGCGACTATTTCAAGATATGCCTCAGTGGCATTACAGGAGAAGGCAGTGGCATGCTGCTGTATAACGACCAGGAAATACCGCTGGGTCAGAGCTGCCTGATATTCAGCAATCCTACCGTGGCCACTTCCATAGAAATAACAGTGCCTTTTAACCGCTTTTATTGTTTATTCAACACCCCCTTTATAGAAGGACTTATTCCCCCGGATATACAATATGCCTGCCCTTTATTCAATCCTTCCCTGATGCCGGTAATACCGGTTACCCGTGAAGAAAGAGAGCGGATAATTATGCTTTTCCAGCAAATGCAGGAGCTGCAGGCCTCTGATTATCCTTTTAAATGGGATATGATACGCAATATACTGCAGCTGCTTATTCATGAGGGCATCCGTTTACAGCAAAGCCGCCTGGCGCCGGCTTCTGTGGTGCGCGACAGACTGGTGAATGACTTCTTCGCCCTGCTTAATCAGCAGTTCCCGGTAGATTCTCCTGAAACCCCTTTGAAATTGTTAACACCAGCACGCTTTGCCGACCTGCTGCATGTACATGTGAACCATTTGAACAGCGTTGTGAAAAAGCATACCAATAAAACTACCCGCGATATTATTCATGAACGCGTGATTGTAGAGGCGAAAACATTGCTGCGCAATACGAACTGGAACATAGCGGAGATTGCCTATGCGCTGGGCTTTGAATACCCGTCCCACTTTAATAAGTACTTCAAGCAGTTTACTACACAAACCCCGGTAGAATTCCGCACAGGAAGGAAACCAGTAATAGTATAAGTACCGTAAAGCTATCCTGACCCCTGTAAACATATTTGATTTGTATAACTATCTCTTTGAGTCATGCAATTGCCAAGGCAACAGGTCTTCCTAACTTTACACTTCCAATTAAAAAGATAAGTATGAGAAGAATTAATGAATCAAGAAGAGGTTGGACCACCATTATGGCATTGGCACTTCTTCCATTGTCGGGTTTTGCCATGGACGTGTTTATCCCGTCATTACCCGATATGGCCGTGCAATTACATGCTTCACCAGCCGCCATTCAGCTGACGCTTTCGCTCTTCATTGTCAGCTATGGTATTTCTCAGCTGATCGTAGGCGGATTGATAGACACCTATGGCCGTTACATTCCCAGTCTGGCAGCAATGCTGGTATTCAGTGTGTCCAGCTTCATCATTGCGTGGTCAACCAATCTGCAAACGATCTATGCCATGCGTATAGTGCAGGGATTTACAGTAGCGGTGATAGCCATAAGTAAGCGCGCCTATTTTATGGACCTCTATACAGGAGAAGCATTAAAAAAATATACAAGCCTGTTCTCTGTGATCTGGGCTATTGCGCCTATTGTAGCGCCTTTCCTGGGTGGATTTTTCCAAACAACATGGGGCTGGTCTTCCAACTTCATATTCCTGGGGTATTTCGGACTGGCATTCTTTATAATCGAAGCGGCCATTGGTGGTGAATCGATGAAAGCTGCTCAGCCGCTGAGCGTCAGCTCAATGGTGCAAACATATAGTAAAATGATCAGGACGCCGGATTTCACTTCGGGCATTGTGGTACTGGGGTTGACCTATGGTATGGTATTGTTGTATGGGATGTGCAGTCCGTTCCTGATCGAGCATCAGTTACATTTCCCCGCAACAATAACAGGTTATTGTTCCTTGTTCTCGGGACTGTCAATGATGATAGGCGGGTCGGTATCGAGAATACTGGTGAATAAACCATTCTCCAAAAAACTGATACTGGCTAATATTGCACAGTTGTTTGTGGTAGTTGTTATGATACCGCTGACAATGTACTACCACAATTTATTTACGCTGTTAATATATGTTTTCCTGCTGCACAGCACAAGCGGTTTTATCTTTAATAACCTGATGTCGTATTGCCTGATCCGCTTCCCGCAATATGCAGGTAAAGCAAGTGGTTTAACAGGTGGTGGATTTGCGGTTGTAACTTCTATACTCAGCTCTTTTATGGTAAAGACCATTTCCATTACCAGCCAGGCAGCACTTGGTCTGGCGTATGGTATTATAGCCGTTATCGTATTCCTGTTTTTAATAAGAACGAAATGGATAGGGTCAGAAAAGGAAAAAGGTGAAATGGATGATGCAGATGACAACGGGACGGTTTGGGCAGAAGAATACCCACATAAGGCGACGGTAAGGGAAATTCCGGCCAGCTAGTTCCTGATGGCAGCCATGTAATAATTGGCATGAGTATTATGCTATTAATTGCATGGGACTGACTAAATCCAAAGGGAAACGATTATCTGGCCGCACACCGAAGCCAACCGGCCGCAAAGCAGCGAACCCAACAACAAATAAAGGTGTTAAATCTGCTTTCCCAAAGAATGTGAAGCCAATGCTGGCCACATTGGTTGATCAACCCTTTGAGCAGGAAGGATGGCTCTATGAAGTGAAATGGGATGGTTACCGGGCAATAGCTTTAAGTAATAAGGGGCATGTGGAACTAATTTCCAGGAACAACAAAAGCTTTAATGAAAAATATTATCCTGTTCATCAGGCTATTGAGGAATGGGGCATAAATGCAGTAACAGATGGGGAGATCTGCGTGCTTAAGGAAAATGGTGTTGCCCACTTCGGTTCGTTACAGAACTGGCGTAGCGAGGCAGATGGAGATCTTGTCTATTATGTTTTTGACCTGTTATGGCTGAATGGACGGAATTTGATGGACGTTCCCCTGATTGAAAGAAGGGAGCTTCTAAAGTCCATTATGCCGAAAAGTGACATTATCCGATACAGTGAAGCATTTGATACCTCTGCCACAGAATTTTTAGCTGCTGCGGCTCAGCTGGGCATGGAGGGTATCATTGCAAAGCAGGCTGACAGCGTGTATGTGCCAGGTAACCGGACCAGAAGCTGGCTGAAGATAAAGACAAATAAACGTCATGAAGTGGTGATTGGCGGCTTTACAAATAATGAGGATTCTCCAAAGTTATTCAGTGCATTACTGGTAGGTGTTTACAGGAAAGGGAAACTGGAATATACGGGTAAAATAGGCACGGGCTTTAATGACAAAATGCAAAAAGAGATGTTGCAGCAATTCAGGCCGTTGATCAGTAAAACCAGTCCTTTTTCCGGAGAAATAGACGTCAATAAACCTTCCCGCTTCCGGCCCAATCCTCCCCATGCCACTGTTACCTGGTTAAAGCCCCAATTAGTATGTGAGGTAAGTTATACAGAGATCACGGAGGATGGCGTTATGCGTCATTCCAGCTTTGAAGGTATGCGCTCAGATAAACCGGCGAAAAAGGTGGTTGCAGAGACTGCGTTTGAAGCCAAAATGGTGTTAAATGAAAATGAAGGTACGAAGGCGAAGCAACTGTTAAAGCCATCAAAGAAAAATGAAAGGAAGTCTTTATTAAATCCGACTGAAAAAACGCAGGTTAAAAAGATCAATGGCAATGAACTGACCTTTACCAATCTATCGAAGGTCTTTTGGCCGGATGAAGGCTACACCAAGAGAGATATGCTGAACTACTATTACCAGGTAGCTTCATACATTTTACCATATCTGACAGGGCGCCCCCAATCAATGAACCGGTTTCCAAATGGTATAAAAGGACATAGCTTTTATCAAAAGGACGTTACCGGCAAGGCGCCGGACTGGATAGCACAATTCCCTTACCGTACAAGTGAAGGAGAAGACAAGAACTTCATGGTTCCCGAAAACGAGGCAGGGCTGCTATATATGGCAAACCTGGGAGCCATAGAAATGAACCCATGGAACAGTACCATAAAAAAACCGGATAACCCCGACTGGTGCCTGATTGATCTTGATCCGGACGAGGGAAATTCCTTCAGACAGGTAATTACCACCGCTCAAACGGTCAAAGAGGTATTAGACGAACTTAAAGTACCGGGTTATGCGAAAACTTCAGGGTCTACCGGCATTCATGTTTATATTCCTCTTGGTGCCAAATATAATTACGACCAATGTCAATTGTTCGCGAAGCTGATAGCCACAGAGGTGCATAAACGGCTTCCCGGCTTCACCAGCATTGAACGCATGACAAAAAACAGGAAAGGTAAGTTGTATGTGGATTATTTGCAGAACCGCCCAAAGGCTACATTGGCGGCCCCCTACTCTCTCAGGCCCAAACCAGGAGCAACAGTCTCTATGCCGCTACATTGGGACGAAATCAAACCTGGCCTTAAGATGAAAGACTTCACTATAAAGAATGCCGTTGCACGAATAAAAGCGGAAGGAGATCTGTTTAAACCTGTGCTTGGCAAAGGTATTGATCTGCAAAAGATACTAAAAGGCTGGAACGTTCATTAAAAAGCGGAGTTAAATTAATATATAAGGGAGGCGGAAATAGTCAGCCTTCCTGCAGTTCTGATCTTAAAATGGAAAGAGGGCACTTCAGTTTGGAGTGACCCTCTTTTTGTTTTTCTATTCTTCCTGTTCTAAACGTGGAGGAATTAATTTATACAACACAGGCGTTACGATCCTGGAGAGTATTGTTGAGCTTATCAGTCCTCCGATTAATACAATTGCCAACGGTGCTATGAGCGGATTAGGATTCAGCGCAATTGGAAGCAATCCGCATATGGCGGTTACTGAAGTAAGCACAACGGGCAGGAAACGTGTTTCACCAGCTATATTAATTGCTTCATCTATGCTGTATCCTTCTGCCCTGAGTTGATTGGTAAAATCGACAAGCAACAGAGAATTCTTCACCTGAATACCTGACAGGCCAATGAAACCAATAATAGACACCAATGACATTGGGTTGCCGGTAAATAGTAAAAACAACACTCCTCCTAAGATTCCCAGTGGTATGATTGACAGCACAATAATAATTCCTTTAAAGGTTTTGAACTGTAACAGCAACACTCCTATAAAAAGAAATCCGCTGAGTAATATGACTGAAAGGAAGTTGCCACCCAAAGCATCACCTTCTGACTCTGCTTCTCCTGATAACTTATAATAATATCCGGATGGCAATTTTAGTTTATTAAGTTCAGGAACAATGTCTTTCAATATATCGTTTGCAAGCACATTCTCTTTTGTTAATGAAGTTACCTTGGCAAAGCGGGACTTATTAAAATGATTAATTGCTGTAGGAGATGTTTCAAAAGAAATTGTTGCAATCTGATCAATCTGAACCGGAGTTCCCTGGATGTTATTTACATACAGGTTCCTGAGTGCGTTAAGGTTTGAAAACTTCTCCCTGGGAAGTGTGATAACCACATTCCGGGAATCGCCCCGGTCGTCTATATAGTCTCCGACGTTCAATCCGGCTACAGCCATGCGGATCACTTTATCCACATCGCTGGTGAGCACACCCAGTGTTCGTGCTTTTTCTTTGTCAATTTTAATTTTTACATCCGATTTATATGCGTTCAATTCATTGTTTATATAAAATGTACCGGGATGTTTACGCAGGATCTCTTCCACTTTAAACGAAAGGGAGCGTAATGTATCCTGGTTCTCTCCAAACACTCTTACTACAATATTGGCTTCAATAGGAGTTCCCTGTTCGAAATCTTTTACTTCAATCCTCGCGTAAGGAAAATCTTTAAACTTATTCCTCAGTTTTTTAATTAATTCCTTTTTTGATCCCGGGCTGGCCTCTTCATCCATTTGTACAAAGATCTGGGCAAAATCCGGTTTAACATCCTGCTGGTGTACGTTATAATATATCTGGGGATTGCCTTTGCCGATATTAGCTGTATAATAGACAATCTCTTTGTGACTTTTCAGCTCACGTTCCACCAGTTTGGTCACACGGTCGCTTTCAGGAATATCTGCCTGTAATGGCATTTTTATATTCACAAGGAACATGGGTTTTTCTGATGTGGGAAAAAGTTTAAAGCCAGCTAATGGAAATAATAGAAATGCGAGGACGCTTAATCCTATTGATATAGCAATAGTCACTTTGGGCCATTTTAAGGCTATTGACATTATGCGGCGATAAGAGAAGCTTAGAAACTTCTGCAAATTCTTCAGGAAGAAATTGCCTTCACCATGAGTGTGTGTCTTTAATATCCGGCTTCCGATAAAGGGTACCAGCGTCAGCGCTACTATCATAGACGCAAGTACGCTTGATATTACTGCCATAGGCAAGCTTCTGATAAATTCACCTGCAACATCGGGTAAGAATGCAAGTGGCAGAAACGCTATTACCAAAGTAGCCGTGCATCCTACCACTGCTACCCCGATCTGTTTGGTCCCTTTCAAAATAGCATCTTTTTTTGAATGGCCTTCTCTGAGCCACCGCTCAATATTTTCTACGACAACGATGCTATCATCAACCAACAATCCCAATGCTACCACGAGACCAACTATACTTAACTGATTCAGGGAGTATCCTAACAGGTTCAATGCGATCAGGCCCAATGCGAGTGAAAGCGGTATAGAAATCATTACAATAACAGATGCCCGGAATCCCAAAGGCAACAGTGTGATAACTACTAAAAGGATGGCCAATGCAAAGTCGAAGCCTAAATGTCCCAGGCGCTGGGAAACCATATCAGCCTGATCGAAATTTTTGACCATTTTTATGTTTGCCGGTAATTCTTTGCCAAACTCTTCCAGCACGGGCATGTATTCTTCCTTTACCTTGCTTATGTTTACATTATCTTTCATTGCCGCTGTTACAAGTACGCAACGATGCCCATTCAAACGCGTAATATGGCTAACAATGCCATCTTTATAACTAACATCGGCAACATCTTTCAGGTAAATGATCTTTCCATTAGCATTGTAGATAACAGTGTTGGCAACATCTTCTACGTGCTTAAATTTACCGCTTGTCTTTACATTAAAGACCTTACTGTCCAGGTTAATGCTTCCTCCGGGAATATCGGCTGCTTCACTTTGCAGGCTGCCTATTACCAGGTTGAGCGGTATTTTTAAACGGGCCAGCTTATCCAGCTGCATATCGATCCGGATTTCCTGTTCCGGAGTTCCGGCATATTTTACCTCTTTGAGATCGGTTATTTTTTCCAACCGCGTTTTAAGTATATCTGCATTGTCTCTAAGCGTTTTGCCGGAAGCAGTATTTGAGACCAATGCCACCTGTAAGATCTTTACATCGGAAGAGGAAATCTTTTCTGTTTTAATCAGGTAAATATCCTTTGGAAGTTCACTGTTCTTTAAGGCGTTTATTTCTGTAGATATTTCCTGATACTTATTATCTACATCGACACCATATTTGAATTTTGGCTGGATGGCAGCTACGCCATCCTCTATTGAAGTGAGTACCTTATCTATATTTTCAAGTCCGTATATTTTGTTTTCAATGGGTTTTACCACTTGTTCTTCCATATCCTTAGGACTGGTGCCCGGGTAAATGACGGTTATCAGGTACTGCGGAGGATGGGTGGTAGGATCTTCCGAGCGGGGCATGGTAAAAAGTGTAAGCAAACCAACTACCGCAACAAGAAGAAATATAATCAGCGTGAACTGATAATTCTTAACGGAAAAATTTGTGATCTTCATGTTCTTATTGGTTTACGGAATGATTTTGATGGTAGATTGTTCGTTGAGGTAGGCACTGTTGGAAACAACTATTTTGTCTATTCCATCAAGTTTGTTTTTGAGATATACCTTCTCGTTATCAAATTTTAAAATAGTAACCGGTATCTTCTTTACTTTGTCTGTACCAATTGTTGTGAACACAAAGCCTTTGTCGCCATCGGGTTCTACTAATGAACTGTACGGAATAACAAGTGCGTTTTCCTGCTGGCTTGTTGTTATTTCGGCTTTTCCGAACATACCGACAGCCGGTACTACTTTACCTAATTTTAGCTTTAGCTCTACCTGGAATGAGCCTATTTCCTTGTCGGCAGCCTGTAATTTCCGGAATACAATGGCGTCAAATGTCTGACCAGGATAACCATCTAATATAACTTTAGCCATCTGGCCTGGTTGAATAGCTGCCCATTCCCGGTCGGTTACACCCATTTTTAGCAGGTAACTGTCATTTTGCTGTGTGGAGTTAGTAAGTAGTACTGGCATGCCACTACCAATAACTTCTCCTTCACTCGCCACTTTTTCAGTTACAAAACCATCAGATGCGGCATAAATCTTTGAGTAACGTTCATTAAAGGCTGTGGCCTCTTTAGACTTTTGGGCCACGTCCAGGGCGGTCTTAGTGTTCTGCAATTGTTCCAGTGTAAAAACGCTGTCTCTATAAAGGCTGGCTGCCCGGTTATAATCGCGTTGAGCTTTATCTACGCTGAGGTTGGCCTGAGCCAGGCCCGCCGATATTTCTGTTGAGTTTAATGTAGCCAGCAACTGGCCTTTTCTGAAAAATTGCCCTTCTTCTACTAAGATCCGGCTAATAACTCCGCCTATCTTAAATGAATAATTTGCTTCGTTTTCGGTGCTGACCAGGCCGGTAGCCTGTATAGAGCCGGGCACTTCCAATGCTGAGACAGGAGCTATCTTAACAGAAATGATATCTGGCTCACCGAGTGGATTTGTATTCTTGTGCTGTTCTTTGCAGGAGAGCAAAAGACATATACATGCAGCGAATGTTACTTGAATTTTTTTCATGTTATTTTATTGAATATTAAAGCTGGCATTAGCACGTTCAATAGCTGTAAATGATATCCACGTGTCGAATAATGCAATATTGGCCTGAAGCTGTGCATCTATCCATTGGTTCTGGGCGTCTAACAGCTCAATGTAAATAGCCATTCCTTCTTTATATAGTTTTGTCATATCACTATAATAAGTCTGGCTTGTTTTTAATTGTGACTGAGCCGCCTGATATCGGGCGATTGCGCTTTGCATATTAGCCTGCCTGACTTTAAGCTCGGTAAGTAATTGCTGTTGTACGTAATCGGTCTGGGAGGTTATTGCTTGTTTATCTGCAATTGTCTGTTTGATCCGGTAAGTATTTTTTCCAAAGGAGAACAGGTTCCATTCCAGTGAAATTCCCCAAAAGTAATAGCGGCTATTTTGATTGAACTTCCAGTCAAAGGCCTGGGAACCCAGGTCCAGGTAAGTGCCGATCTTAGGAATAAGATAAGATCTTGCCAGCCCGTTCAGATTTTCGTTGATGTCTTTTGAGATCTTAAGTTTTGACAACTCTTCCCGGCTGCTAACATCATTATTCTGTCGTTGATCCTGCGTTGGTAGCGTTACAATCTCATCGGCCAAAATGCTGTCTGTTAATGGCCGGTTGAGAAGAAAGTTAAAATAATACCGGGCAGATTCTTCTGTTTTTCTTGCTGTGGTAAGAGAGGCGTTGATCTTCGATACCTCGTTCCGGCTACGGATGACGGCTGTCCGGTTTATTTTGGCATTCTCAAAAAGCTTTGTGTTGGTACGTTCCCCTTCTTCGACCAGTTGAAGGAAAGATTGATAGATCTTTACAGCATTTGTAGCCTTCAGGTAGTTGTAATATGCTGTTTTAACTTCCTTGACCAGTTCCCGTTTGTAAAGCAGGATTTCTGCTTTTTGCAGATCCACCTGTTGTGACCTGATCTTTTTGTTGTAGATAAGCTCTGCATTCAGGACAGGCAGGGTGGTGCGGAATCTGGCATCGTAGAAATTATCGGGATTGATCTGTACGTGCTGGTTCTGAAGTTGCGGGAATGAGTTGCTTCCGGTCAGCTGGTTCAGTGTGGCATAGGCCCCGTTTAAAAGGTCGCCCGCAGGAAAATCTATGGTACGTCCACCATCGGCCTTTGTATAAGTGGTAGAAAAGGTAATGTTGGGCAAGAACATAGTTTTGGCCTCGTTCAGCACATACATGTTCTTTTGTAAGAGGAAGGCCTGTTGTTTAATACTCTGGTTTGACTCAATTCCCTGCTGAATGTACTGGTCCAACCTGCTTTGAGCCCTGACCTGGCTGGTGGTGAAAATCTGTATGCCCAGTACCAGGGCTAACCAGTAATAATTCGTCGATTTTTGGAAAATATTGTTCACTGTTATATTTTTAAACACTGTTCAATAAATAGTTAAAAAAAACTACCCTTTTTCGAGTAGTGTTACAAAGCACTCGTAACCGTTCTTCATCAGCTCATCGTCTGTTTTGTTCACAAAATTCACAGTGCGGTCCTTGCAGAATAAGGCACAAATGCCATGAATAGCAGAAAGCAGCATGAATGCAAAATATTCAGCATCCATATCTTTAAACCTGCCTTTTCCCTGGCATTCTTTGACCAGGTCCAGGAGATGATTGATGGCTTCCTGTGCAATCTGAAAACCGCCTGCCTGGGGAGCTTTGACAGGTTCTTCCACAATAAACATAAGGTTATAATAATCCTTATTTTCCTGTGCAAACTGAATAAATACACGCCCAACGGCTTTCAACCGTTCAAAGGGATCGGCAACTTTATCCAATACTTTTAGCTGGCTAAGCAACAGTCTAAACCCTTCCTTGTGAAGCTCATGAAAGATCTCACTTTTGTCTTTAAAGTGAAAATAAATAATGCCGGCGCTGTAATTTATCTCGCTGGCAATGTTTCGCATGCTGGTTTGTTCATATCCTTTCTCAAGGAATATCTTGCGTGCACCGTTCAGAATGCGTTTGTGCATTTCCAACTTTTCCTTTTGTTTTCGTTCAGCTATGCTCATATAAGTAATAATACGTAAAAATATGAAATCGGGCGGTTGAGTGTCCTGGATTGCTGAAAGTTCGGCACTAATGTGACATTCCCGGACTGATCTGGCCCATGATACTCACCGCAGATTTCCGGCTTAGAAATTTAAAGCCCCAAAGCATCAGTCTGTTTTTCAGGCCCTGTACTACCCTGGGCTTTTGCCTTTTGTGCAATGCTTTAACCAATTCATCAGCTACATCTACTACAGAGGAAATTACAAATTTTGGGAAATCGGTTGATTGCCGGCCTGCATTTGAATGAAAATCTGAATCTGCCGCACCCGGATTGAAACCCATTACAAAAACGCCTTTGTGCTTAAACTCGTACCACAAAGATTCTGAAAAATTAGCCACAAAGCTTTTAGTTCCTGCATAAACGGCCCCTCCTGGCAGAGAAGAATGGGCGAGCAGTGAGCCGATATTTACAAGCGCACTTCCTGATGACGCCTTCTCTAAGAAGCTATAAGAGAGGGTTACTAAAGCATCCATGTTTAGTTGCATCGTATTCAACTGATCTTCAAGGGGAAGCCCGATAAACTGACCATAAAGACCTGCGCCCGCATTGTTGATAAGTACGTCATATTTGTTGGTGGCCAGATGGTCTGCCACCTTTTTCAGATCTTCTTTTTTTGTCAGATCGGCTACAAAAATGCTGTGACCATTACTATTCAAGCCCGCTAAAGCTTTATTAAGCTTGTCCTCATTACGGGCAACGAGGGTAAGCTGATAGTTTTGAGCGGCCAGGCGCCTGGCTACTTCAAACCCTATTCCTCCACTGGCGCCTGTGATTAATGCTTTTTTCATTGTTTAACTGTTTAATGTGATTTCAGAGTCAAAGTTATTGAACACTGTTCAATAAACAAAATATTTTTGGTTCTTTCAGATTATATGGGGTGATCCTGCCTGTAAATTGGAAGTAATATTGGGAAAGATTATAGTTTTATTTTCAGGTCAAATTCCTTTTTGAGCGCTAAACATCATAACAAACTGAATATCAATACAAAATACTATTCTAATCGAACATACCGCACAAAAGACAAAAGGGATATGAACTGAAAATCAATTATTTACAAAAATAAGGCTATCTCTCTTCGATGACCTTTTCAGTTTTTTCCTGGTTCTTCGAAATACGAAATCCGGGTTGTGGACCTGGAAGATACGTTCCATTAAAGTGGGATCTTATTTAGATCACTGTGTAATATTATGGACATTAGTTACATTTGCGGATTCGCTTTCAAAAGAAAAATTGTATGAGCCGTTATAATGAATATCTTAAGGAAATTGAAGAAAGAAAAAGCCAGGAACTTCATCCTAAGCCGATTGATAGTGCCGAATTACTGAGTGAAATCATCGCGCAAATCAGAGATCTCGAAAATGCACACAGGAAAGATTCTCTTAATTTCTTCATTTATAATGTGTTACCAGGAACTACAAGTGCCGCTGGTGTAAAAGCTAAGTTTTTAAAGGAAATCATTCTTGGTAAAGCCATAGTGAAAGAAATCACACCTGCTTTTGCTTTTGAGTTATTATCTCACATGAAGGGTGGTCCTTCGATCGAAGTGTTGCTGGACCTGGCTCTGGGTGATGATATCTCTATTGCGAAAGAAGCTGCAAAAGTTCTTAAAACGCAGGTTTTCCTCTATGATGCTGACACAGACCGCCTGAAAGATGCATTCAAAAACGGAAATGAAATAGCTAAAGAGATAATTGAAAGTTACGCACAGGCTGAGTTTTTCACAAAACTACCCGAAGTGCCTGAAGAAATTAAGGTAGTAACTTTTATTGCCGGTGAGGGCGATATTTCGACTGACCTGCTTTCTCCTGGTAACCAGGCGCATTCCAGATCAGACCGTGAATTGCATGGTAAATGCATGATCACTCCCCAGGCACAAGCCGAAATCAGGAAGCTGCAGGCGCAACATCCTGATAAGAGCGTGATGCTGATTGCTGATAAAGGCACTATGGGCGTAGGTTCATCAAGAATGTCCGGTGTAAATAACGTGGCGCTCTGGACGGGCAAACAGGCAAGTCCCTATGTTCCATTTGTTAATATTGCCCCCATTGTAGGTGGCACAAACGGAATTTCTCCCATTTTCCTCACCACTGTTGACGTTACCGGCGGCATTGGTATTGACCTCAAAAACTGGGTGAAAAAAGTGGATGCAAATGGTAAGCTTATCCGCAATGAACATGGTGAACATATCCTGGAGGAAGTATACTCTGTTGCTACCGGCACCGTTCTTACGATCAACACAAAGAAGAAAAAACTTTATAATGGTGACAAGGAACTGATTGACATTTCCAAGGCCCTCACGCCTCAGAAAATGGAATTTATCAGGGCCGGCGGATCTTATGCTATCGTATTCGGTAAAAAGATCCAGACTATAGCGGCTAAGCTCCTTAACATTGATATTCCCCCTGTATTTGCCCTGCCAAAAGAAATTTCTCATGAGAACCAGGGCCTGACAGCAGTAGAAAAAATCTTTAACAGAAATGCTGTTGGCACTACTCCGGGTAAAGTATTACACGCTGGTTCAGATGTTCGTGTAGAAGTGAACATCGTAGGTTCCCAGGATACGACCGGCCTGATGACGGCCCAGGAACTGGAATCTATGGCAGCGACTGTGATTTCGCCCATTGTAGACGGCGCCTACCAATCAGGCTGTCACACCGCCTCAGTATGGGATAAGAAAGCGCAGGCAAATATTCCAAAACTCATGAAGTTCATGAATGAATTTGGACTTATCACTGCCCGTGACCCGAAAGGCGAATATCATTCCATGACAGATGTAATTCACAAGGTACTTAATGATATTACAGTGGATGAGTGGGCCATCATCATTGGTGGTGATTCTCACACAAGAATGTCCAAAGGTGTTGCTTTTGGCGCTGACTCAGGTACCGTTGCGCTGGCATTGGCTACAGGTGAAGCATCCATGCCAATTCCGGAATCAGTGAAAGTAACCTTCAAAGGAGAAATGAAGGATCACATGGACTTCCGCGATGTAGTACATGCAACGCAGGCACAGATGCTGCAGAAATTTGCCGGAGAGAATGTTTTCCAGGGCAGAGTCATTGAAGTGCACATCGGCACCCTTCCTGCGGACCAGGCATTTACCTTTACAGACTGGACGGCAGAGATGAAAGCAAAAGCTTCCATCTGTATTTCTGAAGATGACACCCTGATAGAATCACTGGAAATTGCGAAAGGCAGGATCCAGATCATGATAGACAAGGGCATGGAAAACAGCAGGCAAGTTCTTCAGGGGTTGATCAACAAAGCTGATAAAAGGATCGCTGAGATTAAGTCAGGCGAAAAACCTGCTTTAAAACCAGATGCGAATGCTAAGTATTATGCTGAAGTAGTAATTGACCTGGATGTGATCGTTGAGCCAATGATTGCAGACCCTGATGTTAACAATGACGACGTTGCCAAGCGATATACTCACGATACGATCCGTGCGCTTTCCTACTATGGCGGCGAGAAAAAAGTGGATCTTGGTTTCGTTGGTTCCTGCATGGTGCATAAAGGCGATCTGAAAATCGTTTCCCAGATGCTCAGGAACCTGGAACAACAGAATGGTAAAGTTGAGTTCCGCGCACCACTTGTAGTGGCAGCACCAACTTACAATATCATTGATGAACTCCAGGTAGAAGGTGATTGGGAGATATTGCAGAAGTACTCTGGTTTTGAATTCAATGATAACGCTCCGAAAAACGTTGCACGTACCGAATATGAAAATATGATGTATCTCGAGCGTCCGGGTTGTAACCTTTGCATGGGTAACCAGGAAAAAGCAGCTAAAGGAGATACCGTCATGGCAACTTCTACCCGTCTTTTCCAGGGAAGAGTTGTTGAAGATTCTGATCGTAAAAAAGGAGAGTCTCTTCTTGCATCTACACCAGTAGTTGTTCTTTCTGCCATCCTTGGAAGAATTCCTAATATGGATGAATATAGAGCTGCAGTAACAGGTATAGATCTGACTAAGTTCGCACCTCCTCTTAAGAACTTAACTTCAAACGCAGTTCGTAAAGACAGTCTTTCTTACTAATGGTTTAAACCAACATACAACATTTCAAAAAGCATTTACCCTACTCCCCGGAGTAGGGTAAATGCTGTAATAGAGAATCCCGAAAACCTTTCAATATGAAATCACAATTTTTAGCTTCCTGCTTCGCCATTATTTTAGCATTCTCTGGCTCATACTGCCAGGGCCAGAGTAAGGCCGCCAATGATAGTGCGGCGATCATGCTAAAGCAGTTTTATACCAGTTACATTACCGGAAGTGAAGAATCGCTCAGCGAAAAGGAACTCAATCTGATCAGAAAGCAATATTGCACCCCAAAGATCCTGAACAGGATAGCCAAAGATGAGGAACTGGATTCCGATCCATTTGTGAATGCACAGGATACGAATATGGACTGGCTGAGGACGCTGGTTATAAGTAAGGACCCTCAAAAGGCTAATGTTTATATTGTTTCTTATCTGGACACTTATTCACAAAAGAGAACCATTATTAAATTGCTTGTAGTAAAGAAAGGGCAGGCTTATAAGATAGATGATATTTTGACGTATTGAGATGAAAGAGTGGGTTGGAAAAGCGCCTTTATTGGAGATAAATAATTTACTTATACCACGACATCAAAGGCGGTTTTTTCTATAAGGAACATAAAAGTAGAGAGTGTAACTTGAATTATAAAAGCGTGTTTTCAGTTTGTCAAGTGCTCCTTGACAATTGAAAACACTTTTTTGCTGAGCTACTTTTTGCTACCACAATTTTGAACTATCCGGAAATTCCGGATAGTTACCGCTTCTATCACATAGAGCAATACAAGACAAAAGGTAATTCTTTACAATTTCGGAATCGGATTCCGAAATTGTAATACACACCACACTTACCCAGGGCAGATACAAAAGAATCAAAATATCAACTTCCTGGCATATACTCCCATAACTACATAGATATTCTGTTGGAAATATCTATAGAAACGGACGAACGAAATTTTGTCAAATTATCAAATAACCGATGCTAGCGAAGCGGACTGTCTCATTTCGAATCACCCCTAATCAATACCTGTTGCAAGATTCCCCAATGATTACTTTTTATACAAAAACCAGTAACTTGCTAAGCTCTGGGATAATAACCACCAATTTGACAAACAGACGCAGAGCAAATTACTGAACGTTTTGAGTCTACATATTTCCCGATAACCAAACGACAAAAATATACTATCTGCGTTTAACAATAAACGTTGTTTAACTTTTCCACGGATGACAAAAAGCAGTTACCTACGTAAAAAACATTTAGGCGGGGCAATAAATCAGAGAGGTAATGATTACGAGATTAGTTTTGCCTGTTTGAAAATCATGCGGCTTATTAGCCAATTTCAACTGCACTTAAGCAGCATCACAATATCCAGCCAGGGCAACGGCTATGTCGATGATTTTTGGGTACAAAACCAGGTACCTGGCGAGCCAACTGAAACCTGTTATCAACTAAAGACTTCTCAAAAACTTAGTTGGGGCGAACGCATTAATCGGGGAACATTATCTTTTGATTTTCATAAACAAAAAGACAATCTAACCAAAAAGGGTATCAAATTCCGATTGGAGTTGGTCGTTTCTGAAAGAAAGATCTTTAAGCTGATGAGAAATACTCTACCAAAAACTTTGAACAAGATATGTACTATATTTCACTTCCCATGGAACGGGACAATTAACAACCAGGTTTTATATTGCAGTTCTTTCAGAAAAGCGGCCCAGGAACTTTGCGCTTTACCAGACACCGATAAACTACAGGCGCTGGTTAATATATTTGTTGGTGCATGGGTGAGTAGCGGCAAACGTGATGTTTCTTTGAAGAGCCTCTTTGATAAGGTCAAATCTATTGGTGGTTTGGCTTATCTGAGGTCTCCTGTCCCGCTAACATTATCACTCCAGGTAATGGAAATTCTTGATGCCATTCCAAACTTCAGATATCAAATCTTCCATGGCTATTTAGTATATTTTTACGGTGTTACTGACTCTGGATCCATTCCCCATATGATTAATTCTACCGAATTTCGTAATATTGAAAATGAGATTATTGCGAAACGACCGGTTACATTTGCCGATCTTGAAACTATAATCCTTTAATAATGCGCCAATTAAGCCAATACGCACAAAATTCAAATGAAATAAAATCACTATTGGATAGTCTTGTGGACCAGCGTACACAATCGCAGGATTACGCTAAGGCGTTTTATGAATTAGGAGGCGCACTATCAGACGTTATTCAAAACAGTAACTCTTTCTCCAGCGAAACCAGAGTCACATTAGCCTGTTCATCTGAAGATGCAGACTGGCTATCCAAAGGTATTTTAGACCATTTAGAGCAGCATGTTGCCAGCATAAATCTGGCTGTATTCTGGAATATACGGTCCAATGCTTTCCAAAATAGTGAACTGGCGGTTGCTCCAATAATTAAAACATACATCGAATCACTTGAGAATGTAGACGTTCTGATTATATGTAAGTCAATAATTAATACCTCTTGTGTTGTTAGAACAAACCTGACGTACTTAATTGAAAGAATTACTCCTAAAAGAATATTTATTGCGTCACCTGTCCTCTTTGAGAATGCCATTCATAGCCTTGAGAATGAGTTCCCAAAGTTTATCAGTGATAAGTTCGAGTTCTTCTATTTTGCAGAAGATGATGAGGTGACAGCCACAGGCGAGGTTATTCCTGGGATTGGTGGTTCTGTATATCATCGGCTGGGATTGGAAGACGGAATAAAAAAAAATAAGTATATACCAATGATTGTGAAGGAAAGAAGGGAGGCTAATCAGCCAGGCTAATTTGTGTTAATCCTTAGCTTGGTAGAACATCTTCACAGCTCATACGAAGGCTTGCACAACTTTCTTTCTGAAGGAGGAAAAGAAATAATCAAAAACGAATCTTTTCAAGAGATCTACAAGCTAATAGGGTACTTACGTAACATTTTACATTAATCGGTTTAAATGGCTATTTTCGGAAAAACTATCAGGTTATTTTTAGTAGATGCAACAACAAATGGTTTAATTACTGCTGAGTTAAGTAACTGGACGGGTATTGGTGTTAGGTACTCCCTGTCTGGTGGCACGCTGTCCGGAGAATTTTTATCTTCGCCCATTAGGTGAGTTTTTGTGTAGTAACTCAAACTTAACCTATTTGGGTGGTTCTTCGGGGCCGCCCTTTTTTAAATCCCGATTTTTAGTCGGACAACAATAATTTTAATCTTCAAAAAATCATAGAGTAGACTGAAATTTTAGAATTTGTTGCTTAAAATTTCACCTTTGCGGTGAGAGCAGAGTCAGAAGTTCAGGGTAAAAAGAAGCCTGTAAGTCAGTCACTTACAGGCCGTTATCTTTTGTGGAGCTGAGGGGAACCTAATTGAACACCTTGTTCCTTTAATGCATTTATTTTGCAACATACTGAATCAACCTGGAACCTAAAAATCTAAACCACAAAATAACTGAGCCTAATCCCTGCCTGCGCATTAGGGGGTGAACCCGAGCCACGCGACACGATCCTATACCCAAAATTTAGCTACATTTGCTCGCTTTAAAAGGCTAACCTCGAGTCGCGGGGCCTTCCGGCGAACCACCAAAACAATAATCTGATGCGAGATTACAAACTTCTTGGGTCGGCAGACCTCCAAACAATTACCGACCCCAATGCCAAGTTGGCGCTGGCGCAACGAATAGGAAAAACGACTTTATGGCAGCATTTTAGCTTAGCCATGAGTAAAATTCACAGAGAAAGCGAAAATAATACCGACATCGATACGGCAATTGCAGAATGGTACCATGGCCAGCAGCTTGGTGACTACACCCAACAGCCAGGTTATAACCGAATAGCGCCACTCGTTGATGCCCTTCGGCAACAAAATCCTCAAATAGATCATCGGTTAATATCAACCGAAGCACTTTTAAGGTTATTTACCTGGGTACGAGAAAACGAAGTGAGCATACCAGACGCCGGCACGTCTGTTTTTCCTGACCTCATGGACGATCTGCTTTCTTTAACCATGCTATTCAATGATGAAGTCAATGCCAATGAGCAAATTGCGAATACGAGTGCGGAAGCACCTAACGACACCCTTAAACCATACCGAAAATTGCTGGCCGGTTCGTTTCCCTGTGATGACCTTGAAAAAGCCAATGTGGCCGATCTAGCTTTTTCCCAGTTCGCCAAATCCATTAAAGTGTTGGATTTTATGGAAAATACTCCAAAGTACCAGGTACTTCACCGTAAGTTACTGGCTGACTTTGGTTGTACTACAAATGTAGAACTGGTACAAGCTATCGGCGGGATAATAATCAATGCTATAAGAATTAAAAAAGGCTACACTACTATAACAATCGAGCAAAATGCAGATTTTGAAGCCAATGTGGCCCTTTTTGAAAAGCTGACAATCCAGACTATTACCGGCCCCAACCCTTACGGCGATGATTTCCGTGGCTTAAGAGGCACCCCGATTTACAAAATTGCGGAAGGCGAATACAGAAGTATCTCTGATCCCTTTTTAGTAAACGTTATGTATTCCGGGCTAATGTTCTATTGCAGCCGCCTTTGTAGAGCAGATCCCACGCTGCTCAATGGGAACCGAGATTTCCCACCCCAAATCAGGATGGATTTTTCAGAAAAAGTGCTGGTCGCAGATATGTGTGCATCCTTATTTGACAAGGCAGGTGACATACGCCAGGATGGAGGCCAGCTTGATGCAATTTTTGAACATGATGGCCAGGCGGCGCCTGACTATTACACGGCACGGGGTAATGGGGTATTTCTTTTCGAGTCCAAAGAAGTGCTGATGAGCGGCGAAAATAAACTGTCGTATGATTTTACCATTATAGACGGGCAACTGAAGCGTGACGGCCATATTGAAAAAGGTACAAAGCAGCTTGCTAAAAACACGCTTCGTGTACTGCAGAACAGGCTCCCCCTTCCCGCCGGCATGAACCCCTATACAGTCGATGTGTACCCGGTGCTGATAGTACACAGCCCCCTATACAGCTCACAAGGAATGAACTTTTGGGCAAATAGGTGGTTTGATGATCGCATGCAGTTGATTCGAGATGTACCGGCAAACGCCGGCATCGACATTAGCCGGGTAAAGCCACTAACTATCATAGAGATAGACACCTTGTTACTCTACGAAGAACGGTTTAAAAGCGCCAATTTTGATTTGCGCGAAGAAATTAACCGCTACCATGCTCAGGTGGCTATGCGTGCCGTACCAGCTGCCCCCTCTCGGGCTGTAAAACACGCCACTGAGCAAATTTCCTTTGCTGAATATATCCGTATACGTGCCGCTGAACTAGGGATAATGCCAGATATGGAAAAGCTACTCCGTCATTTAAGAAATTTTGGCATCAACTAATAATAAAACACGCCACAGCCTAATATTGTGGCGTGCTTCGTATATGCGTAATCGAAACGATATGTGTATTTCCTGGAGTCTCAATACATATACAGCGAAATTTCTAAGCATTCCTATGCAACATAATACAGCGACCTTACCCTCTTAAAACCAAACTCGTTCCCGTAGCGTCTTGGTAAAACGATAATAGCAGATTTCCGTCATTTGAGGTGCGTCACAGACAGTTTCCTTCCAATCTGTCTGTTGTTGTCAGGCAGAAACTGACACTTTTACAGTGTCGTGTCATACTACCAGACCTCTGGGTCTTTAGTTATAAATAAGCGGAAAACCTAGTGCTAAATCGTTTTTTAACGTTTTACAAACATATTTGTGTGATTTGAATGCTTATTCAAATAGCTGAATATCAAGCAGAATGGATTCTTCAAATTTTCTTAGATTGAAAATGCGTAAAAACTACACTTTCATGACAAAAGAGCTGCCACCAACCCGTTGGCATACACCTTGCGTTTCCCATGCAGTTCTTTTAACGAAAAAGAGGCAGCAAGACTCTTTGTCCAGCTGCCCCGAAAAACGAACGTGAGAAGGATTGCCGTCCCGGCTCCGCAGAGCCGAACCTCTGTTAGTTTTTTAAATGATGTGCGAAAGTAAGCGTAAGCGCGAAGAAATCAAATCTGTTTTTTTAAGCGGATCTGCCCACTTCAGGTTAAACAACACTCCAGCCTTCACTTTTAGAGATTAGAGAACCAGCCGCTTTAAACAATGATGAAAATCATAGTGGCTGCATTATGCCCTGCTGGCAGGGATTGTTTAACTAAAAAAAATTAAATGAATCAAGTAACGCACTTCCCCGTGGGCAACGGGGACACCTCGCTGATCCAAACTACGGATAGCGCCTACACCACTAACATCATCGTGGACTGTAACATCCGTAACGAGAGCCTGGGTAGTAAGGACCCGGCCATGTATGATGTTAAAGCTCACCTACTGCGGTCACTGAACCGTAAGACGGTTAACGGGATAACCAATGTTCCATATGCCGATGTTTTCATCCTGACCCACGGCGACGAGGATCACGTCCGCGGATTCGAGCAGCATTTCTACCAGGGTGATCCGCGGCTATACAGCCAAAGAAACAAGGATGCCGGCGAAATCATCAACGAAACGATGTGGTTTTCGCCGATGGTCATGGGTAAGGCAAATAACGAAGATGAAAGAGTATTCAACAAGGAAGCCCGCAGGCGCATTAACCTCCACAGGCTAAATAGCCCGGACCGGGACCTGCCTGGTAACCGTATTGCCATCATTGGTTACGACGGCAATGAGAAACTGGACGGGCTGCGCCACTATGTACCCGGTCAGATTGTGAGCCGCTTCAACAACCGGGAGCTGAGTACTTTCTCCATTTTTATCCATTCCCCCTACCAACAGGGCTTAACGGAAGATGAAGTCGATAAGAATGGGGTGAGCATCGTTTTCCAGGCACGGTATAAAATCAACCCGTTTTCGTCCACCTTCTCCGCCTTGTTCATGTTCGCGGGCGATGCCAACCATGAAGCCATTGCCGAAATCCTTGATAAAACGATCAGGCATGGTAATGCAACCAGACACCAGGCTTTGGCTTGGGACGTTCTGGTAGCGCCCCATCATTGTTCCTGGACGTTTTTCAACTTCTGCGAGCAGGAGGACCACCCGATTCCAGAAAAAACTTCCATAGCCTTCCTGCGTCAGCGTCGTACAGAAAACGCTCACGTTATCGCTTCCTGCAAGCCGATATCGCCGTATGATAAAAACCCGCCTCATTATGCTGCTAAAGTTGAATACGTGAAGGTGGTCGGTGAGAAAAACTTTTTCAATCTGGCAACGGCTATCATGCGGGGGCAAACACCCCAGCCCATCATCTACCAGGTCACGGCTGGCGGCCCCATGAAACCAAAGGCTCCCGAAGGCACGGCCAAAGTCGCCGGCGCTGCCGGGCTTTCGACTATCAACTCAATACCAGGTTATGGAGCAGGTCCTGTACAGTGAATGTTTACAGCCCTTTGAAGGTCAACTAACCAACCCCGCCTTGCGGGAGACAATCGACCAGATGAAGGCTTTCGTTGCGGTACCGACGCTTACCCTGCTTAACTGGAGTGACAGCGAAATCGCTGTCCCTCTGGTTTTGGAGGTCGCATTGCCGCCCCTGGGAAACGTTGATGGCGTGGATATCCGCGAAAAAGAGCCTGTGGTGGTCGTTTTCAGTACCAGTGGCTACCCTCGTATCGCCCCAAAGGTGTTTACAGACCGCCTCGACTTTCCAGATTCGGTTTCACCCCACATGTTTCTACGCAACGATGGCAGACCGCCAGGATTCTGTTTAGTGCGTGGTGGGTTGTCCGCCGCCAATGAGTGGTATTCCAACAAGCGCATTAGTGACGTGCTAATCCGGGTGAGCAACTGGTTGCGGGATGCTGCATGCGGTGAGCTGGCTCTGAATGGGGATAGCTTCGATCCGCTTCGGCTCACTTCCTACGAGGGAACTGTTACCTACGACTATGACCAACTTGCAAAGATTGTTCGTCAAAGTTCTTCCTTGTATCTCAATGGCAACTTCGCCCGGTTGCAATTTGAGCTAAAGAATACTAAAGATTCTTTCAATCGTACGCTTATTCAAGTGGTGCCATTGGACAAGTTGGAGGCGGAACAAGCCCACGAAGCTGAAGAAGGAAGGAAAAGTAAGGATGACCCTACCCGGAAGGTGCTGTGCCGGGGATTGCTGATATGGTCAGAAAGTGACACCCCGATTGACCGCTACAACGTGGAACTTCCCAAGGACTGGGATACGTTCAAAAATGAATTCTGCGGCCAGCATCTCATTGATGCGGAAGCCCTGGAGCAGGAGTTATGCCGCCCGCAAAGCGGCTTCTACGTATATGTACCCATCATTGTAGCCATTAAACGCCCTAAAACGGTTTTCGGCTTTTCCGACGCCATTGAATTTATCAATTTCGAGCTGGAGCAAAAGGAGGACCCTGATTACCCTGATCGAATGGACCCTGGCGCCCCGCTATCCTATAGCTCCCATGTACAACCACTGACACCCGCGAAGGCAGCAGCGATTTCCGGATTCAACTACATGCAGGAAAAGGAAACGCTGATAGCTGGAGCAGGAGCGTTAGGCAGCAAAATCGCTCTTCACCTTATCAAATGCGGAGCCAGGTTGCTTATTGCTGACGATGATTGGCTGCTGCCGCATAACCTTGTCCGGCATGGCCTGAATGCCGCGTATACCTTTCACTATAAAGCCAAAGCCATGGCGAGAGAGGCCATCCGGCTGTTTCCCAATGAAACGGTGAGGGTGACACCTTTTGCTGCAAAAGCTGATATCCTTCTGCAAAAGGATCTAGGGGAAGTGTGTTCCCGGATTCTGGATTTTACTGCATCGGGCAGTTTTCAGAACGAACTGATCAAAGCTGATATCGGTGAAGGTATCGAGGTAGCGCGTGGCTACCTTTCTGACACGGGCCAACTAGGCATTTTACTCGTTGAAGGTGCCGGAAGAAATCCGCGCATAGACGATTTACAGGCCCAGCTTTACCATCATGCCATTCAGGACACCCAGGTATCGGCCTGGTTGCGCCGGGAGTCGGAGCTGAATAGTAAGACCGACCTGGTTACTGTGGGCGTAGGTTGCCATTCCGACACCACCGTTCTATCCGATGATATCATTTCTGTGCATGCTGGCATCATGTCCGGTCTGGTGAAAAGTGCCAGCCAGGCACCGCCGTCCAAAGAAGGGATGGTATATCTGAATCAGGTAAGCCAGGAGCCATTCTTTCAATCTGCCACTGCCAGACATACTTTCCTTCCTGTGGATGTAATGGCCTCGCAAAATCCATCGGATTGGGAGATCCGCTTTTCTTCGGGGATTGTGGACCTGCTTAAAGCGCAGATGCGACAAGCGTCCCCTAATGAAACCGGTGGTGTGCTGATAGGCTGCGCCAATTTCAAGACCAAGACGATCCATGTGACGGGGTTGGTGGATGCTCCACCAGACAGCAAGGCCGACCGCTGCTGCTTTTTTAGAGGCAAGGAAGGGCTTGCACAAACGGTTCAGCATATCACCGAGGCCACGGGAGGCCAAATTGGCTACATCGGAGAATGGCATAGCCACCCGAAAGGCCCGGACGCCATGAGCGGTACGGATACCGAAACAGTCACTCGCTTCAAGAAAACCTACCAGCAGGAAGTTACGCCCTTGCCGGTATTTTTGCTCATCGTAACACCGCGTGCGGTGCTACCATTTGTTTTTTAAAAATGATTACTCAGCAGTTTATAGACGGCTATTCCAGAAAAACGCGGTTAATTCCAGCGGCCCTGGTACTGGTGCCAGCCTTGTTGATGGCGTTAATTTATGGCATCGATGGATCAGCAGCTGCTCCGCTGCTGTATTCCACCAGCGGAATTTTTGTAATAACAATGCTGCTTACGCAAATTGGGCGGCACTCCGGTAAAAAGAAGGAACCGGCGCTGTGGGCGCATTGGGGTGGACCACCTTCTACGCAGCTGCTCAGGTGGCGCAATAACACCCACTCCACCCACATCAAGCAACGTTATCACACCCGGCTGCAACTACTTTTCCCTGTGGCGCATCCACCGGATGCAGCATTTGAAGCCCAATATCCAGCGCAGGCAGATGAAGTATACGATTTGTGGTGCCATTTCTTGCGTATGCAGGCTAGGGAGGACACCAAGAAGTTTAGGCTTGTGTTTATTGAGAATGTTAATTACGGCCTCTGTCGCAATCTATGGGGACTAAAGCCAATTGCAATTTTCTCGATAATCTTCCTGGGTGCTATCAACTATGGCTTTAACAGGTACTGGAACGTGGTAGCCGATCCGTTTTTTTACGGGGAACATTTTTGGATTACAACGGGGATGCTTGCGACGGTGCTTATTGGGTGGATATTTTTTGTCAACAAGAACAGGGTAAAGATACCAGCATTTGCTTATGCCGAGCGGCTAATCGAAAGTATAAATATCTTGCCTGTCCCCAATAACGCAGGTGTGGCCTGACCATTAAGCCAACATTTCAGCATAAACAATTGACCGTGTATCCAACGAACCAAAGGCCCCAGTACAATTGTACTGGGGCCTTTGGTTCGTTGAGATCATAACCTTATCACGCATAACTCCGAATGACTGCATCCATGCCGTTTACGGCGCCGCATCAATAAGAATTAATAAACCGTATTGAGTAATAATACTTTAGAAACAGTCCGAAGCCCCTCAGAAAATTTTCAAGCAGATGGCCGAAATTAGGTAATAAAAATCATTACCATGAAATCAGCCCATTTATACTGTCGGGTAAGCACCGATGAACAAAAACGAAAAGGCCATTCTCTTATAGAGCAAGAAGATCGCCTTATTAAGCACTGTGAAAACAATAACATCCTAATCAAAGGAATATACCGCGAAGATTATTCCGCAAAAGACTTTAATCGTCCTGAATGGAAAAGGCTCATAAAAAAGATTCCGGGTAGAGCGGTTCGTTACCTCCCCGCTCCCCCACAGTCCCGTGCGAGCAGCTTTCCTGCACACGGTTCCTCTATTTACGGTTTCGCTAGTTGATAGCTGTGATAGATTCTTGGTCGTATAAGTGGCATCCACTCTGTAGTCAGCTTCGCAATCTTATTCCATGTCCAGACTCGTTTTCCGCCCCGATGGTTGAGCCATTTATGGAGCAGACGTTTTGTTCCATTGTAATAAGTATGCAGCCTCCTACAGTTGAACGTTATACCGTAGTAAGCATAATGGCCACGCAGCTTTTGGTTCAGCTCTTCGATAAGTTCCCTCATCGGAAGCTTATGTCGGTAACACTTGATCCAGTCGCTTAAGCGTTTCAAAGCCTGGTTCAGTTTCTTACTGCTTGTTTTGCGCTTCAGGATTGGTTTTCCTTTTCGGCTTTTACTCATGTAATGGGTAAAGCCTAAGAAGTCAAACGTTTTAATTGGATGATTTCCACACTTCTTTTCTTCTTCCAGATCAATTAGTCTGGTCTTTTCAGGGTGCAAGGTCAAGCCAAATTTCCCTAATCGCTTCGGCAGTACTTCCATCACCCGTAAAGCATCTTCCCTGTTTGTAAAACCCAACAGAAAGTCATCCGCAAAGCGGATGATAAAGCTGCCTCCTCTCAATAATGGCTGGATTTGCTCTTTGAACCAGGTGTCTAAAACATAGTGAAGATAAACGTTACTAAGTAACGGTGACACCGTACCGCCCTGCGGCGTTCCCTCTGTTGGATAAGTTACTTGTCCATTTTCAAATATGCCGGCCTTTAACCACTTGTCGATCATTTTCCTTATCACGCCATCTTTTATCTTCAGGTCAAGGAACTCCCGCAAACATTGATGATTGATACTCCCAAAGTAGTTTTGCATGTCAGCGTCTATTATATAGCGCATCCGGTTTACGCTCACTTCTCTGGATAATTCCTCCAATGCCTGATGTTGAGATTTCCCCGGTCTAAAACCATACGAACATGCATAGAATAATTCCTCGTAGACTGGTGTCAGGACTCGGGTTACCGACGTCTGGAGTAATTTATCTTCCAGCGTTGGCAAGCCCAGCGGCCGGTATTTGCCATCTCCTTTGGGTATAAGTACTCGTCGGATATGGGGCGCACGATAAACACCGCTCTTAAATGCAGTCAATAATTGAGGTATTCTTTCTTGTCTTTGCTTATTATAGTCGATCCACTTTTCTCCATCTACCCCGCTTGCCCCTTTCTTATTGAGGCTATCGAAGCAGGTATGTAACATTTCAACATTAATAAACTCATGCAGGTTCGTCAAGGCTTCTCCCGGGTATTTCCTTGCTCGTGCCGCTATCTGCATCTCTACTGTTAACACTTCTTTCATGTCTCTGGTACATTTAGTGTTGCTAAGATGCTAGTTCCGTAAACAGACATCCCCCTTCCTTACTCAGTGGCTTTCATAGAGCTGATTTCCCACCTTTCTAACAGTACTATGAGGATGCTAAGACTGCCTTCGTCCTTCTCTTTGCCTTCAATTTCTCTCGGCGTGGATACCTCCCGGTATCACCTTTTCTTAGCGCAATACAAGGTGGTAATACTAACCTTGCATGCCTGGACTCTTTATTGTTCGGTTAGTCCAAAAAACAACCGACATCCGTTCGGAGACGTTAGGCTCTCCTGTGTTCCCGTATCACCCCTGTCTGCCTTTGATATGTTCTCAGACCCCGGTCGAATCGCCCCTGCTCGTCAGGTAACGCAGGTTTGATGTTGCCTTAGCTTTTCGAACAGCTAAAGCTTCAACGTACAGGACAGTTTCGAGGCTCAATAGCATACCTTCAGCAGTCGCTGTCTACGCTTCGTGCCATCATTTCTGATGACTACGCAAGACTCGCTTCCGGTGGTTGACTAGACCTTGTCGGACAGGATTGGGTACCTGTCGGGTAATTTCGAGGTGTTTCATTTATGAATCCCCACCTCACGGACTTTGCACAGCGCAATCGAAAAAATCCTCATAGACCGACCGAAGAAATTCTATTCATAAAATGGGATCGCTTTAGCAGGAACATTGAATACGCTTATCAGATGATAAGAATGTTAAGAGAATTGAATGTTCAGCCTATGGCTATAGATCAACCAATCGATTTAGAGGTGCCAGAAAGCATTGTTATGCTTGCTGTGAATCTATCAATTCCAGAAGCAGAGAACTCGAGAAGGGGAAGGACGACTTCAGATGGGATGAGAAGAGCGAGAAAGCTGGGTCGATGGCCAGGAAGAGCACCTATAGGGTATACTAACCGAATTGATAGCGATGGTAAAAAACACATTATTCCCAAACTACCAGAAGCCGATTATATAAAATGGTCGTTTGAGCAACTGGCTACGGGCGGATTTACAATCAGCCAGGTTAGAAAAATGGTTTGTACAAAAGGGCTACAATGTAGTAAAAACAATTTTTGGAAGCTTATACGCAATCCTTTCTACTGTGGAATTATAAGAATCCCAGCAAATCATCTCGAAGAAATACAATTTGTCGAGGGTATTCATGAACCATTGATTTCACAAAACCTATTCCAGCAGGTTCAACTGATAATTAATAAGGATCGAAACAAAAGGTGCATAAATGACCACTTGAAGTATTTGTTTCCACTGAGAGGATTTCTTTTCTGTCCCTGGTGTGATCGAAAGCTGACGGGGAGCGTATCACATGGAAAGTCATCTAAATACCCATATTATCACTGTACAGGAAATAAATGCAGGGGTAGATTCAGAGCTGAAATGCTAAATAACTCCTATGAAGAAAAGTTAAGAAAGATAAACATTCGACCAGAAGCATACGAGCTGCTTAGTTTTGTGCTGGAAGATGGAAATATTTTTACTTGTCGTAGACAATATACAGATGAGAGAAAAAATATACTGAATGATATTTCGAAGCAAGAACTTCATATTTCAAAGGCAAGAAAATTCTTTTTGGATGAAAAGATAGACTTCGACGATTTCAGTAAGCTAAAAAAAGAATACAACGAAATACTAAAACAGTTAAGTAAACAGCTAAACAGCATTACTCAAAAAATAATCGATTGCGATCTTAAAAACGGCACGTGGCCCGATAAAAATTTTACCATTTTTCAGCCTTACAAAGATCTAGATATAAAAGGAAAACGAGACATCATTAATCTATTCACACCAACCTCTTTTAACACTACGACCTTAAATTTCGATTCATTAAAAATTAATAAGGCCCTATCCCAGATCGTTGAATATCGTGAATAGAATTTGACCGACATCGTTGTTGAGCCAATACTATTAGTCAATTTAATTTAATAGTTCCAATATGAATCAGCTTCCTTGTAAACATTCGAGAGATTTTTCAATCAGAAAAGTTTCAATAGACCAAGCTATAAAACTATTAGGCCAGAATGGAATTCGGGTGACAAAGGAAAACGCCGAAATAATATTAGACTTTCTTTATCTCATTGCAAAGATATACAGGGGGAGAGAGGATAATGCTAATGCGGAGGTTTGAACCTTCATGGGATTTCGAACCCCAAACATTAATCTTTTAAGCAGGTTTTAAACATTTCCATACTATAATGATCCAAGCTTAGGTATGGCAAAATAAAGTTCGAACACCACGCCCTGGTTAAAAACAAGGACTTAATAGACAGAAAATTAACTGCTTACGTAAATAAAAAAGGAAATGATCGAGTTTGACCATTTCCTTAAGTGGAGTCGGCGGGAATCGAACCCGCGTCCAAACATATTCGCCGAAAGCTTTCTACATGTTTATTTGCGCATTGTTTTGTCGGGAATCAGCCAGGGGCACAACTAACCAGCTGAATCCTTATCCGTTGTTGTTTCAGTACTCACTCACAGAAACCATGAGTACCTATTCCGCTAAGTTTTTTGATTAGGCGGCGGCAGTTCTAGCAGACGGGAACTTGCGGCGGCCAAAATGGGTGCACTAATCGCTGATTAGGCAGCCATGGCGTAGTTAGATTCGCCAATTAAAGGTTGTATATTCAGATTAACGTGCTAATTATACAACGCACGACATGCTTACACTTTCAAAGATCTATGCTGTCAAAACCAGGCGACCCCAGTTTGTTCGTAGCCTACAAAGATACGAAGTTTGCAGATATAAACAAAACCTACTACTCCTCTATAGATACTCTATGAATACTCCTACTCAAAGCCTACTATAAAGTATGGATAGTGTATGCATTGCGGGCGCTAAAGTGCACCACATCCCCCCGGCAATTCCGGCAAAAAAGAAAGCTTCCGCCAAAAGCGGAAGCTTCATACTATAAAGAGCTATTATTTACATTATTTTCCTACCAGGCTCCTCCAGATATCCAATCCATTGGCATATATCAGCAAACCGAACAGTATTACCATACCTACTATCTGCGCATACTCCAGGAACTTCTCACTAGGTTTACGGCCGGTTACCATTTCATACAGCAGGAACAGTACGTGACCACCATCCAATGCCGGAATAGGCAGGATGTTCATAAATGCCAGGATGATAGATAACAGCGCTGTCATCTCCCAGAAAGCCATCCAGTCCCAGTAAGAAGGGAACAGCTTACCGATGCTGATAAAACCACCCAGCGATTCACTTGCCTTCACCTCTTTGGAAACAAAGATCAGACGCAGCTGTTGTACATATTTCACCAGGGTATTGATACATTTCAGGAAACCTGCGGGAATGGCTTCAAAGAAAGAATATTTCTTAACCGCAAAGTCAAACACTTTCTCAGGAGATACTCCGCCAATACCTAATTTACCAGTTTCAGGTACATCGGCAGACAACTTAGCAGTATCTCCACCACGTAATACCAGCACATCTACCTTCTTATTTTTATTAGCCTGGAGTGCTTTTACAAACTCATGGTAATAAGAAGCAGGTTGACCGTTTACAGTCAGCATCTTATCCCCTTTCTGCAAACCAGCCTTTTCTGCCGCTGAAGCGGGGAGAATGGTATCTACTGTGAAAGGCATGCGGACCTCTATCAGCGTGCCTTTCTGCTTGATCATCTGGCGGATGAAACCTGCAGGAATGGCAATGTTCACCGGTTTGCCGTCACGCTCTACCTGTATGGAAGTAGCCTCGCGCAGAATGATCTCTGCAGGGACAGCTTTGAAGTTCTCTACCGGCAGATTATTTACAGCAAGGATCTTGTCACCGTCACGCAGACCGATGCTACCAGCCAGGGAATCTACAGCTATACCGTATTTTACATTTTTGGTAGGCAGGTAAGTTTCACCCCAGTGCCATAACATCATAGCATAGATCAGGAAACCAAGGATAAGGTTGACCGTTACCCCTCCTATCATAATGATAAGACGCTGCCAGGCGGGTTTGGAGCGGAACTCCCACGGCTTTGGCGGCTGTGCCATCTGCTCACGGTCCATGCTCTCATCCACCATACCGGATATCTTTACATATCCACCCAATGGCAACCACCCTATTCCGTATTCAGTATCTCCTTTTTTCTTTTTAAACAGGGAAAACCAGGGGTCAAAGAACAGGTAGAATTTCTCTACCCTTGTTTTAAAAAGCTTGGCGGGGACAAAATGCCCGAGCTCATGTAATACTACCAGTATAGATAATGACAGTATTAACTGCCCGGCTTTCACCAATATTTCTTGTGTTGTCATGTAGATGGATCTGACAGTAAATATTATTGTTTATAATCGGCAAATATAGGTACATCAACTGCAGCTATCAGATCAGGATAGCATTGATCATAACATTTGCATGTTCCCTCGCTGCCTGGTCACTTTCGTAATAATCATGCAGCGTAGGCTTTTCTATGAAAGGGATTTTAGCCATTACCTCTTCGATAACCTCTGTCATTTGCAGGAACCCTATCCTGTTCTTCAGGAAAGCATGCACCACTTCTTCGTTGGCGGCATTCATGACACAGGCGGCATTTCCACCTTTATGCATGGCTTCTATGGCAATAGCCAGGTTACGGAATGTTTTGGTATCCGGCTGTTCGAAGGTCAGCGTTGGATTATTCCTGAAAGAGAACTTAGGGAAATCGTTAGGCAAACGTTCGGGGAAACCTAATGCCAGCTGTATAGGAAGCTTCATGTCAGGCTGTCCCAGCTGCGCTTTCAGGGAACCGTCCACAAATTCTACCATGGAGTGAATGATGGACTGAGGATGGATCACCACCTCGATCTTTTCAGGAGGCAGATTGAATAACCAGCGCGCCTCTATCATTTCCAGGCCTTTATTCATCAGGGTAGCACAGTCTATAGTGATCTTGGCCCCCATTCTCCAGTTGGGATGCTGCAGGGCATGATCTTTCTTGACGTTGATAAGGAAGTTGGGCTTTTTACCCAGGAAAGGCCCGCCGGAAGCGGTCAGGATCACCTTGTCCACTTTGCTCAGGGATTCTCCCATGAGGCACTGGAAGATGGCAGAATGCTCAGAATCTACCGGAATAACCGGAACATTCTTCCTGTTGGCGGTAGCCATTACTATATCTCCGGCCACTACCAGTGTTTCCTTGTTGGCAAGAGCGATAGGCGTACCCTGCTCTATAGCTGCCAGGGTTGGCGCCAGGCCTGCAAAGCCCATTACAGCTGCCAGCATCATATCTATAGTATTCCAGGCGGCCACTTCTACCATAGCTTTGGCGCCTGCAAATACCTTGATACCCTTATCAAATAATACTTCCTTTACTTTTTCATACTGTGCTTCATCTGCAATTACTACTGCATTAGGCCTGAACTGCAATGCCTGTTCTATTAACAGGTCAGCATTGTGACCACCGGTCAAAACCTCTACAGTGAATTTGTCCGGATGCGCTGCGATCACCTCCAGCGCCTGAATGCCAATAGATCCTGTTGAGCCGAATATGGCTATTTTCTTCTTACTCATTGCTGCAATAATAAGGGAAATAAGAGAAACCCGAATTAGGAATTAAGCAGAAGGAATTAAAGATATTGTTAAACTTTCTAATCTTTAATCCCTTCCTTCCTGACCGGTAATTCTCAAAATGCTGTCGATGCTTCTCAAAGCACGTAGCTGCCAAGGCCGTCAGCTAACGACCTGTCATTACTTAAACGGGGTACTTTATTCTGTCCGCCGAGCTTACCTACAGACTTCATATAGTCAATAAATCCCTGGCGGCGCACCTGTCTGATCTTCAGAGGCTGCAGGATATTACCGCGTAAAAGATCGTCATAATAAATGTTCTTTGAACGGAGATTTTCATCCACCTTCAGTGAAAATGCGGCCAGATCTGCCGGAGGATTCTCAAACTCTACAAACCACTCGTGATAAGGTAACTCTCCTCCTACCGCATTTACCATGGGCGCTACGGTAAACTCCGTGATCTGGAGGTTCTCTTCCTTTGCCGCCTTCATGAGGCTATATTCCACTTCTTCGCCGATGACATGTTCCCCAAACGCAGAAATAAAATGTTTTATACGTCCGGTTACCAGCAGGCGGTAAGGGTTGGTAGAAACAAATTTTACAGTGTCTCCTATATTATAAGCCCACAGCCCTGCGTTGGTGCTTACCACCAGTGCGTAGTTCACACCTACCTGTACATCTTTCAATGATAACCTGGTAGGATTGGGATTGAAGATCTCCTGAGCCGGTATGAATTCGTAGAAAATACCGGAATTGGTGTTCAGCAGCAGGCCTTTATGCTCCTGTGTATCCTGGAAGGCAAAGAAACCTTCGGAAGCGGGGAATGTCTCTATTGTATTAATAGGCCTTCCAATAGAAGCCATCAGTTTGGCACGGTAAGGTTCAAAATTCACGCCGCCATATACCAGCACATCCAGGTTTTTGAACAACTCACCAACAGGTTTACCGCTTCTTTCTATCAGCCTGTCAAAGTACATCTGCATCCATGGTGGAATACCGCTGATCAGGGCCATATCCTGGTTAATGGTCTCGTCGACGATCTTATCCAGCTTGGTTTCCCAGTCTTCTATACAGTTGGTTTCGTAAGAAGGCAGCTGGTTGGTGCGGAGATAACGGGGCACGTGATGGTTGACGATTCCGCTCAGGCGACCGTAAGGAATGCCTCCTACCCTTTCCAGTTCAGGAGAACCTGACAGGAAGATAAGCTTGCCACTGGCAAACTCGGTCTTTCCTGTTTCCGCCATATAAAGCAGTAAGGCATTACGGGCTGTATCAATATGATTGGATACCGAATCTTTTGTGATAGGAATATACTTTACACCACTGGTGGTACCTGAAGTTTTGGCGAGGTAAATAGGTAATCCTTTCCAGAGCACATTCTGTTTACCGTCCTTGATCTTATTAATGTAAGGTTTGAACTGCTCATAATCCCTTACAGGCACCGCCTGCTTGTAATCATTATAGGAATGGATATTGTCAAAATGATGATCTTTTCCAAATTCAGTTTTCCTGCCGGTTTTTATCAACTCCTCCAGGATAGCCTCCTGGTCTTCTACTGCCCTTTGCATTTCCTTCCTGATCTTGTTGGCTACAATGGAAGCAAATGGTTTGGCAAGCAGTGATTTAAGCTTCATGCCGATGATTTTAAAATAAGAGAAAGGACAAATGTATAAAATAAAAACTTTTATAGAAGTCAATAATGACAAGACCTGCCACAGTGTGAGTATACATGCTGCAATGCCCCTGCAGCCTGTTTTTTCCAGCAGCTGAGCCCGAAAAACAGCCTTATACAAAAAACTATATTAAAATAATATACGTATCTTTGAAAAGATAAATTGTTTTTCTCCTTCTATGTAACCCGGCCCTGGGAATACAAAAAAGGGAGAAAACTTTGTCAATTAGAAAACAAATCCTACTTTTGCAGGAAATTATTTTTGGATAACTATGTTTGCAGTTGTAAAAATCGCAGGTCAGCAATTCAAAGTACAAAAAGACCAGGAAATCTTTGTACAACAGTTGCAGGGAAATATTGGAGATAAAGTGCAGTTCTCTGACGTGTTGCTCACAGATAATGGTGGCCAGCTGACCGTTGGTACTGATGTAAAATCAGTGGTTAAAGCAGAGATCCTGAGCCATGTTCAGGGTGATAAGGTAATTGCCTTCAAAATGAAACGCAGAAAAGGTTTCAGAAAGAAGATCGGTCACCGTACACACTTCACAAAGATCCGGATCAACGAAATTGCTTAATTATTTTATTAAAGTTTTAAAACCTTAGATAGAAATGGCACATAAAAAAGGTGAAGGTAGTGTTAAGAATGGCCGTGACTCTCAAAGCAAAAGGCTGGGAGTAAAAATATTTGGTGGTCAACCTGCTGTATCTGGCAACATCATTGTTCGTCAGCGCGGTACCGTTTATCATCCTGGACAGAACGTAGGAATTGGTAGAGATTTTACCATTTTCGCAGTAGCAGATGGAGTTGTGGAATTCAGGAAAGGTCGTGAAAACAGGACCATCGTTTCCGTAAAATCATTTGACACCACTGCACAGGCCTAAAAACCTGGAACAGTGTTTGCCATAAAGTTTTTTATAATACCCAATTTTTTTTACTAACCCAAAATTCAAAAAACAATGGCAACAATTAAGAAAGCTGCTAAAAAAGCAGCTCCAAAGAAAGCCGCTCCTAAAAAGGCCGCTGCTAAGAAAGCTGCTCCTAAAAAAGCCGCTGCTAAGAAAGCTGCTCCTAAAAAGAAAGCTGCTGCTAAGAAAGCCGCTCCTAAGAAAGCTGCTGCTAAGAAAGCTGCTCCTAAAAAAGCTGCTGCTAAGAAAGCCGCTCCTAAAAAAGCTGCTGCTAAGAAAGCTGCTCCTAAAAAGGCTGCTGCTAAGAAAGCTGCTCCTAAAAAAGCCGCTGCTAAGAAAGCTGCTGCTAAGAAAGCCGCTCCTAAAAAAGCTGCTGCTAAGAAAGCTGCTCCTAAAAAGAAAGCCGCTGCTAAGAAAAAATCTTCAGCTCCAGCTCCAACTCCATCAGCGCCAATCGCTCCTGAGTTGTAAAAACGACTTTACAAACTGTAAAATAAAGGTCCTGGTTTTTAACCAGGATCTTTTTTTTGCTCTTTACATCCTCATTATGGCGTATTTTACCAGTAACTTAGCAGCTCACAATTCAATTTATGCTCGATAATTACGCCATAGCCGATAATTTTTCCCTCCTTTCCAAATTGATGGATATTCACGGGGAAAACAGTTTTAAAGCCAAATCTTTCTCCAGCGCAGCCTTTACGGTAGAAAAACTGCCCCTGCAGCTACAAACCATGCCCGCTGAAGAAATATCCAAAATAAAAGGCATAGGCGACTCTATCAGCAAAAGCATACAGGAAATGCTGCAAACCGGCAGATTCTCTGTCCTGGATACACATATCGAAAAAACACCTCCAGGCATACTGGAAATGCTGAAGATAAAAGGCCTGGGACCTAAAAAGATAGCTACCATCTGGAAAGAACTGGAAATAGAATCTCTCGGAGAATTACTGTATGCCTGTAACGAAAACCGTCTTACCTTGCTCAAAGGCTTTGGTCAGAAAACACAGGATGCGGTAGCACAAAGCATAGAATTCTATTTCAGCAACCAGGGCCGATACCTCTATGCACAGGTAGAAAAACTGGCTTTTGCTCTCGAGAAGCAACTGCAGGAAGAGCTGAATACACAGGTAGCACTTACGGGGCAATTCCGCAGGAATGAAAATATCATCGATGAAATAGAACTGGTAGCGGCCCTCCCTGCAGATGCGCTCCGCGAAAAGCTGCAGCAGGTAAAAGCACTCGCACCAGTTGCCAATGCAGAAGACGCATTACTGTGGGAACATGAGCAGCATGTAAAAATACGTTTCTACTCCGCTGCGGCCGACCGCTTCTCACAAACGCTCTTCACTACTACAGGAGATACAACCTTCCTGGAACACTTCAGTGCTGTGTATGATCTTTCCTCTCTGCCCGCAGGCATTACGGAAGAAGAGATATTCAGCAAAGCAGGAATGGACTACATTGAACCCTGCCTGCGCAACGGCGGATTATTCATAGACCTGGCGCGCAAAAAAACATTGCCTGAACTGATCACTCATAAAGACATTAAAGGCATTATTCACAGTCACAGCACCTGGAGCGACGGAGAACGATCCCTCGCCGAAATGGCAAAGGCTGCGAAAGAACAGGGGTATGAATACCTGGTGATCAGTGATCACTCACGCTCTGCATTCTACGCCAATGGCCTCAGTATAGAAAGGATACAGGCCCAGCATGCAGAGATCGATGAGCTGAATAAACAACTGGCACCATTCCGTATCTTTAAAAGCATTGAAGCAGATATATTGAATGACGGCAGCCTGGATTACCCGGACGAAATACTGGCTTCATTTGACCTGGTAATAGCCTCTGTACACTCCAACCTCAAGATGAGCGAGGAAAAAGCAATGAGCAGGCTACTGAAAGCCATAGAGAATCCATACACGACTATACTGGGACATATGACCGGCAGACTGCTGCTTAGCCGTAACGGTTATCCTGTCAATCATCAGCAGATCATTGATGCCTGCGCAGCCAATAATGTAGTGATAGAGCTGAACGCACATCCCCGCCGGCTGGATATAGACTGGCAATGGATACCATATGCGCTCGAAAAGAATGTACTGCTCTCCGTAGATCCGGATGCACACAGCATAGAAGGGTTTCATGATACTTATTACGGAACACTCGCCGCCCGCAAAGGAGGTCTTACCGCCTCCCGTAACCTTAGCAGCTTCTCTGCGGCAGAGCTATCCGCATATATCAGTAAGAAGAGGAAGAATTAACGAACGATAAAGTTTGATATGAAACTGATCTATGTATACGATGCCCTCTGCGGCTGGTGTTACGGCTTTACTCCCGTGATACAGGAACTGCAGAAACAACTGGGCGATCAGACAACTTTTGAAATATTGTCAGGTGGTATGTTCCTGAGCGCCAACCGCCGGCCTGCTTCCTCCATGCACGCTTACATCAGCGAAGCACACAAAAGCGTGGAAGATGTTACCGGCGTAAAGTTCGGTCCCGCATTCCTGGAAGAATACCTGAAAACAGACGATGTCATGGATTCAGAGAAACCAGGTATTGCTCTCACCATATTTAAGGAATACCAGCCACATAACGCTATCAGCTTTGCACATGATATGCAGGTAGCGCTTAACTACAACGGACAAAGCCTGAATGATGATAATACTTACCGCGCCCTGCTGGAGAAATACCAGGTGCCGGTAAACGAATTCCTGGAAAAACTACATGACGATGCTTATCGTTATGATACCATCCAGGAGTTTAACCAGGTAGCGCAATGGGGCATCACAGGATTCCCCGCTGCTATATTTGATGATGGAAAGGAATTGTTCCTCATAGCCCGCGGATTCACACCATTGGAACGCTTATTAGAAGTAATTGAAAAAATTAAAGTAAATAAATAATGAGCCTGTCAACAAAGAGTACATACCATATACAGGAAGCCTCTGTTAAAGACATCCCCACTATCCAGCAACTGGCAGAACAGATCTGGAGACCAACATACAAATCCATTCTCACTCCGGAGCAGATGGAATACATGATGAATATGATGTACAGTACTGAGTCACTCACCAGCCAGTTAACTAAACAAAAGCATCATTACCTGATCCTTTATAATATAGACGTTCCTATCGGTTACGCTTCCTATGCATACCTGGAAGCCCCCGGCATCTATAAACTGCATAAGATATACCTGCACCAGGATTACCAGGGAAAGGGCATCGGCAAGCTACTGATCAGTGCGGTAATAGATAAGGTAACAGCTGCCCAGGGCACCATACTTGAACTGGATGTGAACAGGGATAACAAAGCAAAGCTCTTCTACGAAAAACAAGGCTTTTCTGTCTATAAAGAGAAAGATACCAACATTGGAAACGGTTACTGGATGAATGATTATGTGATGAGGAAACCGTTATAAAAAAATCCAGCCTGGTAAAAATACCAGGCTGTTTCCCAAGTTAACCATTAAAAGACACAACTTTTCTAATTAAAATCTTTGAGGTGCATCCGGATAAATACATTCATCTTTAACACCTTCTCTGCTAATATTTACGATAAATGTTTAAACACGGATTTTATAGAAAATGTTTTTTTCGAAAAAAGTAATATTCACTCCAATTCATTATTAATCAGATACGTAGTAAAAAAAATCCCACACAGTTGGGTGTGGGATCATTACAATTGAGGTGTATCCGGTTAAAAATTCTCAGAATATCTTTGGCGCTACTTCATGATCAAAACTCCATCCAAACCGGAATCTGAGCATCAGTTCATGTGAAACCGTCTGTGCGCCTTTCAGGTTTGATGACATTGGTGTATCATAAGAATATCCCAACTCCAGCACAGGGGTTAGCCTTACCTGTACCAGGCCTGTCACCGTTTTCTCTGAACGCCAGGATGCGCCCAGCCATACCACATCTCTCAGCAGCACGCTGGTATTAATATCATAGTTCAAACCACTACCCTGCACCTGCCTCAGCAATACAGAAGGCTTGATCAGCACATCATCATTGATATGGTAAGCATATGCCGCCTGTAAATAGTAGTGGGATTTTGTAACTACCTTATTCACACTGTTGCCAAGGTCAAAGCTCTTAAATGTGGGTGCTGACAATCCCAGGTAAAAATTCTCGGAGAAAAGAGCAAAACCGAATCCGACATTTGTTTTCCAGTAACTCTGGTTTGCGGCAAAAGTAGGGTCTGTAGTGGTCAGCTCACTATTCCTTTCCTGGTATTGTGACATGCCGGCCTGCAACCCCATGGCCAGCTGGAATGTTTCACTCAGGGATACTTTCTGTGATGCCAGCAGGTTAAAGTCAGTACGTGACTGTACGGTAATTGTTTCCTTCATGGCAGAAAATCCGACACTTGTACCTTTTTCGTTCAATGGTGTATAAAACGATAGCGTAGCCGTTTTAGGGGCTCCATCCACGCCTACCCACTGATTACGTCCTACGGCCGTAATACTGGCTGATTCGTCCAGACTGGCGTATGCAGGATTCAGCACTAACCCGTTAAACATGTACTGGGAATAGATCGGATTCTGCTGAGCCCTTGCCGGTACACAAAACGCAACGCCGGTAAGTAGTGCTAAAAGAATTTTCTTCTTATCAATCATCTCTATCTTTTTATTACGATGAACCCTGTAGAACGTTCTTTTTTACCAGATGGATCTGTAGTATGAATAATGAAGAAGTAAGAACCATCGGGCACATCCTGTCCTTTGCCGGCGCCAACATTCGACTTACCATTGAAGTTGTTGCTCACATTATTATATCCTTTGGTAGTGAAAACTGTTCCACCCCAGCGGTTAAACACAGTCACTTCGTTCTGAGGATATTTATCGATGTTCTCTATCTGCATTACTTCATTACCCAGTCCGTCGTTATTCGGAGACAATGCCGGATGCACGCGCACCCTGCCGTTGTTGTTGTTCTCCCATCTGCCATCAGTAATAAAGCGCTCTACATAATCAGGTACACCATCACCATCCACATCACAATCCATACATATTTCAATTACCCCATTCGCTGTCATGATAGAATCGATTGCCGGTACATGCTGGTTAGATGATACAGTAGCTCTCAGCAACCTCATACCAAACATCCTTTCTGTTTCAACGCTATTCACCAGTACCGGTATCTCTGCATCTGTCTGGCCTGGCAGGATCAGCAGCGGAGTAATGGTGTTATCATAATCCTTCCCTCCTACTGCTGCCATTGTACCTTTAGGCAGTTCGCCGGCGGCAGGTGTATAGAATTCGTAATAGACAGTTACCAGGCGGGAGCTGGGCCTGTTCATTCTCAGCTTGAATGGCAATGGTACTCCCATTGTATCGAACGCTACCTGTACTGCATAACGGTTTGCTATATAGGTCAGTTTCAGTGAATCATTGTCTGTCACAGTATTCTTCAGTTCTGCCGCAATACCTACTATATATGGCGGATTGGTGCTGAGATTATTATACGGCATAACAGAGGCCTGGATCCAGCCATCATCGTCGCTGATATCGTTATCATTTACCCTGGCTTTGAAGCTCCTTTCTCTCAGGCCTGCAGGCATTGTCAGCACAAGCTGGTTGCCGGATACAGTACCACCACTCAGTGTCAGCGTCCTGTATATATCGTTTGTTACAGTTATTGTAACGGGCAGGTCTTTGGAGATGGCTTTGCTTGTTCTTACAACGAACTCTATCTCGTCACCTTCAGTGATAGAGCTGGTTGCAGCAAACAGGTTAACAGTGGGTGTATCAATATTAGAATTGTAGATGATGACCTGGGCTGTTTTAGCCAGATCAACAAATTCCCACTTAGCTACTGCCAGTATAGAGTTAGCGTCTGTAAGGGTAGGCTCGACTGTTTTGTCTGCTCCGGCAGTTAACAGGCCGGCAGGTGTTACAGCGATCAATGCACTGCTCTTACCGGCAGGTATCACTACAGTACCAGATAATGCGGTGTATTCTGTGCCCGGGATGGCAGTACCTGCCACATCATAACTTACAGTAACATCTTTGGTAGCGATCAGGGTAGAGTCATTGAAACGTACTTTAAAGCCACCTGCTGTTGAAGGCTGTGCAGCATCAGATGTTTTTTCTATCAGTATCTTACGTGCTTCTGCTTTAGGTCCTGTCGTTGCACTTTCATCATCACCAATATTAATTATCGCAGAAGAAACGTTCACGTTCAGGTTAATGGGGGAGCCTCCGTTGATAGCTACCGCTTTATTGAGTACGATAGACAGCAGCAGGTCACCCTGGAGTATCTGGTCATCCTTGATCAGTACCGGCACTGTTAACTCAGTTGCACCTGCAGGCACCACTGCTGTTTTGGCCAGCGCCTGTATGTTGGTGCTGCTGTATATTGTATTATAGGTAACCACTACATCTGAAGTGGATACTGCCGGCAGTTTGATCTTAAATGCACCATCGGTGGATGGTTCTGCAGCATCTTTCACTCTTTCAACAGTTACAGCTGCGCCGGTAAGGTCCAGCACTGTAAGCGGTGCAACGGCATCTACTGTATATCCTGTTGCGCTGGCATTGAACTGTAAAACTGTAGGACCTTCTATTTTGTAGTTGTTACCGATTTTCAGCCATAAAGTAATGTGGTTACTATCTTTTGGTATTGTTACTGTTGCAGGAATACCACTATAGTTAGTAAGGTCTGCTGTTGAAGAAGGATCTACTGAAATATCGAGGGAGATAGGTGTAGCAGCGATCAGTGAAGGATTGCTGAACCCTATTGTTACCATTCTGAAGCGGGTCTTATAAACAGCAGAAGAATCGTATACCATCTGTATGGAACCGCCGGTGGTAGCATCGTCAATAAACAGATCAAGACTATCTACTGTAGCGGAGGCCATGTCGCTGGTGCCTGTTATTCTCAGCAGCTCACTGCTTTCAACAATATTGTCTGTCAGCGCGCTGATGGTGAAATCTCCATATCCTGTAGCAGGATTAATTGCTACCAGTGCCGGCAAACCGGAATAATCTGCAGTAGTTGCCTGAGAAAGCACACTGGCAGAAGCAGAAACCGTTACGGTGCTGAATGGACGGATACCTGCAGGGAAGCTGGCGCGGACGGTAATGTTATTACCTTCCATTACATGTGTACCCTGGCTGGCCGGTTCTGGTGTAAAAGTGATCTTCCTGTTGGCAGGATCGCTACCGGTTGCATCCAGCATATTCAGTGTAAGAGAATCTCCTGTATAACCTGGCGCCTGGGCAACGATCACCAAAGTCTCATTATCATCCAGGATACCATCGATTAAAGCAGATACCGGTACCGGGATGGTCACTGAATTACCGCTCAGGGATACTGTTTGTGGAAGGCCGGAAAATCCTGCTGTAGCCTGGGAACTATTTCCCCTGCTGAGAGTTACATTTACCGGGGTAGAAGGCACAATGCCACCTGGTAAGCTAATAGTGATGTAAGCGCCTGTTCCTCCTTCTGTGATATCTGTACGGTCTGTAGTAACTTCCAGTTCAGGTATTACCACTTTATCCTTTATGATCACAGAGCCGGGATTTACCTGCAGTCCTGTTAAGACAGCTGAAGTAGCTGTGCCGCCCAGGATCAGGTTCTCATCGCCTTCTAAAATATTATCTTCTGTAATGGTAACGTTAGATGATACGCTGTTACCACTGCTCAGGGTGAGCGGAGATGTTTCCAGTGTAAAATCTGCAGCAGAAGCAGTAGAACCTGCAATCACATCAGGCGTGATCACTATAGGAACTTCTGTAGTAATGCCGGCAGGCAGATTGAATGAGAAAGAGTAACCTGTGCCGCCTTCATCCATCTGGGTGTGACTTGGTACTACTGTTATCTGTTTATTGGCCGCATTATCGCCTGTAGCATCCTGGATCACACCGCTGATGCTGTTAATGCTGAGACCTGTAATAGTAGTAGAGGAGCTGTTGAGCGTAAAGGCCTCATCCCCTTCCAGGATATTGTCGGTCACCGCTGTGAAAGCGTTGTTAATAGTGTAGCTATTGTTACCTGCAGGTAATGTGATAGTTGGACCGGCAGCATAATCTGTAGCTGCGGCAACTGAAGCAGCATCACGTGACAGGGTAATATTGATAGGCTCTTCAGCCACAACGCCTGTGGTGTTAAGGCTGATCTTTATTGCGCTGCTGGTACCTTCTTTCAGTGTGGTGGTCAGCAGTTCAACTTTTACATTTTTATTTCCGGCAACATCGCCTGTTGCATCTTTTATGGTAACCAGGCCGGAGTCTTTCGCAAAACCGGTTGGTGAAGCTACTATCCAGAGACTTTCGTCTGTTTCCAGGATATTGTCTGATTTAGCCTGTACTTTAGAAGGGAAGTTAACAGACTTAGCATTTTTAGCGATATTAACTGATGCCGGCAATGCGCTTACAAGATCTGCGCTTGTTGCTTTGGAACTAAGACCTCTTGAAATGGCTACTGATATCGCATAATTGGTTTTGATACCGTTAGGCAGGGCTACGTTCACAGTAGTACCGGCGTCTCCTTCAGTGATAGGATTCGGAGTTGCGGTAACCACCACTTTCATGTTGGGGTCGTAATCCATATCCCTGATAGACAGTGCTGGTCCCCAGAAACGGTAAACACGGCCGCCACCTACATTATCAACACCTATTACAGTCAGTTTGATACCTTCATCTACAGGCCCTTCCAGCAGCGCGTCTGCCGCTGTGCTGAAACGGATAAGAGAGGAAGTGCTGCCAGCCGGAATGCTATAATTAATGCCACTGTAAGTATCCAGCGTATAATCAAGATCTACCCATGCGGTAGAATCGTCTGCCTGCGGAGTCAGGGCTATTGGCACCTCGGTAGTTACTCCCGGGGGTAAATGCATGCTGAGATAACCACCATATCCCTCCGGGATGGGTAGTGTGCTGGAAGGCGAGACACAGTCTACGAGAATCTTTGAATAATTGGGATTCAGGTAGGTGCTGTCCATTATATTAATGTCCTTCTGTCCTGTAACGGGGATACCTAACATAGTACCCAGGAATTTCAGGGTCAGTTTCTCAGTATTTTCCAGGCATTTATCTGTTTTGGCAGTTACTATGAAATCGCCTGTGGTGAGGGTATTGGCCGGGATGGTCACAGTAGCAGGTACGATATAATCAGTATCTCCTGCAGTGGATGTAGCCAGTCTTGAAAAAGTGAGCACAATATCTTCAGGGCATGTAATGCCGGAAGCCAGGTTGATCCTGGCTTTTGTGAAATTACCCTCATAAAGTGAAGCGCTGTCTGTAACCATTACAAGCGAGCGGGCTTCATCATCCACAATGGTATAATCACATTCAGAGATACCTGAAATACTCATCAGGGATGTACAGGTAGATATGAGTTTCAGTCTGAGGGAACGGCTGTATTGTAACTGATCGTTCCCTATCACATGCAGGTTGGGAATGGCAACGGTCTTACCGCTACCGGAATAATCGCCCGCGGGGATCAGTACTGCCGTCTGTGGCAGTTTGAAGTCTGTTCCTTCTACTGCAGGGTGAGAATAATAAGGATATGTAGGATCATATTCCAGCAGGACATATACCGGCGCATTCAGTTTACCGCCGGATACATTCAGAGTCAGCCCTGAAGCAGGCTTTTCACCATCGGCGGCGCTGCCTTCATTGCCTGACAGGGTAGCGCTGCTGAATGCAACGGTAACAGGTGCAAAACCGGCAACAGGAATAGAGTCATTCACAGCTGCAATGTTGTCAAACTCGGTCATGGAAGTACCGTAACCTGACAATACGCGGAAGGTTTTGAAGTTATAGGGAGCAGGCGCCACCAGGTCTTCAAACATGCCTCCCATATGACGCATAATACCCATAGAGCGGGCATTGCCGTCTATACCGTTAGCTACAGTATTGTATGGGAAGTTACCGTCATCATTAATATAGAAACGGTGACCGGGTACGGACACCTCGAAGGAGCTGAGTCTTTTAGCAGTACGGTACACATGGCTGCGTGGTGCATCAGGGGTAGATGAGCAGGAAGCATCCCTGTATATACCTACGGTGGTAGAATCTGCGTTTACAAAACCATAAGCGCAGGTACTGGCATCGTCAGGGTTGCCACCGGGGATCATGCCCATTACCGCCTGTTCTGACAAATAGAACAGGGCGCTTGTTTTATAGCTGGTACTGGGCAAATGCAGGATGTAATCCAGGAAAAAGTAGTTATTGCCCTGTACATAACTGATAATAGTGGTAACGGTACCGGTTTGCCCGGTAGGATAGTTCTTGTATTTATCGAGGATGGTACCTACTATCTGTACAGTATACGGATCTGCGGTGGTACCTGAACCGGCTACAGGGGAAATGTAACATACGGAAGGAGATTTCAGGCTGGCTCCTGTCAGGTAATCGGTATTTCTGAAATCGAAATATGACCTCATACCCTGGGAGCTGTCTGTCCTTATATAGCTTTCAAGCAATCCTTTCCTTGTCACCTTGATACCGCCATCGCTCAATACCTCGATCTTCAGGTCTGTTGCAGCACTGGTTCCTCCGGTGGGATTGATAACAGCTTTAACTGTCTGCGCGTTTACCTTGCCACATATCAGAAGCAACAACATAATCCCGTAAAGGGCATACTGCTTTCTGACGAACAATGCTGAAATGCGGCATGTCATAGGATTGGGAATTTTGAACATAGTAAAGCGTGTAACGTTGTATTATCCATCTAAAAACGTTTATGGTCACTGTTGAGCTATGGGATTATATGACGGCACCGGTTTACCCTGGGGGTTCTCCGTTTATCAAACAATTCACAGCAGCAGTTAGAACCACCCGGTATTATCCTGAATAAAATAAGGACAATACATATATATACGAAATACAAACATATTCATATTTCCATATTTATGCAAAATATTTTATATGATTTGTTAATATGTCAGGGGTTTCTATGTGGATAACAGCGTTTAATGTGTATTTATCAATGTTTTAGTTATCCACATTTTTGACGGGAAAAACATTATTTTTTTATGAAGAAGATGTTACAACGCGGAGTTTGTGGATAAAGGGTGGATTACAAATGTTCTGTTATCGGGAAGAAAAAAAGAACAAACGTATAGTTATAACCCATAAAATAAAGCTAGATTTGCACAAAACAAGTTAAAATGTCTACAATAGCTAATTCCAACATTGACTTTAACCTTGCCTACAAGGTAAAGGATATGTCTCTGGCCGAGTGGGGACGTAAAGAAATTGAACTCGCAGAAGCTGAAATGCCGGGATTGATGTCCCTCAGGGAAGAATATGGTAATACCAAGCCTTTACAGGGCGCCCGTATAGCGGGTTGTTTACATATGACCATCCAGACTGCTGTATTGATCGAGACCCTGGTACACCTGGGTGCTGAGGTACGCTGGAGCTCCTGCAATATCTTTTCTACTCAGGACCATGCTGCTGCTGCGGTTGCTGCTGCAGGTGTTCCTGTATTTGCCTGGAAAGGCCTGAATGAGAAAGATTTTGACTGGTGCATTGAGCAGACCCTGTTTTTTGGCAGCCAGGACCGTCCGCTGAACATGATCCTGGATGATGGTGGTGACCTGACCAACATGGTATTTGATAAATATCCTGAGCTGATCCAGCATGTGAAAGGCCTGAGTGAAGAAACCACTACCGGTGTACACCGTCTGTATGAGCGTATGCAGAAAGGTACTTTGCCTATTCCTGCTATCAACATCAATGACTCTGTTACCAAATCCAAATTCGATAATAAATACGGTTGCCGTGAGTCCTGTGTAGATGCTATCCGTCGTGCTACAGACGTGATGATTGCAGGTAAAGTTGCAGTTGTTGCCGGTTTTGGTGATGTGGGTAAAGGTTCTGCCGAGTCTCTGAGAGGTGCAGGCGCCCGCGTAATAGTTACTGAAATAGATCCTATCTGCGCCCTGCAGGCTGCAATGGAAGGCTATGAAGTAAAGAAAATGACTGATGCCGTGAAGGAAGCTGATATCATTGTAACCACTACCGGTTGCCGTGACATCATCAACGGAGATCATTTCAAATTAATGAAAGATAAATGTATCGTTTCCAATATCGGCCACTTTGATATTGAGATAGACGTTGCATGGCTGAATAAGAATTACGGCAATACGAAAGTTGAGATCAAACCTCAGGTAGATAAATACACTATCGACGGTAAAGATATCATCCTGCTGGCTGAAGGCCGCCTGGTGAACCTGGGTTGCGCTACCGGCCACCCATCTTTCGTAATGAGCAACTCTTTCACCAACCAGACACTGGCTCAGCTGGAACTGTGGACTAACGCAGGTAACTATGAGAACAAGGTATATGTGCTGCCTAAACACCTGGATGAGAAAGTAGCACGCCTGCACCTGAAGAAGATTGGTGTGGAGCTGGATGTGCTGACACCAGCGCAGTCTGAATACCTGAACATTCCTGCTGAAGGACCTTACAAACCTGATTACTACAGGTACTAATATTGTGGTTTTACCTGTTACTAGCTGCAGGTTAAAAACGCTCTCATTAAAAAGCTTTCGTCTCAAAAGGGCGAAAGCTTTTTTTATGCGGCCTGATAGTGTATCCGTTTTTTTTGCGCTGCGCGCGACTAATTTTTTTAATGATGGGATTTGGCCTGCGACTGACTGAAAGCAAAGGAAAATTTTCCCTTAATTTTGCAGCATGACCAAGCTAAGCGTAAACATTAACAAGTTTGCCACACTGCGCAACGCGCGGGGCGGCAACCTGCCGGATATACTGAAAGTAGCAGAAGATTGCGAACGTTTCGGCGCTGACGGGATCACCGTACATCCAAGACCGGATGAGCGTCATATCCGCTACCAGGATGTAAGAGACCTCAAACCGCTGGTAAAGACAGAATTTAACATTGAAGGCTATCCCTCGAAAGATTTCATGGACCTGGTGCTGGCAGTAAAACCTCACCAATGTACCCTGGTACCGGACCCTCCCGGCGCTATTACCTCCAATACCGGATGGGATACCGTTCAAAACCAGTCTTTCCTGAAAGAAGTGATAGGCACCCTGAAAGCGAACGGCATCCGCGTATCTATTTTCCTGAATGCAGAACCAGATAAGGTAGAAGCCGCCAAAACCGCTGGTGCTGACCGTATTGAGTTATATACCGGTCCTTATGCGGAAGAATATGCCAGGGCACGTACGCAGCCGCAGAACCTGCAGCTGTTCAACGACTATAAGAACACTGCCCGTGCAGCTACCGCCGCTGGCCTGGACATTAATGCCGGACATGATCTGAACCTGGATAACCTCCGTTTCTTCAAGCTGCATATTCCCCAGCTGAAAGAAGTATCTATCGGGCATGCGCTGGTATGCGACGCACTGTACTTCGGATTGGAAAATACCATCCAGCTGTATAAAAGACAATTGACAGAAGCATAATAATTTATAAGGGGGCTTTCAGCCTCCTTTCTTTTAAAAGCTCCATTCCTTCAACGGTACATTCAATCCCAGCTGGTTCAATGCCTCACTGCGCTGATACCAGGAACGCGCGTACCTGATCTGCAACTTACGGGTAATCACCCCTACTCCACCGGAAAAACCACTTAATCCTTTTTGTTGCGATAAGCCCAGTTCCTGCCGTCTCAGATGGTTATACGAAGCTGTCAGCTGTACATATTTCCCTATTTCCCACTGCGCAGCCAGCACAAAATGCCGGAAGATCTTATCAGTCGTATTGCCGATAGCAAGCGTATCTCCATCGGTGATAATGCCGCCTTCCTGGAAATCGGGGTCAGCATAACGGATATCAAACTGGTAAATATGATGCAGGGTGGCCGATAATTCCAGCGGTATCTTATTGAGTTTTTTAGACACGCCAACCTGGAGATCAAAAGGCAGGGGCTCCTGGTTACCGGCGGTATATGTTCTGAACTGGGCACCCATATTACGCGCTACCAGTCCTGCCTGCCAGTGCCGGGACGTATCCTGGTAGGTTAACCCGAAATGTACGGCCAGCCCGTTGGCTTTATATTGCTGGTAGGCAGATTGTATAAACTGCAGGCTGATACCATAATGCCATCTTTCCAGGTAGCGGCGGGAAGCCGTCAGTTGCCAGGCCATGTCCCGGGGACGAAAAGTACCCTGGATATTACCTGCAGCATCTGTTTGGGTAACGCTGCCATAGTCTATATACTGCACACTGCCGGCCAGGGTGGTATTCAATCTATCAAGATGATACCCGAACAGGCAATGGGCATATTTCACATCAGAGAAGTAACCGGTATAATTGACCTGCAGATGCTGGTGCATTGTTTCCCTTAATAGTGCAGGATTCAGTGCAGAGAGGGCAATATCATGCTGTTGTGAGCTGACATTCACTCCTCCGAGGGCTGAAATTTGCGGGGAAACGGGCAGATCAAGGAAAGAAAAGACATTTTTGCCGCCCAGGACCTGGGCTACGGTTGTCTGTACAGATATACAGAGGCATAGGAATAGTATACAATTCTTCCTCATAGGAAGCATAAAACTAACTAATAATAAACAATAAAGCCATTCCGTGATCAGCAGAATGGCTTTATTGAACCCTTAAAACAATCAACATTAATATCCACAGCCGGACACAACTGTCAGAACCGGCATGGGAATGTTACTTCTTTAATAACGCTATATCGATCACTTGGTTCATTTCTTTTACAAAATGGAACTTTAATCCTTTAATATAGTCAGGGTTGATCTCTTTGATATCTTTTTCATTCTGCCAGCAGAGGATAATTTCTTTGATACCCGCCCTTTTGGCAGCCAGTATTTTTTCCTTGATCCCTCCTACGGGCAGTACCTGTCCGCGCAGGGTGATCTCGCCCGTCATAGCCAGGTAAGATCTTACTTTCCTGCCTGTAAATGCTGAGGTCAGGGCTGTAAGCATGGTGATACCGGCACTTGGGCCATCTTTAGGCACTGCACCTTCCGGTACGTGGATATGGATGTTCCGGTGTGACAATAACTTAGGATCTATTTTCAGGTCTTTTGCATTGGCCTGGATATAGCTCAGTGCCGTACTGGCAGATTCTTTCATGACATTGCCCAGGTTGCCCGTCAGCTTCAGTTCTCCTTTACCTTCACTCAGGCTGCTTTCTATAAAGAGGATGTCTCCTCCTACATATGTCCAGGCCAGTCCCACGGCTACGCCGGCAGGATTGCCCACTTTATAGATCTCGTTGGAGTAACGCGGTTTACCCAGTATTTCTTCCACATGCTCTTCCGTCAGCGTATCCGGTACTTCTTCTTCCAGCGCCACATCTTTGGCAATGGAGCGCATAATGGATGCCAGCTGTCTGTCCAGCTCACGTACCCCGCTTTCACGGGTATAATCCTGTATGATCCTGTCCAGTACACTGTTGCTGATACGCATTTTGAGCGATTTCAGGCCGTGTGCGTCTTTCTGTTTGGGGACCAGGTGACGTTTGGCTATTTCTACTTTCTCTTCTATTGAATATCCGCTGAGGTCGATGATCTCCAGGCGGTCTTTCAGAGCAGGGGGAATAGCATTGATATTATTGGCCGTAGCTATGAATAATACCTTGCTCAGGTCATACTCCAGCTCCAGGTAGTTGTCATAGAAAGTGCCGTTCTGTTCAGGGTCGAGTACTTCCAGCATAGCTGAACTAGGGTCTCCGCGATGGTCGTTGCCCAGCTTGTCTATCTCGTCCAGGATCATTACCGGGTTAGAGGTCTTTATCTTACGGATGGACTGCAGGATACGGCCGGGCATAGCGCCGATATATGTTTTACGGTGACCGCGGATCTCGCTTTCGTCATGCAGGCCGCCAAGGCTCAGGCGAACGTATTTACGTCCGATAGCACTGGCGATGGAACGGCCCAGGGAAGTTTTACCGATACCCGGAGGGCCTACAAAACAGAGTATAGGCGACTTCATGTCTCCTTTCAGTTTCAGTACTGCCAGGTATTCCAGTATCCTTTCCTTGATCTTGTCCATTCCGTAATGGTCATTATCCAGGATTTTTTTAGCCTTTTTCAGGTCGTAGCTGTCTTCCGTATATTCCTTCCAGGGCAGGTCCAGCATAAGGTCCAGGTGGTTATATACCACTGAATAATCCGGTGTGCTGGGGTGCATACGCTCCAGCTTTTCCACTCCTTTGCGGAACAGCTCTGCGGCTGCTTCTGTCCACTGTTTCTTCTCTGCCTTGCGTTGCAGTTCTTTTACTTCTCTGTCGTTCGTATCGCCACCCAGTTCTTCTTTAATAGACTTCAGCTGTTGCTGCAGGAAGTATTCCCGCTGCTGTTTGTCCAGGTCTGCCTTGGTTTTGTTGGTGATCTTGTTCTTCAGTTCTGCCAGCTGCAGTTCTACCTGCAGAAGTTTCAGGAGGAGCTCTGCACGGGTACGGAGGTTATTGATTTCCAGCAGCTGCTGTTTATCTTTCAGATCACAGTTCAGGTTGGAAGACACGAAGTGCACCAGGAAAGATTCATTCTCAATATTTTTGAGGATGATGCTTGCTTCTGAGGGCAGGTTGGGTGATAGCTGGATGATCTGGCCAGCCAGATCTTTAATGGAGGAGATATATGCGTCAAACTCAGGATCATCCGTCACTATTTCATCGTGCATGATCTCTATCTTAGCTTTGAAATAGGGATCTTCAGTCACAATTTCCTCTATCCTGAATCTCTTACGTCCCTGTATAATGATGGTAGTACCTCCGTCAGGCATTTTAATCAGCTTGACAATACGCGCCACAGTACCAACACTGGCCAGATCCAGTACTTCCGGATCTTCTATTGTGCTATCTTTCTGTGCAACCACACCTATCAGCTTATCTCCTTTATAGGCATCGTTTACAGCTTTTATGGATTTATCCCTGCCAACAGTAATAGGTAATACCACACCAGGAAAGAGTACAGTATTTCTAAGTGGTAACAAGGCCAGTTCATCAGGTATTTTATCTTCTTCCTGCCCTTCTCCGTCCTCATTCAGGGGGATAATAGGCATGAACTCCATTTCTTCTTCCGAATTTGTTAAATAGAATCTATTCATCTGCGTTGTTTGTTCAGGAAAGCGCCAAATTGTCAGGCCAGCGGACTGCTTTCCATATAATTATATATGCACGGTATATTGTCAAGTTTAGTGCCACATGAAAGGGTAAAGCTAAATTAAAAAAGTCGCCTTGTTATTTAACGAGGCGACTTTTTAATATTGTTTGATTATGTATCTGTCTTACAGGGTAACACCAACACCCAGCTGGATGCTCTGGTTTTTCCAGTTGCCTTTATCGGTCACATCACTCACGTTCTTCACGTCGGTAAAGCCGATGATATAACGGGCGCTGATATTGATGATAGGCAGCTGCAGCCATAGGCCGGCCACACCGGATACATCGCCGCCGTGGAAAGCATCGTCAGCACCTTTGAAAACGTTCTTGTTGCTTACCAGTGCACTGAACTGAGGACCTACCTGCAGTTTCACGCGTGGGCTGCCTAAAGAAATGTTTGCCAGCAGCGGGATGCTCAGGTAATTCAGTTTTACTTTCTTGTTGTCATTAGAAGGATCATTCAGATTTTCAGGATCGTATACATCGCTGAAATCGCTGGTAGTTTTTACGGTGCTTGAAGAGAAGATCAGCTCACCCTGTACGCCGAAGCCTTTGGTGAGGTTTACCTGTGCAAAGCCACCCAGGTGATAGCCCAGGTTAAAACCGTCTTTATAGCCTTTACCATCCAGTTTACCGAGGTTTGCACCTCCTTTAATACCAAATCTCAGGAAATTGCTTTGGGCATTAACAGTTGTAGATGCAGTGATGCAGCATACTGCAATTGCAAGAAACAGTTTTTTCATGTTGCTGTGTTTTGTCAAAGGATTAAGTAATGTTTGATTTAAAGGTTTTTCGGTCAGGTCTTATATACTGACGGTTTCCGGTCATATATCCCCTATCCCCCATTTTAACAAATTCTATGCTAAAAATCAATAATACATGATTAAGTGCATGTAACAGAAGAGAAAATTTATTAACGTGTCAGGAAAGGAAATTATTTTAAGGTAACGCCTATACGTGCGGTAAAATATCCTACCAGGCTTTTATCTTCTCCCTGGAAAGGCTTGAAAACGGTATAGGAGGGAGATAAGGTGATCTTGCCGAAAACATAGGATAGGCTGAGAGTGAAATCCAGCGCACGGAATTCAAAACCGGTTTTGGTCTGATTACTGGGTGGCAGGACCAGGTCTTCTATATTGCTGAAGTTATCGTGAAATGATTTGATCATAGGTGAGCGGGAAGCATACTGAAAGGCTTTCAGGTTGCTGTAGTAGTTGGCGGTTCCCATGGTAAGTCCGAAGGACGGTGTAAGCAGGACAGCATCATCTGCTTTCAGTACATCCATGAAAATAAAAGGATGGCGAACAGCGGCTACCACGTTGAAATCGGTACCATGAATAGTGCGTGTGAGTGGTCCGGGGCCATCTCTTTCCTCTGCACTGCCCCAGCCCAGGTCAAGGCTGATGCCGGGCTGTAACCACCAGTCGCGGTAGTAGAAGTAGGCAAACAGCTCGTTATTGATGGGTGTTACCGGAACGTCTGCAGAATCGGCAAAGATGTATTTTGTATAGGAGATGCCTGTGAGGAATTTCTTATTCCTGGAATAGTCATAACCGGCGGTAAGGTCCCATTCAAACCAGGGGGTACCATTGGCACCAAAAAGATAATATCCGCTGACGTTGGCAAAAAGGCCGGTTTTATGGTAATAGGAGACTGTCGGAGCGATGAAGGTTTTCATCACAACCGGCACTTCATAGTTCACTTTTTTATCGCCATAGGCTGGATTGTTACCATATCCGAGGCCTATAACAAATTCACTTTTTTCCTGTTTCCTGAGCAGTGAGTCCAGTTGTTTCTCCAGGTCGGCAAGGGACTGGCTCATAACAGCCTGACTACAAAACAGAAATAAAATAAGAGATAAGCAGCGGCGCATGCGCGAAGCATTTAACAAGCCGCAAGATAGGTTAAATAGTTCATGTTTAATAATAACCTGGTTCCTGGTAGTGTATAGGGGCAGAATAGCTACCGCAATACATACATTAAACATGCTTTAAACATGCTTCAAACATGCTTGAAAGGTGCTTAAGAGGTGCTTTAAACATGCTTTAAACATGCTTGAAAGGTGGAGTTGAAGGGAAATAATGTTATACCAGATCTATTACGGTGATCTCCGGCAGTATCCCTACCCTTCCAGGGTAACCTAAAAAGCCGAAGCCGCGGTTCACATACAGGCGTTGATCTCCTTCTTTGTACAACCCGGCCCATTCTTTATATACAAAGCGGGCGGGGCTCCACCTGAATCCGGGTATTTCCACGCCAAACTGCATGCCGTGAGTATGGCCGGCCAGGGTGAGGTCAATATCCGGGTATTCCGGTCTTACCTGGGCGTCCCAATGGGTGGGATCGTGAGAGAGTAAGATCTTAAAGGGCAGGTGTGCAGCGCCGGCATAGGCTTTTTTCATATCGCCGTATTTAGGGAAGCGGCTCATGGCGCTCCAGTTCTCAATGCCCAGGATCCCTATCTGCTGTCCTTCCCTTTCCAGGGTCACATGTTCATTCATAAGCAGGCGCCAACCCAGTTCTCCATGGATCTGTTTCAGCCTGTCCAGGTTATCGTTCCTTTTTTTGCTGTATCCGTGTATATCCCTGTCTTCCCATTCCACATAATCTCCGTAATCATGGTTACCCAGGGTGGAATAAACTCCCATGGGGGCCTGTACTTTGTTAAAGACCTCCATATACCCGTCCATTTCGGCAGACAGGTTATTTACCAGGTCGCCCGTAAAGAAGATAACATCCGGTTTCTGGGCTTTTATCATCTCAATGCCTTTCTGTACAGCCTCTTTGTTATTGAAGCTGCCGGAATGTACATCGGAGATCTGTACAATACGTAATCCTTTAAAGGCCGGGGGCAGGTTTTTAAATGCCAGTTTCAGTTTATGGATCCGGTAGTTATACTTGTTGGAAAAGCCGTATACCAGTGTGGCAAACAGGCCGCCACCCGCAATAAGCCCTAGCTGGGAAAGAAAGCGGGAGCGGGAAATGCCTTCTGCCGGCAGGGTGGCAGCAGAGCCTTTGGAAAACTTCAGGATGATCCATTGTATTGCCCGCCGGAGATCGTCCAGTAGCAGGAAGACAGCTACCAGCAGCTTGGCTACGACGATGCCGATAAGCATAGCCCGCAGGTAGGGTTTTACGACGGGAGGCAGGAAATCCCAGTTGGTAAAAGGAAGAAGGGTAATGGAGAGCAATACCAGGGCAGACATACCCCAGTACACCCCGTATATTATACTGCGCAGCCTGGTGGAAGAGCCTCCTACTATTGCTTTAACGGCCATGAAGACATAGACGTCCAGTAAAACCAAAACTACTAACAGAATAATCGTATTAAATCCAGAGCGCATCTTTTATGTTTATCCGTTGCAAAAATAACCTACCCTTTCCAGAGCCCCCGTTTTTTTAGGACCGGAGGTAGCATTATGTTATGACGATTAGCAGGGGTATATATTGTAAGGACAGCGAGATTTTTCATTTACTTTAACAAATTTTATTAAGTATTTAATAATGAATAAATTAACAATTGAATTATTCAGCTGTTGTGAATAAATAAATATATAGGCCCCGTTTATTATTCCCTAATCGTTGTACTTTTGTACACTTGGATCAGTATAGATTATTTTATAAAGGCATCAGGCATTATGAAACTTACCTATTACGGACATTCAAGCTTTGCAGTGGAGATCAGGGGAAGGAAGATTGTTTTTGACCCTTTCATTACACACAACGAGCTGGCTAAGGCGATAGATATCAATAAGATAGAGGCTGATTATATATTCGTTTCCCATGGGCACGATGATCATGTGGCAGACCTGGTGACCCTGGCGCGGAGAACCAATGCTACCATTGTGGGGGCATTTGAGGTAACGGCCTGGGCGGGGAGGCAGGGGCTTGAAAAGGTCCATCCCATGAATACAGGAGGAAAGTGGCAGTTTGATTTCGGTACGGTTAAATGTGTTACCGCACATCATTCCAGTGGTTTTTCCGACGGTTCTTACGGCGGCAACCCTATGGGTTTCCTGTTCACGACAGAGGAAGGCAATTTTTACTTTGCCGGAGACACTGCCCTGACACTGGATATGCAGCTGATACCCCGCTGGGCAAAACTGGATTTTGCAATTTTGCCTATTGGGGATAATTTCACAATGGGAGCGGACGATGCGATCGTTGCAGCAGAATTCATTGCATGCCGTAAAATTGTAGGTGTTCACTATGATACCTTTGGGTATATCAAGATTGATAAGGAGAAAACAAAACAGCAATTTGCGGACGCAGGTCTGGAATTATTGCTGCCGGCAATAGGAAGCAGTGTAGATCTATAGTAAAGTGTTTATTACAATATGGTGGAACGGAAATCCGTTCTTTTTCCATGGCCGATTTATTATCCTATAGTAAAACCTAAGAAATACCTAATCAAAAATGGCAAGAGTAATTGCAATCGCTAATCAGAAAGGTGGGGTAGGAAAAACTACCAGTGCTATTAACCTGGCAAGCAGCCTGGCTGTCCTGGAGTATAAAACGTTGCTGGTTGATGCGGACCCGCAGGCCAACAGTACCACCGGTTTGGGTTTTGATCTGCGTAATATACAGCAGAGCTTGTACGACTGTATGGTCAATGATGGCCAGGCCAGGGACGTGATCCTGGAGTCGGACACCCCTAACCTGAAAGTACTGCCTTCCCATATTGATCTGGTAGGTGCAGAACTGGAGCTCATTAACCATCCTAACAGGGAACAGGTAATGAAGCAGGTAATAGATGCCGTTAAAGATGATTATGATTTCGTAATAGTAGATTGCTCTCCTTCCCTGGGCCTGATCACCGTAAATGCCCTTGTGGCGTCAGATTCAGTGATCATCCCTGTGCAGTGTGAGTTCTTTGCGCTGGAAGGTTTGGGTAAACTGTTGAATACCATAAAGATCGTACAGAGCCGGCTGAACACCAACCTGGCCATTGAGGGTATTCTCATGACAATGTACGATGGCCGTCTGCGCCTCAGTAACCAGGTAGTGGACGAGGTGAAACAACACTTTGAAGAAAGCGTGTTCAATACCATCATTCACCGTAATACCAAACTGGGCGAAGCCCCCAGCTTCGGTAAATCAGTTATCATGTACGATGCTGCCAGCACCGGCGCCATTAACTACCTGAACCTGGCCAAAGAAATACTGCAGAAAAACAATTTTACACGTATTAACCTGGAAGATAAAATACTAGCAATTGACAATGAGCAATCAGAGTAAGGGCAATCCTAACAAGAAAGAGGCGCTGGGTAAAGGTATCCGCTCGCTGCTGCAAAATATTGATACTGACCTGAAACAGACTACCAGTGCTCTTGGAGAACAGGTGGTAGCACAGGCTACTGGTATTGAGCGTATTCCGCTTGACCAGATAGAAGTGAATCCGAAGCAGCCGCGAAGGGACTTTGATGAGAAAGCTTTACAGGAATTGAGTATGTCCATCTCCCTGCACGACGTAATACAACCTATTACGGTGTCGAAGGTGGGTCCCAAAAAGTACCAGCTGATAGCCGGTGAAAGGCGTTTACGCGCCAGCCGGATGGCCGGTCTGAAAGATATACCAGCGTATATCCGCCAGGCAAACGACCAGGAACTGCTGGAACTGGCACTGCTGGAAAACCTGCAGCGCGAAAATCTGAATGCAATAGAAATAGGTCTCAGCTACAAACGCCTCATGGATGAGTGCGTACTGACCCAGGAACAGGTAGCAGACCGCATGGGCAAAGAAAGAAGCACCGTTACCAACTATATCCGCCTCCTCAAACTGCCTCCTGATATCCAGGTAGCCGTAAGGAACGGACAAATAAGCATGGGGCATGCCAGGGCACTGATTGCTGTTGAAAATGTGGAGAAGCAACTCTTTATCTTTAATGAGATCATGCAGAACGGCCTCTCTGTAAGACAAACGGAAGAGCTGGTACGCAAGACCACACATATTGAAAAGGGGAATGTTAAAAAGCCGGTGAAGAGCAATCTGCCGCCCGCATACCAGAAAATAGAAGACAACCTGGCCAGCCACTTTTCTACCAAAGTAAAACTGGACAGAAACAAAAACGGAAAAGGTAGCGTTACAATCGAGTTCTATTCTGATGAAGAACTGGATAGCATACTGGAAAAAATAGACTTATACGGTGGCTAAAAAGTCCGGGAATATACTTTCTCTCTTATTGCGCATTTGTTTCCTGGTGATGCCGGCATTATGCCTGCTTCCTGCTGTCCTGTATGCACAGGAAGGTACGGATAGCGCACAGACAAAAGCATTACGCAGGCAACAACCGGATAACCGGAAAGACAGCGCACAACTTTTCATTAAAAAGGATTCTACACAACCCCTTATTGTTAAACCCATACACAGCCCCAGAAAGGCTGCCTTCTATTCTGCCGTACTACCCGGTCTGGGTCAGGCCTATAACCGCGAATACTGGAAGATACCCCTGGTATATGCCGCCCTGGGCATCACCACAGGTACTTTCATTATCAATATGGATAACTACCGTACTTTCCGGAATGCTTACCGCATACGTATGGATGGTAACGCGGATACTGTAGACGACTATGTAGGGCTTTACAGTGACAACTCCCTTAAAGTACTGAGGGACGCATACCGTGAATATGTGGATTACTCCGTCCTGGTCTTTGTACTGGCCTACGGCCTCAATATAATAGACGCTACCGTATTTGCCCACCTCAAGAACTTTGACATGTCTGACGATCTCAGCATGAAAATAGTTCCCACAGTCATAGATAACAGGGCACTGGGCCTCAGCATCCGTGTAAACCTGGGCGGGAAGAAAAAGTCCGGTTTTGCACCAGTGGCTATGACAGGCAACAATAAATGGTAAGGTTCTCCTCTGATTTCAGTATCTCAATATATTATTTATGAAAATAGCGCTTATCGGTTACGGGAAAATGGGTAAAGCCATAGAAGCGATCGCTACTGCCAAAGGGCATGAGATCATTCACCGTGTTGACATCAGCAGCCAGCACCTGCTGGAAAAAGAACACCTGCAACAGGCAGATGTAGCTATAGAATTTACCGGACCCGAAACCGCCTATAATAACATACTCAAGTGCTTTGAAGCCAATGTGCCCGTAGTTTGCGGCAGCACTGGCTGGCTGGAGAAACTATCTGATGTACAGGCCCTCTGCCAGGAGAAAAAACAGGCCTTCCTCTATGCCAGTAACTTCAGCGTAGGCGTGAATATCTTCTTTGAAGTGAACAAACGCCTGGCAGAACTGATGGGCAACCAGCCACAATATGATGTGTGGATGGAGGAGATCCATCATACACAGAAAAAAGACGCTCCCAGCGGTACTGCTATCACCCTGGCAGAACAGGTGCTGGAAAAGGTACAGCGTAAAAAAGACTGGGTAAATACAGGCGATGCTCCGGAAGAACAGCTGTCTATCATATCCAGGCGTATAGATCCGGCTCCGGGCACACATACTATCACGTATACTTCAGCTATCGACGATATTTCCATCACCCATACCGCACACAGCCGTGAAGGGTTTGCCTCCGGCGCTGTCATTGCGGCTGAATGGATAAAAGGGAAACAAGGCGTTTTCAGCATGAAAGATGTACTGAGCCTGTAACGATGGTATAACGAGCCGATGAGGATATAGGGTATGACGCAAAAAGCCGTTATATTTGTATAATCTTCACCGTTTTTATTGAACATCTGGGAGGGATGCAAACCATTCAATATGTTGTCTAAAAAAACTCAATACGCTTTTCACGCGCTCATACACCTTGCAGAAAATGCAGACAAAGGCCCTGTACTGATCTCAGAGATTGCCCAGGAAAAGAACATTTCTATCAAATTCCTGGAAAATATCCTGCTGGAACTGAAAAATGCCGGCATTCTGGGTAGTAAAAAAGGAAAAGGCGGCGGCTATTACCTGCTAAAAACGCCAAAGGAAATACCCCTGGCACGGATCATCCGCCTGTTGGACGGTGCTATTGCGTTATTGCCCTGCGTAAGCCTGAACTATTACGAAAAATGTGATAATTGCCGTGATGAGGCTGTATGCGGACTGCATGACGTAATGAGCAAGGTCCGGGACGCTACACTTAAATTACTGGAAAACAAGACATTAAAGGACATTCTGACCAAGAATGTTGCTATATAAGTATTTGTTTCTTTGAGCGCCACGGCGCAGGATTGTGATTTGCTTTCATATTCATTCACAATTTCAAGAAGACTGTTTGCAAAATCGCTTTCACCTGCGGCGGAAGCGATTTTTGCTTTTAATAAACCCCAAATGTAATTGTAAATTTCCCTGAGAAAGTACTAATTTACATATATAAAATCAATTCTATACATTCCCCTTAAAAAAAGTCTATCTTTTTTATAGAGTTTATGTAATTTTGTTTAAATACAGCAGAAGCTGTCTGTTTTAAATTAAAGGAAGTATTGCGTTCACTATGGTTTGCGAACCTGCAGACCTGTAGTATCGCCTAGCGACAATCATTACATGGACAAGTTAAGTACAGCACTGGAAGGGCTCGACGCAACTGCTGCAATGCAATATCTTGCTGAACAGTTTCCCGGAGCCGTGGCCTTCTCCACTTCCTTCGGGCAGGAAGATCAGGTAATAGCCGATATGATCTGGCGGGCCAGCTTACCGATAAGAGTATTTACCCTGGATACGGGCAGACTGTTCCAGGAAACATACGATTTAATGGACCTCACCCGGGCCCGGTACAAAAAACCTTTTGAAGTTTATTTCCCTGAAACATCGGCAGTAGAAAAACTGCTGTATGAAAAAGGGCCTAACAGCTTCTACGATTCTGTAGAGAATCGTAAGGAATGTTGTCATGTACGCAAAGTGGTGCCTTTGAACCGTGCCCTGCAGGGCGTAAAGGTCTGGATAACCGGGCTGCGGGCAGAACAATCTGAAAACAGGCAGTCGCTCCATGCCCTTGAATGGGATGAGAGCAGGCAGCTCTATAAATACAATCCACTGATCAACTGGACATATGAACAGATGATCAGTTATCTGAAAGAGCAACGGGTGCCTTATAACAAACTGCACGACCAGGGCTTTATCAGCATAGGATGCGCCCCCTGTACCAGAGCGGTAGAACCGGGAGAACATCCCCGCGCCGGCCGCTGGTGGTGGGAGCTGTCTAAAAAAGAATGTGGTCTGCACGGGTAAACAAAACAATGCTCCGGCAGTCTAAACAATACCAACCTGGAATATTATTTTTAGCGTGGCCTACAGTGAAATGGCTACTTCAATAAATCAAGATATATGACCAATAAAATACAGTGGGAGTTTCCGCAGGCACTGGAAGACGAGGCCATCTATATTTTACGTGAAACCGCGGCTCAGTTTGAGCGGCCGGCTATCCTGTTTTCAGGAGGAAAAGACTCTATCACCATCGTACGCCTGGCACAGAAGGCATTTTACCCTGCAAAGGTACCCTTCCCCCTGCTGCATGTTGATACAGGCCATAACTTCCCGGAAACAATACAGTTCCGCGACTGGCTGGTAGAATCACTTGGTCTGGACCTGAGAGTAAGGTACGTACAGGACAGCATCAACCAGGGCAAAGTTCAGGAAGAAACTGGTAAATACGCCAGCAGAAATGCCCTGCAAACTGTTACCCTCCTGGATGCTATCGAAGAACTGAAATTTGATGCCTGCATAGGCGGCGCCCGCCGTGATGAAGAAAAAGCCCGTGCTAAAGAAAGGGTTTTCTCTGTGAGAGATGAGTTTGGTCAGTGGAACGCCAAAATGCAACGTCCTGAAATGTTCGACATGCTGAACGGTAAGATCCATCTTGGAGAGAATGTAAGGGTATTCCCTATCTCCAACTGGACAGAACTGGACGTATGGAACTATATACGTCGCGAAAAACTGGAAATACCTTCCATCTATTTTTCACATGAAAGGGAGATCATTGAAAGGGATGGCATGTACTGGCCTGCCTCTCCTTTCCTGAACACCACGGAAGATGAAACGCCTTTCCGCCAGAAAGTACGCTTTCGCACCGTAGGTGATATGACCTGTACTGCTGCTGTTATTTCAGAAGCTGACAAGCTGGAAGACATTATCTCTGAAATATTGGAGGCCAAGATATCTGAAAGAGGCGCCCGTATTGATGATAAACGCTCAGAAGCAGCAATGGAAAAAAGAAAACAGGCAGGTTATTTCTAATTTATTTTACTCAAAAAACATAACATGGAGGTTTTACGTATAACCACTTCCGGCAGTGTAGATGATGGAAAAAGTACGCTCATAGGCAGATTGCTGTATGATACCCATTCTATTCCCCAGGATAAAATGGAAGCGCTGCACGCCGCCAGCAAACGTAAGGGACTTGATTTTACAGACCTGTCCCTGCTGACAGACGGCCTGGTGGCTGAGCGTGAGCAGGGCATTACCATAGATGTAGCACATATCTATTTCTCTACCCCTACCCGCAAATATATCATTGCAGATACCCCCGGGCATATTGAATATACCCGTAACATGGTGACCGGTGCTTCTACCGCCCAGGTATCTCTGATACTGATAGATGCGCGTAAAGGTATCGTAGAACAGACTTACCGTCACTTCTTTATAGCCAGCCTGCTGCGCATTCCTCACCTGGTGATATGCGTAAACAAAATGGACCTGGTGGAATACAGCGAGGCCCGCTTTAACCAGATAGTAGAAGACTTCCAGCTGTTGCTTACCAGCGCCGGCTATAAGGCACCTTCTATCAAATTCATTCCTATCTCCTCTCTTTATGGGGAAAACGTGGCAGCACGTTCTTCCAAAATTGCCTGGTACCAGGGAGATTCCCTGCTGGAATACCTGGAACAGATCACTTTCGACCATGCAGATAACGAGCATCCAGCCCGTTTCCCGGTGCAGTCAGTGATCCGTCCGCGTACTGAAGCATTCCATGACTTCCGTGGTTTTGCAGGTAAAGTGGCCAGTGGTCATTTCAACGTGGGAGACGAGATCATTTCCCTGCCTTCCCAACAGAAAAGCAGGATCAAAACTATAGAGAAATTCGATACCCAGCTCAGTACTGCAGCAGCACGTGAAAGCGTTGTGATCACCCTGGAAGATGAAATAGATACCAGCCGTGGCAGCATGCTTTCAAAAGCTGAAAACCCTCCTGCCCTGCTGAAAGAAATATCTGCGCAGGTATGCTGGATGGACCAGCAGAAACTGGTGCCGGGCAAGACTTACCTGCTGCAGCATGGTATTAACCGTGTGAAAGCAAAAGTACAGCTCATACAGCATGTGATAGATGTAACGTCCAACAAGGTCCTGGAAGACAAAAAAGAACTAGGACTGAACGATATAGGTAAGATCACGCTGAAAATGGCACAGCCCATCTTCGCTGATCCTTATGCTGCAAATCCTGCCAATGGTGCATTCATCCTGGTGGATGAATTCAGCAATGCTACCGTGGCAGTGGGTTTTGTGGAATAGAGTTATGATATATAAAAAAACGCTTTCACCAAAAGTGAAAGCGTTTTTTTATATACTTTATTGACTTATTTAGCCAGGTTCTTCAACATATCTGTTGTCATCTTCTCCAGGCAATACTCCGGTTTCCAGCCCCAGTCAGCGCGCGCCAGCTCATCATCAATACTCTGTGGCCATCCATCCGCTATCTGCTGACGGTAATCCGGTTCATAACTGATAGTGAACTCAGGGATATGCTTTTTGATCTCTGCTGCTATTTCCTTAGGAGAAAAGCTCATAGCGCCCAGGTTATAGGAAGAGCGCACGGAGATCTTGCTCTTATCAGCCTCCATCAGTTCTATGGTAGCACGGATAGCATCCGGCATGTACATCATAGGGAGATAAGTACCTTCAGAAAGGAAGCAGGTGTATTTCTTCTCTTCCAACGCTTCATGGAAGATCTCGATAGCATAATCTGTAGTGCCACCACCCGGGGCTGACTTATAGCTGATCAGGCCCGGATAGCGCAGGCTGCGCACATCCACACCATAACGGTGATTATAATATTCACACCAGCGCTCTCCTGCAAATTTGCTGATACCATAAATGGTAGTTGGTTCGATAATAGTATGCTGAGGTGTTGTTTCTTTTGGTGAATCAGGACCAAAAACAGCGATGGAGCTGGGCCAGTAGACCTTGTCAATACCTTCTTCCTTGGCAATATCCAGTACGTTCAGCAGGCTCTGCATGTTGATATGCCATGCCAGCAGGGGGTTCTTTTCACCGGTGGCAGAAAGGATTGCTGCCAGCAGGTAGATCTGGGTGATATTGTGACGGATAACCAGTACGTGCAGCATCTCTTTATTCATTACATCCAGCGATACGTAAGGTCCGGACCCTTTCAGCAGGTCATGTTCCTCGCGCAGATCGGAGGCGATCACATTTGTATCTCCGTACATTTTCCTCAATGCCAGGGTCAGTTCTACTCCAATCTGCCCGCAGGCACCAATTACCAGTATTTTATCTTTCTTCATGCTTATTCTCGAATTAATGGCTTTTAATTCAGAACGTAATATTAACGGCTTCCTGAATAATTATAAACAGATGGCCTCAGTGCATGACAATGTGGTAACAATTCGTACAATGGCCATAAAACAGAAGCAGCCGCAGCAATCACTTTGTATTTTGCATTTACAATATTATGACAATTCCAGGTCAGTTGAAATAGTGTAACTTTGCCATCTCAAATAAAATTTCATGTCAGCAACAACACATCTGAAGTCACTGTTCAAAGAACAATATAACGAAGAGAACTTCTTCCTGATAGCCGGGCCCTGCGTAGTAGAAGACGAAGCACTGCTGATGCATGTAGCTGAAAAAGTGTCCGGGATCTGTAAACGTTTAAACATCCCGTATATATTCAAGGCTTCCTACCGTAAAGCCAACCGTACAAGTATAAACTCTTTCAGCGGCGTGGGAGATGTGGAAGGGCTTGACCTTTTGCAGAAAACAGGTCAGACCTTTAACCTGCCTGTTACTACAGATATTCACTCTGCTGCCGAAGCCGCCATGGCTGCAGCTTATGTGGATATATTGCAGATACCGGCCTTCCTTTGCAGGCAGACAGATATCCTGGTAGCTGCTGCTGAAACAGGCAAATTTGTGAATGTGAAGAAAGGGCAATTTGTAAGCGGGGAAGCTATGAAATTTGCGGCAGAGAAGGTTAAACAGGCCGGCAATGATAAAGTATGGCTTACTGAACGTGGTACTACATTCGGCTACCAGGACCTGGTAGTGGATTACCGTAATATTCCGATTATGCGTGAACATGGTGTTCCGGTAATCATGGACTGCACCCATTCCCTGCAACAGCCTAACCAGACCAGCGGCGTAACAGGCGGCAATCCAAAACTGATAGGTACTATTGCCAAAGCAGCTATTGCCACGGGTGCTGACGGGTTGTTCATAGAAACACATCCCAACCCTGCCAAAGCTAAATCTGATGGGGCTAATATGCTTCATCTGGATCTGCTGGAAGAGTTACTTGAGCAACTGGTGAAGATCAGGGCTGCTGTCAGATAAAACCAGGTCAAAAAACACAAAAACCGCTTTCGCCTTCGGCGAAAGCGGTTTTTGTGTTTTTTGAGGACGGGGATCCGGCCCTGCGGCCGGCTAAGAATTTAAACCGGTACATTATCCGCGACTATTACCTCTTTGTAGTCTATAGACTTTTTATTAACTTCAGATAACTGTCTATAAACTTCGATAATACCCAAAAAATACTCAACATGATCCACTTACAAGATGTAAAAACAGGAGATACCGTTCTGGTAGAGTATGAAGGAAACAAAGTTGAAGGCCACGTTCTGGAGGTTAACCGTGAAGACAAACAGGTATGTGTAAAAACCGGGGAGCAGGTATTCTGGTATGAATTAAAAGCCCTCCACCCCCTTCCGCTGAACGAAGAACAACTGCTGAAGCTTAAATTCACACCAGATGTATCATCATCCAATGGCACAGGAGCACGTATATACGTTCGCGGGCCATTCACTGTAAGGCTGTACCACTATGACGGGCATGAAGTAACCCGGCTTGATTACAGGGATGAGCACCGGGAAATCAAACATTCCATTACGGTGAACCAGTTACAGAACCATTATCATGAGATGACCAACTTCCATCTCGACTAGGAATATTGTCACTTTACTAACCTTTTTTATAAAAAACAGGCAGCACCGCTCTCCCTGTCAAAAAAAACGCTTCTGTCTTTGTAACAGAAGCGTTTTTTATGTTTAAGAAACAGGTTATTACTGGAGTAACAGCGTATCTACAGCAGTTACTTTACCAGTTTCTACTACAACTCCATCTTTCACAGCACTGCTCAGCAGTGTATCAGTAGGAATGAAATGCAGGGAATATGTACCGGCTGTGATGCCTTTCAGTAAATAACCGCCGCCAATACCACTGTAAGTGCTTGCTACGGTGTCAGTTCCGTTTAGTACAAGTACTGCTGTAGGCAGTGTGGCAGGCAGCACGGCTCCTTTGATACTTCCGCCCTGAGCTTCCAGTACGGTCCTGATAACAGGTTTCAGGATATACTTTCCTGCATCGCCGGCAGGATGAACGGATTTAGCCACATCGAAATCCAGCAGCAGTTTGTAGAGGATGCCTTCAGTTACGGACATGTTGATCTTCAGCTTTACGCCGGATGATTGTCCGCTGGGAGTCTGCAGGTGTATTGAATCACCTTCATTTGTTACTACCCAGTTGTTGTCACCCAGTACAAGGCGGATCTCCTTAATAGTCCCGGAAGCGATCTCGGCGTCTGCCAGAACGGTATCCTGGTCATTTACCAGGGTCAGCAGGTTATATAAACCTTTTTTTACCCCCGGTAATGCTTGCCAGCCATTATCGTCGCTCTCATTGTAATTAACATTAACTTCCTGAACATCAATGTATACAGCTTTGTAATCTCCCGGATCGTCAGTTAACGCTACCTGGAGCCTTGATTTACCACTGTTGTTGTCTTTAGAACATGAAGTTGAGAAGAGAGTAGTGCTCAGCAACATCAGACCGTAAGCGATGTGCTTCAGTGCAGGCTTTTTCATCTTGTATATGTATTTGGTTAAAATTTTCCCGTTTTTCATCGAACAATTGCCCAACGAAAATATAAATATTTCCTAATACATATAACAATTAGTAAAAATAATTTATTGACTCAGAGATACCGGAGGGGGTTCCTGCGGGCGTTCAGGATATAATTCTTCATATTCACCCAGAAGGCCATGATCATGTATACAATGAGTGGGGACCCCATAGTAATGAAAGAGGTATAGATAAAAAACAGGCGGATCCGGGAAGTGGCTATGCCCAGCTTGTTGCCGATAGCCGTACAAACCCCAAAGGCCTGCCATTCCACAAAATCTTTGAATCTATTCATATATCAAATTTATTACAAACTCAGCGGAAAAACAAGTGGCGGACCGGTGTTATATAACTGCTGATGTACTATGGCAGTGGCTTACGGGAATCAGGGATAAATTATGATTTTTAGAGGCTCAACGGTATCACTATACTCTTACGGTGGCGTACCTCAGTAAAAGCGATTTTTTGAGGACGCTTTTTGGGTCTGCGGCCGGCTAAGAATTTAGACTGGTGCACTACCTACTCTTACATATCTTTTAAAAACTTGTTGAATTTAATTAATTTCGCGGGTGCATTTTCTAACCGGTCTTAAATAATTTCTTTCCATGGTGTTTGATATTGAAATGATTAAAAAAGTGTATGCGGCAATGCCGGGTAAGGTGGAAGCTACCCGTAAACTGCTGGGACGTCCGCTTACACTATCTGAAAAGATCTTATACGCTCACTTATATGCACCTACTACAGCTGCGTACGAGCGCGGAAAGTCTTATGTGGAGTTTGCTCCCGATCGTGTAGCTATGCAGGATGCCACTGCACAGATGGCCCTTCTGCAATTCATGACCTGTGGCCGTGACAAAGTAGCTGTTCCCTCTACCGTACACTGCGATCACCTCATTCAAGCCAAGACAGGCGCAGATGCAGATCTGGCCACTGCCGTGGATACCAATAAGGAAGTATATGAATTCCTCTCTTCCATTTCCAATAAATATGGCATCGGTTTCTGGAAACCAGGCGCCGGTATTATTCACCAGGTTGTACTGGAAAACTATGCTTTTCCGGGTGGCCTGATGATCGGAACAGACTCCCACACTCCTAACGCCGGCGGTTTAGGCATGCTGGCTATCGGTGTTGGTGGCGCCGACGCAGTAGATGTAATGGCAGGTCTGCCCTGGGAGCTGAAAATGCCAAAACTGATAGGTGTAAAACTGACAGGTAAACTGAGCGGATGGGTTTCTCCTAAAGACGTGATCCTGAAAGTAGCAGGTATCCTGACCGTTAAAGGCGGGACCGGCTGCATCGTTGAATATTTCGGTGAAGGTGCTGATAACCTGAGCGCAACAGGTAAAGGTACTATCTGTAACATGGGTGCGGAAATAGGTGCTACCTGTTCCGTATTTGCTTACGACACCAAGATCTCTGACTACCTGAAAGCTACAGAGCGTGCTGAAATAGCTGCACTGGCTGATGGTATCAAAGATACCCTGCGTCCTGACGCTGAAGTTTATGCTGATCCTTCCAAATACTACGACCAGGTGATAGAGATCAACCTGAACGAGCTGGAGCCTCACGTAAACGGTCCGTTCACTCCTGACCTGGCATGGCCTATCTCCAAATTTGCACAGGCGGTAAAAGAAAACAACTGGCCTGAGAAACTGGAAGTAGCCCTGATTGGTTCCTGCACAAACTCTTCTTATGAAGATATTTCCCGTGCGGCTTCCCTGGCTAAACAGGCGGTTGACAAAAACCTGGACGTAAAAGCTGAATATACCATCACTCCCGGTTCTGAACTGGTACGTTTTACCATTGAAAGAGACGGACTGCTGAATACTTTTGACCAGATAGGCGGTGTTGTACTGGCTAACGCCTGCGGCCCCTGTATTGGTCAATGGGCCCGTCATATAGACGATCCTAACCGTAAGAACTCCATCATCACTTCCTTCAACCGTAACTTCGCTAAGAGGAATGATGGTCTGGCGGCTACACATGCTTTCGTTGCTTCTCCTGAAATAGTGACTGCCCTGGCAATTGCAGGTGACCTGACCTTCAACCCGCTGACAGACACCCTGAGAAACAAGGATGGCAAAGAAGTGAAACTGGACGAGCCTACCGGTTTTGAACTGCCAGCCAAAGGTTTTGCCGTAGATGATCCGGGTTATCAGGCGCCTGCTGCCGATGGTAGCGGTGTTCAGGTGATCGTATCTCCTACCAGCGACCGTCTGCAACTGCTTGCTCCGTTCGCTGCATGGGAAGGCACTGATCTGAAAGGCCTGAAACTGCTCATCAAAGCAAAAGGTAAATGTACTACTGACCACATCTCTATGGCTGGTCCGTGGTTAAAATACCGTGGTCATCTGGACAACATCTCCAACAACATGCTGATCGGTGCTGTTAACGCATTCAATGAAAAAACCGATAACGTCAAGAACCAGCTAACCGGCGAATATGCAGGCGTACCTGTTGTACAGCGTGCTTACAAAGCTGCTGACATTGGTTCTATCGTAGTAGGCGATGAAAACTATGGTGAAGGCTCCAGTCGCGAACACGCTGCAATGGAACCACGTCACCTGGGCGTACGCGCTATCCTGGTTAAATCATTTGCCCGTATCCACGAAACCAACCTGAAAAAGCAGGGTATGCTCGGTCTTACCTTTGCTAATAAGGAAGATTACGATAAGATCCAGGAAGATGATACCTTCGATATTCTAGGACTGACCACTTTCGCTCCGGGCAAACCGCTGACCGTTGTTGCCAACCACAAAGACGGCAGCAAAGACGAGATCGTTGTAAACCATACTTACAATGAACAGCAGATCGAATGGTTTAAAGCCGGTGGTGCACTGAACGTGATCCGTGCACAGTTTGCGAAAAAAGCATAATTACAGCTGCGGCTATAGATAACAGAACATCCCGTCTACTTTCGTAAGACGGGATGTTTGCTTTATATAATATACTATTTTATGCTGAGAACAACCTGGCAGCAGTTAATGCTGCAATTCACAGATAACCCTGCTATCATTGAAAAGGGCTATAATATCATTATCAGCAATTATTCTGCGGCTGGCAGGCATTATCATAACCTGCAACACCTGGAGGCATTGCTGCAGCTGCAACAGCAATATGCCTCTGCTATCAGGGATAATAATACCCTGCAGCTGGCCATTTTCTTCCATGATCTCATCTATGACGTAAAGAAGGGAGATAATGAAGAACAGAGCGCCCTGGCTGCCATCCGTTTCCTTGAACCACTCCCCTGCCCTGCAGAGAAAATAGCGACCTATATCAGAGCTACCAAAACACATCAGAATCCTGATCATGATGAAGACCTGGATTATTTCCTGGACTTTGACCTGTCTGTACTGGGGGCTTCTGCTGAAGCGTATAAGGCATATACGGCCCAGATCAGGCAGGAATACAGGGTTTACCCTGATATGTTATATAAACCCGGCAGAAGGAAGGTATTACAGCATTTTCTGGGCCTGCCGTTCATTTATAAGACCAATATATTCCGGGAGAAGTATGAAGCTCAGGCCAGGGTTAATCTTCAGAACGAACTGAGGGAATTGGAATAACGCGTAAATTAAATATTCAGCGGCCTGCGGCCCACCTCACCATTTATTTCGGCAGCTCTATCACCTCCAGGTTACTGATATTTCCGTCTGCCAGATCAAAACGCAACAAGGTTTTCACTTTATGCCATCCCTGCTGCCCACAGGCGCCTGGGTTCATGTGCAGCAGCTTCAGTGCAGGATCGGGCATGACTTTCAGTATATGTGAATGGCCGCATATAAACAGCTTAGGAGTACTTTTCAGTAACAATTCCTTTACGCCGGGCGCATATTTACCCGGATATCCGCCAATATGCGTTATAAAAACAGGCACATTCTCTACAGTAAACTCCAGGTTCAGCGGATAACGCACCCGCAGGTCTGCCCCATCTATATTGCCATAAACTGCCCGGAAAGGCTTAAATGCCTCCAGCTGGTCTGCCAGGTCTGTAGTGCCAATATCTCCCGCGTGCCATACCTCGTCTACTTTATCAAAGTATTTAAACACCTGCGGATGGAGATAACTATGAGTATCAGACATTAACCCTATCTTCTTCATATTTCAAAATTGCGCCAAAAGTAAAATAACAAGGGTACATTTCGTATTTTACAAGACAATATATATTTCCGTTCTATGCAAACTGATATTACCGGCAGATTATTGATCTGCTGTCCTGACCGGCCAGGTATTGTTGCCGGGGTGTCCCGGTTCCTTTATGCCTGCGGCGCCAATATTCTTGACGCCAGCCAGCATAGTACAGATCCGAAAGAAGGACTTTTTTTTATGCGGATGGTGTTCCATCTTGAGAACACTGCGCTTACACAGGAGCAGCTGGAAAAGGATTTCCAGGAAAAAGTAGCAGCTCCGCTGGAGATGGAGTGGCAGATCAATTATACCAGTCACCGGAAAAAGATGGCCATCATGGTATCAAAATACGACCATTGCCTGATGGAACTGCTTTTACGCTGGCGCAGCGGGGAATTGCCCGTTGATATTCCCCTGGTGATCTCCAACCATGAAGACCTTCGTGAACTGACAGAAGATTTTGGTATTCCCTTCCATTACCTGCCTGTTAACCCGGCCAATAAAGCACAACGGGAACAGGAAGCTATTCAGCTGATCAGGGACAGTCAGTCAGACTTTATAGTACTGGCCCGTTACATGCAGATACTCAGCCACAATTTTGTAAGTGAATTTCCGGGAAAGATCATCAATATACATCACTCCTTCCTTCCGGCCTTTGCAGGCGCCAATCCTTATAAAAATGCCTATACACGCGGTGTTAAACTGATAGGTGCAACGGCGCATTATGTTACTGACGACCTGGATGAAGGGCCCATCATTGACCAGGATGTAGCGCGGGTAAGCCATAAACATGCTGTGAATGACCTGGTAATGCTGGGGCGCGATATAGAAAGACAGGTATTAACAAGAGCTGTAGTAGCGCATATAGAAGACAGGGTCATTGTACATGGTAATAAGACTATCGTATTCTGATAAAAAAAGCGTTCCTGTTATACCAACAGGAACGCTTTAAATAATGTTTTCAGAAGAAATTACTTTGTCTCCTTTTCAACAAAGTTTGCCAGTTGCTTACCGGCAGTGGCGTAAGATTCCATGATACGTACACCGGTGTCAAAATCAGCGCCGAAGGCCAGTCTTCCGGGAGCTTTATCTACAGAAAGTTTAGCCACTACTTTACCCTTATCTGCAGTTTCAACGATCCAGGCCTCTCCGTCCATAGTAGCTTTTTTACGCGCTACGCCAACGTTGAAACCAGGCTCAATGAAAGTGGTTTTAAAGATAAGGGTGTACTTTGCAGCAGGAAATTTACCTGCTTTAATAGGACCGGCATCAGTAAACGATTCATTGAACCTTGGTTCAAAGCGTGCCTGACGGTCAGACTTCCAGGCTATTTCCCATTTGTCTCCGCTTCCCGGCTCTTTCTTGTTGTAATCACTCTTTTTACGTTCAATGTAATCTTTCTCTTCCTTGTAGTCTCCTACACTCACATGGTCATAATTAAATTCCGTGTTGATCTCAGTTTGTCCCTTTAATACTGAAAGATCGCCCTCTGTTAATTTGATCTTCTGGGCATTCACGGTGAATGATGTTGCAGTTAGCAATGCAATTGCTACAGCCGTCTTGGGGATCAGGTTCATGGTATATATGTTTACCCTACAAATATAAAGTTCTGCAGGATATGCTTTTCCTTTCCGGAAAAAAATGCGGGAACTACGTATTTCGTGTAATTACTATCAGGCTGTGTGGCTTACAGCTTCAAACAACATGGCAGCTCCTAATCTTGCGGTACGGTTATCTATATCATGCAGAGGATTCAGTTCAGCTATATCCAGTCCTGCCAGTTTGCCGCTCTGCAGGATATTCCTGTAACATTCCAGGAAGAGCCCATCCGGCCTAATACCGTTATAGGCTGTAGCGCTGACTCCGGGGGCAAAGGCAGCGGCAAAAACGTCCAGGTCCAGCGTCAGGTAGATATGATCTACCTCCCTTATAAACTCGCTTAATGCCGCCTGTAAGAGGGTACGGTCCTGCAGGTGGAAAGCGTCTGCATCTATATACTGGACATCAAGATCGCCGGCTATCCGGAATAATTGCTGCGTATTACTGTTAGTCTGTATACCCAGCGCCAGGTAATGAAATGGTATTCCTTCCAGCCTGGCATCCTGTGCCAGCTGCCAGAACCCTGTGCCTGAGCTGCTTCCTTCCTGCCCGGGTATACGCAGGTCAAAATGTGCGTCTATGTTGATCAGGCCCAGTTTCTCACGTCTTTTCTGTTGCTGCAGGTGCTGATAAATACCACGGGCATGCCCATAGGTGATTTCATGTCCTCCACCTAATAACACAGGCAGGTATCCGCTTTTACGGATAGCCAGTACAGCGCGGCTCAGTATTTCCTGTGCTTCTTCCAGCTGCTGGCCGGGGCAGATAATATCTCCCGCATCTGCTATCAGCAGTTGTGAATCAAAATGTACAGGGAAATTGCTGCATGCCTGGCGCAATGCTGCCGGTCCGCCGGTGGCGCCGGTACGGCCTTTATTACGTCTTACGCCCTCATCAGAGACAAATCCCAGCAATGCAATGCCTTTTCCATCTGCCGGCAATGCTGGCAGCGGGCCTGCCAAAAGATTAACAGGTATGATACGTTGATGCCAACGCAGCTGTTCTTCTTCAGTTCCATCTATCCTGCCGGACCATTGCCCGGGTTGCCTGTAAAAAGTCTCCTTTATCATAAGAACATAAAGTTACAGCTGTTGCAGTTAATCTTATTATCGATAATGTATCAGTTTAAATTTCTTTTTGAAAGAGATTTTTTGTGCTGCGCAGCTGACTTTTTTTAACGATGGAGAATTATCTAATTCCGGTAAATGTACCTGCATAATAAAAAACTGTTTATATTGCTGTTGTATTGACCTATAGCCACGTAGCAAGAAAACCTGATAACCAAACCGGTATATTATTTTTCAATCCCTCAAACAACTATTCACATGAAAAAGAACGGAAAACGTTTATCCTTCCGGTTCACAGCACTGCTTATCGGCATGCTGGCCGTGATCCCGCTTTCGAAAGCCCAGACGCCTGTTGCTCAGAATGGTCAATTACAGGTAATAGGTCTGAAACTCTGCAACCAGTACGGCAATCCTATCCAACTCAGAGGTATGAGCACCCATGGCATTCAATGGTATGGATGGGGCAGCTGCCTGACCGCTGCATCGCTGGATGCCCTGGCGTACGACTGGAAAGCAGACATACTGCGTATATCTCTTTATGTACAGGAAGATGGTTATGAAACTGACCCTACTGGCTTCACCAACCAGGTAAGCAGGCTCATTGAAGAAGCTACTGCCCGTGGTATGTATGCACTGGTAGACTGGCACCAGCTGGACCCGGGCGATCCTAATTATAACCTGGCCAGGGCAAAAACTTTTTTCACCGCCATTGCCAACGCTCACAAAAACAAGAACAACATTATTTACGACATATGTAATGAGCCTAATTCCGGCGCTACCTGGGCAAAGATCAAAACCTATGCAGACCAGATTATCCCGGTAATCAGGGCTATAGACAACGATGCCGTTATTCTTGTAGGCACACATGGATGGTCTACCATGGGGCTTTCCGGCGATGGTTCCCTGCAGGACATCCTCAATAACAAATTGCAGTATCCCAATATCATGTACACTTTCCACTTTTATGCGAAAGATCACCGTACAGCTTACCTGAACCAACTGGACCAGGCATCCAATCAACTGCCTGTTTTTGTAACGGAATTCGGCACCCAGGAGGCCAGTGGAGATGGGCCTAACGACTTTACCATGGCCCAGCAATATATTGACCTGATGCAACGTAAAAAGATCAGCTGGACCAACTGGAATTACTCTGACGATTTCCGTTCCGGTGCGGTATGGACTACTGGTACCTGTTCCAATGGCCCGTGGACCACAGCCCGGCTGAAGCCTGCCGGCGCCTGGATACGTGAGCGTATACTGAATCCTGCTGATGATTTTCCCGGTGGCACACCTACATGTGTACCTGTTTCTGCCAGTGCAGACGATGGTAATGTACCGGCAAATGTGCAGGATAATAACCTGAACACCCGCTGGTCTGCACAGGGCGACGGGCAATGGATACAGTTCTGCCTTTCTGCTGCCACACAGGTATCGGGCGTTGACATTGCCTTCTACAATGGCACTGCAAGGCGCAGCAATTTTGATATTCTTACCAGCACAAATGGTTCCAGCTGGAGCAATGCTGCTACCGGCCTGCAAAGCAGCGGAACGTCCACTGCTCTTGAAACCTTTACTTTCAGCGCACGTTCTGCAAAATATGTTCGCATAGTAGGACATGGCAATACAGTCAACGCCTGGAACAGCTATACCGAAGTAAAGATCAGGAGTAATGCGGCTGCTCTCGTTTCTAAAGAAGAGAAGACATCACTGACAAGCTATCCTAATCCTTTTGGTGATAACAGTACTGTTAGCTTCTACCTGGAGAAACCATCCGTAGTACTGCTGGCTGTATATGATAATTCCGGTAAACAGGTGTCAGTACTGAAGAGAGGACGCCTGGAAGCAGGCCGTTATAACAGCAGACTGTCAGGCACTCAGCTGCCTGTTGGGGTGTATACATTGAAGTTAACATATGGAGAGAAAGCTATTACAAGGCAAATATTGAAACAATAAAGATCTTAATTTCTCTGTTACAAAAAAGAGCTTCCGCCTTGGCGGAAGCTCTTTTTTGTAACAGAGATACGTTATTTGTCGTACTATCTGTTCCCCTTTTTCCACACCCATAAAGGTTTCATCTTACCCTGATAATATAATATATCACGGTAATCGCTACACGCGTAAGCCTGCATATCTGCAGCAAACCCTGGTGTTAACTGTCCTGTATCTGCCAGGCTCAAGGCCTTTGCCGCGCGTGACGTCAGCCCTGCAAATACTTCTGCTGTTGAGAGTTTCTGTGCAGCACTGATCGCGGCCGCCTGCATGAGCAGGTCACCCATAGGGGCTGAGCCAGGGTTCCAGTCGCTCGCAATAGCCACACACGCACCGGCATCCAGCAGGTTACGCGCAGGTGCATATTGCATACCTAATCCGATTGAAGCACCTGGTAGTACAACGGATACGATATCAGACGCAGCCAGTAATGCAATAGATTGAGCATCGCTGGCTTCCAGGTGATCTGCAGAATGTGCACCTGCCGCTACGGCGACTGATGCGCCTCCGGCACTGAACTGATCTGCATGTACAGTAGCTGAGAAGCCCATTTCTATTGCTTTTTGCAGGAAATGTAATGCAGGTGCGGGAGTAAAAGCTGTTTCTTCTATAAAGATATCTATCCGCTCTGTCAGCTGTTCTGACTGAATAACCGGTAATAACTCATCTGTGATCCATTGCAGGTATTCTTCTTCTGTACCATCAAAATCTTTGGGACGCATATGTGCAGCAAGACAGGTAGGTACCAGCGTTGCTTTTGTTTGTTTAGAAGCGGCGCGTATGGCACGCAGCATCTTCAGCTCATTTTTAAGGTCCAGTCCATAACCGCTTTTCACTTCAATAGTAGTGACACCTTCCTGCAAATGACGATTGGCGCGGGCAACTGTATTGGCCACCAGTGTATCCTGCTCTGCTTCACGGGTACGTGTTACAGAATCCCAGATACCACCGCCTGCGCGGGCAATCTCCAGGTAACTCTTTCCTGCTATACGCATGGCATAATCCCTGTTGCGGGAGCCATCAAAGCAGATATGTGTATGACAATCTATGAAACCGGGCAGCAGCACCATGGGTTTGGTGATATGTGTTACATCACAGTCCGGGTACCGGTGTTCCAGTTGTTTCATATCATCTACCGCCACTATCTTACCGGCATCTGTCAATATTCCTCCATTGGGAATGATCTGCAGCTGTTCATCATGCAATGCACCTTTCAGGGGCAGGGCTGTAAGTGGCAGTATCTGTGAGAAGGGGCCTATCAGTTCCATGGTCAGATATTGAATTTCCTGGCCATCTTCTGTGCTTTTTCATAGCCGGCATCGGCATGGCGGAAGATACCCAGGGCAGGGTCATTGAATAAAACTCTTTTCAGGCAGTCAGCTGCACGGTCAGTACCATCGGCCAGCACTACCATGCCGGCATGTTGTGAATAGCCCATTCCCACACCGCCACCGTGATGGAAAGATACCCAGGTAGCGCCGCCTCCTGTGTTGGCCATCAGGTTAAGCAGTGTCCAGTCAGAAACGGCATCCGATCCATCTTTCATTGCCTCTGTTTCCCTGTTGGGAGATGCTACGGAACCACAGTCAAGATGATCTCTTCCTATCACTATCGGTGCTTTCACTTTACCACTGCGCACCAGTTCGTTGAAGATCAGCCCGGCCTTTTCCCTTTCACCCAGTCCTAACCAGCAGATACGTGCCGGTAAACCCTGGAAGGCTACCTGCTGCTGTGCTTTCTGTAACCAGTTGATAAGTGCTTTGTTTTCGGGGAAAGCTTCCATCAATGCCTGGTCTGTTGTATAAATATCCTGAGGATCGCCGGAGAGTGCTACCCAGCGGAAAGGGCCTTTGCCTTCACAGAAAAGAGAACGTATATAAGCAGGTGTAAAACCGGGGAAGTTAAAAGCATTGGGTTCTCCTCCTTCACGTGCAAACTCACGCAGGTTGTTGCCATAGTCAAAGGTAACAGCCCCTTTTCGTTGCAGTTCCAGCATAAGGCCTACATGTCTTGCCATGCTTTTCAGGGCACGTTGCTTATAGGTTGCGGCATCACGCTTTCGAAGGTCTGCCGCTTCGGTTAGGGAAAGATCGTGTGGTATATAACCGTTCACCGGGTCATGTGCAGAGGTCTGGTCTGTCAGGATATCAGGGATGATATTGTCCTGCAGCAGTTTCCCGAGCATATTGCCGGCATCGCTTACCAGTCCGACAGATAATGGCTCTTTCTTACTGATAGCCTCTTTCACCCAGGCAATGGCTTCGTCGTAAGAATGGGTGATACGGTCAATATAACGGGTAGCTATTCTCTTGCGTATGCGGGATTCGTCCACATCAGCGCCTAGAAACACGGCCCCGGCCATGGTGGCGGCCAGTGGCTGAGCGCCACCCATACCGCCAAGGCCTGCGGTGACCAGCAGCTTACCGCGCAGATCTCCGTTAAAATGCTGACGGCCGCACTCCACAAAGGTTTCATAGGTGCCTTGCAGAATACCTTGTGTGCCTATATAGATCCAGCTGCCTGCTGTCATCTGTCCGTACATCATCAGGCCTTTTGCCCTCAGCTCGTTGAAATGCTCCCAGGTGGCCCATTTAGGCACCAGGTTACTGTTAGCCAGCATTACCCTTGGCGCCTGCGGATGTGTGCGCACTATACCAACCGGTTTGCCTGACTGTACCAGCAGGGAGTGATCTTCGTCCAGTGTAAGCAATATCTCTATGATCTTTTGCAGGGCTTCTTTGTTGCGGGCCGCCTGTCCTATTCCGCCATACACTACCAGCTCGTCCGGGTTTTCAGCCACTTCACTGTCAAGGTTGTTCAGCAACATACGAAGGGGAGCTTCCGTTTGCCAGGAACGTGCGTGCAGCTGGCTGCCGTGCGGAGCTTTATAATGCGGATGCGCCGCATATGTCTTAATAAAATCCGAACTGGTCATGATAAATACCGTTTAGTGATAATTGATTGTCCAGGGCTACATTGTTGGCTACGTTTACGAGAGACTGGTCTGCTATTATCTTATGCAGCTGTTGTATATCATATGCAAAGATCCTGTCTTTTGCAGCAAAAGGCACTGTTTCACGTACAAAGCTGTGGCATGCTTCCAGGATAGGACCAGATTGTAATGGTCTGCGGAAGTTCACTGCCTGTGCGGCGTACAGCAGTTCTATAGCCAGTATATATTCCAGGTTATCTATCACCTGGTGTAATTTTCTACCGCTGATAGAGCCCATAGACACATGGTCTTCCTGTCCGAGGGAAGTAGGTATACTGTCTGCGCTGGCGGGGAAACAAAGGGTTTTGTTCTCTGTTACCAATGCTGCCGTGGTATACTGGGGGATCATAAAGCCGGAGTTCAGTCCCGCATCTTCTATCAGTAATTTAGGCAGTCCGTAACGGCCTTCTATCATCATATAACAGCGACGGTCTGAGATATTGCCCAGCTCAGCTGCCGCTATGGTGGCATAATCCAGCGGTATGGCCAGTGGCTGGCCGTGGAAGTTGCCTCCGCTGATGGTATCTTCAGCACTGAAGATGATAGGATTGTCTGTCACTGCATTGAGCTCTATTGTAGTCAGTTCCAGCAGATGCAGCCATGCTGTACGGGAAGCGCCATGTACCTGGGGCATACATCGTAGTGAGTAGGGGTCCTGTACCCTGCCGCAGTCTACATGTGCCGCCATAATACCGGAGTTGTCCAGCATTGTTTTCAGGCGGTGTGCTACAAGCTGGTTGCCGGGAAAAGGACGGATGTTATGCAGTCTCGGATCAAATGGGCGGGAAGTACCCATCAGGCCTTCCAGTGATAATGCCCCTATAATGTCTGCAGCTTCCAGTGCATTGTGCATACGCTGTAAGGCAGTAACTGCAAAGGAAAGGATGAACTGTGTACCGTTGATGAGGGCAAGCCCTTCTTTCGGGCCTAAGACTACAGGCTGTAATCCTTCTGCCTGTAAAACGGCTGCTGCCGGCTGTTTCCTGTCATTATAATATACTTCTCCGAGACCTATAAGTGGCAGGAAGAGATGTGAAAGCGGGGCCAGATCGCCGGAAGCGCCCACTGATCCTTTTTCCGGCACTACCGGGGTAACGTTATGTTCTATATGCCAGATGATCCGTTCCAGTGTGGCCAGCGCCACACCTGAATAACCCTGTGCCAGTGCATGTACTTTGGTAACCAGCATTACACGTGCTATCAGGGCTGGTATGGGATTACCCACACCTACACTGTGACTTTGGAGAATGTTGTATTGGAGGGTGCGGGTATCTTCTTCAGATATCTTGGTATCACAGAGAGGACCAAAGCCTGTGTTGATGCCATAGACTGTGCTGTGGTGGGCAACAATGGCCTGCACGTGGTTATGGCTGGTTGTAACCCGTTCTGCCACCTCCTGCGTCAGCACTCCCTGTAAACGGCCATGGGCAATATCCAGGGCCTTTCCAGCAGAGAGCTGATCAATCCCGTATTTGAATTGGTGTATCATTGTTGTATGTTGATCAGGTTTAGTTCTTCATCAATGCCAGTATCCTGGCGGACAACGGTTCTTCCTGTACGGCTTTTTCCACCTGGGTTACCGCTTCCAGTAACAGCCGGCTTTGTGGATGAGCGTTTGCCAGCTGGTTCATGGAGGTAGTAATAGCTTCCCAGACAGGCTGTACCTGTTTGAGCAGTTCCTCTCCTTTCTTACTTAACATTACCAGCTGCCGGCGTCCATCATCCGGACAGGGGGTTGTTTTTACAAGTCCTTTCTTCTTAAGTCCGGTAACCAGCTGGCTCACAGCGGAGTGTGACACCTCCAGCTGTTCGGCAATATCTATCAGTGGAATGGGTTGCTGGCCGGATAAAATATAGAACACCGGGAACCAGCTGGCATCAAATGCAATGCCTGCCTGTTCATATACCTTGTTCACTTCCATGAGGAAATACTCGCTCAGCCTGCGCAGGCGGCTGCCAAATACGAGATATCCTAATGATGAATAGAAGCTCATTACCTCAAATTATATAAGCACTTATATATTTTAATACAATAATAAGGAATTTCTCAATTCCTTATTTAATTCTTATTGTCTTAGTTTGGGCAGCCTGTGGCTGGGCCAAACCAAGGTAGTCAGATCTGTGATTATTTCCTCTTCACATCAAACCACACGGGAGAGTTATCCGTTACATCTCCATTATAGTTGATACTCAGCTCTTCTCCTTTTTTGATCTCCCTGCGTGTAATGATGCTCATGGTTTCTTCATCAAAATCCATTTCATACTCGCAATTGGGCTCATAGGAGTGATTGTAGATAGAGCAAAGTCCAAGGGCAATGCAGGAGCGGGTTTCTCTTACACCCCAGAGGAAAATGTAATTATGCAGCTTGGTTTTATCAACAATTCCGGTGTCGTCATTAGATAAAACCAGTACAGGAGAGGTTTCTATGCGGGTGCCGGCTGGTATTCTTTCCCGGGTGAAAACACCACGGCCTTTGCCTTTTGTCTTATCGACGTATAAGTATGGCTTGATCATAAATTAAGATAAACAGAGCGTAAAGTAAAGGTAAAGCAGGAAGTTATCAAAATCATGTGTAAAATTTTTAGGTTTGCGGAAAGGTAATTTCATAACTTATGATTGATTATAACCCGAAAGTCTGGTTTACATTTATTTTCCGCATCCATAAGGCAGACACAGTCCGTAAACTGGCCCCTATGTTCCTTGCCCTATCTGTTTATTCCGCCCTGATCGCTTTCCTGGAACTTGAACTGCTGGAGCTATCTCCCAACAGCGACCTTAAACAGATCACCGTTGTACATTCCCTGCTGGGTTTTGTGATCTCCATGCTGTTGGTGTTCCGTACCAATACAGCTTATGACCGTTGGTGGGAAGGCCGCAAGCAATGGGGTTCCCTGGTAAACAACAGCCGTAACCTGGCCATTAAACTGAATGCCATATTGCCGGCTTCCAATACTGCTTCCAGGGAGTTCTTCCGCATTATGATCCCCAACTATGCCTTTGGGCTGAAGAATCACCTGCGGGCAGTATATAATACAGAAGAACTGGAAGGCGATCCAAAGATCCAGCCGGATAAACATGTACCTAACCAGATATCTTCCCTGATACTGGCTCATATACACGAACTGTACAGGCAACAGCAGATAAGCGGGGAGCAACTGCTTTCTCTGAACCCGGAGCTGCAGTCTTTCACTGATATCTGCGGCGCATGTGAGCGTATCCGCAATACACCCATTCCCTTTTCTTACAGTGTATTCATAAAGAAATTTATTTTCTTCTTTGTGATGACCCTGCCCATTGGTTATGTATTTTCCCTGCACTATCTGATCATACCTGTTGTTGTATTCATTTTCTATGTACTGGCCAGCCTTGAGCTGATTGCCGAGGAAATTGAAGACCCCTTCGGATTTGATGCAAACGACCTGCCGACAGACACTATTTCTGCCAACATCCGTAAACATGTGGCAGAGATATTGTAATGAAGCCTCTAACTTTGTTAATTTCGCTCCCTGACAGCCTTTTGTAATATGGAAAATGAAGCTTTACTGGAAAAATTCGAAATGCTGGCTAAAGAGCAGAACATCCAGGAACTGAAAGTATACCTGGATGATCAGCTTATTACAGACATTGCCGAGCTCATACATGAGATGCCGGACTATGCTGACATGATCATCAGCAACCTGGCTATTGGCCGTGCTGCCGCAGCCTTCAGGATATTGGAATTCCATATACAGGAAGACGTGATACGGGAACTCCCTGCCGCCAAAGTAGCCGAACTGCTGAACGAACTACCGGCGGATGACCGTACAGCCTTTCTGGGAGAACTGCACAGCGATGTAGTGAAAGAGCTGATCAAACTGCTGGACCCCGAAGAAAGAAAGATCACCCTCAGCCTGCTGGGCTACCGCGAAACAAGCGTGGGCCGTATCATGACGCCGGAGTACATTGCCGTACGGGAAGAATCTACCGTCAGGCAGGTGCTGGATTATATCCGCGAGTACGGGAAAGACAGTGAAACGATAGACGTGATCTATGTGGTGGATGAAAAGGGGAAGCTGCTGGACGACTTCAGGATCCGTGAGTTCCTGCTGGTTGCTCCCAGTACATTTGTACACACATTGATGGACGACCGCTTCGTAGCCCTCCATGTGAACGATGAACAGGAAGAAGCTATCCAGGTTTTCCGGATGGAAAACCGTGTTGCCCTGCCCGTGGTAGACGATGCAGGCATTCTGCTGGGTATCGTTACCATAGACGATATGCTGTGGATAGCCAATGAAGAACATACAGAAGATATCCAGAAGATAGGTGGTACCGAAGCACTGGACGAACCCTACCTGGACATCCCGCTTCTGAAGCTGGTCAAGAAACGCATTGGCTGGCTGATCATCCTTTTCCTGGGTGAAATGCTTACCGCCACCGCCATGAAATATTATGAACATGAAATAGCCCAGGCTGTGGTGCTGGCGCTGTTTGTTCCCCTCATCATTTCCAGCGGCGGGAACAGCGGTTCACAGGCATCTACCCTCATCATACAGGCTATGGCTGTGGGAGAGATCACGCTGAGCGACTGGTGGAGGGTTATGAGAAGGGAAATACTTTCAGGCCTGATGCTGGGCAGCGTACTGGGATTAATAGGCTTTATACGTATCATACTCTGGAATGGCCTTTTCAATACTTATGGTGAGCATGGCACACTGGTAGGTATTACAGTAGGCGTTTCCCTGATAGGCGTTGTTCTCTGGGGAACCTTATCAGGCTCCATGCTGCCGCTGATCCTGAAGAAACTGGGCGCAGACCCTGCCACTTCATCAGCTCCTTTTGTGGCTACTCTTGTAGACGTAACCGGACTGCTGATCTACTTCTCGGTAGCTTATATGCTGATGAAAGGCGTATTACTCTGATCATTATGAATGACGGGGCAATGAAACAGTCCGTCATTCGTAACTGATCCGCTTACACTTCACACTGTCTTTATACTTCTTCACTATAAACAGGTTACTGTAATCATTCTCTTTTATTGAATCCAGCTTAGGCTTTGCCTTCAGCGAACGCATGATAGGCAGCAGGGTGTTGCTGTGCCCTATTACCAGCACATGTTTGCCCCAGTCGTTACGGCGGGTAATCTCGTACAATAAACTTTCCCCGGTAGAATCCGGGCGGTAGGAAACAGTATCTATATGCAGGTATTCGCGTAATGAATCTGCAGTTTCAATACTGCGGCGGTAAGGTGTGAAGTAGATTTTCTGTATGCCGGAATCCTTTAAAAGACGGTAGAGGGAGCCTGCACGGCGATGGCCTTCTTCTGTGAGGGAGGTATCGTGGCCGGGAAATTGCTCAGCATGGCGCACCAGGTAAAAGGTGCCTGTCAGGAATGTACTATCTTCTGCTACCGGTATGGGCTGCCTTTCAGGAGACGGCTGCCCGCATGCCCAACAGCATATTAATAGTAATACGACGTATCTCATAGGACCACTTGTTCAGTTAAGGGGTACAAAATACGAATTTTCTACGCAGGCATGCAATTTGTGTCATCTTACTTACCCCTGGAGAACTAAGTAAGAATACTCAGAATGATAAATTAATGAAGATCATTTTGTTATTTCTATTCATTTTTTCTCTTTTATTTGTACGTTTTTCACATTTTTTAGGCATATTGCACGCTTTATCCATGTAAACTGAAAAACAAATATGTGCGGAATCGTCGCTTATATCGGGCAAAGGGAAGCCTACCCCATTGTCCTTAAAGGATTAAAGAGACTTGAATACCGTGGTTACGACAGTGCTGGCGTAGCCCTTGTGAATGGAGACCTCAAGGTCTATAAGAAAAAAGGCAAAGTAGCAGAGCTGGAAGAATTTCTCAGCGGAAAAGATGTACACAGCCACATAGCTATAGGCCATACCCGCTGGGCCACCCACGGAGAACCGAGTGACCGTAACTCACATCCCCACACTTCGGGCAATGGTAAACTGGCCATGATCCACAACGGTATCATTGAAAACTATGCCCAGCTGAAACAGGAGCTTATCAAAAAAGGGCATGTTTTCAAAAGCGATACTGACACTGAAGTACTGCTCCATTTTATTGAAGAGATCCAGGAAAGCAACAAATGCGGGCTGGAAGAAGCCCTCCGCATTGCGTTGAAAAGAGTGGTGGGCGCTTATGTGATAGTCCTGGTAGATGAAGACAATCCTGATACTCTCATTGCCGCCCGTAAAGGCAGCCCTCTTGTAATAGGTGTAGGTAAAGGGGAACATTTCCTGGCTTCAGACGCCTCTCCCATCGTAGAATACACCAAAGAGGTGGTATATGTGAACGACTATGAGATAGCCGTTATCAAAGCAGACGAACTCATCCTTAAAAATATATCCAACGAAAGGCAGACTCCTTATATCCAGAAGCTGGACATAGAGCTGGCTGCTATTGAAAAAGGCGGTTTTGATCACTTCATGTTAAAAGAGATCTTTGAACAGCCACAAACCATCTTTGACAGCCTTCGTGGTCGCCTGGATGCTAAAAAAGGCACCCTTACACTGGGTGGTATCCGCGAGCATGCGGAAATCCTGAGCCAGGCCAAACGTATCATCATCGTAGCCTGCGGCACCTCCTGGCATGCCGGCCTGGTAGCAGAATACATGATAGAAGAGCTTTGCCGTATCCCGGTAGAAGTGGAATACGCCTCTGAGTTCAGGTACCGCAATCCCGTAGTGGGAGAAGGAGACGTGATCATAGCCGTTTCACAGTCCGGCGAAACCGCCGATACCCTGGTAGCCATTGAAAGCGCCAAGAAAAAAGGCGCCATCATACTGGGCGTATGTAATGTGGTAGGTTCCTCTATTGCCCGTATCTCAGATGCAGGCGCTTATACACATGCCGGTCCGGAAATAGGCGTAGCCAGCACCAAAGCCTTTACAGCACAGCTGGCAGTACTCTGCCTGATAGGCCTGAAAGTAGCTATGGAAAAAGGCTCTATCACCCAGCAACGCTTCCAGCACCTGCTGGATGAACTGGACAGCGTTTCTGAAAAAGTAGCGCTTACCCTGAAGCTGAATGACCAGATCAAGGCAATAGCAGATAAGTACAAAGATGCCCGCGACTTCCTTTACCTGGGCCGCGGCTATAACTTCCCCGTAGCACTGGAAGGCGCACTGAAACTGAAAGAAATATCGTATATACACGCAGAAGGCTACCCCGCCGCTGAAATGAAACATGGCCCCATTGCACTGGTAGATGAACATCTGCCGGTAGTATTTGTAGCTACGAAAGACAGCTATTATGAAAAAGTAGTATCCAACATACAGGAAATAAAAGCCCGCAAAGGCAAGGTAATTGCCGTTGTAACAGAGGGCGACGTAACTATTCCGGGTATGGCGGACGACGTGATAGAAGTACCGGAAGCAGATGAACTGGTAGCCCCTATCGTCTCCGTGATACCCTTACAGCTGCTTGCATACCATATAGGCGTACTGAAAGGATTTGATGTAGACAAACCAAGGAACCTGGCTAAATCAGTGACAGTAGAATAACAAACTTTCAATTCCACTCCGATGAACGTGATACAGAAGAAGCCACTCAATGAGCTAGGCTACAATTTTGTAGCAGCTCCTTATTTGCCCGAAGGCAAGGATGAATACTACCTTCGCGACCAGCAACTGGGCAAACAACACTCTAACTACCGTAAATTAAGCGCGCTGGAAATTGAAACGCTTGTGCGGAATGACAATACCTCGGACAACTGGAACAATATTTTTGTAGCAAATGAATTCAGCCCTCAACTTGTAAAACACTGCCAGTTCTTTGGCGTGGTACGCATAGGAAAACTGGAACCATACTACCTCGAATTTCACAACCTCCGCCTGCCGGTTGGGCTGTATAACAGTACCATTGCCTGCTGCGACTTCGGTGACAATGTTGTGGTACACAACGTCAACATCCTCTCCCACTACATTATCGGGAACGAAGTCATTATCTGCAATGTGAACGAAATGGCCACTACAGATCATGCCAAATTCGGGAACGGTATCCTGAAAGAAGGAGAATCAGAAAAACTGCGCATATGGATGGAGCTCTGCAACGAGAACGGCGGACGCAGCGTCATGCCTTTTGAAGGCATGCTACCCGGCGATGCCTGGTTGTGGACACGTAACCGGGATGACAAAGCATTACAGGAGAGATTCAAAGTATTCACTGAAAAAAAATTCGATAAAAGAAGAGGTTATTATGGCATTGTGGGTGATCGCTGCGTGATCAAGAACTGCAAGATCATCAAAGATGTTCACATAGGCTCTGACGCTTACCTGAAAGGCGCTAACAAGATCAAGAACGTTACCATCAACAGTTCTGCAGAAGCTACCTCACAGATAGGCGAAGGATGTGAGCTGGTAAATGGTGTGGTAGGATATGGCAGCCGCGTATTCTACGGAGTAAAGGCAGTACGCTTTGTCATGGCATCTCACTCACAGCTGAAATACGGTGCCAGACTGATCAACTCATACCTGGGCAACAACGCCACCATCTCCTGCTGCGAAGTACTGAATTCACTGATCTTCCCGGCACATGAACAGCATCATAACAACTCATTCCTCTGCGCTGCCCTGATCATGGGACAGAGCAATATGGCTGCCGGCGCTACCATCGGCTCCAACCATAACTCCAGGGGTGCAGATGGCGAAGTTATTGCAGGACGCGGCTTCTGGCCAGGGCTCTCCGTTACGCTCAAACACAATTCCAGGTTTGCCAGCTTCACGCTCATATCTAAAGGCAACTACATGCATGAAATGGATATACAGTTCCCTTTCAGCCTTGTATTGAATGATGAACAGCAAAACTGCCTGAAGATCATGACCGGCTACTGGTTCCTGTATAACATGTATGCCCTGGCCCGCAATTCATGGAAATATGTAGACCGTGATAAACGTACTGACAAAACACAACTGATAGAATATGACTACCTGGCGCCGGATAGTGTGGAAGAAATGATACACGCGCTGGAAATGATGGAAACAGCTACAGGAAAAGCATGGTATGCACAGCATGAAAATAATGACGACAACCCTGCATTAACGAACTATCAGCAGAAAGGCCGTGAACTGTTGCTGCAGGAACCCGATGAAGTGAACAAACTGAAAATACTGGCAGAACATGCAGAACATAGTAACCGCAAAGTACTGCTTCTGAAAGTAGATAAGACCTATCCGCTTTTCCGGGAACTTATTAACCTGTATGCTGTCAGAAATATTATAAGTCTGCAGGAACAGCAGCCAGACCTCTCCTTTGCTGAACTGCATAGCATAGTGGCTCAATCCCACAGAGATTCATGGCATAATGCAGGCGGGCAACTCATGAAAGATGAAACACTTACTGAGCTGAAAAACAGTATCCGCAACGGTCAGATCAGCAGCTGGGACCAACTGCATGAATGTTACCGGGAAGCAGGTGAACGATATGCTTTCGATAAATTACAACATGCCATCGCTTCCCTGCTCTTTATACAGGATAAAACAACAGTTGATTTTACTCCATCTTTCCTGAGAGAATGCCTGATAGAGGCCAGTCACACACAGGCTTTCCTCACTGAAAACATCTATAGCTCACGCGCAAAGGATTATCAGAACCCTTTCCGCAGCATGACATACGAAAACACAACAGAGAGGGATATTGTAGTAGGGAAGCTGGAAGACAACAGCTTTATACAGCAAACAAAAGAAGAGCTGAAAACCTTCCAGGAAAAAATATCTTCCCTGGTGGATCTCTGGGACTTGTCTGCCAATGTACGTGATCAGTTTTTTGTACTAAGGCCAGCAAAAAAAGTGTAGTTTTCGCCCAGGAAAAAAGTAACAGGAATGGCAGAAAAGATACGATGCGGCTGGAGTACGAAAGACCAGCTTTACAAAGACTATCACGACAATGAATGGGGCGTGCCCCTGCACGATGATGTACGCCTTTTTGAGATGCTGAACCTTGAAGGCGCACAGGCAGGTCTGAGCTGGTATACAGTACTCTCCAAAAGAGAAAACTACCGTAAAGCATTTGATCAGTGGGATGCTAAAAAAATAGCCCGTTATACTGATAAGAAAGTGGAAAAACTACTGGAAGATCCGGGCATTATCCGCAACAGGTTAAAAGTGCTGGCCACTATCAGCAATGCAAAAGCCTATCTCAAAGTACAGGAAGAATTTGGCAGCTTTGATAAATACATCTGGCAGTTTGTAGAACATAAACCTCTTGTCAATCACTTCACCTCTTTAAGCCAGGTACCCGCAAAAACAGCTATATCTGACGCCATGAGCAAAGACCTGCTGAAACGTGGGTTCAAGTTTGTGGGATCTACTATCTGCTACGCCTTTATGCAGGCTACCGGTATGGTGGACGATCATATAGACGCCTGCTGGAAACGCAGTAAGAAACATTAATCTGCTATCAGTATCTCGCTAAATTCTTTATTGGCAAGAAACTTCCGGTCAGTCAACGTATTCAGGAACATGTACAATTGTCTTTGTTCCTTTTCAGATAAGGGAATACCATCCTTCACAAGCGGATCTATGGTGTTCCCTTTTTCCTGCCCGTGATCATACATGGCAAAGACCTGGAAAATATCGAAAAAACGGCCATCATGCATATAGGGGGCGCTTACAAGAACATTGCGGAGAGAAGGCACTTTAAACTTCAGATAATCGGCCGTATTATTGGTGATCTTCATCCGCCCCACATCATTCATTGAAGACAGATAAGACAGGCCGTTATTACGCATACTGAAGTCTGTGAAAAAGGGTTCTTTATGACAGGCCGCACATTTCTGCTGAAATGTTCTGTACCCACCCCTCTCTTCTGCTGTAAATACCACACCAGGCTCTTTCCGCATCACACTGTCATACTTTGACTCAAAAGAGATCATGGTAGCCATGAACTGTGCCAATGCACGGAACATCCGCTGACTGGTTACCTCCTCTGTTCCAAAAGCAGCTTTAAAACGCTGCCGGTAGCCGGCATTTCCCTGTAGCCGCTTTATCAACGCAGACAATTCCATTCCCATTTCATTTTCGTCCGTAATGGGTGTTAACGGCTGTATTTCCAGGTGGTTCACTCCTCCATCCCACATAAAATCCTTCTGCCATATCAGGTTGAACAGCGTAGGTACTGAGCGGGTGCCCATACGCCCCAGTATTCCATGACTGATGGCATGATCAAAATGTCCGAAAGCCGCAAACTGCTGATGACAGAAACCACAGGACACGGAACTGTCCAGGGATAATTTAGGATCATAGAACAGGTAACGCCCCAGGGCAATACCCTGCTTTGTTAACGGATTCTTTGAAAAATCATACACCGGCCTGGGAAGGCTGTCAGGTAAACGGAGAATATAAGGATCTGTAGCAGGTATATGATGCGTTCCTCTCCCTGCAATAAAAAGCCACAGAGAGAAAGCCGCCAGTATATATATTGCCTTCCGGGTCATTATTATAAACCTTTAACAGAGAACATGTGCTGGTAATTATCTGCAATCCTGTCTGCCACCGTGCCCGGACTCATAAAACCGGCATATTCCCGGAAGCTGATCTTAAACGGCTCACCAAACCAGCTGGCGGCATCAGCCGCAAGTGTTACAGCAACCGTTTGTCCACGTTGAATGACCAGTGGACGGGGAAGTTCCAGGGTAACAGTTCTTTGGGTAATGTGAGGAGCCCTGTATCCTCCTATATGGAACTGCAGGACATGATTAGGATGTTTGGTCACAGGCGAAGTGCCTTCCAGCTTCGCCATAATATAGCCGCTGTTCCAGGTCCAGAACATGCCGTGAACGGGGTCCAGCGCGCCGCCCTGTGCCCCGCTGAAGTTCATTATACTATCTACCCCTATCATAAAGGAAATGCTGCTATAAGTTCCTGCAGGCAGCTGTTTCAGTATGATCTTTTTAGAAGCTGCACTGTCTTCACTGATAAGAAAATAAGCAGCCGGCAGTATGATCTTCTGTCCCTTCTGAGTGGTGAGTGAAAAATTACTGAGATAGTATTTAAACACTGAGATACTGAAGGTCTCTCCCATTGCATTCAGATAGGAAGTACTATCGAGAAGCATAGGCTTCCCGCTAACCTCATGGCGGATATTTAACTGTAATGTCTGGGCAGACAATATTTTACAGGTAAAAAGGGAAAGCAACAATAACAACCGGTTCATGATACCGAAAGTACGCAAAAAAAAGCAGCCGGATGGTTTCCCATCCGGCCGCATATTAGTCCAGGTTAAAGCCCTTTAAGCGGCCCTTTTGTCCAGTTTGTAGCCCTGGGCGCCAAACCATACCACTACTGCGAAACAGATCAGCGGCAGGACATAAGCCATCTGTATATTCGAATTGTCAGAGATCAGACCCATCAGCGGAGGAAAAACGGCGCCGCCTACAATAGCCATGATGAGAAGAGAGGAACCAAATTTTGTATGTCCGCCCAGTCCGCTTATTCCCAGAGAGAAAATGGTCGGGAACATGATAGACATAAAGAATGGTACGGCCAGTACTGACCAGATAGCTACCTGCCCTTTGGTGGTCATAGCTATCAATACCAGTACTACGTTGATGATTCCATACATAGTCAGTAATATCTGTGGTTTGATCTTACGCATCAGGAAAGTACCGAAAAAGCGGCCTATCATGAAGCCAAGTCCTGCAACAGAACCTAGCAGCACAGCAGCATCCTTCTCTCCTATACCTGCGGTATATTTAGCAAAACGTATAAAGAAGGCATTCACCCCTACCTGTCCGCCAATATAAAAGAACATAGCAACTACCGCCGCTATCAGGTGACGGTGCCTGAAGATGCTTCCTTCACCAGGATTTTTATCAATGCTCTCATCTTCCTGTGCCACTATTTCCGGCAATTTCGTGAATACGAACATGACAGCTATCAGCGCTACTACAATTCCTATTATCAGGTAAGGCATCTTTACGGTAGACGCTTCTCCGATCAGGTATTGCTGTAATGCTTCCGGAGACATTGCATTCAGCTGTTCCTTTGTCAGTTCTGACCCTGTCAGGATAAATTGTTTTCCCAGTAACGGGCCTACCACTGCACCTATTCCGTTGAAGGACTGTGCAAGGTTCAGACGTGTTGTAGCAGTGTCAGGACTTCCTAATACCGATACGTAGGGATTTGCTGCTGTTTCCAGGAAGGTCAGGCCACTGGCAATGATGAATAAAGCTACCAGGAAGAACCCATATTCTCTTGTAGATGCAGCGGGAATAAAAAGAAATGCACCAACTGCATACAGGCAGAGGCCGAAAATGATACCAGTCTTGTATCCGAACCTTTTCATCACCGCCCCTGCCGGTAATGCCATTAAAAAATAGGCAGCAAAAACCGCAGAATCAATGAATGCGGATTGCATGTCTGACAACTGGCAGGCCTTTTTCAGGTGAGGTATCAGTATAGGACTCAGATTGTGGATCAGTGCCCAGAGGAAAAATAAACTGGTTACCAGTATAAAAGGGAACAGGTAACTCTTTTTCGAATCAGTGTTTGCCTTAACTGTGGAAGTGGGCATTGCGGCTCCTGCCATAAGAATAATTTATATGTTAGCTGATTGATCTGTCCAGATGAGTATATCCGCCATCAACGTAGATGATCTGGCCGGTAGTATGGGCAGATAATCCGGAAAGCAGGAATACAGTCATGCTGGCAATTTCTTCTGACGTGGTCATTCGTTTTTCCAACGGTATTTTAGCAACGATAGAAGCCAGTTTTTCATCGGGATTGGGCAATGACTTGATCCATGTTTCATATAACGGCGTCCATACTTCTGCAGGGATCACCGTATTCACACGGATACCGTAAGGCAGCAGCTCTACGGCCCATTCGCGGGTCAGTGCATTGATGCCTCCTTTGGAAGCTGCATAGCCGGAAGTGTTGCCCTGACCGGTATCAGCCACTTTGGAACCGATGTTCACAATATTGCCTTTGGTAGCTTTCAGGTGAGGCAATGCATAATGAGCCAGGTTGTAATAATGTGAAAGGTTCTTTTGCAGGGAAGCCATGAATTTCTCGGGGTCGCCGCTTTCCAGTCCAACACCATCATTTACGCCGGCGTTGTTGATCAGTCCGTCAATACGTCCAAACTGCTGTATAGCGAAATCTATCACTTTCTTACATTCTGCAGCACTGCCCAGTTCTGCTTCTACGCTGGTAGCTTTACCACCGGCAGCTTTGATGGCCTCTGCTGTTTTATTGTTATCGGCTTCATTCCTGCCGGCAATAATGGTGATGCCGCCTTCGGCAGCAACCAGTTTTGAAATAGCCTCGCCAATACCTTTAGCGCCGCCGGTAACTATAAATACTTTATCCTTTAATCCGAGGTCCATGTAAATAGTTTAATTAGTTGATTGATCGGGTGGTTTTACAGACCATAAAACCTGATAGCGTTACCACCCATAATGCCTGCCTGTTCTGTTTCAGAAAGGCGGCTTATGTAATCTTTAATGATGCCTTTTACTTCTGCATAGGTGCCTGCCACTTTGCAAACCGGCCAGTCAGAACCAAACATCAGCCTTTCGGGGCCAAATGCTTCCAGCGCCACATCCAGGAAAGGAGTGAAATGTGCCGGTTCCCATTTCTGCCAGTCGGCCTCTGTTACCATTCCGCTCAGTTTACAATATACATGCGGGTGTTGGGCTATGGCGCGCATATGTGTTTCCCAGCTGCTGATATCTCCTGTTTTAAAATATGGTTTGGCCAGGTGGTCTATTACCAGCCGCATCTCCGGGAACTTTGGAACGAAAGCAGCAACTGCCGGCAATTGCACCGGGTAAACCAGTATATCATAGGTGAAGTTGTACCTGGCCAGCATATTGATACCACGGCAAAAATCATCCCGCAGCAGGAAAGACGGATCAGGTTCTCCCTGTACAATATGACGGAAACCTTTCAGTGCCCTGAACTGTTTGAAATACTCCAGCCGGGCCTCCAGGTCTTCCGCGCGAAGATCTATCCATCCTACCACTCCCCTGATAAAATGATGCTGATCGGCCAGCTCAAGAAGGAAAGCTGTTTCGTTTTCCGATTGATCAGCCTGCACGGCTACGCAGCCATCTACGCTGTTTTCCTGGAGCACAGGTAACAGGTGTTCCGGCAGGAAGTTATCCTGCAGCACTTTCATATCGTCAGTGATCCAGGCGTCCTTTACCGGGTGATAATGCCAGAAGTGCTGGTGTGCGTCTATAACCATTTTTTCATAACGTTTTGCTTCCTTATCAGCGCGTAAAACTATAATACGGTACTGCTATATCAGTGCAATGAAAAGATCTTATCCATCATCAGCCATTTCTCTCCAGGCTTAGCCACAGGCAATGCTTTCTGATATTTCCACATCAGCGCTTCCCATTCCTGTACTTTAGGATTAGTGGCATCTGCTGCTCCTTTTTTCTCAAAAGAAAAGTTATCGTCCACATCCATGATCATGAACAGCCTGTCAGCTATCCGGTAGATCTCCATATTCACAATGCCGCTGTCAGTAATACTTTTCTTTATTTCCGGCCATACTTCACGATGGTATGCTTCATATTCCGCTATCAGCACCGGATCATTCTGCAGGTCCAATGCTAAACAGTGACGAGCCATAAGCTAGTGTTTTTAATTATTTATAAGCTACAGCAGTCTGTTTAGAACTACCTAATCCATCAATACCCAGTTCTACAACATCTCCCGGTTTCAGGTATACCTGCGGGTTCATGCCCAGACCTACGCCTGCCGGAGTGCCGGTAGAGATCACATCACCCGGAAGCAGGGTCATAAACTGGCTCAGGTAAGATACCAGGAAGGGTATTTTGAATATCAGGTTAGCAGTGGTACCGTCCTGCATGGTCTTACCATTTACGGTCAGCCACAGGCGCATATTATCCACATCTTTTATTTCGTCTTTTGTTACCAGCCAGGGACCCAGCGGCGCAAATGTATCATTACTCTTCCCTTTCACCCACTGACCGCCACGCTCCAGCTGGAATTCACGCTCGCTGTAATCGTTATGCAGGGCATAACCAGCTACATAGTCCAGTGCATCTTTCTCTTCCACATAACTTGCTTTCTTACCGATCACCACAGCCAGTTCCACTTCCCAGTCAGTCTTCACACTGTTGCGGGGAATGATCAGGTTATCATTTGGTCCTACCAGTGAAGATGTGCTTTTAAAGAACACGATAGGTTCTTTTGGAATAGCAGCATTGGTTTCTTTGGCATGGTCAGCGTAGTTCAGGCCAATGCAAATGATCTTGGAAGGACGTTGTACAGGAGCTCCCAGGCGTGTACCGGCAGGTACTTCAGCACAGCTGCTGCCATTCTTTTCCCACCACTGCGCCAATCTTTTCAGACCATCGGTTTCAAAGAACTTTTCACCGAAATCTTCTCCGAATGCGCTTACATCAAAAGTACCTTTCTCTGTTACAATCCCAGGTTTTTCTGCACCCGGCAAACCAAATCTGATCAGTTTCATATTTTCTATTTTGCTTAATACAGTAAGAGGTCTTACTGCTTAGTTTAGTTTATTAATCTGTAAATGCCCTTTGTCTACCAGTACTTCTGTTACATGCACCAATTCATCATTTTTCTTCAGTATCAGTACACATTTCTCAGGCGTTACCGGAGACGCTAACAGACCGGCTGTATAACCTTTGGGCAATGCCTGGCTGACAGTTCTGCTGGCGCCGCCAAACTCCGCATACATACGTATGGAATCTTTGGTGGAAGCCGGTTCCAGCTTCACTATAAAATCAGCTATGATCCTGCCGGACTGCAAAGATCTTTTATAGTTATCAACCACTTTCTGGTTACTGCTGATCTTACCCAATCCCAGTTCATTCTCTGCATATTTCCATATCCCGGCAGGAGGCGTGCCTACCTGGTTTATCTTCAGATCTGAGCCTTCCACGCTGGCATGATAGTAACGTGTGGAATGAGCGTTCTCTTTCAGTACACCAATGTAACAGCTGTTAGGCTTATCCCATACGGTACGGTAAAGATCTTCATCAGCAACCTGCTGTGCCAGTGGCATATCAAATGTCTTCTCCTTTGTTTTACCGTCTATCTCAAAACGGATCGTTACCTGTGGCTCATTTCCCCTGGGAAAAGAAACATTGATCTTTCCGGCGGGTGTAGCAGGCTGAAAACCTGCAGCCTCATCAACAGTGCTGTTCAAAGGCTTTTTACCGCCTTCATTGCAGGCAAAGAGAAACATTGCAGGGACTAAGAATGACCAGACTTTCATGGAATTATGGGTTGATTTGTTGACAAATTATAAATGACGAATATAACGTAATTAATTATTTGTCATTTGTACAGGTTAATTATTTAACCTGATAAACCCTCCGTCCAGCGGATAATCGCAGCCGGTAATAAATCCTGCTTCTGCAGAGCAGAGATATAATGCCAGCGTACCTACTTCATCCGGTCTTGCCATACGGCCTATTGGTTGCGTCTTTGACAGTTTCTCAAACATCTCCTGTTCTTTACCCGGATAGTTCTTTGCAATGAAGCCATCTACAAACGGTGTGTGTACACGCGCAGGAGAAACACAGTTACAGCGGATGCCATCCTGTATGTAATCTTTTGCAACGGATAGGGTCATGGTCAATACCGCTCCTTTACTCATTGAGTAGGCAAACCTGTCAGGAATACCTACACTGGATGCAATAGATGCCACATTGAGGATCACACCGCCTTTCTGTTCCTTCATCTGTCTGATCACGGCATACATGCAGTTGTACGTACCCTTCACGTTTACATTATAAATCCTGTCCAGATCTTCTTCAGTGGTTGTTTCCAGTTTCCCTACATGGGCGATGCCCGCGCAGTTCACCAGTATATCTATTCTTCCTGCTGCAGCAATTATCTCGTCCATTGTTTGCTGAACTTCTGCCTGCTGGGCTACGTTACAGCCATGTACCTGCGCTTTTCCGCCTTCAGCTGTAATTTCAGCTACTGTTTGCTTACCACCATCTTCGTTCAGTTCCAGGATATGTACGTCAGCACCCTGGGCCGCAAATACTTTTGCTATTGCCTGCCCAATGCCGCTACCACCGCCTGTGATCACAGCCACCTTGTTATCTAATCTAAACAGGTTCATAATTTCCTAAATTTAAGGGTTCTAAAATAGCCCTTTTACGGGGGCAAAAGCTATCTTTTTTTACCAGTATTTTGTACTTTATTACCATATTTTGAAGCAATTAAATAGAAAAAAGTTGAAAATCAGCCACAGATTTATACTTTTCTTCCTTTTTTGGGTACTTGCCACCATTGGCCGTACCGCATCGGCACAAGTTATTCCCCTGAATAAATACGGCCTGCCTGTTGTTAATTCTGTATCACTTTACAGGCAACTGGCTATAGCAGACAGTAATCAGTTGCTGGTAGATGTGAGCGGGTATATTCCGGGCATCAGGAAGGAAGTACGCTATGCTACATCCAATAATTTCACCCACCGGCAATTGTATGCCAGCAATGCGGTATATCTGAGGTTAGCTGCCGCCAGAGCGCTGAAGGCCGTGCAGCAGGAACTGAATAAAAAAGGATTGGGATTACTGATTTTTGATGGGTACAGGCCTTATACTGTTACGGAAAAGATGTGGGAAATTGTTCCTGACGATCGCTATGCTGCTGACCCTCGAAATGGTTCAGGGCATAACCGGGGTGTTGCTGTAGATCTTACTATCGTTGATCTGCATACCGGTAAACCTGTTCGTATGCCTACTGACTTTGACGATTTCACAGAAAAAGCCCATCATGACTATCCGCTTTCTGACAGTACAGTAACAGCCAACAGGCGGCTGTTGCGTAATGTGATGGAACAACAGGGATTTGTACCTCTGGCAACAGAATGGTGGCACTATGTGCTGAAGGATGCAAAGAAGTATCCACTCACTGACATACGGTTTGAAGAGCTTAAATAAGAAAGGTCCTGTTCACTATGGTGAACAGGACCTTTCTCTGTTATCATTAACTGATCTTAAAAGATCTTATTCAGTGCATCCACATATGCGTGCATGGAAGCGTTCACAATATCAGTAGAATAGCCGAAGCCATAGTAAGACTGACCATTGTGTTTCACGCGCATATTCACTTTACTTACATCCTTACTGCCACCGCGCATAGACTGTATATTGAACTCATCTATATCTATCTGGTCTTTGATGATTTCGTGAATAGCGTTGATAGCCGCATCTACAGGGCCATTACCGGCGCTGCTGGCTTCTTTCTCTTCGCCGTTGATCTTCAGTTTTACCGTAGCCATCGGACGCAGCGGATCTCCGCATACTACCTGCAACAGGGTAACCTTGATAGCCTTGTCATCATAGTTCTTATCATCGCCATCGCCCATCAGTTCCTGCAGGTCAGCATCATTGATGTCTTTACGCTGATCTGCCATTATCAGGAAGCGTTGATACACTTCGTCCAGGTTCACTTTATCCAGTTTATAACCTAAACGTTCCAGGTGATGTTTCAGTGCATGACGGCCACTGCGGGCAGTCAGGATGATAGCGTTAGATGGGATACCAACATCTTCCGGGTTCAGTATCTCGTAGTTTTCACGATGCTTCAGCACACCATCCTGGTGAATACCGGAGCTGTGCGCAAAAGCATTACGTCCGATAATGGCTTTGTTAGCCTGTACCGGCATACGCATCATGGTTTCCACCATGTTGCTGATACCATAGATACGCCTGGAATTGATACCGGTATGATACCCCAGGCCATGATGCGTTTTCAGGATCATAGCTACTTCTTCCAGCGAAGTATTTCCTGCACGTTCACCAATACCGTTGATAGTACATTCTACCTGGCGTGCGCCGTTCATAATACCTGCAATGGTGTTGGCTGTAGCCAGGCCAAGGTCATTATGGCAATGCACGGAGATAATAGCTTTGTCAATGTTGGAAACATTGTCCATCAGGTACTTGATCTTGGCGCCATACTGGTCAGGCAGGCAGTAACCGTTGGTATCGGGAATGTTTACAACGGTAGCGCCTGCGCCTATCACCGCTTCAATCATCCTGGCCAGGTATTCGTTATCTGCACGGCCTGCATCTTCAGCATAGAACTCTACGTCATCAACAAATTTGCGGGCATATTTAACGGCGTCTACTGCGCGCTTCAATATGTCTTCACGGGTACTGTTGAATTTGTATTTGATATGCATATCGGAAGAACCGATACCTGTGTGGATACGTTTACGTTTCGCGAAGCGGAGGGCTTCTGCAGCAGCATCAATATCCATGGTATTTGCGCGGGTCAATGCGCAGATGATCGGTTCACTTACTGCTTTGGATATTTCCACAACGCTCTGGAAATCGCCGGGGCTGGAAATAGGAAACCCGGCTTCAATAACATCTACTCCCAGCGCTTCCAGCTCTTTAGCCACCTCAATTTTCTCTACAGTGGTAAGCTGGCAACCAGGCACCTGTTCTCCATCACGAAGGGTAGTATCGAAGACGTATACACGATTTTTATCGCTCATCTTTATTCTTATTGTGTTATTGGATAATTAAGGAATCTATTAACTCAGGTTCTCTAATACTTTAGCGCCCATTGCTTCTGTACCCATTACCAGGTGATTCTCCGTATGCTTGTTGGCAATGTCCATTGTACGGTATCCCTGTTTCAGTGTAGTTTCAACTGCTTTAATAACGCGCAGCGATTCTGTTTTCAATCCAAAAGATATATCCAGCATCAGTGCGGCAGACAGGATAGAAGCCAGCGGGTTGGCAATACCTTTACCGGCAATATCATGTGCAGAACCGTGAATAGGCTCATAGAAACCGGTGCTGTCACCTACTGAAGCAGATGCCAGCATACCCATGGAACCAGCTATCTGGGAAGCCTCGTCTGTCAGGATATCTCCGAAGAGGTTACCTGTCAGCACCACGTCAAAACGCTTAGGATCTTTGATCAGCTGCATAGCGGCATTATCGATGAACATATGTTCTGTTTCCACGTCAGGATATTCCTTGGCAACTTCCTGTACTACTTCACGCCACAGGCGGCTTGCTTCCAGCACATTTGCTTTATCTACAGAGCACAGCTTTTTACGGCGGCTGCGTGCGGCTTCATATGCTTTACGGGCAATACGTTCTACTTCATAACGATGATAGATCATCAGGTCAGAAGCGGTATTGCGGTCTTCTGTACGTTTCTTTTCACCGAAGTACACATCGCCGGTCAGCTCGCGGAAAAACAGGATATCTGCTCCGCTCAGTATCTCCGGCTTGATGCTGGATGCTTCCAGCAGTTCATCAAACAACTTAATAGGCCGCAGATTGGCATACAAGCCCAGTTCCTTACGGATCTTCAGCAATCCCTGTTCAGGACGTACTTTCAGAGTAGGGTCATTGTCGTATTTGGCATGCCCGATAGCGCCAAACAGGATCGCATCGCTCTTCCGGGCCTTTTCCAGTGTTTCATCAGGCAGTGGGTTGCCGGTAGCTTCTATTGCAACGTGGCCCATGATGCCTTCATCAAAAGAAAAGTTGTGCTTGTAGTTTTCAGCAATTGTCATTAATACTTTCTGCCCCCAGGCTGTTACTTCCTGACCTATGCCATCACCGGGAATAACCAGTATCTTTTTGTCTACGCCCATTTAGTTTACAATTGGTTAGAATTGATGTTTACTTCAAAATTAAAAATTGAACTCGCGGCCCGACTCGTAGGTTTCAATTTCCTTACGGAGGCTCAGGAGGTAATCAATATCGTCATAGCCATTGATCAGGCATGCTTTCTTGTAAGGATTGATGTCAAACTGTGCAGTTTCGCCGGTAGCAACGATCTTCAGCGTCTGTTTTTCCAGGTCTACTTCCAGCTGTGCAGCAGGATCAGCTTCAATAGCTTTGAAGATATTGTCCAGGAAAGCATCAGTTACAGTGATAGGCAGGATAAAATTGTTCAGCGCATTGTTCTTGAAGATGTCTGCAAAGAAACTGCTGATCACCACTTTAAATCCATAGTCACCTATAGCCCAGGCAGCATGCTCACGAGAGGAGCCACAGCCAAAGTTCTTGCCGGCTACCAGTATCTGTCCTTTGTAAATTGGATTGTTCAGCACAAAGTCCTTCTTAGGCTGATTATCGGAATCAAAACGCCAGTCGCGGAAAAGATTTTCACCAAAACCTTCACGGGTAGTTGCTTTCAGGAAGCGGGCCGGGATGATCTGATCTGTATCAATGTTCTCTATTGCAATAGGTACTGCAGAGGAAACCAGGTGTTGAAAATTCTTGCTCATTATAATAACAGCCTTCCGGTTAAGAAGGACTTTCGTTTTTACGTTTTAAAGATCTGTATTGACTTTTTCTGCTTTCACACGTAACCTTACATACTTCAGGAACCACTTGCCATCACGGAAACAGGTAGCGCGCATAGATTCCTGCGCATCCTGCATGATAGGCAACCGGTCTGCCTCCGGTACCTGTTCAAAGAACTGGGCTCCGAACATTTTCAGCCATTCTACAATGGCATTATCAGGATCTGCCAGTTCAGTGATACGGTCAAAGTAAAGTACCTGGTTTACGCGGAAACCATATTCTTCCAGCAGGGAAGTATATTCTCCTACTGAAGGGAAGTACCAGAACGGTTTAAAGGCATATCCTCTCTTTTCCATGGCTGCCTGGGTAGCAGATGTAAGATCATCCACATTCCCTTTCCCTCCCATTTCCAGTACCAGTCGCCCACCGGGCTTCAGGTGCCTGTGAATACGGTCCAGAGTTTTCTCCTGCTGACGTATCCAGTGAAGGGTGGCATTGGAAAATACGGCATCAAATTTTTCCGGTAGTGAAAAATTTGTGGCATCAGCCACTTCAAATGCCACATCCGGGTAATGCTGCCTGGCGCTTTCAATCATGGAAGCCGAGCTGTCCAGTCCTGTTACCTTAGCACCTGTGACTGCCAGCTGAGCTGTCAGCTCGCCTGTACCACAGCCCAGGTCAAGTACCTTCTCTTCTTCCTTTGGCTCCAGCCATTCCAGCAGGTTACTACCATACTGGAATACAAAAGCGTGCTTCTCTTTATATAATTCCGCGTTCCAGGCCATTACTTCTTATATTAAACCAGTTCTCTTACATCTGTTACTTTACCCGTAATAGCCGCTGCTGCCGCTGAAAGCGGACTGGCCAGGAAGGTGCGGGCATTGGGTCCCTGACGGCCTTCAAAGTTACGGTTGGAGGTAGAAATGCAGTACATGCCGGCAGGCACTTTGTCTTCATTCATGCCCAGGCAGGCCGAGCATCCGGGCTCACGCAACTGGAAACCAGCCGCTTCGAAGACCTTATCTATACCTTCTTTCCTGGCCTGTGCTTCTACCTGTTTGGAACCAGGCACTATCCAAACTACTACATCGTCAGCTTTGTGCTTACCTTTTACAAAGTCAGCCACCATACGCAGGTCCTCAATACGGGAGTTGGTGCAGCTGCCAATGAATACATAATCTACTTTTTTACCCAGTAAACCGCTGCCAGGTTCAAGCCCCATATAGTCCAGTGACTTTTTGAAAGAAGGCTTTTCTTTCTCATCCAGCTGTTCCAGGGAAGGTATATGCTGGGTTACGCCCATACCCATACCCGGGTTGGTACCGTAGGTGATCATTGGCTCAATATCTGCCGCATTGAAGGTGAGTACTACATCAAACTGGGCGTCAGCATCGGTATAAAGCGTTCTCCAGTAGGCCAGCGCTTTATCCCAGTCAGCCCCTTTCGGTGCAAATTCACGGCCTTTAATATATTCAAAAGTAGTTTCGTCAGGAGCAATGAGGCCTCCACGGGCGCCCATCTCAATACTCATGTTACAGATGGTCATACGGGCTTCCATGCTCAGGCTGCTGATAGCCTCTCCGCAATACTCCACAAAATAACCGGTAGCACCGGATGCAGAGATCTTGGAGATGATGTAGAGGATGATATCTTTGGATACCACGCCTTTCTTCAGCTTACCGTTCACTTCTATCTTCATGCGTTTAGGACGGTACTGCAGGATACACTGGGTAGCCAGCACCTGTTCTACCTCGGAAGTACCGATACCAAAAGCGATAGCGCCAAAAGCACCGTGAGTGCTGGTATGGCTGTCACCACAAACGATAGTCATACCCGGCAGTGTAATGCCCAGTTCGGGACCTATTACGTGTACAATACCCTGGTAAGGATGACCCAGACCGTACAGTTCCACACCAAATTCCGCTGTATTCTTTGTCAGCATTTCCACCTGTTTGCGGCTCAATGCCTCCTTGATAGGCAGATGCTGATCAATTGTAGGAACGTTATGGTCTGCAGTAGCCCTGGTCCTGGCCGGACGGAAAACCGGGATCCCCCTTTTGCGCAGACCATCGAAAGCCTGCGGGCTGGTTACCTCATGGATAAAATGCGTGTTGATATAAACTGCGTCCGGAAAGCCGGCTTTGCTTACCACTACATGGCTGTCCCAGATCTTGTCGAATAATGTTTTTCCCATCCGTAATTACGTTTTGTGGTGCTAAAATGCTCTTTATCCGCATCAGCACTGTAAAAATTGATAATTTTGTGCTTCCTTGATTGTTTGTACCTTCAAAGCTAATGGTGAATGTTAATTACCTTAAAGCTAAATTTAACTTAATTACGATATATAAATACACCTGGCATTAATTATATGTTTGATAGTCAGATAATTATAACACTTTATTAACGATGTCCAACAATCAGCATGATGCTCTGTTTATTTTAATAAAAACGCTTACAAAAGCTGAAAAAAGGAATTTCCAACTTGCTTTTAATAAAAATAATACTAAGGAAGACGTCCTTTTCATACAGTTATTCAATACGTTAGATAAATTAAAGGAATATGATGACGAACAGATCCTGAAAAAGATCCCGGCCATCAAAAAACAACAGCTGAGTAATGTAAAAGCCCACCTTTACAAGCAACTCCTCACTACCCTCCGGCTGCTCTATAAGCAAAAAGACCCCCTGATAGACCTGCGGGAACAGCTGGACTATGCCCGGGTGCTGTACAGCAAAGGACTGTACACCCAGAGCCTGAAAATATTGTCCAGGGCCAAACAGATGGCCATAGAGCAGGAAGAGGTGATGCTGAGCTATGAGATCATTGAATTTGAGAAGCTGATAGAAAGCCGGCATATTACCCGCAGCCTGGAAAACCGGGCAGATGAGCTGAGTGCCGAATCCAAGCAGATAGAACAACGGCTCAGCAATATCAGCCGCCTGTCTACCCTCTCCCTGCGCATGTACGGCCTTTATCTGAAACTGGGCCATGCCCGGGACGCCCGGGACGCAGATATGGTGAAGCTCTTCTTTGAAACAGAACTGCCTTCCAACTGCAATAAAGACATGAGCTTCTATGAGAAAATACACATGTACCAGGCATACAGCTGGTATTACTACATTCTCCAGGATTTTGTCATGTTTTACCGGTATACGCAGAAATGGGTGGACCTGTTCACAGAATACCCCTCCCTGCAACGCACAGACATGGAACTGTACATCAAGGCCATGCACAACCTGCTGACCGCGCACTTCTATACCATGAACCATGAGAAGTTCATGCGGGACCTGGAACACCTGGAGGTCTTTATCGCCAACAACCAGGAAAGCTTTAACGAGAATACCAAAACCTCCGCTTTCGTATACGTATATACTGCGCGTATTAACCGCTACTTCCTGGAAGGCACTTTCAGCCAGGGCCTTTCGCTGATACCACAACTGGAAACCGACATTGCCGAACATCAGCTGAAAATAGACCAGCACAGGGTACTACTGTTCTACTACAAAATAGCCTGCCTGTACTTTGGCAGCGGAGATAATAACCAGGCCATCACTTACCTGAACAAGATCATTCACCTGCGTATAGGTAACCTGCGGGCAGATATCCAGTGTTTTGCACGGATACTTCACCTCATTGCACATTATGAGCTGGAAAACTATAGCCTGGTGGAATACCTGATCAAATCAGTATATCATTTCATTGCCAAGAATAAAGACCTTGGACAGATGATGGAAGAGATCCTGAAATTTTTGCGTAAAAATATTTATGCACATCCGAAAGCTTTACGTAACGCTTTTGCAGACCTGAAAGAAAGGCTGGTACAATTGTCTCAGAATCCTTATGAACGCAGATCGTTCCTGTACCTGGATATTATTTCCTGGCTGGAAAGTAAGATAGAAGGAATACCTGTGCAGGAAGTGATACGCAGAAAGTTTGTCAAGAAAGAAAAAAGGATATGAAATACAGATAGCCAATGCTTATCTGTATTTCATACATCAGGGTTGTTCCCGCAATATTGTTACCGGCCCCAGTAATCCCGAAGGCAACAATTCCCATTCTGGACGTATTGTGATATTAGTCCTGGTAAACCGTTTCTCCACCGGTCGATCACGGTCTCCTACCAACCTGTTCCTCCAGCTGTTGATCACTTCAATTTCCAGTGTATTTTCTCCTGTTTTCAATATACCTGATACCGGTACCCGTAAAGGTGGGGCCCATACCACACCCTGATCATGCCCGTTCAGTGTTACATGTGCAATGCCCACGTCCTTTACTGCTCCAAGGTCCAGCATCAGCTTGTCATCTGCAGCCCCGCTAAAGGAAAAAGTAGTTTTATAAACAGCACTGCCGGAATAATAACGGATCTCACTTTCCGGTCGTTCGGTCCAGCTGGTAAGACGGGGAAAAGCAGCCTGTGCGGGACCTCCCCAGGCAGTATCAAACCTTACCTGCCAAGTTTCGTTTAATGTGTCTACAGGCAACAAAACCGGTGTATTGTTAGCTGCAATTCCCTGTTGTGACGGAAGGATCTTTTCCCGGAATACTACTAACCAGGAACCATAAGGACTGAAAGGTACCGGTATGGTGGTAAGACCGCTCTGCTGTGTGAATGCCAGTGCTTTCCTGGTTTGTCCGGTAACCGGGTCCCACAGCTCCGGCTGTTTACCGCTGACACGGAAAGTAAACGTGGCCTGTGTTGCTACAGGCTGCTGGTTACTGACATAATAGTAGTCTATTGAATCTTTGCGGTGATGGATGTAAGGGAAAGCATAGGTAACACTGTCTGTCTTTACGGTACAGTCTTCCGGAGTGCCTGACTTCAATAGCCACTCAGCCGCTGTATATCCCCAGGCTATCTGCCCCTTGCCTACCGTATGACTGCCTTTGGCAGTCTGCATTGTACCCCATAGTTTACCTGCCAGCCGCAATGCTTCTTTTTCGGCGCCGGCGCCACCCACAAGACTTGCAGTAGTAACAGGACGGTTGCCGATGATAGTAGCGCCTGCAATTACAAGTGCATTTATTCTTTTCAGGGCCGTCAGGGAAAGCACACGATGGTCCGGCAATACCATTACACGGTACCTCATTCCATGAGGCAAGGTGAGCCAGCCATCTTTTACTCCCAGCAATAGCAACCTGTCTTCATTGATCACATCATAATCATATCCCGGCAATGCACCTGCCGGATCATCTTCCTTGAGCCGGGCCACATTGGGCACATGATCTCCGTAGTAATACAACACGTCTGCAACAAAATCCCCCTGCTGCATCATATATTGCACGCGGGCCATGTAGGTAAAAAAAGCATCTGCATATTTCCACCAGGTAATGTTGGGATTGAAATGTGTACCGGCAAAATATTCCTGCCCCGGCAATCCCATTTCCTTTGGAGAAGCAGTAAAGGTATGCAGTAGTGTGAGGTTAAGTCCGGCGCATACTTCATGATCAAAAGAGGGTTTCATATGTTCCCAGATCACGTCATTCCAATGACGGCCAATAGTGGTGAATGCTTCTGCTCCCACCAATGGTTTGTTGTAAATATGTGCAGCGCTGGAAGCCTGTTTCACAAAGAAACGGCTGGCAGCAACAGGCCTGTGTGCCGAGGGTGACCAGAACTCCCCCATCATGATCTCACTGTACCCCAGGTTCTTTATACCATCAAACGGCCCGGCATGCGGCCCGCCGGATTCAGGCTGTATACCCATTCCATAGGCAGCTGCTTTCTGCTGGAATATCCTGTAATGATTCTCTGCAATACAATCGCTCACCGTTTTGCGAAAATCGTTCAGGAAGTTATCGCTCGTAGTAGTATTGTCTATTATCTTACCCGCAATGACAGGAAGATATGGCAACAGATCATACCCTCTTCTCCTGCGGAACTCTTCCCTGAAATTTTCTGTCCAGTTCACACCACCCAACTCCCAGCTGTCTGTCTGCAGGTAACGCAATGTTTTTCCTGCTTCAGGACCTATCAGTTCCAATAGCGGTTTTACATGCGTATTCCAGTAACGGGTAAAGTGCTGAGTATTCATAGGGTCTATTACCAACCCCTGCCATTTGCCGCTGGAAGTAGAGATATGTGCACCGTTATAGGTATAACCCAAACGCAGCACTACCCATTTGCCTGCAGGCGCATTCCATTTCAGCATACCGGTGCTGTCCATAAAACGTGAAATATCCAGTACTTCACGATGAGCCGCATGCGCCCTGCCATCAGAGACGGTGCTGATCACTGCTGACGTAGTTTGTTTATGAGTACTGTACAGCTCTTGTGCGGCGCTGTTCTCTTTATGTGCATTGGAAAGCAGGAAACGGGTATCTGTAGCAGATCCGCCTACTTCATTGAAAGCAGCTTTCTGTAACAGGTTATTCAACGGAGTAATACCGGTGGTGTCATGCCAGGGTAAGGCCAATACAACAATATCCCTGTAAAAGTTTTTTCGTATGGGAGGTAACGTTAGTTGCTGATTTATCTGTCCGTTACTGTTCACAACAGTTTCAGACCAGGTAATATGTTTGGCAGCTTCCTGTGGCTGCACATCCGGTGCTCCAAGGTTCCAGCCGCTCTGTATATTCAGGCTCAGTACAAGTCCCAGCCGGCTGGCTTCCTTTACTGCATGCAGGTATAATTCCTTCCAGGCAGGAGAACCAAACAGGGGGCCTTCAGGCACAGGGCCGTTTCCCCACTGGTCATATCCTCCGGCATCAAAGATACAGGCGCCGCTGAAGCCTTTGTCCTTCATAGCTTCGAGGTCCCGGGTAATAGATGCTTTGGTAACATTTCCATTCAGCCACCACCACCAGCAGCGGATGCCTGAAGAAGCAGAAGGATGTGCAAATGTTTCACTGCTTATAGAAGAAGCGCTCTGCTGTGCAAAACCCCGGAAGCATGATAATACCAGGAAGCAGGCGGTCAGACAAATGTTTCTCATAAAACGCGCAGGTACTGTTCTTAACAATACATCGCGTTAAAGTAATAAAAAGCAGGCAGAAATTATAACACGATCCGCTTGCCTTCCTTTGCTGATCTGCGTGCAGCCTCCAGTATTCTAATCACGATCAGGTTGTTTTCAAGGGAAGAAAGGTCATTTTCAGACTTGACAGTGCCGTTCAATACAGCGGCCAGGTAAGTGATATTGTCTGTGTATGCCGCAGTGGGAACTGTAAGCGGCTCATACTTATTCTTTTTACGTTGTTGCAGCTCTTCGCTATTTAATGCATGCAGATAACCATCTTTACCAAATACCTCCCAGTCCTTTATGCTGAAGGGCCAGTTCCAGGATGCTTCGATAATTCCTGTTGCCTGCGGGTATTCAAGCAGTATAGTAGCATCATCATCCACTTTCGGATATACATCAGGTTTAATATGCCGGGCTACGGCAGTTACTGCCACCGGGGCTTTACCGTCCATCAGCCAGGTCATCAGGTTAGCGCCATAGCAACCGAAATCCATAATGGCTCCGCCGCCATTCTTTACAGGATCGGTCAGCCAACGCAGGAAATCTTCACTACATCCTATTTCCCGCGGACCTTCATGCCCATCATGCACTACCATTTTTCTCACCGGGCCTACGGTATTCTGTTGCTTTACGAGATTGTATATAAACTGGTTCGTGTTATACCAGGTGGTTTCGTAATTGGTCAGTAAGTGGATATGGTATTTACGGGCCAGTGCCGCCATCTTTTCTGCCTGTTCTACAGTAGTAGCTAAAGGTTTTTCCACCATTACCGGAATACCTTTGGGCGCACAGGCTGTTACTACATCAATATGCTCTGCCACAGCATTATAAGCCAGTACGGCATCCGGATGCGTATGTGCCAGCAGGGCATCAAGACCTGGATAAAAAAGGGAATCCGGCAACTGGTATGCCTTCTTATAACGTGCCACCAGCTGTGCGTCCGCTTCTGCAATACCGGCAATGATCACCTGCCCTTTTTTATACTGATGCATCAGTAAATGAACATGATCATGACTTAACCCGGCCACGCCAACACTCAGCTGACCCAGAGCAGTAACAGCAGGTAACATAAGCAACAGACAGTATATGGTAACAAATATTTTTCTCATCAGCTGGCATTATATTATTCAGTCAAGTATATTCAATACCCTCCATCCGTTTTCTCCTTTAAAGGTATAGATCTGCTGACGCAGTTTGGTCCCGTCAGGGAAGATACAAACCTCAGTAATAAGGAACAGGTTGTCAGAGATCTTTCTGCGTTCAGGGAATGCACGGCGTACATCTTTATAGGAAGGAAAGCCTTCTTCTTCCAGGTACTGCCGGAAAGACTGGCATAGTATTTCTGCAGTAGCGCCCAACGCATTTCTTCCACTGTAACGGTCATTCATTTTCAGTAACAATATCCTGGCTTCTTCCTCAAAGTTCTTGCATTCAACGGCCTTCTCAATATCCTGCTCATCATAAGCATCTTCAAGGCAGAGAATAGCGCCTTCAGGAGTGGTGAAATCATGTTTGAAATGATCAATTCCCTCATCTATAAATAGTCCTGCCTGGCGGTCAAATTCCGGCCATTCATGAGCAGGCTTTGCTTCACGTATAGCCCTGATGGTATATCCACCTATTAAACGGCCGTCTTCTATGATCATCCAGTCGGAAAGGAATTCCTGTCCTATCCCTATTTTCCGGTTCATTCTCACTTTATGTCCTACATAAAGCGGCTCATTTCCTACTATACCAAACAGGTTGCCGTCATCGTCAAAACTGGGCTCTGTCAGCCATAGATGTTCATGATTATCTCCGTCCCGGATCAGTACCTTAACGGAAAAATACTGCTGGTTGGGGCGTGGTGACTGCAAACTATCCTGGAAATAATGGAGTGTGGCATTAGCTTTCTCAATGGCCCATTGCATGCGCTCATCAGTAGTGCACGCCGGTACAATATGCACTTGTTCTTCACATATGGATATGGATGGCTCTCGTTTACCAAAAAGCCTGGAAAAAAATCCCATAGGTCTTTGCTCTAATTAAACGAATATAACCAATCTAATCCACTTTTTCCAGTGGCGCTTCATACCTATAGTACCTTGACAGGAAAACAGCATATGCCGATAACTGCATAACCAGCACCCCGTACCAGTACAGGCGGGCCAGCGTCAGGAACAGCAATCCTACTATAATAAGCAGCAACCATCTGAAATACTTATCCTGATCTATGCCGGGAAAATACAACAGGCTGCGGAGCAGCATCAGAACAGACACTCCCAGTACCACTATCAGTAACAGGTGCAGAGGCGCCGCCGCCGGCATAATCCTGTAAATAAGCAGGATATATTCCGGCGCCAGGAGCAGCAGGTAAGTAAGGCCCATCTGCAGATATCTTTTCCACAGTGCAAGCGGAAGCTGTGGTAACAGGGAAAGATAGAGATCGTCAAAATGCCGGTGATTGTAAACTATAAGGCTTTGCAAAAGCAGGCATACCAGGAAACCCGTCAATATGTAACGCTCATCATATTCTCCTCCCATCAGGGAACATGTTAATATGATCACCAGCAGGGAAGCCCCTTTTGATATGGCCAGCGTTTTAATGTTATTGTTCAGCAGTTCATATATATATATAAGCCACAGAGGCTTCCTGAAAGTTTTGTTAACCCGGTGCTGCCACCTTGCCAGGAATGAAGTGGTACCCGGATGTTTTACTTTCCGGTCATAGAACCACAGCGGGAAAATGGTCATCAATACGTTGAACAACAGGATAATAACAGCCTGTGGATAAAATTGCAGCTTCAGGGCTACAAGGACTGCCAGACCACTATATACCAGCACCGGTGTATAAAGTGTCAGATGCAGCCAGTACCACGTTTTCCACTTGCGACTGCCTTCCAGCAACCCGATAGTGCCATACAGGAAAAGATGCTCTTTGGCCGATAAGGCATTTAATATGAACATCATACATTTCAGGTTGTACAGTAACCAGATAAAACATACCAGCGCCAGGAAATCAAGACTGCCGGTAAATCCCTTTATCAGGGTATAGTGATAGGAAAGGATTTGTCCGCCGGGCACAATGCCGAAAAAGAAATAGAATAACAGGAGGAAGAATCCTGTGTTCTGTGCATAATAGCGTAAGGTGAATATCTTGGATAATGCCATCGGGGAGATAATTAACGTTTCACAATAGTTGTTCCCTGCACTTCCAGCTGTATAGAGCCGGCGGTAACTGCCTGATGGGAAGTGATGCAAAAGGTAACCCCGTACTGCTGATGAAACTCTTCTACCAGGGTATATAGCAATGGAACTGATTGGGTATCAAGTGTAATAAGCGGCTCGTCCAGCAAGATCACCCTGGGTTTGCCGGTAAATGCCAGCAGCAGGGACAACTTTTTTAACATCCCGCTGGAGTAACTGCTTACCGGCTGATGCACATAACTTTCTATCCCCATGAATTTCATCATACTTCCCATATCCCTGTAGCCTTCCCCTTTTGTTTTGATATACAGGCTGATCAGGTCGCTACCGGTCAGGAAACCCGGGTACAAAGGCTCAGCTTCTGCATAATTGACAAGGCGGCGGTATTGAACGGGCGATTGCCTGCTGCTCACACTGTTATCCACTTTTATTTCTCCCTGGAATGGGATCAGTCCGGCCATAACTTTCATGGAGGTGGTCTTGCCTGCCCCGTTCGGACCCAGGAGCCAGTACACCCCAGGTTCCAGCTCCAGCTGCGTAATATCCAGGATCACCCTCTCCTGGTAAGCTTTTTGGACATGGTGAAGGGTGAGTACAGGTGCGGCCATACAGTGGTATTATTTTTTGTAAATATGTGAAATAAAATGTTGTGTTTCAATTTAAAAACATTGATCTCAACAAAAAAATCCGGGCTAACGAGCGCAATGGATGGGGATTAGATGTGAATTAATAATTTGTTTACAGCCTGAGTGCGCCTTCATGGGATATTTCCGAAAATCCGCCCTTCTTTTTCCACAGCCTGTTAAAAACTAAAAAGGGGACGGGTTGCATTCATCTGTACATTTGTACTGTTCGCGATGCGGTTGTGGCATTTCTAACCAGCCCCACAATGATCTGTCGGAACATTCACGTATCAAAGGGTATTAACACAAAAGACCGTAGTCGTATTTTTTAGGCGAGGGACACATTCCTGTCGCGGTCTTTTTATCTGCATACGTTAACCAATAAAAATATTGAGCGATGAATTATGAGAATGAACTGCTTTTAAAGGAAAACAAAGACAGGTTTGTATTGCTTCCTATCAACTATCCGAAAGTGTGGGAAAAGTATAAACAACATGAGGCCAGTTTCTGGACAGCAGAAGAGATTGATCTGAGTGCAGACCTAAAAGACTGGGCTTCGTTGAATGATGGCGAACGTCACTTTATTACCCATGTACTTGCTTTCTTTGCTGCCAGCGATGGTATTGTGAACGAGAACCTGGCGGTGAATTTTATGAGTGAAGTGCAGTTGCCTGAAGCCCGTTGTTTCTATGGTTTCCAGATCATGATGGAAAACATTCACTCTGAAACATACGCTTTATTAATTGATACTTATGTAAAAGATCCGGTTGAAAAAGACCGCCTGTTCCATGCTATAGAAACAGTAGACGCTGTGAAGAAGAAAGCACAGTGGGCGCTGCGCTGGATCGAGAACGGTAACTTTGCTGAGCGCCTGGTAGCTTTTGCTGCAGTGGAAGGTATCTTCTTCAGCGGCAGCTTCTGTTCTATCTTCTGGCTGAAGAAAAGAGGACTGATGCCGGGTCTGACCTTCTCCAATGAGCTGATCAGCCGTGATGAAGGATTACATTGTGAGTTTGCCTGCCTGCTGTACAAAATGCTGGAACAGAGACTTTCTGAAGAACAGGTACATACTATTATAAGGGATGCTGTAAGCATTGAAAAAGAGTTTATCACTGATGCCCTGCCGGTAGATCTGATAGGTATGAATAGCCGTCTCATGGCTGAATATATCGAGTTTGTTGCTGACCGCTGGCTGGCTGAACTGGGCTATTCCAAAATATATAATACGGCCAATCCGTTTGACTTCATGGAAATGATCTCCCTTCAGGGTAAGACCAATTTCTTTGAAAAACGCGTAGGCGATTATCAGAAAGCAGGAGTTATGTCTGGCAAGGATACACAGACCTTCAGCCTGGATGAAGATTTCTAATAAGGCATAATAATTGCAGATAACTGCAGAATTTGCCGACCACTTATTTTTTAAATTACTCAACCTCTTAAATTCATTTACCCATGTTTGTAATTAAGCGCGACGGCCGCAAAGAAGCGGTTAAGTTTGACAAGATTACTGCCCGTATAGAAAAGCTCTGCTATGGGCTGAACGCGGAATATGTGGACTCCATTGATGTTGCGAAGAAAGTGATACAGGGGTTGTATGATGGCGTTACCACCAGCGAGCTGGATAATCTTGCAGCTGAGACAGCAGCTTCGCTTACTACCAAACATCCTGACTATGCCTTGCTGGCATCACGTATTGCAGTGAGCAATCTCCATAAAAATACAGAGAAATCATTCTCCAAAACAATGAAGAAACTGTATGACTACATCGATCCTAAAGTAGGTAAACCAGCGCCATTACTGGCTGACGATGTATGGGAGATCATCAATAAAAATGCGGAGATACTCGACTCCAGCATTATATATGACCGTGACTTTGCTTTTGACTATTTTGGTTTTAAAACACTGGAACGTTCTTACCTGCTGAAACTGGATGGAAAAGTAGCCGAACGCCCTCAGCATATGTTCATGCGTGTGTCAGTAGGTATCCACAAAGAAGATATCGACTCTGCCATCAAGACCTATAACCTGATGAGTGAGCGCTGGTTCACACATGCTACTCCTACCCTGTTCAACGCAGGTACTCCAAAACCACAGATGTCCAGCTGCTTCCTGCTCACCATGCAGGATGACAGTATCGAAGGCATCTACGATACATTGAAACAAACTGCCAAGATCTCCCAGAGTGCAGGAGGTATTGGTCTTAGCATACACAACATCCGTGCTACAGGGTCCTACATCAGCGGTACCAATGGTACTTCCAACGGTATCATCCCAATGCTGCGCGTATTCAACGATACCGCACGTTATGTAGATCAGGGCGGTGGTAAACGCAAAGGCGCTTTTGCTATCTATCTTGAACCATGGCACGCTGATATCTTTGAATTCCTGGACCTGCGTAAGAACCACGGTAAAGAAGAGATGCGCGCAAGAGATCTTTTCTATGCACTGTGGGTGCCAGACCTGTTCATGAAACGTGTAGAAGAAAATGGCGACTGGTCACTGTTCTGTCCTCACGAAGCACCTGGCCTGCATGAATGCTGGGGTGAAGAGTTTGAAAAGAAGTACACACAGTACGAGCAGGAAAACCGCGCCCGTAAAACAGTAAAAGCACAGGATCTCTGGTTTGCTATACTGGACGCACAGATTGAAACAGGTACTCCTTATTTGCTGTATAAAGATTCTGCCAACCGCAAATCCAATCAGCAGAACCTGGGTACTATCAAAAGTTCCAACCTCTGCACAGAGATCATCGAGTACACTGATGCAAATGAAGTAGCAGTATGTAACCTGGCTTCCCTGGCACTGCCCCGCTTTGTTATAGACGGTCAGTTTGATCACCAGAAATTATATGAAGTAACATACCAGGCAGCGCTGAACCTGAACCGTATCATCGACAATAATTACTACCCTGTTGATGAAGCGCGTAACAGCAACCTGCGCCACCGTCCTATAGGCCTGGGCGTACAGGGTCTGGCTGATGCCTTCATCCTGATGCGTTATCCGTTCGAAAGCGAAGAAGCCAAACAGCTGAACAAAGAGATCTTCGAAACCATCTACTTTGCATCTCTGACCGCTTCAAAAGATCTGGCAGCAAAAGAAGGCGCATACGAAACCTATCAGGGTTCTCCTGCATCCAAAGGTATCCTGCAGTTCGATATGTGGGGCGTAACTCCTACCACCCGTTGGGACTGGACAGCACTGAAAGCAGAGATCAAAAAGCATGGCATCCGCAACTCCCTGTTGCTGGCGCCAATGCCTACAGCATCTACTTCTCAGATCCTGGGTAACAACGAATGTTTTGAGCCTTATACATCAAATATCTACACCCGCCGCGTACTGAGCGGTGAGTTCGTAGTAGTGAATAAGCACCTGCTGAAAGACCTGGTAGAACTGGGCCTGTGGGATAATGACATGAAGAATAAGATCATTACTTCCAACGGTTCTATTCAGCATATCAATGAGATCCCTACACAGATCAAAGATCTGTACAAAACAGTGTGGGAGATCAAACAGCGTACTATCATTGATATGGCGGCAGACCGCGGCGCATACATCTGCCAGTCACAATCTCTCAACCTCTTTGTTGACACTCCATCTGCAGCTAAACTGACCTCTATGCACTTCTACGCCTGGAAGAAAGGTCTGAAAACAGGTATGTATTACCTGCGTACACAGGCAGCTGCACAAGCAGTACAGTTCACTGTTGAGAAACAGGGCGGCCAGCAAATGGAACCAATGGTTGCAGCAAAAGCAGCAGCCGGCACCGGTAAAGCTGATCCTAAACTGGACGAAGTTGAGTTTGTGGAAGGCGCAGTATGCACAATGGAAGAAGGTTGTGTTACCTGCAGCGCATGATGATAATTTTCGAAATAATAAAAAAGCCGCTCTGTGTATATAGAGCGGCTTTTTCTATTTAATGAGAAAAACTCATTTACACTTTTACTCCTCCTCTTCAAATCCCCACTTCTCCAGCAGGTTTTCAAACTGCGCGTCCGGCAGGTTCCTTCTCTCATAATGCCCTGCAATTGTTTTCTGCCTTAACGCTTCATAAATACTTACCGCACATGCTACAGAAATGTTCAGGGACTTGATAATACCCACTTGCGGAATGATAAAATTCCCATCAGCAAGATCGCGCACTTCATCACTCACACCACTGTGCTCATTGCCGAACACCAACGCCACAGAACCGGTAAAATCTATTTCATAAAGACTTACAGCATCTGCTGCCAGGTGAGTGGTAAATATCTTATCATACTTCTGACGCAGGGCAGCCATACATTCTGCAGTGTCTGAATACTGGTGAATGGTCAGCCATTTGGCCGCGCTGGAAGAGCTTTTAGCCCCCCATTTCTTATGCCGGGGTATCTGGTTGTTCAGTACATAGATCTCCTGGATACCAACAGCATCACAGGTACGCATAACAGCCGAAATATTGTGCGGGTCCTGTACATTTTCCAGTACTACAGTAAGACCGGCCTGTCTTTTATTCAATACGGATAAGAGTCGTTCCCTGCGTTCAGGTGTCATAATCAGGTAAATAAAATTTTCAAACCGCAAATTTAAATCAATTCAGATTGCTGAATACCAGTTTTCATTATTACCTTCATTCATTAGTAAAAATCTATATCTACAACATGTTCAAAAAAATCCTGAAAGTCTTAGGTATTTTCCTGCTTGTACTGATAGCAGCAGCAATTGCCATCCCTTACTTCTTCAAAGGGAAGATCATGTCTATTGTAAAAACGGAACTGAACAAACAACTGGTGGCAGATGTCGATTTTAAAGATGTGGATATCAGCCTGTTCCGGCATTTCCCCAGACTGGCCGTAGCCCTGGAAGATATGCAGGTAGTAAACCGGGCTCCTTTTGCAGGAGATACCCTGTTTGCCGTGAAAAAGATTGACCTGGCGCTGAACCTCATGAGCGTGATCAAAGGCGGTAAAATGGACATTTACAACGTAACCATCCAGGCACCCCGCGTTTATGCACATGTGAACAAAGCCGGCGAAGCTAACTGGAATATTACCAAACCGGATACCGCCCAGGCCCCCCCTGCAGATACTGCCTCTTCCCAGTTTTCCCTCAATCTTCAGAAATATAGTATTGAAGATGCTACCATCAGGTACGAAGACGAACAGGGAGATATGGCATTACTCATAGAAAACCTGGACCATGAAGGTAAGGGCGACTTTACACAGGACCTCTTTACCCTGCAAACAAACACTGAAGCAGAAGGTATTACCTTCCGTTATGGACTGATACCTTATTTGCTGCGTACTAAAACAACTCTGGACGCAGACATTCAGATAGATAATAAAACAAGTACATACACCCTGCAAAAGGGCAAAGCTACCCTGAACAACCTGGAACTGGCGCTGCAGGGTTTCTTTAAACTGGTGAACGACAGCACATACGGCATGGACCTTACCATGAAAGCACCCTCCACCAGGTTTAAGGACATCCTTTCCCTGGTACCCGCCATTTTCATGCAGGACTTTGATAAGATCAAGACTGATGGTACCGCCGCCTTTGACGGTTACGTAAAAGGTACTTACAGCAATACCCAAATGCCGGCCTTTGGTCTGAACCTGGATGTAAAGAATGGTTTCTTCCAGTATCCGGATCTGCCCAAGCCAGTAAAAAATATCCAGATAGCACTGAAAATAGACAATGCTGACGGTGTACCTGACCACACTGTTGTAAATATGCCATCTGCCCACCTGGAAATGGATAATACTCCTATTGACCTTCGCCTGCTGGTAAAAACACCGGTATCAGACATGTATGTAGATGGTGCTGCCAAAGGAAAGCTGGACCTCTCCAAAGTAACCCAGTTTGTGAAACTGGAAGAAGGTACTACCCTGAGCGGCCTGGTAGATGCAGACATTACCGCCAAAGGCAATATGAGCGCTATAGAAAAACAGGCTTACGATAAGTTCTACGCTGCAGGTAACATTCTGGTAAGCAACCTGCTGTACCGCAGCAAAGACTATCCTGATGGTATCAAGGTGAACACCCTCTCCATGCTGTTCAATCCAAAGAATGTATCCGTACCAAAGTTTGAAGGCCAGTATATGGGCACCAACTTCCAGGCTAACGGTGAAGTGAATAACATGATGGCTTATGTGTTCAAGAACGCACCGCTGGATGGTAAACTGTCTGTCAAAGCAGATGAAGTGAACCTGGATAAATGGATGGGAACCACCACCACTGCGGAAACACCTGCCGATACCGCCGCCCTGGCGCCATTTCCAGTGCCTGGTAACCTTGACTTTAATATCCTTGCACAGGTAGACAAAGTGCATTATGATAAACTGGACCTGACCAATCTTTCCGGCACCTTACTGCTGAAAGATGAAACCGTATCCATGCAACAGCTGAAAGCAAATGCCCTGCAAGGCAATATGGAAATAAACGGCAGCTACAGCACCAAAAACAGCAAGACCAACCCGGATATTGCCATGGCCTACAATGTACAAAGCATCGATATCCAGCAGGCTTTCAATGCTTTCAATACCGTACAGGCATTAATGCCACTGGCTAAATTCCTGAATGGTAAAGTAACTTCCCAGCTCAGCCTGAAAGGGAAACTGGGAGGAGACATGATGCCGGTGTTAAGCAGCCTTACCGGCGATGGTAACCTCCTCCTGCTCGAAGGTGTACTGAAACAATTTGGACCGGTAGATCAGCTGGCCAGCACCCTGAATGTAAATCAGCTGAAAAACTTCTCCCTGCGTGATGTAAAAACCTACTTCGCTTTTGAGGACGGTAAGGTAAAAGTGAATCCTTTCAAAGTGAACGTAAACAATATCAGCATGCTGGTAGGCGGTACTCACGGCTTTGACCAGTCTCTCAATTATACTTTGCAGATGACACTGCCACGCAGCGTGATAGGCAAACAGGGAGACGCATTGGTGAACAACCTGGTTACCCAGGCAAGCAATAAAGGCATCAATGTAAATGTAAGCGACAGTGTACATCTGAACGTATTACTGGGTGGTAACATTACCAAACCTACCTATAAAACAGACCTGCAGGAAACAGCTTCAGGCGCCATCAACAACCTGAAAGACCAGGCAGCTACACTGGTAAAGAATAAAGTAGACACAGTTAAAACTGCATTGAAAGATACACTTCAGTCTGTTAAACAAAAGGCCGTTGCCAGTGTGAAAGATGAACTTACCAAACAGCTGACAGGTCAGAAAGATTCTTCCGGCACCAAATCCCAGCCATTGCAGAACGTGGGTAAAGATGCTGAGAAAGCGGTGAAGAGCACTATTGGCAACATATTCAAGAAGAAAAGCAACTAAGCTGTAACAGCACCTGGCTAAAATTTCCAGGACCTGCTCAGCACAGAAAAATTACCATCATTTACAAACTGGTCCAGATTACAGTATTATTACTGCATCTGGACCGTTTTTTTTTACGTATCCCACATATTTTACTATTTTGGACAACTTTTTATCTCAAAATTTCGGCACCTTAGCAGAACTGACCAGAATGCTTATTTCTATCCTGCAATGGTGCGTTAACTAAAGAAATAACCTTTAAGGAAATTATGGAAAGCGAGCGTTACATATCAGAGGGTAACCTTGAAAAGATCCTTCTCGGATTTGCAACTCCTGAAGAGAAGGATACGCTAAACTTATATTATGACTTGTTTCCCGAACTTGAAGAAGAAAGGGATGAAGTAGAACGTCGCATAGAAAAAGCTATGTTCAAGGACGCTGTATTACCTCCCATTTACGTAAAAACCAATGTAATGCGACAGATAGCTCTGGATGTACAGGAACTGCAAAGAGCCCCGCAACAGGCAAAAAAAAATTTTAACGTGACCAATGTTGCTCCTCCACCAGGTACAATGCGGGTACACGTAGCCTGGCGCATTATACTCATCATACTTTTATCTATGATCTCCCTGTCCTTACTGGCAGCCATCGTCTTTTCGTATATGGCCAAGTAAGTTATCCCGGATAACGAATATTTAAAAAAGCCCTCCCGCCCGGAGGGCTTTTTAATGCGCAGAAAGCAACTATTTTCTTTAATAAAAAAGCCGTGTTGCAAAAACAACACGGCTTTCAGTATGCAAGAATTTCTGTTTATATATTCGTATGCTGCATTGCTTTGTAATTTTCCTGCATGGCTTTAAGTTTTTCTTTACCGTAAGCCAGACGGGTAATAATTACAAACAATACGGGTACAATAAAGATAGCCAGGAAGGTAGCTGTAAACATACCACCCAATACTGTCCATCCCATTGTTTTACGTGATTCTGCACCGGCTCCGCTGGCTATGACCAGGGGCAGGATACCTAACAGGAACGCTAAAGACGTCATGATAATAGGACGTAAACGCAACCTGGCTGCTTCTACGGTGGCTGTTACCAGCTCCATGCCCCTGTCTACACGTTCTTTCGCAAATTCGACGATCAGGATCGCGTTCTTGGCAGATAAACCGATCAGTGTGATCAGACCAATCTGTGCATATACGTTATTGCTCAGGTTAGGCAGGAATGTCAACGTTACAATAGCTCCAAATGCACCGATAGGTACCGCCAGCAGTACAGAGAACGGTACTGACCAGCTTTCATACAGGGCTGCGAGGAACAGGAACACAAATATGATAGACAATGCAAAGATGTATACTGTTTTAGAGCCGGACATGATCTCCTCACGGCTCAAACCAGAGAACTCATATCCATATCCTTCAGGCAATACTTCCGCAGCTACTTCCTGCAATGCCCTGATAGCATCACCACTACTGTATCCAGGAGCAGGGCTACCGTTTATTTCAGCAGAACGGAACAGGTTATAGTGAGATACTATCGGAGCACTTTCTGTTACCTTATAGGAGGTCAGTGCACTCAATGGCACCATCTCTCCGCTGGTATTCCGTACAAAGTACTGGTTCAGGTCCTTGATATCTGTACGATAAGCAGTATCTGCCTGTGTCACCACACGGAAGTTACGTCCGTATATTGTGAAGTCGTTGATATAGGCGCTACCCATATACGTCTGTAATGCAGTAGCCACTGCAGAGATCTGTACGCCCATTTTCTTGGTCTTCTCACGGTCTATTTCCAGCTGGTAGCCGGGAGTACGCGCTGTGAAGAAAGAGAATGCCCTGGCTATTTCAGGACGCTGATTGATAGCCATCGTGAATTTCTGCAGTACCCCTTCAAACTGTTTGATATCTGTGCTTCCGCTCTTCTGCTGCAATATGAAGGAGAAACCTGCTGTAGAGCCAAGACCGGGAATAGCCGGTGGCGGGATCACAACAGTATTGGCTTCCTTAAAACGTGCAAACTTCTGCTGCACCTGTGCTACCAGGCCAAAGATCTGCTGCGCTTTGTCTTTACGTTCATCCCATGGTTTCAGCTGACAGAAGATGGTACCACTGTTTGACTTGGTAGCAAAGCTCACAACGTTCAAACCGGCAAGTGCCGCATAGTGATCAATACCTTTCACACTGTCCAGGGTATGCATCATTTCTGTTATTATAGCAACTGTACGTTCTGTGGAAGAAGATTCCGGCAGGTCGAAAGTGATATACAGACGGCCTTCATCTTCTGTAGGAATGAAGCCTGTAGGCTTATTTTTGAAAAGGAAGATAGTTCCTACTACAAGGCATAACAGGAAAATGGCCACATAACGGGCCATGCGTATGCTCTTTTTAACCCCCAGCGAATACCTGCTCGTTACATGGGCAAACCATACGTTGAACTTATAGAAGAACTTGTTCAGGCCTTTTGAATCCTTGTCCAGGTGCATAGGGCGCAGGATCAGGATACACAGCGCCGGTGTCAGCGACAGGGCTACAAAGGCAGAGATCAGTACGGAGATCGCTATCGTGATGGCAAACTGCTGATACAGACGGCCTACTATACCGGGAATAAATCCTACCGGTACAAACACCGCTGCCAGGATCAGGGCAATCGCAATTACAGGCCCGGAGATTTCTTTCATGGCCGCAGTGGTAGCCTCTTTCGGCGTCATCTGCTCATGGTCCATATTATGCTGGACCGCTTCCACCACCACAATGGCATCATCCACCACAATACCGATAGCCAGTACGAAACCGAACAGGGTCAGGGTATTGATTGTAAATCCAAGTGGTATGAAGAATATGAAAGTAGCAATGATAGATACCGGGATTGCCAGTACAGGAATAACAGTAGCCCTCCAGCTCTGCAGGAACAGGAATACCACTATTACCACCAGTGCCAGCGCTTCCAGCAATGTTTCCACAACCTCATGGATAGACACCTGGATCACGGTTACTGACTCAAACGGTACTACGTAATCCACATCTGCAGGGAAGGTTTTCTTCAGCTGTTCCATGGTTTCATATACAGCTTCCGCCGTAGAGATAGCGTTACTGCCCGGGGCCTGGTATACCAGCAGGTAGGAAGCTCTTTTGCCATCTACATAAGAGTTGTTGCCATAGCTGAATTTACCCAGCTGTATGCGGGCTACATCTTTCAGGTAAACAATGCTGCCATCTGAAGGACGTGTTTTGACAATGATATTGCCAAATTCAGCGGCGTTGGCCAAACGTCCTTTTACAAAGATGGTGTACTCATATGTCTGACCAATTCTCTGAGGAGGCGCACCTACAGTACCGGCTGCAATCTGCGCGTTCTGTTCGGTAATAGCAGCCCTTACTTCCTCAGCTGTTACGCCCATCTGAGCCAGCTTGTCTGGTTTCAGCCATACACGCATACTGAAGTCGTCCGCACGGGTGAAGATATCACCTACACCTTTTGCACGCAGCAGGGCGTCTTTTACAAATACGTTGGTATAGTTATCCAGGAAGGTTACATCGTGTGTACCTTTAGGTGAGTATAAAGCTACCAGCATCAGGATGCTGGGGTTACGCTTTCTTACTGTAAGACCTAAACGTTGTACTTCCTGTGGAAGGGTAGGCTGTGCAATACCTACACGGTTCTGTACGTCCAGTGCCGCAATATTGATATCTGTACCTACCTCAAAGTTTACAGTAAGGCTCATGGATCCGCTGTTGGTACTGTTGCTTGACATGTAGGTCATGCCGGGAGTACCATTTACCTGTACTTCTACAGGTGTAGCCACTGTCTGCTCTATAGTCTGAGCATCAGCACCGGTATACGTACCGGTTACCTGTACCGTGGGCGGTGAAATTTCCGGGTACTGACCAATAGGCAGGCTTGTCATGGCCAGCAGTCCTACCAGCACCAGCACAATAGAGATCACTATTGCCGTAACCGGTCTGCGTATAAAAGTATTTGCAATCATGTTCTTCTTCTATTGATTCAAACTCAAACTATAATCTATTTCTTACCCGGTTGAGCCGGAGCTTTTTTTACTGTGGTAGTATCTATTTTACCACCATCGCGTAAACGCTGGAAGCCTTCAACTACTATCAGTTCTCCCTGCTGTAAGCCGTCGCTTATCACTATCTTATCGGCAACACGTGGGCCCAGCTGGATCTTACGCTGTTCCGCAACGGTATCTTTTGCGATGAATACAAAGAATTCACCCATCTGTTCAACCACAGCTTTGTAAGGTATCAGTACGCGGTCTCCGGACTGATCGTTCAGTACCTGCATTACACCGCTCATACCGTCTTTCAGCACATCTTTAGGGTTGTTGAATTCTATACGTACCCTCACGGTAGCTGTCTGGTTATCTACTCCGCGATCAATTGCCAGTATTTTACCATGTTCCGTATAAAGAGAACCGTTAGGCAGCTGCAGGCGGAAGGTTGAATCTCCTGCGCCAATGGTTTTACCCTGCAATGCAGAGAAACGGGAAATATCAGTTTCGTTCACCACGAAGTCCACACCGATAGGGTTCTCGCTGGACATGGTGTTCAGCAGTGTTGATCCCTGGCTTACCTGGGCGCCCAGCTTTACCTGTGACAAGCCTATACGGCCGGTGAAGGGAGCTTTAATTACAGAGTAATCAAGATCAGTACGGGCAGCAAGCAGCGCTGCTTCTGCAGCGGCAAGCTGGCTACGGTTCACTTCCAGTGTGGCATTTGCATTATCCAGGGTCTGGCGGGCAATCGCATCCTGTTCTGCCAGTTTGTTATAACGGTCAGCATCCTTCTGTGCCCTTACAAAATTTGCTTTTGAACTGGCAACATTGGCTTCTGCCTGGCGGAAAGCAGCTTCATATTTACGGCGGTCTATTTCATAGAGGGGTTTCCCTTTCTGTACTACCTCACCTTCCTTGAAGAAGATCCCGGTAATGTATCCTGTTACCTGTGCACGCAGCTCTACCTGGTTCAATGCTACCACTGATGCAGGATACTTATCATAATAGATTGCAGTGCCTAACGTTGCCGCTGTAACATTTACCGGTGTAGGCGGCATTACCATACCCTGTTTCTGGGCCGGACCTTTACAGGAAGCCAGGTAAAACATGCCTGTAGCGCCAATGAGGAGAATGTGTTGCTTTGTTTTCATCTGAAAATATTTGTCCTTTCAATGACCGGACCTTTCAATCCGGACAGTTTCCTTATTAGTTGTTAGTAGTTAAAGTTCCCAATGCACGTTGCAGATCTATTTTGCTTGACAGTACGGTGTACAGGGCATTATAATAGTTCAGCTGTGCAGACCTGAGGTCAGTTTGCGCGGTGATCACTTCCAGGTAGGTCTTCACTCCTTCCCTGTACTGCAGATCTATCAGGTTGTATACTTCCCTGGCCAGGTCTACGTTTTCTTTCATCACCATATATTGGTTGAGGTTAGCCTTATAGGTAGACATAGCCTGTGTATATTCTGTATTGATCTGGTTGCGCATGTTCTCAATATCCAGGTCGGTACGTCTGATCTGTAATTCTGCTGCATGGATATTATGTATCCTCTTGGATCCCTGGAAGATAGGAACAGATAATGTCAGTCCTATCTGGGAGCTGGGAAAGTTCCTGTTATACAGTTTGGAAAATTCCGGGTGCAGGTAGTTGAAGTTATAGTTAGCAAATGCTGAAACGGTGGGCAGGAAGCTCCACTTGTTATATTTCAGATCTGCTTCACGCAACACTTTCTGGGTTTCCAGCAGCTGGATCTCAATCCTGTTCTCATAGGCCACAGCAATGTTGGTATCCAGGGCAACCTGTTGTTCCATCTGCAGGGTATCGTAAGTCAGCTCCAGGGCGCCATTGGCTGGGTAGCCCATCAGCTGGCGGAGGTAAGCATTTTTTGCTTTCAGCTGCTCTTCACCTGATTTCTTCTGTGCCCTGGTATTGTTCAGGGAAATGGTGGCCCGTTTGTAATCAGTTTTATCTACAAGACCGCCCTGGTATTGATTATAGGCATCTTTCAGGCTTCGCTCCAGGCGGGTAACGTCTTCATTGAGCACGTCTATCTGCCGTTGGGTAAGCAGAAGATCGTAGTAAGCCTTACTTACATTGGTCACCACATCTATCCTGCTGCTTTCAGTATTCTGCTTTGCCTGTTTGCGTACGTCTCTGGCTGTCCGGCCGGCCAGCAGCAGATCGCGGGTAAAAAGGTTCTGGTTTAACTGGAAAGCTGCAGCAGAAGTGTTGGCCACGCCTATCTGCGCATAGTTCCCGTTAAAATAGGAAGTTGGCACTTTGAGGTAGTGCTGCAAGTTAAAGTTCAGCCCCACCTGCGGATACCAGTCAGCCAGCTTGCTTTTGATGTTGTATTCAGTAATATCCTGGTCCAGCAGGGTCTGTCTTACAACAGGCTGGTGAGATAAAGCATACTGGATACAGTCCTTCAGACTGGCCTGTGGCAACAGGGAATCGGAGGCCTTTTGTGCGTATGAGGGTGCACTATAGAGCGCAACACTCAATACGGTGGTCAGATAAAATACTCTTTTCATAAAAGGTTTTGACAATCAGATTCTTCTTTACACCAATCGATAGAACAACAAATGTTATTCTGTTATGTAATCAAGTTTATAATAATGCTATTTGTAGACTGACTGCATCTAAAAAATCGGACGGGCACAGTTTAGCATATGCAACTAAAACTGCAAACAGGTAGGTTCAGGTATTAAAACTTACTTAGTAATAGGATAAACGGAATACTAACGATAGCAATTCAACTCCCTGAAGGAGCTGTCAGGCTACCCGATCTCCGTAATTGCACGGCAAAGATAATGACGGTAACCAGAAACATGTTACCACTTATGTAAATTTAAACTATTGTTTAAATTTACTTTACCAGACGTCCACTATGAATATGTTTCTCTGCGTGGTAGGATGATCTTACCAGTGGTCCTGATTCAACATAATCAAGGCCCATGTTATAACCTATTTCACGCAATTCTGCAAACTCATCGGGGTGAACAAAACGGACAACCGGCAGGTGTTTTGGGGTAGGTTGCAGGTATTGTCCGAGAGTAACCACATCACAACCGTTGTCATACAGGTCCTGCATGGCCTGCACTACTTCCTCTTTGGTTTCTCCGAGTCCGAGCATGATACCACTCTTGGTACGCATTCCTCCGTCTTTCAGGCGGCGTATCACTTCCAGGCTCCTATAGTATTTTGCCTGTATACGCACCTGTTTGGTGAGGCGTTCCACTGTTTCCAGATTATGGGAAACAACTTCGGGCGCTACTTCAATAATACGCTCAAGGTTTTCCCACTGCCCCCTGAAGTCAGGTATCAGCGTTTCAAGTGTTGTATCCGGGTTCAGTGCTCTGACTGCCTTAATGGTATTGGCCCAGATAATGGAACCGCCATCTTTGAGCTCGTCTCTGTCTACCGAAGTAATGACAGCATGCTTCACTTTCATCAGGTAAATAGCTTCTGCAACACGTTGAGGCTCATCCCAGTCTACCGCTTCCGGTCTGCCGGTGGCAACTGCACAGAACCCACAGCTACGGGTGCAGATATTTCCTAATATCATGAAGGTGGCGGTACCTGCTCCCCAGCATTCTCCCATATTGGGGCAGTTCCCGCTCTCGCAGATGGTATGTAATTTATGTGTATCAACCAGGTTACGAACCTGTTTGTAACTCTCTCCTATTGGCAACTTAACGCGCAACCAGTCTGGTTTCTTTGTCCTGGGCGCTGCTGGCGCCGTACTACATGGTGTTGCGGTAGTAATGGGTGATTCTTGCATCTCTGATCCTTTCTTTAGAACACAAAGTTAGTACTTATCTCTTATTTCTTATCCCACCGCTTTCCAAACTGAAACGCGATATATGCATTAAAGAAGAATTTTTTGCCATCTGTATCCACCATAATGGGGATATTTTTGGTATAATATTCAGCATTGACGCCTACTTCCAAGGCACTTACCACTTCATTGAACCTGGCCCAGTCAAACCGGAGACCAGTTTTGGCATGCAGGCCCGGAGTAATGCTCAGTTCTCCCCAGCCTTTACCAAATCCGGCGCCCCCTATAATGGAGCCCCTGTCCTTGAAGGCCTGGTCATATAACGCGTCCTGACCATATTTCACCTGTACGCTCCGGCCCGTATTAGGGTCTACAACATTCAGGTAATAAGGCTTCAGCATGCCGATAGACACGCCACCATAATAGAAAGCATTCACCAGTACTCCATTCTTATTACCTTTTCCTCCTATCAGACGCAGCTGGCCTACACCCAGTTTAGCCTGGTAGAAGTTGTTCTGCTTACCATATATATATGGCTTCTCAGAATAAACGAAGCCCCACTGGTCCACATCTTTCAATGCCCCTGGTTTTTTATCTTCCTTAGGATCTTTTTTCTCAGCAAATTCAAACTGGAAATAGTTTACGGTAGTCCTGCTTTTCCTGTACCCCAGTTCAAAAAAACCGCTCCAGCCATCGGTATTCAACCTTGCCCCAATAGAAAATTCCCTGTCCTGCAGTACTTCTCCCTCTTCCAATGGCTTGAACAATGAAATACGCTTCAACTTCCGTTGCTCCCGCTCTTCTTTTTTGGACAGCTTCGCAGAAGTGCTGTCCTGGGCATGCAAACCAACGGCTACGATCAGTAAAAGCAAGGATAAGTGTAATTTTTTCACCTGTATAGATTTGTTTAGTTAAGGGAGTATAGCCGCAGGCTATACCATTATTAACGCTGGACGCTGCAGATTGGTATGCCTGCCATCACAAACCTACACGTTTTTTCCCTCATGTGTAAATTTGTTTTCTCTATGTTCCATACTCCATATAGATATAACGCCCTATCCCAAAAATGGTTACAACAATCTGCAGAAGCCGCATTTACGCAAGCCCCTGCCTGAGCAGCCTGACGCCAATAGCACAGTCCAGGCACTTTTTCTGTTCACAGTAAGACTGCCGGAGTTCCAGCAAAGCCTGTGAATCTGCAGCACATTCAGCCTCCATACCGGTTTCTTTCCAACCCTTTATCACACTGTTCTCTTCTGCAGGCAGCCGGGCCATCATATTCAGCGCTCTTTCCTGGTAATGGGCCGCTCCCCTCTCCTTCCCGTATAGGTATAACAGTGGTAAAACTGTATTGATCAGTATATTATGTATTGCTGCCTTAGCCGGCCGCCGGGTCTGGACTACCGGCGTATCAAAACGGTAATGGTATTCCCAATAGGGAGAGGGCGGCATATCCAGCCATTTTTCCAGCGCAGGAAGCTCAGTTGTTTCCATTATCTGTGAAAAGAAGTGGGCATGCCTGTACAACAGGTGGGCCAGGGAGGCTATCCGGATAGTGGGAAAAGAGGAAGGGCGCATACGCAGCCATTTCCATAACCGGCCCTGCAGAGGTTGCAAACGGTATTTATGCCGGAGGAAAGCGTATTCTTTCTGCAGGTGCTGTGGGTATTCCTCTTCAAAACTGCCTTCCAGCATTCCTGCCTGTCCAAACAGCAGTGCTTCCAGCTGTAACAGGTTATGCCGGTGACGCAGCACCAGCTGGTAAGGCAGGGAACGGGCCAGCTGCAGGAACATCTCACTGTTTACCGGGCCGCCAAAGCTCCGGACTATAGCCCAGTAACAAACCTCCTCCCAGTTGTATTTATTCTGGCGCAGCCATCCCTGCATGATACCGGCCTTCCGCTCCAGGCGCTCTGCCATAAGCCTGTCTTTCCAGGCCATCAGCACCAGTGGCGGCGTCTTTGCAGCATTCATCCCACAGGGCACAAAGGCCTCAGACTGCCGCAAGTAAGCATATCTGCGCAGCAAAAGCTTGGGAATATACTGCTGCAGCTCCAGGCAGGGCACATCCGAAGGCACAGGCGCAGTTACGTCATGCTCAAAAACAACATGCAGGATCATATTCCCATACTGCGGATTGTGCTGATGGCGGTGTCTATACCAGTCTGAAGTACGTAAATGCAGCTCTACATTGCCGGCCCACTGGGTTTTCCCTATCCGGATACGGGCGGCTATAAAATCAGGCCCGGCATTGGTATTGCGCCGCCCGGGAAAAATGATCTGTACTGGTTCCCCCTCCAGCGAGGTCAGCCCTGCCTGATTAAAAAGACGATATTGCCAGATGTGCTGGAACAGTTCCTCCGTCAAAAGCGGAGTTATTTGGACAATGGTCATAAATGGTTGGTTAACAGGATCAACAAATCCGAAAATACTAATAAATTTAGTAAAAATACACTGGGATCAAAAAAAATAAATTTCCGCTTTGGAAATTTGATGGAAGTACCGTTAACTTTGCACCCAGTTCTTACACATGACTTATCCAGAAAGGCGGAGGGACTTGGCCCTGCGATGCCTTAGCAACCAACCTGCACAAGCAGGGAAAGGTGCTAATTCCGGCCCCGGTTATAACTGTAACCGAGGGAAGATAAGTTGGCAGAGATTGAAATTCACTGTAATAAAATACTGAGAAGGCTCTTCCAACAACGGGAGGGCTTTTTTTATGCCCTTTCTGGCGGTTTGTTCGGGAATGACTGATGGTAGTGTATGCCAACCAGGAATAGTAACAGTATAATTACTTTGAAGATTGAAAATAGCCACACAATTATTGCATAGCATTCCGGTAGATGAACTGACAGGAGCCATATCTGTTCCCATCTACCAGACCTCTACCTTTGTGCAGGAATCTCCCGGCATCAATAAGGGATTTGAATTTTCCCGTGCCAACAATCCTACCCGCAAGGTACTGGAAAACCTCATCTGCAATCTGGAAGAAGGCCATGCAGGGTTTGCCTTTGCCAGCGGGATGGCTGCTATCGACGCAGTAATGAAACTCCTCAAAAGCGGCGATGAGATCATGGCAGTGGAAGATACCTATGGCGGCATCTTCCAGATGTTCCAGCACATGTTTGAACGCTTTGGCATCAAAGCGAACTTTGTAGATACCAGCAACACAGACAAAGTACTGGCAGCCATTACGCCCAATACAAAGATGATCTGGCTGGAATCTCCCACCAATCCTACATTACGGGTTTCCGATATCAAATCCATCAGCAAAATTGCCAAACAGCACAACGTACTGCTGGTAGTAGATAATACACTCTGTACACCACTCCTGCAACAACCCATGACACTGGGCGCAGACATCGTGATCCACAGCGCTACCAAATACCTGGCAGGCCACACAGATGTAATAGCAGGACTAGTGGTAGTTAATTCCAAGCCACTGGCAGACCAGCTGCGCTTTAACCAGAACATTTCAGGAAGCATTCTCAGTCCCTTCGAAGCATGGCTCACCATCAGAGGCATTGAAACACTCTGCCTCCGCCTGGACAAACAATGCAGCAACGCTATGGCCATAGCCACCTGGCTGGCTACACATCCGGCGATAGACAAGGTCTTTTACCCGGGATTAAGCACACATAAAAACCACCACATTGCCCGTAAACAACAAAAACAATACGGCGCACTGGTCAGCTTTTCCCTGAATAACGATAACATCAAAAACGCTATCCGCGTAGTAAATGCCACCAAACTGTTCAAACTGGCAGAAAGCTTCGGAGGCGTTAAAAGTATGCTGGACCATCCGGCAACAATGACTCACCGTAATATCCCGGAAGATTTCCGTAAAAAAACAGGCTTACAGGATTCCTGCATCCGCCTCTCCGTAGGTATCGAAGATCCTGAAGACCTGATAAATGATCTCAGACAGGCGTTGGATAAACTCAATCTCCCCGCCGGTAAACAAATAACAGTCCTCCAGTAGGGCATATCTAAAGGAAGTATATAAGCACTAAGTATAGAACATGGAAAACAAGATTATCAATTTAGGTATTTTCGGATTTGGTTGCGTGGGACAAGGGTTATACGAAGTACTCAACAGGACAAAAGGTATCAACGCCCGGATCAAAAAGATCTGCATCAAAGATCCTAACAAGCCGCGTCCAATAGACGCCAGCTATTTTACAACTGATAAAAACGACATTCTCCAGGACCCTGCTATAGATGTAGTAGTGGAACTGATCAATGACACTGAAGCCGCTTTCGAAATAGTAAGCACTGCCCTCCGCAATGGCAAAGCTGTAGTAAGCGCCAGCAAACGCATGATCGCTGAAAACCTGGCCACTCTGCATCAGCTCCAGGTAGAGAACAAAGTACCTTTCCTCTACGAAGCATCCAGCTGCGCCAGCATTCCCATCATCCGTAACCTGGAAGAATACTATGATAACGACCTGCTCAATGCAGTAGAAGGTATATGCAACGGCTCTACGAACTATATTCTCACCAAAATATTTGAAGAGAACCTGAGCTTCGAAACCGCCCTGGAGCAGGCACAAAAACTGGGCTTTGCAGAAACAGACCCTACGCTTGACATAGAAGGCTTCGACCCCAAGTTCAAGATCGTGATCTTATTGCTGCACGCCTTCGGTACCTTCGTTAAACCGGAAGAAGTATTCAACTTCGGCATACATCATCTCAATGATTTTGATATCCAGTTTGCAAAACAACGTGGCTGTACTATCAAACTGATAGGTAACTGCCGCCGCCAGAACGGAAGCGTAAACGCCTACGTACTGCCGCATCTCATCAAAGAACATAACCTGCTCTATGATGTCTACAATGAATACAACGGTATCCTGCTGGAAAGCGCATTCACAGACAAACAGTTCTTTGTGGGTAAAGGAGCAGGCGGCACCGCCACCGGCAGCGCCGTACTGTCTGATATCTCTGCATTGCTGTACAACTACCGCTACGAATACAAAAAGATCAAACAGTCCAACCAGCCGGCATTTACGAACGATGTACAGCTGAAAATATATCTCCGCTACCGTACGGCAGACCAGGTGCACCTGGCAGATTTCTACAACATTTCAGAGAAATATGAATCAGCGTCCTACAGTTATGTAGTGGGGGTTATCAACCTGCAGAAACTGAAAGAAGCCGGATGGCTGAAAAATAAAGATGTGAATATACTTGTACTGGAATAACAGATCAGATACCAACCATCATCTTGCCCGGAGCGACCTGCTCCGGGTTTGTTTTTTTATAACTGCTGCAATGCTTCCACCACATTGCTTACGGGCAACCCCATTACATTATAGAAACAACCGTTAATACGGTCTATCCCTACCGCACCTATCCATTCCTGGATAGCATAAGCGCCTGCTTTATCATACGGCTTATAACCGTCTACATAATACGTGATCTGCTCTGTGGTAAGCGGCCTGAAATGAACTTCGGTTTCTTTGGAAAAGGCCTTCTCCTCCCCATTCTGTCTGATCACCACCCCGGTAATGACCCGGTGCGCCCGCCCGCTCAGGGCAGACAGGATGCGGATAGCATCTTCCCTGTCTTTAGGTTTCCCGATAATGGTTTCATCAAGTACCACCACAGTATCGGCCGTGATCACAATATCGTCTTGGGCACAGAGAGCTGCCACAGCGGCAGATTTCAGCCTGGCAATATGCACAGGTACTTCAGGTATCGGCATATCGGCAGGAAAAGTCTCTGCCGTATCTACGACCTTCACTTCAAACGGGATCCCCGCCTGCTCCAGCAGCTGTTTACGCCTGGGCGACTGAGAAGCCAGTATTACACGCTTTCCCTTATACATCAGAGCATAATTTTAAAAAAGATCATTGATAAGATACCTGTAAGCATCAGCAGTTTAACAAGCGAGCTCACTTTATGATAATGTTCGGGCAAATGCGCCTTCTTCAGTAACATATGAATATATACTGCAGGCGCCTGTACCAGCAACAACAGGTAAATAATAGCAAAATACCAGCCCAGGAACGCGATCCTGATCTCTGTAAGCAGGATCAGTAGCTGGATAGCAAGCAGCAAACCATAACAAAGACGCTTGGCCGGCTCTACTCCCCATACAATAGGAATGGTACGGCACCCGTCCTTACTATCCCCTATCATGTCCTCCAGGTCTTTCACCACTTCCCTTACCAGGGAGATCACAAAAGCAAAGAGAGCATACACCCCGATAATCTGGATCAGTTTCCTTCCTATAGAAGACATAATAGCTTCAAAGCTCTCATAGATCTGCTTTTCATAAAAACCAACCACTACCACGGCCAGGGCAGTTAACAGGGAGATCACCACATTGCCTATCAATACCTGCCTTTTGAAAGAAGTAGAATAGAACCACAGGAGTAATGAACAGATAACCTGTGTAAATCCGAGATAGATCTGCCCTATTCTCCATGCCACGATAAATCCCAGGGATACACCTGCCATATTTAATATGGTATGCCAGGCCATTGCCCAACGGCGGCTGATGATCTTATCTACCACCATTTTATCCGGCTTGTTAACAATATCAATGTTAATATCAAAATAGTCATTAATGATATATCCTGCTGCAGCGATCAGCACGGTAGAAAGTGACAACAGGAAAAAAGACAACCAGGAAAGGGAGGGTATCTCACCATTTGCCGTCAACACCGGCGCCACAACACAATATTGCAGCAGGAACTGGGTAAGGGCTATATAAATAAGGTTCGGATAACGGACCAGTCTCAGGAATGCGGTCAGCAATTGCATAATTATTTAATAATTGCGGTGAAATTACTTCCAGTAATAAATAGTAGATCAGCGACTGGCAATTTCCTCATCCAGCATCCAGTGATTATTCAGTTTCAATACCTTTTCAATCACCTCCCTCACACAACCATTGCCTCCGCTTACAGGTGAAACATACCGGCATATACTTTTGATCTCCGGAGCGGCATCTGCCGGACATGCAGGCAACCCTACCAGCTGCATGGCCCGGTAGTCAGGAATATCATCTCCCATAAAAATGATCTCTTCCCAGCGCAGGTCATTCTCAAAAACATAGTCCTGCAGCTTCTCCTGTTTGTCCAGCACACCTGTATAAATATCCTTTATACCCAATCCCTGCAAACGGCTCACCACGCTTTCAGACCTTCCCCCGGAAATGATCACCACCCGGTACCCTTTTTTAACCGCCAGTTGCAGCGCATATCCATCTTTTATATTCATCCGGCGGGACTGCTCACCATTGGGTAACAATTGTACTGTACCGTCGGTCAGGACCCCGTCTACATCAAAAACAAAAGTGGAAATAGGTTTAAAGAGAGATAAAATGTTCATGTAGAAAAAGTTAGGAACCGGGAAGCAGGTGTTTTAACTGCTTCCTGGTCTATTTAGTTGGCAAAAATACTGAGTTTTTCAAATGTCAACTCCTATGAAAATGATAAATACTGTCTGACAACACCTGGTAAATAAGTTGCAGGTACTCATTATCCTGCAGCAGGGCCCGGTGACGGTCCATCGTTATTTCATCATTCCGGAGTGCCGGCCCCGTCTGTACTGATTCTGCCGGATATTTGTCCAGCCTGTCAAACGTCTCCTTTATAATAGGCTGTAACAGGGTAAAATCCAGGCCAGCCTTCTCACAATAATCTTTCGACCTGGCAATCAGGTGGTTGGTAAAATTATTACACAATACTGCAGCCAGGTGCAACTGCAAACGCTGGTGGGAATCCATTACTTCTATACGGGAACCAATACTCTGTGCCACTGCCTGCATCCTGCGCATGGCTTCATCCGTAGCCGCCTCCAGCATCAGGGGAATAGGCGGGAAATTCTTTACTTCCTTCCTGATAGACTGCAGAGGATATATAACCCCGGTATTGGTAGATATCTTTTTAATGGCCTCCAGCGGAACGGCCCCGGCCGTATGTACCACTATCCTTTTCCCAAGCCTCAGCTCGCTGTTCAGTTCCTGTATGGCGGCGTCACTCACAGCCAGGATATAAATGTCTGCCTCCATATTAATATCCAGCAGGTCGTCTGTAGCCGAAGCATGCAACAGCTCTGCCAGCTCAACCGCATGTTCCTTATTGCGGCTTATCACCTGTAAGATCTGATGTCCGTGCAGCTTCAGCAAATGACCAAAACAATGCGCTACATTACCTGCGCCGATAATAACTATATCCATTATTGTAAAAGGTTAATATATATTATGGTGTACCAGATGGAAGCAATCCGGGGGGTATGCACTCATACGATCATATGATATGGCCGATCTCCCTGTTGAGCTACGTTGTTATCCAGCAATTTAACTAATAAACTATTAATGACTCATTTTTAATGATTACACCAAAAATATTACATTTACCTTCAATGTGTTGAAAGAGGCCGATTTTTTATTCTCAACCTACTTTTATATACTTGCAAAATTCAGATCCGTATTTTTTTAACAGAATTTTACGTATCTAGTAGCACATAAAGAAGGCATTCATGGCAAAAAATCTAGTAATAGTCGAGTCCCCGGCGAAAGCCAAGACGATAGAAAAGATACTGGGCAAAGACTTCGAGGTGAAATCCTGCTTCGGGCATATACGGGACCTGGAGAAGGACGATATGGGTATCGATATCTCCAATAACTTCAAACCTAAGTACACTATACCTGACGATAAGGAAAAAGTAGTCAAGGAATTAAAGAAGCTCGCCAAAGACACTGACGAGGTTTGGTTAGCAACGGATGAGGACCGTGAGGGAGAAGCCATTTCATGGCATTTGTGTGAAGTACTGGGTCTTGATCCGGAAGTCACCAAACGTATCGTATTCCATGAAATCACCAAGCCTGCCATCGAAAAAGCCGTACAACAGCCACGCCTTCTGAATATGAACCTCGTTAATGCCCAGCAGGCAAGACGTATTCTTGACAGGATAGTAGGTTTCGAGCTGTCTCCTGTACTCTGGCGTAAAATGAGTATGAGCAATTCCCTGTCTGCCGGCAGGGTACAATCTGTAGCAGTAAGACTGATAGTGGAAAGAGAAAGAGAGATCAATACATTCTCTGCCGTTAGCAGCTTTAAAGTAGAAGCCTTCTTCACTGCTAAAGATATTCAGGGCAAAAATATTACTTTTAAAGCTGAAGGGCCTACCCGTTTCAAGACGGCCGAAGACGCGGAAAAGTTCCTGGAACAGTGCATCGGCGCCGCTTATACGGTAAGAGACATACAGGTGAAACCCGGCAAGAAATCGCCGGCAGCACCGTTTACCACTTCTACCTTGCAGCAGGAAGCCAGCCGTAAACTGGGCTACAGCGTTTCCAAAACCATGCTGCTGGCACAGAAACTATACGAAAGCGGTAAGATCACCTATATGCGTACAGACTCTGTCAACCTTTCTGATACTGCTATCGCAGATATACAGAAGGCTATCCATACCAACTATGGTGAACGTTACCACCAGCACAGAAAATTCAAGAACAAAAATGAATCAGCACAGGAAGCGCATGAGGCTATACGTCCTACCTATATGGAAAATGCCTCAGTAGACGACAGCGATACCAAAAAGCTGTACGAGCTGATATGGAAACGTACCATCGCCAGCCAGATGAGCGATGCAGAACTGGAAAAGACCATCGCCAAAATAACGATCTCTACCAATAAAGAAGACCTGACCGCCAGCGGTGAAGTACTGAAATTTGATGGGTTCCTGAAAGTTTATATGGAAGGCCGGGACGATGAAGATGTGAACGATGAAGAAGAGGAAGATGACGGCTCACTGCCACCGTTACAGGTTAAACAGCAGCTGGACCTGAAAGAGATGAAAGCTACAGAACGCTTTACACGTCCAGCCCCCCGTTATACAGAGGCCAGCCTTGTAAAGAAACTGGAAGAACTGGGCATCGGCCGTCCGTCCACTTATGCCCCCACCATCACTACAGTACAGAAACGCGGCTACGTAGAGAAGAGAGATAAAGAAGGTGTGAAAAGAGATTTCCGCATTCTCAGCCTGAAAGCAGATAAGATCACCAAACAGACCGAATCTGAAAATACAGGTGCTGAAAAATCCAAACTCTTCCCGACAGACCTGGGTATAATAGTGACAGACTTCCTGAACCAGTACTTCAGCTCTGTAATGGACTACGGCTTCACCGCCAAGATCGAAGAAGAGTTTGACGAAGTAGCCCATGGCAAGAAGATCTGGAACAAAATGCTCAATGAGTTCTACACTCCTTTCCATAAAGACGTGGAAAACACACTGGAAAACGCCGAAAGAGTAAAAGGTGAACGCCAGCTGGGTATAGACGCAGAGACAGGCAAACCAATAGTAGCGCGCATGGGACGCTATGGCCCAATGATACAGATAGGCAAAGCGGAAGATGAAGAAAAGCCTAAATTCGCTAAACTGAAAGCCACCCAGAGTATAGAGACCATCACTCTGGCTGAAGCAATGGAACTGTTCAGGCTTCCCCGTAACCTGGGCAAGTTTGAAGGAGAAGATGTAGTGGTGAACATTGGTCGCTTTGGTCCCTATGCCGCACATGATAAGAAGTTCTATTCACTCAAAAAAGAAATGGACCCCTATACGGTGGAGCTGGATGAAATAGCCCCGCTTATCGTAGAGAAAAGGGCAGCCAAGGATGAAAGAACAATAAAAATTTTCGAAAAAGAGAAGATCCAGATACTGAAAGGCCCTTACGGACCGTATATTAAACAAGGACTCAGGAATTACAAGATACCGAAGGAAAAAATAGATACCGCCGCAGATATTACGCTGGAGGAAGCAAAAGCTATAATTGAAGATGTGAAGGCCAACCCTCCTAAAAAGAAGGCGCCTCCAAGAAAGAAGAAGGCGGAATAACGCACATTTGTAGATCTACACTATGCACGAGACCAGAGAAATTAGCGCTTTGTTCCATTTGCTGGACGATCCTGATCAGGAGGTTTATGATACTGTTGCCAATAAGATCTTACTGTTTGGAAAAGAAATTATTCCTAACCTTGAGAACCTGTGGGAAAATACGGTAGACGAATCCATCCAGGAGAGAATTGAACAGCTGATCCATCGTGTGCACTATAAAGATCTGCAAATGGCATTGCAGCAGTGGAGCAGCTTCTCTGCACCAGATCTGCTGCAGGGCGCTATGCTGGTAGCCCGGTATCAATACCCGGACATGCAGCCCAATAATGTGGTATCTGAAATTGAGCGCATTAAACGTAATATCTGGCTTGAACTCAATAATTACCTGACACCACTGGAACAGATCAATGTATTGAACAGCATGATCTACAACTACTTTGGACTGAAAGGGGAAGAAGTAGCCTATGTACGTAAAAACCAGTTCTTTATAAACCAGGTAATAGAATCAAGGAAAGGGAACCCGCTCACCAACGGGATCATCTATCAAAGCCTCTGTACCATGCTGGACCTGCCCGTATATGCAGTCAACATTCCACGGCAGTTCATCCTGGCTTACTTTGATACTTTCTACGATTTTACTGAGATACCAAGGTCTGACGATTATCGCATTCTCTTCTTTATAGATCCTATCCAGGGGCAGATCTACTCTCACCAGGATGTGGAAGGATACCTGAAACGAATGTCAGTACCACTTACCCCCTCTTACTACCAGCCGCTGTCTAACAAACGCATTATCCAGTTCCTGCTGGAAGAGCTGACCAAATGTTTTCAGGGGGAAAAAGAGGCGTATAAACGGGAAGAGCTGCTCAATCTCATTAAATTACTCGGAGAAAAAGAATAAGATATCTGCATACAAAAGAAAAAGGACCGCAATTGCGGTCCTTTTTCTTTTGTATGTGTTGAGTATTATTTAGTAGCCGGCTTACCCTGTATTTTCGGATAAGATAAAGCAATCAGGTCATTCATCACATTCACAGCCTCATCCAGGTAAATGTCTTTCTGCCTGAATTTCAGCCAGTCTTTATTACGCGCCAGCTTGGAAGTATCATTGCTGATCTTGTCCAGGTCTGTTTTCAGGCTTACGATATTCAGTTCTTTCACTTTATCATTCACTGCATCGTAACGTTTCAGCGCATTAGCATTATTCTTCTGCTCAGCTTTATAGGTCTGTAAATTCAGAGAATATGTTTCCTGTTTTTCCAGCTTTTTCAGCGTTGCTATGTTCTCATTCATCATTCTGAACGCCTCGCTGCTGGCAATACGTTTCTCGCTGTTCTTCTTCAGCGCATCTACCGGAACAGGATCTATCCATTGGGTAAAAGATGCTTTAGGTATCTCATCCCATGCCAGGGCATCGTCATCCTTACGCTCTGCTACCTCATAATAAGGATCAGGCAGTACTATATCAGAAGCCACACCTTTCAGCTGCGTAGATCCGCCATTGGCACGATAAAATTTCTGCTGCGTCAGTTTGATAGCGCCCAGCGGACCTATATCCCTGTTAGAGTAGAACTCATCCAGGTTGAACATACGCTGCACAGTACCTTTACCGAAAGTGGAAGAGCTGCCTATGATCACTGCACGTTTGTAATCCTGCATAGCTGCAGCCATGATCTCGGAAGCAGAAGCACTGTACTCATTTACCATAATAGCCAGCGGACCACCGTACTGTACGCTCTTATCACGGTCACGCAGTACCATCGGATCTCCACTACGGGATTTCACCTGTACCACAGGACCTTCAGGGATGAAAAGACCTGCCATCTGCACTACGTCCTGCAGGGAGCCTCCGCCATTGAAACGCAGGTCAAGGATAATGCCTTCTACATTCTCTGCTTTCAGTTTCTGAAGTTCTTTAGCCACATCTTCTGCGCAGCGGGCGCCGTTCCTATCCTGGAAGTCTGCATAGAACTCCGGCAGATAGATATATCCAAGTTTATGTTGCCCGTTGATGATGGCAGATTTGGCAAAAGTATCATCCAGGATGATCTCATCACGTACAATGGATACATCTTTTACGGTACCGTCTACACTCTTTACAGTCATTTTTACCGTAGTGCCTTTGGTACCTCTGATCAGTTTCACAGCATCCTCTACCGCATAACCGGTGATGTCTACAGGTTCCTTATCGGCCTGTGCTACTTTCAGGATCACATCATTTGCTTTCAGGCTGCCTTCTTTCCAGCTCGGGCTGCCTGTTACAATGCTGACAATCTTGATCTTGCCGTCTTCTTCTCTCAGCTGAGCGCCAATCCCATAGAATTTACCAGCCATCTGCTCTTCAAATGCCCTTTTCTCATCAGGCGGGAAGAAATCAGTATGAGGGTCCATAGTAGAGGTAATGGCATTCACGAAGAGGCTGAAACGTTCATTCTGGTCCTGCTTATTCTTCAGGCGGTCAAAATAACGGTCATACACCACCTTTACTTTAGCACGGGCTTCTGCTTCCAGCTCTGCATCAGTCTTTGCTTTTTCAGATGGTTTATCTTTCAGCTGCTTATCACGGATCTCCTGGAGATCTGTCAGCTTTTCAAGTGTACGGTATTTCAATACCTTACGCCACGCTTCCTTCCTGGCAGCAGCATCTACAGGGTAGTCTATCTTGTCCGGGTCCAGTACCACCTTTTCATCTTTGGCAAAATCAAAAGGCTGGGCCAACAGGTCAGTATAGATAGCAGCAGCCTCTGTTACACGCTGTCTGATCAGGGTATCAATTGCAAAGAAACACTCCAGCGGTGCGCCCTGCAGCTCGTCATCAATATGTGTTGACAAGGGCTGGAGTTTGTTAATATCACTCTTCAGGAAGAATTTCTTCTCACTGTCAAGGCTTTTCAGGTATTTATTAAAGACTTCCTGTGAATAAGCGTCGTTAATAGCCTTGGGCTGATAATGCCCTTCTTTAAGTATCTGTCCTACCAGGCCCATGATAACTTCATACCTGCCGGGAGGATCTTCTTTATGCAGTTTGCTGAAAGCCAGTACTCCTATCGATATAGAGATCAGCAACACTGGTATAATCACTTTCATTCTTCTCATAGAAATCCAAAATTGAACGTCATCAAATATAACATAAAAACACCCATTGTGCCGGAAAGGCGCATTGCTTTTAACAAAAGATTGAGAAACAGGAACAAATGCGGCATAGCTGCTACATTCACTTAGCTCATGCTGCCAAAACCAGACCAACTTCCGGAGAGGTGTTAACTACCATAAAATTACACATCTTGGCCGGATTTCTTATTACCATTTATCAGCAATAAAGCCGGTCCCCTGTAAAGACAGCCTCCTTCAACTTAAAATTCAACCGGCCGCAGGCCCACAAAAAATCATATCTGTTAATAGCAGATCTGATTTTTTTGTGCAGTTTTCTCCCTCCCCACAGCTATTTATTTATTTTTGCAGTGGCTTTAAAAAACTGACAGCGTGGATAATCCGGCTACTACAACCAAGAACGACCCTTACGCTTCATTGCGCATACCCGAATTCAACTACTACCTTGTTATCCGTTTTGCAATTGTATTTGCACTGACCATGCAATTCACCATTGTGGAGTGGAAAGTGAATGCGCTCACACATGATCCTTTTAACTTAGGCCTCATAGGCCTGGCGGAAGTGATCCCGGCAGTACTGCTGGCGCCTTTTGCAGGCCACCTGGTAGATAAGCGGGAAAAACGCTATCTGCTGATACTCTGCACAATAGCTTATATCCTGATAGGTACCGGGCTGTTCCTGCTTACCTGGGATGAAATGGTAGCCGGTATTTCCACTAAATTGGTACTGAACATGGTATATGCACTGGTATTCTGCGGAGGTGTGGTCAGAGCATTTGTCAGCCCCGCCAATTTCTCCCTAATGGCACTGATAGTACCCAGAAGCATGTATGCAAACGCCTCTACCTGGACCAGCAGTGCCTGGCAGATAGGCGGAATGGCCGGACCTGCACTCGGCGGACTTTTCATCCATCTGCTGGGCATCCACTGGTCTATGCTGCTGGTAGTTGGCCTTTTTCTGCCTCCATTGTACAGCCTTATCCGGATCAAACCCAAGCCCATCCTGTATAAACCTCAGGGCGAAGATTTTCTGGAAGGCCTCACAAAAGGTATACGCTTTGTCTGGAACACCAAGGTAGTGCTCAATGCACTGGCACTGGACATGTTTGCCGTACTGTTTGGCGGAGCAGTATCTATGCTGCCCGTGTTTGCTACAGATGTACTGCATGTAGGGTCCCTGGAATTTGGTTTCCTGAGGGCCTCTGTAGCAGTTGGCTCCCTCCTCACCATGTTCATCCTGGCCTACAAACCACTGGTGCATAAACCAGGCATCAAGCTCTTATCGGCCGTGTTCGGGTTTGGACTGTGCATCATTGTATTCGGTATCTCGAAAAATTATGTCCTCTCCCTGTTTGCCCTCTTCTTCAGCGGAGTGCTGGATGGCGTGAGCGTGATCATCAGGCAAACTATCCTGCAGCTCAAAACTCCTGACGAGATGCGGGGCCGTGTAGCCTCCGTCAGTTCAATGTTTGTAGGTTCTTCCAATGAGCTGGGAGCATTTGAAAGCGGGTTCATGGCCCGCTTAATGGGACTGGTGCCATCTGTCGTTTTTGGCGGCTGTGTAACGCTGGGAGTAGTGATCACCACCTATATCATCTCCCCGGCCATGCGTAAACTGGACCTGAAACCCTGATTATAGCTTCACTTCCTTCTTCAGTCTTTCCAGGACGTAGTACACAGCAGGACAGATAGTACTGTTGAGGTAAGTTGTATTGGGACGTTTGAAGAACTCATAGCTATCAGTATAGGGATAGTTATGGCAATCTCCCGGCCTGGCTTCATAAATGCTGCAATAGTTGTCTGCGCCCAGGAAAGGACATGGACTGCTTTTTACAACATAGTCGCCATCTTCATCCAGGTGAAGGTAAGTTTCAATGAAAACAGACTCTCTCATTCCCAGATATTTGGAAATGCGTTTAATATCCGGGGTTTTAAAACGAGGACTGATAGTCTTACAGCAACCGGCACACTTCAGGCAGTCTACATGCGTAAATGCCTCCTCATGCAGGTCCGGCAACAGTTTTTCTACTCCCCTGCCCCTCTTTGTCTGCAGCTTCTGCAGGAATTGTTTGTTCGCTTTCTGCTGCTCCCTGGCCTTTTGCTGCCAGTTAATAAGTAATTCGTCCATTTGTATGCAAAGGTAGGAAATAGCATTTTATACTTCCGGCTGACTATCGCATGACAATCCTTACTTCTCCTTTTCGCCCTTTTATCACCCTACTCTCTACTAGGGTTGTGCCTGTTTGGCCATTGTATAAAAACAATATAGCTTTGCACATTCTTTTCAACATACCTGCTTACGTCATGAATCTTTTTGATTTACAACAGAATGAATTTGTTGGTCGTCACATTGGGCCAAATGAAGCTGAGACAAGTCATATGCTGGACACGATCGGTGTATCTTCCCTGGAAGAACTGGTTAGCAAAACAGTACCTGGCGCTATCCGCATGTCGAAGCCACTGGCAGTGCCTGCTGCCATGAGCGAGAGCGATTACCTTCGTCATCTGAAGGAAGTGTCTCTGAAAAATGATGTATTCCGCACGTATATCGGGCAGGGATATTATGACACTATCACACCCAGTGTGATTCTGCGTAATATCTTTGAAAACCCCGGATGGTATACACAGTATACTCCCTATCAGGCAGAGATTTCCCAGGGCCGCCTGGAAAGCCTGCTGAACTTCCAAACCATGGTGAGTGACCTGACAGGTCTGCCTATTGCCAACGCGTCCCTGCTGGATGAGGCTACCGCCGCCGCAGAAGCAATGGCCATGTTCTTCAGCGCATTGAATAAAGACCATGATAACCTCAGCCGTCCTAAATTCTTTGTAGATCAGAACATCTTCCCGCAAACAAAAGACGTAGTATACACCCGCGCAGCTCCGCTGAACATTGAAATAGTAACAGGCGATTATGCCACCGCCAAAATAGACGCTACTTACTTTGGCGCATTGGTACAATATCCTAACAGCCTGGGTGCTGTAGAAGATTACCGCAGCTTTGTTGAACAGGTACATGCAGCCGGCGCTTACGTAGCAATGGCTACAGACCTGCTGGCACTGACATTGCTCACCTCCCCCGGAGAACTGGGTGCTGACGCTGCACTGGGCTCCGCACAACGCTTCGGCGTTCCGCTGGGCTTTGGCGGGCCTCACGCTGCCTTCTTTGCAGTGAAAGACGACTTCAAACGTTCCATCCCCGGCCGTATCATCGGCGTAAGCATAGACGCACAGGGCAACCGCGCACTGCGTATGGCCCTGCAAACACGCGAGCAGCACATCAAACGTGAGAAAGCTACTTCCAATATATGTACTGCACAGGCGCTGCTGGCCAACATGGCAGCTATGTACGCCGTTTACCACGGTCCTAAAGGCCTGAAGAACATCGCTACCCGCGTAGCCGTACTCACCAATGCACTGGCAGAAAAACTCAGGGCAAAAGGTTATGAACTGGGCGCAGGTTTCTTCTTCGATACACTGGACGTGAAAGTAAAAGCAGGCAGCACCATCAAAGCTAAAGCTGAAGGTGCCGGCATTAACCTCTTCTATCCTGAAGTGAACCGTGTCATCATCTCTCTGGACGAAACAGTGACCATCCAGGATGTAAATGATCTGCTGAACATCTTTGACGCCGGCAAACTGAACAGCAACAGCGCAGAACTGAAAGTTACCGGTATCCCGGCAGCCCTCGAAAGGACCTCCCCTTACCTGCTGCACCCGGTATTTAACACACATCATAGCGAGTCTGAGATGATGCGTTACATCAAAATGCTGGAAAACAAAGACCTTTCCCTGAATACCTCCATGATCTCACTGGGAAGCTGCACCATGAAACTGAATGCAGCAACAGAAATGATCCCGCTGAGCTGGAGCCACTGGAGCAAGATCCACCCGTTTGCACCTAAAGAGCAGACCCGCGGTTACCTCCAGATCACAGAAGAACTGAGCGACTATCTCTGCCAGATCACCGCTTTTGACGCCTGCAGCCTGCAGCCCAATAGTGGTGCACAAGGCGAATATGCCGGTCTGCTCGTAATAAAGGCCTATCATGAAAGCCGCAATGAAGGACATCGTAATATCATGCTGATACCTATCTCCGCTCACGGTACCAACCCCGCTTCCGCTGTAATGGCAGGCTTTAAGGTAGTAGTGGTGAAAGCGCTGGAGAACGGCTATATTGACGTGGATGACCTGAAAGCAAAAGCTGCACAATATGCAGATAAGCTGGCCGGTATCATGATCACCTATCCTTCCACTTACGGTATCTATGAAGAAAGCGTAAAAGATATCTGCAGCACTGTACACGCTCATGGCGGACAGGTATATATGGACGGCGCCAATATGAACGCCCAGGTAGGCTTAACAGCTCCAGGCCTGATAGGCGCTGACGTTTGCCACCTCAACCTGCACAAAACCTTCGCTATTCCTCACGGTGGCGGTGGTCCCGGCATGGGCCCCATCTGTGTAGCTAAACACCTGGCTCCATTCCTTCCAGGACACGTTAACCTGGATAATAAAGCACAGAGCAATGCAGTATCCGCAGCACCATATGGCTCCGCCAGCATCCTGTTGATATCCTACGCATATATCCGCCTGCTGGGCACAGAAGGACTGAAAAAAGCATCTGAATTTGCTATCCTGAACGCCAATTATATGAAGGCGCGCCTGGAAAAAGCATATGAAATATTGTACAGCGGCAGCAACGGCACCTGCGCTCACGAGTTCATCGTAGACCTGCGCCCGCTCAAAGCTACTGTCGGTGTAGAAGCAGAAGATGTGGCCAAACGCCTGATGGACTATGGCTTCCATGCTCCTACCCTGAGCTTCCCTGTACCAGGCACCATCATGATAGAGCCTACAGAAAGTGAAGACAAGGAAGAACTGGACCGCTTCTGTAACGCGTTACTCTCCATCCGCGAAGAGATCAGCGCTATTGAGAACGGCCAGGCAGACAAACAGAACAATATCCTGAAACATGCTCCACATACCCAATTTGTCGTTACCGCAGACGAATGGACACGTCCATACTCCCGTCAGCAGGCCGCCTACCCGCTGGAATATGTAAAACTGAATAAATTCTGGCCCTCCATCAGCCGTGTAAACAATACTCACGGCGATCGTAACCTGATCTGCACCTGCGAACCCGTAAGTGCTTACGCAGAAGCTGAGGCCTAAACAATAATATTCAATCCGTTAAAAAGGGCGTATCTGTTGATACGCCCTTTTTGTTTGTTATAACACCTGAAATTAACCTCAACGCATTAACAATATATATAATAATATTTCGTTAAAATGACATTACCTATTATTCAATTTAATAATATTTTACATATATTTAATTTATAGAAAAACCTTATTAGTTATGCAGGATTACTCTTTTATGACCACTGAAGAGATCTTCCTTCTTCAGGATGCGTTGAAAAAGAACAAAAAGCAGATCATGAAATTCATCCTGATCGGTCTCACTTTAATACTTATTGCCGCCTTTTTACCTCAGTTCTTCCTGAAAAGAAGATTGAGCGAAGAAGAAATTGAACAATCTGTCTTCTCCTACAAAAATGCCTGGTTCTGGACATGGCTGTTATCTTTTGTACTGGTGCTGGTCTTTGCACTGATCAAAGTAACAGACGTCCGCTATTTTACCATTAAAAAAGATCTTACCGCATTACAGAAAGGACAGATCCAGGTACCACTGGAAACCATCTACCAGGGAAACAATGATATGCAGACAAGCTTCATTGTTAAACAGGAAGGTATCAGGAAAAGAAAACGCCTCTTTTACTGGATGCGGGGCAAACTCGAAGATTTCAGGTCCGGAGAGGAGGTGAAGATCGTCTATGGCCGCTATTCCCGCGTAATACTGGCTATAGACAAAGTTTAACCATATTTATCGGCTGTAGTTAACTATCAACCTTTATTATACCAGGGGCCAATCTCTTTGAGGTTGGCCCCGTTTTTTATATTATTGTATCCCGCATACTATAATATTATTAATATGAATATTGAACAGTTCAGGGAATACTGCCTGTCCCTTCCCGGTGTCACGGAAGAATTCCCCTTCGGAGAAGAAATACTGGTATACAAGGTGATGGGAAAGCTGTTCACCCTCACCCATGTAGACGTATTTGAAAGCATTAACCTGAAATGTGATCCGGAGATCGCTGTAGAATTACGTGAACGTTATGATGGAGTTAAGCCCGGCTACCACATGAACAAAAAACACTGGAACACCGTTGAGATATATTCCAATATTCCCGACAGACTGTTGTACCAGTGGATCAAAGACTCGTATGACCTGGTAGTGAAATCACTGCCTAAAAAAGTCAGGGAAAGCCTGCAATCATAAAATTTAAACTGTTAAAGAAGCTTATGAGAAAACTGTTATGGCTGTTTATTACCGGCCTGATATTACACACTTCCTGCGCAAAAGCAGGTAACCCCGATTCTCTGTGGATGCGGGAAAACTACACCAAGAAAGAGGTGTACATCCCCATGCGTGACGGTGTAAAACTGTTCACCTCTGTCTATCTTCCAAAAGACAGATCAGAAAAACACCCCATCCTGATGACCCGCACCCCTTATTCCTGCGCACCCTACGGCGAGAATGAGTTCCGGCCCTACTACAGGACCTACATCAACAGGTACCTGCGTGAAGGGTATATTATCGTGATACAGGACGTAAGAGGACGCTGGATGAGTGAGGGTACCTTTGTAGATGTACGCCCTTATAATCCCAACAAAAAGGGCAAACAGGACATCGATGAAGCGAGCGATACATACGATACTATAGACTGGATGGTGAAGAACCTCGAAAACAACAACGGCCGCGTAGGCGTATTTGGTGTTTCCTATCCGGGCTTCTATTCTACCATGGCAGCACTGAGCGGTCACCCGGCACTCAAGGCTGTAAGCCCCCAGGCGCCGGTAACAGACTGGTTCATTGGAGATGACTTTCACCACAACGGGGCATTCTTCCTGACAGACGCTTTTGCCTTTTATACCAGCTTTGGCAAGCCCCGTCCCAAACCTACCACCATAGGCCCTTCTGCGTTTAATTTTAATTCTGCTGATAACTATGACTTCTTCCTGAGAACAGGCGCCATAAAGAACTTTACTAAGCTGATGGGCGATAGCATTGCTTTCTGGAAAGACCTGGTCTCTCATCCTAACCTGGATAACTGGTGGAAAGCACGCAGCGTACGCCAGTATCTCAGCAATGTACAACCCGCTATGCTGGAAGTAGGAGGCGTATTCGACGCTGAAGACTGCTTCGGGGCATGGAATACCTATAAAGCTATAGAGCAGTCAGGCCCTAAAGCCAACAACCGCCTGGTAATGGGCCCCTGGTATCATGGGCAATGGGCGTCTCATGACGGTACCCACCTGGGCAATGTGCAGTTTGGCAGCAATACGGCTGAATGGTACCAGGAACATGTAGAATATCCGTTCTTCGACTTCTACCTCAAAGGCAAAGGCTCTGCAGAAGGTATAGCAGAAGCTACTATCTTCTTTACTGGTGAAAACCAGTGGAAACAACTGCCTCAGTGGCCTCCTGCCAATACACAGCAACAACCCATCTACCTGCAGGCAGATGGTAAACTGGATTTTACCAGGCCATTGAACAACAACAGCTTTACAGAATATGTAAGCGATCCTGCAAAACCGGTACCTTACACAGAAGATGTGCATTTAGAACGTACCATTAATTACATGACGGACGATCAGCGTTTTGCCGCCCGCCGTCCTGATGTGGCTGTCTTTGAAACACAACCGCTCACAGAAGATATAACCCTGGCAGGCCCCCTGCTTGCTAAACTGGTAGTAAGCACAAGTGGTACAGATGCAGATTTTGTAGTGAAGCTGATAGATGTATTCCCGAACGATTTCCGTTATGAAACACAGGATGCTCCGAGCGAGCATCGCAGAGTGCCTTCCTCCACTTATCCGATGGGAGGTTACCAGATGCTGGTACGCGGAGAGATCATGCGGGGCAAGTTCAGGAACAGCTTTGAAAAACCGGAAGCTTTCACACCAGATATGCCAACCAATGTGTCTTTCTCCCTGCCGGATGTAGCCCATACCTTTAAAAAAGGCCACAAGATCATGGTACAGGTGCAGAGCAGCTGGTTCCCGCTGGTAGACCGCAATCCACAGGTATTTACAGATATCTATCATTGCGATGATAAAGACTTCCGGAAAGCCGGTATCCGCATCTACCATGACGCACAACATCCGTCTCTCATAGAATTGCCGGTAATCAAATAGTTACTAACTTTGACCAATAAACCATTATATGATCAGAAAAGCCCTATTACTTGGAGCACTGGGCATAGCTACTTTACCGGGTTATGCACAAAAGAAGAAATCTAAAAAAGATAAAACACCAGATGTAGCAGTAGCACCGGCGCCACTTTTGCAAACAAAACTGGATACGGTTTGTTATGCTATAGGCCAGGAATTTGGCAACATGTTGAAAGCACAGGGGGTTGACAGCATCAACGTACAGGCATTGACCAAAGCATTACAGCAGGTTATGCAGGGCGATACCGCACTATTGATAACTAAAGAACAAGGTAATATGAGTGTTAGTGATTATTTACAACAGATCAAAGCTGAAAAAATGGCTAAAAATAAGGCTGCCGGAGAACAGTTCCTGGCAGAGAATAAAACCAAACCAGGCGTGGTAACACTGCCCAGCGGTTTACAGTACCAGGTCATCAAAGAAGGTACCGGTCCTAAACCAACACTGTCTGATAAAGTGAAAACACATTATCACGGCACCCTGATAGATGGTACCGTGTTTGACAGTTCTGTAGAAAGAGGTCAGCCCATCTCCTTCCCTGTGGGTGGTGTTATTAAAGGCTGGACAGAAGCTTTACAGCTCATGTCCGTAGGCTCCAAATGGAAACTGTTCATCCCTTCAGAACTGGCTTACGGAGAACGTCAGGCCGGTCCTAAGATCGGGCCTAACAGTGCACTGGTGTTTGAAGTAGAACTGATCGCAATCGAGAAATAACAAAAAAGGGTGGAGCAATGCTCCACCCTTTTTTTATTTATAAATTCTTTCGCTTCGCTGTTCTATCAGCATAAAATCAGCCAGGGCCATCGCCGCCACAGCTTCCAGGACTACAGGCACCCTCAGTGCAATACAGAGATCATGACGTCCTTTCACGCTGAAGCTCTCTACTTCCCCGCTCTTTATATTTAATGTATGCTGTTCTTTCGGTGTGCTTGAAGTAGGTTTTACCGCTACACGGAACACCAGCGGGTTGCCATTGGTGATACCACCCACTACTCCGCCGGCATTATTGGTAGCAGTCTTACCACTTGCGTCCAGGATAGCGTCATTGTGCTCTACTCCCTTCATACGTGCAGCTGCAAAGCCAGCGCCAAATTCAATGCCTTTAATAGCAGGAATAGAGAATACGGCATGTGCAATAGTAGACTCCACTGAATCGAAGAAAGGCTCTCCCAGTCCGATAGGCAATCCTTCCACTACACATTCCACGATACCGCCTACAGAATCCTTGGCAGCAATAGCTGCTTCCAGCCCTTTCTCTGCATCAGGTATGCCGCCTACCTCTTTAAGAGTGGCTTTCACTGTAATATTCTCTCCCAGTATCTTCTTGGCTATTACACCGGCAGCCACCAGGTTGAGGGTAAGCCTGCCGCTGAAATGCCCGCCGCCACGGTAGTCTTCAAAACCACCATATTTGTGGGTAGCTACAAAATCAGCATGACCAGGACGGGGAAATTCACGCAGTTTCTCATAGTCAGTACTGCGGGTATTATTGTTCTCAAACAATATCGTGATAGGAGCACCTGTAGTGCGGTCGTTGAATACGCCTGACTTAATAAAAGGCAGATCTTCTTCTTTACGGGGAGTTGTTCCTTTGGCACCTGCCTTACGGCGTTCCAGGTCCGGCAGGAAGTCTTCCTGTGCAAGCGGAATACCGGCAGGTACGCCATCTATATTCACGCCCACACTGGCGCCGTGCGATTCTCCAAAAACATTCACCCGGAATAATCTACCAAAGCTGTTCATTACGTTTCAGATTTATTAATGAGTAAGGCTCGTTTCTTCTTTTTTCACGATACCACCTATCTTCTGCAAATGTTCAAAAAATTCAGGATAGGACTTGTTAATTGCTTCTGCATCTTCCACTATTACCGGTGCATCTGCAGTAAGTGCTGCTACTGCACAGGCCATTGCTATACGGTGGTCGTTATGTGAGCTTACAGTAGTGCCTTTAATGCCCGTACCACCGTGCACCAGCATCTCATCACCATGCAGATCAATAGCTATACCCATTTTACCAAATTCCTGCTGCAGTGTTTTACCACGGTCACTTTCCTTATGTGCCAGCCTGTTCACCCCAAGTATCTTGGTAGTGCCTTCACAGTTGGCAGCCAGGGCTACCAGCGGAGGAAACAGGTCAGGACAATCAGTAGCATCGAAATCAAACGCCTGCAGTTTATTCTTTTCCACTATCACTGTAAACATACCTGGTAACAGGCCAGCACCTGCTTTTTCCAGCGCTTCCAGTATAGCTTTATCTGACTGTGCGGATTGTGTATTGAGATGATGCACTTCTGCTTTACCTGCCACTGCGGCTGCTACCAGCAGGAACGCGGCTCCGCTCCAGTCTCCCTCTACAGTATACTCACCTGCCTTATACTGCTGGCGTTTACCAAAGTAAAATTTCTCAAAGTTCTCTTCCTTCACCTTGATGCCAAACTGTTCCATCAGCTGTAAGGTAAGCGCAATGTAAGGCTTGCTCTTAAGGTCTTTTACAGTGATGGTCACATCTTCAGCAACAGCTCCATAAGCCATGAGCAGGCCCGTCAGGAACTGGGAGCTGAGAGAACCGTCTATTGTAATATTCTTCGGATGCAACGGTCCCTGTATGTTCAGGGGCAGTTTACCTTCCCGGGAGCTGATCTTTATGTCCAGCTGCGGAAGCACTTCTTCAAAGAAGTTCATAGGGCGTACTGTGAGGCTGCCATGTCCGTTGATAGTGATAGACTGCTCCGACAGTGCCGCCACTGGCGTAAACATACGGATACCGAGGCCGGACTCTCCACAGTTGATCTCTTTCTCGGGGTTCAGCTTTGAGCCGTTACCGGTTATTTCAATATGATCTTCTGTACGATTGATAATGGCGCCAAGTTTCTGCGCAACATCCAGGGCAGCCAGGCAGTCATTGCTGAGACCCGGATTACGGATAATACTGGTGCCTTTGCTCAGCAATGCAGCTGCTACCGCACGCTGCATGGCACTTTTGGATGGGTTGGCAGTAACGGTGCCGTTAATGGCGCCGGGAGATATTGTTACCTGCATAATAAGATTGGTTTATAGTTCCTCCAGCAATTGCTTCAGTTCTGTAATAGGTACTGCTTTCGTAAGCGCGGTGCCTATCTTTTCCAGCAGCACAAAGTGAATAACATCCTTTTCCCGCTTTTTGTCCAGTTTGAAGATATTAAACACTTCTTCTTTGTTGAAGGCAAGCGTAACCGGCAACTGGTAATCATTGATCAGGCGGATCAGGCGGTTGGTCTGCTCTACCGGCAGCCCGGACAGCTTTTCCGAGATCTTTGCCGCAGCTACCATTCCTATGGCCACTGCTTTACCATGTGCGATTTTTTCCAGTTTTTCCACAGCATGCCCCAGTGTATGGCCGAAATTGAGCCAGCGGCGTGAGCCGTTCTCAAACTCATCCTCCAGTACTACTTTGGTCTTCAGTTCTACAGAACGTTCCACCAGGTATTCCAGTACCGATACATCCCGCTGCATGGCTTTGTCACGGTTCTCTTCCAGGTAGGTGAACAGGCTGTCTTCCAGTATACAGGCATATTTGATGATCTCAGCGAAACCATTATGCCATTCCTCTGCCGGCATAGTAAGCGGCAGGGAATAGTCAAACAGGATAAACTCCGGCTGCCTGATGGTACCCAGCATGTTCTTATGCTTACCATGGTTGATACCGTTCTTTCCGCCTATAGACGCATCCACCTGTGCCAGCAAAGTACTGGGAACAAAACCTACAGGCATTCCCCGCATGTAGATACTGGCAGCATAACCTGTCAGGTCGCTGATCACACCGCCCCCAATGCCTATCAGCATGGTTTTACGGTCTGCCTCCAGTTCTATCAGGCCATTGATGATCTGCTCCAGGATCTCCTGGTTCTTGTTCTCTTCTCCATCCGGGATCACCAGTTTTCTCCAGCCCGGCAACTTATGCCCGTGATGTTTTTCCACATTCTCATCCAGCACCAGCACGGCCCTGGATGGATCAGCATAATTGCCCAGCTGCGAAAGGCTTTCTCCCAGATAGTATTTGGTGCTACTATGCTGGAACTGGTAAGATAACGTTCTCATATTCTGTATTGTGTCTTATTTTCCTTCGTTCATCACTCTGTTCTGCCTGTTGATGGATTCCAGGTGCACAGCATCAAAGTATTTCAGGATGAAATCTTTGGTCAGACCCAGTTTCTCACCTTTGGCAAGACCACGCTCCAGTATCTGGTTCCAGCGGTTTGTCTGCAGGATGGTTACGTTATTCTCTTTCTTGTAAAGACCTATCTTTTCTGCAATCTTCATACGGTTGCCCAGCAGCAGCAGGATCTCATCATCTATCTGGTTGATCTGTCCGCGAAGCTTGTCCAGCGCTGAGTTGAATTCCTTCTGGTCTGTACGCTCATGACGCCAGGTGATGCTGCCCAGTAATTCAGCCAGCCTCTCAGGAGTTACCTGCTGTTTGGCATCGCTCCATGCGTTATCCGGATCAATGTGCGATTCCAGCATCAGACCATCGTAATCCAGGTCTACCGCTTCCTGTGCTACTTCCAGCAGGGTATCGCGGCGGCCGCAGATATGGCTTGGATCACAGATGATAGGCAGCTCAGGCATACGGCGCTTCATTTCTATAGGCAGGTGCCACATAGGAGCATTACGGAATTCAGTATTGCCATAGCTGGAGAAACCACGATGGATCAGGCCTAATTTGGTGATACCGGCGTTACGCACACGCTCAACTGCACCTATCCACAGTTCCAGGTCAGGGTTGATCGGGTTTTTGATCAGTACTGTAGTATTAACACCTTTCAGGGCATCAGCAACTTCCTGAACAGAGAAAGGGTTTACAGTAGTACGGGCGCCTACCCACAGGATGTCTACATCATGTGCCAGGGCTTCTTCCACCTGCTTGCCGGTAGCTACTTCCACCGCAACTGGCAAGCCGGTCAGCGCTTTTGCCTTCTGCAACCAGGGCAGGCCGGTTACACCAATGCCTTCAAAAGAACCCGGACGGGTACGGGGCTTCCAGATACCGGCACGTAATACGTCTACTTTGCCGGTAGCAGCCAGCCTCTGGGCTGTTGCCAGTACCTGTTCTTCGGTTTCTGCACTGCAGGGACCTGAAATGATCAGCGGCTTTTTATCTGAAGCCGGATCAGAGAATTTTGTTTTTGCGAGAATCTGTTCCATCGTTGATGCTTTGCAGACCATAGACGCTCGTCCATAGTCCAATGATTGAATTTATTTGTTTTATCTGTATAAACCCTGTCATTTCCGGTAATGCCCTGCGGCAGAAAGACAAATGGCCTATGGTCTGTTTACTTTAATATCTTCCTGATCTTGTTTGATTTCTGGATCAGTTTATAGAATGTTTCGTAATCTTCTTTTTCCAGCAGCTGTTTCATCTGCTCCAGCTGGTGAATATGTTCTTCCAGCACATCCAGCACATTGTTGCGGTTATGCTTGAAGATAGGCACCCACATATCGGGGGAGCTTTTTGCCAGCCTTACGGTAGACTCAAAACCACCGCTGGCCAGTTCAAAGATGCGCCCCTGCTCCTTCTCCTTCTCCAGCACCGTAAGCGCCAGCGCAAAAGAGGTGATATGGGAGATATGCGATACATAAGCCGTATGCAGATCATGCTCCTCCGCATTCATATATACGAGACGCATCTGTAGTTTGTCTACCATATCCTCTACTATTTCCAGTGCATCCTCTGCGCTGTTCTTCACATCACAAAGCACCATAGTCTTTTGTGTGAAAAGGTTCTTTATAGCAGCCTCAGGCCCGGAATACTCCGTGCCGGCCATCGGGTGGGCAGCTACAAAGCGCCCTCTTTTAGAATGACCGGCAACGAGTTGTAATATCTTTTCCTTTGTAGAACCTACATCCATGATCACATGTTGCGGTCCGGCTTTATCTAATATGGAAGGCAGTACTTTCAGCAGCCCGTCTACAGGAATGGCCAGTATGATAAGCTGGGAACGTTGCATGGCATCTTCTATGGATACTGCTCCTTCGTCAATGATCTTCAGTTCCTGCGCCTTGCGCAGGTTCTCAGCACTCTGGTCCACGCCTATTATCCAGTTGGCCACACCTTTCTCTTTCAGGCTGATGGCCAGCGATCCTCCTATTAAACCTGTTCCTACTATCGTTGCTATCATGACTGCTGCTTAAATTTTGTTTTTATCCTTTCCAGCACTTCATCAAATACTTTTTCGTCCTTACAGAGGCTCACCCTGATATAACCGTTACCGTTGCTGCCAAATATACCGCCCGGGGTGATAAATACCTGCGCCTGCTGTAATATCTGGTCTGTCAGTTCAAAACCGTCCTTTACACCTGCAGGTATCTTTGCCCACACAAACAGGCCCACCTGGTTAGTATCGAAAGAACAGTTGAGCAATGACAGCAGCTCAAATACTTTCTTACGGCGGCCTTCATAGATACCGTTCAGTTCAGCATACCATTCAGGGCCCAGCTCCAGCGCTTTCACTGCCGCCATCTGCAGCGGCTGGAACATACCAGAGTCTATATTGCTTTTGAAACGCAGTACTTCGTTGATCCATTCCTGTTTACCCACCAGCATACCTACACGCCAGCCGGCCATATTGGAAGATTTACTGAGGGAGTTCAATTCCAGCACCACTTCCCTTGCCCCTGGCGTTTGCAGCAGACTTTGAGGCTGTTTGTTCAGGATAAAGCTGTAAGGATTATCATGGCAGATCAGTATGTTATGCTGCTGTGCAAACTGCACCAGCTTCTTTGCAAATTCCTCATTAAAACTTGCGCCTGTTGGCATATGCGGATAATTCACCCACATCAGCTTCACTTTGCTGAGATCTCTTTTTGCCAGCGCATCCAGGTCAGGCAGCCAGCCATTCTTTTCCTCCAGGTTGTAATCTACTACCGTAGCACCACTCAGGTTCACGGCAGAACGGTAGGTAGGATAACCGGGGTTAGGCACCAGCGCCTCATCTCCTTCCTGCAGGTAGGTCATACAGATGTGCATAATCCCTTCTTTAGAGCCGATCAGAGGCAGCACCTCTTTCTCAGGGTCAAACGTTACACCGTAGAAACGCTGATACCAGTCCGCCATTGCCTTGCGCAGCGCAGGAATGCCTTTATAGCCCTGGTAAGCGTGCGTATCGGGCTTCTGTGCATATTCATGCAGCGTTGCTATTACAGAAGGATGTGGAGGAAGGTCCGGACTACCTATACCTAGGTTAATCACTTTGGCGCCTGCCTTGTTCATCTCATCTATTTCCCTGAGTTTCCTGGAGAAATAATATTCTTCCGTTTGCTGCAACCTTTTTGCTACCTGTAAGTTCATAATGCTTGTTTGTTCTGTATGCCGGTGTAATGATTGTTGTTTGTTTGCTTAGTGCGTGTTGCCTTTCTTATAGATACCCAATACTTTCAGATGTTCTGTAAGCGGTTCTATCTTGCTGATGCCCCGCTCAAAATGCTCCAGGTTCTCAAATTCGAAGTCCGCATGAAAATAATAGTTCCATTCTTTCGTTGGCATAGGGAACGACTGTATTTTACTCAGGTTGATCCCTGCCTGTGCTACCTGTGTCAGTACCTTTGCCAGGCTTCCTCTTTCATGGGAGGTCTGGAAGTAAACAGAAGCCTTATTGGCTTCCGGCTCCGGTGTTACCCCATTGGGAGAGATCACCAGGAAACGTGTATAATTGTTCTTGATAGTATGGATGTTGGGAGCAATGATCTCCAGCCCGTATATCTCAGCAGCCAGTTTTCCGGCAATGGCCGCCGTACTTTTCAGCTTCTTCTGCTGTACATGCTTTGCGCTCAGGGCGGTATCTTCCGTTTCCACCAGCTTCATATGCGGATATTTCTCCAGGAAGTCAGCACACTGTAATAAAGCCATATGATGGGAATGCACCTCACGGATATCTTCCAGCTTCTGCCCCGGCAACACCATCAGGTGCTGTTTGATATGCAGGTATACCTCACCGATAACATGCAGTCCTGAATTCTTAAGCAGGGAGTAATTCGGTAAAATACTGCCTGCAATGGAATTTTCAATGGCCATTACCCCTACATCTGCTACCTGCTGTTGCTTAGCTTTTTTAACAAGTTCCGGAAAAGAAGCGCAACATTCGATCTCTATATTCTTTCCATAGTATCCCTGTGCTGCTATCTGATGGAAACATCCTTCAAAACCCTGAATTGCGACGCGCATTTTAATTTGTTTGATTTATATTTTGTAGTTGCTGTAGCAACTACCGTATTAAAAGAAAAAGGGCCCCGGTTGAGCCGGGACCCTTTTAATCTGCAATATTTTCATTCCTGCATTTATCACAAAAGAGTCCCGGCCTTTACGACGTAAAAGAAGTAAAAGAAAAAGTAAAAGAAGTAAAGACTGAACTGATGTAACATAATGCTAAAAATTACCGAATAAAAGAAGGGCCCCCTTTCAGGAGGCCCTTTGATAGTTTCTTTATGTTTAGTACTACAAACGACCTCTCTATTTCTGATACCAGAAAAAGTAGAAACCATAAAAGTAACCAAAGGTTGTTTGTTGTATCATGTTTGCTTGAATTGCCTGACAAAAATACGTAGGGATTTGAATTGTCCAAGCGCTTAGGTAAAAAATTATGTTCTATCTAATAAATAACCTAAAAAACGACATTTTTTTCAAAAACGGCTCAGTCAGACGGCAGTTGCCGCAAAAAACCTAAATAAAAGAGGCTGCCCCGGTTGAGACAGCCTCATATAAAAGCCTTTATTTGCTTACCAATTTAATTAGTGCTTGGTAGAGTCAACAGCAGCTTTAGCAGAATCAACTACAGCAGCAGCTGAATCAACAGTTGCAGCAGCAGTATCTACAGTTGCAGCAGCTGAATCGATAGTTGTAGCAGCAGCAGTAGAATCTTCAGTTGCAGTAGAACCGTTACCACCGCAAGAAGCTGCAAATACACCAAGAGCTAAAGCTAAGAAACCAATTTTCAGAGCGTTTTTCATTTTTTATGTTTTTAGGTTTTTGAAATAATGTTTATTCTTTATACAGGGTTTAAAAAAAGGTAACCCACTTTTTTTAATTTTTTTTTCACCTCCCCTTCCGGCTGCTCTGATTATTTCTATAACTGCATCAGCAGCAGCTTCCTCAGCACTGATTTTTAATTATTATGCTTCCTGGATAGATGTCTTTTCTTTATACACTATTTTAAAAAAGGTAACCCAGGCAAATCAGGATATGTATGAAATCAGCTTTTTTCTGCATCTGTAAAGAACCGGCTACCTGTGCAGATTTGGGATTTGGTTTTTTTTTCCGCTACTTTGGGTTACCAAAGCCGTATAATACGTATTAATAAGTGAAGCATAATCAGAACATAGAAAGGGATAGGGAGTTATTGCTGGGATTAGCCCGGAATGATGATAAAGCACTGGCAACCATTTATACGGAAAATTTTCCATCCGTTCTCAGAATGGTACTCCAGTACAAAGGCTCTGAAGATGATGCAAAAGATCTTTTCCAGGAGGCAATGATCATTTTATATGAGAAAGTGCAGCAGGACGAGTTTGACCTTTACAGCAAACTGAAAACCTTCCTTTATGCCATATGCCGCCATCTCTGGTTGAAAAAACAACAGAACGGCAGCTGGCAGCTGGCATTGCCCGATGAACTGGCGGAAATACTGCCGGGAGAAGACCTGAACATCACCCAGGAACACCAGCAGAAAGACCTGCAGTTCACGATTATGGAACAGGCTATGGGAAATATGGGAGAACCCTGCAAGACCATCCTTGAAGATTATTATGTCAGGAAAATGTCCATGCAGGAAATCGCAGAGAAATTTGGCTATACCAACTCGGAAAATGCCAAAAACCAGAAGTACAAATGCCTGATGCGCCTCAAAAAACTATTTTTTGATCAATATAAATCATAGGGATTAAGGGAGATGAACGAATTTACATTAATACGTGATATTGAACGCTACCTGGAAGGCGAAATGACCGTGCAGGAAAAAACTGCATTTGAAGCATTACGTCAGTCCGATCCTGCCATCAACGCGCAGGTAGAGGCCCATATCCGGTTCATGCAGGAACTGGAAGGCTATGGCCGCCGTGTAGCACTGAAAGAGAAGATGGACCATATCCATTCTACTCTGGATATGGATGTATTAAGGAATATCACCCCTCCCGGCCCTGCAAGGGTAGTATCCATCAGCAGAAGAATGCTCACAAATATGGCCGCGGCCGCCTGCATAGCCCTGGTCACCTCCCTCTCTACCATTGCCCTAATGCAAAGGGCAAACAGGCAGAAAACCACAGCACAGTATGAAGACGTAAGACGTACGCTCAATAATATACAGCGCTCCCAGAACGCCCTCATCAACGATATCAACAGTAAAAAAAGAGCCCCCGCCAACCCCGGCACTTACGGAGGTACCGGCTTCGCCATCTCCAATAACGGGTACGTGGTTACCAACTACCACGTTGTAGCCGGCGCAGACTCTATTTATATTCAGAATACCAAAGGAGAAGCCTTCAAAGCCACCAGCGTATTTGAAGATATTTCAAGTGACCTGGCCATCCTGAAGATCACCGACAGTACCTTTAAAGGACAGGCCCTGCCCTACTCCCTCAAACCACAGAAAGCCCTCCGCGGCGAAGACGTATTCACCCTGGGCTATCCTCGTGATGAGATAGTTTATGGCGAAGGCTACATCAGCGCTCAGACCGGCTTTAACGGAGACAGTGCTGCCTACCAGGTATCCATCCCCGTCAATCCGGGCAACAGCGGCGCTCCCCTGATGGATAACAAAGGTGACGTAATAGGTATCGTTACCGGCAAACAAAGCACTTCAGACGGGATCGCTTTTGCAGTGAAATCAGCCCACCTGAAACGCCTGCTGGAAGAAATGCCAAAAGATAAACTGCCTAAAACACAATGGAACCATAAAAACCGCCTGGAAGGATTAAGTAGGGTTGAACAGGTGAAGAAACTGGAAGAGTTCGTATATATGGTAAAAGTGTATAACTAAGATATTATTTCTATTGACCTCTGCATTTGTTAATGGCCACTCTGTCTGCAGAGTGGCCATTGCTTTTATAATAAGTCAGTCTATTTCTTCCAGGCCCTGTACTTGTCAGTTATCCAGTAAATGAGGTCCTCCTGGCGCAAACTGCGCATGGTATTATAATCCGGGTAATTCTCCCTCATAAACAACCGGAGAGAATCTCCCTTCAGCCGCGTTACCTGGCTCACAAACCCCGGAGTGAACCTGGAATCAATATATCTCTCCTCCTCTGCCTCGGCAAAGATCTTCTTAAACTCACGCTTCTGCTTTTCTTTTCTGGAATAACGGGTAAAAGGACTGAATACAATACCAGCGCCTACCGGCGTACTACCCCCTGCCAGCGGCTTGTTAGGATTCTCCAGTATATAGGAAAACTGCTCCCTCCTGTTAATGGAATCCACCTGGTAAGGCGTATACTGTGAACTTACTTCCACGCTGTGCAACTGCCTCGTTTCTACCTTCAGGGAAATCTCCCTGGTTTCCGTACCACTGCTCTGCGTAATAGGAATACTGTCAGGCCTGTATCCAAGGAAGGAGAATACGATAATGTCTCCCTTACTGCCCGTTATTTTGTAAAAACCACCCTTGTCTGAATAAGTTCTGCGGCCGGTACTTTTATTGGTAACGCTGGCATAGGGCAAAACCAGGCCGTTCTCCTTATCCACGACGGACCCTGTCAATGTTACCTGTTGCGCCTGCGCATATCCGGGCAGTAAACCACAGCAGCAAAGCAGGATGATCCCTGTGATGATTCTTTTCATGTATCTGTCTGAATTTATGCTGGTAAGTTCTTAAAAATAAACAAAAAAACCTCCCGTTTCCGGGAGGCTTCCTGTTAAAATTATACTTAATAATGAATAAAGTTCTCTATCACACCCTCGAGCCCCTGATAATCTGCAGCAAAATAGCTATGATGGCTATTACCAGCAGAATATGTATCAGACCTCCTGCAGAATACACAAAAAATCCCAACAACCAACCAATAATCAGAATTACAGCAATGATATACAAAAGGCTTCCCATGTTACGCAGATTTTATCAGTTTAATAATTTCTTCCCTCGATTTTCCCAGCTTTTGCTGCAACTTACCAATCAAACGGTCTTCCTGACCTTCTTCATACAACAGATCATCGTCACTCAGATCTGCATACTGCTGTTTGATCTTCCCTTTTAGTTCATTCCATTTGCCTTTAATCTCTAAGGTATCCATAAACATTACTTTTTTTGGGTGAACAATACCTGGGAAAATCCAAAGACTATGCCAGTGGCACCACCGGCTAATAAGCCAGCGCCGCTATCCTGGTATTGAACCGCCGGCTTTCACCTGCCATCAGGGTAACCAGGCCCATACCATTATTGAACGCATTGGGAACACCCGTAAGGTTCTCTATAGCAATACTGCGGCGGTGAGGAGGAATATATAACTGTAATACAGGATATGCATTGTCAGGATGAAACGCAATAATCACCTTTTTCATAGGGTCCCGAAGGGTACACAAAGCATGATGCGCCGAAAAGTCCAGCAGGAAAGAATTATCCAGCTCTATCCCGGCCAGGGAAGTGAAGCCGGTAAACCGGTTATAGGGTAATACCTTACCCGTTGGCACCAGTTGCGCATTAAATTCCACTATTTGTTCCGATGCAAACTGTAGTTCCAGTTCATCTACCGGAGTACCGGTAGTAAAATAAGGATGCCATCCGTCCATCAGCGGCATAGCCTTGCCGGAAAGATTCCTGATAGTAGTGATAATATGCAGCTGCTGCTCTTCTTCCAGCCGGTACTGCACCTCACAGCCATAAGGGAACGGATAACCATCGTCTGATCCGTCATAATGATGTTCCAGCACCAGGAGAGCGCCACTTTCATCTGCCTGCTGCGTTTTTACAGTGAACGCTGCGTCGTATAACAATCCGTGTATACAACTGCCGGGAGCAATGGCCTTCTGTATCGTATATTCCCTGTCTTCCCACTGGTATGTGCCACCGGGAATACGGCAGGCATAAGGACTTAACTTGGCGCTCTTGAAATATTCAGGCAGGTTCTCCCTGTAATCGTCCAGGCTGCTGTAATTATCAATAACATTCAGCAATTGCCCGTCATGCGGTATCCTGAACGCATGCAGCATAGCGCTATGTGCAGGAATGATCTCTACCTGTACACCGCTTTCCCCGTCTTTCAGTGCTATTATATCAAAGCCGGACTCCCGGAATGTGTGGATTGAAAACATAAAACAAGTTACATAAAGTTGCGGCAGTTTGAAAGCATCCGGGTTTCAGATATAGCCAATAAAAAAAGGCTGTATCATAAGATACAGCCTCTGAATCAGATAATAATCAGTCTTAAATATACTGGTTGATAATATTCTCCAGCCATTCCTGACGCCCACTGGTCAGCTTAGGCTCACCATTGCTGATAGCAAAGCTGCGCAGGTCTTCCAGGGTCAGCTTACCCTCTTCAAACTCTTTTCCTTTACCACTGTCAAAAGACGCATAACGGTCCTTACGGAACTGCTTATACGGAGATTCTGCCAGTACCTTTTCCGCAATGATAGCAGAACGTGCAAAGGAATCAATACCACCAATATGCGCATGGAAGATGTCTTCCAGGTCTGTAGAGTTACGGCGCGCCTTTGCGTCAAAGTTCACACCACCACCACTGAAACCACCCGCTTCCAGGATCACCAGCATAAATTCCACCATCTCATTCAGGTTCATGGGGAACTGGTCAGTGTCCCAGCCATTCTGGTAATCACCACGGTTAGCATCTATGCTGCCCAGCATATCTGCATCTGCAGCTACCTGCAGCTCATGCTGGAAAGTATGGCCAGCCAGTGTAGCATGGTTTACTTCAAGGTTCAGTTTGAAATCTTTATCCAGGCCGTAATGACGCAGGAAACCAATAACGGTGGCCGCATCATAGTCGTACTGGTGCTTGGTAGGCTCACAAGGTTTAGGCTCAATGAAGAATGTACCTTTAAAACCCTGTTTACGTGCATAGTCTTTTGCAACTGTCAGGAATTTAGCCAGGTGCTCCTGCTCACGTTTCATATTGGTGTTGAGCAGGGTCATATAACCTTCACGGCCACCCCAGAACACATAGTTCTCACCTCCCAGCGCAATAGTTGCATCGAGGGAGTTTTTCACCTGTGTACCCGCATATGCCAGTACAGCAAAGTCAGGGTTGGTGGAAGCGCCGTTCATATAACGCGGGTTACTGAACACATTGGCAGTACCCCACAGCAGCTTCACGCCGCTGGCTTTTTGCTTTTCCTTTGCGTAATCCACTATCTTCTGCATACGGCTTTCATACTCGCTGATAGTAGCTCCCTCATCTACCAGGTCCACATCGTGGAAACAGTAATAAGGCACGCCCAGTTTGGTGATAAATTCAAATGCTGCATCCATTTTATCTTTCGCGCTCTGCACAGCATCTGTAGCTGTAAGCCAGGGGAAAGCCTTGGTGCCGGGACCGAAAGGATCTCCACCCGTTCCGCAGAAGGTATGCCAGTAAGACACTGCAAAGCGGAACAGCTCCTTCATCGTTTTCCCACCGATTTTTCTGTTCTCATCATACCATTTGTATGCAAATGGATTTGTTGACTGGGGACCTTCATAAGCAATCTTGCCGATGCCTTTGAAGTACTCCTGATTCCCTAATGTGATGCTCATTTTCTTTGTTTTTTGAATTCAGAACGTGTGTGTATGTGTATGTGAACTGCGTGTAACCGTAGTATCCCGGTTTATTTAATAATATTCTGAAGGCCATTAAGCCAGCCCTGGTATATCTCACCATATTGCTGCTGCAGTGCGGCATCCGGTTCAATAGTGGCCAGGCATTCCATTCCGCGGAAAGCCTCTTTCTCTGTATATAAACCTGCACCTATTCCTGCAGCACGTGCAGCCCCCTGGGCCCCATCCGTATTATACAGCTCTATTACAACGTTGGCGGTATTGGCAAATACTTCACGGAAAAGCGGACTAAGGAACATATTCGCCTTTCCTGCTCTTACACGGTGTATATCAAGCCCCATATCTGTCATGATGTCCATGCCATACTTGAGAGCAAACACAATACCTTCCTGTCCTGCACGCAGCAGGTGTTCCCGGCTGTGTATGTTGAAGTTGATATCTGTAAATACCGCTCCCGTATCTTTATTGGCCAGTATACGTTCTGCACCGTTCCCGAATGGGTAAATATGCAGTCCGCGGGCACCCGCCGGCGCTTTCGCTGCCAGTGCGTTCATCTCGTCATATGCCAGGTTACCACTCACCTGCCTTAACCAGCTGTTAAGGATACCTGTGCCGTTAAGACACATCAGCACCCCGTTACGGGCAGCTTCGGGAGTGTCGTTCACATGAACAAAGGTATTGACACGACTCTGCTGGTCAAATGCAATATGATCATGCACCGCATATACCACTCCGGAAGTACCCGCTGTAGTAGCAGCTTCTCCGGGTTGTAATACATTCAGAGAGAAAGCATTGTTAGGCTGATCTCCTGCCCTGTAGGTAACAGGTATACCTGGAGCCAGTCCCAGCAGGGCTGCTGCTTCAGGAGTTACCCTTCCCTGTACGCCGAAAGTAGGTACTATAGCAGATAACAGGCTTTCATCAATATTATAGTGTTTCAGCAGCACCTGCGATACCTGCCTGCCGCTGAAGTCCCAGAAGATCCCTTCAGACAGGCCTGAAACAGTGGTAGCCGCTTCTCCTGTAAGGCGCATGGCAATAAAATCGCCGGGCAGCATGATCTTATGGATCTTTTTGTATACCTCCGGCTCATATTGCTGTACCCAACGGAGCTTGGAAGCGGTAAAGTTACCAGGCGAGTTTAACAGGTACTGTAAGGACCAGTTCTGTCCCAGGCTGTTGAAAGCCTCATTACCTATTTCCACAGCACGGCTGTCACACCAGATAATGGAAGGACGCAACACCTGCTGCGCAGCATCCACACATACCAGTCCATGCATCTGGTAAGCAATACCTATAGCAGCAACAGCATCTCCTTTAAAAGAATGCTGCTGCTGTAATTTTTTAGTTGCGTTCTGTATTTCCTTCCACCACATCTCTGGGTCCTGCTCTGCCCAACCGGCAACCGGCGCCTGCATAGGCATTTCCTGTGAAGGGCTGATAGCTGTGGCAAGACATTTTCCCGTTTCCGTATCCAGCAATGCCGCTTTCACAGAGGAAGACCCGATATCGTATCCAATCGTATATTTCATATAAGCAAAATCAATTTTAATGGATGCTACTGCCTTCTGTTACCAGAAAATAGTATACAATGCAACCAGGATACCGCATATCAGTAATGCAGTTACAGTAAATGCCATAGATGGTTTGAACATAGAAGTATCCACTTCCAGTGCATGCGCAGTCTCTATCTGCTCCCCGTTATCTAATGTAATCACCTTAGGTTTAGCCGGTGCTATCAGGGAGATGATCACCATACCTATCACACATACCACAAACACAATACCCATACGGTCCAGGAATGGTATTTCATATACTCCTTCTGTATTCGGAACAGCAAAACCAAAATCATACAGTCCGGAAAGATCTACACCCAAAGGCAGTGATTTCAGCACTATAGACAGGGCAAAACCTCCTATCATGGCAAACAGCGCCGCATTAGGCGTAGTGCGTTTCCAGAAGAAGCCCAGTATGAACATGGCGAAGATACCCGGAGATACAAAGCCTGTATATTCCTGGATGAACTGGAAACCGCCTTTCTTGTCAATACCTAAGAATGGAGAGATGATGATAGCCAGGATCATAGCAACTACTACCACTACACGGCCAATGTTCACGATCTGCTTTTCACCGGCATTCCTGTTAAAGATCTCTTTATAAATATCGAGAGAGAAGATAGTAGAGATACTGTTGGCTTTACCTGCCAGAGACGCTACCACCGCTGCTGTCAGCGCCGCAAACGCCAGACCTTTCATACCCGCAGGCAGGAGGTTCATCAGCACAGGATAAGCATTGTCAGGGCTCAGCTCACCACCTTTGATCATCTCTGCCTGGAACATACCCTGAGAGTGGAGTACATAAGCAGCAATACCCGGCAGCACCACTATTACAGGCATCAGCAGTTTCAGGAAACCTGCAAACAGCAGACCGCTGCGGGCAGTTTTCAGATCAGCGCCCAATGCACGTTGTGTAATGTACTGGTTACATCCCCAATAGTTCAGGTTCACGATCCACATACCACCTATCAGCACTGTCAAACCTGGCAGGTCAAGATAATGCGGGTCATCCTTTTTCAGGATCATGTGGAAATGCTCATCAGCATGTTTTGTCAGCAGGCTGAATCCTTTCATTACACCCGTTTCACCAAAATGCTCAGACACCAGGTTCAGGGCAAGGTATGTAGTAGCCAGACCACCCAGTATCAGGAAGAACACCTGGATCACATCCGTATAACCGATCACCTTCATACCACCCAGCGTGATAATAACGGCAAAAACGGCAATGAGGCTCATACATACATAGAAGTTGATACCTGAAATAGTATTTATGGCCAGCGCCCCCAGGTAAAGAATGGAAGTCAGGTTCACCACCACGTACAAGAGCAGCCAGAACACCGCCATAATTGTACTCACCGTCTTGTTATAACGGGTAAGCAGGAACTGCGGCATCGTATAGATCTTGTTCTTAAGATAGATGGGCAGGAAAAAGACGGCAACAATAATAAGAGTAGCAGCCGCCATCCATTCATAAGTGGAAATAGCAAGACCGATAGAGAAACCGGAACCTGCCATACCAATAAACTGTTCTGCAGAGATATTGGAAGCGATCAGGGACGCTCCGATAGCCCACCATGTCAACGATCCTTCCGCCAGGAAGAAATCTTTGGAATCAGTCGTCTTTCGTTTTTTCTTTTGGTAGATATAGAGTCCGTATCCGGCAACAATCACGAAATACACCAAGAAAACAACATAATCGAGGAATTGTAAGCTCTTTTGCATAAAAAAAACGTGGTGAAAAATAAATGAGGAATCAATATAGCAACATTTTTTTTATTAAACGTAAATTTTACGTTTAAAATTATTTTGTCTTGTGAAGTGGAATTTATTCCAGTAACCATCCGGCCAGCTGTGAACCCACAGCAGAACCAATAGCAACGCCCATTCCGCCCATCCGGACGCCCAGAATTACAGAGTTAGAATAATGTTTTACAAGGGGTTGCCGGTTACTGCCAAAAGCCATAATACCCGTCCACCGGTCTGCCACCGTGAAAGAAAGACCAGGTAGAATAATGTTACGCAACCGGTTTTCCAGTTCCTCCTGGATACGGAGATTAAGTTCAAAATGAGTGGTAGCTTCCCCCCCAAAATCAAGATTACGCCCACCGCCAAAAAGTACCCTTCCCTCCAGCTCACGGAAATAATAATATCCTTCTTCCATATGGAAGATGCCTTTAAATGGTAGCCCCGGTATCACCCCGGTAATCAGTACCTGCCCCCTTCCCGGCTGCAGGTCAAGGTCCGGCAATAATTGCCGGGTAAAAGCATTCGTGCAGACCGCTATCTTCCGGCAGGAAAAAACTATCTGGTCCGTACCATCACTGCGTAATACAACTACAGATACGCCCGTTCCTGTTTCTTCCATATCAGTGATCGTACAGCCGGTCTTGATCTCCACTCCTCTCTCTATGGCCATATCTATCAGGCCACGCATCATTTTACCGGTATGCAGCTCTCCTTCATAGTTATTGCTGATAAGGGCCTTTACATAATTCCTGTTAAAACCAAAAAAAGGTACCTTCTCGTTGGCAGAAGAAAAAGCATCCCCTTTTAATAAAGGACGCAGCAGGTCATTCACCCGGTCCATTTGCTGCAGGGCAGGTTCCTCAGCTACTCCAATCAGCTCGTAGCTGCCATTCTCATGGTAATCCATACGGCCGTCTCCCAGCCTTTGCCGGAGCATCTGTAACCCCTTGCGGCGCAATTCCAGCAGGGCCAGAACATCAGCTTCAGGCATGGTATCCAGGTCTGCCAGCAGTTCTGTAAGACTGCCTATACAGGCAAAACCCGCATTTTTTGTACTCGCGCCTGTAGGAAGGATATCCCTTTCCAGCACCAGCACACGGGCAGCCGGCTGCCGCTCTTTCAGGCTGATAGCAGTAGAAAGGCCCACAATCCCACTGCCGGCAATAATATAATCGTATTGTAAAAGACTTTGCTTTTCCCAGAAACTGAGCATAACGGGAAACGATTAAAGAGTGAGTACTATCTTTCCCTTCACATGGCCGCCTTCCAGCACTTTATGCGCCCTGGCCACTTCTTCCAGCGGATAAGTACCATCTATATATATCTTCAGCCGGTTGTTGTCCAGCAACAATGCCAGTTGCTCTATTCTTTCACCGGAAGGACGTACAGACATCCATTTCACCCTGACGTTTTTCTCCCGGGCTTTAGCTATTACTGCCGGATCATCCTTGTACATACTGGGTAGAGATACCAGTACGCCGCCCGGACTTAACACATCAATGGAACGCAGGGCTGTTTCCCCTCCCATGCCATCTATCACCACATCCATATTATCCACAGCTTCCTCAAAAGGCTGTGCTTTATAATCTATAGGCTGGTCGGCGCCCAGCTGTTGTAAAAATGCCTGGTTCTCTGCAGATGCAGTACCCGCCACAAAACAGCGTTTCCATTTGGCCAGCTGCACTGCTATATGGCCTACACCACCAGCAGCAGCCTGGATCAGCACTCTTTGGCCCCAGGTGATCCCCGCATGATCAAATAAAGCTTCCCAGGCGGTTAATCCGGCAAGGGCCGAAGCGGCAGCTTCTTCAAAAGAAATGTTCCTGGGAATAATGGCAAACTCCTCTTCATTTACCACTGCATATTCGGCGTACGCATTGGCTGCATCAGGAAACCTGCTCATACCGAAAATCCGGTCACCCGTCACAAACCGGCTCACTTCCTCTCCCACACTGACTACCTCTCCCGCTATATCCCAACCCAGGATGGCAGGCAATGTAAAATGGCTGGCATAACCTTTACCTGAACGCGTTTTAAAATCAACAGGGTTCAATCCTACCGCCCTCACTTTCACCAGGACTTCCCCCGCTGCCGGCAGCGGCACCGGCACTTTTTCTATCCTGAAGGTCTCAGCGGGTCCAAACTCAGGCAAGACAGCTGCCTGCATAAAGTTGCTCATGGATACAGTAATTTGGTTCAAAATACCGATAAAAAAGGAAAAAGGGATATATGAAGAAAGGACGTTATGTTTGATAACCAAAACATAACGCCATAAAAAAAGCCGCTCCTGTTCCTGGCAGAAGCGGCTTCTTTTTTTGCACAATGCGCTAAAAGCTTATACCAAATAACCGAAAAGATTATCATTCTTGTTCAGCTCTGTAAAATGAATATTATACTTACGGAAATTAGCCAGCAGGATATCATAATCTTCCCTCTTCTTCAGTTCCACACCTATAAGCGCCGGTCCGGTTTCCTTGTTATGTTTCTGTATAAATTCAAAACGCGTAATATCATCGTCCGGTCCCAGTACATGGTTCACAAACTCTTTCAGAGCGCCGGGACGTTGTACAAAACGGATAATGAAGTAATGCTTTAATCCTTCATATAACAGGGAACGTTCCTTTATTTCCTGCATACGGTCAATATCATTGTTACTGCCGCTCACTACGCACACCACTTTCTTTCCTTCTATTTCCTTTGCATAGTAATCCAGTGCTGCTATAGACAATGCACCTGCCGGTTCCACCACGATAGCGTCTTCATTATATAGTCTCAGTATAGTAGAGCAAACCTTCCCTTCCGGTACCAGCTGCATTTTGGTCAGTATATCTTTACAGATCTCAAAAGTGAGGGTACCTACCCTTTTCACCGCCGCACCATCCACAAAACGTTCTATTTCACCAAGAGTAACAGGTGCACCTGCTTCCAGGGCGCGCGTCATGGAAGGAGCGCCTTCCGGTTCTACACCAATGATAGCCGTATTCGGACTGTAAGTCTTAAAATAGGTACCTACGCCGGATGCCAGTCCGCCACCGCCTATAGGCACAAAAATATAATCAACCTGGGCCTGGTCTTCCAGTATTTCTACTGCAACAGTGCCCTGGCCTTCAATTATCTTAGGGTCATCGAATGGAGGGATAAAGGTCATGCCATGCGTCCGGGTAAATGCCTGGGCTTCAGCAGCACAATCATCAAAAGTATCACCCACCAGTTTGATCTCTATATTATCGCCGCCAAACATGTTCACCTGGTTCACTTTCTGCTTGGGAGTGATAATAGGCATGAAAACCACACCTTTGATATCCAGCTGCCGGCAGGCATAAGCAAAACCCTGGGCATGGTTGCCGGCACTGGCGCAGGTTACTCCTTTCGCCAGAATCTCTTTGTCCAGGCTGCTAATCAGGTTGTACGCACCACGTAATTTATAAGAACGCACAATCTGCATATCTTCCCTCTTGAGATAGATATCTGCATTATACCTGCGGGAGAGCGTTGCGCTATAGGTAAGCGGAGTACGGTTCACCACAGGTTTCAACTTCACCGCTGCATCTAGGATATTGAGCGGATTAACACTTGTTAGTACCTGGGACATATTTCATCATTAAAAAATGACCAATCACGGACTACGAACGAAGATCTGAGTGACTGCATCCGTAATCCGCAATTGATCATTTAGATCGTTATAATTTGTATAATTACGCGTTAGGACGCAGCTTTCTTACAGCCGCACCTGCCTGCCACATTTCGCTTTCACGAAGTTCTTTCAGTTCTTCGTTCAGCTTTTCACGGTAGTCAGGAGTGCTGTTGGATGCGATAGAGCGTGCAGCTTCTTTACCGCTTTTTACGCTTTCATACAGCTCTTCAAATACAGGCTGGGAAGCAGCTTTGAATTTCTTCCACCAGTCCAGCGCACCACGCTGAGCAGTAGTAGAACAGTTAGCATACATCCAGTCCATACCGTTTTCTGCTACCAGCGGCATCAGTGACTGGGTCAGCTCTTCTACTGTTTCATTGAAAGCTTCAGACGGAGAGTGACCGTTCTTACGCAGTACTTCGTACTGTGCGGCGAAGATACCCTGAATAGCACCCATCAGTGAACCACGTTCGCCTGTCAGGTCAGATGTAACTTCTTTCAGGAAATCTGTTTCAAACAGGTAACCGGAACCAACGCCAATACCCAGTGCAATAACACGATCACGTGCTTTACCGGTAGCGTCCTGGAATATTGCAAAACTGGAGTTCAGACCCTGACCCGCCAGGAACAACCTGCGCAGAGATGTACCGGAACCTTTAGGTGCTACCAGGATCACGTCTACGTCAGCCGGAGGAATAATACCAGTCTGGTCTTTATAAGTAATACCAAAACCATGGGAGAAATACAGTGCTTTACCTTTGGTCAGGTGTGGTTTTAAAGTAGGCCACAGGGAGATCTGACCGGCATCACTCAGCAGGAACTGGATGATAGTACCTTTTGAAGCAGCTTCTTCGATCTCGAACAGTGTCTGACCTGGTACCCAGCCATCAGCGATAGCTTTATCCCATGTTTTAGAACCTTTACGCTGTCCTACAATCACGTTGAACCCGTTGTCTTTCAGATTCAATGCCTGGCCGGGACCTTGCACGCCGTAACCAATAATAGCTATCACTTCGTTCTTCAGCACTTCTCTAGCTTTTTCCATGGGGAATTCTTCTCTGGTTACTACGTCTTCCAGTACCCCTCCAAAATTGATGGTTGCCATGTTTTGATAGTGTTTGTTTTATTTATTGAATTATTTAAAACTAGATGCTTTCTTCTTCAGCTGATACCTCTGTATGAGCAGTATATCTTGCCTGTTTCAGATTGTCAGGACGCTGTGCTTCCAGCTCCTTCAGGTGGTCATGGAAACGACGGCTCCATTTCACAATGGCAACTCTCCCGCTCTTGGAATATTCTATCAGCCCATAGGGTGCCAGTTTGGCCTGCAGGGCTATCAGCTCTTCCTGGTGACCGGTCTTCTCCAGCACAAAATATTCATCTGTGATGGTGAGAATACGGGCATTGTTCTCCCGGATCAGCTGTTCAATATTACCATTCTTCAGCGCCTTGGTAGATATCTTGTACAACGCCAGTTCCTGGTACACCACTTCGTCTTCCTCATGTACAAAAGCACGGTGAATCTCTATCAGCCTTTCTATCTGACCTACTATCTTCTCCAGCTTCGACTTTTCAGACAATACGGTGATGATAAATTTATATACGCCCGGGATCTCCGTTTCAGCCGTTGTCAGACTGGTGATGTTAATGCCCCGGCGGGTAAAGATAACAGTGATACGGTTCGTGATACCGATCCTGTCTTCCGTATATACCGTTACTGTATATTCTTTTTGCATAGTGTTCGTGTTAATGATTGCTGATTCCTTATTCCTGCTACTCAAGCCTGATATTAGCTATCGGCTGACCGGAAGGTACCATTGGGAATACATTGTCTTCTTTCTCCACAACTACTTCCAGCAGATATGCACCATTGTGGGAGATCATCTCGTCCACAGCAGCAGTGATATCAGCACGGTCTGTCACTTTTCTGCCCGGAATGAAGAACCCTTTGGCTATCTGCACAAAGTCAGGATTGATCATCTCTGTAGAAGAATAACGTTTATCAAAAAACAATTGTTGCCACTGACGCACCATACCCAGGAAGTTGTTGTTCAGGATCACGATCTTCACACCGATCTCTGACTGGTATATCGTACCCAGCTCCTGCAACGTCATCTGGAAACAACCATCACCAATCACAGCCACTACTTCCTTTTCCGGCGTTCCTACCTTCGCGCCCATTGCGGCAGGCAATGCAAAGCCCATAGTACCCATACCGCCAGAGGTGATATTGGTATTAGGGTCCTGGAATCGATAGTAACGGGAAGCGATCATCTGGTGCTGCCCTACGTCCGTTACCAGTACAGCTTTACCCGCTGTCCTTTCAGAGATCAGGCGTACCACCTCCGCCATCTTTAAACCACCTTCAGCAGGATAAAGTTCTTTCTTCGATACCTTTTCTTCTTCTTTTTTATCCGCCTCACGGAATTGCTGGATCCACGCATCATGCTGCTGCGGTTTTACCAGCTCCAGCAGCGCCTCCAGGGCAGTCTTTGCATCCGCATGTACCGCTACATCCGCTTTAATGATCTTATTGATCTCAGCTGCATCTATTTCAATGTGGATCACTTTCGCCTGCTTCACATACTGTGTTACATCACCTGTGATACGGTCGTCAAAACGCATACCTACGGCAATCAGCACATCACATTCATTCGTCATGATGTTGGGCGCATAGTTACCATGCATACCCAGGTAACCTACATATTTCGGATGGTCAACCGGTACGGCTGACAAGCCAAGCAAAGTAGACGCTATCGGGATACCCGCTTTCTCTGCTAATGCTATCAGTTCCTTCTCCGCACCGGAAAGCAATACTCCGTGGCCACAGAAAATATATGGACGCTGTGCATTGTTGATCAGTTCAGCTGCCGCTTTCACCGCTTCAGTATCCAGTTTTGGTACCGGGCGGTAACTACGGATATAATCACATTTCTTATATTCAAAATCAAACTTCGCTACCTGCGCATTCCTCGTAATATCCACCAGTACAGGTCCTGGACGGCCGCTGCCCGCAATATAGAATGCTTTGGCAATAGCCCCCGGAATGTCTTCCGGACGCGTTACCTGTATATTCCATTTGGTGATAGGCATGGTAATACCTATTACATCCGTTTCCTGGAAAGCGTCAGTACCCAGCAAATGCGCTGCCACCTGTCCGGTAATACACACCATAGGGGTAGAATCCATATAAGCATCTGCCAGACCTGTTACCAGGTTGGTAGCACCGGGGCCGGAAGTGGCAAACACCACCCCTACCTTGCCGGAAGTACGGGCATAACCCTGGGCAGCATGGGTAGCGCCCTGTTCATGACGGACCAATATATGATGAACTTCATTCTGAAAATCGTAAAGGGCATCATAAATAGGCATAATAGCGCCTCCCGGATAGCCGAAAATGGTTTCTACACCTTCTGCAATCAGCGAGCGGATCACTGCCTCAGAACCGCTGATATTAGGTAGAACGGCAGCTGCCGCACTCTTTCCAGCCAGCTCAGGCTTCATCGGTAACACATCCTTCTGTTGCATCTGAAACAAGTTTTGCGTATTTTAATAATATACCGTTTGATGCTTTCAATGCAGGTTTTACCCAACTGGCCTTACGGGCGGCGAGTTCCTCTGCGCTCACTTCCAGCACGATCGAGTTCTTCTCAGCATCTATTTCAATAATATCGTCATCCTGTACCAGGGCTATGGTACCACCTTCATAAGCTTCAGGCGTAATATGCCCTACCACAAAGCCATGGGTACCGCCGGAGAAGCGGCCATCAGTGATCAATGCCACACTCTTGCCCAGGCCCACACCCATGATAGCAGAAGTCGGCTTCAGCATTTCAGGCATACCAGGTGCGCCTTTAGGCCCTACCTGCCTGATCACCACAACATCCCCTTTCTTCACACGTCCGCTCTGGATACCTGCAATCAGCTCAAATTCACCATCAAATACACGTGCAGGACCACGGAAGCTCAATCCTTCCTTACCGGTTATCTTTGCCACTGAACCCCTCTCTGCCAGGTTACCATACAGTATCTGTATGTGACCGGAAGCTTTGATAGGCTTTTCCAGCGGAACAATAATGTCTTGCGATTCAAATTCCAGTTCCGGTACGCTTTCCAGGTTCTCTGCCAGCGTTTTACCGGTTACAGTCAGGCAATTACCATGCAGGTAACCCCTCTTCAGCAGGTATTTCATTACCAGCGGAACACCTCCGATGTCATGAAGGTCCTGCATCATATACTTACCACTCGGCTTCAGATCTGCAATAAAAGGAGTTTTATCACTGATACGCTGAAAATCGTTCAGCGTAAATTTGATATCTACTGATTTTGCAATAGCTATCAGGTGCAGTACCGCATTAGTACTACCTCCCAGCGCCATTACCACAGTTGCGGCATTCTCAAATGCCTCAAAGGTCATAATGTCCCTGGGCTTAATATCTTTTTCCAGCAGCAGACGGATATACTTACCTGCTTCCTCACATTCCTGCTGCTTTTCCTTACTTTTCGCAGGGCTGGAAGAGCTGTAGGGAAGGCTCATACCCATTGCCTCAATGGCTGAAGACATGGTATTCGCCGTATACATACCGCCACAGGCGCCGGCGCCCGGGCAGGAATTCATTACTATTCCTTTATAGTCCTCATCATTCAGGGTACCCGCTATTCTCTGGCCCAAAGCCTCAAAAGAAGAGATAATGTTCAGGTCCTGTCCTTTATATTTACCAGGAGCTATCGTACCACCATATACCATAATGGCAGGACGGTTCAGACGGCCCATTGCCATAAGGGAACCAGGCATGTTCTTATCACATCCCGGAACAGTGATGAGGGCATCATAATACTGTGCGCCGCATACAGTTTCAATAGAATCCGCAATCAGATCACGGCTGACCAGGGAATAACGCATACCGGGTGTACCATTGCTCATACCATCACTGACGCCTATGGTATGAAATGTCAGTCCCACAAGATCGTTTGCCCAGACCCCTTTTTTGACCTGCTGAGCAAGATCATTAAGGTGCATATTGCAGGTGTTACCGTCATAGCCCATGCTGGCAATGCCAACCTGCGCTTTCTTCAGGTCCTCTTCGGTTAAACCTATGCCATACAGCTGCGCCTGTGCGGCTGGCTGTGTAGGGTCCTGGGTGAGCGTTTTGCTGTACTTGTTCAATTCCATCTGTCTGTTATTTATTTCCTGATTGCGATGTTAAGTAGGGTACAAAATAGCGGCTATATGGCGCAAGTTCCAAACCAATTACTGACAGGTTAGCCGGTATTCAAATCTCTTCGATTTATGGCTAAACCCGCACTGGTACTGGATAACGTACCTCTAAAAATCCAAATTCCAACTTATTAAAAAATGCTTTAACGGGAGGCTGTATAAATGAGTCTGTGTTGGAAAAGGTAAGGGTGGGGCTGTTTCCGGGAAGTATAAAAGGCAGAAATCCCCCCTTTAATACTTCCCGCTACACTGCGCCCATTTGAGGAAGCCCGCTGCAGTGTATATATTTCTTTAGATCTCTATGCAATACCATACCCCTCCAGGTATGATATATTGAAGAATACCTGAATAAGTCTATGATATATAACGCTTACAGTAAAGCAGCCATTAAGCCACGGTTACAGCAGAACGGTCAAACTCCTTTTCAAGTACCCTGGCTTTATAAGCCTGCTGCAGCAATTTACCCAGGGAAGAAGCCCATGGTTTGCTGAAGCCATGTCCGTCCAGAGAGTCCCATCCTACCAGTTCAGCTGCAGTACCACAATAGAATACGCTTTCAGCAGTCTTTAACTCATCTACAGTGAACAGCTTTTCTTCCAGGGGAATGCCCAGTTCATGACATAATTCAATAACAGTAGCGCGGGTAATACCTGGCAGAATGTTGCCGGGAGGAGGAGTGAAGATCTTTCCGTCTTTTTCAAAGAAAATGTTAGCACCAGGTCCTTCAGCCACATAACCGTTCATGTCCAGCAGCAGCGCTTCATCATAACCTTTTTCTTTAGCTTCCTGAGAGGCCAGGATGGAGTTTACATACAGACCTGCAGTTTTTGATTCGATCTTGAATGCTTTTGGATTAGGACGCTGGTACGACGAAGTCATTACACGCAGCAGCTTTTCACCCAGGTAAGCACCCCATTCCCATGCGCAGATCAGTACATGTGTTTCACTGGCGGCTTTCAATGTCATGTTGGGAGGGCAAAAGGCCAGCGGACGGATGTACGCTTCTTCCATGTTGTTCAGTTCAAGCACTTTGTAACACGCCGCTATCAGCTCTTCATTGTTGAATGTATAAGGCATGTGTATCAGTTCGCAAGAGCGTTTAAACCTGTCGAAGTGTTCCTTAGCTTTAAAGATCTTTACAGATCCATCAGCAGTCTTGTAGGCACGGATGCCTTCAAACACAGCATAACCATAGTGCAATGACTGGCCATAAAGATCTATAGTAGCCGCAGTGGCTTTCTTATACTCCCCGTTCACGTAAAGAATGGTGTTCTCGTTGTAATAGCTATACATATAATTCAGATATTAGAAATCGATTCAGATTTTAAAATTACAGGCGTAAAAAAACGCCTTCCTCTGTGGAGGAAGGCGTGTTATTTTTAGTTGTTGTACACAATTACCTATCCTCCATATTGGTGGCCAATAATGACAACGACAACCACGACGAGCGTGATAGCCCAATTAAGCTGAGCTACGATGTGATTGATCTTGTTATTGTCTTTATTTACCCACATGGAGGTACTGATTTTATTTTTTTGGTATTACAAATGTATTGGTCGTTAAAGTAAAAAACAATACAACCGGTAAGATTTAGTTATTTCGCAAACAAATCTTGACTTTTTGAAGATATTGAAATAAAACAACCTTTCTTTAAACAAAATCTGATCAAATTAGGAAATTATTGTAAATAATTCCTAGCTATTTCCACAAATTATCCGGGTATTCACCATTTTTAACAAGTGCAGACAGGCTTGCCTGTACACCGGGAGCATCTTCCTTATAGGTAACGCCAAACCACTGAGCCCCCGTTGGCAGCACATTCACTACTCCCAGATTGTTCTTGATGAAGTGGTCTACCACAATAGGAATAAAGAACTCTGACTTAGGTTTGTCACCATCTTTCTGCAGGAACTCTTTGAACAGCCTCTCACTCAGCTCAAATACTGAAGGATGAAAGCCCCAGAAGTTCATGGATACAGGAGTTTGCGGCTCCAGCGGATGCTTGCCGCCATCAGCATCTTCATACACGATCTGCTCTCCGTCCTTGTATACCTTGGTTCTTTCATTGATGGCAGACAGGTTGCCATTACCATCGGCTGCACATACACCACGGGATACAGAACCATGCTCGCTGATGGTTTTGCTTAACTCATAACCCACTACACTCCATACATCAGGCTTCGCAGCGTCCTTCAGGAACGTAGCCGCCTTCTGGAAAGAATCACGGCCATAGAAATCGTCCGCATTGATCACCGCAAAAGGCTCGTTAATAGCATGTTTAGCACATAAGACCGCATGTGCCGTACCCCAGGGCTTCGAACGCTCCGCCGGGATTGCATAACCGTCTGTAAAAGCTTCCATTTCCTGGTAAACATAATCAACAGCGATCCGCCCCTTCAGTTTGGGCTCAAATATCTCCCGGAAATCGGATTCGAAATCTTTCCGAATAATGAAAACAATTTTGCCAAAGCCAGCGCGGATAGCATCATAAATAGAGTAATCAATGATTGTTTCTCCGCTGGGGCCAAACTGTTGTATCTGCTTCAGACTACCATAACGGCTTGCCATACCGGCAGCCAGGATCAATAAAGTTGGTTGCATCTATGAACTTTGTTTTTATTTGTTTTCACAATTGCGCAATTTCCAGGCGCTAAATTTAACGATTAAAACTATTTTCACACTTTCTTTTTGGAGGTAGACAGGGTTTTAATGATTTATTAAAATGGCCCTTAATATCAAGCTATCCGGGCCCAGAGGCAACAAACACCGTACCAACCAGACGTTATAACCTGGAAGGAGAAACAAGTCGTTGCTTTATACATGTGAATATTAGCATGAAACATTAGCTGTTACTGCAACCTTCCTGATTTAAGTAAATATACGAAGATGCATTATGAAAAAATTATTTCTTCAGGCATTCGCCACATTGTTATACCTGGCCGGCTTTGCGCAACAAAAAACAGCCGATATCACCATCATACCGGAACCTCTGCTTGTCAGCCCTATGCCCGGCAGCTTTGTATTAAATCAAAACACACAGATACACTATGAAGGTAAAGCAGGCAGGATCACTGCAAACCTGCTCAATGACTTCCTGGAAAGCAATTATAACTTTAAACTGGAGCTGAATAGCCGCCCGCTGCCCAAACAACCGGCATATCCCATTATCAGCATAGTAGAAGCCAGTACAGGTAAACCCGAAGGATATATCCTGGAAGTGAACGCAGGAAAAGTATACCTGCAGGGAGATGCAGCAGGGCTTTTTTACGGACTGCAAACCATCAGACAACTCGTCCCGGTCGATAAGAAAGCGGCTATCCACATCCCTGCCCTGCGCATACAGGACTATCCCCGCTTTGCATACCGCGGACTGATGCTGGACGCAGGAAGACATTTCTTCCCGCCCTCCTATATCAGACAATTCATCGACATGATGGCGCTCTATAAATTCAACCGGTTCCACTGGCACCTTACAGATGATCAGGGATGGCGTATAGAGATCAAAAAATATCCACGCCTGCAGGAAATAGCTTCCGTCAGGAAAGAAACACTGATAGGCCATCACCGCTTCAGTAAACAGTATGATGGCAAACCTTACGGCGGTTACTATACGCAGGAAGAAGTACGTAACATTGTTCAATACGCCGCTGAAAGGAATATCACCATCATACCCGAAATAGAAATGCCCGGCCACTCACAGGCCGTACTGGCAGCATATCCCCGCTTCGGAAACACAGGAGGCCCTTATGAAGTACGCACTACATGGGGCATTTCCAAAGATGTGCTGAATCCCGCCAATGATTCAGTATTCACCTTCCTGCAGGATGTACTGACAGAGGTCATGGACCTCTTCCCCGGAAAATATATTCATATAGGCGGCGACGAATGCCTGAAAGACCGCTGGAAAGAATCCGCAGAAGTACAACAGCTGATCAGGAAACTGGGACTGAAAAACGAACATGACCTGCAAAGCTATTTCATACAACGCATGGAAAAATTCGTAAACAGTAAAGGCCGTGCTATCATTGGCTGGGATGAGATACTGGAAGGAGGTCTGGCGCCCAATGCTACCGTTATGAGCTGGAGAGGCGAAGAAGGCGGTATCGCAGCTGCCAAACAGAAACATGACGTGATCATGACGCCCAACACCTATCTTTATCTTGACTATTACCAGGGCCATACAACCACAGAACCACTGAATGCAGGCAACTTCCTGCCCCTGAAAACAGTTTATAAATATGAACCGCTGCCCGCTTCACTGGATGCAGCAGAAAAGCAATATATCAAAGGCGTACAGGCCAATATATGGACGGAGTTCATGCCAGACCAGGAAATGGTGAACTACATGACCTGGCCCCGCGCACTTGCCGTATCAGAAATAGCATGGTCCCAACCCGGCAAAAAAGACCTCTCCCGCTTCATGAAAAAACTGCCATCAGAACTGGCACGCATGAATAATGCAGGCATCCGTTTTCGTATTCCCGAACCTGTAGGATTGGAAAGCAAACTGGTGAACACTACCGAAGTAACCGTTACATTAACGCCTCCCGTAAAAGGAGCCGCCATCTTCTATACCACAGATGGCAGTGAACCAGGTACCTCCAGCTCCCGGTATATACATTCCATACATCTGCCCGTGCCGGAAAAAGGCACAGCTACCTTACGCACCATCGTAGTACTGCCATCTGGCCGTATCAGCCCTGTATACAGCGCAGGTTACATACGTGACGGCAATTATCTCCCCGCACAACAGGTAAAACCAGGTAAGAAAGGTCTTACATTCACAGCCCGCTTCGGAGAATCCACCACCACCGATACCAGTGGCATCATCCCCCAGGTTGACATACGCCAGCTGCAATTAAAGAACTGGCAGCTGAGTGCTGTCTATGAAGGCTATGTTAAGCTGGATGCAGACGGGCTCTATGAATGGTACCTGAATGCAGATGATCAGGCAAAGTTCTACCTGGATGACCAGCTGCTGCTGGATATCAGTACTCCCGGCACTCCTGAAAAGAATATCCTGTCTGTTATGCGCAAAGGATATCATAAAGTAAAGGTAGAATTCCGGAATACCCAGGGCGGGCCATGGCTGGAGCTGGGTCTGTTCCGGAACGGGGAAAAGATCAACCTGGCAGATCACCTTTATACAGGTCAGTAAAATGCAGTTCAACTACAGTAATATCATTCTTCAGCAATTTAAAGCAACATGGCTGCCAGATACTATCCTGGCGGCCATGCTGCGTCTTGACCTGCTACATCCTGAAGTCTCAGGCAACAAATGGTTCAAGCTCAAATACAATCTCATAGCGGCAGCAGCCCAGGGTAAAAGTCATATCCTCACATTCGGTGGCGCATATTCCAATCATATTGCAGCTACAGCAGCAGCCTGCCAGCTGGCCGGACTGACCTGTACAGGGATCATCCGCGGAGAAAAACCACCCGTGCTTAGTCATACCCTGCAGGAAGCCATGGCAAAAGGCATGCAGCTGCAATTCATCAGCCGGGAAGCTTACCGGCATAAAAATACCACTGACTGGGCCTCCCTGTTCCCCGATGCCTTCATCGTGCCGGAAGGTGGTAACAACGCAGCAGGAGCTAAAGGCTGCGAAGAAATACTCACACTGGCAGACACCAGCAGCTTTACACATATTGCCTGTGCGTGCGGCACAGGTACCACACTGGCAGGGCTCATCAACAGCGCCCTTCCGGCCCAGGAACTGAGAGGCTATCCTGTATTGAAAGGTGCAGAATATCTGGAACAGGAAGTCAGCGCGCTGATCACAGTACCCAGGCCTCCACTGTGGCAACTGGTACATGAGCATCATGGCGGAGGATACGCTAAAGTACCCGCCGGATTAAAAGAATTTATGGAAGACTTCTTCATCCAGACGGGAATCCCCCTCGATATTGTTTATACCGGCAAACTGGTACGGGGTGTATGTGAAGATATAAAAGCAGGAAAATATCCTTCCGGCAGCCGCATCCTGCTCATACATACCGGCGGTCTGCAGGGCAATCCCTTATTATCCTAATAAACTGTTAATCTGGTATTAAAGGAAAATATACCAATGCCGGAAGACGTTTACAGCCTGTCAGGTATTAATTCTCTTATTAACTTTTTTACTATCTTGAAAGACAGTTGTACTTTTGCCAACCTAAGATATAGATACAGGAATCAGTATATATGAAGCAGTTGTCGCGTTTTTTTATAGTAGCAGTAATTATTACAGCATCCGCATCTTTCGTCAAAGCACAAACAAGCACTCCGCCTGTATTACCTGACTTTTCCGCTCTGATAAAAACGGGAAAAATTGAGCTGGAATTCATTTCAGGATTCAGGGATGTCATGCATATCGGAGTTCAGCGTTCTATAGATAGCGTACTGAACTTTAGTACTATCGCTTACGTAAGCAATCCTAATAATTACAGGAACTCTTTTGTAGACATTAAGCCGCTACCGGGGTCCAACTACTATCGCCTTTTTATACAATTCAATAACGGCAGGTATATCTACACAAAAACCTTAATGGCTGTGCCCGACAGCACCATAGATGCCAGTAAGAAATTACAGCTGGCAGACGTGAAAGAGGCTATTGCAGCGCAACAGGCTGCCAACGGTACAGCAGACGGAAAAGGTAAGGAAGAAGAACCCAAACCGGTGAAGATAGTATGGCATCCGTCCAACTATGTCTATACCACTGCCGATGGAAACGTCAATATCAGATTGCCCGACGCTGCACAGAAAAAATACTCCGTAAAATTCTTTGAACCGGATGGTTCCTTCCTGTTTGAGATAAAGGAAGTGAAAGAACCATTCCTGATACTGGAAAAAGCTATCTTCCTGCATGCAGGCTGGTTTAACTTTGAGATCTTTGAGAATGGCAAATCCTATGAGAAATGGAATCTGTTCATTCCGCTGATTTACAGGAACTGATCTTTGCCGGGTTGCCCCCGGCAAGATCCTTAAACTGTAACGCTACCTGCAACCATCTCAGCACCAAACACTTCCGCAAAGTGCCTGCCGATCTTTTCCTTTACTTCCGCTAAAGAGACTTCCCTGCCAAGCTCCTCATGCAGCGAAGCCACTTTCTTATCAACTATCCCACAGGGAACAATATTGCTGAAGTAATTCAGATCTGTATTTACATTCAGAGCAAAACCATGCATAGTTACCCACCGGCTGCAACGCACACCCATCGCACAGATCTTTCGTGCCCTTGCAGGATCATGCGGGTCCAGCCATACACCGGTCTCACCGGCAGAACGGTCTCCCTTCACACCATACTCTGCCAGTGTGCGGATAATCACTTCCTCCATAAAACGAAGGTATTTCCCTATGTCAGTAAAGAAGTTCTCCAGGTCCAGGATAGGATATCCTACCACCTGCCCCGGTCCATGATAAGTGATGTCCCCTCCCCTGTTGGTAGGCACAAAGCTGATACCCCTCTCCTCCATCTGCTCATTGCTGATCAGAAGATTTTCCATATGCCCGCTTTTCCCAAGCGTATACACAGGAGGATGCTCACAAAATAAGAGGTAATTGGTGGTCTGACCAGCAGCTTCACCTTTGGCAGCCGCCTGCTTTATACTGACATTCTGCTGAAGAAGCTGTTCCTGGTAATCCCAGGCCTGCTGATAATCAATACTTCCCAGGTCTCTCGTGTAAATGATCTTCTTGTTCATGGCGGCCGTAAAATTACGAAATTTTGCCTTTTACCCCGGCTGGCCGCAGGCCAACCTCCCCTCCTCCTGCATAGAAAAACAACCACAACCAATACCAGCACCAAGAAAGAGCCCTGCAATCCTTACCTTTGCAAAAATTTTCAATCCTGATGGCGGAAGAATTGCTTGAACTTGACGATGAGCTGGAAAACGGAGAAGGCAGCGAAGAGCTGTATGAACGTGTAAATATTATAGCCGACAAAGGCCAGGAACCACTTCGCGTGGACAAATTCCTCATGAACCGTGTGGAAGGCGCTACCCGCAACAAAATACAGCAGTCCTGCGATGCCGGATTAGTGCTGGTCAATGAAAAGCCGGTAAAATCCAACTATAAGGTGAAAGCACATGATCACATCGTAGTTTTCTCCCACAAAAACCCGGAAAATACCGAGGTCATCCCGGAAGAACTGCCATTAGACATTGTTTATGAAGATGATGACGTAATGGTGATCAACAAACTGCCCGGAATCGTAGTACATCCCGGCTGCGGCAACTACACCGGCACCCTGGTAAACGGATTAGCCTGGTACCTGGGAGATCATACCACTACCCCCGTAGCAGAACCCGCTATACCCAGGTTCGGGCTCGTACATCGTATTGATAAGAATACCAGCGGACTACTGGTAGTAGCCAAGTCAGACAAAGCCATGAACGACCTGGCCAAACAGTTCTTTGACCATACCGTACAACGTCGCTACATGGCCCTGGTATGGGGAGATTTTGAGGAAGATGAAGGCACTATCGAAGCACATGTAGGTCGTCACCAGCGCTTCCGTAAGATCATGGACGTATATCCCGAAGGCGAATATGGTAAAGAAGCCATCACCCACTATAAAGTGCTGGAACGTTTTAACTATGTGACACTCATTGAATGCCGCCTGGAAACAGGACGTACCCACCAGATCAGGGTACATATGCAGCATATAGGCCATTCCCTGTTCAATGACGATACCTACGGCGGTAACCGTATCCTGAAAGGGACCGTTTTTGCCAAATACAAGCAATTTGTGGAAAATTGCTTTGAGATCATGCCGCGTCACGCATTGCATGCTAAAACACTGGGATTCATACATCCACGTACACGCCAGCCTATGCATTTTGAAAGTCCTATGCCGGAAGACTTTAAAGCTGTACTGGAAAAATGGAAAAGATATACCACCGCCAGACCACTGGATGAGCAATAATTATTAAAAATTCAGCCGCACAGCGCAAATCACTTCTATTCAAAAAATTTAGCTGCGCGCAGCGCAAAAAAAAATCACCCTCAAAAGATGGGTTTGGCCTTCGGCCAAACCCATCTTTTGAGCAGTTATCCCGCTACACATCAAAAAAACCACACAGACACATCCCCTTCATTAAAAAAATTAAACATATCAGTTTTTTTCGATAATTTAGCACCTTACCCATGTCCAGCCATGAGAAGCCTATATCTACTTATTTTAGTCTTACTGACTCTACCGGGTATCATAATTGCCCAAACCACAACACCTTTTACATATTCAACCACATGTCAGAACGATAGTGTAAGATTCATCATTGCGGAAGCTGATCAGGCAGGTATAGATTCTGTAAAATGGAACTTCGGAGATCCGGCTTCAGGTGCCGCAGATTCCTCAAAAAAAATCACCGGCGCTCACCTGTACAATACCCTTAGTACCTATACTGTAACACTTACCAGCTATAGTAACGGCGCCGCCAGCACTTCTACATTAGACATTACCATTGTAGCGCCCGTACCTTACGATTTTGGCCCTACAGACCAGACACTGTGCGATAGTACTACCATTACACTGACCGCACCAACTGTTTCCGGCGCTGCTTACGAATGGCAGGACGGATCTACCAGCCAGAGCATAGTCGTAGATACCGCTACCACCTACAAGGTAAAGATCAACGGATGCCTGGTACCCGATTCTGTGAACATCTTCTATACCCCCGTTCCGGAACTGGAACTGGGAGATGACCTGGTGCTCTGCCTGGGTGAAAATATCCAGCTGGACGCCACCGCACAGAACTGTACTTACCTGTGGAGCACCGGCGAGACCCGCTCCACCATCGTAGTACATAGTGACGTACCTACCGGCCCGGTACAATACTCCGTAACAGCCGATGCCAAAGGTTGTGGTCTCTACAGGGATACTATCACCATCACTTTTACCGGCAGCCCCTATCCGTTCTCTCTCGGTCCTGATACAGTGCTTTGCCCCGGTGAAACCTTCTTCATAGATGCTACCACTCCCGGTGGCAGCAATTACAGGTGGGGTAATGGCGCCAGAACGCCCAGCACTACCATAAGAAGTAACTGGGCCCTCTGGGTATTGGTCAATATCAACAATACCTGCGACGTACTGGATACTATAGGAATAAGGTTCTGGCCAGACAGGAACGTAGACCTGGGTAACGATACTACAATTTGTAAAGGAGAGACACTGGTGTTAAAAGCTGACTTCGGCACTGCCAATTACCGCTGGCAGGATACTTCCAAACAGGCTACCTACTATGTACGGCAAACAGGAGATTACTGGGTAAGAGCACAGGTTGGCCGTTGCGTATCAAGCGATACTATTCATGTACAGACAGAAGATACCCTCCGCGTAAACCTTGGCCGGGATACTGTGCTTTGTAACGGAGAGGTGCTCAGATTGAACCCGCAGAGCGGAGGCTCCCAATACAAATGGCAGGATAGTACCTCCGTACCATTCTATAATGTTACCCAGGCAGGTACTTATGCACTGGTAGCTACCAATAGTTGCGGACAATCAATAGACGAAATAAACGTAACCTACCAGGAATGCGATTGCCAGGTCCTCCTGCCCACTGCATTTACCCCTAATGGAGACGGATTGAATGATTACTGGCGACCAAAATTCCGGTGCGAGATAGCTGACTATAAAGTAAGTTTATATAACCGCTGGGGACAAAGGGTATACTATACCACAGATCCGCTGATAGGATGGAAAGGCACAAAACAGGGAGGAAGAGTACCGGTTGGAACTTATGCCTGGGTAATGGACTACAAGATCGTAGCTACAGGAAAATTGATCCGGAAAACCGGAACTGTAACAGTGATCTATTAATAATCGTATAACTCGCCGGTCTGAATTTTTTAGCCGGCCGCAGGCCAGCTCACGCTTGCAAAAAAAATGGTTTCGCCGGGGCGAAACCATTTTTTTTGCAGTAATTCTTCATGCTGTATACAGCCAAAAATAATTTATTTAGCAGCATCAAAACTATGAAACTTAGCTACAAACGTAGCTGTCTCCCGCTTCTTAAACGGCACGTCCCATGTCCCGTCATATGTAACCAGTGATGGAATAAGCAGCCCCTGTTGCTTGGTCATCTGCACATTCATCTTCACATTGAAATCAAAAAGCATCGTTTTATAGGAAAGGGAATATTTACGCCCTACTATCTCAAAATTATCTTTATTGAAGTAGGTGATCAGCTCATTGATTACTATCTCCCCCCTGTCTAATCTGTTCAGATCATCTCTTGCCTTTGCAGTAAAAACATAGCAGGGAGTACTACCCAGGTAATCCTCAGCAGTAATGGAGAAATTATAAAGACGCATCACTTCCGGATCAAAGATCGCTACTTTAGCTCCCACTATAGGCACCCCTCTTACCGGTTTTCCCGGGTTGAAGATCAGCTTTTTGAGCTGTGCCTTATGCTTAGCCATACTGCCGCCGGAAGTTTCCGGGCTTTCGCCGCTGGCATCCACACAAACAGTACCTTTTGTGAAGAAAAGGCTTGCATAAAGTTCCGCTGTATAGTAGTTGTAATCACCTTTTTTGGTGTAAAAGTCGCCCGTTGCATGCTCTTCCAGCACTTTCATCGTACGGCAATAGCCTTGCATGGTCTGATGTGTCCGGCTCTTAAGAGAAGCCTGTACCTGCTGCTTTTTATCGTAAATGCGGATATCGTTGTCCGACACATATCCGAGAAGACGGAGGTTTTTAAATGCCCTGTAGAAAGTAGTATCGTCTTCTACTCTTTTAATGAAACTGTTTACATCAAAGCCTATACGTTTTGCCTGGACCACCACTTCATCCAGGTTAACGGTCATTCCTTTATAAATAGCTGTGTCCTGTGCATAGGTATTATGAAAAAAGAACAGCGTGAAAAGGTACATCCATAATTTTCGCATAGCACGAAATTATGGATTTTACCGGTTTCACCCGGCTTTTCCTGCTACATACATCTGGTCTGATGTTGGCGTTGCACTTCCGCCTTTCTTTTCGAGAGTAATCGCAAACATTTCTGCAGCGCTGATAGATTTCATTTTCTGAAGCAGCTCAGGAGTAGCATTTCCTGGTTCAAGCATGCCCATATCTACCGGTTTACCATCTACGATGGCCCAGAGTTGATATTGTTTATCAGCAGCAGGCGCAGGCAGGTTATTCACAAGTACGAATACCTCTTTAGAGCTGGCATTCCAGTAAACGGTAGCCATTGCATCAGGGAAGAGTTGGGTGCCAGGCATCTTTATCATTTTCATGGCAGGATCTTTCATGATGTGAAGAGACTTGCTCATCTCCTCCATGCGTGTGCGATAAAGATCAGTATTGGCGGTCAGCGTGTTGTTCTGCGTCAGCAGGTTTTCATAACGGATCTTATAATCATTGTAACGGTTGTAAAACGTGTAACCCAGAAACACGCTGCCGGCCAGCAGGATGATAGATGCGGCCGCTGTCCAGCGCCATATGCCATGTACACGCACAGGCCTGGTATATATTTCCTCTGCAATCGTTTCTTCAATGTAGGCATTGCTGTGCCGGGCTTCTTCTTCAGTCTCTACAGTACTAAGTATCTGTTGCCGGAGATATGCAGGAGGCTTTACAGCATATAGTGATACATACTGTTCCATATCATGCTGGCAGTCGTCTACTGCTGCCGCAACTTCCGGATATACTACCATGCCGCGCTCCAGCTCCTGCGTTTCCGCTGGTGTGGCAAGTTTGCTAACATAAGCTTCTACTAAACCGGACGATATGAAACGTGACGCGTCCACTCTTATACTAATTTTAACAGATTCCGTAATTGAATTATGGCGTTTCTCATTCTCGTTTTAACCGTACCCAAAGGAATTTCCAGCACCTTGGAAATCTCTTCCTGGGTGCATCCTTTATAGTACGCTAAATCAATGATGATCCGTTGTTCCTTTGTTAATTTTTCAAGGACCTTTGAAAGTCCAAGATGGTCAACGGATGGGTGTACGGTTAAATTACCTGTATATAAATGTACGTCATCTCCAATGTCTTGGATTTTCTGATCCATTTTATGTGCCTTTGACCGGAGAGAATCAATGGCGGTATTGCGGGTAATATTGAGCATCCATGTAAATAAACGCCCTTTACTATCGTCATATCTGTCAATATTGCGCCAGATCTTGACAAACACTTCCTGCAAGACATCACTCGCATTGCCCTCGTCATTGAGCACCTTTAACGCTACACCGTACAGGGCCGGCGAATAACGATCATACAGGTATCCGAATACCTTCTGGTCTTTGGCCCTTAACCCCTGCACAAGCTCAGATTCCGTATAGTTGAACGCGGATTCCAAAAGAGTCAAAAATTTTGTTAAAAATACAATTCAGAATGTGCTCCACATTTCAGCTGTCAGGTGCTACAGATGTCTGTTTTCCGGTACAACTGGATGTTAAAAATCCAAATATTGTTAAATAATGGTTTAAACGGGAATGCAATAATAAAGGAAAGATACCAAATTATTACAGAATAATTGATAATGAAGCGATAAGAAGAGATAACAGGGGAAGGTCAACAGATTATCAGCCAGCTACTTTACCAGCTACAAACATCTGGTCCAGGGTGGGGGTTTGGCTACCACCCTTATTCTCCAGGGTCACTGCAAAAACCTGCGCTTTTTCTACATTTTTTACTTTCTGAAGAGCTTTGGCAGAATCACGCTCAAATATACCGGCATCTATCAGCTTGCCGTTCACAATTGCCCAGAGCTGATATTGCTTGCCTTCAGGAGGCTCCGGCAGCACCTGCGCCAGGACAAAGGTCTCTTTAGATTCAGGGTTCCAGCAAATAGTGGCCACAGCACCAGAGTGTTTACCTACACCCAGCATTTTCACCCATTTGAACGCCGGGTCTTTCATCAGGCTGTTTTCCTTCTGCGTATGGTCCAGCTGTTCTTTAAAAGCATCCCTTTCTGCCGTCAGCTCTACCTGGCCGGCCTCAAGAGTTGTATTCCTGGTTTTATAATTATCAGCATTGCTATAGGCTACAATATTCAGCGTCGTGCTCACAAGCAGAAGCACAGAAGCAGCAATGGCCCCATATTGCCACATTTTCAGCGGAGAAAGCTGCAGGCTCATGCTTCCATTACTGCTGAAAGACTCCACTTCGGCAAATGTTGCTGCTTGCTCTTCCACTACCGGGATCGCTTCTTCCACATCGTCCTTGTTCAGGCGCTCCATGAGCTGACGTTTCAGCGCTGCAGGCGGCTTTTTAGCCCACATCTCTATATAGCGTTCCATGTCCTGCTGTATAGCATCTGCAGCAGCCCTGATCTCGGGATGCTGTTGTATAGCTGCCATTACCTCACGGGACTCTGTCTCAGACAGTAATCCTGTAACATGGTTTTCTATAACACCGGACGATATGTAGCGTTGAACATCCACTTGCTTAGATCTGTTTTAAAATATTGCGCAGTTGTATGATCGCATTACGCATCCTGGTCTTCACGGTCCCCAGGGGAATATCGAGGATCTTGGCTATCTCTTCCTGCGTACATCCCTTATAATAAGCCAGGTCTATAATAACACGTTGTTCTTTGTTCAGTTGTTCTACAACTTTCACCAATCCGAGATGGTCTATTACAGGCTGCACGGTGAGCTGGTCTGAAGCCTGTGCATTAGGCCCCAGTTCATGCAGCTTCTGCCCAAGTTTATGGGCTTTTGAGCGAAGGGTATCAATAGCGGTATTACGGGCAATGTTCACCATCCAGGTAAACAACCTCCCCTTTTCAGCATCATAGCGTTCTATGCCCCGCCAGATCTTGAGGAAGATCTCCTGCAGTACATCCCCTGCAGCAGTTTCATCATTTAATACTTTCAGGGCAATGCCATATAATGCCGGGGAATAATGATCATATAAGTAACCGAAGTATTTCTCGTTCCTGGCCTTAAGACCAAGTACTAATTCGGATTCTGTATATGTGACTGCCGCTCCCAATGTATTGTATTAGTTTGCAGGCACTAAAATAGCAGGGTTTTCTCACATTACAAAATTTTCACTTATTTTATTTGTGAAATATCATTTTATAATCAACGCTTACTTTCCCCTTGGAAATATCTTCCAGTTTACCTTTGATCATCCTTTTCTTCAACGGCTTCAGGTGATCTATGAATAATTTACCATCAATATGGTCATATTCATGAAATATAACGCGGGCAGTAATGCCGGTAAAAGTCTGCTCCTGTGGCTGGAATTTCTCATCTACATAACGCAGTGTCACTGACTCAGGTCTGTATACATCCTCCCTTACTTTCGGGATGCTCAGACAGCCTTCATTATAAGCCCACTCTTCCCCATCAGTCTCTACTATATGAGCATTGATGAAAACCTGCTTAATGCCGTTATCACCAGGATAATCCTTCTTCTCATCTTCTTCCAGGCTGTTAATGATCTGCTCACTGTCCACCACAAACAGGCGGATAGGCCTGTTTATCTGCGGTGCTGCCAGCCCTACCCCATTTGAACCGTACATGGTTTCCCACATATTTGCGATCAGTTGTTCCAACTGGGGATAATCAGGTGTAATATCTTCACACATTTTACGTAAAACCGGGTGGCCGTAAGCAACAATAGGTAGAATCATTATTCAGTATTTTTTTCAGAACTGCAAAGGTAAGATCAATTGGGTAATTATTTGTGCTGAAGATATTCCTGCAATATAATAGTGGCGCTGATCTCGTCTACCAGCGCTTTATTCTGGCGGTCCTTCTTTTTCAGTCCGCTGTCTATCATAGCACGTACAGCCAGCTTTGACGTAAAACGCTCATCTACTTTCTTTACAGGAAGCTCAGGGAAATTTTTCTGCAGTATCCTCACACATTCTGTAACAAGGGCAGTAGCATCAGTAGCCCCCCCGTCCAGGTTTTTGGGTTCTCCTATCAATATCAGTTCCACCTGTTCTTCTGACAGGTATTTTTTCAGGTAAGGTATCAGGTTGTGAGTAGGAATAGTAGTAAGTCCGCTGGCTATCAGCTGTAACGGGTCTGTCACAGCCAGGCCCGTCCTTTTCTTACCATAATCAATTGCCATTATTCTCGCCATCGTATATAAACAGTTTAACCAATAAAAAGCATATCACTGATGGCAAATACCGCCAACACTACGCTGGCAATACCATTAGTGGTCATAAAGGCAATATTGACACGGCTCAGGTCATTCGGCTTTACCAGCAGGTGCTGGGTGATCAGCATAATAATAAAAACAGTAGCGCCAATAGCATACAGCCAGTGAAAATGCCCCATAAGGCCTATAATGATCACCAGCGCCCCTGCTATAAGGTGCAGGGCCTCAGAGAAATGCAGGCCCCCTGTCTTTCCCAGCCAGGCAGGAACAGAATTAAGAGACAATGAGCGGTCAAACTCTTCATCCTGCAGGGAATAAATAATGTCAAAACCTCCGGTCCAGCACATTACCAGCACAGATAACAACACCGGCAACAAGGCAAATTGACCTGTCACTGACAGGTAAGCGCCTATAGGAGCCAGGGAGAGCCCTAGTCCCAGCACAAGGTGACATAATGCAGTAAAACGCTTGGTATAGCTATACCCCAGCACCACTATCAGCGCTACGGGCGAAAGGAAAAAACAGATCCTGTTAATAAACCAGGTGGTCAGCATGAACAAGAGGCAGTTCACGATCACAAATAACAGCGCATTCTTCTCGGTGATCACGCCCGCCGGGATCTCCCGCTTTGCAGTACGGGGGTTCTTCCTGTCTATATCCGCATCCAGCCAGCGGTTAAAGCCCATAGCAGCGCTGCGGGCAAAGACCATACACAACACCACCAGCACAAACAGCTGCCAGCTGAAAGGCTGACCTGCCTTGACGGTTGCCATAAAAAAACCCGTCAGGGCAAACGGCATGGCAAAAATGGTATGGCTGAACTTAACCAGCGATAGGTATTTATTGACTGTAGTGATCATAGTAATATAGTTATATGCTGCCTGCAGCAGTTACTTTTTGAGTTTCACAAAGATATCCCAAACTACAATACCGGTACTTACCGATATATTTAATGAGTGCTTCATACCGGATTGCGGGATCTCTATACAACCATCCGCCATTTTCATGACCTCTGCATCCACCCCTGATACCTCATTCCCGAATACCAGCGCCAGCGGCCGGGAAGGATCCGGATTAAAGGCATCCAGCATCACGCTGTTCTCCGCCTGCTCTATGGTCATAATAGCATAACCAGCCTCACGCAGCTTCTCCACAGCTTCCCTGGTAGTGGGAAAATATTGCCATTCAACCGTTTCTGTAGCGCCTAAAGCGGTTTTCTGAATATCACGGTGAGGAGGAACCGGCGTATAGCCGCATAATACAATTCCTTGTAGCAGAAAAGCATCTGCAGTGCGGAACACTGATCCTACATTATGCATACTGCGTACATTGTCAAGCACAAGTACCAGCGGCGTCTTATCTGCTTCTTTAAACTGTTCCACCGTTTTACGGCCCAGTTCATCCATGCTTAATTTGCGCATTTTGCAAAAATACAATAAAAGGAGTGACTCCAAGTTTCTATATATTTGCCGCATGGCGAAAAGCAAATCGGAAGAAACCCCGCTCATGCAACAGCACAAGGCTATTAAAGACCGTTACCCGGATGCCGTGCTATTGTTCCGTGTGGGCGATTTTTATGAAACTTTTAATGAAGATGCTGTCATTGCATCAAAAGTGCTCGGCATTGTACTGACCAAAAGGGCAAATGGTTCCGCCTCATATGTTGATCTGGCAGGTTTTCCACATCACTCATTGGACACCTACCTTCACAAACTCGTAAAGGCCGGCCACAGGGTAGCCGTGTGCGATCAGCTGGAAGATCCCAAAACTGTCAAAGGCATCGTAAAAAGAGGCGTTACAGAAATGGTAACTCCCGGCGTAGCCGTAAATGACAAGATCCTGGAAAACAGCAGCAACAACTTCCTCGCTGCTGTACATTTCGGTAAGAATAAAACTGGTATTGCCTTCCTCGATATATCTACAGGAGAATTCTTCGTAGCAGAAGGCACCCTTGAATACGTTGATAAACTCCTGCAGAGCTTCAAACCTGCAGAAGTACTGTATGCCCGTCCTCAACAGAAACATTTCAAAGAATGCTTCGGCACCAGGTTCTACACATACACACTGGACGAGTGGATCTTTACCTCCAATTACGCCCAGGAAACACTGCTCAAACAATTTGAGACACACAGTCTAAAAGGCTTTGGTGTAGAACAGCTACAGGACGCACTCATTGCCGCAGGCGCCACCCTCCACTATCTCCGCGATACGGAGCACCCGCACCTGCAGCATATTACCGGCATACAGCGTATTGACGAAAAAGACGCCCTGTGGATGGACCGTTTCACCGCCCGCAACCTGGAACTCGTCAGCAGTGGTATGGAACAGGGTAACGGCCTGCTGGATGTACTCAATAACACTGTCAGCCCTATGGGCGCCAGGCTGCTGAGACGCTGGCTGGCACTCCCGCTGCAGGATATCGCTAAAATTAACCAGCGACTGGACGTAACAGAATACTTTATAAAAGAAACAGAACTTTCCAAAGCCTTACACCATCACCTGAAGCAAACCGGCGATCTCGAACGGCTTGTTTCCAAGATCCCCCTGCGCAAGATCAATCCCCGGGAAGTTATGTCCCTGGCCAGAGCGCTGCAACAGGTAGAAGGCGTAAAGGAACTGCTGGCAAAAAGCAATAATTCACACCTGCAATTCCTCAGCCAGCGCATGGATCCCTGCCCCGATATACTGGCACGCATCCTGAAAGAAGTGGTGGAAACTCCGCCGGTGCTGGTCAGCAAAGGCAATGTGATACAGGAAGGTGTACACGAAGAACTGGACAACCTCCGCAAAATTGCACATTCCGGCAAAGAATACCTGTTGCGTATCCAGCAGACAGAATCTGACGCAACCGGCATTCCCAGCCTGAAAGTGGCTTTCAATAATGTGTTTGGCTATTATCTTGAAGTAACCAACGCACATAAGAATAAAGTGCCGGATACCTGGATACGCAAACAAACACTGGCCAACGCAGAACGCTATATCACTCCCGAGCTGAAAGAATATGAAGAGAAGATCATAGGTGCAGAAGAGAAGATCCTTTCACTGGAAACACTCATCTTTGACCAGCTGCTGGCTGCCCTGCAGCCTTATATCAAGCCTATACAGGACGATGCAAAACTGCTGGCAGAAATAGACTGCCTGCTTTGCTTTGCCAATAATGCCGTACAGTACAAATACCGCCGGCCTAATATAACACAGGACTATAGCCTGGAAATCAAAGAAGGAAGACATCCCGTTATAGAACGCGGACTTCCCCCCGGAGAAAGTTACGTTGCCAACGATATCCTGCTGGATAAAGAACAACAACAGATCATCATCCTCACCGGCCCTAACATGAGCGGTAAGTCAGCATTACTGCGGCAAACCGCCATCATCACCCTTATGGCGCATATGGGCAGCTTTGTACCCGCTGCATCAGCCAACATCGGGCTCACAGACAAGATCTTTACCCGCGTTGGCGCATCAGACAACCTGAGCGGAGGAGAATCCACCTTCATGGTTGAAATGAACGAAACCGCCAGCATCATCAATAACATCTCAGACCGCAGCCTTGTAATACTGGATGAAATAGGCCGTGGCACCAGTACATATGATGGTATATCCATTGCCTGGAGCATAGTGGAATACCTTCATGATATGACCGAACACCGTCCTAAAACGCTGTTCGCTACACATTATCATGAATTGAATGAACTGGAAAACAAACACAGCCGCATCCGCAACTTCCATATCACCAACAAGGAAGCCGGCAATAAAGTGATCTTCCTCAGAAAACTGGCTCCCGGCGGCAGCCGCCATAGCTTTGGTATTCATGTGGCGCGTATGGCCGGCATGCCTCCCGCCCTCATCAACAGGGCCAATGAAGTACTGGCACAGCTGGAAGAGAAACATATTGAAGCCCCCCTGCAACAGAACGTAAAGAACATTGCCGCATCTCCTTCCAAAGTACAGCTAAGCATCTTTGACGCACATAGTGACACTTTCAAACAGATCAGGGAAATGCTGGATACTGTCGATATCAACAGGCTAACGCCGGTAGAAGCGCTGCTCAAACTAAATGATATTAAATCACTCTTATAAGATAAAACAGGCGGTATCAAAAGATACCGCCTGTTTTATTTTTATCATCGTTTTATGACCTTATCCTCATCTCCCTCCTGGTAAGGAACAGACACCACTACCATCGTCATCATCTCATCTTTAGTCTTCATTGCTCCATATACCAGCTGCGGAGGAAAAGAAGGGTTCACCGGGTTATTAATAGTATTGTCATACTTACCTTCTATAGTTATTACAGTACCCTTCGGGATCTTCACCAGTTTAGGGAACCAGTAGATCTCCTGCCAGTTAAAATCCCATTCAGGAATAGATACCAGTTTTATCGTATCATTTTCCGGTGTTACGGCATATGCTTTAAATACTTTTCCCAGCAGGTGCATATGCGGCCATACATATAATACAGATTGGGTCTCTTCCGTTTTTACGCTCAGTTTAAAATCCTTTTCCACATTGGCAGGAATGTAAAAGAAAGGAGTGATCTGCTTTTCTCCTACCCCGCCTGACCCATATGTAGTAGCTTTGATCTTTCTTTTTACCGGCGTTTTCCTGAAGAAGAACTGTACCCCGTTTATCACTTCTTCATCTTTTCCCAGGGGTGCATAATGTACAGTCATCAGCACCACTCCCCTTTTAGGCATTACCCAACCCATATCTTCCGGGTAAGATTCATAGGAACTGCCGGGTATCCAGCCGCCAAAGAAACGTATGCCTTTCCGGTAGTTGACAAAATACTGCAGGTAATCCAGGTGGGAATCAGTGTTATCTACATAGTCCCTGGTATTGTAAATGGCATCTGTTGGTACATCATCTATTTCATAGTTAGCATGGTGGATCACTTTTTTATTGTTAGTGGTAAACTCTATAGCTTCCACACTAACAGAATCAGGCAGCTCAAAAGGTATTTTATAAACAATGAACCGTTCTGTATTATCGCCTTTTAGTTTGAAAGACTCCTGCATTTTCAGCACCAGGTCAGGATTACGGCGGTATTGAGTACCCTCCGCAAAAGAAGTTTTCTCCTCCCCTTCTTTCCCTCTCGGCATACCATGATCTGCCCAGTCTGCTATCAGTGCAATCTCCTCATCTGTCAGCCTTCTCTGGTTAGAGAAGGTCACATAATGCGGGTCTGCCTTCCACGGCGGCATATAGCGGTTCTCTGTAACACGCTTTATAAAGCTGGCTCTCTTGGCCACTTCTTCATAAGTCACCATAGAAAAAGGTGCAGCTTCTCCCTTGTGATGGCAGGGACTGCAATTCCTGTGAATAAGCGGCGCAATGTGCTCTGACCAGGTAGCATGCTGGGCGCGGCTGTTTAAATGAATAGACAAAAACAGGAAAAGCAAGACAGATCTCGATAACATATTCACGGTTCGGGAATTATATCATGAATATAAGTCAAATCTAAATTAAAAGACTTTATAAGTGATACGGAACAGGAAGCCCCGTTATGATATTTACTATTATTTCCCCAGCAGGGGAATAAGTGCATAGTTTAGTTACAGTTTGTCGAACTTTTTTGACGTATTCGAATTTACCCATTATCCATTAAAAGGCAGCAGAGCATTTTCTCGCTCCGCTGCCAGATATTTTCTTCTCGATTATAAGATCTGTAAAACCATTGTTGACAATCTTCATCATTACAACTAGATTGCCTTACTTAACCTTATCTTAAGTTGATTCTCTATTAAGAAAGACTCCATCACTTTAAATAATTTTTAACCCAATTCAGGCTATCAGGAAACTCCCTATTATAAGATCCAAATCCTTTTGGTGTAATCAGAATGTCATTAAGACTAGGATCTTGTGGATCATAGAGTATTGGGAAACTCTTACCCTGAAAATCCCTTCCTGCCATTACAACAAGCCCTACTAAATCACGAGTATTTGTAAATTTCTTACCCTCTACATTGAACTCATATTCCAATACCAAATATCCCCTATAAGTTCTATCCTCACCTACTATAATACCCTGAGTTAATCTCCCATGATTAATTAATTTATTCCTTGCGTTATATGATAGATATATTATTATGCCAAATATTGCAGCTATAACACCCAAAACAACAGGTCGCTTAATTTCCATTTTTCTCATCTATATTCTCTTTTTTTTCAGCATTTTCTTTCGCTGTTTTGTATTGTCCGTAAATATATGTGCCTGTACCAGATATTTGATTCCCAAACAAATTGGTAACATAATTACTTCCAGTTTCTCCATAATAGCGTCCGAATGCGCTGGTTCCCTTTCCTGCTGCCCAATTAAAAAAGGTACCTGCACCTGTTTCGATTCCAATAGTCTGCAAGTCCTTTTCACCAAATATAGAATTGTCTAATGCACCTCGTTGTGCATGAAGCTCGAAAGCTGATCCTAGAAATGCAGACGTAAAGGGATGTGAAAAGAGACCATTTGCGGTTATACTGGTTAAATTATACTCAGAAAATGAGATCTTTCCTTTTTGACCAAGCTGAACAAATGTCTGAACAGTAAAATCTGCTCCAGCACTAGTCACCCCCATCGCAAAAGTATTTTTTGCAAATAATCTACCGGTCCAGCCAACCAGTCCTGATCTAGTTGCCCATACTGCAATCGTTGGAGCAGTTACAACACCAATAACAATACCACTTACTACAGCCATGCTTCTTGTGCTATTAGCTGCTCCATCTTTAGCATAATCATTCGACGGCATAAATGCCCCAGGGGGAAGAGGATGCCTAATTGCATCTGATGGCATCATCCATTGTCGCCTTACAGGATCCCAGTGAGTCGCTTCTGCACCGTCAAGATCGTTTGCATCCACTGGTCGATTACTTGCAAACTGATATGGTGTTAATTCCGGATAATCACCTGTCAACGGATCAACACTCAAGAACCTCCCCGCTCTCGGATCATATATCCTGAACCCATAATCCTGCTGATTTCCATCACCCTTCACCTCATTATCATTCTCCTTACCATTAAACCCATAACGGTATTTATTACTGCTGAACCCTCTTCCTGGCATCAGCATACCAAAAGAATAATATTCCTGCGCTGAAACAATATCTGCTTCGAAGTGGTCTATAGACACACTATCGAAAGACACACCCTCCTTTCCATCAGATACCGTTGTCAGCACATTCCCCAAATGGTTGCTTAACTCAAAGAACTTCTTACCTCTGGTGAAATTAGTATTAAATCCTGATCCTAAACCCGGTAAGTTAACTATCGCCGGGCTAGCAACATTCTTCACATTGGTATTCAATGTATTAATACCCAAACGGCTGCTACCATATAAATGAGCTTCCGATTGCGTAAGGTCTCCGTTATTAACGGAATTATCTCCTTTCGTGTAGACACTCATTACATTGCCAGTGGCATCACGGACATACCAGGTTTCTTTCCCCCCTGCAATCTTACTTATACGGTTGTCAGCAATATCATATGAAAATTCGATCTCCTCACCCGTATTGTAGAGAATACTGTCAATCTTATCACGGGTAGTCCAGCCGATGGTGATACCTGTTTTAACGTCTTTTCTCAGCCTGCCCGAAAGGTCATAGTCATAATTCAGTGTATTCTGATTATCAATATCATTAGCATAATTAGTAGAATCTACGAAATCCTTTATCTCACTTAACTTATTAGAATTACCTGGGTAATTATATTGCAGGCTGTCCATTAACAATGGCATACCGGCAAACGTATTATTACCGTACCTGACGTATGTCTTGATATTACCCATCGCATCATATGAAATGGCTTCCTTAAAGTCAGGTAACATTACTGGCGTCCAGGTATTGGTTGTAGTATTCAGACCCTGTGAAACTCTCATACCTAATAGCCTGTTCAAGACATCGTATGTATAAGTAGATAAGAAAGGTGTACCCACTACAGGTATATTCTGGCTTATAGCTGCTATATTACCATTATACAAAGACTTGAAGTTAGCTCCTGCCGGCTCAGCTTTAGCAAAAGGATTTGTACTGTTTATAGCTGAATAATCCCTGTTGCCGTAATAGTGGAGAGCAAAACCAAAGGCGTCTTTAGCCACCAATCCACCGGTAATGCCATCTTTACCCATGTCAGCACTTGCCGTTACTGCTGTACTGTTAACCCCTTTAAGCCAACCTTGTAAAGTATAGGCATAGTCAAGTCCCTGCACCTGCTGCTGACCAATGACTGTTCTTGCCAGCGGACCGTGCTTATAATACTTATAGTAAGCGTCATTATCCCAGTAGATACTGTCACGACTGGTTTCAACGTTGGTAATCCTGTTCTCTGCGTCATAACTGTAACGATGATAGAAAGCATCAGGCTGTCCAGGCTGATAAGCAACATGATTTACTTTACCGCTTATCAGGTCATACCGATAAACTATTTTTTTGAAACGGTTACCTACCGCAGCAGCCATAGCTCCGATACGGAAATCCTGGATAAGGGTATCCACATTACCATGCCTGTCATAACTGTAGAAAGTACCGGTAGTATAAACGTTACTGTTTAAATCAGCTGCTGTAGAATACAGCGCAGACCAGGATACCCTGTTACGCAGGTTAGTAGCTGAAAGTATGCCTCCACTCAACAAGGAATTTGGCACATCATACGTCGTCTTTACAATCTCTATTCTCGTACTTGCCGCTCCATTAAACCACTGGTTAAATCCTGCCGTATCCCTGGCCAGTTGGTGTGTAAGCTGGAATAGGCGGGTGCTTCCCTTCTGAATAACTCTTCCAAGGTTATCATACAGGGAGTAAGTAAGCCTTCCATTACCACCCTGTACAGGGTCCTGATAGCCGGTCAGCCGGCCTATACGGTCATAGAAGAATCTATGCATTCTACTGTTATCCGGCGCCTGCTGAGCAATCACCTTATTTAAGGTATTATACCTGTACTCTGTAGTTAACCTATGTGGAGGCAGTTTTGTAGTACCATTAGCTCTGGCTGCTCTTACACCGGCAACCCAGTCAGCTGTACGGGTAATTACAACACCTAATGGAGGTACTGTTCTTACCAGGTTACCTGCGCGATCATAGTAATACAGGGTATAATGATATTCTGAGGTATTATAATTGACTGTAAAGAGTTCTCTTAGACCTGCATTTATGCAGGTATCTATATAAACTGCTTCAAAATCATTTTTTAAAGAATCTCTGTAAGCATTAAATAGCTCTGTTCCTTTAGCAATAGCAAAGAATTCGTTGTCAGAACAGTTATCAACTTCGTTCGCATCTATAGGAGGGAAAACCGGATCGGCGTAACCGCATAAATGTGGCCCGTTACTTATCCTGAAACAATCATCACCTGCTATACAATTAAATGTTTTATGTACAGGATTCATAACTGTTTCCTGAAGCGTCACCCAGGTAGCGCCCGTATCAAGCAGCGCCCAATCCACCCCCAATTGAACTTCATCACTGGAATTAATAGACAATTTGTTATAGGCCACATTCACTGAAAGATCACTACATCTTAATTGTCCGGAAAAAGGTTTAAACATCAGGAAAGCATCGTTTCCATAATTACCAGCACCAATGAATCTATTATCTGCTACCGCAACTATCTTATTCATAGACAGAGCACTATCCATCACCATCATATCTGACGATAATAGAGTGCCATCTGCCTTTATTTTATGCCAGGTAATGTTATTTTTTGACGTTAGCAATGTATTCTGAACAGCCATTATACTTCCATCAGCAGCATACCCAATAGGCATCCACTGGGTAACCGTACTATCCATCGGACGGGTGAATTCGTTTAATGATAATACATTTCCTCTCTCATCAACTTTCAGAATACTATTTCTCGCAGCATCACCACTTCCATTTGCATAATTTGCCAGATATCCCCCAGGCACCTTCAGAATGAACCCTGAAAAGTTACTCGTTGAACTTGGACCCATATCATATTTTCTCACCTTACCTAGACTACCTGTATTACGGTTCATCTTTATAATAGAGCCATCAAAATCATTACTCCAAATCGAACAGGCTGTAATAACCAATGTGTCATTGTTCTGCAATAAAGAAGCACCTTCATCACCATTACTGTTTCCTATTCGTTTCAACCATTTAACATTACCGGTTGATGTTATCGCACCAACCATAATATCGGCAGCCGCATTTCTAATATCATATTTTGAAGTAAAGGCATAATCTCCATCTGTAGTTTGTATAATATCAGTTCCCGCTTCACCTCCCTGAGTATCATAACCAATACGACGGCTCCAGGTTAATGTACCCTGAGAATCCATCTTTAAGATCAAGGCGTACTTACCCACAGCCCCAATAGCAATGTAACCACCATCAGCGGTTGCTTTTACTTTTGCGAGATATTCCGCACTGGCATCACCATAACGCTTTGACCATTGCACATTTCCACTTGCATCTGTCTTTACCAGATAGGCATCTGTATGGGACTTATTGACCGTAGTATACCCGGCCATTATGTAACCATTATCAGCAGTGCTTACCATATCGTAGATAAAGTCCTTCGTGCCATTAGAATAGCTATGCATCAGTTGTTTATTACACACGAGACTATCTTTCCCTCCATATAGCTGACAACTGTCCATAAAGGCCAGGTATTCCCATGTTTCCTTACGGAATCCCAGCTTGTTGGTCATAAAAGAAGCAAACAGAGTATTCTTTTTACGCTGAACACTATCTGCTTCTTCTTTTTCAGGTTTCATTCCTGGGAACCTGGTCATATATTCATCGTAGAGATCATTCACTACCTCACAGGTCGTACAAGGAGGAGCTACATTACACTGGATCAATGCAGGTATTTCTAATATTCCGCCCAGATAATTACAGTTACTCGCAGAAGCATCACATACGCTCAATAAGCGCTGTATATGTTCATTCGTGAAAGATGTTTTCCTAGTTCGGTTCAGGTAAACAGCCAGATTAAGATCAGTGGATTTTTTATATGCCAGATATTCTGTGTTTAACTGTCGCAGGTTTTCGCATTCACAATTACTCGGTTTGGTATAGGTTTGTTTATTACCATAAGCCGGCTGTTTATCATATGCTGCAGGTACAGTAATCAGGTATCCATTACATTCAGACGAATTTGAAATCCCCCATCTTGCGTTTAAAGTATCCACCACTTCAATAAAACTCCTGTAACGGCTTGTACTGGATGGTCTTACAGTACTTGCACCATAAGGATGGTCCTGATCCGCTCCTTCCTTACATACAGCTACAAGGCTATCAGTAAGAACTTCCAGATTCGACTGACTATATTTACAAGGTGCTAACTGCTTCATCCAGGCACTTACATAACTACGACAGTTCTCATCATAAGAACGTTGCATCATGGCATTTACTGAATCTTTCATTATAGTAGAATCAGTGCCATTCACAAAAGCCCCCATCCCGCTCTGTTCCAGAGCATCTTCAGCCGGAGCAAAATGAGGTTGCTTACCAGCCGTAAAAAGTTGGTTCGCAGTTACCCTAACGTAACCTGGAGCAACTGTCTCATTGATCGTGTAGTCGATCTGTGCATGTTTGGCATTGAGATAGAGCTGCCTGAACGTACGCCATGCCATATCCAGATCGCCAGTACATAAAGTGGCTTCATTAAAAGCATCTGATGTTTTGGCGTAGGCACTGAAACAATCGGTAGAATTAGAAAGACATTTAGCTGAAATAGTCGCCATACTCCAGATAGACCTCTTGTCGGCTTCTTTCTTTGCTTCATTGTAGTTCTTCATTTTCGCTTCCAGCACCACCTTTGAGGCAAGGCTATAAGAATAAGGGTCTATATCTCCGGAAGGGAAGCCAGGAACAAAACTACTACCCAACGGATTCAGGTATCCTGCAGTCTTTGCCTGCTGATAACTGTCCACACCTTCAAACTTCTTGTCCCAATCATAAGTGCTCTTATAACTCTCAAATAAAAGCAGCTTATAATATTCAGGGTGGAAACGTAATAAGGCAGTTGCCCATGAAGTCCTGAACTTAGCGGCAAACTGCTCCGGACTAAGACGTTGGGGGATGACCAATGAGCCGGTCTCCTCGTTATAAACACTATCCCTTCTTCCTAATTCATCATAGTATATAATAGAATCACGCTGATAAGGCGGTAATGTCTTATCATTTACCTGGAAGAAAATAGAATAGGGATCCAGTGTCAGTGTATCGCCCAGGGTAGCATACTGGCCATAAGGAGGTACCATATCCTGCAACATGGCATTTCTTATGCTTTCTGATTCGGATGTGATGCCACATAACGCTTTACAGTCAGCAACCGCTTCATTATATGCTGTAAGCGCCTGGTCACGGGCAGCAGCAGAATCTGCCGGGCTAATACCTGTATTGCTCATGTATTTATCCCTGAATGTCTCCCATTGCCCAATTGCCTCATTGCAGGATTCACAAGATGGTTTACATTCCTGGGTGCTTAATATGTCACGCTGTTGCTGTATGAACTGCTCTAACGTAACGCAGAGGTTCTCCTTCAGGAACACGCTATCCCTGTAATAATCCAGGGCATCCCTGTTAATGGTGAGCCTTTTTGTGATCTTGTAAGCACCCGGTTTGAGGCGCCTGGTAAAGCCTACCTGGATATTCTGGGCTGCGCTACAGCCGGTTGGATAGGTTCCGGGAGTGTAGTTATGCAGGATAGTGTCAAATGGTTGTCCGCCGAGACGCTGGTTAAAGGCGTCGTCAGTGATCTTTATTTCAAGGTCGTATAATCCATTATAACAGATAGTATTGTTATCGCAATCCTTCCTTTGCAGTACCGGAGCATTTAACAGGTAGTTAAACTTATAGTCACCCTCAATAACCACCATCTGGTTCTGGGCAGATTCCAGCACCAGGTCCTTTACTACTGTTCTGCGGGACAGCGTATCTGTAAAGTTGATAGCATTATTATAAGAAAGTGGCGTCAATGCGGCACTGTCTGGTACTCCCGCCAAAGCTGTAGCAACGGTACGGCCATACATATCTATATAGGATACGCTGTACTGACCATTAGCATCCTGAACATAATCTTTGTAGTAGTGGCTTACCGGTCCGGCATCTGTTCCGAACAATATATCCATTTCATTATCGCCCGGAGAGGCATAAGTATACCTGGTATCGTGGTTCCCCCCAAGTTTGTGTACAGGTCCTACCCCACCCTGACGGACAATATGGCCAGTATTGTCAGGTGTGTAGGAGGTTTCTGTAAACGCGTAACCTCCTGCGTCAGGGATGTATTGGTTTTCACCGTTATTCTTTTCGGGGTTATTCGCAGAATAATACTGGTTAGCACCGGAAGCTGTAGACATAGGTTTAGCTGATGCTGTCAGCAGCTCAGCCGGGCTTCCAACAGAATCGTAGTTACTCTTATCGTATTCCCCCCCGTTCAATGCCCTGTTAAAATTTCTTGAATAGCTGATAACGGAGTTAAGGGAGGGAGATGGCATTACCTGTATAACAGCTTTGCCCTGATAGTCGTAAAGGGATTCACCAACAATAACTGTTTGAGTAGTATTGTCTTTCGTTACTGCCTGACGGGCACGCAGGCTGCCATCGTAGTATTCAACTGCTACTTTTCGCTTGCCTTCTTCTGCAAAGCTGATCGTTGACTGCCAGTTCAGCGAGCGCTGGTGACCGGAAAAGCTAAATTGCCCCAGTCCGCCGGATTGGGAAGAACTCCAGGCGGTTTCAGTCCGTCCTTTGCCTTCACGCTCCTGTACACCTCTGACACGGAAAAACAATACCCCACCGTTATCATATATTAAAGGGATATTGTAATTGTTACCCGCTACTGTTACACGGGAGGCATTGTTCCTGAAGATCAGGCTTGCATCCTGCAGGTTTCCATATCTCGTATCTGCCAGCGCTGTAGAATCAATATATGCCCATTCCAGGTCGTACATATCCATGCCCTCTATTGCATTCCATTTCACCTTTACTTCATCTGCAGAATCCGGGTTGGCGGGAGCTTCCGCTACTAAAGAGGTGACAATGTTACCAGTACAGGACAACTTATATGTTACCCTGACCTGCATCTCATTTTCTATCAGTAACGCCGGGAGCACATCTTTTGAAGCGTTTGCAGTAACGGAAAGTACCTTAACGGTCACGTTATGCGCGTTAGCGAACACAAAGCTGCTTTTACCAGCGTAGGTTGTGGTATCGTAGTTGATATTCAATGTTCTGTCAACCGAGTCTACGACAAAGTCCGGCCTTGTGTATATAATACGCAGGCTGGCTGTTGCCGTAAATGGCCCGGGCAGATAGCGGTTTGAATATTCATTAATACTGAAAGTAACAATATTCCTGACCAGGTAAGGTGTATCCAGGAGGCTTTGTTTGCTAACGTTAAAATAAACGCTGTCTGTAACAGTAATGGCAGCACCGGCTGTCAGCTGGTTCTTACTTCCATCCAGTACCTCCTTCAGTGACGTGATATGCTGGGCATAGGATTTCCCCGCCACTGTCATCAGCAGCAACAATATCATCCCCCATCTGGTCATTATTCGTATCAAAGCTTTCATATAATTCCTTTATTGTTTTGGGGTTGTAAACAGTATCCTGTATTCTTTATAACCGGCCGCCGGTGTATAATCGTCTCCTTCTTTTGTAAAGAACCGGCGTTCATTAAAGCGTTCACTGTCAGGTTTTATTTCCCGGTAATCGTAGTAAACAGCCTTTACTATTGCGTATTCCTCATAGCCATCCAGCTGCTGAGGGTCTCCGCCCGGGTCCATCAGGCTTGTTGTTTTGACGAGGTAACGCATAGTTGTGATGCGATTAACAACAGTGTCTATGTATATGCTGACAGCTTTAAATTCAGATGTTTCCGGGAAAGATACCTGTAATACTTTTTGCCTGCCTTCGGCACTTATCTGGCAACCAGTAGCACCGGCTTTCAGCAATAATGCAGCAGAGTAAGCCACAGGGTTCTGTCCTGCCATGGAGTCTGCCCTTACAGGAGAAATAAGCATCTGTTTATCTTCCCTGAACAGGATAATATTATATTTTCCGTTGCTTATGGTCTCAGTACTATCCAGTAAATACCAATATTTGCTACCGTCCATTTCCACACTTCCAGAGAGAGAGTCCAGTATATTCCCCGGCGTATGCTCGTTGGAATATGTGAACTTCACGGTAAAAGCGAGAGGCTTTGATCTATAGGACTGTTCTGCTTTTTTCAGTAACAAAGCCGCTCTTTCCATACCATTCCCGGCCTGCGCCATTACCGGCAGAAGTCCCCTCAGTAGTATTATTATGAGTATTAAAAGTTGTTTCATTGTTTTCACTTTTTGCGTTATGGCAGGACCTCCTTTTGTAAGGCACTTCTTGTTTCCTTGATGGTCTGGATACCTCTTTCCGTCTCTTTCTTCAGGCGGATAAGGGTTCCATCGTCATCATATTCATAGAGAGTAGCATAGTTGTTCTCATCCAGTTCTGCCATCAGCCGCAGGTTTTCCGGGCTGTATACAAAGGATTTCATGTTCGCATTGTATGGGTGGATGCGGATGTCGTCAAAGTATGAAGCAACGCTTCCGGTAGAAAGCATGTAAACGGAGAAGCTTCGTGTACCAGCGGGGAGGTCAATTACCTGTTCATAGCGTTGCCAGCCTTCGGTAATATTTCCGGCAGGCAGGGCTATGATCGTTGTACTGTCAGTAGCTGTGCGTACCCGGATCTGTACCTGATTACCGGTATAGGTTAAGCCCCTGCAAGGTTGCGCTTCTTTTACCCAGGCGCTGAACAGTAATCTTGTGCCTGCTATAGGGGAAAAAGATGGTATCAGGGAGTTTTTCCCGGCTTTTACGCTGTAGAGCACACTATCTGTCCCGGCACAGTTGCCTGGGCCTGCGTTATAGGATAACATGAATCCGGCAGTATCGGCGGCAACAGTATTGGTAGTAATGCCGTAACTACGGCCGGCATCTACACGTAAGCTGTATTTACCTGTATGTTGCTCGGTAGTATCAAGAGAGGTTTTATACTGGGAAAAGTCGAAGCTGCGAGCCACGTCACATGCGTTGTCACATTTTATACCAGTAAAGAAATAGTCCTCAAACCCGTCATAGGCAGTTTCCCGGTACCTGGCATTCTGTGCTACCGCGACAGGCAATGCGTTATCATAGCCGTATAATCCTGCGGTATACCGGCCATAAGGATCTTTGTTCTCTATCTCAATGCCTTTGACATTATATAAAGTCGTTTCAGACATCCACAGCCATTTTGTTGTATCCGGCTGAGCTTTCCACTTATTGCCGGATAATGTCCAGAAAGGAGTAAATGAAGGGATAATGCCACCGGTGCGGTATTTCACGGCAACGGCGGGATCAGTTTCTGCTCTTTCTCCATAATAAGCATATGCTTTCAGGGGACGCCAGTTTCCTTGTAATCCGTACACAAAAGCATTTACGCTTGTATCTGTAACAGCGCTGTAGCAGGAGCCGGAAGTGGCAGTGGTACAGGTATAGCAGTTGCCTATAGTGAGCTCAGCTGCTTTGGTACTGTTACCTTGTAAATGATATGAAACTATGTCAGAACCTGCGCAGGCATCGCTTTGCAGGTTGTAAAAGCTTACTGAAGCTCCTGAGGATGATGTCAGGGCTACTTCACAGTCACCAAGGCTGGCTTTGTAAACAGCAGCAGTTTGTTCTGTGGTGATCGCGTAGAAAGGCTTGTTGATGTTCTTATAGAGAATAGCACATTGTGTATAGGAGATGTCATATCCTGCACGCCTGGCATCTCTTAACAGAGAAGACATCTTTATACCGCTTGATGCATTTATGAAAAGGCGATGTGAGCTGATAAGATAGTCGAACAGTGGTTTCAGGCATTCGCAGGCACAGGAGGATGGCGCCTGTGCCCTTTCTCCTGCCCTGGATAGCTCAGGACTGCTGATAAGAAATATCAACAGCAATACGAACTGTTTCAAAAGATTCAGAATTGTTCTTAAAGTGTTATTCATGATAATTTCTTATTACAGTTTGATATACCCGGTTCCGTTAAGTAATGTGTATTTTACATCTACACAAACTACCCCATTCTGAATCCGTCGTACCCCCACGTCTTTTGCAATAACCTTAGATGTCACACCACTACAATAAATCGAAGTATTGGTATTTGTATCACCTAATTCACAGTCTTTCTTGCTAATGGAGTAATTGACTGTCAATCCATTAACATTAGCCGGTTGGGTCCGTGCCTGGTCATAATAAAAAAATAAGGTAACCGTAGCCGTTGTTTCAGTAGAACTCTGTACTGTCTCTACTATCTGCATATACACATATACAGGTAATGCAGTACATACTCCTTCTGCATTCGCTTTCTCCTGCGCCTTGGTCTGTGCCAGCTGTAATGCCTGGCTGTTCGCATCGGCAAGACTGGTGTTCACTACAATTGTACCAGCGGCAACTGTATAAGAAACCGGTGTACTTCCATATCCGGTCGGACAACTGCGTGTGGCAGATGCCGTTTGAGCTTCATTTGGATAGCTGCAGACAGCATTTGCATTAGCAAGGGCTTGCCCTTCCGAGTTCAGTTTGGCCTGAGCCTGAGCATTAGCATCATCCTTACTGATGTTAGACGTTACTGCACCCGCAGGCAATGAATGACTTACAGCACTGGATGTACCTCCAGTCGTACAGGTTTTATAGAAGGTTCCGGACATCGCATCACTGCTATAAGTACATACCCCATTCTGATTGGCATTATTCTGCCCATCTGTATTTAAACGCGCACTTGCTTTAGCATTAGCATCTTCTTTACTGATGTTTGATGTTTCCGCACCTGCTGCTAATTCAAAAGAGATAGGTGTAGTTGTTCCACCTGTTCCACAAACCTTACTGAAGGAACCCGACATCGCATCACTGCTATAAGTACATACTCCATTCTGATTGGCATTATTCTGCCCTTCTGTATTCAGACGTATACTTGCTTTAGCATTGGCATCCTCTTTACTGATGTTTGATGTTTCCGCACCTGCTGCCAGTTCATAGTATATAGAAGTGGTGATTCCTCCTGTTCCACAAATCTTACTGAAAGAACCGGACATCGCATCACTTCCATAAGTACAGATTCCTTTTGCATTTACACTGTCCTGAGCAGTAGCCAATGCTTTATTATTAGCATCTTCCTGACTGATCAGGGATTCGAAAATTCCTGCTGGGATTGTATAAGTGACAACAGAGCCTTCCCCACCAGGGCCACAGTCATTTCTCGTAAGTGTTCCTGTTAGGAACTCATTAACAAATGGACATATTGTTTCCGAATTTGCCAGCGCCTGGCCATCAGCAATAGCTTTTACTCTGGCAAGTGCATCTGCGGCCTCCTGGCTGATAAGAGAAGAATCTGTTGCAGCTGGGTGGTGGTAGGTTATCTCCACTCCCGGTTTTCCACTCGGACAAATGCCGGTAAACACTGTATCTATTGGCGAATTATAATAATATGGGCGACATTCACTTCTTGCTCCTGCATACACTTCGCCATTCATCTCCATATCAGCTGCTGCTTTAGCGTCAGCATCTTCCTGGCTGATCTCTGAATAATAGCTGCCTTCCGGTACTACGTATTCTATCGGGGCACCCGGAGCATAACCACGTGGGCAGGTACTTGCAAATGACTGTCTCAGCTCCCTGCTTGTATAATAATGCGGGCCGCAATCACTGCCTCCTACATATTGTGCGTAAGGCACCTGCAGACAGGTGGTTTCTACTTTCAGCTTCTTCCTGTCCGTTCCTTTCCAGAACTGGCCAAAATCTCCAGCTGTGGCAGAAATCACGTTGATAGTGCTGTCAAGTACCAGGCTATACCCGTTCCCTGTACTTTTCAAGGGGTTGCCAAGGGAAGTGATCTGTCCAAGGCTGGCAGAAATGTTCCTTCTGCCAGAGCGAATTACTTTCATTACTACGTCGTTACCAGAGAAAGGCGCTCCATCACGATCTACAAAATAGATATCTGGCTCTCCGCCGGACATTGCGTTGGCATCAACAGCATATATTACACTGGTTGAACGGAAAGTGGCTACTTCCGGGGTACAGTCTTCTCCACCCGTCCTTTCTTTAGATCCTATCAGGATCTCATCGCCGGCTGAGAAATAGTCGGTTTCTTTTGCAGTAGCAAAGCCAATGTTCAATCCTTTGATGATCTTGCCCTGACGAATGAATATATTGTCCAGTGTAGTGTTGATATTCTTATATGCGCCACTCATGCCGTCATACACCCAACCCGCAGGCATGTTGAAATTATAAACGGGGTCTCCCAATTCATTTTCCGTACGGCTTAATACAGGGCTGCCGGTTTCGCTGTCAAAAAGCAGGTTTTTAGTGTATACCCTGCTTCCCCTGTTTGTCACTACTAGGCTATCTAAGATCCCATGGCGGTTGATGATCTTTGTAGCACCGACTGAAAGGAATTTCGTTTCCTCACGCTGTATCAGGTTAAGTGCCATTGGCACAATGAAAATCGGAGGCCAGAAGAAGGTAAAGTTATCCGTATTCAGCCCCAGGTTTACTGCATTGGTTACAGAACGCTGTGAACGCATATCCAGCATCAGCTCCATATCCTTACCCATTGTAGCTGCAGTATCTATCACTCCCTGCGGGTTGATAGCCATCACCGTATTGCTCAGGTGTTTATTGAGCGCCTTTTCATTATCTACTTTGTAAAAATTCTCTGTAGATGATACAGGGTTGTCAGGATCTGATTCTGAATAATATGCTGTAGACTTTACCTTCCCGTTCATATCATTCAGTTCTACCTTAAAGCCCTGGCTGACAGCTACAAAATGACGGGCATTGATCTTAAGGAAGTTATTTAACGCCGGTTTAAAGCGTTTCTTGCTATCTCCCAGCAAGGTCATATCAGTTAATGTAGGAAAGTCATAAGTAGTATAGAATCCTACCTCATCATAACCATTAACAGAACGGGTGTTCTTAGCGTGTATGGTCCTTGTCCTTACTTTACTGTAACCTACGGAAGCAGCGGGATAGAACGTTTCGCCCAACGGCTTTTCAGTGTAACCGATGCTGATCGGGGCCAATGCTGCTACCTGTTCTTTATATGCCAGCGGCATACGCCAGGGGTTCTCCTCTCCTCCCAGTATTGGTTCATAGCTGGCTACACCACTACTGATCGCCTCAGTCTTTCCATTAACAATCCTCGTAGTAGTATATTGATATTCCTGTCCGTAAACAGATTCTTTCTGCCGGGTCATGGCATTCCAGTGATCATAAATACGTATGCGTTTTACACGTAATCCACCGCCATATTTTTTATGATAAGGGTTATTCAGGCGTACCATAGAACGCGCCAGATCCACCTTCTTCGCCCAACCTTTAATTCTCGCTGTGTTATCATAGTTCTGCACCATGTTGATGAAGTTGTCAGCCTGTGACAACAATATCTTCACCGCATCCCCCAGATCAGCATCCTCTCCCACATCGGAACCTGGATAGGCTTTAGAGGGGAGGTTAAGGCGCAGAAATTGCACAGAAGCTTTAGCCAATGGGCTGTAAATACTGGTGGATTTATCTGCTTCACCTCCGCTGGTAATGGCTTTCACCTTGAACCAGAAGGTATTCCCGTTATTAAAATATCCGTAATTACCAGGATCCAGAACAGCATAACAGGATACATATTCCTTTCCACTGCCAAACTTATCTGCCGGCATCTCTACGTACAGACGGAAGAATATGGTGTCTATTCCTTCGAGATAATGTGTATACAAGTCCTTCTTACTGGTCACTGCCTTCGGTGCATTGACGGAAACATACATATATTCATTTAGCGGACCATACAAGTCAGATTTCAGATCTCCCGTGGATGTAGGCTCCGACCCTGAGAAACCAGCTATACTGAACATCTGCGCCGCTCTCTTGTTCTGTACAAAGGCGTAGTCATCACTTTCATAGTCCACCTTTATACGTCCGCCGGCAGGCAGCACGATAGAGTCCAGCGTCCATGCAGCTGCATTTTGTGCAGCCAGCGTACTGTCCTGCAGCGCATAGGGATAATCTGCGTTAGTGATTACATTACCAGAGGTAGAACCAGGGTTCTGTAAAGGATCCTTATAATTTCCCCACCGGTCATATGATTTGTTATTATATGAAGGGTTATTGCTGTTATAGTTGAAGACATAAGGATTACGCTGTCCCTTCTTATTACCGTTATATTCAAACCAGATACGTTTCAGGGTTAGTTTGCCTTTATTATTTAATGGTCTGCTGGCACCTGGACAGAGTTCGTAAGTGTATTCAAAATGAACAGTTTTAACAGGTCTTGCACCTGCAGCACCGTATTTCTGGAAGTCAGCCTTTACATACAGGTTGATCTCATCCAGCCTTTTCATGACGCCACCAGGGTATTTGTTTCCCTTCTCATCTACTGCAGGCTGATCCTCACGATCGCTCAACTTAAAAGTAGCGATCATATTCTTTGATTCGATAGAGTTCAGGTACCACAGTTCTTTCTCACCATATATGTAACTACCCTTATCGTCACGTGAATCTGTTTTCAGTCCTTCGTTGTAGGTTGCACTATCTGTAGATGGTGCGCGCCATCTGTAAGGATTTTTGATCCCTGCTACTTTTGTATAATTGAATTTAACGGCGCTTCCCGGATCGTCGTCTGAAATACCGTCACCTGTTACATCCACATAGTCGGGTGATACCAGTCCTGTAAGCAGGAAGCTGTGTGCATATGCCGGTACTTCTTCGCTGTTAAAATAATGATCATTGCCTTTGCTGTTGGTAACGTTGTCGTCTGTACCATGCGTGTATTTTACAAGACCATCCGCCCTGTTACCATCGCCGGCATCAACAGAAAATGTTTTCTCCCGCTGTTTGAGGCTATATACCGGTAAACCGTATATATATCTGCGTCCATCAGGATTCAGTACCTGTACTTCAGAGATGTGATTTTTCTTTCGGAAGGTGTTTATTCTTTTTTCCAGGGATATTCCGTTCTGTACAGCCATTGTATCTTTTGACGGCAGCAGGTACAGGTTACTTTTAGGGATAGGCATTAAAGGAAGACCTGCATATCTCCATCTCAGTTTAATGATGGCTTCTTCTGTATTCTGGAAATATTCAAGCTTAATATTATACAGTTGCCCTTCCTGGAGGTTGACAAAAGCTGTATCAGCCGTTTGGGCGTGTACATCCCATCTGTCAATGAACAGGCTGTCGTTTATATATAACCTTACCCCGTCATCGCTGTTTGTCACGATCTCATAAGCGCCGGTTACATCTGCTTTCAGCCTGCCTGTCCACCGGGCAGACCATCTGCGGCCAAATTTATTCAATCCCGCAGGTACCCCGGCATTAACAGCGTCCAGGTTAGCAAAATTGACAGCTGTATCTACTTTAGCAAAATGCAGTTGCTGGAACTCTTTACCTACGAAGTACTCAGCCGCTAATCCATGACGGTCTACATCCAGCTCTTCCGGGAAGGTCAGGTTACAATTATGAAGAGCATACTGGTTCAGGCCATAGTTCTCGATGTATTTTGACAGGCCTGCTACAGAAGATTCTTCTGCAGTCAGGTAGCTGATCACCTGGGTACGTTTGTCGCGCGTATCCTTAGTGGTACTGCGGGGGGACATTGTCTGCTGACCAACATATTTCTTAGCCCTGTAACGGTTCAGTATATTGGTAGTAGAGATATCGGGGCCGCTGTTACCTGCCTGGGAAAGGTTCACAGCAACAACATCATCCCCTCCTAGATTTTCGTAAAAACTACTTGTATTCAATGCCATTTCTCCGGGATTCCGGAAATAGGCTGCTTCATAGTTCCTATTAGACTTTGTGAAGGCTACATTATTACGGAGTGGATTAGACGCCTTCCAGGGCCCTGTTTCTGTATAAGAGCGATTCACATTCAGGTCTACACCTACATGGACAAGGTCTCCAAAACCCAATTCTCCACCTAACCGGTCTGAATTATCGCGCGTCCGTATACTATGGTCATATATATACC
>NZ_WRXN01000057.1 GCF_009758205.1 Chitinophaga tropicalis
AGCCAGGAGTATATTTTATATTGTACGTTTCCGTCAATACCGTATAATGCGTATTCATTATTTATTGCTGCAGATGCCATTCCCTGTAAGGTGAAGGCGTCCAGGAAAACAATATGGCTGGCCAGCAGGTTCTTTGTGTTAAAATAAACAAAACCAGTATCTGTCTGATGATTGTAAAACTGTGTGTAAGACAACATGCTGTTCATCATCATCCCCTTATACCTGTAAGAATGACTTAGTGAGCCTACCAGGGTATAGAACTGGTTTTCCATATAATGCCCCTCGCTCAGTTTTGTCAGCTGGGAACTGGGATAATATCCTACCGTTATTACCGGCCAGCGTTTCATACGCAGTGTTGCCTGGATACTCTTAAACACTGAGTTAGTACTGTATTCCGCCTGCTGGTATTGACTGCTGTAATCGTTCTTCCTGATACCGGCGGTAACCATCAGCTGCTGTTTAAAGAAAGGCTGATCTATACGGGCTGACCATGCAGTTTGAGAGGAACC
>NZ_WRXN01000008.1 GCF_009758205.1 Chitinophaga tropicalis
ACTGTTCTAAGGCCTTTTTCTTGAGGCCGTCGTAATCAAATTGATCATTCTTGCTCATAAAAAGAAACTTGTGTTAAAGGTCAGGAAATTATTTTAACCTTTGACACAGTTCATTTTACAGTCTCAATTGTAACTGTTTTATATAGTGAGGTGTGTCATTCATGTTTTAATAAATTAAACGATTTCACTTTGGGGTTGGGTTAGGGCCTTTTTAGGATGTGCTTAAATTCTTTTTCAAAATCACTTTTAAAAGTTCTGTCCTGGTCAATCCTGAATTTTTCATATTCTGTTTCAGCTAATTTCATTGCCACCGCATGGCTTATTTTTCCTGCATCTTTTAAAATCTGGTATTCGTTAAATTGGAGAAAACCATCAAGTTTTTGTACCCAGTCAGACATCTTCATTGGTAATTGTCTTGCAGCCTGATTCTCTGCATAGTCTAAGTACATAGATACAATTCTTTCCAACTCCTTAATTTCTTTTTCTATAAGGTAATTTTTAGCGACAGCAATATCACTTTTGAGTACTTTGCCAGCAGGAGCATTTTTAAAGGTTTGTAATCCCATATGAGGTTTACTTGCATCAGCTCTTTCTGCTATTATTTGAGCTGCTGTCTTACCTGATATTGCATAATGTAATTTGTTTTGAACAGTCTTAAAGAATTGCTGAGTAATCTCAGCATCTTTATTATAATCAATACTGCACTGCTCATATATATCAGTTATTTTAAGATAAAATCTACGTTCGCTGGCTCGTATTTCTCTAATACGTTCAATAATTCGTCAAAGTAATCTTTACCAAAACGTTGCCCTTGTTTTAGTCGTTCATCATCCAGTACAAATCCTTTTATAATATAATCCTTCAAGACTTTAGTGGCCCATATGCGAAATTGGGTCGCTTCAAAACTATTAACTCTATAACCAATAGCAATAATTACATCAAGATTGTAAAAATCTAATACTCGTTTTACATCTCTGGAGCCTTCCTTTTGAACTACTCGAATTTTTCGAGCAGTTGCTGCCTCATCTAATTCTCCACTTCTATATATTTCTTTAAGATGATAAGTAATCGTGTGGCTTTCAATAGAAAACAGCTCCCCCATTCTTTTTTGCGTTAACCAAAAAGTATCATCATTGTATACTACTTCAACTTTTATGTCTCCGTTAGGATTACTGTAGAATATGATATCGGCATTTTTAAGATTATCCTCCATTGATATAGTTATTGTAGGCAAATTAAACATCTCCTGAGTTTAGGCAAAACAAATTTTTGTTTTTATAAGATTGATTTCCATATTGCTATGTTTGTACGTTCGGCAGTAAATCTGATAGTAGTGCATTCATTTATATTTTATGACGAAGGAAGATTTTCAATGCAGGTCCCACCAGAAATGCACTTGGATCTGCAACTTCGTTCAATGAATAATGATAATCCGATCATACCTGGTATACGCCGGAGGCTATTCATGCTTTGGTGATTTGCAGGTATGACAAGTCTAACGGGAAAATATATGTGCTGAATCCAGAAACCGGGCCGGCAATTGGTATTTCTCTTCCCTTATTTTTGTTTATAGTAAATATTCTTCGCAGTTGTGTTTTACGAAGCGTTGATCTGCGTCTTTTCCCAGGGAGATATAATTTGCAAAATTTCGCACAATGCAATATATTTATACAAAATTTCTAGCTGCTGCATACTCTGCAGGTAAACGGTAACATTCAGCACTTTTTTCATAGAGGTTCCGGCCTGTTTCAGGATGGCGCTTATATTATCTAAAGCCTGGCGTAACTCTTCGTTAAAGCCTGCATCCCCATTACCGATCTGGCCCGACACAAAAACCAACCCTTTGTATTCGGTATAATTACTGAATGATTCGGTCCTGCATTATTTGTTTGTGCATATGCGGTCGTTATAAACAACCCCATTACTGCGATAGTTATTAACTTTTTCATTTTATAATCCATATTTACTGATAAGTGCAACCATGGCAGCCATTGCAGCTGCGCCCATAGCAACTTCCCTTTGATTAATTTTATCGTAGGTATCCAGTGCGCTATGATGAATATAAAACAACCGGCTATCGTCACAGTCAAGACTGATCAGCGCTGTTGCCTGTTCCTTCATAGGCGTCAGGTCAACACCGCGTTGCTGCAGCTGTATGTCACCTGCTTTATAAGGCATGAATAATTCTTTCCATTGTTGAAACCGAGCCATGGCTTCAGGTGTGGTTTCAATCCTGAATCCACGTGGCGCAAAGCCGCCTGCATCAGACTCAATAACGGCAACATGTTTTTCATTGCGCAACCTGGCCTGTTTGGCATATTGGATGGCGCCATGTGCACCGGCCTCTTCATTCATGTATAGAATGATCCTCACGGTACGTTCGGGTTGTAGTGCAGTTGCCCTGAAAAGCCTCAGCACTTCCATGGCCTGTACTATACCAGTACCGTCGTCACTGGCACTTTCACTGAGGTCCCAGGAATCAAGATGTGCGCCTACCGTTACATACTCCTCCCGGTATTTTGCTCCTCTGATCTCGGCTATTACATTATACGACTGCACATCGGGTAGCTGAATGCAATACATACGAAGCGTATACTGCAGGCCAGGATCTTTCTTCAAAGCATCACTTAGCAGATCGGCGCTATTGGTGCTCAGCGCTGCTGCCGGAATTTTCGGGACGGCCGTGTCGTAATTCATGGCGCCTGTATGCGGGTAATCATCTTTGGCGAGTGTTAATGACCTTACCAGCGCTCCAACGGCGCCCCTGCGGGAGGCTGCAATAGCCCCCTGCGCCCGTTGATCTGCCGCAATCAGATAAGCTTTGAATGTCTCGATCTCACCCGCATCCATAGCCCGGTTGAAGAAAACAAACTTACCTTTTACTGCCTGATCGGGTAAAGCGGCCAATTCGGCCCACGACTTTACTTCAACAACGCCGGCCGTTAACAGGCCATCAGTGCCAATGGAGCCTCCCAGGGCAGTAACGTCCATTTTTACCCGCCGGCCTTTAGCCGTATAATAAGAAAGTTCTTTTGCACCCCTTACCCAATGAGGTACTGTTACGGGCTGCAGATATACACTATCCGACTTGTATTGCGCCAATACTTTTTTTGACCACTCAACGGTTTGCTGTGCCTGTAACGAGCCACTTATACGCGCGCCAATGCGGGAAGTGAGGTAACGCAGGTTAACATCCGTTTGGCCATTCTTTAAAGCCTCACTATAGAGCTTACGAAATAAGATGGAGTCGGATGAGTCAGGCACCTGGGCAAACATAGATAAACCAATGGCCAGCATTACAGTCACCATAAAGGACTGTAATGCTAATTTGAATACTATTTTCATACGGTAATTATTGACCGATGCCGGTGGTTGTGTAATTAACAGGGACCCAACTGTAACCCTTGTTCATTTTACGAATATGACCGATGCCGGGGAACGACAGGTGATCGCCTGCTATCCAGTACCGGCCTTTGGCCGCATCTTCATACGCTTTTTTGCGTGCTGCTGCAGCCGCTTTAGGGTCTACATCGTAAACAATGGTTATATCAGGCTTAGTGAATTGCAGCGCGGCGACATGCATAATATCGCCCCAGAACATTATTTTTTCACCTTTACCTGTCACCTGGTAAAAACTATGACCAGGCGTATGCCCCGGGCTGGCAACAGGCAGTATGCCCGGGAATAGCTCTGTGCTGTAATCAAAGGTCTTCACCTTTCCAGCCTTAACATAAGGCAGCATTTTTAGTCGCGCCTGATCATAGTAAGGCTTCAGTCTCTCAGGAGCTTTGGCATAGCTTTCGTCGCTTAGCCAAAAGTCTGCTTCCTTTTTGCTTACATAAATGGTCGCATTGGGAAACACCATTTTATCACCATCCATTAAACCTCCGGTGTGATCGGTATGAATATGGGTAATCAAAACTGCATCTATCTCTTTTGGATCATAGCCAGCGCTGATCATACTGGCAGGCAGATGCCCGAGCGCAGGCCCATATAATTCGGAAGTGCCGGCATCTATCAAAATGAGTTTTCCTGCCGTTTTCACGAGGTAAGCATTTACTGAAGCTTCCACTACTGGTGTTTGAAAATTGGAGTGGGTCAGCTCCTCAATTTCAGCAGGTGTTGTATTTGTCATCAATTTATTCAGTTCCTGGGGAATGCTGCCATCCGAAAACGCAATGACCTCTATATCGCCAATCATCATATGATAGCTACTGGGTTGTGGCAGCGGCTTTGCTTTTTCCTGTGCCGAAACAGTTAACGTGAAAAACAAAGCTGCTACAAAAAAATTTATATACCTTTTCATTGTGTAATAATTTTAATTTGACTTAAAAAGCGAAACATCTTTCCGGCGGGCCCACTTTCAAAATAATTCATCTGCAAAGCTAGGATGCTTGTATGCTGTAGACAAGTACGCACTTCATTATAGCATAGGGCTAAAATTAGCTCTATACCCCTGTATTGTTTTATTGTTTAATTTCACTTCGTAAAACAGTATATTATGGCTGAAAGAAAGATTCCCAAAGACCTGAATTGCGGCATGGCCATGATCATGGAAATAATTGGCGGAAAATGGAAGCCTTGCCTGATCCATAATATCTGGAAAGGACATAAAAGGCCCAGCGAATTACAACGACTAAATCCCAAAGCCACGCGAAGGGTTTTGTATCAGCAACTTCAGGAACTGGAAGAACATGGAATTATCAGCAGGGTAGTGCATCCCGTGCTTCCACCCAAAGTAGAATATTTCCTGACAGACCTGGGCTTATCATTACTTCCGGTGATCAGTGTTATGGATGAGTGGGGCTCCCAATATCTGGAAAATCCCGGCGTACACCCGAAGCTGAAAATAGCATAATGCCATAGCGTACTATACTTATTGATTTGCGTCCACATTGATCAGCAGGTGCTGTCCCGACTACAAAATGAAACCCTTCAAATCCAACGACTTGAAGGGTTTTTAATTGGAATAATTTCTAAATAGTTTGAATTAAATGAACTATTTAAAACTTCTAAGTAATTCTTCTATCTTTAATTCGCCTGCTATAGTTTGTGCACCATTTTCCATAACTTTTTCATAATCTCAGCTGTTCTTGCAGAAAATGCTAACGTCGTCCAACCACCATTTTCTGCTTTAAAACCTTCTGCATTTCTTACCGCGGCAAGACTTTTTCAGTCGTTTTTATTACGCCTTCCGGTAATGCTGCTATGTTCCGCGCCACTGGTCTACAAACGCATCTATTTCCACAACAGATTCGAAATTTGTCCCGTTGTCCCGACATATTTAATATCAAAAAGGGCATTAAGAGGCCCGTAGGACGTAGCCTTTACGGTCTTTTGTGTTTTTGTACAAATGATCTACTACTCAAAAAATTGACTTTTTAGTTTAATGAAATGGACGAAAGACAATGAATGGTTAGAAATTATTGATATTAAAAAAATGAATGAAAATGAATAAAATCTGAGTAGTACCACGATCTACATTTGTAATAATATGAGTACAGAAAAATATCCTTATATACAAGCCAACATTTCCGCACAATTTGAATTTGAAAGTACTGGCCCAAATGGCGCCATTAAAAAGGTGGTGACATATGAAATGATGGGTACTTTAGAAGGGGGAATACCTCTTTTTAATCTGGGATTTGGAGATTATAATGAGGATGATAAATCTTATAATGATCTGACAGTTTCCAACAATGAAGATAAGCTCAAGGTATTGGCCACTGTTGCAAATACGGTACTGGATTTTACAGAGCCTTATGAAAAGGTTGCTATTCACGCTATAGGAAGCACACCATCCAGAACCAGGTTATATCAAATGGGGATCAACGCTTATAGAAAAGAAATAGAGGCGCATTTTAAGATCCTGGGGTACAAAGACGGTAAATGGCAGGAATTCAAATTTGCTACCAACTACGAGGCATTTCTGGTAATAAAAAAATAATTGTAAATTTGCTTAAACAGGAAAAATGGCGTATAAATTTTCCAAAATAGTTAAAGATAAAAATGAGCATGTAACCGGGCAGCAGGAGTCATCTTTGCCAGATCCCCGGAAGAGTCCATTTTTCATTAAACAGTTAGAAAAGGCGAAGGAATTTATGAAGAATAATCCAGTGCCTGGTGAGTTATTAAAAACAAAATAAACTAGTATAATTAGCAGGACTGTACACTCCTGCTATCTTAAATTGAAATAATGTTAGAGAGCTGCACTAATGGTATGGTTCTCTTTTTTATTTATTTCAATCTATATCATTTTAATACAATCCGTATAACGATATGATTTTAACCAGTGATATAAGCAGATAAACGAATTACTATTAGCTTATCGTAATGGCACCTGTAAAATTGCATATTTTAGTCAAACCCTCCGTAGACTGGCCTTAATTTTTGAGTCTAAAGAATTGGAAGAAGTAATATACTTAACCGGAGTAGGTTGTATATATATAAAAGGGCCGTTTTCATTCTCAGTAAAATCTCTGATCGTTAAAAAAGATCCAGAAAATGGTAATACTATTATTTCAGACGAATCCCGGCAAGCAAATTAATATAGTGGGCAAGCACTATATCTTTAGCATCCCTGTTCTTCTTAGCCACACAAAAATACTAATCTTTTCAGCAAACAATAGCAGCAACTTGGTTCTATACGAAGAGCCTGTGGTAAAGTCTTTTGTATTATTCGTGGTTTAATGCAGCAGATTTCCGGGGCGATTTTTATATTTGCCCCCATGCAACCAAAATTCAACATCACTTCTCTCAGCTCAAAACCAGAGATCATTTCATCCCTGGCGGAAATGATCATTGAAACAGTTGCCCATGGAGGCTCTGTCAGTTTCATGCATCCGCTGGCGCCTGAAAAGGCGATAGCATTCTGGACAGCTTCCCTTGCCGCTGCAGACCGGGGAGAGCGGATTATATTAGGCGCTTTTGATAGAGATCTGCTTATCGGTACGGTAACACTGCATCTTGATTGTCCGCCGAATCAACCTCATCGCGGGGAAATTGCCAAGATGATGACGCGTGTAAAGTACCGGGGGCAGGGAGTTGCCCGTGCACTGCTAACAGAGGCAGAACGCCTGGCAGTAGAACATGGGAGAACTTTGCTGACGCTGGATACCGCTGAAGATGAGGGAGCAGCGGGGCTTTATGAGAAACATGGTTTTCAGAAGGCAGGTGTGATCCCGGATTTTGCGCTAAAGCCACATGGCGGGCTTACCAGCACTATCATTTACTGGAAAAAGATAGGTAGCTTATAATGAAAAACGCTTCAACCTGACGGTTGAAGCGTTTTTTTTATTATCATCCTACTAATTACAGTTACAGTACCTCTTTCAGCTTCTCTTCCAGGTTACGTCCTTTCAGGTTCCTGGCAATGATATTGCCTGCAGGGTCTATCAGTACGTTCTGCGGTATAGCGGTAATACCGTATTGCAGAGCCACTTCACTTTTCATGTAGTTCAGGTCACTCAGCTGTAACCAGAACAGACCATCTTCCTGAATAGCTTTCTTCCACTCATCTTTACGCTCTTCCAGGCCGATACCTATAATAGCGAGTTTCTTGTCGTTAAACTGCTTCAGGATCATTTTCAGCATAGCATTCTCTGCCCTGGAAGTACCGGAAAGACTTGACCAGAAATTCAGGAATACATATTTGCCTTTGAATGATGATAAAGTTACTTTATTGCCTTCCGTATCTTTCAATGCAAATTCAGGCGCTACCTTTCCAATAGCTGTTGCCTTTGCATCATTGATCCTTTTCTCAAACGCCTTACCTTTTACGGTTTCTCTCACACTTTCAGTCAGCGTTTTATAAATTGGCTCAACATCCCGGTAATCGATAAAATAACCGCTATATTCTTCGAGTAAGTCAAGCGAAATATACATGTCAGGATGCTCGGAGATAAAGGTTTTCATCAATCCTCTTCTTTCTTCCATTGCAGCTCTCAGCTTCTCGAAATACTCTCTCCTCGCTGTCATTGCTTTAGCAGAAGTATCAGTCGGGTTGGAAGATTCCTTTGTAAGTGAATTCAGCTTCGCTTCAACAGGAGCCATATAACGCTGATATACCTTATAATCAAGTTCTGATTCTGAACCAGTAGCTTCGAAGTTTGAGATATTTTCATCGGAAGTAAGCCAGATGGTTACACCGGGTTCTACGTACAGACGGGCTACGTTCTTACTGTCAAAAACAGTGGTTGGTTCTCCGGTCCTGCTTACAGAAAGCATTGCGTTTACAGGATAAGGTACGTCCTGGGCTAACTGGAAAAAACCGTTATCAACATCAGCGGAATCATATACAGTCTTACCTTCTACAGAATAACCGATATAAACCTTTGCCGGAGCCTGGAGCTTTCCCAATTGTCCTTTTATTGTGAAGGTTGTTTGTGCCATTGCAGGCGCTGCAAGGAAAAGAGCGGAAAGAAGACTTAAACTTTTGAACATTCTATATAAGTTTATATACATGCTTTTTCGGGACGGCGTCTATGACAACTGTCCAGTTTTTCATATATACATCCGTGTTAAAAGGCAGCGCAAAGTTAGCTTTTTTATTTATCTATTAATAAAAAATACTATGTTTTAGGGGTGATATATGTTAAAAATTCGTTAAGAGAAGTAATCTCAGAGAATTGCTCAAAAAACAGGGTTCCGTCTTCGGCAAAACCCTGTTTTTTGAGAGTTCTTTTGCACGGTGCGGAGCTGAAGTTTTTGTGATAAAAAGCAAAAGTCAGTTTTTCTGAAAAGACATTACCGGTAGTCCAAAGCACAGATATTGTATAGATACTCCTACTCAAAGCCTACTATAAAGTATGGATAGTGTATGCATTGCGGTATCACTTTAGCGCCACAATGCTTTCCGAAAGAAAGTACCACTTTTCTATCTGCCAACTTAAAATTGCAATCAGAAGCAGCACTCAAACTTGTTTTTGCCGGGAATTAAGAATTTTCATTATACTTTGATAAAACCTGTTCATGATATTTTGAGAAGGAATTTCCGGGTTGCGCAAGGCTGAAGTTTTCATGAGAGAGATTTGGCTTTCAGGCGGCGAAAAAGTCAAACTGATACCGTATTTTAACAGCTTCACGTTCAACTCAGGGTTATGAAACACATCACGTTATTGTTACTGATCTCCCTCTTTATTGCCCCTGGAGCAGGACATAGCCAGGGATTTCTGAAAGCAGAAGGCACAAAGATTGTCAATGGGAAAGGAGAAAATGTATTGTTACGCGGTATTGGCCTGGGCGGCTGGATGCTGCAGGAAGGTTATATGCTGCGGATAAACGGACCGGGGCAACAGCATAAGATCCGCGCCCGTATAGAGGAACTGGTGGGCAGGGAGAAAACAGACGCATTCTATGATGCGTGGCTGTCCAATCATACCACAAAGGCAGATATAGATTCACTGAAGGCATGGGGCTTTAATTCCGTGCGATTACCCATGCATTACAATCTCTACCTGGATATATATAAGGGGTTTGCCCTGACAGATACATTATTACAGTGGTGCAAAGAGAATAGCATGTACCTGATACTGGACCTGCATGCAGCTCCGGGCGGACAGGGCAATGACCTCAATATCTCCGACAGGGATAGCTCCCGTCCTTCTCTGTGGGAAAATGAAGAGGCACAAAAGCAAACTATTGCTCTCTGGAAAAAGATAGCTGCTCATTATAAGGATGAGCCATGGATAGGCGCGTATGATATTCTTAATGAGCCGAATTTCGGGTTTGACGATCCCCAAAATGATAAAAATGGCCTTAAAGAGCAGCATAACGCTCCGCTGAAAAAGTTGCTGCAGGAGATCACCACTGCCATCAGGGAAGCAGACCAGCAACATATGATCATCATTGAAGGGAATGGCTGGGGAAATAACTACAATGGTATGCTTCCCCCGTGGGATAAGAACATGGCACTGAGCTTTCATAAATACTGGAATTTCAATGACCAGCAATCTATCCGGTATATACTGGATTACCGCAGGAAATACAATATTCCTGTATGGGTAGGAGAAACCGGGGAGAACTCGAATGTGTGGTTTACGGAAGCCATCCGTTTGCTGGAAAAGAATAATATTGGCTGGTCATGGTGGCCGCTGAAAAAGCTGGGCGTCAGCAATCCGCTGGAGATACCTTCTAATGATGGCTATCAACAGATACTTAATTACTGGAACGGTAAGGGTGAGAAACCTGATGAAACGGCAGCCTTTGCCGCGTTGATGGAGCTGGCACAGGCTACCAATATCAGCAATAATATCCTGCACCGGGATGTGACAGACGCCATGATGCGGCAGCCATTCACAAGGCAGGCAAAGCCTTTCAATGCCAATATCATAACAGACAACTTCTTTTTACCTGCCACAGACTATGATCTTGGTGTAAATGGCGCTGCCTATTACGATACGGATACTGCCAACTACCGCGTATCTGACCCTAAAATGACGGGAGGTAACAGCGGCAGGGCGTACCGGAATGACGGCGTGGATATCATGGCCGATAAAGACAGTGCAGACCAGTATTATGTAACGGATATTGAGAAGGGAGAATGGCTGCAGTATACGATCAATGCAAAACGAAACGGGAAGTATACTTTACTGGTGCTTGTTGCGGGTAATAAGGGTAACGGGAAATTCTACCTTACTGTTAACGGGAAACCGGTTAGCAGCACTATTGCCGTACCTGCGGGACATAAAGGGCAATGGCAGACGGTTGATGTAAAGAACGTTACATTGAAGAATGGCCATCAAACCCTGCGGCTCCATGCTGAGGCGGGAGGGTTTGACTTTAAGGCCATCCTGTTTACACGCACACCCTTACCATAAACAGGCAGGAATGTATCAGCTCAGCTCAGCCAGTTCCTGATCTGAAAATATACGGGACCGGATATGGAAACGAACGCCAAGCGGAATCTCCAGGGAGAAACTGCTACCTCTTCCTTTGATAACATCAAGGATTAGCTGGGTATGTTTCCAGTATTCAAACTGGTCTCCGCTCATATAGAATTTACAACCTGCCACTTCTCCGAGGCATACGTCGGTCTGTCCCACCCTGAACTCCCCTTCGGGGAAACACATGGGCTGGGAGCCATCGCAACAGCCACCGCTCTGGTGAAACATGAGGGGGCCATGCTGCTTCCGGAGTTTGTCAATAAGTTCAATAGCTGCTTCCGTAGCAATGATCCTTTCGGGCATGCTGAAGTGAATTAGTTACAATAATGACAGGGGGCATGCAGCCCCCTGTCCCATCCTATGGAGCAGGAAATTAAACATCCTGCCCGTCCCCCTTAAAAGAACCCCAGTTTATCTTTACTGTAAGAGATCAGCATATTTTTAGTTTGCCGGTAGTGGTTCAGCATCATCTTATGCGTTTCTCTTCCGAAACCGGATTTCTTATATCCGCCAAACGGAGCATGTGCGGGGTACGCATGATAGCAGTTCACCCATACACGGCCGGCCTGGAGGGCGCGGGGCACCTGGTACATTTCATGTGCATCGCGGGTCCAGACGCCAGCGCCTAATCCGTACAGGGTATCGTTGGCAATGGCAATGGCTTCTTCTGTGGTTTTGAAGGTGGTAACACAGGCTACCGGCCCGAATATTTCTTCCTGGAATACCCTCATCTTGTTGTTTCCGAACATCAGGGTTGGCTGGATGTAATATCCGTGTTCCAGTCCGCTGTTCTGATGGTAAGCGTCTCCGCCACAGAGTATTTTTGCGCCTTCCTGTTTACCGATATCCAGGTAGCTGAGGATCTTCTGATATTGATCTTCACTGGCCTGGGCCCCCATCATAACGGTGCTGTCCAGCGGGTTACCCATTTTTATAGCTTTAGTACGCTGGATAACGCGGTTCATGAACCGGTCATAGATATGCTCGTGCACCAGGATGCGGCTTGGGCAGGTACAGACTTCGCCCTGGTTGAGGGCAAACAATACTGCTCCTTCTATGGCTTTATCAAAGAAGGCGTCATCTGAATCTGCTACACTTTCGAAGAAAATGTTGGGGCTTTTACCTCCCAGTTCCATTGTAACAGGGATCAGATTTTCAGAGGCGTATTGCATGATGAGCCGGCCGGTAGTGGTTTCTCCTGTGAAAGCCACTTTTTGTACGCGTGAAGAGGAAGCAAGCGGTTTACCAGCTTCCACGCCAAAACCGGTTACGATGTTCAGTACCCCTTTAGGCAGTACATGGCCTACCAGTTCCATCAGGCACATGATGCTGGTGGGAGTCTGTTCCGCAGGTTTTACTACTACGCAGCAGCCAGCGGCTAATGCCGGGGCTATTTTCCATGCGGCCATCAGCAAGGGAAAATTCCAGGGGATGATCTGTCCTACAACACCGATTGGTTCATGCAGGTTAATGCTTACGGTAGTTTCATCATGTTCGCTGATAGTACCTTCTTCGCTGCGGATCACGCCTGCAAAATAGCGGAAGTGATCTACCACCAGCGGAAGGTCTGCCGCCCTGGTTTCCCTGATGGGTTTACCGTTGTCTATTGTTTCCACAACGGCCAGGTATTCCAGGTTATCTTCTACTATCTGCGCTATCTTCAAAAGCAGGTTGCTACGGCTGGCGGCGCTGGTTTTGCTCCAGGAGGTGAAAGCTGCATGTGCTGCATCAATGGCTTTATCTATATCCTGCGCGTTGCCACGGGCTGCCTGTGTAAATGCTTTACCATCTATGGGTGATATGTTGTCGAAATATTCACCGCCGGATGGTGGTACCCATTCCCCATTAATAAAGTGATCGTATCTCGGTTTAAACTCGGGACGTGCTGCCAGGTTCGAGACAGGGGCAGCTGTTGCTGAAACGCTCATAATAGTGGAATTTTTTTAGTGTGAAACAATGCTAAAAAACGATACTACTAATATCAACAACGCTGGAAATCGTTTTGTTTTTTTTGTATTTATTTATAGGACGATTGTACCTGAGTTTATTTTGAGGGAAGTTTGAATAACGCGGAGAAAGGCCTAAAAAATCGCTTTCGCCTTCGGCGAAAGCGATTTTTTAGGGGAAAGTTTTTCTGGCCTGCGGCCGGCTGGAAAAAATGGTGTAACTTATTCATTATGCTTAATCTTACAGTACCCAAACAATTGCAGACGCTGGTTGAAAACCGCCGCATCTTCAACCTGAAGAACTGTGAACTGAACATCTTCGAAAGCTATGAAGAAGCATACCAGGTACCGCTTACCTTCAATGATCTTGTCATTACCAGCATGATACGAGGTAAAAAAGTTATGCATCTTCCTGACAAGCCCACCTTCGATTATCTGCCGGGAGAAACGGTAATAGTTCCCGCACATGAAACAATGACCATTGACTTTCCGGAAGCTACTATGGGATCTCCCACGCAATGTATTGCGCTGGCTATAGATCAGGCCTATATACAGGATACCATGCAATATCTTAACAGCTATTACAATGCAGGGAATGAAGAGCACAGATGGGCGCTATCCTTTGATCAGTACCACTTCGAGAACGATCATGAAGTGACAGAACTGATCAATAAGCTGATCAGGATATGTACCAGTGAGGATAAAGCAAAGAACGTCTATGCTGACCTTCAGCTGAAAGAGCTGCTGATAAGGCTTATACAGAGCCAGCACGTGAGACAGGCATCCATCAGCACTACAGATACCAATCAGAACAGGTTGCATTTTGTACTGAATTATATACGGGAACACCTGACAGAGAAAATAGCGGTGGATGAGTTGAGCAAGAAAGCCTATCTGAGCAGGAACCTCTTCTTCAAATGGTTCAGGGAGCAATTCGGAATAACGCCACTGGAGTATATTAACAGGGAAAGGGTTAAGCTGGCCAAGCAATTGCTGGCAAAACCGCAAAGCAATATTTACACTGTAAGCAAGCTTTGCGGTTTTAGCGACACCAATTATTTTATAAGAGTATTCAGAAAAACGGAAGGGACCACGCCTAAGGCATACCAGTCCTGTATCCGTTAATCAATCTAACGTTTCCATTCATTGTCTTTCTTCTCAGCATCCATAAACAGGTTGCCGTCCACACGTATGCCGGCCACTTCTTTTTTACCGGTAGGGATTGAGAATACTGCCTGCCGGGAATCCTGTTTCCAGACAGCAGGTGTCTGATGAACAGTATCACTGCTGCCATCCGCATAGTTCACAATGATATCGAACGGGACGGCAAATCCGCCAGTATTAATAACTGATAATGAGACAGCTCCATTCTTCTGCTGTACATTCTTTATACCCAGGTCGATATAATTATTGCTGAAAAACCAGTTGTTCCAGAACCAGTTCAGCTGCTGACCGGAAGCAGTATTGAAGGAATTGAAGAAATCCCATGGGATGGGGTGTTTTCCGTTCCAGTTATCCATATAGGCATGCAGGCATTTTTTGAACAGTGCATCTCCCAGCATGTCCTTCAAGGCAAGATATGCCAGGGAAGGTTTGCCGTAGGCATTATTACCATATCCCCTGCCACTTACCTGGTTTGACATGGAAATAATGGGCTGGTCTTCTTCTGCAGAAGGATCGTTGATATAACCGTCTACGCGGAATTCTTTGTAGAACCTGTCTGCCGCAGCCTTATCTCCCTGGGAAAGGCCGATAAGATATTCCAGGGTAGTGGCCCATCCTTCGTCCATAAAGGCGTAACGGCTTTCGTTGATACCCATATAGAAGGGAAACCAGGTATGTGCTATTTCATGGTCCTGCACCAGGCGGGCAAAGGTCAGGTTATCTCCTACAGTGGCGTCATTCACCATCATGGGATATTCCATGTCTGCATATCCCTGGAATGCTGTCATAACAGGGAAGGGATAAGCGACACCGGGCCAATTGTGAGAGAACCAGTTGAGGGCATAGCGGGCATATTCTACAGAGTGGTGGAAATCTGTTGCTGCATCATTGTAAGCCGCCTGTACACTGGCCCTGCGGTTTGCCGCACTGTCTACTATCACGCTGGCCGCATCCCATACGTAATGATCGCTCAGTCCGTAGGTGACATCGGCAATATTGTCTGCCTTAAATCTCCAGGTATTCCATTCCTGCTGACGGGTAACCTGGTGCTGCTGCATCTCTGAGGCTGTTGCGATATGCGCCGGGATATCGGAAGTATAAGAAGCTATCAGTCGGCCGGCAATGGCAGGTTGCAATACCTCATCTGCGTTCTGTAATACGCCTGTGCCCCATACCACGTAGTTGGCAGGTACTGTGACCGCTACCTTATAGTCATTAAAATCGCTATAAAACTCTACCCTGTCAGCGTGTTCTATTCTATCCCATCCGTTGTAATCATCATACACTGAAATACGGGGATATGAATAGGCCAGGTAGAAAGTAGTGCTGTCTATACTGCCTTCCCTCCCACTCAGTACCGACATATCATAATGCCAGCGGATACTGAACTTTGTAGTTTCTCCTGGTACCAAAGCCTCGGGTAACTGAACATTTGCCACTGTTCCAACATCATTATTAAAAGATACAGCGGTACCGTTAATGACCAGGGTATCTATTATCACGCCTTTTGTAAGGAAATCACTGCTGGTGTAACCGGAGCGGGGCGCCTGGGGCTTATGAATGTTACAGATAAGCCGCAGCACGACGTAGCGGAGGGTATCCGGGCTGTTGTTCACATACTGGATAGTTTCTTCCCCGTATATAGTTCTGGAAGGTGGTTGTACAAGAAGATTGATAGCGTAACTGCCCTTGTTCTGCCAGTACCGGCGACCGGGTTTACCGCTGATGGTCCTTGTTTCTTTGGTGTAGGCGTTTTTAATGTTTCTTGGCATGTATAGATCCTGTGCGGAAGTGGATGGGAGTATGCCAAGGAGGAGCATGGAGGAAAATGCTATCCTGCAGATGACTTTGTTTGCTTTCATATGAAACAAATATACAAAGCAAGGTTCTCCCGGGTTGTTTTTTTTGATCAGAGGTAGTTTGTTTGCCGTAGGCGGATAAACAGGGAGATAGTACAAAGCAGGCATAATGATTGTGCTTTATTTATCAAAACATACAACTATGAATACATTCACAATAGGTCATGGGGATAATACCATACGGGTAGAGCAGCAGGATAAGGAACGCTTCATAGTAAGGCTGGAAGAGAGGAAGATCAAGCTCCTGAAGAAAGAAGATAATGAGGGCGCCAATCACTGGTTTGAGGAAGGGTGTGATAATGAAACGCCTGAGGCAAAAGCCCTGGGTAATGCCATTCATCATTATGAAGTGGAAGAGCAGGAAAAGCAGCAGTTTGTTGTGAAGCTGGAAGCAAGAACTATCAGGTTAGTGCAGAAAGAGGATAATGAGGGCGCTAATCACTGGTTTGAGGAAGGATCTGATAATGAGACCCCGGAAACGAAGGCGCTGGGGAATGCGATAGATAATTACCTGGCGAAAGAGCAGAAGTAGTTCAGGGAATAATAAAAGGGAATGTTTCCCGGGCTTTCCACGGCCCTTTCAGGTATATCCAGGTCTGTAACCCGGTTGTGTCAAAGCTAAAAGGCGTAAAATTCTTTTTTAATGCGTCGTATAATAGCTGCGCCTTCATTGCCGTTACCTTATTCTGTATGGTAATATGTGGGCGGAGCGGTTGCCGGTCCTGCCTGATGAGCCAGGGGTCAAATTTTGACTGCATTTCCCTGTGTAGTTCCTGTAATTCTTCAGAATATAGCTGGTATCCTACCCCATTGCCGTAGAAGCTGAGACCGGTTACCTGTAAAGTAAGTGGAGCCCTGGCGGCAAATGAGTGTAGTGCTTCCCCGATAAGGGGTTGATTGGCTGGCAGATGATAGAATAATGTGATGTGTGCATCCAGGTAGTTGGCATGCGAGGGAAAGTGTCTCCTTCTTAAGGCATTGAAGTGGTCCTGATAGCGGGGTTCCATTCCCACGGTGATAATGAGCGTGTTACCCATAGGAGCAAAAATAATAATTTAGGTTCTGACAGGGAACCGCTTGATAGAAATTTTTCATATACAAACTTAAAAAGCTATTTTTGCCCGCATGGATTTCAATTACAAAGAAATGGATCCCGAAGGTTGGGAAACCCTGAAGGTGATCAGCGAAGCGGATAAACTGAACCAATGGATGTTTGATACTATCCATCCTTTCCTGAAGGGGAAAGTGCTGGAAATAGGCAGTGGTATTGGTAATATCTCCTCTTTTGTGCTGAATAACAATTACCAGCTTACAATGAGTGATATCAGGCCCAGTTACCGGGAAGTGCTGAAGAAGCATTTTGGCGGGCATCCGAATACTTCAGAAGTAATGGAGCTGGATATTGTTGATCCTGATTTTGATCAGAAATTCGGTAAGTACTTCAATACTTTTGATGCAATTTTTGCATTGAATGTAGTTGAACATATCAAGGATGATAAACTGGCTATTGCCAACTGTAAAAAGCTGCTGGCTCCCGGTGGGAAACTGACTATACTGGTGCCTGCTTACCAGAGCCTTTACAATCATTTTGATGAGGCGTTAGAGCATTACCGCAGGTATAATAAAACTACCCTCTCAGCCCTGTTCACAGCCAATGATCTGCGGATCACCCGGAAGCAGTATTTTAATGCTGCCGGCATTATGGGATGGTATGTTTCAGGTAAGCTGCAGAAGAATAAGATCATTCCCGGCGGACAGATGAAGCTGTATAATACGCTTGTACCTGTTTTCCGTCTTACAGATAAAGTATTGCTGAACCGGTTGGGGCTTTCCGTGATCGTTTCGGGCACGAAAGATTAAGTGAAGGTTTTAACTGTTTGCAAAAAAACGCGTTTGCCGGATGGCAAACGCGTTTTTTTGTGAGTGGGAGCCTGGTACTGAAGATGGCGCGACGGCAAATCGGTTTGACGTGCTACTTAATTTTTCCGGTAAGGTTTTCCTTTTCCTTCTTCGCAATATTGCTTCAGGCTGAGCAGGAACATAGCCCAGTTGTAATTGCACCAGCGATAGTAATCTGTTACTTCCCGCCAGTTGTAATGTTTCAGTACCAGTTTGGTAACGCCTTTCTCTTCAGTAAGATCAAACGAAATACAGGTACCTACCCATTCCGGATCTGAGGCTGTACATTTCCACAAGATCCTTTCATCAGGCTTCAGCTCCTGTATTTCCATTTCTGTAGTGTAATCTTCGCCCCAATTGAATTTACTGGTAGTTCCTGTTTCGTTCCTGACTTCCAGGTTCTCTGTCCATATGTTTCCCAATCCTTCCTGTGTACTCAGGGCTGTGTATACTTTAGTCTTCCCGGTTTTGATGTACTGGATATGTTCTATTGCATGCATGGTGAACCGTTTAATGAGCGCTAAATTAAACTGTTTGGTTATACGCAGGGATGGCCGGAACAGCCAAACTATGCGGGCTGTCCGGGACATGGGACCGGCTAAAAGTTCAAAGTAGCTGCCTGCTCCATGTCTGATGTTTTATATAATACCTCGGGGATCTCTGCCAGTGTGGAGGTATGTACTTTTTCTCCAAGGCCGTAAAATTCCTGGAAACTCATAATGAGCGGGCGCCATTTATCCGGATCTACTTTATCCGGCATGCCGGGCATGAGGATATTTTCGTCGATGTATACACGTTGTATGCGCATTTCCAATGTGATGATCCTGCCACGCTGTGCTTCATTATCTTCCGCCAGCGGGTGGATGCCTGTCAATACAGCTTCCAGCTGTACCGGGCATTCGAGTATACGTGGCGCCGCCACTGTATTACCGGCCAGGGGCGTGAGACCGGCTGTACCGAATTTGTCGGGTTCATACCGGTATCCTTTCTGTAGTTTTCCTGCCGGTACAGGATTGCTGCCTGTAGTTTTTGCCAGCCGGTTCACCGCCGGCGCCAGGTTGAAGGAGGGCAGGTTCAGTACGCACTCTTTAGTGCGCAGAATGTTCTCTGTCGTTTTTGAGAAAGCAGATAGTCCCAGCATACAGCGCCAGCCCAGCCAGAAAACAGAAGACATTGGTGCAATATTGTAACTTCCGTTTTCGTTGATAGTGCTGAGAAGTGCCACAGGAGTTCCAAAATAAAGAATAGGCGGTTGTGACTGTACATGCATAATAACCTCGTTTATTCCCTCAAAGGTAGATGCAGTAAAGCTGCTACTCAACCCGGTTCTTGCTGTATATAATTCCCTCATAATAAAACACAACTATCTATCATGAAACCCACACATCGATTGTTGGTAGCAACCGCGCTTTTCTTTGCGGTGAGCTGTACCAGGAAGAATTCAGAAGCAACAGAATTACTGAAGAATGACGCACTGGCAGTATCTGCCCTCAGCTCTCCACCGGGAGATGTTGTAGGCAAGGTGACTGTAGGTTACCAGGGATGGTTTGCCTGTACGGGAGATGGCTCTCCTATCAATGCCTGGTGGCACTGGACACAGAACTGGGCGCAAGCGCCATCATCCACTAACAACGGTATAAAGTCCTGGCCTGATGTCAGGGATTATACTTCCACCTTCCAGACAGCCTGGCCGAACCTGAACAACGGACAGCCGGCAAAGCTCTTCTCTTCGTTCTCTGACCAGACCATCAACACACATTTCCAGTGGATGCAACAGTATGGGATTGATGCCGCAGCGCTGCAACGGTTTAATCCCAACGGGCAGGAAGGACCGGTGCGGGATGCTATTACTGCCAAAGTGAAAACAGCTGCGGAGAATTATAGTGTAAAGTTCTATATCATGTATGATGTAAGCGGATGGCTTAATATGCAATCTGAGATCAAGGCCGACTGGAGCAGTAAAATGGCTGCCTATACCTCCTCTCCTGCCTATGCCAGACAGAACGGCAAGCCTGTGGTTTGTATATGGGGTTTTGGTTTTAATGATGAGAATCATCCATGGTCAGCAGCTGTATGCCTGAATGTGATCAACTGGTTTAAGAACCAGGGCTGTTATGTTATTGGCGGTGTGCCTACTCATTGGCGTACGCAACCGGCCAACAGCGATTCAAGGCCTGATTTCTCTTCTGCCTACAATGCGTTCAATATGATCTCTCCGTGGATGGTTGGAAGAATAGGAACATCTCAGGAGTCAGATAATTTCTTTACCAATGTGAATACTCCTGACCAGGCGTATTGTAATGCCAATGGTATCGATTATCAACCCTGTGTACTGCCGGGCGACCTGCAGGAAAGGCAACGCGCTCATGGTAACTTTATGTGGAGGCAGTTTTACAATATGATAAGAGTAGGATGCCAGGGTATTTATATCTCTATGTTCGATGAATATAATGAAGGTAACCAGATAGCCAAGACTGCTGAGAACAGCAGCATGATACCTGCTGGTTCTTCTTTCCTGACGCTGGATGAAGATGGTACTGCCTGCTCTGCCGACTACTATCTTCGTCTTACCGGTGATGGGGGCAGGATGCTGAAAGGGTTAACACCTCTTACTGCTATCAGGCCTACGCCTCCTGTTGTTGGCGGGCCGAATAATCCTGTAGGTATGACTATTGCCCTGAAAGGTTTTAATGGCAGGTATGTGAGCAGTGAAAACGGGACACAGCCTATGATATGTAACCGTACTGCTGTTGGGGGCTGGGAGCAGTTCACTGTTGTTGATGCGGGGAACGGGAAAGTAGCTTTGAGCAATGGTGGCAAATATGTTTGCTCGGAGAATGGTACGCAGCCTGTTACCTGCAACCGGACGGCTGTTGGTCCGTGGGAGCAGTTTGACTGGATTGTGAATGCTGATGGTACTGTTTCTTTGAGAGGGAATAATGGCGCTTATGTTTCTGCGGAGGATGGTTTGAGTAGTATGACGTGTACTAAGACTACGATAAGTGCTGGTGAGAAGTTTATGGTTAATTGATTGGTGCGGATAAATTGCTCAAAAGAAAAGCTTTTGCCTTCGGCAAAAGCTTTTCTTTTGAGAGAGGGCTTTAACCGGCCTACGGCCGGTTAAAGTGATTTCTTCTATTTCAAGACGCTTACTTCTCCTTTTGCTATGATGGTTTCACCACCTGTTTTCTTCTTATAGTACAGCAACCATACATAAGTACCATTCTCCACCAGTTTGCCGTTGAACTTACCATCCCAGCCGGTCTGAGCATCTTTACCAAGGTAGATCAGCTCCCCCCAGCGGTTGTAGATACGTAAGTCATAATCATACATTACACCCTGTACGTGAGGTTTGAACGTATCGTTCTTACCATCCCCGTTTGGCGTGAAGGCATTCGGGAAGATCGGTTTGGCTTCACATTCCTTAAACATTACCGTGATATCGTCTGACACAGATCCACATTCATTGTATACAGTTACGGTATAAATACCGCTTGTAGTTACAACATATGTATCGTCATTTGAACCATCCTGCCAGCGTACGCTGTTATCGCCTACCGGCGGTTTCAGGGTCAATGTGCGGCCAATACACAGGGTAGTGTCTTCAGGCAGTAATGTGGAAGGAATACCTCCTACTGTTACTTTCATGCTATCCATAACAACACGGGAACAATTGGCATCCATTACAGAAACGATGTATGTTCCGGCGGCTGTGATCTCTTTCACAGGATTGGTGGTACCATCATTCCACATATAGGATGCAGCATTGGCTGTGGTTGCGTCTACTGTTACGCGGCCACCGATACAGAATTCCCTGTCAGGACCAAGATCTACTTCGGGCGCAGGCACCAGGCTTACTACCACAGAATCTTTGATGACGCAGCTGCCGCGGGTAACTGTTACTCCGTAAGTACCTTCTTTGGATACTACGATAGAATAGGTTGCTTCGTTGGTGCTCCAGCGTACTGTACCACCGTCAGGATCTACTGTCAGCATGGTGGTAGCGCCAGGACAGATAGCCACATCGTCTGTCAGTGTGATCTGCGGAGCAGGTACTACTGTCACATCGATATCATCATGTGTGGTACAGCCTTTCAGCGATACGTCCACACTGTAGGTACCCGGCATGTTCACCTCTATAGCGGCTGTTGTTTCGCCAGTGCTCCAGGAATATGTACCACCCTGCACGTAGGCATTCAGTTTTACTGTTTGTCCGTCGCAAAGTATAGCATCCGGGATATTCACTACCGGTGGATTATTCACGCTCACTTTGATAGAATCTGAAGTAGAGCAGATACCGTTGCTGACAGTTACTTTATAGGTACCGGCAGCAGATACGGTGATGGTCTGGGAGGTTTCACCGGTAGACCAGCGGATGGTGTATCCAGCATTGGCTGCACCTGCATCCAGGGTGATGCTGTTCACGCTACAGATAGCAGTGTCATTACCCAGGTTCACTACCGGTTTGGCAATGTATTGCAGGTTATATGTCACGGTATCGGACATACAGCCTGTTACCCCGTCTGTTACAACGAAGGAGGCCTGTGTGGCGCCTTTCAGGTCAAACACATTGCTGCTCTGAGTGAACGGAGCACTTACAATACCTGCAGGTACAACGCTTACCAGGGTGAATTTAGGTTTGCTTACTTTATTCAGCAGCAGTACAGCTACTTTCGTATAGTTTGAGCAGTTAGCTGCCATGTTCGGGTCCAGCTGTGGTTTCGGACATGGGCTTACCGTGATGGTCTGCACACGTTCTATGGCGGCATTGCCACAGGCATCCGTGATATTCCATCTTCTGATGATGGTGTAACCTGCACATGCATCCACTGTATAAGGATCTGTTGTCATCGTTACCTTTTTAGGGAAGGTACCGTCACAATTATCTTTTGCATACAGGGTAGCTGCCACAGGGATAGATTGACCGCAGGTCAGTGTTACATCAGCAGGAGCCGGATCTATTACCGGGCGGGTGGTATCTACCACGGTGATCACCTGGCGGGCTGTTATAGTATTGTTACAATTGTCTTTCGCTGTCCAGGTACGTACCAGGCGGTAGTTGCCCGCACAAGCTCCTGAAACTGTTTCACGGTTCTGGGTGTAAGAGATCTTCACGCTGCCACAGTTGTCTGTTGCGCTGATATTAACCGGTGCATCAGGTATTGCGTCACAGCTTACAGTGGTATCCGCTGGCGGAACTACTGTGAAGGTTGGACGGGTAGTATCCTGGACGAGGATCACCTGTTGCATGGTGTTCTTATTACCACAGTTATCGGTTGCTGTCCAGGTACGTGTCAGGCGGTAGCTGCTCAGGCAGGTGGTGGACAGGAACTCTTTCTTCTCAGATACTTTTACTGCTATTGTAGCAGTACAGTTGTCTGTTGCTGTGATAGCCGGTACTGTCGGTACTTTATCACAATCTACGGTCACATTTGCCGGTACTGTCATAGAGAACACAGGGCGGATGGTATCCTGTACTGTGATGGTCTGGGTCAGTACGGTTTTGTTACCGCAAAGGTCTGTAGCAGTCCAGGTACGGATGATCTGGTAGTTATCCGCACACGCGCTGTTAGAGATATTCTTACGTGTATCTACAGGATTTACTGTGATCACGCCAGGAGTACAGTTGTCTGTCGCTGTAAGCGGAGCACCTGCAGGCACCTTATCACAATCTACTGTGATGTTGGCCGGAGCCGTAGCACCGAATACAGGGGCGGTCTGATCTCTAACGTTCACTACCTGTCTGAGGGTATCGCTGGCGTTGCCACAGGCGTCTACTGCCACCCATTTGCGGATCAGCTGGTAGTTGCTTGCACATGCACCTGGCTGGTCTACACGTACTTCGATCGGAGTAATGGTCATGGTGCCGTTACATGCGTCGATAGCGGTGAGGTTTACAGCGGCTGGTACGTTGTTACATTCTACAGTTACGCTGGCAGGAGCTGCGCTGCTGAATACAGGAGCTGTTCTGTCAACCACTGTGATGGTCTGCTGTGCCTGGGTGGTCAGTCCGCAACGGTCTGTCGCAGTCCAGGTACGCATGATCGTGGTTGTACAAGTATTTACTACAGTTGTTACATCATTATATGTTACTGTCAGTGCTTCGTTGGTATAAGGCGCGTGGCTGAATACCGGTGTGCCGAACAGTGTGGTGTAATCTTTACCCTGTACGCAATCTGTTGTTACAGCTGGCGGTACGGAGATTACAACCGGAGGTGTGTTCATCAGGGTCAGCATTACTGCGTTGCTGATGTTGCCGGTACAACCGCCTGACATTACCACTCTTCTGTACCAGGTGTTCTGAGCAATGTTAGCGGGGCTATAGGTAGCGTTGGTGCCGCCTGTAGCAACATTCACGAAGCCGAGGGTTGCGCTGGTGGTGCTTATCTGCCACTGGTAGGTGAAGGTACCGTTACCACCGCTTACTGTGCCGCCCTGCAGCATGGCAGGAGTCTGGTTAGCACAGAGGACCTGATCGGCAGTGATGGTATTACCCAGGATAGCCGGCTGGTTGGTCAGCGTTACCTGGTCTGGAACAGAGGTACATGTACCGTTGGTGACGGTCCATTGCAATGTTGCGCTGGTCCCGGCAGGCACCTGTACGGTTGTTGACGGGTTATGGATATCGGTGATGGTTGGTGAACCGCTGATGATGGTCCAGGTACCGATCGCGTATGCCGGGCTAACCGGAGTAGCGTTCATGGTAAAGTTCACATCGTCACAGTTGGTCTGGTCAGCACCTGCGTTGGCGTTAGCCGGCATCAGGTAGTTGCGCAGTTTCACGGTATCTGTAGTGACGGTACAGGAGCCATTTGAAATGGTCCATACCAGGGTAGCAGAATCGCCGTTAGGTACGGTTACTGTTGAAGTTGGGCTTGCCAGGGTAGTCACTACAGCTGCGCCCTGTACTACTGACCATACACCTGTGCCCACAGCCGGCGTGTTGGCTGCCAGGGTGAAGGAAGTGGTCATACACTGGTTCTGGTCAGGACCTGCTGCTGCGGCTGAAGGCAACATATAGTTGCGCAGGATCACACTGTCTACCGTTGTACAAGGGCCGTTTGTGATGGTCCAGTACAGTACGGCGGTATCACCGGGAGCTACTGTTACGGTAGCATTAGGCTGAGCAGCAGTTGACGGAGCAATCGTTGCTGTACCTGAGTAAACTGTCCACAGGCCTTTACCTGCAGATGGCGTGCTACCTGCCATGGTGAAGTTGGCGTTGTTACATTGTGCTATATCGGGACCGGCGCTGGCCTGTGCTGGCTGTGTGAAGTTGCGCAGCACAACCCTGTCGGAGCTGGTACATGTACCATTTATGATGGTCCATTCCAGAACGGCGGTATCGCCTGCGGCAACGGTTACCGGAGCATTTGTCAATAAGGTATCTGTATCCAGCAGTACACCGTTACCGAGTACCAGTTTCCATCTGCCCACGCCTATTGCAGGAGTATTACCTGCCAGGGTGAAGCTGGCATTATTACACTGGTCCTGGTCGGCGCCTGCATTGGCTGCTGACGGAGCGGCAAAGCTACGCAGCACAACGGTGTCCGGTTTAGAGGTACAGGTTGCGTTGCTGATCCTCCATTCCAGGGTAGCGGTATTTCCGATGGCTACTGTTACCGGAGCATTAGGTGTATTAGCATCGGCAGGGTTGAGTACGGCTGTACCGGCTATTACAGTCCAGGTACCAACGGCGCCGGCTATATCCGGTGTGCTGCCGTTTAAGGTAAAGCTGGTATTGTTACACTGGTCCTGGTCAGGGCCTGCATTGGCATCGGCCGGGGTCAGGTAGTTGGTTAATTGCACATCGTCAGTCGGAGCGGTACATGTACCGTTGGTAATGGTCCACCTTAATGTGGCTGTACCACCGTTTGGTACCTGTATCACGGCATTATTCTTATGTTCGTCACCCGGGGTGATGGTAGCTGTTCCTGATACGATGGTCCATGTACCTACAGCACCTGCTTCTGTTGGAGCAGTGGCGGTCATGGTAAAACCGGCGGTATTGAGACATTGTGCCTGGTCGGCCCCTGCAACAGCGGCAGCCGGCATCAGGTAGTTATGTAATATTACTATGTCTGTAGCCACGCAGGTACCATTGGTGATAGTCCATACCAGGTAAGCAGAATCGCCGGCGGCAACAGTTACTGTTGTTGTGGCCAGATTAGGATTAGTGATAATGGCGTTTCCTGATCCTGGTGCAGTACTAAGGCTCCATACGCCTGTACCTATTGTTGGTACAGTTGCGTTCATGGTAAAGGTCGCGTTCATACAGTTTGCCTGGTCAGCGCCGGCCGCGGATGTTGGCGGCTGGAAGTTGTTCAGCAATACATTATCTGTAGAAGTGCAGGAACCGTTGGTGATGGTCCATACCAGGTCTGCGAAATCGCCTGCCGCTACGGTCACTGTTGTAGACGGGTTGGTTGGATCGGCAATGGTAGCATTACCGGAACTAAGCGACCAGCGTCCTGTACCTACAGCAGGTGTATTAGCTGCCATGGTGAAATCGGCCGTATTACAGTTTGCCTGATCGGGGCCAGCGGCGGCTGTGGTAGGCGCCTGGCTGTTCACCAGTTTCACTGTATCTGCTTTCGCTATGCAGGTACCGTTGGTAATGGTCCATACCAGGAAGGCAGAGTCACCATTTGGTACATTAACAGTAGAAGTATTGCTGTTAGGGGTGGTGATGGTGGCTGTGCCGGAGCCGTAACCTGCACCGGTGAGCAGTGTCCAGGTACCGGTACCTATGGAAGGTACGCTACCTGCCAGTGTGAACAGAGGCGTCATACACTGGGCCTGGTCGGGACCCGCGTTGGCATCGGCAGGCATCTGGTGATTGGTGAGGACCACGGAATCTCTTACAATACATACACCATTAGTAATGGTCCAGTATAATTTGGCTGAGTCTCCGTTAGGTATGGTCACTGTTGTGGTCTGGCTGGCCGGGTCTGCGATAGTAGCAGTACCTGAGCCGAAGCCTGACGCCATTGTCCAGGCGCCGGTACCAACAGAAGGTGTGCTGCCGGTTACTGTAAATGCAGGGTCCATGCAATGCTCTACGTTAGCGCCTGCCTCTGACGGGTCAGGTTCTTCAAATACTGTAACGGTAGTGCTTACACAGGCAGTGGTATCGCAAGGGCTTGTACCTTCTGCTCTTACATAATAGGTGGTAGTGGTGTTGAGGCTGACTGTAATAGTGGTACCTGTACCGATGCTGGCGCCGGTTCCGCAGCCTCCTGCATACCATACCCATTGGGCGTTAGGTGTGCCATTTGCTTTCTGTCCGAGGTTACCGCCGTTGACGGTCAGCGTAGTAGTACCGGATTCGCAGATGTTCGGAGAGCTTACAATAATATCTGTAGCAGCGGTAGGTGGTGTTTCTATATCAACCGTAAAGTTTAAGATAGAATCGCAACCTGCGTTTGCATTTTTATAAGAGAGCAGGAAGTTATAAGTACCTGCAGCTGTACCTGCCGGGTAACTGATGGTGAGCGGCCATGTTAATGGCTGGTCTGTAACAGTTACGAAGCCAGGCATTGGGTTGCCGGTACCTACGGCGAGGCTGTAGGTATCAGGATTTCCGGTTGTGGCCAGGGTATCCAGGAGGAATGTTCCTGTCTGGCTACAGCTGAGGACAGGTGTTTTCAGTGTAATGGTCGGTTTTGCCAGTTTATGTATCACCACGGTATCTGTTGTTGGTGTACAACCCTGAGCGTTGGTGATAGACCAAACCAGTACGATGTCGTCTACCTGGCTGTTTACAGTTACAGTTGTATTATAGGCGTGGATATCTGCAACTGTAGCGTTGCCTGATACCAGCGTCCATGTACCTGTTTCTGCCGCGGGGCCTGTCAGCGTATCGTTCGGCTGGCTGGCGATCATCGTGAAGATGTTGTTTGTGCCACATTGTGTAGTGTCCGGACCAGCGTCACTGTGTGTAGGATCGAAGAGGAGGCTCAGTGTATCTACAGCTGAAGAAGTACAGTTTGTATTCTCCGTGCTTTTTACTGTCCATAATAATACAGCGGTAACACCAGGTGATAAGATCACTCTTGATCTTGGGTTGGCGGCATTCGCGATCATTACATAATCGTCGAAGTTTACAGTGCCGGTGGTGCTTACGCCCGGGCCGTATACATTCTGGATGGTCCATCTGCCGGTTGTTGCAGGTTGCAGGGTAGCATCCATCGTAAAGCTGCCGCTTTCGTTGAAGCTGGCGCACATTACCTGGTTTGCGCCCACCTGGGCGGTTGGTATCTCTGTTACTTTTACTTTATAAGGAGCGGATGTTACCACGCAGGAACCTGTAGGATCAGTTACTTCTACGGTATAGAGACTATCCGCTATACTCATCGGCTGTACGCTGATAGTAGTCTGGTCGTCTGTACCTGCTATTGGTGTGCGTACGCCGGTAACAGGGTCTGGTCCGGTAAACCAGCGGATGGTATTGCCGGCCAGCTGGGCGTTGATCCTGAGCTCTACCTGTTCTGTGCGACAAACGGATACAGAAGAAGAGGACAGTTCTACAGCAGGCGCATCTACTTTCAGGATCTTCTTGGTGTTTTCGTCCATACAGGTATGTCCGTCGCCGTAGTCCATAAATCCGTATACGGTAATGGAGGTATCTTCTGTTACAAGGATATCGCGTGTAGTTCCTGTATATCCCGGCAGGTCTTTCCAGGCATACCTGTCAAAGCCACCGGAGGCCTGCAGCTGTACGGTGGTGCCCGCACATACCTGGCTCTTGGTCAGGTAGAGTGTTGGCATTGGCAGGATGGTGAGTTTGACGGGGCTGGAGGGGGCGGCGCAGGTAGATACGTCACTGCCTGCTTCGTATATACGTATGCGGAACAGGTAGTCAGCAGCTACTGTACGGGTACCTCTCAGTTCTCCCGGTGCAATCACCAGGTCCTGGCTGGTAGCAGTGCCATAAGGTACGTTCATCCAGGTAATACCATTATCATCACTCATCTCCCACTGGTAAGTAGGCGCCACAAAATAAGATGTAGGCTGATACGAGGAGGTTAGTTTTACGGGAGCGCCTTCGCACAATACCTCTTTCAGACTGGTGCTATTACCATCAATACCAGCGGTGATGATAGGGCTACAATAAGAAAATTCGATATCGTCTACCGCGATATCGTTACCACAACCACCCGGTTTGTTATTTACTATATATACTTTAACCGAATCTATATTGGCGGGTACGGTAAAGGAACCCCCGTATTTCTGCCAGCTGTTCAGGCTAGCCTGGTCCAGTCGCATAGAAACCGAGTATGTTCTGTATTCTCCCAATATCTGGCTCTGGTTAGCTGCGTTCACTATCCTGAAGGTCACCCCGGCATACTGATAACCGGCTTTACATACGCTACCGATGGAGTTCTCCAGGTTCACGTTCATCAGCCAGGCGCTGAAGTTATATACAGATCCTTTACAGAGTCCGGTAACTGTTTTCTGGTAAAATATGCTTGGCTGATAAGCGGAGTTAGCTACGAGCATGGCGCCGCGGTAATCGCCTGTATGGTCTCCTACGTTGGCCCAGTTGCTTTTTCCCTGGGTGGTATTGGAGATAGTATAATTATTATCTGTCAGGTCACCACTGCCCTGGTAGGTATAGGTAACGACACCGTTAACCGGGTAAGGCCGGCGGCTTACGCCGTCAGCCATGGCACCGAAGTTCTCTGAGAAACCGGGCATAACGGCATTACCGCCGTTACAGGTACGAATGGTACAGTCCATCGCCACCATTTTTACTGTCCTGGTTTCAACATAGTTTACACCACCTTTTGTATATGGCAGGGTGATGGTAAATGTATAATCACCGGGTTGCAGGAGCTGAAGGGTGAGTGACTTGGTGTTAGTCAGCTTGGTAGCTTTTACTGTAGAAGTATTGTCAGAATACAATATTTCATAGTCGGCTTCCGTTCCTCCCGGAGAAGCGATAGACCAGGTGGCTTTCTGTGTAACAGTCACACCACTTCCCTCTACCATTGCATTCATACTGGTAAATTTCAGCTGATCTGCTGTTGCATTGTTCGTTGACATACAAACCGTATCCGGTATATTAACATATACGGTTTGTGCCTGTAATGCTCCTATAGAGCAGAACAGGAAAAGGTATAGGATTGAAAGGAGTTTCTTCATCGGTATAGGGTTTGTGTAAAATAACTCACATGCTTGAACGACAGATTTCGTCTTACAGTGATTCACAATGACTTACCAATTGAAAAAGCATAAAGCTTCCTCCCCGGGGTTACAACCTGAGTGTAAAATAAATCCATAGGTATGATATTAAACTGGGATTAAAATTAGAATTAATATGAAATATTCAAAAATGTGTAAATATTATAATATGGCTGGCTAGTCAGGAAATGAGAGGGTTGGGGGGAATGGAATTTGATAGTCAGGTGATTAAAGGGAAGAAGAAAATAAGTAAAAGTTATCCACATTTGGAGTATCTGGATAAATATTTTCTATAATATGTGGGGAAGGAGTAAAAAATGGGATTTCGCCTTCGGCAAAATCCCATTTTTTGAAAAGGGCTGCGGCGCTTTTTAAAGAGTGGGTAAAAGATGTTTTTTTGATAAAGGCGGTTTAGCGGGCGGCGGGCTTTTAAAGGGTGGGTAAAGATGTTTTTGAATAAAGACGTTTAACCGGCGGTGGAAAGGCTTGAAAATAGAGAGCGGGGAACAGGTACAGATCGTTTTTTTGATGAGTGCTTCTGCCTGCGGCCGGGTCAGGAGGAAAGGGAATTTTTAATTCTCAACAATACCTCTTCATCCCGGATAATACGATAATGCCCTTCGGCAGTAATTTTACAAACCTGTACTTCGGGATGTTCATGCAGAAAACGTTCAGTCTGAGGCACTGAGATCACGACATCTGTAGTGTCATATATCAGCAACACCTGTTCTGCCTGTACGTTGCTGATATGTGTTGGCAGATCCAGCGTTCTTACATCTTCTTTATAATTATTGAGTACCATCTGAGGCACCAGTGTACTTACGGGCTCCCCTATCCGCAGTTGCCGGAAAGCGTCTTCAAAAGCCCATATGGATGATATTAACGGCGCAATCAGAATATGATGGGATACTTTCTTTTGTTCTCTTGCCAGCGCTATGGTGGCTGCCAGTCCGCCGAGGGAATGGGCTATCACTATACTGATATCATAAAGCCGGAGGAATTGCCTGATAATATATATCCATTGGATCAGGTTGGTATTCTTTCCTTCGGAGAAGCCATGTGCAGGCTGATCAAACGAAATTACACGATATCCTTCTTCTGTCAGCATATTGACCATAGCTCCGAAATCTACAGCACTTCCGGCCCAGCCGTGCAGTAACAGGACCGTTTTATTACCTGTGCCCCAGATGTACGTTCTGACGCCGGTCTTTGATTCGTCAAATGCGTAGGAGCTGACCATAATTGTTGTTTCTGCAGCTGCCGCTTTCAGCGCCAGGTGAGGTTCGCGGAAGGCTCTTCCGGGAGGTTGGGTGAAGAGGTTAATGAAAACGCGGGCGGCGGTTTTGGTAAAAATCCGGCCGATTGTAGTGAAGAAGAGTATGAGTATCTTTTTCATGGTTATGTCCGTTTAAAAGAGTAGGTGCAAAATAAGATAAAGAATGTAGTGGGGGTGATTAAATGGGGGAAATTGCTCAAAAAAACGCGTTTACCTTCGGCAAACGCGTTTTTTTGAGGGAGAGATTTAACCAGCCGCAGGCTGGTTAAAAGTATTAATGACGGAAATAACTTCCTGGTACAGGGCTTTCTGTGAGGAAATTATACCGGCGTAAAGTAGCGTGCTCCCCTATTCCCTTTAACGCATGGGCATGTTTCCTGTAAAAATCCATCTGTGTCGCCAGGTCTTTTTCTTCTGCCGGGGCATGGTGAATATCATTAGCAATTTCTGCAGGCGTTCTGTTATCTGCCGGAGTGTGCTCAACTTCCTGTGTTGTTTCATTTATCCGCATCTGACCTTCACCCCACGGATACCAGTAGCTCTGAGACATAAAACCGATGATATCCGGTGTTATCAGGGCAGAGCCCAGCCAGGAATGGTTGAGGGTAAATATCAATTGCCCGTTCTTTACTTCTTCCAGCTCTCCGTAACCATTCAGTAATGATGTATCTGCACTTACGATCAGGGCGTCTGACAGATCACTGTTCTGGTTATACGTTATATAAGAGCATCCCAGTTCTGCGGCAACGGCCCGGCCTGTTATTTCGGAGTCTCTGTCGGGTAATCCCGCCACTACGCGGATGTTTCTATCAACAGTATCCAGGAAGATCCTGAGTTTATGGATCACGGTTTTTATGGAAACATGATTCCCCCATAATGCTACGTAACGGCCGCCAGCTACGTACTGGTCTGCCGAATCGAAGTAATCCAGCACTACTCCGCCGTACTGGATGAAATGCCAGTCGCGTATATGCTTTTCCGGTGCAGCTATTAACCGGCAGCGGTAGAGCATATCTGTCAGCTCGTCTATATGCCGGATAGGTACTTCCATGCCGGGATCGTCTTTATATTTTTCGAGGAAAGATCTGATTCCATATATCTCTTCCTTTACTCCTTCCAGTTTATTATTGAGGATCCTGCATTTATTCAGGAAATGTACGGCCCAGAAATCTTTCTGCAGATCTATACTTTCCAGTATGCGGAGCGCTTCATCTACCTGGAATTCTTTTGCGTAACAAACGGCCAGCAGGTGAGCTGTGTTTACGTGTGTGCTATTCAGGGATAATGCCTTTTTCAGGAAGGGCATGGCCATTCTGAAGTGTTCTACCTGGAAGAAGTGTTCTCCTAATTGCTGATAGGCTTCAAACTGCCCTGGTGTAGCTAACGCCTGTTCAAAGAACTGCTGTTCATCCTGTCCGCCTAAAGTACCGAGGCAGTCTGCCGACAGACGATATAACGGCATGTAGTCTACGTCCTGGTTGAATGCTTCTATTAACAGGCCGAGTGCTTCCTGGTATTCCTTCTTTTCAAAGGCAGCTTTGGCTTTCAGGTATCTTTCGTGTGCAGGAGAAGTTTCTGGCGCCTGCTTTTTGAACAGATCGAATAGTCCCATAGGTAGTTTTTATAGTTTCATAGGAGTAGTACAAATATATGGTTTTATATAATACATTTTGAGCGAGGAATGTATTGATAGTGGCGCTGTTTGAATTTCTTTCTGATAGGAATTTTTTTTGCGCTGCGCGGCTGGATTTGAATAAAGGGGGTTAGCTCTGCGGACCAGACGGAGACGGTACCCTTATGTTAAAAAGGGATTAATTGATTACTTTTATGCTATGAACCTGCATGCTTTTTCAGATAGTCCTTTTCTTATCCAGTTCAGTTTTCACCAGATCATAGAAGAGCTGGAAAAACAGGCGGCAGAGCCGGCAGGTGAATATGCTGAGCAGGCAAGGCAACTGCTGCAGGACCTGGGTCCTTATCCCCAGTTCAGGGAAGGCATTACAGAGTATGCGCAGGTAGAAGGTCATGAAGACCTGTTACGCCGTCTGCTGAAAGATTATTTTCCGCCGGCACTTACCCTGAATGAGATCAAGGCTGTCACCTTTCCATACTTCAACATCACCTTTAATCATACAGAAAGGTTTAAGAATATCCTGAAAGCGGCGGGACCGGATTTCCAGATCAACATCAGGGACCTTGATCCGCACCAGCTGTATGTGCTGAGCTGCTGTATTATACTGAATGAATACTACGGCACCAACGTGGATTTCAGTACGCCGCTGTTCTATGATATACCGGCAGCCAATGGCACCATCAGGCATTACCGTATCTTATACAATGCTGATTTTCTGGATGTGCTGCCAACGGAAAAGTCCGTGCCTCTTACAAAGGAAGATATTGATCTGCTGCTTAACAACTATGACGACCTGGACCTCTGGAAACAGAAGTTCCCTGTTGGCAGCTGGCTGCTGAAAGGCTTTGGCATTATGAACCTGTATGATGCCACTATCGAGAATGCTGTTTCCATACTGAAGGAAAAACTACTGGGGTTAAACGCAGCGGATTTCCAGGAGAGTGTTGAAGCCATTTTCCGTTCCATATACCGTATCCCGGATATCAAAATAGGTTTTACGCTCTACAACCAGGAAGAGGGTAGATTCAGTCATGATGTTTTTGGTCAACAGATACACAGCTACCTTCTTCAGGCACAGCGGAACAGTGAGCCTGACGAGATGTTATGCCTGCATTCTTACTATAACCTGATACAGAAGAAGGTGTACTATGCTGTTTCGGATACTTCAGCGCAGGGCAATGCAGATACAGACAGCCTGCTGGTGCGCAATCTTGCTGCTATTGGCGCACGCAGTTTCATACTGGCCCCGATTGTAAAGAACGGTCAGCTGCTGGGCGTACTGGAAGTACTGGCCAGTAAACCCGGAGAGCTAAACAGCGTCAACGCCAACAAGCTGGATGTGGTCATGCCTTTCCTGACAGATACTATTGAGCGGCTGATAGCAGAGTTGGAAAATGAAGTACAGGCGGTGATACAGACAGAGTATACTGCTATTCATAACAGTGTATACTGGAAGTTCAGGGATGAGGCGCAGAAGCTGATACTGCGCCGGCAGCTGGGCAGGGAGTATAAACTGAAAGAGATCATCTTCCAGGATGTATACCCGTTATATGGACAGATAGATATTAAAGGTTCCACGCAGGCGCGTAATGAAAGTGTGCAGAAAGACCTGCGTTACCAGGTAAAAACGATGCTTGCCTTGCTGGAAAAGCTACCTGCAGATAATAGCTCTTATGCCGGGGAAAGACAACAACTGAAAGATTACCTGGTAGAGCTGACCTTCCCGCTGAGGGCCAGTACAGAACAGTATATCAGCAGTTATCTTCACTCTATCCATCGCCGTATCCGGGCAGTGCCTGATGCGGAGCAGCATCCGCTCATCAACAGTTATTTTGCAGAGACTGATAAGCTAACGGGGGCATTCCATACTTACAGGCGTATGCATGAAACCACCGTATCGCTTATCAATGACCATATGGCCAGTATTATTGACAACGGGCAGATTGCCATGCAAGCCGTATATCCTCATTATTATGAAAGGTTTAAAACAGATGGGGTTGAGCACAATCTTTATATTGGCGCTTCTATAGCACCTAATCATACTTTTAAAATTGAGTATCTGCACAAATTACGGCTCTGGCAGTTACAGATGCTTTGTGAAATGAGCAGTTCTCACCGGGAGCTGCTGCAGCCAACACTCCCCTATCCGCTGGAAATCACGGCGCTGGTACTGGTCTACAATTCCAAACTGGCTATCCGTTTCCGTATGGATGAAAAACGTTTTGATGTGGATGGCAGTTATAATGCCCGTTTTGAGATCGTGAAGAAAAGGATAGATAAGGCGCATATACAGGATACGGAAGAGCGTATCACGGAATCGGGGAAGCTTACTATTGTTTATTCTTCGGACGCAGAAGAAGCAGAATATACAGGCTATATACAGGAGCTGCAAGCCCGCGGGATGCTGGACAGCGATATTGAGAAACTGGAAGTGGAAGACCTGCAGGGAGTATCGGGGCTTAAGGCGTTGCGTATTAAAATTTCCTGAGCAATCTTATTTGAAGGGCGCAATGAATGCGCCCTTCTTTTACTAAACCCTTAATATGTAAACTTCTCCCAACCTCCTATTGCTGCACGGTTGCAGGTCATAGCCTGTTCACCGTTCTCGCTGGATACGTACAGGCCATTATTGCCCCTCAGGGAAAATGTACCGTCGCTATTCGCTATCCAGTCAAATTTCTCCCAATCCTGGATAGTTGTCCTGCTGCAGGTAATAGGGTTGGCTCCATTCTCTGATGATACGTACTTGCCCTGGCTTTGCAGCGCTACTTTTCCACCGCCGGCCTCTACTACAGTGAACTGTTCCCATGCCTGTGCAGTGGCCCTGTTGCAGGTCATTGCCTGAGTACCGTTCTCTCCGCTTACAAAGAGATTGTTGTTACCTCTTAATGAGATAGTGGCGCCGATGGGGGCGCCGCTACCGGTGTTGGTGATGTTATATACCCTTACATAGTCTACCAGCATGCTGGCAGGCAGGGCGTTGTCATTAATAGTATTTCCCGGAAGGTTACCGCCTACGGCCACATTCAGAAGAATGAAGAAGTTGTTGTGAAACTCTTCTGTTCCGTTGATGTTGTTCAGGATATTGGCCGTATGGTATTGTACTCCGTCAACATACCAGCGGATTGAGGAAGCATCCCATTCTATTGCATATATGTGGTAGTCTGTCGGTGTAGTGGTGGTGCTGCCGCCATAGTAGGAATAAGCGGTATTGAACCAGTGAATGGTGCCCAGTACGGTGTTACGCGTGTTCACGTGTTCCATGATATCGATCTCACCGCAGGCGGGCCAGCCGGCAGTAGCGATATTGGAGCCCAGCATCCAGAACGCGGGCCATAGTCCCTGTACACCTGGCAGTTTGATACGCGCCTCTACACGGCCATATTTCCTGGAGAACTTACCGTTGGTGTTGATGCGGCCGGAAGTGTAAGGCTGGCCGGCCACCGTCTGTTTACGCGCAGTGATGACCAGGTTACCGTTACTTACGGCAACGTTCTCTGTCTGGTAGTACTGTTTCTCATTGTTGACGCCCAGGTTACCATTTTCATATCCCCATTTGGAGGTATTAAGGCTGGTACCGTCAAACTCATCGGACCATACCAGCTCATAGGCCAATGCGGCAGGAGCTGCAGCAATAGCTTCATCTCTCTTTAAACCGGGAGCTTCCTGCCCTCCTTCCTTCTTACAGGCAATGGCTGTAGTTAACAGCGCAGATAAAATCAATAGTTGTTTCTTCATAGCTTTTCAATTAACGTGGTGAATGAATAATGAATCATGGTTTTCATAGTCTCTAATGTTTATTGTGAGGGATTGATGATTCCGGACCGGGCCCAAAGATCAACAATAATTACCTGCAGGCGCTTTTCAGGGGGTACGTCAATTCTACTACAGCAGAAAGATACCCTATTGATTATCAATGAACATATTTTACGTCACGCCTACTTCAGGGAGATTATTTACTATTTTTAATCAAACGTTATGAATGAAAAGGCTCCTTTTGTTTGGGCTGCTCTGGCTGATAGCAGTTACTACCCGGGGCCGGCAGATCAGCGGACTGCCGCCCATCGTCAACCATACCAAACTGCAGCATACAGGAGGTGGGCAGACATGGGATGTTGATACAGACCATCGCGGCATTCTTTACTTTGCCAATAATGAAGGGCTACTCACCTTTAACGGGAATACCTGGACCTTACTGCCCGTACCCAACCACACCCGCCTGCGCTCCGTTCGTGTGGATAAGAACGGCAGGATCTACGTAGGTGCGCAGGACGACTTTGGCTATTACCAGGCGGACGCTGACGGCGTGTTGCGCTATACCTCCCTTAAACCGCTGATCCGTTCCGGCAGGAAAGAATTTGCAGATGTCTGGAATACAGTTCTTTATAACGGCAGCGTATACTTCCGCAGTAGTAATAATATCTTCTGTTACCGGGATACAATGGTAACGGTGTATCCTGCCCCGGGTGAATGGCGGCATCTTAGTAAGACCAGCCGCGGGCTCTTTGCTCAGGACGCCCGGCAGGGACTTATGCAGTTAAAGAATGGCAGCTGGCAGCCTATATGTAAGGAGATAACAGCACAACATATGCAGGTATGCGGGGTGCTGGAGCATGAAAATGATACCCTGCTGATAGGGACACTGAAACATGGGTTTTATAAACTTTACGGCGGGCGGCTCATTCCCTGGAAGATTGCGGCGGACAGCCTGTTCCGCAATATCCAGATGAGCTGTATAAAAGCCTGGGAGGATGATCAGCTGCTGATAGGGACTTCCTACGGAGGTTGTTATATCCTGCAACGCAGTACCGGCCACATACTGCAACGTTTTTCCGTTGAGGAAGGCCTGCAGCATAATGGTGTGCTGCGCATCTTCACAGACCCGGCCAGGAACATCTGGCTAACACTGGACAACGGTATTGATATGGTCCGTTATAATACGGCTATCAAACAGTTACTGGCCAACAACAAAAATTATCTTACCACCTATGCAGCCAGGGTATTCAACAACCAGCTGTTTATCGGAACTTCTGACGGGCTGTTTGCCGCTCCGCTTGGCGCTATGAATAATTTCCGGCCTGTGAACCAGACCAAAGGGCAGGTATGGCATCTCTCGGCAGCCGGCGGACATCTTCTCATGGGCCATCATGAAGGCGCCTTCGAAATAAAGGACAATACAGCCGTCCCTCTCCTGAGAAATACCGGCTGCTGGCTGTTCCGGCCCCTCTCCCGCTTTATACTGGCTGGCTGTTATAACGGGCTTCGCCTTATCCCGTCAGATAGCGCGGTGCTCAGATCTGCCAGGAATGTCCGGGGACTGTTCGAATCCCTGCGTTTCCTGACACCGGAAAATGACAGCGTTATCTGGGCCTCCCATCCCTACAGGGGAGTATACAGGATCAGGTTGGAACGTGATACCATACTACATTATACCCTCTTCACGCAGCAACATGGATTGCCTTCAGGATATAATAACTCTGTATTCCGCATCCATGATAAAATGATCGTCGCCACCCAGGCAGGCGCATACGAATTTGATCCCTTACATGAGCGCTTCATTCCCTCTCCCTGGCTGACACCCGTATTCAGGAACATCCCGCTTCAATACATGACGGAAGACAGTAAGGGAAATATCTGGTTTGTGTCTGATAAAATGCCGGGCGTTCTTGACTTCCGGAAAAACAGTATTGTTTTTTTCCCGGAGCTGAAGGGAAAAATAGTGAACGGCTTTGAGTGTATCTACCCTTATAATGACGAGCATATCTTTATCGGGGCGGAAAAAGGTATGTACCATATTAATTACCGGAACTATCTGCAGTCAAAGGAAAAGCCCGTTGTGCTGATCAGCCGGGTGATAGCGCAAGCTGATACAGACAGCCTGTTGTTTGGCGGATATCGCGCCTCTTCAGAGGCGGCGTTCAAAGCCATGCCCAATGCTTATGCAGGATTTCACTTTGAATATGCCACTCCAATAGCAGGACAGGAAAATACATTGGAATATAGCTTTCGCCTGATGGGGTTTGACAATACCTGGAGCGACTGGTCTTCCCGTACAGAGAAAGACTACACCAATCTGCCATACGGGGATTATACTTTTTCGGTCAAAGCAAAAGATAACCTGGGTAATATCTCCTTCCCGGCCAGTTATACCTTCCGTATCCTGCCCGCGTGGTACCAGACCATTTTTGCCCGGATCGTTTATGGTTTGATACTACTAGGACTTGCCTGGTATGCTTATCTCTTTCAACGGAAAAAATTCACGACTCAACAGCGGAAATATCAGCAGCAGCAGGAGCAGCTTATTCTTCAGCATCAACTGGAAAAGGAACAAAGGGAGAAGCAGTTGATCAGTCTGCAGAATGAAAAACTTACTTCAGAAGTACAGTTCAAGAATAAGGAGCTGGCCACTTCCACTATGTACCTGCTGCAGCGAAGCAAACTGCTTTTCACCATCAAGGAGGAGATACTGATGGCTATCAAAAAGATAGAGCCATCGCCGTTGCATGCATTTAAAAAAGTCCTACGCATGTTTGAGGAAGCAGAGAACAATGAAGAGGACTGGGAGCAATTCTCCCGGCACTTTGATGAGGTGCATAATAACTTCCTTTCTTCACTGAAAAAGCAATATCCTGATCTTAGCACCACAGATCTGAAGCTGTGCGCCTACCTGAGGATCAACCTTACTACTAAAGAAATAGCGCAATCCCTGGGTATTTCTGTGCGTGGTGTGGAAACCAGCCGTTACCGGTTAAGGAAGAAGCTGTCTATTCCGGGGGAGATAGGGTTATATGATTTTTTGATAGGAATAGCCGATGTTGAGAAGAATTGACAGAGGTTAAATGACTTCATATTGTGCAAACACCGACCGAGATTATCCGTTACGTTGCAGGGAACCCGGAAGTGAACGCAGGTGCATCGAAACCGGACAGTTTCGTATAGTTATAAATTATAAGACACTCATTATCAATAAGCATTAAAGCGGCATTTTCTTTGTTCCAGGCAGCGAGGAGAATTGCAAAAAATTGATTTCGCCTTCGGCGAAATCAATTTTTTGAGGGAAGAAAGGCCTGCGGCCGGCAGGAGAAATCAAATTTTTGAGAAGTGAAGGCTGACCTGCAGTCAGTCGAAAAATAAAAGCCTAAAATAAACCTGCGTCGACATATGTTACAGAACTACATCAGGATAGCCTGGAGAAACATTCTGAAAAACCGGTTCTATTCAATTCTGAATATTACAGGCCTGGCAACGGGTATTGCTTTCACAATATTGATTGCCGCTTATGTATGGAGTGAGCTGCAGGTAAATAAGCGCGTTAAAAATGTAGATAACCATTATATTATTGAAAGCAAGTGGAAAGACCCTAATATGGGATATGAGTTTGCTACTGTAGGTATGTTGTCCAAGGCGCTGAAAGAACAATATCCAACACTGGTGAAGAACTACTATCGCTGGGATGGGATCACCACCAATGTTTCTTTAGGAGAAAAAGCATTCAGGGAAAGCGTACAGATAGGCGACAGTACCTTTCTGAGCATGTACGGATTCAAAGTACTTTCAGGCAATGCTGCCACTGCTCTTGCTGATCCTTTCTCTGTCGTGATATCAGATAAAATAGCATTGAAATACTTCGGAAAAACAGATGTAACCGGCAAAGTGCTTACAATGGAGAACTTTGGAGGTTCAAAACATGACTTCATGATAACTGCAGTGATCAGTTACAATGGAGATAATTCCGTTTCCCATATGCTGGAGGATGATGCCAACGGGTTCTATCTACCACTGGAATCTGCATCGTTCTTTGGACGGAGAATAGAATTCTGGGATAATCCTTTTATTGTAAGTATGGTGGAACTTCAGGATGGTGTTACGCCACAACAACTGGATAAGCCTATCGCCTCTTTGCTGAAAACACATTCAACACAACAGATAGCTGCAGATATGCACCCTCACCTGGCGCCTCTTAAAACCTTTCACCTGGAAAAGTTCAATGGGGTGGTGAAGCGAATGTTATATACTTTATCAGTCATTGTATTATTTATTTTACTGATGGCTGTAGTCAACTTCGTTAACATGTCTGTAAGCCGTTCTTCTTCACGCCTGAAGGAGATAGGCGTACGAAAAGTGCTGGGCGGGTTGAAGAAACAGCTTATCTGGCAATTCCTGACAGAATCTACTATACTCATTCTCTTTGCCACATTACTTGCGTTTGTGGTATACCTGCTGGTCAGCCCGGCATTTGGGCAGGTGCTGGGTAAAGATCTTCCACGGTTGAATGCATTTCCTTTGTACTTTATGGCCTTCCCTTTCCTGATCATCATAGTAACAGGACTGGTTGCCGGTTTATACCCGGCATTTGTACTGTCATCTATGCAATCTGTAGATTCATTGAAAGGGAAACTGAAAACAGCGAAAGAAAACGTTGTGCTGCGAAAATCGCTTGTGGCATTCCAGTTCTTTACAGCAGCTGTTGTGCTTATCAGCGCTTTTATTATAACCCACCAGGTACAGCTGTTCTTCAGTAAGGACCTGGGATATAATAAAGAATTCATGATATCAGCCCAGGTACCGAGGGACTGGACACCAGCCGGTGTTAACCGTATGGAGGGCATCCGTGCACAACTGGCGTCTATACCTGAAGTAAAGGAGGTAACGCTTTCCTATGAAGTGCCTGATGGCAATAACTCCCAGGGCATCAATGTTTATCATGCCTCTGCCGATTCCACAACGGCTATAACATCTTACCTGTTAAGCTCAGATGAGCACTATGCAACTACTTATGGTATCCCGATGAGTGAGGGTAAATTCTTTACTGATCCTGGGATGAAGGTTGACAGCAGCAAAGTGGTGATCAATGAGAAACTGGCGAAGGCGCTTGGATGGGAGCATCCTGCAGATGCTATAGGACAGCTGGTGAGAATGGACCTGGCCCGGACTCCGTTCACTATAGCCGGCGTAACGAAAGACTTTCATTTTTCTTCTATGGCACAGGCTATTCAGCCTATCTTCTTTACACATATCAAGAACAGCAACATCTATCGCTTTTTCTCCTTTAAACTGCAGTCAAAAGATATTCCGGGATCTATTGCCGCTTTGCAGCGTAAGTGGTCGGAGCTCCTGCCCGGGGCACCGTTTGAATATAAATTCATGGATGAAAGACTTTCCCGTGTATACAAGACAGAGATACAGCTGCAGAAAGCGGCTTATACAGCTACTATACTATCTATCATCATTGTGTTGCTTGGCGTGACAGGAATGATATCTTTAAGTGTGCAGAAACGTACGAAGGAGATAGGTATACGGAAAGTGCTGGGAGCCTCTGTAAGCGGTATTGTAACACTCTTTGCAAAGGAGTTTATGCTGATCATATTAATAGCCGGCCTGCTGGCTTGTCCTGTTGCTTATATGCTTATGCAGAAATGGCTGGATAACTATGCTTATCATATCAATATTACGGCGGAACCATTTGTGGTTACTTTGCTGGCGCTGGCGGGTGTTACGGCGGTGCTGATAGTTACCCAGACTATAAAAACGGCGTTGAGTAATCCGGTTAAGAGCTTACGGTCGGAATAGTACATTCCATCATCCATTTAACCTGGGTTATTCTTTAATAAGGATAACCCTTTTTACTGTGTATTTGATCTTTGTCTTTTCATATTCAAGGACAAGCAGCATTGAATTAGTTATTCCTCCTAACTTGTTGTTGATAGTTGGAAATCCGGTGAAATGAATTAATTTCGGGTAATTTCATTTTTTAAATTTTAAAAAAATTGCGATGCCAGAAAATCAATTTGAGGCTATAATGGCCGCTATTCAAGGGCTGACTGTTAAGTTTGAGAATAGATTTGATAAAGTTGAAGCCCAATTAGTTAGTATTAACGGCGAATTGAAAAGGATTGAACATTGGACACCTTACAATGCAAACCAGGATATTGTTGCTAAATTAGCAGCTATTACCGCCCGTAAATAAGTTATCCTTAATCCAAGATCCACTATACCCCTAAAATTTTTGAACCTTACCAGTTGCCTGGTAAGGTTTTTATTTTAAACTAATACAGCGCTACTTTGGGGCGAAAGCGATTTTGAGAGGGAGAAGAGAACTTTTTTTGAAACAGGCTATTATTTTTTTGAGATAAGCTGTATATTTTTCAGCATAAAATAAATTCCATGACCCAGAACATTTCCACAGAAAGAGCCAACATGCCAACGGGCGTTAATAAAGTACTGGACAGAAGAACGGTTGAAGCTGATAATAAAAACCTATTGAAATTCCTGAGGCCAGGCATGCATGTGCTGGATGTAGGATGCGGTTCAGGCGCTATCACCAGGGGCATTGCGGAAATAACAGGACCTTCGGGCAAGGTGACGGGGATTGATGTAAGTGAAGATCTTATAGCACAGGCGTCTGCGCATTTTGGGGATGTTCCTTCCCTGCAATTCAGTGTGGCAGATATTAAAGCATTTGACAACGGGGACAGATACGACCTTATTACATCTGCCCGGGTGCTGCAATGGCTGCCTGACCCGAAAGCGGCATTGCTTGCAATGAAAAAGCTGTTAAAAGAGAATGGCGTTATTGCCATCCTTGACTATAATCATGAAAAGATAAAATGGGAGCCCGCTATCCCCGCTCCTATGCAGCACTTCTACAATGCTTTTCTGCAGTGGAGGAAGGATGCCGGTTTTGACAATGCCATTGCGGATAACCTTACCGGTATTTTCAGGGAAATAGGATTTAATGAAGTATATGTAAGTTCTCAGTCAGAACGTACGGAGAAAGGAGAAGCCTCTTTTTCTTCACGTGCCGACATATGGATACAGGTAGCCGCCGGCAGGGGCAAACAGCTGGTGAAAGATAATTATGTTACAGAGGCAGAAAGATTGGCAGCCATAGCTTCTTATGAAGAATGGATGACCGGTGAAGGACAGAGCATGGAAATGTACCTGCTGGCTGTAGAGACAGCGAAGCCCTGATAACAGGCTGCTTAAGGCACGAAGGCTGTTTGCCGTTTCTTTTCATCATGCCGTGACTGCGTTCTGAATGAGAGCGTGCGTTGCAGGGGGAGGATAAGCCATATGCTTATCCTGAGCAGATCGTAGAGACGCTTTTTGAAAAAGCCCTTCTGCCTGCCCAGGAAGGCAAAGCGCTGATAAAGCATCTGGAGTACGGAAGATGCCAGCACATGTGCGCATACCATGTTCTCCCTGGCTGCAAATTCCGGTCTTACGACATCGATAATGAGTATCATGCGTTTGCGGTCTGAGTTATTCCAGGCCGTATGTGTTTGTGCGTCGCAGAAAGGCAGGGCCTTTCCGTTTTCCCAGGGGCGGATCTCCTTTCCTACCTGGAAGCCACATTCGGGCAGCGATGCCGGAACGGAGAGTCCCAGGTGACAGCGGATAATAGCGTCTGTATCTCCCTGATGGGGGTTGATATTGGAATGAGGTTCCAGCACGCTGAGCGAACAGGAAGTAAGGTGAGGGATGCGCTTCATGATGCGTACTGTTTCCGGGCATTTACGGCAGTTGTCATGCATGGTGAACTTCCAGAAACAGAGGCCCATCGTTTTCCATTTCTTAGGCGGGAAAGACATGGACTTATTGATAAAATAGGGCTTCAGCCTGGCAGGCCTTTCTTCCATCAGGGTAAACACTTCGTCCCTGATCACTTCCCAGTTGTCTTCCAGCTCTTTGATCCAGGGCAGGGTTGATCTATCGTAGAAGGCGGGCTCTTTTCCCATATACCGTCCGCCAAAAACATTATACCAGGGTTGCTGCTTTTCCATATTATTTCATCGATGATTTAATGATTTGAATAAGATCGTCAGAGTGGTCCTGCAGGAGGTTGTGCGCGCCGTTCAGGTATACTACAGAGAAGCCGGCGGCAGACAGTTCCTGCCATTTCTTTACTTCTGCGGGAGGCACCAGGGTATCCTGCAAGCCGCCTATGACTGTGAGCGGTACATCTATCATCCCTTTTTCAGGCAGGTAGCATTCCAGTACCTGGAGGTCTGCCCTCAGCAGTTCTGTGCCCTGGTTCAAAGCCATTCTGCGGGTAACGCTGTCCTCTCCTTCATAATTCTTCAATACAGCCTCAATAAAGGCCTCTTCTTCCAGCAGGTATGTCTGAGTATCAGAAGGCGTTAAAGGCGCTGCGCAACCACTCAGGAACAGGCCTTTTGGCAGCTTCCTGTTGCTGCGTTTCAGTGCTGTATAAAATTCATAGGCCATTAAGGCACCCAGGCTGTGGCCGAAGAGGTAGAAGTCTTCTTCCCCATCATGATAATCATTCAGGAGGTCATCTATCAATGGCCTGATATCGGTAAAGGCTTTTTCATGGCTTCTTTCTTCCCGTCCTCTTGGTTGTACAGCCACTACTTCCACATCGTTTCCGAAGGCGCCGGCCCACCTGCCGAAGATAGAGGCGCCGGAACCGGCATATGGGAAGCAAAGCAGTCTTGCTCTGCGTGTTGCCGCTCCTTCCTGTAGTACAATGAACCCTTTACCTTCAGTAACATGGGATTGTGCTCTTTCCAGGTAAATGCTGTCATAGATAAAATCACGTACGGCCGCGATAGTGGGATAATTGTATACGAGTGTGGCAGGCAGCTTGCAGTTAAAGTCTTCCTGGAGTTTTGTAACGAAGGTGATGGCCATTAGGGAATCCATGCCCAGGAAATTGAAACGCTGTCCGGCGTCTATTGCGTCCATTGATTCTATGAGCATCACCATTCTCAGTTCCCGCCTTACGATATCTTCTATCATGCTCCGCGCCTCTTCCGGCGTGCTGGTAAGGATGCTGTTGATATCCCGGTGCCGGGGCTGTTCTGTTTTTTCGCCCTTGCCAATCACTTCACTGAACAGGGAGGGTTGCAGGGAGAAATCTATGAACAGGCGGAATTTGTTCCAGTCGGCGTCTACTATCAATGAATATGGGGCGCCGGCCGCCAGCTCAGTTTCCATACATTCCAGGGCTTTGGCAGGCGGGAGTAAACGGAAGCCGAGTTTCTGCAGGACCTCTTTTTCATTGCCGGCAGCGCTCATCCCGGTTTCATCCCAGGGGCCCCAGTTAATGCTGCAGGTCTTTAACTGGCGGTCAGCCCGGTAAAGGCTCAGCATATCCATAAAGTAGTTGGCTGCTGTGTAATGGCTCAGCTCTACCGAGCCCCATAGTGCAGATACGGAAGAGAAGAGGATGAAGCAGTCCAGGTCACGATGTTCTGTTAAGCGGTGCAGGGTCCATGAGGAGGACACTTTTATCCGCAGGGTGTCCAGGTAGTTATTACGGTCCAGGTCCATGATCTTTGACATCCAGTTCACGCCGGCGGCGTGGATCACTCCCCGTACCGGTATGTTCCTTTCATCCAGTCCGGCGAAGAGCTGTTCCAGTAATGCGGTATCCCGAATGTCTGCCGAGATGATGTCTATTTTTACTCCGCCGTTCTTCCAGGCCAGGAGTTGTTGTACGATAGTATAATTGCTGTCAGTGTTTGTCAGTGATTCCCAGCTACTTTCAGCAGGCAGTACTCTCCTGCCGGTAAGCACAAGATGTTTTACGCCCTTTGATACCAGCCAGCCGGCGCATTGCAGGCCCAGTCCGCCCATACCGCCGGTGATGATATAAGCACCGTCTGCACGGAGAGCGACGTTGCTGCGTAGCCGTTTAACGTGTTCCAGCTGGCAGATGTACTGTTTCCCGTTCCTGATAGCGATGCAATGTTCACCTTCCGGCTTTAACACCTTCTGTAATACTTCATCGGCAGTGGAGGCGTCGCTGATGTCTATCATACCTCCTCTCCATTCGGGATGTTCCAGGAAGAGGGTGCGTGAAAAGCCCCAGAGCGGCGCCGCAGCCAGGTTGATCCCCTCGCCTGCTATTACCTGTTGTAAGCCGGTGGTGATGACCCATACAGGCATTACCAATGCGTTTTCTTTTGCTGCCTGGAGCAGGGAGATCAGTAATCCGTTAGTATCGGCAATGTATTGTTCCAGCGAGGTATCGGTACTATGACCAGCCAGGAAGAGCATCTTCCATTCCCTGTTGTTCTCCCGGCGATGCAGGTTGGAGATCCTGTCCAGTACTGCACTGCATTGTTCAGGACTGGTGTTGCCCAGATGGAAGTCTGCTTTGGCAGAGGATGTGCTGATCCAGTGAACGCTTTTTTGTTTTGCCTTCAGCCTCTGCAGCAACGTGGTTGTCATGCTGCCGGCCGCCCCTATTACCAGCCAGTTTGCGGGTTCTTCCAATGCTGATTCAAGACCCGCTGCGGGTAGTGCGCCACTGTCTTTCCAGGTTACCTGGTAGTGGTAATCTGACTGGGGCAGCTGTGCAGGAGCTGGTATTTTTTCCGGCGATGCAAATGCAGATAAGCGTTCTGCATTCAGTCCTTCCAGCCAGTAAGAGCGATGCTCGAATTTCTGCCCGGGGATGAGTGAGGGCTGGAAGTTGCCTGTTAACAGTGGTTCCCAGCGTATGTTCACTCCTTTGCGGTATAGCTGGCAGAGTGCGTCCAGCAGGAAGTATCCTTCTGTTCTGTCGCCCTTTTTGATATTCAGTGTACGTAATAAAGATTCGCTTTTGCAGCCTGAATCGTTGATAGCTACCAATGTGCTGCTGCCTGGTCCTACTTCAATAAAGTGAGCGATATCTAATGTTGATATGACCTGCGCGGCTTCATAAAATTCTACTGTATGCCGCAAATGCGCTACCCAGTAGTCTGCATCCGGAACATCCTGCATAACAGCACCGTGGAGGGAAGATATCCATAACTTATCCGGCGCTTTGAAAGTAAATTTCTGAAGGTACTGGTAGAATGGCTCCAGTACGGGGTCCATGATATGGCTGTGAAAGGCCTGATCTGTTTTCAGCAGGTATACTTCTATGTTTGCAGCACGGCATTTTTCAAGTACCAGGTGTACATCTTCTGCATGCCCGGAAATAACAGTTTTCAGGGGACTGTTCACGGCTGCGATGGAGATCTTTTCAGGGTTGATCATTTCGCGGACTGTGGCAGCGTTGGTGAATACTGTTGCCATAGTACCGGTATCTTTTATGGTGCTGATCAGTTCAGCCCTTTTATGCAGTATCAGCATGCCGGTTTCCGGTTCAAAGCATCCTGCCAGGCAGGCGGCGGCATATTCTCCGAGGCTATGTCCAAGCAGAACATGAGGTGCGCAGCCACATTCCTGTAAAAGTGTGCCTAAAGCGTATTGTACGGCAAAGAGGATGGGTTGCATGTAACGATCGCTCCACAGGCTGGTATCTTCTTCTTCAAAGGCCAGACGCCACAGGGGGATCTGGTCTTCTTTATCCAGCGCCCTGGCGCAGCGGTCAAAGGCATTCCGGAAAACGGGATAGCGGAAGTAGAGCTCCCTGCCCATATGCAGGTAATGTTCTCCCTGGCCGGTGAAGAGGAAGCAGATCTTCCCGGCGTCATCTGTTGTTGTGGTCAATGTACTGCCGGACATTGCCGCCAGGCGTTCTTTTAAAACATTTATGGAGCTGACCAGGAAGGCCTGCCTGTATTTCAGGTCGGTACGTCCTCTCAGCTGGGTGTAGCAGATATCGTTGATTGACAGAGATGTTCCCTGTTCCAGCCATTTCTGCCAGAGGGCTATCTGGGCATCCAGTCCGCCGGGAGTCATGGCTGACAGTGCAAAGGGGGAAGCATATGCTAATGTATGCCCTATTCCGTTACTATAGGCTGGTGCTGAAAGTGGTTCTTCCAGTATAGTATGTGCCAGGGAGCCGCCGAATCCGAAGGAGCTGATGGCTATCCGTTTCTTTTTAACGTTCCAGGGGGTAAGCCGGGTGGGTATGTGCAGGCGTGTGCCCTGCAGATGGATGTTGGGATTTAATTGATCAAAATGAAGCTGAGGGGGGATCTTTCCATGCTGCAGCATGAGGATGGATTTGATCACGCTTGCGATGCCTGCTGCCGCTTCGAGGTGGCCGATGCTGGCTTTGACGGAGCCCACGTAGCAGGGAGCGCCTTCAACGTTGCCGTAGATCCTGGCCAGTTGTGCCATTTCAACGGGATCGCCGGCGGCGGTACCGGTGCCATGAGCTTCTATACAGGAGATATCTGCACGGTTGATATTTCCTTCTTTCAAAGTCCTTTCTATGAGCCTGGCTTGCGCTTCACCACTGGGGAAAGTTATGCCTGGACTACGACCGTCCTGTCCAGTGGCTGAGGCGCTTACTACAGCCAGTATCTTATCTCCGTCCCGCAGGGCGGCGGAGCGGCGTTTCAACATTACCAGTCCGCAACCTTCTGCCCGTACATACCCATCGGCGTTTGCATCGAATGTTTTGCAGCGGCCTGCGGGCGACATCATGCCAAACTGGGACAGGGTTATGGTGGGGCCGGGAGAAAGGATGGCGTTCACCCCTCCTACTATTGCCTGTGTGCATTCTCCATTCAGGATAGCGCTTACGCCCAGGTGCAGGGCTGTGAGCGAAGATGAGCAGGCGGTATCTACTGCGAGGCTGGGACCTTTCAGGTCATAGAAATAGGACAGCCTGTTGGCCGCTATGCTGTTGGCGTTGCCCAGACCAGAATAGGCGTTGAAGCTTTCCATGCCTGGCATGAGCTTGATCTTCATATAGAGGTAATCGTTAGTAGACACCCCTACAAAAACGCCGGTATCTGACCCTTCCAGGCGTTCTTTCTTCCAGCCGGTATGTTCGAGCAGGCGCCAGGAGGTTTCCAGCAGCAGTCGCTGTTGCGGGTCCAGCTCAGGCGCTTCGTAGGGAGAGATGCCAAACAATGCAGGATCGAACTGGTCTATCTTATCAATGAACCCAGCCCATTTTGTATTCATCTTGCCCGGTACGGCAGGGCGGGCATCATAAAAAACGTTATTATCCCAACGTTCCGGCGGTACTTCGCTGATAGCGTCTGTGCCTGTGCTGAGCAGTTCCCAGAATTTCTCCGGGGTGTCAGCGCCGCCAGGAAAGCGGCAGGCCATGCCTACTATCACCACGGTATCTTCTTCATTAATGATGTTTGGGGAAGGATACAGGATAGGAAGTTTTCCATCCAGGTATTGCCGGATGCAGGCAGCTCTTGATATTTTGTAGTTGCTGGTACGTGGTAAACATCCGGCAGGGATCAGTATGATACCTGTAGCTGTAATACCAAATGCTTCCGCCAGGTTGGTGCGGACCTTTGCCGCTACCTGTTGCAGCTGTGCCTGTGTGCTGTGGCGGTGCACTTCCTGGAAGATGTAAAACTCTTCTTTATTGTTGTCTGTATATGCGGCGCATGCTGTATGATGATACAGTTGTAATAGCTCCTGGTCTATACGTACGGTCTGTTCCACGTCTTCTGCCGGGTAGTTTATACCGCGTACGATGATCATTTCTTTCCGGCGTCCGGTCAGGTATAGATAAGGCCCTCTGATAAATCCTGTGTCGCCTGTCTTTAGCAGGCGGGAATCAGTCAGCTCACCAAGATATCCGGAAAAGTTGCAGTTGCTTTCTGTCCATATTTCTCCTTCCTCTTCTTCGCTGCAAGGGCTGCCATCGGGTCTGTGAATGGTGATGTTTATTTCGTTATCGATGGCATAGGGAGTCATGAGTCTTATCTGCCGGCGGTCTACCTGTTTCCTGTATATGGCTGTATCCAGTTCCTCCATCCCCATTCCTCCACCCGCTACCAGCAGGGAGGCTTCTGCCAGCCCGTACACTGGTTTAAAGGCATTCCTGTCAAAGCCGGCCGGGGCAAATTTTGCGGCAAAGCTGTTCAGGGTTTCAACGGGCACTGTTTCGGCGCCGACGTAAACGTATTTCCAGCTGGCAAGATCCATTGTGGGTTGTGCTTTGCGGCAGCATAGCTCAAATGCGAAGGCCGGAGCAGCGGCGGCGTTGGCTTTATAATCGCTGATCATCTGCAGCCATGCTGTTGGAGAGGCGAGGAAGGAAGTGGCCGGCATAAATACGCCGAAGCCGCTTTCGAACAGTACGGTGAAGAGATGCCCCAGCAAACCCATATCGTGATGGAAAGGCAGCCATCCGGCTACTCTTACCAGTTCCTGCCGGTTAAACACACGGTACATGAATGCCAGGTTGCTGATCACATTTTCATGCCGCAGCACTACTCCTTTGGGATACGTAGTTGAGCCGGAAGTATATTGGATGTAGGCAATATCACCGGGTAATATATCCGGTAACGTTGCCTTGCAATTGTTTTCTTTTTGTAATGAGGCCAGTGTCAGTACTTCTGCGTTTGTGCCGTTCAACTGTTCCCGGTATTCTTCTGCTATCAGCACTTTGCTGATCTGTTCTTTCTGCAGGATGGTTTTCAGGCGGCCCATGCCGGTCCTGTCCCTCACGCTTCTGATGGGCGGTATTGGTGCGGGGATGACGCCTGCCAGTATACAACCCAGGAAGCTGAGCGTGAATTCTGCCTGTGTGCCGGCACACAGTAATACTATCTCTTTCGGGTTACATACGGTTAACAGGTCCTGTGCGATGCGGGTACATTGTTCGCGCAGCTGATTGAAGGTAAATACCTGTTCTTCTTTTCCTTCGTTGTCCAGGAAAACAAATACATTGTCATTCTCCCTGTTTGCAGGGAATTGTAAAATAAGGTCTGCAATAGTTCTTTTATCCATATACATATTAGCTTAAAACAGCAGCGCCGCAACGGGAGTGTGCGACTGCTGCTGTTTACCCTGTTTATACGGGTTGTACTTACAATTAACGGCAAGGTCCATTAACGTCCATGCTACGGGCGGTATTGAGGCTTTGCACAAGTGCGTTCCTCACCATACGCTGTACGTAAGCTCTTCTTTCTTCAGTAGAAGCTGTTGCCAGGTTTCCCTGAACGATAATGGCGGAGATAGTAGAGGCCCCGGATATTCCGTTGATCTGTACCTGCCAGTTACGGCCACCGCCGGCTATTGCTCCCTGTACGTCCAGTCTTACAGTACGTACGGAGATCCTGAAGGGAGGGAGGCGCCAGATGTCTGCAAATACCAGCTGGGAGATGGCATCTGTAGCATCCTGGATATTAGCCGGGCTGGGTACGTGATAGTTATTTATAGGACCGGTATTAACAATGGTGATGGTACAATTGGGGTCGTTAAATAGTTCTGTTTCGGATGCTGCCCCTAAATTGGGATCTAAGGATTGATTTTCCATGATGATAGGTTTTATTGTGAAGAATAAGATGTGTCTACCAGGATGTTGCTACCGTTCTGCAATCCTTCTTCCAGCGCTTTTTTAACCAGGCTTTCCACTTTTTTCTGTTTTTCTCCTTTTCTCAGGCTGCCGTGTACATGAATGCCGGCGATGACGTTACGGTGCTGGATGCCGTTCACGTGAATGCCCCACATTCTACCGCCGCCGGCTACTGTATTTTCCAGTACGAGGCTTACAGAACCTTCTGTGATCCGGAAGGGAGGCAGGCGCCAGATATCATCGTAAGTGAGCTGTTTGATGACTTTCTTTGCGTCCTGTTTGTTTGCGGTGGATGGAGCGAAATAGTTGTGGATCTTTTGCGGAGTGCGGAGTTCTCTTGCTGCCGGCGTGTATGGTACAGTCAGGAGGCTCTGGATGGGTGTACCGTCCGTGCCTGTTCCGTTAAGTGTATATGTTCCGGCTTCCAGTTTCAGGCTTTTAGAGCCATTCCCTATATCGGCGCCGGTTATATTATAGTTGCCCGGGTTGAGCGCAAGACTATTGAGATTGGCGGTTACCCAGCTGAAAGTGTATTCATCGCCGGCGCCTTTTTCGGCGTTGAAATATTGTATCTGCGGATGTGTGGTATCGGCGCTTCCGAGGTAATAGACATCGCTGTATCCGCCCGGCTGGAAGATGGTCAGTGTGTTGAGATTGGTGGTTTGTACCATGCGTGCGGCTCTCCATCCAAAGGGGACGGTAGCGAAGGCTGGCGCTGACAGTTTCCCGCCTGCATCTTTCTGTGTGTATTTGAAATAAGCCAGTTCTACAGGCTTTAAGCGGAATGACAGTGTTTCCTGTGGATTCTCCCTGTAGCCGAAGGCTGTCAGGATATAAGAAGCGGTGTCGGGCATGCTTTCGTAGTTACCCTGGTAGGCTTCCAGCAGGTCCTGGCCGGGTGTAACTTCCAGTTCTGAAATGACTGGCCGTACGGTGCCATTGGGTTTTTGAACGGCTGTGCTGGCAGCATACAGGGCTTTCCAGATCAGCTTTACGTTATCTGTTACGCTGATAGGCGTAGTGATAATGGGATCTGACCTATACTCTGTAATGTAGGGGGCATGTTGTGTGAGTGTTACTTCCTGTTCTGCGTGCTTTCCATCACCGGTAAGTACCTGTGCTGTATAGATCCACTGGTCTTTATCGTCCGGTACATAGACATCGCAATTGCCGGGGTATGGAGGATCTCCCTGTACGGGGAATGTCCTGATAGCGGGGTTGCCCTGGAAGCCTATGATCTTTACCTCGATGCCCCCCATGGATTGCCAGTAGAGTGTAGATAGCTGTCCCTGGCCTACTACGGGCGGTTGCAGCCAGGCTATGATGGCCAGTTGCGCCGGTTGTTTGGTGACGTTCATGGAGGCGCTTCCTTCATGCGATCCTATATATTCGGCGGCGGTTACGTTTGCCGACCCTACGGTGCCGTTGATGGGCACTCCTTTGAACAGTACCACTATGTTATCGCCCGGCATCAGGGTGCTTCCAGCGCCGGTCTTTGCCTTTATAGCAAAGTAGTTGGTGTTGGTCACTTTACCGCATACAAAAGCTGCCGTCTGCGATTCTGACTGGAACGAGGTGGAAGTGACCAGTTCAGGGGGGAAAGTGATGTCTATTTCATCCCCATGGGGGCCTCCTGTAAATTTAACATCGTTGCCATCGGGAGGGTTGGTGATGGTAAGTGTCATGTTAATAGTGGTGCCTACAAACACGTTTGAGGGCTGCAGATCGTACGTAAAAAGAGTTTTCGATGCCATATGATCAGCTTAATTGTTTTCAAGAGAATTTGCGTTTGACAGTGTGATCCATCCTTCTATCAGTTTCAGGTCCTCCTGTTCCATAGTAGCCAGGGGAGAGTATTGTTCTATTGGTACTTCCGGGTTCCAGCTGGTTACATCTCTGCGGGCCATCCATCCCCAGGAGCCATGTACTTCTGCCGGCGTAGGCATTTTGATCTTTAACGGATCGAGCAGTAATGGTCCGGCGCGGAAGGTAGATTTCAGCGCCATGAGGGCGTTGGAAACCGGTCCGCCGGGGAGGCTGAGCGTATTTGCCGGCAGGCTGCCCGGCACTACAGGGATGATACCGCTGGGATCTACCAGCATGGTCAGTTTTACTGTACTGCTATCCGCAGAAAGGTCTATTACATGTCCTCCCTGTACATACCCGCTTTCAAATGCGTTGTTTGTCTGCATGCCGTCTGCCAGACCGCGCAGGTCTCTTTGTTCCCTGCTGCGGAACATGCTGATGGCCTTACCTGTCTGTGCCGCGTCGTATACGGCGTAGAAGGTCTGGTAATCATCTGCCTGGAAATAGCCTATCACGCCGTTATCTGCCAGTAAAGGATCTCCTACGCGCAGCGGGAAAGGCACAGACATAAAGGGAGGATTAACGGGATCGTATACACCGGATTGGTTGTAATATTTCCCGGTGTCAATCCAGCTCTGGTTATAGATGGGGTTACCTCCCAGGGTGAGGCTGACTTCGGCCCTTACCACTGCCAGGGGTTTGCCCAGCAGGATAGCCTGGTTACTGGCGGCATCCTTGAAAGTTTCAGCAGTCCACAGTGTAGCATCTATGGCAGCTATGAGATCATTATATGCGCCGGCACCGTCAAAGCCTGTACGCAGCAGGTTGTTCACAAAGGCCTGCAGGTGCGCATTCTCAAGTTCAGGCGGAGCACCCAGGGCGGTGTTCAGTCCCGGAGCGGCATCCCACCTGATGGTATAATGGTCTTCATCACTTTTATGATCGTCTGTTACTTCTTTCTGTACTTTAATAACTGAGCCCTGGTTGTGACCATCCGCATCAAAGATGATGAGAGAATCGTCCAGGTGATTGGCCATTACCCAACCGCAGATAGGATTGGTAAGATCAGATGAGTTGGTGAGGATGTTGTCATCATCATTTTTCAGCAGATTCATTCTTGCCAGTGTGGGTTGTGCCAATCGTGGCGCCAATTGTCCGTAGATGGTACCGTCTCCGGAGTAATTAGGGCTTTGTGTTATGAGGTTTTCTGCCCATTTTATTTTTGGCAGGAGCTTCAGTCCGGGGTCTTTGCAGCGCATGACCTGTCCGAAAGCATCTACCACCCAGAGGTCTGTGACAGAGAAATGTCCTGACCTGATGGGGAAGAATGGTTTTGCTGTTTGCTGATCAGCATCTCCTGTTACAGGTTTGAAATTAGCGTCTGTATTGCCCAGCAGCTGTAATACTGATTGTTCATCGGGGTAGGTGTTCATGGAGATGAGCTGTGTGGCCAATTGTTTGGTGAAGCCGCTCATGGACTGTGTCAGGATATCTATCTTGCCGATCTTTGCGGCCACTACTTCCAGGTCTGTTATTACAAAGTCAGGCAGCGTGTTGTAGATGGGATCGTCTTCAAACTGGGAGAGTTTGGTTTGTATGACCTGCGCAGTTTTTGCGTTCAGTACAGTGCGACCGTAGAATAGCAGTCCGCCGGAGGATGGGATATTATTCCCTGTCCATTCGAAATCTATATCTCCCAGCTTCCAGTCTTTCAATGCCCCGTTCACGTCGAGCGATGTGGGGTACCAGCTAAGTGACCAGTCCATATAGATGGGTGACCATGGTTGTTTCACTATTACTGATACGGCTATCGGTGAGGGCAGTACGCCGGTGAAGCCGGCTACTTCTTTGAGCGCCTGCGCGGGGAATCCGAGCGCTTCGCTGTCGTTCCATACGGAGGTTTGCTGTGTTTTTATCTGGGCTGCCAGCTGCGCCAGATCTGCCGGGCTGGGTGTTACTCCACGCCTCATGAAATAGAGGGAGGCCAGGAAGGTGCAGCTATCGGGGTCCAGCAGGACTGATTCGATCCAGAGGTCCATCGCTTCTTTGGGGATGGCGTTCCATGCGGGCATCTGTGCTTTACTGAGGATATCTGCTGCCCCTAATGTATAAGTTTTTGTATCGCCTCCCATTGTATAGGAGACTTCTATGCCTGTTATATTCTGGCCCGTAAAACGTACGAAGAGCTGTTCATCTTCGCTGTACTGTCCGGGCGCGGTGAGTTTGGTGTCGAGTTGTCCGCCGCTGATCATGATAACCGGGTCTGTGGGCTGTGCAGATGCCGGCATGTCGATAGCTTTGAGCACATAGTCATCTCCCAGTGTAGCTTTCAGGGCATCGGCGGCGCTTTTTACTGCGACCACCTGCTGGTTGTAGTTGTTGATATTGCCTGCCAGCGAGCTTTTGATGGCGGTAATGCTCTGGCTTACTTTTTCTTTTACGGATGGAGGGTCCTGGCGTTTAAGAAGGTTTTGTTTTATGGACAGCATAAACAGTTCCTGGCGTTGGGTCTGTATGAGTCCTACCAGTTCATTGACGCCCATCTGTTGCCGGTTGAGCGCTATCAGGGCCTCTGTTTCCTGTGGAGTAAGCGGTATGCTTTGTTGTCCGCCGGTGCCGAGGATATCTTCCTTTGAACTTTCCGGCCGTACCACTACCCATATTTGTCCGCCGTAAAACAGTTCAAAGCGGTCATTATGAATAGCTGTTTCTACTTTGACAGGATCTGCCTCGAGATCGGCCAGCAGGTCTTTCTGGAATGCTTCCAGCGCTCTTTCAATGATGGGAATGTCTTCGCTGCCCTGTGACCTTTCATTTACTACCATATTGGCCATGTAGGTAGCAATGGCTTCTACCGCATTGTTACCGATGGCTACATCGGGGAAAATGAGTTCTCCCCCGTCTCCTTTATTTGGAACTCCGGTACCATATGCGTGTCCGTCTCCCTGCCAGAATATGCAGGCCTGCGAGTGGCAGAGTGTCTGTTTGGGCAGTGGAGGCATAGTGTCGGTTATGCCGTGTTGCTGTTGCCAGTTATGCCATGCTATGATAGCATCTTTCGCCTGCTGGGGCAGGTCTATCTTAGAGGGGTCCCAGCTGCCGGTCAGTCCATGTTGCTGCTGCCATAACTCCCATGCCTGTACGGCTTCCTGTACATCGGCTACGCTATCTCCTACGCCCCATTCTGCCAGTGCCGCAATTCCCTGTTGCCATGCTTCGTCAGAATCTGTCGGAAGGTTGATGAGGATATCATTTTCGGGGTTATCATACCAGCCTATGATGGAGTAGTTATAGCGTGCTATATCTGGTCCCAGGTCATCATGCAGAGAGAAGACGTTCTTGACGTTGTCATATGCAACGGACCATGACACATCTCCCGGGCCAACGGCCTTTACAAAGGGACGTGCGGGCATTGCTTTACCGTCAAACGATGCGAGATCTGTATTGACGCCTATTCCTTTTACGGGGAAGTCCAGGTCTTCCGGGACGGGATATTGGCTGGGGCCGTTATCCAGTTGTTCAGGCGAGAGGTCTTCTATGCTGAACAGCATATCACTCTGTACTATAACAGCGCTTACTTCCGGCGCCCCCTGAGTTGGATCGGAGTCCTGCACCTGGTATCTGAAGCGGGTGATGAGCCAGCGGTTGGGCGCCAGCGGGAAGTTCACGTCTGTACCGTCGCTGGCATTATCTGACTGTTCCCCTTTGCGCAGGGTGTATGGCAACGTCCACATAAGGTGGGCGCCTGGCAAGGGACAGGGAGCTTCATTGAAAGGCGAGGGCTCATCTCCGTCCATCTGCATCCAGAGCTTGTAATAATTGTCTTTAGTACCTGACCAGGTGGTATCTGAAAAATAGTCAGGTTTCCCGATGAGGAGGATATCTGTTATCATCGGTACCATTACAACTGGTCCGGGCCACATGGGCATATATATGTCGTTTGCCATCTTAGTTTTCATTTTGAGGGGGACTGAAGAAACATTCAGGAGAATTGAGATTGTAGGTCTGTTTGCCGGCTCCCTGTACCAGTTGTATAGCCAGTTCTGAGGGCGTCAGTACGCCATCTTTCAGCGCTCCCTGGGGCATGGCCGCTGTGATGCTGGCTCTTAACCCATCTATATCCAGTACGCCGGGTTCCTGTCCGGCGCCGGTGAGCAGGGTGCCGCTTGCTTTGAGATAATTGCTGCCTGCTTTGATCTGTTCTCCTGCCGGGTATGTGCTGTTATCGGGAAAGCCCAGGCCTCTCAGGTATACCTGGAAGGTATCAGATGTGGGAGTATCACGTACGATGCCGAAGTGCAATCCTTCGCCCGGTTCTATAAAATTCACTGTATCGGGCACTCCGTTGAAGAGGCAGAGCAGGACATTATCTGAAAGCCGGTCCATACGTAGTATGTCCAGTTTTTTATCTTCCTTAAATGCTTCTATTTCCATTCCCGGCCATCCTGACACTACGCAGGAGCGGAATATGAGACCGGAGATGGGGCCACCGGCTTCCGTCACATCAGGAGGGGTTTCTTTCCTGAGCATGGCGCGCAGCTGTTGCTGCATGATATCTACCTGTTCATAGATGCTTTCGAAGAAGGCTTCGTTGAAGATCTTTTCCCGTGAAGAGAACACGCCTACGCTGAGGGCGCCGTCTATGAGCCTGTCCTGCCAGTTCCTGTCTATGTAGAAGAACCGCATGGATTCTGTGGGCAGCAGACGATCGTCAGGGACGAGGTATTCTACCGGCACGCCATACAGCAGTGATAGCTGTGCCAGCCAGTATGTAAGCTTGTCCGGCAATTCGGGCGCCGCTCCTTTTTCGTCTCTGGCAGACAGTATGTTGTTCACTACTGTTCTGTGAATGGTATCACGATTTCCCCAGGATTTCATAATTACGCTCCTTTTATTTTTTTAGTAAGTACCAGTAAAGGGTCTTCATCATTCTCGAACATGGCTTCTTTCTCCTGTTCTGTGAGCACTCCCGGCAATTGCGGATCCGGCGTTGCTGATGTTCTTAATTTCACCTGCGGCCAGTCAACGTTCCTGAAGCTTGCTGTAAACAGGCTTCTTACAGCGGCCAGCATTCCATCGGCTTCGTTGCCGGCGATGACCTGGAGCTTATCTGTGCCTACTTTCCTGGCGTTGGCCACTATTGCTCTGAGGTAGCGGTTCCTCCACTGGAAGAGGGCGATGGAGAAACTGGCGTCAGAAAGGGCCAGCAATCGTCCTATCTGCCATGCGGCGCTGTAGGCGTGGTTGAACAGTCCGTATTCTGGATCGTATTGTATTGCGTGATCGCTGTAGTGATAAGGCCCATATGCGAAGTCCCTTTTTGTAGGCGCAGGCATCAGAGGCCCGCGGTACCAGGAAGTGGCTGTTTCTCCCTGCCGCATGTTGTTTTGCAATGGGATATATCCTATTTCCAATGCTTCTTTTGCGGTGGCTGACAAGGCGCTGGTAGCGGCGCTTTCAGGCATGCCGAAGAGGGTTACCCCTCCCCTTCCTTTTTCACAGAGATCGCCCATGAGTTTGATGAAGCTGCCCTGTGCGGCGTTGACAGTAAACTGCCAGGCCCCCAGCAGGCAAAGGCGGATCTTTGTGTAGTTGCCCGGGATGGTGCTACCTCTGAGGTGGTCCTGGTGCCCTTCATAGGAAACCAGGAAGACGCTGTTACGGCCGCCGGCCTGTGGCAGGCGGTTACCGATAACAAGAGAGAAGCAACCGTCATCGTCCATGCCCAGCAGGATCTTCCCCCCTGTGTTCACTGTCCGGGCATGCGCCAGGAACGGCAGTTCCGATAGTTTTGGGGAGATAGACTGAAAGAAGCTGAGGTCAAGATCAACAACGGTCACTTTCTCATCTTCTGCACCGAAAAGATTACCCAATACGGGTGGGAGGATCTTTGGATCTTCCGGTGCTGCCAGTTGACTTACTGTCACGGTTTTGGGGTTACTGACCTTAGATGTACCGCCTGTGGTATCGAGATCGGCCGGATATAAGGTCAGCAAACCCATCCAGGGTATGACATTGCCTGCGCCGTCCTTTGCTGCTTCGCTGCCTTTCAGTTGTTGTGATGCGGCAGGATCTATGGGACGGGCCCAGGGCAATGAGAAGTTATTGAATACAATATTGGGTAGTACGTTGTCATACAATCCCTGCTGATTGGCAGGCGGATAGAGGGTATGGATCTGTGAGGGGTTGATGGAGAAACGGGGCCCGTCTATCAGCACCTGTTGTGTGGAGATGTAAGGTTTTACCGTTTCTCCCGGTATATCCAGTATCTGCTGTTCTGCGGACAGGGTATATTCACCTGCTTCCAGCGGTGGCTGAATAGAATCGAAGAACTGGATCTGTCCAGGAGCCACTGTTCCCGGCTCAGTACTCAAACCTGCATTCATGGAATTATAGTTTTGATTGTATGCTTATTTTAACCGTGCTTACTGTTGCTGCTGAGAGATCAAGACCGGCGTTGTTGAGTGATAAGTCTTTCAGCTTAGTCTTTGCATTTTTGGGCAATTCGCTGAAGCCGTACATACCGGTGATCTGGCTGTCCTGGTCTCTTACTGTGGCCAGTACACCATAGAATTCAACCTGCGTATTACCTGCCGGTACCTGGTAAATGAAGAGGAAGCCGTTTGTCAGCACCACCTTCTTCACCAGTTCACTCTTAGCACCGCTGCCGCCGGGGATACTATTCGCAGCTATCCATACGTCAGGTGCTGCATCCTTATCTACTTTTACGCCCAGGTATTTTGTTCCTTCCGGGAAAACGGCCTGGATCCAGCCTTTCACCGGTTGATCGTCAAGACCCAGCACATAGTTTTCACGCAGCAGTTTTGCTGTATCTATGACACCTGCATCTGCATGAGCAGATCTTACGCGTATGCGTTGACTGTTCTGTACTCTGATCATAGCAGCATCGCCCAATGCCCATACTTCATTTACTTTGGAGAGATGGGTATCTTTCTGCCAGCCGGTGATCATTGATCCATCAGCTTCATAGCCCTGTACAGCCACCTGCGCTGCACCCTGTGGTAAAGCGAAGGACTTTTCACCAGCAACGTACCTGTAGGATAATATGGCCCCATGTGCGTCGAAGCTGATGACCCGTACCGGCAGGTTTCCGTCCAGCTGCAGGGTGGTCAGCGCCCTGTTGTCTATTGCCCATAATGCCACGCTGCCGTCGTAGAGTGTTCTGGTATTGGCAGCAAGGCCGCGTTTCATGGCCTGCGACTGAGGAATGTTCTTCCTGGTGAGCCCACCGGTATGCTGCCAGCTGCTCTTCACACCCAGGCTTCTGCCTGTGCCTCTCGTAGCTGTATCTGTATTCCGTTTTACTTTATAGCGTTTCAGCATACCTAACAGCCTGGGCTCTACGAGAGGAGCTTCTGCCGGAGCTGCAAAAGATCTTGTTGCGCTTCTGTTCACCTGTTTTGCTGCTTCCGGTACGCCGCCATTCTGGTAGATGCCGATGCGGGCAATGACAGGCAATGCCTGGAGGATGAAATTGGCGGAAGAGGCCATCACTGTCAGATCGGGATCCAGCGGAGCTTCTATACTGCTTAGCTGCAATGCCGCATATACTTCATTGCGTTTGGCGATAGTAGCCTGCGTCATGATGGAGTTCATGATGACCTGGTAAGCCGTAGCCTGGTCTGAGTCAGGATAGCGTTGTGCTGCCGGGTAGCCTGGTGTATTCTTAAAGGGCAGCAGTTTGGGATCGCCCAGGGTATACGCCAGGTTGATTATAGGGAAAGGAATGACCTCTCCTATGAAAACGTACTGGTCGCCATCAAAGACCAGTCCGAATGACGCGTCAGGGATCAGCATTTTAGACGGATCGGGCGGCTGGCGCTTATTCAGGCCGTCTTTAGACCATAATGCGCCCGGAGCCCCGTTGCTGAACGCAGAGATCCTGATGTTGCGTTCTTTCAGGTTGACCTGTTCTCCTTTTGCATTTGTGATGGTGATAGTAAGTGGTGAGTTGAGGTCTGTTACCATACCCATAGGGCGTACGCCTACCTTAATGCCCTGCTGACTGTAATCTGAATTGGCTACGGTGGTCAGCGAGGCTGGTATAGATGTTTTGAGTGAGAAAGAGAACGGATATGGCTGGATTGACCAGAGATTGTTGTTCTCACTCTGTAAACCTGCTTCTGCCGCCCATTTCACTACCTGTTGTACGGGGTCTGCATTGAGTAAGCGAACACCGCTTCGGGAGCGTGTTTCCGATATTTCCGGCGCAGGCAGGAAGGAATCTGCAAAGGCAGCCCAGGTAAGGTTTTTATTGTCAGTAGCTGTGGTTCCTGATCCGATGGGGATAGTAAAGGAAATAACGTACCAGTCCACATGAACATGTCCGTGTGTTGGAGGGCCTTCCAGGTGTAATTGTGCACCCAGCTCTGCCTTGATGGTCAGGGAGATGCCCGCTATGGTAGTACCGAAGGATGCGCCTACTGTAATGCCTATATCCACATTAAAGTAGAATGGTTTCCATTCTATGAGGAAATTGGCGTAAGCGCTGAGCCATGCTTTCAACGGTCCCAGCTGGTAAGCGACGTTGATATAGCCGCCCGCCATTACAGCTGTGGGGCAGAGAGCGAAGTAAGCTCCGCCGCCTATGCTGATGCTGCCTACGCTGATGTCCATCTTCCATTGCAGTCCCAGGCGGGGTACTTCGGGGTAATAGACAGGCTTCTGGAATGAAGGGTGATAGCCGCCGAGGGAGATCACAAAATCGCCCGCCGGTATAGTGTAATCTTTTGTGACGATGGTCTTATACCAGAGGAAGAAGGCAAAGCCGCCGGTGACCTTACAATCGTTAGAGAGGACGAATGAGTTGGGGGTCAGTTGCGCTTCTGCAGAGATAATGCCCAGCTCAGGTTTGAAGGAAACTTTAATGGCCAGTTCGAAGTAGGCCAGGGCCAGGCTTTTAGGAATGCGTGGCGGTAAAGATGCGAAGCTAAGACCCAGCAGGTTCACTTCCCAGTCTTTGCCGAAGCTGAAGAAGAGCAGTGCTGAAGAGGTGATCAGTTCAAATGAAGTGAACTTGATACCTGCTGCCAGCCAGTACTGACCTACTTCCGGTTTTACCACGGCAGACAGTGCTACCAATGCTTTGCCGGGGTCTTCTCCTTCTGCGAAGGAGCCATCTACCAGGCCTTTCAGCAGCGGGAAGTCCTGAACCTCTGTGATATTGGGAATCTGTATAGACCTGTTGAAGCTGAAGCCGGCTGCTACTCCGGTGATGAAGAAGGCAGGTACGCCTCCCAGCGGAGCGTTCAGTACGGCAAAGATGAACAGTGAAGGCGCCGTGTCTGCCCCAGGGTTGGGAGATACCGGTACTTCAGCGTAAGAGCCCAGCGCCATAAGTGAGAAGGTGCCCGCCTTGATAACTGCAATGCCGTTGTAGCTTACATAAGTATTGCCCCCATCGGTTATTTCAGTTTTCACGAAGCCACCGTTAATCTCTACAGCCCCGCCTCTGAAGCTGATGTCAAGGCCGTCCAGGTCTACCGTATAGGCGCCGAAGTCAGTAGGTGTAGTTACCGGTACTCCTACTCTCAATCCGATTACGGAAGCCTTCAGTCCTGCGAGGTCTACACTGCCGGTGAAGAGGAATTTCAGCAACTTCTGCTGATCTTCCCAGCCCAGTCCAAGGCTATCTATATACAAAGGTCCGAAGCCACGTTGTACGGGCAGGATCACTTCATTACCGTTGCCGCTGCTGCTCTTCAGGTTTACCCAGAGTTTGCTGCTGTAGGCAGTGGTAACGGAGAAAGCCGGGTCTGTAGGCGGATTGGTGTTCTTATTTGTAGTGCCGGATCCCAGTATGTTATTGGCAATGGGGTTGTTGCCGCCACCGCTGGCCAGTTCTGCCGGGGAGAGAGAAATGCGTATATCGTCCAGTGTTACAGCGGCCCCGAAGTATACGTCCGGTGCGTTGCTGCCTTTAAAGTCCAGGCCGAATATTGCACGGGGTTGTACCTTCCCTATTTTGAAGCGGGAAAGATCTACCAGTGGTTTGCCGTCAGTGCCTATAAAGTCGAAGCCGAGATTGTAGAGCATCATCATGAACAGTCCGAAATCGACCGAGACGTTGCCGTTGTCTGACTTCACAGGCAGGTAGAACCCGATGCCGGGGTCTCCTGGTTTGCCGCCGCTTTTAACTATCCATTCATCGTTGCCGGGGGTGTTATCTCCCAGTTGCAGTACAAGGTTGGGGATGGCCGCCAGTTTGAGGTTGGGCGCTACCAGCCGTACTCCGTAGTAGTCCGGCGTACCGTCTTTAGGCCCTATGACAATGCTCCCTTTGTTATCTGTGCCGAAGGTGAGCAGTGTCAGTTTATTCTTCATCAGTGTGAGCAGCAGGTTGCCGAAGAAGCTGCCTGGTGTGAGTTTGCTGAGGTTATCTATTGTGTTGAGGCTGTACCTGTTGTTCTCATTAACGATGAGGGACATGGCTTCCAGCAGGAGGGCCGGTGTGGGCGCGTTGGCCGCGGCCACAATGGGGGTTTCCAGCCAGGTTTTGATCTTGTCTATATTCAATACCAGTACAGACACATAACGAGGCAGTACAATCTTGATAACGTCGAGGAGCCAGCTGCCTACTTTTGCCCCCAGGTCCCCATCGCCAGGGAAGAAAGATGGCAACAGTTCGCGGCAGAGGTCAGACTGTTTGCTGAAATCAGCAGCATCGCCCAGCGGGTCGAAGTCCAGCGTAAAGCTTTGACCGGGCACATAGCTTAATGACAGTTCCGGACCTGTAGTACCATCCAGCGGCACGAGGGCATGGAAGCCAAAGTTGAAGTGTACTGTGCCGTCTGCGGTATTGACGCCTACCCCGGTATCTGCAATGTCTATACGCAGCAGCTGGGTGGAAGGCAGGTTCAGTTGTACCCACAGCCCCAGCAGGCTATCGCTGTTTAAACCGGTTTTAATGGTGATAGGAAGCTGATCGCTGGGTTTGTATAGCAGACAGCCGTTATCCCGGCTTAAACCGGATAATACGCCTGATAACATGGCAATGATAGCATCTACCGTGTCGGGCGCTTTAGCGGTGGTAAAGAGGCCTTTCAGCCATGCCAGCGCTACGGCCTCCACATCTTCCAGGAGGTCGAGCTGTGTTTTGCCGCCACGTACAGCGGGGTTGAGAGCGTTGATGATATTGTTAACCAGCGTCTGTACATCTACCAGGTTGCCGAAGGTAGTGAGGCGGTTCACAAAATCAGATGCGCCGGCGGCAGATAGTTTCTGCAGCAATGTGGGCACCAGCTGGTTGATGAGTGCCGCAGCAGCCAGGCTGGCCGCCTGGCCCAGCAGGCTACCCCATCCCAGGAAAGGTAACAGTTGCAGGGAAACTCCTGAAGGTGCACTGGCAGAGCCCTGCCCTATTTTCAGGAAGAATGCTTCATTATATCCTGTGTTTGTGTAGAAGGCTACTGGCAGTTTGGAGCCGGAAGAGAGGGTCAGCTCTCCTGCAAAGGCAGGCTGATAGTTCTGGTCTAACGTGACGCCAAAGGAAAGTTTATTCAGGATACCCAGATCGTCCGCAATATTGATATCCTTAGCCGCAAATGAGAAGGCAGCTTTCTGATCGGCGCCGGTGATGTTTACTTCAAAACCGTAAGGAAGGCCTGTGATACTGGTACCGTTGGTAACAGGCGCAATGCTGATGCCATTGGAAGAAGATACTGCAGGCAGTTTACCCAGCATGGCCGCCAGTTTGGCGATGCTGAACTTACCGTTATCTCCCAATACCTGGTCAGAGAGGAGCCAGCCGAGAGGATCTTTTAGTATACCCAGCAGGGAATACATCTGCCAGAGCTCAGGTTCTGACTGCTGGCCTATGGCCCTGCCATTTACTTTTCCTGCAGGCAGCAGCTCCTGTACAAGGCCCAGGCCTTTGAAGACCTGTTGCACCAATGGGTACTTCCTTACCAGCTGCTCTTCAAACACGGCGTTGAGCATGATGTTGAGCGTATACACGGGTGCGAGATAAGCTACCTGGTCAAGGAAAGCGTCAGTTTTAAATGGTATCAGCTGCAGGGGCACGGCTGAGGGTTTAGTGCTGTCACCCCAGATCAATGCTGAGGTGAACAACACTTCCGGTGTGTCATTCAGGAACTTGAGTATGATATTGTTATCAAGGGTAAAGCCGACTTTGGGACAGTACAGGTCCAGCGCAGCTGTGAGCTGGCGGTTGTTAAGGTCCATCTGTATACCGCCGGTGATGTTGAGCAGTCCGCCTAACGTGAATGCATATTGCGGTAATACGCGCAGGCTTACCACGCCTTTTCCATCTGCGCCAAATGTGAAGTTGCCGAATTGTATATCGGGGATATACTTAGTCAGCTCTGCGATCAATGTTTTCAGCTCTTCTGTATTGCTGGCGGCGAACAGCGCTTCAAAGCGGGTTTTCAGTGCGGTAACGGGGTTTGAAACCACTTCCAGCAATGCCTGTGGATAGAGCGGATAGCCTTCTTCAGCCGGGCCGCAGATATCCAGTCCTGACAGCAGTTCCAGCGCTGCTGTGGGGAACTCCGGCAGGTTGGTCTGTAATACCTCTGCGATGAAGCTGAACAACACCTCTCTTTCTGCTTCAAGAGAGAGCAGCTGTTGTAACTGCGTATCGATGAATGTGTCAAAGTTTGCCAGCAGGGCATTCCAACCGGCGGAGTTGATGCCATATAACTGGTCTGCCGCATCCCTGGTGGGTATTCTTTCCAGCGCCAGTCCCAGCATTTCCAGCAGTCCGTAGGCTGTCTGGAACAACGGTTTTTCTTTTACCTCTGCTATGGCTTTTTGGATACCTGCGTTCAGCATAGCCAGGAAAGCGCTTTGCAGGGAAGCGTGGAAATTGGCCGAGAGGAAGTCCTGCAGGGTGTAAGTAGCTACCTGTTGCCCCGGAATGGTGATGTTTACCAGGGTTACTACAGGGGTGAACTTAATGCTGCCGCCGGAGAGATTGATGTTAAACCCGATAATGGCTTTTTCCAGGCTGCCGATGGAGGCAGGAAGGTTTACGAGGAGCCCGCCGGGATTATATAAGGTACACAGGAAGCTAAGTGAGGGCGCCTGCTGGTCAAGTACAAACGTTCCGTTCTGCAGGCTATACTTTATGCCATTCAGGCGGGTGGAGAGGTCTACGCTTACCTGCTGATATGCCCAGCTATCTGTACGGCCGGCGCCAATGCCAAGTATCTTATCCGCAGTATCATACCAGAATATAGCTTCAAAACCTTTGGGCAAAGGTGTGCTGTAAGGATCGTCGAAAGTACCTGTGCCTTTGATGGCAGGCGCGGTGGTCATGGAGTTGTTAATGGTCCATGAGAGAAGTGATAGCAGGCTATCTGCTGTCTGGGTGGTATTGAAAGCTGCTGCCAGCTGGTTCCTGATATCCGGCCAGGGATCGCTGAGGTTGCTGATGGACAGTTGCGGGAATCCCTGCCATTGCAATCCCTGGGGAAAGATGGGAGATTTGGAGATGTCTGGTAATAACCCCAGGGCGCCTGTCATCAGTAATCCGGCTCTTGTTTCAAAGCGGGTGAGCACTGCGCCCAATGCTGCCACCAGGAAGGGATTGAAGGTTTGCTGGGAATTTCTTACCAGGTCTTCCAGGTCTTTCAGCTTGCTGAAGTTGAGGCTTTGTCCAAGTACGATGTTTTGTCCGTCGACGATCAGCGTAGGTGCATCAACGTACATAGACCATGACCATCCTCCTGTGCGGGCCCATTGTGCGGAGAGCTGCGCTTTACTAACGCTTACCACTACACCGGCTATGGAAGGTGTTGTAATGCCCTGTGGCAAGGTAAGTTTTGCCGCTATCTGTGGCAACCAGTCGGCAATGATGCCATTATCCCCGTGAGGGAAAGTGATACTTACAGCGTCTATATTGAGGGAAGGAGCGATCTGTATTGAACCGATGGTAATAACGGGCATTAATTCCACACCAAGTACCAAAGTAGTAACGCCATCCACAGCTTGCTGATAAGCAGTTACATAGGCAGGCAGATTATTACCGTTCAGTGAGATGCCTGCTTTCCAGGGCGTAGTAGGTGTACCGTCACCATCGACGGTGATAGTGCTGCCGTCAGCAGCCACCTGCAGCAATAAGGCAAGTTCGTTCACCATCCAGGAGAAGGCTGCTTTACCGTCTACCTGTTGTGCGTAGCTGAGCACACTGGAATAGTAGTCAGCCAATGCAGACACCGGGTTGAGGATGGAGGTTACCATACCTGCAGGTGAGAATGGCGGCACCAGCGTGGATGGCCAGCCAGCTCCTGCGCTGGCAGGAGCAATGAGGCCAATCAATGCGGCAATATTGTCTGAAAAAGATTTCTGTCCGACGCCAATGAGAGCAGACAGTGCTTCGCTGAGCACGGCCGCGCCGGCGTTTGCCAGTTCTCCGGGGGATAGCAGGTTGATGCTGTCGTACTGGCTATCTGGCGTAATAACTGTATTGAGTAAGAATTGTGGTACTATCTTTCCACCGGTGCCAAGTTGTAAGCCGCCGCTGAGTGAACCGAAGCTGTATCCATCGTAGGCTATCAGCGGAGTACCAGCTGTCTTGTTGTTCAGGTTAAAATGGAAGAGGAAGCTGATGTTGGGTGATGCTGTCACGGCCTGTTCGCTCAGTCCGAAGGAACCTAATTCCAGTGAGGCTCCGATGACAAATACCGTATCTGAGGTACCCAGTGGGATATTGTTCCCTTTGAGTGAGAGGCCGGGATAAAAATAACGGAGGCCACCATCGGCAACGTCTGTCGCCACGGTAAATGCCAGTTGTCCGACGCTGTTGACGGAAAGAATGGTAACGGCATAAGGGTCTATGCGTGTGCCCGTTCCGGTTATAGTCAGCTGATCGTTACCCAGGAAGCCGGCCAGGCTTGTGATCCAGGCTTTCAATTGTTCACTATCCGTACAAAGTGCATTGAACCAGTTGAAGAAGAGGGCTTTTACGCCGCCGGGATAAGCCACCGGATCTGAGGCAGCTTTGAAGAGGTCATACCATTCCAGTAAGGGCAGTTTAACATCGGGTAAACCCGGTACTGTTTTAGAGAGGCCAAACAATGAGGAGATGTAGCGGATGCGTTGGTCCTGTCCGGGGAAGACGTATGTCAGCGCACCGATGAACAGGTTGGACGCTATGTCCAGTATTTCCTGGCCGGAGACGGCCAGGAGGTCTGCCAGGGAGCGGTTGGAGGGCAGCAGCTCTCCCGGTAGTTTAAGTGAGAGTACTTCGAGGGATACGCTGAAAGGATCTGCTGCGGGCAGGTCTACCATGGCGCTGAATTTCACGCCGTCGAATGAAAGTCCGGCGATATTGACCAGCGGCTGGTCCTTTACGCCACCTTCCGCAGAAATGCCTATACTGATGGGATATCCCGGGCTGTCGAATGTGATATTGAAAGAGCCGTTGCCGATGCGTACGAAAGGCAGGAGGCCCCATACATTCACCTTTAGCAGTGGAGAGGTATCGGGCACATTCCAGGTGTTCAGTACTCCCAGTCCAAGCACTGTTTCTGCCTGCTCTCCTTCCCCTTTGATGTAGCTGACTATGTAGAACCCTGTAGGTGTTTCCCCGTTTTTGATGGGATACCAGGTGCCCAGCAGTGCGGGATCCTGTACGGGTATACCCAATGCGCTGCCACCTACCTGTCCCAGAACCTGTGACAGTAATGATTCAAACTGCTGAGGGTTGACGGTTACTCCATTACGGATATTGGTGATGGGGTCCGTGAACCAGGACGGGTTCAGTTCGTAGATGGTGCTATTGCCGGGGCCGGGTTTTGCGGAGAGCAATCCTATGAGAACGCCGAGGCTGCCTAATATGGGGTCAAGGCCGGTGAAGGTGATGCTGTTGTTGTCTTCCAGATCACGTTCAGGCATGCTGACAGGAACGGTATATACCCGCGCAAGGGCTTTCTTTCGTGTGCTTGATGTTTTATCCACCTTTCAGGCTTTAAAAAATCAATAAATAATTGGGGTTCTTTTGAGCAGGGCTGGTCCAGCTATGCGTTGGAAACGGATTCCCTGTTCGCTTTTTTCAGCAGGTCTGTTGTGTAGACGTTCAACAGATTGAGATAGCCGTAGAGGGAGTGATGCGTCATCTCATCAATTTCGAGGCTACCATTCAGTACGACAGGTTTATCTACCGCCTGTAATCCTATCTCTGCTGTTGCTGTGGCTATTCTGTCGCTCAGTCGCCTGATCTGGTAGCTTTTATCTCCCAGTACTTTGGTATAATCCTGAGCGAAGGCATAGTCTGCCATCAGTATGCAGCCGAAGGTGTATACTGATCCGACGGTGAGGCTTCTGTCGCTGCTCATTGCATAATCTGCCGCTGCGATATTGGCGATAGCTCCGCCGAGGCTGTGGCCTGTCACAACGAGTTTCCTGGTGCCTGTCAACAGTGGCTTAACCACCTGGTACAGGACTTCGCCGAAAAGGCCGGTCTTTCCGCTGGTTGTAGCGACTGCCTGCGATTCGTATACGTTATACGCACCTCTTTGTACGTGAGAGGAATTTGTGGGAGCGAAAGAAGGATGCACCAGGCCGGAATCGGCTGTATAGCCGTTGAATTCATCCCAGGTAGTGCATCCACGGATGGCGACAGCTATAATGGTTGAACTGCTGAAAACCAGTGCGAATGGGGCGTCGTTGACTTCAATGGTATCTTCGAGGGTAAAGTTTGTAGATGGAATAGTAGCTCCGGGATGTTGTCCCAGCTGATAGGCAGCTGCTATCAGCTGTGTCATGGAAGAAGCCAGTACGGGATCAAAGCCCGGAGGCGGATTGGGAAAGCTTGGCGCAATAGCTACACCGGGAATGGGAGTACCTCCTATTGCCTGCAGGTAGAAGACGTCGCTTCTTTCCCACCAGGGTACATCCGGTAGCGGAATTTTGGAGGGCACCAGGGTAACCTGTCCCAGCGGTTGCCAATCGTTGTCTGTAGGTTCCTGCGGGAAATTGTCGACCACGATAAGATTTGTTTTTACCCAGTGGGTATATGATTCCGGTGCTTTTGTTTTGTAATAATCTGCCATTGCTTTTGTGGCAATGTTACCTACAGAGAAGGTGTAGCAGGGAGTTACAGAGGTGGGCGCATCCTGATTGTCCGGGCCGATGTTGCCCGGACGGAGATCGAGTGCAGCTATCTGTGCCAGAGGTGCGCCCAGGCTCATTCCGCAGAGATATAGTTTTTTTGTTCCTGCCATTGGCAGTACGTCCCATAATGGCTTACGCAAAGCCTGGTAAGCGCGGGAGTAGATGGTCATGACCTTACAATCGTCCGAAGTTTTTCCTGCTATAGCCTCCGGTAGTTGCTGCTGGTTAAACTGGCCATCGTACTGGTAAGCCAGGTATTGTGTCCATGTTATACCGAGGGCAAGTACATATACTACGTTGCCGTTACCGTCAGGGCCATGAGAGAGGAAGCCCTGGTTGGGTATTACGACGGGATCCATGGGGGCGGAGCTTATGTTGAAGATCTTTCTGTCCAGCGACCATCCTGGGGGCAGACTGGGATCGATGTTCTTCATATTTGGAATGCTGGCTTGTGCGGCCAGTTGTTCCATTGCTATGAGCAGTTGGTTGGAGATTGAAGATGCCATAAACCTGAAGATTGGATATGATGAGGGAATGATCAATTTAAACTGGCTGGACGATTACTTCGGAATTGGAGCCGGGATTGCCGTTACTGCCTCTGCTGCCACTGCCGGTGCCACAGTTGTTATAGCCGTCTCCGACACCTCCGCCATCGCCGCCGTTGCCGGCTTTTCCGTTGAAGGTCTCACTACCGGGGACATACGGAGAAGAGTAATCGTAATTCACAATTATTGTGGCGCCGTCGCCACCATCGCCGCCACGGCCGCCGTTGCCTCCATATCCGCCACAACCCTGCTGGCCTGTGGAAGCTGCCGAGCAAACGTTATTCGGGCCTCTGTCGCCAGGATCTCCCCCTGGTCCGCCGGTACCACCTTTACCGCCTTTGCCTGCGTCCTGGCCGGTACCCCCGCCAACCCTGACAATTACCGGGTTGTTGACATACCCGAGATTTAAAGTGCCCGGAGGCGCCGGTCTCCCTTTGGAGCCGTCTGTACCTTTTGACCCGGTGGTGCCGGTACCGCCTTTACCCCCACTTGAAGGGCCATAATCGCAAGAAAAGGTACAGTTGCTGCTATTGTAGGATTCCTTTCCGGGGCTTCCTTTGGCCCCTTTTGAGCCTGTTCCTCCGGTAGCGCCATTAGGCGCTGCGTTTGTATATGGATCGCCTGTGATTATAATAGTTGTAGTAGCCATAGAATTTCTTTTTTCTTACAGAGTGTGGAGTTTCATTAAGGTTGCTGACGTACGGTAACGTAGGAGGGTGACCCTGGTTGTCCGGGGCTGCCGGGGCCACCGGGGCCGAGGTTACCATTGCTGCTTGAGCCACCGCTGCCGGGTTGACCGGGTACGCCGGGTTGGCCTAACTCGGTGGTTGTTTCTATGTTAGCTCCTGGCAATAACTTTGTGTACCATACTGTTACTGAGGCACCATCACCACCATCGCCTGATCTTCCACCGTTCCCACCTTTGCCGCCTGGTCCCTGTGGGCCGTCTTTAGCTGCATTGCAGGCGTTGTGGGAATCGCGATAACCGGGAGGACCACCCGGACCACCATCGCCACCCTGACCACCCTGACCGCCATCCTGACCGGGGCCACCTCCTACCACCACCAGTACCTGTCCGGACACTTCGCCGAGATAAACATCAGGACGTGGCACAGGTCTTCCTTTTAATCCTACTCCACCGGTGGTACCTGTACCACCGGGCGATCCCGGCGCACCGTCTGTTGGGGGAGAATCACATCGATAATTTCCACAGCCAACATCCGTAGAACTACCGGCATTCCCTCTAGTTCCCTGCGAGCCCATATTTCCTTTATATCCACTGGAAGCGGGATATGTATACGGATCACCTTTTACATAAATTGTAGCCATGTTATCAGGTTTTATTGGGCATTGAAATATTGTGTGTTAAGGGTTGCTTTTGTGGTGATCCATATCTCTGCATCAGCACCTGTGGTAATAGACTGGTAATTGAGATATACAGGATCCGGACCTGTTATTCTCAGGACACCGTTTGCGGGGATAATAAGGTCTTCACCGGTAAAAACAGCTATTCTTCCGGGGAATAGTACTGCGTTAATAGCTTCTTCGTATTCCTGTACTTTCCTTGAGTTTCCCATTACGAAAGCATGGGCAGCTTTTTCGAGATGCGCAAAAAATTCGGGATGTACTTTACCAAATACTTCTCCTTTTGATTTTGCGGTGCGGAATACGTCTGCGTATTGCTGAGGAAATGCCTGTGGGTATGCAACGTGTGCGTCATCGTTATTATCTTCTACGCCTACCAGTCTTTTTACATCGGCGATAGATCCTACGCTTAAATAGATGGGGGGAACATGAGATTCAACAGGGTCTGAAGAAAAAACGAGTTCCTGTTTGCCAGATTGGGTACTTCTCTGGCCGGATTGGGCAGCCTGTAAATGTTCCATTTGTCTTGCAGCTACTTCGGCTGTAATGCCCAGTCGCTCGTTAATTTTGAGGAACCGGCCTTGTTGTGCGGGTGTTAGTGAAGCCATAATAGGTTTCTTTTTAATGATTTAGTGAGAGAATATGAGGTAACGAATGTGCATAAGTATCCAGATGTCCTTGACATTATTTCACTTGACAATAAAAAACAAACCCGACAGGAAAAGAGAACTGCATTCGGAGTTACACTGTACCAAACGTTGCAGCATTAAACGAATAAAATAGGGTACCACGGTTCATAAACACAGAGACAACTAGTAAGGATGCCCTATGATTTCTGAGGTGACTTCTTTAGCCGGTTTAGCCTGGTAAATTCTCGAAACTACCATTCATAGAAAAGACGATTGAGGGAATTAATTATAATTATCCGATAAGGTTATTTTGATCCTGTTTAACACTGACAAAATCCAATCCATTAATAATCAAATGGAGTTCTAAAATAATGAATTCTAAGGCACAGCGCTTCAACTCATAACCACTTTTTTAAATATTTTTTATTATATAACATGTATTTAACTATAAAACAGATTTTATCATTTAAAAATAGTTAGCTATCCTAACGGTAAGATTTTGAGATGTTGCGTAAGTAAATGCCGGGTATTATCTTTAGCAACTAACAGTTTACTCTATATGAAATTTGCAAATTCCACGTTCTTCGTTTCGATCCTTTTTCTTTGCTGTAATGCGCCAAAGGCGCCGGAGCAACCTGTAGCTGAGAAACCGCTGACGGGTACATGGCGACTGGTATCTGCCAAGGTGATCACCAAGGGGGATACAGTATCTACGTTTCCTGTGGCTGGGCAGGAGATGATAAAGATGTTCAACGCAACGCATTTTTCGTTCTTTAAGCATGATGTTGGGGAAGCGAATGCTGTATTTGATGCGGGCGCCGGTACATTTACATTATCCGGGGAGGATTATAAGGAGCAGTTGAGTTATTGCAGCGCCAGGGAATGGGAGAACAGGGGTTTTTCGTTTAAAGTTAGTTTTCATCATGATACGCTTGTTCAGAAGGGTGTTGAGAAAATAGATAGTCTGAATATTAACCAGGAGATCGTGGAAGTGTATGTAAAAGTTAATTGATCTTTTTCATTGGGAAGAATTGGCTTTTTGTTAACCAGTTTTTTTTGCCAATCTACGAAAGCCATCGTACATTAGTTGAGTATATTCCTGATATTTAAAATGTACCAGATGAAATGTAGTCAGATCACCAGGATCATGATGGGGTATTGCTTTGTCTTTATGGCACAGCAGTTACAGGCGCAATCGATAGAAATAGACAGTCTTTTTAACAGTGAGGTGCAGCAGTTTGCATTTAATGGCAATGTGCTGGTTACCGAGAAGGGGAAGATAATATATGATCATTCATTTGGTTATGCGGATGTTGAAGGGAGCCGCCTGGTGAATGAGAATTCCGGTTTTCATCTTGCGTCTGTTTCCAAGACAATCACATCCACAGCTATCCTGCAGCTGAAAGATAAGGGCAAGTTGCGACTGGAAGATGCCGTTATTAAATATCTGCCTGATTTCCCCTACCCTGCTATTACTATCAGGCATCTTCTGTCTCATACTTCAGGGCTGCCGGACTTCCAGATCTTTGAGGCGCCACACAGAAAGGATACGGGGAAAATATTCAGTAATGAAGACCTGATCCCTGCTCTTAAAGGATATGACAGGTCTATGCCGGCGCCAGGCGAGAAATGGAGTTATTCCAATACCGGTTATGCATTGCTGGCATTGATCGTTGAGAGAATAAGCGGCATGGCTTTCCCCGCTTACCTGGAGAAATACATTTTCAAGCCCGCCGGCATGCGGCATACTTATGTACAGACATCTTTGTTGCCGGTGAATGATACCAGCCGCACGATCAACTATGACTTTCCCAGTTATGATCCTTCCCGTTTAAAACGGGTATCTTCCATGCCACAGCTGAGAATACCTTCCGTAATCCTGGGAAGTATTTACGGGCCGGGGAATGTTGTAAGCAACACCAGCGACCTGCTGCGATTTGATGAGGCATTATATAACGGCAAATTGCTGAAACCAGCTACGCTGGAAGACGCCTTTACTCCCGCGAAGCTGAATAATGGTGAGAAAGCCGCTATGGGATGGGGTAACAGTGTTTCCTGGTATGGACTGGGATGGCAGATACTACAGGACAGCTCTATGGGAAAAGTAGTATGGCATACCGGTGGCGCACCAGGAATGGTTACTGTATTTATGAGAAATCTTACACGAAGGCAAGCGGTGATTGTGCTGGATAATGTTACTCACCGTAAAGTGCATGCAGATGGTATGAATACTTTATATCTGCTGAATAAAAAGCAGCTGCCATCACCCGGTAAAAGCTCGCTCGCATCAGTTTACATTAAAGCATTACTGAAAGGTGACGCGGAGCATGCCATTACAGTTTTTAATGAGCTGAAATCAGATACAGCGCATTATTACCTGGATGAAATGGAGATGAACATACGTGGGCTGGAGTTATTTTTTGATGGTCAGCAGCAGGCTGGTGTGGAAGTGCTTCGTCTTAATACGTTGTTGTTCCCCCAGAGCTGGAATGTTTATGATAGTTATGCAGAAGTGCTTTCACTCACCGGTAAAAAAGAGGATGCAATGATCATGTACAGGAAGTCTATCCGTATGAATCCTGATAATAAGGGAGGGAAAGAGGCGCTTGAAAAGATCATTGCTGCGGGATCAAAGTAGTTGTTTATATCACTCATATAAAAGCGCTTTCATCAATAATGGTGAAAGCGTTTTTTTTGGCCTTCGGCCGGTTAAAAAAATGTAATTTGGGGAACAGAATCCCTATCCCGAATACCCCTGCTACACAATTTTTCTTCACCCGTTTAACTCCCAAACTATGCGAACAGTAATTCTACTGCTACTTCTATCTATTTACAGTTTCTGTTCTTACTCCCAGAGCTGCAGTACTCCTTACAGAATTGTGGTATTAGGCTCGTCTACAGCTGCCGGCATGGGCGCTACACCCAATCACAGCTGGGTATATCTCTATACCCAATACCTGAAAACCATCAATACCGGTTACCAGGTGTATAATCTTGCTGTAGGCGGATATACGACTTATGATATTAATCCGACGGGATATGTGCCTCCTGCTTCAAGACCATCTCCGGATACGGCGCATAACATCACCAAGGCTTTATCCCTGCAACCGCATGCCATCATCATCAACCTGCCTACCAACGATGTTGGCAGGAATTATACACTGGCAGAGCAGCAGGCAAATTACCAGCGTGTTATTGATGCGGCTACTGCCCAGGGAGTACAGGTGTGGGTTTGCACGACACAGCCCCGTAATGATTATTCAGCGCAACAGGTTGTCAACCTGAAAGCGATGCGTGACTGGACATTCTCCTACTTCGGAAATAAATCTATCGATTTCTGGACGGGAATGACAGAGCCGAATGATTCTATCAAACGCGCCTATAGTTATGGAGATGGCATACATCTGAATGACTCCGGGCATTATGTGCTATATACGCGGGTAGTTGCCAGAAATATTCCACAGGCATTGTGTAACGGGAACCCTCCTACTCCACAGGTACCGGTGGTATTGAGTTCGTTTACCGTGACAAACAGCACTAATAAGCTGCAAGTGAACTGGAGCACAGCTTATCAGAAAAATGTGAGCAGGTTTGTTGTACAACAGAGCATTGATTCCGTCAATTTCAATAATATCGCTACTATCACGCCTACCGGCAATGACAGCACAGGGCGTTCTTATAGCTACCTGGATACTGTGGTCCGTAAAGTGAAGCAGTTCTACCGGCTGGATGTCATAGTTGCAGATACACACTATATCCACAGTAATATCGTTAAAGGTATGCCTGATACAGCTTATGGCACTAATACCTACTTTAATATCACCAACCTGGCTGTGCAGCAGAATAAAGATAAACTGCAGCTGATATGGTACAGCAACAATGAAAAAAGTACATCGAAATTTATTATAGAACATAGCAGCGACTCCCTGAACTGGAATACTGTCGGTACTTTAGCAGCTGCAGGTAATTATACAGGCTCCCGCTTTTATAATTTCACAGATACTACCGTATATACCCGTCTGCAGTATTACCGGTTGAATATGGTGACCACTACTAACCTGCATTTCTTCAGTACTGTTGTAAAGGGTATGCCGGATACTATGTATACCCGGCCGTTCAGGATATCCAGCTTTACTGTAACGTTACAGCAATCCAAAGCACAGCTGAACTGGACTACCAGTGCCGAAAGGAATACAAAGAACTTTACTGTGGAACGGAGCCTTGATTCGCTGACGTGGAATGCCATAGGTACTGTTAATGCTGCAAGTAATTCAAGCACCACCCGTTCGTACAGTTTCAGGGATACGGCCACACTTAGCGGAACAGTATATTACAGGTTGAATATGCTGACACATGATAACAGACGGTTCTTTAGTTCAGTGGTAAGGTTCTCGTTCCTGACGTTGCGTACTATGGCGGTTGTTCCTTTTGATAGTCCGTCGGCTGTAAGGCTTGCGCCTAATCCCGTTACAGAAAGCAGCCAGTTATTGGGTTTAGCGCCGGGGAATCATGTGGTGAAGGTTTTTGATCTTTCCGGGCGGCTGGTGTATTGTAATATGCAGTTCCAGGCGGGGAGGAAAATAGAGGCAGAAGCATGGCCTAAGGGATTGTATATCATTTTGATAGATGAGGGGAGATATCAGCTTAAGATGGTAAAGCAGTAGTATACAATAGTTGTGTAAATAGTGTAAGTGAGGGGGAATGTACCGGGAACATGCCGGGAACGTAGTACTATCCATGCTTTTGATGTGGAGTAGAGGTGGACTTGATGTGGACTTGATCAGGGGTTGATAAAGGGAGGTTTGTTACAGGAAATGTTGATAAAAAAGGATTCCCTTCTCAATGAGGGGGAGTCCTTTTTATTTGGGATATGGAGCCAACTTATAAATAATAAGTCTATACGAGAATACTACTTTCAATATAACCTCCTGTCAATCATTGAAACATAACACAAAGATGTTAGCCCTGCTCAATAAGGAGATTTTTACTTTTGCCTATCAGTTATATACGAGAATGATCTTATAGCTTAATCCTTGTGAATGTTCCTATACATACCTTGTACCGGCTATATAATTCATATTCGGTTGTAATTTAACCAGCATTGTTCTAATTTTTTAGTCTGCCGGATTTGCCTGCTAAAAATTACTATGCCCGTGAACGTAATACATGTGACCCTGGATTAATCTTTTTGGGGACAATGGAAAAGGACCAGAAAAGTTGATTCCATTAGATATAATATCAAGTTCAATAGCTATAATACTATGATCTCTGCTTTTAGAAAAAGTTTGTCTCTCTTTTTATGGATTGTTCTCTATGCCCATTATTCCATTGGACAGCAAAAGAACACTTTTGACATTACTGCACCCACGACAGTGTATAAACCTTCTTCTAATGCCAGTGAGATGGTAAAAGTTGCAGATATACCTGTGAGCACTTACAGTGGAAATGCGCAAATCAATTTTCCATTATTCTCTATTAAGAGCGGTGAGCTGACACATAATATTTCCCTGAATTATACAGGCGGTGCTGGTATTCCTCTAGACCAGGAAGGAAACTGGGCAGGGCTTGGCTGGGATATTTCTATGGGTGGCGCTATCAGCAGATCTGCTATGGGGAAAAACGACGAGATGACTACAACACCGGGGTATACATCCGCCGCTCAGTCAACTAATCTTCCATTGTGGACAGACACCGACCCTACCAACTGGTTAAATACTATCACTACCTGTGATAAAAAGGATATTGGAGAAGGCCGTATGGATATGGCGCCGGACGTTTATTTCCTGAACTTTAGTGGGAATTCGGCGAAGATGTTCTTTGATAAGAACGGAGCAGTCTTTTTTTCGCCTTTCAAGGCATGGAAAGTGCTCGGTAATCAATCTTCCGGCTTTACTATCATTATTGAAGATGGTACGCGATATGAGTTCAGCACTATTGAAAACTCTTCTACCAGTTCTGAAACCTATCCGGGAGATGGCGGTGGCAGCATCAATGCCGGGAAATCAGCCTGGTTCCTGACCAGGATAGTATCAGCAAACTTACGGGATAGTATCAGCTTTAATTATTCTCCTGTCAGCTATACCTATGAGGATGGCATCCCTTCCTATACTATTTATGATCTGTTTGAAGAGCAGGATGCCGGCCCCTGTCCAGGTGGGGCTCAGATGGATACTCACCGGGAAAGCTATACATTGAATTATCAGACATTGAGTACATATGTGCTGAATTCTATCGTATATAATGGAGGAAAGATACAGTTTACAATTACTGCTGACCGCCAGGATGTCAATTCAGGTAATAAGTATCGCATCAGTGGTATGGATATTTATTCGGCAGTAAATACGGGGTTTACTTTATATAAAAGTATTGTTTTTAACCAGAACTATACAAACAGCACAGCTACCGATCCGCTGAAAAAAAGGTTGTTGTTATCGTCATTCTATGAAACCGGTGGCACAGATACATTGAAATATATTTTCTCTTATATAGACCCGGAAGCTTTACCATCAAAGAAATCCTTTTCACAGGACCATTGGGGATATTACAATGGCAAGAATAACAGTACAATGGTGCCAGCCTATGATGATAATGCGGGGAATGTGATTGCAGGCGCCGACAGGGGACCAGATTCTGTTTACATGCAAAAAGGGCTGTTAAAGACCATAACATACCCTACCGGTGGGACAGTTACATTTGATTATGAGCCGCACAGGTATTCCTATTATAATGCGAATTACGAGTATACCCTACAGCATATAGATTCTTCAGTAGTGAATACTTCAGTCAGTGCAAATACACTTCTTCTTGGCTCCACTCCTGCAAAGGCTGCCGATACTACAGAATTCATTATGCCGAACTCACCCGGGCAAAAGCCTACCATAACTTACTTCGTAAAAGGGCAAATAACAGGCGATGCACTTGCCGATGTATACATTTATGATGAGAACTGGAACCTTAAAGTGAGCGCCGGCGATTCTCACAACCAGACACTTACGCTTCCGCTTGTTTTTGACAAGGGAAAGAAGTATTATCTCGTGGCCAGCAGGGAAAAGGCTACTGAACAGGCAAGGATCAGTGTAGCCTATAAGAAATATGAGCCTTACCTTGCTTCAACTGTATACAGTAAAATGGCCGGAGGTAACAGAATCAAAAGGGTTACTCTATATGACGGGATCAATCACAGTAATGATGTCGTAAAAAGATACAGATACATGCTGAATGACAGTATCTCTTCCGGGGTGTTACTTGATTATCCTAAATATGAAGATGTAACGTATACAGCATATTATTGTAATGTTTCCACTTCAGAAGGAGGCAGCCCATTGTCTTATAAAAATGGAGACCTTCCTTACTTTACCAGGTATTCTACTTCCCTCAATTCACTGGGGCGAACACAAGGCTCTCCGGTAGGATATTCCAAAGTAAGTATACTGAATGGAGAGAATGGGGAAAATGGCCGTGAGGATTTCTTTTACTCCATTACGGGTCTTTATGATGAAGGAGGTAATGGTTATCCATATGCGCCGAAAACCAGCAAGGAAGACCTGCGAGGATTGTTGTTGGGGCATAAGGTATATAATGCTGCCGGTAATATTTTACAGGCTACCACTAATGAATATGATTTTAATAATACAGCGGGAGCTCCCAATTATAAATGGATATGGGCGGCCAAAATAGGTATCCGTAAATCTGATGCTTATCCCTCTACACCCTGCCCGGAAAATAGTCACTGGAGTTTTATGAGCACCATGTATAAAATTTACCAGTTCTGGCCGGTACTCACATCGAAAACAGATACGACATATGACGTTAACGGCAATGCACTGGTATCAAAGACTACCTATCAGTATGACACCACTAACCTGCAGTTGATTAACGAGACGTCTACGAACAGTGATCTCTCCGTTCTATCGAAAACATATAAATATGCCAACAGCTTTTCGGGTACTGCAGTATACGATAGTATGCTTGCTAAGAATATGCTGGGTCAAAGGATAGAAACGGTTGTGACCCGAAACAGTGCCCAGACCTACAGAGAGAAAAACAATTTTGATTTTTTCAATGGGCTGATTGTCCCTGCCTCTAAGGACCTGATAAATGGTAACAACCCTATTGAGAACAGGCTACAATATATTCGCTATGATGCCGATGGGAATCTGCAGGAACAAGCTAAATCAAGTGATGTACATGAAGTTTATCTCTGGGGATATCGTAATGAATATCCTGTAGCAAGAATTGTAGGTACTACCTATAGTGCAGTTGCTGGGCTGGTTAATTCCTCAGTACTGTATGATCCGGTATCAGACCAGGTATTGCGGGATGAGATCAATAAAATAAGGGTAGCATTGGCTGGCTCCGCCCAGGTATATACTTATACTTATTCTCAACAGATAGGTGTTACCAGTGAGACTGACCCGGCAGGCAGAACTACCTATTATCAATACGATAACCTGAAGCGATTGGTGACGGTAAAAGACCAGGATGGCAATGTGATCAAGCATTTTGATTACGAATACCAAGGCCCTATAATCAATAATCCCCAGTAGAGAAAATGAGAAAATATTCAATATTAGTATTGCTGTGTTTTTTTGTCCACTATGCCAATGCACAGAATACGCCGGAAAACACACCTAAAGTAAACGCGACTCCTGTTGCTATGCCATCAGCTTATAGCAATACTCTTATCAATTATGTACGGACCTGGGAGCCCAGTATGCCTACATCTGATGTTAATGTTGTTATATCGGAGAGCCGTACACTGTCTGAAGTAAAGCAGGCGACACAGTATCTTGATGGTCTTGGCCGGCCGCTGCAAACGGTTCAGAAAGGGATCAGTCCGCAGGGGCGTGATCTTGTAGTTCCGCTTGTCTATGATATCTATGGAAGAGAGCAATACAAGTATCTCCCTTATGTTCAGCAGTCTGATAATAACAATGACGGAAGGTTTAAAACAAATCCTTTTGTTGCGCAAAAGTCTTTTTACCAGGATAATAATCTTAATCCTGGTGTAGCGGGGGAGAATGTTTATTACAGTCAGACGGAATATGAAGCGTCTCCGTTGAACAGGGTCCTGAAGGCTTATGCTTCGGGAAATAGCTGGGCGCTGGGAGGAGGCAACAAACCGGTAACGAATCAGTACCTGGTTAACACAGCATACGATTCTGTGCGTATATGGAAAATGGCGACCCAAGTTCCGACAAGTACAGATATTTATGCAGCCAATCAGTTGTATAAGAATGTCTCCACTGATGAAGCAGGCAACCAGGTAGTTGAGTATAAGGATAAGGAAGGGAAAGTGATCATGAAGAAATCTCAGCTGGCAATTTCTCCCGGTACTGCGCATGTGGGATGGTTATGTACTTATTATGTGTATGATGATCTGGGAAATCTTGTATTTGTGATCCCTCCCAAAGCAGTGCAGTTGATTGCGGGTAACTGGACAATAGGAACAGATGTTGCGGCTGAACTTTGTTTCAGCTATCAGTACGATAAACGTAACAGGATGGTAGTAAAGCAGGTACCGGGCGCTGGTCCTGTTCATATGGTATATGATGTACGGGACAGGCTGGTATTCACACAGGATGTTGTACAGCGTTCCAAGTCCACACCTGAATGGTTAGTTACATTTTATGATGAGCTGAACCGGCCGGTAATGACGGCCATCTACAGATCATCCAGCACCAGGGAAACGCTGCAGCAGAGCATGGATACTGCCACTTCCGGTGGGACAATTACCTATAATTTTCCTGCTCAACCGGACCTGTATGTTAGTCAATATGCAGGAGAAAGTCAGTTTATAGCCACAAACAGTATAAATTTTTCCGGGAGATTTGATTCTGGTGAAAACGCAACTTTTGATGCAAATATTCAACCCGGTGGCACATCGGGATCTACAACAACAATTGCCACTAATCCGTTGCCAGGTATTTCTTCTACCGATCTAACCCCGCTGACATATACCTACTATGATAAATATGATTATGCCGGCAAACTTCCTTTTGAGAACAGCGATATCAGCAAACCACAAGCTGGCAGCAATCCTTATGCTGAGGCATTGCCAGGCGCACCAAGCACTATGACCAATGGGCTCGTTACCGGTTCAAAGGTACGAGTTCTGGGAACAGATCAGTGGTTAACTACCAGTTCCTATTACAATGATAAAGGGCGTACTATCCAGGTGGTTAGCGAAAATAGTGTTGGGGGACGTGATGTAGTGACAAGCCTTTACGATTTTAATGGAAAAGTATTAAGCTCTTATGTAAGTCACAGGAATCCCCGGAGTATACTGACACCAGAGATCAAGGTGCTTGCAACTAATTTGTATGATGCTGCAGGCAGATTGGTCCAGGTGAAAAAGAAGATAAATGAGGAAGCAGAGCAGATTGTATCAGCTAATAGTTATGATGAATTGGGACAGCTAAAACAGAAGCGGCTCGGTATAACCGGAGGCAATACTCAGCTGGATACTGTAACATATACTTATAATATCCGTGGCTGGGTGTCCGGTATTAACAAGGCCTATGTGAATAATCCCGGTGCCAGTTTTAACTGGTTTGGGCAGGAGCTGAGTTATGATCAGGGCTTTACTACTAACCAATATAACGGGAATATAGCTGGTATTAAATGGAAGGCTAAAGGCGATGGGATCAGCCGGGCTTATGGTTATAACTATGATAAGGTTAATCGTCTTACAGTAGCTGATTTTACGCAGCAGAACAGTGGAAGTACTGCCTGGACTAAGGATAAAGTAGATTTTTCAGTGAGTAACCTACTGTATGATGCCAATGGCAATATTAATTCCATGACGCAGAAAGGTATGGTTGGCACCGGTATCACTACTATCGATCAGCTTAGTTATTCTTACCAGGATAAAAGTAATAAGTTGTTGACGGTAGCAGATCCAAGCAGTACGGCTACTGCCAAACTGGGGGATTTTAACAAGGGTACTAATACCGGGAATGACTATAGCTACGATGTAAATGGCAACCTGGTAAGTGATCAGAATAAGGGAATAAGTTCTATTGTCTACAATCATCTGAATCTTCCGTCGCAGATTACCATTACCGGTAAGGGCGTCATTAGCTATCAATATGATGCTGCGGGTAATAAACTGAAGAAAACAGTAACAGACAATACTGTAACTCCTTCTAAAACAACCACTACTGATTACGTGTCTGGTTTTGTATACAAACAAGACACCCTTGAATTTACCGGTCATGAGGAAGGCCGCATCCGCCCGGTGTATAAATCTGGTCAGCCGGTACATTATGCCTATGACTATTTTGAGAAGGACCATCTCGGCAATATCAGGGTTGTCTTAGGCACTCAGACAGATACCAGTGTTTACGCCGCTACTATGGAGACTGCTGCTACAGAGAAGGAAAATGCCTTGTTCAGTAACATAGATGCTACCCGCTCTGCTTTGCCATCAGGCTATCCGGCTGACGCGACTACGAATCTTAACGCGTATGTTTCCCGTCTCAATGCTGTGAATGGCGCTAAAATAGGGCCGTCTCTTGTGTTGAGGGTAATGGCAGGAGATACTATTCAACTAGGGGTAAAAGCCTTTTATAAGAGCACAGGAACCAGTACATCCAATACTACTCCAGATAATATGCTGGCAGCGATTGTTTCGGCGTTTAGTGGTAGAGATGTAAGCGATGGCGCCCATGCTGCAACCGGAAGCAACTCCCCTATTGCAAACAATTTCACAAGTAGTGATTATACAGCGCTAAAGACTTCCGATCCGTCTCAGAATCTGAGTGACAAGCCGAAAGCGTATCTCAATTTTGCGCTGTTTGATGATCAGTTCCAGATGGTTAGTGAGAATAGCGGGGTTAGACAGGTACAGGGAAGCCCGGATGAGCTGCAGACATTGTCTGCTGATAAAGCGGTTATCAGGAAAAGCGGATTTTTATATATTTACACCAGTAATGAGAGTGGTGAGGATGTGTTTTTTGATAATCTGGTTGTTGTGCATAATAGTGGGCCGCTGTTGGAGGAGACACATTATTATCCGTTTGGGTTGACGATGGCGGGGATTAGTAGCAATGCTCTTAAAGGCTTGACCTATCCGGAGAATCGCAGGAAATATAACGGCAATGAGTTACAAAGTAAGGAGTTCGGAGATGGGGCAGGTCTTGAATGGACAGACTTCAATGCAAGGACATATGATCAGCAGATAGGAAGGTTCCAGCAGATAGACCCCTGGGGTGAAGTAGGCACCCAGGAAATGTTAACTCCTTATCAGTTCGCTTATAATAACCCGGTACGTTATAATGATCCTGATGGTAAATGCCCGTGGTGTATACCTGTTGTTCTTCCTACTGTTGTCGAAGGTTTAGCGGCGTTAGGTGCAGCAACGGGTATTACTGCTGTTATCTATAAAGCAGCCGACAAATTAAGGGATCTTGATTGGAGTCAGCTGGGCGCTGGCAGTCAGACGACGTTCGTTCCGCATATTACGATACCTCAAAGTGACGTAAGAAGAATGCAAAGCACTCTGGAGGAAGCACGCAACGAACTTAATGACAAAGCTAAAGACTTAGAGACAAAAAGTAATCAACTTGAGCGTTCCAGAAACTCTCTCGAAAAGAATGTAAAAGAGCATGAACAAAAGCTAGAGGATTATAAAGCTAATCCGGATGCACATGACAATAAGGGAATACTTAAAGACAAAACACCAGAGCAACGGCAGCAAATAATTGAAGGAAGAGCTAAGTCTTTGGAGAAACAAATTGCTAAGAATAAAGGTGAGTTAAATAAAGCAGAAGCTCAGCTTAAACAAACTAAGCAGCAATTGCAGGAAGTTAAACAACAAATTAAAAATATTGATAAAAGATTAAATAATTGAACTGATGCGAATTAGTAGAAAAGAAATCGAAGTGCTATTTGAATTAGTATTGAAAAAATTGACTTTTGATAAATTCGAGGAAATTCACTTTATCAAAGATGAATATTGGATAATCACTACAGACGAATGGCAAAATTTTGATCATGCCCCCAAACCAGGGGTAGCCTCTTTGGTGGAAGATGTCAGTTATTTAAAGCAATCAATAGAAAATCATGAGATTCATTCATACAGTGATTTAGATAGACTGGCAAGTGTATTGAGGGTAATAAGTGAGAACCAGGCACCTACAAATCAATAGATAATCCGACTGATCATTAAGCATAAGCCGCAGGCATTGAGCTTGCGGCTTTTTCATTTATGGCTATCCGTCTTCTTGTTTTTAAAATCCCTGATCATAATATCGATATGGTTAAGGATATAGTCTTTAGCCTCACCCGGTAAGGCATTAATATCTTCCAGGCGTTTTAAGGTATCCTGATCCAACACCAGGTTGGTTTTACCAACCAGGTAATCAATGGATACAGCTAGGGCGTCTGCAATTTTAATAATCACCTCAATGGATGGGGTCATGATGTTACGCTCATAACCGCCGATAATATCACCGGAAGTACCGATCTGTTTACCAAGATCGGCTTGGGATAAGCCCTTTTGCTTGCGCAGCAGCATAACATGTTCGCCTATTGTCATACTGAAACGTATTGAAACAGACCCGTTTTAATGGGTTTTTACAAAAACACTCTACCTATAAGTATTAATCAAAACCTATAAAGCTTGGTTTGTAAAGATGGATATGTTACATTTGCGACCAATAGGTAGTGATTAAATGAGTATTTCATATCAAAACCAGCCACGTACCATAGCAAAACCAGCCAAACTTTTCGCGTGAAACCCAGCCACAATTGCTAAAAGAATTAGCGATTGTTCAGATTTTTCTCAAACCCAGCCAATTTTTCCGCATTAAGTCCATCTATTTATTTCACAGCAAAACCAGCCAATAGTTTCATATCATTTCCAGCCAGCAGATATTCATTTAGGCTATAAAGCTATTTAATAGTATATATTTTATTAATTCGTTGATTAATAAATAATTATTAACGAATTGTATGCCCAATAAATTCATTAACATGTTAATATTAAGAAGACTGTTACAGTTGCTGCAACGCGAGTTTTCGATGCGTAACATTGCCATTGAATTGGATTTAAACAGGGAGACTGTATCCGTATATCACAAGAGGATTGAAGCCACTGGGAGGAACTATGAAGATTTGCTCAGGCTGAGTGATGGTGACCTTGCTGCGGCATTGCAACCTCGACCGGCCACTGCTGAGGATCCTAGGCTTATAGACTTTATGTCAAGAAAGGAATACTTTCTAAATGAGCTTGAAAAAAGAGGGGTTATACGACAACTGTTGCTCAAAGAGTACAAAAAGGTTTATCCTGATTGTTATGGATACACCAAATTCTGTGGCTTGTTGGACCAGCAGTTGGTTCTAAAGGGAGTAAGTATGTACCAGGAACATCGAGTAGGTGAAATTCTTCAGATTGACTTTGCCGGAGATAAGATGTCTTATGTGCGACCTGAAACCAGAGAACTGGTCGACTGCGTAGTATTTGTTGCCATCCTTCCTTATAGCGGATATACGTATGTCATGGCTTTGGCTGACGCTACCTTGCCTCAGCTTGTTAAAGCGCTAAATAGCTGCTTAAGGTATTTCTGTGGCGTTCCCAAATATATAAAGTGTGACAATATGAAGCAGGCTGTGATAAAACCAAGTCTGTATGAACCATCCTTGAATGAATTACTTGAGTAGTGGACAGTTCATAATAACACTGCCTTAATCACGGCAAGAGTGAGAAAACCCAAAGACAAAGCTCATGTGGAAAATGCAGTCCATCTCGCATGCCTTACTGGACAATATCGAACCGGCAGTTCGAATCTCTTCTTCCGCACGAACATGCTGTTCCCAACCCGTTCCAAGACAAACAGAGTCAGAGTCTGTCGTACTATCGTAATGTATATAAAAGAGCATCTGACTACGGATCAGAAGGTCCTCGTACCTATCTTGATACCTGTCCTCAGCATCAACAAGTAAATCAGGCCAAGCAGTCTCCCTGCGCACGGCCTCCCCAAAAAACCGCGCCAGGCATCCCGCTGACGCGGGCGTGCCTGTCACGGTTTTGCTCTGCGTCGTGCTCCGATCGGGCAGCTCCCGGTATGGCTGTATCCTGTTATGCCAGGTGCTTACTGGTGACCGCCATCCCTGCGCTGCCCGTTATGCGTCCGCCACCTGCCAACCGCCCTGGCCTTATCTTATTATCTGCCGCCCGCTTCGCTCCCGGCTATTAACATGGTCTAGCGGCCTGCTATGGCTCCGTGCTTCGCTTCGCTGTGCACTCTCACCATAGCGGCCAGGGCGGAATGGCGGTCGGTGGCGGCGGGAATCCTATTAAGCGGCAGATTATAGCTGCCAGACAGTAGAGCCCTGATTACTGAACGATAGAACATGACCTGCCGCGAACAGCGGCGACAGTAATACTCTTCAACGTTAGTACTATCTTGGCGCGTCCGCGGTCCCCCTTATCTTCACCCATGCGATTTTTTGTTCAATTGAAAAAGGAAACCTTATTTTAGGGACTATTAGCAGTTCTTTGAAGATTACTGGTCGGAGACGGTAATTATTATCCGTACGGACTTACGATGGCGGGGATTAGTGCGAATGCGCTTAGAAGTATCACTTACCCAGTCAATAGAAATAAGTTTAATGGTATCGAATTAAATAGTGACCTAGACTTATACTCTTATGAAGCTCATTACCGAAATCTCGACCCGCAGCTAGGAAGATGGTGACAGATAGACCCGAAGCCCAATAACGCAGTATCCCCATATGCCATAATGGATAATAATCCTATTAAATATAGTGACTTTTTAGGCGATACTACTATACAAGGGGCTGGTTTTTGGAGAAATGCCTGGGAGGGGATAAAAGATGGAGTAAGCTCTACAGGACAATGGTTTAAAAGTCTAGGGACTGCTGATGGTTGGGGTAAAACATTAGATGGAATTTCGGTAATTTCTCCCTTTAATGTGGATGAAGGAACTGTAAATACCAGGGCCCAAATGATAGGTAATACGGTGAATTATGTAACTGATATTCCTAATAAAACAAGTGATCAAATAGGGCATGACGTAGGATATGGTGTAGAAAAATTTGGCGAAACTGTAGTAGCAAGCAAAGGGGCTGGTTTGATAAAAAGTGGCATAGAGATAGCTAACTCAACAACTCTTTATAGAGCAGTCTCCGGTGCAGAGCTAACCAGCATATCAGAAACAGGAAGGTTAAGTATGGCTCCAGGTACATATGAGACCGGAAAATTATTCGCAACATCCTCTTCCGATGCTGCACAGTTTGGAAAAGCGAATTTTGCATTTGATCAATCTCCTAATACAATTATACAAGCAAGGGTACCTAGTGCGGTAATGAAAGCTATAACACGATTTGAAGCTGATGGCATGCCTGCAATATCCGTACCCACTAATCAATTACCTAAAATTAATTTTGTAAAACCTTTGAATTTTTCACCTCGTCCAACAAACCCTTTTAATTCTTCAGGATGGTAGAACTTATTAAAGTTTTGGCAACAATAGTATTGTTCTCAAATGAAAAATCGAGAAAAACACCTTTCATTAGTGGTTATAGACCTTTATTCAATTTTCCTAATGCTAAGACGAAGATATCAGGTAGCATTAAGCTCATGGGAACCAGTTCCTTTTCTCCTGGATCCAAAGGAGATGTCGAGATTACCTTTATAAAAGGTATGATAGACGATAATTATTTTAAATCTGGAATCAAATTCACTTTTGATGAAGGACGAGATACTTTAGGAGAAGGAGAAATTAAATAAACCATGATAAGTATAAACAACAAGAGTCGCAGATATTCGGCAGCTCTTGTTGTTCATACTTTGGGGGCTGCTTATTAAGCGCGTCTCAAAGCTATCCTTTAGATGTTGTACTAATAATATTAGCTTATCATAGCCAAAGCTCAAACTGATGTATATGATTAGCTCACGGATAAATACCAACTCTAACTTTGGCTGCCATTGGCTTATTGTTGAAAGGCAGATAAGATATTACAAAATTTCATATATTCACACCTTAATATTTTTTACCAAAATGATCCGTATCTTTTTCTTATCAACAGTTGTTACATCCCTGATATCTATTAATGCAAGTGCCCAACAGAAGCCTGTAAAATCCAATGAAGAAGTTGTTACAGCCATCCGGACGGAGTTTAAAAGGATTAATGCCCTGCCATTAAACAAAGAGCAGTTTAAATATGAATCTGAAGGATGTGTTGAAGGAGGAAACGTTCAATATTTCTTTGACAAGAAGGAAATTGTGAAGGTCGTTGAATCCGGAAGTATGGGAGATGGCAGCTGGACAACGGAATTTTATTACCAGTCCGGGAAATTGATCTTCTGCTATGAGAAAGCTGTTGGCAGCTCTGCCGATGGGCAGGAATCGAAGATAGAGCATCGTGTATATGTGAAAGGTAATGAAGTGGTGAAGTATATGGAAGATCAGAAGGTAATAGCTGCTGATGCAGAAGCAACTAAAAAGCTGGCTACAGCTGATAAATTGCTGAAGGCGTATGGCACAAAGAATTTTGCAGGTGCGTTGTGCGAGTAAAGTATATTAATCCTTGTTGGTAGATATTGATTTCAGGACCCTTCTCATTCGTGCAAAGCTGGAGCCGGACATGTAACCAATGTTGACCTGGAACCTAAAGCCGCTGTAGCTGTTCAATCCTCCGATGGAGGGAGTATAGGCGGGGCTCCAGATGTATTTTGCAGATATGTCGTAGGTGAGTCTTTTACCGAGACGTGTAAATAGTCCCATCCCCGTTTCCAATGCAAATTTCTGCTGGGAGTAGTCGGTAGAATTTATTCCGTTGCTCATAGTACCTTTTATTTTGAACAGGGTGGTGTTTACGGCTCCCGCTCCGAACATGAAGTAGGGCTTGGGCTCTGCCGCCAGTTTAGTACGGGTAAAGCTTCTCCTGGAAAGGATAGCTCCCTGTTCCATTTCATCCCCCTCTGCCCTCTCTGCTTCAGCATCCAGTTCGGTTATCCTGAGCCGCAATCTTGCTTTGTAAGCCGGGCTGTATAATCCGCCGAGGCCGAATTTGATATAGGCGAAGTTGGACAGGATCATGCCGGAAGATGCGGAGATCTGTGCAGATGTAGAGCCGGTAACAGACATGAATTTCTCCGTCCTGTTCATTTGTATTTCGATACCTATACGATGCTTCTGCGAAATGAAACGTTCTGAAGACAATCCGAAAAAGAATTTCCGGTCTGAAATGTCAACCCTGGTCTTTATATCTTCTGCGCTTTTACTATATCCGGGAATGAACGTGCCTCCCAGCGTGATACTGGTGATGCGATTGCCCAGGAACTCATCCAGCAGCTGATCTGAAAGGTCTCTGCGGATCTTTGTATACATTTTAGTGTAACGTTCAAATCTCTCTATCTCCCATTCGTAGTCACTTTCGCTCATCATTTTTCGTCGCCTGATATAGTACATAGTATCAGCCGGCATTTCTCCGATGGTAAGGCTGTATTTTGAATTATGGCGGTTCATCTTATGGAACCTGAACACCGCATCCCCGAAGAAGGTTGTACCTATCTGCATGGAAGGCATCATGAAGAGCATGCCGGGGAAAGTTGTAAAATATTCGGGCATGAAGGACATTGTCGGCATCATGACGGCCCCTTTCACAGCGCCATCTACACTCCTGTTGAGCGAGCGGAATGAAGTAATATTCCGGATCGATACTGTATCAAAATCAACAGAAGGTAAAGGTATAGGGATGGGAATAGGCATGAAAGGAGGCCGTTTCATGAATACCAGTTCGCTGTCTGTTATTGCAATTAAAGCAGATTCTACATAATAGGTATGACGATTAAAATCTGTTCTGACAAGCGGTTGTTCCATTTGTCTCTTCCTATCGGACCGAAACCATAATTTGATAAAATCTCCCTGCCTGATGGTATCCTTCGCACCTGTTTTACTATTCACTTCTACCAGTATCTTCTGCATGCCATTGGCCGGAGGTTGTGGCAGTGAAAAGCGCTGGGCTGATACGTTGCAGAAAATCAATACTAAAACAAGCGATGGTACTAAAAATTTCATAGCAAATATTTACAGCATTCCCCAGGCGTCTGGCAGGCAATACACCAACAGGAATATGCGTGTTATAATTTGCTGACGAAGTTATCTTCCCGTATGATCAGACAGAAAATAAACGGGAGAACCGGCCTATAATAATGGAGAACCGCCCACCTGAACTGACAGCTGCCGGGCCTGGTTACGATAGGTATCGCCTATGGGCAGCTGTGTGCCGGAAATAACTATGTAACGGCTGTTGTAAGAGGTTATCTTTGACAGGTTGATGATATATGATCTGTGTATGCGAAGGAACTTCTGCTGAGGTAACCTGTTCAGTATTTCCTTCATAGACATCATTGAAAAGATAGGTTTGTGGCTATGACAGGTATGGATCTTTACATGGTTGTTAAGTCCTTCTATGTACGTTATATCTGACAACAGGATCTTCTTGGACTGGTATTCCGATCTGACATTCAGGAAAGAAGTGTTTTCTTCCCCGGTATGCTTACGGAATGCTTTGTACTGGCAAGCCTTGAATACTGCCTGCAGGAAACGTTCTGCCGAAATGGGTTTTACAAGGTAGTCCAAAGCTGCTACTTCAAAACCCTGTACAGCATAATGGCTATAGGCAGTAGTGAATATAACCATAGGCTTTCTGCTGAGGGATCTGTAAAAGGAAAGTCCGTCGATATCTGTCATTTCGATATCAAGGAAAATGAGATCGACTTCATTAGCAGCCAGGTATTCTTCTGCTTTCTGCGTACCTGTAAAGGTATTCAGCAGCTTTATATTGTCCAGCGGATCAGTGTAGGCTTTGATGACCTGGAGTGCGAGTGGTTCATCGTCTATAGCAATACAGTGTAACATCTTTATAGTTCCATTTCAAGGTGTACAGCAAATTCATGTTCGTTCTCCCTGATGGAAAGGGAGTAGCGGTCAGGGTAAATAAGTTCCAGTCTCCGTTTTACATTATTGATTCCAATTCCTTTATGGTCCGGGTCTATCTTGCCTGGTATGATCGTATTATTTGATGAAAAGAGGAGCCTTTTACCGTTGCAATCAAGGGAAATGTTCATCTTCGTATCATGATTACCGGATGTACCATATTTGAAGCAGTTTTCTATAAAAGGTATCATAAGTAAAGGTGCGATGGTTAGTCCGGATGAGGTGTTCCTTACTTCAAAGTTCACGGTGTTATTTCCACTTAACCTCATATGCTGCATTTTTACATATCCGGACATATATTCGATCTCTTTTTCAAGAGGTACTCTTTCCCCCTCACTTTCATACAGTACGTACCGCATTAGTTGTGAAAGCTGCAATACGGCTGCCGGAGTTTCTGTTGATTGGCGGATGGCCATTGAATAGATGCCATTCAGCATGTTAAAGAAAAAGTGAGGGTTTACCTGGTTTCTCAATAGTGAGACCTCTGCTGCGTTCTTCTGCATTTCCATTTCCATTTTGTCACGCTGGGCCTGTTTCCATTCGTTGTTCTTATGTAAGATGAAAGATAGCATCAGGGCCATGGCTGTCATCAGTAAGGAAGGCAAAGGCGCTCTTAATGAATTGACAAAGGGGAACGGTATATGCAGTCTGCTCATAATGAAATTGCATAGTACAGGTACCAGGAGAATGACTGCTGCTATCAACAGTAATGAGACTGTATAGGCTTTGTATTTCCGTTTGGTGTTAAATGAAGGGATGAGATAGTAATAGTTCAGATAGTATGCAGAGGCGGCTAAGAAGTTAGTTAGTATAACGGAGCGGAATAGCTGGCCCGCATCGTTGAACTGTTTATGTGCTGTCAGTGGTGGCATCAGCAGAAGAGGGAAACTGAGGAATCCTGCAAGGAAGAGTATATGCGTGAAAATAGCTGGTATTCTTTTCATACCGCCAAAATAGCTTAGTTGTCCAGATAAAAAATATAGGGTTGAGGGAGAAAGAGATGTAGTGATGGTGTCTTTTATACCAATTCACTGAAAGTATATGTAAACAGGCAGTTTTTATAGACCAAAGAAATGTTAAATAAGGGTGGTTGTTTAAAAATGGTCCGTTTTACCGGACCATTTTTGAGCCGGTTGGAATTTAATACCTTTGTTCTGCATTTGATTTTTGCAAATATCAGATATATGAAGTCAAAGACGATAGAGGACTTTTATAGTGCACTGGCCAAACATAAGCAGAAGGATTTAAGTGATTTGCTTCCGTCTGGCATATCGAAGGAGATAGGTCATTTTAATGTGTTTAATACGGCAGAGATATTTAACCAGTTCATGGAAACAGGTAAAGTACCAATGCCTTATAACAGAAGGGCTTATTATAAAATAAGCCTGATTGGCGGGCATAACAGGGCCGAATATGCTGATAAGGTGATTGATATTCCTAAAAACGGGCTTTTATTTGCAACTCCCCGGATACCATATCACTGGCTTCCGCAGGACCTGAAGCAATCCGGACATTTTTGCATATTTACCGATGACTTCCTTATACAGGCTAAAAGCGGGGTGGTATTAGACGATCTTCCTATCTTTAAAACAGGCGGATACCCTGTTTTCCAGTTATCTGATGAAGAAGCTAGGGAAATAGAAGCCATCTTTTTAAAAATGCATAAAGAGATAGCTTCTGATTATCTCTATAAGTATGACCTGATACGTAACTATGTTTTAGAGCTGATCCACTACGGACAAAAGCTACAACCCGTTACTGCCCACCATTCGGCTCATAGTGGTACAGCCCGGGTATCTTCGTTGTTTATAGAATTGCTGGAACGCCAGTTCCCTATTGAATCCCATCATCAAAGAATAAGTCTGCGCACAGCCAAAGACTATGCAGAAAGGCTGTCTGTCCATGTGAACTATCTTAACAGGGCGCTTAAAGAAACAATCGGTAAGACCACAACGGATATTATTGGCAACAGGATCATACAGGAAGCCAAGATACTGCTGAAACAAACCCAGTGGAATATTTCTGAAATAGCTTATTGCCTGGGCTTTGAGGAAGTAGCTCACTTCTCCAACTTCTTTAAAAAACAAACCACCTTCTCCCCCGCTGCTTTTCGTACCCAATAACCCAGGTTTGAATTTTGCAAACACTAGTTTGATGCTCGCAAATGCTGAACCCTGTTTTTGACTCAACTTTGTGTCATAAAATTTTAATGAAATGACACAAGCAAAAAGTAGAATAGCATTCATAACAGGCGGTAGCCGCGGATTAGGCAGGGATATGGCGATAAACATCGCTAAAAAGGGGCTGGATGTGGTCATCACTTACAACAGCAGGAAAGACGAAGCTTTAGCTGTTGTAGCTGAAGTTGAAAACCTGGGACAGAAAGCTGCTGCATTGCAGCTGAATGTTGGCGATATTAAAAGCTTTGACACATTTATAGCTGGCCTGACAACTACATTAGGCGGTACATTTAACACTGATAAAATCGACTATCTCGTTAACAATGCAGGAGCCAATGTGGTTATCCCTTCGTTTGCAGAGACTACAGAAGAGAACTTTGACGAATTACTGAACATGCATTTTAAAGGCGTGTTCTTTCTGACACAGAAAATACTGCCTTTGCTCAATGACGACGGAGGTATCGTTAATATCTCTTCAGGACTGACACGCGTTTCATTTCCAGGTTCAGGCGCTTATGGCAGTATGAAGGGGGCAGTGGAAGTGCTTACAAGGTATCTTGCTAAAGAATTGGGACATCGTGGTATCAACGCTAACGTAGTAGCGCCTGGTGCTATTGCAACGGAATTCAGCGGTGGCAGGTTGAAAAATTCTCCGCAGCTGCAGGAGCATATCAAAAGCGTCACAGCTATTCCACGTATTGGTCAGGCGGAAGATATTGGAGGCGTGGTTGCGTTCCTGTGTACACCGGAAGCCAAATGGGTGAATGGACAACGGATCGAGGCGTCTGGCGGGATGTTCCTGTGATCTTTTATTCCAGATGGTCTGCCTGAGGCGGACCATCTTTTTAGGGGAGAAAGTGACTTTTCTATATATTATCTTTGCGCGGAATATTACTTTCGAACTATGAAACTATTCTCTGTCCTTTTATCAGTTACCCTGCTTCCTGTCCTGGCGTTTGCCCAGGAAGAAGGTCCATGGCCTGAGCCAAGTCCTGAAAGCCAGGCTTATCACGACTACCGCATGAAGCTGACCACCCCACCCTATGGATTGGAAAAAGTAAAAACAATGATCAGCAAGGCTGTTTCTGTTGGTGAGGAGGAAGGTGAAGGAGAGGCTATCAGGCCTAAAGATTACCTGACCCTTTCCCTGCGGGAGAAGTTCACCTATCATATGATACACACGGAAGCATATAGCCAGAACTGTGATGCCACTCCGCCGATCATAGATGAGCATAAAAAGATATTTGCCCGGCTGCCGGATATTTTCGGAGAAGGTAACTGGAGTATCAGGCAGAGAGATTTCCTGGTGAGCAACAGGGATTCTGTACTGGCTATCATCGAGGAATCTGCCAACAGGAGTAAGCGACTGGGCGCCAATTATAAAATGGCAATAGTTGAGGTGAACGGACTGGAAATGATCCCTTTCCTGATAGAGTTCTACAAACGTGATTACAAAGATCATGATATCCTCACTACTTTATTACTGCTGATGAACGGGGTAAAATATCCGCCCTTCGTACAATCTACCTCTTACGCCAAGCTCTATGGGCCGAACAGCAACTATGGCGCCTGGCTGCAGTATAACAAAGCCAATGAAGATCTGATCTTTCAACGGGCAATGGCGCTCTTTAATTCAATGAACTGATGCTGACTGCGCTGCTCTCCTGTTTACTGACGTTCGGCGCTCCGCCGGATACGGTGTTTGTGCGCATACCGGTGGGTGACTACCAGGTGGGACGGAAAGGTCATCACCTCAACCCGTTGCGTAAAGTACATGTTAACAGCTATTATATTGGCGCTACTGAAGTCACTAACAGGCTGTTTGCCGCTTTCATAACAGCTACAGGGTATGTTACCGATGCAGAACGGCGGCATAATGCCATGGTATTTGAGCCTGGACTGGAAGAGTTCCGGTGGCTGGAAGATAGTACAGCCTGCTGGAAGTATCCTAATGGCATTAGCCGGGGCGGCATAACTGATAAAATGGATCATCCGGTTACCTGTATCAGTTATGCCGATATCCAGGTTTATTGTAAATGGGCCGGGGTAAGGCTTCCTTCTTTTGAGGAATGGGAAATAGCTTCCCGGGCGGGAGCATCTACCACCTACTTCTGGGGAGAAGATACTTCACAGCTCTCCACTTATGCTAATGTATGGCATGGGCATGATCATCTGCGGGCTGATAGTACGGACGGGTATATGTATACATCTCCTGTTGCCAGTTTTAAACCTAATGCTTTTGGATTGTATGATGTGTACGGGAACGTGTTCGAGTTTTGCGAAGGGCATCTGAAAGATGAGAAAGCTGTGCATGCCAGGGGTGGTTCCTGGTGGTGTAGTCAGCATTCCTGCAGTTATTTTAATTCGGTTGAAATAGGGAGGGTGAATGCGCACGCTTCTTTTAGTAATCAGGGGTTTAGAGTAGTTAAAAAAATAAACTGAATTTTGCTTTATTTCCCTTAATTTGTTAGTAAAGCAATATAAAGTAATGAATTTCAGATTCCGCAAGGGAAAAACTACCGAGAAAAAGAAGAAGTCGAAATTGAGGGAATGGGTAGATGCCGCAGTTTTTGCTATTATAGCAGCCACGCTTATCAGGACGTTCATCTTTGAAGCCTACGTTATACCTACTCCATCCATGGAGAAAACATTACTGGTCAATGATTTCCTGTTTGTCAGCAAGATATCTTACGGTCCACGTCTGCCGATGACGCCGCTTGCAGTACCTTTCACTCATCATACTCTCCCTCTTACCAAACAGACGAAAGCCTATTCAGAAGCTATCCAGTGGAAATACAGGAGATGGCCGGGTTTTACTGATGTAAAACGCAATGACGTAGTGGTGTTTAATTACCCTGCGGGCGATACTGTTCTGAAAGATTCAGATGGTAAGGATGTAGATTACTATACTACAGTGCGGGCAAGGGGCCTGCAGGAAGCATTGGCTGAATATCCGCCGCTGACAGTGAGACCGGTAGATAAGCGGGAGAACTGGATCAAGAGATGCCTGGCTATTGGAGGGGATTCCCTGAAATTAGTGAATGGTGTGGTATATGTAAACGGGGAGAAAGCCCATATACCGGCAAACTATGAGAAAAGATACTGGGTGCAGACCAAAACAGGAGATCCGTTGAATAGTATGCGGCTGAATGAGCTGCAGATAGACCAGGATTATTACCAGGGCGTCCGTGCAGGTGTGTTTTCGTATAATCTTACTCCGGGCGCTGTGAAAGAGGTGAAAGATATGAATGTAGAAAGTATTGAACCGGCTCTTGAGCGGAATCCGGATCCGAATATGTTTCCGAATGATATAGAACATTATCCGTGGAATGCGAATAATTTCGGGCCTGTGTATATTCCTAAAAAAGGGGCTACTGTGAAGCTGGATAGTCTTTCGTTGCCTTTTTACAGGAGGGTTATTGTGACTTATGAGCATAATACGCTGGAAGAGAAGAACGGGCAGCTATTTATTAATGGAAAAGCAGCGGATAGTTATACGTTTAAAATGAATTATTACTGGGTGATGGGAGATAACAGGGATAATTCTATGGATTCGCGTTATTGGGGGTATTTGCCGGAGGATCATCTTGTGGGGAAGGCGTGGATTATATGGATGAGTTTTAATCATGGGAAGATAAGGTGGGGGCGGTTGTTTAACCAGATTAAATAGTTTTGCAAAAAGATAGCGTTCGCCTTCGGCGAACGCTATCTTTTTGTGAGGGGCCTGCGGCCGGCTTTTCTGTAAAAGGGAGATCCGGGCAGGTCAGGTTTTTTGAGTTTGCTTCAGGTATTTGAGAAGGAATTTATGTCTATTTAAGAATAACGTTCTTAAACCGGCCTTTAAAAATCTCCAGTGCTTTTTGTTTTACCGTTTCAGAAGGAGGAAGAACATCCTTCAACTGATAATCCATATTCAGCAATTCCCATTTATGTCTTCCCAGCTGATGAAAGGGAATGATCTCTACCCTCTCCACTGTCTTATAATCAGTAAAATATTCCGCCCATTCTTCCAGGTATTCAGGCTGATCTGTCCATCCCGGCACCAGTACATAACGCAGCCACATGCGTTTGCCGGTGGATTCCCGGTAAGCTGCCAGGCTGAGCGTGTTTTTGTTGGAGAGACCAGTCAATCGATGATGCCATCTGTCGTTAATATGTTTAACATCCAATAATAAGAGATCTGTATGTTCCAGTAACTGGCGGGTATGGGCGTCGTTCAGTCGCCCGTTGGAGTCGAGGCAGGTGTTGATGCCTTCATGGTGCAGGGCCCTGAAAAAAGGAATGAGTATATCCCTTTGTAACAGGGGCTCTCCACCGGAAACGGTCACACCGCCTAACTTACCGAAATAGGCCTTTTGTTTCACTGCTTTTTCTACCAGCTCCTTTAGCTCTATCATCCTCCCTCCTTTTACATCGAGGGTATCGGGGTTCTGACAATATACACAGCGGAACTGGCAGCCCTGTGCGAATACTACCATACGTACTCCCGGACCGTCATGTGTACCAAAGGTTTCGAGCGAGTGGATACGAAGAGATAAGCCGGACTGTATAGCATAGTCCGGCTTATTTAGCTCATTACATTGTTTCATGGAAAGTGCGCGTTATTACTTCTAACTGATGCGCCCTTGACAGGCGGACAAAATTCACAGCATAGCCGGATACACGGATGGTAAGCTGAGGATAGTTCTCAGGGTGCTCATAGGCATCCATCAATGTTTCCCGATCCAGGACATTCACGTTGAGATGATGGGCGTGCTGGTTAAAGTAACCGCCCATTGTAGCAACCAGGTTAGTGATCTGCTCCTCCCTGCTGTCTCCCAGTGATTTAGGCACCATAGAGAAGGTATTTGAGATCCCGTCCTGTGCATCCTTGTAATCCAGTTTGCAGACGGAATTCAGGGAAGCAATGGCGCCGTTACAATCCCTGCCATGCATGGGATTGGCTCCGGGAGCAAAGGCCTCGCCGGCTTTACGTCCGTCGGGAGTGGCGCCGGTGTTGGTACCATACATGACGTTGGAGGTGATGGTGAGCAGGGATAATGTGGGAGTAGAATTTTTGTATGTGGCGTGTTTGCGCAGTTCGCCGATAAAGAAGCGGGTGATCTCTTTGGCGATATTATCTGCACGGTCGTCGTCATTCCCGTATTTGGGGAAATCGCCTTCTATTTTGAAGTCGATCGTTAGTCCTCTTTCATCCCTTATGGGCGTAACTTTTGCATACTTTATAGCAGAAAGGGAGTCTGCGATGATGGAGATGCCGGCAGCGCCGTAAGCGATGTCAATATGCGGATCGGTATCTACCAGTGCCATCTGAGCCCGTTCGTAGTAGTACTTGTCATGCATGTAATGAATGATGTACATGGCTTTAGCGTATACCCGTGCCAGTTCGCGCAGGGTCTGTTTGAACACCCCCAGGACTGTTTCATATTCCAGCGGACCGGCGGGCAGTCCGTGGATGTTGCGGATCAGTTCTGTTCCTTCCAGTTCTTCCTTACCCTGGTTCAGTGCAATGAGCAATGCTTTGGGCAGGTTGGCCCGGGCGCCGAAGTGTTGAATGGATTTGCCTATTTCCTGATAGGAAACGCAGCAGGCAATGCCATAATCGTCAGAGCCACGGGTGTCCCTCATCAGGTCGTCGTTCTCATATTGAATGGAGGAGGTGTCTATAGATGCCTGGGCGCAGAATTGTTTGAAGCCTTCCGGCAGTTGTTCTGACCAGAGGACGGTGAGGTTTGGTTCCGGCGCTGCTCCCAGGTTGTAGAGGGTTTGCAGGAAGCGGAAGGAGGTTTTGGTCACTTTGGTACGGCCGTCGTGCAGGGTGCCGCCAATGGCTTCTGTTACCCAGGTAGGATCGCCGCCAAAGATCTCATCGTAGGAGGCCGGGCGCAAGTGGCGTACCAGCCGGAGTTTCATCACAAACTGGTCTATCAGTTCCTGTGCGCCTTCTTCGGTGAGCAATCCGCTTTGAAGGTCTCTTTCAATGTAGATGTCCAGGAAAGAGGAAACGTTTCCGAGGGACATGGCTGCACCATCCTGTTCTTTAACAGCTGCCAGGTAAGCGAAATATACCCATTGCACTGCTTCTGTGGCATTCTCTGCCGGGCGGTTCACATTGTAGCCATATTCTGCCGCCATTGTCACCATATCTTTCAGGGCATTGATCTGGGTGTTGATCTCTTCGCGGAGGCGTACTTTATGTTCTGTCATTTCGCCGCCTGTCCCTGCCAGGTCTGTCTTTTTGAATTTAATGAGCTGGGCTGCGCCGTAGAGGGCCAGCCGGCGGAAATCGCCGATGATCCGGCCGCGGGCGTAGTTATCCGGCAGGCCTGTTAACAGGTGTTTGGAACGGAAGGCCCTTATTTCACTGTCGTAGGCGTTGAATACGCCTTCGTTATGGTTCCTGGCATAGTTGAAGATATCTGTCACCCTGGTGGCAACGGTCTGTCCCCGCTCTTTTACTGCTGATTCTACCAGTTTGATGCCACCGAAAGGTTTCATGGCTCTTTTCAGGAGCTGGTCTGTTTGTAAACCTACGATCACTTCATTTTCCCTGTCTATATATCCAGGTTTGAATGCGGTCATGTTTGAGATCGTTTCTGTGTCGATAGCCAGGCAACCGTTATTGGCCCTTTCTTTTGCCAGTTCTTTCTTTACCTTTTCCCAGAGGCGGTTGGTGCGGGGGGAAGATCCTGTTAAAAAAGAAGCGTTGCCTGTGTATGGGCGGATGTTTTTCAGGACGAAATCATATACATTCAATGAGGTATTCCATTCTCCGGTTTTGAAGGGAATAGCTGTGATGTCTGTTCTCATATTATTGAGTTTTTGATTATCATTTTTAGTTTTCCGGCAGGTTTCAACGTAGGAGAGCTGCTTAAAAGGGATTTCTGAGAGTATGGATGAAGCTTTAAACAGCAATGCAAAGTTAGATTGCGGCAGATGGTGGGAATGTGCTGACCGTCATATTAAAGAGTGATTGTGATATGATCTGTGCTGGTGCTGAAGTTCTTTCTTTGCACTGAAATTTTTGTTTGGATTCACATTTTCCAATTCCTTCACCATGGAAACAAATACCAAAAAGCTCATCGAAAAAATAGACAGGATCAGGAAGGCCCAGGTACAATTCTCCACATTTACCCAGGAACAGGTAGACGAGATATTCCGGCAATCGGCCATAGCGGCGAATAACGCACGTATACATCTGGCAAAGCTGGCCGTTGAAGAGACGGGTATGGGACTGGTTGAAGATAAAGTTACAAAGAACCATTTTGCATCGGAGTACATCTACAACCAGTACAAAGATGAGAAAACGTGCGGTGTAATAGAGACTGACGAGGCATTCGGTATTACTAAAATAGCTGAGCCTATTGGTGTGATAGCTGCTGTTGTACCGACTACCAATCCTACATCTACTGCTATATTCAAAGCATTGATAGCATTGAAGACACGCAATGGTATCATTTTCTCTCCTCACCCGCGGGCAAAGAACGCTACTATTGAGGCAGCAAAGATCATACTGGAAGCGGCTGTGAAAGCAGGTGCACCGAAGAACATCATTGACTGGATAGAAGATCCTTCCGTAGACGCGTCTCAGGTAGTGATGGCCGAAGCGGATCTTATCCTGGCTACCGGTGGTCCCGGTATGGTAAAAGCTGCTTATTCTTCCGGCAAGCCTGCTATTGGCGTTGGGGCGGGTAATACGCCTACTATTGTGGATGAAACTGCGCACATCAAAATGGCAGCTAACTCTATACTGCTTTCAAAGACGTTTGACAATGGTATGATCTGCGCGTCAGAACAGAGCGTGATAGTAGTGGAGAAGGTGTATGAAGAGATGAAGCAGGAGTTCATAGACCGTGGCGCCTATATCCTGAAGAAAAATGAGGTAAGCAAAGTGGGTGCGTTGCTGCTTATTAATGGCGTGCTTAATGCAAACATTGTGGGGCAGTCTGCCTGTAAGATAGCGGCGCTGGCGGGTATTATTGTGCCGGAAGAAACGAAGATACTGATAGGCGAAGTTAGTTCTGTGGAGCTGGACGAGCCATTCTCCCACGAAAAGCTGTCTACCGTACTGGCTATGTACAGGGCGAAGGATTTTGACGATGCGCTGGCAAAAGCTACAAGGCTTGTGCAGTTGGGAGGTTTCGGGCATACTTCTGTATTGTATACAGACCCGGCGGTATCGCAGGAGAGGATCAACCGGTTTGGAGCAGCTATGAAGACCGGCCGTACTATCATCAACATGCCGTCTTCACAGGGCGCAATAGGAGATATTTTCAACTTTAAGCTTTCTCCTTCCCTCACCCTGGGCTGTGGCAGCTGGGGTGGTAATTCAGTGTCAGAAAATGTAGGTGTTAAACATCTCTTAAACATCAAAAGCGTGGCCAGCAGAAGGGAAAATATGCTATGGTTCAGGGTACCTGAAAAGGTGTACTTTAAATATGGTTGTCTGCCTGTAGCGCTGAGGGAATTAAAGGAACTGGGCAAGAAGAAAGTATTTATTGTAACGGACAGGGTGTTGTTCTCTTTAGGTTATACAGAGCGGGTTACTAAGATACTGGATGAACTGGGTATAGCACATACGGTATATTTCGAAGTAGACCCTGACCCTACCCTGCTGGTTGCCCGTAAGGGCGCTGCGGAGATGATCAATTTCCAGCCGGATACGATCCTTGCGCTGGGAGGCGGTTCTCCTATGGACGCTGCCAAGATCATGTGGGTGTTGTATGAGCATCCTGAGGAAAAATTTGAAGATCTGGCTATGCGTTTCATGGATATACGTAAACGGGTATATGCTTTTCCCGAAATGGGCGTTAAGGCCAGTTTTGTGGCTATTCCTACATCTGCTGGTACCGGTTCTGAAGTGACGCCGTTTGCGGTGATCACCGATGAAAAAACGGATATCAAATATCCATTGGCGGATTATGAGCTGACGCCAGATATGGCGATAGTAGATGCGGAGCTGATGATGAATATGCCTAAGGGGCTGACTGCTGCCTCCGGTATAGATGCGCTGACCCATGCGCTGGAATCTTATGTGTCTGTGCTGGCTTCAGAGTTTACGAACGGGCTGGCGCTGGAGGCGATCAGGTTGATCTTTAAATACCTGCCGGCGGCTTACCGGGAAGGGAGGAGTAATATTAAGGCAAGAGAGAAAATGGCACATGCGTCTACTATTGCGGGGATGGCATTTGCGAATGCGTTCCTGGGAATTTGTCACTCGCTGGCGCATAAGCTGGGGGCGACACATAATGTGCCTCATGGTGTGGCAAATGGTATGCTGATATCTGAGGTGATCAGGTTTAATGCGGTGGAGAATCCGCGTAAGCAGGCGGCTTTCCCTCAATATAAGTATCCTAATGCCCGGTGGCGGTATGCGCAGATAGCTGATTATCTGAAGCTGGGAGGGAATACTGAAGCTGAGAAAGTGGAATTGCTGATAGCAGCTATAGATAAGCTGAAGGCTGCTGTAGATATTCCTGTCTCTATCAGGGATTTCGGGGTGAGTGAAGCTAGTTTCTATGCAAGCCTGGATAAAATGTCAGAGCAGGCGTTTGATGATCAGTGTACGCCGGCTAATCCGCGTTACCCGTTGATCAGTGAGTTGAAAAGTATTTATATAAAGGCTTTTGAGGGGCCGCAGGCGGCTGTTGCCGGTGTTGCGAAGCTGAGGAAGCCGGTTGAGGTTTGATCTTTATTTCAGGCTGGCCTGAGGCCAGCCTGAATTATGTAACTGTCTTATTGAGGAGAGGCTTCTGCCAGAGAAGAAGAAATGCCTAATTCCAGTCCGGTCAATGCGGCCAATCCTTTTAACCTGCCGATGGCGGAATAGCCGGGATAGGTTGATCTCTGCAGATCGTCCAGCATCTGGTGACCATGGTCAGGCCGCATGGGGATGGATACCTGTTTCCGTTCCATGAGCTTTACCAGCTCGCGTACTACAGCAAACATATTTACATCTCCCAGCAGGTGATCTGCCTCGAAGAAATTGCCGGCTTTATCGCGGCTGATGTTGCGCAGGTGTATGAAGTGGATGTGATCTCCCAGGCGTTGGATGATGCCGGGCAGGTCGTTATCGGACCTGACACCCAGGGAGCCGGTACAATAGCAAAGTCCGTTAGCGGGAGAAGGCGCTGCGTCCAGTAATGCCCTGATATCTTTCTCAGTGCTTACGATACGGGGAAGGCCCAGTACGGAGAAGGGAGGATCGTCAGGGTGTATGGCCAGCTGCAGGCCCAGTTCTTCTGCTATGGGTACTACCTGTTGCAGGAAGTAAAAGAGGTGCTGGCGAAGCTTGTTTTCGTCAATTCCTGCATATGTCTGTAAGGCCTGTAATACCTGGGGCGCTGTGAAGCGGTCGTTGCTGCCGGGTAGTCCGAGCAATGCGTTGTTGTAGAGGGTTGTGCGGGCTTCTTCGGATAATGTGGCGAGTAAAGCTTCTGCACGTTCCTTTTCTTCAGCGGTATAATCTTTCTCAGCATCCGGGCGTTTGAGCAGGAAGAGGTCGAACGCAATGAAGGCCGCCCTATCGTAGCGCAGCGCTTTGCTGCCTTCGGGCAAGGTGAAGGCGATGTCAGTACGTACCCAGTCCAGTACCGGCATGAAGTTGTAGGTTACGACTTTCAGTCCGCATTCTGCCAGGTTTCGCAGGCTTTGTTTATAGTTCTCAATATGTTCCTGGTAGTTGCCGGATTGTCTTTTGATATCTTCACTTACGGGGAGACTTTCAATGACCGTCCATGTCATACCTGCCGTTTCTATCAGCTCCTGACGTTTCTTTATTTCGGTGACCGGCCATATTTCTCCTACCGGTATATGATGCAGCGCAGTTACAACGCCTGTGCATCCTGCCTGCCGGATATCCCGGAGGCTGACAGGATCTGCAGGGCCGAACCAGCGCATTGTTTTCTCCATTAAGATCATTCTGTAAATTTTGCGGTTTTCTGAGTTTTTGCGCTGTGCGCAGTTAAATATATGGATTTTCAGAGAAATACAACCGATTGTATTTTTTTGATAGATCAATTCTGCTTTTATTTGTGTGGAAACAAGCCTGTCATGTCTGAAGAAAAAGAAGTAACGATCTACGATATTGCGAAGCAGCTGAATATTTCGGCCACGACGGTGAGCCGTGGGCTGAAGGACCATCCTACAATTAATATCAAGACAAGAAAGAAGATAGCTGAGACGGCGAAGCTGCTGGGATACCGTTCCAATACTTTTGCCAGCAGCCTGCGTAGCAAGCGTACGCAGACGCTGGGGGTGATCGTGCCGCGGCTGAACAGTAGTTTTATGTCTTCTGTGCTGGCGGGTATGGAGAATGCGGCCAACAAGGAGGGGTATAACCTGATCATTGCGCAATCGCAGGAGCAGGTTGAAAAGGAGAAGGAGAATGCGCAGATCATGTTCAATAAGAGAGTGGATGGTTTGCTGGTTTCACTGGCGTATGGGACTGAGAGCATTCAGCATTTTGAGGTTTTCTTCAGCAAGAAGATACCTGTTATCTTCTTTGACCGTGTAGCGGCGCATGCGGACAGTACTTCCATTATTATAGATAATTATTCTGCTGCTTACCAGGTAACGAAACATCTTATATCCCAGGGATGTAAGCGGATCATGCATGTGGGCGGGAATATGCTGCTGAATGTTTATTCTGAGCGGTTGCGGGGGTATAAGCAGGCTTTGGCTGATCATAAGCTGCCTTTTACTGAAAAGCTGGTGCTGACGGGGAACCTGACGGAGGAATGTGGTGCAGAGACGGCGCAGAAGATATTGAAAATGAAGGTTAAGGACAGGCCGGATGCTGTTTTTTGTGCGAATGATACTGCTGCGGTGTATTGTATGATAGCTTTGAAGGCGGCGGGGATAAAGATACCGGGGGAGATTGCTTTTGCTGGTTTTAATAATGACCCTATCAGCAGGGTTGTGGAGCCGAATCTGACTACGGTTAATTATCCGGGGTATAATATGGGGCAGGCTGCGGTGACGGGTATTACCAGTCATTTGAATGGCGGGACGAATATAAGTGATACTAATACTATTGTTTTGCGGTCGGAGTTGATTGTGAGGGATTCTTCAGTGAAGAAGAAATAATGCTTTGATTATGAGCGCGGATCGGCGCAAAAAAAAGCTTTGGCCTGCGGTGAGGGCACTGAAAAAGTAGTTTTCTTTAAAGAAATATTCGGGTAGGGGGTGGAGAATATTTTCGAATAGACGATTCTCAGAGCCTACGTAAGGACTTTTTCAGTGCCCTCGCCTGCGGTCAAAGCTTTTTTTTGTTGTGAGAGGTAGAGACAGACCTACGGTCTGTCAGGAATAAAGGCAAAGCGTTTTTTGTGAGAGGCAGGGGCAGATCGATAGTCTGCCGGAAATAAAGGTTTATAAAAAATTAAGCAAGACAATTAAAAAAATTTTGCGACTTTTACGCAACCGATTGTAATTTACGTTATGAAAAAGATCTGGTCTCTTCTTATCCTGATGTTATGCGTATTCCATGCAAGCTCCCAGGACCAATATACGTTGTGGCTCCGCTACACTCCGGTAAAGGACCCGGCATTGCTGGCTTCCTACCGGCGGAGTATTACAGCTGTGGCTGTGACGGGGAGCTCTCCGACTATGGAGGTAGTAAGAAAAGAGCTGGGCAATGGCCTTAACGGGTTATTGGAGACACCTATCCCTTTTAACGGAAATGCCAGCCTGATGGTGGGAACCATTCCCTCCTTCCCTGCTTTAAGAGACCGTTCAAAGGAATTAGGTACTGAAGGCTTCCTGATCCTTTCCACTGTAATGAATGGCAGGAAAGTGACTGTTATCACTGCTAATACGGATAAAGGTGTATTATATGGCGTTTTCCATTTCCTGAGACTGATACAGACCGCTCAGTCTATCGGGGACCTGAACATTGTATCTGTTCCCCGTGTCAAACTCAGGCTGCTGGACCATTGGGACAATCTGAACCGCTATGTTGAAAGAGGTTATGCCGGCATCTCTCTCTGGAACTGGCATACGCTGCCGGATTACCTGGACAGCCGTTATACTGATTATGCGAGGTATAATGCGTCTGTCGGCATTAACGGGGCGGTACTGAATAATGTGAATGCCAATGCTGTTATACTTACCCCGGCTTACCTGCAGAAGGTAGCTGCGCTGGCCAATGTATTCCGTCCCTATGGTATTAAGGTATATCTCAGCGCCAGGTTCAGCGCTCCAATGGAGATTGGCGGCCTGCATACTGCCGATCCGCTGAATGATAGTGTCAGACAATGGTGGCAGGGCAAGGCTAAGGAAATATATGCCCTTATACCGGATTTTGGTGGTTTCCTGGTAAAGGCCAACAGTGAGGGGCAACCTGGTCCGCAGAGTTATGGCCGCACACATGCGGACGGCGCCAATATGCTGGCAGATGCAGTAGCGCCTTATGGGGGAATAGTTATGTGGCGGGCATTTGTATATGATCCGAAAGCCAGTGACCGTTTCAAACAGGCCTATGATGAATTTCAGCCGCTGGACGGCAAGTTCAGGGAGAATGTTATGGTGCAGGTGAAGAACGGGCCTATCGACTTCCAGCCCCGGGAGCCCTTCTCTCCCCTGCTGGGCGCCATGCCTCATACTCCGTTAATGCTGGAATTCCAGCTTACCCAGGAATATCTTGGTCAAGGTACTCACCTCGTATACCTGGCACCGTTATTCAAGGAAGTACTGAATGCAGATACCTATGCCCAGGGGAAGAACAGTACCGTTGCCAGGACCATTGACGGCAGCCTGAACAATCATGCGCTCTCGGGCATTGCAGCTGTTGCCAACATTGGGAATGAACGTAACTGGACAGGACATACGTTCGGGCAGGCCAACTGGTATGCCATAGGCAGGTTATCGTGGGATAACTCACTGAGCAGTGAGCAGATAGCAGAGGAATGGATCAGGCAAACGTTTGGCAACTCCCCTCTCCTGGTTTCATCCATTAAACGCATGATGCTTGCTTCGCATGAAGCAGTGGTTAATTATATGACTCCGCTGGGGTTGCATCATATTATGGGTAATGGTCATCATTATGGTCCGGCGCCATGGGGGAACGATCTTCCACGGGCCGACTGGAACCCGGTCTATTACCACAGGGCGGATACCAACGGTATTGGCTTTGACAGAACGGTTACCGGCACCAATGCGTTGTTGCAATACCGGCCGGAGGTGAGGAAACAGTTCCTGGAAGATGAGAAGTACCTGTTATGGTTCCGTCATGTGAGCTGGGGACAGCGTTTGCGCTCCGGCAGGACCGTATGGGAAGAACTTTGCTATAAATACAATGAAGGTGTAGATACTGTGAGAGCTATGCAGTCAACATGGGAGCAACTGAAAGGCTTGATAGATGAGGAGCGCTTTCAGCAGGTCAGGATGCTGCTTGCTATACAGGCCAAAGAGGCAACCTGGTGGAGGAATGCGTGCCTGTTGTACTTCCAGACCTATTCCCGTCTCCCTTTCCCGGCGAACTATGAAAAACCGGACCATTCCCTTGATGAATACAAACAACTAAGTTTTCCCTATGCACCGGGGAATTAATACAAGATGATATGAGCAAACAACAAAAAAGAGTAGCTATTGTAACAGGCGGCGGCTCCGGTATAGGGCTGGCCATTACAGAAAAATTCATTTCAGAAGGCATTGATACCGTTATTATTGGCCGCGATGAGGAAAAACTCAGCATGGCAAAGTCGAAGCTGGGAGCGCTTTGTCATACGGTATGTTATGATATCAGCAATCTTTCCGGCATTCCTCAGCTGGTAGAAGGAATTCTTGATAACCTTGGGCAGATCGATATCCTGGTGAACAATGCGGGCATCAACATGAAAAAGGACTTTGTGGAAGTTACGGATGAGGATTTTCAGCGGGTCATTACCACTAATCTTTGTTCGGTATTCTCAATATCCAGGGAAGTGGTGAAGCATATGTTACCTAAAGGAAAGGGCAGTATTATCAATATCAGCTCTATGGCTGCACAATACGGCATTCCCCGGGTAATAGCCTATAGTGCCAGCAAAACCGCTATTGACGGGATGACAAGGGCAATGGCTGTGGAATTATCGCCCGCCGGTATCCGGATCAATGCCATTGCGCCGGGATTTATTGAAACAGCTATGACTGCCAAGGCATTAAATGCTGATCCTGAAAGAAAGGGTAAGGCAATGGGAAGGACGCCGTTAGGATATATGGGGCAACCGGGGGATGTAGCTGATGCTGCGCTGTTCCTGGCGACTGATGCTTCCAGGTATATTACGGGAGTGGTATTGCCGGTTGACGGGGGTAATTCTATTGGGTTCTGATTTTTTTTCAGATTGACCCAACCTTTTGTAAATGACGGCCCGTTCATTATAGCAAAACAATACCTCTATGAAAAAACTTATTGGTTATTTTTTGCTGATCGGATCAATTGTACTGGTGCAAAGTTCATGTTCAAAAGAGCAGTCTTTAAAGACTAAGGACCTGCTTAACAGTCTGCGGGATTCCCTCCCTGGTGATAGTATTCCGCATGATACTATACCCCACGACACAATCCCGCATGACACTATCCCTCATGATACGTTTCCGCATTTTCCTCATCCGCCGGTTGATACTTTTCCACCGATTGACACATTTCCGCCGATCGATACGTTTCCTCATCATCCGTATCCCCCGATCGATACATTTCCCCCTGTTGACACTTTCCGCCGGGCATATATACAGGTGCCTGGTATAAAGCAGGGATATTATACGGCTGTTGTAACTAACAGGGCTCAATATCGTTTCAGTATCTGATCTTAAGAGTACTGTAGCAACAGCAGGGAAGTTTATCATACTCAATGTGAGGGAATTGCTCAAAAAATTGCTTTTTCCTGCGGCAAAAGCAATTTTTTGAGGGTATTCAGGCAGACCTGACGGTCTGCCTGAATACAGCATATCATCAAATAAATCATTGTTATACCTATCGGGGAACCATCGTTTGGAAGATATACAGGAATTGATAAAGCAATGTGCAGCTAATGACCGGTTAGGACAGGAAAAACTTTACAGAAAGTTTTATCCTGCATTATTCCTTTTATGCAGGAAGTTCTTCCCTGAACAGGCAGATGCATTGGAGGTATTAAATGACGGAATGTTAAAGGTATTCAGGAACATAGGGCAATACCGGGATGATAAGGGACTGTTCTTCAACTGGGTTTATACAGTAGTAAGGAATACAGCACTTGACAGGTTAAAGAACGTGAAATGGAATAATTATGTTGATGTAGAAGAGATAAATGTACCAGCTACAGATAACCCACTGGCTGCACTGGAACTGGCAGATATCTACAAATTGCTGGATGTTCTGCCGGCTGCCACAAGGGTGATATGTATTTTGTTTTACCTGGAAGGATTTGCTATCAACGAGATATGTGCGCGGTTACAGTTAAGCGCAGGAACGGTAAAATGGCATCTTAGCGAGACCAGGAGCAGACTCAGGCCGGTGTTATTAAAATATTATTCTAAAAACCAGGGTTATAGTGGATGAGCAAAATTTGAGCGGCAAGCATTTGAACAGCGGTAAAGTACCCATACCGATGCCTCCAGCTGATCAGGCATGGGGCGCTATGAAGCAGCGGCTGGATGCTGAACTGCCGGTGACCGGGCATTCTCATTTCCATATTAATTTATGGAAGGGTATTGCCGTAGTGGCCACTGCTTTTACAATAGCCGGTATTTCCTGGTGGTGGTTCAGTAGCAAGCCAGGTGATGAGAGACATACTATAGGGGTTATCAAAAGAGATCCATCAACCGGAAAAATTATTACTACAACGACTTCACAAACATCTGTTTCTTCAGAAAAAGGCCCTGATACTATCAATAAAACTATAACAGAGAGAACTATATCTTTTGATTCCGCTGTGTCAGTACCCATGAAGGCAGTTGGAGTTGCACCTACATCTGCATCTGCTGAAAAGAAGCCTGATGCTTCAGAGAAAGCTACAGGTAACAGCATACCTCCTGCTATGCCCCTGTCAGTGCCCATGAAGGTAGTTGGAGTTGCTCCTACATCTGCATCTGCTGAAAAGGAGCCTGATGCTTCAGAGAAAGCTACAGGTAACAGCATGCCTCCTGCTATGCCCCTGTCAGTGCCGGTAAGTAAAAAAGGTACGAAATCACGCGATATGATAACAGCAGTATCTCCTGTTACAGGTGAACCGCTGTTCCATGCACAAAGAGTGGAAGCTGAAGAAAGTTATACCGGCAATTCTTATGAAGGGCAGCGAAAGAATAATGATGAAAAGCTGGTATTGGAAAGGATCGAACAACCACCGGCGGTATATAGTACCCGTCTTGAAAATAAGATGAGCATTGTCGTATCACCATCCCCGGGAACAATAATAAAAGCAAGGAGCCCCTGGTCATTATATGCACAGCTGCCGGTGCAGATACCATTATCCGGCGGAAGTAATTATATGATGGGACCAAATGGTAAGAACCAGTTTTACCGGGCGCTGATCCCTTCAGTAAGAATAGAAAAAGAATCAGGGAAATCGGCGCTGTCGCTCGATGTTATACCATCCCTGAACACATTGTTCCGTGAAAATAAATATAAGGCAGGAAGAGATACTGTATGGCCTCTTAATGATACTACCACTACCCTGCTGAAGCAGTCTGGCTGGGGACTGGCGTTACAATATCATACTCCTGTTTATAAGAACTGGCGGCTCAGTGCCGGTGTACAAGCGTCTTTCATGAGGAAGGCTGTTATGCAGCGAGCTGTTACGGATACAATGAATACAATACGTACAACTATTTATGCTGCTGCAGAGGAAGATTGGAAGCGGCTTTCCAGGTTCAGGTTAAATGGTGTTATGGAATTGTATTATGAGGCTGGTAAGTGGCAGATGGGACTCCGGACGTTAATACCGGTGTCTTCTGCGGGAAAGAATATAAAGACGCCTGTGCAGCTGGAGTTGTTGTTCAGGAGAAGGCTTTGGCAATTTGGAAAAAGAGACTGATCTTTTGAATAGGTCTTATGAGCGCTTTTGAGGACGCTTTTTGGGTCTTCAGCCAGCTAAGAATTTAAACCGGTGCACGACCCTTTTGAGGAGTTTTTTTTCAGAGAATTTTTTTGAGAGTATATTTACTGAATTAAACCTATTTCCATCCACATGAAAAAGACCTTTTGGTTAGTTACCCTATGCCTGGCAGGTGCTAAAGTTTCGTTTGCCCAGCATTTTTCCCACGGCGTTGGTCTCGGCTATTCCGCAGAATTTGCCGATAATATAAAAACCAGGACCAGCACTATTATTACCTATTCTCCGCGTATCAATGTATCTGAAACAGAAAATACTTCTGTATCTGTTGGTATACCTTTAAGTATTGGCATCTCAAATACTTTTAAGGCTGGTTATAGTCACGATAATGATTCCACCTACGATTACGGTTATTCAACCGGGTTCATTTTAAATGTTCCTGTAATGGTGAATTTTAACATTGGTGCAGGTTCAGTTCCGGGGAATCAAAAAAGAACCGGTTTCTTTGCGGGGGCTGGTTATGCTTATAACCTGAGCACAGTAAATACTTTTACGCCAAATGAATACGGGCCTGAGTATGAATTCAGCAGGAGAGAAACAAAAGGCAATTCGGGGCCTGCGGCCAATTTTGGTGTTCGTATAGGTGTGGGTAGTTTGCGAAGAAGGCACAATATTGAGATAAAGACCTCTTATATGAGAGCTATCAGCTCGCGCAAGCTCAATGTTATAGGACTGAATTGCCTGTTTAACTTTTAATGTTCCAATAAGTAAGTGAGCAGAGATGGCTCGACCTGTTCTACCGGATGCGGAGTACCTGGTAATACTCCCATCCGGGCTTCAGGCAGTAGTTTATATGTGCTGATAGTTTCCTCGAATGTTACCATTTTGTCCCTGTCTCCCAGTAAGATAGTGCAGGGTGTTTTTATTTCTTTATAGTCGTCCGGTTTCAGTGGATTATCTTTTCCCATTTCCACCAGCATGTCAGCTGTTCTTTGTACCACCTGTTTCCAGTCGGCCGGGGCATGGAGGTCTTTCAATATTGCAGCGAAGGCGGGTACTTTTTCAGCTATTCCTTCGGCGTTCAGCATTTTAATTTCTCTTGCGGCAATAGCTTCATCCCAGTAAAATTTGGTGCCAAGGGTGATGATCCTGCCTGTTAGCCCGGGATGGAAGCGGGCGAGGTACATGGCTACGTATCCTCCCATGCTGTAACCGAAGATAGCGGGTTGTTGCAGTTGGTGTTCGTGGATGTAGGTCAATACGGTGTCTGCGAAGAATTTTATGGAAAAGGGTTCTTCGGGCAGTTTTTTGCCACCGTGACCGGGGAAATCCAGTAAGTGTACTTCGTAGGTTTCAGAGAGTTTTTCAGCTATGGTCTTTAATTGACGGGAGGCTCCGACAGCGCCGTGTAATAAGAGAAGTGGTGGTTTCATGATGAGTTTTTTTGGGGTGATGGAAGCAAAAATAGTATTTGTGGGGGTATAAACCTTGTTTCAGGGGATTTTTGCGTTGTATGGCTTAAATTTAAACTCTGACTATCAATATCTTAATTCTTCTTCCATTAACCTGGGGTTAACTTCTTTTTCCGTAACCGGGGTTATCTTAGTGTCTGTATTCTCAATCACGTCTTTTCATACGTCTGTTGATATATAAACAAAGAATTTTTAACAGGCTGCCTTATCCAGGGTGGCCTTTTAACATTAAATAACAGTTCCTTTTTCTATCTGGCACAGTTTTGTCATTTACTATAGTAAAGAAGAAGTTCGACGGCCTGCAGGTGTTTAACTTTTATTTATTCACCACATACTTCAAACCTTAAGATCATGAAAACAATCAAATATTTTGTTGTTATGGCTATGCTTGTCACCGGGTTTAGCAGTTGCCTGGTTGTGCGTGACAGACCAGGGTATTATGGCAGGCCGCATCATCATTATCATCATGGGTATGGTTATTACAGATAATAATTTATGGGGACTGCACAAAAAAACGCTTTTGCCTTCGGCAAAAGCGTTTTTTTGTGATAGAGGCCTGCGGCCGGCTTTTTTTGAGAAGGTTGTTTTTAGCCGGTAGGCCTAAAAGCAATTTTTAAGAGAAGCTTTTTTTAGCCGATAGTTATCCAAAATGTTTTTTTGAAGGGGGATGGCCTGCGGCCGGCTTTTTTTGAGCAGGATTGCTTTTAGCCGGTAAACGTTTAAAGCGTTTTTGTGAGTGGCTTTCTTTTGGCCTTTATCATTCAAACAGGCTTTTATCAATTCCGGGGATGATCTTTAATGCGTTCCTGTAATACACTTTCTTCAGTATTTCATCGGGCAGGTCCATTCCGTACATACGCCAGAAGGCATGGTATTTTTTATGATAAGGGAAATATTCATCGGCCGTTTCCAGTACGCGGAAATAGGTGGTATATTCTTCCGGCTGCCAGGAATCTTTTCCGAACAGGATGCGATCCTGGTATTTCTCAAAGAACTGCCTGGCCATCCGGGGCTGGCGTCCCAGTTCTGCTATCACTGCTCCAAACTCTACGTACATGTTAGGTATCTCGTTCATCAGTCCTGATAAGCGGGCAAGGTCACTGGCATACCATCCGAAGTGGGCGTTAATGAAAGTGGTACCGGGATGTTTTTTGAACATGCGGTGTTGTTCCTCTATGATCTGTGCCCAGGGAGCCGGGTTGGTATCGCTGCGTTTGCGGCCGGGATGGGTGATCAGCTCCAGCCAGCGTTCATTGTTGTAGTCAGCAGGCTGCCAGAATTGTTTGGGATCTGCAGCGTGAATAAGTACTGGTATTTTCAGTTTTCCGCATTGATCCCAGATGGCATCCAGCCGGGGATCATCTATGGCTACCCGTTTACCGGTATTGTCCTTTACACTGAGCCCGAGGTTCTTGAATACTTTGAGTCCGCCGGCGCCGTTCTTCACATCTTCGGTCAGCTGCTGTACTGCCTTTTCTGTCCATCCGGCCTCTCCTATGCCGCTGAAGTCGACATTGGCGAATATGACAAAGCGTTTGGGCGCTTTGCTATGTATATTGTCGACCTGAGATTTCAGGCGGTTGCCATTTCCCCCGCTGAGGTTCACCATTACCTTCATATTCAGCGCGTCCATATCCTTCAGTAAGTCCTGCAAGCTACCGGAGGCCAGGCCGTTCTGATGGTTATGCACATCAATAAAGGGGAACTTAGCTCTTGTCAGCGTATGCTCCGGCACTACCAGTGAGGAAGGCGGGTCGTACTTCTCAAAATCGATAACTGGCTGATCCTGTGCATATAGAGCGGGGACAGTCAGAAAAAGGACACAGGTGAGGGCTGATATTTTTCGCATAGCGGTTACAGATAGTTTAAACTAAATTTATGAAATGGCTAGCGGGACGGAAAGGAGGATTTGATGAATGGTAGCAACATTCTAAAAATCCCCAATTATCGTTATTTGATATACAGTTCCTTAGCACTACTTTTGCCTCGGAACGTTGATTATTATACATGACAATGAAAAAAATTTCCGTCATTTGTCTCTTCCTGCTGTCCCTATTCCTCAGCTCCTGTTTTGAAGTGGTCGAGGACATGAAGGTAGACAGGGATGGTTCAGGCAGTATGACGCTGACCGTTAACTTAAGCCAGAGCCGGACAAAGCTGGCCGCCATCATGATGATGGATACTATAAACGGTCATAAAGTGCCTGAACGGCAGGATATACAGCAGGAAATCGATAAACTGGTAACACGACTGAACAGTACTCCAGGCATCTCCAATGCAAAAGGCAATATTGACTTTACAAGCTTTATTGCTGTTATCAGCTTCTCATTCAGGGACGTAGCAAATGTAAACCGGGCTATCAGCAACATTATGGACCAGTACAAGGTCAAGGGCATGAGTGCCGCCAACTACAGTTATAATGAGGCAGAAGGCAGATTTTCAAGGGTTTATAAGAACACAGGGGACGTAAGGGAACAATACAATAAATTACGTGACAGGGACAAGGAAATATTCAGTTCTGCTATGTATATCAGTATTTTCCGCTTTGAAAATACCATAACAGACTACAGCAACAAGCTGTCCAGGGTTGCCAGGAATCAGCTGGCCATCATGCAGCGCTGCTCAGTAAAAGACCTCATCAACGGAAAAACAGATATTTCTAATCAAATACAGTTATCCAAATAGCATGAAACGTGCATTACAGTTAGTTACCCTGTTATTGGCAGGGTACACAGGCATGGCACAGGACCTGGCCTATAAGATCCCCGAAAAGGCCCGTATGGTGGCCAGCTTTAAGGCTGAACAGTTATTCCGGCTCTATCCCGCAGCAGAATTTGATACTTCGGCTATGGGACGGGAGTTATTGGAAAAGATCTCAAGGAAAGGCCCGGCAGACTTTAAAAGCATAGAGGACCTGGGGCTTGACCTGAAAGGGACTATTTATTACTATAGCCAGCATACTGACAGTATCAACTACGATTGCGTACTGATCCCTATCAAAGATGCGGGGAAAGTAGAAAAGCTTTTCACTGAAGATGAGCGTGCGGCCTTTACAAGGCAGAATGGTGTAACAGCCCTGCAGAATGCTGTAAATAAGCCACTGGTAGCATGGAATAACGAAATATTGGTTGTTACATATGGTACGCTGAATAAATATTTCCTGGAAGATTCTACCAATGCAGCAAGATATGGGATCAGCAAGGCCGATGATTATGGGTATGATAATGTAACAGATCCTGTAATATATACAGACAGCGCAATAGCTATAGCAGATAGTGCAGCATACTATGCTGATAGCGCAGCAACGGCAGCAGAACCTCTTACAGACATTGCTGATACTGCCACCCAACCACCTGCAATGGAAGAAATGCCAATGGCGGTGGTTGATTCTTTTGCAACAGTATCTGTAGAAGGTGCGGAAAATGATGCTGCTCCGCCTGTAGCTGAAGATGCTGATGTTCCTCCTCCTCCTGTAGTGGAATCATATTATTTTGATCCTAACAAGGAAAAGCGGGACAGTCTTACAAAAGCCTGGGTGCAGGTATATACAACAGGGATATTCAACAAACCTGCCGGCAGTTCATCTATACTGGCGAACCCTGATTTTATCAAACGTTCGGATAAGAATGCCATCGCATCTTTCTGGCTGGATAACCTGAACAGTACCTATGCCGGTTTCCTGCCTTACTATTACATGAGATATGGCAGTCTTTTCCAGGGATATGGCAGCATCAATGCCAGGATGTACATGAATAATGATAACATGCGTATAACGGGTGAGTTAGGGCTGGATGATGCAAAAACAGCATCCTATAAAAAGATATACAACAGGAAACTGAACAAGAAATTCCTGAAATATATCAATAGCGACAGCCTTATCGGGTTTATGAGCTATGCTTTTGATACGAAGGCTTACCTGGATGAAATACCCCGTATGCTTAATGGTATTTATGGCATGTATAAAGATGAAACTGAAATTGGTGCAGACCTGTTCTCTCTTTTGCTGGATGAGGAAGCGGTTGCTAAAGTTGCCAAGGGTGATGCGCTGTTCGTGCTGAGCAATGTTTCTGCGAAAGAAGTTTCTTATCATACCTATGCGTACGATGAGAACTATGAATATAAAGATACCGTAAAGACAAAGACAGAGACCCTGCCGGATTTCCTTTTCATGTTCTCTTCAGAGGATGCACGGTTGTTTGTTAAGCTGCTGGAATATGGTATCAAAAAGGGGAAAGTAACTTTTGCCCATAATATTTACAGTATTACTTCAAGCAGGAAAAATCCTTTCAACCTGCATATTCTTTTCAAGGATGGGATAGTATTTTTGGGAACTTCGCTTACTGATATGGAACAGATCAGTACTGATACGTACCGGGGTAATCTTTCAAGGCAGCATGAAGAGTTGCTGATGAAGAATAATATGACTCTGTACTTTAATCCTAATCATCTGGGGAATAAGTTGTTTGAAGGGGAGTTCAGGGATCTGGGTGCGATTGCGGATAACCTGAAAGGAATGGGAGATGTTTATATAAAATCGGCTGGTGTAAAGGATAATAGTGTTTCGTTTGATCTTGTGAGTGAGGTACCGAAGGATAAGGGGAATGCGCTTAAGTATTTTATAGCTCTTATGCAGGATATAAGTAAGTTGAAATAGTATGGTGCGGAGATTGCACCAAAAAAGCGCTTTTGCCTTCGGCAAAAGCGCTTTTTTGGTGTTTAGGCCTGCGGCAGGCTTTATTTTGAGAGGATGGTTTGCAGCTGGCTTTTTGTAAAAGAGAGCGAGGGACCGACCTTTCAAAAGTAGATGGCCTGCGGCAGGCTTTTTAGAAAGGGAATTATTGTGCTGGTGTGATCACGATTTTGCGGAACTCTATCGGACCATGGTCTCCCTGAATATAGATAGGCCCAGGTTCTCCTTCATTGCTATCCAGTGCACCGCCGGTAATACCTGGGATTTCCTGGTTGCTGATCACGGTTTTACCATTCACTGCAATAGTCACCATTCTTCCTATCAAAGTAATATCATAGCTCTGCCATTGATCCGGTCCTAATGTCTCTATTTCACTTGGAGCCAGGAAGCCGTATACACCGCTGAACAATACACTGGAAGGATGTGTACCCTTAGGGCTATCTTCTATCTGTACTTCATAGCGGCCTCTCAGGTAAACCCCGCTGTTACTGCCTTTCTGGTAACGGAATTCAACATGCAATTTAAAGTCAGTAAAGGTCTGTCTGGACACGAGATTTACGCCTCCGTGCGGGCTGGTGAGGATACCATTTTTTACTACCCACTGGTTCTTTTCCTTTATTTCCCAGCCGGTCAGATCTTTACCGTTGAACAGGTTGATAGCTTTTCCCCAGGCAGGAGCAGCTGTTCTTTTGAGATAAGGGGCTTTTACGCCTTTCCAGTTATACTTTTTGCCTTCGCTGGTGGTGATGGTGCCTTCAATACCAGCCCCTGCCAGCGCACCTTCGATCACAAAATCGAGGTCGCCGTTCTCCCATTGCGGAGGGATGGTAAAACTAAACTTACCGTTATCAAAATTAACTTTTGCTACCGGGCGGGCACTTCCGCTGCTGGCTACAAAATAGCCTACCAGTGTACGGGTACCGGAGAGCTTTACTTCCAGCCAGGCAGGAGCAGGTTTTCCATTTTCATCAATGGTTATATCCCAGCGGCCTATGAGCTCTTTATAATCAGCTGTACCGTTAACAGCTTTCTCCACTGAGTTTACACCGGCAGAAACCGTGTGTACCACACTGAGTAAGGTCATACAACTGAGACCCAGGACAAGAAAAGGTTTACGCATATGAAATATCGGTTTATTGTATTACAAGAGATACCTGAATGCAACAAGATAGATTTAATTTTAGTTTTTTGCAAAGTACTGAATTGGTAGTATTGTAATATGAAAGATAACTTCTCCACTCAATCGGACCATTATGCCAGATATCGTCCCGGCTATCCGGATGAGCTGTTCAGCTATATAGCGGAGCTGACACCGGGTAAGGAAGCCGCCTGGGACTGCGGAACAGGGAACGGGCAGGTAGCTGGAAAACTGGCGGCATATTTCAGGCAGGTCTATGCCACAGATATCAGCCAGAACCAGCTGGACAATGCTATTCCTTCACCCAACATCTCTTATTCGCTACAACCGGCGGAAAAGACCAGCTTCCCTGACAAACTTTTCGATCTGATCATAGTAGCCCAGGCTATACACTGGTTCAATTTCGATGATTTTTACAGGGAAGTGAAGCGTACCCTTAAACAGGAAGGTTATCTTGTAGTAACAGGTTATCATCTGCTGCAGATAGCGGAAGAGATGGATGCTTTGATCCGCTCCTTCTATGAGGATGTAGTAGGACCATACTGGGACGAGGAAAGAAGATATATTGATGAAAAATACCAGACCATCCCCTTCCCTTTCGAAGAGATCAGGACACCGGAATTTTCACTGAAACTGGAATGGACGCTGGAACATCTGCTGGGATATCTTAATACATGGTCGGCCGTTAAACATTTCCAGAAGAAAAATGGCTATAACCCGGTAGATGAATTAAAAGAAGGACTGAGGAGAGCATGGGGAGACCAGGAGTACCGGACTATCACGCTGCCGTTGTTATTGAGAATAGGCAGACTGCGATGAACGCCTGCCATTGAATTTTACCGTTGCCCCATATGCAGGATCATTGAATCTAAAGAAACCGTATATTGGCGGCCGGAAAGAAAGTACTGTAATACAGCTTCTTCCTTTATAGAACCAACCACCAACCATGAGAAATAAGATCTTCTTAGCACTGCTAACCGCATCCTTATGCGGTTACGTCAGCATGCCGGACGCAACGGCACAGAGCACTACAGGTAGCAGCAACACCAAAATTCCACTGGACCCTGCCGTCCACACAGGACAACTACCTAACGGACTGACTTACTTTATCCGTAAGAACAATTACCCGGAAAAGAGGGTACTGCTGTACATCGTTACAAAAGCAGGTTCTGTCCTGGAAGCAGAGAACCAGCGTGGGCTGGCACACTTCCTTGAGCACATGAACTTCAACGGCACCACTCATTTTCCTAAGAATGAGCTGGTAAGCTACCTGGAGAAATCAGGTGTTAAATTCGGGGCAGACCTGAATGCCTATACTTCATTCGATGAAACAGTGTACCAGCTGCCTCTCCCCTCTGACGATCCTGCTGTACTGGCCAATGGCCTGCAGATCATCCGTGACTGGGCGCATGGCGCTCTCCTGGAACCGACAGAGATAGATAAGGAAAGAGGCGTGATACTGGAAGAGAAAAGGGCAAGGAGCGGCTTACAGCAAAGGGTAATGGACAAGACCTTGCCAATGCTGTTAAATAAATCTATCTATGCAGACCGCCTGCCTATTGGGACGGAACAGGTGCTACGCAATTTCAAACCAAAGGAAATAAGGGACTTTTATGATCAATGGTACAGACCAGACCTGCAGGCAGTGATCGTTGTAGGTGATATAGATCCTGTGGCAATGGAGCAAAAGATCAAAACACTCTTTGCAGATCTTAAGAACCCTGCCAGTGAGAAAAAGCGTCCCGTTTATTCTATTCCCCTTACAGGAAAGAAACAGTTCCTGACCTTTACCGATGCAGAAGCACAACAGGTAAGAGTAGAACTGATCAATAAATTCAGATCAGCGCCACTGAAAACAATGGGCGACTATCGCAACCAGCTTGTTGAAAACCTGATGGACGGTATGCTGACACAACGTTACAGCAGACTGGCACATTCTAAAGATGTATCTTATGTATCTGCCAATGTTGGCACTTCGGGTTATATGGCAGACCTGGATGTTTTCAGCTTTGCAGTAACATTGAAACCTGGTCAGGCTGAAAATGGTTTTAAAATGGCTTACCGGGAGTTAAGCAGGGTGAATAAAGATGGTTTTACCCAGCCGGAACTGGACTTCTGTAAAAAGACCATGGAGAACAACCTGGAAAGAATGCTGCGCGAAAAAGATAAAGTTCAGTCGTCCAACTATGTAGATGGGTATCTTTCCTGTTTTACAAAAGAGGAAGCTGCACCGGATATTAACACAGAATATGCTCTCAGTAAGAAATACCTGGCGGAAATAACACTGGAAGATATCAATCGGCTGGTGAAACGTCTTATCAACCTCCCCGACCAGGATATTGTAATTACCGGTCCTGATAAGGAGAAAGATGCCATCCCTACCCAGCAACAGCTGAATGAGTGGATATCACAGGTGAAAAGCGAAAAAACAGAACCATACAATAACAATACTGCTAATGAGCAGCTGATACAGCACCTGCCTCCTGCCGGGAAAGTACTCTCATCCACAGAACTGGCTTCTCCGGCTACTACCATGTATACACTTTCCAATGGTGTTAAGGTAGTTTTCAAGCCAACGGATTTCAAGAATGATGAGATACTGATCAATGCTTTCAAAGCCGGCGGTACATCACTGTGTACTGACAATGATTATATTTCGGCCGCCAATGCCGCCACTATTATTTCTGCCGGTGGTGTGGGTAATTTCAATTTAGATGACCTGAGAAACCAGCTGAACGGGAAAAGCTTGCAGGTAGCTCCGTATATCAATGAACTGTATGAAGGTTTTAATGGTGCGTCCAGCAAAAAAGACCTGGAAACGGCTTTACAGCTGATACATCTTTACATGACCCAGCCAAGAAAAGATACGGTGATGTTCAACAATATCGTTTCCAATGCCCGTGTCAGTCTTGCTGCAAAAAGCAGGAGCGCTGATGCGGTTTTTGGAGATACTGTTGCTACTGTGCTGGGGAATTATCACCCGAGAAGAATATCTCCGGATACGGCTACTATTAAGAACCTGAGCCTGGAGAAAGCATATGATTTTTACAAATCCAGCTTCAGCAATGCTAACGGGTTTACCTTTATATTTACCGGCAGCTTTACGCCGGAACAGCTTCTGCCCCTGTGCGAGCAGTATCTTGGCAGCCTGCCTTCAGATACTACTGTAAAGAGTAGTTTCCGTGATCTTAAGATCCAGATACCGGAGGGGACGCAGGAGCACCTGGTATATAAAGGCAGCAATCCCCGTTCAACGGTGCAACTGGTGATAAGCGGCAATCATGAGTACAAGCAAGTTAATAATATCCAGCTACAGGCGCTTTCTGAGATCATAGAATTGAGGCTTACCGAGCGTTTGCGTGAGACTGAAGGCGGTGTGTATACTCCGCAGACGAATGTCAGCTATGTGAAGTATCCTAAGAATACGTATTACTTCGTGATCCGTTTTGTGTGTGCGCCGGAGAATGCGCAGAAGCTGGCGGATGCTGCGAGAGAGGAGGTGCTGGCGCTGGCGGAGAAGGGAGTGCCTGCAGGGGACCTGGAGAAGTTTAAGGCAGAGAGTTTGAGGGGGTTTCAGGTGCAGTTGCGGGAGAATAAGTTCTGGTTGAGTGTGTTGAGTAGTAAGTTGGCTAATGGGGAGAGTTTGGGGGATGTTGATAGTTATGAAAAAGTAGTTAATGGGTTGACTATAGATGCGCTTCAGAATGCAGCGAAGAAGTATCTTGATACGAAGAATTATATAAAGTTTATTTTGTATCCTGAGGGGAAGAAATGATCAAAAAAAACGCTTTTGCCTTCGGCAAAAGCGTTTTTTTTGAAGGTTATGGCCTGCGGCCGGCTTTTCTTCAGAAAGGAATTAAAGCTATTTTGAGAGAGAGCTGATCTGCGGCTTTTTTTTGAGAAGTGTGTACTGTTTCAGGAAATTAAAACGTTTTTGAGAGAGAATTGATCTGTTAACGTTTTTTGGTTGTTTGAAATCCATGAAAACCGTTTCTCCGTAAATAAGTGTACTATCAACATTAATTCCACATCCTATGTCCAGAGAGCTGCAAAAGTTAGAGCAATTAAAAACCGACCTATTCGACTGTATTTCTGATAAAATTGATATCCTGAACTTCCGCCTTAAACTAATACAGATCTGTTCCTGTATAGCCACCTGCTCTGTTCAGTACCAGGACCAATACCTGATCCCGGAACTGAAAAAAGCGCTCCATATTATTTCAGACACGGGCAATAATGCAACGAGGCAAGCTAAGGTGAGCCTGGAAGATGTGAGTAATGTCATTACTGCCATTGATATGATCATGCTACTGTTGCAGGAGGAAGCAGAAGCGCCTGTATTTGAGCTTCTTTAACATCAATCTGCATCGTCAGACCTCTCCAGGGAGTCTTTGCTGTTACCACGGCGTAATTTTACTACCGGATTACGCTGACTGCCTGTTACATTGAAAGGGATACCCCAGATTCCCAGGGGTGGTAATCCTATGCGTCCTTTCAGGCTGAGGCGGCCGTCAAAGCTTACCTGTCCTTCAAAACGAGGCCGGAGGCCTGCAATACGCATTTTAGTCTTTTCGATGGTGATAATGTTATTGGCGATAGCAGACCTGATATCGACTTCTGAGAGATCAGGGTCTTTCATATCATGTTTGCCTGTAGATCTGCTTACTGCATTGAACAACTTAAATCCTTTGATCTTTATCTTCTTAAGGGACAATACCCCCTCGCCTTTCAGGGAAGGATATACTACTCTCATATTTTCATCCAGCCTGCCATTCACATGATAATCCAATCCGACGATACCGCTTGCAGATGCGGCAGATGAAGCCATATCATGAAACAGCTGAATCTCATTGTAGGCGCGTTTTATGTCAAATTCCTTTGCATTGATATGATAATCGAACACTGCACTTTGTTTATTCAGGCTGGCGTACTGTCCGTTCATCTCAACAGGGGCACCGATAATATTAAAGCCTGTCCTGTTCATCTGTAAAGTACCATTACTCATTAAGAGCTGTCCGTGGAAACGCCGGATATCAATTCCCTTATACCGTACTTTTTCTGCCGCAGCATTGAGGGTCAATGCCAGGTTGTCCGGTATTACTACAACGCCGGGAGTGCCGGTATCGTCAAAGTCGGTTTCAGTGTAAGACATCAGCTCATCTACGAGGATATACCTGCTCTTCAGGTCAAAAACGCCCTGCAGCTGCTGTCCTTTCTGTGTAATGTACCCTACCAGGTTATATAAGTGCCCATCCAGCCTGAGATCAGACTTCCCATAATGTGCGTCGAACTTGTCAAACCACATCTTATCTTCTTCAAAACGGAAGACACCATTATCAATGTGAAATGGCAGAGGAAAGAGGTCAGATTTCACTGTTACACCCTTCAGCGTGAGCGAACCTTTGTTCAACAGTTTGTCATACTGGCTGGTCATCGCGTCATTACGGGTACCCTGCAGGGAGAGATCTGTTTTGATATATCCATTCACATCATATCCTTCCTTACCCAGCACTTTATATATCCTGCCAAGATCTATCACTCCATTAGCTGATATATTATACTGCAGGTTATCAAAGTTATTGAGGGCAGCTTTCAGTGTGAAAGTCTGTCCTTCAAACTGAAAAGTTACCGGTTTAATATCTACTTTCAGCGACTGGAAATTGCCGGCCGTATCTGTCAATACAGCGTTGACGTTAATCTTTTCAATGGGATGTTTGTAATATTTTGTTTCTACGGTCCCGTTATCCATATTCAGAGTAGCGGTAGTTACCGGGAATAAACTTCTGGCCGGCTGATAGATACCTTTACTCAGAACGTTGAAATTCAGCTCGCCGTCCAGGTCAATACCATCCAGCGGATAAAACTCTTCTACTTCCGCCATATGCAGCTGTCCCTGTAAGCTGGCATCTATCTGTGGTTCCTGCGCATTGTTTAACCGGAGATAACCTCTGATATAGTTACCCAGCGCCTGGGCGTTGATCCTGTCAACGTTAACATGCACATTGGCATAGTTATTATCAGGGCAATATGCCTGCATCTCGAATCCTATCTGGCGGACAGGTTCTGACATACCTTTGAATTTCAGATAACCATTGCTGAGAGCTGAACTGAAGTTAAACACCGGGATGCTGCTGATAGTACCGTTTTCCTGTATATATCTGCCATCTGCCTTCAGGTGGGCCTGCAGGCGGCCCTGCAGATCGAAATCTTTCCAGCCCATCGCCTTGCTCCATTTCTCCATGTCGATATCGGCATCCATCTTTGCATGGATATCGGGTCTTGTCAGTCCTGTGATCCTGATAGCAGAATTGAAATATCCATTATCCAGTTTGAAATAGACAGAATCAGCGTTGATGGTAAGCCTGTCTGTGTTCATTTGCGGCAGTTTTACCTGGAAATCCAGGTGCAGGCCTTCTATCTTATAAGGAGCGCCGGAACCGGCAATCACACCTTCCTTTATTTTTATGTTGAAGTCAAAGTCCGGTATCCTGTTGGTTTTCGCCACATACTTTCCTGTCAGCGAAGCGTTTACTTCGGCAGTCCCTTTGATGTCTGCGTTTTCCAGCCAGGATATGTATTTGGAAGGCAATGCGCTGAGCAGGTCATCCAGGCCGGATTCTACAGAGCTCAGTTTAAAATCCATTTTGTACCCGTTCTTCAGGAAACTGAACTCTCCTTTTAACCGCATGGGTAAGCGGTTAATTTTCAGGTCATTCTTTTCAAAAATGAAATTCAGGGAGCGGGTGTTGATACGGGTAATCAGGTTACCGTCCAGTTTCTTGGATTGGATATAGGGAACGCCTCCATAAGAGAGATCGAACGATGTAATGCCGATATGTGAGTACAGGTCAAACTGTGACTTGCTCAGGTTTCCTTTGCCAACATAGTTTACATCGCTGGCGCGGATATGTAAAGCGAGGGATTTATCATTATAGATGATCCTGCAATGTTCCAGCTGTATCTTTTCTATTTTCAGCGACACACCTGTGCTGTCTGAAGATTTGTTTCCCTGACCGGTAGATTTGTATACGTTATAATTGGGACGGCCTTCTGTATCTACCAATACATGCACCTTTCCCTGTGTGAGGTAGATCTTATCTATCCTGGTATTGCCGGAAAAGATGCTGGTCAGGTTTACTCCTAATGCCACTTCATCGGCAGCTATCAGCGTGTCATGTTCAAAGGGAGCAGATCCTTTCAGGCTGAAATCGTGTAATGTCAGTGTTAATGAGGGGAAATGGTTAAAGAATGACAATCTTGCCTTAGAAAAATCAATTTCACCTGTGATGTTATTATTGGCCCAGGTTTTTATCTTTCTCGAAACGGCCCCTGGAAATAATAAAGGCAGCAAAAATAATAATAGCAACATTGCCACGACGGATATTGAAGTAATTTTCAATGTCTTCCGTGCGGCTCTCATCATGGTATCACTAAGCATAAGGTATAGGAGCGTTTGAAAGCACAGTGCTTGCGGCGCAAAGATAGTTTAATCCTGATATGTTTTAAAAAAACATCATGTTTAGTTGTGTAGCTGTTTAAATTTCATTTTAATGTACAATGCGAAAAACTGCTCAAAAACTGGGTTTCGCCTTCGGCAAAACCCAGTTTTTGAGGGAGATTTTTTTTTGCGCTGCGCGCGGCTGATTTTTTGAGGCGGAGGTTTTTACCGGGAAAAATCCCCTTATGCTTCCGTTGAATCTCCCATTATTACTCCTCAGCTCACTTTCTACCTTTGACTTGTCAGTGAATCAGCATTTTTAATCATCAAATAAACCCCATCACAATGTTAACGAACTACCTCGCTCTTGTCAGCGAATCCCCATCCGTCACATTTGCAGAAACCGCACAAATAGCGGCAGCAATTCAAAAGCAGATCACAAGGGATTTTACGCCTATCTGGGGCGTTCCAGCCACGCTGGATGTATTTACCTCCCTGGATGATGTACCGCCGGATTACTGGACCACTATCATCAGGGATGATATTGGCTTTGATGCCGCCGGTATACACCTGGACAGGAATGGTCAGCCTTATGCACTGGTAATGGCCAGTAAGGTAACGGCGCTCACCTGTAGTCATGAGATCATTGAAATGCTGGTAGATCCGTTTGGAGACCGCTTCGTTGCGTCACAATCCATCAAGCCCGGTCAGGGCAGGGTAAATTACCTGGTGGAAGCATGCGATCCCTGTGAAGGGGAACACCTGGGTTACCATATTAATGGTATCCTGGTTTCCGACTTCTATACGCCTAATTTCTTTGATCCTGTGTTCAGCCCTTCTGTACGGTACAGCTATACAGGAGCGGTGAAAGAGCCCCGGCAGATATTGAAAGATGGTTATATCTCCTGGCGGATACCGGAAACGGGGGAATGGTGGCAGGCAGTGTACAGGGATAAGCTTGAGTTCAAACCTCTTGGGGTGCTTAATAAGGCTGATGGCAATTCATGGCGGGAGATGATTGACAGGGTTACTAAAGAGCCGTTGAAGAAACTGGTTAATAATAATCAGCTTACGGAAGCTCCGCTGGCCGCTTCGATGCTGGCGCCGGCTTTTACAAATGCGTCTAAAGGGTGGGCTGCGCAGTTAAGGGAGGATATTGACCTGGTGATGAAGGGTGGTAAGGTGCATTAGATCATAGTTTTTTATTTAATCCCATATTTCTAAACACTAAAACCAACAAACATGTTACCAAACGGAATGGTCCTTAAAGGGGGACACTTAAGTTCATTAAACCGCAATTTAGAAATTGATCTTGCCCCCGATCACGCGGAAGTGCGTGGATTTGGTCAGCCGATCACGCAGCAGGCGGCATCGGTGATGGTTGATGATTATGTGAATGATATCAAGAAAGCTAATGATCTGCTTTTAAAAATAGAGGGTGATATTACCCTCAAAGATATTGCAGCTGATCAGGGCTTTGGTATTATCAAAGATCTTTTAAGTCTTACAACACAGACGGTATCCGGTGTGTTTGGCAAAGAAATCATTCTTCAGATCCTGGCACAGAGGAATTGCGAAGGGATACGTTATGCGGTTGGTAAATCAAATGGGAAAAATACGCTTATTCTTGTAGGCGTGACAGAAGATGCAGAAGGAATACCGAGAGAAGAGAATGGTGAAATGATACCTCCTTCAAAAGCCATCGTTAATAAAGATTTCAATGAGCTCCCCGCTCTTAGCAGGGTTAACGGGAATGGCGCTACAGCTGACGGCCCTCCTCCTGAGAGCAATATCAGTATCAATTATGTGATGGCAGAAGTGCATCGTGGTAGTCTGACGATTGCACAACTTGAGGATTTGTTCGGGATAGTGCAGCCTCCGTCATTTGTGCTGTTTGGAAGCTATTAGAGCGAATTGATCAAAAAAGATCGCTTTAGCCTTCGGCTAAAGCGATCTTTTTTGAGGGGGTATTGGTCTGCAGCCAGCTAAAAACTGTTTTGAGAATAAAAGATGCTTTTAAAATTATGCGATATCAATGCCCCACTGCTTCATTACATTGTTGCTAAAAATGCTGGTCATATCAGCAGTCACTACTCTTGCCCTTGCCAGCCGGAACTGCAAGAGATTGCTACCATACATCTGCTGCATGCGTTCCGGGCTGAGTGTATTTACCTTCCCCCAATGAAAAGTAAACGGTATTCCCAGCTGATCTAACCTGTCCCATACCGCATCATAATAATGCAGCGTTTCAGGGGAAAGCACCCCATCCAGCTCCATTATACAGGTAACCGGTGTGAAGCGGGTAAAAGCCATTGTAGCCGGGGAGGCTTTTACAAAGCGAAAAGCAAACAGACCGGCAAACGGGCCTGCGGATCTGTTCACGTCCTTCAGTACCGCTATTACCTGTTCTACAGCATTCAATGGCAAGCCTATGGCGGCGCTGGATACTTTGCCGTGCAGGGTGGTATTACTGAATATCTCCCCTAACCGGCCAAATTGCCCTTCATGTAAGGTAAGGCTGGCGGCCAATACCTTGTTGACCAAGGTGGGGACCAGCGCGGGGATTACGCCCGCCAGTTTCCCGATAAAGCAGGGAGCATCATCTCCCGGTCCTATACCGGCGCCATTGGGTTTGGGCGGTTCATAGCCGGTGCGGTAAGGACGTTTATACATAGTAGTAATATACATCCTGTTCTGCTTATCATAGGGATTGATAAGCATCTGCAGGTGGAATGGCCGGACTCCCGGGAAGGGAAGCTGGCTATTGAAAAAGTCGAGATTTGTCAATTGTTTTACCAGCTGCTGGTCATAAGGAATATGCCGCATGTATGATTCCAGCAGAAAATCGTCCTCAGCTTCTATCATCACACCATGGATAAAACCGAAAGCCCCCATGCTGACAAGAGCAGCATTGAAAACGGTATCATCTCTTACCAGTGTAGCTCCAAGTCTGTCAGGGAAAGTATCTGCCATTACAGGGCGGGAATTCCTTTCCAGCCAGATATGGCTGTCCGGCCCTGTTATGATATGCAGGGCCACTACCCCGTCGTGTATGGCCCCGAAGTCAATGGCAGCGCCATGTGTGCCGGTGGCAATTGCTCCGGCAATAGTTTGTCCGTTGCTGGCGCCACAGGTAGACATGGAAAGGCCTCTTTCATGCAGGACCTGGTGCAGTTCCCAGATACGGTTGCCACACTGGGCAAGGATAAGCCGCTTTGCATCTCCGGTGTAAGCGGGTGACACACTGGCCTGGGATATGGGGAAACGGATATTCAGTGGTTTGGTGTTCAGGATAATACCACTGCTGGCTGCAATAGGAGTAAATGACCAGCAGCCGCCTACGGTACGTAAGGGGATGTTATCCCTTATCGCATCCTTAATGATCTGCTGTATACCTTTGGTTGTATCATTGTAGATATCGAGCGCATTGCCTGAGGTTTCGTTACCCAGATCGTAAAAATCCCTTACAGGTTGTGTAAAGGTTTCATGCTCGTTATGCCAGGAGAAGGGGCCTGATTTTATAATTTTCATAATGGGGTTATTTGATATTACAAAGGAGTTACCTGCGGCTGACAAGGAACAGAACAGCCCCATTCTATTGCTATGGGGCAATAAATACCTAATGTACAGACCGTTAAAAGGGCATTGCCGAAGTTAGTTTTCACTTTTACTTCTGCTACCCCGTTTACGCCTAATGAGTCGCAGACGGGGGTACGGATCAACTGGGGCTTATTTACCAGTCCCCAGAAGAGGCTGTATGTCTTTACGCGGTTCATGGGAGTGCCGGTTACAGAAGGTTGGGCGTGTGTGGCGAGGCGGTAGGAATAGCAGTGGCTGAAAAGCAGGATAATAGCAAATAGTGATAGTATCATGCTGATGGGCCGGGGTGATGAGCAAGGCATAATATTGGTTTTTGGGGTGAATTGGTATGTAAAAATAGTTGATTGTGGGGAATATATTAATCCAATACCTATTTCAGTTAATTGAACATTCATTGGCACTGATGTATGAATTAAATATATCTTATGTCCAAAGAATATCTAAGCAGAGGACCTTATAAATTATCTCATTTGATTCACCGATGGTGAATACTGGATTATAAAATTAAAATAGAACATTCTTTCAACCACTTTCAAAAAAAGCATCTAACATCTCTCCAAAATGCTATAACTCTTTTCTTATTTCATATATGAAAATTATATCCTTCTCATATAAAATTCTATAGATATATACATGCTACTTATTTTTTGCTTTAACTTATTATTAACACAATTCAAATAGTAGCTTCTTATTTTAGACCTATACAAATTACTCTTAAAGAAGTCATTGCTATATCATTAACTACATACTATGATCTTGAATACAAAATGCTATTTTGGGAGTAATTTTAAAATCAAGAGATAAAAATATTTATTATGTAAATCTTGAATAAATAGCATTAATAATCTTATTTTTATAACAACAACAAGATATAATCAAAATATACTATATAATTATCCCTAAGTATCCCCTAGTATGCCCGGTTATACTGTATATCTATCATCTACCTTTCTAGACCTCAAAGCTTACCGTGAGGAAGTAAATACACTTTTTAAAAATCTTCCAGGTGAATTTGCCTTGGTCAGAATGGAGACATATAATGCAAGGAACATGCAAACATTAGAGGCTTGTTTAACTGATGTCAAACAATGCGATATTTATATATTATTGGTTGGAAACAGATATGGATTTATTCCAGAAGATGAGCAAAAAAATCCGGAAGGTAAGTCAATAACCGAACTCGAATACGAGACGGCAATGAAGTTTGAGTCTAAGATGAAATTCCTTTTCCTTATAGATGAGAATAGTACTAACATTGAAGATGATGACCAGGAAGAAAAAATAAGATTGAATAAAAAAAATTTATTGAAAGAATTCCGAAAAAAGGTAAGTCACAACTTGTCCTCTCCTATTCCTGTCAAAGAACCTCAAGAACTTGTTCTCAAAATTTCCTCTACTCTAATCTCATGGCTAAATTCTAAAACGGTCACAGATAAGAAGATCCTTGACGAGAGATGGAAATATTGCTGTGACAGGTCTGTCCAATATGCGTCTTATGAAATAGGAAGAATTCAGCATAATTCAAACTTCCATGTCTTTATCTCGCATGGCAACAAAGATGACCTTGGATCTAATCTGGTTAATCGATGTACAATATTCTCGCTACAACTTCATGAGAAAGATATATTTTCTATATCGTTAAATGAAATCTATCAAGGAGATTATGAGATAAGTAAACAGCGCTTTCTACAGCAACTCCAATTAAAACTGCCCGCAATTAATAAGCTCTTTTCTCAAACGTATGAACTACCTCAAAGCGATACAAAAAACCTAGGAGTGTATCTCTTAAATTGCCCCGAGCGTTTCCTAGATGAGAAAAAAATTGATTTCTTAGTTAGGTTCTTTGAAGAAATGTATAACAAATACAAGGAGAGTGCCTTTCTTTATCAAATTTATTTATTTGTCAATATCGAAGATCAACATGAACATGGAGAAGATTCCGGCATCGTCACTACATTAAAGAGTCTGATGGGAACATCTTATTCGAAGGATAAGTCACATCCGTATATTTCTTGTCTCCCTAGATTCGGTTTAGCAAGCCAAGAACTTATAAAAATTTGGATACGAGAATATATAACGAGTGACCAAGGGCAATTGGAAGATTTATTTGAAGCACATTTTGAGGCTCTACCAGAAGAGTTCCGGATGAGAATAGCAGAAAAAAGTATAAGAGAATTTTATAGAAGGATTAACAATAATGATTATAGCATCATGAATATTATTAATTCATAATAGTACAATTTTATGAGTAACAGCCTATTTAACAGAACAATCAATATAAAGTCTTTCCCTTTAAAAGAGGATAATTCCGGATATGTAGCAGATGAAGCTTTAATTCAGGCAATAGAAATGGCTATTGCACTCCACAAACCCCTGATTGTTAGCGGGGAACCAGGAACAGGCAAAACCAGGCTAGCTCACTGGGTTGCAGCTCAACTACATAGGCAAACTCAAAATCAAGAGTATCCATTTTTGCCAGAAGCGCTGGTTTTTAATACTAAATCCATATCCACCGCCGCTGACCTTTTTTACCACTATGATGCAGTCAGCCATTTCCAAAACAAGGACAACCAACCAACTGAACAGTTTATTGAGCTTTGCGCTATGGGAAAAGCAATTGCACAATCGCATGGCAAAGAAGCTAAAAACCTGGAAGAGCTTAAGAGATTGAAAGATTTTCAGAAATTAAGCAATTTCCCATGTAGTAGTGTTGTGCTGATAGATGAAATAGATAAAGCTCCTCGTGATTTTCCTAATGACCTGTTAAATGAAATTGAAAGATATCAATTCCGCATCAAAGAATTAAATTTGGAAATAGAAACCAATAAAAATGCGAGAATGCTTGTTATTCTCACCAGTAATTCCGAAAAGAGTCTGCCTAACGCCTTTCTCCGTCGTTGCATTTTTTATCATATTCCTTTTCCAAATGAAGAAAAACTATTAAAAATAGCTACGGCCAGACTTGGTAAAGATCAACCTAGCTTCGCTATGGCATGTAAAAAATTTATGGAATATCGTCAGAAGGCTCTTAATAAAAAACCTGCTACATCAGAATTTTTAGATTGGCTAAGAATACTTGATGACTATGGTTTACTAAATATAAGCGAGTTTGGGATGAAGGGAAATCAAGAACAACAGCTTAACTATCGAACTTCTCTCAATGCCTTAGTAAAAACTAAGGAAGATATTGAAAAAATCGAATCATTGAATTTTTAATGCAGGTGCTTCACCAATTCGTCCCCAATTCAGATAAAGCAAAAGTTCTTCTTCCACTTGAAGGATTAATAAACCTTTTGCAAGCACATGGCTTTCATATACAACCCGAAGATTATCTGGAAATATTGAGCTCCGTACAGCAGGTAAAGACAAAAAATCTGCCGGAATTGAAATACAGGCTATGTCCATTGGTTGTAACTTCCCCAGAGGAGCAGGAAAGATTTTATCAAGTATTTGATAAGTATGTGCAGTTGCAATCTTTCGACGAATCACCCATTAAGCAGTCAAAAAAGATAACAAAATCCCTGATAATAATTTCAACATTTATATGCCTCAGTATTGTAGTTTTCTTTCTATTTAAATATCCTCGTAAATCTACTGACTTTCCAAAATATAGCGCAACATTTAATCTATCAGGAAAGCAATCGAATAGAAAGTCTCCATATCATGCTTTAACAGGTGATACTCTTCTGTTAGACGCTACAAAATTATTTCCGAGGGAAGTTGATACTATTAATGCAAGAATAAGCTGGAACTTCGGACATGACTGGGAATATGTAAATCAGTTAAAACTGTATTACCCCGCTATTCACGGATTGATCCGTTTGAGAGTAGAATCTGGTGATCAAAAAAAATACATTAATATTGATTCTCAACACATAAGAATATGTAACAAAATACTTGATTCATTAAGGGTTGAATTTATTGTAAAACAGGAGAAAACTGAATCCACAATCTCCCCAATTACTGCTCTAATAGGAGATTCAGTTTTATTAACACCTATTTTTAGAGGGGACAGTGCTAAAAATAACGGAAATTGGATAATTAACGAAACTATTTACAACAAAACTGCTAATACTCTTAAATACAAATTCAATAAAGAAGGTCCTGTAAATATAACATACCGAATTGGGCAACAAGAAGACTATCAGTACTCAACTCGGCACTTTTTTATAAAACAACCTAAGCACAGGCTCTTTCTACAAGTATTCCAAAATGGCCGCTCTGCTACAAGCATAAAAAAAAGTATCGTACCCTGGATATTATGGACTTTGCATTTATTCCCCATAATCTCCGGGCTATTTGTTTATTGGTTATTTAAACGCAATAAACGAGCTGCCCAGCTGGAGAATATACGGAAAGAAGAGCATTTTGACAAATGTAAACCATACCGTCCTCCATATGAGGTACCGATGGAAAATAAGTCCCTTCAACAAGTAATACGAGAGAATAATCAAAATATAATATTCACTGCTATGAGGAGAAAGGTGAAAGATGATTATCGTATACTAGACATTCAGAAATCCATCAGTGAAATAATTAAATCGGGAGGAATACCATTCTTAGCATTTACAAACAGAATGAAGCAACAACAATACCTCATTCTTATAGATGAAAGTAAGATTAAAAGCCAGGAGTTGAATCTATTCAAATACCTTGTTAATCTATTAATAGAAGAGGATATTTTTATTGAGTACTTCTATTACACAACCTTTGATCACTTTTATAGTGAGAATTTCTCCTCGGGGTTCTCTCTCCAACAACTGGCTGAACTATATCACTCAAGTACTTTGATAATTTTTGGGAATGCCCATCAATTATTGTATTACGCGTATCCAGTGATACAAAAAGAAAAAGAAGAATTATTGGAGAGATGGGAGAACAAAGCTATTCTTACTCCTGAATGTTATCAAGATTGGGGAATCAGAGAAGAAGCGTTGAAAAAGCACTACATTATTCTTCCAGCGGATATACAGGGACAATTGCAGTTGATGCAAGCAATACGAGAGAATCAATTAAGGAATGATCAGTATTTATCTGCGATTAATGAATGGGATAAGACTGAATTATATCATTTTTCCGAAGTTGATGATTTAAAGGACTATCTATCCGATGAAGATCTATTTCAGTGGCTCTGTGCAATTTGCGTATATCCTGTTATTCGATGGGAAGTAATTATCACTGTCGGTAAAACATTACTTACTGCTGGTAATTGTTTGGATAAACTAAATTTTACCAATTTATTGAAATTAGTTCGCATTCGATGGATGCAAGAAGGAGTGTATCCCGATGATACTCGTTTAGCTCTTCTAAAAGAGCTTACAATTTCCAATGAGCTTCTTGCAAGGGAAGCCATCCACTCCATACTTGAATACTCAACATTCTTGGAAGATGGTACACATTTTTTCGAATTTGAAAAAGAACAACAACTGGTTACATCAGAATTTATCCTCTTTTTAAACAGCAACGACACCAAATACAAATCAGGGTATCAACGCTTTATAGATTTATGGCAAAACAACAAAGTGCTAGATGCCCCTCTAGTTCATTATCTTGATAAAAATGATGACGAGGATTATTTGACACCGCTAATATATAACTATAAAAATGTCGGTGTTACAGAATACCTCAAAAAACTAAAAGATGATAAGTCCGTTGAGATAAGAAAAGCGAAAAAGGTACAGTTAATCAGATATGCCTGCGTCCCCCTCCTTCTGTTAGTCGCTTGTCTTTATTTAATATGGGTAAGTGACAGAATTGCTCAAACGCAGTTAGCAAAAAAAATAGGTATCCTATCTACTAATGCTTCTACACCACCTCCTATTTCCTTTAGTCTATATACTAATGACTCTTGTTTGCAAGTATCTAGAATTTTCAACTATCCAGTTAATGGAGTATTGATAACCAACAGCAGAACATATCCGTTAAAATTCTACAATGGCAAGACTGAGAAACTAAACCTTAGCTATTCTGATATACAGAATCCTATGAAATTAAGGCTAATTATGGATGATACAACATGGATATGGAATTCAGCTATCCATATTACTAAAGAAAATATAAACCTTCGATTAGGAGGCTTCTGCAACTCAGCCTCTATCATAAAAAAACAGATAAATATATCGTACAATAATATTAGTCTACTACCTGAAGTCAGACAATTAGAAAGAGCTCTGTCTAATAGGTATCAGGTAAGCACTTTGCTACAAAAATTTAGTGACTCCTCTAATGTATTATATTTTTCCAATGCCGACGAACAATTAGCGCAGACATTAACAGTGGCTATACTTAATATTACAGGAAAAAAATTAATTCCACAGCTATCTCGAAAGTCCACGTCTGACCCAGCATTCGTAACCATACACTTGCGTGATGATAATACTTCATCCACCTGTACACCAGCTAACATGGATAATCTACCCCAAGAACTAAATGATATTTGGGAATATGACAACAATTTAATCCGAATAGACTTCCAAAAAAGAGTGATATACTCCACTAAAGATAATAACAGTTTCAATACCCAATTGATAAATGAAGTTTGTACACAGGAAAATACATTCAGAATTATTACTAACGAATCTTTGAAATATAAATTAATGCAGATTGCTTCTGATGGACAGGGTAATTTTGAAATAGCAGATTGTAATAATCTTTATAATACAAAAGAAGAATCCAAGGAAAAAGGTATCATTAATTGCGTTAATTTTTCAAAACTAACCCCTCATTTACCTAATTATCAAAACAATGATACCTTGATCCATTTTGTACTAAACACTGATGGCATAAAAAGATTACCACAGATAGCAGAAACGTATAAAAGATCTGATATTGATAAGATCACAGCTACGGTCCATATGTACAAAAACGAAAATGTGAATAAAAAGAAGCTCATCAACTCAGGTATTAACGCTTTCATTGCTCAATTAGAAAAGTTAAATATCCAAACATTTGTAAATTTCGATACTGTTATCCAGAACCCTTTCCTGCAAAGTTATATATCTGTACAAATCCGGCGTATTCTGCCTGATTGTTCCCGTACATATTATTCTATTGAAGAGGCAAATAAGTTGGGAAATCCAATGCTAGTATGCAGGCTTGATTTATCGAAGAGTAAAACTAAAATCTGGGGAAAAGAGTTATACATTTATAAGAACTTAAAACGTCTTACTTTAAAGAGAGAACTTACATCTGACTCTGAAGTTTCAGCACTTAAACAAGTACTTCCCAATTGTATAATTTCAATAATTGGTAATGAAAAAGAAACTCAGCTTGGAACACTGACTATTGATGACCAAGGCAATCCAGACTATAAAAGTAAACAGATTATTAAAGATGTAGCCGCAAAACTAAAGGCCTATCCCAATGCAAAAATAAAACTAGTAGGTCTTTATTACAATGAAAAAAGTTCAACTAAAATAAATAGAGGGATTAAAATTATCAATGTATTATTTCATAGAGCGGGTCTGAGTGTAAATACACAGCAAATAGAACAAGAAATTTATTTTGTCCAACATGCTATTCAATCAAATTATACTATTAATATTATCGGAATAAATGTGCCTTAGACTTCATAATACAATTAGTCAAACATATAATTAATTAAATTTGTTAAATGACAATATTTAACCCACAATCTGCTTAGCGAGATCGGCGGAGAGATCGTCAAGGCTGACTGTGCCGGTATTGCTTAAGATGATTATAGTAGCATTATCCTCTAAAATATGAAAAAGCATTGCCTGAGCCCCCATTATAGAACCGGGTCTTTTTACAATGGTGTACATTTTGCCGTTGATCTCGTAACGCTCATATACCCATACGCCTAAGCCATATTCTCCAAGGCCGGAAACGAACATTTGTTTAAGCGTTTCTTTCTTTAACAGTTTGCCATAAAACAGGGCATTCGAAAATTTCAGGATATCATCTGCAGTAGAATACATTGCGCCTGCGGCATACCAGTTTTCAAGATATACTGGCAGATCGCTAACCAGGGTATGAAGATCATCCCTGTAAAAATAGGTATCTGCTAATTTATCGATGAGCTTATGCTGTGACAAGAGACCGGAATTAGTCATCTGTAAAGGCAGCAGTATCTTTTCATTTAACTGTTGTTCGTATGATCTTCCGCTTACTTCTTCTATGATCTTACCAAGGATAATATAGTCTGCGTTATTATAGTCGAACTCCTTGCCTGGCTCTTTCACTAAGGGACCGCTGCAGAATCCTGTTAATAGTTGATCCGGAGTATATGGCCGCTGGTATTGAGGAATACCGTTTTTCAAAGCAGAATCAAGGTTAGTGCCTTCGTCCATGTTATGCATGCCAGTGGTCATGTTCAGTAATTGCCTTACTGTTACTTTCTCTCCTTCTCCTTTATAGTCCGGTAAATAGGTCTTAACAGGGGCGTCAAGATCTATTTTCCCGTTCTCAAACAATTGTAAGATCAGCACGGAAGTAAATGCTTTGGTAATAGATGCTACCTTATATCTTGTAGCTGGAGTATTGGGAACTTTGAAAGGCAGGTTGGCGAAGCCGAAACTTTTCCTGTAGACGGGTTTTGAGTGCCGTTCTATAAGGATTGTTCCGTTGAAGTTATGCGTCTTCAGAAAAGCGGTCATGAATGTATCGACCTTTGATTGTGAGAAAGTATTGTTGTATATGAAGATAAAGGAAAAGAGCAGGAGTATGTTTTTCATTTAGAGATTGTTTATGTGTTTGAAAGTACATTAAGTTGCTCAAAAAATGAGTTTTGCCTTCGGCAAAACTCATTTTTTGAGAGAGGATTTTTTTTGCACTGCGCGCGGCTGATTTTTTTTAAAATAAAATCCTTATTTTAACAATAATAAAATAAACTCCCTGTTATGAAACCCCTCATTGCCATTGTTATATGTACCGTGTTAGCTTATGCCTGTAACCGCCCGGACTTCCCACATTCAGCTAAACTGGACATAGCATTAAAGTATGCCCGTGATAATGTGTCGGAGCTGGAGAAGGTAATAGACCATTATTCAAAAGACGCGAAGGACTCACTGAAGTTGCAGGCTGCGCTTTTTCTCATAGAGAATATGCCAGGGAAAGGATACTTTAAATATTCCCCGAGGGATAACCGGGGTATCACCTCTTACCAGGTGTTCAGGGGAGAACTTGGCATAGACAGTATCAACGTATTGAAAAGCAAATATGAAGATTCCATGAACTGCGGGGAGATCAGATATGTCAACCCGGTCTTTGTGGAAGACCTGCAGATCATCAGGGCGCCGCAGATAATTGAGAATATTGAGTATGCTTTCAGGGCCTGGGAAATGCCCTGGGCAAAGTCTCTTACCTTCAGTCAGTTCAAGGAGCTTATTTTGCCATACCGCGTTAATGATGAACCCCTGCAGAAATGGAGAAAGTACTTTTTTGAGAACAGCGGGTGGATCTTTAAACTGGCGGGCAATACGCATGACCGGCTGAAGCTGGCTTCTGTTGTAAACGACAGCCTGAAAAAGGGTTATCGCTATATACATGGCGAGATCAGTTACTTTCCCGGTACTTTTACGCTGGCAGAGCTCAAATGCACCAAAGGAGGCCGCTGTGAAGACCTGAACATGCTGCTGGGCTACTGGTTGCGGGCTATAGGCGTACCGCTGACAAGAGAGTATACCTCATATTGGGCCAATACTAACTGGGGTGGTCATTCCTGGTTAAGCATACTGGATTCGACCGGCAAATTTGTTCCCATGAATGCGGTCTATGACAATCCACGGAGGGACTCTCTCCCCTTCCATGATGAAAAGCTGATCAAGGCATACCGGAACCAATATGAGATAAACAACTTCAGCTCTCCCGGGAGTTTTGTCAGGAAACCTGTTACCGATATCACGACTGAATATATAGACGCAACGGATTATACCTTTGTATACCATCATGAAGATACCACACGCACGTATATCAGTGTGCTGAACGGCCCTTACTGGAAGCCTTTTGTCACCGAAACTGTTATACAGGGCGATTCTACTGTCTTTAAAAATATAGGGACCGGGGCATTATACGCTACTATTCAACTCAGGGGCGATACTTTTCACAGGACTATAAGAGCTCCTTTCCTGCTTACCAAAACAGGTAAGGTCCAGCCGCTGATGATGAGAAAAGATACATCGGTCACAGTTTCTTTTGATCTGTCGCTCGTGCGGGTTGATCTTTATAAAAAGAGATGCCGGGTAATATACTGGGATGAAGACCTGCAGGACTGGTCAGCAGGTAACGAGATAAAGGTACTTACTATAGATCCTAACCAGGTGATAAAACAGAAAAAGCATGCCGCTATCACGTTCAATGGTCTTCCTGGTGGCACTATGTACAAGCTGGTTGATGCTGACTATTTCCCTTATGCAAGATTTGGCGGCAGGCCATTTATTTTCAATGAAGAGGAACGGCAATACATGCGCTATTAAAATATCCTGTAATTAAGGGTAGCCATGAAGAAACGGCCCAGGTTATTATACTGTGCATCCAGTGTATAGTTCTGCTCTATGACCCTGTACCGGTTCACGTTGCTCTTTAAGAGGTCATTTACAGAGAGTTTCAGCTGTAAGCGGTCTTTCTTCATGAAAAGGAAAGTAGCGCCCATGTTCCATAACCTGATATTGCTATTGAAACCTGTCATCTGCTGATTCATGATCATATCATATTTTGTATCAAAAACGAAATGTCTTGTGAAACGGATGATCAGCTCTGTAGCGGTCAGGTGGCTGGTAAAATGCTGGTCAGGCAGGTATCCGTCATCATAGCCGCTGGTGTTTATGTTGAGGCTGTACCGTTGGTTGAATTCAATTTTATCATGAAGATTAAGCTGTAGTCCCACGGTGGGCCCTACAGTCAGCTGCCGGGTTTTAATATGCTGCTGGTTCAGTACCAGTTCACTTCTTTCATACTGTGCACTATAACCGAGGTTAATGCCGATCTGCCTGTCAGTATTCTTGAAATCTTTCCCGATAGTACCACTACTGTAAAACAAATAAGTCCGGTCAGCATTGACAGGCATGTTCACCTGGATACCATTTGAGTCTATGTTGCGCGAGCTGACCACGCTGTTATGCCGGAGGCTACCACGCAGGGTAAAGTTATAGTTCATTTTTCTACGGGTATCATAACTATAAAAACCGAGGCCCAGGTTATCTGTACGGGTGGGTAACAGCTCGGGGTTGCCTTTGTTAATATAAACGGGGTCTGTATTATCAGGTACCGGCTGCAGATAACTCATATCCGGCGCCTGGGCTGTACGGCTGTAGTTGAGCCCAACAGATTTATACCGGACAATCAATGCGGGCGATAAAAAATTGAGTTGCCTGTTAAAGTCCGGGTAAGTGATAAACCGGTTACGCATATAAAGAGTGTTCATGGAGATACCAGGTCTGAGCAACAGGCCATTTTTCAGCTTGTATTCTATCCCTATGGTAGATATAGTTCCAATACCCAGCTGGTTTACCTTTTCACTTAATGAAGGGTCTTTGATCGTATTTCCCCAGTAAGTAGATAAATTGTTCGTCTTATCCCAGTAGCTTATATTCAGGATAGCATACAGGGCTATCTTTTCTGTGAGTGGGTTGTTATAGCTGGCATAAAGATATCCGTTCAATGTTTCGACGCCTGTGTGCCGCTTCTGGTTTAATATAGAAGTAGAATCTTCCGGTTGAAAGAATTGATTATAGGCAGCGGTCAGGTGATTGTTCCTGTTATCGACATCGTTCACTTCAAGGGTTACATTCAGGGAATGTCCTTTCTTTTTAAAATCGTGTGACAGCAAGGCGCCTACGTTATAGGTGATGTTATCAGTTTTCTGATCCTGTGAATTGTCTGAGCGGTTGATATCAGTACCTGCCTGATCTGATGTAAGCAGATGCGATGCTGACTGATACCTGGAACCGGAGAAAAGCACCGATGGCTGGACAATGAGCTTTGTTGTCTTGTCTATATTGTATTCCAGCCGGCCGTTCACCCGGTGATTATATTTCCGGTCAGTATATGCCAGATCGCTACGGCTAATGAGGGCCCCTTCTTCCAGTACCTGGTTGCGGTTCATCAGCTGGTCCAGCCGGTTGTCTGCTTTTCCGTAGAAATACTGCAGATTGGCGATCAGGCCATTACGGAAGGTCTTATTCAGGTTAACACCTGCGCCGGCGGAAGTTTGTACGCCGGCATCGTTACCACCTAATCCACCACTTTCAAATTTACTGATAAGACGTGCTTCATCCGGGTTGAACCCTGTTCTGTTGATGTTATTGCCGTATCCCAGCAGACTTGCCTGTATGGTATCCCTGAAGTAATTGAGGATACCGCCTATTTCATATCTTCCTTCAGTACCTGCTCCACCATAAAACCGGCCCAGCGGGCGGGTTTTGCTGCCTTTTTTAAGCTTCAGGTTGATGACCTGGGGAGTCTCTCCTTCCCTGACATCCGGGTTACTGATAGCAAATTCGCGGTCATCCATTACCTGTATTGCCTCGATGATATCTGAGGGAAGATTTTTGCCAGCTATTGTCAGATCTGAACCAAAGAAAACCTTACCATCTACCAGGATGCGGCTGACCTTTTTACCATTCACGGATACGCCGCTGCTGCTTACCTGTACACCGGGTAATTTTTTCAGCAGGTCTTCCAGTACTGCACCTGGTAATGTTCTGAAATATTCTGCATTAAACTCTATCGTGTCTTTCCGTACCAATACCGGCGGCCGTATGCTGCTGACCGTAAAAGTGTCCAGGCGATTGACCTTTTGTTCTAATGTAAATATTCCCAGGTCAATATCCTGCTGGTTATCTTCCAGCGTAAGTTGTTTTTTGAGCATGCTATACTGCCAGGCATTTACCTGGATAGTCAGTTGTTTACCGGCAGGAAGGTTATTAAAGCTGAACCTTCCCCGGGCATCTGTTAACCGGTAGCTGACAAGCACAGAGTCGCTACTGTTAATGACTGATACTGTGGCATGCTGTACAGGAGTATGCTGTGCGCTTTCCTGTACAATGCCGGTTATGCGTCCGCTTTTCTGGGCTTTTACCTGTGAAAGGAACAATAAAAAGAATATAAGGGAAAACAGTATGGGCGTACGAAACATGTAGCTATAGTTTATACAGGTATTTGCCAACAAAATTATCTTCAGGAACAGGGCCATAATCTCTTGAGTCAATGGCATTGACCCTGTTATCTCCCATCATAAAATAGTAATTCTTCTTAAATGTATAATGGCCGGTTTTACGGCCGCTGATATACAAGCTGCTATCCTTTACTACAAAAGCGGCATTTTCGTAATGCCGGATAATGTAAGCATATTGTGTATAGCCTTGTTTATCGAGTATGATCTTCATGCCTTTATAAGGTATCTTCAATGCAGCAAGGCGAGGCATTTCGGTGCTCATTCCCAGCCTGTCCAGGCTAAGTTTCACGGAGTCGTTCGTGCTGATATATCTTGTGAGGGAATCAATCCCTTTCATTTTCTTAACAAGGGGCAGTTGAGAAAGGTCCAGTCCGATGAAGAGGTATTTTGAGAATTTTATGCCGCCGTTCTCTTCGAGGTCAATTTTTCCTTTCTCAAAGTTCTCTTTTGTCATTGAGTAGTTATTATACCATACTTTATACTGATGTCTGACGGTATTGGTTTCAGCTACCTGCTGACCGTTGATGGATACAATTCCGCCGGCGATCTGTATAACGTCTCCCGGTACGGCTATGCATCTTTTCACAAAGAGCCCGTAATATTCAGGGTTGATGGTAAAGACGTATACTTCATTCCGTTTTGGGACTGAGCGGATGCCGAGAGTAGCAAGGATACCGGACAGTATCCCGCCATAAGTGGTTTTATTGGCCAGTATCAGGTCTCCGCGGTACAGGAGGTTGCGCATGGAATCGCTTGGAATCCGGTATATGTCAATAAATGAAGAGCGGGTCAATAGTATTACCAGCACAGCGATCAGAAATATTTTTATGAGTTTCTTCATTTTACGTACAAGGTGAAAGTGTTTTTGCCAAGTAGTCCGCCGTCACTGATCCCTTCCACTTTACCCGTAAAACTGCCGGGAATGTCTGAGCAAAAGAAGCTGATCACGGCCTCTCCTTTCTGGTCTGTAACGATTACAGGCTGCCATATTAATGTTCTGCGAAAATCGGGTAAGGAGTTATCATTGGTTTTATCATAGTCAGGCTGGATAAATTCCTGGTGACTATAATACCCGTTTGCGGCAGCAAGATTGAATTTCCGCAGCAGCTCTTCTTCTGTGTAGTCATGGTAATGATATTTTACCTGTCTCATTTCTCCTGCGGAGAAGGAAAAAGGATGGGTAGAAATTTCGTTCCTCCTGTTACCTACATATTCACTGTATGTCTTTCCTTCTTCCGGTTTCCGGCCTGAATGACAGGCAGGGCAGTTGAGAATGCCACACTGACCTACATAGTCGTTATTACCATCCATGCGGGCGAGGCTGTCCAGTTTACCCAGGTATTTGGGCCAGGACCTGGACCTGCCTTTAGCAGTGATCTCTACTCCGGTAAGGGTTTGGCTGAGTGGTCCTATTTCAGGGGGGAGCTGCGCGGGGGGATCTTTCTGTTCGTCTGCAAGGACAAGGGGGTAGTTCATTCCTTTTGCTTTCTCTGTTTCCCTGATGGTGGTAAAAGGGTTATTGATAGTTATTCTCTGTTCCGGATCATTTTCTACAAATGATTTTATGTAGATGCGGCGTCCCATTGAAAAGATCTCCGGGGTCAGGCTGAAACGGCCGTTAATATCTACTGTAATTGCCTGGCTGTAGCGTTCTTCACTGTCAAACGCCATCAGGACCAGGGGGCCACGGGCGTTCTTCTTTTTGGTTGTCAAACGGCCGGCAATGCTGTCTGATAAGAGAGGGTTATTATCCTTTATGTTCTTTCTCATCTCTTCTTCGTTCCAGGTATAGCTTTTCGCGCCCAGGGCCAGCAGGAGCTGGTCCAGCTGCTGTAAGCGGCCAGGGTCTTTTTCATTAAAATAACGGCCGGGTTGATAGATCCGGCCTCTGAGCTGTGAGGAGAGATAGTAATGATTATCGATCTCTTTGCTATCCAGGTTATTGTTATAAAAGGAGCTGAATACTGTCAGATCCAATACTGCGGGCACCGGTTTACCGTCTTTATCAGTCGTTTTTATATGCAGGGATACTTTCTCCCGTTTTGCATAAGTTTCTTTGCTGAGCTGACATTCAACGTACAGGCGTTTTTCCGGGTTCATGTATATCAGCCGTTCTGCCAGGGGCTTCAGTTGTTCATTGAACAGGGTGACGGCGGCAATCCCCTGTGGGGTGTTCTGCGCCGGAAGCGTTATAAGCAGGCTGTCTGCAAGCATTGCCATTGCGATGGACTGTACTATGCCCCGCTGCTGCACTCTCAGAAAGATCCTTTCCGGCTTATGATTGATGGCTGTGATCTTCAGTTGCAGGCTGTCATGCTCATTTTTAAGAAGATGTATGGCAATGCTGGTATCCTTTACCGGAAGTGGTGTATATACAGTGTCTTTCAAACGGACAGCGGCGATCTTACGCAGAGAATAAGCATCCTTCACAATACGGATATGCCGGAGGGCATTAAATGCAGGCTGACCACTATTGAACGAATTGGCTGAATAAGCTTTTAAACAGTATTCGCCTTCGGGCAGGTCACCGTTAAGATATACCTGTCCGTTTGCCATTCCGTTCATGATGGGATACATTTCTTCCCATACGGTGCTGTCGTTATCGATCTTCTGCAGTTTTACATACAGGGTCTTATCTGCCAGGGATAGCATGAAAGAACGTGCATCCAGTACGTATCCTTTAAACCAGAGGTCTTCTCCGGATTCATAGATGCCCCTGTCTGTATTCAGGTAAACATTGGTTTGCGGTTCCCTGTCAGACAAGGCATGCAGCCTTTCTGCCAGTCCGTCCATCATTTCTTTATGCTGGGAAAGCCCGGCAGCAGGCCGGGCAAACAGGAAGCATAACAGGAGTATGTATTTCTCAGCTTTAATCATTACTTAGTTTTACTCTTAATCCCTCGAAGGCCTGCCCGCTCTGGGGGGACTGGAACTGGTGTTTTACCGGTTTACCATTATCCAGCTGTACAATGCATGGATAGATAGCGTTGTTGGTAGGCATATCGAAAAGGCGGTCTTTATCTACGTATACGTTATCGTGCTCTTTCAGGCTGATACCGGTTTTTTGCTGTAAGATCTTAAAAGATTTGGTGTTGGTCAATACAAACATGACCTGTGGGTTATCGATAAAATCGCGCATAAAGGCCTCTCCTTCCTGGATACAGCCTTTACAGCCAGCACCTGGCAGGATGACCAGCCAGTTGGTATTTTTCTTCAGGGCGAGTTTTTCCATGCCTGTAGAAATGGCTTCGTTTTCCTTATCCGTATCGCTTTTCTTACAGGAGCTGATCGCCATGGATAAGATCATTATAAGGAGGAAAATATGTTGTTTCATGGGTCAGATCTTTTGAGGTTGGAAAATTTTAAAGTTCATGAATTTCTCGTCTACATCGCTGTCGTCCAGGTATTCTATATTCAGTCCTTCTTTGGTGACGAATGCGTTTTCAGGATAGAACTCGTGCATGGTGCCGATGCTGGTTTCACCAAGGTACCTGAAGTGTTCGTCCATGATGATAACTGTTACTTCCTTATCCTCCCATCTTAATTTCCTACCTGATTCCGGTAATGCCTTTCTTAAGAAGCGGTAATATACTTTGCGGTATTTATCGTATTTGATACCGCCGTAGAGGTCAGTCAGACAGGCTTTTTCATTCAGGGCTTCTCTTGATATCTTTCCGTCTGCGGGTTTCTCAAAAGAGCTGATGGTACCGGCCTCATTGCTGCCCCCGTATACTACTTTGTATCCGGGTTTGCTGATATCGGCGATGTAGAGGTTGTGTGAGATGGGGAAGCTGTAGATGATCTCGTCTTTGCCTGGTCCGGCATCGCAGAATACCATGGTGAAAAGAGGATCGTCCCAGATGTAGCTGAATCCATATAAAGAATCGGGATAATTATGTACGAACTGTACGGTACTGTCGTGCATGTTCATCACTGATGTAAAGTTGAATTTATGTATGAGGGTATCGGGGAGAGTCCACATGAATTGCCCGGGCAGCACCAGTTTTCCGGACAGTTCCATGATGGGGGTGACTGTTTGCGGATAGTGTTGCGGGTAAGAGAGTGTCCATACCTGTTTTTTCGGGTCCATGTTATTGATCACAGAAGTTCTTGAGAGGACTTTCCCCTTACTGTTTATCAGCACCATATCATTCTGCATATCATTGTATACATAAGTGGAATCCTCGTTCTTTATATAAAATCCTAATGGTATCATAATCTGGTCCGGGCCTTTTCTTTCATAAGCTACTCTTTTGGTGAATGCAAGTGTTTCGTAGTCATAAAAGTTCAGTGAGTTGGTAAATGTATTGAGGCAAACGAGGCTTCGCCGGCCTGCTGTATCAGTATATACCTGTATCAGCTGGGGTTTGGCTGCGGAGCCGCTGTCCAGCGGAAACTTTTTATCGGCCACCAGTACCAGTTTATCTGTGGCTTTCAGATTGCCTTTCTCATTATTCTTTATCTCTGCAACCCTGGAACAGGAAACCAGGGCATAAAATAGGGAAAAAAGACAATAAAAGATTTTTTTCATAGCATGTTTGGATTCAGTTCGAACTTTTTACCTGGAGTAGTTTGGCCTGCCTGCGGCAGGCCAAACAGGGATCATTAACCTTTGGTGCTGTCACAATCTACCGGTCCGCCGGGATTGGGGAAGCAGTTGCCGGTAAAGCTGCATCTGCCATTGTTGATTGGGGTGCTCTGGCATTCAGCGTTTGCATCGCTTACGCCGATGAGGCTTGTCAGGCTGATGTCACTGATATTGCCAGCTGCGCTGGTTGCGAAGAAAACGCCTGTAGAAAAGGCCATGATACCGAAGAATCCGATTACTTTCTTTTTCATTTTGTGTTTAATTTAGGGTTTAAAATGTTTGTTTTTCTCGTGAAAGGGGGAACGGGCTGTTCCCTGGGGGTGTTTGATCCTGTCAGGTCATACATTCATTTTTAAGGGTGAATAATCAGGGTGGATGCTGTTTTTTGTGAATTGATCAATTCATGTGCTGCAGCTTTGATTTCTTCTACTGCCTTTGATGGGACCTTTATGCTTTTGGATAATATCTCTTCTGCTTTTTGCAATGCTTTGTCTTTCTGTCCGGCGGTATCGTATAGCCTCATCAGCAGGTAAGCCGGGTAAAAGCGGCCGGGGACCATATTTTCTGCCTGCAGATAAGCTCTTTCGGCCGCCCTGTAATCTTTTTTTCCTTTATAGGAGTCGCCCAGGGCGGTTTCGATGATGGTGTTATTCAGTTGCCGGCGGGCTTGTTCCAGTATGCTGATGGCTTCATCATATTTACCGGCCATGGAAAGTGCTTTACCGTATTGCATGAGGAAATCTCCATGATGTTTTAATACCGGGTAGGCTGCTTTATACTCTGCCATACATTCTTCATATAATCCATTCTCATAACTGTTCCGGGCCAGCTTCCAGTTCCTGAAGCCCATAAGGAGGTGTGCGGACAGTAATACGCCGGATGCGGCGGCTACGAGGCAGGTCAGCAGGGCCGGTACTGCGACATTTGCATTTACCCGGTATACTGTATTCTTTTCTATATGCGCCAGTATAGCCAAAGTGGTTATCATGATGATCTTTATAGAAAGGATATAAGAGGGATAGGCAAAAAGCCCGAAAGTGAAACCGGCTAACAGTACAGATAAGCATAACTGTTTAATGAGGATATGCTGTTCTGCTACCATTATGCGTACCAGAGCTATAAACAAAGCGAGGAGCAGCAGCATGCCGGCAATGCCGTTTTCTACCAGGAAGTGAAGGGGCTCGCTGAATGCGTAACAGGTATTATCAGCCAGCTGAAATTGAGAGATATTGGCGGTTTCCCTGAACATGCCGGCCTGTGCGTCCATATAAAAACTGCCGAACCTGTCGAAGCCTACGCCTGCTAACGGATGTTGTTTAAAAATACCTAAAGATACCTGGTATATCAGCATCCTGCCATCTGCGGACTGTTTTTTATATCCGTATGCACCATACAGGGTTGCAGCTAAAAGTATAAGCAGGCTAACACCTGCAAAGTATTTCCCAGGAACAGACATACATGCGATGCGGTTACGGATATTATACCTGTAAGCCAGGAGATACATCCCTCCCACTGCAAATCCTATCCAGGCAGCGCGGGACCTCAGGGCGGGTAATATCACTGCAGCGCTTATTAACGCTGCTAATGAGATATATGAGAAAAGGGATTTCCTTTTACTGGTCAGTTCATTACTATACAGGTAGATCCCTGATGCCAGTATACCTGTTACCACCATGAAGCCTGCATAGGGACCGGGGTTAAAGAAGCTACCGGTAACGGGAAAGCTGCTGTGAAGAGAAGGGGCTATACCTGACAATTGCAGCAGGCCATGCAATCCCTGTATACCTCCTGCCAGGGCTATTGCCAGCAGCAGGTACGAAAGGTATTCGGTGGGGAAGGTCCTTATTAATATATAAAGAGCGGTAAGTGCTGTCAGCTCATACAACTGCATTGAGAAACCGGCATGGGGAGCTGATATAAAGCGGTTTAAGAGCAGGTAAATGAATAACAGCAGCAGACATGTATCTAATGCTGATAACCGTATATAAATATTATCGTTGCACAAAGTACGTATGAGGCAAAGTCCTGTTGCTATTGCCAGCAGGAAGAGGGATGCGATGAGCTTTGTACTTTGCGTGGCATCAGCTAAGTATGGCATATATATAGTAGGAACAATAGCTATCAGTATACAAACGACAATAAATGTCATGCCTGTAAACAAGCTAACAATACGAATCTTCATCGGTGATCATGATTTAGGTGATCCTGATGTCCGGGTTATGAGCGTTGCAATAAAAAAGTAAACGATCCTGGCTTTGAGGATGGGTTACGACCAGATATTTTTTATTGTATTCAATGCATCTGGAACATGGGAGTGTAATGGATAATTAAGGTAATTTTTCATTGTGGATCTATTATTATTACAGGAAATTGTCAATCCCCGCACAAACAACTGGAACACTTGGAGCAATGGTATTTATTCCGGGTCAATTGAAATTAGGAAATAAATGTCACATGCACAAGATTAATGAAAATTATTTTTGGGAGGTATTGCTGAGTGATCTATGCATAATACCAATCACGGCCCTGTTCAATCCGGGCTCTCCACAGGTTTGTTGCGGGATCCCACCATGAGCTATAGTCGTGGGTCCAGTAATATCCGTTGTGGGTAACGAGTCCTGTTTGATAGGTAGTTTGTTGCTGCGAGTTATTTAACTGCTGGTATGAGGGTTGAGGTTGCTGATAGGTAGTTTGTGGTTGCTGATGTGAGTTATTTACCTGCTGGTATGAGGGATATGGTTGCTGATAGGTAGTTTGTGGTTGCTGATGTGAGCTATTTACCTGCTGGTATGAGGGATATGGTTGCTGATAGATAGTTTGTGGTTGCTGATGTGAGTTATTTACCTGCTGGTATGAAGGTTGAGGTTGTGCCCCTCTCTGCTGAGTTCCCCGTTGCTGTGTTCCCCGGGGGGCCCTTGGCTCGACTATAAAACAGGAAGTAATACCACCAAGCCCCCAGACCAGTCTCACTGTCTGCCCTCCCCAGCTGTGGTCTACGGCAAAGGACCCGCCATTGTTTATCCAATCCTCCTGATTAGTCAGGTTAAATAATTGCCTGGCAATGCCTCTGACAGCGTCAACGGTATTCACCTGAGGGAAATACCGGCTCCATACATCCAGATGCCTGTCCAGGTGAACGTTATCTGCTTCAACATATGTCGTATTCTGAAAACCCGGGCCATGTCTCTGAATAATGTTACGGGCCAAATATCCATTATTGTGCTTCAGTTGCAAGGGATCTGCAGCAGGTCTTGAAATGCCTGAAGCGTGTAATGCCTGAGCCGCTGAACGGCTTGAAACGGGGACTGGCTGTGAGGTTTTGCTGTAATGTTGCATAGTTATGGAACAGAGGGTTATTGCAGTAAATTAAGCAAAGATTTCGTAAAAGTAAACAGTAATTACTCATGAGTAATGCAACAGTTTTAAATTTTTTTTGATGTTGCACCTGGCAGGCTAAAAGAGCAATAATGGAATTTTTCCCTATTGCGTAAATGATTTTCCCGATCCGTTTGCAGTACTGTCGTTAATAGCCCCAATTTGCGCGCTGAAACTGTTTCTATCGATCAAATACTACCCATCCATGCTTAATCGCTTTTTCCTTTTAATAACAGCGCTATTGAGCGCCAATATCCTGTACGCACAAAATGGAACCATTAAAGGCACCATCACAACGAGTGATGGAAAGCCTGCCGCTTATGTCACTATCAGAGTTCAGAACGCCCGTTGGGGAGATATCAGTAATGAGCAGGGTGAATACACAATCAAAAACGTGAAAGCAGGCACCTGGACCGTTATTGTAACCAACCTGGTATCTACTGCTGAGGAAAAACAGGTGACAGTCGTAGCCGGACAGACAAGCAAAGTTGATTTTGAGCTAAAAGAAAACGCCGCACAGCTCCAGGAGGTGACTATCTCTTCCAGGAATGTTAACAAAGAAGATAAGTTCACGGCTAAGATGCCACTGGAAAACCTGGAAAATCCGCAGGTATATAATACCGTGTCTGCCGATCTCATGAAGCAACAGGTTATTTCAAACTATGACGATGCTTTCCGTAACGTGCCAGGCATTACCAGGACATGGGAATCGACCGGCAGGGCCAATGATGGCGGCGCTTATTTTGCGCTGAGAGGATTTGATGCCCAACCTATCCTGATAAACGGGTTGCCTGGTATTACCAGCGGTAACCTGGACCCGTCCAATATAGAAGAGATACAGGTTATCAAAGGGCCCTCCGGTACTCTTTTTGGTGGCAGTGTATACAGTTACGGCGGGATGATCAATACCATCACTAAAAAGCCTTATTATACCTTTGGCGGCGAAGTGGCTTATAATACAGGCAGCTGGGACCTGCACAGGGTAACAATAGATGTGAATACGCCGCTGAGCAAAAAGAAAAAGATAGCGCTCCGCTTAAACAGCGCCTTCCATTCTGAAAACACTTTCCAGGATGCGGGTTTCAAAAAATCTTTCTTTGTAGCTCCTTCTCTGGCCTATGAGGTGAATGACCGCCTGTCCTTCAGCGTTATGGCGGAAATACTGGAAGAAAAAAGGGCTGTACCTCCTGTTTTCTTTAATAGTGACAGGGCAGCACCGCTGGATTTTAAGACACTCGGAGAGTTGAACCTGAACAACAACCTGTCATTCACCAGCAACGATCTTACGATCAAAAACCCGCGTTTTAATCTGCAGGCCCAGATGTTGTATAAGCTTTCTTCCAGCTGGACTTCACAGACGGTAGTATCTGCAGGGAGGGTTAAAACCGACGGTATCTATACCTATATATGGGACGTTACGCCGGGAGATAAATGGTTCAACCAGAATTTTCAATATCAGCATCAGAGGACACGGTCGCTCGATATCCAGCAGAACTTCAATGGTGATTTCAAGATCGGTAAGCTGAGGAACCGCTTATTGGCAGGCCTGGATTATTACCACCGCCAGGTTGTTGAAAACAGTTCCGGATCGGGTTATGGACGGAATATAACGCCACAGGGTGAAATAGGTTATTTTGATCCGGAAACCGGCGATCCGCAGGCTCCGGTATACCTGACAATGGCATCTGTGAAAAGTTTCCTGGCTCCGCTGGATAGCTCAAGAAGTGATCTTTCCAACAGTTATTACAGTGCCTATTTTTCAGATGTACTCAACATCACTTCTGCCCTGATGGCTATGGTGAGCGTACGCGCAGACTATTTTGATTCAAAGGGCCAGAAAGGTGATCCGTCTGATGATTATGACCAGTTTACGGTATCTCCGAAATTCGGCATCGTTTATCAGCCTATTCCTAATAAGCTGTCATTGTTCGCCAACTATATGAATGCGTTCATTAACGTAGCGCCAAGGCAGATAAGTGATGTTGATGGCAGTAACGCCCGTGTAAAATCATTCAAACCTGAACACGCTAACCAGTTTGAATACGGCGTTAAAGCTGTATTACTTGATGGGAAACTAGCCGGTACGCTTTCCCTTTATAATATCAAGGTTACTGACAGGGTAATGCCCGATCCGGCCAACCCGCTTTATGATTATCTGCAGGGCGGGAAGGTACGTAGCACCGGATTGGAGTTCGATGTAAATGCCGCCCCTGTACATGGGTTGAATATTATTGCAGGATATAGCTATAATCATATCAGAAATCTTGCCGGCTATCAGAATGATTTTTACGGACAGCCAGGCAGAAATCCCGGCGGACAAGGGCCGCAACACCTCGCTAATCTCTGGGTTACGTATAAATTCAGCACCGGTATACTGAAAAACTTTGGTATAGGTGCAGGCGGTAATTATGCAGGTGATTACAAGGTGATCGATAACAGTGCTACCGGAGTGTTTATACTTCCGTCTTATACATTACTGAACAGCAGTGTATTTTACAATGCCAGGAAATTCAGGGTGTCTTTTGCTGTTAATAATATTACTGACAAGGTTTATTATACGGGTTACTGGTCTGTTAATCCGCAGAAGCCGAGAAATTTTGCGGCGAGTGTAGCATATAAGTTCTGATACTTTCAAAATAATAGCCAGGAAAGCCGGTAAATAATTACCGGCTTTTTTCAACCTAGCTAAATAGGTTAACAAAAGGGCTTTGTTAGAAAATAACTTATAGTTATTCTGAGGTTCAGGTTTTCAGGGATATTTAATAACCAACCTATTTTAAATAGTAAGCTCCGTTGTTGTAATAATATGTCAGGTCAGGGTACATATTTATGCAGCGTTGCAGGAATTCTTCGGGAGGTTCCCGCCTGTCCATAGCTAATGTCAGGTAGTTCCTTTGTCCGGACGGGGAAATATTTAATTTTACGCCGTAGCATTTCAGGAATGTTTTTTCGATATCAGTACCTGAAGGATTGCTCAGGGTACTGACGGGTTCTATCCATGAAATTGTATTGCCGGCATTAAATGCTTTCACTTCCATCTTCTTATTAATGCAGATTGCCTGATAGCGGGGTCTGAGAGTAATAGTATTATCTCCGTTTGTTACCTGTACACTGCCTGATACCAGTGAAGTGACTGATTCCTTTTCGTTTCCTTTTATATTAAGCTCTGTCCCTAAAACATTTACTGTACTGTTGGGTAAATGAATAATAACAGGCCTTTCTGCATTCTTTTTTATATTGATATAAGCTTCCCCGATAAGAAAAAACTCTGACCGGCTCTTCTCTCCTTCCGCCAGCAGGGTAAACCTGGAATGGGCATTCAAAAGAACAGAGCTGCCATCATCAAAATTCACACTACATTCTCTTCCGGAAGGTACATGTATAGTAGCACCGGAAAGCTGATATACTTTTTTATGACCCATTAAATTTTTCCCTGTAAGGTCTTCGTTCTGTTCTTTCATAGCGGGCATTGAGATAGTCTTTTCCGGAAACGGGTTCATTACATGAATAAGAAGTAATCTACTTTCTCCGGAGCTTCCATTGTATTCTCTCCTGGCCAGTACGGGGATACTAACCTTTGTCAGGGTAGGACTTTTACTACTATCTACGACCCATCCATCTTTGTCCAGGGTAATTGTCCGTCCATGCAGCTGTAACGTATCCCTGCCTGTAGTGATAAGTATATCGCGTCCTTCTGCCAGTGAGATTTCCGGTTTGTTCTTTCCAGCTTTCTGAAACCAGAAGAATGTTGCAATTCCAAGTAAACAGGCGGCTGCGGTTGTCACTATAGTTACAACTTTAGGTATTCTTTTCACTTTATTGCTATCCGGGCTGGCAGCTGCCAGAATTTTTATTCTTTCAATAGCCAAATCCTCCAGCTTTTCTTTATCCCATACCTTATGCAGGTATTCTGATAAATCTTTAGCCTCCGGGAGTTCCTCCAGCAAAAGGTCCAGATGATACTTTTCCTCAGGAGTGATTGTCCCTTCTATTTCGGCTATAATGAGAGATCGTATGTATAGTGCAATGTTGTTCATGTTCCTACTATTATTAGACACAACTAAAATCAAAAAGAGATTACAGGAATAAGAAAAAAAACTGTTTAAATTTATTCTGCAGTTCCTTTACTGCGTCACGTACCTGTATTTTCAGGGTATTAACTGATGTTCCCGTAATTTCAGCGGCCTCTTTATATTTTAATCCTCTGATTAATATGAGCTGAACGGCCTTCTTTCTTTTGGGAGATAATTCTTCTATCGCTTTTCCAAGACGCGTTACAAGCTCTTTTTCTTCAATACAAACAGGATCTGTTGTCTGCAGTGACTCTTCACTATATGCCTGGTTTCTTTCGCTATAACTTTTATTCCCGCGTATATAATTCAGATATTCGTTACGGGTTATTCTGTGTAAATAGCCGTCCAATCTATCCTTAATATTTACGGATTCCCCATTTGACAATTTCTGATGAATCCTGGCAAACAGATTCTGTGTTATATCCTGTGCACTTGATCGATCCCCTGTAAACTGAAGGGCCCAATTGAAAATACGGGGCATATATTTCCGGTAGAACAGGCCGGTTACATGTGGATTTCCATCTTTAAGACCCTGGACTATTTGTGCATCTTCCTGTAATTCTTTTTCCATGGTTGATTTGGTGATTTAATAAGAGGAACTACATGATCCGTATGCCTGATCATGACCAGATTGTTTGGTGAGTACTATAATGGTTTGGGGCAAGTTATTTGAGGGGAAAGGATGCAAATTAATCACTGAGATATCGATAAAAAAATTTCCGCATCGATTTTTTACAACTTTTTTGACATTTCCATTGCAAGCTCAATATCAATAAGCATTTGAGAAAAATGAACATTCTAATGTAAGAACAACAGGTTATAAAAAAAATAAAGTACCCATAACCCATTTTGACATTCTGGTGTGTCTTATATATTGATTTAACACCAAAACCTAAATCTTTACAAACAATATGCGGCTTTCCAAGAGGTATGTCAGCACATTTTATCCCTTGCTGTTACTCTGTTTTCTTTCGTCCAATACCTTATCTGCACAGGATGTTTTGTCCCTGGATAGGATCTTTGTAACCTTATCAGCTAAAGATGAAACGTTGCCAGTCATTTTCGGAGAAATTTCACAGCAGACAAAAATATATCTGAATGCTGCAGGAGATGTACCTGCGGTCAATGAGCGGTTCTCTATTAATGTGAAGCACAAGCCACTTCAAGATGTATTAAAGACCCTGCTGAAAGATAAAGGCTGTACATGGTCATTAAAGAAAAACATGGTCACTATTACTTTTACCCATAAGAACTCGCCTCCGGAGCCTGTTAAAAAGGCCAATCCGGACGCTATTGCGACAAAACCCAAAGGGATAGCAGCTATAAAGGGTATTGTAACAGACAACGAGGGCAAACCCTTAGAGCGCGCTACAATTAAAGTAAAGGGTACCAGAAAAGGGTATTTCACGAATGAGGCCGGGCTATTTTTCCTGGGAACTGCAGATCTCAACCGTACTCTTGAAATAAGTTTTACGGGTTATGAAGCGAAACAATACCGGGTTAGCTCTCCTGACAGTATCCGGATAGTGCTTACACCGCATCCCCAATATCTGACTGAGCAATTAGCAACGGGCTATGGCACAACTTCGATGCTTCTGAATACAGGGAACATTATGTCTGTTTCTGCCAGGGAAATAGCATTATACCCAGTAAGTAATCCAATTATACCTCTTCAGGGCCGTATACCGGGTCTTCTTATATCACAGAGCAGCGGGCTACCCGGTGCGTCCCTGAAGCTCAGGATAAGAGGACAAAACTCCTTCCTTAGCGGGGGTAATCCACTATTTGTTGTTGATGGGGTGCCCTTACCTTTCGGTAATCAGCATGTGAATCAGCTTACTTCGATCATAACACTGACCATGGATGCCGGTGTAAGTCCATTAACCAGCCTTAATCCTGCTGATATTGAGAATATAGAAGTATTGAAAGATGCTGACGCAACTGCTATTTATGGTAGCCGGGGTGCTAATGGCGTTATTTTCATTACAACAAAGAAAGGGCAGGCGGGAAAAGCGACAGTAAGTGCTGATATTACGACAGGTGTTGACCATGTTGCTTTCAGTCCCAGATTGATGAATACGGCTCAATATCTGGAAATGAGAAATGAAGCTTTTAAGAATGACAATATTGTTCCCGATCATTTGCCTGGTACAAACAGCTATGCCCCGGACCTGAAAGTATGGGATACCACGCGATATACGAACTGGCCGAAACTGCTGACAGGAGGAAATGCGGCTTTTACAAGTGCCAATATTACGGTATCCGGAGGTAGTGCTACGACACAGTTGCTATTTGGGGGCAGCTATTACAGGCAATCGTCTGTATTCCCTGTAAATATGCCTTACGTGAAAGGAGCTCTCAGCTTTTCGCTTAACCACAGATCTGCCGATAACAAGTTCAAGCTTGGTATGTACGGCAATTACTCCAGAGATAAAAATCAACTTTATAATGCCTCATTAGCAGCTATGTATCTGCCCCCTAACGCTCCATCGCTATATGATGGCGACGGGCAGTTAAACTGGTCTGAAGGAGATGAACCCTTCCAGAACCCGATGGCTGATTATCTGAAAACATATAAGATCACTAAAGAGAACTATCTGGCAAACATGCACCTTTCCTATGCGTTGTTGCCCAATCTTTCATTCAGGGCCGGACTGGGATACAGTGTTATGCTGACCAATGAGCATTCAACAGTTCCTAAAGCGGCTCAGAATCCCTTCCTTTATGATGTGAGGAGCGGCATTGCTTCTTTCGGTAACAATAATTCCAGAAGTTACATTGCAGAGCCACAGGTAGAGTATTCCCTAAAGCTTGGCAAAGGGAATATAAAGATGATGACCGGAGCATCTTATCAATATGCCAGTACGACCAATGCTGTTATTGAAGGGCAGGGATATACCAATGATGCCTTACTGAATTCCCTGGATGGAGCGGCATCTATTTCCAATAAGACCACCAACGTAAGCGAATACAGGTATGGCGCGCTCTTCAGCAGGATCTCTTACAACCTGCTGAACAAATATGTAGTCAATCTTACAGGACGGATGGATGGAAGCAGTAAGTTCAGCCCGGAAAACCGTCTTGGTCATTTTGGTGCTATCGGTGCTGCCTGGATATTCTCGGAGGAGCAGCTTGTTCAGAATTCCATGCCTTTCATCAGTTTTGGTAAGTTACGGGCAAGCTACGGTGTAACCGGTAATGACCAGATAGCTGATTACAAATACCTGGATACGTGGTCTGCCAGATTATTAAATCCGTACCAGAACACTACTACCCTTTCTCCTGACGCGCTTTATAATCCACGTTATAACTGGGAGAAAAATAGGAAGCTGGAAGCAGCAGTTGAGCTAGGGCTTTTTAATGGACGTTTACTGGGATCATTCTCTTATTATCTTAACAGGAGCAGCAATCAGCTAATTCAATATCCTTTACCTGCCCAAACAGGTTTCAACAATATTCTGAAGAACTTCAATTCTCTGATAGAGAACAAAGGGCTGGAGGTAACATTAAGCGGAGATATCATTAAAACTGATGATCTGAAGCTGAATGTGAGCGTCAATCTGACAGTACCGAAAAATAAGTTGCTGCGTTTTGATCAACTTGCTAAATCTTCCTACAACGGGATATTTGTTGTTCGTGAACCTGTAAATGTGCTGAATAAATTGAGATCGTCCGGGGTTAACCCTGAAACGGGTCTCTTCCGGTTAAAAGATGTAAATGAAGATTCAGTTTATACCAGGGAGGATTGTGAAGTAATAGGCAGTCTTGATCCTGACTTTTATGGAGGGCTTCATGTCAACTTCCAGTATAAGAGTCTTTCAATAGAGTTATTGGGTGATTTCAGGAAACAAATGGCGCCCAATTACCTGTTTACAGGTTACCTGAACAATTTACTTCCCGGCATGATGGTAAATCAGCCGGATATAGTGCTGGACCGTTGGCGCCAACAGGGGGATAAAGCGCAATTTCCCCGGTACTCGACCCTCCCTACAGGAGAGGTTTATGCTGATAAAAATAATATGATCAATTCCAGCGAGGCTTATTCAAGGGCCGATTATTTTAAACTACGACAACTTTCTGTCTCCTATATTCTCAATAAATCACTACTATCCAGGTTTGGCGTTAAAAAGGCAGTCATTTTCTGCAAGACGCAGAACCTGTTTACGATTACCGGATATAAGGTCGGAGATCCGGAGACGGCCAATGCACTGGTACTCCCCACATTGAGAAGTATTGCAGGAGGTTTACAGATTTCATTCTAAATCCCATTAGGTAACATGATGCGTTTTACATTCTTTCTATTTATTATTATGATCTGTCTGTTGGGCCAGGGATGCAGCAAGCTATTAAATGTTGACAATCCTGATAACAAGATTACGGGGGTAGAATTATTTAAAGATAACGAAGCTGCGGAATCGGCTGTACTGGGTATTTACTCGGCCGCTTCGGGTACATCCAGTCTACTTTCCGGCTCCATCACCGTTTATGCAGGGCTGTATGCAGATGAATTAATTTATACCAGCACGCAAGTCTCTACCACTGAATTCTATCATGGTCCTATTGCCGTTAACAATACAGTTCTGGAAAGTAATTTCTGGAATAATACTTATCGTTTTATTTATCAGGTCAATGCCTGCCTTGAGGGATTGCACAACAGCACTTCACTTTCTTCGGGAGTAAAAGCAAGGTTAACCGGTGAATGCAGATTTCTCAGAGCATTGTTTTATTTCTACATGATCCAACTTTTTGGAGATGTACCGCTTGTGACGGTAACAAATTATAACACTAACGAGAATATGCCGAGAACGAGCGTGGCCCAGGTAAAGGACAGTATCCTGGCAGACCTGCTGAATGCAAGGGAATTACTATCAGAAGAATATCCTTCCAATGAGAAAGTAAGGGCTAATAAATGGGCTGCTGTGGCTCTATTGGCCAGGTATTACCTGTATGAAGAGAAGTGGACAAAGGCTGAAGCCGCCGCTACAGAAATCATAACTTCCAACGTCTATCAACTTGATGAGCCCAATAAAGTCTTCCTGGCAAACAGTTCAGAGGCCATTCTTCAGCTCAGGCCCGTACTTGCGGGATATAATACTATGGAAGGAAATATGTTTCTTCCTACCAGTACCTCAAGACCTGTGTACCCGCTTAGCGGGTATTTAACAGCTTCGTTTGAGCGGAATGACAAACGCAGAAGTGCATGGGTTAACAGTAAAGTTGTAAGCGGGGTCACTTATTACTATCCTTATAAATATAAACAAAAGGTAAATTTCACATCCAGCTTCAAACTAACAGAATACAGTATGATGCTTCGGCTTGCTGAAATATACCTGGTACGTGCAGAATGCCGCGTACATCTTGAACAGCTATCCGGGGCAATTGCAGACATTGACGTTATCCGGTCCCGTGCGGGATTGCCCCTGGTAGCAGTTACTGCTCCTGATATTTCTTCCGCGCTATTAAATAAAAAGATACAGCAGGAAAGAAGAATAGAGTTCTTTGCTGAATGGGGGCATCGCTGGTTTGATCTTAAAAGGACAGGTAAGGCATATGAAACCATGATAACGATCAAACCGGGTTGGAAGGAAACACAGCATCTATGGCCAATTCCCTATCCACAGATATCCTTAAACCCTTACCTTACCCAGAACCCCGGATATTTTTAGTGCTTTTATCCCGAAACAACACCAGGGAACATTGTGTCCCTGGATGTCGTTTCCCGGTTACTAATGTAATAGCATCAGTTCGCCTACTGTAAAGATGTAGGGGTTATCGGCTGCTCTCAGGCAAATGCCAAAATTTCCCGCGCAGACAAGCTGAGCCTGTTCCTGTGTCTGGTTAACCAACACAAGCTCATTATTCCAATTTATCCAGTTATGAGTTATCTGAGGAGAAAAAGCCTGGCGGTCAGATGCAACTGCTGCGCTGATACCGGTAACAGCGGCTAATACTGCGAATATCAGTTTTACTTTTTTCATATGTATTTTTTATAAGGGTGAGAAAATAATGAGCTATTTTGAATACTTCCCTATCCGGCCATGGCCGGGCATAAGCGTCCATCATTGCTACCGGCAATGCCTCATTCAGTTTTATATATTCTCCTGTTAATTCCTGGCTATGCCTGCTGTACGGCGTTCCAGGTAAATGCCGGTTATCCCGATCACTACAAAAAAGAGATTAAAGATCAGATGCTGTGTCCAGGTAAAGGTAGAAATAGCGCCGCCACAGCTGCATGGTATCTTATCAAACATATGCATTTTCACCAGGATGATATATCCCGTAAAACAAACCATTAATCCTGTAGCCAGGTATAAGCCCAGTTTCCTGAAAGGAAGCGTCATCATCATAAGAGAAATAATGATCTCCGCGACAGGTATCCCCCATGCCAGTACCGGTGCAAATTCATTGGGGAATGGCTGCAGCTTCATCTGAAGCATAAAAACCTGGTGTGTCAATAATTTTGAAACGGCAGCATAGAGATACATGCTGGTGAATAAAAAGTAACAAGTAAGCAAAATAAGATCCCTTGCCTTCATTGCTTAGGCGTTTAATTGCATTCCATACATGAATGCAGGCGTGATCAATGGTTACTTTGAAATGTAATTGTCCCCTTCGTGATTTGCTGATTTACTTTAGCTAGTTAAAACATCTTAAGATGCTACATGCATATTACAAAACTTCCCGCTCGAATCTGTTAATGAATAGTTAACAATGCTTGTTTTTTATCAGGGAGCTCATAAATTAAAAAGCGCTTTCTCTTTCCCGGAGAAAGCGCTTTTTAAACATAATTGCTGATATGATCAACCTATTTTTTCCAGTCTGAATTCAAGACGTTTATCTTTTTTGAAGTATTCCATGATCATCACAGAACCGGGTTTGGCGGGGAATACCTTCATAGTGCTGGCTTTGGATTTAAGCTCTATTTTATCTTTAGTGAATTTAGAGCCGTTGTAGCGGATGGTATTAAAGGTCTGGCCTTTATAGTCGCCCGTACGCACGTAATCACTATAACATACAGAGAACACGGAATTATCGGGCTCTCCTGTTGTGAAGTCGTAGTCGAAAGCTCCGGTTGCCTTCAGGTATACGGCAAGTGCATGCTGACTGAGGTAGTCGCTGATAATGGACGCTTCAGCTGTATTGTTGGTTTTATCGTAAATATTGGCTGCTGTTACCTTATAGTTCTTATCAAATTCCATCATTACCATGTCAGTAACAACTACCTTGGTTACACCCGCAGCGCCTCTGCCACCATAACCACCACCAGCTGCTGCAAGTGCAGTCAGGGCAATACCTCCGGCGCTTGCCTGTTTCTTATATCCCTCTCCTACTACGAACAGCTTTCCTCCGGGGGCCTGTAACATCTTGTGGATATACAGATAACCGATGTTGTCTATTTTACCTTTGCTGTTGGTAGGAAGATATTTTGCGAAGTCTTCTGCCCATGAGTTATAGGTACGGTTCAGGATGTTTCCTTTAGGATCTATCTGATACACTGCCAGTCCGCGGGTAGGATCTTTCATCGCCTTATCTCCTTTATTGTAATAGGTACCCATTACCAGCAGGTTCTCAGATCCTTCGATCTGTTTTACAGTAGTCGGGAATAACATCTGTTCGTCATCTTCTCCTGCTTCCAGGTCAAAAACCTGTTTTTTGGTGGTAAGATCTATAGCTACCATATGAGCCACCATCTTGTTGCTCATTTTTTTGCTTTTCCTGATGACCTGCAGTATCAGCAAATTATCAGTGCTGCCCAGGTATTCAGCTGCAGCATATTTATCATCGTCATTCAAAGGTTTGAATGTCCATTGTTTTTTAGCGTCTGAGGAAAAGTAATCTACTTCGTAGGTAACGTTCCTGCCGTCTCTTAACGGCATAACTGACACATATCCTTTTCCGCTGATGTCGTAAACGTTCTGGTTAGTTCCTTCGTCAGTATGCATGGTTTCATACTGCGCCATCAGGGCTTCCGTTTTTCTGTCGTACTCACGGCTATAGGTGAACTTCAGCTTACCTGACAGGTCGTATACTTTCATGGTCAGCAGATTCTCTTTTTCATTCTGAAAATAGAATGCCATACTGTTACCGTTGTAAGATGCTTCCAGCAGTCTCAGATCTTTCGAGTCCTGGAATTTGATGTCCTGTACTTTATTCAGGTTTTCATCGAGGATCTGCAGGGTATACTCGTTGGTTTTCCTGTCTATCTTATCGCTCTGATAGAGGAAAAAGTATCCTTTCAGCTGGTTGTTTTCCATAATGGAACCGCTGTTGCGCAGGTAAGTGGAATACACTTTGTCAATGCTTAATTTCTGCTGGGCATTGGTTCCCGTGATGATTGCCCCAAACAGGAACAATGCTGCTACAAACTTTCTGATCATAGTTATTCGTTTATGGGATATATGTGACGATTATTCTTTTGTGAACCGCTCACCGGCGTCCAGTTCTTTTCTGAAAGCGGCATAATCATTAAATCTGTCCTGGTAGCGGAGCAGGTAATTGTAACCGATGCCGGCGTAATCCTCTATATAAAGCTGCTGGAGGAAATGTAACAGCGCGTTGTACCCACCTGTCTGTCCCGCGCCGGGCAGGTCAATCCTTTTCCCTAATACATGCTCTTTCTGGGCGGTATAACAGCTATTCATTACTCTTCCTACGGATGTAACCAGGTAGGGATCATCCGGTAATTGTCCCAGTAGCGCTATTGTATAATACAGGCTGAGTGAATAATTATCATTCGCATAAGCATATTCTATCACTTCATACCGGAAGGTTCGCTGCAGGGTTTCAAACTGTTGTCTGCTGACCGGGTCCTTACTTTCATTTCCTGTCTGATAGCCGGATATAGCGGGAGATAACAGGGCGATCCTCTTCTGGCAATCGGGGTGTGTTTTCAGGGAATCGCTGAGCGCTTTGTTCTCTTCCACGACAACGCTTCCCAGCAGGCCGGTCTTCCTGGTGGTCCATTTTTTTCTGAAAGGGTACTTTTCTGCGTTGAACATTACTTCCAAACGGCTATTGATATTCAGTGTATCCTCGTCAATATTGTCCAGTAATGTTAACAGGCTCAGGGCTGCAGTTTTGTCGAAGCGGGTGTTATGCATGAATGCAAGCGCCATAGAATCTGCCTGAGATTCATGATCGCGGCTGTGTCTGCGGGTATTAAACGTGAATCCCTTAACCAGCTTATCCAGCATCTGGCGTTTTCCATATTCGGTATCCTTTATCTGGCGCAGGGCTTCCTGCATCTGAGCAGAGTTCATGGTATCCACATATTTGCGGATAGCATTGTCCATATGATGCAGGTAGAAGTGTGCTATTTCATGACAGAGTACAAAAGCGGCTTCGCTTTCGTTATTCAACCGGCTGAAGAGGCCCATGTTGAAGAGGATAATTCCACTTCCGATATAGCTGGCATTGGGAATGCCGGAGCGGGAGAAGAAACAGCGGAACTGTTGCTGCTGCAGCCCGGGATTAGCTCTTTTGATCTCGGAGACGAGGGCATCCAGGTATTGACGGGCACTGTCTGCCGTGTACATCTCTTTTTTGCCGATCACCTCTTTAATGGCGTCCCAATGCAGTTTGTAGATCTCTTCATAGTCTTTCTTTCCCCTGGCAGGAAGGGCCGCCAGCTCAGCTTTGTAAATTTTCTCGGATTCGGTTAGTAAACTGGTGAAGAGTGCTGTGTTTTCTTTGGCTGGAGTGAAAATGGGGGTTTGGCCATAGGTTATGGATAAGAAATGTCCCGGAATAACAATCAATATGTGGGTCAAAAGGAAAGCCCTCAGTACAGACTTTACGTCTTTCATGTGTACAGGTATAAGGAGATACAAATAAACGAATATTTAATATATTATCAAAAAAATATAAATAAGTTTGGCTACCTGTGTTATGCCAGATACTCAAAAAAACGATTTTGCCTTCGGCAAAATCGTTTTTTTGAGGGGGGGGTTATGGCCTGCGGCCGGCTAAGAATTTAAATTGATGAAAAAAATGGGCGTTGTCTTGAATGAGGCAAAACCCATTTGAGGAGGAAGATTTGGCCTGCAGCCAGTTAAAGGAGTTTAGAAAATGTAGAAGACACTTGCCTGTACTACACTATTCTTATAATCAGGATTCACATCTGAGATCTTAAAATCACTCACTTTAGATAGGCCTGCAACATATCTTGCTCCGAAGCCCAGTCCATTCCTCATCTGAAAGCCTAAGCCGCCTACTGCTGCCAGATCCATTTTCTTTGCGAATTCTTTTACGCTATCATCTCCAATATCATCTTTGATACGGAAGCCGGCCTGTGCACCCGCTTCAATATAGAAACCTGGCTTAGTACGGTACTTCAGCAGGAAGGGTACAGTGCCATAATATATCTTTATGTTCTCTTTGTTAAACACATCCCCTTTAACTTTTGCTCCCTGGGAAGAAAACAGGAACTCTTCCTGTATTGAAAAATTATCTGTGATCTTAAAATTAACGATGGCGCCCGCATGGAAACCAACTAATCCTTCCGTTTCAAAGTCGGCACCGGTGAAATTGCTGTAGTTGGCGCCGGCTTTCAGACCGAAGCTGAGTCTTTTCAGTAAACTCTGACTGAACCCTTTGGTAGATACCAGTACAAGACAAATTAAAAGTAACTTTTTCATAATTTTTTTTGAAGGTGATCAATACTCTAATGCACGCAAAGTTGGGAGTTCGGGGAGGGTTCGTGAAGCGGAAGATAACTGAAACGGACAAAAACAGCCCGCAAACGGCCGATCGGGGAATATTATAAATGAGTAAAGCCCACCATAGCAGGGGCTCTACTTATAATTTTATTGCCTGACAAGCTTTCCTGATAGTGTCTCTGTTTCCAATCTATATGTTAGCGCTGGGAGTCAGAGTGCTATGAAAGTATTTTATACCCTTATAAATTTGTGACATTTTCTTTCTATTAATAGTTCCTTCTTGCTTATAGTAGAAAAAGAGCGGAACTTTGCTGTTGATTCAAGACTATATGCCTGGTTTATGTCATTGAAAACTGTCGGGGCATATGCCTCAATACCACCTACTCTTCTCTTCATAATTTTGGCCGTTTCCTGTAAAATACCTGGGTTTCCTGTATCTAAGAATGGATAATTGTTTATACAATTAAAATATCATTGTATAGACGTTATGACTATCGTGCCTGTGTTTTTACTTTATTAAGGCCTTCCTAATAACTACTTATTAGTTATACGCCAGACTAATTACGCACTACCTTATGTACTGTGGGGAGAGGCGCATTCATCAACCAAAAACCTCATTTATTTTATGGATGCAACAGATCTACTTCCAAACAAAATCCTTCGAAAATTTATCTGTCGGCCGCTAATGAATTCCGCGCTGCTTATCCTGTTATTTACATTATCTCAATCATCAGTCCGGGGGCAATCTGCCAATCTTGACCAGGGGGCCAATGAAAAAGCCACTACGCCCCTCACTCCTGTTGATTGGATCAATGGTAACCTGAATATGAATGTGGCGCACTTCCTCGAAGGATATTCCGTTCCTTACAGAGCTATTCTGAAGGACCTTGTAGTTAATCAGACCTATACACTTGTTATAGGTTTTGACATTAAAAACAGTGGTAAACATGCGCTGGATTATATCACGCATTTCCAGCGACTGGAACCACATACAGTATTCGGGCATGGTGCAGAAACCGTCAACCCGCTACTGAATATTACAGGCTTTCCGCCTTCATATTTCACGTCTACGGATGTTGAGCCAATACCTGCTCCGAGCAGTGCAGGATCGCCGGTGGCAGGACAACCTACCACCAGCTTTAATGCGTTGTCAGCAGGTGAAAGGGTATTTACCGGGTATAACGCAGATCTGCTCAGTGTAACTTATAGTTCAGAGGGCAACCTGGCTGCCGCTCAGTCTGAAACGGTTGTTCATGTTACCTTCAAGGCACTTAAAGAAACTGTGGTACTGGCGTGGGGCGGGCATATTGCCAGTGTTGTTGACTGGGGGAAAGACCCTGTCACTCATGAATCACGTTCAGCCAGTGCTATCAGCGGTTCGCCTTACCATATGAGCCTTAAGAACTGGATCATTAATGGTAGCGTAGTGAGTATTGGTAACCAGGACAGGTCTCTTAAGACTGATGCAGTGTTCATTCCGCCAAAATGCGATGTGACCGGACCTGTTACCGGATGTCTGGAAACCACCAAACTGGTATATACAGCTACAGTTGATGATGCTGATGGTCTTACCTATGCCTGGAGTATTATCGGTGCAAATACTGCCAATGCGAAAATAGTAGATCCGACCCTGGGCACTATTGAAGTTGTACCCATAGGAACTACTTTTACTGCGGGTAGTTTCAATTTAAGACTGATTGTAACCAGGGAAGGACTGAAAGATACCTGTTATCTGAATAATCATACCAATCCTGGTGCTACTGTAAATATTTCGCAGGTTACAGTTAATGCCGGTGCTGATCAGAATATCACTCATCTTGATGTAGCTTCTTTGTCAGCATCTGCATCCGGTGGTACAGAACCATATACGTTCAGCTGGACACCTGTTACAGGGCTTGACAATCCGAATATATTCAATCCGACCTTTACACCTCCGTCTACCGGAGTATTTGAGTTCATTGTAAAGGCTGTGGATGCAAATAACTGCCAGGATGTGGATACAGTGGTGATCACTGTTACTGAACATCCGAAGCCGCCATGCGGTATTACAGGACCTGATCCTGTTTGTCCCGGGTCTAAGAATGAATATACCGGGCCGCCGGCAGCAGAGGTGGGTTCTTACCTCTGGTCAGTGACCGGAGATGCCAGCGTTTCAGGAGATAATAATAAGGAAACGGTATGGATACAGGCAGATAATAAATGCGGCAGCTATCTTATAAAGCTGATCGTTTCTACTCCTGATGGTAAACGGAAAGATACCTGTTACAAGGAAGTAATTATCAAGGATACCATTAAACCTGTGCTTTCAGGAGATGTAACCGGCGCTACCGTTAAGTGTGCGAAAGATATACCGGCGCCACCGGTTATCACCGCATCAGACAATTGTACAGCAGAGCTTAACATTGAAAAGAGCGCTGTTACTTCTGACAGTACCTGTGTAAACAAGTTTAAGATCACACGTAAGTGGTGGGCTACTGATATCTGTGGTAATACTTCAGATACGCTGACACAGGTGATCATTGTGAATGATGATGTGAAACCTGTCATTACAGCTGATTTCGATAAGGAAGTCAGTGTACAATGCCTGAAGGAGGTACCAGCTCTGCCTGAACCAACTGCCACTGACAACTGTAATGGCAGCATTACACCTGTTTATACTGCGGAGGGTTCCGGTACTGCCTGTGATTCTACTATCACACGCAAGTGGGTATTTGCTGATGCATGCGGTAACAGTGATTCTGTGACCCAGGTAATTAAGATCAAGGATGATATTAAGCCTGTGATCTCTGCTGATTTCGAAAAGGAAATCAGTGTACAATGCCTGAAAGATGTACCAGAGCCTCCTCGTCCGACAGCTACTGACAACTGTGACGGCGACGTCGCGGCTGTATGTTCTGCTGAAGGGTCAGGTACTGCCTGTGATTCTACTATCACACGCAAGTGGGTATTTACTGATGCATGCGGTAACAGTGATTCTGTGACCCAGGTAATTCATATTAAGGACAATATAGCTCCTGTTCTTTCAGGTACTACAGAAGATGTGAATGTTAAATGTACTGCCGACATCCCGGCTGCAGCTGATATTAAAGCTACAGATAACTGTGGTGACCCGAAAGTATATTATAAGCAGATAGTTTCTGACAGCACCTGTCCGAACGGGTACAACGTTGTACGTAAGTGGTGGGCTAAGGATGCCTGTGGCAATGTTTCAGATACACTTAAACAGGTGATCAAAGTTTATGATGATGAAAAACCAGTCATCACTGCCGACTTTGATAAACTGATCGAAGTATCATGTCTGAAAGATGTGCCTGCTGCACCTAAGCCAACAGCTAAAGACAATTGTAATGGCGACATTACACCTGTTTATACTGTTAAGGGTTACGGTACTTTCTGTGATTCTACTATTACACGTAAATGGGTATTCACTGATGCATGTGGCAACAGAGACTCTGTGAAACAGGTGATCAAGGTGAAGGATACTACTGCGCCGATAGTGACTTACAAACCGGCTAACACTACCTTGCCATGCGCTTCTACTCCTGTATTCGGTACGCCGACATTCAGTGATAATTGTGGCGGCAGCCTGAAGGTGACCTATGTAGATACTAAGGATGAAACCAAGTGTCCGTTCACTTACACCCGCAGATGGACTGCGAAAGACGCATGTAATAACAGTGTATGGACTGAACAGACCATCTCTGTGGAATGTTGTTCAACAAGCTTCTGCACTTATACACAGGGCTTCTATGGCAACACCGGCGGTAAAGGATGTACACCTAACGGTACAACCCTGACCTCTAAACAGATGATGACTGCAGCTGTAGATGCACAGGATGGTGATTCCGTTATCTTCGGTCTGAAATCTACCGGCAAGTTCTTTACATTGTTCCTGAGTGACATTGCCAATGACAATATCTTCAAGATGTTGCCTGGTGGTGGTACTCCAGTAGCTTTGAAGGGATATGCAACATATAGTAAGACCAATACCTGGAGCAATGTTCCTGTTCTTACTACAGTGACCAACTATGGTAAGATCAATAATGTGCTCCTGGCTCAGACCATGGCATTGTTCTTCAATACGTACCTGTCACCAACGCTCAAGACTATGCCGATAGAATGCGATACAGTGTATACTGTGAAGCTTGCCGCATGTGGCAGTAAACTTCCGGGCGGTACAGTAAGTAAATACGTTATCCCGGCCAGTGTTGTGAATTATCTCAGGTCAGTGGGCAAAGCAAATGTAGCTGGCTTGTTTGAACTGGCTAACCTGTACCTGGGTGGACAGACAGTTCCGGGAGTAGCTATTGGCGATGTCAGCAAGGCTGCAGATGCTATCAATAATGCCTTTGATAAATGCGCATTCCTTGTTCGCTGGGCATGTTCATCCGGCATAACCAATCTGAAGGTTTCCGGCTTATCAGTTATTGCGGCTGATAGTAAGATAACTGATCCGTCTGTTGTGAATAAGCTTGAAGTGAACGTATTCCCGAACCCATACAGGGATAAGCTCATATTCAGGTTCACTGCTCCGGAAACAGGACAGGTTAAACTGGAAACATATAATATGCTTGGTCAACAGGTTGGTCAGCTGAATTATGGAACGGTTAATAAGGGTACTACTCATACTATAATATATGACGTGCCGTCTGCTCAGCGTACTGCATTGCTGTACAGATTGAGTGTAGGCAAATACTTTACAACAGGTAAAGCAATCCCGGATAAGGAATAAACAGAGGCTGGTTCCCAAGGTCAGTTTCAATCCTCATAAGGGTAATATATGGCTCGCTCAGGCGGGCCATATGTTTTTAGCGCAAGGTGCTTCATAAGGTATAAACTACGCTTTTTCAATCAATTGCATTAAAAATAACACCAAAATATTTTTGTGTTTAATAAAAAAAGTTTGACATTTGGTTACAAATTCAGGACTCTCAATGAACGCCTATACCAAAATGTTCTGAGAGTGCGATACAACAAATCTTCACTATTTCTTTTTTAACTATCTCCTGTAAAATACCTCGATTGTCCCTATAGCGATGAGAGTGCAAAGTGTTTATGCGATTAAAAACACCTGCCGATGCGTGTCATTGTATGAACGTTGCGTCTTCTATGCCTTAGGTGCTTATTACAACTTCTTAGGATTTATTTATTTGTACGCCAAACAAATTACGCATTACATTCTGTACTGTGAGTGAGAGGCGCATTCATCAACCAAAAGCTTTACCTATCATGAATGCAACACATCTACTTAACAACAAAATCCTTCGAACGACGCGCAGTCAGGCTTTATTGAACTTTGTATCACTTATTCTGTTATTCACATTATTTCAATTACCGGTATGGGGACAGTCTGCCAACATTGACCAGGGGGCCAATGACAAAGCCACTACTCCCCTCACGCCTGTTGATTGGATTAACGGGAACCTGAATACGAATACAGCGCACTTTCTTGAAGGATATTCCGTTCCTTACAGGGCTGTATTGAAGAGCCTTGTCGTCAATCAGACCTATACACTTGTTATAGGTTTTGACATTAAAAACAGTGGTAAACATGCGTTGGATTACCTGACGCATTATCAACGTCTACTACCACATACGCCATTCGGCCATGCCGCTGAAACCGTCAATCCGTTGCTGAATATTGCAGGGTTCCCTGTTTCTTATTTTACGACAACAGATACGGAGCCTATACCAGCGCCAGGTAGTACGGGATCGCCGGTGGCAGGACAGCCTACCACCAGCTTTAATGCGTTGCCAGCAGGTGAAAGGGTATTTACCGGGTATAACGCAGATCTGCTCAGTGTAACCTATAACAGCCAGGGAGACCTGAATGCTTCTCAATCTGAAGCGCTCATTTATGTTACTTTCAAAGCGCTCAAGGAAACTGTGGTACTGGCATGGGGCGGGCATATTGCCAGTATTGTTGACTGGGGAAAGGAACCTGGTACCGGTGAGCCCCGATCTGCCAGTGCTATCAGTGGCTCTCCTTACCATATGAGCCTTAAGAACTGGATCATTAATGGTAGTGTAGTGAGTATTGGTAACCAGGACAGGTCTCTTAAGACGGATGCGGTGTTCATTCCGCCTCAATGTGAAGTTGCCGGTCCTGTTAATGGATGTGTGGAAACTACGAAGCTGGTATATACTTCTACGGTAGATGATCCTGTTGGCCTCACTTACTCATGGAGTATTATTGGCGCGAATACTGCCAATGCTAAAATAGTGAATGCCACGCTGGCAAATATTGAAGTTGTGCCTATAGGCGCCGCTTTTATAGCAGGCAGTTTCAACCTGAGATTAGTTGTGACCAGGGAGGGGCTGAAAGATACGTGTTATCTGAACAGTCATATAAACCCCGGTGCTACTGTAAATATCTCGCAGGTTACCGTTAATGCCGGTGTTGATCAGAACATCACTCATCTGGATGTTGCTTCTTTGTCAGCATCTGCATCCGGTGGTACAGCTCCATATACATTCAGCTGGACACCGGTTACAGGGCTTAGTAATCCGAATATATTCAATCCGACCTTTACGCCTCCGTCTACGGGGGTATTTCAGTTTATTGTAAAGGCTGTAGATGCAAATAACTGCCAGGATGTGGATACAGTGGTGGTCACTGTTACAGAACATCCAAAACCGCCATGCGGTATTACAGGGTCTGATCCTGTTTGTCCCGGATCTAAGAATGAATATGCAGGGCCACCTGCTGCCCAGGTAGGTTCTTATCTCTGGTCAGTGACCGGGGATGCCAGTGTTTCAGGAGATAATGATAAAGAAAAGGTATGGATACAGGCAGATAATAAATGCGGCAGCTATCTTATAAAGCTGATCGTTTCTACTCCTGATGGTAAACGGAAGGATACCTGTTATAAGCAGGTTGTTATCAAGGATACTATTAAGCCTATTCTTTCAGGAAATGTAGCTGGTGCTACAGTAGGCTGTGCGAAAGACATACCGGCACCGCCCAATATCACGGCTACAGATAACTGTACGGCAGAACTGAATATAGAATCAAGCGCTGTCGTTTCTGATAGTACCTGTGTGAACAAGTATAAGATCACCCGTAAGTGGTGGGCTACTGATGTTTGCGGTAATACTTCTGAGGTGCTGATCCAGGTGATTACTGTGAATGATGATGTGAAGCCGGTTATTACGGCTGATTTCGATAAGTCAGTGAGTGTACAGTGTCTGCAGGATGTACCTGCTGTACCTGAACCGACTGCTTCTGACAATTGTAATGGTAATATTACGCCTGTGTATACAGAAGTCGGTGCTGGTACAGGTTGTGATTCTACTATCACCCGTAAGTGGGTATTTACGGATGCTTGTGGTAATAGTGACTCTGTAACCCAGGTCATTACTATCAAAGATGATGTGAAACCTGTGCTGAACGGTACCGCTCCGGATGCGAATGTAACCTGTACTGCTGATGTACCGGTTGTGCCTGAAATTGGTGCTACTGATAATTGTGGTACGCCGAAAGTACATTACACCCAGGAAGTGACTGACAGTACCTGTGTGAACAAGTACAAGATCACCCGTAAGTGGTGGGCTACTGATGTTTGCGGTAATACTTCCGATGTGCTTACTCAGGTGATTACCGTCAACGATGATGTGAAGCCTGTTATTACGGCTGATTTCGATAAGTCAGTGAATGTACAGTGTCTCCAGGATGTACCTGCTGTACCTGAGCCGACGGCTACAGACAATTGTAATGGTAACATTACGCCTGTGTATACAGAACTCGGTGCTGGTACTGGTTGTGATTCTACTATTACACGCAAGTGGGTATTTACGGATGCTTGTGGTAATAGTGACTCTGTAACCCAGGTGATCACAATCAAAGATGACGTGAAGCCTGTGCTGAACGGTACTGCTCCGGATGCAAATGTGACCTGTACTGCTGATGTACCGGTTGTGCCTGAAATTGGCGCTACCGATAATTGTGGTACGCCGAAAGTACATTACAGCCAGGAAGTGACTGACAGTACCTGCGTGAACAAGTACAAGATCACTCGTAAATGGTGGGCTACTGATGTTTGCGGTAATACTTCTGATGTACTGATCCAGGTGATTACCGTCAACGATGATGTGAAGCCTGTTATTACGGCTGATTTTGATAAGGCAGTGAGTGTACAGTGTCTGCAGGATGTACCTGCGGCTCCTGAGCCGACGGCTACAGACAATTGTAATGGTAACATTACGCCTGTCTATACAGTGGTTGGTACTGGTACTGGTTGTGATTCTACTATTACCCGCAAGTGGGTATTTACCGATGCCTGTGGTAATAGTGACTCTGTGACCCAGGTAATTACTATCAAAGATGATGTGAAACCTGTGCTGAACGGTACCGCTCCGGATGCGAATGTAACCTGTACTGCTGATGTACCGGTTGTGCCTGAAATTGGTGCTACTGATAATTGTGGCATACCAACTGTACATTACACCCAGGAAGTGACCGATAGTACTTGTGTGAACAAGTATAAGATCACCCGTAAATGGTGGGCTACTGATGTTTGCGGTAATACTTCTGATGTACTGATCCAGGTGATTACTGTGAATGATGACGTGAAGCCGGTTATTACGGCTGATTTCGATAAGTCAGTGAATGTACAGTGTCTGCAGGATGTACCTGCGGCTCCTGAGCCGACGGCTACAGACAATTGTAATGGTAACATTACACCTGTCTATACAGAAGTTGGTGCTGGTACCGGTTGTGATTCTACTATTACACGCAAGTGGGTATTTACGGATGCTTGTGGTAATAGTGACTCTGTAACCCAGGTCATTACTATCAAAGATGATGTGAAACCTGTGCTGAACGGTACCGCTCCGGATGCGAATGTAACCTGTACTGCTGATGTACCGGTTGTGCCTGAAATTGGCGCTACTGATAATTGTGGCATACCAACTGTACATTACACCCAGGAAGTGACTGACAGTACTTGCGTGAACAAGTACAAGATCACCCGTAAATGGTGGGCTACTGATGTTTGCGGTAATATTTCGGATGTACTGATCCAGGTGATTACTGTGCATGATGATGTGAAGCCGGTTATTACGGCTGATTTTGATAAGGCAGTCAATATTAAATGTCTGCAAGACATTCCGACTGTACCTAACCCAACTGCTGCTGACAATTGTAATGGTAACATTACACCTGTCTATACAGAAGTTGGTGCTGGTACCGGTTGTGATTCTACTATTACACGCAAGTGGGTATTTACTGATGCTTGTGGTAATAGTGACTCTGTAACCCAGGTGATCACAATCAAAGATGATGTGAAACCTGTGCTGAACGGTACTGCTCCGGATGCAAATGTAACCTGTACTGCTGATGTACCGGTTGTGCCTGAAATTGGCGCTACTGATAATTGTGGTACGCCGAAAGTACATTACACCCAGGAAGTAACTGACAGTACCTGCGTGAACAAGTACAAGATCACCCGTAAGTGGTGGGCTGCGGATGTTTGCGGTAATATTTCCGATGTGCTTACTCAGGTGATTACCGTCAACGATGATGTGAAGCCGGTTATTACGGCTGATTTCGATAAGTCAGTGAGTATACAGTGTCTGCAGGATGTACCTGCGGCTCCTGAGCCGACGGCTACAGACAATTGTAATGGTAACATTACGCCTGTCTATACAGTGGTTGGTACTGGTACCGGTTGTGATTCTACTATTACCCGCAAGTGGGTATTTACGGATGCTTGTGGTAATAGTGACTCTGTAACCCAGGTCATTACTATCAAAGACGACGTGAAGCCTGTGCTGAACGGTACCGCTCCGGATGCAAATGTGACCTGTACTGCTGATGTACCGGTTGTGCCTGAAATTGGTGCTACTGATAATTGTGGTACGCCGAAAGTACATTACACCCAGGAAGTAACTGACAGTACCTGCGTGAACAAGTACAAGATCACACGTAAGTGGTGGGCGACTGACATTTGCGGTAATACTTCCGATGTGCTTACTCAGGTGATTACCGTCAACGATGATGTGAAGCCTGTTATTACGGCTGATTTCGATAAGTCAGTGAGTGTACAGTGTCTGCAGGATGTACCTGCGGCTCCTGAGCCGATGGCTACAGACAATTGTAATGGTAACATTACGCCTGTCTATACAGTGGTTGGTACTGGTACTGGTTGTGATTCTACTATTACCCGCAAGTGGGTATTTACCGATGCCTGTGGTAATAGTGACTCTGTGACTCAGGTAATTACTATCAAAGATGATGTGAAGCCTGTGCTGAACGGTACCGCTCCGGATGCGAATGTAACCTGTACTGCTGATGTACCGGTTGTGCCTGAAATTGGCGCTACCGATAATTGTGGTACGCCTAAAGTGCATTACACCCAGGAAGTGACTGACAGTACCTGCGTGAACAAGTACAAGATCACACGTAAGTGGTGGGCTACGGATGTTTGCGGTAATATTTCTGATGTGCTGATCCAGGTGATTACTGTGAATGATGATGTGAAGCCGGTTATTACGGCTGATTTCGATAAGTCTGTGAATGTACAGTGTCTGCAGGATGTACCTGCGGCTCCTGAGCCGACGGCTACAGACAATTGTAATGGCAACATTACGCCTGTCTATACAGAAGTTGGTGCTGGTATCGGTTGTGATTCTACTATTACACGCAAGTGGGTATTCACTGATGCCTGTGGTAATAGTGATTCTGTTACTCAGATCATTACTATCAAAGATGATGTGAAACCTGTGCTGAATGGTACAGCTCCGGATGCGAATGTAACCTGTACTGCTGATGTACCGGTTGTGCCTGAAATTGGTGCTACCGATAATTGTGGTACGCCTAAAGTACATTACACCCAGGAAGTGACTGACAGCACCTGTGTGAACAAGTATAAGATCACCCGTAAATGGTGGGCTACGGACGTTTGCGGTAATACTTCCGATGTGCTTACTCAGGTGATTACCGTCAACGATGATGTGAAGCCTGTTATTACGGCTGATTTCGATAAGTCAGTGAGTGTACAGTGTCTGCAGGATGTACCTGCCGCTCCTGAGCCGACGGCTACAGACAATTGTAATGGTAATATTACGCCTGTGTATACAGAACTCGGTGCTGGTACCGGTTGTGATTCTACAATTACACGCAAGTGGGTATTTACGGATGCTTGTGGTAATAGTGACTCTGTAACCCAGGTCATTACTATAAAAGACGACGTGAAACCTGTGCTGAACGGAACCGCTCCGGATGCGAATGTAACCTGTACTGCTGATGTACCGGTTGTGCCTGAAATTGGTGCTACTGATAATTGTGGTACGCCGAAAGTACATTACACCCAGGAAGTGACTGACAGTACCTGCGTGAACAAGTACAAGATCACCCGTAAATGGTGGGCGACTGACATTTGCGGTAATACTTCCGATGTGCTTACTCAGGTGATTACCGTCAACGATGATGTGAAGCCTGTTATTACGGCTGATTTCGAAAAAACAATCTATGTACAATGCCTGAACGACGTACCTGTTCCGCCAAGGCCTACAGCTACAGACAACTGTAACGGCGAAATACCGGCTGTTTGTTCTGCTGAAGGATCTGGTACAGCATGCGATTCTACTATCACACGCAAGTGGGTATTTACGGATGATTGTGGCAATAGCGACTCTGTCACTCAGATCATCAGGATCAAGGACAATATCGCTCCTGTTCTCTCCGGTACGGCAACAGATATAAATGTTAAATGTACTGCCGACATACCTGGTGCAGCAGCTATTGATGCTACTGACAACTGTGGAACGCCGAAGGTATATTTTAAACAGATAGTTTCTGACAGCACCTGTTTGAACAGGTACAAAGTGGTTCGCAAATGGTGGGCTAAGGATGCATGCGGCAATACTTCAGATACACTTAAACAGGTGATTAATGTGTTTGATGACGTGAAACCTGTCATCACCGCCAACTTCGAAAAATCACTCTGTGTACAGTGTGTGAAGGATCTGCCAGCGGTACCAACGCCGACAGCAAAAGACAACTGCACCGGCAACATTACGCCTGTTTATACGGTGAAAGGATCTGGTACGGCATGCGACTCTACCATTACACGCAAGTGGGTATTTACTGATGCATGTGGTAACAAAGACTCTGTCGCCCAGGTGATCAAAGTCAAGGATACTACAGCGCCGGTAGTGACTTACAAACCTGCTAATGCTACATTGCCATGCGGTTCTACACCTGTATTCGGTACTCCGACCTTTACAGATAACTGCGGAGGTAAAGTTAAAGTGACCTATGTGGATAGAAAAGAAGGAACAAAGTGTCCGTTCACTTACATCCGCAGATGGACTGCCACAGATGCATGCAACAATAGCAAGTGGGTTGAGCAAGCCATCGTTGTTGAATGCTGTAAACAAAGCTTCTGTAGCTATACACAGGGCTTCTATGGCAATACAAATGGTAAAGGCTGTACTCCTGCCGGAGCAAACCTGACCTCTAAACAGATGATGACCGCAGCAGTAGATGCACAACCGGGGGATTCTGTTATATTCGGTCTGAAAGCAACCGGCAAGTTCTTCACCTTGTTCCTGAGCAACATTACCAATGACAATATCTATAAGATGTTGCCTGGTGGTGGTACAGCGGTAGCGTTGAAAGGATATGCAACATATAGTAAGATCAATACATGGGGAAATGTTCCGCTGATCACTTCCGGACCTAACACCGGTAAGATCAACAACATACTTCTGGCTCAAACTATGACGTTGTTCTTTAACATGCAGCTTTCCGCAACACTTAAAGACCTGGCGATAGAAGGTGACAGCCTGTTCACATCCAAGCTCATTGCATGTGGCAGCACCATACCTTCTGCAACAGTAGATAAGTATGTACTCCCGCTTAATGTGGTGATCTATCTCAAGCTAACAGGTAAAGCCAATATAGCCGGTCTGTATGAACTGGCTAACAGATACCTGGGTGGACAGACGGTACCGGCAATATCCATCTCTGACGTGAATAAAGCTGTGGATGCTATCAACAATGCCTTTGACAAGTGTGCAGTACTTGTACGCTGGGCATATACATCCAATCAGACATGTCTGAAACCACAGACAACAACTATGTCAGAAGGTGATATGGAGGTATTTAAGCCATCTGCTTCAGAAAAACTTGAAGTGAATGTATACCCGAACCCATACAGGGATAAGCTCATATTCAGGTTCACTGCTCCTGAAACAGGAAAGGTTAAGCTGGAAGTATACAATATGCTGGGACAGCAGACTGGACAGCTGAATTATGGAACGGTTGAAAAGGGAACCACTCACACTGTAGAATACAGTATACCGTCTACTCAAAGAACTATGTTAATATACAAGTTGAGCGTAGGCAGTCAGAGTGTTACCGGTAAGGCAATCCCATATAAGGAATAAACAAAACTCCGTTTCTTCATATAGCAGGGATTTTAAAAGGGGCCCGGCCAAATGGCCGGGCCCTTCTTTATTGTTTAACTATCTTTTTTGTCAATATCTCTCCATTGTGTAACACTTTCACTGTATATGAGCCGGCCGGTAAATTCTTTGTATCCAGGGAAGCACGGTGAGTCCCTGGCTGGAGACTGCTACTCAGTATTACGGTCACTCTCTTCTGTTGCATGTCAAATACTTCTATGCTGGTCCTCCCGGCTTCTTTTATCTGCAGCTCTATATTGGTGACCTGCTGGACCGGGTTTGGAAATACATTAACAGATACAGCTTTAATGCCTGCTTTGCCGGAAGCCTCCGCAAGAGAACTGCCGCAGGTGGCATTGCCTTCAGCGATACAAAAATCAGCGAACCTTACCTGTTCATCCCGCATGCCGTCAACCAGTTTTCGGTAAATACCCCATTTAGGGCGGCAGAAAGTAGTTTCACTTCTCCACATGTCAATATTATTGTTTGTATAGGTCAACAAGGTAACCCCATCGCTCACTCTTTTTATAGTGAGCTGATAAGAGCCGGCAGAAGTATAGGTGATCTTCTCCGTAACATCTACCCAGACACCTTTGAAGGAGGATAACGGGGCATTTGCTTTCTCTCCGCCACCGGATAATCCTGAGCCTGGTGTATAGATTACCTGGAGTTTCTGCGGACTACCCGCCCGTGGGGTAAGCGTGATCAGCGGGGCGCCATCATCGCCATCTCCTGCTTTGATCTGGTGCAGGTGGCAGAAGCCGGTAGTGGGTATAAAACCTGCATCGATCTTAAACTTCCAACGGTAAGTAACAGTCTCTCCGTAGGAAGCCTTTACGTTTGCGGGAGATGATCCGAATGTCTTGATCTCATTCCGTTGACGGTCTGTACTGGAATTACAGCGATCATCATCAGGTGTGGTGTGGATGTGAAATACAAATACATTCCTGTTAAGCTGGCTGTCAAATACTTCAGTAATATGCCTGCCGAAAGATGAGTGCCCACAGTCTGGTACTTCGCCTGTTGTACCGCTACCCAGTACGCTCTCGATAAGTTCGTAGGTGTTGCCAGGTCCATTGGCGGAAAGGGTAACCTGGGCATAGGTGTAAGAGCAAAACAGGGACGTAATGAGTAATAAGAGGGTTGTAATTAAAGGTTTCATAAGGTTAATTTTGAGGGTTGCGTTCATGGTTAAACGTAGTATAAGATAGCTGATTTTGTGCGGAAAAGGCATAGGATGACAGGGGAAAAGTTTTTTAAACAGAGAGTAACAAAAATTACTCAGAAAGATGAGTTTTTCCTTTGGCAAAACTCATCTTTCTGAGAGGGATTCTAACCGGCCGTCCGCCGGTTAGGAATAAAAGGTGAAAGCGATTTTTTGGAAATTCATTTTTTTATCTATATTTGGAAACAGACATAGATGGCTTGTAACCCGTGTGAAAACCCAAGTATAGATCAAGATCTAACCCGTATTCTATCCTTTCGTTTAAAAAGTATAAAAACCTGTTTTCCTTTCATTTAAATCACATAAACATGAAAAAAAGCCTCGTTCTAATTGGTTTTGCTGTATCAGCATTAGTTCTTTTTGTGTCTGGAACTTCATCTGGAAGTGCATGTGAGGATGATCATCATGGATTGCGCGGAAAATGCCGTATCACAGTTGTGAATGGTGTTTACCACTACAATTGCGTGACTGCAATAGACCCGGAAACGACCGACTGTACTTATTATGTAGAGTAAATTATTCAACCCTGAATAAACGGGGCCAGGCGCCCTGTTTATTCATTCAACATGACACATACAAGTATGCAGGGAAGAGTATTATTTATTTTTTTATACAGCTGGATAGTTATCACGTCTTTCAGCTGTCAGAACGGAACTACTGCTACTTATTCTAACTGTACATCTGCCACAGATCCTGTTATACCACTTGCTATAACACAGGGAGATACACTCAATCTTTATCTTGACAGCCTGACGGTGATGGGAATAACAACACCTGTGGATTATCATGAACGGGAAAACAGGTTGTATGTATTTGACAGCTATAATAAACGGTTGCTGGAATATCCGTTGAATGGTGCAGGAAAAGCTGTGTACCCGGAGGCCATTCACAAGATAAGTATCAACAAAAAGATCTCTTATTTCAGGTATATCTCACCCGATAGCATTGTCCTGTATAATTATGCGGGGGCAGAACTGTTGTATTATTCCATTGACAGGGATACGCTATGGAAGAGACTGGCTTTTATTAATAAAGGCAGGATCAGGCAAGCGGCTCCTCCATATGCCAATGCGACGTCGCCTGTTCTGTTTATTGGCAATACTATTATTGGCTTTGGGTTTCTGCTGGGAGAGAGTGATAAGGAGAACCCTGCAAGCCGGACCATGTGTTCTGTTATTCATCTTCCTGCCGGTAATATCCGTTACCGGATACCTTACTCAAAAGTATACTGGCAACATAACTGGGGTGGTTCTCATTTGCGGACACCTTATACCACCTATAACGGACAAACAGGTAAGATACTGCTTAGTCTTCCGGCTGATCATAATATTCAGTCGATTGACAGTAACTGGCAGATAAAAGAAATACCTGCCGGTACCAGGAGAAAGATCTGCATCACTTCCATGGGGCTGTCAAAGGATAATGAAAAGGTATCTGATGCTGAGTATTCATTGCAATACTTTACGAATACGCCATGTTACCGCAATATTATTTATGATCAGTACCATGACCGGTATTACAGGATACTGGAGCTGCCACCGGCGGAAGGGAGAACGGATAAGCAACGGCTGGCAGATAAAGAAGCCAGCCTGATAGTTTTTGATAAGGACTTTAAATATCTTGGAGAGGCCCCTCTCCCACGCGCCATAGTATTAGACAACTTCTTTATTACAACAGAGGGGATCTATTTCCTGAATGCCGGTAATAAAGATCAAAACATTGCCCAGTATGTACAATGTAAGATTGAACTGTAGCCTGATACTACTATGCACCCTGATCCTGGGCGCCTGTTCTGAGAATAATGCCGTGCTCCGGAAAAGTATCCAGGCATTAGACAGCAAAATGTTCCCTGAAGGGAAATATGTAATTATTCCTAACCAGGGTTGTGAAGGTTGCATCAGCCATGCAGAAGCTTTTGTGAAGAAGCATATAACTGAGCAGGATAACATCCGTTATATCTTTACGAAGATACAATCTGTGAAATTGCTGAAGATAAAGTTGGGTAGTGACGTTATCAGCAATAGTAAAATATTCCTGGATACAGCAAATACCATTGAATATCCGGATAAGAAGAATGATATATATCCGATGATCGTGACTGTTCATGGGCAGAAGATCACCACTATCAATTATCAGAGCCCTTCCGATGATGGGCTTGCGGGGCTGCTGAGCAAATAGCCAGTATCTGACCTTTATTACCTCCATCCCCGGGACGATATATACTGCCGGAATGACCATAAACATCCTGTATGGCAACCGTGGTCATTTCCCATCCCTTTAAGATCATCTATTTTCATGCAAAAACCACATGCATAAAAAAGGCTGCCTGTTAATCCTCCTGCTGTTCCAATATTGTGTTGCTTCCTTCGCACAGCATATGTTATGGCTCCCCGCCGGATGTACCAAGAACAGACAGTTGCTTTTTGATTACTTTGATCAGGCTTCATTGCTGGGACTGGATGTGCATGACTATGCCTATACCCAGGTTGAACGACTGAAAACGGGCACGTTGCAGGAAGATTCCATTAAAACGGATCTGCAACTTACAGCTGCGGCTATCGCATTTTTTACCGATGTGGCATATGGCAGAAAAGCAGTAAGGATTGGATACGATGGACTAAAGTATGTTCCCGACTGCCAGGATATATCCAACCTGTTATACCGCTCATTGGCGGACGACACATTCAGTGAACTATTAAACAGGCTGGAACCACGATGTCCGGAGTATCTTGCTATCAAAAAGAAGATTGCACTCTATAGCGAACGATCGCGGGAGCAAAACTACCGCCCTGTATTTATCAGCTCGGAGGTTGTAGACAGTACAAATCATCCGTTGATCGACAAATTATATCAATTAGGCGTTCTTGATACTACTGATTACCGTACAGGGGAAGATATCCTGAGAGAAAAGGTCCGCGCTGCTGAGCATATGTTTGAGTTCCTGGAAGATGGAACATTGCGCCCTGGTGTACTGGAAGAAATGAATATTACTCTTGAGAAAAGGCTTGAGGAACTGAATCATGCCCTCAATACATTCCGTTGGCTGAATTGCATACGAAAATACCAGTCTGTTATTGTAGTAAACATTCCTGCTGCAGGTCTATTTCTTTACCAGGGCGACAGCACTCTACTTTATTCCCGTGCTATAGTTGGAAAAGAACGTACTCCTACCATTCCTCTTGCCAGCAGAATAGATGGGATCATTATGTATCCTTACTGGACTGTACCCTATAATATTGCTACCAGAGAATTGCTGCCTGGTATAAAAGGCAGCCCTGTTGCTTTCCTGGAAGCGGGTAACTACCAGGTACTGGATAATTCGGGGAAGATACTGGACCCTGCTACGATAAACTGGCAGTCATTAAACAGGCGTAATTTTCCTTATACTTTAAGACAGATGAACGGCTGCGATAATTCGCTAGGCGTTATCAAGCTGAACTTTTTCAATCCTTACAGCACTTATCTTCATGATACACCAGCTAAAAGTTATTTCATGTTCAATAAACGTTATTTCAGTCATGGTTGCATAAGGGTGGAAGATGCTGTTGCACTGGCACAATTACTGGTGCCGGAGCAGGCCCAATTCATAGACAGCCTGGTAAAACTGGCCACCAAGCCGCAGAAAGTTCCTGTGATAATACCGGTAAAACCGCAAACACCTGTATTTATATTATACGAAGTAGCATGGCCGGACTATATGGGAACTGTAAGATTCCATGATGACATTTACGGTAAGTTCAGATAAAGTTAACCGCTTACTGATCCGGATGTGCACAAATCTCATAATGAGTATCATCATATAATGGCGTCTTGCCGGACGCCATTATATGATGATACTCAGGAAAAGAGGGGTAAAAAACTTTTGGCGGCAGTAACAGCACGGGAGAGCTGACTTACATTCTCATATGCTTTGCTGAAGAGGAAAGGTCCCATGCTTATGCGTTTTACTCCCAGGGCTTTAAGACGGTCAAAGTCCGGCAGGCCGGGGATGCACATTACGTTTAAAGGAAGTGAGGTACCGGCAACAGCGGCAGCAATGTCTTCTTCTGCTGAAATACAGGGGAGGAAAATACCATCTGCACCTGCCGTTTCATATAGTTTAATCCTTTCAGCGGTTTCCTGTTGTTTGTTTGCTACATTCAGTATATAGGTATCACAACGAACATTGATGAACAGTTCTGCGTTTTCTGACACCAGCCTGTTCTTTAAGTGTTCTACTGTTTTTGCAAATGTTGTTGCATCTTTAAGTTCCCGGCCGGAAGAATTGATGGTTGAATCTTCTATGTTGATCCCAACTACTCCCATACCAGCCAGTGTCAGTATATTCTCCTGGACCTTTTCATCAGATGAGCCGTAACCCATTTCTATGTCTACCGTTAACGGAATGTTCACGACAGACAGTATGCGGTTAATAACAAACAGGTAATCATTAAAGGTCATTTTTTCTCCGTCTTCGAAGCCCAGGGCGCCGGCCACAGCAGAGCTTGAAGTAGCGATGGCGGAGAATTTTTCATCCTGGAAGCTGAGGGCGATTTTAGCGTCCCATACATTGGGTAGAATAAAAAGGTCAGAGGTGTGATGCAGGTCTTTGAACCTGGTAAATTGTGATGCCATATGCCTGGTTTGTAATAATGTTGTTCAAAGGTAAGGGGTTCGGAGATGGTTGAATTGTATAAAAAGGAACAAAAGAGTAAGTTAAAAATCAGATGGATGGCATTAAAAAAATCAGTAAATTAGTAGATAACCCATAAAGTTAACCCCATCTATAAGGGATAGCTGAAAACCTTAAGAAAAGAGTAAGCATCATTTTTCCTCTAAATGAACCTGTTTTATGAAAAAAAAGATCAAGAAAAAATTAGACCTCGGCAAAATTAAAATTGCAAAACTTTGTGAAAAGGTAGATAAGAAAATGCAGGCAGTGACTATTCCACCTCCTACTTATTTCTGTACGACTACAGATATATGATTACAATGCGGTTTTAAAGTTATAAAGGCTTACCCAACCTTAGGTTTGGTAAGCCTTTTAATTATTTACAGTTTCTGTATTTTCCTCACGTTCGTTTTCCCGTTATGCTCCAATGATACGATGTATGTTCCTCCTGGTTTTCCGCCGGCATCAAACGGTATATTATATATCCCTGCCTGCAGGTGGGTCTGTAACAGCACTTTTACCTGTTTACCATTTATGTCATGTACAATAAGGCTGACCATACCCGCTTTTTCGAGGTTGAAGCTGATGGTTGTCTGGCCATTAAATGGATTGGGATAGTTTTTTAACGAAAAGGAATTATCAATATTCTTTGCGGTTTTTGTCCTGGCATTGCCAGCTGTCTGCAGTTCAACTTCGGTATAGCTGTTCCAGGCATTTGCGCTGTTGCCATGGCCGACTATGCGTACGTATTTGCCGGTCCGGGGAGTAAAGGAAAATGTCTGCAGGCTGAGGGAGGTGCCGCTGCTGACCAGTCCTGCGGCGGCTGTGGTCCAGCTGAGGGCATCATTGCTTACCAGTACATCAAAAGTGGATGTTCGCACATTACCGTTATAGAATGCGATGCGCACGGCAGATACCTGTACAATATCATCAAGGCAGAACTGGATCCATTGTCCGTCGCCATTGGCAGACCAGCGGGTATTCAGATCGCCGTCCAGAACGTTTGCTTCCACATTACCATCGTTGATACTGGCGGTTACCTGTTGGCAATCAGGGGTCAGATCGTTTGCAAAAGGGCCAACCATGGCTGGTGTCAGGATACGTGCCGTAACGGGAGCAGAAGATACTTCGTCGGCTCCGACATCTTTGGAGGAGGGGCGTGACTGCCCGTCCATGTCGACGGTTACGACTGAATAAGAACCGGTGGCAGCGTTGATAGCAGGGCTTCCGGACTGCAGGTGGAAGGTACCGGTAGCGTCTCTTGCCAGTAAAGGATTGGTGGTTGTGTATCCGCTGGCGGGCATATCGCCATCGCCGTTGGTATTATAGAGTATGTTCCCGGCCCATACTGCCCCGGTGTAGGGCCCTGCAATGGAAGCAGCGGCACCGCCGCCCTGGATGATGTTATTGACAACTTTCTGGGCAGTAGCGCCGAGTCCGTTTGTGCGGCCGGCCTGTACAATATTCCCTGTATTATTTACAAGGGTATTAAAGGCGATCAGTGTGCGGTCAGGGCGGTCATGAGAAGTAAGCGCGGCGCCATCTGCCACTTCACCATCCCCATTGCCGATATTGATAGCAGGGTTACAATTTTCAAAATGGTTGCTGAAGATATTGTGATCATCCCCGAAAATGCGGATGCCGGGGGTGTTGATGAAATAGTTACCATATACGTCGCAATGGTTACCATGTCTGAGAGTGAACTGGGCAGGGCAATTGCGGATGGTGTTGTAACGGAGGGTGACGGCAGATGATTTGATGGATATCAGTTCATTCTCGCCTTCACAGTCTTCGAAAAGATTATATTCTACTATACTGTTGGAGGATGAAAGGCTTAAACCACTCAGGCCGAACTGCAATGTTTCTGCCCCATTGGCTGTTTGTGGTTGCTGATCGAGGAAGTAGTTATGATGGATGTACAGGCGCTGAGCGATCTGGCTGCCGCTGCCACGTACGGTAATGAAGCGGCCCATGGCATTTTTGTGCTGGAAGGTATTATGATCTACTTCGTGATCATTTCCGTTTAGTGAGAGGTTTTCTCCGTCGCCTGGTGTCTGGAACAGGTTGCGGGTCCACCGGCAAAAGCTGGTGCCACTGGCCATAGTAGCCTGAGAGGCGTTGTGGGTAAATTTGAAGCCGCGGATGATGATATATCTTGCAGGGCTTACAATGCTGAAGCCGGCAGTCCCGTTTATTTCTGCGCCGCCTATTGACTGGGCGGCAATGGTAATGGGCTGGGCGGCAGTACCCTGTTTGTTGATGGTGATGTCTGCAGATGCTGTATAGACGCCATTGGCCAGGATGATAACATCTCCCGGGGCAGCGTTGTTAATAGCTGTTTGCAGCGCTGATAAAGAAGAAACATTGATCGTGGCGGCTGACAGGTTTACAGCTGTTGTTAAGCATAACGTAAGGAATAATAGCGAGTAGTGTTTCATGTTCATTTTTGTACGATTTAGAGGTTAATTTGAAGGGGGTTGATATTCATTTATTATTAAGGTCCTGAAACATTGCTATGTACCCGCCGCCGGATGACAACCGGAGGGAGATCACGTCTTTCTGTGTATAAGTTCCATCTTCCAGTTTCACAGCGTTTGTGCTATCGGGGTTATCCTTTACAATTGATGCTTTGTAACCTGTTCCTTTCAGGAAAGAAAGCGGGATGCTGATCTTCTGAGGCTGATCTCCATTCATGACGGCCAGGAACCAGTTATTTCCTTTACGGCGGGCAAATACAGCCAGCTGGCCAATTTCAGAGGGTGGCAATACTATGGTTTCATCCCAGGTGGCAGGGATAAGCCGGATCAGGCCGTTTGCAGGGTTATCCAGCAAATGTTGCGGCAGGGCAGCATATGTGAGCAGTGGTGCGCTCAGGATGGCTGCGCTGGCAACCTGATGGGCCCATGAGGTATTCTTTCTCCGTTCTCCGAAATGGACTACGGTATACTCTGCCGGGCCGGCAAGGAAGCGTGTGAATGGCAAGGTGGTTTCATGTGCAGCCCTGTCTGTCAGTTTGCTGGCTTCCATTCCTTTTACAGCTTCTCTTGTCAGTTCATTGGGCCAGGTCCGTGACAGGCCTGTAGGCTTATCAGCGCCATGAAAATCAGCTAAGAGGTGATATACTGCCGTTTCCTGCAGGATGGCCGTATAGAGGTCTATTACTTCTTTGGCTTCACTGTCAAAGAAATCTATCTTCACTCCTGTTATGCCCAGGTCATGGCAGCGTTTGAAGAAGGCCTGGCGCTGCGTTTTATCGCGCAATTCTTTGGAGTGTTTCCACAGCCAGATGCCTACGTGGTGGCGTTTACCATCGTCCACCACATCCCTTATCTGTTCATCAGTCCATTTCTCCCAAAAGCCTTCCAGGATATTATGTTCAAATCCTAAAGCGGCTGCCTGGGCGGAGAATTGTTTCATGACCTCCGGGGTGCCGGCGCCGCCGCCATCCAGGTATTTCCATACAGCCCGTCCAGGCCTGATCCAGCTGGTTTCTATCCCGTTGGGAAAAAGTTTGGGATCGGGAGGTGGGCAGAGATTCTGTACTATGTCATTGTTGACCATTGTGTTCAGGTCAGCTCCTATCATGACCACCCGCCAGGGAGTGGTAATTGTGCCGGTAATTGAAGCGAGCCTGAGCGTTCGTTTTACTTCTTCTTCGCTGTAGCGCAGCTTATAAGGATATGAAACCGGCTGACGATGGGCTAAGCGTAATACCAGTCCCTGCTTACCATTTGCTTCCAGCGCCATGCCGCTGTAGTTTACCAAGTCAGCTTCTGTAACAGAGGCATAGATGCCCTGTGGCAACCGGATAGTAGCTGGTGGCGCTACCCACTCCCCTGCCTGTAAAGCTGAGATGTCCTTTTTGGAGTATACACTTTCATAATGCATGGTCAGGTCATGATACCATATTTCGCTGCCGCCGGGAATATTGAATATTGTTCCCTCATCAGGAGTGCGCACTGCTCCTTTGGCTCCGGGCACTACTGTGCGGAAAGCGATGCCGTTATTAAATACCCTTACATCCAGTGTAAACCCTGTCAGGGCAATAGTGGCGCCGTGGCAGTTATTGACAGCCACAGCATGCACTCCATGCCAGGGATAGCGTTCGTTTATAGTATACCGTTTGGCAGCGCCTATTGTTACGTTGCCGGTTAACAGGCGATCGTCAACTGACAATATCATGGGTGATGCGTCAATGACCGTGGTGTTCCTGAAAGTGACTGTATAATATAACTCATGCTGGCGGAGAAATAATCCGAAGCGGGTTTGTCCGTCCGGGCTGGTCACCGTTGTAGTATCTGCTGCAAATACTTTTGATACAAAGAAAAGGGAGCAAAGAAGCGTTTGTATTTTCATATGGTTCTTTCAGTTTGATTTCCTGTAGCGATTTTTTAAAGGAGCTTTCGGCCCCCTGAAGTTTATCGTAATAAGGCAGCTGCACACCATAACAGTGGCGCCTGTCCGTGCATGTCGCCGGTAATGCGTTTACGGTCCAGGTAGTATTGCCGGTCGTTCTTTTTGTTTGTGCCTTCGCATACTTCACGAACATCTCCGTTGCTATCAATATAGGTAACAAGCGCCAGCCAGGCTTTTCTTGCTGCGGGGCCATAGGTTGCAGCATCAAGCCAGCCTTTTTTTACGCCGGTGATCATGGCAAAGGTGAACATGCCTGTACCGGATGTTTCTGCCCAGGAGGCGGGGTCGTCTATCAGTTGCCGCCACATGCCGTCTTCTGCCTGGTATTGCAGCAATGAAGCCATCATCTTCTTATATCCTTCCATGATACGTGGTCTGTCGGGGTTATCTTCAGGCAGGGAGCGTAACAGTTCGCTCATGCCTGCAGCCATCCAGCCATTGCCCCGTCCCCAGAAGAAGGGAACATCCGGCGCGTGGTAGAAGAGGCCGTTAGGTTGTTGTAAGGAGTCCAGGTAAACTACCATTTCCTTAGCAGCGCGATCTATGTATGAGCTGTTGCCTGTGGCGCGGTAGGCTTGTGCCTGTACTGCTGTGATCATAAACATATCATCGATCCACATGCGGGTTTGCCAGGTAAGTCCCTGTTTATAATAAACAAAGGACGTAGGTTTTACGTGAGGGCCATCCGGTGAGCCCCATTGTTTGTCTGCTATTCTTTTTCCCATTTCCAGGTAACGCGGATCTTTGAGCTGCTGATACAGTTCCAGTGGTACTGCTCCGAATACGGTATGGTCTACATGGTCTGGCTCAGGCACTAAGCCTGTGTCTGCGCCGAACAGTGGTTCAAACCGTTCTGCCAGTTTAGCCGTCAGCGTTTTATTCCTGCTTTCCTTTGCAAATGCCAGCGCGCCGTACCAGGTACATACTTCCGGGTATGTAATAACGGAGGGAGGTGTTGGCCTGCCAAAGTTGGGATGCGGAGATGCAAGGAAACGGGCAACCACCCGTTTCCCGACCTCCTGCGGTGAGCTGTTTTGAGGGAAATTCTTCAATTGTGAGTATGCCATGCTACAATGGATAAAGGCCGGGAAGAGCAGGAGCATGGCTGTGGGTTTTCTTTTCATGTTGTTATTTTTAATTACCATAGTGGATTCTGTGGATATTGAGGACCGGTGGTGGTTGCGTCTATCTGTCCCTGGGGAATAGGCCGGAGCGTGTGTTTCTCCTGTATATTCTTCTGGGCATCTGTATTATGTAACCTTACCCGTTTCAGTAATTGTCCTGTTCTTACAAGGTCCTGCCACCTTGTTAATTCTCCGCATAGTTCCCTGGAGCGTTCGTCCAGGATAAAATCGAGCGAAAGATCGGAAGCCTGTACTTCCATGGCCTGTGGATTGCCGGTAGGGTATGCCGCTCTTCTGCGAACAGCGTTTATAAAAGGCAGTGCATCTCCCGGGCGGCCATCCATGAAAGCTGCTTCTGCTGCTACCAGGTAAGTATCTGCCAGCCTGTAAACGATGATTGGCCTGATGGAAGGCGCGTTCATGTCTGAGCGTTTGGTATCGAAATATTTTGTCACAGTGGGCGCTAAAGTGGGAGCATATCTATTGGGTGTAATGACCTGGTAGGGTGTTGCCTTTATCTGTGCATCGGGCACTTCATAACCGGGCATATAGATGGCTGTATCTCCGGGCCCGAACCTTGGTTTTCCAGGTTGTGCATTTGCCGGTGCTCCTGGTGGTAGCGGGTCGGGCCAGTTGGGGATCAGCTTGCGGGCATTACAGATCCATGTTGTCTGGAAGGTTTTGTTATACCGGGTATCGTTCACTCTTTCTGCGAATACGGTATCTGTGAGCCAGCGTGTGGGAATGGCCCTTATGTAAGGGCGGCCGTAAAAAACATCCCGCTGCATGCCGGGCTGATTTTCATACTGGGGCACCCACAGGTGACATAACAGGTTGTCTGCGTCCCTGTTATCCTGTTTGGGGGAGCCGTTATATGCCAGGTTGGAGGTATGCTGTACGGACCATAGTACTTCCATATTTCCTTCATTGCCTTCCTGGAATACTTTCCCGAAATCGGGTAGCAGTCCTATTCCTGACGAAGCACTGTTATTGATCAGTGTTGCCGCTGTTGTGCAGGCGTTCTTATAATCATCTGCTTCTTTAGCGGCAGAACCCGCTCTTGTCAGGTATACTTTTGCCAGCAGGTGGGTGGCTGCTGCTGCTGTGGCCCTGCCTGGCTGTACGCCTGCAGAGAGCGGCCCTGGTGGCAGGGCGGTGATGGCGGCGGTAAGATCTTCAATAATAAAGTCATATACGCTGGCCATAGGGTCGCGTGTAGCCGAGGTAGTTGGGGTATTCTGGAAGCTTTTGTTCAACGTCACATCGCCCCATGACTGTACCAGGATGAAATAATAATTGGCGCGCAGGAACCTGGCCTCTCCTACCATCCTCTTTTTAAGCACTGAATCCATGCCTGTTATTACAGGCGCATTATCTATAAGACCATTGCAGGTATTGATGTATGTGTAACAATATTTCCAGACGTTGCCTACGTTGGTATTTGAGGGTGTGTAGTTGCTGGAATAAGTGTTCAGATCTGAGCTACCGTCTACGCCTCTTTTAAATTCATCTGTTCCGCATACTGTCAGGTTATAATAATCCTGTGGCCCCCAGATCCAGCGGGTACCTGCGTAGGCCGCGTTAAGACCGGCTTCAAATCCCTGTGCGGTAGAAAAGAATTCAGGGGTAAGAACAGAGCGTGGTTCTTCTACCAGTTTGTCCTTACAACCTGCAAAGAGGAAAGCGATCATATATAGTAAGAGCTTTTTCATAATCTGGTATTTTTTGTAGTCTTTCAGTGCGGTCATGACCAGGCTGAAGCAGGGTTGTATTTTTTATAAAGACAAGTTGAGACCGAATATCATGGACCAGGTGCCTGGTGTGTCTACATTCAACGCCCCCTGGTTATTGGTGCCGGACCCTGATCCCATGGCGGTTTCGGGGTCGATCCCTTTATACCTGTTCCTGTATGGAGAGAAGAGGATAAAGGGATTCTGTGCAGTAGCATAGATCCGCAGCGCGTCTACTTTCATTCGTTTTACCATGGTGGGCGACAGGTTATAGCCAAGGCTCAGTGACCGTATCTTCAGGTAGCTTCCATCGAAGTAACTCAGCAATGAGCTGTTGGGAGTATTGGTATTGGCGTGATTGGGTTTGGGATAAAAGTTCTGTCCGCTGCCGGGAGTCCAGTATTCTACATCCAGGTTATTGTAATTACTCTGATAGGTATTGATAAAGCTGCTGCTCTGATGCATTTTACTAACGATGGTCCCGCCCATTCTTACAAATGCAACGATGGTAAAATCGAATCCTTTAAAAGTAAAGCGGTTGGTAATACCTCCCTCCCATTCAGGCTGATTGGAGCCGAGTATTATACGGTCATCGGCATTAATAAGAGAGTCTCCGTTGGTATCTGCCAGCCTGATCTGACCTATTACGGAGCCGGGGTGAGTTACTGTTTGTTTGTATGCCCTGGCTGTCAGGGAATCTTCTTTCGTATTCTGCCAGATGCCTTCTTTCTTATAATCGTAAATGACGCCAATGGGATATCCTACAAACCAGTTGTTGTTAATGTCTCTTGTAACTCCATTGGCCAGCTGGGTTATCTTTCCACGGTTAATAAAAACATTCAGGTCTGTGGTCCAGCTGAATCCGTTGCCTGGCTGCCTGATATTTACGGTGCTGAGCTGCAGCTCTATTCCTTTGTTAGATGTCTTTCCGACATTGGTCAGGATGGCGTTGGGGATACCAGAGGTGGGTGGTAAGGTTTGCGGTAACAACAAGGACCTTGTCTGCTGCTGGTAAACTTCCACCAATCCTGTTACGCGATTATCCCAGAGGCCTATATCAATTCCTGCGTTCAGGGTAGCTGTATATTCCCATGTGAGAGCCGGGTTGGGCACATTAGTGGGATATGCTCCTGTAACGTTGGTGGAGCCATAGTTATAGGTAACGGGAGATAAAGCTCCCAGTGTCTGGTATGGAGAGATAGCTGTATTGCCGACGGAGCCATATCCAACTCTTAATTTCAGATTGGAGATAGCATGTGTTTTTGCCAGGAAAGGTTCTTGGGAGAGGTTCCATGCAGCTGCAACGGAGGGGAATACGTGGTACTTGTTTCCCGGCGCCAGGCGGGAAGAACCATCTGAACGCAAGGTCAGGGTAAGTAGATATTTTTCATCATAGTTATAGTTAAGTCTTGCCATGTAAGAGAGGATATCCCATTTCTCATATTTGCCTGAGCCTGCCAGGTTGGATGAATACTGTGGATTATAATACTGGAGGAAATCTGCGAGGATGGAATTATTATTGAATGAGTTGGATTGCAGTTCAGATTCCTGCAGGCTATATAACCCGGTGAAGCTGATCTTATGTTTACCGAGCTGCTTTTCATAGAGCAGGAGGTTTTCCAGCGTATAATCGAGCGTGATACTGGTCTGGTTGCTGGAGGTAGATAAGGTGCCCTGGTTGTAAGTTGTTTTGCTGGCGTAGAAATTACCATATACATCATTTCTTAATTCTGCACCTGCGTTGAACCTGTATTTCAGTCCGCGGGCGAGGTTTACCTCTGCATATAAAGTGGTGAAGGTCCCGAACCTTTTGCGTCTTTCAACTGCGGCGCCCGGCAGGAAGTTGGCTAATGGGTTCCATACCTGGCTGGCGGTGCCGGGCACGTATGCGTTCAGCAAAGCGCCGGAACTATCGTATGGCGATACCAGCGGGTTAGCTCTCAGTACCTGTCCCATTGGGTTGGCATTCTCCCCGTTTGTGATGGAATAGGTGTTGAGGGTGTTCAGTCCTATTTTTACTGCTTTTCCGATCTGCTGGTCAACGCTGGCTTTAACGGAGAATCTTTCGAAGGATTGTCCTGAGTAGATGCCTGTTTCCCGGTAATAGCCGCCGGATAATGCGTATTGCGTTGTTTCCGAGCCACCGGTAACTCCCAGTTGATGGTTGGTGGTCATACCGGTTTTATAGATCAGTTTCTGCCAGTTGGTATTGCGTCCTGTTTGAATTCCCTGTACTTCTTCCTGGCTGAAGCTTCCGTTGGTATAGAAGGCGGGATCATCCAGGCCTCTATATTTACCTGGTGTTTCATTGATCAGTGCCCATTTTTTGAAAGTGGTGAATTGTTGGGCATCCATCACATCATATTCGCCCATATTTTTGACGAATCCCGTATAGGCGCTGTAGGTTATTACGGGTTTACCTGTTCTGCCCCTGCGGGTGCTGACAAGGATAACGCCGTTGGCGCCTCTTGAGCCGTAGATAGCTGTTGCGGAGGCATCTTTCAATACTTCTACAGACACTACATCGTCCGGGTTCAGATCATTGATATCTCCGTTAAAGGGAATACCGTCTACGATGAACAGCGGGTCATTTGCTGCGTTCACAGACCTGGTGCCTCTTATCAATATTTTCGGTTTTGCGCCGGGTTTGCTGTTACCACCGTTCTTCTGTACGTCTATTCCGGCCCCTCTGCCCTGCAGGGCCTGGCTTAAATTGGCTACGGGCACTTCTCTGAGTGTCTGTTCTTTGATAGAGATGATTGAGCCTGTAACATCTGATTTTCTTTGTGTACCGTATCCGACCACGACTACTTCATTGAGGCCTTTGTTATCTATCTGCATAGGAATGATAAGAGAGGATTGATCTTCGTTCCCGATGACGACCTCTTTGCGGAGATAGCCTGTAAAAGAGACGCTGAGTATGGATTGCCGGGGAACGCTGATGGTGAATTGTCCGCCGGCCGAAGCTGCTGTTCCGACACTACCTCCTTTCAGTCTTACGACGGCTCCCGGGAGCGGGTCTCCCTGTTCTCCGGTAACTGTTCCTTTAATAGTCACCATTTCTTTATTTACAGGTTGCCGGGCGTATAAACTGTTTGATAAAAGGACCAGGCAATATGTCCCGATTTTACTTATGCTGCAGATAGTGCGGATGACATCTTTCATAACGGAATTTTTAATTATAGAGCAAAGACAACGTGGATAAGCATTTCGAAATGCAAACGATTGCATATAAGGGCGATAAAAATCCCTTTCCCATATATTTTTATGGGAATATACTATCAGCTATGCAAACGATTGCATATAAGGAGCCGGGGAAAAAGCGTTACAGAATATTTAATGTCATAATTTAAAGTTGACTTGTGAAGAAGATCAGATGCGGCTATCGGGCTAGGAACTGTCGATCTTTCATAATGGAACTAACTTAAGGGTATTAAGTTATCATCGTGGAACTTGTTTTAAAATTAAAGAAAAGGAATTGAAAAAGAGGCAGACCTTCCTTGTCTAATTTTAGCATTTACTTATACTTTTTTCTCATTAAAATGTAACATTTACCCCGGCCGGCCGTTTTACCTAACATCCATTTAACTATATACTACCGCTTTATGAAACATTTTTTACTCTTTCTTCCCTTTGTACTATTATTTGCAGCCTGCTCCAAAGATGAATTTGACCCTTCAAAGCCGAAGGCCGGGCAGGTGGTTGAGCTTTTCGTGGATCATTACAGGACGGGCTCTGATTCACGGTTATTTTTAAATACGGACAGAAAAAATTCCCTGGGCACTTATGTAGATAAGTTTGATCAGCGGGAAATTGGTTATACGTATGTTATCAAGGCCAAAGTAGTGGTTGCTCCCAGCAACCTGATGGATGCGCCCTCCTATTGGTTTGAGTATGTCAGAACTGTTGAAACGGAAAAATATAAGGGACAGGATACGTTTGCTCTGCCATTATTTGGTTTCCTTGCGCCATCGGAAGTCTTCTTCCTGAGAAAGGACACTGATAAATATTATTACCGTAATTACCTGTTATCTCCTGCAGATGCTACCGTTCAGGCAGATCTTGCAGAGGCGCTTGAAAAAGGCCCTGGTATGCTGACTGCCGCCGGGCCCCGGTCCATAACGTTATATGTAAAACATGATCCTGACAACTACGGAAAGGGTTACGTTGTGTACCGGGTAGCACTTTAACCCGGTTACAGGCTTTTTTACTAACTTTAGTAAAAAAGAGATGCAAAATAAAGGCCTGCTTTTTATCCCGGATATAAGTGGCTTTACCCGTTTTGTCAATGAAATAGAGATAGATCATGGCCGGCATATCATACAGCAGCTGCTGGAGGTATTGATCAACTCCAACAACACCGGGCTTGAGATCTCTGAGATTGAAGGGGACGCCATCCTGTTCTACAAATTTGGCGAACCGCTGGAACTGGAAGCATTATACAAACAGGTGGAGAAAATGTTCTGTGAATTTCACCGTCATCTGAATGCTTACCATCAGCGCAGAATATGCCAGTGTAAAGCATGTTTATCTGCCGTGGACCTTACGTTGAAAGTAATTACCCATTACGGCGAGTTCACTACCTATAATGTGAAGAATTTCAGTAAGCTTATTGGCAAAGATGTGATCGTTGCCCATCAGTTGCTGAAGAATGATATTGAGCAGCATGAATACTGGCTGGTGACGGATAACCTGTTGCAGGATAATCCGCCTGGACTGGCGGAATGGATGAAATGGGATGCGAGTATCAAACAAACGGAAATTGGCCAGATACCTTTTCATTATACGCAGCTGACCCAGTTAAAGATTGATCTTCCTTCCGAGCCTGATCTGCAACTGGAGCTTTCTGATAAGATCAAAGTACTTTCTGTATACAGGGATTATGAGGTGGATATTAAAACGCTCTGTTTTACGGTAATACATTACGAATTCCGTCATCAGTGGCTGGTAGGGATAAAAGAAGTGAATGAGATAGAACATTTTTTACCGGGTGTAGGCAGCCGCCATCAGTATGTCCTGGAAAACGGTCAGAAAATAATGATGTTCATCAGCAGTTTTGTTTATAATCCTGAAGAAAAGATAATTTTCAGTGAAACTGATATAAAACGGAAAAGCGCTACTTATTTTACTATTCAAAAAGCGCCTGATGGTAAATCCCGGTTAACGATGGATGTATACCTGCATAAAAACCCTGTACAATGGCTGCTATTTAATTTAACAGAGAAAAAGAAGATGCAGCAGCGGTTGCAGCTGTCATTGGAGAGGCTGGAACCGGTGGTGAAAGAAATGGTGTTGCCGTTGGAGTTTTGATGTTATTAAAGCCGGGTTAATATATGTCTTTTCAGGGGGCGGGGAAGTTGCTCAAAAAAATCGCTTTTACCTTCGGTAAAAGCGATTTTTTTGAGTTTTTTTTTTGCGCTGCGCGCGGCTGAATTTTTAAATAATGAGGATATTTTCAGAATATTTTCTTAAATTAGGATTACTGATAGCCACTGACACAAGTGAGAACCCGGCTACTTCCATGCCCAAATCCATAATCCATGTTACGAAAATCTGTACTGGAGATAATAAGTTTCTTATTCATCTTATTGTTCGTTTACACTGCAGTCAGCAAGTTCCTGGATCATGAGAACTTCCGTGCTGTGATAGGACAGTCTCCCCTGCTTACCAGGTTTGCCCCTGTGCTGGCAATTGCAGTTCCCCTGGCTGAAATAGCTATCGCCATATTGCTGGCCGTTCCCCGCTACCGGCGCGCCGGTCTTTACGCCTCTTTTGCCATGATGATGCTTTTCACTACCTATATTATTGTACTGGTGACATTGTCAGAGAAAATACCCTGTTCATGCGGAGGCGTGATCTCCCGGATGACCTGGCAACAACACCTGTATTTCAATATATTCTTTGTACTGCTGGCATTGCTGGGAATGTGGGTACATAGCAGGCAGACAGCGTCCGGACAACCCATTCACGCATAACTGATGCACAATGATGCAGAAGCCCTTCCAATTTGCCGCCATTTGCATTATGGCCTGCTTTACTTTTGTTCTTATACTGTATGCTTTTGCAGATAAGCCTAATGATCATAAAAACGGGTTTATGCGTAAGCAACCTGTTGTAACAGCTGTGTGGAAGCGTTCACTGGATCTGCAATACCCGGCTTATTATATTGCAGGCTATGCTGATCAGCATATTTACCTGGGTAATTATTCTGCCTCCCAGCATCTGCTGACGGTAAATCTCAACTTAAAAGATACGCAGCAACTGACGCTGACCATGCCTGCAGGAGAGCGTTATGCATGGAAGCTGGCGAGGGTGATGGTAGATTCTCCTGCTGTATATATGACAGAAGGGAGCACTCCTGCTCTATACAGAGGGAAACTGGATGATCTGAATATGAACCGGTTCCTGCCTCAAAGCTGTTTCTTTAATATGCTGCAAAGCATCTCGTTCACTTCTTTTATATCGCGCAGCATCCATATAGATTCACTGGGCAACAAACAAAATATACTTGTAAAAATCACGACAGATTCCCCTTATGTGAAGCTGGGAAAGGATATCATTACCAAACAGGTGGATGGAGTTTTTTGTACAGACGGAACATTGGATTATGACAGGCAGACAGGGCAACTGGTTTATCTTTACCACTACCGGAATGAATTTGTAACACTGGATACCAACCTCCAGGTGATCAATACCGGGCATACGCTGGATACCAATACTATCGCTAAAATACAGGTTGCTGATATGTCAACAGGCACCAGCAAGTTTTCCGCCCCGCCAACATATGTAAACAGCAGGGCCAGAATTGCAGATAACAGGATCTATGTACTTTCTTCCCTCCTGGCGGATAATGAAGACGGGAAAACCGGGCAGCAGCATGAGATCATAGATGTGTTCTCACTGGATAAAGGTGAATATCTCCATACCTTATACATTCCGCTAAAGGGAGGAGCCCGTATTACAGACTTTATTATAAAAGGAGATGAGCTGTTTGCATTGCAGGACCGTACGTTAAATGTGTATTCCATTCATCTATTGCAATAGAACAGGCGAAGCCGAACACCTGTAGAAAATAGTAGGCATGTATCTGAACTCAAAATTTTACTATCGTGAATTTAAAAAAAATTGGTTTATCAGTAACAGCGTTTGCGCTTGCTATAGCCGGCGCTTTCGCTACTAATTCCCGGTATCCAGGAGACGGATATACAAATCTTCAACAAGTACCCAGCCAGGGCTCTCCCTGCGTGTACAGGCAATACTGCGGAGGCGGTTTCAATACCTGCAGGGTTACGATATCAGGCGTTGGGACTGTCCAGCTGTTACGACTGGAGTCTAATGGTACATGTAGCAGTACTGTTCTTTCGCAACCTTAAAAATAAAGCCTTGCAACATTGCAAGGCTTTATTTTTTATTCTGTTCTCAGGCTTTTAACGGGGTTGGCGATGGCTGTTTTTATTGCCTGGATACCGATGGTAAATAACGCGATCAATATTGCCAATACTCCGGCTATTAAAAAATACCACCAGGAGACGGTGACGCGGTAAGCAAAATCCTGAAGCCATTTATTCATTGCGAACCATACAACAGGAAAGGCGATCACCGCTGCAATAATGATCAGTTTCAGAAAATCCTTTGATAACAGTGTTACAATATTTGATACAGATGCACCCATTACTTTCCTTACTCCTATCTCTTTTGCTCTCTGGACAGTACTGTAAGAGACCAGGCCCAGTAATCCCAGGCAGGATATAAAGATGGCTAATGAGGCAAAGTTCAGGAATAGTTTTCCGAAGCGTTCTTCACTACGGTACTGCCGGTCAAAGAACTCATCCAGAAAGTAGTAATTGAATGATCTTCCGGGTATCAGCTCTTTCCATTTTTTCTCAATTGCAGCGATGGTATTTTGCAGATCTGCAGATGACACCTCTACAGAAACAAACTGGTCATTACGGGGAGAAATACGCATGCTAAGCGGCTTGATAGGTTCCTGTAAAGAGCGGAAATGAAAGTCTTTCATCACACCGATAATCACTCCTTTACTTTCCCATTGGCTGAAGCGTTTTCCTATTGCCTGCTCAGGAGAGGAATAGCCAAACATCTTTACGGCTGTTTCGTTGATGATCATCGCCTGTAGCGTATCTGTTTTAAACTGCTCCGAAAATGCTCTGCCAGCAACAATCTTTATTTTAAACTGGTTGATAAAATCGAAATCAACATAGTAAAGATCAAGGCTGCCAGCCTGCAACTCTCCTTTGAAGTTCTCTACTTCAGAATATGCCTGCGAATTAACTCCACCCGGAATACTTAATGACATAGCTGTTGACTTAACTCCGGATATCCGGCTCAGCGCTTCCTTAAAAGCATACCGGGAGGGAGCACCCTGGGTGTCCATCACCAATATCTGATCTTTGTTAAAACCGAGATCCCTGTTACGCATGTAGTTCATCTGGTTATAAACGATGATCGTAGATACGATCAACCCTATGGCGATCGCAAATTGCGATACCACCAGTACTTTTCTTAATAGTATACCATGGGTGCCGGTCGAAAATCTCCCTTTCAAAACTGTTACCGGTTTAAAGGAGGACAATACCAATGCAGGATACAGACCTGCCAGTATACCTATACCTATTGCCGACAGTAACAGGATGCCCAGGTAACCGGTATGTTCAAAAATGCTTTGGCTGATAGTCTTACCTGCCAGCTGGTTAAACAAAGGGAGCAGCATCCAGCCTAAAAGAACAGCGAGGGAAAAAGAGATAAGACAAATAATGACGGACTCTCCTATAAACTGTTTTGTGAGCTGTGCCCTTTCTGCTCCTACCACTTTGCGAACACCAACTTCCCTGGCACGTTCTGCAGAACGTGCTGTAGTGAGATTGATAAAGTTAAAGCAGGCGATCAGCATAATGAATATAGCTATGATGGAGAATATGCATACATTGGTAATGTTCCCTTTTTTCTGGCCATCCCGGGTAGAATGCAGATAAACATCCCTTAAAGGTTCAAGCAGTAAAGTAGTGTATACCTGAGATTGCTTCATTGCTGCTCCGGTATGTTTCTCAAGAAAGGCGGGGAGCTTTCTCTCTAACGCTCCGGGGTCAGCTCCGGGCTTCAGTAATAAGTAACCATAAGCGCCGTAACCGCCCCAATTGTTATCCATCTTTGGATCCCATAGTTTGACCATAGTGGTTAATGACATCACTATATCTCCCTTTATCTGCGAATTTTCAGGGATGTCTTTCATAATGCCTGTAACTTTTACAGGATAGCCGTCTTCCTCTATCTGTAAGGTCTGGCCAATGGGGGATTCTTTTCCGAAATATTTTTTGGCGGCTGTTTCTGAAAGCACAACGCTGAAGGGCTCTTTCAGGGCCGTTTGCGGATTGCCTGCAAGCAGGCCAAAATCAAATACATTAAAGAATGAGGAGTCTGCCCAGAGAATACTTCCTTCCTGGAATTCTGCCGCTTCTTTTCGTACCATAACCTTATTTGCACGGGTAACACGTACAAAAGACGCTACTTCCGGAAAGTCATTTTTCAGATTGGGAGGCACACCCCATGGTGCGAGGCTTTCATGAATAATATCGGTTGGTGTTTTAAGATCGGCTACAATACGGTAAATACGCTCAGATCTGCTATGGAATGAATCATAGCTTAATTCAAATCTTACGTAAAGGAAAATGAGAAACCCTGCAGTCATCCCGACAGCCAATCCCATGATATTGATCAATGAAAATATCTTATGCCTCCATAGATTACGAAAAGCGATTTTGAAGTAATTTCTAAGCATAGTTGAATGTACAATAAAGTCCGGGGAAAGCCGGCAAAGAAAGCACCAGATCTTAAATAAATGAAAATCAACAACCTAAATCCAATATCAATAAAAAAACCGTTCAATTTTGAAATGAAATGTCCGGTTTTGGCACATCTGCCAAAATGGTTTAAATAAGTACCGTATAGAAAAAGAAAGAAGATAGTGAAGGAGTAATATTCTTTTTCCAGATAGGTAAAAGCCATGCTTACACATGGCTTTTATTATTTTTATCAAGATCAAACTTTACCGTTATAAATACGTTTAAAGGTAAAAAACCTTTATCTTTAAATTCAGCTGTTAACCGGTTATATATTGACAAGAACGTTAGAGAAACTTCAGTTTGACGGAGGATGCTTAATCTTTGATTTTATTAATACTATAAATACGCGGAAACCTGCATCTGCTCGCGTATGACTTTACGGAATATTTTCCTTTCAGACATGACGGGCATAATATGCCATCTAATATCACCCCTGTCTAAAACTGTAGCTTTTATACAACCTAACATTGTTATGAACAAGTTCTATCCCATTTTCTTTGCACTACTCGTATTGAACATCACTAGTTCTCATTCACAAACCTACAAAACATCAGTAATGAAAAACGTAACAGAATTCAAAGTAGCTGTCTCTCAACAAGTATTGGATGATCTGAAAAACCGTTTGCAGAATACCCGCTGGCCAGGTGAGGCGCAGGGCTCAGGCTGGGACTATGGCACCAGTGAATCTTACCTGCAGGACCTGGTCCGTTATTGGCTGTCTGAATATGACTGGCGCAAGCAAGAGTCTTTCCTTAACCAATATCCGCAATACATTGCAGATGTGAATGGGCTAAAGATCCACTTTCAGTATATCAAAGGAAAAGGTAAAAATGCGAAACCACTCATACTGACGCATGGCTGGCCGGACAGTTATTACCGCTTTCATAAAATCATTCCATTACTAACTGAAGGTGATCAAAGCTTTGACCTGGTGATACCATCTATTCCTGGTTTTGGTTTCTCTGAAAAAACGGCCCTTAGCAGTGGAGATGTTGCTGACCTATGGAAAATACTGATGACAGAGAACCTTGGTTATGAGAAATTCTATGCGGCCGGTGGTGATATAGGTATGGAAGTCACTAAAGCATTAGTTTCAAAATATCCTGACGTAGTGGCGGGAGCACATTTTACTGATGTTGGTTATCCCAGGGGGCAGGAAGATCCGGCTACTATGACTGAAGCTGAAAAGAAATTTGCACAGGATGTACAACAGTGGTGGTATGCTGAAGGGGCTTATGCTATGGTACATTCTACGAAGCCGCAATCTTTGGCTTACGGCCTGAACGATTCGCCGGTTGCTCTTGCCAGCTGGGTACTGAGTTTTATCAATGCCGGCGCAACACCTGATATAATTGAGCGGGCATTTGGCGGCAGGGATGAGTTGCTTACCAATATAATGATCTATTGGGTTACACAGACTATTGCGACTTCTGTCAGGATGTATAAAACGGGGGCAATTACTCAGTGGGATAATTCACAGTCGTTAAAGAAAAGTAATGTACCGGCCGGGGTGGCGGTGTTTCCGAGGGAAGCGCAATTTCCTAAGGAGTGGGCGGAGCGTTTTGTGAATGTGGTTAGTTTTAGGAAAATGGGGGAAGGTGGGCATTTTGCGGCGCTTGAGGTTCCGGATGTTTTTGCGGAAGAGCTTAGGAGTTTTTTTTATAGTATTAATTAAAGTGTAGTTGTTAGATTTGGTTTGTATAGAGTCAAAAGAAAGGTTTCGCCTTCGGCGAAACCTTTCTTTTAGCGGAATTCTTTATTTCTTCGCGGCCTTCAGGCTAAAACCGATCTCAACGTCTTTGCTGATCACCCAGTTTTCAGGGCTACCTTCAGTTTTGTAGTTGATACCCCAGGCAGTTCTGTCGATCACGAACTTTGCGTTAGCTGTAACATCATTTTCACCAACAGTGATCTGTGCAGGGAAAGTGATGTTCAGGGTGCTGTCTTTCAATGTCAGGTTACCGCTGATAAGATTAGTAGCGCCGGGAAGCAGGCTTTTCTCTTTGGTGCTGTCATAAGGAGCTACACCGGTAATAACGAATTTCGCTGTTGGATACTTAGCAGCATCAAAGAAGTCAGGGCTTTTCAGGTGGCCATCCAGGTCAGTTGATTTCTTATCCTTCTCAGTAACAGATGCCGGATCTGTTGTCAGTGTATTCAGGTTAACGTCGAAGCTACCACCGGTAACTGCTCCGTTTTCTACGTTGAGGCTACCATCCACTACTTTGATGGCTCCGAAACGTGGTGCAAATCCGCCTTTGTGCGTAGCACGCCACTGAACGGATGTAGCTGCGGTGTCAATAGCATAAGCTGTGCCTGTGGCTACAGCTGCTTCTTTCTTTTCCTCTGTCTTTGCCTGATTTGTAGAGGCGCCACCACATGCTGCCAATGTGAGCAGCAGGATAAAAGCAGGTACTACTGTTTGCTTCATAATTTCAAGTTAAATTAAAAATTATATACCGTTCTCTAAATTAATGAATTGCGTTTAACCGGCAATAGAACAGGTAAAAAAGAATATCAAGCTTCCTTTCCGACCGTCTTCCGCCGATATTAAAAAGGGATTAAAATTAGTAGTTGTTGTGAAATAAATTATTAGACTAGCCTAAATTTATATTTTCACACATTTAAATTCCATACCGGAAAAATGAAGAATATACTGTCAATCGTGCTTGTTTCATTATTTGTTACCTCATTGAAAGCTCAAACTGTTACTATCCAGGGAAAGGTCACCTCTGATAACAAGCCTGTTCCCTATGCAGGTATTACCCTGATGGGAACAGGCTTTGGAGGAATAGCCGACAGTTCAGGAAACTATCTCATTAAAAATGTTCCCAGGGGGAATTATATACTTCAGGCGTCTTACTTAGGATATGAACATTTTGAAAAGAGGGTTTCACTGGGAGCGGCGGATAAAATAAAGCTCGATATTTTGCTGGTTGCAGGTAATAAAATGCTGAATGAGCTGGTAGTAACAGGTGTTTCCAGGGCCACGCTGATCCGGGAAAACCCGGTTGCCATTGTGAGCGTCTCCCCTAAACAAATTGAACAAACAAGTGAAAGTAACATTATTGATGTGCTGGTAAAAAATGTTCCGGGGTTAAATGCCGTGAAAACGGGGCCTAATATTTCAAAACCATTTATTCGCGGGCTTGGGTATAACCGGGTTCTGACCTTGTACGACGGTATTCGCCAGGAAGGGCAGCAATGGGGAGATGAACACGGGATTGAAGTGGATGCCTACAACATTGACAGGGCTGAAGTTATTAAAGGTCCGGCAAGCCTCATGTATGGTTCTGATGCTTTGGCCGGAGTTGTGAGTTTTTTCCCTTTCATACCTGATTATAATGACGGGAGGCTGCATGGGAAGATTACAAGTGAATATCAGACAAATAATAATTTAACCGGTGAAGGCTTGCGGCTGGATTATAATAAAGCGCATTTTCTCTTTGCGGTCCGTGGTTCTTATCGTATGGCAAAAGACTATCGTAATCCGGTTGACGGCAGGGTATATCTCACCAACTTTAACGAGAAGAACCTTTCCGCACTTTTAGGATATAAAACAGACAAGGGGTTTACTCATTTCAACTTTACCCTGTATGACAACCGCCAGGGAATACCTGATGGCAGCCGTGATTCGCTGACAAGGAAATTCACCCGGCAGATCTATGAGGGCGACCAGGACACTGTTAAAAATCGCCCGGTTGTTTCTGAGGCTGATCTGAATTCCTATAAGGTCCCTGCCCTATCGCAGCATATCCAGCATTACAGGGCATACCTGCACAGTTTCTACCAGGCAGGCAACGGTAGTGTTGATCTGCTGTCAGGTGTACAACAGAATATCCGCAGGGAATATAATCACCCTACGGCACCTGGTCAGGCCGGTATGTATGTCAGGCTGAATACGTTTAACTATGGTCTGAGGTATAATGCGCCACAGTTTGCAGGTATTGAAACGTCTATCGGTCTTAACGGGATGTTACAGAATAATAAAAGCCTGGATGCTACAGACTTTCCTATTCCTGATTATAATTTGCATGATGGTGGTGTGTATATACATACAAAGTGGAAATACGATAAATTGAATGTTAGCGGAGGGATACGCTATGACATACGTTCTGTACAATGGAATGATTTCTATATAAAAGCAAACTCCATAACAGGATTTGATGAGCATATCAATATTCCTGATACAGCTAACAGTACTTTACAATTTGCCGGGTACAAGAAAAATTTTCAGGGTTTATCAGCAAGCCTGGGAGCGACGTTCCAGGCAACAAGCCAGATCAGCCTGAAGGCTAATATCGGACGGGCTTACCGGGCTCCGAACATTACTGAAATGGCTTCTAACGGACTTGACCCGGGTGCACATATTATTTACTTAGGCAACAAGGGTTTCAGTCCGGAGTTCTCTTTACAGGAAGATATAGGGGTAAGCGCGAGGTTCAGGGACTTTTCTGCTGATCTGAGTTTATTCAATAATAATATCCGGAATTATATTTACCTGAACCTGGTAACAGGTGCGAACGGAAATGCAGTTACAGATGCACAGGGGAATAAAACCTACCAGTATCAACAGTCTGCAGCGCAGCTGTATGGGACAGAGATCTGGTTCGCCATTCATCCTGAAAATTTACGTGGGTTCAGATTTGATAATAGCCTGGCTGTTGTGTATGGTTTCAATAAAAAAGCGGTCTACAAGTATAAAGGCGTTGATGGGGAATATCTTCCTTTCATTCCACCATTAAAACTCCTCAGCTCTGTTTCGCAGGTAATAAAACCTGTATCGAAATACTTTTCGTCCCTGACCCCGAAAATTGAGATGGAATTCTCTGCTGCACAAAACAGGTATTTAGGTTTGAATAATACCGAAACGCCGACACCTGCGTATACTCTATTTAATGTTAGTCTTTCGACAGAAGTAAAATATTCGGGTACACGGACGTTGCAGGTCCAATTCCAGGTAAATAACCTGTTTGACGTAGCATATCAATCGAATTTAAGCCGGTTAAAATATTTTGAGTATTATGCTCAGTCGCCTAACGGGCGGTCGGGTATTTACAATATGGGAAGAAATATTGGGGTAAAAGTAGCCGTACCTTTCTGAGTAATGGAAACTTTTATCTATCAAAATATTTTTTACTATTTTTTTGGAGGGAAGCTGCCAGATGAGCGTTGGGGCCGGACCAGATTAAGCATTTTCCAAATAATCGCACATTTATTCGATTTTAAGACCTATCTTCATTAAATTATATCAGGCTCCTGCCTCGGCTTCTTCTGATTTAGTCTGGATAATTTCTTTTCTTCCTCAGTCTTCGCTTTTCCAGCTGCCGCTTTTTTTATATTTAAAGCTTTCATATTATGAGTATTTTGTTGGCATACAGCCTGAAGGGAATCGAGTCCTGAATATATATGATGTTGATTGATATGACAGAATTATTACGCAATAATGCGATTTAACTAAAACCAGGTAAGTATGGGTGATTCATTTTCAAAAAAAGAGAACAGAAACAAAAAAGCAAAAGCGAAAGAAGATAAGGCGCAAAGAATGAAGGAGCGGAAAGCGAATAATAACAAAGGCAAGAGCCTGGAAGATATGCTGGCTTATGTGGATGAAAATGGAAACCTCAGCGCTGTACCTCCGAAAGAAACCAGAATTGAAATAGATTCGAAAGACATCCAGATCGGCGCTACTCCCCGGCCTCCGGAAGATACGACCAGAACCGGAATTGTCACATTCTTTAATACCTCAAAAGGATTTGGATTTATAACTGACGATAAGTCGAAGGAAAGTATATTCTTTCATGTTAACGAGTTATCCGAACCTGTGAAAGAAAAAGATAAGGTATCTTTTATGCGGGAAAGAGGTGCGAGAGGCTATAATGCGATTGCAGTAAGGAAAGCAGATCCCGGAGCAAAAACCCCCTGACAGTTGTTTTAACCAGCCTATATAGCCGGATTTTTATACTTTTAGTTAAACGAAGCCCGAAACTCCAATGGCGATTGATTTGTTTTGCTTTTGAATAACCGGCTGAAAGTCTGCGAATGTTCAAAACCGAGCTGATATGCAATCTCGCTAACAGACAGATCTGTTGTAGATAGTTTCTCTTTGGCCTTTTCAATCAGCTTTTCATGAATGTGTTGCTGGGTGGTTTGCCCTGTCAGTACTTTGAGCATCCGGCTCAGGTAGCTTACAGATATGTTTAATTTGCCGGAAAGATACTGGACCGTAGGCAGTCCTTTTGTAATTACGTCATCGTTTAAATAATCATTCAATAGTTCTTCCAAGCGATCAAGGACCTGATGATTTGCTTTTTTGCGTGTGATGAACTGACGGTGATAAAAGCGTTCTGCATAGCTTAACAGGGTCTCCAAATGCGCGATGACAATGCCCTGGCTAAAATTATCAATATTTGAGTGATATTCCTGCTGAATATTCTGAATGATAGTATTGATAATATTTTCTTCTTTATTGGAAAGGAAAAGCGCTTCATTTACAGAATAACCAAAATACTCGTACCGTTTTATCGTTTTCGCCAAAGATGTATTCCAGAGAAAGTCCGGATGAATAAACAGTATCCATCCGGAGTGCGCTACATCAGAATTCTGTGTAGCCTCAATCCGTATTACCTGGTTGGGAGCTGTAAACAACATCACACCGGCATCAAAATCATATTGTTGCTGACCATACATCATTCTGATGCCTGCGGTCCCTCTTTTAACAGCGATTGAGTACCCGTCAAAAATGATACCGGCGGGAAGGGCCCGGATATTTATTGTTGCATAGTCAACCACACTGATTGATGGATGTTCCGGTCCTGGTAATCCGCAGGACCGGTGAAGCTCTGTTATCGTTTTAAAATGTATTAAACCTGATTTCGGCATTTTGCAAAATTAAAATCTTATTACAACTCTCCCTTTTACCTTCTCCCCTTTCTCAATCTTTGTAATGATGTCAATTGCCTCTGAGAAGCCAATTTCCTTCGCGATGCCTGCTTTTAAGCTTTCTTTGACCGCAATATCGGCAAATTCTGTAAGATGGCTCATTCCTGCTGTTGCAAATGTCATTCTATATTTACCCGAAAATAAACCTCTCAGCATCCGTTTTGGAGTAGGATTGATATCTACGAACTTTCCTTTGGGGTTAAGCATAGAGAAACCAATTGCAGGTTCCATCAGTCCGGAAGTATCAAACACCAGATCAAATGGTTTAATATTTTTCCAATAGTTCTTATCTGCATAATTAAATACAGCATTAAGCCCTAAGTCTTTGGCTCTTTCCATATCATTTTCTGAACAGGTGCCGGCAACAAAAGCTCCTTTTGATCTTGCCAATTGTACAGCCATTGCTCCAACAGCGCCCATACAACCATTGATCAGAACCCTTGACCTTTTCGAAATATTTCCTTTTATGAATAAAGCTGCCCAGGCTGTTGCGCAAGGTATGGGAAGGCAAGAGGCTTCTGAGAAAGAAATTTGTGAGGGTTTCTTTGAAATATATCCGGCAGGTGTGATCAATGCTTCGGCAAAAGCCCCGGGGTGTTTTACATCCATAGTACCAAAAACTTCATCTCCTATCCGTACATTATTTACCTCTTTTCCCACGGCTTCAACAATACCCGAGAAGTCATTACCAATACCTTTTGGGAACCTGTTGGACATAAATAACTTTAAAGCTCCTTTCCTTTGCTTCCAGTCTAATGGATTAATTGCTGCAGCCCTGACCTTTATCTTTACTTCATTGCTTTTTAGCTGAGGCAATTCATAATCTCCCATATACATTTCAGAAGCTTCTCCATAACGGTCAAACTGAATTCTTTTGATTTTCATTTTACTTTTTTTGATACAACAAAGGTCGATAACAGGTTAAAAAACGCTGTAACCGAATTTGACTATGTTGTAGCTAAAAATGAAAATCTGTGTATGGTCTGGTTGAAATTGTGCTTATTTTCTATTTAGTCTTACGATAATCAGGGATGAAAAACTTCTAACGCCTATTTTTATACTTTCTTCATCAACATTAAAATCAGGCGCATAATTCATTACAACAACACTGCATTATGATGACCTAAAATCCTTCATAAATAATTCTTGTAAACTGCAGGTATCCTTTTTCCTCGATCATACGCCAGAATGGCGCTGAGGTAGGCAGTCCGGCTATTTTGGGGGTGTAATGCCCGCTGATGCTTTCGAGTAACAGGGTACCATCTCTTTGTAATGTTACTTCTCCTGCAATATATACCAGCCGGCCTTCGCCTTCAATAGCTGCGTGTTTAAGCGCTTCCGTGCCCACTCTCAGTGTAAAGTCATCAAACGACAGCACGAATTTATAGCCCATGCCAACGTTATTCGTTAACAGGTTGCCTATTTCCCTCCGGGAGTCCAGCCACATATTTTCTCCTGTGGCGGTGGTTCTTTCCCGGTAATCTATTTCCTCATCCAGCAATTGGCCCAGCCTATTTCTCCAAAAGGGGTTGCCATAGGCATCACTGCCGGGCAGATCGCCGCCTATGAGAGGAGATTCATATACCCCGTGTGCCCCTTCCATGGCAAGGCGTTCTGCGGGGCTGAAGCCATCATTAATGTCACGCATTGTCTGGTAAATGGATACGGCTTTCTCATCGTCAATGTCTCCTATCTGCCGGGCTCTGCTCAGCGCCCGTAAGAAAGTAGCGTCAGTTTCTTCTTCTGCCGCGCGCCGGGCGGCGATCATCGCTCCGTCTGCGGCCAGCTCTTCCGGTATTTCGGCGCCGGCGGTAAATATATCGGCAATAAACTGGAGCACCGCCAGGATAATACCACCTCCCAGAGTATGACCGGAAGGGTCAACATATTTCACGGGGTTATTTACCGTGTAAGCATAGCGGTTAAACACATCCGTTTGCAGCCGGTGCCCGCCTGGCCGGTCATCTGCTGTGGTAAAGCGGCCGGTTACCGGGTCGTAATACCGGGCATCAAAGTAATAAAGTCCGCTGCCATCCAGCTCCTTACTACCGAAAAGGTAGGTGGCAGTATCCTGTCCGCTTACAGCAGCCAGGCTTCCAAACGGTGCATATTGTACCTGGCTGGCGGTGTTGCCCAGGGTATCGGTGGTAAGAACGGTAGAGCCGATAAAATTCTGATGCAGGTAACTAATGCCACGCGGAGAAAATGCGCCACCCGATGCAGCACCGGCATTAACGGCAGCGATCATGCTTGCCGGCGAGCAAACGTACTTAGTGGTCCATACGCTATCTGCACTGGTATACACGGTATAATGCGGACTAATATAGTAAGTGGTAATGCCCTGCTGGTAATCTTTCTTTATCAGCCTGTTTCCCGATTCATTATACATAAATGTAAAGAGGGTATCAGCGCCGGAGAGAACAGCAGTCAGCTGGTTGTATACATTGTAGACATACGTTTGTCTTACGGAGTCCTGTCCCTTGTAAAGGGTGCGCCAGGAAAGATTGCCGTTACTGTCGTAGCCGGCTGTGAAGTAAGGATTGTTGTTGTTATAACCTGCCGTTACCTGGTACTGGTTGTTATATTGATAAACAACACTGTCTTTACGCAGCAGATTTCCTGAAGAATCGTAGGCATAGCCTGCAGCGCCGTAACTTCCTACAGCGCTATCCAGGCGGTTATTGAGCGTGTACTGGTAAAGCTCGCTATTCGAGGCATTCAGGCTATCTGTTATGGCGGTAATGTTGTTGACCAGGTTCCATGTATATGACTTATTCACGAACGTCTGACCGTTTGCGTTGTTAATGCTGTAGCCGGCCAGGCTGCCAAAAGGATTAAAGCTGGCTGTACGTGAGGTCTGGTTGCCGTAATTCAGCTGTGTCTCATTGCCCGCCGCATCATATTGCCCATAGGTAAGATAGTTCTGAGGCGATCCATTCCCGTTTGCATCTGTCATGCTCACCTGTTGCAGATAGCCATTATCATAGTAGCTGTACTGCGCAGTGGACTGATCGGGGTATTGCAGGCTATTCACTACTTTATCAGGATTGTAGGTAATGTCTTCTGTGTAGTCCTGTCCGCCGATATGCAGGGTAGCATTTACCTGCTGATGATAAGCATCGTAGGCGTAGGTGTAATAGACACTGGTATCTTCCAGTATCACCTTGCAGCGGTTGGTCATACCGTTGGCGATTCCCGGTACATCGTACTGGAAGCTGATGGTACCGGTGGGTGATTGCCTGGTTATTTCCCTTCCCAGCGCATCGTACTGATGCACGATTGTATCGCCGGTATTATTCACTTCCGCATAGTAATTGGAGGTGTAGTTGCGTAAGTACCAGGTGTTACCGCTTGCCGGATTGGTGGTGGCGATCATGTCTCCCAGGGAATTGAGCGTATAGGAGGTGATCAGTCCGCCGGGATCGGTAACGGCTGTGTTTCTGCCCAGCAGGTCATAGGCGAAACCTGTGATAAATCCGGCTTCATCCTGTCTTTGTGTAGTAACGCGGCCTCCATTGTAATAATCAAAATTGCGGTAGCTGGTGGTGGAATCTGCTGAACCTACTGCATTTTTTATCATGATCTGCTTACCGGTGTAGCTGTACTGATTCAGGATAGTTTGTCCGCCAGGCCCGGGCAGACTGGCTGTAATAATACGCTGGTAAGGATCATATTGATAAGTGCTGACCTGTGCCGTATCCTGTGCAAAGAATGGCAGGCTGGCTGTAACAACCTGGTTTTTGCTGTTGTAGGATTTCTTTTGCAGTACCGGTTGATGATTTTGTCCGCTCCAGCTATGCTGTATATCCCGGTTAAGTCCATCATAGCTCACTGTTGAACTGTCCCATTGCAAACCGTTCCAGTTGTTCCGTACCAGGCGTTGCCTGGTATAACCTGTTGCGCCGTTCAGGTAATAGAACACCTGTGATAGTACAACGGCGTTGCCGGAACTGTCCGGTCCCATCATCAGGCTATCTCTCCCAAACTGGTCGCTGATGGTTTGCAGGGTATTACCGTTTGCGTCTGTAGCAATAGCCAGTTTCCCGAAAGCAGGATCATAGGTCATAGTATTTACCAGTTTGTTGTTCCATTGATTGGGCGGGCTGGTCTGGATAACGGGGAAGGTATGATACGTACTGTCATACGCATATTGCGCGGTATCTCCAGCAAAGTTTACGACAGTTACTTTGTTGCCATAGGTATCATAAGCATATTGCTCACTCAGCCAGCTGCTGTCAGTGTCCAACCACGCTGTTTTGCTGACCGGCTGCCAGGTGGTACTGTCATACCGGTAAGCTGTGGCCTTCAATATATTGTTCCCTGCGCTATCGGCTGCCAGTGTGCTGGATGTGAGATAGCCGATATGCCAGCCGCTCGTATCGTTTATATAATTATTGATCGTGTATACTTTGTTGTATAGCTCCGTGGTATCGTTCAGCTGCACCAGCGTGGTTACGTTACCGAAAGCATCATAGTAATAATTTACACCCGTAGTATAGGCGAATGTGCCATAATCATAGTAATCGTTCCTGCGGGTAGCAGGTAGTACCTGGTAGCTTACGGAAGGCAGGAGGTCCAGGGAATCTGCCACTATGTTATAGGTAGTACGACGCTGTAACAACAGGTTACCCGAAAGATCATATTTACTGCTGTTATATACCCTGCCTGTAGCAGGATAGAGCTGCAGATACTGATTGGTAAGCATGTTACCTGCGCTGCTGTCTGTTACAGTGGTTTGCTGAAAGCCCAGCCACCCGTATGCCTGTACATCCTGCAAGGAACCGCTATACCTATAGCTGTACGGGTAGCTATTCCCCAATCCGTCTGCCATTGTATAGTTTTGTACCACATACCTGGCTGACTGCGTATGTACATAAGGGTAAGGGCTTAATTGTACAGGGGCGAGCGCCTGGCTATTATACCTGTTCTGTGTGCGCAGTTCTTCCAGTGCTGTACCGGTATTTGCCTGCGGGGTATACACAGCTGCATTGGTGATGGGCGCGTATTGTACAGCATACGTGCCGTTAATGCCATTATTGATACTGGTAACCAGGTTAGGCACCTGGTTGGCTGCCGGTATGGTGCCGGCTGTTGCATTGCCACCGTAGTAAATAGTAGCGGTATTGGCAGCAAACAGGTCGGCAATGCCGTCGCCGTTAAAGTCGCCGGACCATGTATTTTCTGACAGTAAAGCCGGTGAATTGCCGGTTTGCGCCTGAAACCTGTTGCCGGCATAATAGTAGATGGTAGAGGCGGTACCGTTGAGGGTGTAGAAGTCCATCGTTCCGTCCCCATTGAAATCGCTCAGCCAGTTTTCCGAGCTGCCCAGGTTAATGTTATTAAGCGGTATCGCGTTATTGAAGCCCTGGCCGTTGGAATAGTAAAGGTTATACTGAGTACCGGTATAAGCGAGCAGGTCTGCCAGGCCGTCGCTGTTATAATCTGCCAGCAGGTTATTTTGCATGCTGCTGCTGATGGTCATACCGGGCAGTGGGATGGAAGGCAGGAAGCTGCCGGTGTGTGAGAAATCAGAAAGATATAACGTTCCGCCTGTGTTACCGGCGGAAAAAAGGTCGGCCTGTCCGTCTCCGTTCACATCTCCTACAAAGATCTGGCTGCCGTTGAGAGACAGGTTATTGAGGTTTTGTACGGGATTAAAGCCGTTTCCATTGGCGATATACAGGTATCCTGTTGTGCCGGTAATGGAAAGGAAGTCGGCAAGGCCATCACCATTAAAATCTGCTGTCCATTGACAGGTAGCGCAGGATTGGCTGAACTGGAAGTTATTAATAACTACCGGAGTGGTGTTAAATGCCTGTCCATTGCCATAGTATAGCAAACCGATGCCGGTCTTCGGTACCAGCAGATCCGGCAGGCCATCGCCGTTAAAGTCAGATACTGTAGAATTAGGTGTCACCAGCAGTGAACCTGACAGGGGCTGGGTAGTAAATCCACCGGGTGCGCCGTAATAGATATTTGTAATAGCGTTATTGCTTACCGGCGCCAGGTCGGTTATGCCGTCACCGTTAAAGTCGGCCACGTAACCGGTGTTAGCGCCGGGCCCGTTCCAGCTTATAGTCTGGCCCACCAGGCCAGAGGCCCCGTTGGTCCACTGAAAGGTAAGCGGCTGACTGGCCCCACCCTGTTTGCCGAGGAATACGACAGTCGCCAGGCGACTGATATTCAGTGGCGCAGTGCTGTCATACGAAAACAGATAGCTGTTTACCGGTGTGGTATCATTACCGGCCAGCAGGAAAGACTGTATAGCCTTCAGTCTTACAGATACGCTGTTACCTGCGCCACCGCTATATTGCATCAGCGTATCGGGCCGGGGCTCATAAAGGAACTGGATCATTCTTCCGTTATAGGAGATAACATCCGGGTAGGCTGTACCGTCATTGGCGCTGCCGTTCATGGGAATTCCCTGTAAGTTTTTAGGCATACTGGTATAAGCATAAGAAACCGTGTTGCCTGTTGTAGAAGTCAGGCTGCTGATCAGCCATTTGCGTACTGATCCCTGAAGGCTGCTACCGGAAAAAGCAGGTCCCTGGGCTACTACCTGGCTGTTATATTGTGCCACTGATCCGTCTTCACGATATACAGTGAAGGAAGCGGGGCCTTGTCCGGCAGTACCATTGGCCACCACATTGCTCCATGACTGCTGTTCAGTATAATAACTACTACCTGCGTTAAAATACTGGCTGGCGCCGGAACTGTTGTTCATCAGCCGCGCGCCGTCCAGCGCAAACCTGTCGTTCGCATTATAGTTCACACCTCCCCGGAAGCCATCTTCCGGTACTGTGGCACCGGTACGGGTTACGGCCGACAGGCCGCTGAGTGAAAAGCCGGCGCCCAGCAGCCCGTTGGGCGACTGGCTGCTGTATGTCAGCTCCAGGCCGGGCTCTGCTCCTACGTTACCTGGCGGCAGCTGCAGGGGAATGGCATAAGTAAATGCGCCATCCGGCGTAACAGTCATTTTTCCGTTGATAATGCCGTTAAATGAAGGAAGGATAGCCGGTACCGGCTGCTTAAGTTTGTTCACGCGCTTGCGTTGACCTGCTGCTGCATGGGAAAGCAACAGCAATGCCAGGCAGGCATAATAGTAGTTTTTCATAGCCTGGAGTAAAGCGTCGTGTTTATTGCACGGCGATGGTGACATTAAAAGTGTAGTTATAGCCGTCGTCAGACGTAGGCGTAGTAGCGCCGCTGGCGGAGTATCCTACGCCTGTTACAATCTGTGGCTGGTCGCCTCCGTTAAAGGCGTCCAGGTCCCAGGTAATAGTCAGCTGACTACCATTGGGCAGGTTAAAGGTAGCGGTGCCGCAGGTTGTAGAAGTTGCAGGCACCGGTCCCTGTTCGGTACTCGTCCATTGCTGTCTATAAGTGGCTTCCAGGATAGTGGCTGAAGTGTTGTTATCCAGTGTGGTGCACACCAGCGGAGGGAAACCAATATTCGTATAATCGCTGTTCTGCAGGAAAGACAGGCTGTTAAAAGTGATAGCACCCTGCCCGGTATTGTTTGTGACGATTACAGTAACGCCACAGGTCTGGCTGTTATTCCAACTCATGGTAAAAAGGATTAGATGTTCAGACTGATAGTTACATAAACTGTTAAAACAGTGCCTATGGGTGGGTCAGTAGCGCTCAGTGACTGTCCGTCGAGGTTGGCCGAGCAACTTACCACGTATAAGGTACCGGAGGAAGGCACGTTGGTAAGTCCTGCATAGAAATAGACGTTTGAACTGCCGGCTGTTCCCTCCTGGTCGTGAGGGTTATTAAAAGTAAAGGTAAGTACTGTACCGTCGGTAAGCGTATAAGTTACATACCCGGTTACCCCATGTGCGGCCCCTGGCGTTTTTTTGAATGAAAAGACCAGGGTTTGTCCGGAGTTGGCAGCTATGGTCTGCGCTGCCAGCGGATCTTCCTCTCCATGTTCCAGATTGGTGGTGGGACTGTAGGAATCTGAGGTATTGTTGGTAACATAACAAAGAATATCTTCTGCCATAGGGTATATATTGAGGTTTAATATAAATGCAGATCCGGGAACGACAATCAAAAATCCAGACAATTAATCAATTTTAATTGTGCGGGTTACAAAGATTGATTCAAAATAAATTAAAAATTTGTTTTTGGAAAATAATTTTTGTCCCGGTTGATTCTGCCAATTGGTGTAAATATCACTGATGTGCAAAATTCCGGTGAGCGTATTCCGGGAAGATCAGACCTTTCGTGATTGCCCTCAAATTTGACGTGATCACCCCTCTTCAAACTAAATTATGGGTTTTACTTTAGTGTTCAATTGCAGGACAAGCTGCAAAACTCAATCAACGATGAAAATATAACAACATGGGTAAACTAATAATTAATGACAGGCGGAGTGATCCTTACTTACCAACCTGTTGCCGGCAAGTAACAGATAAGCAATAATGATATATAAGTGGAGCAGCTACCATTTCAAAAACGGGCGGAGCCGAAAAGCCAGATGAGTAGGAACAAAAATATTATCTTATGTCAAGCAACACCGTTTCGCTGCACAGAGTTCTTAAAACATCGCCGGAAAAAGTATTCCGCGCATTTACTGAGCCTTCCGCCATTGCGTCGTGGTTACCTCCTTATGGCTTTCTTTGCACTGTTCATCAGATGGAGGTAAAGCCGGGGGGCACTCATAAGATGTCATTCCAAAATTTTTCAACCGGGAATAGTCATTCATTTGGTGGCACGTACCTGGAAATTAAACCTTCTGAGTTTTTAAAATACACTGATAAGTTTGACGATCCGAACCTGCCGGGAGAGATGACCACTTCTGTGTCTCTCCGGAAAACTATTGCAGGTACAGAGATAAAAATTACACAGGAAGGGATTCCTGCTGCTATACCTGCAGAAATGTGCTACCTGGGCTGGCAGGAATCGCTGGAAAAGCTGGCTAAGCTGGTGGAGCCTGAGATACCGGATGCCTGATCTGCTGAGAGATAGTATCCTTCCGGTGTATGAGTAAACAGCCGCATAAATCGTGTGATCTATGCGGCTGTGGTGCTGTTACTGTTGTAGCTACGCGATAGCGAAAAATTAATGATGCAAACTATTTCCCGAGAATTTCCTTCCGGTGCTTTATTCCCCATTCTGTGAGGTTATTGATGATGGTCTGCAATGTTTTTCCATGTTCAGTAAGCTCATACTGAACGGTTACAGGCTGGGAGTCTAAAACGGTTCGTTTAACCAGTTTGTTTAATTCCAGTTCCTTTAATTCCTTGCTCAGCATTTTGTTGGAAATACCATCTATATCATCCAAAATGTCGGAAAATCTTCTTTTGTTGTAATAGCAGATAGAGGAAATGATAGCTATTTTCCATTTCCCGCTTAATACGTCCATTGAATCCTGGACAGCCCGCATTTCATTTTTGTGTTCCTTTTCCAAATAATTGCACGTCATAAGTTACTTTGTTACTTCCAGGTTACTGTTACTTTTGGATACAAAGTTACCAAAATAAATTAGCCTGATCTAACTTTGCTCTCAGGAATTAAACAATCAGAAAAATGAGTAAACTAAAGAACAAAGTAGCAATAGTTACAGGCGGCAATAGCGGAATTGGATTCGGCATTGCGGAAGCATTCAGGAACGAAGGTGCGGTTGGCGCTATTACCGGCAGGAATGAAGCGACATTAGCCAGTGCTGCAGACGCATTGGGAACCGGTTTTATCGGCATTAAAGGAGATGTTACTTCTCTTAGTGACCTGGAAAATACATTCAAAAAAACAGCTGATAAATTTGGGAAGATCGACGTCCTGGTAGTGAATGCGGGCGGTGTAGTGGATGGATTTCCGATGGCTGCTATAACTGATGTTACTGAAGAGAATTATGACCGTTATATGGACCTGAATTTAAAGAGTGTCTATTTTACTGTACAAAAATCGCTTCCGTATTTAAATGACGGCGCTTCTGTCATACTTATCGGCTCAAGCGCTGCACATCGTGCGGTACCGGGAATGGCTATTTATAGTGCGGCAAAAGCGGCTATTATATCATTAGCTAAAGGTTTGTCGCTCGATCTGTTATCCAGGAAAATACGGGTGAATACACTTTCGCCGGGGTCTATCGATACGCCTGTATTTGGTAAGATCGTACCACAGGAACAGTTGGAACAGGTGAAACAGGCATGGACAGATATTACGCCTGCAGGCAGGCAAGGGCTTCCTTCTGACATTGGCCATGCGGCGGTATTTTTAGCATCTGATGATTCGGCTTTTATAGTTGGTACGGAGATACTTTCAGACGGTGGTCTCACCAATATCAGCCTGATGAAATAATTAGCTGTCTATTCGAAAAATGAGAAGCCGGTCATGCTGATGGAGCGGATAAATGCTTCAGTGCCCGGTAGATAATTCTACCGGGCACCGAAGCATATTTCAGCTGCTTTATTTAACTGTTTTCTTTTTTATCAGCGGGTTAAAGATCATAAAACTGATCAGCGCTGTTCGGGTCAGGAAGTGGAAAAGCCGGTGCAATTCTGGCCATAATGCTAAGTTTGGTTGGCATAATACTTAGCGGATTGGTACTTCGCTACTTTTTTGTGAACGCGATAGTGAACTGTAGATTTTCCTGGCAAGCCCTTTTGCTTTTTCTTTGGACAGATCGTTTTTCAGTTTAACTCTTATTCGCTTCTGGTTGCATACACTGGAGCATCCTGATCTTTGCCAGGAGGATGTTGTTAAACACTTCGTTAATGCCCTGATAGTTATTGCTGTCCGCAATATTGAAAAAGCCGGGCCGCCGGCAGCATCAGAAAATACCGATAAAATATTGCTTAAAATAATTCCTTAATCGTTGCTGGAAATACTCTTTATGTTTCCCTTCGTAGGTATGGCTCTGTCCCGGCAGCACCAGCATATCAAAATCTTTCCCCGCCTGTATCAGGGCATTTACCATCCTGTACGTATTACCGGGATGCACATTGGCATCCACTTCACCGGTTACCAGCAATAAATGCCCTTTCAGGCGCCCTGCCAGCTCCTGGTTGAGCGGTACGCTGAAGGAGAACGTGGAATCATCCTTTTGCTGTATTCCCTGGAATGTCTCTCCCCAGGTACGGTTATAAATATAGTTGTCATGGTTACCTGAAGAGGCTACTGCTACTTTATAAAAATCAGGATAAGTACAGAGAGCGGTAACTGCCATCATACCTCCACCGGAATGCCCGAATATACCAATGCGGGTAGTGTCGATAAACGGATAGCGGGCAGCCAATTGCTGAAGACCATATTTATCGTCAGCAAGGGCGTAATCACGCAACTGACCATATCCGTAAGTGTGATATGCTTTGCTCCGATAAGGAGATCCACCCCGATGTCCCATACATACAACGATGCAACCTGTCTGAGCCAGGGCAGTGTTGTTATAACGGTCCAATATCGTGAACTCCGACCATACGGTTTCTGTCTGCGGGCCGGGATATACCTGGGAGATCACAGGATATCTGTGCGCGCTGTCAAAATTGAACGGTTTCCACATGATCCCATAAAGATCTGTAACCCCGTCTGCTGCCTTTATTCTGAACATCTCAGGTTTCTTCCATCCATAACGGTACAGGCGGCTGATATCCGGCTTCCATACTTCCATGACCATCCTGCCTGAAGTACTGCGCACAATAGTACGTGGTTCCAGGTCTATACGGGAGTAGTTATCAACAAAATACTTTCCCTGTGGATCGATAAATACATGGTGGGTAGCATTCTCCGGCGTTAGCAGCCGGAGGTCCCGGCCTTGCAGGTCTACACTGTAAAGGAAAGCATAATAAGGGTTGATATCTTTCTGCCTTCCATATCCATAAAAGTAAAGTTTGCGGGCAACAGTATCTATTTTCGCTACCTTTCCTGCCGTCCATTCGCCGGCAGTCAGTTGTTTTTTCAGCTGGCCGTTTCCGTTATACAAGTAGTAATGCCCCCAACCGCTACGGTCTGACCACCAAAGAATATCTTCACCATCGTTAAGAATAGCGGCTGCAAAAAGATCCTCGTTGATATAAGGCCTGCTTACTTCATGAATAAGTACTTTCACTGCTGTATCCTGCAGGCTGACAGAGCAAAGCTCCATTTCATCGCGCGTACGTTTTTTCCGTACAAAGTAAACCTTACTGCCACCATACAGGACTTCCAGCTCCTGGTCCTTCCACCTGTTTGTATTGATACGGGTGAACGTACCTTTTTCTGCATCCCCCACAAACAGTTCGTATTGTGTCACTTCCTTATCGCCCGGCAATTCATATTTATATGTTTCTATACGCGGGCGGGGAGGATATAATGTATGTAACACAGACATGGTCCCTATCCGGCGGCGATCTTTCCGTATAACATAAAACTGCGCCGTACCTTTTATCCATACAGCATCAGTAGACGATTCACGGGTAAGCGATGTATCATCATCATTCAAATTGAAGGAATACCATAGTTCTCCGTCTGCAGAAAGCTTTGTCTCTGCAGAGTCTCTCAGCCGGCGCAAATAAAGGTTATGCCCTTTTGAGACCAGTTGCCATTTCCTGTCAGGAGAAAGCCCGGTGCGCCAGTCGGCATATTTTTTCTCATCTTGTTTGTTTTCTGTCAGCTTACCGGAAACCAAGTCATATTTATAACGGCTCTCTCTGTAGATTACCTGCATCCCTTCCCTGCGACTAACACCTGGCATGCTAACCCGGATAGCAGAAGTATCTATTTTTTCCTTTCGTAATTCATACAGCCTTGCTGCCAGGAACACACGGTCAGAAATAACACGTCGCGTGCCATTAGTCGGGTCTACCAGGTAATAGTCATTTTCAGCAGAATCTGAAGCACTGAACCAGAATTTATCAGTGTCCTTTATAAAAAAAGGGACTACTGTCAGCGATCCGACCTGCTTAGCCAGGTTAGGTGCATCGAAATAGCCGGCAGGATCTGTCTGCTGCTGAGCTGACAGTCCCACCGGCACAAGGCATAGGGTTGTCAAAAGGATATTAAAAGTATGTCTTAACATGATCAACCAGGAATCTGTTTTGTGAATGAGCAATAATGGTCTGCATGATCTCTGTCCAGCGGGGATATTTATCTTTCCTGTAAGCCGGGCACATAGCAATATAATCAAATGCTATATCCATGTTTTCACTGCTGAAATGCCCGATATTATCTGCCAGCAGGTTCATTACCTTCAGCGTATCGTTCTGGCAGGCGGCCTGTGCAATGTCCATCATAACCAGCAGGCTTTTCTTATCCGGCACCTGCGTATTCTTTATCTGCTTACGGTAAGAGGTGAAGTCTTCTGTTTTATACTTATAACTTTTCTGATAATAACCCCGCATGCAGTAGCCTGTCATTTTTCTAAAAACCCCGGATATTTTCCGGTTTACAGAATCAATGCCTTTTGCAGGAACAAAGTCTTTCCAGTGTTCTACCAGGTAGGTAAAATTTGTGCTATGTATGTCTGACAGCTCGCGGGAATGGTTATTTTCTCCGAACAGGAACCAGTTTTCAGGTGTGGCTTTTTGCTTGCGGGTCAGCATGTTAAAGTATTCCTGCGCCAGTTCCTGCCCTCTTTTCACTTCCCTCATTCTCAGCGTTTCCCGGATATATTCCCGCATAAGCGGATGCGAACGGTCGCCGGCTTCATAACGGCGGAAGATCTGCGCCTGCCGGTTATCCGGGTCCATCCCTGCGGCTGTTTTCTGCAGGAACTCTGCCGCCGGCATACCGCCTATAAATTTGTAGACCAGCTCTCCTTTCTCATTTAGCAGCAAGTAGGAAGGATATGCAGCTACACGGTATTTTTTACCTGCGGCCGGCCCTTCCCCTTTCTCCATATCCAGCTTAAGGTTAATAAAATGCTGATTAAAGAAATCTGCCACGGTATCCTGCGTGAACACATATTTTGACATTTCTTTACAGGGGCCGCACCATTCTGTATAACAGTCTACAAACAGGAGTTTGTTTTCCTTCCCTGCTTTTATCAACAGGTCTGCCAGAGAAACATGTTCAAATAAGATCTCCCTGTGTTGGGCAATGATATTATTACAGCAAAGCAGCAAAAAGAAAAGATATATCGTTCTCATTTTTCTCAGGCTTTTATTTTGTTAAAAAACTCCCGGTCGGCCTTCATCTTCATAAGTCTGTAATTTTCCCGGGTCAGTATATCCGCGTGCGTGTTTCCCAGTTGCTCCAGCTTTGTAACAGTGCTGGTCAGGTAATAGTGTAATAATATGTTGGCATCATTCAGTCCACCGGAAATATTAGCCTTAAATGCAGACTGTGACAATTCATAGATAAAATTGGCCTGCATGGTACGTTGGGCTGATGTTAATACCAGATCGCTACGGAAAGACTGAAAAACTTCTCTGTCAACAAACGCGAATAACTCCTTTACAGTAAAAGCCGTTTTACCAACAGCGGTTTCCTGGCGTACAAGGGCGCTCAGACGTTGCAAATCTGTTAGCTCCTTCAGCACTTTTACCTGCATGTGTACAAAAGCGTCTTCTATATCTATCACCCTGCCGCGTGGCGCGCCGTTCACTTTCATCCAGGCCGGAACTCCGCTAAATACATACCGGGACAGAAATTCCAGCACTTTGCGCTGGGTTTCCGCGTCGGTAAATGCAACTGTTTCACCTGTGCTCTCTGTACGTCTTGACACACCTCCGATCAGCGGAAGCACATCCATCACATATTTCTCGTAGGCTTTAATGGCTGCGCCATATAATGATCCATTACTGGAGTAAAGGTCTTCTGTGCCATCCAGTTGTTTGCTGATGGTATCAAGCCTGCCAAAGACCCTTTCGATGTTCCGGATACCAAGGCTGGAAGCTTCTATTTTGTTGGAAGACAGGTCAAAATGCTGAGTAATGGGGTCCTGCTTATTTTCTTCGATGAAAGGCCGGGGGGCTGGTGTTCTGCCATAGGCCCATTTTATGGAGGCTACATCGGCAACGCCAATATGGGGCTGGAGATATTCAACGGGTATACTATCTCCCGGCTGTACCAGGTAATTAAATTCAAGGTCGTCCATAATAGATGTCGCAAAGCTGTTAGACTTCAGCCAGGAAACATTGCGTAGTTGCGCAGGAGAGTAAGCCATACTTCCACTCAGGTCAGGTCTCAGCCCAAGTGCCTCTCCCATTGCTTTTGTCATTTGCCAGCGAAGGATAGCTGCCTGCACCTCCGGGTTCTTAATATTTTCCGTGATACGGTTGTCAACAGCTCCACACTGTACCAGGTATTTTGTCATCAGTTCTTCGGCAACTCCTTCAGTAATGTTGATACGGGCTGTAATAATCTCACCTGTTTCCGGATGTTCAACAGTAGCCACTGTTGTTTTCATAAAAGCATTTCCCCAGTTTACAAGGATGCTACCTGGCTTCAGGCGAAGGGCATCTCCGGCATGAACGATCCGGAGTACATCAGTATAGCCTGCCGCATGGAAAGCCTCATTCCAGGCAAGTATACCTTCCTCAATATATCTCCTGAAAAAATCAGGCGTATTAGGGTCTATAGCCACGGAGATCATTCGCTCAGGCGTAACCAGGGAGTCTTTACGGCGTTTTCCGGTACCGGATGGACGGATATCCCATTTGCGGACAAAGGTGACTTTACGGGCAGTATATGCCACCTTCCCGTAGTCCATATAGCTGAAGGTCTCAAATGCAGTTGTCTCTTCCGCCAGCTTGCGCGGCATTCTCTCTTGAGGCAACTGCTGGAACAACAGTTCCAGCTCGTATGTGCTGGCATTGTCCATATTCCGGCCTGAAACAAATTCTTTGTTAAAGTCAGTCTGTGAACGTTCAACAAGGAAACGTACTGCGTTATCTGCAGGCTGAACACTTCGCACGAGGGAGCGTTCAGGATCAGGCCTGCTAAGCGAGGGCATATCCGGAAAAGAGAACCAATCGCCATTGTCCGTGATCTGCCGGGTGATGTCGATAATATAGCTGTCCCTGTTCTTTCCGAGGGCTTCTATGCGGTAGCTGTAGTTAACAGGTGCCAGGTTGGATTTCTTTATCACAGCTTCCATATCTCCGTTCACGTCACCAGATGCAGCCTCACTGAAACGGACACGGGTAGCGTCGAGATGATTGTTCAGGCCTTTACTGAAGCGTATAATGCCGGCAGATTTAGCAATAGCTGAAGAATAGCCTTTTCGTACATACCCCATCACCAGCACATCCCTGCTGAGTCCTGAGACTGGTATTTCCAGGTAATATTTGTCATGCTTCAGGTATACGGGATAATCCCCATCTATCTTTTTTATACCATCTTTATTGAACTGATCGAATGAAAGTGGTTCTTTTGAGGATAGCTGCGCAACTGCTATGGCAGTAGTTATTAAAAATACGGCTATAGTTACCAGTGATTTTTTCATCATTAATGTTGATTTTATTGGCGTCCCAGCAATGTACCGGCATCACCCGTTTTCCAGATCTTTATCATATCGGCCAGTGATTGCAGATGCGCTTTGGTGAGCAGGTCGGCAGTCAACGGCAGAGCAACTTCACAGCGCATTTTAATCTTGTCTATCATCAGCATGAGTTTCACTGCTACATCATTAGGAAAAGCTGCAGGAGATTCAGCAATTGCGATAGCTTTTATAAGCAGGCCCCTTTGCAGTACTCTGTCAAATTCACTTACAGGTTGTCCATTCTGCAATTTTCCGAAAATGGCATCATACAGTTGGTTAAACAGGTCGTTTGTTGTAAATGCATTATTGCCGGTTACCAGTTCATTGGCGGCCAGTTGATCATACATCATGAGCAAGCGGGAAAGGGAATTGGAGAAAGGTTCAGCACCATCCCTGTCAAATTCGAATGCTGCCTTTTCCATAATGGAAGGTTCAAAAAGCCATCCGGGATAAGTGAGCAGATATTCTTTAAGGAAGACCATCGTTTCCATTTGTTTTTCATGGGATACGGGCAGGTATGCAGGCAGCCCCTCTTCCGGGCGGGCGTCTGCATTATTATAGCGTCCGCCTATATTCCGGAGGGCATGTGTAATGTAATTATGATAGCGGCCCAGCAGGCTTCTGTACTGCTGCCGGTAATGCACCGGATCTATTTCGGATGTTTTTGCCCATTCTTCAAAATGTTTCATGGTAAGGCGAAGGTTCCGCATACCGAGCCGGCCAGCCTTTACCGGATCATTACCAACATCTTCCGACTGGCACCGGGGATCATAGTGATCTGTTTCTTTTCCGAAGTGCAGGCGTACATCTTTCCGCTTTGCGGTTACCCAGTGCTCCAGGGAATCTGCTGCTGATTTGGGGGAATTGAATTGCGGAAAGTAGCGGTATCCCCACTCTATGGCAAACAGGTCATACACTCCTATTCCAGGTGTCAGTAAAGCGGCAGGCATATGGTCTTCCGGTTGTGCTACGTAGTTAAACCGCATATAATCCATTACGGAGGCGCCGAAGCCATTCTTTTCTACAAAAGCGGCGTTCCTGATGCTGTCTGTATCATAGGATGAACTGCCGGCAAAATTATGTCGCAGTCCCAGTGTGTGTCCTATTTCGTGAGTGATTACATTACAGACCAGGCGCCCCATCACTTCCCGGCTGAGAGGGTAACGGCGGGCAGCAGTATCGGTTGCAGCGCACATAGCAAAATACCACCGCTGTACCAGGTCCATAATATTATGGAACACGGCAACGCGGGAACTGATGATCTGTCCAGAACGGGGGTCGCACACTTGTGGACCGTAGGCATTAGGAATCGGCGATGCTTTATAAGAGATATAGGAATAACGGACATCTTCAGGCGAGTAAGAACTATCCTCTTCCGGAGATGGTTCCGGTTTAGCGCAGATAGCATTCTTAAAACCCGCCTTCTCAAACGCTTTCTGCCATGCATTTACTCCTTCCATGAAATAAGATACCAGGTAAGCGGGGGTATTATGGTCTATATAAAAAACAATTGGTTTTTCTGGTTCCACCAGTTCTCCTGCCTGGTACCGCTGTATATCTTCCGGCCGGGGGCGCAAGTCCCAGCGGGTAGCAAGTTGCACAATGCGGGGGTTGGTGGGAAAGTGATCAAGGTCTTTGATCCCTTTAGTGAAATACCCCACTCTTTCATCAGCGAAGCGTTGAGGCATAGGCGTAACCGGAAGCAATATCCAGGAAGCGCCTACTTCCCAGGCAGTGGATAGCGGAGTTGTTTTCTTTGGTCCTTCACTATTTGTAGCAGATGCAGGCCCCGGTCCATAGGTCCGCAGAGAGCGGAAATTCATGTTACCGGGAAAGCATCTGATACTGAGTATAGAAGATTTATCGGCTTCCAGGCTGCCCAGTCCCAGATCTTCTTTTGCACCCTTCAGTGCAAAGAGGTCGCCATCTCCTGTTAATATCTCCGTGAAATCTATCAATACAGAATGGGCTCCCCGGGCCTTTACAGGGAATGACAGCAAAACCGGCAGCAGGACATTTCCGGCTGGTCTGTAATACCAGGTTGCAGAATCATTCGCATTCATGAACAGGGGTTGTACCAGGTTAAGCCGGTCTCCTTCCTTTACAAACCGTACTATCCTTTCAAACACAGCATCTCCTGCATACCCGAAACGTTTTTCTGCCGGCCGCTCCTCCCGGGCTGAGCCTTGCACAATAGTAATGGCGCTGAGTATGTCCCGTCCCTGCAAACTGTCTGGTACTTCCATCAAATACCGTCCTTCCTGTATGTAAACATTGCACATACCGTAGTGGCGTTCTGCTTCTGGCTTAATATAGCTTTCAATCAGCGGAACGCTGTCTGGCTTTGCTATTCCCTGTACCTGTAAAGGCGGGGACATTGCTATCAGTATGGCAATAAGCATTAGTCTCTGTATAGTCTTCATGGTCTTTATTCCGTTATAATATATCTTTTACCGGGGAATGGCAGCATTGCCAATTGCCTGCAGGTCTACATTGTAATTATTGATGAAATAATTACGTACAATATTGTAACGCTGTCTTATTCTCCCGTTGGTATCCTTAGTAGAATTGAGAATACCCTTGAATGAGCTTATGGTATTAGCCTCCGCTGTTTTTAACATGGTTTCCGAACAGGTAACCATGGCCAGCATATAGGCATTCCAGTCATTCTGCTGCGTTGCTGACCAGTAAGTGGATATAGAGCCGTTTGTATATGCAGTGGCCTGGCTGGCAAAAGCAGTTGTATAGCTCGTTATCCGGGTAAATTCTACAACGGGGCTCACGGATTTACGTGCAAAGATCTGCTCCATGAATATTTTGGAAGTTTTCCAGATGAACGCCGCAGAATCCAATGCGCTTATATTTTCCACGTTCATATTTCCGAAACTTACAGATATATTATCATAGCTGTACCATGCATACACCTCTTTATCCTTTTTCAAGAAAGTAACCGGTGTGGTAGTAAAGTCAAAGCCCAGGTATACAGAATCAACAGAAGAACATAGCAATACTTTCGCTGGCAGGAACTCCTGCAGGAATTTATCTGAATAAAAACGAAACCATAATCTTCCGATCACATCCAGTTGTTTTGCCACATACTGTTCCCCGGACTGTTGCACAAGGAATCCGGACGACCAGTTTCTGGTAACTGAATCGTAAGCTGCATTCTTCCAACCGGAAGGAGTCCAATAAGCGTCCCTGTCCGTGAATTTATACAGCATATAAGTACCATATTTGTTATAGTAGTCCATGATCAGGGTATCATAGGAATGATTACCCTGCGGCAATGTATACGCCAGGCTTTCAGACGGCGTTAACGCTTCTTCTTTTTTACAGGCAGAGAAGAGTACAGCAGTAAAAACAAGTATATAAATGAGCTGTTTCATGATGTTGGATTTTAGCGGGGATTAGGTACCAGGTTGTTATTCCGTTCTATAGCAGTGACCGGGATGGGCAATGCATACAAAAGGCTGTTGGCAGGCAACGTATATACAGTACTGTTACCATCCGCATCAATGAAGGTATGCGTTACTGACAACCCCAGCCGTTTGATATCCGCCCAGCGGAAAGTCTCTTCAAGAGATAATTCCCTCCTGCGTTCAGCCAGGCTGAAGTTAATCAGTGAGTCAGCCTGTTGTATATCTACCTGTACGTAAGCGGTATTACGGGTGTCATAACGGCTTTCACGCAATGTATTCAGGTATTGCAGGGATTTCAGGCGATCAGCGTCATTTCCCTGGGATTTGAAGCGGCGGGACAGGGCTTCTGCTGCATTAATGTACACCTCCGCCGTACGGATCCCCTTCTCCCCCGGCGTAGGACTTAGCCCAGCCTTGGCGCCGCGTGACGGGTATTCAACTCCGTCCTTCGTATATTTATAAAAGTAGTAAGCATACCGCAGATCTCCCCTGCGATTATTATCCGGCCCTATTTCATACATATTACGCAGCTCATCAGATACGGCATAAGGTGCATGCAGACCAGAATAACTGGTTGGGAAAGGGAAGAATACCGTCATATTCTTGGAATTAGTACTATATTGCCAGATCACCTCACTGCTTCGCGCCTGTTCATAAATCCCAGCTATAGTAATAGTATTGGTGGCACTGATAAAATTTTTCAGCAAAGTTAACTGAGGACGTTCTGTTATAACTCTATCTGCATAGTCTATGACTTTATCCATATCTGCATCGAGACCACGGTAGAGATAAAAACGGGACAATAACGTATAGGCCGCAATATGTCCGACACGGAATGCATTTGGCGCTGTATAGTTTGCTTCCAGCAATGTGACCGCTTCCATCAAGTCTTTCTCCACCTGGTCAAAAGTTTGCTTCAAGGTGCTGCGGCCAACATGTTCATCACTGACCTGCATAGAGAGGATAAGCGGAACACCCAGTGTTGTGCCGGGATCAATACCTGTACCATTATAAGGAGCACAATAAAGCTGCAACAATTTGAAATAATAAAACCCCCTCAATAGTAGTGCCTGGCCGCGCAAAGCATTCTTTGCAACATCAGTACCGGATACTTTATCAACATAGTCAATAATGATGTTACATCCTTTTATCTTGTTATAACAATTCTTCCAGGCATTCAGTGACGATGCTGCAGTTCCTTGTGAGCCCTCCAGTTCCAGCGGATCAAACGAAAAGATCCCCTTACCATTCTCATAGTAACTCGAATAGGCTGTGTTCAGCTCTCCATTTGTAAGGCGAGGCATGCCATAGCTTTTAATATCGTCAGTAAGCATATCGGAAAAGTCTTCCATAGAAGATGAATAAGGATATGCATCACTGATCATTAATGCGTAAAGGTCATCGGTCGAGGAAGGTCTTATCTCGTCAGGACTGGTTTCTTCCAGGAATTTCTTACAGGATCCTGCCAGCAGGCAAACAGGTAAAAGATATATCAGTAGTTTCTTCATTTTCATTACTCATTTGACTATTAAAAACTGACGTAAGCGGAGAGTGTATAAGAACGGGTGCGTGGTTGCGAACCGGTAGCCACTTCTGCATCCCTTCCTTTGAAATCTTTGCTCACAATAGAGAAGAGTTGGGAAACACCTCCTGAAAGACTGAGATTCCGGCATCCCAGTTTTTTAACCAGCAATTCCGGGAAACTGTAAGCCAGTAACAGGCTGTTACATTGCAGCATTGAGGCATCCACCACCCTGGCAGTACTATAATTGTACATTTCATACACATTATAAGCCCTCCCACTGGGTAGCACAGTATTAGCTACCCTGTTGTCCGGCAGTCCTGGAAACTTTGCACTTGTATTAGCTGGTGTCCATCGCTGCAGGAGCTCAGTAGAAAGGTTTTCATACTCTCTTGGCAGCAAGGGAGAAAGGGCATAAGCCGGTGTCAGGAACCTTTTGCCGCCTACCTGCAGATAGAGGCTGGTAGACATGGTAAAACGTTTATAACGGAAACTCATACCCAGACCAGCAGTGAAATCCGGGTCAAGCTTGCCCATATAGCGCATATAGGAGGTAGGGTCGTTGGTAGAATCTGCATCCTTTGCCACGGAGAGGTCAATAACCGGTAAGCCGTTAGCTGGATTCACCCCTTTAAAGTCGAATGCCCAGAAACCGGTAACAGGATATCCTTCCTTATAATAGGCACCTGCAACAGCCGTCTTCCAGGTAGTGATCTGGGTACCTGTATGATTAATCTGGTTAAAATTCTTAGAAGAGTTAATACCTACACTCCAGGTAAAATCGCGGGTACGAACGGGTACAAAAGTAGCACTGACGTCCAGTCCCCTGTTTAGCATACTTCCTCCGTTAATTGGCATGCTCTCTACTCCATATTCGACCGGAACAGTCAGGCTAGTGATCAGATCGCGACCTTTCTTCCAGTAGTATTCCACGGTTGTCTGCACCCTTCCCTGGAAAAGGCTCAGATCGATACCCAGGTTGACAGAAGTATTTTTTTCCCAACGCAGATCAGCATAAGGTAACTTACTCAGGGTAAGCATGGATTCTCCCGTGAACTGGTCTACCACAGCCGAAGCAGGAGTAGTAGGTATCCTGAGTATCAGGTCGGGACTCACACCTGCAACGATATTCCGCTGGTAACCGAAGCTGGAGCGTAGACTCAGGTCTGACAGCCACGCGTTGCGCTCAAACCATTTTTCACGTGCTACATTCCAGCGTAAGCCTGCTGCCCACACAGGATTGAACTTTTCACCAGTAAATTGCCCGAAGCGGTTAGAGGCATCGGAACGTACGCTTACATTCAAAGCATAGCGGTTGTCATACACATAATTGGCAGTTGCATATAATCCGACATTATTCACAAGTGCATCAGTATAGACATGCGGCATTTCCAGCAACAATGGGTTGGCCACATTGGTGGAAAGATAGGTAAGGGGAAGCGTTGCAAAAGCCTTTCCCCGATAGTGAAGATATCCCAATGTACGGGAAGAGAAACCCTTTGCCCGGCTGCTACTAACCTCTTGTCCTATCATGGCAGTCAATGCATGCTTTTGCGCAAATACCCGGGAGTAAGAAAGGTTGTTACGCCAGTTCCAGGTAAGATTGCGGTTATTATTTTCATTGAATTCTCCTCCTACAGGAAGTTTACTGTTGATATACAACTGATCTGTAGGTTTGGCAGCCCCGTAATCATAGTTTCGTATTTTGGCAATGTACTCAGTACGTTCTGTTGCATAGGATTCCCCGACAGTATTGTTGGAATTCAAGCCAAACAATGTCTGGAAGCGCAGTCCCGGTGCTATTTCATAGGTAACGTCCATGCTGGCATTTGCAGACAATGTATTGGTGCGCAGGTTAGTATTGTCCCGCTCATTGATGAAATTATACAGGAAACCTGATGAATTGATATAATAACTCAGTGCCCCTTCTTCGGTATAAGCTTCCAGCGCCCTGTTAACCTTAGAAGCATAACCATAGGGATCAACTATATAGAAGCCGTTAGTAGTTTTATTTGTAGCTGACAGACGCAGCGAAGTATTCAATTTAGATGATAACCGGGATGTAATGTTTATGTTACCGGAATATCCTTTAGAGTCATTTCCCTTAGCAGTACCATTAGCAGTATTATACCCGAAGGAAGCATAATATCTCGTAGTGCCGCTCCCGCCGGAAATACTCAGGTTGTGGTTCACGCTTACCGGGGCCCTGAAAAGAATATCAAACCAGTCTGTATTCACTGTTTCCATCCTTGCCACTCTCCTGTCAAATTCTTCTGCGGTAATGCTTTTATTAAGATATTGAGACAGTGCACCTGCATACCCCACGTTATTGTTAACGGAATTAGATACCAGACCGCGTTCATATATCTCTTTGGAAACTGCTACCCTTTGTTTGGAGTTCATCATTTCCAGTCTGTTGTAATTCACCTTTTCAGTGATACTTGTATTCAGGGAATAATTGACAGTAGCGGGCCCAGGTTGGCCTTTTTTAGTAGAGATAACTATAACGCCATTGGCAGCACGTACGCCGTAGATAGCAGTAGCGGAAGCGTCTTTCAGCACAGTAATATCTTCAATATCGTTCGGGTTGAGCCAACCTATTGAGTTACCTACAAAATCACGGATATAATCGAAGTTGTCCCGGCTTACCTCTCCAAGCAGATTTAAGGTTGATGCTTTAAAGGGAAGTGGATCTTCCTGCACTATTCCGTCCACTACCCATATTGGTTCCTGGGAACCCAGTAAGGTAGAAGTACCCCGTACCCTGGTACGCTGCCGTACACCTGTCAGGCCGGAACTATTGGTTACCACTACTCCGGGCAATTTACCCTGCAGGGATTGTTCTATCGTATTTATACCATTCAGATAAAGCTCTGAAGCTTTAATGGAACTAACAGAGCCCGCTACGCTGGACTTGCGTAGTACCTGGTAACCGGTAATCACGGTTTCATCCAGGGAAGTCACAGCAGGCGTCAGTTCTACCATAAAGTCTCCAGAAGCCAGCCGGGTAAAGCGCCCGCCTCCCGAAGTCATAGATTTACCCGTGCTGAGCTCAGTAAGCTTTGAAGCCTGTACTTCTATACGGGCATATCCTATATGGGAAATAATCAGTATATCTTCCGGCGAGGCATTGATGGTGAAACGGCCCGCTGCATCAGTGAAAGCACTTACGCTTTTCCCTTTCGCGGTAATAGTAGCTCCTATCAGGGGCTGTCCTGACTGACTTGTGATCGTACCGGTAACCGGGCCTTTTCCCCTGAATTCCATCGGAAATATAGGTTGTGCCGATACAGTTCTTGTCACTACAATTGTTTTCCCCTGTATGTTCCAGGTGAACGGCTGGTTGCGGAGCAATTCTGACAATGCATTGCGCAGCTCCGTGCCATGCCATTGCACGTTTACAGGTTGCGCAGTTTTCAGATCGGCATCGTCATAAAAGAATACATAGCCTGTTTGCTGTTTAATAACATCAAATACTTTTTCCAGCCTGGCAGACTTTGCGCTGTAGCTGACCAGCTGGGCTTTGGTTGCTGCACTGAGGTGAATAAATGCCCCAAGCAATAAAATGGTTGTTAGCTTCATGACTAACACGATTTTGGTTGATAACAGCGGCCCTTTCCCCCCATTTATTGAAACGGGGCCGCAATACGCCTTAATTTGCATACTTTTGCAATGTTTAGGTTGATATTTAAGCAGTAAAACTCTCTTAAGAAATCGGCCTGGACGTTAACCGGGGGCAGGGTCCAATCTGAATCCCCGGTTTATTTCCATAGATCTCCTTTCTCCCTTTATGGGAAACTCTTTTTAGCTGGCTCTAGTTTATTCTATAGTAAATGTCCTGTAACTAGTCTGTAATTGTTAGTTGTTTATTGTTCACCGTATAATTGATGCGCATCGATTTAAGAATTGCCAGTACCTGTTGCAGGCTGAGATCCCGTCCAATCTCCCCTGAAAATGTACGTACAGGGGGAGTACCTTCAAAACGTACTTCAACGTCATACCAGCGGGCTAGTTGCCGCATTATCTGGGGCACAGTAGCGTTGCTGAAATGGAAGAGCCCGTTACGCCATGCCATTACTTCATTCAACTGTACTTCATCTACAGTCATCATTCTATTCTCAGTAATACGTGCCTGCTGACCTGGCTTTAATATTGTATTGTCCACTGCCTGCTGTATATTCCGGGATACCTTCACAGCTCCTTCCAGCAATGTTGTTTCTATAAATGGCTCGTCTCCGTAAGCATTAATATTAAAATGAGTACCCAGTACCTGAACATTCGCTTTACCATTAATATCTACTATAAACGGCTGACCGGCCAACTTTGCTACTTCAAAATATACCTCCCCGCTGATCCTGACATTTCTTTCTTTACCTGTGAATGCCACGGGGTAAGTAATGGAACTGCCCGCATTCAACCATACACCGGTACCGTCCTGCAAAGTGAGGTGGAAAGTTCTACCCCTAGGTGTTGTAATAGTATTATATACAAGCCGGTCCCCAACACCTCCTCCCTGGTAGGACAGATTATCTTTATCAAATACCAGATCGGTGCCTTCCTCTTCACTTATCCTACCGGTGTGAATGCTATCCAGCAATAGCTGCTGACCGTTACTACGGGTGAGCATAGCGCCATACCTGGCAGGAGCTATATCAGCAACAGCTTGTGGCTGTCCGGCCGGTGCTTTCTTTGGCCGTTGCCATAAATAGCTTCCTGCAGCAAGCACCAGTAATATTGCCGCAGCAGCAGCACGGACACGGACCGGAAATATGCGGAACAGAAGACGCTGTTGTGCTTTCATACGAGGTACCCTGTCTGCCACCACTATATTAGCGGCAATATCCCGGTAAGGTTTCAGGTTGGTCTTAATATGTTGATTGGCAAGCAAAAAAGCGTCTCCTACATCCTCTGCCAGTTCACTACCGGGATTGGTCTGCAGGTATTCCAGGAATTCTTTTTCTTCTTCACTGGTAATAGTATTATCCGCATAGCGGTCTAATAAATAAGCTAGTTTTTGCTGTTCCATTGAATCTCTATACTTAATTGACCTTTGAAATGGGAAAAGGGGGGTATACCCGGGAAAAAATTTTCAGAAAAAAAATAAAGTGGAGGGCAGAAGCTTTCCGGCAGCTTTTAGCTTTCTGCGGATCTTCTCCAGTGCAGTGGCAAGTGTTTTCTTTACGTAATCAGGCGTCAATCCCAATATACGGGCAATCTCAGGGGTGGTTTTCCCCTGTTCCCGGCTTAGCTTATAAATCGCATATTGACGCGGAGAAAGCTCAGCAATAGCTTCCTGAACAATACGCCTGGTTTCATTCAGCGCTACCTGTTGTGCAGTATGGTGTGTTGAAATGGCATTCTCTCCGGCAAGGGAAAGCAAGTTTTCATGTAATCTTTCGCGAAGCCCCTTTTTCTTCAGCAGGCGATAGCATTCGTTTACCACTATCCGGCGTATCCATCCCCCGGGATTGGTAAGGCCAGGTATTGTATCCCGGTTCAGCCAGACACGCAGAAAGGCTTCCTGTAAAACTTCTTCCATATCCCGTTCCGATTTCACGATCCGGAACACAGCTCCCCCCAGAAGTGTAATAAAGTGGTGGTAGATAATATTAAATGCTTCTTCATCTCCATCTGCCACCCGGGCGAAAAGCTTCTTTTCGTCCAGATCTTCATTTGTTCCCTGACTGGCCATTCTCGTAACTTTAATTATTTAAAGTACAATGTAGCAAAACATGCAGAAATTATCAGGCCCGATAAATGCATAATTTTCAAATATACCTGTTTAAAGTACAAAATTGCCCCGAAGTCAGGTGCTTCATCCACGTTGCACTCAAATTAATAATATTTCTATTCCGGACTGAAGTGCTTATGCTCTCTTAATTAATCATGCTCCTAATATTTCTTTATAACGCTCTTTTTTAGTTGTTCTGCTTTTTGTCTGTATTCCGCAGACTAGTCTTTTCTCGTAAAATGATTGCCTGTCCGGCTTTAGCGCGGATATTTACAGGAAACATATTTCCTTTATGCACTACCTCTGTACGTTTATGAATCCCACCACTGTCATCATCTTCATAAATAGTTGCTTCATAAGTTATTGAGGGGGGCAAAAAACCCATTTTCAATTCGGTTACCCAGCTTTCAAATCCTGAAACACATCCAATATACCATGTATCTCCGTGTCTACGCGCTACTGCGATGTTCTTTCCGATCCCGCCGGCCAGATAGTAACTTTCATTCCATACCGTTGGCAAACAGCTAAAAAACTCTATTTCTTCTTCATTTGTATAGTCAATGGGCTGACCATACCAGAATATTGCCTGCAAGGGACTGTAATATACTACTGCCAAGGATAGTTGCTGGACCTTACTTACCTTGATATTCTTACTGAAACTATTCCTGGAATTGGGAAAACAGTATGTAAAATCAGCCGCTCCAGCCAGGAATCGGGTAAACGGAAGTACCGTATTGTGGAAGGCATCAGGGCTGTTCTCATCTCCCCTGACACCCTCCTGTGTAAGTAAAGCAGGGTAAGTCCTGCTTAACCCTGTGGGTTTATAGTTATCATGAATATTAAGTACAAATCCATATTCATTTACTTTCTGAATGGCATTATTCAGCCAGATAATCCCGTTCTGCGTAAGACCATCTACAAAACCGAATTTCAAGCCTGCAACACCCCAGTTTTTATATAAGGGTAAAATGGTATCGAGCTTCTCCTTCAGCCCTACATAGTTTACATACAGTATAACCCCAATCCCTTTTTCTTTACCATAAGTAATCACCCTTGGCATATCAATGGCAGGTATTACCTGTGTAGGATCCGAAGAACTGTAAAATTCTGCGCCATACCAGCCGGCGTCATACATGATGTATTGAAAATGATGTCTGGCAGCAAAATCAATACAATCCAGGCCACTTTGAGTATTCAATTGTGCCCTGATCAGTTTTCCTGGCTTAATGGCGGGAGAAACGGGGCGATTTGAAGCCGGACTTAATCTCAATCCAAGATCGCTGAAATCATGCAGGCCGATAGCCGTTTTTGAAACGCTGATACTCCGCCAGGGTGTTAACCATTTTCCAGTAATGACAACTGTACTGTCTCTTACATATTCTATTATAAGACTGCTGTTCTCCTTGCCTCTTTTTAACTCAGCTTTAGTGAATTGGTTATTATCAGCCTCCCCAATGCTGATATATAATTCTCCGTTTGTGAGTGTGGCTGGTAAATCACAGTTCTTGTTTAGTGTATCTATGTCTGTTGGAGTAAACACAGATTCCTGATTATATTGGAACAGGGTATAATTTCCTGCTAGCTGGAAAGTTGTAGCTTCATTTATAAACCTGAAAGGCGATTCAATTGCTTTCTGCAACAAATAACGGAAAGCCACGCTTCGGTTAAATGCTCTCACTACGATACCATAGTGCAACTCTTGCCTTGTACATTGAACTATTAATTCGTTATAATTATTTTTAATAGAGTCGCATTCTCCAAATAGCCATGCAAACGTTTCCTTGTGTGCGACTTTCTTTATTCCCGTAATGAAGTTTTTATCCTGTTTTTTTCTGCTGGCGGTAACAATACCCAATTCAGACCAGTCAATAATCTTACGACCATTGTATGACATCCTATACTGCAATTGCCCATAACTGTCAGTTCGTATTTCAAATGAAGTTGATTTATCAGGCGACTGAACATTATAGGTCTTTCTTGTCTGACAGATTCCAGCCAAACCATAGATCAGGCACATGATCCATAAAGTTCCCATCCTTATCATATTGCTCATACTGCTGTTAATAAACACTAGGTGTATTTTCATATTCCATCTGTAGCATTAAGAACCCGAACTTATTTTACTCACTTCTCCGGTCCTGATGTTCAAGAACCAGGACTGCGGCTTCGGCAATAAAAGCTTCCCTCCGCCAATTTCCAGAGGCATCCATAAGTAACGGGAGTCCCATTGGGACTGAGGCTTCCATTGATCAGCCATAAAAATGACGGTGGTTGATTTTGATCCCACCACCTTAATCATCATGGTAGATTGTGAATTATATTTATTACTGGCTGGTGGCGCAATATCTTTAAATTCTGACCATGGGCCAGCCCCCCATGTGCCTGGATATGATGGTCTTCATTATCGGGCCAGATCTCACCTGGCCTGACAGGCCGTTGTGCTCTAGCTGCATCCAAAACTACCAGGCTGGTGATAATCATAAAGATTGAGCGAAATTTTTTCAATTTAATCATCCTCGTTCTTGTTTTATCTAAGTTTGATTTTTTCAGGAATAGTTTGACCCGACAGCGGCGTGTCAAACCGAAACAATATTCTTTGTTTATTACTTAATTATTGTAAGCGGTATCGGATTTTCACCGTCTATGACAACCCAGTAAATACCTGCCGGCATTTGAACAGGAATCTGCAGCTCAATAACCCCTCCTTTATAATCACTTATTTTCCTGTTAAACACTGGCCGGCCCTGGCTGTCCATCAAACGGACTGTAAAAGTATATCTGCTCGTTCCCGGCTTCATGCCCAGTCGGATGTAAAACATATTTTGCGCTGGATTAGGGTATACCCTAGGCATTGACGATTCCTTTGCCATAGTCACAGGCGCTGCCTGCCGTGCCGCGTTAAGTCCTATTGAAGGTTCAACGCCATACAGCAGATTGCCTTTGTAGTAGACAGTTACCCGGCTATTTTCCGCCAGCGGGACAGAAGACAGGTAAGAATAATCATTCAACTGATTGAAAGCCGACCAATCCTGTTTTGTTATCCTATATTGTATATCCCCGGTATTGGACAGTGGATAAAGTTTGCTATGACCTGATGTAAATGATAATTCAAGATAGATATCTGCACTGTCACTCATAATCCCTGGCTTCATAAATAGCCCGGTAACCTGCATATCACCTGAAGCAACATAGTCCAACCAGTAATTGAGCGGAGCTTCTCCATCCCTGGTAAACCAGTATCTTACTTTCAGGTCATTATAATTCAGCGCCCGGTTACCTTCATTCTGCAACCGCATTATTGAATTAATGGTGTTACTGCCAGATGATCTGCTTTCCGTAAATACCCGGACAGCTAATGCAGGGGGGACCTGCGATGGTTCTATTCCCCATACCAGCACGCCATTACGGTAAACAGTAACTTGTTGATTAGCCGTATATGACGTAGCAGACAGGTAAGAATAATCATTCTCTTCGTCCAGGTCAGCCCAATTGCTATTGGCCAACCGGGATTGTATTTCCCCGGTATTACTTCCTGTCATCAACATACCGGCAGACGGTGTGAAAACATATTCCATATATCCAATGGCCTTTTGCCGTGCAGTCTGCGTTTCTACGTAACGGAGGGCAAGATTTCCTATGGGCAATTGAGCATAGTCAATCCATCCATTGATGGCACCGTTAAAATTTTCAGGGGTAAGCCAATACCGAATGGTGATCTGCGATAGATCAACCGCTATGCTACCGTTGTTAATTAGTTTAAAATATGGTTTAACAGAATTGTTGGATAGATTACCAGCATCCCCATCTGCATAAAGCAGCGATATACCCAGATCACGCACATTCAACCGGCGTACAACCGGGATAGCAGCGTCATATTTATCTGTACCTGGCTGACTGGCCGCGATATCAGCTGTACCCGGCTTCAACATATATAGTTTTCCATCTAAGATGCGTGCAACAGTTGTATCAGAACTTGAAAAAATTACCGGCAGTCCTGCGCTGGACCTGGCCTCGAGTGCAAAGGCAGTATCGCCAATCAACCTGGGGGCCAGGCTATCAAAAACAATCGACTGACTATCAGGAGATGGTATAAGAGTGAAAGGAAAGCTTCCTGGGAACGGATCATTTGTACCTCCTCCAACAGCCAGGATCTTGCTGCTGTTTATATACCAATAGCCGTTCCCGGCACTCTGAGCCCTTTGAAGCGCGTAAGAAGTACCGTTATAATAAATATTCATAGTATTCCATTCTACATAATAATCGTTAATACTAAACTGCGCCGATTCATTGATGAAATTCTTATAAGGCGTAACAGGCGCTGTGAGGCAAGTGATTTTGTAACGGTTATTACTTTCTTTGGCTATACGCCAGCGCTGCAGATTCCTGTTGACATTCTCCGATTCAAAAGATGGGGAATTGGTGGTGTTACCAGTCCAGAAAGTATTCAGCCCATATGGCTTTATATAATAAACACCATCTGCCAGGTTATTTGTCTCAAAGAGGTAAGCGGATTTATACCTGTTGATAGCATTGGTAAGCATAGTAATATACCAGCCAGCCTCATTCACTGTAGTGGTAAGGCTATCGAAATTATGCTGCACAAATAGCACTGTATCATTTAACATATTGTTGACCGCTAAAGGATACTTACCTAATTCACCAGTGGCAGTAGTTAACGTGGAATCTCTCCAGTTTATGGCTTCGGCCAGTTTTTTCCGCAGCGCTTCAAACAAATCCTGCAGTATAACGGGTTCAAAAATGTAAATCTGGTTATTCCCATCCGTCCAGTTATAAAGTGATACAGCAGCACCATCGGCAGCACCTCCGCCTTTTACTTCTGCGGCTTTTCCACTCTGTTTGCCAATAATATTGTAAGTTTCATCTCCACGGTCAAAAATCTTCCAAACCTGGCCTGTGTCGCTTGTGGAATAAGCTCTTTGTTCCAGGGCTGATCCATCAACAATAGAATCACCTGCAACATCCAATGCTTTGCCGCTTAACACATTGATTAATTTATATTCACCATTGCCCAGATGTGTAACGTTCCAATGCTGGTTTGCAGCAAATGTATAAGTATTCTGTTCTATCAGGCCTCCGTCTGTAGTGACAGCGCCGCGTACACCTAATACTTTGCCACTATGCCTTGCAATAATTCTATACATGCCGTTAATGGGCACAGATACATATGCCAGCCTGGGATTCGCAAAATCAACGGGAGAATCAATACTTTCACCAGCATCATTGACGGCACTTACTGCATAATAATAGGTCTGCCCATTCGCAACATTGTTATCAAAGAAACTATTCTGGTGAAGATTTCCTGCAATCGTTGTAAACGGGCCACCTGGTGAAGCAGATCTTTTGAGGTTATAGCCTGTTGCGCCAAATGAACTTAACCAGCGAACCTGTACCTGTCCATCTCCGCCGCAAGCATGTACTGAATAAGGTGCAGCAGGTTTTGTGACAGTTCCCCCGGATCCACCGGTCATACTTACATTGCTGAAAGTAGAAGTAATAGGTGTACTATTTGTACCCGAACTAACTACTAAACCTATATAAGCAGTACCGCTAAACCCAGGAAAACGACCTTCTGTTACTGCCGCCCAGCTGGCGCCATCCGGCGAATAATAAGTTGCTATCTTTTCACCTATACGTTCAATCTTCACCCAATATGGAACCTGGGGAATACCTCTGGATTGCTTTTCCCAATTTGCCCCTCCAAATACATCGGCCCAACCATGCATAAATCCCTCTCCTCTCTGCAGGGGAGTAATAGCCATCCAAACCCGTTGGGCGGCGTTGCCGGTCAGGTCAGAACGTATCATTACACCGGCTTTAGCAGCAGTTGAGGTACTACCTATACTTTCAACTTTTGCTATTATGCTGCAGTTGCCAGTTACCTCTTTGTAAACAAAGTGGAACGACTCGCTTCCATGTGTCCACATATCAAGGCCGCCACCAGTCACCGTCCATGTGTTATTATTGAAGCTACTACTACCAACCGGCGATGCGTCACCGATATCAAAGTCAGTAAGACCGGAGCCAGAAAGTGTGGCAGGAGGTATTACAATATTACCAGGGGCAATAGATGCTGTAGAGCTGTCCAATGTTTTGTAAAACCATGTATCCGTTGCACCTATCCTGCTGCCATTGAACAATCGCTTGTTCACGTATGGCAACTGCATGCCTTTTCTTACCCCATACGCACCATTCAGTATCATAAACATCATTCTGCCTCCTCCCCAAATATCTGTCTGATCTGTCCAATATAATGCATCGGTAGTACCATATGTAATATATCTTTGCGGCACACCTGAATTTTTCCGTGAAAAGTATTCGCCAGTGGCAAGCAGCCTGTTCTCATACTCAGAAAAAAGATCAATCCCCTGTTTCCATAGGACTTCAGCAGCAAAGGCATAACTTAAAATAGTTCCATTCGCATGCCCCTGGTCCCTCCCACTTTCACCTATCTGGCCATTGGGCAAGGTATTTGGGAAACCGGCAGAACCACTGTACCGGAACAGGTAGATAACCCGGTCTATTTTAGCATAGTCATCTGAAAATGCTGCTATTGCGGCACCAGATGCTATACTTAGCGCACCTTTATTGGCAGGCCCTAAGCCGATGATATGGCACCCTGAGGCTGGCCAGTAAATACTATTAAAGAAATTTTTTACAGTAGCAGTGTTGGCAGTTGTCCAGCCACTCCACGTTCCTCTTAATATAGATGCTGCCCCCCCCCAGGCATAAGCATAATCTCCGAGATCAAGATTTGCTTCCACTCCAAGAAACTGGGTTTGTGTATTGGCCCAGGCCAGTAGAATATCCCTTGCTTTTATTGCATAAGCCTGATTGCCGGTAAAATACCACATCAACGAAAGATTCCAGATGGCAATCATATCATTGCGCCATTGGTTCAGGTTAATATTAGGATTTCTCGAAACTGTGACAAAAGGGCCCTGCATTGTATAAGAAAGCGAAGAATGTCCATCCGCAACCAACTGATCATAAGCCTGCTTCCATGGATAGTCGCCGGCCTGGACATGCTTTTTAAGCGTGACCAGATCCGACGACGTAAGGGGTATTCCGGGGTGAACAAAAGCTGCTTGTGCATTAACGGCAGAATATCTAAGTAAAAAAAAAGTAGTAATTAAAAAGAGTTTTGCAAATGTCAGAAAAACTAAACGTCTGAGAACGTTTGTAGATTTACGAGGGTTGACGAACTGGTTAAGCATTTTACGTGTGTTTTAATTAACATGGAATTTGTATCTAGGATCACTTTAAACTTTTACTCGCCAATTAACAGGTAGGATTTATTTCGTAATGTAGGGAAAGAGGTCAGATATCCTCCACTGCTCTTTACACTTGTCACAGGTATTCCCTTTATTTTTACAGGAATAGCGGTACGAACAGTACATTCTCCACCTTTATGAGATGTAATTGTAGCGTGCTTTAACCTGCTGTTCTCCCAGGCTACAGCCACTTCAAAATTTCCCCGTGAGCGCAATCCGGAGACAGAACCATCCGGCCATGCAGAAGGTAATGCAGGTAATATGTCAAGAATATACCCCTGTGCTCCTGTGAGGTTCTTTTCATTACTTTGCAACAACATTTCTGTGATGCCTGAAACGGCGCCGAGATTGCCATCGATCTGAAATGGCGGATGAGCATCAAACAGATTGGGATAAGTACCACCGGCATCCGCCATCACCGTTCTTGTTTCCTTTGTGTACCTTAGCTGACAGGACAACAGCCTATGAACATGATCACCGTCACGTAACCTGGCCCAAAGGTTTTCTTTCCAGGCAATAGACCATCCCGTTCCGTTATCACCCCGTAGTTCAAGCGATTTTTTTACCGCTGCCGCTAATTCAGGAGTTCCCAGCATTGTAACCTGGTGCCCCGGATACAAGGGGAATAGATGGGACACATGTCTATGTCCTATATCATCAGAATTCAAATCCCAATCCTCATTCCATTCCATTAGCTGGCCGGCTTTACCGATTTTCAGGGGACTGATCTTATCCCTTGCCTGGATGAGTTTATTCCTGAAATCTTCATCAACTTTTAACACAGCGCAAGCATTTGCCACATTATCAAAAAGGTCCCATACTATTGCTTTTTCAATTGTGGCCCCCTGTGTAACATCACATTTCACCCCACTATTGGTAACAAAATGGTTTTCAGGAGAGGTAGAAGGTGATGTAACCCAGTAGCCTTCTTTATCCAGGACCATTGTAGCCAAGTAGAATTCTGCCGCTTCTTTTAATGTAGGATATACCGACCGGAGATATGCTTTATCCAGGCTGAAGGTATAATGCTCCCAGAGATGCTGACAGGTCCATCCGCTGCCCCCGGAGAAAACACCCCAGGCTAATTTAGCCCCGGGGCTTGTCCACGCCCAGGCATTTGTGGTATAACCGAAATACCAACCTGGTGTTGAAGGCCCATAATATGTCCTTGCAGTTTTCCTACCTGGTTCAACCAATGCACTGACCATGCGGATCATAGGTAAATGCATTTCCCCCAGGTTTGCCACCTCTGCCGGCCAGTAATTCATCTGAAAATTAATATTCGATTTATAATCGCATTTCCATGGCAGGTCCAGCCCATCTCCCCACAAACCTTGTGCATTTGAGGGCAGCGGGTTATCCGGACGACTTGAACTGATCAGCAGGTAACGTCCGTATTGATAAAAAAGAGAGGCAAAGGAAGGGTCTGATTTTCCTGCGCCATAAGATTTAAGCCTTTCATCAGTAGGTATAGGTACTACCGGGTTGTTACCGATGGTTAATCTTACCCTACGGAAATAGTGTTGATAGTCGCTGATATGCCTTTCTCTGAGACGTTCATAGGTTATACCTGCAGCGGCATCCATCCTGGCCTGAGCCAGGATATGCGGGTCAGGCCCTGCAAAACCTTTATGGTAATCCAGTACATACGATGTAGCAGCAGTAACCAGTAGCGTGGCCCCGTCAGCGTGTTCTACTATTATTTTATTGTCTTTTGTAGTCAGGATGCCACCTTTATTCAGCACGGTGAGCTGTACCTCGTAACGAAGCGTGCCGCCGGTGTTGCCTGTCATCACAAGCCTGTTCCTTCCTGCCATGAGCGTAATAGCCCTTTCAACACGGTCTAAAGTGATTTCGAAGGATAAGCCTCCTTTAACAGAGCTTTTGAGCTTCTGTACCATTACCTGGTCGGGAGCGCTTGAAAAAATCTCTCTGGAAAAATCACATCCTCCGGCGGTGAAGTTAACTCCGGCAATAGCCTTGTCGATATCCAGCCAACGGTTATAATTCGTTATTTGCCCGCCCGGCAGCAGGAAAGAGATATTAATATCGCCCAGTGTCTGATATGATGCGCTATAAGGGGCAGATGATGTAAAATACCGGCCAGTGAGGGCTTCTCCTGTTTTATAATCCCCCTTACTTAATGCTTCCCTGATAGAGTCCAGATGCTGATAAGCATCTTTACGATCAACATCTGGCTGTGGGCCGCCTGACCATACTGTAATTTCATTTAATTGAAGACGTTCATTTTCAGGTTGTCCAAAAACCATGGCGCCAAAGCGGCCATTGCCAATAGGAAGCGCTTCTATCCAGGCATCTGCCGGTGTTTTATACCATAAAAGTAAATTACGGGGGAGAGCAGGCACTGCTCCTTTGATAAGGTCATTATTATGTGTCTGTCCTTTCAGGATGGTAGCAACACACAGACAGCATAATAAAGACCGGAGAAATAGTTTCATATTCTGATCTTAATGTGTTTTCTTTTTATTCCTTTACTTCACCTGTAATAGTCACATCTGCAAGCTTTGCATAAGCGGGTATGGGAAAGCGGATCCGTACTGCACCGGCTATTATTCCGTGTAAACGGATTGTACTTTCCTGTACTGCCTCCTTATTTTCTGTCCTGTCATCAACAGTTTTCCAATGGCGGCCATCTTCAGAAAGTTCCACACTATAACGGTAAATATTTTTCGAAGGGAAGCTAATATGTATCTCCTCCATGGCCAGCCGTTTCTCAACGTCTATCTTCCACCAGGCCGATGTGTCGCCGGCTGCTGCCTGCCACCAGGTATTCTCGTTGCCGTCTGCAGCATATCCTGAAAGGTGCCGGGCATCCTGACTGCTTGCTGAAGTGGGATTATTACGACCAAACACCTGCAATTCCTTCCCTTTCTTTTCCCGTGTAAACCGTGCATAAGTGCGATTCTGTACACGGGGAGTAATCTCCTCTTTATAAGCAGGTCCTCCTTTAAAATTCAGTCGAAGTTCAGCGGGCTTAAGCCCAGGCGATGTAGCGCGCACGATCGTAATACCAGCATAACCGGAACGGCATTCAATGGCCGCCTGTCCATCTTGTATACGGATATCGCTGCTCCCGTTAAATTGTATTGCTGTTCCTGTAGGAAATTCTCCAGGTCCGGTTACAATGCTCAGGGTTACAGGAGGGCTATTGCTGATAGGAGTTCCCTTGTTATCCAGGACGGTTACGCGCAGTTGTATATCATCTGTTCCATCTGTGCCTGCTATGAGTTTGTCTGCTGTCAACCGCAACGCAGCAGGTGTTCCGGCTACAGGCCACTCCGGCGGAGGTATATGCCTGTAATGATTACGATACCAGTACCAGGCCCTTTTAGGAATACGGAAATAGTCTACCAGCCCCATTCTACCTAGCCGTGAACCAGCTATAGACCCGTGATCAAAACCGCACCAGATAGCCTGGCCACTTCGCCATGGGTATACATTCCTGCCGCTGTCTTTAGCCAGGTCCCCCCATCCTGGTTCGTAATTACCAGGTCTGTCAGCAGTAGTGCTACCGTATTCTGTAACCACACTGGGAACGCCTGGCTTAAGAAAAACAGCAAGCGTAGCACCGTCGCCGTTATAGCCAACGATGTCCCCGATTTTGTCAATACGACTGCTGTCTAATGGACGCTGCGCCCCGCCAATGGCAGCCGGCCTGGACGGGTCATACTGGTGAGTAAGGGTTACCAACCGCGTCAATAATTTTCTCAATGGTGCCATTGTTTGCTGCAGCGTAAAGAAGGGTTCGTTACTCATGCACCATGCAATCACCGAAGGATGGTTACGATGTATCCTGATCATCTCTTCCAGCTGTTGTTCAACGCTTGCCTCGAAAGGCGCCCTATCCTTTTCATCTGTAGGATAGGTACTGCCATTCCAATATCCCTCCGGCTGGCGATCGCTGCCACCTATGCCCCATAATACGTTCTCTGACCAGAACAAAATACCCAATCTGTCACAGGCCTCATAAAACGCCGGGTCATGCGGATAGTGTGATCCCCGAATGAAATTAAAACCTGCATCTTTCATCATCTGAACATCACGGAATATGCCTGCATTCGTCACCGCATCTCCCCAGCCGGCATGATCCTGGTGCACGTTCGCTCCCTGCAGGTAAAGATGTTCACCATTGAGGAAAAAACCCTGGTCCGCTGTCCACCGGATAGACCTGATACCAAATGAAGTGGTATATTCATCCACTCTACGCTTTCCAACATATAATGTAGTAAGGGCTGTATATAAATGAGGATGATCGGGGTGCCACAACATAGGTCCAGGGATGACCGGGCTTATCTGATCCACAGTGGCAATATCTCCTGCAGCCAGAGTCCTGACAGATGAAAACTGCGACACAGTTTTCCCTGCTTTATCTATGATAACCGTTTGTACTTTCACCGCGTGCGCTATCGAATCCTGATTCTGTATTTCTGTAGCGACGTGCACAGTTGCTGCGAGTCTGGATACCTGCGGCGTTGTCACAAAAGTACCACACCAGGCCACATGCACCGGGTCAGTAATGACCAGGTAAACATCCCGGTAAATTCCCCCGGAAAATACATGTTCTCCAGCTCTAGGTGCCAAGGCTGGGTCCCATATATTATTTACTCTTACAGCTACTACATTCTCACCTGCCTGCACGAGGCGGGAGATGTCTAATGAAAAGCCCGTATACCCCCCACGGTGTTCTCCCGCCCGTTTACCATTTATAAAAACTTCTGCTACCTGAAAAGCACCTTCAAACTCAATGTTCAGCTTTCTTCCCAGCTCCTTTGCCGTTACGGTAAAATATTTACGATACCAGCCATATCCTGTATAAAAATCAGGCGACTGAAAATAGGGGATGCTGAAAGAATGTGGCAAGCTTACTTGTTCCCATCTGCTGTCCTCATAAGCCGGCGTGTCTGCTGCAGGATGATCACCCATCATAAATTTCCAATCTTTGTTGAATATAAGCCGGCGGCGTACCTCCTGTGCTTTCGTGGAAAAAGTCAGCATACAAAAAAACAGACTTAGTACTGCCGGAAAAATGTTCTTCATTCGTATTTTTCTTTAAATCCTGTATTACCCACAGCCATATGTAGCTGCAGTTATGTTTGTCTTAAGATTGCTGGATATAACTATTTGAAATGACGTAATAACCTGACTCCGGTTACTCTCCAATACTGGTTCCCTTGCATTTTAACCAGAAAGCCGAGCGCCACCGGACCGGCTTGAGGAACGACAAATGTAATGCTCTTTAAAGCCAGATCTGCTATTCCAAGTGCCCCGGGGACCTGGTCGCCATCAAAGTCAGGCAGTGTCGTACCCTCTTTTGCAACGATCCGGACCAGGCTACTGCCATATCCATAAGGCCCCAGGTCAGCTAGAAATGAATAGATCCCCGCAGGCAGTACCACGCTCTGATAAATTTTCCCGTTAATAATATCGGAAGCTCCCCATCCGGATTCCATGCAAAGGACAGTGTTGTTATCACTTCCCCATCCACCCATGTTATTGTGGTTTTGAACGGGCGCATTGACGATCCAGTAAAGGGGATCTCTGAAGCGGTTGTTTGACTGCACAGACAGGAAGGGCTGTGAAGTGTTTTTCAGGTATTGAGCTGTAATATCCTGCTTGATCTGCAGGGTATCATAACTGTGCACATAGAACGTATCCAGGGATTGAGGCTGAGGCTTATAGGAAGATCTATATACTACTGATGTCCCTACCTGCCAGTCACTAATAGAGAATATACTTTGTTCCGGACCTAAGGAAATGATCTTTTTCTCCCCTGATGAAGAAGTATAATTAACTTCAGTAGAAATATTGGTACTATCGGTAAGGTCATTAAAAGTAACTTTAATAACATTGTCAGTATCCAGATCTGTGCTTTTAATTGTCCTGTTCACAAGCCCTCCGAGATAGAGATCTCCATACACATTCACATTGTTTATAATAATCGTCTTCGATTTATTATTCTGTTTATCTAAAGCGTAAATTGTAAAAAAATAGGTACCCTCCGCAATATTACTGATCTCGCCTCCGGTAAATTGTTCCAGCTTTCCATCGGGAACATCAAAGCTGACCGAGTCTGTATAATTGTTCCAGTAGATCATATACTTAGATACAGTAGGATCTGTGCCTGGAGTCCAGGTAAATTGTACTCTTTTATATCCTGGACTAACTACTACGTCTGAAGGTCCCCCGGGATAGACTATCTCTTTTCCCTCCAGAAATTTTCTATAGTCTGTATCCAATTTTTTGCAACCGGCAATGATCAAGCACCCTAAAAGGGTTAATGTAAAAAAATCCTTATTGGATTTATTAAAACCTTTCATAAAATACTATTTATAGTGATTTTTTCGAGGAGGGCCGCCTATTTGCCTCCATAAAGGGTTAGTTCTGTTATATATGCAACTTCATTCCCCCCCCATGTCTTCGAGACAGCAAATCTTAAAAATTTCACTTTGGGAGAATTCACCGGCAATTCAAAGCCCACACCATCAGACCACCACTGTATATCCGCTTGTGTTGGACTTGAAGGAGGGCTTCCAGACGGCGGGGCAGGAAAATCAAAGTTCCCAAGATTTATCCAGTCCCCTAACACAGTACCAACAGGGGCATACTCCGGTAAAACTGCATCACGGGGAACATCCGATGCAGATCCCCATATGCTGAATTTCTCAGCTTCTCCATCCGACCAATAATGACCATCCCACCCATTCCGTTGATAAAAAACAAACCTGCTTAAACTTACGAGCTGTCCGATGCCGAAAGTGATAACATAGGGCTTTACAGGTTTGGGCGTAAGAATCGGATCAAATTGCGAATGCCAGAAATTATTGTTCAAGCTACCAACAACGATTCCATCCCATATTTTCATTATCGGAAAATTATTTTGTGTAGGAATATCCGATGCTAAAGAATACGCGGAAAATTTAGATTTGTCTAACAGTATTTCATAAACGGGGTTAATAGTCGCGTAGGTAACAGGCGATTTATTTCCCCATCTGTCCGTCACATAAGCGCCGAATTGTTTAGGCAGTGTATCAAATCCCCGCATAGGATAGTTGATGTCCAGCGCGTCAAAATACTTCTGCTGGCGTATTACATATTTACCGTAAGCAGGATCATTATATAAATATACAATTGTAATGCCCTGTCCTGAAGCATTTCTGGCAGTGGCATTTACGCCACCAAAAGTTGATTCAAGTTTTAAGCTTTCAGCTACCATTAAATAAGCGGGAGTTTCAGGATGAATTTTCACCGTAACGGGGTCGGATTCAACGTTACTTCTGGTCACTGTCTTTAAGGTTATGGTATATTCCTTTGATTCCGCAAACCCTTCTACAACGGTGGTATCACTATAATAGCTAGTCTTTGTCTGCCTCTTTGCACCGGTACTGTCATTTATAGTATAATCAGCCACTATATACAGTGTGTTCTGTGATTTTGGGATATTATAGATAATATAAGCGCCCCCTTCAAAATTTGAAACCCTTATATTGGTCGGGGGGTCAGGTTTCGTTTTATCAGCAACCACCGGTCCATTATAGTCAGAAACCTTACTACAGGAACTGATTCCAGCTATCACAGATAAAATCAAAAAATATAAAATACAGGAATAATTTAATTTCTTCATTTCAGATCTCTTTTAACTTTTAAATCCTCTATTACTTCCAAAATGGTGACTGGACAAGCTTTCCATTATTTAGCAACTCATCGCCTGAAATTGGCCATAAGTAATCTTTGATATTGAGGATGGGAATCAAATATGTTTGTATACTGTAATAGGCATTAATATCCTGTTGTCTGACATTCCAGCCTTGAATTGGCTTTGAGACTTCATTAACATATTCCTTCCAACGACGAAGGTCCCAACCGGCTTTACCTTCAAACATGAGTTCTATTCGTCTTTCCCGATGAATTATTTCCCGAAGGCCTTCTTTTGAAAGGGGTTTATCAGGATTTTTCGCGTATGTGGCCCAGGATGCAACAACCCCCTTTAATTTTGCTCTTTCCCTTACTTTATCAATATAGCTATAGGCCTCTGCAGAAGGGCCATTGGCTTCATTCAGGCACTCTGCATATAGCAGGTACAGATCAGCCAGACGTATTCGTGGCAAACGATAATTATTTATTGAAAGGCTGCCATTGGAATTAACTGCTGTTTGATAATGTACTAACTTCTTCGCCCAGTAACCCGTCACATTTGCTCTCCCAAACTCTGTTATTCCACCTATATCTCCTCTCTTCGCAGCTACATACATCGTGGCATCCTGATTAAGCGCCCCTCCACCATACCAGATACCACCATCGAAAGCAATATCTGCATAGTAGCGTGCTTCGCGGTCAAAATTTGCTCTAATAGTTGTATACCCTTCTTTAAGATAATATTTATCAACTCTGTCAGCTATCTGCAAATTGAAACGGTTGTCATAATCCCATGTTTTATCTTCTGTAACAGGAATACCATTCTTGGTATAGAACAACTCAGTTATAGCCAGGGGCACGGCTATATTACCGGGAGCGTTTATATTAGCAGTTAAACGGGGAATATAGTTTTCCTGGTTGGGGAACGTACTATTTAAAGCCCATATCAATTCGTTGTTTAAGTCCCATTTTTCAGTGACTGCATTCTGTAATGTCAGTACAAGCTTTAATGAGTCATTCAGATTAATTGGAATAGCAGCAGTAGGAATAAATGTATATAATTTCGCTCCTGCACCTTCTACCTGTGAGATGGCTTCCCTAACGGCATCTGCCGCTTTTTTCCATTTTGTATTATCGACAGCGGCGGGAAACAGCATGGTACCGTCCTTATCCTTATAATCAGCATAATCAGGATTTCCATTAAACAACGGGCTGGCCTGTGTAGCCAAAACCTCTGCTTTTACAGCCAATGCAATTGTCCGCGTAATCCTTCCCCATTCCTGCGTTGTATTCGTTATGCCTGCCGGCAGGCCAGGTATTGCCTTGTCAAGTAAGCCTGTAATATACGAGAACACACTATCCACAGGAGCCCTATTTTTTTGGTATTCTTCCGCTGGTTGACTTATGTCCTCCGTTTTATCCATAATCGGAACGGGGCCATACATTCTTAATAAATAAAAATGGTAATACGCCTTTAAAAAGCAGATTTCAGCTATCCATCTTTCTTTCTCATAGGGTGTAAGATCAATGGGTTTATCGATATTATCCAACATAATATTGCACCTGCGTATTCCCTGGAATAATGCCTTTCCACCATTTTTTCCTTCCCAATAATTGAGCAAGGGAGAAGTTGTATTCTGGGTACCGCTGATAATCAGAAAATTCGTAGTACTTAAATTACTGAAGCTATTGTTGTACAATTCCCCGGAGGTAATAAAGCCAGGATCATCAATACATGAGGCCAGGCTTTGCAGGGTACCATAACAGGCAAAAAGATAATTTTCTGCTTCATTACGATTTCTGAATGCATAATCAATTGTACCTACATTTTCGGGGGTCACGTCCAGATACTTGCTGCAGGATGCCAGGGAAGCAGTCATCAATGAAAGAATAATTCCTGCCCAATAGCTATATACAAGATCTTTATTTTTTCTTATACTACTCATATAATCAATTATAAAAAGTTCACGTTAATACCGAGATTATATACCCGTTGTAATGGATAGCTGAATGCATTTCCTCCCTGCTCTATATCCCAATATTTAAATCTGGTGAAATTGAAGAGATTGAGCCCGCTGACAAAAATCCTGCAGGAGTTCAAGGCAAGCCTTCTGGCTATATCCCGGGGAAGTGTATATCCCACTTCTACCATTTTTAACCTCAGGAAGCTACCATCACGCATCCACCAGGTGCTTGGTTGCAGGTTGTTGGATATCTGGTTTGTATTAGTTCCCAACCGGGGATAGATAGCATACAGGTCCTGGTTGTCTTCAGACCAATGACTGTCTGCATATACTTTCAGTACCTGGGCCAGACCGGTAGCAGTTCCTCCACCAGGAATAAAGGGGCTTGTTGATGTCGGGTTAATAAAAAATGTTGAACGCGCCTGTCCCTGGAAACGTGCATTAATATCAAGAGCCCTGTAACCGAACGAAACTCCAAATCCATATACAATCTGCGGTGAAGTAGGATAACCAACCGGTACCATGTCTGCTGCAGTAATTACGCCATCGTTATTTACATCCCTGTATTTAATATCGCCCCCTAACGGAGCATTACCGCCAAACAATTGCGATGGTGACGCCGAGGCTTCCTTATCATCTACAAAAAGACGTTCTGCTATATAACCATAAGATTGTCCCAGCAAGGTCCCTGAACGGTAGCGCCAGGGTTCTGCATACGCGGGTTCTTCATACCTTCCATATCTTCCCTGGGAATAAGTAAGGTTTGACATAAACTCTACCCAGGCTTTTTCAGACAACTTGTGCTTGTAGTTCAGGGTAAGATCCAGCCCTTTAATTTTTGCCGTACCAACATTGGCATTTATATCAGCTTCCAAACCTGCACTTGCAGGAATATTACGTTTCATTAATATATTGGTACGGTTCTGCTGCCAGTATTCTGCTACCAGGCTTAAGCTCTTGAATAAGGTCAATTCAATAGCCTCGTTGGCAATCTGCGCTCTCTCCCAGGTGATATTCCGGTTCTCATAATTCTTAATCACTACTCCCGGTCTCGAATAACCATTATCTACACCAAAGAAAGCACCATTACCTCCCTGCAGGTTTACGTCTGACAAATAGAAGAAACGTTGACTACTGATGGCATCATTACCTGTATAACCAAAGCTGCCCCTTAATTTCAAACTGGTTATAATGTTGGTAATGGGGCCATCCCAGAATTTTTCATTCGATACTATCCATGATGTTCCCACAGTGGGGAAAAAGCCGAAACGGTTATTTTGCGAAAAGCGTTCCGAGCCATTATATCCGGCATTAAGCTCTATAAAATACCTGCTTTGGTAATTGTATGACACTCTGCCGGCTATATTGAGATTGCGGTACGGCAAAGCCTCCTGTAATGTAGACGCATCCGAATTAAGCGTTTGCTGACGTACGCCGATCAAGGAAGCCTCTATGCTATGATCATCTATTTTCTTGCTGTAGTCGAACTGTCCCTGAAATTGAACAAATGTGTTGGCACTTGTACTTATAGCTGTATAATTCAAGTATTCTGTAGGAATAGGACTACTATTGGTAGCGGAATTCAACCAGTAAAGTTTGTATGTATTGGCAGAACGGTCATAGTCCTGAGGCCGGATAGTGTAATAGAACGGATTATACGCCATCTGGTTGGCAAACAGGGAATATCTGTTCGTAGAGAAAAACCCGTGAAATCTTAACCCGGGGGTAATTATGTCAAGTTTCTGATCTAACTCCAGGGTTGCAGACATTCTTGATTGAGAAAATCTCTTGTATCCTCTAAGCAATTCAGCATATGGATTCTGAAAACCGACATTGCTGGTATTGGTAGTATTGCCGGTATTGTTACCAAAAAGTATATGCTGCACTTTAAAATTAGCAGTATCCGGTTGGTAGTATGCAGGGAACAATACGGGGCTGGTATGAGTTGCCATGTTATACAGATCAGTGGAGAAGGAGGCATCCTGGGTAATAGGACCATTATAGTCATTAAAATTACCCCATAACCGGACAATCAGCTCAGTATTCTTCGAAATGTTGATATTTATATTGGACCTTAGCTGATAATTTTTAAAGTTTACATTATTATTAAAACTATTCATCGGGTTTTTCTTCAATATGCCATTGTCATTACTCAGAGATGCAGATACCATATATCTGGCCACCTTACCTCCACCACTTACATTCATGGTTGCACGCCGGGTAGTTGTACTTTTCTTAAACATCAGGTCCAGCCAGTCAACCACCGGGTATACATATTTATTACTTCCCGGCGCGTTTATAAGTGTCTGTTCCCTGTTGTAAATGTCATCCTCTGTATAAAAAGGTATTGCTTGGGGATCGCGGGTCATCAGCGCGTCGTTATACATGCGCATATAAGTAACCGGATCTGCCAGCTTTATGCTTTTAGTAGGTTCAGATATTGACTGGTCTGTACGGATATTAATTCTGGCACTGCCTTCCTTACCCGATCTGGTAGTTACCAGTACCACGCCATTGGCCCCCCTTGCACCGTATAATGCTGTGGCGCTGGCATCTTTTAATATGGAAAAGCTTTCAATATCCTCTACCTGTAACCTGGCGAGATCCTCTGTAGAAAGTTCCACATTGTCAATCAGGATAAGCGGATTCTGGCGATAACCGAACGTAGTTACTCCCCTGATGAAAAAATTGGAGTTATCAAGACCAGGTTGCCCACTCTGCTGATATGCAATTACGCCGGCTACCTGTCCAGCTAATGCGTTTGTCAGGTTACTGGCAGGAATACGTAACTGCTCCGGTTGAATAGTAGTAACGGAACCTACTACGGCCTCCCGTCGCTGTTTTCTCCCAAATGCAGTTACTACCACCTCATCCAGGGGGCGGGAGGAAGTTTTTTTCAGTACGATGTCGATCTTTGTACTGGAAGGCATTACCAATACTGTTACCTGCTGGTATCCAATATAACTGAATACAAGACGTTTACCGACCGGAACCTTAAGTACGTACATTCCATTTTCATTGGTTACGGTGCCTGATGCAGAGCCTTCTATAGATACTGTGACGCCAGGAAGCGTAATACCCGTACTGTCACGCAAGGTGCCTGTAACTGTAATTCTACCGGTATCTGCAACCGGAACCGGTACAGACTGCCTGTTTTCGGGAGTATTAATGCTGGTTAATGGTACTGATTGCTGGGTTATTGAATCTATGTTGATCATGGCAGTCACATGTACTGGCATAAAGCTACAGATAGCGATACCTGCCCTAAAGAGCATAACCCAGTACTTTTTAATTTTATTTTTCATACGTAGTCGTAAATTTTCAAATCATTGATTGCCGGTCAGTTGACGGCATACATTGAAACCAAGGTGTAGATGATTATTATTAGAGCCTGGGTCAGGGCTTCGTCCTTATGTAATTTTTTTGCATCCTCACCCGGATTGATTGCAGGAAAATCTTAAACTGATCTTTTTTAAGTACTGTGTACAGTGGTTAGCCCTCTTGAAAAGCAGCATTACATCTCCCATGCCGCTCGTGGAATTTAAAATATACATAGCGTGGTAAGTTTAGTTTGGCTGATAAAGTGGATTCATTTTTGATCCAGGCACAAGTTTGCCCTTTTGATCAACTAACAGGGTACACAGATTCTTAAAAAAGGGGCGTATTTTTATAAAATTCCATCAAATAGTTCTTAAAAGGAGTCTTTTTGCTTGAAGAGGATATCAGGTAAAGGAGTTTTTATTAATAGAGAAGTTATCTCCGAGACGATCTCTGTATTTTTTGACATATTCTGAAGGGGTCATTCCGAAGAGCTGCAAAAAGCATTTTCTGAAATAAGGGAGGTGGTTGAATCCGGTACTAAAGGCAACCTGGTTAACCCTCATATCAGTCTTCACCAGCATTTCGGCAGCTTTTCTAAGCCTGAGATAGCGAATAAAGGCATTTACAGACAGTCCCGAAATAGCTTTGATGCGGTTATAAAGAGTGGAATAGCTCATTCCCATTTCTTTTGCGAGGTCCCTGATCTCAAACTCTTCATCATCCAGATGTCTGCCAACCACCTCAATGCAGGTTTCCAGGAACTGACGATATTCTGCTGAAATTTTAAAATCATTGTTCTGAAGGGTTACCTCATTCAGGAAATATTGCTGAAGCCCTTTCCGGGCTTTAATAATGCTTGTCACCCTGGCAAACAGCAGGTCTGCATCGAACGGTTTGGTAATGTAATCATCCGCACCACCTTCTACCCCTTCCAGCCGCAAGGCATCTGATTGACTGCCGGTAAGGAGGATCACCGGGATATGCGCCGTTTCCGGTACTTCCTTCAATGTGCGACACAGGTCAATGCCGCTGATCCCTCCCATATGTATGTCAGAAATGATCAGATCCGGCCTGTGCATTCCGGCTATTTTAAGGCCGGCGGCGCCATCACAAGCTTCAAATACGCGGTAGTTTCCCCGGAAAATATCAGCCAGGTAACGAAGCATCTGCGAGTCATCATCTATGACCAGCAAACTATACTTCGCTGCTGCAAGATCTTCTACCGGGCTGGTCTCTTGTTTGCTGGTGGCAGCAGTCGCGCCTGAATCCAGGTACAATTCACCTACCAGGCTCTCCTGCTCCTTGCTGTCCGGCATGATTTCCTCTAGCTGAAAATGTGAATCCTCCTTTTTTAATGCAAGCCTGAAAATTGTTCCTTCCCCCAGACGGCTTTCAAACGAAAGACTCCCCTTATGAGCCTCAGCAAATGCCCGGGCCAGGTATAACCCAACTCCAAAGCCGGTTTTCCTGGTTGTTCCGCCCTGAACAGCCTGTCCGAATTTTTTAAATAATTGATTACCCAATGCTGGAAGAATCCCTTCACCAGTGTCGCTCACATATATATTATATGTCCCATCGCTATTTTCAATCCGCAGGGCAACGTTGCCACCTTCTGGCGTGAACTTGATCGCATTCGACAAAAGGTTGAACAGGATGATCTCCAGCTTCATCTTGTCTGCATATACAGGGATATCGTTAAATGCACATTCAAACGTAAAGGATATTTTCCTGGCGGCAGCCTGACTAACAAAACACCTGAACACTTCCTTGCAGATCTCCCCCAGGTCCAGTCTGGAGACCCTGAGTGTATCAAATCCGCTTTCTGATTTATTGAAAAGCAGCAATTGATCTACCAGGCTCAGTAAACGTTTGGAGTTCAGGTAAATAGTATTCAGGATTTCCTTTTGTCCGGCAGGGTGTACGACCTCTTGTAACTTTTTAACCGGGTTGACGATCAGAGTCAGCGGAGTGCGAAATTCATGCGAAATACTGGTAAAAAAATCTTTCCTGCGTTCATTTAATTCCCTCTCGCTTTCGATAAGTATCTTTTCTTTTTCCCGTTCAGCGTTTGCAGCTGCATGTTCAGCTTCTTTTCGTTCCAGTTCAGCCTGTCGCTTCTCCTTTTCTGCTTTTTCTGTATCGGCAGTGAGCCTGGCTATCCTCACTTCATAAAGCAGCCGTTTCTGCCTTGCTCTGTAACTTACATAAAAGCCTATAGAAAGGAATCCCGAAAGAAGATAGAGGCAATAAGCCCACCAGCTCCGGTACCAGGGAGGGAACACGGTAATCAGGATAGGCTGCATCTCTTCGCCCCATTCACCACTGATAGTTCGTACTCTTATCTTCAACTTGTACTCCCCTTCCCTCAGACCGGAATATGCAACAGATTGAAGAACGCCAGCATCATTCCACTCCTTGTCCCAACCTTCCAGGTAATAGCTATATCTCAATTGCCCCGGAGATGTAAATTCAGGAGCTGTATAATCAAGTACCAGACTTGCACTTTCAAATGGAAGCGTCAGCCGCCCGGTTCCTTTTTCCGGATCTGATCTCCACGTAGCAGAGCTTCTGGAAAGAGGTTGCCCGGCAACTCTTACCATTATAACCACAGGTGTTGATGGTTTTTTAGGGGGATGGATATCCAGGGGATTAAAAATGATCAACCCCTGAGCGCATCCAAATGCCATCTTCCCGTCTGCCAGGCGGCGAGCCGCATGAAAACTGAATTGGTTGGCGGGCAGGCCATCCTCTCTGTAATAATTCATAAAACCGACCTTTCCCGGAACAAAACAGGCAAGACCATAGGCAGTCCCCATCCACAAACGGCCAGCCCCATCCTTAACTATATTCAGCACAGCATCATTGCAGAGACCATCAGCAGATGTATATTGTTTCACAATTTTGCCGGTAAGAAGGTCCAGTAATAATAAACCATTACCTTCAGTCCCTACCCATAGCTTACCTGGCCCTGCTTCACATACTGATCTTACTATGCACCCAATCTCAAAACGGCGGTGTCTTTTTGCAGCCGTCTTGTCTATCAGCACTACCTCATGGAGATTCCCACCCCAGAATGTACTATCAGGCAATTCCTTAAGCACCATAAGATCTGACAATGAAGGGTCAAACACTTCAAACCTGTCTTTTTCCCGCTGATACCTGTAAAGTGCTCCAAGGCCACCATTGTTCTTCAACGTACCTGCCCATATATAGCCGTCTGAAGTGGCTGCAATTGAAAACACACTGTTGGATTTCCCCACGGAAGGATTATTACATTCGTACTGCCTGAAAGCTCCTCCTTCAGATCTGTACCTCGATATTCCGTTTGCAGAAGTTGCCAGCCATAAGTCGCCGTCAGGAGTGCAGACCATATCACAAATAGCGTTCCCGCTCAAATGTCCCTGTACGCCGGGCAAAGCAATATAGCTGTCAAAGTGTCCAGAGCCTCTGTCCCATCGGTGCAGGCCTTTACCATCGGTACCTACCCATAATACGTTATCCATACTTTCTTCAATGGAGAAAACAACATTATCGGCAAGCACTTTCCCACTGGCTGCCTGATAAGCATAGGTCCCAAAATCATTTCTGCCTGGATCGAAAAGAAATATCCCTTTTTTAATAGTACCGGCCCACATCCTGCCATCACTATCTCTCTGCAGGCAATAAACTGATTCAATCCTGTCGCCGAGCGGATATGTAGTATTTACCGGATGTACAGTTCCTTTAACTGGTTCCAGTACAAAAAGTCCGCAGGAATTAACCGCCAGCCAGAGATTATGCTCTTTGTCTGCCTTGATAGCCGTAATACGTTCTCCCGTACGTCTGGCAACCGTTTTATTATAAAGTCTCCTGACAGCCCGGGTTCTGATATCATACTCTGTAACACCCTCCCCATCTCCCAGCCATATCTTCCCTTGTTCCACTTCCATACAGGTTGCTCCCTTCAGTGATGGCTCCTTTAGCACAAGGCATCTGTTTTCTTTATCAAAAGAGAACAACCCTTTGCCTTGTATCAAAGCCCAAAGAGTCCCGCTACTATCCTTTGCAATGAAGAGTACCTTATAGTCATATTCTTGCCGGTCTCTTATCTTAACCGGAATCCGGGTACCTGATTGACCCAGGTTAAAAAAAGCCACGACCCCGGTTCCTTCGGTCGATGCGTATGCGTCCCGTCCCGTACACACAACCCCTGTAACATACTGCAATGCCCGATTAACGCCATTCTCATTGAGCACAGCATGCTTGAAAAAGCCTGTAACCTTTTCAAAAATGCTGACTCCCTGCCGGGTAGCAACCCAAAGATGCCCTGTTGTATCTTCTGTAATACCAGTAATCCAGTTACCCACGATGGAAGTACTGTCATTCGGACGGTTTCTGTACACAGTAAAGTCCTTTCCATCATAGTAGTTCAGGCCATCATTAGTACCTATCCAAACGAGTCCCTGACTGTCCTGATAAAGAGTCTTAGCAGTAAAATTTGACAGTCCTTCCGGTGTACTGATATTTGAAGCTACCAACTGGCCAAAACAGAGAGACGAAATATGGAGAAAACAAATCGTTAAATGTAGTAAATATATTACCCTGACAGATTTCATAAGAAATGAGTTCAAGCTTGTTTCTAACGCAGAATAATTAAAAATAAGTTTTTATCCGGCTACTATGGATCCATCATAAAATACTATAAAATCGTGAAAGTAGTATTATACCCCTTAAAATAACAGGATAAAGCCTGCAGCTTCAGAGTAGCAGACTATAATCAGATATCCCTGGTATCCATTTGTTTTTTCGCAATCTGCTGCCTGTAATTACGGGGGGATATTTTCGTTACTTTTTTAAAAATCCTTGAAAACTGGGAGAGGCTTTTAAAACCGGTAAGCTCTGCAATCTCTGCATTGGAAACCTGGCTTGTTGCCATAATATGTTGCGCCCGTTCTATCCGTTTATCATTTATATAGGTCAATGGGCGAATGCCTGTATAACGTTCAAATGACCTGGAAAAATACTCAGGGTTTTGGTTAACTCTTTTTGCCAGCATATTAACCGACAGTGTCAGATGCAGGTTTACGAGAATATATTTCATTGTGTCCATAATCTTAACAGGGATAGCCTCTGGTTCCCCTACAAAAGTTTTTCCGGGTATTACAAACCTTGATAACAGCATCAGCAGAATACCCTGTGTTTCCAGGAAATCTGATAAACTTTGATAGCTATTCAATTTCTGATATTCTTTATAATATGGAACTTTCTCATAAACTCTTGGATTATCCGATCTGTTAATTCCTCTTCCCGGGTTTATTACAAGCAGCCGCTTAAAATTAAGCACATCTATATCTGTTGCTTTTACTTTATTAATGAGCCTGATATTTAAGAACAATGAAGTTCCATCAGAGGCTTCTTCAAAAAACTGAACAAAGTATTGGCTGAGATAGCTCCGGCAACATAAATTGCATAAAGTAAAACTCGGGATAATATATAAATATCCTGGTTCTAATTTTAAGGTTAGCCCGGCACTGGAAATTTCACCTTCACCTTCATCAATGTAATAAATTCTATGATACGGGCTAATCACATTATTGTAATTCCACTTGGTATCCAGCTTTACATAATCCGCATTCAGCATTGAAAGGTTATGTCTCAATACATGCTTATTCATAGTCATTGTTCTACACAGCTCTCTAAAAGATCTGTTTCAGAACAAAAAAAGTCTTTTTTTATCAAAAAAAAAATCTTTCAACGCAATAATTTTGAATTAATCATTATGACCCATAGACATAATATTTAGTTACAGGTACATAAAGAAAAGTATAACATATGATCAGGAACATTCAAAGGTCGGGAATACTCATGCTAATAATTCATTCTGTATTATTACTAACTGCTTCAGCCCAACATGTACAGAATGAGGCAATATCCAAAAGATCCAGGGAAAACTTCGATGCCGGCTGGCAATTCCACAAAGGAGACATTGCAATGAAGCGGGCCGTCAAAGCAGGTAAATATGGTGGGCTTACTGATTCTAAAGTAAAAGTTATAACGGGAGAAGATACCACAATTGCATATTCCGACAAAAACAAAGTTGCACCTTTTAAATCTTCAGACTGGACCATGGTAAACCTACCGCATGACTGGTGTGTAGAGGGGGCTTTCGTTCATGACAACACCATAGGTAGCCAGCCTGCTGCTAACGGTTACTTACCAGTAGGTATTGGATTTTACAGAAAGGAATTTGCAATACCGGAAACCGATAAAGGGAAAAAGATTTCTATCGAATTTGATGGAATTTTCAGGAACAGCACTGTTTGGCTGAATGGCCATCTTATTGGTAATCATCAGAGTGGTTATACCCCTTCCAATTATGATCTTACCGATATATTACGTTATGGCAATGAAGGTCAAAATGTAATACTCGTGAAAGTAGACGCTACTGACTATGAAGGCTGGTGGTACGAAGGTTGTGGCATTTACAGGCATGTATGGCTTATTAAAACAGGAAAACTTCATGTGGGCAGGTTTGGAACATATGTTACCACTCCTGCAGTATCGGGAAGCGAAGCCGTTGTAGATATTAAAACTACTTTGCAGAACGAGGGCAAAGTGATTAAGAATATTACCCTCACCTCAAAAATTATAGATGGCAAAGGTACCTTGTTAAATACGCAAACCTCAACCCAGACAATAACTCCCTTTAACGAGGTTGAAATATCTCAAAAAGGGGGAATTCAAAGGCCTTTACTTTGGTCTCCCGAAAGCCCCAACCTTTACAAAATACTAACTGAGGTGAAAGAAAACGGAATAATCATAGATAACTACGAAACTACTTTTGGGGTAAGAACTATTGAAGTCACTAATGCAGGAGTTTTCCTCAACGGTAAGCTATATCCTATAAAAGGTACTGCTAATCACCAGGACTTTGCAGGAGTTGGAGTTGCTGTTCCTGACAAAATAAATAATTATAGAATAAAATTATTGAAAGAAATGGGCTGCAACGGTTACCGGTCAGCCCATAATCCGCCCACACCCGAACTGCTGGAGGCATGTGACCGGCTTGGTATGCTCGTGTTAGATGAAAACCGGCTGCTATCAAGTACGGAAGATGGTATGAAAGATTTGAAAGCATTACTCTACAGAGACCGGAATCATCCTTCGGTATTCATGTGGAGCCTGGAGAATGAAGAACCGCTTCAGGGAAATATAACAGGAACCCGGATACTTGAAACGATGGTCCATATCACCCATAGTATTGACCCTACGCGCCCCGTAACTACTGCGATGAACCATGGCTGGAATGATAGCGGATATAGTGATTTGCTTGATGTTACCGGCTATAATTATGGACAAAGGGATATGCAGTATGTCAAAGACCATGAAAAATTTCCGGAAAGAAAAATGTTTGTTACTGAATCTACGAGTTTCGTGTCAACACGTGGCGAGTATGAAGATAATAGAGAGAAAGGTTATGTCTCAAATCTTGGAAATGGTGTTGGATGGGGTATGTTACCGGGTAAAGACTGGGAACATATCGTTCAATACCCTTACCTTAACGGTATGTTTGCCTGGACGGGCTTTGACTATCGTGGTGAGCCAACTCCCTACGAATGGCCGTGCGTAACTTCGCACTTTGGCATTATGGATATCTGCGGTTTCCCGAAAGATGGGTATTACGCTTACCAGGCCGCCTGGACCAATAAACCAGTAGTGCATGTGTTTCCTCACTGGAATTGGCAGGGAAAAGAAGGACAAAAGGTAAAAGTACAGGGGTATAGTAACTGTGACGAAGTTGAATTATTTATCAATGGCAGGAGTGCCGGCAAAAAGCAGGTGGTTCCCTTTAACAGGTTTGAATGGGAGGTAGAATATCAACCCGGCAAACTGGAAGCCAGGGGTTACAAAGCTGGAAAAGCTATAGCTAAAGAAATTACTGAAACCTCCGGAGCTCCGGCTCAGGTAGTATTGAAGAGTGATTGCAATGTGCTCCAGGCTGATGGCTGTGATGTTGCCATTATAAATATTGCCATTAAAGATGCTAAGGGGCGGTTGGTACCAACAGCTAATAATCTTGTTAAGTTTACTATTGAGGGGCCTGGCAGAATAATTGGAACAGGCAACGGCGATCCCAGTAGTCATGAACCTGATAAAGCCAATCAGCGAAAGGCTTTTAATGGATATTGCCAGGTTTTAGTGCAAACTGATAAAACTGCAGGTGAAATCCGGTTAAAGGCTTCTTCTGAAGCTCTTAAAAGTATGGAAGCTGTTCTAATAACTGAATAGTGTTACAATGTATTGTGTACTTTGCTTTATGAATGTATTAAGAAGAATATCTATCCTTATAATCCTTTTATGCCCGGTATCGGCGCTCTCGCAAACCAGTTTTTACGTTTCTTCTGCGGGCGCTGATACCAACCCTGGTACAAAAGCCCGTCCATTTGCTTCGATAAACAAAGCTTTGTCAATGGCCCGTAAAACGCCTGGGGCTGTTACAATTAAACTCTACGGAGGTATTTATCGTTTAAGCAGTCCTATAGTCTTTACTCCTGCTGATTCCAGGAAAGAAGGTGAGACACTTACTCTGACCAATGTAGAAAATCAAAAAGCAATTATCAGTGGCGGAGTTACTTTAAATAACCTGAAGTGGAAAGAATATAAAAATGGGGTCTGGCAGACAGGAATAGAGGGCGATCTTATTTTTGATGAACTGATTGTGAACGGACAGTTACAACGCATGGCACGATATCCAAACTATTCCTCCTCCAGCCGTTTCCTAGGTGGAACTGCTTCCAATGCAACTGATAAAGAACATGTGGCCCACTGGAAGTCGCCTGAAGGAGGATATGTGCATGCTCTGCACCGTTTTGAATGGGGTGATTTTCATTATATCATTAAAGGGGTAAATAACGAGGGAGAATTGTCTCTTGAAGGCGGCTGGCAAAATAACCGGCGAATGGGCATGCACCCCCAGTATCGCTTTGTCGAAAATATCTTTGAAGAACTGGATACCGCAAATGAATGGTTCTATGATAAAATAACAAAGGTCTTATATTACTTCCCACCCAAAGGTCTTAATATAAAGACAGCAAAATTTGCGAGTCCTCAAATTACTCATTTAATAGAATTCAAGGGTACGGAAGCAAATCCTGTGAGCAATATTGATATAACCGGTATTACTTTTACACAAACACTACGCACTTTTATGCAAAACCAGGAACCATTATTGCGTAGTGACTGGACCATTTACCGTGGAGGAGCAGTATTCTACAATGGGGCGGTACATTGCCGTCTCGCAGACTGTACTCTCCATAATCTTGGGGGCAATGCTATTTTCTTTAATAACTTTAACCGGAATTGCGAGGTCTCAGGATGTTTGATTTCCAGTATTGGGGCTAGCGCAATCTGTTTTGTTGGTGACCCTAAGGCTGTGCGTTCTCCAAGTTTTGAGTATAATGAATTTGTACCGTTGCCGCAAATAGACCGTACTCCTGGTCCTCTAACCAATAACTATCCTGCAGACTGCAAAATTTATGACAACCTGATATTTGACCTTGGTTATGTAGAGAAACAATGTGCCGGAGTAGAATTATCCATGTGTCAGAGTATCATGGTAAGCCATAACACTATCTACGATGTTCCCCGTGCTGGGATCAATGTTAGTGAAGGAACCTGGGGAGGCCACATTATCGAGTACAATGACATATTCAATACAGTGAAGGAAAGTGGCGACCATGGATCATTTAACTCCTGGGGCCGCGACCGTTACTGGCACCCGGACAAAAATATACTTGACTCCATTGTGACAACCAACTTTGAGCTTACTATGCTGGATGTAGTGAAACCCATCATTCTTCGCAATAACCGTATGCGGTGCGACCATGGTTGGGACATTGACCTGGACGACGGGTCCAGTAATTACCTGATCTATAACAACCTGTGTCTGAATGGCGGTATAAAGCTCCGCGAAGGAGTGAACAGGGTGGTGGAAAATAACATTATGATCAATAATACATTCCATCCCCATGTGTGGTTTAAAAATAGTAACGATGTATTTCGTCACAATATTGTTTCAACGGGATATCAGCCTATTGGGATCAAAGTTTGGGGGAAGGAAACCGATTATAACGTCTTCCCCGATTCTGTTTCTCTCCGGGAAGCATGGAGCCGTGGTACAGATAAACATTCTGTATACGGAAAACTCTCCTTCAGGGCCCCACAGAAAGGGGATTTTCGCCTGACTGATGGGTCCATTGCTTTTTCTACAGGTTTCAATAATTTCGCAATGGACAGCTTCGGAGTGATCTCTTCCAAACTGAAATTGTTAGCCAAGAGAGTGCAATTCCCCACCGTTATTGCACCCGATAACATGAACAATAACGAAATAATTGATTTTATGGGGGCCAGAGTAAAGAACCTGAATACGCTTGGAGAACGCTCTGCCACAGGGATGGATAGTATGCGTGGTGTGCTTGTTGTAGAAGTGGCCTCCGGATCAGGAGCTTCAGTTTTTTTGCAGGCCAATGATGTAATCCTGTCATTTAATTACAAAACAATCAATAAACTACGTGACCTGTTAGAAGCCCGCTTATCAGTTATTGGAACAACTACTGAAGTAATAATCTTCCGCAACCAGAAAGAATACAAAAAGAAAATTGAACCGGGTAATATAAAATAGGCCCATATTATCTCCTTACTCTAAGGGATACTTTCCGATGCTCAATTCCCTATTCCACCATAGCGTCCATCACCTTTTTGAACGCCCTGCCCAATTGGGCAAACTCGTATTCCACCGTAACAGGAACGGTATTGTAAACCGCTCTTGTTACAATGCCGTTCATTTCCAGATCACGCTGCTCTTTTGACAACATCCTTGCTGTAATTCCTGGGATCTCCCGTTCAATTTCTTTAAACCGCTTTTTACCGAAAATCAGCGAGGCCATAATCGGAAGCTTCCATTTTCCGGTTAATACGTTCACTGTGTCATTTACAGCAAGCATAAATGACTGTGGACACTTTTCCATGCTTTTTAAATCAAGAAGTATTTCCATTTCCGAGAGTCATTACTATACAAAAGTATATCACTATAAAATATATATTAAATGTACAGTAAATTTGCCGCATGAAACAGATCATAAGATGAAGCAGGATAAACCTATCTATTGGAGCACCATGATTTAGCGAAAATAAATAGAATAAAAAGATATTAACATTTTAAATCCACATAAAATATTCAAAAGATGAAAGTAGCAGTTATCGGTGCCACCGGATTTGTAGGTGCCCATATTACAAATGAATTAGCCAGCAGAGGCATTGAAGTTTTAGGCATCTCAAGGCAGGAAAAAGCATCGAAAAAAGACAATATAAGCTACGTGGCAATTGACGTAACAAACGTTGCGGCATTGGCAACAGCTTTAAAAGGTCATGACGTGGTAGTGAACTCTTTTAATCCGGGTTGGACAAATCCCAATATTTACGAGGATTTTATTACCGGTTCTAAAGCTATTCAGGAAGCCGTAAAACTTTCCGGAGTAAAACGTTTCATCACTATTGGTGGTGCAGGAAGTCTCTATGCATCAGAAGGCGGACCACAAATAATAGACACATTCCCAAGCGATTCGCCTTTTTATCCCGGGGCTAAAGCAGCGAAAGATTATCTGGACATTATAAAAGAAGAAAAAGAACTGGATTGGGCATTTTTCAGTCCCGCGCTGGAAATGCACCAGGGCATTACCACCGGCAGAACAGGAAAATACCGCTTAGGGACTGATTTTCCGGTAATGGATCAGAACGGTAAAAACTTACTTTCTGGCGAGGATCTGGCTGTAGTGATTGCTGACGAAGTAGAAAATCCCAAACATCACCGGATGCGTTTTACAGCAGCTTATTGATCAATCAGAAACAGAATAGCGGAAGTAGGTTATTTGTCAGACAATACCTTGCCCTGGGGAGCCACTTCAACTGATGACAAAATAAATGAAGGCAGTTTTGAGCTAGTTAATTAAAAAACAAATAGAATGAGTTTAACAGAATCATTAAAATGGCGTTATGCCGTAAAAAAGTACAGCGACAAAAAAGTAAGTGACAATGATGTTAAACCTGTTCTGGAAGCCATCAATCTTTCGGCCTCATCGGCAGGCTTGCAGCCCTATCGCGTAATCGTGGTCGAAAACCCTGAAATCCGCCGAAAACTAACCGAAGGCGAATTTAACCCACAAATTTCTGAAGCTTCACATTTATTGGTGTAGAACCTGTCGGTAACTCACATTGACGAATATGTGCAGCGTATGGCCAACACCCGTGGCCTTCCGACAGAAGCATTGACAGGTTTCAGAGATATATTGATAGCTCATATTACAGGAAGAACACAGGAAGAGAATTTGATATGGACAGTTAAACAAGCCTACATTGGTTTAGGCACCGGCATTGCAACAGCATCTGAATTAAAAATAGATACCACGCCAATGGAAGGTTTCAATCCGCCTAAGTTTGATGAGATTTTGGGATTAAAAGAGAACGGTCTGAGAAGTATGGTATTACTAGCGCTGGGTTATCGTGATGAAGCAAAAGACCCGTACGTTAATGCAGCTAAAGTGCGTTTGCCTTTGGAGGTGTTTACTGAATTGGTGTAGTAAGATGATCGATGGAAATTTCCGCGTCCTTTAAGTTGAAATAGCTCAGATTTAGTCCGACAGCCTGTACAAAGGAGTTTAGGCTTGATCTGCCGCTTATTTGAATCTTTATTTCTTTTGGAATGCCCTCCCAATAGCCAAAGGGGATTTCGAAAGAAATAAATGATTCATAGTTCATCTGACAGTGCTGACAAAATAAAGCTGGTGTATATTTGGACCGTGTTCGTAGTCTACTTCCGGATTTAGAAGCAATGGTCTTTCATTTAACAGGTTCGCACCATTCGCTACTTTATAACTTTCAGTTACAGTTCTATTATCCTGTAATACAAGTGTATGTACTCTTTCTCCTTCGATAGGAAAACTATCCCCTTTATTTGAATTACATCTTTCGCACGCTAGCAACAAATAAATCCCGATCCCCCTTCTCAAAATCTTCTAATTTCTTTTTCAGTTCTTTATTCTTCAGATATTCTGAATATGAATCTTCTGTACGTATCTCCTGAACACCTTCGCTGTTGACCTGTGCGATAGAATCCATATCAAAAAGCGAGGATGTTAATAATACATTGGGTAAAAGGTTCTTAATATCAAGATTCAGCCTTGTTACTACCGAGCCCTCCCCTTTAGTTTTAGAAACCTTCAGAAATACAGAATTTAGCGGTGCTCCGAGAAATGGGATTACGCTATGGGTTGTGGCAATAAATTGTATGTCGGGGAAACATTCTGATAGCAAGGATGGGAATAACTTTTGAAGCTTCGGGTGCAAGTGAACGTCAATCTCATCAATCAGTACTATGCCAGAGAAATTCCTGGGATCTTCTAAAGCTGGATTGATGCTATAAATGCGGCAAATTAAATCGCCGATCATGGCGATTATGCTTCTTGTGCCCGATGCTAATTGATTAAATATAAGCCAGCCTCTAAATCCTTCTACTTCGACATTTCGTTCTTTATAATAAATCTTTTTTTCCTCCTGCCGGTAATCAATATCCTCAAGGTGAGGAATCAGATAACAAAAAATATACTTAATTAAATCCAAACTGTTCGGTGATATTAAAGTGGACAAATAGCGGTTAGTGGTGGTACATAAAAGAAGGTTCTATGGCCGTTGTGCCGGAACAAAAAGCGCCCTGCAAGTGATTGGCTTGCAGGGCGCTTATATGTTAATCCTGTGATCCCGCTGGGACTCGAACCCAGGACCCATACATTAAAAGTGTATTGCTCTACCAACTGAGCTACGGAATCATTCCCTTTTTGCGTTGGGATTGCAAAGGTAATAATATTTTAATTCCCTCCAACTTTTTGGCAACTTTTTTTAAAACATTTCTGTTTTGTGCTGAACAAAAAAGGGTATTATATCATTTACCCGCCTATTTTTGTGTCTGCAAAAAAATAATAATGCAACATTCTTTTCAAAACAAAGTTGTAGTCATAACCGGGGGAACGTCCGGCATTGGTAAGGCGCTGGCGGAGGCATTCCTGCAGGCGGGCGCCAGGGTAGCCGTATGTGGGAGAAAGCAGGATAGCCTGCAGGCCCTGGAGCAGGAGCTGGCTACGGATAGTCTTTATACCTACCAGGCTGATGTCAGCAAAGAAGAAGATTGTAAACGTTTTATAGACCAGGTCATTACACGGCTGGGGAAAGTGGATATACTGATCAACAATGCAGGTATATCTATGCGGGCCCTGTTCCGGGATGCGGAGGTAAGTGTTCTCAAACAATTAATGGACATTAACTTCTGGGGAACGGTGTATTGTACCAAATATGCATTACCTTCAGTACTGGCAAACAATGGTACTATCGTAGGCGTATCATCGATAGCAGGTTACCGCGGCCTGCCGGGACGTACCGGTTACTCCGCCTCCAAGTTTGCCATGCAGGGATTTCTTGAGGCATTGCGCACCGAGAATCTACATACAGGCGTGAACGTAATGTGGGTGTGCCCGGGATTCACTGCTTCCAATATACGCAACACAGCATTAAATGAACAGGGTCGGGCTCAGGGAGAAACACCGCTGGATGAAAGTCGCCTGATGAGTGCAGAAGCAGTTGCACAATCTATTCTCAAAGCTATTTACAAACGCAAGCGCACACTGGTGCTTACCGGGCAGGGCAAACTCACGGTCCTGTTAAGTAAGCTGATACCGGGAATAGCAGACGGATTAGTGTACAATCACTTCAAAAAGGAACCAGGGTCTCCGCTTAAGTAAAAAAGAATTTAAGCCGTTCCGCGCCAGCAGGCAGTTTCAAGAGTCTGGCGATGAACGGCTTAAATTTTCATCTTTTACTTTTTAATCTTTGATTTTTTACTTATAGGCCCCTAAAACCCCCAACCCCGGCCCTTTTATAGTTATTCACATCTGAACAAGTATTGACGTTTGAAACACGGCTACATGTAGATTTTAATTTTCTTTGCACTTGTAAATAACGCCAATCCCTTAATGGCATTCTTTTTGGGTACCTGGCAATTGATTTCAACGCATGTCCATTATAACATTAACATCAGATATAGGGTTACAGGACTACCTGGTAGGCGCCATCAAAGGGCAGCTGTGGCAACACTGTCCGGGTGCCCCTGTAATGGACATTACGCATCAGATATCTCCTTTCAACCTGCCGCAGGCTACATATATCTGTAAGAGTTCCTTCTCATATTATCCCAAAGGGACCTTTCATATAGTGCTGATAAATCTGTTTGACCGCAAAGCTGATCACGTGCTGCTGGCGGAACACAACGGGCACTACATTGCATGCGCTGATAACGGGCTGATAACCATGATTGCAGGAAATGCACCTGAAAAAGTAGTTAAACTTCCGCTGTACAAACAACAGCCTAAAGATACCTTCACCGTTCTGCGACGCTTTGCGGAGGCTTACAGGGAGCTGCAGGCAGGAAAACAATTGTCTGAACTGGGCGAGCCTGCTACCGGCTACATCGTCAAAAATAACCTGCAACCTATGACAGGACAGGATTATATTGATGGCCAGATCATTCATATTGACAACTTCGAGAACGTTGTTGTTAATATAACACGCCACCAGTTTGATGAACAGCGCCAGAACAGGCCGTTCTCTATCTTCTTCCGCCGTGATGAAGTGATCACCCAGCTGAGTGAAACATACTCTGATGTACCGGAAGGGCATAAACTTGCCATGTTCAATGCTGCAGGCTACCTGGAGATTGCCATTAACAAGGGCAACGCTGCCGGTCTTTTTGGTCTGCGCGGATTTAACCGGGACCAGCTCACAGATCCCTCCGGATTCCAGAAACTGTCCTTTTACCAGACCGTCAGGGTCATCTTCGGGTAAAACCATCCCTATTCTCCCTGCTTACCCTATTTCCTTTACTTATCCTTTAACTTTAGCAGAAACCCCTAAAAGACTGATAAAGAGGCTTCCATTAATCCTTCCCTTTTATAAAAAAATATTCTTATTAAAGAAAAAGTTAAAACTGTTATCGCTAATTATCATAATTTGCCACTTTTTCTATTTTTGTCGGAACCTAAAACATCTCTATGAATTTTCAAAGGACCAACAACATTGTAGGTTGGGTTATTTGTATCATTGCCTGCACGGTTTACATTATGACTATGGAGGCCACCGGCAGCTTATGGGACTGCGGCGAGTTTATTTCCAGCGCCTATAAAGTACAGGTGCCCCACCCGCCAGGAGCTCCTTTGTTTGTGCTGTTAGGTAGATTATTTACGATGTTTCTTAGCCCTTCACAGGCAGCAATAGGCGTTAACCTGATGTCTGCCCTGTCCAGCGGTTTTACCATCCTTTTCCTTTTCTGGACCATTACTCACTTTGCCCGCCGCCTTATGGTGAAAAACGGTGAAGAGATATCCCGTGAGAAAATGATCGCTATTATGGGCGCCGGCGCTGTTGGTGCATTGGCCTATACCTTTTCCGACTCCTTCTGGTTCTCTGCTGTTGAAGGCGAGGTATATGCAATGTCTTCCTTATTTACCGCTGTTGTTTTCTGGGCTATCCTGAAATGGGAGCATGAAGCTGATGAGCCTTATGCAGACCGCTGGATAGTATTCATCGCCTTTATGATGGGCCTCTCCATCGGCGTGCACCTGCTGAACCTCCTCACTATCCCGGCTATAGTAATGGTTTACTACTTCAGGCGCTCTAAAGTAACTCCATGGGGTACCTTCTGGGCATTTGTTTTAGGTTGTATTATTACCGGTCTGGTACAGAAATTCATCATACAGGACACCATCAAGACTTCCGGCCTGATGGACGTATTCTTTGTGAACAGCCTGGGTATGCCATTCTTTACAGGCTTTGCCTTCTACTTCCTGGCATTGGTAGCAGTGCTTCTTTACGGTCTGAAAAATCCTAAATTCGGACTGTACGCTCCGCTGATCCTCATTGCTTCTGTAATTGCCATCCCGGCTTTCAACGGAATTGGTAACACGCCAATGATCATCTTAAAACTGATCGTTGCTGCTATTACCATCTGCGTATGGGCTATTGCCAAATACTTTGGCGCACAGCTGACCAGCTCCGGTGTTGTTCATTTTACGAAACTTACTATCTACTGTATACTTTTCCTCCTGCTGGGTTACTCTACCTACATCACTACCATGGTGCGCTCTACAGCCAATCCATCTGTAGATATGTACAACGTGGATAACCCAATCTCCCTGGTAGGTTACCTGGGACGTGAGCAATACGGTGACTTCCCGCTTATCTATGGCCAGGTATTCACCGCCCGTCCTACCTCCTACGAAGAGACCGATAACATCTATGCGCGTGGTAAGGACAAATACGAGATTGCCGGTAAGAAACAGGTACCGGTGTACGCTCCCGAAGATAAAATGCTCTTCCCACGTGTATGGGATGCCAGCAATGACCAGGGGCATGCTGATTACTACCGTGACTTTCTCGGACTGCAGGAAGGAGAAAGACCTTCCTTCGGCGATAACGTGAAATTCTTCCTCCAGTACCAGGTAGGGTTTATGTACCTCCGCTACTTCATGTGGAACTTCTCCGGCCGCCAGAATGATACCCAGGGTTATGGCAACGTACGTGATGGTAACTGGATCACAGGTATTTCCGCCATCGATAATATCATGTACGGAGACCAGTCCACTATGCCGGACAGCCTGAAAAACAACAAAGCGCATAATAAGCTGTTCCTCCTGCCCTTCCTGCTGGGTATTTTCGGACTGCTCTATCAATACAAGTATCACCGCAGAGACAGCCTGGTAACAGGTTTACTGTTCTTCTTCACCGGCTTTGCCATTGTCCTGTACCTGAACCAGGCGGGTAACCAGCCACGTGAACGTGACTACGCCTATGTAGGCTCTTTCTATGCTTATGCTATCTGGATAGGTCTCGGCGTACTTTCTGTATACCAGTTCCTTAAAACAAAGGTGAAAGGTGCGGCGACAATGGCGGCTCCTGTAGCTACTATCGTCTGCCTCCTGGCAGTACCGGTGCTGATGGGCTTCCAGGAATGGGATGACCATGACCGTTCTACCAAAACCATAGCACGCGACGTTGCAAAGGATTATCTTGAATCCTGTGCTCCTAATGCAATACTCTTTACGGTTGGGGATAACGATACCTATCCGCTCTGGTATGCCCAGGAAGTGGAAAATATCCGTCCTGACGTTCGTGTGATCAACCTCAGCCTCTTAGGGGTTGACTGGTACATTGACCAGCAGCGCCAGGCCGTAAACAAGAGCCAGGGGGTTCCGATGAGCTGGTCGCCGGACAAATACCGCGGTGAGAACCGTAACTATATCCAGTTCTATGACGGAGGCAACTTCCCACAGGATAAGTTCTATAACCTGAAAGAAGTAATGGCATTTATGGGTTCTGACGATCCCCGTGCCAAACTCTCCACCCAGGACGGCAGCCAGATCAACTACCTGCCTGCAAGGAAGCTGTTCATCCCGGTTAATGTGGTGGAAGTGATCAATAACGGTACAGTTGATATCCATGACAGCGCCCGTATTATGCCACAGATCCCGCTGCAGATCACCAAGAACTATCTGCTGAAGAATGACCTGGCAGTATATGACATCATTGCAGCGAACGACTGGAAACGTCCTATCTACTTTACCAGTCCGACCGACCTGGGTCTGAACGACTACCTCCGTATGGATGGTCTTACTTACCGCCTGGTTCCGCTGAGAAAAGAAGAAAGTAATGATCCGATGGGCGCCGAGAAGAATGTGAACATCCCTGCGATGTACACGAATCTGACCACTAAATTCGCGTTTGGCGGAGCTGATGTGAAAGGTACCTATTTCGACGAGCCAAACCGTAAACTGCTTCAGTATGTAAGGAATTCCTACACCCGCCTGGGTACTGCACTGGCCCTGGACGGCAAGAAGGATTCTGCTCTGGCAGTACTGAATACCAGTGATAAACACCTGCTGGAAGGTAACTTCCCTTATGCGATGACCACTCCGGGCCAGATGCATAACTACAGCTCTATGCAGACTGTATATGCTTACTACCTGGCTGGCGACAATAAGAAAGCGGAAGAGATCTCCCAGAAGATCATTAAAGACTGTACTCAGCAGCTGAACTACTACCGTGGCCTGCCTCTTTCCAAAATGGGTAACGGGCTACAGCGTGATGCGCAGATGGCTGAGCAGTTTATCAGCCTGCTGCAGCGGATGAAGGATGACTTTACCAAACCTGGTGGACGCCAGCAGTTGCTGGAACAGGCCAATGGATTCCGGACAGATTCTCAGGAGACGCCTGCAGATAGTGGGAATCAGTGATCAAATGATTTTTGAATAGAAAAGGCCGTCTCTTGTGAGACGGCTTTTTTATTGCACGAGGAGATTGCGAACAAAACGGTTTTGCCTTCGGCAAAACCGTTTTGTTCGCTGATGGATGGCCTGCGGCCGGCTATAGGCCGGTTATTGAGATGCCGATGACCATTTGCACAGTAAGATTTTTGAGAACGGGGTTATTTTCCCTAATTTAGATATTATTATGAGAGGCATACATTTTTCCAAATTTGAACCCGATGAGCAGGGAAAATCGCCCTTTGAGAAATTGCTGGACGTGTTTACCCAATTGCTTACCTACACCAGTGGCGATGTGAGCGAAGCGCTACAGTGGCTGACCGAACTGGACAAGGAGTACCAGCTTACCAATGAAGATTACGGTATCGGAGACTTTATACAGGAACTGAGGGATAAAGGATATATCCGCGAAAATGAAGAAAGCGGCGCTATCCAGATAACCGGCAAGACTGAGCAGAATATCCGGAAACGTGCACTGGAAGAGATCTTCGGCAAACTTAAAAAATCCAGCGTTGGCAATCATAATATTCGCAAATCCGGACAGGGGGATGAACTGAATGCAGACAGCCGCCCTTACCAGTTTGGCGACGCGCTGGAACAGATCGACATGACCGCTTCCCTGAGGAATGCACAGATCAATCATGGTATAGAGAGCTTTTCCATTCAGCAGGATGATCTTGAGATCCAGGAAACAGACTTTAAAACACAAACGTCTACCGCCCTGATGATCGATATCTCCCACTCCATGATCCTCTATGGCGAAGACCGTATCACTCCTGCCAAGAAAGTGGCCATGGCTTTGAGTGAGCTGATCACCACCCGCTATCCGAAAGACACGCTGGACATTATCGTATTTGGCAACGATGCCTGGCAGATAGAGATCAAAGATCTCCCCTATCTGCAGGTGGGACCGTTCCACACCAATACGGTAGCAGGTCTTGAGCTGGCGATGGACATTCTCCGCCGCAGGCGCAATCCCAATAAGCAGATCTTTATGATCACTGACGGGAAACCTACCTGCCTTAAAAACGGGAAGCAGTATTACAAGAACAGTTTCGGACTGGACCGCAAGATCCTGAACCGTACGCTGAACCTGGCAGCCCAGTGCAAGAAACTGAAGATCCCGATCACAACATTCATGGTAGCTACTGACCCGTGGTTGCAAAAGTTCGTAACAGAGTTTACCGAAACCAACAGCGGGAAAGCCTTCTTCTCCGGACTGGACAAACTGGGACAGTTCTTATTTTACGATTTCGAGAACGGAAAGAAAAAACTACTGTAAAACATGCTGTTATGTACTAACACATACCTTAATCCATTAATTAACATATGAATATTGATATCAGAACGCTAGGAGAATTAAAGAAGAGTGGATATAAACCTAAATCTGTTAAAGAAGAAATAAGGCAAAACCTCATCCGTAAACTGCAGAATAAAGAGAATGCCTTTCCGGGTATCATCGGTTATGAAGATACCGTAATACCTGATACAGAAAGAGCCCTGTTGTCAAGGCATAATATACTTTTCCTGGGCCTCCGCGGACAGGCAAAGACCAGGATGGCCAGGCAAATGACCTCCCTGCTGGACGAATACATTCCCATCGTAGAAGGATCTGAAGTGAATGACAATCCCTTCCACCCGCTTTCCCGCTATGCACGCGACCTGGTATCAGAACTGGGAGATGCTACTCCCATTTCCTGGGTATCACGGGAAGCCCGTTACAGTGAGAAGCTGGCTACGCCGGATGTATCAGTAGCTGACCTGGTAGGTGATATAGATCCTATCAAAGCCGCCAACCTGAAACTGAACTATGCGGATGAAAGGGTGATCCACTTCGGTATCATTCCCCGTTCCAACAGAGGCATCTTCGTAATCAACGAACTGCCTGACCTTCAGGCACGTATACAGGTTTCCCTGTTCAACATCCTCCAGGAAGGCGATATCCAGATCCGTGGCTTTAAAGTACGTATGCCGCTGGATATCCTTTTTGTATTTACCGCCAACCCGGAAGACTATACCAATCGCGGCTCTATCGTTACGCCGCTGAAAGACCGTATTGAGAGCCAGATCATTACCCACTATCCCAAAAACGTGGAAAATTCGCTGCTCATTACGGAACAGGAAGCCAATGTGCATGAAGATCAGCAGCATGTTCATATCACCGATATGATCAAACGCCTGATAGAGCAGGTGGCTTTTGAAGCGCGTAACAGTGAGTATGTTGATAAAAAAAGCGGCGTATCTGCCCGTCTGACCATTGCGGCATATGAAAATGCGGTGAGTGCAGGCGAGCGCAGGGCCATCATCAACAAAGAGAAGAGCACCTATGTGCGCATTGCTGACCTGCAGGGTATTATTCCCGCTATTACCGGTAAAATAGAGCTGGTATATGAAGGGGAACAGGAAGGTCCGCTACAGGTAGCTGTAAACCTCCTGGATAAGGCTATCCGCAGTGTTTTCGCACAGTATTTTCCGAATCCTGACTCTTTCAAGAAAAGGAAACAGGCTGCTACCGCTGAGAATCCTTACCGGGCCGTTATTCAATGGTTTGATAAGGGGAATGCTGTACAGCTGCTGCAGGACGTGAATGATAAACAGTATGAGACCTCCCTGCTGAAAGTTGAAGGGCTGAAAGAACTGATCAAAGGGAAATTCCCGCATGCCAATAATAAAGAACAGCTGCTGCTGATGGAATTTGTACTTCACGGGCTGGCTTCTTATTCATTGATCAGTAAGAAAGTAGTGGAGAATGAGACCCGTTTCAGTGATCTGCTGGGGACGATGATGAATTTTGGCACCGGTACTGAAGAGGAAAGTGAAGAATTTTAAATAACTTTTTAGTTACCCGAAAAACGCTTTCACCGGTATGGTGAAAGCGTTTTTCGGGGTTATTTTTTTAATTGTAAATATCACAATTAAAAATAGGTTGCATATTAACCTGTAACTCCATATCTTTCATTATTCCGCGATCTTGAAATACTTAATCTCAACACTATCATGAATAATTCAAGAAGACATTTTATTCGTTCTGCATCCACACTGGTGGCAGGTGCAGGGCTTGTTACCTCTCTGCCTGCTTCATTACGGGCCATTGCTCCAAGTGATAAGATCAATGTAGCTGCCATAGGTATTAACGGTATGGGATGGGCTGATCTGAATGCCATTCTAAAAAATCCTGTTGCCCAATGTGTGGCCCTTTGTGATGTGGACAAGAACGTGCTTGACAAAAAAGCAGCAGAACTGGCGGAGAAAGGCCAGAAAGTAAAGACGTATGCGGACTACCGCAAGCTGCTGGAAAACAAGGACATTGATGCCGTGATTATCGGTACACCGGACCACTGGCATTGCCTGCAGATGACGGACGCTGTATCTGCCGGTAAGGATGTATATGTAGAAAAGCCTATCGGCAATTCCATTGCGGAGATCAATGCTATGGTAGCAGCCCAGGAACGTACCGGAAGAGTGGTACAGGTAGGTCAGTGGCAGCGCAGCCAGCAACACTTTAAAGATGCTATCAGCTTTGTTCATTCCGGTAAGCTGGGGCAGGTGCGACTGGTAAAGGCGTGGGCTTATATGGGCTGGATGAAATCCATTCCTAAGCAACCGGATGGCAATCCGCCGGCGGGTGTTGATTATAAAGCCTGGCTGGGCCCTGCTGAGACAAGGCCGTTCAATCCTAACCGTTTCCATTTCAACTTCAGGTGGTACTGGGATTATGCCGGTGGCCTGATGACAGACTGGGGCGTACACCTGCTGGATTATGCCCTGCTGGGTATGAAAGCTCAGCATCCTACTACAATAATGGCTGCAGGTGGTAAATTCGCTTATCCTGATGATGCTGCGGAAACACCTGATACTCTCACTACAGTGTACCAGTTTGAGGGCTTTAACTTACAGTGGGAGCATGCTATTGGCATAGATGGCGGTCCTTACGGTCGTGATCATGGGATAGCTTTCATTGGAAATAACGGCACCCTGGTGCTGAACCGTGGTGGCTGGGAAGTGATACCTGAAAAAGGGAAAATGGAAGCTGTGCCTCTGCAGAAATCTGTGGATAAGGGTCTTGACCTGCATGCTGTCAATTTCCTGGATGTGATAAAATCACGCAAGCTGGCAGATCTGAACACACCTGTACAGGCTGGTGCACATGTTGCCAGGGTGGCACAGCTGGGGAATATTGCCTATAAAACAGGGAAAAAACTGAACTGGAACGGGGTGAAAGAGCAATTTGACGATGGTGAAGCAAACAATTACCTGGCAGCTGCATATCACAATGGATATAAACTGCCAAAATAATAATACTGAGCACCGCAAGGGGTCCTGCAGTCTCGCCTGGTGCGAGACTGCTTCTTTTAATATTGGTTATACAGTTTCCTTATAAAACCGTATCTGCGTTCTGACTCTCCTCTTCCAGCATCATTGACAGGTAAACTGCATCAGAGATGGGATTGTCATAATATGCCGCGATTGGCTGAAAGCCAAGGCTGGTATACAACTCAATAGCAGGACGCATGTGCGCCAGTGTATCCAGCAACATCCGCTTATATCCCAGCTCCCTGCCTTTTTCAATAGCTTTTCTTGCCAGTGCTTTTCCTACACCATGCCCTTTATAGGCATCACGTACGAATAAACGTTTCATTTCACAGGTAGAGTTTTCGAAATGCCTTACGGCTACGCATCCTGCCGGCTGACCATCTACCAGGGCCAGGAGTAATGCTCCTGCTGGCGCTTCATAATAGGGTTCCGGCAAACTGCTTAACTCTTCTTCAAAACGCTGAAAGCTCAGGTCTACACTCAACCAGTTGGCATACTCCCTGAAAAGTGATTTTACCCGTTCCAACGCTGCTACATCATCCTTAGTTACTTCTACAATTTCCAACATACCACTTCTTTTTTGGTACAAAAAATACAAAAGCCTCCTGAGCATCAGAAGGCTTGATTCCGGAAGTTCCGGGGTGATTATCTTTATTTATCATCGAAACCATCCCAAAACCACTACTGTAAACGATATAATTATACAATTAATTCATTGTCAGCATTTCTCAAATACACACATTAGCCTTACTGCTCACCTCCCTATATTTAGGGGGGGGGACAAATATAATGAATTTTAATTAAAAAAGCAAGGGTTTAGTGCAACAGTTTAGAGCTTTATATCATACTTCGAAGAAACTGCTCAAAAATCAATTTACTTCGGTAAAATCGATTTTGAGGGTGTTTTTCTGGTTTGCGGCCGGCTAAGAATTTAAACTGGTGTATTACCTGAAAAGTGCTGTGGTGCAAAAGTGCGCCCGCAATACATGCACTAAACATGCTTAAGACATGCCTGAAAGGTGCTTGAAACATGCCTGAAAGGTGCTTCAAAGATCCATGAAGTATGCCTGAAAGGTAGAGATGAAGTGAAGAAATGCGGCTCAGGGAATGACGCGCCGTTCTTTCAGGTTATCGAAGATCTGCAGGAACATACTTTTCGTATCAACGTATTCGTGGAACCCCAGTCGCCGGGCCTTTGTCCCATCTGCAAACACATCATAATCCCATGCAAAGACAAAGTCCGGGAATTTCCATGCAGATAGTTCCTCATAGCTATGTGGGGCCAGGTCATGTTTTTCCTTCATTTTATCCCATAAAGGGGCTTTATCTGCCATGATCACGTTTAACGACATAGGTAATGGCGGGGCTACTTCCAATCCAAAATAACGGGCTATTTCCGGCCACATTTCGTTCCACCGGAAGAGGTCACCGTTATTTATATTAAATGCCTGATTGGCGGCTTCAGCGCTGGTTGCAGCCCATACGGTGGCTTTTGCCAGTAAACCGGCGTCTGTCATTTCGATCAGCTTATCATATGCGCCCGGCTTGCCCGGAAAGCGCAGGGGAAGACCCAGTTCTTTGGATATGCTGGCATATATGGCGATGGACAATGCCAGGTTCATAGGGTTTCCCAGTGCAAATCCCCCCACTACGGAGGGGCGTAAGGCTGACCAGGTCCACTGTTTGCCTTTCTGACGCTGTTCCAGGAATTCCTGCTGGTCAACATTGAACTCCGGCGGCATATGCCCCGCGTCTGTTTCCCTGGCGGGTGTTTTAAAAGGGCCCAGGTGAGCGCCATAAACTTTATATCCCTGCATGAGGCTGATGTGTTGTAAATTCTTTGCAACGGGTTCTATGGTTTCCACCACGTTGACCAGCATAGCAAGGTTGGGAGCTACCAGTTCTGCCCAGGCAGGCTTATCCTGGTAAGCAGCGTAAAAGATGTGTGTGACGGTTGTCAGGCCCTTCAGCCGGTTATGGCTGTCTTCCGTATCCAGCAGATCTACTGCGATATAACGCAGTCGTCCCTCCGAAGCTCCTCCCCTGCGTGATAACCCGATAATCTCCCAGTCATCCAGTGTTAAAAGATGATCAACCAGATTCTTTCCTATTACGCCATTTGCGCCCACTACCAGGGCTACATTTTTTGTTTTCATCCTGTTTTGTTTTGGTCAAAATTAGGCTGGCGCTACTTCTCCGTAATTGTACATTGGGAGGGAATATTTGTATTTTGCGTCTTATGCAGCGGTATATTCAACATGAGTTCCTGAAGATCTCGCATTTTACTTCCGGGGAATGGGAGCACCCGGTGCATAACCACAATCACTTTGAGCTGATCTTCATTCATAAAGGCAGAGGTGTTCATTATTTATCAGATATGAAATATCCTTATGAGGATAAAATGTTGTTCCTGTTAGCGCCTTCAGATCATCACTATTTTGATATTTCTTCCGAAACGACTTTTACTTTTATCAAATTCACCAACGTATACCTGCAACAGGCAGAAAACCGCTGGAACAGGGATATGGATGAGTTCCTCAATTGTACACGCAATCAACCGCAGCCATTGATCAGTTCTGCTGCGGATGCTGATAAACTTGACAAACTACTGTTAATGGTAGTATCTGAATGGAAAGAAAGCAATAATACTGACAATGAAGCCATCTTCTTCCTGCTGCAGACGGTCCTGTCTATTACCAGGAGAAACCTGCATCAGTCGGCCGGTCTGTCTGATACAACAAATGGGAAGATAACGGCTATCATCAACTATATTCACCGGCATATTTATTCGGTGGAATATACGCAGCAGGAGCATCTTTCAAAATTGTTCGGTCTGTCTAAAAAGCACCTGGGCACATTTTTTAAGGAGCAGACAGGGATTCCGCTGAGGGATTATGTAAACCGGTATAAACTCCGGCTGGTAGAGAACAGGTTGAAATACAGTTCACTTTCTCTTAAGGAAATAGGTCATGAACTGGGATTTACAGACCTCAGTCATTTTAATAAGTTCTTTAAGCATTATCACGGTATCAATCCTACCCTATTCAGGGAAAACAGCAGAGGTATCAGGCAGTAAGGCTGATATTCCCATTCCCTCTTTTCCTGAGCCTTATTCCTGCTGATATAAGCATGATACCGATAACCAGTGCATACAGGCCAAACAGGCTTGCAAGCAGGACAATACCGCTTTCGGGGATAAGAAATACCATTAACCCGAAGAGTAGCGTGAGTACTCCTGCCAGTATATACCAGCCTTCTCCTTTGATCTCTTTTCTTATCTGGATGGCCCAGATGATCTCCATAATACCGATCACAATAGCCCAGACGGCTATCAGCATAACAATGGCAAATGCGGTAATAAAAGGATTATAAAGGGTGATAATGCCGATGATGATGCTTAATATGCCGGAAAGCAGCCACCATGCCCAGTAGCGTCTTGATTTACGGGAGCTGATGGCCGCCGCCACGGTGAATAGTCCGTCGATGAACATATAGATCCCTATAAAGATCACAAGCACTGCAAAGGTAGTAACCGGCATTACCAGGGCCAGGATGCCGAGAATAACGGCAAATATGCCCCTGACCAGGAATAGCCACCAGAACCGGGTAAGATATGTTTCCATTGTCAACAGCTTTGGTGTATACCTGTTCCAGGCCGAAAAACTGTGCCAATGGTTTAATGAGAGGACTGTTCCGGAGATTTTATCTTAAGTAGTTAACCAGTATATTAAATTTCCGTAGAAATACGTGATTCTTCCGCCTTGTACTCTATAATAATTTAATATGATTATCTTGCAGCTAAATTGATTAACCTTAATATTCTTACTATTTACTTAGTAGCTCATGAGGACAATACTTATAACAGGGGCCACCTGTCTGTTGTTGACCTGCACTGCTCAGGCACAGTTTTTAGACCGTATCAAAAACAAGGTGCAGAACAAAGTGAACGATGCGATAGACAAAACGATTGATAACGCCGGCAAAAAGAAAGATGGCTCTACCGGCAGCGGAAGCCCGACAGAAACTACCAAAGAGGACCCTTCTTCATCTGAAGGAACTTCAGCTTCAGGCGGTGGTGGCGGAGTAAATGCAGATATCAAATCGTATTCTAAATTCGATTTTATTCCTGGTGCTAAAATAATAGTGCAGGAAGATTTTTCACAGGATGCTATTGGCGATTTTCCCGCGCAATGGAACACCCGTACAGGGGCGGAAGTAGTTACTGTTAGCAATCAACCGGGCAAATGGCTTAGTCTTAAGCAGGATGGGATTTTCTTCCCCGAATACATTACAAGTAATTTCCCGGAGAACTTCACCCTGCAGATGGATGTAATGGCCAATAACAATGTCTCTAATATTGGCAGTTTTACAATAGGATTACTGCAGACAAAAGATGCTGAAGAAAAATTTGAAATGCGCCCGGCGGATTACTCTACTACGAGTCCTTCTTTCAAATTGACCCTGAACCCTCTTTCTTCCGGTTATGGCAGCCTGTATTATTCAACCAACCTGATAGGCGCACAGAGTCACAGCAACGTGCCTGAGTTCAACATTCCTAGAAAGAACTTTGTAACAGTCTCCATCTGGCGTCAGAAACAGCGTGTACGCGTATATCTTGACAGTACCAAAACCCTGGATCTGCCAAGGGCGCTGGATGCGACAGCGGTGCTCAACTCCCTCGTATTATCAGCATATGCTCCTGACTTTGACGGGAAAGGCGGGGCTTTTTATGTAAGTAATATCCGCCTGGCGGTTGGTGCTCCGGATACCCGTAATAAGCTGATCACAGAAGGTAAATTCGTGACACATGGTATACTGTTCGATGTGAACAGTGATAAGATACTGGCAGCCTCTTACGGTAGTCTGCAGGATATTGCCAATGTATTAAAAGAGAATGCTTCAGTTCGCATAAAAATAATAGGCCATACTGATGCTGATGGCGATGAGAAACTGAACCTGGATCTATCCAAACGTCGTGCAGCAGCTGTGAAAGAAGCGCTGAGCAAGGACTTCGGTATAGACGCTTCCCGTATGGAGACTGATGGGAAAGGAAAGACTCAACCGATTGATAATAATACTACGCCAGCAGGCAAGGCTAATAACAGGCGTGTTGAATTTGTCAAACTCTGATAAATACGCTTGATCCTAACTTATTTTTCCTGTGTCCTACACAGGATGTCCCGGATATCGGATATTTTGCAGGTATAGCTTACAATGCAACCATCTGAATAAATAGGGTCATCGAAGGATGCGGCGGCAACAGGGTGTTGCCGCCTTTTTTTTGTGCGGGCGGGATGTCCAAAGAAGTATTCTCTATCTGGTAAGTAATAATCGTAAAAGGGGGGTAACTTTGATTCCATAACCACCACCATTAACCACCAATCATCAACCATTACAATTATTAAATCCAAACGAACCATTATGTTCTCTTATAATTATTGTTGTTGCTGTTGTTGTTAATTAACCCACCAGTGTAGCCATCCACCAGGTACATTTACTTATTCCTTCTTACACTTTATTTCATCAATACATCTTTTGTTACGCGTAACATAGGTCAACCCGCTATGCGCATAGCCTGGCCAATGAATGGGCAAGCCGAAAACCATTAGAAAAGAGTAGGCAGATACTCAACTTTTAAGTTTAGCCTTTTGAGTTATAAAGGCATGTTTCTTATGAAAAAAGCTAGAATCGTTCTTTCTGCAGTTGCATTGTTTGCGCTTATTGGTGGTGCGCTGGCGTTTAAAGCTACCCGAAATGCTCTTGGTGTCCCTTACACACTGACCAGGACTGTTACAATTGGTGGAATTGCATATTCTGCAGCAGCTTCCTTCTATACTTCGGTACCAAATGAGTTCTTTGCTTTCACAGGTATTTCAACTACCAAATATAGCACTACAGAACAACTTCCAGGAGTGATCACGCTGACACAGGTTGGAGGTACGGCAACCACGACTATAGCAAGTTATGGTGTTACATTGCTTGCAAATACGCTCACAGCAAATGTAGATTAATACAGGTACTCTAAAAGCCGGCAGAAGAAACTGCCGGCTTTTAAGTTCTAAACAAATATAATACTCATGGAACTCTTGCCTGAGTATCTATCTCCAGTCCGGACCTGATGCCTTTAAGAGTTGCAGGTACTCCTTCGATCATCCAGAGCGGTGCTGGTCTTTTTTTTAGATAATGATCAAAAAACTGCTGTTGCCTGATTGAAAAATCTCTGGATCTTTCATTTCCGTCAGACATAATATGAGTCTCCTGATCATATTGCAACAACCAAACTTTCTTTCCCGCTCTTCTTAATGCCGTAAATAATTCTATACCCTGCGAGAAATTTACCGCCTGGTCAGCTTGATTATGCCTAATCAATAATGGAGTAACAACCTTTTCTATTGAAAAAACAGGCGAGTTCTCAATATAAATATCTGCACCCTCCCAGGGAGTAGTGCCAAGAAAATTCTGCCCGATCTCATGAACATTTTGCAAACTCTTATCCCCAAATCCAATACCTCCAAATCCGCTGACAAAGTCACTACGCCCGGCATTAGACTGAGCTGCCGCAAAAAGGGAAGAATGAGTAATTATATAGTTAGTCATAGTGCCTCCAAAACTTTGGCCCTGTAGTCCCATCCTTCCTTTATTGATCCAGGCATATTTATTTGTAAGCATCTTTGCAGCACTCTCAACTGTAATTAGCGCACTTCTTCCATTTTCACCTTTTCTGCGGATAATATCAGGTACAAATATCAGGTAGTCACGACTTACATACCAGGGAATGTTTACATTTACAGCACTGAGACCTGGCATTTTGTACTTAAATCGCTCATCACTACTCTCCTCATAATAGTTGAAAATGATCGGATACTCTTTCAATGTATCCAGCTGTTCCGGCATATAAAGTACTCCCCTCTGGACTCTTCCATCATCACTTTTCCAATGGAGCAACTCAGCTTTATGCCATTTATAATCATGCTCAGGATGTAGATCGGAAATAACTAAAAAATTCCTGAAATCGGATGTAACTACCACATTGGGGGCCTCTCTATCGCTTTGCCTCTGCAATATAAACATAGAGGTATTCTCTGCGCGGCGGGGAGCCGGTGGGGGCAGAGATGCAAATTGACCTGGGAAATAATAGAGATATGGCTGTAAAGATAAATTACCAATGCTATTCTCTGTGTTTAGACTCAGGCTATAGAAACCATTATATTTATCTGCATCAGATAGTATGGCGGCCACTACGGTATCCCTTTCCCTTAAAACATTTTTTCCATTTATCCCTGCTATCAGGCGAAATGCAATATGATGTCTGCGTCCATATTTACCTGTTAAGCATACCGGAACTGTTTTAAATAATGGGTCAATTTGCCAGATATCATACTTATCATAAACCAGAATACTCCTATCCTCATCTGTCCAGTCAAAAACAATAAAAGGAGTTATCTTGTCATTCCATTCAGGATTATCTTCCTCATAAATAAAACCAGGAAGCAATCTTCTGACTCTATTTGTTTTTATCTCATAACAAAAAAAACTCTTGTCTGTTTTGTCAAACCATGTGATATATTTTCCGGAAGGTGACAACTGAATGGAATATATATTACCATTTCCAGGAATACTGTCAATCACTCTTCCATCCTTCAGGGAAATGATCCGGTGAAAAGGTACCTGGCTCTGATTCCAGTATGTCTCATCTTCGTTCTTATAGGTTTTAACAAGGGCAATTGTATTTCCGGGTTTTCCAATCAATATCATGCTATCATTCTCCAGTTGCAGAACCTTACCTGAGCTATAAGACACAACCATATGGTACTGGCGCTTCAAATATCCTTTCAATATATTAAGTTGCTGGGACTGAAGAAAATCGTCTTTATAGCTCCAGATATCTACATCTTTAGTAATCAGGAGACTATCCGGAGAAAGCTTTCTCTCCTGCCGCTCTAGCTGACACATAACAAGTTCGTTATTAGCACTGAATTCCAGCTCATGCTCTGCTAACGTAAACCCTGACATTATTCCCTCAGAACTATTCCTGGCCAATATCTGTGCGTATTTATAATCTGGTTGATACCTGAATAACTCTATAGCATTATCTTCCCCTGATAAAAAAACTATTCTATTTCCCTTTGGATTGAAGGCCATTTTTCTGATCTTATCTCCTCTATATATTATGATACTTTTGTTGTTGCTGAGATCTACCCAACAAATACCCGAATCTCTTTGTAATAGAAGAACCGTACCTTGTTGATTCAATTTAAAATTTACAACCTTCCCATAGTTTCTTTCTGTTTCTGTCTTATAATCCCGTAGTATCAGGTCTCCTCCTTTCATATAGGTAAGCCATCTTCTTCCTGTACCTCCAGGTATATGAAGATCAGTTATACCAACAGTTGTGCTGTCTTTTCCTGTCAATAAACTGATCTGATGCAAAGTATCTTTTGTATTAAAGAATAGAAACCGGCTGTCATTTGTAAATGCGGCATTATATGCATTCCTGTATTCTTTCTTATTGCTGCCATTTATATCACAAACAGTAAGAATAATATTACTTCCACTAATACTCTCATAGAATACTTTTTTTCCGTTTGCAGAGATCCCATACTTGCCAAGCCTCTGCCAATACTTTATTGCATGAAAATCAATTTCCCTTTTCTGTGCATATAATGCATTTGAAAACAACCATAAGAATATTAAGGGGAACAATATCCTGTTCATCGGTAACAATCATTTTTAAATAAAAATAAAAGCCGCTGGTGCATTAATACTACAGTATTAATACATTTGCAACTTCCTAGTTATTGATCCTTACCATTTCCATTCCTGGGAATCCCTGTTCCAATCCCCTGATCACCAACGTTACATTTTTGTATCTGGCAATATTAGTATACCTGTAAGAACAAAGTAATTTTCCTGTGGTGGCTTTTCTGACCTCAAATAAGTAATTACTGACTGACCTGTTTGCCGGAAAGGGAATGAAAGTACTAATGTCTTTATAGGGCAAATCTCTAATGAAAGGGGCATCCACATTCCCAGCAACATTTACTGTCACCGCTATATTGTCTGGAGATAGATTCACAAAACGAACTCCTGTCAAACTATCAGTATAGACAGGAATAACATCTCTGTTTAATATTGTTACAGCACTTCCATATTTCCCGGTGATAAATAAAGAATAGATCTCTCCTCTCTTAAAATCTGTTATCCGGTCAAATATCGGCTTCAGTGTATCTTTTGAGGACACGATTACCAGGGGAACATCCTTTCTTGTTGATATCCCAAAGTTCAATGCTCCGTTACTAAACAAGCCATCAGAGGACTGGTAATTCAATTCAGCGGCATCAGACCAATGGATAGTTTTACCTGTAAAATTCATCTTAAGACTTCCATTATAATCAGGAATTGCATTTACCACGCTTAATGTAGCAGTATACCCATCCATATCAATGTTTTCCTTATTACAGGATAAATTCATTATCAGCACAAATAAGATCAATATATTCTTATGATATTTCATTTCTGGCATTTTTAGTCAGATCAAAGATTATGGTTGTTCTGTATAACCGGGATTCTGATGCCCTATCAAGGCCTTGTTATAGAGGAACTCTTCATACGGAATTGGCATCAGGGACTTGTAAGATTCCCAGGTGCTACCCTTTTCCTGCGAAATTTCTCCCATTATTTTGTTCACCCTGTTTGTACGGATCAGGTCAAGCCATCGCTGACCCCATTCTGCAAAAAGTTCTATCCGCCGCTCCTGCTCTATAGCAGCAATAAGTTCTTCCCTGGTAGAGCCTGCCTTACCGGGAAGACCAGCCCTGTGCCGAATTACATTAATATCATTTTCTGCACTGTTTATACCTGAAAGTTTATTCTGATGAACACGGGCCTCGGCACGTATCAGATATTGTTCTGCCAGGCGGAATACTATGGTATGCTCCTTCTGTGCTCCCATTCCCCAGCCTTCTTTATATTTATAAGCTACAATGGAATTGTCTGGTCTGAGACTGGTCCAGGCAATCTTTCTGATATCGTTTTCTTCAAATGCCTGCACCAAAACCGGATTCAGATAAAAAAAAGGATCTCCGTCAAAAGGGTTAATAAACCATCTGCCATCAGGTGTATTATTCCCATCCTGGTCTAATGGATTTGATTGTAATTGCCATATTGCCTCCCTGCTATCTTTCAGGAATACGAGGTCAGGATCATTCAGCAGTTCAATATCAGGGTTATTGATTACTTTATCAGCTTCTTCTTCAGCCATTTCCCATTTCCCCATGAAAAGGTAGACTCTTGCAAGCAAAGCCGTAGCTACAACTTTATTAGGCCTTACCCTCTCATTAACAGTGTTCTCCAGATTCTTATCCAGGTAATTTGCTGTCAGGTTTTCCTGTGCATATAAAAGATCCTTCACGATCTGTTCATAAACAAGCGCTTTGGAAGACCTCGAAATATTACTGTTAACCCTGAAATCTGTTGACAAAACTAAAGGAACATCCCCATAAAAGTTGACGAGGTAGAAATAGATCCACGCTCTTGTAAATTTTGCTTCAGCACTAAGTATCTGTTTGGCAGAGCCTGGCAAACTTCCTGATTTTTCCAATCCTTCTAAAATTGAATTGACCTGAAAAATGTAGTCCCTGTAAGCTGTGATCCACAAAACGCTTGCCCAGCTACCACTTCCTTTTAATTCATTCAGGTATTCGGGGTAAGCCTGGGGGACCTTAGGAGTTATTTCATCAGACAAAAACCCTGCACGTACCGAAATACCCAACTCTCCGGTAAAACATCCATCTGCACCGCCAATTCTGCCATATACACCTGTCATTGCTGCTATTGCCGTACTTTTATTACCAAAGACTGTCTCTGAAGTATTTTTATCTATAGGTAGCTCCGTCTCCACCATTTTTTTACATGAGCACAGGATTGAAATTAAAGCAACATAAATAACATATGTGATACTCAGGTTCTTTACTCCTGAAAAACACTTGCTCTGATATGTAATAAATAACATCATAAAATCAATTTATAATAATTGCTTTTGATAATCTTTTAAAGCTCCAGTTGAATACCACCTGTAATACTGCGCAACATTGGTAAAACACTTCCGTTTTGCACTTCCGGATCAAGCCCCTTATATTTTGTTATTGTAAGCAGATTTTGGCCTATCATATAAACTCTGATGTTCTGTAGTTGGCCGTTTCTCTTCCGGGAAAATGGAATATCATAAGAAACGGAGAGATTCCTGAGCCTTATGAAAGATGCGTCGACCCAGGCCAGATCACTTTCGCGAGCCTTATTTAACATCGACCTTAACGTTTCAGTAGTAAGCCCGGAAGTCAATCGCTGAATAGTACTCACATCTCCCGGCTTTCTCCAATGATTTAACAGTTCAACAGGAAGATTCCCAAATTCTACCCCGGCGGTTGAGTTAAATGATCCAACATTAAATCCTGAGAATGCAGGATCATATAAATAATTACGCCCCATCTGTCGTGTGAATTGTATAAAGAAAGACAGTGAAAATCTCTTCCAGGATATATTATTGGAAAGTCCCAGGGTTAAAGGACGGGTATCTATTTTCTTTGCAAAAATGTAAGAGTTATTGCTACTTGTGCTGACATTTCCAACAAGGTCACTGAATTGATATAGACCGTTAGCAACATTAACGCCTTTCGATTCATATACCGTTGCAAAACCTGTAAATGGCTGTCCTACTCTTATAAACGGATTGGCAAAATAACCATTGTATCCCCCTGCAGGCATAGATAATAACTTGTTAGCCTGCAGTCCCAGGTTAGCAGAGGTAGACCAGGAAAGATCTTCACTATTAATATTTCTTGAAGTCAATATAAAATCCCAGCCCATATTCTGTATCCTGGCGTCCTGATTCATTATTATCTCTGTTGTACCAGCAGTAGCAGGCAAGCGATAAGTTCCCAGCTGATCATCTGCTCTGGTACGCCAATAAGCGGCGGAGATCAATAATCTGTCCTTAAAGAACCCGGTCTCCAGTGCAAGCTCCAGCTTACGCAGCTCCTCCCAATGATAATCAGGATTTACAGCGCCGCCGGATTTGATAAGGCTCAGGTTCTGATAAGTTATATTATTTATCCCCTCATATAATTCCAGGTACTGGTAATCTCCGATCCCATCATTTCCAGATGTACCATAACTGAACCTTAATTTACCAAAACTCATTACAGGTAAAACACGTTTTATATTATCTTCCTCTGTAAAGATCCACGCTCCTCCTGTTGACCAGAAATTCCCAAATGTATGGCCGGGTCCAAAACGGCTGCTACCATCACGCCGACCTGTAAGGTTCAGCAAGTATTTGCCCTCCCAATTGTAACTTATTCTTCCAAATACAGCTGCATACTTGTATTGAGAACTACCGTTCACCGAATTACGGGTTGCTGCATCTCCCATACTTTTCAACAACGCATCGCTTGTGTATCCGTAACCGGCTATAGTCTCGGAGAACGAACTTTGTCTTTGCAGGGAAAATCCGGTGATAACATTCAACCGGCCTTTACTGATCTTTTTATCATAAGATAGTTGCGGATCGAATGTAAGAGAACGGACCAATAGGTTTGTCTGCAATGCGCTTCCCGTAGCACTTGAATTTGCCGGATCATAAGAAACAATAGGAAACAAATTCTGGTTCCTGGTGCGAATCTCTGAATAACCTATAGCTGCTTTAATGATCAGTCCCTTTATCACTTCGTATCCTATATCGGCACTGCCCCTGACACTATTATTATCTGATCGGGAAGTCCTTAGCAACTGGGAATACGGATTATTCCAGGTAGCTGCCCTATTACTGGCAGATGGATTGGGCTCCCAGTTTAAAGCACCTTCTTCTGTATAAAGGGTTGGCGCATTCGGAGCTAATCTGACTGCAAGACGGGTAAAGTCCGTTACTGGTGCCAAGGCATTGTTAAAGATGAAAGTCCCTCCTATAAACGTTTTGAATTTATTGTCTGCGGAACTTGTATTGATACTCATAGTAGCACCTCCGGATTCATATTTATTCTTCCCGGGATACACGTATTTCTGGGTACTATAATTCCCGCTGATCAGATACTGAATACCAGGAGTTCCCCCCGTTACTGATATATTCGCATTGTAAGAGGGAGCGCTCCTGCCAAGGAATTTTTCCTGCCAGTCAGTATACCTGGCTGTATCCCAAACTGTCAGGTCAAAATTTGAAAAATTCTTTATCGCTGCAGACCTATCCGGAATTGCAAGTCCATCATTTGTATATGCTTCCCTTCTCATCTGCAGGTACTGTCTTGTATCCAGCAGATCTATCTTTTTAACAACCTGACTCACACCAGTTGACACTGCCATATTAATTCTGGTAGCGCCTTCCTTTCCTCTTTTTGTTGTAATCAGGATAACTCCGTTTCCTCCTCTTGAACCATAAATAGAAGTGGCATCTGCATCTGATAAAACATCTATTTGTTCAATATCATTAACGTTGATAAAGCTTAATGCCGAGAGCCGGTCCCCGATAGTACCAAAAGAGCCAAGGTTCCCGGCACTAAGATTATTCTGATAAGGTACCCCGTCCACAATTATCAATGGTTCAGATCTTAAAGACGCTCTGCTCAAACTATTCTGACCTCTTAACTGTACATTCACTGCTCCATTAGGCAATCCAGATGTTGGTGTTATCACCAGGTTAGGCGCTCTGCCCTGTAAAGCTATCAGTGGATTTGTTACCGGTTGCCTCGCTATATCCTCTCCTTTTATTGTTACTACACTACCTGTATTAAGACGTTTAGTTGTTTTATAATATCCTTTTACTACCGTTACATCCAGCTCATCCACTCGTTCCTGTAACACTATATTTCCCAACATTGTCCGCCCTTTCACACCAATCTCCTGTTTTAAAAAAGAGATGTTGGTAATTGTCAGATAAGCATTCTCCGGAACATCAACAATCGTGAATATACCTTCTGCATTACTCAAGGCTCCCTTTTTAGAACCATTTAGCATGACCGTTGCTCCCGGGACCGGCTCTCCCTTCTCATTAATGATCTTACCCGTCACGGTAAGCATGGTATCTCTTACCACGGGTGTAACAAATTCCCGTTTTATGATCACCGTCTTCTCCTTATATACCCATGTATATCCTTTCTTCCCTACCAGGAAAGTCAGGACCTCATCCAGCAAGGCATCATCGAAACTGGCCGAAACGCGTTCATTCTGGTTCAATTCTTCATTAGAATACATGAACCATAATCCTGTTTGTTTACGGAGCTGATTGAATATTTCATTTAATGTAGCATTCTGTACATGAAGAGACACTTTTGGAGCTGTAGCCTGAGCATAAGCTCCCATATAAAAGTGAAGGAGAAACAGGCAGACTATAAACCTGAAAAAACTGGAATTACTCATACTAAAGATTTCTAGGTTGATGATGTAAGCGCAGTTAGTTGTAACAGAACCTGTAAAAATGTATCAAACATTTTTTCTTTCTCCTGTTAACATCACATTAACTCATTTTGTATTTGCATTATTTATTTTAGGGTCGCTAAAAGGGGGTAGTAACTCCATCTCACTAACTATGAATTATGTTGACAAAGAACTATTGTCCAGGCTCAGACTGGATGATGAATCTGCATTTGCAGAAATATACAGGCGCTACCAACCCCTGTTGCATCTGGAAGCATATTTTAAGTTAAATCAACACGAAGAAGCGCAGGACCTGGTACAGGAAGTATTTACCTCTCTCTGGCTACGCAGACGGGATATTGATATTTCATTATCTTTAAAAGCCTATCTGCTTCGTTCTATCCATTATCAATATTCCAATATTGTACGCAGCCGGACTTCCTTCCGGAAATGTATAGCAGAGCATGGCACCTGTACCTACACAGCGTCCGTTCATCCACAGTTAGAATTAAAAGACCTCAGAACACGTTTATATAAAGGTATAGAGCACATCTCCGCCAGCACATGCAGGCTTATTGTAAAAAAAGTATTGCTGGACCAGTGGAGCTACAAAGAGATACAACATGAATTTAATGTAACACCCGCTAATGCAAGGAACCAGGTCAGCCGGGGACTGAAAGAACTACGGTCCTTATTTTCTGCAAAATAAACGCTATGAGTTTACGGGAAGTACTACTACAATTATATTCGCACGTTTATGGATTACCCTAAGATTGACCTGGAACGTATAGATTTCCTGATTACGGAAGAAATTGCAGCAGTGATTTCAGAAGATGATCTGGCCTACCTGCACTGGGCTATTTCAGTCAATGAAACAGCCTACAGAATGCGGGAGGAAAAGCGGGCAAAACTATGTAAACCAGAAGTAATGGCTGAAGTTCAGAATAACTACAACCCCGAACAGATACTACAGAACATCCCTAAACCACACAATCGGGCATTAATACCGGAAATTGCCGCTGTACTGCTTATTGGGATAATTCTGCTTTATAAAAAGCCTCAACAGACAATCCCCTTACCTGTAAGCGGTAATACAGTCCGGCTTATCCTTCCCGGCGGAAAAGAAATAGATCTCTCAAACACAAAAGGTACTTTAAAAACCGGTTCTGTTATCCTGCAAACCAATCAAAAAACGCTCACCTATTCAGATGCCAATACCTTAGACAACAGACAAGCCACCCTTACCGTTCCACCGGGTAAAGACTACAGGGTCACGCTTGACGATGGCACAGAAGTATCACTCAACGCAACTTCCCGTTTGACCTTCCCTCTTCATTTTAACGGGAAGACCCGTAAAATTTCGATAAACGGAGAAGCATTTCTAAAGATAGCTGCGCATGCCAATCAACCATTCATTGTACAATTGCCTGGTAGCACAGTATATGTATTAGGCACTACGTTTAATATTAACAGTTATGACACTGCCCATATAAAGGTATCCCTCTTACAGGGAAAAGTAAGCCTGCAGCATGTGCAGGACAGTATAGTATTACAGCCGGGACAGGAAGCGCTGATCACAGAGAACAGTATTACTGCCCGATCTTTTGACCAGGATTATACCCTAAGCTGGCTCAACGGCATTTATGCGTTTAACAACAGCTCTCTCAATGAGATACTGCAGGTGCTTCCCCGCTGGTTTGATATTACACTTAAAATAGAAAACCCGGACCTCTCGAAAAAAAGATTTACAGGCATAATAGACCGCAATCAGCCGCTAAAAAACTCGCTGGAAGCACTGAGAATGACAAGCCATTTCAATTATGCCATTGAAGGCGATGTTGTACGTATCTGGTAATCAAAACGCCTCTCCCAGATTCAAACTAAACCGGCTCCCATACTTACTCACTCCATAATCAAACGCCAGGTTAGTACCTGATTTTTTATTGAACTTGATCCTCAACCCCGCTCCCACTGCCGGATGAGGCCGTGTAAACCTGTATTCATCGGGTTGAGTTACAGTATTCATATTTGCAAATACGGTGAATCCTAATAATCCGTTTCTTGTAATATCCCTGCGATATTCGGCTTCCAGGTCTATCAATCCTCTTCCTCTGAAACGGTTCTGTGTTATTCCTCTGCCGCTCCGGTTAGCAGGATCCCAGCCAATACTGGGAAGATCCAGGTAAGGGGTTTTAGAGCTTAATGATGTCCAGTAATATCCCCATAGGGCAAGTACATTCTGCGTATTCCCATCACCAAAACGAATATATCTTCTGTAATCTAAGTAAAGGGATTCCCAGTTCTCGTAGCTGCCCAGGAATTTCCGGTTTACCCTGAACACAGCATTAAAATAATGCCCGGATTGAGGGTTAATAGAATTCTGGCGACTATCTTTCAGCAGGTTCAGGGAAATACCGGAAGATACAGAGTGAGTGCCCTGTTCCGTACCGTATTTGTAGCGGACAAACTCCGGCAGGTCCAGCGAATCGTTGCCGGGCACCCTGATGGCAGAATACCAGTCCAGGTGATAACCAATACCAGCGAGCAAACCAGGTTTTACTTTACGATAAACTGTTTCGTAGAACCTGAAATAGTTATTGTTCAGCAACTGACGCTCCTCCTGAGGTACACCATTACCCAGCCCCCAGGTATATTGCGGATTGATGGCAAAACGCATATCTCCCGCCATATTATACCTGTTACCTTCCAGCCATACGTTCGATTTAAAAGAGAACGAAAAACGGCCGCTAAATGAAAAAGAAGGGGAAAAGGTGATGTTAGACAGATTGGTAGTTCTCCTGGGCCCCAGGTAAAAGGCGGCATTAGTGGAAGTGATCAGTGCAGTACCACCACCTGGAACATTTGTGGGAACAGGCACAAGGGAATAATATATCCGTCTTTTCCCCTTTTTGGGGAGCCTGTCGGACTTAATATGTACCACATTCTTCAATAAGTCTATCAGGTCTTTCCTGGGTACAGTGTCTTCATCTGCTCCATAATCATATTTCTGACGCAGAGAATCCGTCTTTTTCTGTGCAAATACACATACAGGGGTTATAATCAACAGTATCAACAGGTATTTCTTCATCAGAATACTCGGGTTTTAACAGCAGAAGCTGCAACGTACCCTGATGATTACCAAAATATTGTGCCAGTTACTTGTAATTACTGTGCCTGAACCAACATAAAGCCATCTGCTGACGGCCGGAGCACATATTTTATTGTTTTCCGGCTGGCAGCAGCAGAGCTGTTATCTGTCGAAAAACTACGCACCAGGTATTTTTCATCAATATAAATTGAATCGTGCCCTCTGTATTCACCGGCCTGCTGAGATGTCAGTTCCGGAAAATTGATGGGTTTCCCGGTTTTCCCATCAAAAGCATATGCATATACTTTACTGTAACCAGAGCTATCTGCTGTTCCGCGTGTAAAGCAATATACTTCAGGTCTGCCATCCTGATTCAGATCGGCAGTGGAAGCGTAGTAAATATTCCCTTCCAGCGGAGTGTTCACTTCGCTGAGATCACTCGCGCTGTCACGCCCGGTGATGGTTAGCTGCCGTAATGCTCCCTGTCCCCTGGAATTGACTGAAAAAGAATATTGCTTATAGGTCAGCTGCTGATTGTAATCTTCACTCTTATCTGTCTTATCTGTTGCCGGGGCAGCAGCAGTACTATCTCCGTTAACCTCTGTCCGCTGGCCATTATTACAACTCAGCGACGGCAGCAATAGTGCTCCTGACATCACGATAAATAATAACGTTCTCATCGTATCAGATTTTAAGTGTACTGTATAACGGGGCAAAATATGTTCCTAAAAAAATGCGCCGGCCTGCAGACTCACAAACTGCAGCCGGCGCTTGATCCAGCCTTAACAATTATTTATTTTACATAACAAAAGTAGCGGGCTTTATAAATCTGATAAATGATCTTGTTCAACAAATAAACTGATCTTCATCAGGCTCTGCGCAGGTGATTCTTCCTGGCTTTTCTTAAGATTAAAAGACCAACAGTACCTGCTATCAGTGAAGCTACCAGGATACCATATTTTGACTGCTCCGTCATCATAGCATCATCAAAAGCCAGCCCGGTAATAAAGAGAGACATAGTAAATCCTATTCCCGCCAGTGCCGCCACACCTGCAATATGTTTCCAGCTGGCGCCCTGTGGCAGCGGAGCTACGCGCGTACGCACCATCATCCAGGTAAATAAAAATACTCCCGTAAACTTTCCAACAACAAGACCCAATGCCACACCCAGGCTTACAGGGTTAAGCAGAGAGGAAAAGAAATTACTGCCAATATCCATCCCGGAATTTGCCAGGGCGAATAAAGGCATGATCATAAATGCCACCCAGGGGTGAAGTGCAAATTCTATTTTCTGTAAGGGGGTTTCTGCGTCAAGGCTCAGCTGTTTCATCTTTTCCAGGGCATGCAGCTGCTGCATGCTGATCAATGCGCCATCACGGCGCATTGCATTCTCAAATTCGTCCGTATACTTCCTTGCATGTTCTATATACTCTTCTTCATCTATTTTTGGCCGCGCAGGTATTGTAAATGCCACCAGTACACCCGCTATCGTAGCATGTACTCCCGACATCAGGAAACCAGCCCATACCACAATACCGAGCAACAGGTAAAAAAAGGCACTGCGTACGCCCAGCAGGTTACCCAGTCCCAGTAACAACAGGAAAGTTCCAGCTACCATTAAAGGTATAAAAGCGATATGCGCAGTATAGAAGAAAGCAATGACCAGGACAGCGCCAAGATCGTCTGCTACGGCCAGTGCTGACAGGAATACTTTTACCGATGCCGGGATGTGTTTACCTGCAAGAGATAATAAAGCCAGAGAGAATGCAATATCAGTAGCCATAGGAATACCCCATCCTCCTTCTGAAGACAGCCCCCTGTTGACCAGGAAATAGATGATGCCGGGGATCAGCATTCCTCCCAGCGCAGCTACCATAGGTAGTGAGGCTTTTTTCATGGAAGACAGTTCTCCCGCCATAAACTCTCTTTTCAGCTCCAGCCCTATCACGAAAAAGAACAAGGCCATTAGTCCGTCGTTGATCCAGACATGCAGGGGTTTATCCAATCCGCGGTTATTGAAGTGTACTGCAAAAGTAGTTTCCCATAGATGGTGGTAGGATTCGTGCCATACAGAATTAGCCCAGATAATGGCAACCACTACACTTACAAATAAAACTATCCCGCCGGTAAATTCCTGGTGGATGAATTTGTTGACGGGTCTTAATAAATACTCTATCGGTGATCTTGCCATCAAAAATAATTTATGAATACTAAAGGTTACAAATATACTATATGCTTGCAAAAATCGCTTTCACCTTCGGTGAAAGCGATTTTTGCAAGGGGGATTGGCCTGCGGCCGGCTGGAGAAAGGCGAAGTGATTTTTTGAGGACCGATTTGGAGCTGTGGTAAGCTGGAGAAAAGACAAAATCATTATCTTCGTTCCATTAAAGCATACCTATGAGATTATTATCGGCCCTTCTGCTTTGTATTATCCCATACATAGTATCTGCACAAAAGAAGAAACCTAAGCCTCTTATAGTCAATGATTTACCTGTAACAACGCTGGAAGCCCAACCTGAGGAACCAGACCCGGCCCTCTCTGAAGAAGCCCTGCAAACGGATAAAAAAGGCGAAAAATATGGTGTGATCAATACAGTCACAAAGAAAGTACTCATTCCCTATGAATATGAGCACATCGAAAAAAAATATGCTACGTTTTACTCCACTTCCTTCTTTTTCAAAGTAAAGAAGAACGGTTTGTATGGTATTAAAGACATTACAAAAAAAATATCAATTCCCACAGTATACAATAATATTGCGTATGACAGCAAGCCCTTTTTCCCTGCTGCCAGGGGAGGTAAATGGGGTATTATCAGTACTACAGGTAAGGTAAAAGTCCCATTCAGTTATGATACTGTTTTCAGTGACATGAATGCTTACGTGGTCAGGAAAGGGCAACTACAAGGCATTATTTCTGTGGAGGGAAAGATTTTGTTGCCGATTGCCTATACCTCCTTTAAGTCTTTCAGAAATTCATCGCTCAACGAAACAGACTGGCAGCTGATAGCTGATAGTCACTCGCATAAGGGCTTATGGAATATAGCAAGCCAAACCCTGGCTTTACCTGCTGTATTTGATCAGATCACGGATGTTTCTAATACACATGTCATAGTTGTTAACGCAGGTAAATACGGGGTTGTGACTACTCAAAATAAGCCTGCGGTGCCCTTCAGGTATGACTATATCAAATTTCTTTTCCTGAAAGACGCCAGTCAACCGCTGATAGCCAGAACCGGAGATAAGTATGGGCTGCTCAGTTCTTCCGGGAAGGAGCTGATCCCTCTCCAATACGATGATCTGCAAAGTATTTCTGCAGGCTTATACAAGGTATCAAATGCAGGAAAATATAAAGTAATAAATGCTGCAGGACGTATACTTACAGGCCAGGAATACGATCATATAGGCGTCTATGTGAACGGTAAGGCCACAGCCTATAAAGGGCAACAGAAAACCTTTATCGACACTCTTGGAGAAGCGGGCAATTTTCAGCCCTCTGACGATCTGGGATATACTGACCTGAAATCTCTTTTTGATGATTTTGCCCTTGCAATGAATGCTGAAAATGATTCATTGCTGGAACTTTTTTGCAAAAAAGTATGCCCGGATAAGCATACACTGGATTTTATGATACAGGCAAACCTGAAATACAGTACTTTCATTACTGACATTGTCAGAAACAAATATACCCTCGAATATATCAGGGAGAGCTGGTTTTCCCGGTTACAAGACACCCATCGTTACTGGGCAGCCAACGGCCTGACAGGTAAACTCCGTTATACAGGGAAGGAATACCTGAATACCTATCTGTGGAATGAAAAATATGCTGTTGAGACTTTTATGAAACCGGTGTTTTTTACTGCAGGAGATAAGAGCGTAAAGTTTCAACCGAATGATCTTACAAGAATTGACGGAAGATGGAAAGCGTTTAAGCTGCCTACGAGGATATAGGAAGAAGGCAACGGGAAAACCGCTCAAAAAAATGGATTTTGCATCAAAAGGCAAAATCCATTTTTTTGAGCGGAGCGTTTGGCCTACAGCCTGTTAAAAGGTTAAGCTGCTGTATTACCAGGAAGATATATATTTGGCAGATTAAACAACACATCGTAATTTTATTAGCACTGACAGGTAACTAGCCAAAAAAGAACGAGTTACACCCCAATATTACTAGCGAGACTTTATTAATTACCCCAAAAACACCATGTCTTTTATGTTTGAGGACATAAACAGAAGGAATACGTCTGTCCCATCGTCTCAGCATACCAATAATGAACCTGTAAATACCGCTTTAGAAAAACCGCAACAATCGGGCGTTTCTGAAAGCATACAGCTGCAGATTCCACAGGTAAACCTTCCAAAAGGAGGCGGGGCACTAAAATCTATTGATGAAAAATTTGAAGTGAATGGCGCCAATGGTACGGCCTCTTTCAGCATTCCTCTCCCACTCTCTCCTGCCAGGAACGGGTTCATTCCCACGCTTGCACTGTCATATAATTCAGGCGTGGGGAACAGCGCATTCGGCCTGGGATGGAGCTGTGACGTACCTGCCATACAACGGAGGACAGATAACCAGCTGCCTTTATATACGGATGATGATATCTACCTCTTTTCCGGCATGGAAGATCTTGTGCCTGTATTGGAGTATACAGATGACAAATGGGAGCCGAAAGTCACGACGGTTGGTGATTATACGATTAAAGCATACCGTCCGCGGACGGAGGGCAGCTTTTCGCGTATAGAACAAATATCTCACCCCATTAAGGGCGTTTACTGGAAAGTAACCACCCGCGAGAACGTTACTACCATCTTTGGGCGTAGTGATGGTAGCCGGCTGACACATCCGGACCAGACCGACAGCATATTCAAATGGTTGCCGGAGTTCAGCTTTGACTGCATGGGCAACTGGATACGGTATGAATATGCGGCAGAGAACAGGGACAATGTCCCGGCGTCCGCACATGAGCGGAACCGTCTCTCACCTGTTACCCCTCCGTTCTCCAACCTTTACCTGAAACGTGTTCAATATGCCAACAGGACACCTTACTATATGAGTCCTGCTGACGTATATGATCCGCAACCGCCGGCAGATGAACGTTATTTCTTTGAAGCCGTGTTTGATTACGGAGAGCATGATACAGATATTCCCCGGCCGGCAACAGATACTACATGGCCCTGCCGGAGCGATCCATTTTCACATCACCGGGCAGGTTTTGAGATCCGTACTTACCGGCTTTGCCACCGTATCCTCATCTTCCATTATTTTGAAGAACTGGGTGACGATCCCTGTCTTATCCGCTCACTGGACCTTACCTATAAAGGCTCTTCCATCAATAACAGCGGGCTGCATGAAGTGACCTATCTCAGCGCAGTCATTCAGTCAGGTTACATTCGCCGGCCTGATAACACCTATTCAAAGCAATCATTCCCTCCCCTGGAATTTCAGTACCAGGAACTGCACTGGAACAAAAGCATCCATAATGTATCTCCTGAAAGCACGCTGCATATGCCCGCAGGCATCAGCAGCGCGTACCAGTGGGTAGACCTGTACAATGAAGGTATTTCCGGCATTCTCTCGGAACAGGGCAGCGGGTGGTTCTATAAAAGTAATTATGGCGATATTGATGAAGACCATGATGTAAAGTTCTCCCATGCCCGTCCTGTTATACCCAAGCCATCTTTCCTGGGCATACAGGCTGGTACACTCACCATACAGGACCTGGACGGGGATGGCAGCAAACAGGTGGTTGTCAGTTCTGAGGGATTACAGGGCTATTTTCCGCTGTCTGACGAAGAAGGGTGGACAAGATTCCGTTCGTTTGAACAAAGGGCCAATATAAGGCCCAAAGACCCCAATATCCGTCTCTTTGATGTGGATGGGGATGGCCTGCCGGATATTGTGATGAGTGAAGACAATGTTTTCACCTGGTTTCCTTCCAAAGGCACTAAAGGATATGATGCCCGCAGGAGCGCGGCCAAACCGTTTGATGAGGAACAGGGAGCGGCTATTGTGTTCTCTGATCCGCAGCAGTGTATATTCCTGTCTGATATGACGGGCGATGGCCTGACGGATATTGTCAGGGTACGCAACGGGGAAATATGTTACTGGCCCAATACAGGCTATGGAAATTTCGGGGCGAAGGTGACCATGAGCAACGCCCCTGTATTTGACCATCCGGATGCCTTCAATTCTACGTTCATACAACTGGCGGATATCAGCGGTACCGGTGTCAGTGATATTATCTACCTGGGCAGGAACAGTTTCCGGGCTTTCCTGAACCTGAGCGGCAATGCCTGGAGTGATGCACAGGAAATTGATCCATTCTTCCGGATCAGTAAAACGGGGCAACTGGCCGTTATAGACCTGCTGGGCACGGGTACAGCCTGTATTGTATGGTCTTCAGACCTGCCGGCAGACAGCCAGGCGCCTATGCGTTATATTGACCTGATGGACAGCAGGAAGCCGCACCTGATGACCGGGTATAAGAATAACCTGGGCAAGGAGACATCCATCACCTATAAAAGTTCTACCTGGTTTTACCTGAAAGATAAACTGGAAGGCGTTCCCTGGATCACCAAACTGCCTTTCCCTGTGCAGGTAGTACACAAAACGTTACTGGAAGATAAGATCAGCAATTCGAAGTTCAGTGCAGAATATCACTATCATCACGGATATTATGATCATGCAGAACGGGAATTCCGTGGCTTTGGCATGGTTGAGCAGATAGATTCGGATATCTACAGTATATGGCAAAAGAACAATGCAGGCACTCAGCTTGAGCAGTCTGAAACATTGTTCCAGCAGCCTGTGCTCACAAAAACCTGGTATCATACAGGGGTATTCCTGAACCGGGGAAAGATACTTTCACAGTACGAGGAAGAATACTGGTATAATGTGCTGGAGAAAAAGGGATTTCCTGTTACTACTACAGAGCCATCATTGCCGGATGCACTTGTCAGCATAGCCGGCAATATAGCTCCCCAGGTAATGCAGCTCAGCACAGAAGAGCAGCGGGAGGCTTTGCGTATATGCAAGGGTATGATGCTGCGGCAGGAAGTGTTCTCGCTGGACAAGCCCCTGCTGAACCCCAGCGATGATGAAATAAAGAAGGAGCTTACCCCGTTCTATACTGCCACGCACAATTGCCATATCAAGCTGCTGCAGCCAAAGGCAGGTAACAGGTATGCGGTATTCAGCATAACGGAGAGTGAGGCGCTTACCATACAGTATGAAAGAAATCCTGCCGATCCCCGTATTTCGCATACACTTAACACGGTTATAGATGATTTTGGGCTGGTGCTTGAAAAAGCATCAGTAGTCTACCCCCGGCAGGATGATGATGCTACGTTACCAGCGCAGGTCATAGCTGCGCAGCATAAAACATTCATCAGCTACAACCAGTATACTTTTACCAACGATATTATTACACCGGAAATTTACCGGTTGCGGTTACCTGCTACAGTCCGCAGTTATGAGCTGACCAACATACCTAAAACGGGCACGATATACCGTTTGTCTGATTTCAACAACGTACTGGGCGCCGCTACTACAGAGATACCGTATGAGCAGGCAGCCGGCCTTCCTCCTTCCAGGCGGATCATTGAGGAGCAATGTACTACCTATCTCAATGATGGGCTGACGGCGGAGTTGCCGGTTGGTCAGCAGGGAGCTGCAGGGCTCAGATACCAGCAATACCAGCTGGCATTTACACCTTCTCTCCTGCTGCATGTCTTTGCAGGCAAGATCAGTGGTGCAGAAGCGCCTGCCCTGATGACTGCGGGGAAGTATGTGCAACGCCCGGGCCATACCGGCTGGTGGATACCTTCGGGTATCATTCATAATGTACTTGCCGGGGAGACCATTGCAGATGCAAAGGCACGTTTTTATGCCCCTATGAAGTATACAGATCCCACAGGTGCTGATACGACCGTTACTTATTACAAGGATTATTTCCTCCTGATCACCTCTACTGAAGATGCCCTGCAGAATGTAAATAAGGTAGATGCTTTCAATTTCCGCACGTTGCAACCTGCCATAGTGAGGGACAATAATGATAATATCACACAATCCCTCTACGATGAACTGGGTATGTTAAAAGCGGTGGCCTTCCTGGGTAAAGACCTGGACGGGGATGGAGCTGCAGAACTAAACGTTGCAGATGATCTTTCCGGTTTGCAGGAGATCACTTCTCCTGCTGAAAGGACAGCCATAGCGGCATTCTTCAATACAGAAGATTCTGTTTCGCTTATGACGGCCGCTGGCAGCCTGCTGGAACATGCTACTATCCGTTATGTGTACGACTATGAAAAGTACCGTACGAACGGCGCCCCGGTATCTGTATCTACTATTACCCGGTCAGTGCATCATGCAGATGTATCCCCGGATAATCCATTGGAACTCTTCATGGCTTTTGAATATACCGGTGGCACGGGACAGCCGGTCATGGCCAAAATGCAGGCAGCGCCCGGTATTGCCTCCAGGGTGACCATCAATAATGATAATACTTATACGGTGAGCCAGGTGGATACTTCGACACAGGTACCCCAGCGTCTCAGGTGGGTAGGTAATGGCCGTATTGTGCTCAATAATAAAGGGAAAGCTGTAAGACAGTATGAGCCTTACTTCTCTGTTACGCCATTTTATGAGAACCAGCCGGAGCTGGTGGAAACAGGCGTATCGCCTATTATCTATCATGATCCGCTGGGAAGGATAGTGCGCACGGTAATGCCGGAAGAGACTTTCACGCGGACGGTCTTCACTCCCTGGAAACGGGTGGTATATGATGTGAATGATAACGTTACACTCAGCAACTGGTATCATAAGCGGATCAACAATGAAATAGATGCAGAGCTGATAGCCGCAGGTAAAGACCCTGTACGGGAGAAAGAGGCGGCTCTGCAGACAGTCGTACATGATGATACGCCATTTACCATGCATCTGGACCCGCTGAACAGAGATATTTATGGAGTGGAGCATAATATTGTGGAAGGTGTTCCGGAGTTTTACGGCACATTCACTTCTATGGACATTGAAGGCAATATCCTGTCTATCAGAGATCCGCGCAATAACCCGGTTATGAGTTACCGGTACAATATGCTGGGACAGGCCGGTTACCAGCAAAGTATGGATGCGGGGGAGCGCTGGGCGTTCAACAATGTAGCGGGCAAGCCTGTTAAGACATGGGATGGCCGTAACCATATTTTCCTGTTCACGTACGATGTGTTGCAACGTCCGCTGGAATCCCGTGTTACCGGTGGAGATGGTCTGCTGCCGCTGGATAATGTATTCAGTAAAAACAGTTATGGGGAAACGGCCCCCAACAATAAACAACATAACCTGCGCGGTAAGGTGCATATCAGCTATGATTCTGCCGGGAAGATGGAAGCGGCCGACTATGATGCAAAAGGCAATCTTGTACTTTATCACCGTCGTCTTACTATTGATTATAAACAGCTGGTGAACTGGTCTGTTCCCAACCCGGATACCTTGCTGGAATTAGCCACCTATTCTACAACAGCCACCTACGATGCGATTGCCCGTATTACCCGTCATAGTTTTCCTGATGGCAGCATACTGGAACCGGGGTATAATGAAATGAGCCTGCTGAAAGAGATACGGGTGAATGATGCTTTCTTTGTAAAAAACATAGAGTATAATGAGAAAGGCCAGCGTAAGAGGATTGTGTACGGAAATGATGTGAATACCCGTTATGTGTATGATAAGCTGACCTTCCGGCTTAACCGGCTGGAAACGAAGCGTAATAATAATGATCCGCTGCAGGACAACTATTATACTTACGATCCTCTGGGCAACATCACTCATATTGCTGATAAAAACATTCCTGTTGTTTTCTTCAATAACCAGAAAACAGAGGGTGTTTCCCGTTGCAGGTATGATGCTGTATACCGGCTTACAGGTGTTGCCGGCAGGGAACATGCTGCAGCGGCTGCTTTTGATCCGGCAGACAATTACAATGACCATCCTTTCCTCCAGGAGTACAGCCAGGGAAATGCACTGGGATGGCGTAACTACACACAGGAATATCATTATGATGCGGCAGGCAACCTGAAGCAGATGAAGCATACGGCGACAGGTGGCGACTGGACAAGGGATTATACACCGGATGCAACCAGCAACCGTTTGTTGTCTACTACTGTTGGCGCCTCTACATTCGCATATACTCATCATCCGGCACATGGTTACATTACTGCTATGCCGCACCTTACGGTAATGGAATGGACTTTCAAGGACCAGTTGCAGGCAGTATCCCGTCAATCTGTCAACGCGGGTACACCGGAAACTACCTGGTATGTATACGATGGTAGTGGCAAACGTACCAGGAAGATCACGGAAAGGCAGGCGGGAGAAGGTGTTACTCCGCTGAAGAAATCACAACGTATCTACCTGGGCGCGGTGGAGCTGTTCGAGGAATACGACAATGCCAACAATGTTACGCTGCAACGTAATACCCTGCATATACTGGACGATACACGCCGTATTGCTTTGATAGAAACACGTGTTTCCGGTAATGACGATGCTCCTGCGCAACTGGTGCGTTACCAGTTTGACAATCACCAGGGGTCTGCCTGTATTGAGACAGACCAGGATGCCCGTGTGATCAGCTATGAAGAATACCATCCGTTTGGCACTACCTCTTACCAGGCTGTTGACAAAGATATTAAAGCTGCATATAAGCGGTACCGTTATACAGGTATGGAAAGGGACGAAGAAAGCGGCTTCCAGTACCATAACGCCCGGCATTACCTGCCCTGGCTGGGCAGATGGCTCAGTGCCGACCCTATAGGTATAGGCGATGGACTGAACGTATACCGTTATGCGAAAAACAATCCGCTGATGTATGCTGATACCAGCGGTACCTCCTGTGCTGATTCGGTGCCTATAGAGACCAATGAAAAGAAAACAAAAGAGAAGAAAGAGAAAGAAGAAATGGCAGAGGCAGCCGTGGGCGCCCTTACCGGAGGTAAGGGAGGGGAAGGACCCGGGAGCGGAGGTGGAGGTTCCGGCAGCGGGGATGGTCCTGCTCCCGGAGGGTCAGATGCAGGCGGCTCAATAGGTGAAAGCATACTTAACGGGCTTAAAGGGTTTGGCAGATGGATAGGTGAAGCCCTGGGCAAGTTATGGGACTGGATAAAGGGCGCTGCCACTACGGTATGGAACTGGATAAAGGGTGCGGCAAGTTCAGCGTGGGAATGGATAAAGGGTGCGGCCAGCACTATCTGGGAGGGTATTAAAGGAGCGGCCAGCGCGGCGTGGGAATGGATAAAAAGTGCTGCCAGCGCGGCCTGGAACTGGATAAAGGAAACTGCCAGCGCCGTATGGGAATGGACAAAGCAGAAGGCAGCGGAGTTCTGGAACTGGTTTGCGGGTGATGATGGTTTCCTGGAAGATTTTTTGGAGATAGTGGGGCATCTTACCTGGGGATCTCTGGCAACGGCAGCCGGTCTTCTTTTCAGCATTTTCAATTTCACTATCGGCAACCTGGTAGTGGCCATTCATAATGCCATTGCTGATCCAGGCAAGCGGTGGGAATATGCCAGCATTTCAATAGGCGGTCCTAACAACGAAGATGACATTATCGGCAACTATGGAGGGATACTTAATGCCGGCGGGCTTGGAGCTGCCGTGACCCTCGGGCCGTTCGTATTCTTCCAGGGCGCCCCACATGAAGCTCCTCCAGCGGCAAAAGGTATACAGGATTATTATGCGCACCATGAAGCGGCATCGTCCATTTATAAATCCGTTGCCCACCTCCATACTGCCGAGCATGAAGAAGGGCATGAAGATCAGAACCTGCTGTATGGTCCGTTGACTTTGCTTTTTGGCCTCATATTCAGCCTGCTGCCCAATGCAGGTGGTGCAGACAAAAAATCGGGATGGTACTGGTATGACAGGCAGGCCAATAAATGGTCAGGCGGCAACAGCATCATTAATCCAAATACAGGCGTACATCCTTAATAGTTTCGATCAGGCCGCTGCAGGGCGGCCTGACCAGGATTAACATTCATATTTAAACCCCAATAAAATGATACCTTCAACTAACATCGTTTACAAGGTATATGGTACCGTAAGAGACGCACTGGGCAATCCTGTTCCCAATATACTGATCAGGACCTTTGACCGCGACCTGCGCAATGAAGAGCTGCTGGGAGAGAAACTGACTGATGAAGCAGGCAAATATGAAGTGCTTTATAGTCCGACCTCTTTTCAACGGGCAGAAAAACAATATGCGGACCTCTCTGTAAAGGCTTATGATAATACCGGCAAGCAGGTGCTTTATGAGCCGACGGTAGATGAGATCATTTTCAATGCTCCTGCTGTGCAGAAAGTGGATATCATTATCAGGGTAGCTATTAAACCCCGGGAAAATGAATTTGAAAGCCTGCTGCGTACAGTGGCTCCCCTTATAGAAAATATTCCGCTTACCACTTTACATGAAGAGACGAAGTTACGCGACATTACTTTCCTGGCAAAGGAAACAGGAGTTCCGGCGATCCGGCTCCATTATCTTGTTGTTTCACACCGGCTGCAGGCGCTTTCGAAAATAGACGCTGCATTCTTTTATGGGCTGCTGCGTAAAGACACGCTATTAAAACTGGACATTAACAGGGCATTTAATGCCCGTGTGCAGATAGACGTTAATTCTGAAGATAAACCTATTCTGTATGATGTGGCCCTGGCTGATGAAAAGCAGGTCAGTACAGACATTACGACGGCCATCAGGGAGATGATCATCCCGGAGCGTGTAGGCGGGCAGCTGCGGGAGATAATGGCTATGCTCAGCCAGTACCGTGATGAAGCGAGGAAGTTTGAAGAGGAAGAAAAGATGCGGAGGATCACAGCTACGCTGACCAATTTCCTGATGAAGGACAAACTGGGAGAAATGCAGCAGCTCTTTGATACTAACAGGGAGGATTATACTAAGTTCCTGGATGCTATTACCTCTGCCAGCTTTTTTGCTACGGAAGAAGATAAAAAGCGTACGCAGATCACCCTGGCGCTGGCGGATGTACTGGGTTTTAATGATAAGATCATCAATACTGTAGCGCAATCGCAAAAGATAAACAGACCGGAGGATATCAAAAAGCTGGCTAAGCTTAACAGCGCCGGGTGGAGGGATGTGCTTACACAGTCTACCAGGGACCTGAGCGTAGAGCCTGACCTTATTAAAGTGCATGCTTCTGCCCTCTCCCGCAGAATGGAGGCGGAGTACCCTACCATGGCATATACTGCGCAGCTTGAGCGTGCCAAAGAGAAGACCGGCGCACATCATGATGCTATCCTGAAACTGTTGACTGAAAACGAAGATTTTGATCTGCAGCGCTCCAATATAGATACCTTCTTCCGGGAAAAAGGCAGCAGGGACGCTACCGTTACGGAACCTGTATTGAGAGAGCTGAAGTCCATACAACGTGTGTTCAAACTTGTGCCAAACTATTCCAAGACCAATGCCTTATTGTCCAGGAAGGTACATTCCGCTCAGAGCATAGTAGCTACCGGTGAAACGCGCTTCATCAATGAAGTTGCCCCGGCCTCCGGTATATCGCGCAAGGAAGCAGAGAACATTTACAACAAGGCCAGTAATATACAGGCTGCTTCTATGATCATAGCGGGAGATCTGCAGGATACTATCCGCAGTATGGAGGTTGCCGCGTTGAATGTAGAGACGCTGTCCCTCAAGCTGAAAGCTATCAGCAAAGACTTTCCCAATCTCAAGACCCTTTTCCAGCTTTCTGATCTTTGTGCATGTGAGCATTGCCGTTCTGTGTACAGTCCGGCCGCCTACCTGGTGGAGCTGTTACAGTACCTGGACAAGCGTACTGTCAGGAACCTGGATGTAGACCCTAATGCCCCGGTACGGATAGCCAAAGATGTGCTCTTTGAAAGAAGGCCGGATCTGGGTGAGATAGATCTGGGTTGTGAGAATGCCAATACTCCGCTGCCTTATATAGATCTTGTCTGCGAGTTGCTGGAAGAAGCCATCAGCCCGGACCCCGGCATTGTCTACAATGGAGCGCTGGCCAATGGGAAGATACCGCCTGCCTTGCAAACTTTGCTGAATACGAATAAGATACCTGTTACTGCCAATGCGCTTGTGTATGAACCGCTGGACGCTGTCATCAACCCGGCTTATTACCTGCGTGACGAGGGTGTAGTATGCAAGCTCTCTCCCGTAGCCCCCAACCAGTGGACGGTAAAACTGTTGCATCAGACCTTTGCTTCTGCCGAGGAGCTGGCGGCGGCGCCGGAATATGTGAATGAACAGGCATATAATCTTTTAAGCACACAACAGTTTGCATTCAGTCTCCCGTTCGATCTTGCTCATACAGAAGCCCAGGCATACTTTTCCCGTTTCGGCATTGGCAGGGCTCAGCTGATGCAGGACCTGCAGGTAGGCGCAGTACCTCCTGCAGAGGCCATAGCAGCTGAAATACTGGGGTTGACACAGGCAGAGCGTAACCTGATCATTACCGCCGATGCTGCCAACCAGGAGCTTTACTGGAATACGGGAGCGCCTAACGTTGTCAACTATATGAAAGTGGTTGACAATATGCTGCAGAAGACCGGGCTGACCTATGCAGGTCTTGATACACTGCTGAACCTCTCCTTTATAAACCCTGACAACAAACTCTTTATACAGCATCTTGATACCGGTTGCGATACTACGCAAAAGGAGATTGCCAACCTGGACGATGCTGCTCTTGACCGGATACACCGTTTTCTCAGGCTGGTTAAACTTACGGGGTGGAAGCAGGAGATACTGAATGAGGTGATCATGCAGAAAAAACTGGGAGATAAGAAGCTGGATGATCCGTGCCTGACGGCGCTTTCCAAACTGCAAACCATTAACCAGATTACTGGTATTAAACGGGAGGAGCTGATAGGCTTTTATGGGGAGATACCTCATACAGCCATCCCTGGTTCTACGGTAAAACCGCTTTATCAGCAGGTGTTCCTGAATAAGGCAACCACCGGTTTCCTGGATGAGACATTGTTACCTGCATTGGTGAATGGCAGTACCACGTTAGCCAGTCATGCTACCAGTCTTGCAGCCTGCCTGCAACTCTCTGCGCAGGACTTTACCCGTATTACCGGAGCGATGGCCAATACGGACCTGACGTTTGCCAATCTCAGTCATCTCTTTGCTGTTGCAAGATTGTGCAGGAAGCTGAAGCTTTCTGTAAGCGACTATCTCCTGTACGCTACGCTGACAGGGCTGGATGTTTTCAGTCTGCCCTCTATTACTGTAGATTTCATCAATCATATCAATATAGCCAAAGGTTCTCCGTTAAAACCTGCGGAAGTGAAATACATGCTGCGTCATGAGGCTGATAACCTGGCTGAGCTGGAAATTGCGGATGATAAGATCACGGCTTTCCTGAACAGTATACAGCAAGGCTATCAACAGGCATTTAATACCAATAAATCGCCTTATGATGCGCTTCTTTCTGCTGACGAGCTGAAAGAGCCACTGAAGAACGGACTGGCCAAATTACCCGGTTTTACGGAGGAGACGGTGAACAACTTCCTGAAAATGGCGGACGATGCCTGGGCTAGTCCGCCGGACCCTGTTGCTGCCACTTATATCAGCGATCAGCTGCTTCCATTCTTTGCGCCGGCTGTTATTGCCAATATACAGGCTTTGCAGGCGGCTATCACCACTGCCCTGCCGGCCAACCTGGAGGCAGCCCGGAAAGCGTTTATGGAAGCTATCTTCACGGCTTTATCAGAATACTTCTTCCTGGCAGACAAAACAGATCTGCTGACCACTACCCTGGCCAGCACCTTCAAGGCGGAGGAAGATCTTGTCACTGCTGTATTAAGCAGCGCCAGGTTGAAGCAACCGGCTCCCGGCACGGCTTTTCTGCGGGATATATTGCTATCTGATACACTTATAGATAAGGTGAACCAGCCTCCGGCACCTCCTCTTATCACTCCGGCAGGCTTTATACAGCAATACAATGCTGTCAGGTTACTGCATAAGCTCTTCCCCCTGCTGAAAGTGTTGAAACAGGACCCGGACACTATAGCCTGGCTGCTCAACAACAATGCTTCTATGGGATGGATGGAGCCGGACAGTATTCCATATGCCGGGTCGCAGACACCTGTTACCTATACGGTATGGGAAAGTTTTGTACAACTCCTCTCTTTATTGAATACCCTCACTCCGGTACCTAACCCGGGAGATGCGGAAAATCCGCTGACCTTCTTTTCCCTCATTGCCCTACTCCAGAATGGGGCAACTACCCGCCAGCAATGGCTGGATGCCTTTGCCCTGCTTAACGGATATGATCGCGATGTGCTGGATGATGCGGACCTCTATTTTGGATTTTCGAATCCTGACCTGGCGCAATACCATAATATTTCTACCTGGCTGAAACTGGCCACTGCTATGCAGGACCTGCGCATACTGGGTACAACGGCCAGCGTTGCAAAGGAATTTATAAAACCGGTGCTTACCATGACCGATACGGGTCAGCTGCGCATGACGCTGAAAGCACGTTACGAAGAAGATCTCTGGCTGGATACACTCAAAGAGGTCATGAACACTGTGCGGCCTAAAAAGCGGGATGCCCTGGTAGCTTACCTGCTGGCCACTACTGCTGGTATACAGAGCCCTAATGACCTGTTTGACTATTACCTTGTAGACACCCAGATGGAAGCCATCATGCCTTCCTCCCGTATAGTACAGGCTCATGGCACCATACAGCTGTTTGTACAGCGTTGCCTGATGGGACTGGAGCCAACCGCTGCGGCAGACAGGAACACTGATTCCGGCTGGGAGCAGTGGAAATGGATGAAGAACTACCGTGTATGGGAAGCCAACAGGAAAGTATTCCTCTACCCGGAGAACTGGATTGAGCCTGAGCTGCTGGATGATAAGTCCTATCTGTTCTCTGAAATGGAAGAGCAGCTGTTGCAGGACGAAGTGAATGAATTCACTACAGAAGATGCTTTGATCCGTTATCTTGAAAAACTGGATGATATTGCCTTCCTGGAAGTAGTGGCAGAATATTACCAGGCAGATATTTATACACTGCATGTTTTTGCCCGCACCAAGACCGGCGATCCGGCCTCTTATTATTATCGCCGCTTTGAGCAGGAACGCTACTGGAGCCCGTGGGAGAAAGTAGACCTGGACATTACCAGCAACCAGCTGCTGGCTTTTGTGCACAATCACCGCCTCTGCCTGGCCTGGCCTATTTTCACGGAAATTCCCAACGACAACCACCAGGTTACCATTCCCGGTGTATCTGCCAATGAAAGCGCCCCGAAGGACATGAAGAAGGTAGAGCGCAAGCTGAAGATACAGATAGCTATCAGCCAGTTTGCCAATAAGCAATGGCAGCCTAAGAGAGTATCGCGGACGGGCATTATGACGCCGGATTACTTTACAACAGACAAGTTTGACCAGGACGCCTATAACCTCATGTACTTTGAGTTCTCTCAGCAGATCATGGTATTCCATACCTACACAGAAAATATACAAGAGTATCATTATATGGATGGGCTCTTTAACCTTGCGGGTTGTAAGGGATATCCCGAGCTTACTGACGCCAAACCTAACTGGTTTCCGGATTTCTTCCCGGATTTCAAAGATACCCTGCTGGGTTCTGACAGGTATAAGGAACTGAATAAAGATGCGGATAACGCCCTCTCTGTTCGTAATGCTTTCCTCTTCTTCAATTTCTTTGATCTGTTGCAGGAGACGCCGGGCACTTTCAGGCTTAGCTATCCGCATCAGTTCACCTGGATAGATATGCTGGCCATGCTTTACCAGATCATCATGAAGAAGATACTGGCCAACGTCACTGACGCGGGCGGCAGAAGTATCAAGGTGCTGCTGGGTACATTGCTGCCTTATTTCTTTGAAGACAGTAAGCATAACTATGTGATAGTACCGGGCTTTTATGGAACGGATAAGGACCCGCAAACAGGTAAACCTATTACGGTAAAGAGAACGTATACGGATGTACTGAAACTGCTGGAAGCTGTTATTGCGCTTTACAACAAGTATGTACAGATCGTAAAGGAAAATCCCGGTATGCCGGCGGCAGACCTGGTAGCCAAGCTGATAGCCGATCCTGACTTCCAGGATATTGTGAAGGAATGGAAGGTATATAAAACGCTCCAGTATGGAGAGCAGTTCCGGAATTTCTATCATCCTCTTTTATGTATGCTGCGGAAAACCCTTTACAAGGATGGTATTCCTGCATTGATGAAACGGGAAACACAGCTGACCGTTACCAAATTCGATTTTAAAAACTATTATAAACCCGGTGTGCTTGTGCCTGGCCCGCTACCCATAGAAGACATAGACTTTAACAGTGATGGCAGTTACAGCGGCTATAACTGGGAGCTTTTCTACCACACGCCCATGATGCTGGCTACGCGGCTAAGCAGGGACCAGCGGTTTGAGGAAGCGCTGGTGTGGTTCCATTATATCTTTAATCCTACGGGTGCACTGGAAGGCAATCCGCCGCAGAAGTACTGGGTTACAAAGCCTTTTTATCAGCGGCTTACGCCCGAGTACCTGGAGCAGCGTATAGACAACCTGCTTACCAGTGTGGCTGATCCCAATACACCGGAGATCAAGGAACTGGAAGCTGCCATTGACCAGTGGCGCACCAAGCCATTCATGCCTCATGTGGTGGCGCGCTTCCGTCCTGTTGCCTACCAGAAGGCTACATTGATGAAATATATTGAGAACCTGGTGGAATGGGGTGATAACCTGTTCAGGCAGGATACGATGGAATCTATTACGCAGGCCACCCAGATGTATATACTGGCGGATAAGCTGCTGGGGCCTAAGCCCCGTATTATTCCGCCGGCGGTGAAAGTGCCTTATGAGACATATAACCAGCTGGAACCAAAACTAGATGCCTTTGGCAATGCCTTGCTGGAATTTGAGAACCTGCTGCCTGACCTATCTGTTCTGCCGCATGGCGGGGCAGAGCTGCCTCCTCCGCCCATTACCATGTCCAGCCTGTATTTCTGCATTCCGCAGAACGATCAGATGCTGGCCTGGTGGGATGTGATAGCAGACCGTCTGTTCAAGATCCGCAATTCCCAGAATATTGATGGTGTGGAACGTGTGCTGGCGCTCTTTGCTCCGCCGATAGACCCCGGTATGCTGGTACGTGCCGCTGCTGCAGGGCTGGACCTTTCCAGTGTCATCGCCGGTTTGAATGCGCCGCTGCCTATTTACCGGTTCAATATCATGTCGCAGAAAGCGACTGAGCTGATACAGGAAGTACGCGGGCTGGGGAGTGCGCTCCTGCAGGCATTGGAAAAGAAAGATGCTGAAGCGCTGGCCCTGTTGCGGAACGACCTGGAACTGAAGCTGCTCAAGACCATTCTGGACATGAAGAAGATACAGGTGAAAGAAGCTAAACAGCAGATAGAAGTGCTTAACCGTACCAAAGCCATCACGGAAGAACGGGACGCTTACTTTTCAGCCATTGAGAATATCAGTCCCAGTGAACAGCTTAACCTGGATAAGCTTTCTGAAGCGCACGACTTCCAGATGGCAGCACAGATAGTACAGGCTACCGGCGCCATATTAGGCCTGATACCTGATTTTGCGCTGGGCGGACATGGTTTTGGCGGTTCTCCGGCGGTGGACGTCACCTTTGGAGGCACCTTCCTGGCTACCGCCGCCAATGCCGCTACAGCTGTGCTGAACATACTCAGCGGAGTAGCGTGCTATGAAGCCAACAGGGCTTCTATACTGGGAGGTTTTGAAAGACGGTACAGTGACTGGAAGCTGCAGGAAAGACTGGCTAAACTGGAAATAAAACAGATCGATCAGCAGATAGCAGCTGCTGAAATAAGGGTTGATATAACAGAGGCTGATGTGAAGAGCCAGGAGCAACAGATAGAGAACAACGAGAAGACAGATGAGTTCATGAAGGAGAAGTTCACGAACAAGGAACTTTACCAGTGGATGATAGGTAAGATCAGCGCTGTTTACTTCAAAGCCTACAAGCTGGCTTATGATGTTGCCAGGAAAGCAGAGCGTTGCTATCAGCATGAACTGGGCAATACAAATACCTTCCTGCAGTTTGGCTATTGGGATAACCTGAAGAAGGGCCTGCAAACCGCAGATCAGTTGTTCTATGACCTGAAGCGAATGGAAGCCAGTTACCTGGATACCAACAAACGTGAGTATGAGATCACCAAGCATATCTCACTCGCCCAACTGGACCCACTGGCGCTTATACGCCTGCGTGCTACCGGAGCATGTGATTTCCAGGTACCGGAAGCGCTCTTTGATATGGACCATCCGGGACATTATTTCCGTCGTATCAAGGCAGTCAGCATTACGCTGCCATGTATTGCCGGTCCGTATACATCTGTCAGCGCCAGGCTTTCTCTTGTCAATAACAGGTACCGTAAGAACACAGCCAAAGCTGTTGGGTTTACTGATGATAAGACGGCTTATGAGGAAGTTCCAGGCAATGATGACCGTTTTGTTTACAATATAGGTACTATACAGTCTATCGCCACCAGTAATGCTCAGAATGACAGCGGCCTGTTTGAGCTGAATTTCCGTGATGAACGTTACCTGCCTTTTGAATATACAGGAGCTATTGGTATGTGGCGGCTGGAACTGCCGGCTGGCGTTCGTTTGTTTGATTACAACACCATTGCCGATGTGATCATTCATCTGAAATATACTGCCCGTGAAGGAGGCAGTACTTTAAAGACGCTGGCTGCCAATACGCTGAAAGATAAACTCGCAGAGATTGGCCAGGAGCTGAATGAGACCGGCCTTCACCTGGCGCTGAACCTGCGGTATGATATGCCGGATGATTGGAACCTGCTGAAAAAGACCGGTACTGTCAGTATGCAGATCGCTAAAACGAGGTTGCCTTATTTCATGCAGCCGTTTAATAGTGAGATTGAGAAGGTAGTTGTGCTGGCAAGGTTTAAGAACACACCAGGATCGGTGAACTTTACGCTTAATGCCGCGCCGTTTGATCTTAATCCGAAGCCGGAATGGTCGGTTTTCCTGAATGAGACAATGGCTATTGACCTGGATACTTCGTTTACATTAGCAGCTCCATTGCCGTTGTTGAATGATATGGAGGAACTGGTATTTATTGTGAAGTATAAGTTTGCGTGATATTATTGGATAAGATAAGAACTACTGGGCTGACCCAAAAAGGTCAGCCCGGTCTATGTTAGCCATAACTCAGTTACAAACTCTCTCTTCCAATCGATAATTTCTATTTTTTTGATAAATTTTTGCTAATTGTAAAACTTCGAACTTTCTTCAATATCTTGTTTAAGAACTGGATACACTGACCAAACAGACTCATTATTCGTAGTATAATAATCCAAAATTTTTATCTTATTATTGAATTTAATAACTAATTCTCCCTTCCCTCTACCACTTTTTTCTTTATAAGGAATTGATCCAATTATTACCGGGAGGATAACCATAGAATCTCTTACAAAGACCTTCATGCTTTTATCCTGATATTCATAATCTATTACGTACTTCTCTCCAATCTGATAAAGTAAATCTTCTTCTTTATCAAAAGATATAAGGTAACCAGGTTCCTTAAGTCTTGCTGTAAAAAAGTCATTTCCTGTAATATGCTTACTTGGAAAGAAGTATTTTTGGCGATTGTGAAATAACAAATAGCCAGTTCTGGTATTAAATACCCGATCTTTGTGAACTAATAACTTATAGTCGCAAGAAGTAAAAACTGTCATCAAAATTAACAGCTGAATACTCAGCTTTTCTATAAGAAATTTACTGCCCTTTAAGTTTTCCATATTGATCCAAATCTACTACAACATTTGAAATAAAATTATCGCTTTGCTTTGCCTTACTCAATTCCAAAATTTTCTGTCCCAGATTATTATAATGAGTTTGGCTCACTTGGGCGTTAGATAGCTGATGCGCATCTCCCATTATGTCATTTTTATAATTAGCAGAAGTTTCTTTCAATCCGTTTTTCCCAGCATATCTATCACTCAACCCATATTGATGAAGTGTTTCATGAAGCGCAGCCAAGGCTGATGAATAGTAAATACTAGTACTTTTTAGTACTGATTTTCGTGAGGTAAGGAGTTCTCTCCCTACAACCATATTTATACCATTTCGCTTTTCCAATTTCTGTTCATAATTAATTTCTGCTCTTCCATCAGGCCCCTTGATTGCCTCATTGCTCGCCCCATCCTTTAGCGGATCAAGAACAAGCATATTCTCTGCCGCAGCACCACTACCCGCTTCCTCTATTCTTTTCCTGTCTTCATCTGTCCCAACTTTAAAATTCATCTTAATAGAGATAGTCCATACATTACCATCTTCATCCGTATAGGAACCACTAAATCCTTTAAATCCAGAGGCAGCTTTGTTGTAATCTTCAGCCTTGGATCCAGCATTCTGACCAAAAACGTAAATATCTGACGAGAGCTCTATAGCCCCAGTTTCTCTATTAATGCTAATACGCACATCTTTCCCATCTGGATCTACAAATATCACAGGGTTGTTTAAGGCATAGTTATAAGGAGAAATAGCCTGATACTTTTCAGATTTCGCATCAATGCCATGCCACCTCCCAATCTGCTGATCATACATCCTCGCACCATAATCATACCACTCTAGTCCACTTCCATTCGCAAACTCTCCACTCTGTAACTCCTTCCCATTATATTTCAACCTATTCTCAGTGTAACTGTTACCTTTCAAGGCATTCGCACTTATCCCAGCCATTGTCAACCCAAACGGATAATAATGTGTTTCTTCCAACAACGGCCCGCTATTATGTACGACCACCAGGTTGTCAAAAAACACGTCTTCTGCACTTTCATTAGAGGAATAAATATAAATAAATCCTGTCTTCTTTATCACCAAACTTCCGGTTTCCAGCGGTTGAATAACGTTCGGACTACCCTGTACCTGCCTGACCCCACTATTCTCATTCACCATTTTAAACTGATCATCGAACAGAACATAATTCAAATAAGCTTTAGGCTTATCACTTAGGTTCTGTAACGGATCTGTATTCTTTAAGACCTGGTAATCATCTCCTGTAAAGTTATTGGCAATGGGAGCATTAACGCCAAGAGCGGCATGAACTCCTTCAGTCAGATTTCCTGTGCTGAAAGCAGAAATAGCAGCTATCACCATTTCTTCAGCAGTGGCGGCAGACTGGCTGGCGCCGGCATTCTGATAAAAGGCCTTTGCAACCGCCTGAATAGTATCTCCTGCCATGACTCTCAGCACTAATGAAGGCCCTATCTTAGCGGTATTCTTATTCAGTTTTGCCAGATAAGTATTAGGGTTTGTCGTTGCATCTTCCGGATAACCAGCAGGTAATGTTGAACGGGTAGCCTAGTCACAAAACCAAAAAATCATTCACCAGGCAAAGAGAATTCTGCGCCATCTAAGGATTTCAACATTTTTTCAATCACCTCATGATCCTTTGAATTAATTAACCAATATGAAGAATCTACCAATTCAATAACATATTCGCAATTCCGAACCATTTCGTCATCAGTAGAGAACCTTCTTAAAACTCCTTTGTTTTCACTTCCACAAATAAGCACTTCTATTATTTGGTCAAATTGATTCGCTAAAGCAAGTAAGTCCTGCCAACTTAATACAACTCCGGCTAATGAAGCATTTACCAACTCTTCATATTCCAAAACATTGGAATTATCCTTCGATCCCACTGCCCTTATCCATAAAAGCGACCAAACCGTTTCTCCTTCATCGATGCATCTTAAAATATCTAACAATTGAACATTTAAGACGTTAGAAGATGAACCGCGTATTATTATTTCCCTTGCAACCATGGTAAATATCTTTTATAATCTATGTTTAATTCTACTTTGCCAAGTTAAAATGGATGAAAAGACAGAACTTAGCATTATATTGCCTATTTCATGCAGCCGTTTAATAATGAGATTGAGAAGGTAGTAGTGCTGGCAAGGTTTAAGAACACACCAGGATCGGTGAGCTTTACGCTTAATGCAACCCCGTTTGATCTTAATCCGAAGCCGGAATGGTCGGTTTTCCTGAATGAGACAATGGCTATTGACCTGGATACTTCGTTTACGCTGGCAGCTCCATTGCCGTTATTGAATGATATGGAGGAGCTGGTGTTTATTGTGAAGTATAAGTTTGCGTGATATTATCAGATAAGATAAGGCCTGCGGGGCTGATCCTTTTAGATCAGCCGAGACTGTAAAATGAACTGTGTCAAAGGTTAAAATAATTTCCTGACCTTTAACACAAGTTTCTTTTTATGAGCAAGAATGATCAATTTGATTACGACGGCCTCAAGAAAAAGGCCTTAGAACAGTTT
>NZ_WRXN01000009.1 GCF_009758205.1 Chitinophaga tropicalis
GATTTACCTTAGGCTTCCTTCAGATTCCTCCTCACGAAGGACACCCTTGCCATCGGTTAACGCTTCCCACTATCAAGGCGCGTTCGGGACTTACACCCTAGAGTTTGCGCCCGTGCCGGGCGCACCATCAAGAAGAAGGGTATTGCCAACTGACAATACCCTTCTTTATATAACATAAATAGCTAGAGATCATAGAACGTTCGCGATCGATTGATCCTGAGGTCCCGCAATATCCCCGACTTCGGACTGATAGTGATACTGAACTGACGATACGTACCAATCGGTATCAGGTTGATAGACATCTGCCAGCAGTGCAGATCGCGGGAAATGTATATGGTAGTATATGCCAGCTGCCTGTTAATGAAGTCAAAACCGCTGTTCATACCTATCTTCCATTTAGGCGTCAGGCTGAAATCACCGTTAAAGCTCAGGTACTGGTTAAAGGATGTCACCACCCCGCCGGAATCCGGTATGATCGTTTTACTGTAAGACAAGCTATAAGACAGGTCCAGCTTCCACGGAATATCAAAGTCTACATACTCTCCCGGGTTCTTCCTCACAGCCGCCAGCTGACGTTGCTGTGCCTGGAAGGCAGCATCTGTGCTCTGCTCATTCTCCAGGTTCTGTATCTCCTGCTCTTTTGCCTTACTCTTTTTATCTGACGACTGGAAAGAGGTGCTCATCGCAATAGTTCCACTCGTTAAGCGGCCCAGGCTGAAACTCCCCTCCTGCCATACATACTTATCCAGCCTTTTTCCTCTGGCATTAACCACGTAAGGATCTATATTACCGCTGGCCGTGATATTCAGCTTATCGAACAGGTTGGTACGGGCATAAATGTTGAACGTAGACAGCTTAAAGCTATCTGCCAGCAGGTTGTAAGAGCCGGTAATACCAAAACCATCCAGCAGCTTGATCTTCTTCTCTTTATTGGCCGATGTATCTTTTTTGGAAAAGACCTTCATTTCCAGGTTGTTATCCAGACCAAAGGAGATCGATCCCGATCGTCCTTCAGAAGGTACACCCACAGATGAACTGGTATAATATGATTGCCTGATGCTATCCCCACCCCTGTTATATCTCAGATCGTAATACGCACTTCTGGCCAGGTCAGGCTGATAACTTGCACTCAGCGTAGGCCTCATTACGTGCCTGATAGCCTTGATCTTGGAATTTTTACCAAACTGGTACATACCATACAAAGCTGTAGAAAGCGATATGCTGGCGCTTGCCTGTCTGGCAGCAAAGAAACCAGCCTGGTATGTAGTATCTATACCACCCACGGAGTCTATACTTACACGCTTGGTATCATTCCAGGTACGGATAGTCTTTTTGGTATACCAGTATTCCGCATAACTGACACCTGGTGAAAGCGTAAAGTTCTTCATAACGGGTATAGAGAACGAAATAGGTACATTATGTTTCATTCCTGACTGCAAGGCGTCAAACATCTTTGACTTACCAAAAACAGAGTCCTTGAAAGTCACGTTGTTAGCCAGCGTAGTAGTATACCCAATACCCAGCTTATGATACCATTTAGCCTTACCTACCACTTCCTTGGGCTGGAAAGGATACAGCGTATTTACTGTAAATGTAGCCGCGGGAAAAGATATACTTACATCACGCGTACTCAGGTTCTGAGAGTGTGTAAGACCGGCTGTAAAGTTATACGGCTTTCCCTGCCATGTCTTGGAGAACGTGATAGAGGAACCGATGTTATTATTTACGCGTGTAGAGTAGTCATAAACGTTGTACGTATTATAACTGGAGGTACCGAAGTTCACGCTGGCGCCAAAGTTTACGCCAGGACGGGCCTTGCTGTCCATACTATGGTTCCAGGTAACACGGAAGTCACGTGACCGGCTAAACTCAGTCTTTACCGACGGGTCTCCGAAACGGGTATTGGCAAAGCTGAGCGTCATACCACCATTATAATGGTAGCGTTTCCGGTAGGTAGGGCTGGCTGTCAGCGACCAGCTGCCGTAAGAATATACATCCCCACGGATGGTCAGGTCCATATTATCCCCCAATCCCAGGTAATAACCACCATTTTCCAGGCCCATACCCTTCTGGGCATTCACCACATAGCCAGGTACCAGGATACCGGAAGCCTGTCCGTGGGTGATAGGGAATATGGCAAAAGGTATAAATAAAGGTGTGGGTACCCCTTCAATTTCCAGGTTAGCGGGACCGGAAATCACCAGTTTATCAGGTATCACCTTTATCTTACGGGCCCTGAACTGGAAGTGCGGGGTATCCAGGTTACAGGTGGTATACCCGTTCCTGAAGCCGAAAATACTGTTGTCAGGGGCCCTTTTGGTCTGTTCGCTATGCACGTACCCCTCTCCGTACTGGGAGCGGGTATGGTAGATCTTGGCCCTCTGGGTATTGATATTATATCTTAAGGTATCTGAATCAAAAGCCTGACCGGCGTCTTCCAGCTGCGGGCGGCCATAAGGATTACCACTGGTGTCCGTAGCTGTGGTAGCCTCCATGATGCCGGTGCTCTGGCTGTAGTTCATACGCTCTGCAGAGAGGGATGTTTTCTTATATTTGGTATTGGCCGTTCCATAGAAGTAGAACTTTTTGTCCGGCACCACCAGTATGATAGAGTCCTTCGCTTTATAGGTAATAGGCGCATCCAGGCTGTCTTTAGACAATTTAGGCCCGTTTAAATGAAGGCTGTCGGTCCCCGTACTGTCTGTATACGCAGGAATACTGTCTGTAGAGGGCAGATTTGCCTTAACAGGTTTCAAAGTGTCCCTGATGGTATTTACCTTTGAAGAATCAGGAACTTTGCCGGCAGGCACCGTATCTGTGAAACTTTTGTTAAAAAGGAAGGAGCCATCTGGCGTGGGACTGGCAACAGCGTTAATAATAAAAGGAATGACTATTATTATACCGGCAAAAAGCAGGTATATCTGTCGCAAAAACTTTTTATAATTATTTTTGTGATTCAGGTGCATGTGTTAAGCGGGCACAAACCTACAAGATTTTATACAAATTATTATCAATTGTAAAACGAAAAAGAGTGCAAGGCCGAACAAAGCATCTAATCATTTTCAGCTTTCAATTTACATCCGAAGGCTTAAGGATCAAAACACAAGCTACGAACTGCGGACAATTTAACAAACTACTAACGCCCATTAAAATATAATAAAAACTGAGTCATGCGCTGGAACCGATTTTGGATTTTTTTAGGATGTGCCATCTTTCTTGGAAGTATTATTCTTTACGCAGCCAATCGCCCTGTCATCAGCGGAAAGCAGCAACCTCCCCTCAGGACCATTGTCATAGATCCCGGTCATAGCGCCCAGACTCCCGGTGCACGCGGTAAATATTCTACGGAAGAAGAAGTTGTGCTGGATGTGGCCCTGAAACTGGGCAAATTGATCGAGGCCAATATGAAGGATGTACGCGTTGTGTATACACGTAAAAACAGGAATGCCCTGGCGGGTACCCTCCGGGCCGACCTTAACGAAAGAGCAATTATTGCCAACAGGGAAAAAGGAGACCTTTTTATATCTATTCACTGTAACTCTGCTGGCCCTACCCGCAGGGTAACCGGCTATAAAACAGTATATGTTAAGAAAGGTAAGCGTAAAGTGCCTGTAAAGAAGGCCATTTATGCCACCTCCCCCAGCACGGCAAAAGGTACTGAAACGTACGTATGGGCAACGGGAAAGAACAATGCCAAGACAGAATCACTGAAAGAAAGCTCCGTTATCATGCTGGACGCCAATTCTGAAGATGCCAATTCCGTACTGGATATGAGCGATCCGGAGACCTTTATATTATTAAACACCCTCAGGAACGCATACTTTGACCAGAGCCTCCGTCTCTCCACTCTTATTGAAGACGAGTTCACCAACGTAGGCCGTATCAGCCGCGGAGCCCGTCAGCGTGACGAGAAAGGTATCTGGGTACTGCAGGCTACCGCCATGCCAAGCGTACTGGTGGAACTTGGCTTTATCAGCAATCCCGAGGAAGAAGAATACCTGAACTCAGACGATGGCCAGCAGGAAGCTGCCAGCTGCATCTACAAAGCCATCAAACGCTATAAAGACGAACTGGGAAGATACAGCTCTCCGGAAGACCGCCAGGCCGCCCCTGCAGAGTCCACCCCTGCCCCTGTCACTAAGAACAAAGGCAAGAACAACGCTGGCAGAAAACCGGCAACTATAGCCAAAAACCAGGGCACCCGGAAAAACGAACAGAAAGAAACCGTTACCTCCCGTAAAGACTATGATTATAATGTACAGCTGCTGGTGAGCGATAAAACCTATACCCGCAACGCCTCCATATTTCATACACTACGGGGCACTATCCGGAAGGTGCCTGTCGTCATAAACAGGAAAAAGACAAATAAATATATCTGGGGTGGCTTTAAGTCCCAGACGGAAGCCACCGCTGCCTTGCGACGCGCAAAGCAGGTGGGCTTCCGTAAAGCGGTGCTCATATCCCCCGAAGGAGAAACACAGCTGGCCGCAATCACTCCCAAAACAAATACATTCTCAAATACTTCTAAATCAGTCTCTTCTTCCTATAATATCCAGTTAGTGATCACAGAAAAGACCTACACCCGTTCAGCATCAGTGTTCACTAACCTCCGTGGTACCATCAGGAGAGTACCCGTTGTTATTAACAGGAAAAAACTCAATAAATATGTATGGGAAGGTTTCAAAACTGAAAAAGAAGCCAATACTGCCCTAAATAAAGCCAAAAAAGCGGGATTCTGGAATGCCTCTGTAGTATCCCCAAACGATAACACTCTGGCCCGCCGTTAATCCTACCCCTGCAATACACCACTGCATTAGCCCCTTCCCTCAACCTACTTACACTTTTACAAAGATTTTCCGCTTTATTCCCTGGTATTGAAAACCCGGTATCAGATTTGGTATTGTTTTGTTTATTTTTGCACGAACGTATAACGTATTCTATGTTTAAAGTATCGAACGAAACCAAAGTAGGCGTACTTGCGGCGCTAGCCATCGCAATGCTGATATTGGGTTTTAACTTGTTAAAGGGCAAAAGCCTTTTCTCAAAAAGTAAGACTATTTATGCTGTATATACCCAGGTGAACGGACTCCAGCCCTCTGCCACAGTTCAGGTGAACGGCCTTGTAGTAGGAAGTGTGGCTAACCTTGACCTCATGGACCAGAAAGCCGGTAAAATATTGGTAACTATCAGGATCACAAAAAAAATTGACATCCCTTATAATTCTGTAGCACGTATCACTAGTGACCTTCTCGGCACCAAAGCTGTACAGATCGACTTTGGTAACGCTAATGAATATCTTAAAGATAAAGATACCATCTACGCAGCAGTTGATGGTTCCATCACTGACGCTCTGAAGGAACAGCTTAATCCGCTGGTGAAAAAACTGGAAGGCACACTGGGATCTGTTGATTCTGTGCTTCTTACAGTAAATTCTATCTTTGATACCACTACCAAAGGTAACCTGCGTCAGGCCATTGGCCACCTGAACACCACTATGAGCAATTTTACCAGGACTTCCGCATCCCTCAACAACATGCTGGATCCCGATCATGGTAACGTAAAAGCTACCTTCGATAACCTGGAATCACTCACGGCCAATCTGAAAAATAATAACGATAAGATCACAGCTATCCTTGGCAATGCCGAAAAAACTACGGCAGCACTGGCTAACGGACAACTGGACAAAACGCTTGCAGAACTGCAGCAAATGGCTACACGCCTCAACGAAACGCTTGCTAAGCTGAACAGCACCGATGGTACTGCCGGAATGCTCCTGAACGATAAGAAAGCATATTACAATCTTCAGAATTCGCTTAACAGTCTGAATAAGCTGCTGGAAGACCTTCGCATAAATCCAAAACGGTACGTGCATTTCTCTCTGTTCGGCAAAAAGTCCAAAGTACAGCCCATACCATCTGACACCGCAAAGGCACTATGATTTTGAAAAAGAAGCAATTAGCAAGATACGGGCTTATCCTGGCAGGGATCTGTCTGGGCTGGCTACTACCCGCCTCCGCCCAGGAGACTAAGGACGATACCACAAGGGTGATCCACATCATCCAATCCGATAAACTGAACGTGATCACGAAAGACAGTGTACAGCTGAACAGGTTTATCGGTAACGCCATTTTCCGCCAGGCCAATACCTTGTTTTATTGCGACAGCGCCCTCATTAACAGGGCCGCCAACATACTGGATGCCTACGGTCATATTCATATTAACCAGGCAGATAGTATTCATATCTATGGTGAATACCTTCATTATGAAGGAAATACCAAAATAGCCACGCTCAGGGATAATGCCCGTCTTACTGACAATAAGATCGTCCTTTCCGGCCCCGAGCTGGAATACGATATGGGCGCCAGGATAGGCACCTACACACAGGGAGGTAAACTGGTGAACGGCAGCAGCGTACTGACCAGCCAGGAAGGCTATTACTATGCTGATACCAAAGACGTGTATTTCAATAATAATGTACTGCTTGTAGATCCGGAATACACACTTACCACAGATACATTATTATATAATACAGAAACAAAAATTGCCACTATCATGGCCCCTACCACCATCAATGACGGTAAAACGGTCATGTATACTACTTCCGGCGATTATAACACCGAAACCGGCCAGGGCAATTTTGACAGTCGCCCTACCATCGAAGACAGCACTGCCACTATCACGGCAGACAGGATCACAATGGACAAACGTACCGGCCTGGCATTCGCTACCGGCAACATGGTCTACCGCGATACCGCACAGAAAATGACACTGCTTTCCAACTATGGAACGGTAAACCAGGTAAATAAAACCGTCCTGGCTACCCAACATCCGCTCATGATCCTGGAAAGAGAGAAAGATACCATGTATCTCACCGCAGACACCCTCTACTCTGCTGTTATTAAACGGGACAGCATTACCGTGGCGCCTGTAAAAACAGCCGGTACAATGCCGGACACGCTCACTGCCTCCGTTATACCAGACAGTACCGCAACGGTCAGGCCGGACAGCATAACAATTGTTGCGGCAGACAGCACAGCGGTGGTCCCGAAAGACTCCTCGCTGGCGTTACAGCCTCAACCACTGGCTATTAATGCTGATACATCATCAGCAAAAGACACTTCCGAGATCCGGTATATTATGGCCTGGCATCATGTACGCATCTTCTCCGACTCCCTGCAGGGCGTAGCAGACAGCGTCTACTATTCCAGCAAAGATTCTATCTTCCGCTTCTACCGCAACCCGGTATTATGGGCCAATATGACCCAGCTAAGCGGAGACAGCATCTTCCTCTACACAAAAAACCAGCAGGCAGATAAAATATTACTTGACCAGAACAGCCTGATCGTAAAAGAAGCAGGCCCGGAATTATATAACCAGATCAAGGGCAACCAGATAACAGGATATTTTGCAGGTCAATCACTGGATTGGATGCATGTTGACGGAAATGCCGAAAGTATCTACTACATCCAGGACGATGATAAGGCCTTCATCAGCATGAACAGAACGCTGAGTGGTATTATCAACATTTACTTCATGGAAGGCGAGCTGCATCATGTTACTTTCATCAAAGATCCGGAAGGCACCATGTACCCGTTTTCACAACGTCCTGTAGAACAGACCCTTCTGGAAAATTTCCACTGGGATATACGCCGCCGGCCCAAAAGCAAATATGAGCTGATGGGAGATGTGAAGATAAAAGAAGAAGAGCCCCCGGCCACAAAAACTGATCAGGATTTCTAAACCTTATATAAACGCTCCCGTCACTACAGACCGGAGCGTTTTTTTATGGTGTATAAAAAATCTCCCTGATAAATACAACTCATTTACATTAAAAAAATAATAATTTGTATCTTGGCACCGTTATTGCGAAGCATTTGCCGAAACCAATGAAAAAAAGTCTGTTCATAACCCTGCTGCTTGGAGTCTGCGTTTTTAACGCACATGCTCAGACAAAAAGTAATCTGCAAGCCGGCTTACGCCTCGGATTACCTTTTGGCGGTACTGCGCGTTATTTTCTGAACGATGCAAATGGCCTGGAAGCGATAGCCGGCGGTTATGCCCATACCTTTACCGTAACCGCCCTGTATGAGCACTATTTCGACCTCTCTGCCCTTACTACTGAGGGTTTTGCATGGTTTATAGGAGGTGGTGCACATATGGGAAGCAGAGAAACAGATGGCAACGTGAAATTTATAGGGGGAGTGGACGGGATTGCAGGAATTGATTACACATTCCCAACATTTCCGCTAAACCTGAGTCTGGACTGGAAGCCTGCCATTCACTTCAACACATCGTCAGATCTCGCTGATTTTGCTATTTCTGTAAGATATACTTTCGGCAGACGATAAAACCATCATTAAAAATTTTAAACCAGATACATTTATGAAACAACTTGTGTTATTATTAGGTCTGTGTACAATCTTAACAGTACAGACAAATGCACAAAAAAGATCGGCTACGAACTATCAGACCGGAATTGGTCTCAGAGTGAACCCATGGATGGCAGGATTTACCATCAAACATTTCGTTAAAGGTCCTCATGCAATAGAAGGCATTGTTGCCTCCAACTTTGCACATGACGAGAACGTTACCTTTACCTTCCTGTACGAATATCACTGGCAGCTGGGACAACCGGATTTCCGTCTGTTTGCCGGCGGTGGTGCACATATTGGTATATATGACCGCTGGTATTATGACCGTGAACGCTACTATGAGCATGGGGACGGTGCTTACGTATCTCCGGGCCTGGACGGTATCATCGGTCTTGAATACAGGTTCAAGAAAATACCTCTGGCTATAAGCGGCGACCTGAAGCCTTACTTTAACTTCACCGGCGGACATAAATTCTATGGAGAGCAGATCGGTGGAGCTACTGCAAGATGGACATTCAGATAATCTTTTAGTATAAAAGAACTTTAGAGCGACCATCCCCGGATAAAACCGGAGATGGTCGCCTTTTTTTATTTATATTTATAATCTTTGCCCTGCGGGCGATATTGGCTATGAAAATATTTACAGCACAACAAATACGTGACGCAGATGCATATACTATCATGCATACCCCGATCAGCAGTATAGATCTGATGGAAAAGGCCGCCATGGCCTGTACCAACTGGATATGCAAAAACTACGGAGAACAGCTGCCTGTTTATATTTTCTGTGGAATGGGCAACAATGGCGGCGATGGCCTGGCCATTACCCGTTTACTGTTAAACCGCGGATATCAGGCCAAAGCCATTATCCTCCATCACAGCCCCAATGCCTCTGCCGATCATACGACCAATTACCAAGCCCTCCGGCATCGTTACCCGGACAGTATCCACCACGTACACGAAATAAAAGACCTCCCTCCCGTTCCTGAAAATGCCCTCATTGCCGATGCCATTTTTGGTACAGGATTAAGCCGCCCTGCAGAAGGCTGGATGGCCGATGCTATAGAGCAGCTAAGCCATTACTACGATCAACATACGGTCATTGCTATTGACATTCCCTCCGGATTGATGGCTGATGCCTCTTCTGCACACATGCCCGTCATAAAAGCGCATCACACGCTGAGCTTCGAGTTTTACAAACTGGCCTTCCTCCTGCCGGAAAACGCAGCGCTGACGGGCGAAGTACATATTCTTTCCATCGGCTTACTACCGGACTATATAGCGCAAACACCTGCACGCTACCAGGTTACAGAGGCCACTCATATACATGATATCTACAGACCGCGTAAACCCTTTTCACATAAAGGCACCTTCGGCCATGCGTTACTGATAGCCGGCAGCGAAGGCAAGATGGGTGCAGCAGTGCTCAGTGCCAAAGCCTGTCTCCATACAGGCGCAGGCCTGCTTACCTGCCACGTACCCCGCTGTGGTTACGACATCATTCAGATCTCCGTGCCATCAGCTATGTGCCTTACTGACGAACAAAAAGACCATAGCTCCGTATTTCATAATAATGTAGCTACTCCTGAAGCGGCCTCCCGCTATAAAGTGATAGGCATAGGCCCCGGGCTGGGCACAGCCGCCGGCACAGCATGGGCGCTGGAAAAACTACTGGAACACTATCACTCTCCTATGGTACTGGACGCGGATGCCCTGAATATCCTGGGCGCATCCCCTCACCTGCTAAGGAAAGTTCCGCAACAGTCGCTGTTAACACCCCATCCAAAAGAATTTGAGAGATTGTTCGGCAAAACCGCCAATGATATAGAGCGGCTGGAACTCTTATCCGAAAAGGCCCGGGCCCTGCAGCTCAACATCCTGCTGAAAGGACGTTATACAGCCATGGCATTTCCCGACGGGTCCGTCTGGTTTAATGCAACCGGCAACGCAGGCATGGCCAAAGGAGGCAGCGGAGATGTGCTGACAGGTATACTCACCTCCCTGCTGGCGCAGGGCTATGCTCCAAAAGAAGCAATGCTGATGGGCGTATACCTCCATGGGCTGGCCGGCGACTATGCCGCAGCAGAATGCTCACAGGAGGCCATGACAGCGGAAGACATCATCAGGCTCCTGGGAAAAGTATTCCTGGAACTACGGAAATATGCATAAAGAAACCCCGGTATTTCCCACTTTAATCCCCATGCTTCTTAATCGATAAAAGATTATATTTATAGAATTGTTAAAATCACGTATATGAATATCGTTTACCTCGTTCCATGTTTTGGCTTACTGGCTTTACTATTTACAGCATTCCGCAGCGCCTGGGTATCCCGCCAGGAGGCCGGCAATGAAAGGATGACAGAAATTGCCCGGTATATTGCAGAAGGCGCAATGGCATTCCTGAAAGCTGAATACAAGATCCTTACCTATTTTGTTATTATAGCCGCACTACTGCTGGGCTATATGGGCGCATCGCACCACAATTCAGACTGGACTATTGCCGTTGCCTTTATTATAGGAGCCGTATTCTCGGCCTCCGCAGGTTTTATCGGCATGCGCATCGCCACTAAAGCCAATGTACGCACAGCACATGCTGCAAGGACAAGCCTGGCACGCGCATTACAGGTATCCTTCACCGGTGGCTCTGTAATGGGTATGGGAGTAGCCGGCCTGGCTGTACTGGGACTGGGTGGACTCTTCATTGTATTGAAAGCCTACTTTGGCGCCGCCGCCAACACCGCTGAAATGATCAAAACAATTGAAGTGCTGACAGGCTTCTCCCTCGGCGCAGAAAGTATAGCCCTCTTTGCCCGCGTTGGCGGAGGTATCTATACCAAAGCTGCCGACGTAGGCGCTGACCTGGTAGGTAAAGTAGAAGCCGGCATTCCGGAGGATGATCCCCGTAACCCCGCTACCATCGCAGATAACGTTGGCGATAACGTAGGCGACGTGGCAGGTATGGGCGCTGACCTCTTCGGCTCTTATGTAGCTACTGTACTTGCTACCATGGTGCTTGGCAGTGAAACCATTTCCAATGATGACTTCGGCGGACTGGCACCTATCCTGCTTCCTATGCTGATTGCAGGTCTCGGTATCGTATTTTCAATCGTAGCCACTTTATTTGTCCGTATCTCTGACAGCGCAGGGTTGAACACCGGTACCGTTCAACGGGCGCTGAATATGGGCAACTGGGGCTCTATCATATTATCTGCTATAGCCAGTGCGGCACTGGTATATTATATATTGCCCGCAGAAGCTATCTACCTCAAACGCGACTTCATTGAAGGCACATCTGAACTCAGGCCAGGCACTAAAGCCATTACACAGAACGGCGTTGTAGGCGCTATCCTGGTAGGTCTGGCAGTAGGTACCCTGATGAGCCTCATCACAGAATATTACACCGCCATGGGTAAACGCCCGGTGTTGTCCATCATCCGCCAGTCATCTACCGGTCATGCTACAAACGTTATAGGTGGCCTTGCAGTAGGAATGGAATCTACCATGCTGCCCATCATTGTACTGGCAGGCGGTATCTTTGGCTCTTACCAGTGCGCTGGCCTTTATGGCGTAGCTATCGCCGCTGCCGGCATGATGGCTACCACTGCTATGCAGCTGGCTATTGATGCTTTCGGTCCCATTGCAGATAATGCAGGCGGTATAGCCGAGATGAGCGAACTGCCCAAAGAAGTACGTGAAAAAACAGATATACTGGACGCTGTAGGTAATACTACTGCCGCTACAGGAAAAGGCTTTGCCATTGCCTCTGCAGCACTTACCGCACTGGCGCTCTTCGCTGCTTTTGTTGGCGTGGCACAGATCAGCGGTATTGATATCTACAAAGCCAATGTATTGTCCGGCCTCTTTATCGGCGCTATGATCCCCTTCATCTTCTCCTCCCTGGCTATCAGGGCTGTGGGCGAAGCCGCAATGAGCATGGTGGAAGAAGTACGCCGCCAGTTCAAAGAGATCCCGGGGATTATGGAAGGCACCGGCAAACCTGAATACGATAAATGTGTGGCTATCTCCACTCAGGCATCTATCAGGAAGATGATGGTACCCGGAGCAATTGCCCTGATCACCCCTCTCATTATCGGATTTATCTTCGGCCCTGAAGTACTGGGCGGCTTCCTGGCAGGAGCTACTGTGAGCGGAGTGCTGATGGGAATGTTCCAGAATAATGCCGGAGGCGCATGGGATAATGCCAAGAAATCATTTGAAAAAGGCGTTGAGATCAAAGGACAGGTATACTATAAAAAATCAGAGCCTCACAAAGCTTCCGTTACCGGTGATACCGTAGGCGATCCGTTCAAAGATACCTCCGGTCCGTCAATGAACATCCTTATCAAACTGATGTCTATTGTTTCACTGGTAATAGCGCCTACTCTTGCAGAGCTGCATGGTACAGCGCATACAACAGCGGCGAAGAAAAAGGCGCAGGTTGAGCAGATAGCGAAGGTGAATCATCAAAAATCACATTAGTTTTTCTTTCAGCTGCGCACAGCACAAAAGATATTCTCTTAAAGAAAGGGGTTCGCCAAATGGCGAACCCCTTTCTTTCTTTTGAACAGTTCCGATTTTTTTATTCCAATAATTTCCTCTTACTTTGTACTGTAATTATTTTAGTTACAGTATGGTAAAAAGTAAGTTTGCAATATCAATTCACATTCTCAGCCTGTTAAGTTTATCTGAAACAGAATGGTTATCGTCTGATATGATCGCAGGTTCACTCAATACCAATCCCGCCCTTGTCAGAAAAGAGCTGGCCGCTTTAAAAGAGGCTGGTTTTGTAGAAGGCAAGGAGGGCAAGAATGGCGGCAGCAAACTGGCCCGGCCGGCTGATAGCATCCTGCTGTCAGAGATCTTCGGACTGGTAAAGGAGACCCATATCTTTGGCTTCTCTCCTAACCTTCCCAATCCCAACTGTGCCATAGGTGCTAACATCAATGGCGCACTGGACCATCTTTTCAATGAAATAGACCGCTCTGTTTATGAGCAGCTGAAAAATATAACCCTGGCTGAATTCAGCGCCAGGCTGGTGTCTTAAAATTTTTTACTAAAACTGTAACATTTTTTATAACAATAATAAACAGATAGAACATGAAAGTTGTCATCATCGGGGCCTCCGGCTTTGTAGGCTCAGCTATTTTGAACGAAGCACTGAACAGGGGACATGTTGTTACTGCAATTGTGCGTAATCCTGAAAAGATCAGCATTACCAGCCCCAATCTGAAAGTTGTCAAAGCAGATGTTACCAATGCGGAAGAGGTAGCAAAAGCTGTAGCGGGTAATGAAGCTGTTATCAGCTCTTACAGCTCATTTGATACACCTACTTATGTAACAGCGATAAACGCTATCATTGATGGTACCAGGAAAGCAGGTATTAAACGCATACTGGCAGTAAGTGGTGCTGGCAGCCTGGAAGTAGCGCCGGGAGTACAGATGGTGGACACTCCTTCTTTCCCCGCAGAATGGAAAGGCGGAGCCCTGGCTACCCGCGAAGCATTCTATGTGATCAGGCAACAGAATGATCTTGACTGGACGGTATTCAGTCCTGCAGCAGAAATAGCCCCGGGTGAACGTACCGGCAAATTCCGTCTTGGCAAAGATCAGCTGGTAACAGATGCTGATGGCCATAGCAGGATATCAACCGCCGATTATGCTATCGCTATGATAGATGAGCTGGAAAAGCCACAGCATATCAAAGCACGATTCACAATCGCTTATTGATACAGCTAACATCCTCTTATAAAAAAAGAGCTTTCACCTTTGGCGAAAGCTCTTTTTAGTATCTTAAAAAATTATCTTCTAATTATTCATCTTACTGGGGCTAACTCCAAACTTCTTTCTGAAAGCATTGCTGAAATGCTGTATAGAAGAGAATCCCAGCTTGTCCGCAATCTCTGTCATCGATTCCTGCTGTGTAAGGATCAGCTTCCTGGCATGTTCCATTCTATGATCATTCAGGTATCCGAACACTGTATTACTGAAAACATGTTTAAACCCATTCTTCAGCTTGAATTCATTCAGACCCGCCATTCTTGACAACTGCTGTAACGAGGGAGGCTCGTGCATATGCGTGATCAGCAGGTCTCTTGCATGATAGATCTTCTCCTTATCTGTAGCAGAAAGAGTGAATACTTCTGTTTTCAGCTCTTCAAACCGTTCATGCTGCTCACATTGCAATGCCAGCATTTCCAGGACCTTTGACTGAAGATATAACTTCTTGACACCGCCGTTAAACGGACATAGCCTTATCTCATCCAGTATCATCATCATCCGCGCCGTAATAGGATGATTACTTTTCCTGTTCAGCAGTATCGCTCTGTTTCCCGCCACCATATTCGCCATATTCTCCAGCACACGGCCGTTATTTATGGTCATCTCCAGGAAACGTTCCTTTGAGATACTAAGCGTTACCATTTCCAGTCCGCTTTGCTTCATCACATCAATATACTCTCCTTTATGAGGAGTATACATCAGGTTATGCTCCAGCGAAATGAAACGGCGTTTGCCCTTCAGGCTGTATACACCATCCACGCTGGTTTCAAAGTGGCCATGTATCAGGAAAAGCAGGGAAACAAAAGGCTGGTACTCATCCACCTCAACATGCAGGTTCTGAAAGGTGTTAGCGGCGCCAAATGCTATATGATATCCGTCAAAATAAAACTCACGGAAAGAAGCGTTCCCGAAATCAAAATTAAGGTCCTGTACCTCTTCAATAAGAGATCCGGACTGGACCTTTTCTATCGGAAACGGAAAGTCTTCTTTCAGCAAAATCTCACTTGCATCATTAGTGATCTGGAATGCCATAAAAAATCCTTTAAATATAAATTTTAATCCCTCTCGTGCAACAGCTATCCGGGCAAAGTAAAACAACTTTGCACAAAAATATTCCTAAATCTCTAATATATAAGTCATGGTCGGAATATTCCGGACAAATATAAGTACCCAACTGGATAAGAATAGCGTGATAGAGGCTATCTATACAAACTTTAACGTCAGTACATGCAGCATAGATATGGAAGATTGTGACAAAGTATTAAGAATCGTAGCACAACAGGCCCCTATAGAAGAAAAACTGGTGATCAGTTTTTTACAACAGATGGGGTATCAATGCGATATACTCGATTAGTTAAAAATTTCTAAAATTTCTTCTACCCTTTTTTAGGGGTAGCCTTTTTTACCTGCGTCATATTAGGGAACAAAAAAACAGGTATCCTCAAACTGCCTGCACAATAAAACTTACAAGATCCTGATATGAAGACAAGGTTAATTATGCTGCTCTCCCTTTGCCTGCTTTTGCTGCGGGAGCAACATGCCAATGCACAACAACGATATACTGTTAGCGGTTATGTAAAAGACCAGCAGAACGGTGAAAGCCTGATAGGCATCTCCGTTTCCAAAGCGGGCACCAGCCTGGGTACTGTAACAAACGAATATGGTTTCTACTCTCTGACGCTCCCTGCAGGAGAACATGATATCCAGTTCTCCTATATTGGATATGCACCTATGAAAATGCATGTCTCCCTGAAAGGCAATAAAACGCTGGACATAAAGCTGGAGAAATCCAGCAGCCAGCTCAGCACTGTTACCGTAAGAGGCGATAAACAGGAAAAGGCTGTAAATACACTGACCACCAGCATCAACAGGCTGGACATTGCACAGCTGAAAAAGATGCCTACTTTCATGGGTGAGGTAGACGTGCTCCGTTCTATCCAGACACTGCCTGGCGTAAATACCGTAGGTGAAGGCGCCAGCGGCTTCAACGTACGCGGTGGCGCTGCCGACGAGAACCTCATCCTGCTGGATGAAGCGCCGGTTTACAACTCCACCCATATGCTTGGATTCTTCTCTGTATTCAATCCTGATGCCGTTAAAAACATCAATCTCATTAAAGGTGGTTTTCCGGCTGAATACGGCGGTCGTACATCTTCTGTACTGGATATACGCATGAAGGACGGAAACAACCAGAAATTCAACGCAAACGGCGGTATTGGCAATATCTTCAGCCGCCTGTCCCTGGAAGGTCCTATTCAGAAAGATCAGTCCTCCTTTATCATAGCAGGCCGCCGTTCCTATGTGGACGTGCTCATGAAACCTTTCCTGAAAGGCGATATGAAAGATACCAAGTTGTATTTCTACGACCTCACGGGTAAAGTGAACTTCAAACTGAATAAGAACAATAACCTGTTCATAAGCGGCTACATGGGAAGGGACGTATTCGGTTTCGGCACACAGGTGAATATGAACTGGGGTAACAAAACAGCCACTGTACGCTGGAACCACGTGTTCAACAACCGCTTGTTCATGAACCTCACCACCCTTTACAGCAACTACGATTACAGCCTGGATTTCAGCAACAGCTCTGAAAAAGGAGCAGGAGAAGATGAGCAGGCATACAGCTGGACCTCCCATATCATCAACTATGGGGTAAAACCAGCTTTCACTTACTATATCAACGCACATAACAGCCTGCACTTCGGTGTACAGGGTCTCTACTACACTTTCAAACCCGGTAAAGGCACAGGAACGGAAGCCGGAGAAGTTTCAGTAAAGGAAATGACACAACAGCACGGTCTTGAAGCAGCGGCATACCTGGACCACGAATGGAAACCCAGCAGCCGCTTTGGAGTACAGTATGGCGTAAGGTTCTCCGCTTACCAGTTCCTTGGAAAAGGCACTGCTTACTACTACAACGATACAACACCTGGTATCCGCAGGAGGCTGATTGGCACGAAAGAATATGGTGCCGGCGATCTTATCAAGGCATACAATTACCTTGAGCCCAGGATCACTGCCCGCTATGCGCTGAACGACAACCACGCACTGAAAGCGTCTTACGCACGCACCACCCAGTACATGCACCAGTTGTCAAACACAGCCTCTCCTACTCCGCTGGATATCTGGACACCCAGCACCAACAACATCAAGCCACAGGTGGCCGACCAGTACACTGTAGGATATGTATATGATGCCCCATCCGGTACATACGAGATCTCTGCAGAGGCTTTCTATAAGAATATGGAAAACCAGCTGGATTACATCGATAATGCTAACCTGCAGCTGAACCAGCTCATAGAAGCAGACCTGCTGCCTTCACACAGCCGCTCCTACGGCCTGGAACTGATGGCAAAGAAAGAAGTAGGCGCTACCACAGGCTGGATCAGCTATACACTGTCCCGCTCTGAAAGACAGACAGAAGGTATCAGCCTGAATGAATGGTTCCTGAACCGTTACGACCGCACACATAACCTGAACCTCGTGGTAACACACGACTTCACCAAACGCACCTCTCTTTCCGCCAACTGGGTATATGCATCAGGTACACCAGCTACGTATGCAGATAGCCGCCTGGAATTCCAGGACTGGGATATTCCATACAACAGCACTGAAAAACGTAACAACTACAGGCTGCCAGCCTTCCATAGACTGGACCTCTCTTTCACACTGAAAGGCAAACAACTGAAACGCTGGAAAGGTGAATGGGTATTCTCATTGTACAATGTGTATGCACGCAGAAATGCCTACACCGTCTACTTCAGGCAGAACGAGGATGATAAGAACAAGAAAGAAGCTGTACGCCTCTCTATCATTGGTTCCATCATTCCTGGTATTACTTACAACTTCAAATTCTAACCATCCTAAAAACAATACAGATGAAAACATTACGACTTGGAATACTTATAGCGATGGTTACAGGGTTCACTGCCTGTGAAGATGTAGTGGACCTCAATGTAGCAAAAGGAACATCTTATCCTGTACTGGACGCATGGATCACCAACGAACCCGGTGTACAGGTAATAAAATTCACCCAGTCATTACCATATACAGACCAGGCGCCGGCGCCCATTATAAACGATGCAGTTATCACCCTTTATGATGAAACGGCAGGTACCTCATATCCTTTCGTCTTTAAGGATACCGCTTATGTGTATGACCCGGGAGATAGCCAGACCATTGGCGTGATCGGACATGCCTACCGTCTGAAAGTGGAATATAAAACAGAGGTTTTTGAGGCGATAGATACTATCAAAAGGATCACTCCTATAGATTCCATCTCATACAAGTATAAAACCAAAGACGAGAACCTGGTGCCTGAAGATGGTTACTTTGCCAAGTTCCATGCAAAGGACATAGCTGGCGGAGTTGACTACTACTGGATCCGTTCTTACAGGAATACTATCTATAACAGGGTAAATGACGATTTTTCTGTTGATGGATATTTTGACCAGAGCGTTGACGATGGCGCTTCATTCGTTTTGCCGCTGCAGGAATCTATCACAGAATACGACAAGCCTTTCCAGAAAGGCGAGACGGTAATAGTGAAACTGCGCTCGCTCACCTACGGAAGCCACTTCTTCCTGACCCAGGTAAAACAACAGCTTGAAGATGGCGGACTTTTCGCCAAAGTGCTTGAAAACGTAAGATGTAACGCTGTTAACGTAACGCCGGGTGGCGGCAAATCCAAAATACTGGGCTGGTTCGGTACCTCCGCAGTAAGCAGTAAGCAGAGAGTAATAGAGTAACACAACTTCTACTATACAGCCTGGCTAAAAGCAGATCTTTTAGCCAGGCCCTTTCCAACAATCTTTACAAAACATTTTTTATGAAAAAGCTTTTACTAGCGCTGCTGGTGCTTGCCGCACAGCAGGCCTGGGCTCAGCATGGCACACCCGAAACCTTATTCGGTTCCGGTAAGCCCAAATCAATTGGCGGCTATGGCATGGCAACAACCAAATTCACCTCTATTGACGATAACCTTGGTGTAATAGTTGGCGCACAAGGCGGGGTATTCCTGAACAAAAAATGGATGCTGGGCGTTGCCGGTTATGCACTTGCTAACAATATCTCCATGCCGGTGGTAAATACAGGCGCCTATAAAGAATACCTGAATTTCTGGTACACGGGCCTGGTAGCAGAATATGTACACAATTCAGACAAGCTGGTGCACTGGAATGTAGGTACCTTGATCGGTGGTGGAGGCGTAGGCAGAAGAAGCAAGTGGCATGATGATTTCGATGACGAGGATTTTTCTGACGGCAGCGGTCTCTTCATAGCAGAGCCCTTCGCCAACCTGGAACTGAATATCACCAAATTCCTCCGCCTGGATATCGGCGCTTCCTACAGATACATCCAGGGAAGCAGTACCGTAGGCATTACAGATGGCAAACTTAGCGGCCCATCCTTACAGGTAGGCCTCAAAGCCGGCAAATTCTGATCATTCTCTCTCCTTCTGGCTGTCAGCCTGATTGCTTGAAAGTCAAGTAATCAGGCTGACGGCTTTTTATCCCCGCTCAACCTTTCCAATAACCACTCCTCCCCCTCTTTCATTAATTTTTCCCTTTAAATTTTGCAATTACGAAAACTATCGTACATTTGTTTACGAAAGTATTCGTAGTAAATAATCGTTGAATAAAATGAGTGCCTCCAAGAACATAAAGCCTACAGAAAGTGAACTGGAAATACTGGGAGTATTATGGGAGAAAGGTGCAGGAACTGTAAGGGAAGTGCATGAAATACTGGAGAAAAGTAAAGACGCCGGCTATACAACCACTCTCAAGCTGATGCAGATCATGCATGAGAAAGGGTTGCTTAAAAGGGATACCAGCAGTAAGACACACGTGTATGAAGCTGCCATTTCGAAAGAAAATACCCGGCAGCAATTACTGAATAAGATGATAGATACTGTGTTTAACGGATCAGCTTCACAGCTGGTGTTGCAGGCATTGGGAAATCACCGTTCTTCACAGGAAGAGCTGGACAAGATCAAACAATACCTGGATCAGATCGAACAACAACAGAAAAAATAACCTGTGCCCGGCGCACATAATTTTACTATCATGATTGCACAACTCCCTTTCACGGCAGATCTTGTGCCTGCTTTCGGCTGGGCGCTCCTTCACTCTTTCTGGCAGGCGTTCTTCATATTTGCATGTCTTAGGCTGGTGCTGCTGATATGGCCACAGGCAAGCTCCGGGATTAAATATAACCTCTCTTACATTTCACTTACAGGCATCTTTACCTGGTTTACCGTAACACTGGTACAACAGATACAGGCTATCAGGAAAGTTAAGGAAGCCGCACAGATGATGATAGAAACAGGCGTCAGGCAAACTGTACCCGTACAGGTACCTGTCATCTACCACAGCCAGGAAGAACTGACCGGGCTGTTCCCGAATCTTGAAATGTGGTTTCCTGTAGTTGTGGCTATCTATGTTGCAGGCGTTACAGTCATGACCATTAAACTGATCATGGACCTGTTACAGCTGCAGCAGATCAAACAAAAACAGGTACTGGCAATTGATCCCGTATGGGAAAGACATCTGGAGAAACTGGCAGCCCAACTCCGCATTCCCAGGAAGATAAAACTGCTCATTTCACAGCATATCGAAGTACCGGTGATGATAGGTTTTCTTAAACCTGTTATCCTCATGCCCATAGCCATGTTCAATAACCTGACGGCAGAACAGCTGGAAGCCATCCTGCTGCATGAACTGGCACACACTAAACGCAACGATTATCTACTGAATATTTTCCAATCCATTGTTGAAACCATTCTCTTCTTCAACCCCTTTGTATGGTGGATCTCTAAAAACATCCGCCTTGAAAGGGAACACTGTTGCGACGACCTTGTAATAGCAAGTAAGGTGCAACCCCTGCATTATGCCAAAGCCCTTGTAGCATTGGAAGAATACCGGTTAACAGTCAATGCCCTGGCAATGGCGGCTGCAGACAACAAACAACACTTGTTTCACCGCATCAAACGCATTATGGAAATGAAAACGAAAAATATTAACTATACACAGAAACTGCTGGCCGTTATGATCATTGCTGTTGGATTAGTATCCATAGCATGGCTCAATCCTTCTTCCGCCAATAAGGAAGAAAGGAAAGAAACGCCCCGCAAAACTACACATGCAGTGATCATCAACCCGGTAGCTCCTGCTATTACTACTCCGGTAATTATCCATGCACTGAAAACAGCACAGAAATACCTGGATACTGTACCTGCCTCTACAGAAGCAGCAAGAAAAGCCAAACTGGAGGCAGAAAAACAGGCTCAAGCCAGCATAGAAGCGGCAAAAGCCGGCATGGAAGCAGCCAACGAAGCAATGAAGAATATTGACTGGAATGAGATCAATAAAGAAGTCAATAACGCCATGAAAAACATTGACTGGAACCAGATCAACAAGCATGTGGAAGAGGCTATGAAAAATATAGACTGGAATAAGATCAACGAAGAAGTTAAAAACAGTCTCAAGGATACTGATACTAATATTGATCCCAAAGTAATAGAAGAAAGTGTGCGTGCAGGCATGGAAAGTGCAAGAGCTGCCATGTCTTCCGAAGCTGTCAAAAAAAGTATAGATGAGGCCCGCAACGCAATGAACAGTAAAGAATATAAAGAAGCCATGGCAAATGCCAAGAGGGAAATGGACAGAGCACAGGCTGAAGTAAGGCGCGCGCAGGCTGAAGTAAGAGAACAACAGATCAACATACAGAAAAACCAGGTCATCCTGCAACAGAACCATCAGGCAGCTGTCAGAGCAGACCACGCAAGAAAGCTTAACGATGAAAAATATCATACCCTGATCGACAAAATGGCGGCAGATAAACTGATCAATGTTGATGAAGGATATACCATCGAAAATAAAGACGGCGTTCTTAAGATCAATGGTGTAGAACAACCGGCAGAAGTACAGAAAAAATATGCAGGCTTCATTAAGAGTACAAGCACTCTCTACATCCAGGGTAAAAAAGATATTCTGAACATCACAGTCAACGAAAAATAAATATTGCCTTTTTTCCGTCATTCTATGCGCTACTGCCGTTCATCAGCAGTAGCGCTTTTTTATTGAAACTTCCACTTATCTTTAGTACTTAAACCTCAAATCATCATGAGATCTTACTGCGCAATAGCAGCCCTGTTCCTGTCCATGCAGGTATATGCACAGGACATAACAGTCTTAAAGAACAATGTGGCCACATCTGTCAAAAACCAGGCGCTCACAGGTACCTGCTGGTGCTTTTCCACAACATCCATGATAGAATCGGAATGCCTGCGCAAAGGGCAACCCTCTCTCGACCTGTCAGAAATGTTCACAGTACGCAATATCTACATAGAGAAAGCGGAAAATTACATTCACCGCCAGGGGTACGCCCGTTTCGATGAAGGTGGCCTGGGGCATGATGTACTTCATTCCGTTTCCACTTACGGTATTATTCCCGAAAGTATCTACAATGGGCTTAAAGATGGCCGCACTTCGCATGATCATACCGAAATGATAGCTGCGCTCAAAACTTACCTGGATAATGTCCTGAAGCAAAAAAGGCCTATTCCTGATAACTGGAAAGCAGGTTTTACAGCTATTCTCGACAAATACCTGGGAGCTCCGCCCTCTAAATTCACCTGGCAGGGAAAAATATATACGCCACAGACCTTTGCAAAAGAAGTCGTGAAATTTAATCCTGATGATTATGTAAGTCTTACTTCCTTTACAGATCATCCTTTCTATAGCTCTTTTGTAGTCGAAGTGCCCGATAATTTCTCCAATGGCGCGTACTATAATATTCCACTGAATGAAATGATCAGTATTACAAAAAATGCTGTTCAGAAAGGATATACTGTACTATGGGATACAGATGTAAGTAACCGGGGATGGATGGTAGGTAAAGGATACGCATTACGCCCCGCTTACGACTCACTCACCAAAGGCAACGCTATCAATCCTGACCTTGAAGAGAAGAAATATTCACAGGAAGAACGGCAGCAATTGTATGAAGAGCTGATCACTGAGGATGACCATCTCATGCATATCACCGGCTTTGCAAAGAGCAAACAAGGTAAAGAGTTCTTTATAGTGAAGAACTCCTATGGCAGTGGTTCCGGTCCTTTTGCAGGATTTGTGCGCGTATCAGTGCCTTATTTTGCTATTAACACTATCACCATTATAGTGCCTAAAGCCGCGCTGGATAAATCACTCAGCACCAAATTGTCATTAACAGACAAGCAGGAACAAAGAGAGGGTGTATCAAAGAATTGACACACCCTCTTTATATATAGATAGAGTATAGAAGCAACCTGTTAACGGGCAACCTCAAACGTTGTATAATGTTGTAACGGACCGACTGTGATCAGTAACTCTGCCACTTTTGCCAGGGGAGGCCCCTGTCTGCACCAGGCTATAAAAGCCTCCATTTTATTCTCCTCCGCTTCTGCTGCTATCCAGACATTACCATCCGGCAAATTCCTTACCTCTCCTTTAATTCCAAGCTCTTCTGCAGCACTTTTAGTGCTGGCCCTGAAGAATACTCCCTGCACCTTTCCTTTCACCACGATCTCTTTATGTATCTTTTCCATATGCGCGATGTAATAATAGATGAGTAAAGTACATTACCTACCAAAACTACAAACAGCGCCCGGGAAAGAAAAATTAATCTCTGACGCAGCTATTACAGTTCAGAATTTTAAAAAACTAAACCGGTACACTGCAAAATATAATTCAGCGCAATTTATCTCTTCTGAATCCCGGGGGTTAACAGATATGGACTCAGACCGGTAATAATATTTCTCTTACGCGGCGTAATTGAAAAGTGTTCTTTCCTGCTGAACAGCTTCATCTCCAAAAGTAAATTCCTTCACAGGCTCATAATGCCCGCCCGTTGCAGGTTTACGCAGCAGCATGAAGCTTTTGCACTGGAAGCTGCGCACAAATACCTGGTTATGGAAATGATCATACACCTGGTTAAATTCCGGCGTACTGATTGCCCTGGCTAATGTAATATGTGGTTTGAATGATGCAGGTTTTATATCAAACTCCTGCAGGATCTTCCTGTGCAGTTCTTCAAGCGGCTTGGGATTCGCAACATTGATATATATAGTACGCTTATCCGGACCATGCTCAAAATGATCAAATTTAGAAGTATAAAGCGTAAAACCGGATTGCTTCCTGGCTATATTATCCAGCAGGCTGACAAAATCTTCCTGGAACCTTTCAGGGAATACAGAACGGAAAAGACTGATATGCGCCCTGGAAAAACGACTGCCATAGATACCCAGTTCCTGTGCTATCAGCTTTTTTAATGCTGTTACATCATTGGTAATACTGGTACTGGGACTTACTACCAGCAGGTAATCATATAATGTTTCCTGTTCGAATGCAATGTTGTTATTTGTTTGCATAACCAAGTAAGTTTTAAACTTAAAAGTGTATTGGTTATTTGACTATTGACATTACAAATATACAAACTTTATTCAGAAATACTAATTTATTTAGCAAATATTACTAACTTTTTTAACGGCCGGCATTTTTACATACAAAAAGGCCACTGTCCTGCATTTCAGACAGTGGCCTTTCATTTATTTGCTAATAATTTACGCAAGACTCTTTACGATAGCAACAAAATCAGCTGCTACCAGGGACGCGCCTCCGATCAATCCACCGTCCACATCTGGGCAGGCAAACAATTCACCGGCATTGGAAGGTTTTGCGCTGCCGCCATACTGAATAGTAGTACGTAAAGCCGCTTCCCTGCCATATTTGGCAGCTATCTGCGACCTGATATAAGCGTGCATGTCCTGTGCCTGTGCAGCGCTGGCAGTCAGACCGGTACCAATAGCCCAGATAGGCTCATAAGCAATCACTACGTTCTTCAACTGCTCTTCAGTAAGATGGAACAGGCTTTCTTCCAGTTGTTTTGCAACATATTCATTCTGGGTTTCTGCTTTCCTTACTTCCAGCGGCTCTCCGCAGCAAAAGATCGGCTTCAGGCCATTAGCTAACGCGAGATCTATCTTCTTTGCCAGTATAGCATTGCTTTCCTGGAAATATTCCCTTCTTTCAGAGTGGCCCAGTATCACATAATCTACTCCGATAGACTGTAACATCTCTGCAGATACTTCACCTGTATATGCGCCCGATTTTTCAGATGCACAGTTCTGGGCTGCTACATAAAAACCAGGATTGTTCTTCAGTAATGCCTTTGCCTTTAACAGGTAAGGAAACGGAGTTGCAACCACAACTTCCTGTCCGTCCTGTAAACGCAGACCAGCCTGCAGAATGTCATTGATCAGTTGTTCTGCCTGCGCCAGGGTCAGGTTCATTTTCCAGTTGCCGGCAACGATTTTCTTTCTCATGTTATTCGCTATATTAATTTTTAACGTCTGTATACAAATGTTTTATACCGATTCAAAAACTGTTTTAAGCAGGCTGGCCTCCGCTTCTCCCAGCTCCTGTCCTTTAAACCTCATCCATACGGCGGCATCCTTCAACGCCTCGTCCAGCCGGTACGGCTCAAGTACGTTTGCTCCTCCCCAGGAAAAAGAAGGGACGAACTTTGGCGGGAAATCGCCCCCAAAGATATTGCAGGAAACGCCTATTACAGTGCCTGTATTCAGGATGGTCCCCACCCCGCAGCGGCTATAATCCCCCATCAGCACTCCACACTTCTGTCCTGCCGGCCGGGTTTCTTTTAATGCCTCTATCCAGATCCTCACGGCACTGCCATTGTTCTTCAGGTTGGAACAGGTAGTATTGGCGCCCAGGTTACACCATTCTCCCAGCACAGCATCTCCCAGGTAACCGTCATGTCCTTTATTGGAATACCCGAACATCACCACATTCTTGATCTCGCCTCCTCCCACACTATATGGACCCAGCGTTGTAGCTCCGTACACCCTGGTTCCCATTTTCAGCACTGCCTTCTGGCCCAGGGCCAGCGGCCCCCGTACCAGGCATCCTTCCATGACCTCCGCTTCCTTACCTATATATATTGGCCCCGTCGCGGCATTTAAGATACTATGCTCTACAACAGCGCCTTCTTCTATAAAAATGTTCTCAGGCGCCGTAACCCGGTTGCTTGCGGGAATCGGTGCAGAAATCCTACCCGCAGTCAGCAGCTTAAAATCATCCCGTATAGCCTGGTCATTCCATAGAAAGATCTCCCAGGGCATACTCAGTATCTTCACAGGTCCCTCATACCCCACTTTCTCTCCTGCTTCCTCCGGGTCCGTTCCTTCTACCGCCTTTGCCAGAAGATAGTCGTCCTTGTAGAGCGACTGCCCAACCTTCAGTTCCCTGACAGCTTCCGTCAGTGTGGCATCAGGCAGTAAATGACCACTGATCAGCACGTTCACGGCTGGCTCACCAGGATTGTAAAGCGGGTATTTTTGTTGTAAATGAGTAACTGTAAGATAGCTGGTACCGGCATTCAGCCAGCGCTCCCATTTTTCCCGGATGGTAAGAATGCCTGTACGGCACGCTGCAACCGGTCTTGTATGGGTGAAGGGATATAACAAGTCTCGCGCGGGTGTGTCGAAAAGAATGTAATTCCGCTTCATAAGGGGATAAAAATAAAAAATCCCATCGAAAATGCCGATGGGATTCCTGAAAATTATTTCGAAAGGTAGATTATTTCTTACCGTAACGTTTGTTGAATTTGTCGATACGACCTGCTGTATCCACCAACACGTTCTTACCAGTGTAGAAAGGGTGAGAAGTATTGGAAATTTCCAGCTTGATTAACGGATACTCATTACCATCTTCCCACTTCAGGGTTTCTTTGGAAGGAGCGGTAGAACGGCTTAAGAAAGTATGTCCGTTAGACATATCTTTGAATATTACAAATCTGTAATTTTCCGGATGGATTCCCTGTTTCATCTGAATATTAATTTTCTTTTTGTTACCAGATGCAACCCTGCATATTCATTCCTCTTGTGCATGATGAATGCCATGCCTGGTTTCATACCAATATATTTAATACAGGCTGCAAAGGTAAGAATTAATTTCTAAACCAACGCCTGTATCTTAAAATATTTTTTAGCTCTTCATATTTACGTACTGCAGGGGTATTCCCAGGTTAGCTTCCTTGGTTTTCTGGATAACTTCCTGCAAATCATCAATTTTCTTACCGGTCACACGTACAATATCATCCATAATGGCAGCCTGTACCTTAATACCGGAGTCTTTTATGAGCTTCACGATCTTCTTGGCATCCTCCTGCTTAATACCATTCCTTACCGGGATCTCCTTTTTCACCACTTTTCCACTCTGGTAAGGTTCCTTGCTCAGATCATAGATATTGGCATCCAATCCCTGCCGCATAGTACGGCTGATCAGTACATCTATCACCTGCGTCAGCTTCATGTCACTCTCTACCTCCACATTCAGGGCCAGGTCCTTTTTATTCAATTCCATATTCACATGTGAATCCTTGAAATCGAACCGGTTGGTAATTTCTTTTTTTACGGTATTCACCGCATTATCAAGTGTTTGTGTGTCCACTTTGCTAACAATATCAAAGGATGGCATGATCTGTTATTTTTTATGATTAGGACAGCAAATTTAGTGAATAGTACGGAGTAATAAAAAACCCCGGGACCATACCCGGGGTGGGTTGCCGCGATTGCTCCGGCAACAGGTCACTTTTACAAGCGACCAACAACTAAAATCAATCTATTTTGATCACCTTTGCCTGGCCAGATGAAGACTGGTTAATGCTGGGAGATCCTTTATAACGTACAGTTCCTGATCCGGAAACGCTGACAGCCAGCTTCTTCTCTGCATTTACGTCCAGCCTGCCGCTGCCGGAAATGTCAATATCCACATCGCTTGACTGCAGTTCCAGCGCCTCTACATGACCGGAACCGGAAATATCATAATCTACTGCTGCAATAGCCCCTTTCAGATTCAGACGGGTAGAACCGGATAACTCTACCTTCAGCTTGGAAGCATTGATGTCCAGGTCTACAATGGTACTGCCGCTGAAAGAAAAAGCCACATTGCCTCCTTTTAATGCTCCCTTACCATAGAATCCGCCGCTACCGCTTGAAGTCAGTCTCTCTACTTCATCCATGGTAACATAGATATTAATGCTCTTCGTTGGGCGGACATCATATCCTCTCTTTGTATGGATATCCAACGTATTACCATTTACTTCTGTAACGATATAAGGCAGAATATTGTCATCCGCTTCTACTTTTATGTCATGTCCGCTACCCTGCTGTATATATACGTTATATGAGCCCGACGTACTGATGCTTTTGAACGATCCTGCTGTACGTGCTTCCTGTTTAATATTCCCGTTTCCTTTTATTTTTTCATTAAAACCGGCCACTGTAAAGGCAGAGAATATGAACAAAGAAAGGGCTAATGATACCCCGAGGTACCAACTCATACGTTGTGTTTTCATAAAAGAGGATTTTGCTGTTAGTTTAAATAAGATATTTCTGATGGGTTTAAAAATCAGTTACCGCCAAGGTTTACGTCACTGTACACACCACGTACATTGATCTCCGGCGACCGCTCATCGCCTCCGGTGGTAATGGCAGAATATGATAACGAAGAGTTCTTTTTGATATTGCTGACTGTCTTCATACTAAGCTCGCCCGTACGCACACTGCCATTTGTCAGCTGCACCCTGATCTGCACCGGAAGACGCAATGGCACTCCCAACTTCACATCAGAATAGGTCAGGTCCATATCTGCACCCTTAAAACCGTTGGTCAATGTCTTTACAGAAAAATTCCCATACGTCATCCGGGCACTGGCCGTTGTCTGTAATTCTGCAATACGAAAATCTGTATAGTTGCATCTGGCAGTTACAGATCCGGCTTTAGTAACATTGTATTCATCATAATTGGCCGCTACTGATAAGCTACCAACTGTGCCTATTGTAAAATCACTGTAGTTAGATCTTATGGTAAGTGAAGTGATGGCATCACTTTTTACATTGGAATAATTAGCTTTTATAGTCACAGATTCCGCCTTTCCTATCCATCCTTTATCACAGTAATTCATATTCAGCTCAAGCGGTTGCTGCGCTTCCTTTATATCATAGCTGCAATAGTTCATTTTGATCCAGGCAGGGAAAGAAAGCACATCTGTGATCACATCTCCGAAATTATTATCAAGCTCAAGCCCTTCCATTTTCTCAGGAACGAAAAGCTCATAATCAATATTCACATAGTCTTTTGAATTCTTCTTGCTGCCCCAGGAAAACCACCTGTTACCGGAAGACGTATTGTAATTGGTGCGCAGCACTATATCATCTCCCGGTGTTTCTGCACCTATCTCTACCATTTTGGTGATAGCCTGCGCTTCTTCAACGCTCTTACCAAAGCCGGTAATAACTATCACTGCTTTCACCTGGTTCTTCCTCCAGGTATGCACAACAACCTTACCATACTTGTTTGTTACGCTTAACTTTGTTGAGCTGCCTGCATTGAACTCTTTTACGATAGTCTGCTTAAATTCACTATCTCCCTTTTTGCCGAAAGCCAGTATAGGAAACAACAATAATAACAGTATCTTAAATCTCTCTTTCATATTCAGATTGCTTTTGTCTAACGGGCTGTTTGGTTCTCAGCTCGTCTAATATTTTGTCCAGTAGGTCAAGTTTTAGCTGGTAATAACGTACCATAGCTGCTTTGATGCGTTCATTACCCGGATTCTGTATCAGCTCAGCCTCCAGGAGCTGGTATGTATCATTACGCAGCTCAAGTTCTTTTCTTGCGGCACTATCCAGTCCCAATACAGAAGCAGGATAAACCCTGATAGCTTCCAGCCGCTGCTCTATCTGCGTAGTGTAATACATGCTGGCTTCCTGCAGCTCCGGTGATATGTTCTTCAATGACTGCGCCTTTTTCATTTGCAGGAATTGAATGATCATCACACTGTTCACTACCAATACCAGTATGGCTGCTGCTTTTAACCAGTGACGCCCCAGCATCTGTATCACCTTGTTCTTTTTCGGTGGATGCAGCTCCTTTTCCAGCTGCGTCCACAGCCCCGGAGGGGGGCCTTCTTCTTCAAAGGCAGAACGGTGTTGCCTGATAAAATCTTCTAAACTCTTTTCCGGCATCAGCGTATTGCATTTTTTTGTTTAACGATCTGTCTCACTTTGTCCTTTGCCCGCATATATTGTGTTTTAACTGTAGACTCTGAAATATCCAGCATTGCTGCTATCTCCTTGTGTGAATACTCCTCAAATATGTACAGGTTGAGCACAGTACGGTAACCATGCGGCAACACATGTATCGCATCCCTGATAGCTGCCACCGTCCAGGCAAAACTGTCCTCATCCACGGCGCCATCCTCATCTCCCACATCTATATTATCCACTTCTTCAAAATATACTTTCTTTTTTCTCAGGTGGCTCAGACAATGATTCACCACTATCCTCTTGATCCAGGCGGTAACACTGCCCGCATTCTCCAACCGTTCTATATTCCTGAATACCTGCATAAACGCCTCCTGCAAAGTATCCTCCGCATCAGCCGTATTCCCTGTCATACGCAGGCAGATGTTGTACATTGCCGCAGAATAGGCGTTATACAGTTCACGGAATGCGTGCACATCTCCCTTTTTACACCGGGACACCAGGTGGTCTGTTATGGTTGTATTGTTCAAGTTGTTGGCTAATGCTTGCATTATAAAGACATTATTTCAGGAAAAAGTTGCACAGAGAAAAACTTTTTTTGGGGCAAAGGCCTATCTGGCTATCTATACGACTGATTTACAAATAATTGAGAATTAAAAAAAGGACGCAACCTGAGAACAGGTCACGTCCCTTCCATCCTTATATATACCTAAAAAATAGGTCATATATCAGTTGCCGTCCTTCACACGGCTTTGTTCATCCTCCAGACCGGTCTTGCGGGTACGTGCTGCCTTGATGTTGGTGTTACCGAAACGGTAAGTGAAGGATAATCTTACCTGACGGCTTTCCCATTTACTGTTCACGGCAGTTGTACGTCCTGCATTCTCAAATGTGCCACGGAAACGCTGAACATTAAAGACGTCATTCACATTCAGTTTCAGACTGCCTTTTTTCTTCAGCACCTGTTTTGACACACCGAAGTCCATAGCATACATGGGCTTCATTCTGAATAAACCCTCTTCTGCGATCTGGGGAGACATATAGAAGAAGCTAAGCTCTGTTGTAATACCCTTGGGCAATGTAAATGTCTGCTGGGTACGTCCCATAAACCCGCCTCCGGAAACAGTCACTAACCGGTTATCAGCCATTGTCTGGAACCTGTTGTAGTAGCCGGAAAGGTAAGTAAAGCTGTTCCACCATTTAGTGATCTGAAAGGGAAAAGACACGTTCAGGTTCACCAGGTCTGATTTTGCTACGTTCAGGTATTTATAGCGCAGAATGGTAGTATCGCCTGTCACCGGGTCTTTATCAGCCTCTATTATCTGGGTGATCTTGTCTTTGGTATGCGTATAGCCTACAGAGGTGGTGAGGAACTGCTTAAAAGTATGCGTCAGCTCTATACTGTTGGAGTAAGACGGCTTCAGGTAAGGATTGCCCGCAGCAATGGTATACTTGTCCAGGTAGTACTCGAACGGATTCAGATCTTCATAGCTTGGTCTCTGTAAACGGCGGCTGTATGAAATTCCCAGTACATGATCTTTTGAAGCATTGTAGCTTACAAATATGCTGGGAAACAGGTTAAAGTAAGTGGTATCTGTTACCTGATTCCTGGTCACCGAATTTCCTTTCACATTACTCTGCTCTCCACGCAGGCCCAGTTGCAGACCCAGCTTCTTATACTGCTTGTGGAAGTTGATATATGCAGCGTTGACATTCTCTTTGTAGATAAAATGATTAGATCTGTTCGTGTCATAGATCCAGTTGCTGTGACGCAGTGAATCATAACGCACATCACTGTTTGTCTCAACAAAGCTCAGTTTGAAACCTGCTTCCAACTTTGCCTGGTTACGCAGCGGATGTACATAGTCTGCTTTCACGGTCTTAATATCGATAGTATTAGGCTGGTTGTTACGGATAGTATCTCCGCGCATATAATCCTTACCAATGGCATCCCACATGGTTGAGTAGATCTGAATGTTGTTCCTGTCAACATTACGTGCATAGTCAAGGTCTACATTCAGCTCTTTCCCTGTAGTATCCAGTATGGCTTTATAGTTGATGTTATACGCGTACCTTTTCCAGTTACCGTTACTGACAGTCTTCGTTCTCAGGGTGGAATCCACTGATTCCCTGTCACCAATAAGGGTTATAGAATTAGCTGGTCTTTCTTTTGGCATACGCGCTACGTCTGCCATTATACCTATAGTATGGTTCTTATTGATGAAATAATCCACACCTACTTTTGCACCCTGGTAATCGCTTTTCCAGGAACTGGTATTATGCTGGTCGTATATTGTGTAATTATCACCTATCATACCGGAACGGTACACGCCAAGGTTCTGGCGGTTTTCCCGGTGATTATAGTTATAGGAACCATACAGGTTGAACTTCTCATTCCTGTGGTTCAGGTTTAGCGCTCCGCTCCATTTGGGCGTCAGTCCATAGGCGCCTCCAATAGTAACACTACCGTTGGTACCTACTGTTCTGTTTTTCTTCAGTTTGATGTTGATGATCCCGGCGTTGCCCGCTGCGTCATATTTGGCGGAAGGATTGGTAATCAGTTCTATCTGCTCAATATTACTACTGGGCATACTTTTTAGCAGCTGGGCAACATCCTGGGAACTCATATTGGTTAGCTTGCCATCTATCATGATAACAACGCCGTTTTTTCCTTTCAGGGTAATATTATCGTCTTTATCTATTGAAATACCGGGCGATTTCTCCAGCACTTCCATAGCAGTACCACCGGCGCCTACTATACTGTTCTCAACGTTCACCACCATTTTATCTACCCTTTGTTCAATAAATGGCTTCTTGCCGGTCACATTTACTTCTTTCAGGCTCCTGGTATCGGCAGCAAGTGTCAGCGCTGCCAGGTTAAGCGGGCCATTTCCCTTTACTTCAAAAGGTTTGCTGTAAGCTTTTGTCATGCTTACATAAGTGGCCGCTACCAGGTATTTACCCTGTTTGATCTGTTCAAATTCATACTGACCATTAATATCAGCAATAGCTCCTTTTACCAGGGAGGAGTCCTGGGCTTTTAATAAAGTAACAGTGGCAAATTCCACAGGTTTATCACCTGCCTCTACCACTTTACCGGAAATTTTTACCGGGGGGGCGCTCTGCGCTTGGGTGCTTTCAACACCTAAAATCAGCATAAAGGAGGTCAACAATGTAGCAATAGTCTTCATATAAGGAGGATTTAAATTTATAATAATCTGTTTAAGAATCTCTAGTCAGCTAATAGAACCTTTACTAATACAGAACCTTTCTTAAACAACTACAGTGTAAAGGTAGGTATTGTGCATTGCATAGTACATAGTTTTACATAAGCGGTCACCAGGTAGGGATGATTGGTAAAAAGTTTATAGAAAGACGAGTGAGATATCTTTTTGTTGCAAAAAAATAAGGCGCTGCCATGTGGCAGCGCCTTAAACAGTTATATTATCAGCAATTTATTTCCAGTGAATGTTGTCCAGTATTTCCGGAAGGTAGGACTGCAGTTTCTCAAAAAATTCCCTTTCCTCCTTCCTGATATGGTTTTCAAGACTGTTGGCAAGCAGGTCCATAGCAGCTATCATATCTGTAGTGACGGTCAGGGCGCTGTACATGCGGGAAATATGCTGATGTTCCTGGATCAGTTCCCCTATCAGCTGATCTATTTCGGGGTGACGGCCGGTACATATCTCGAAAAGATATTCCTCTTTCTGGATATGTGGCACCATCACTTCCTGGAATACTTTTACAATGTATGCCAGTTTTGCTTCAGTTTCGAGGGGAAAGCCCTCAAAGGGAGCAGCATCTTTTTTCAGATAACGGCACACAAATAACAGTCGCTGGTGCTCTTTCGATAAGGGCACTAAAGTAGAATGACGTTGCATGATCAGGATACTGGTTTAACCGCTTTTTGCAATTTACGGCAATACCAGATCCATACAGCCCCGCCTATTACCATTAAAGAAGAGATGATCTCAGCCTGTGTGGGATGAAATCCGAAAATATCATATTTGGTGTTCACCCTGATCTTTTCAATGAAGAAACGTTCTACCCCGTTCAATACCAGGTAAATACCAAATATTGCGCCCGGTATGGTCACTTTTTTACGGATGCTCCATAATACGGCAAATAGTAAAAGGCAGGCAATGATCTCATATAACGGCGTAGGATAAACGGCTATGGGCAGTACATTACAGTACTTACCTCCACATCCTGCCATCTGTACTCCTTCATTGATCACGTTATGTGGATAACCGTATGCAAACATCCAGTCCGGCAGGAAGCTCAATGCGCCGGGTTTGGCAAAAGGCGCATGTGGAATATGCTCAAGGCTTCCATACTGCCGGGCAAAGAACTGCTCACTGGCTTTCACTACTTCCTGGAACTTTGAAGGGTCTGCCAGCTGTACATGGCCACTGGCATCTGTTATATAACTGCTGTTATAGATGCCCCAGTCGCCATCTCCTGAAAAATGACATCCCATACGGCCCAGGCCATAGGCCAGCATCAACCCCGGAGCCGCACTGTCTATAAGATGCAGTACATTGATCTTTTTGCTGTTGGCATAATATATAATGACGATAGATGCGAGGATCAGGCCACCATAGAATGTCAATCCGCTGAAGGACAGCAACGCACCAATGGGGTCTTTCACAAAATCGCCCCAGTTCTCCAGGTTATGGAATATCTTGGCCCCCAGCAAACCGGCAATAGCTGCCATTACTGTAAAGTCAGGCACACGCTGATGAGGCATTATAGTAATAGTCTTCTCTTCCGGTTTGGCTGATGCCTGCTTTTTCCCGGACGCATATTTCAGGTATCCTAAAACACCACCCAGGATAAGACCGCCCAGTAAATTTCCCCTGCCGGACATGATATATGATTGCAGGTCCTGTGAAGCATCCGCCCACTCAAAGGCTATTCCCAGTATCTTGAAACCGAGAAGAAATCCAAGCAGGGCATGTCCGAATACTTCGGTCATTGTTACCGGCTTGCCTACAATCACCTTTTCCGGGATACCGATCAAAAGCCCCATCCTCTCTCTCCTTTTAAGCTCGCTCGTTAACACGTAAGCAGCCGCCAGGAAAGCGATAGCCACAAAAAAACCAAATGTCTGGAAAAGTTTAAAGAAAGGGATCTCTACTCCTAATAGGTCCTTGAATGCGTAATATAAATTAGGATACATAGCCAAATAAAATTGGTGATCTGAATTTTCCTATGAACAAAGCCGAATTAGTCAAAAAGGAAAATCAAACCACCAAAGTAAGCTGTAAAAATTGCAAATTCCAAATCATAATTCCTTTTTCCACTTTATAATGCACAGATAATAATAAGGTAATAATATAAGTGCAGTAAAAAAAGGAATTATGATCAATATAACGTCTTAGCAATACTGTTCGAACGCATCCACCAGGTTAGCCGCAATCATCTGGGCAGGACGGCCCTCAATCATGTGACGCTCAATAAAGTGAACCAGTTGTCCATCTTTAAACAACGCAATAGCAGGTGAAGACGGAGGATAAGGCAACAGGTGTGTACGGATCTGCTGTACTGCTGCCGTATCAAAACCTGCAAAGCTGGTAGTCAGCCTGTCCGGCTTCTTCTCACTGTGCGCTACGGCCATTAATACACCCGGACGGGCAGAACCTGCAGAACAACCACATACTGAATTGATCATCACCAGGGTAGTACCCTCTTTACTCAGAGTTTCATCTACCTTCTGAGGTGTCAGCAACTCTTCAAAACCATTGTCTGTTAATTCTGCCTTCATTGGCAGTACTAATTCTGCTGGATACATATTAATACAATTTTTTTTGTTCTAAAGTTTTGACAAAGTTAATCAATCGCCCGATAAATAGAAAAACTTGAATGAATATGCCGTTATGACATCTTAAAACAGCCCAAAGAGACATAAAGTCATACCACATTCATCAATTCATAGCAAAATTGCAGTTTTTTTGGCATGGTATCCGGTTTGCTTATACATCATCGTTCAGATTTTAAATTTTAAAACAAACACTAAAAATTATAAACTATGACATTCGTAAAATTCAATCAGGCCCCCGCAGTAAAATCATTTGGCGGTTTAGTAGAAGAGATCTTTAATAATGCCGCTTTCAACAGAGCATGGAAAGATGATTTCCACACCAATGACTTCTTTGGTGCTTATCCCCCGGTAAACATACAGGAAACCAAAGATGCTTACCTGGTAGACCTGCTGGTACCAGGGCTGAATAAAGAAGACTTTAAGATCAGCCTGGAAAACAAAGTATTGACAGTTAGCGCCGAAAAAGCTACTGAAAATAAAGAAGAAGAACAGAAACATATCCGCAGGGAATTTAGTCTCCGTTCATTCAAACGTTCCTTTACCTTAAATGAACATGTGGACGCTGAAAAGATCCAGGCTAAATATGAAAATGGCGTTCTGAAACTCAGCCTCGCCAAAAAAGAGAAAGTACAGGATGCAGCAAAAGCTATTGTGGTTGAATAAAGTGTGATTGAATATAGCTGTATAGTGGAAGTGGGTCCCCCTCATGTTGTATGAGGGGGATTTTTTTTGCCGGAATTACCTCTGACCACTTACATAATTCACACAAAAGTTGAACAACTATCCTGTTTTTATGGAATAATTTGCCATATAACCGTATGGCTTATGCCGCATTTATTAAACAGGATCAATATACTGGCTGTTAAAATTTACAAGAACACTGAAAACTCAGTGATAGGCAATGCTTTACGTATAACTATAGATTCCAGGGAAAGGTGTAAGACCCTGCTTTTATTCGACTATATATTCTTCCATATCCTGTTCCTGGTCCCTAAAACATTGATTTCCCTTTACATACAGAATACAACGGATCTGGTATTAATACCCGCCCTTCTCCTTCTGCTGCTTACCTGCATGCTGATGGTGAAAAATGGTGTTTCGGTAAAAGCCACCAGTGTAACTGTAGCTTTTGTCACCCTGGTCATACCTGTACTATCTTCATTTTACAATAACCAGGATACCTCTCCCAAGTACGCAATGGCCTGGTTGCTCAGTATCCTTTTCTGTTATATTGCCACTAACATCACTGTGACCCTGAGCCTGGGAGCGCTGCTCTGCGGGTACCTCAGTCTTGTGGCATGGATGAAAATAAATCACATAACAGTATACATATCAACAGGTTATACTCCTGAACAGAACCTGCTTTTCTCGCCGGTAATGACAGCTCTTTATATCCTGTTCATGATCAGGGTGTTAGGCGCCCACTACAGGAACATCTTTATATATGAACAGGAAAAGACCCTGCAGAAACAGCGGCAGCATTCCTCCCTGCTCAACCAGCATCTCACCAAACAGTTCATTATACTTAAAGGATTGTCCCGGTCAGGTAAGTCAAAATACCTGGATGGCAATAAAGAGCTACTGGAGGCCTGCCTGGGAGAAATAGAAAAACAATGTGAAAGCGCAATAGATTACCTGGATAACGGGCATCATGTGGATAGTAATGCCAGGGCTGAACATTAATGGTCTTGTCCGCCGGCTACACTTCTGTGTTACTGATACCCGCCGGATGGTAAATACCACTTCAAAAAATTACATCTTTCCGGGTATTTCTGTCTTCTTTTCCCTGAATTACCTTTGATCTATCAGAATAACAATGTCTTATTCTCCTTTTTACACCTGCTGACACCGTCTTTTTTTCCCTGTACACCACCACACGCTATTTATCCCACCGTCTTATTTTCCTTTATGCTTTGATAAGAAACCTATGCCATGAAATTGGCTCTTCTGCATACGGGAGAGCCATTATTTTTTATATAAAAAATAACCCCGCGAAAAATCGCGGGGTGTGTCAGTGGATTACTAACCCATTTTTTTAATAACCCAAAATCTTTAACATACTCTGGGCAGTTTGTTCCTTGGCATACAGCCAGTCTTTCAACTGCCCGTTTTTGTCATATCCTACGATCACATGCTTAGGCGATGGGATCAGGCAATGTTTTATACCACCGTAGCCGCTTAGCTGGTCCTGGTAAGCTCCTGTATGGAAGAACCCTATATACAGAGGCTCATCTGCAGACAGTTTAGGCAGGAACACGGCGTTAATATGTTCTTCTGAAGTATAGAAGTCATAACCGTCGCAGGTCAGTCCTCCCAGGTGCACCTCCTGGTATTCCTGGTCCCATTTATTAATGGGCAGCATCAGGAATTTTTCACCGATGCCCCAGGTGTCAGGCAATGTAGTAATGAAGGAACTGTCTATCATATACCAGTTCTCACGGTCATTCTGCATTTTCTCACCTACCACGCTGTATATTACGGCACCACTTTCGCCTACAGTAAAAGAACCAAACTCAGTATAGATATCCGGTACCGGCACCTTGTTCTTCTTACAAACACTCTTGATATTTGCAACTATCTCATTTACAATATAATTGTAATCATAGTCGAAACCAAGTGAATGTTTTATCGGGAAGCCGCCGCCTATGTTGATACTATCCAGCTCAGGGCAGATCTTCTTCAGCTGACAGTACAGGTTCAGTACCCTGTTAAACTGGCTCCAGTAATAAATATCATCCTTGATACCCTTGTTCATGAAGAAGTGCAGCATTTTCAGCTCAAACTTCTCATTTCCCTTCAGTTTATCAACATAGAACTCCAGTACATCGCGGGAGCGGATACCAAGCCTTGAAGTATAAAAGTCAAAGGTGGGCTCCTCTTCTGCTGCAATACGTAATCCCAGCTTTACTTTATCTTTTATACGGATAAATTTCTGATAATCCTCCAGCTCTTCTTTATTGTCCAGCACCGGGATCACATTCCTGAAACCGGTATTGATCAACCTGGAGATCGCCCTGGTATAAGCCTTTGTCTTATAACCATTACAGATCACGAAAGTGTCCTTGTTGATCTTCTTTCGCTCATACAACTTGGTAATAATATCAATGTCGTAAGCAAAAGAGGTTTCTATGTGTACACCGTGTTTCAGTGTCTCCTCCATTATAAAGGAGAAGTGAGAGCTTTTTGTACAATAGCAGTAATAATAATTACCATCGTACCTGTTCTTCTTAATTGCATCCTGGAACATTTTCTTTGCCTTGTTCACCTGCATCCCTATCTTGGGAAGGTAGGTCAACTTGAAAGGTGTTCCATACTTGTCGATTAACGCCTTGATATTTACATCATTAAACCGCAAGTAGCCATCCTTAACATCAAAACCTTCTTGCGGAAACTCGAAGGTTTGGTTAACGAGATCTGTGTAGGTGCTGTTCATTTAAACCTGTCAAAAATTAAAGGATTAGTAAAAAGCAATCACAACCCTCGCTGGAAAACTCCTGGTTTACACACCTACGTCAGTTCGAAACCCAGCAAAATTGGTTGCAAAGCTAAATATTTTGTCTAATTGCCCGGGCAAAAACTTCCATTTTTTTTTGAATGACTAGACATTAAGATAAAACGTTACATTTCAAGCGACTAACCTCAACTTACATATGATTTTTTAATACTATTTAAGCAATTCCAGACTACGCTTTCCCTCACAGAAAATCAGGTCCAGGATGCTCATATCAGGCAAAAATCCTACCCGTTCCTGGAACACCTGGGTATATTCCGGCAATTTTTCTTTTTCACTGCTGCCGGGAGGGATCAGGGTATCCCTTGCATCAGTAACGCCCCTGCCAGGCTCATATGTTTTCTCGAACTCATCCGTAAAAGTGATAGGGGAGGATATTCCTACTACCTTATTGGCCCATTCCAGGCATGCCAGGTTCCAGTCAATCAGGAAACTGAAAGATCTCTCATATAAACTGCCCAGCTCTTCCTCATAATACTCAAACCAGGGAGAACGACGGTAAGCAGATACCAGTGTTTTCCAGTGCAGGGACTGCCACCTTTCCTCATTGCTGATCCTTACGTCCTTCATGACCGTTCTCTGGTTCTTTCCCTTCGTTAACGGAACACTTAAAAGTATGCTTCCGTTAGGTCCGGCAATGTAACATCTGTTCCTGAAACTAACCTTCTGATAGTGTTCATATCTTTCTATCAATAATATATCGTGGTTAATTAAAGCTTTATAAAAGCTAATACTCGGAAAGTACTGTGATTCAATGAGTAAAGTAGCATTATTTGTACTAACTGCCATATCGTCAAAATTTAGAATCTGATGCGTAAAAAACTATCTTTCAAGTGATTGAAAAGTTTACTTTTAATTACTTAACAATTAATTATAAGTAACTGTAAAACAGTTCATAGAAAAACAAAAAATATGCTATTGATCTTAGCATTTCTGCGTTTAAAGCAAAATTTTAAGCAGACGCAAATTTACTAAACTATTTAGTAGCTTTTTCATTCATTTTCAACAACTTTTAGACTTAAAGTAAAATGTTAAACAGGGCTTCCGGGCCAGGTTAAAACTTTCACAATTCGTCTCTTACCCTTTTGAGATCTCTTCCCTTTCATGTAGGTTTGGCAAAAATTTTTGAATGAAATTTCTCAGACTTAGCATACTCGTTTTTGTAATCTGGGGCATGGCAAGCTCTTGCGAAAAAATGAAAGACCTTGAATTTGTGAGAGTGGCAGGATTTAACGTTGACAACTTCGGATTAACAAAAAGTACTGTAAAGATGACCCTGGCATATTACAATCCGAACAACTTTCAACTGAAACTGAAAGATGCAGACTTCGATCTTTTTCTTAACGATACACAGGTAGGACATTCTATACAGGATACAATGATAGTGATACCGGCAAAAGACACTTTTTATTTTCCGGTCAGACTGGAGGTAAGTATGGAGAATGTGCTCAAAAATGCCTTCGGCGCCTTCGCTAATAAGGAGGTGACCATCAAGGCAACGGGCAATTGTAAAGTCGGTAAGGGAGGTATTTTCCTGCCGTTCCCGATAAAATGCGAAACCAAACAGGCCCTGAATTTCTTCTGATCATAACCATGTAAAAACTAAAAGGCCTCGTTGCATAATGCTAACGAGGCCTTTTTTAATTTCTTTCTGCCAAACAGATCAATGCTTCTTCGGATCCAGATGCCCGCCATCTTCCGGCTTTTTACAATTCTTAGGCAACCTGGCATAAGCTTCTTCATTTGCCGTCACATTATCTGCATCATATCCCAGATTGGCAATGGCCGTTTTCACATTCTCTATATTGGTACGGTCGCTGTAATATTTCACGGTAGTGATCCCTTTTCTGAAATCCACTTTAGATGAAGCTACCCCCTCTTCACGTAACAGGTATCGCTCAATACGCTCTTTACACTGTTCACATTTTGCCGTCGGTGTGCTGATCTTCGCAGTCAGCAACGTAGTCCCCTTTTTGGCCTGGGCCATAGTCATTCCTACACCCACAAATAATAAAGCAATTACAAGTTTAACTATACGCATAATTTACATTTTAACTGATCTAATATAATAATTAGTTATCAACTGATAGTGCTTCAGTACAGAAATTGCTGCGTGCAGCTAAAAATTAAACAGCATTCATTACACCGCCGGCTGTATATTCCATTTATCAGGCGCACTTCTCCACGCTTCCAGCGTAGCCAGGTCAGACTGGGAAACAATCCCCTTTTCTACCGCTACTTCTATCAGCGCTCCATAATTGCTCAGAGAATAAAATTGTACCTGTGCAGCTTCAAACGCTTTCACCGCTACTTCAAATCCGTAGTTGAAAATAGACACCATTCCTATCACTTCCCCACCCGCAGCACGAATAGCGTTCACCGCCTCCAGGCTGCTTTTACCGGTAGAGATCAGATCTTCCACAACCACCACAGGCTGCCCCGGCTGTAATACACCCTCTATCAGGTTGCCCATACCGTGCTCTTTTGCCTTTGCACGCACATAGATGAAAGGCAGTTTCAGCTGGTCAGCCACAAGAGCTCCCAGAGGTATACCACCGGTAGCCACGCCGGCCAGTACAGCCGCATCCGGAAACGTTTCAAATACAACATTACATAACTCCGATTTTACATAATCGCGTATGTAAGGATATGACAATATTTTACGGTTATCGCAGTAAATAGGCGATTTCCAGCCCGAAGCCCATGTAAAAGGCTCTGACGGACGAAGTTTTACTGCCTGTATCTGCAGTAGTTTTTCTGCTACCTGTTTTTCGCTGATCTTACTCATAGGAGGCAAAAATAGTACTTTTGCCTTATGCAAAAAGATACCATTATTTACATTAATGAACATCCGCTGCTGATCTTAGCTACCCATCAGGCCATCCCGGCCAGATACAAAGATGCAGAGCTGTTCACAGAGCCCGGCCAGGATACTATCAGCACTACCCTGCTTGCACTGGAAAAAGGTACTTCTACCGCTGCCATCTTTATTCAGCCGGATACAGAAGCGTTACTGGAAACCGTTAAAAAAAATTTTAAGGTGCACGTAGCCGCCGGCGGACTGATCACCAACCAGCAGGAGGAGATACTGCTGATGTTCCGTCGTGGCAAATGGGACCTTCCGAAAGGCAAACAGGACCCCGGAGAAAATCTTGAAACAACCGCATTAAGGGAAGTAGCCGAAGAAACAGGACTTCATAACGTTGAACTGGAACACAAGATCACAGAAACTTACCATTTCTATGCAGCCAGAAAGGAGAAGATCCTTAAACACACTTACTGGTATAAGATGAAATTTACAGGTACTGAGCTAACAGTGCCCCAGATAGAGGAAGATATCATTGATATTCAGTGGATTAAACCTGAAAATATTAATAAATACCTGCAGTTTTCCTACCAGAACATCATCAACGTCTTTGAACGGGCGGGATACGCAGTATGATCTTATTTCCTGTAATGCCGGGCCATGCGTCCGGCATTATACTTTTTTATCTCTCACTGCCACAGTAAGGCGGCTTATACATACCAGCTTATTATGATCGTCACAGATCCGGATATCCCACACATGTGTGGTAGAACCAATATGCAAGGGCCTGGCCACCGCATGTACATACCCTTCCGTTACCCCTTTCACATGATTGGCATTAATATCCAGTCCCACACAGATCTGCTTCTCCGGATCAATGATCAGCGATGAGCCCACACTTCCCACCGTTTCCGCCAACGCGGCAGACGCTCCCCCATGCAACAGGCCATAAGGCTGTTTGGTACGCTCATTTACAGGCATCATCATCCGCAGGTAGTCAGGACCTATCTCCGTAAACTCCATACCCAGGTAACTGGCCATTGTATTATCGCCGGATTCATTCAGCTGATCGAGGGAAACATCGAGAGAATGCCAGATCGGTTTCATTACTAGTGACTGATTTTAAGTGAAAGATTAAAGGGGCGCCCGGTTCAGGCTTTTTTTATATCCTGCAATACCCGTTGGGGCAGCAGTTGTGACGCATCTCCTCCATAACGTACTACATCACGTACCAGGGAAGATGCCAGGGTAGAATATTGTGGGGTACAGCTCAGGAATATCGTTTCAATATTACTTTCCATCATACGGTTCACATCTGCAATAGCCTTCTCATACTCAAAATCCCCAATAGTACGGATACCTCTTAATATGAAACGGGCATTGATCTCCCTGCAACAGTTAATGGTAAGCCCCTCATAGGAGATCACCTTCACTTTAGGTGTATGACTATAAATATCCCTGATCCACTGCATACGCTGCTCCAGCGGGAACATCGGCATTTTGGAGGAATTGACGCCTATTCCTATCACTATCTCATCAAAAAGGTCCAGTGAGCGGTCAATGACATCTGTATGCCCAAGTGTAATAGGGTCGAATGTGCCGGGAAATAAACAAATACGTTGCATCCTGTTATTTTTTCAGCTCCTCTCTGTTGATAAAAATTGAAAAGATAGTTGTCCCGTAATTACGTTCTGTACGGTAATAAGAATAGTTCTTGTAGTTATTCCGCGGAGTATGCTCCAGTACAAACCATCCCTCCGGCTCCAGCAGTCCCCTTTCAAAAATGATGAGGGGTAACTGGTCGATAGTGGTCAACGCATACGGAGGTCCGGCAAATATGAAGTTGAACTTTTCAGTGCACTGCTCCAGGTATTTGAATACATCCATACGGTGAAGCTTCAGCGGCACTTCCAGCTTTTCAGCTGTTTTTTTAATGAAATCTGCCATGGCAGGGTCTTTCTCCACAATTGTCAGGTCGGTCGTTCCCCTGGAAGCCAGCTCATAGCTGATACTTCCGGTCCCCCCGAAGATATCCAGCGTTTTCAGTGCTGGAAAATCAAGATTATTCTCAAGGATGTTAAACAGTCCCCCTTTGGCAATATCAGTTGTTGGCCGTGTATGCGGCATATTGGCCGGCGGCTGGAACCGCAGTCCTCCCTTCTCTCCTCCGATTATACGCATAAAGCCATTGCATACAGGTTATTGAAATAATATTCCGGCAGCTCTTCCATCTTGCCGATGTACCAGAAACCGGACAAACGTTTCATCCATTCCAGTTTAGGTATGAAACGACGTAATTCTTCATGTATCTGCGAATCTGCCGTAACCGCCCCTCCCACTTTCACTTTCACCTGCTGCTCATCCAGGCCGGCCTGGCGGATAATGTTCACCAGGTGATAAACCACATCCAGTCCTGTCTGACTGGCCACTTCCTGCTGGATCAGCAGTTTACCGAAACGGAAAATGGTCAGGGTGAACTTATTGACCTGGATGTCAATATATGCTATCCCGTTCAGCTCCAGGAAATCATTGTCAAAACGGTAGGCTTTCAGCAATGCGGTATTTACATGGATCAGTTTATCTGAAGAGAACTCCTTCCGCAGGTATCCCATAACATCTTTATCAACCGCATAGATATTCACGATCTGCTGGTCTGTCAGTACATCCGCCAGTATTACTTCCTGGGGTTGCTCCGGGTGGATCACATGCAGGAAGTCCTTTTTCAGCGACGGATTGTAATGCTGTTCAGGCACAAGCGTACTGTTCCCCCCATCAAATGCCAGTTGCACCTGTGCAAAATTGGTATAGAGAAGCTTGTCAGCGTCAAATATCTGTTCTATCATAACCAGGTCTGCCTGCGCGGACTTCTGAGGCTGAAACCTGTATGATTTCAGCGCCAGGAATTTTTTACCGGCAGGATTATACACTACATAGCTGAAAGTACCTCTTCCCACAAGCACAAGCAGGTGGCATGCGGTAAGATCAGTTTCAAGCAGAGAAGCATCATCTGCAGCAAAAGCCGGATGAATATTGTACGTCACAGACATTATTAATTGATTAGATATGGCACAATAATAACCATTTTCCCGGAGAATGATACCAGTTTGATCTTTAGCTACGTACGCCATAAAGAAAAAACCTGCAAAAAGTGATTTTTGCAGGTCCTGTCAGTTACAACCAACTACTCCATATCTTCCAGCATCTTCTTACACTCTGCCTTAATACCCGGATCATCCTGGAAAACAGGACGCAGGCTAACCGCCTTCCTCAGCACCTCTATCGCTTTATCCTGCTCCTCATGCTCTTTATATGCCTTTGCCAGTTCCAGGTAGTTCAGCAGGAAAGAAGGGTCCAGCTTACGGCACCTCTCATAATTAGCAATAGCACTATCCAGCGATCCCTCCGGTATCCCGCCAAAAAGCATTTTCGCCGCAGCTCTCTCCAGGGCATTCATATTAGCCACTTCATAATTCCATTTCCCCAGCACATGCCATGCCCTGGCATATTTAGGATTGAATTTAAGCGCCAGTTCAGCATATTTCTTCACCTCCTTACTAGCAGCTACTTTCTCCTTCGCTCCTGCCACCATAGCAGCACGCCCCATAGCCACGGCCATTACATAATTGGCATCTGCATTTTCCGGGGCCAGCTTTATAGCCTGTTCAGCATATGCTTTGGCATCGCTGTAAGAACGGTTCCTTTCCTCCTTGTCTTTCTGCCGGTAACCTTCACGGGCACTGAGCTCGCTGGCGCCCGTCAGCGCTGCAAGGTTGTCAGGTTGTATTTTAAGTGCGTCTTTGAAACTTGTAAGTGCAGCACTCTCCTTCATTTGTTTTTCCTGCTGATGGGCTTGCTCAATCAGGTCTTCTGCAGTCTGGGAATATGAAATGCCGGAAAATAAGAGTAAAGCTGCAGCTAAAAGTACCTTACTTAACATAGGATGGAATTTTTCATATATGAGATAACAACTAAATTTAAAGATTTCTGTCAGAAATACCTATAACACGAAAAGAACAATCTGTTGAACGGTTGCTATTCCATTCAAAAGGCATTTTTTCTTAATAAGAGACCTTTCTAGTAGTTTTTCTCGAGAGAAACTATAGAATTACGTACGGAAGCGCCCATTGGAGGGTTCATTTTGCGAAGGGAAACAACAGAACGTTGTATTTCGGGATATTTATGCTTGATGGCATCGCTCATGCTGTATACAACCTGCTCCAGCAACGGCTGTGGTATAGCCATGATCTTCTTTACGATATTATACAGTCCCTGGTAGTTAACTGTTTCGGATATACTATCTACAGGATGGGTGCCTGGAATGGTTACATGTACATCCACTATAAATTCATTTCCTATAATAGCTTCTTCCGGGTACAAACCATGGAAAGCGTGAAAGTGTACTTCTTCTAGCCCGATCGTTAACATGAGAGATTCGTTAAAATACACAGGGACAATGAAGTGATCAATGTCCCTGTGTTACCAGTTTTTTTATTGATGTTCTTTGGCAGACAGGTAACGTTCTGCATCCAGTGCGGCCATACACCCGCTGCCGGCTGCTGTTACCGCCTGACGGTAGATCTTGTCCTGTACGTCGCCGCAGGCAAAAACCCCTTCCAGGTTGGTACGGGAAGAACCGGGTATAGTTTTGATATATCCCTGCTCATCCAGTTCCAGGTAGTTCTTAAAGATGTCAGAGTTAGGCTGGTGACCGATAGCTACAAAGAATGCGCTCACCGGAACAACAGTTTCCTCCTGTTTACGGGTATTCAGCAGCTTTACTGCTTCTACCTTGTTATCTCCCAGTACTTCCTGTGTTTCAGTATCCCAGTAAACAATGATATTGGAAGTTTTCAGTACACGGTCCTGCATTACCTTGGAAGCGCGCATTTCATGACGGCGTACTATCATATGCACGTTAGTACACATTTTAGAAAGATACAACGCCTCTTCAGCAGCAGTATCGCCCGCACCAACAATAGCTACTTCCTTACCACGGAAGAAAAACCCGTCACACACTGCGCATGCGGAAACACCGCTGCCATTCAGTCTTTGCTCTGACGGTAATCCCAGCCATTTGGCTGAAGCGCCGGTAGCAATGATCACAGCATCTGCCGTGATCAGTTTCGTTTCATCTATGGTAATTTTATACGGCTGACTGCTGAAATCCACCGATGTTGCCAGTCCGAAACGTATATCCGCACCCATACGGGCCGCCTGTTTTTCGAAATCCACCATCATTTCCGGCCCCTGCACGCCTTCCGGATATCCCGGATAGTTCTCTACCTCTGTAGTGATCGTAAGCTGACCACCAGGCTGAATGCCCTGGTATAACACCGGTTTAAGGTTAGCCCTTGCTGCATAGATGGCCGCTGTATAACCTGCCGGCCCGGAACCTATGATCAATAAATGTACATGCTCATGCTGTTGGTTAGTTTCCATACTTGCTATGTAAAATTAATGAAGGTATAAAGCTCGCTATGAATTGACAATGAGAAGAGGTCTTCTAAAATTCATATGACGTGCAAAAATACACTTCCCTATAAAATAAAAAACACCGGCTATAAAATATACAGCCGGTGCGTCTATAGACATTATAGATTTCAGATTTGAATACAGCTGCAGGTAAAACCGGCACCTGTTTCTCTTCATCCTACCCTGGTTATTAACCCAGGTAAGATTTTAATGCGCCGCTGTAGCGGGCTTTTTGCAGCCTTTTAATGGCGCGTTCCTTGATTTGACGAATCCTCTCCTTGGTCAGATCATATTTCTGACCTATCTGTTCGATCGTTGCTCCATTCTCTCCATCCAGACCAAAATACGCGTTTACTATTTCCGCTTCGCGGGGGCTGAGTGATTTCAGCACACGGCGGATCTCCTCACGCAATGAATCACGCATCACATCATCATCAGTGATATCGCCACCTTCCAGCAGATCGCCCATTGCTACGTCTTCAGCTTCATGTACAGGAGCGTCGAGAGACATGTGACGGGTATTGCTCTGGAAAATATTGTTGATCTCTGATTCAGACATTTCCAGGATCTCAGCTAACTCTTCGGTAGAAGGTTCTCTTTCATTTTCCTGCTCGAAAGCCATATAGGCCTTGTTCGCTTTATTGTAAGTGCCGATTTTATTCTGCGGAAGACGAACCAGACGGCCCTGTTCTGCCAAAGCCTGCAAAATGGACTGGCGAATCCACCATACGGCGTAAGAAATGAATTTGAACCCTTTCGTTTCATCGAAACGCTGCGCAGCCTTAATCAAGCCAAGATTGCCCTCATTAATGAGGTCGCTGAGGCTAAGCCCCTGGTGCTGATATTGCTTTGCAACAGATACTACGAAACGAAGGTTGCCTGTAGTTAAACGTTCAAGAGCCTTCTGGTCACCCATTTTAATGCGTTGCGCCAGTACGGTCTCTTCCTCAGGTGTTAACAAAGGGATCTTTGAAATTTCCTGCAGGTATTTTTCTACCGCCTGCGAATCACGGTTTGTGATCTGGGTGGCAATTTTAAGTTGCCTCATATTGAAAGTTTATTAGTTTATATAATTAAATAACATCAAAAGAATTTTTTTGTTGAGATACATTAAATAATTATCTTACAACCTATTCCACTCTTCCAATATTATCGTTTTAACAAATTAGCCTGCAAAGATCGTGCTAATCCCCCACATTGCCAAATTCTTCCAAAGCTTCCCTTTGCTATAACAAAGTACTCTATATAAACGAAATTTAATAACCCTTTATTAGGTATTTTTGCTCCTTTAATTAAATTTTAACAATTGATAAATAATCATATTCAAATTAACAACTTCACTAATTTATTATTCAATACATTGCAAATTCTTTAAGAATGACGATCGATTTCAGGAGTGATACCTTTACCCGGCCAACACCCGCTATGCTCCGCGCTATGACCGCAGCCAACGTAGGAGATGACGTATACGGAGAAGACCCAAGTGTGAATCAGCTCGAAGCCATGATGGCAGATTATTTTGGCAAAGAGGCAGCCATGTTCTGCCCTTCCGGCACTATGAGCAACCAGGTTGCTATTAAAGTACATACGCAACCGGGCGACGAAGTGATCTGCAGTAACCTCGCACATGTATACATATACGAAGGAGGCGGCATCGCCTTCAACGCCGGCGCCCAGGTACGCGCACTGGAAGGAGACCGTGGCATGATCACCGCATCACAGATAGCAGCTGCCATCAATCCTGACGATGTACATAAAGCCACTACCCGGCTGGTTTGCCTTGAAAATACCTCCAACCGCGGAGGTGGCTGCTGCTATGACGTTGAAGAAATAGCACACATCAGGGAAGTCTGCCTTGAAAATGACCTGGAACTCCACCTGGACGGGGCAAGACTGTTCAACGCCCTCGTAGCTACCGGGGAAGATCCAAGAACCTTTGGGGAGCTCTTCGACAGCATCTCCGTATGCCTAAACAAAGGAATGGGATGCCCCATGGGATCCGTCCTGCTTGGCAGCCACCCCTTCATCAGATCTGCCCGACGCATTCGTAAAAAATTAGGCGGCGGCCTGCGCCAGGCCGGCTTCATGGCCGCCACCGGCATCTACGCGATGGAACATCACATTGCCAGATTGGCAGAAGATCACCGCCACGCTAAACTGCTTGCTAATGCTTTGTTGCAGAAGACCTTCGTTGGGCACATGCTGCCCGTAGAAACCAACATCATAATATTTGATATACAGGGAGAATGGAACGCACGCCTCTTCACAGATTACCTGAAAAATGAAGGCATCCTCGTCACTCCCATCTCTGAACACCAGGTACGTATGGTCACTCACCTGGACGTTACCACAGAAATGATTGAAAGGACCGCCGCCGTGATTGCTGAAATAGAATAGTAATCTCTCAAAGCCGCGCGCAGCACAAAAAATCTCTGCAAAAAGTTGGGTTTTGCCTTCGGCAAAACCCAACTTTTTGCGCAACCATCCCGGTTATTCTCTTATTTTTGCAGACTTATATAAATGATATATCGCAAGCATGGAACTTTCTAAAAATTACACGCCTGCTGCTGTTGAAGGCAAATGGTACCAGCATTGGATGGACAAAGGCTATTTCCGTAGCAAACCGGATAACCGCCCCCCCTTTACCATTGTTATCCCACCACCCAACGTCACAGGCGTACTGCATATGGGCCATACCCTGAACGAAACAGTACAGGATATACTGATACGCCGCGCCCGTATGAGCGGTTACAACACCTGCTGGGTACCGGGCTCAGACCATGCTTCCATCGCCACCGAAGCAAAAGTGGTGAACATGCTCAAAACCGAAAAAGGCATAGAAAAATCCCAGCTCACCAGGGAAGAGTTCCTCAAACACGCTTTTGAATGGAAAGAGAAATACGGCGGCATCATCTACAGCCAGATCAAAAAACTGGGATGCTCCTGCGATTGGGACAGGGTAACCTTTACCATGGACGACCACTATTACAAAGCCGTTATCAAAGTATTCACAGATCTCTATAATAAAGGGCTGATCTACCGCGGCGCACGCATGATCAACTGGGACCCGAAAGCTAAAACTGCATTGAGCGATGAAGAGGTGCAGTATAAAGACCTGCAGGGTAAACTCTACCACGTTCAATACGCCATTGCCGATCCCAGTGGCGAACCTACCGGCCAGTTCATCACCATCGCCACACAACGCCCTGAAACCATCATGGGCGATACCGCTATCTGCGTAAACCCGGAAGACGACAGGTATAAACACCTGGCAGGCTACTTCGCCATCGTTCCGCTGGTAAACCGGCGTGTGCCCATCATCTTCGATACCTACGTGGATAAAGAATTTGGTACAGGCGCCCTGAAAGTAACACCTGCACACGATATCAATGACTACAACCTGGGCCTGAAACATAACCTGGAAGTTATAGACACCCTCAACGACGACGGTACCCTCAGCGCCGCTGCAGGCGTATTCATCGGGGAAGACCGCTTCGTTGCACGTAAAAAAGTAATAGCCACCCTTCATGAACACGGACTGCTGATAAAAGAGCAGGAATACACTACCCGCCTGGGTTACAGCGAACGTAATCCCGACACCGTAGTAGAACCGCGTATCAGTACCCAATGGTTCGTGAAAATGGCAGAACTGACAAAACCGGCACTGGACGCAGTTGTAAACGGAGATGTGAACATCCACCCTGGCGATCGCTTCCTCGCTACCTATAAATACTGGATGGAGAACGTAAAGGACTGGTGTATTTCCCGCCAGCTCTGGTGGGGCCAGCAGATCCCTGCTTACTACGCTCCGGATGGCACATTCGAAGTAGCCAACAGTATAGAAGAAGCTATCGCACAGTTCAAAGCCAAAGGCGCAGATTATAAAGCGTCAGACCTCCGCCAGGACGAAGACTGCCTCGATACCTGGTTCTCCTCCTGGCTCTGGCCCATGGAAGTGTTCAACGGCATCTCCCAGCCAGATAACGAAGAGATCAAATATTACTACCCTACCAACGTACTGGTAACCGGTCAGGATATCATCTTCTTCTGGGTTGCCCGAATGATCATGGCCGGCCTGGAATACAAACATGAAAAACCATTCAGCGACGTATACTTTACCGGTATGGTAAGGGATAAACTGGGCCGCAAAATGAGTAAGCAGCTGGGCAACTCCCCTGACCTGCTGGAACTGATAGACCGCTTCGGCGCAGACGCCGTTCGCTTCGGTATCATGATCTCCTCTCCCGCCGGTAACGACCTCCTGTTTGACGATGCCAGCTGCGAACAGGGACGTAACTTCTGTAACAAGATCTGGAACGCCCTGAAACTGGTAAAAATGTGGGAAGACCGCGTGGCGCCAGGCACCAATGCCGGTAACGACCACTTCGCCATTCAATGGTTTGAAAGCAGGTTGAACGAAGTACAGCAACAGGTGGCAGAGCTCTTTAAAGACTTCAAACTGAGCGAAGCCCTGAAGATCATCTATAGCCTGGTATGGGACGACTTCTGCAGCTGGTACCTGGAATGGGTGAAACCCGGCTTCGAACAACCGGTAGATGCCGCCATCTATTCAAAGACCGTTTACTTCTTTGAACAGCTCATGCAGTTACTGCACCCCTTCATGCCTTTTGCTACGGAAGAGATCTACCAGCAGCTGCAAAACCGCACTGCCGGCGATGACCTGATCGTAAAACAATACACCGCTCCTGCCACTCCGGATGCCTCCATCCTGGTACAGGGCGCCCTGGCTAAAGAAGTGATCAGCGGAATCCGCGATGCACGTAACAAACACCAGATCAAACCAAAAGATCAGATAGCCCTGCATATTGATACCACACAGGAAAACACCTTCAAACAGATTGAAGAAATGCTGGCAAAACAGGTGAACGCAAAATCCATCGCCTACACCAAAACCGCCATCCCTAACTGTATCAACATGGTAGTGCAGAAAGACAAGTTCTACCTCGAAACAGAGACAGAACTGGACCCTGCCGCACAGAAAGAACAGCTGGAAAAAGACCTGGTATACCTGCAGGGATTCCTGGTTTCGGTAGAAAAGAAACTGAGCAACGAACGCTTTGTACAGAATGCCAAACCGGAAGTGGTTGACGCAGAACGGAAAAAGAAGGAAGATGCCGAGGCTAAAATAGCCGCTATAACGGAAAGTTTAAAAACATTATAATTTTCAATATCGCCCGGACGTTAACCAATCCGGGCGATTTTTTTTTACAGCCCTTCTACTATGCGCAAATATTATCTGCTATCCGGTCTTTTCGCAATCCTGGCCCTGCCGGTATGCGCCCAGTCCGGGAAACCGAAAACACCAGCCAAAAAACCGGCTACAGCCGCTACTAAAACCAATCTGCGATTCCGCAGCACCTGGGGCGTCTTCCTGAGCGATACCCTTCCCCGGCCTGAAATATTGAAACTGCTGGACTCTGCACTGGTAGTCAGGGATGAAAAGAATAACAAATACCCGGTCGTTTCCTTCCGCTTTACCTATGAAAGAAAGGAACCTTACCTGAACGATACTACCGGCAAACCGGGATTCTATTCAGAATTTGTAGGGGATGACTTTACAGGCAATAAACTCCCCGAATTCTGGAGCACCCGCTTAAAGGAAATGCTGGAAAGGAACGAAGTCCTCATATTCGACAATATCATTATCCGGTACACGGGCGATAAACTGTACCGGGCGCCACAACTGCGTTTTAAAGTCCTTTAATAGCTTAATAACTGCTGTAATGGCAGTATGAATGAAAAGCGCTGCTTTGCATTATCTGACGGGTCCTGGTCAAACAGGTGGCTATACCGTACGCCAAATGTGAATGGCAGCACGTTTCCTATTTTGGTATCAAAGAATACCTCGGTACCGGCAGAACTATAGCGGTTATGCCGCCCGTTCAGGAAATCGTACGCCCTGCTGTAATCGTAGAACAGGTTGGCCCTGATACGCATGAAATACAACATCTGGCCAAATCCCCAGTCAGGATACACCAGCGGGAAATGATAATTCACTCCCACTTTGTAGATATACTCATAGAAAGGATCATTATATCCGCGGGCATAAGAGAAATTGTCCGTATAAGAGTAATTCAGTGAAGTATCCCGCCGCTGGTACGCTCCCTGCAACACCAGGCTGTGACTGGGAAATAATCCCGGCAGGTACAGGTCCAGCCTTCCATACAATTGCTCTGCAAAAACATTGTTGATAGAACGGTTATAGCTGGCCACCAGGTACTGCCCGAAATGAGAGTAAATATGCTGCTGTGCCCTTATCCGCTGATTATTGAATACCAGCGTATTTCCGATATATTGCAGCGAAGGGTTCCGGAATTTGAAATTACCCTGCGGATAGCGCTCCAGGTAATGATACATAGAACTGAACGACAGGCTCCTGGCAAACAGGCCGGAAGAGAAGTTCAATGGTACCGTCAATCCCCCGTGTAGATCCATCTCATGCCAGTACAACCTTCCCCTGCTCCCGAAAATATCTGAACGGTTGAAAGTATAGGTGGCCCCGGCCTGTACATAAGGAAACCAGGCACCGTACAGGAAGTTCGCCCCCAGTGCAGAGCTGCCTTCATTCCTGTTATAGGTATACCCTATACTGGTAGAAGCCGTATTGAGGATATTATCTCCATAGAGAGTAACATTGTAATCCGGATCATCGAACGTAGGAAGCCAGCTGTGGAAGTTGAACAGCTTATGGCCCTTGGAATAAGTTGTAACAGGATACGCATTATGCGGCGCGTTGGTAAGTATATCACCTCCTTCGTTAAACTCCGGCCGCAACCATGCACTGTGATAATTATGACCGGTATCTATCTGCGTCCAGTTCTCCTTTTCAACCGGTAATGTATACAGCGCATATCCCTTTGTTCCAAAGCCGCTGTATATTACCTGCTGAGAAACATCATCCACCGCCGCATGCAGCACACCATTAGGATGCTGGGTTACCTGCCATATCTTTTTATCCGCTATCGCATAAACATTATCAGCATCCTTATATGCGGCAGTATAGTACACGGTATCATGCACTACAGCCGGAATACCTAACACAGTATATCCGAAAGGCGTCAGCAGCTCTCTTTCACCGGTGGCAATATCCTGCCTGATCATGGCCATCTGCCCCAGCCTGTTGCGCACAGCGCTTATCACAGACCGTTCATCGGCAGAGAATTTAGGGAAAGTGTAATACCAGTTCTCCGGGTTGGGCAAAGTTGCAGTAACAGCGCCAGTTTCCCCATCCAGCAGCTGCAGGCTGAATTGCTGTGAAGGCAGTGTAACTGCCACCACTACACGTTTACCATCCGCACTGATATCGGGTGAAAAATAACGGGTGCCACGTGTAAGTGTAACCGTTTTACCTGTAGCTATATCATATCGTTTTACAACAGAGTAATCTTTCCATGACCAGCGTGGGTCAAAACGTGCTTCTGCCCATACCAGCCGGCCGTTCCGGTAGCTGAAGTAATCGTCAAAGTTAATACCCGGACGTGTCAGCAGCTCTTCTTTCCCCGTACTGTCCAGCAGGTAAAACCCGGGTATCTTCTGGTAAGAGCCTTTCAGTACCACCCATTTTCCGGGTTGCACTGCATAGATATATTTATAGTTGGTCACCACACATGGAGCCGGCAGCAAGGCCTTTCCCGGATGGCTTTCCTCTTCATACTTCCTCCACAACGGCTGATATTCCTTCAGCATATCCTTGTAAAATCCCACTACATTACGACCGGTATGACGTTTCAGGCTTTGCGAAAAAGGATAGAACACGCCACGGTAACGCACCGCATCTGTAGTAATTCCTTTCCAGAATGCCTGTCCGTAATGTTCCCGGCCATACATGCTCATCAGGTACCCCAGGTTGTAATGGTTAGGTACATAGTCTTTGTAGGAACCATTGCGCATCTTCATGAAGCTGTAGTTCTTCTCTTCCTGCGCCAGCGCACGGAAGCCATCAAAGAAAGAAGGCAGTCTTCCTCTTCCCTGCTGACTAAGCGCCGTTTCCATGGTTACAGCATCTCCCTCCCAGAACCAGTTAGGCACTGAGATATTGGTAGCTGCGGCCTGTCCCATTTCTCCCAGGATGTAAGATACTACCCTGGATGCCCCCTGCCTGAAATTACTGTTCTGCAGCACATGCCTGTATTCATGTATGGATAGCTGGTCTTCCCAATGCAGAGAGCCCAGGTCTGTAGATGACGGTGGTGGCGTCATGTAAAACTCAGAACGGAAAGGCCCCATCATCACATAACCATTGGATTCCAGTGTCTGGTTCTGGAGAACGATACTGACCTTCTTATGCATACCTCCTATGGTGGTACGGTTGTTCCGCTCCATATAGCTTACCAGGTTGGCTACCCGTTGTCCCTGCAGTTCCAGTCCGCGGGGAAAAATGATCCGTACCGTATCATTGTTGATCTGTTGCCACTTCAGTGAAGGCGGGTTCCCACCAAACTGTTGTGCCAGTAATGTAATGGGGAGGAATATGAAAAGAAGGCACGATAAAGTTCTCATGAGATTGCTGTAGGTATAATGGAATCAATATACGCAAATAATTCGCTCAAAAAACCACTTATCCGGCCACAGGCCGGATTCCTCCTCTCAAAAAGCTGATATGCCATCAGCATTCAGGAAGACTGATAGGTATATTCACAGCAAGCCCGCCGTCAGAAGTTTCCTTATACTTACTATTCATGTCCAGCGCAGTTTCCCACATGGTCTTCACCACCGCGTCCAGAGATACTTTAGCCAGTTCGGGGTTACTCTGCAAAGCCAGCTGTGAAGCGGTGATAGCCTTAATAGCCCCCATGGTGTTACGTTCAATACAAGGAACCTGTACTAAGCCGCCAATAGGATCGCAGGTAAGTCCCAGGTGATGTTCCATCGCAATCTCCGCAGCCATCAGCACCTGTCGCTGAGAGCCTCCCAGGCATTCTGTCAGTGCCGCCGCCGCCATAGCAGAAGATACTCCTATCTCCGCCTGGCATCCGCCCATAGCGGCAGAAATAGTAGAGCGTTTCTTAAAGATGCTGCCTATCTCGGAAGCAGTCAGTATGAACTGCATGATCTTATCTTCCTGGTATCCGTCACAGAAGGTGATGAAATACTGTAATACTGCAGGTATCACACCGGCAGCTCCGTTTGTGGGAGCAGTCACTACCCGTCCAAAAGAGGCATTTTCCTCATTTACGGCCAGGGCAAAACAGCTCACCCAATCCAGCGTATAGGCAAAATGGTTACCACCTTTACGGATAGCATCTATCCAGGAATCATAATCTGTATAGGTATTGCCTTTCAGCAGTTTCTTATTCAGCGAAGCCGCCCTCCTCGCAACTTTAAGTCCTCCGGGCAGCTCCCCGGAAGTATGACAGCCACGGTAAATACAATCTCTCATCACTTTCCAGATATTCAGTACTCCCTGGCGGGTAGCTGCTTCCGGTCTCCAGGCCTGCTCATTTTCCATTACCAGTTCAGAAATGGAATATCCTGTTTTGATACACCATTGCAGCAACTGCCTGGCTGTATCTATGGGGAATGGCAGATCTACCTGGTTAGCTGCACTCCCTTTATCTCCTCCTTCTTTCACTACAAAACCACCACCTATGGAATAATAGGTAGAAGCCAGCTGTTCTCCGTCCCCGAAGGTAACCAGGAAGGTGAGCGCGTTGGGATGAAAAGGAAGGGACTCTTCATACAGGAAACTGATGTGTTGCAGGGGTATGAAAGGAATATTGTGATTGCCACCCAGCGGTAATATATTGTTCCGCCGGATATCATCTATTTTATTGTTGATCTCGTTTACATCAAAAGTTACCGGATCATCTCCGCAGAGACCCAGCTGAACAGCTATATCTGTTCCGTGGCCATGTCCTGTTTTAGCGAGAGAACCATATAATAAAACGCTTACGTTCTGTACGTCTGTGAGCTTTCTGCCTGAGGCCTGCATTTCCTGCAGGAACTGTAAGGCGGCCCGCCACGGGCCTAACGTGTGTGAACTGGAAGGGCCTACCCCTATCTTGAAAATGTCAAAGACTGAAATGCATTCGTGTGCCACTAGTGGGAATTTGAGCAAATTTAAGGGATTCCCTGCTCATAAAATTTAAGCTTTCTTAAAACCGTTTTAAGCCTGTTACAGGCCTTCTCATTTAAAAAGCTTTCGCCTTTATCCCGGCAGGCCACAGGCCTGCCCCTCTCTTAAAAAGGAAAGCTTTCGCAATGCGAAAGCTTTCCTTTTTAAGCAATTTATCCGCGCCAGTCAAATTATTGCGGATAAGTAATATCTAACAGTTCCATATCGAAGATCAATGTTGAATTAGCAGGAATACCTGCCAGGGAGCGGGTGCCATAAGCATACCAGGAAGGAAGATACATACGCAGTTTACCTCCTTTGGTGATTTCCAGCAACGCCAGCTGCCATCCGGAAATGAGCTGATCATAAGCAAATTCCCTTGGCTCTGTGGTAGTAGAATCAAACACGGTACCGTTAGATAATAATCTGCCGGTATAAAGCACTTTTACTTTTGCATAAGGAGAAGTAATGCTGTCTTTACCATTACCCGGGTTCTGTATATTGTAATAGATACCGGTAGTAGTATCTCTTTCTGCGCTCAGGTTATTGGTTTTCAGGTAAGCTTCAATGGCAGCTGTTTCTTTTATGAACTGTTCCTGCACGTTAAAATCATCGTTGTTCTTGCTACAGGCTGCTAATAATACTGTCAAAATACCGGCTAACAGTGCAAAATATCTCATGCTCGTTCTTTTCATGAAGTGCTTCGTTTTTTATGATAGTCAAGTAATAAAATACGATTGGAAAATTCATTTGAAATCCACTACGGTCACATCACATACCAGGACGGTATTGGGAGGGATGATATTACTCACTCCTGTAGTGCCGAAAGCCAGCGGCGAAGGGATGATCATTTGCAGGCGCCCGCCCCGCCCTACTTTCTGCAAACCTATCTGCCAGCCAATAATATGATCTCTCAGCTGGCGGCCGTCAAAATTGGTATCCCCGAACGATGCGTCCAGCACGGAATCAGCCAGGTTGCTGCGGGTAAAAATGATAGTAGGTACTGAATTAAGTGTCATGTAGGCGGTGGTATCTCCCGGTTTTTCAATATGGTAGTACATACCACTCGGATCTTTTACCATTACCAGGTTATGCGCCTGTATGTAGGTGTTGATCTCCTTATCCTGTTCCTGGATAATTCTTATGGCGCCGTCCATGGAAAGAGACCCATCGTACTCGTTCTTTGAGCAGGCCGGAAAAAGCAGAACAGAAAGCAGACAGTTGTAAATGACAGGTAAAAATACTTTCATATATGGTATAACGGAATACGAAGGGCCAAAGTTACACTTTTTGATTCTTCGTGTTCCCGGACAAAGTTACTTAAAAGAAAAGGGAGCCTGTTTTCACAAGCTCCCTTTCTTCTGTATTTTCTGGTAACCAGATTAATAATCCATACCCATACCGTGACCTCCGTGCGGAGCAGGAGCAGCGGATTTAGGTTCAGGTTTATCTGCGATCACACATTCTGTGGTCAGCAGCATACCGGCAATGGAAGATGCGTTTTCCAGAGCGATACGGGTAACTTTAGCCGGGTCAATAACACCAGCAGCCAGCAGGTTTTCATAAACCTCAGTGCGGGCATTGAAACCGAAGTCAGCCTTACCTTCTTTTACTTTCTGTACAACGATAGAACCTTCGATACCTGCGTTTGCAGTGATCTGGCGCAGAGGCTCTTCGATAGCGCGTTTAACGATAGCGATACCGGTCTGCTCGTCTTCGTTGTCGCCTTTCAGTACGTCCAGGCTTTCGATAGCGCGGATGTAAGCTACGCCACCACCGGGAACGATACCTTCTTCAACAGCAGCGCGGGTAGCGTGCAGGGCGTCGTCAACACGGTCTTTCTTCTCTTTCATTTCAACTTCGGTAGCAGCACCTACGTACAGTACAGCAACACCACCGCTCAGTTTAGCCAGGCGTTCCTGCAGTTTCTCACGGTCGTAGTCGGAAGTGGTTACTTCTATCTGGGCTTTGATCTGGTTGATACGGGCCTGGATAGCTTCTTTTTCACCTCTGCCGCCAACAACGGTAGTATTGTCTTTGTCGATAGTTACTGATTCAGCACGACCCAGGTAGCTCAGGTCAGCATTTTCCAGTTTGTAACCCTGGTCTTCGCTGATCACGATACCACCGGTCAGGGTAGCGATGTCCTGCAGCATTTCCTTTCTTCTGTCGCCGAAGCCAGGAGCTTTAACAGCAGCAACTTTCAGCTGACCGCGCAGTTTGTTCACCACCAGGGTAGCCAGTGCTTCACCTTCCAGGTCTTCAGAGATGATCAGCAGCTGCTGGCCGTTCTGAACGATTTTTTCCAGGATGTGCAGGATGTCCTTCAGGGTGCTGATCTTCTTGTCATAGATCAGAATGTAAGGATTCTGCAGCTCAGCGTGCATTTTCTCGCTGTTGGTGATGAAGTAAGGAGACAGGTAACCACGGTCAAACTGCATACCTTCTACTACTTCTACAGTAGTGTCGGTGCCTTTTGCCTCTTCAACGGTGATAACGCCGTCTTTGGTTACTTTATTCATTGCTTCAGCGATCAGTTTACCGATCTCTGCATCGTTGTTTGCAGAGATAGCAGCCACCTGCTCGATCTTTTTATTGTCGTTACCAACTTTTTCAGACTGTTTAGCCAGGTTCTCAACAATAGCTTTTACAGCCTTGTCAATACCACGCTTCAGGTCCATCGGGTTAGCACCGGCAGCAACGTTTTTCAAACCTTCGCCGATGATAGACTGTGCCAGAACGGTAGCTGTTGTAGTACCATCACCTGCAATATCTGCCGTTTTGGAAGCTACTTCTTTCACCATCTGGGCGCCCATGTTCTCGATAGGATCATCCAGTTCAATTTCTTTTGCAACGCTCACACCGTCTTTAGTTACACCGGGAGCACCGAATTTTTTCTCGATTACTACGTTACGACCTTTAGGACCCAGGGTTACCTTCACTGCATCAGCCAGGGTATCAACGCCCTTCTTCATCTTGTTGCGGGCATCTGTGTTAAAGAATATCTGTTTTGCCATAATAGCTTAAAATTTTTTTGGTTTACTTTTTTGTTTTGCCTGTTAGTCAGCGGGTTGATTAAACAATTGCTAAAATGTCAGACTCACGCATGATTAAGTAGTCGCCACCTTCAATGCTGATCTCAGTACCGGAATACTTGCCATAAAGAACGGTATCGCCAACTTTTACTGTCACCGGCTCATCTTTCTTACCAGGACCGGCAGCTACTACTGTACCTCTTTGTGGTTTTTCTTTTGCAGTATCAGGGATGATGATACCACCAGCTGTTTTTTCTTCTGCGGCTGCGGGTTTCACGATCACCCTGTCAGCTAAGGGTTTAATACTTAAATCTTTTGCCATATAATTATACTTTTTAAAAAGGTAAGATGAAGATTTATTGTGACTTGCCCCTTCGATAATTATGCCAAGGCATATTTCGGGTCAATTTTTCAGTGTATAAAGATAGACAAACCGGGCACACTGACAAAAATGCCATTTTTTCAGAAAAAACCTGACAGATCAGGCCGGAATCTCCCCTGTCACCTTTGCACTACAGACAATGTAAAAATCGCCCCCCCATTCTCCCTGTTTGGAACCCGGCTTTTTTTTCACTAGCTTTGCGGCCTCATACAGTTCTTGATTATAAGATGATTAGCAGAAGAAACATCCGGGTGAAGGTCATGCAAACCCTTTATGCCCTGGAAACAATGGAGCCGGGTACGGTGAAGCCGGGTACGGCCACCAGTTTACTGAACGAAAAACTGGACCAGACCAGTCAGATCTTTACTTACTTACTATACTGCCTCACAAGGGTAGCACAGTATGCGGAAATTGATGCCCAGACCCGCGCATCCAAACACCTCCCTTCCGCAGAAGACCTGCAGGTGAACACCAAAATTGCAGGTAACGAATTTATTTACCAGATCATCAGCGACAAAGGCTTCCAGGTAAACCTGGAGCAATGGAAACTCAAACACCTGCCCGAGCAGGAAATGCTCCGCAAACTGTATAACACACTTACCGCTTCAGATATCTATAAAACATATATCCAGGACCCTTCCCGCACTAAAGCCGGCGAAAAAGAGATCATGGAATATCTTTATAAAGAAGTGATTTCCAAAAGCGAACTCTTTGTCCAGCACATGGAAGATAACTTCCTGCACTGGGGAGACGACCAGGACATGATGGACCTGCTGGTAGCCAATTATATGCATAAACCACACCTGTTCAACTTCTTACAGCTGATCAGCAAGGAAAAACTGGAATATGCAAAAGAATTGCTGCTCACAGTAATAGATAAAAAAGAATACTGCCTGGAGCTGATAAAGCCCAAACTGCAGAACTGGGACCCGGAACGCATCGCCGCCGTAGACATGCTGCTCATGGAAATGGGCGTATGCGAATTCCTCTACTTCCCCACCATCCCTACCAAGGTTACCATCAACGAGTACATCGACCTGGCAAAAGCTTACAGCACGCCTCAGAGCGGACAGTTTGTCAATGGCATACTGGACAATATCCTTAAAGATCTTGATCAGGCCAGCCAGATAAAGAAAATAGACCGTACAAAAAAATAGCTACTTTTGGGTGCAACCAGTATGAATATGAAAAAATTATTCCTTTACTTCATAGCCGGCAGCCTCTTTGCCGCAGCCTGTAACTCAAAAAACGGGGGCCAGAAAGGTGAAGAAACCGCTACAGCAGCTGCTCCCAGTGTAAAAGGCACCGCCGCTATCTCGTTTGACCAGATGATACACAATTTTGGCGATATCAAACAGGGCGAAGTCGTGGAATATGCTTTCAAATTCACCAATACAGGAGATAAAGACCTGCTCATCACAGACGCTCACTCCACCTGTGGCTGCACAGTGCCAGACTGGCCTAAAGAGCCCATTAAACCGGGTAAAAGCAGCTACATGAAAGTAGTATTCAACAGCGCAGGAAAAGAAGGATATACAGAGAAAGAGATCACTATCACTGCCAACACAAACCCTGCAGAAATAAAGGGCCCGAAAATACAGTGTACAGTAGTGAAATAAAAGATCAATAACAGCAATTAAACAACTAAATACAATTTAATACAATGCACATTAACATGCTGAACATTTTACTGATGGGCGGTGGCGCAAGCGGCCAGGGTGCTGCCGGCGGTGGTATCCAGTTCATCTTCATCGGTGGTATGATCGCCGTGATGTACTTCTTCATGATCCGTCCTCAGACCAAAAAAGCTAAGCTGCAGAAAGACTTCACAGCCAACCTGCGCGAAGGCGACAAAGTTGTTACCATTGCAGGTATCCACGGAAAAATAAAGAAAATGAACGATAACGGTACCGTACAGATAGAAGTTAGTCCCGGTACTTTCTTCACTATGGAACGTTCCGCTATCAGCATGGAATATACCACTGCACAGCAGAAAGCAGCTGAAACTGCAGCAAAATAATTGCAACACAAGCATTATCTGTCCCAAGTTCCTTCACGGAATTTGGGATTTTTTTTGGAATTTGGGCCTATGTTAAAAGTTGGTATCACAGGCGGAATAGGATCAGGAAAAAGCACGGTGGCAAGCATATTTGAATTGCTGGACATCCCGGTTTACTATGCAGATACAAAAGCCAAAGAGATCATGCAGACAGACCCGCTCCTCATTTCCCAGATAAAACAGCATTTCGGAGAGCATATCTACAACGGCCAGGTGCTGGACAGGGCCGCCCTGGGAAAGATCGTATTCAATGACGCCGGCAAACTGGCCCTGCTCAATTCCCTTGTTCACCCGGCCACTATCCGCAACAGCGATGAATGGGCTAACAACCAGTCAGCCCCTTACATCCTCAAAGAAGCCGCCCTGCTGTTCGAATCTTCCTCTTTTCACTACCTGGATAAGATCATCGGCGTATCTGCCCCCCAGCCGCTGCGTATCAACCGCGTCATGAAACGGGACAATGTAACCCGCAATGACGTACTGGCACGCATGCACAAACAGATAGATGAATCGATCAAGATGAAACTCTGCGATTTCGTTGTATACAACGACGAACAACAGATGGTCATCCCGCAGGTACTGGCCCTGCACGAAAAACTCCTGCAGCTGGCAGGAGCCTGATAACCACTATAACCATATTCATGCATGGGTAAAACCATTTCACAGAGCGGGAACAATCGAAATAAAACCACACCGGTACTATTGCTGGAACTGCAGAGTAACCACCCTGATCCTGTAAAGATCAGCGCAGGCCTGCTGAAAGAAGATGCCGGCGGCCGCACCTGCCAGCGTATACCCCTGAACGATAAAAAATCGCTCACCATCTTCAATACCCTCCCGGCCGGCGTACAACACCTGCTCCAACCCTGCACCCAGGAAGCAATGGTATACCGGGAACTGCAGCTCAGGGAAAAATTCCGGGACGCTCCCGTCAAATCCCTCACACAGGACCAATACGTACGGGAAGGCATGCGGCAATACCTCTTCAATACCCTCCAGCAACTCCGCCCCCTCACACCCGTTCTGCCATGGTATACCATGATCACGGACGACAGTATGCTCCTGAAACATACACGGCCCGCTACTGTCAGCAACTTTCCGCCAGTGCTCTCCTTCGGACTGCACCGCTCCTCCGCCGGTAACCTGCAGGTCATTGCCCACGTTACCATCAACGGACAATCATACCCCCTCTCAGATTTTGAACACTATGGCTTCGTCCTGCGTAGCCGGGGAGAAATCTTCATCCTGCCCCATACCGCCGCCGCCACCCTGGAAAAATTCCCGGGAGGTGTGATGGACATTCCCGGCGGACATGAAACCGATTTCCTCCAGAATACCCTGCCGGCCCTTAGCCAGCAGTACACCGTCAACAAAAGCATTCTCCTGCAAAAGGAGGTCATAGACAGCTCCCCGGCCTGTAACATCTGGCTGAGTGAACTGAATAAGGCCTTCCTCGTGCTCACCATACAATGGCAATACGGCGACTTCTCCATCGAAGACAACGGAGAGCCCCTGGTACTCCTTACCGAAGGCGATACCCAATACGAGATCAGGCGGGACATGGACACAGAAAAAGAGCTGACCGCCTTTGTACGCGCCCTCCATCCCCGCTTCTCCCAACAGCGTAACGGTTACTTCTACCTGCCCTTCGCAGATGCAGAAAAAAGCCAGTGGCTGGTAAAGACCTACCGTAAGCTGACAGACAGGAACATCGGCGTATACGGCATGGACCAGCTGCAGCATTTCCGTTACAACACCCATATTCCCGTCATGGACATCCAATGGCGGGGCGATGATAAAGATGCCTTTGACCTTGAAGTGAACGTGCATTACGGCGATATTGCCGTACCACTGACAGACCTACAGAAAGCCTTACAGCACCGCCAGCCCCACCTCCTGCTGAAAGATGGCACCATCGGCGTTATTCCGGAGGAGTGGCTGCACAAGTATGACCTTCTCTGGAAACTGGGACAGGTCAACAAGAACAAGCTCCGCATTTCCCGGCTACACTTTACCCTGGCCCAGGAAATGCTGGAAATGCAGTCCACCACAGCAGACGCCCTCCAGCAACTGCAACAGCTGCAGGCACAACCCTCCCGCCATTTCCCCGTACCAGAAGCCATCGATGCACAACTCCGTAACTACCAACAGGCCGGTTTTGAATGGATGTGTCTGTTGGACGCCATGCGCTGGGGAGGCTGCCTGGCAGATGATATGGGTCTGGGTAAGACCCTGCAAACCATTACCTTCCTTCAGTACCTGAGCGAAAAATACCCGGGAGAAACACACCTCGTTGTATGTCCTACCTCCCTGATCTACAACTGGCAGAATGAGCTGCAGAAGTTTGCTCCTGCTCTCCGCTATACGGTCTACCACGGCGGCAACCGCCAGTATGATGCTTCAGCATGGCAGCAACAGCAACTCATCATTACCAGCTATGGCACTGTTCGTAGCGATGCAGAAATCTTTGCGCAGCATGTATTCGGATATGTGGTACTGGACGAAAGCCAGGTGATCAAAAACCCTTCTTCACAGACTACAAAAGCCCTGCAGGTATTGCAATGCCGCAACCGCCTGATACTGAGTGGTACTCCCATACAGAACAATACCATGGATCTCTTTGCACAGATGAACTTTGCCAACCCGGGCCTCCTGGGCAGCCAGGCATTTTTCCGCTCAGAGTTTGCCATGCCGATAGATAAATACGCTGACGCCGAAAAAGCAGGCCAGCTGCGCAAACTCATTTACCCCTTCCTGCTGCGCCGTACCAAAGAACAGATTGCACAGGACCTGCCAGATAAAACAGAGATCATCATGTGGTGCGAAATGGGCGATGAACAAAGACAGGCCTATAACCGCGTCCGTGACCGTTATAAGGAGAAGCTGCTGAACCGTATCCGGGAAGACGGTATGGCCGCCAGCACCATTTACGTGCTGGAAGGTCTGACCCGCCTCCGGCAGATCTGTAATGCGCCCCAACTGGTGGAAGAAGAATCCCATATCACCAGCTCCGTAAAACTGGATGAACTGACCAGGGAGATCACCGAAAACACAGGTACACATAAAGTGCTGATTTTCTCACAGTTCACCAGCATGCTCCAGCTCATTGCCGGCGCCATGGAAACAGAAGGTCTCCCCTTTCTCTACCTGGACGGCAGCACCAAAGCAGAACACCGGCAGCAACTGGTAACCCGCTTCCAGGAAGATGAAAGCGTACGGGTATTCCTCATCAGCCTGAAAGCCGGTGGCGTAGGTCTTACGCTCACAGCGGCCGACTATGTCTACCTCGTGGATCCCTGGTGGAACCCGGCTGCAGAACAACAGGCCATAGACCGTACCCACCGTATCGGACAGCAGAACAAAGTATTCGCCTATAAAATGATCTGTAAGGACAGTGTAGAAGAAAAGATCCTGGCATTACAGCAAAGGAAGAAGATGATTGCAGACGATCTTATTAGTGAAGATACCGGCTTTGTGAAAAAACTGACAGAAGATGACGTGGCATTCCTGTTCAGCTAACTTTCTACCTCTAATAAAAATTCAGACTGAGTATTGACTAATTTTAGAATATTTGCGACATGTTCAATAGCCCAAAACCACTCATTGTCATTCTCATTGCCTTTCTGGCGACTGCCCCTTTTTCCCTGCTCTGCGCCCAGGAACAACCTCAGCAGAGAATAGCGGAAGGGTTCAATATCCAGCGCGGCATAAACATCAGCCATTGGCTATCCCAATCAGGTGGCCGGCATGGCATTTCCCAGGCTGACTACTTCACCGAAAAAGACGTTGCCTTTATTGCAGAAAAAGGCTTTGATCATATCCGTATCCCGCTTGAAGAAGCAGAGCTATGGGACTATCGTGATGAAAAATACAAAGATGCCTTTATCCTCCTGCACAAAGCTCTCGGATGGTGTAAACAATATAAGCTCCGTGCTGTGATAGACCTCCATATTCTGCGCAGCCATCATTTTGATGCCCAGAACAAACCCCTCTGGGAAGAAGCAGCTGCACAGGAACGCTTTCTGCAATGCTGGAGAGAGCTTAGCGCAGAACTGAAGAAATATCCTACCAGCCAGGTAGCATATGAGCTCCTGAATGAGCCGGTGGCTGACAGCGCTTCCCAATGGAATGAATTACTGGCCAGGGGTGTTACCCTGCTCAGGGAACTGGAGCCAAAACGAGTGATCATTGTAGGAAGTAACCGCTGGCAATCATACAATACTTTCCCCGCCCTGAAAGTACCTTCGGGGGATAATCACCTGATACTCAGCTTTCACTACTATAATCCCTTCTTTTTTACACATTACAGGGCCAGCTGGACACGTCACAAGGATTACAGTGGTCCGGTACATTATCCCGGCGCCACCATTACCGACAGGGAACTCAATGAACAGCCCGCCACTATCCGAAATCTGCTGGCAGGCAGCACGCAGGAGTACAATGCCGATGTAATAAATGAACAGATAGAAACCGCCGTGAAAGTAGCCCGGAAACTCAGGTTGCCCATTTATTGCGGGGAATGGGGCTGCCTGAACACAGTCCCCCGTAAAGAACGGCTCAGATGGTATAAGGATATGCGTAAAGTATTAGAGAAGAACAACGTAGCATGGGCCATCTGGGATTATAAAGGTAGTTTCGGGATCATTGACGATAACGGACAACCGGACGATAAGCTGATTAAAATACTCACTAAAGAATGATCAGGTTCACAGACATAGATACTGTATGAATACTCCTACTCAAAGCCTACTATAAGGTATGGGTAGTGTATGGACTGCGGTAGCACTTTAGCGCCACAGTACTTCCCGGAAGAAAGCGGTCAAAACACTATTCTACTCACAAAAACGCCTTTGCCTTCAACAAGGCGTTTTTCTTATATACAGGAAAAGAAAAAAGCCCCTCGGTTGGACCGAAGGGCTTTTAATTATCAAACATTTAATTGAACACTATTTCTTAGCGGTAGCCAGCGGAGCTTCCTTGGCAGGCACTGCTTCACTTTCGTTAGACAGCTCGTTCTTCCTGTCAAAATCAACCAATACAGGAGCAGCCACGAAAATAGAGGAGTAAGTACCTGTTATTACACCTATCAGCATCGCAAATGCAAAACCACGGGTTACTTCACCACCAAAGATGAACAGGATCAGGATGGTCAGGAACACTGTCAGTGAAGTCATTACGGTACGGCTCAGCGTATCGTTGATGGCTTTGTTGATCACCTGGTCCCTGCTGGCGCCTTTCAGCTGTCCGGTACGGAAGTATTCACGGATACGGTCAAATACGATCACCGTATCGTTCATGGAGAAGCCTATTACTGTCAGAATGGCCGCAATGAAGTGCTGGTCAACTTCCAGTGCAAACGGAACGAACTCGCGGCAGTAAGAGAATACAGCCAGAGTTACCATTACGTCATGCAGCAGGGAGAAAATAGTACCGATAGAGTACTGCCATTTGCTGAAACGGATCAGAATATACAGGAAGATCACAACCAGTGACAGTATGGTTGCCTTCACAGCACCTGCACGTAAGTCGTCAGAGATGGTTGGCGATACTGTCTGTGATGCTACGATAAAACGGGGAGAATTAAATGCTTCGTAAGTAACAGATGGGTCGTAGAATTTCTTCAGACCGTTGTACAGTTTCTCTGTTACTTCTCTATCTACAGCTTCACCCTGATCTTCAATTTTGTAGTTGGTAGTGATGCTCAGCTGGTTGCTGCCGCCGATGGTTTTTACATACGGCTCAGTACCAAATTCTTTTTCCAGTACATTACGTACTTCTTCAGATTCTACCGGCTGTTCGAAACGGATGGTAAAGTTACGTCCGCCGTCAAAGTCAACACCGTGACGGAAACCGTGGAAGAAAGAAGAAGCACCCAGGGCAATCATGATGAATGATACCACATAAGCATATTTCCTCTTTCCTACGAAATCGAAAGCTGCGTGTTTGAATATTTTACGGGAGATAGGAGTGAAATACTCAAAGTGCCTTTTCTTGTTAGTCCACCAGTCGGTAACAATACGGGAGATCATGATACCACAGAACAGAGACAACAGCAAACCGAGGATCTGAGTGGTAGCAAAGCCCAGTACCGGACCAAGACCGAAGTAGAACAGGATGATAGCAGTGAGCAGGGAGGTAATGTGACCGTCCAGTACAGGAGCGTAAGAACGTTTGTAACCGTCTTCTACTGCCTGCTGGTAGCTCTTACCGCGGCTCAGTTCATCTTTAATACGTTCAAATATGATTACGTTCGTATCCACTGCCATACCAATAGTCAGCACCAGACCGGCAATACCAGGCATTGTCAGTGTAGCGCCGAGAGAAGCCAGGATACCGAAAGTGAACAGCAGGTTGAGGATCAGTGCGATGTTTGCCACCCAGCCGGCAGTGTTATAGTACACCAGCATCAGCACGAAGATGACAATGAAAGAGATGATGAAGGATTTGGCACCTGCAGCGATAGATTCAGCACCAAGGGTTGGGCCTACGATCTGTTCAGAAACGATCTTTGCAGGAGCAGGCATTTTACCTGATTTCAGGATGTTTGCCAGGTCATTCGCTTCTTCCAGGGTAAAGCTACCGGTGATAGAAGAACGGCCGCCGGCAATCTCGCCCTGTATAGATGGAGCAGAGTAAACGATGTTATCCAGTACTACGGCAACATAATTAAAGGAGGCAGGATCATTAGGGTTGGAAGGCACCAGCTCTCCGGTCAGTTTTTTCCATTCCCTTGCACCAATGTTATCCATTGTCATGGAGATCTCAGGATTACCGGTCTGGTCATAATCCTGTTTTGCATCAACGATCCTTTCACCGCTTACACGTGGAGTAGGATTGCTTGGATTTACCTTGATAGCGTAAACAGGGATCGGTGCACGTTTATCTTCTTTATTCTCAGAACCGAATACAAACACGAGGTCTTTAGGCAGTACGCTCTTTACAGCAGGAAGCTGCAGGTAGCGGTTGAAAGTAGCGGTATCCTGAGGCAGGATGCTACCTACTGAAGGACCGGGAATGATACCCTGCTGCTGGGAATATCTTGGGAAGAAGATGCTGAAGAAAGGCTCAGCTTTGGCCAGTTCGGCCCTGCGCTGATCTTCAGTTTTCAGGGAGTCTGCCAGTTTGGCTTTGCCGCTGTCTTTATTCAGATAGTTGGCAAGGCTTCCGGTAGAAGAAGTATCTGCAGCTGCTTTACCGGCAGTAGCAGTAGAATCTTTTTTGGTAGTGTCCGCAGGAGCAGTAGCGCCCGTGGCTCTTTTAATAGCCTCGTTCATTGGCTGGATCACACCTGCCACAAACTCGTTGCTGTTCTTATATACTTCACGAAACTCCAGGTTAGCGCTGGCCTGCAGGTATTTCCTTACACGCTCAGGGTTGTCAACACCGGCCAGTTCCACAGAGATGATACCTTTGGTTTCATCCAGGCTGATGTTCGGGGAAGCAACACCGAATTTGTCAATACGTTTCTGCAGTACGAGATAAGTATTCTTGATGGCAGCAGATGCTTCCTTGCGGATCACATCCAGCACTTTGCTGTTGCTGCTGTTGAAGTCAATATCTTTCTGATAGGCATTCGCGAAAATAGTAGAAAGACGGCCACCTGGCTGTACTTTCTCATAAGCCTGTCCGAATAATGTAACAAAATCCGACTGGCTGGTCTTTTTCTGTTGAACTGCCAGCTCCAGTGCCTTATTGAAGGCAGCGTCCTTGGAGTGACCGCTCAGCGCACGGATCACATCATCCACACTCACGTCCAGTACTACGTTCATACCTCCCTGAAGGTCAAGCCCCAGGTTCAGCTCTTTTCCCTTCGCCTTATCATAATTGACGAACCATGGGAAACCCGCTATCTCTTTGTTACTGGTACTGTCCAGGATCCTCTGTCTCCTCTCTTTTACCAGATCTGCCAGTGTATCCTGATAAATTGCCTGAAGCTCTTTATTGCCAGGATATTTCTGTTCAGCGCTGGGAAATGATTTGCTAACATCACTCTGGGCCTGCGCAGCTACCTTCTTCTCGTAGTTGCGTACCAAAAACGTGAAAGACAAATAATACACAGAGATAAGGATCAATGCACCGGCAAAAAATCTAACCAGTCCTTTAAGTTGCATATTCTTTCGGGTTTATAAAAATTTTTTAAGAGTTGCAAAGATAGAATTTAAATTGATATATTAAAGCCGTTCAAAGGTAGAAAAGGAAAAAGGTAGAATTTATTGATTTTCAATGTATAAACCCTTACTTTTCTGCATGTATAATCAATCTTCTGTTATGTTCCGGTGCTTTTATCTATGGTTGATGCTATGCTTTGCAGCCTGCAATACTAGTAAAAATATGTTAACTGGTCACTTAAATCCTACAAGCTCTTTCCTGGACACGCTTTTAAGCTCCCACGCCGCAAAGCTGGGACCGGTGTTCAACGATCCGTCCCGCTACCGGCTTCAGATCATTTACACCCGCATAGACAGGGATGCCGGCAACCGTCCGCATTTCACCGATTATTATTACCGGACAGACACAGGCAGTTATTTTTACCCGGCCTCTACCGTAAAACTGCCCGCCACCGCCCTGGCGCTGGAAAAGCTGAACGATCTGAACATACCGGGGCTCAACAGGAACACCCCTATGTTCACTGACAGCCTGCCAGGCATCTCACCGGCAGTACTGACAGACAGTTCTGCCGCAAACGGACTTCCTTCCATCGCTCAATATATTAAAAAAATATTATTAGTAAGTGATAATGACGCTTTTAACCGGCTGTACGAGTTCATTGGGCAGGAAACCTTCAACAAACGCCTCTGGGAACAAGGCTACAGTAGCACCCAGATCCGCCACCGGGTGGGCGTTACAGGTATTACACCGGAACAGAACCGCTACACCAATGCCATTAGCTTCCGGCAGAACGGAACAGAAATATACCATCAGCCGGTAGCTCACAGCAACCTGGAGTTTTCTTCCCGCCATGACCTCATGGGCAGGTCATATTATAATGATAAGGAGGAACTTGTGAATAGCCCGATGGACGCCTCAAAGAAAAACCGCATCCCCCTGGCAGATCTTCACGGCATACTCAGGAGTATAATTTTTCCGGAATCTGTAACAAAATCAAAACGTTTCCGTTTAAATGATAGCGATTATCATTTTTTATATTATTGCATGTCTGCTCAACCGGAAGAATCGTCACACCCGGTCTACGATACAACGGAATTTCATCATAACTATGTGAAATTCCTCCTGTTTGGCGGAGAGACGAACAACCATATCACCGCGAACATACGTAGTTTTAATAAACCCGGCTGGGCATACGGGTTTTTAACAGATATAGCTTATATAGCGGACTTTAGTAACAAAGTGGAATTCATGTTATCGGCAACTGTTTACGTAAATGAAGATGGTGTTCTCAATGATAAACATTATCAGTTCCAGGAAACCGGAGAGCCCTTTATGAAAGCATTGGGTGAAGTAATCTACGAGTATGAACTGCAACGCAAAAGACAGCACACACCAGATCTCTCCCGCTTCATTATAAACTATGATAAAAGCATACATTAATTATACACCCAAAATCAACTAGTACAAAAAATAGCGTAATGACAACTAAAACTTCCCGCGTATGGGCAATTGGTGCCCTTGTGACACTGGTAACCGGATTAACGGCCTGTCTGAAATCAAGCGATGTAACACCTCAGGAACCATCTTCCTATTTTTATGTGGCCAATGCCTCTTCTGCACTTACCGCCATTGACTTCTTTGACAATGACGTAAAACAGACCAGCTCCAACGGCTTCAGCTTCCTGGCCAATACCATTTACCAGACCTCCACAGGAGTACATACTTTCAAGGTGAAAAAATTAGGCGGAGACAGCACCATGGCTACTGCAACCAACGTTTATGACTCCCTGGAGCTGACCTCCCTGTTCATATACGACCTTCCTACCTATGCCACCGGCATAAGGGAAATTTCCGAGAACTTTACTAATCTGAGCAGCACCAAGATCAATGTCCGCTTCTTCAATCTCAGCGTGGATGCACCAGCTGTAGACGTATACCTGGACAATATCAAGATAGACAGCACCCATTCCTATGAAGGTAATGGTAATAACTTCTATCCTGCATTTGACCAGATCACCGCTTCCACTACCAGCACCATCAAGCTGACAAAAGCCGGCTCTGATTCTACCATTGCCCAGATCAACGCAACCCTGGCAGCAGGGCGTACCTACACCATCTATCTTGGCGGCCGTAAAGCCTTCACTGATAGCAGGAAACTGAACGTAGCCTACATCACACACTAAGTCTTACCCTGAAAAGATCTAAATACCGAAGGGCGTCCGTTATAACCGGGCGCCCTTTTTAAATTCCATGCTTTTTATCCGCTGCCTCCTAATCAGCATTCCCCCATTTTCAAATAAATTTATTGTAGGTTTGTCCCGGTCAACCCAAAAAAACAGTCATTACTTATGAAGCAATTGGAATTAGCCGAACGGCTGACGAGGATCTCCGAACCTCAAACGATCAAGATGGCAAAACTAAGCCGTGAGCTGAAAGCACAGGGTATAGACATTGTAGACCTGAGTATCGGCGAGCCTGATTTCGACACACCTGCCCATATCAGGGAGGCAGCGAAAAAAGCTATTGATGAAGGCTTTACGCATTATACACCGGTAGCCGGTATACTGGAATTACGACAGGCAGTAGTGAATAAGCTGAAGCGGGATAACGGACTGGAATATACGCCTGAACAGATCGTAGTCTCTACAGGAGCCAAACAAAGTATTGCCAACACAGTATTAAGTGTGATCAACCCGGGCGATGAAGTGATCATCCCTACCCCCTACTGGGTCACCTATTCTGAACTCGTAAAACTCTGCCAGGGAGAAGTAGTATTCGTTCCATGCAGCATAGAGAACAAATACAAAATCACGCCGGAACAGCTGGAAGCCGCCATCACGCCTAAGACCAAACTCTTCATGTTCTCCTCCCCCTGCAACCCTACCGGGTCGGTTTACAGCAGGGAAGAACTGAAAGCACTGGCAGATGTATTTGCAAAACACCCGCAGATCTACATCATGGCAGACGAGATATACGAATATATTAACTACGTTGGTAAACATGAGAGCATTGCCCAGTTCGAAGGCATGCAGGAACGTACCATCATCATAAACGGCCTGAGTAAAGGCTTTGCTATGACCGGCTGGCGCCTTGGCTACCTGGCCGCACCCAAAGCACTGGCCAAAGCTGCCGATAATATCCAGAGCCAGTTCACATCCGCCACCTGCTCCATCACACAAAAAGCAGCAGTGACCGCCCTCACCGGCGATCTCAGCACCGCTCACGCCATGGTCGAAGAATTCAGGAAAAGAAGAGCATATATATTTGAACAGCTGAAAAGCATACCCGGATTGGAACTGATCGAACCAGACGGCGCATTCTATATGTTCCCCGATGTGAGCGCTTTCTTCGGAAAGTCTTACGAAGGCACCACAGTCAACAATGCAGACGATCTCTGCATGTACCTGCTGCACAAAGCCAACGTATCTACAGTTACAGGAGCCGCATTTGAACAGCCCAACTGTATCCGCCTCTCCTATGCCACATCCATGGCCAAGCTGGAAGAAGGTCTGAAACGCCTGAAAACCGGACTGGCTTTATTAAGCTAATTGTTTATTACTATAGAAAAAAGCAAAAAGGAATACCTCCGGGTATTCCTTTTTATTTACTGAAGCCAGCCCCAGGCCCTCCGCCTCCCGAAAAAATTGCTTTGCCTGCGGCAAAGCAATTTTTTCGGCCAGTTTTCTTTGCACAGTACACAGCACAAAAAAACTTAACCAGTCAGGCCTTCTATTTGCATATTAATTCATTTTCATATATTTGCATCTGTAAATTAACAGAGCTAAATGGATTCTCGCACCCTACTGTACATCGTATTAGGCGGAGGTATACTGGTAATACTGTACATGACATTAAAAGACCTCATCGGCAAAAAGGAAGAACCTGCAAAACCGGCAGCAGACGTTCCTCAGCGTAACGCAACAGACAAAACCATACTGCCCATGCAACTGCAGGCATATGAAAGACTGGTGCTCCTGGTAGAACGTATCAACCTGCAAAACCTGATCAGCCGTACATTCCAGCCAGGTCTTACCGCTACAGACATGCAGATAGGCCTGATCCAGACCATCAAAGCTGAATACGAGCACAACATTGCCCAGCAGATCTATGTATCTCCTGTAGCCTGGGAAGCAGTAAAAACATTGAAAGAGCAGACCATCACGCTCGTTAACCAGGTAGCCAGCCAGCTTCCGCAGGAAGCCACAGCGATGGACCTTAACAAACAGATACTCGAAGTCTTCCTGCAGGCAGAAACTTCTCCTTCAGAACTTACCTCACAGATATTAAATGCAGAAGCTAAACGGCTGTTCTAAGCCGTTTACTTCTTTACCATCTCTACCCGTTTGGGCCTGATCACTTCATATAACAGGTACCCTTTTCCATTAAAATGAATATACAAAGGGGGTGACTGATACCACGGCATTCCAGGTACTTTCCTGTGCGCCTGTATATGCAGATGCGGTTCTGAACTGAACCCCGAATTACCCACACATCCCAATGGCTGCCCCTGCTTCACCCTATCTCCTTCCTTCACTATCACACTATGCTTTTTAAGATGAGCCAGGAACACGTAACTGTTCTTCGTTTCTATCAGCACCTGGTTGGTATTATTGGCACCACGTGTCATATCCGGCGGTATATTGTCAGGATCATCACTAACGGCCCTGGCCACTACCCCGTCACACGGACTATACAGCGTATCCCCGAAGATCTCATAGTCTTCCAGCCTTCTGCTGAAAACCGCATTGGCGCGCTTCCCGTCAGGCCGCAGCTTTACAATATCCATTGCATATATAGCCCCACGCAAACTGTAATGAAAAAGATTGGTAGGCAACCCCTTACCTCCCTGCAGCACAAAATAACGGCCCGTTCTCAGGGGAAAAGCCAGCTCTATATTCTCTGCCCTGCCCGTAGTGCCGGTAAAATAAAGAACACTTAACGTAAGCAGCAACGCCGAAAAGAAAAGATTGATAATCATTTTCCATTTTGCCGGAGGTTTATCCTTCTTCCATTTTCTGAAAAAAATACTTATTCCCAGCAGGAACAGCATACTCAGGCCAAAAGCCCACTTGGCAGTAACGCTGAGATATATCCATGTACCATACAGGTAAATAAAAAGACCAAGAGAAAGCGCCAGCAGGAGACCGGACCAGCTATGCCGGTAAACTTTAAAAAGTGTTTGAGACAACAGGAACAGGCTAAGCAATGCCAGGGCGAATGTGATACACAGTATTACGTAAATAAACATGGCTATACAGGAATACTTCCGTTGCTAAATTACCAATTATCTGTACGCCGCAGCAATCCCACAATAATTATGTAACATTGCTTTCACTACATTATTCCACGAACATTCAAATTATGGAAAATATTGTCAGGACAGACGCCGGAATTACCATTGCGCCCGTATATACCACCCCCATCCCTATGCAGGAGCAGCCGGGAGAGTTTCCCTTTACACGGGGAGTGCATGCCTCCATGTACAGGGACAAGCTGTGGACAATGCGGCAATATGCAGGATTCAGCACAGCAGAAGCATCTAACCAACGTTATCATTATCTGCTGAGCCAGGGCGTTATGGGACTAAGCGTTGCATTTGACCTGCCCACACAGATCGGGTATGATTCAGATCATCCCATGGCGGAAGGAGAAGTAGGGAAAGTAGGCGTAGCCATAGATTCCCTGGAAGATATGGAACGCCTGTTCAAAGGCATCACACTGGAACAGATATCCACTTCCATGACCATCAACGCCACAGGGTTTATACTGCTGGCCCTCTATATTGCACTGGCAAAAAAACAGGGAGCAGACCTGAAGAAAATATCCGGCACCATTCAGAACGATATACTGAAAGAATATGCCGCCCGCGGCACTTTTATCTATCCTCCCAAGCCCTCTATGCGGCTCATCACAGATATTTTTGACTATTGCAGCCGGGAAGTGCCTAAATGGAATACCATCTCCATATCCGGCTATCATATACGGGAAGCCGGGGCCAATGCTGTGCAGGAGCTGGCATTTACATTGGCTAACGGTAAGGCATACCTGAAAGCGGCCCTTGAAAAAGGACTGGATATCAACGTATTTGCCCGTCGTTTGTCTTTCTTCTTCAATGCCCACAACCACCTGTTTGAGGAAGTAGCCAAGTTCAGGGCGGCAAGACGCATGTGGGCGCATATCACAAAGGAGCTGGGCGCCACAGATACAAAAGCCCAGATGCTGCGCTTCCATACACAGACCGGTGGCAGCACCCTTACAGCCCAGCAGCCGCACAACAATATTGTTCGCGTGGCCGTACAAACACTGGCCGCAACAATGGGTGGTACACAATCCCTCCATACCAACGGATACGACGAAGCTCTTTCCCTGCCTACAGAATCTGCCGCCCGCATTGCCCTCCGCACACAACAGATAGTAGGGTATGAAAGCGGTATAGCTGATACCGTAGACCCGCTGGCAGGCTCTTTCTACGTAGAAGCGCTCACCAATGAAGTAGAAGCAAAAGCCTGGGAGCTGATTCACCGTATAGACGCAATGGGTGGGGCCGTCAGTGCTATAGAACAGGGCTTTGTACAGGATGAAATAGCCCGCAGCGCTTATCTTTACCAGCAACAGATAGAGAACGGAGAAAAGATCATCGTAGGAGTGAATAAATTTACTGTAGCAGAAGAAACTGTACCCGAAATATTCAGGATAGATGACAGCATCCGCCAGGTACAGTCGGAAAGGTTACAGTCATTGCGCAGCAGGCGTAATAATGAAGTAGTTACATCGTTGCTCCAACAACTTGAAAACGCAGCGCATACAACTGAAAACCTGATGCCCATTGTCGTGGAAGCAGTTGAAAACTATTGTACACTGGGTGAGATATCAGACACACTACGCAAAGTCTGGGGTGAACATCGTTAATAATAAGTTTTCAGCCGGTGAATTGCCAATTGTATTGTAATTTTAGGCCATGCCTTTTATCTATCATAATGTTTGCCCGATATGCGGGGCTTCGAATACAAATAAAGTGCTGACAGCCAAAGACCATACAGTGTCAGGTGAAACGTTTGATATTATGCACTGCGGCCATTGCAGCGGACGCTTTACACAACGGGTACCCAACAATGAAGCAATAGGACACTACTATCAGTCGCAGGAATATATTTCGCATTCAGAAACAAAGAAGGGATTGATCAACCGCTTATACCACAGTGTGAGAAAGATCACTCTGCGTTCCAAACAAAACTGGGTAAAAGCAGCTACAGGACTGAAGCAGGGCTCTTTACTGGACATCGGTTGCGGCACCGGTGCATTCCTTCATTATATGAAACAGGGAGGCTGGGAAGTAACAGGCCTGGAGCCCGATGAAAATGCACGCCACAACGCAAAAACGCTTTACAATATAGAGGCGCAGCCATCCGCAGAGCTGTTTAACTTAGGGGCGCAGCAATTTGACGCTATCACTATGTGGCATGTATTGGAACACGTACACGCATTGCATGAATACCTGGACCAGATCCGTAAATTACTGAAACCTGGAGGTACCCTGCTGATAGCCGTACCGAACTACACCTCTCCTGACGCAGAATACTATGGCGAATACTGGGCAGCATATGATGTACCCCGCCATCTCTACCATTTCTCTCCCGAATCCATGGAAGTATTGCTCAAAGCACATAATATCAGGATAGTAAGAAAACATCCTATGGTATTTGACGGCTTCTATGTGAGCCTGCTGAGCGAGAAATATAAAACTGGCCATAGCCGCCTGCTGGCCGGCTTCCTGCATGGATTTGCCTCCTACAGGAAAGGACTTAAGGATGTAGACAGATGCAGCTCTGTCGTATACGAGTGCAAGCTGTAAAAAAATACTTACTTTATTAAATGAGGACGATAGCCATAACAGCCAGCGCTTCCGCAGGCTGCATGGACTATCGTCGTTTTGCTCATGCATCAGCTAATAAGGGATCTTATCAACTAATACAGGTAGTTCAATGCGATCAGATCGTTCGCATTGAAAGTTCTGTTACCGCCGTTAGAACATGCCAGCATCCAGGAATTAGGATCAGCACCGGTAGGAGTGCCAGGAATGTGGATAGCGCCAACATCAGCAGCTCCTTCGTTCACATTCTGGCCACAGCTGGAACGGGTAGCATAATCTGTATGACGGAAACCAATACAGTGACCGATCTCATGCTGGATCACAGAACCTACATACAATACATTGGGACTGGAACCATAAGCCTGTGGATGTGTGTTCATCAGGATGCTGTTATACGGATTGCCGGAGCTGGTAGGAAAACCGGCAGAACCCAGCGTAATATAACCACCGCTCGGGCCTTCATAGAAACCCTGGATAGTGATATTGGCAGTACCACTTGTAATGCGGCTGAATCTGATTGTCAGGTTAGCCCTGTTGTAACGGGCAATAGCTGTGTCAGCACCGGCTATAAAAGCAGAACCAAGACCAGTTACACGCACGGTGATAGTACGTGTTGAACCGGGAACAGATACGACATTGGTAGTACGGTACTGCTCATCGTCTGCTATTCTTAAGAATGGGCTGTTGATCTTTGTATTCAGGTTTTCTTCCGTGAGAACGATGTCATTCTCCACCAGGTAACCATCTTTTACTTTTCTTACATCAGAAGTGCCGAATCCCAGCGCGTGGATCTTGGCGAGGGTTTCATCGGCAATAACGGTTTCCGGAGTGGTTTCCTTAACGGCTTCTTTCTGGCAGGAGATTGCGAAAGCGCCTACGCACAGGCAAATGAAGGCGTTTAATACGTGCTTGGACATATCAGACAGATTTTGGGTTTAGATTAATGCTCATGCTTCCCGTCGGGGAAGAAATACAGAAATAAAATGAATAAGGATAGCAAAGCAGCTACCCATAAAGGAAACAGGTTATAGCAGGCCAGGCGGTCCGGAATCAGACAAGCCGGTAGCTACCCGTAATGGGTGATTACGCATACATGTGAATTTGGGTTTCAAAAATGTAGATATTATTAGCTGATCATTCGCTGAAGACAGTGCACTATCATCAGTAAATGCAGCCAACCTGGCAAAACAAAATACTTTGTATTGGTTAGCACCCGGAATCCGGGTATGGGCATTGTTCCTCTGCGTTTAGATTTTAGTTGCTCGATTCCAATATTACAACATTCCCTCTTACATTGAAAATAAAAATGACTGCAAAATAAAAGTACAGATAATAACGCAGGGAAAGGCTGAAGATGCACGCAGTATGGGGATGAAGGAATATGTACAAATAAAAACAGCCGGTAATACCGGCCGTTTCAAACATATATAAGATGATCTTATTACAGGTGGATAGCTTCACCATAAGCAACCTCAATGGCGTCTTTTACAGACTCGCTCATAGTCGGGTGCGGGTGGATAGAATCCAGTACTTCCTGGTAGGTAGTTTCCAGTTTACGCGCAGTCACTGTCTGTGCAATGATCTCAGTAACGTTGGCACCAATCATGTGCGTACCTAACCATTCACCATATTTGGCATCGAAGATAACTTTTACGAAACCTTCAGTAGCACCGGCAGCAGAAGCTTTACCGGAAGCAGAGAATGGGAATTTACCCACTTTCACTTCATAGCCGGCTTCTTTGGCAGCTTTCTCAGTGTAACCTACAGAAGCAATTTCCGGAGCGCAGTAAGTACAGCCTGGAATGTTCATGTAGTCAATCGGCTCAGGTTTATGCGCATATTTCTTTTCGTTGTATCCGATAGCTTCCACACAAACGATACCTTCTTTAGAGGCAACGTGCGCCAGCGCCTGGCCGGGAACCATGTCACCGATCGCGTAAACACCGGCAACATTGGTCTGATAATATTTATCTACCAGTACTTTACCTTTATCAGTTTTGATACCCAGTGCTTCCAGGCCCAGGTTCTCAATATTAGCCTGGATACCTACAGCGCTCAGTACCACGTCTGCTTCCAGGGAAATCTCACCGGTAGCAGTCTTTACTTTAGCTTTTACGCCTTCACCATTAGCTTCAACAGCTTCTACAGAAGAATTGACCATGATCTCAATACCTTTCTTCTTGTAGATCTTTTCCAGTTCTTTGGAGATATCTTCATCTTCAACCGGAACTATGCGAGGCATGAACTCAACGATGGTCACTTTAGTGCCCAGTGTTGCATAGAAGTAAGCAAACTCAACGCCGATAGCGCCGGAACCTACAACTATCATGGATTTAGGCTGTTTAGGCAGTACCATTGCATCACGGTAACCAATTACCTTCTTGCCATCTATCTTCAGGTTAGGCAGCTCGCGGGAACGTGCACCTGTAGCCAGGATGATATATTTAGCTTCATGAACAGCTACTTTACCGTCTTTATCAGTTACTTCTACCTGTCCTTTTGCTTTCAGTTTACCATTACCCACCAGCACCTCGATCTTGTTCTTCTTCATCAGGAACTGAACACCCTTGCTCATCTTATCAGCCACACCACGGCTACGCTTTATAACTGCGTCAAAATCAGCCGTACCTTCGCCAACGTTAATTCCATAATTTTTGGCATGCTGTATATATTCCATTACCTGCGCGGACTTTAACAATGCCTTAGTGGGGATACAACCCCAGTTCAAACAAATACCGCCCAGGCTCTCTCTTTCAACTATTGCTGTCTTAAATCCCAGCTGAGAAGCACGGATAGCAGCCACATATCCCCCGGGACCGCTACCAATTACGATTACGTCGTATGCCATATTGCTTAATTTTAATTTAAACTTGCCAAAGGTAATAATAAAATAGAAAAAGCCCGGCCAAAAATAGCCAGGCTTTTCTTGTCTCCGAGAATGAAGACCCATCAATATTTTAGCGGAGGTCTACCACCTCTACCCCGGGATATTTCTTCGGATCAAAGCTGAAAGTAGCATCTGATACGTTCCCGTTGGGAGTAAAGCTGGTGATCTCATATGTATAATGGTTACCGTTCTTTTCAAAAACCTTCATCTTGGAGATGTTCTGGTTCTTCTTATCTATAGATACGATCACCTTGAATACGTTCTTGCTCTTATCTGTAGGCGTCATTTCAATGTTCTGCAGCACTTTACCTTTCTCAGTGGTCTCTCCGTTAAGACGGTACAGGTAATCCTTATCATAGAAATTAGTGAACAATTTAGCCGGAGACAGGGATGAGCTGCTCTGATCTACATTATTGATAGTCACCTCATTAGCGTCTTTCGCGTAAGTCCAGGAAGTCTTATTATCGCTGATAATCTCCTGACCGTCAAGGTTTACCTTGTATTTATTGCCTTTCAGGTAAACAGTTCCTTTTTTCGATTCTGTCACGCTGTTATTGGCGCCTTCTACTTTGAGTATAAAATTAGCAACTACTGATTTTAAAGATGAGAATTTCTTACTTACATTGTCCAGGATGGTCTTTGCCTTCGGATCATTCTTTCCAAGACTACCTTTGGACTGAGCCATGCCGTTCATTACTACACCGCCTGCTAACATGGCCATTAATACAATTTTCCTCATTGTTGTTGAATTTAATCTGTTGTTTGTGTGACAAATGTGTCTGATCTGTTCAGACAAATGTTATGCCGATACGTCTATAAATAGTTAATAGAATGCCAAATTGCCGGCCCTCAGCCCAGGTCGTTCAGTATCTCCTCCAGGTCTGCCTCCGTCTTCACTATCACGTCCCTTGCCTTGCTACCCATGTTAGGGCCTACTATACCGGCCGCTTCCAGCTGGTCCATGAGCCGGCCGGCCCTGTTATAACCCAGTTTCATACGGCGCTGCAGCAAAGAGGTTGACCCCTGCTGGTTCTGCACAATAACACGGGCCGCCTCTTCAAACAGGGGGTCCCTGTCCTGCAGGCTGATCTCTTTCCCTTCCATCTCTTTTTCATCCACATATTCAGGCAGCAGGTAAGCTTCAGGATATGCCCGTTGCTCCCCAATATATTCTGCCACTTTTTCCACTTCCGGCGTATCTACGAAAGCACACTGCAGTCTCACCAGTTCTCCGTTGAAAGACACCAGCATGTCACCCTGTCCTATCAGCTGCTCAGCGCCGCCAATATCAAGGATGGTGCGGGAATCTATCTTGGAAGACACCTTAAACGCAATACGGGCCGGGAAGTTGGCCTTGATAGTACCGGTAATGATGTTGACAGACGGACGCTGGGTAGCAATGATCAGGTGAATACCTACAGCACGCGCCAGCTGTGCCAGTCGCGCAATAGGCATTTCCACCTCCTTACCAGCTGTCATGATCAGGTCGGCAAACTCGTCTATTACCAGTACTACAAACGGCAGATAACGGTGCCCCCTCTGCGGGTTCAGCCGGCGCTGTACGAATTTATTGTTGTACTCACGGATGTTACGGGTACCCGCCTCTTTCAGCAGGTCATAACGGAGGTCCATCTCAATACACAGGGCATTAAGGGTATGGATCACCTTCTTCGTATCTGTAATGATCGCTTCCTCTTCTCCCGGCAGCTTGGCCAGGAAATGCTTTTCTATTAGCTTGTACAGGGAAAGCTCCACTTTCTTGGGGTCTACCAGTACAAACTTCAGCTGGGAAGGATGCTTTTTATACAGCAGGGAAACAAGTAATGTATTGATACCGACTGACTTACCCTGACCAGTAGCACCTGCCATCAGCAGGTGGGGCATTTTGGCAAGGTCGGCTATAAAGTTCTCGTTATCAATCTTTTTACCGATGGCGATAGGCAACTCCATACTGCTCTGCTGGAATTTCTCAGACGCCAGCAGGTTACGGAGAGACACCATGCTCTTTTTCACATTGGGCACTTCTATACCAATAGTGCCTTTACCCGGAATAGGAGCAATAATACGGATACCCAGCGCCGAAAGGCTGAGGGCAATATCATCTTCCAGGTTCTTGATACGGGAAATACGTACTCCTGCCGCCGGAACTATTTCATACAACGTTACGGTAGGACCTACAGTAGCGCTGATCTTCTGGATTGAAATATCATAGTTCTTCAGCGTATCAATGATCTGGTTCTTATTCCTGTCCAGCTCCCCTGCATCCTGTACTATCTTTTCTGTATTGTGGTTGTCAAGAAGCTCAAGCGAAGGATATTTATAGTCGCGCAGGTCCAGCGTTGGCTCATAAGGGTCCATCTGCACAGGCTGTCTCACCGGCTCTTCCTCCTCATCTTCCTCTTCCACTACAGGCGGTTTGATCTCCCACGCCACATCTTCCGTTGCCGGTTTCTTTTTGCGGGATGCGGGTTCTACTGTCTCCTCTATATACAGCAAAGGACCGCTTTCTTCCGCCTCTTCTTCCACTTCCTCTTCAATCTCCTCCTCTTCTTCTTCGTGAACCTGGGCTGGTGGAGGAATGAGCGTAATAGATTCACTTCTTTCTATCAGCTGCATTTCTGCCGGGCCTTCAGTTTCCGAAGGCGGTGGTATCACCGATACATTGCCCTCTTTCAGACCATTCTTGCGATTATTGGCTGTGGCAGCATGTGCAGGAGGTGGGGTTGAAACAACAGCAGACTCGGGTACGGCCACAGAATCTGTTACAGGTTCTGCTTTAGGCTTACGTTCCAGCCATTTGCTGAAATCCAGGTTGTATTTCCAGATCAGCCATGCCAGTCCGGCCACCATCAGCAATAAAGCGGCTCCTGTTCGTCCGAGGAAACCACTCATCCATTTGCTGATAGACTCTCCCATGGCGCCACCCCAGGGAAAATCAGCGAAAGAAGATACAAAAGCAGCGGTGGTACTGATAAATACCAATCCGAAGAGCAGGTATTTCACATTACGCCATATGCGGAAAACCCGGCGGCCAACAATAAAATTGACCCCGAGTATAAAAAACAAATAACAAAAGAGATAGGAAGCTATACCGAAACCTTTATAGAAGAACCAGTGTGAAACGAAAGCTCCCAGGCGCCCCAGCAGATTCTCAACCTTCACATTGTCCATATCCATCAGCAGAATACTGGCTGAATAACGGAACACCTTGTCCTGGTCTTCTTCCCAGGTAAAGAGATAAGACGTGAAAGCAATGAAACAGTAAACAGCCAGGAGCAGGCATACAACGCCCATCACCTTGTGGGTACGCTCGTCTTTTACCAGTTCTTTTACCTTTACCTCTGCTTCTTTTTCCTGTTTCAGTACGTTGGGGTCGTTTCCACGAGGTTTCTTGCTCTCCGGTTTTTCTGTTTTCAGTTTATTCTTAGACATAATTATAGCGTTCCAAAATTACGGCCGCTGTTCGACATATTAAGAAATTATTTTGACAATAACGTCAGGAAAACCCCTTAATACAACAACTGTACCCATCTGGTGATAAACTCCATCACAGCAGGATTTATTGTTTCATCCAGGGCCCCGTATTCTTCTGCGCTACAGGTACGGCAGGCCTGGAACAGGTGGTTTAACCATGCGAAGGTACGGACTGTAACCAGTTGATTGCCACCTTTTATCAATCCTTTCTCAATACCTTTCAGGTTAGGCGTGGCGTCTGTAAGCAGGTCCTTTTCCCCATTGATGGCCAGCACCGGGCATTTGATCTTTCCAAGATAAGGCTCCGGATCATACTTCAACAGGGATAACGCCTCCCCGCGCACATCTGCTTCATAGGCCTCTTCTATAAAATGCTGCTGACCAGCTTTATTGGTACTATCCCCGAAATGATTGAATACCAGCTCCAGTTCTGCGAAAGCCCTTTTCTTCCTGGCGGCCGGATCCCCCTCCATTTCAAGCACATTCAGGTAACGCTGGTAGCTGCTCACATAAGCATTGATGTATTCATCCTTCTCCCCATAGGCGGCAGCGGTATGTACCAGGCGGCTATTATACAGCTTCCGGCCGTCAATTCCGGGAGAGGCCATTTCCACCAGAAAAGCGATCTTCGGATCGCCGGCAGCTACTATCTGCGCCACCACACCTCCTTCACTGTAACCCAACAGGCCTATGGCATTGGTATCTATATCCGGGCGCTGTCTGAGCCAGCTGATGGCAGTACGTACATCGCCGGCAAAATTGTAGATAGTGCTGGAATCATAATTGCCTGTACTCTCCCCTACTCCACGGTCATCCCAGCGTAAAGTAGCAATGCCACGTTTCACCAGGTAATCTGCCAGCACAGCAAAAGGTTTGTGCCCCAGTATCTCATTGTCCCGGTTTTGCTGTCCGGCGCCGGAAATCAGGATGATGACCGGGTGCACATCTTTAATGGCAGGCTTGGTAAACGTACCGCTGAGCAGAACCTTATCTGTCTTGTTGACAAACTTTACGTCCTGTACATCGTATACCTGGTTGGGTGCAGGGTCTTGCGGACGAACGGTCTTAACATCCTCTTCCTTTATTTCTTTACGGGAAATATTCAGCGCAGCACGGTTACCCACCTGTTCAAAATATCCCATATAACCATTGTAACGGATGCCCCACGCACCGGTGTATTTGAAATTGATCCTGTTAATGGTGAATTTCAGGGAATCACCTTTAAGGATAACCGTATCTATCTCAATAGGCTCCGGAGTAATGTCCGGGCTGAGCATCTCACCTGTCCATACGCCGTCCTCCTTTTCAAACTGCAGCTGCAGCCGTTGCTGCTGTCCCTGCGGGGTGCTGAATGTTCCATACCAGGTGCCGGTAATATCCTGCGCGGTTGCCGTTCCAATTCCTGCCATAAAAAGGCAGAGGGTGATCAGTTGTCTAAGCATAATTTCCTTAATGGGCAGGGGCCAACCTGCTAAGGTTAGCCCCTGGATAGATATTCAGATTCTTATTTCGTTCCTGTTTATTTCTTAAGGATAGCCAGTAACAGGCAGATCCAGCCGGCTATGAAGAACAGGCCGCCAAATGGTGTGACGATGCCTATTTTACTGAGCCCTACAGTTTCTGTAGCCTTGATAGCTGTCAGAAAATACAGGGAGCCTGAAAATAAGATGATGCCTATTATAAAACATCTGCCTGCCCACTCCAGCATACCTGCTGATGCTACCGGCAAATGTGCCGCTAAAATGGCTACTGCCAGCAGGGCAAATGTGTGATAAAACTGGTAAGTAACGCCTGTCTGAAATGTACTTACCGTCTCGGGGGGCACCAGCTCCTTCAGCTTATGTGCGCCGAATGCTCCCAGTGTAACTGCCAGTGCTCCTAACACAGAAGCACATATGAGAAATCCTTTATGCATGGCTATTGTTGTTATTATTCAGTCTCTTCGTAAATGTATCCAGCGTGATGGTCTCAGATTCAGGAATGGTAATGCTTGCCTGCTCATAGAAAGGCAGACGTTCAGCCAGCTTCTTTTCTACAAAAGCCAGCAGCTCATCGTCCGGCAGGTCCTGGATAAGCGGGCGCTTGCCCTTTTTACGCTTCAACCGCTCTACAATGAGGTGCAGGCTGGGATTCAGCCAGATAGTAACCCCGTTGTTATTCATCGTATCCATATTATCCTGGAAACAGGGCGCTCCGCCACCACAGGAAATCACAAAGTTCTCCTTGCGGGACAGCTCCTTCAGCCAGAAACCTTCCTTCTGACGGAAATAATCTTCGCCCTTTGTTGCAAAAATATCACTGATAGACATCTCCTCAGATTCAACGATCACATCATCCAGATCATAGAAAGGCAGGGATAAATGTTCTGCAAGCTGTTTGCCCCAGTATGTTTTGCCGGCGCCCATAAAGCCGAGTAGAAAGATTTTCAAATTAGCCGATTTTATAACATTAATGTATAAGGTGCCGGTACCGCTGTGATTGCCTACACCGGCCTGATGCCATGTTTCAGCACTTTAATGGCTGCTTCCACAGCCGCATTTTCAGTAGTAATAGCCGCAATGGTTGCTGCAGATTCATCTGCTTCATTTGTCCAGGTCAAACACAGGTTATCCTCCATCACATATTGCAAATATAACCGAGCAATTTTATCTGCTTTGTTAAAATTGCAGGTCAGGAAACCTTTAGACTGGAACGTAAAAGGTGCAATTTGCATATTTTCCTTAAAATCAACGCCTCCGAGGCCATACCATTTATAAACAGCCTCCTTGGCGCTCCAGCAGATGGTCTTGTGCGCCAGCCCGTGCTGACCGTCTATAAAATCCCTCTCGGCGGGCGACAGGAACTTATGAGACACCTTTTCTATCTTAGGTTTCATTTCCTCAATATCAATGCCTACCACTCTGTCACTACTCACAATGGCAGCCACAAAATCACCGCAGTGAGAAATGGAAAAATGCAGGCTATGTCCATCCAGGTAAGGCTTCCGGCTCTGCATAACCTGTATATTGGCTACCGGGAAGCCCGGGTAAAGTTCCTGCAGCAGGTACCGCCCCGCAAAATGCTGTAAACGCTTGTGCGGGTGATGAATAGCCGGGGAAATATTGACCTTTTCTTTGAAAAAGTCCTCATCCTCAGCTATCTTCCAGACTCCCAGCCGGTTGGTGGGATTGATTTGTATGGTACGTATTAATGGCATATCTTGCCAAATTAATGCAAAAAAGCTGAATGCAGATTGCTTTCTGTGCAGCCAGAACAACTCACAACTATTAACGACTAACTAATCACACCCGATCTATGATCCTGTCAGACAAAAGGATATTGGAGGAAATTGAAAAAGGCACCATCGTAATCTCGCCTTATGACCGGAAGTATCTCGGCACCAACTCTTATGACGTTCACCTGGGTAAACACCTGGCCACCTATAAGGACAGGATACTGGATGCCCGCGCTCACAACGAGATCGTCCATTTCGAGATACCCGAGGAAGGTTATGTACTCCAACCCGGCACCCTCTATCTTGGTGTAACACTGGAATATACCGAAACACACGCCCATGTGCCTTTCCTGGAAGGTAAGTCCAGCACCGGCCGCCTGGGTATAGATATTCATGCTACTGCAGGTAAAGGGGATGTTGGCTTCTGTAATACCTGGACGCTGGAAATTTCCTGCGCACAGCCGGTACGCGTATATGCAGGTATGCCTATCGGTCAGCTGATCTATTTTGTAGTAGAAGGAGAAGTAGAAACTTTTTATAATAAGAAAGGGAATGCCAAATACAACAGCCGCACTGTAAAACCGGTGGAAAGCATGATGTGGAAAAACCAGTTTTAAGCCCGGCCGCAGGCCAACTTCCCCACAAAAAAAGGTTTCGCCAATATGGCGAAACCTTTTTTTGTGCGCAATCCCTTGCGCCAATCTCAAACAATCCCCTATCTCAGTGAATTGATCCACGCCGCTATCTTCAACCCGTCAGCACGTGGCACCTGCGGCATAGGAGGCATCTCCGTTGCATAATCAGGCCAGTTCTGCGGTTTAGGATTAGCCAGCAGCTTCAGGATCTGCTCTCCGGTATATTTACGTTTGGCAATGTCTTTGAAAGCCGGACCTACCTGGCGCTTATCTGCGTTATGACAGGCATTACAGGTATATTTTGCCAGCAACGGTTTTACTTCTTCATAAACCGGCGCCTTTGCTCCCGCAGGCTTAGCCGCAGTTGCAGCTGCTGGTTTGGCCGGGGCAGGTTTTGCCGCTACCGCCACTTTGGAAGAATTATAGGTACTGGCCTGGCTCAATGCCAGCTTCTCACCTTCCGGCAGGTTATGCAGGGTATAATATCCTGTAGGATGTATCAGTGAATAAGAATGATCTTTTTCGCGCACTCCTTCCAGGGTAATGTTATGTACATAATCCAGTCTCAGGCTATCTACAATGATCCTCGCTTTCAATCCGTCTTCAGAGACCTTTACGCCTTTTACCGGGCATTTAGCAATATTCACCATAGGGCTGCCATATACTGAATGATATTTGTAGGTAAAGCTCTCAACAGAATAGGAAGCCAGGTCCTCGGCCGATTTCCTGCTCACCGGCTGTGTGAACTCTATCTCAAAACCATCAGGCATTGCTTTGATATTGCGCATTTCGAACGGTATCTTCCCATTCCATGTCAGGCGTTGCAAACCTTCGTTGGCTTCACCTGCAGAACCCCACCCACGATTGGTCTCGCCTATGAACAGGGAGTTTCCGTCCTTTGCCCACGCCATGCGTAATACACCGGACTGAAAACCACTACGGAAATCGAATGATACACCCTGGTATTCACCTTTCACTTTTTCCAGCACTACACGCATGATCTTACTTTGTCCCTGATCACCTACCAGCAGCTGTCCGGCAAAAGGACCAAAACTGCCTTCAGGTACAGGTACTATCTCTGAGTTGGAAATACCCTGTATACCGTGAGGTAGTACTACTGCAGGTAAACGCAGCTCAGGTATTTTCTTCTTTACATCCATCAGCGTTACAAAAGGCGCATTCACCTGGTTCTCCGGTTTGGTGTAATTACCTTTCTCATCTTTAGGACGGCCTTCATCCACAAAAGAGAAAAACTTCTCTGCTGTCAGCTTTACGGGCGAATTAGGTTCCTGCGTCCAGCGCAGACCTGCCGGGTGACCAATAAAATCTCCTTTCTTTACCTGCCATACACCACCGGAGCCGAACCAGTCGCCCTGGTTATCTGTATAGAACAGTTCCCCGTTTATCATTCCTAGTCCGCAGGGAGAACGGAAACCTGTAGCATAAGGCTCCATACGGCCATCTTCATAGATATGCATCATCCAGCCTCTCCAGGGGACGCGGCTTTCACCACGCCACCATTCCTGGTTACCGAAGGCAACGTTACCGGAAACAAAGAAAGAGCCGTCAGGCGCTAGTTTGGGACCGAAGCTGTATTCGTGGTAGTGACCGGACAATGGCCAGGCATAAACAGTTTCATACACATCTGCCTTACCGTCCATATTGGTATCTACCAGCTTTGTCAGTTCCCCACGCTGTGCACAATAAAGCGCACCATCTTTCCACACAAGTCCCAGCACTTCATGCAGCCCGGAGGCAAATTTGCGGAAGTAAGGTTTGCGGCTGTCGGGGTTCTCTACGATATAAATATCCCCGCGACGGGTAGACACGCCAAGATCTCCGTTAGGCATTACCGTTAGCCCTCCCACTTCCAGCAATGTGCCTTCCGGTGAGGATACTTTCATGATCTTGTAAAAGTCTTCTTCTTTAGGCGTTTCCTGGGCATATACCCCGGAAGCAACACCTGTAACCGCAGCTGCCAGCAGCGAGTATAACGCGGCCTTTTTAAGTATGTTCTTCATCTGTAATAGTCAAAAGGATTAGAAAAGGATGGAATAGCTCAGTTTACTGTGTACAGGAATGATGAGTTCTTTCAGCTCACCTGCATCACGCACCAGTGGCTGTTCGCCGCCACCATCTTCCAGCTGCAGGTAATATGATCTTCCATCGATGATATACAGATCTTTTGAAGGTGATTCAATTGTACGTCCTTCCGCCAGTTTTGCATACAATCCTGCAACAGGCGTTTCCACATTCAGCTCTCTCCTTACCCCACGTCCGTCAGGCAGTACACGCACAGCATCTTTCACTGCAGCACCATACAGGATATAACGGAAGGTAGGAAGGTCTTTATCATCCAGCACATATCCTTTTGGACGATAACCGGTACCGGTAGTATCAGTGAGCCATGCAGCCTGCGGAGAAGCCAGTTTTGCCAATGTAAAAGCTGGTTTGCCCAGGTACTGTACCGCACCACGGGGGCGGGAGCAGCCATTCCCCCTCTCATGCCACATAGGCGTGGCATCCAGGAACTCGCCACGCCATACCTGTGCTACCATGCCCCTGTCAAGATCATATGTATAGTGGATCTTTTCGGAGCTGCCTACTGAAACAGCATGCACAATGCGGGTGCCCGGAACGTCCATAAAGCTGCGCAGGATGGTGCTGGATGGGGCATCTACCAGGATAGGGTCCGCGTCACGGTCCCACCTGTTGCCGGCAGGAGTAGCCGGAGCATTGCCTCTTTTGTTGATCACCAGGTTACGGAAAGCCACAGCGCCATGGTCACCCTGGAAACGCAGCGGACCGGCAGCTTTTTCATCACCTCCTCCTATAGCGCCACGGGTTGGGCCCATCAGCTCTACGTTATCATGTATCTGCACACCGTTCAGCTCTACCAGCAGCATACGTGCATTGGCCGTTTTTTTACCGGCAGCGTCAAAACGGGGAGCCTGAAAGGAGATCTTCATATGCTGCCATAAACCGGGCGCGCGGCTGGCATTATAGCGGGGCGCATGACCATCATAACCCTGCTGACCTGCAGGACGGCTATCATCCCAGCGTTCATAGATACCGCCGTTATCACCCGGCTTGGGCACCTGCGTGGTCCAGCTGTCCAGCAGCTGTATCTCATACCTGCCCTGCAGGTAGATACCTGAGTTGGAACCCGGCGCCATCATATAATCCAGCTCAATGTCCACATCACCGTACTCCTCGCCGGAAAACAGGTCCTGACCCGGACGTTTTTTATCCGGTGTGTTCAGTAATACTCCAGTACCGCTCACTCCTGTCAGTTCATGAGGCTTGTCCAGCAGTGCAGATGCATCGCTTACAATACTCCAGCTTTTACCTGGTTCACGGAAAGAGGAAAGGTCCTGCAAAGGAATTTTACCGGTCTGACCGGCTGCAGGATGAACAGCCGCCATACCTATGCCACATAGGCACAGAAATCCCTTCAGAGACCGGCTTGCATGATTTTTCGATCTAAGTAACATAACGTTAAAATAAATTAAGTCAAAAGAGGAAAAAATAGAAATAGGAATAATGCCATAGCTTGACTTCCAAACCACAACATTACCATAGTTGAGACCTTTTGACGTGGCGCTAATATAGAGATAGTTTATTGCGGACACAAGTAAAGACAGCAGAAAAAAGGATGAACGGAGATATTTTTAGAAGAAATATTAAACGAAATGTTAACCCCATAGTCTCACATTCTATTAATTTGCACTACAACTACAACCAGATAATGCGATACTTCTTTACTGTTCTTTTGCTGGCATTCACTTATCCCGTTTTTGCCCAGACCTTCAGTGGTACTGTGTATAACAAAGAGAGAAGCCCCCTGCAGGACGCCACTATTTACAACATGCGCACAGGGCAGCACACGCACAGCAATGAAGCAGGCGCCTTCCGGCTGAAAGAGACACAGAAAGGCGATTCTGTAAAAGTAACGCATGTTTCCTACCAGACTGTTTACTTTGTAATACAACGGGAAGTGCAGCGCATAGCGCTTGAAAGATCCAACCTGCAATTGAAAGAAGTAGCTATCAACTCTACACTCAAACATCTTAACATTATTTCTGATATAGATCTGCAGACCAATCCTGTAAAATCTTCACAGGAATTACTGCGCAAAGTGCCCGGCCTTTTTATAGGGCAACATGCCGGCGGAGGTAAAGCAGAACAGATCTTCCTGAGAGGTTTTGATATTGATCATGGTACAGATATTAATATTTCTGTGGATGGTATGCCGGTAAATATGGTGAGCCATGCACATGGACAGGGATATGCAGACCTTCATTTCCTGATCCCTGAAACAATTGCTACAATTGATTTTGACAAAGGCCCTTACCATGCTGACAAAGGTAATCTTGCCACAACAGGATATGTAGCATTCAAAACAAAAGAACGGCTTGACAACAGCTCAGTAACACTGGAAGCAGGTAAATTCAATACCTTCAGGACACTGGGTATGTTTGATCTTGTAAACAACAACAAACAGTCAGCATATGTAGCAGCAGAATACCTGATGACAGACGGATACTTCGTGTCTCCTCAAAACTTTAACCGCATCAACATGATGGGTAAATACACAGCGTATTTACCGGATGATGATAAATTATCCATCTCCATTTCACATTTCAAAAGTAAATGGGATGCCAGCGGACAAATACCACAGCATGCAGTAGATGAAGGACTGATCACACGTTTTGGTTCTATTGACAATACTGAAGGCGGTAACACGCAACGTACCAACATCAATCTTCAATACCTGAAAAATATTGATGCAACTACATTTGTAAAAAGCAGCGCTTTCTTCAGTCACTATAGTTTCGAGCTCTATTCCAATTTTACGTTCTTCCTGGAAGATACTGTAAACGGAGACCAGATCAGGCAGAAAGAAGACCGTAACATTTTCGGGTTTGAATCTGCCCTTAATAAAACCTTCTCTTCCGCAGCCTCTTTACAGGCCGGCCTGGGCTTGCGTAATGATGATGTGAACAATATTGAGCTATCACATACGGTGAACCGTAAAACCACATTAAAGCAGATACAGCTGGGAGATATCAATGAAACAAACCTCTATGGTTATGTAAGCAGTGAGATCAAAGCCGGTAAGTGGCTGATCAATCCTGCTGTACGTATAGATCATCTTGAATTCAATTACGTTGACAAGCTGGCTGCTGCTTACAGCACGCAATCACAAAATAAATCCATCATCAGCCCAAAACTGAACTTCCTTTATAATCCTAGCAGCAGGATCCAGTATTTTCTTAAACTGGGGAAAGGTTTTCATAGTAATGATACCCGTGTAGTAGTAGCACAGAGTGGCCATGAAATACTGCCTGCTGCATATGGCGCAGACCTGGGGCTTATCTGGAAGCCACTTCCGTCATTGGTGGTAAATACAGCACTATGGTATCTGTACCTGGAACAGGAGTTTGTATATGTGGGTGATGTTGGTATTGTTGAACCCAGTGGTAAAACAACACGCAAAGGTGTAGATATTGGCGCACGTTATCAGCTTGGGAAATGGATCTTCATCAATGGTGATCTCACTTATACGCATGCACGTGCGAATGATGCCGCCAAAGGAGAAAATTATATTCCACTGGCGCCAAAGATCACAGCAACAGGTGGTATCAGCATCAAACATCCCTCCGGCGTTAGTGCAGGTATTAATTCACGCTACCTGGGACACAGACCAGCTAATGAAGATAACAGCATTGTGGCAAAGGGCTATTGTGTTACTGATGCAAATGTGAATTACCAGTGGGACCATCTTAGTATTGGCCTGATCACAGAGAATATTTTTAATACAGCATGGAATGAAACACAGTTCGCTACCGAAAGCAGGTTGAAAAATGAAGCGGCTCCTGTAGAAGAGATCCATTTTACGCCAGGTACTCCTTTTAATATCAGAGGTGTATTACGCTACAACTTTTAGATCAATTATATTTACTACTTTAGTCAGGTAGTTATCAATCAAACATTGTCTGCTCACTCATACAGCGATAAAGAACTTTTCAGGTTAATTTCGGAAGGCGACGAGAACGCCTTCCGGAAACTGTTTCATACCTATGTGCCTCAGCTGCGGCCATTGGCGCAGCATATTACTAAGACGCCTGCTGTTGCAGAAGATATTATCCAGGAAACATTTTTAAGGTTATGGATCAGCCGGGATAAACTGGCAGCGATAGAAAATCCCCGGTCCTGGCTGCTGAAGATCGTTTTTCACCAGTCATTCAGCTATCTGCGCAGGCAGACGGTGCATTATAAGGCTATGGATATTATAGCCGAAGGGCAGCCCCCTGAAGGATTGCTGAACAGTACCGAAGAGGCGATGGCCTATACGGCAATGACAAAGCTCATTGCAGAGGCTGTGACCCGCTTACCGCCCCAGGCTAAAAAGATCTACCTGTTAAGCAGGGAAAAGGGCATGAAGATCCAGGAAATAGCGGCAGCGCTGTCTTTGTCTCCCAATACGGTCAAGAATTCCCTGGTCAGGTCCTTACAATCCATCCGTAAGTACCTGGAAGCCTCCGGGCACTTTTTACCGTTCCTTATCCTCTGGTTATTAGAGCTTTAAAAATTTTTTAAGAATAATAGGTCCTTAATGAACAGTTGTGCGTCTGTTTAAATGGGGGCCACGTCACCAGGAAAAACGAACCACGTTAAAAATAAAAGAATTGTCTGTGCAAGATCGCTTATCATACCTTGTGAATAAAGCTTTACAGCATTCAGCTACGGATGCCGAGTTGCAGGAACTGTCTGATCTGCTGCGGGCTGATGAAAGCGGCGTAATATCCCGGCAAATAGAAGAACTGTTGCGGAAAGATCTTGTACCTGTGGAAGAGCCGTATAACACCGCTTATTGGGATAATATAGCCTCCCGTATACTGGCGGCAGACCATCCGCAGGATACACCTGTGGTCCCTATCCGGCGCAGATGGGGATGGGCCGTTGCTGCCGGCATTGCATTACTACTGATGTCGGGCAGCGCATGGTGGCTGGTAAATAAACGTAGCCCCGCACCGGCAGCCCTTACCAAACAACAACCAGAGAAAGATATCCTGCCTGGTGGCAACAAAGCTACGCTGACACTGGCAGACGGTACGGAAATACCGCTGGACAGCGCCGTTAGCAACTCGCTGGCCCAACAGGGCAATACTACTATCAGCAAACCAGGCAACGGTCAACTGGCCTATACCCTGCAGAATGGTAAGCTGCAGAACGGGCCACAGCAATACAATACACTTCGCACTCCGCAGGGGGGACAATTCCAGTTACAACTACCTGATGGCAGCAAAGTATGGCTTAATGCCTCCAGCAGCCTGCGTTATCCTACTGCTTTCAGCAACACAAGAAAAGTGGAGCTGACAGGAGAAGCTTATTTTGAAATAGCTCCTGACGCCGGCAGGCCCTTCAGTGTAAGCGTGGATGGTATGGAAGTACAGGTGCTTGGTACAGCATTCAATGTTATGGCTTATAATGATGAAGATGCCATTAAAACAACCTTATTGCAGGGGGCGGTAAAAGTGAATAGCAAACGTCTTTATCCCGGGCAGGGCGCCAGTCTTAACAGGCAGAACGGACAGATGTCTGTGCTGGATGATGTTAACACAGATGAAGTGCTGGCATGGAAAAATGGTTATATACAATTTGAAGGGAATGATATCCGATCTGTTATGCGTCTTATAGCTCGTTGGTATGATGTGGAAGTAGTATATAAGGGGACTGTGGCAGCTCACTTCCGGGGTACTGTTCCAAGTAATGTTCCTGTATCCCGGGTGTTGAAAATGTTAGAAATGACAGGAGAAGTGCATTTTGAGATAAAAGGAAAACAGATCATTGTTTCACCATAAAATATTATGCCTATTGAGTCCTTAGCTATTCATTCCTATACCACGTTATTCTCAATAATAGTCTGGCTGGCCTGCGGCCGCCAGACTGAGATATAAGATTATTCTGTACGGGGGGACAATCAAAAAAAACCGGAAGTGTTGCGACCACTTCCGGTTATAAAGTCCAGGTACAATAAAGTACAATCGTTTACGGCAATTATTCATTACTTACCCAAACCATACAAATGTATGCAATTGATGCTTTTTTCCCAAAGCAGCCCGGCTGGCGCTGCCTGGGGGACTATTCCACGCTTATCAGCAAAAACGTTACTGATTATGAAATTAACGGTGCTTTTGATGACGATGGCCTTGCTGCAGGTACATGCAGCAGGGTACTCACAAACAGTTACCCTGTCTCAACGTAATACATCCCTGGATAAAGTTTTCCGGGAAATAAAGAAGCAAACGGGATATACCTTTCTGTACACTGATGAACAATTGGTACACGGACGTGAAGTAACTGTGCAGCTGAAAAACGCTTCTCTGCAACAGGCTCTGGACGCATGTTTCCGAGATCAGCCATTGACCTATACCATCAATGACAGGATCATTATCGTAAAGAGGAAAATACCTGAAGCACCTTCGTCCCAGGCCGCGGAAGATAAAGAGATCAGCGGAAAGATAACGAATGAAAAAGGAGAACCGCTACCCGGTGTTACCATACAGGTAAAAGGCACATCAAAAGGAGTAGTGACCAACGAACGCGGAGAATACAGCATCAGCATACCTGATGATAATGCCGTACTGATAGTTTCCTCTCTCGGGTACAACAGGGCTGAAGTGCCTGTCAACGGAAGGTCCAGCCTGCCCGTTACCCTCACTCCTTCCGCCTCCAATATCAACGAGCTGGTAGTAGTAGGTTATGGCGAGCAACGGAAAGGTACATTGACCAACTCCATCACCTCTATCTCATCAAAATCTTTTGAAGACCAGCCGGTGAACCGGCTTGACCAGGTATTGCAGGGCCGTGCGGCAGGCGTACAGGTTACCAACGCGGCAGGATCTCCCGGAGGTAGTGTACGCATCCGTATCAGAGGTGCTAACTCCATCAATGGAGATAATGGTCCGCTTTACGTTGTAGATGGTTTCGTGGGCGCTGAATTTTTCTCTATCAACCCTGACGATATAGAATCCATACAGGTACTGAAAGATGCTTCTGCTACTGCCATCTATGGTAGCAGGGGCGCTAACGGCGTTATCATCGTCACCACCAAAAAAGGAAGTAAGAGCGGTATGAAAGTGAATTTTACGTCCCGCTTTTCATCAGCTACCGTCATCAAAAAAATGGACCTGCTGAATGCAGCAGAATTTGCAGAAACAGCCAATGCCCATGCAACAGCTGTTGGCACTACCCTGCCATTCACTGACGAGCAGATTGCCGGATTCAAAGCCAATGGCGGCACCAACTGGCAGGACGAGATATTCAGGCGCGCACCCAGCCAGGAATACCTGTTAAGCCTTGCAGGCGGTAATGAAAAGACCGGTTATTTTATCTCCGGCAACTATCTTGACCAGGACGGTGTGATCAACAACTCTTACTACAAACGTTACACAGTAAGGTCTAACATCAATTCCAACCTGAATAACAGGATATCTGCCTTCCTGAACATTACCGGTTCTTACAGCACAGCACAGAATGTGGACATACCGGCCGATGGCCCCAGCAGCCCGCTGGCACAGGCTATCACATGGTCTCCCACAGTGCCGGTAAGAAAAGCGGACGGTACCTTCACCGTCAGCGATCCGGTAGGTTCTATCTTCTTCAACCCGGTAGCGCTGACAGTAGACAGGCTTGCAGTAACCGACAGGATGCTGGCCAATATGATAGGCGGATTCAAGTTTGACCTGCTGCCGGGGCTGACCTTCAACATGCAGTATGGCGCCAACTATCTTGAATATGAGAATAAATCTTTTGGAGGAAAAGTTACCAATTCAGGCAGCGCCACCAGCAGCCTCCGTTCAAATAAGGAGATCAGGCTACAGAACACCAATACACTGAATTACCGCAAAACATTCAATAACGTACACAATATAGATATTACTGCTGTAACAGAATATCAGCAGTCTACCTACAACTTTGTTGCTGCAGGTGCATCCAATCTCACTTACGAAGCATTTCTCTGGAATAACCTGGCACTGGGCACTCCCGGCAGCCCTTCTTCCGGTTATTCAAAATGGGGATTGTTCTCTCTTGTAGGCCGTGCCAACTACGGTTATAAAGACAAATACCTGCTGTCTGCAGCATTAAGACGTGATGGTTCTTCCAAATTCCTGGGCAATAACAAATATAGCTACTTCCCTTCCGTATCTGCCGGCTGGGTGGTTTCCAATGAACCGTTCATGCAGGACATACCCGTGCTCAGCCTGTTGAAAGTAAGAGGCAGCTGGGGATTGACAGGCAGTCAAAGCGTAAACGCTTACAGCACCTATTCATCCTATTCAAGGTTAATTGCATCTTTCACCAATTCCACTTTCCTGAACGGTATTGTAATGGGTAACATCGGCAATCCCGACCTGAAGTGGGAGACTACGGAACAAAAGAACGCGGGACTGGATATTGGTCTCCTGGACGGCAGGATCTCCCTCTCTGCCGACTACTTTGTGAAAGACACCCGGGACCTCCTGCTCAACGAAAGTCTGCCTATGTACCTGGGTGGTAACACCATTACACGCAATGTAGGCGCTGTACAGAACAAAGGATGGGAATTTTCTGTTGAAGGCGATGTTGTGAATAAGGGCCCTGTTACCTGGAACACCGCGCTGAATGTATCCTTCATTAAGAACAGGGTGGTATCTCTGGGCGCGGGTAAGAAACTCATCTTTGATCCTACTGATCGTAAGATAGGCGGTGGCATGTCTCCACAGTCTGAATTTGTAATTATGCCGGGACAACCGCTGGGCGCTATCTGGGGGCTTACCTACCTGGGAACCTGGAAACCCGGCGATGCCAAAGCTGCTGAATTTGGCGCCAAAGCAGGCGATGCCCGCTACCTGGATGCAGATAATAACGGTGTGATAGATGCGAATGATTACGGTGTTATAGGCACCGGTATCCCAAGAACATCTATTGGCTGGAATAACACTGTCGCCTACCGGAACTTCACCCTGAACCTGCTGTTCCAGGGCCTCTTCGGGTTTGATAAGCTGAACTACAATAAAGCTGCTGCTATGTATTACGGAGGAGATGCAAGAGAAGCTACTTCTGTCGATATCAAAAACAGGTACATACCAGGTGTAAATGAAACATCTGATATCCCGGCTTTCAGCACTACCAACAGGAACTTTACACAGAGCACCCGCTTCCTGGAGAAGGCAGATTTTCTTCGGTTAAAGAACGTCAGCCTTTCTTATGATATACCAAAATCAAAACTCAGAAATGCAGTAGGAGTAAAGCTGTTTGTGAGCGCCACCAATCTGCTCACTATCACCGATTACAGTGGTATAGACCCGGAAGCCAATTCTTCTGCCGGAGATATCCGTCAGGGTATTGATTTCGGTTCTTATCCCAATGCTAAAACAATTACTGGCGGTATTACGCTGAGCTTTTAACTATAAAGAGATCCCACATGAAAAAGATATATCTGGCAGTATGCCTGTTATTTGCGGCAGGATGCAGCAAGGAGTTAACAGAAGATCCAAGGGGGCTGGTAGGCGGTTCTGCTGCGCTGAGCAGTGTAGCAGGCCTGGAATCGGCGTTGACAGGCGCCTATGGTAGCCTGATGGTGCCATGGACAAGCGGGTTCACCTCCGTATCGCAGATCGCTATGACCATGGGCGGTGATGATCTTACCACACATCCCGGTTCCAACAAGGAAGAGTTCCGCGAGTTTGACAGGTTCAATGTGTCCTCCCTCAACAGCAGGATGAACCCTATCTGGCTGGGCTGTTACAAAACCATCCAGTCCACCACCAACATCATCAACAACTACAGTCAGGTAAAAGACGGTACCACCGCCACTATCAATGCCATTGTAGGAGAAGCCAGCTTTCTGCGTGCACTTTCCTATTACTGGCTTACGCGCCTGTGGGGAGATGTGCCCATCATTCCTTCTGAAAATTATTCTCCCGATTACCTGACCCTGAAGAAAAGCCCTCCTGCTGATGTTTACAAGCTCATAGAGGCCGATCTTGCCAGGGCTGAGGAAATGGTGCCCAACACCAAACGGGACCCGGGAAGGCCTAATAAAGGCTCAGTAAAGGCATTGCTGGCAGATGTATACCTGACGGAAGCCGGATGGCCGCTGAAAGACCAATCAAAATATGCTCTGGCGGCTGCCAAAGCTAAAGAGGTAATAGACAACAAATCAACTTATAATTTCGATCTGTACCAGGATGGTTTCCTGAAAATCTTTGCAGGTGGTACAAAAGAAGATGTGTTTACACTGTTCACACGTGGTCAGTGGTCAACCTACAATTCATTCTATGGTCTTTCCACTATGCCGGAGAATGAAGGCGGCTGGAGCGACTTCTTCTCCGAGCTGAACTTCTTTAACGACTTCCCTGCAGGCAGCAGGAAAGATGCAACTTTCTCTACCCTGTTTGTAGTGAACGGAGATACCATTTCCTGGCAAAAAACTACTACCCGGCATCCTTACTATAAAAAATTCACCATACAGAGTGGTGCAAAGAACGTATACATGTCCAACAACCCAGTTATTATGATAAGGTATGCACATGTATTGCTGATCTATGCAGAAGCGCAGGCCCGCGCCACCGGTACTCCGGACGATGCTGCCTATGCGGCGGTAAATGCTGTAAGATCACGTGCCGGCCTTTCATCCTTATCTATCGGGCTTTCCGGGCAGGATTTTGCCACAGCTGTAGTACAGGAAAGAGCGTGGGAATTTGCAGGAGAATGGAACCGCTGGTTTGACCTGGTCAGACTGGAACAGGTAGAGGCGGCCAATGCCAACAAAGCGCCGGAAGATCTGCAGCCGGCGGGCCCTATCACCAAAGCTAAATACTGGATGCCCATTCCCGGAGCGGATGCATTAGTGAACCCAAATCTGTAAATATTCTTCCCGGTAAGGCAGGGCGTTATAACGCGCCTGCCTGCCGGATTTATTTTTAGAACCACGTTAAATAAATCCGTTATGAAAATCATCTCAACACTTCTCGTGTTGCTGGGGTTATTGCTATGCAATCAACTCAGCGCACAATTTATTCTTCTTGACGATATGGAGGGCCATGGCCCTTGTTCCGGGAGGTGGACCTGGTACGCAGGTAACACCACTACCGGCAAAGTGGAATTTGGTGTACCCAATCCCGCCCCTTCCACGGTGAATCCCAGTCCGCTGGTGGCAAAATTCACCAAAGACACCACCTGCTTTGAATATATGAGCGCAGGCTGTTCACTGGCCGACTCATTTGACCTCTCTTCAAACAGCGTGTTTAAAATGCTGGTGTATAGCACTACGACTGACGAGATCATGTTCAAGCTGCAACCAGGCAATGACTACGCCAAAGCGGTCTACTTCACTTACAAAGTAAGCCGCATCAATCAATGGGAAGAAGCTGCCTACAATTTTCAGAGTGTAAAGAACAGAACTGATTTCAACCGCATAGAAGTACATTATATAGACGGCAAAAAAGCGAATGGCACCCTCTACTTTGATCTTGTACAGGCCCCCAATCCCACTGGTATTACACTGACCAATGCCAGTATTCTCATGGGACATGAAGACAGCACCGTTATCACCGCAAAAGTGAACGGTACCACCTTTAAACCTACACTGAATGCTGCCAACTGGGTATCTACTAACCTACCTCCCGGCGTATCTATTGCCGGTGTACAACGGATAAATGACTCTATCGCCACAATTACACTCAGTGGTAACTCCCCCGCCAATTATTCAAGAACTACACTGAAACTCTATATATCCGGGCAGGAACTGGACTCTGCCAATGTTGATACTTACCTTGCAAAAGGCAATGTAGTTTTTGAAGGCAATCCCAACTGGACAATGATCTTCAACGATGAGTTCAACGCAAACGGATTACCCGACGCTACAAAATGGAAAGTTGATCCACGCCCTAAAGGATGGATCAACGGCGAGCAACAGGTGTACACTGATACTACCCATGATAATGCGCTTGTAAAGGATGGTAACCTTATCATCACAGGTAAAAAAGACTTTCCGAACAACAATACAACAGAGCCATGGTCTTCTGCCAGGCTGATCACACAGGGCAAAATGGATTTCCAGTATGGCAAAGTAGAAGTAAGGGCAAAGCTACCACGCGCCCGTGGATCATGGCCTGCTATCTGGTTAATGCCTACTACCGGCGCATACGGCGCATGGCCCAGGAGCGGTGAAATAGATATCATGGAACATGTAGGCAATAACTTTGGCACTGTACTGTCTACCGTACATACGGAGAACAACAACTGGACAAACGGCGGACATCTGTCAGACAACATTAAGCTCATGGACGCAGATAGCGTCTACCATGTCTATGCACTGGAATGGACACCGGATTCCTTACGTTTTACATATGACAGCGCACATTGCTACACTTACGTAAACCCACATACAGACTGGAAGGACTGGCCATTTGATCAGAAGTTCTACGTCATTCTTAATGTTGCTATTGGCGGAGGAATGGGCGGCAATATTACGGAGGCCGACTGGCCGGACAGCATGACCGTAGATTATGTACGTATCTACCAGAAAGGCCTGGGAACACCAGTGCTGGATACTATCATTATCTCCCCTGCCAATATCTCTTTCACTCCCGGCAAACAGCAGCAGTATACAGCCAAAGCATATGATCAGAATGGTCAGGTTATGAACATCACATCTGTATGGAGCATCACAGGAAACGGAAATTCCATTACCACCGGTGGACTGGCCACGCTGGACACTTCTGGTGTTGTTACTGTCACAGCTACTGTAAACGGGGTCACCAAAACCAGCAGTACTTTTGTCAACCTGCGTACAACCAATTACAGGCCTCTGCCGGTAAAAATAGAAGCAGAACAATTTGACAACAGCAACTCCTGCTGTACAGAAACCACATCTGATGCCGGTGGTGGCAAGAACGTCAGCTATATCGGATCAAGCACCTGGTTTGAATATGATATTGCCGTACCACCTGGTAACACTGATTACCGTATCCAGTTCCGCGTAGCGGTAAATACTGCATCCAGTTTAAAGATCCAGCTGGATACCACTACCCTGCAAACAGTCAGTCTGCCCGCCAGCGGAGGGTGGCAGAAATGGATCACGGTAACATCTGCGCCTGTGCATTTTGGGCCGGGCAATAAGACTGTCCGCATAGCTTCTAATATAGACGGCTGGAACTTCAACTGGCTACGCATTATACCTGAAGATTCCATCGCCCTGTCATTCCTGTCTGTGAAACCTGATACAGCCCAGCTTACCGTCGGACAGACAAGGCAATTTAAAGTAACCGGCTATGGCCAGGACAGCAGCATCTTCAATATCTCTCCTGTATGGAGCGCTACAGGCGGTAGTATTAATGCAAACGGATTGTTTACCAGCACTACACCGGGAACGGCTATTGTTAAAGCCACTGTGGGCTGTGTCAGCGATACCGCCAGCGTGTATAATATAGCGCCGCCTGTGCTTACCCGTATAGCATTATTACCGGACAGCATCACCGTTCCTGTCAATGCTTCACAGCAATTCACTGCAACCGGTTATGATCAGCGGGACAGTGTTATGAACTTTACGCCGGTATGGACAGTAACCGGCACTGACAATACGATCGGCGCAAATGGTGTCTTTACCGCCGGCAGCACACCCGGCAACTATGTAGTAACTGTCGCCTCAGGAAGTCTTAGCAAAACAGCAAATGTTACCACCGGATATACCTGCAGCGTGAATAATAAATACGAAGCGGAGAGTGCGTCCAACCGGACCACCCGCCCAACGCTGCAGGCATGTACAGACGTTGGCGGCGGACAAAACTTCACTGGTCTGTATGGAGGCGACTGGTTTGCTTACAATACGATCAGAGTACCTGTAGCAGGCAGGTATACTATCAGCTTACGTGTATCGTCCACAGTTGCATCAAAAGTATGGGTAGGGCACAGCGGGCTGAATTTCGGCACTATAGACATTCCTTCTACCGGCGGAGTATGGAAGACCATTACAGATAGTATGACGCTGCCGGCGCTTAACTACACAGGTATTCATATAACCTCCGGTACCTTCAAGTTCAACTGGTTCAGTATTGATAACTGTGCTGTTGATCCGGCTGATACCAGTGCTGCAAGAATAGCTTATTCCAAACCAACAGAAGAAGCTGCAGCAGGTAAGATCATTATCTATCCTAATCCTACAGCAGGTCCTGTAAATATTGACTTTCATGGTCAGTCTTACAACACTGTAACATTACTGGATATGAGAGGTAATATGGTCAGGCAGTGGAATGTACGGCAGGGAGAAAACCGGCTCAGTAAAGATCTCAGTTTCCTGGCGCAGGGCACTTATATTTTAAAACTGGAAAACGGGCACAAACATGTCACTTACCGGATCATGAAATTCTGATTTGTATAAATATAGTACACAAAAAAGCTCCCGCACAAAACCGGCGGGAGCTTTTTTATTGACATGATCAGTGTTATTTAGTGATTGTTACATTCACTTCATTAACTTTTTCAATACCGCTCATGCTACCACCCTGGTAAATTACTTTGTAGGTACCGGGAGTGGAAAGATCATATGCTTTCAGTAGGTCTACTTCAGCAGAGATGCTTTTACCTGCTTTTACGGTGATGTAAGATTCAGCAGGAGGCGGCATTACTCTTTTTGCCATCACACCTTTGTAACGGGCATCAGTACCACTACCATCCTTAATGTCAAAGTAAGAATTAAGAAATCCTTCAAAAGGCGTATGCCATTTACAGAATTTCAGGTCCTTTGCAGAATTGTTGCTTACAGTGAACTTCAAGGTAACAGGGGCGCCTGTTTTTACTGACTGGGGAACTGACATTACAGCTGTAAGTCCTTCATTGCCAGCCTGGCTGTTTGTTGTTTTTTGCGTATGCTTACAGGCAGAAAAGGTAAAAACTGACAGCAGGGCTGCCACGATCATAAGAGGGTTTCGCATTTAAAATTGAATTTACTTTGCCAAAAGTAAGCTCTTTGTGCAATTAAGTCAAAATGATTGCATAAACACTCAACCCTCCGGACGTGACATCCCTACTGTCTTACCAATGTATATGTCAGCCTGTCCCCTTTTTCAATAGCGTTATCTATATAATAGACCAATGTTTTGCAATCATAGCTGCCAATAGTACCATTTAAGATCCCGTCGCTGGTTAAAGTGTTGCCCTCAACCACCCAGGTACCGTGCTCAGTTCCGTCTGGGGAGCAAACGGACCCTATATCATTATAATCGTAGGTTCCGTCGCTTTTCAGGACCAGGAGATTATCTTTCTCACAATCGTCCATATAAGCCATATAGTCTGCAGGTTCAGCATTTGCGCCGGATTTGTATTGCAAGGCTGTCAATTTGTAAGAACCGGCAAGACCTGTCAGGGTTTTTCCGCATTCAGGCGTATTCTCTTTCTCTTTTTTACAGGAAAAAAACATGCTTCCGGACATAATTGCCATTAAGGCCCATTTCATTGTAGTTGTTTTCATACTTTTTGTTTGAAAGGATATTAATTGTTGTTTGATAGTAATACCCTCCCGTTGGTCCAAAGGGTTGGCTAAAATGAAAAAAAATCTTTTTGAGGGTTACCCAACCCTTTTTTGAAAAAAGAGGTACTATAATAATTAACTTGTAACATTCAATGAATCAAATGAAAAACATACTATTAGTCATGTGTGTAGCTTCACTGGTAAGCTGTAGTACTTCAATAAAGCTGTCCATTCCCGAAAAATTTAAGGAACAGGCAACCATGCAGCATGTAAGCGGAGCAAGGGGCAACAGAATGTCTTTCGCCAATTTTAACACTTCCAGGATAAAAAGAGGCATCCATTTAAGTTATCCCGGGTGGGGAGGGCGCGGTTTTTTCCTGGAAAACCTGTTATGGAACCAGGTTGGCATCCAGAAAGAGGAAGGCGTAAAAAAGGAGAAAGCCAGGTTCCGTTATGCGTTGACAGATGGCAGGAACATTGTAGAGATCTATGCTGATGAAAAAGAAGTCACAAAAACGTTGACCTATGAGGCCATCAATAAGAATATATATAATCCCTTTGAGCAATTGCAGCAATACAAGTATATATTTTCAGCCCTTATCAGTGTCGACACAACACAGGAAAGCAAAAACTGGGAATTGCTGATGACAAATATTTATGACAGGAAGGCTGAAAATGACAGGAACCCATTTACCTATATTAAGCCGGGCGCTCATGGACTGGCAACAAATGGTGTTGACACCATCTTTATAAAGCCGCTGAATATTAAAGAAACAGAAGCAGAGGATGGTAAAATAAGAAAACTGCCGTTTAAATTATTATCAGGTTATGAATTAAGTACCAGTGGCGGTGTGGTGGCTATTATTGATCTGATTGAACGGAATATCTGGTTTTACAATGAGCTGGACCCGGCAGAGAAGTTAAATATAAGCGCAATTGCCACAGCTATTTTTGCAAGGAGAGTGCATGATGAAAAATGGTAAGGCATTTAAAAGTGCCCTGTTAATTAACAAGGCACTTCATATATCACTTCATGTGCTTCCGTCAGATCAGGTATTTCCAGTTTGCTGATCAGCTTTTGCATGACAGGCAGAGGCACTACAGCCTCCCTGCTTTTATTCTGCCTGAAAAGGTCTTTATAAGGTACTTCCACATATACGACGGTAATATATGCATCATATTGTAAACAAAGCCCTATCAGCTGTTCACGCATCTGATGCGTTGTATTGGTGGCATTCCAGACAAAGGGTTGCTTATTACGCAGATGTGTGCGGGCCAGTTCTTTAGCAGCCTGTATTACACGGCCGTTCCCACTTTTGTCTGTCGGAGCGATATTCATAGAACTCCGCAGATCATCCAGTGAAACTATAGCCCATTGGGGCCGCGGATAATGTTTCCGTATATAGGAATCCTTACCTGCGCCTGGCAGTCCGCTCATGATCACCACTTTGTTCTCCCCTGCTTTGTAAGGAGTATATGCAGGTTCCGTTCCATCCTTCCGCAGGTAATGCATACGGGCAGTCGCAGAGGGGAACTGCCAGGAACTACCCCAGCAATCTTTCTCTTTACAATATTCTTCGAAGCAGTCTATCCTGTACAGCAGATCGGCCTTATCGTAACAGGTACGCCCTATTACGTCTGCACGTGCCAGCAACGCCAGGTATTCAGTATTTACCTGCAGGGAAGCATTGATAATGGTGCGTAAGGGGTCCCTCCTTTCCAGCAACCAGAGAGGCAGGCTGTGAAAGCGTACCAGTTTGGCTATCTGTTCACGGATATGAAAAGGGGCCGGGATGTCCCTGTAAAGGATCTGTCGTGCCGTTCCTTCTCCTTTCCTGGCATGGCCCGCAGAAGATATATGACCATCCGGCTCAATGACCGTGGTACTGCGTTTTTCCACGTCATGCAGCAGCGCTGCTGCCCAGAGCATTTCTTTATCCTGCGGGTCTAATAACCTATAGGCAGGTAAATCCTGCAACGCATCCAGCACCATCTGTGTATGAATAGCAACATTACCTTCTGCGTGGTGTACAGGGTCCTGGGGTATCTCTTTCATGATACGGACCCAGTCGTAAGTATTTTCAAGATATGTCCAGCTTTTATCTGGAGTAATAGTCCACATAGTTACCTCCTTCATTATTCAGGCGGGCACGGCGCCAGTTGCGCGTCCAGTGTGCATCTGTTTTAACGTGCCCTTTCCTGACATGTTTAAATACATGCTGTGCAAATGCTGCAACAGCAAAACTATCTGCGTCACGCGTTACAATACCTTCCATAGTAGCGGGCTGACCAGTAATAGCATCATGCGCATCAAAAGCGCCGGGTCCGCTTACTATGCTGAGTATTTCCTGTTCAAAGATCTCTTTTACAAGAGGCGTACCTGAACTCTTAATTACAGGTACTACCGGCAGGTCCAGCATAGCGGCATAAAAACCGGTCTCTTCCCAGCTGAGCCAACGATCGTTTTCCCTGATGGCGAACACATAGAAATGATGGTCCAGGCGATGGTATGCAATAGAATGTACTGCATAGAGATTTTCCAGGAAGATCTCCAGGTTGCCGAGATCATTTTTGATCAGTTGCCAGTAGCGGCGCAGGCTTTCTGTCCACGGAGAAGTAGTGGGCGCTGCATGAGAGCGCGCAAATACTCCGTAACGGGACAGGCAATTATTTTCACCGTCCAGCTTTTCCGTATGTATCAGCTGTGGAATGTTACTGATACATTGCCAGTAATCATGCTGAATACGATCATCGCTGGTAGTACCAGGCGAGAACGGAAAATGATAAGTACGGCTATATTTTTCTGAAATAGCCATGTCATGGGATTTATATTAAGAAAAAAGGATTCACAGGCCATACCCACGGGGATGTGGGTGGCGAAGCTAACAATGATATGCCTGTGATATTACATGACGCAAAGTTTGTCTGTTTTTAAATTGAGTTGCGAAGGTAAGTATTTTTATACAAATCTGATTCGGATAGTGAATCAGTCTGATTTTTCTGGCGGAGGGCGAAACTAAGACATTATAAGATTTTCAGTATTTTCTGCCAATTGTATTATTCAACTGATGAGTGAAATCATCACACATACCAACCGGTACAATTGTGCGATGAAGTATAGCATTTTTGTACCTCACGTTATTCAGGTTAAATAAATATTCCTATCTTAGCCCACGCATTGTTAATGTTTTACCGAAAATGATGTAGCCTTACACGTTATTTGTGGAAACTGATTTATTATGAACAACGAAACTATGTGAACTTTAGGGCATGCAATATCCAGGTAGCTAACCCGGTTATTTTTGCTTAACTATTGAACTATAAACGTTATGTAATTTAACCTTTTGCCCTCTGGGGGACTGCTTTTTATGCGGTGATAATAAAACAGCTTTATTCACCCGCTATCTTATATTTTTTGCTGAACAGGCAGTAGTATAGTCATGTCTGTAACGGCCCATATATTCATTCATCAATAAAATTCCACTTCAATGTGTAGATCTCTTATCGTCATGAATCCTGTGCATTCACCTTAATGCATTTCTCTGCTACAGAGTGACTAAACACAGCCATAAGCGCTGAATACTTTTTACTACAATTATTATAAAATGAGCAATCTCATGAAGGCTGTCCGCCACAGGCGGGCATCAGGTTTGCTATGCCTGGTACCACTATCAACTATATGCATGTTTACGGCCATGCCCTCAGCTGCCAAAGCTGAAATTCCTTTTACAAAAATAACTGCCGCAAAGCGTGCAGATATTACCATTAAGGGTAAAATAACAGGAGATAACGGAGAAGCGCTGCCGGGTGTTTCCATTGCTGTTAAAGGCACTTCCAGGGGTACTACATCCGATGCAGAAGGTAATTATACTATTGTGGCAGATGCCAATGCAACACTGGTATTTACGTCTATCGGCTACACCGTACAGGAAGTGCCGGTAAATGGTAATGCTACGCTCAACGTAACCTTAAAAACAGGCACCAGTCAGTTAGACCAGGTGGTAGTGGTAGGTTATGGCACCCAGCGCAGAAGCCAGGTAGTAGGCTCCATCAGCTCTGTAAAAGGTGCTGAGATCACCAAACAACCGGTATTGACCGCCGCACAGGGCCTGCAGGCTAAAACACCCGGCGTACAGGTAATGGCCAGCGGTACTCCCGGCGGACAACCACAGATGCGCATCAGGGGCGTAAGTTCTGTTACCGGCGATGCCAATCCGGTGTATGTAGTAGATGGAATGATCACTACAGATATCACCAACATTAACAACTCAGACATCGAATCTATCGAAGTACTGAAAGACGCTTCTGCCCAGGCTATCTATGGTAGCCGTGCAGGCAATGGAGTGGTGCTTATCACCACAAAGAAAGGCAAGGCCGGCAAAATGAAGATAGGCGTTGACGCTTATTCCGGCTTCAGGGCTGCTACGTCCAAAGTAAAAATGGCCGATGCCCGCGCATATGCACAGTATACCAATGAAGCAAATATCTACGACGGCAAACCTGCCATTTTTGATCTCGACACACTGCGTTCCAATACAAACTGGTTTGACGAGATCACCCGCAAAGGCATGGTCCAGAACTATACACTGAACATCAGCGGTGGCAGTGAGAAAACCACATACTACTTCAGCGCAGGTTATTTCAAGGACAACGGTATTGTGAAAGGAAGCGATTATACCCGTGGCGTGATCCGCATCAACAATGAATACCGCCTGGCTCCTTTCTTTAAACTGGGGCATAACCTGAACGTGAATATATCCAAAACAAATACTAAACCGGACGAGTTTGCCAATGCTTACCGTATGGCACCTTCCACTCCCGTTAAATTTGCTGACGGCAGCTGGGGCTATGAGCCTAACCTGAGTATAGCCAACCCTGTTGCAGACCTGGCATACAATACGAATTTCCTTAACCAGGTACGTTTACAGGGTAATGTATATGGTGAGCTCACCCTCTTAAAGGGACTGACCATACGCAGCAGCTTCAACTTTGACCGGAGAGATAACAAGAGCACTATATATGTACCGGCGTATATGGTATGGAGCGTACAGAAGAATGATACTTCCCATCTCACTACTACCAGGGGCAATGGTTTCTACTATATAGCCGATAACAATATTACTTACAACAAGACTATTGCAGAGAAACATGAACTGTCTGTTACCGTTGGCTATTCAGCAGAACGTAACAAGGAAGATTCACTCAGCGCCAAGGTAAAGAATGTACCCAACAAGCGTAACCTCTGGTATCTTTCACAGGGCGATCTGAACAACGCGGAGCTTTATGACAATGGTTCACTGATAAGAAGGGCTTCTGCATATGGCCGTCTTACTTACACCTTCAACCGTAAATACAACTTCAGCGGCTCACTCAGGCGGGATGGTTCCAGTAACTTCCCTGTCGGTAACAAATGGGGGACCTTCTACTCTGCAGGTGCTTCCTGGATAATCACAGAAGAAGGTTTCATGCAGGAGCAAAAGATATTTAATGATCTGAGAGTACGTGCAGGCTATGGTAAAGTAGGCAATGATAACATTGCCAACCTGGCGGTACTGAACGGTATTCCCATCCTGGATTATTACTATGCCTTTGGCGGTAATGGTACAAGTCAGCAACAGGCTATCACCATCAACCAGGTAAAAGATATGAACGCTTCCTGGGAGCCTACCAAGGGTATAGATGCAGGAGTGGAATTTGCCGTCCTGAAACGCAGACTGAGCGGTGGTGTAAGCTATTATAACAAACTGACCAACGCCTATGTAGACCTGACCGTTCCAAGTACTTTCGGTGATAAGGAAAAGACTGTTTCTTCAAGGGTAGCTGATGTTCGCAACAAAGGTGTGGAGATCAACCTGAACTGGAAAGATGAGCTCAGCAAAGACTTCTACTATTTTGTTGGCGGTAACATTACTTTCAATAAGAACAATGTTGAAAAAGTAAATGGTAATCTCCAGCTGAGGGGTGGCAGCCTGGGTAATGGCCAGATCACTACAAATACAGTGGTAGGTCAGCCAATAGGCAGCTTCTGGGTATACCAGACAGATGGCATCTACCAGACACAGGAAGAGATAGATAATTCCGCTCATCTGACAGGGGCTAAACCAGGCGATTTCAGATTGAGGGATATAAGCGGAAGCAAAGGAGAACCAGATGGCGCTATTGATGATAAAGACAAGATCTTTGCAGGCTCCTATCAGCCTAAAGTTTACTATGGCATCAATGCAGGATTTACTTACAAGAGACTGGACTTCTCTATAGATTGCTATGGCAATGCGGGTAATAAAGTGTATAATGGTAAAAAAGGCGTACGTTTCGGTAACGATAACATAGAAGCAAATGTTGCCGCTAACCGCTGGACTACCACCAATACAAATACCAACATACCAAGAGCATCCAACTCTATCCCGGTCCCATCCACATATTTTGTTGAATCCGGTTCTTTCTTCCGTATCAACAATATCACTCTCGGGTATACTGTACCTACTTCCCGCTGGGGCGGCGTGAGCAACCTGCGTGTATTTGCTACAGCGCAGAACCCTGTTATTTTCAAGAAATACAGCGGGTATACGCCAGAGCTGCCGGGCCCTGCCACTGCTGCTGGTATTGAACTGAACATTTACCCGATCACCTCCACTTACATGGCAGGTTTTAATCTCTCTTTCTAATTTTTAACAGCCGAGAAATGAAAAAGTACTTCTTTATCATAGCAGCATCCGGACTTGTCTGGACACAGAGCGCCTGTAACAAGGACTGGCTCAATCCTGCACCGGAAAACCTGCAGACCGGAAACGACTCCGTTTATTCAGATAACAGCAACGCTACAAAATTTGTGAATGCCTGCTACGCCAACCTGCTTACCTGGGACCAGACATCCTTTGCATTCATTGGTGTGACCAGCATCACTTCTGACGATGCCGACAAAGGCAGTTCTCCGGGCGATAACGGTTCTGACAAAGACCTTATGGATGCCATCACCTACACTCCTACTGCCTCCAGTGTAGCCGGTGTGTGGAGCGGTAACTACCAGGGCATCTCCAACTGTAACCAGGCACTGGCAGCTATTCCAAAGTTCACCCGCCTGGATGCGGCCACTGCCAGCCGGTTGAGAGGGGAAACCAGGTTCCTGAGAGCATTCTATTATTTCAACCTTGTACGCACATTCGGGTTCATTCCTCTTGTGGATACGGTAGTGGATGCAAACAATCCTGAATCAGTAGCTAAAGCCAATACACAGGTACAGGCAGAACAGATCTACACACTGATAGAAAGTGATCTGAACTTTGCCATGAGCGTACTGCCCACCCGCGATGAACAGGCAGCAGCCGATGTAGGCCGCGCTACCAAAGGCGCAGCTATGGGCCTGCTGGCTAAGGTAAGCCTGTATGAAAAGAAATATCAGCAGGCATATGACCTTACCACACAGATCATGCAGGGCAGCGCAGGCAGCTATGCACTGGTGAACGACTACTCTACCATCTGGCGGGAGATAGGTGAGAACAGCTCAGAATCACTCTTCGAGATACAGGGAAAAATGGGCAACCCGAAAGCAGGCGTACAACAATATTCTGCTGTACAGGGTATACGTGCAGGCGTATTTGCCGGTGTTACAAGAGCCTCTACCGGCTGGGGTTTTAACACCCCCAGCGAGGACCTGGATAACGCTTATGAAGCTGGTGATGTGCGCAAAAAAGCCACTATTATACATGTAGGCGATACATTGTTTGACGGCGTTATCCTGGTAAGTGCAGCCAATGAAAGATATAACTACAAAGCATATGTCAGCCAGACACAGGAGAACTATGACGGTAACGGAGATCTTACCAACAAGAATGTACGCATCCTGCGCATGGGAGATATCTACCTTATCAACGCAGAAGCTGCCAATGAACTGGGAAATACCTCTACGGCACAATCCTCTCTTAATGCAGTTAGAAACCGTGCAAAGCTTGGCAACACCAGTGCGGCAGACCAGACAGCATTACGCACTGCTATCTGGAATGAGAGAAGAGTAGAGCTGGCTATGGAGCATGACCGCTTCTATGACCTGGTACGCCAGGGACGTGCAGGTACCGTACTGCGTGCGCATGGTAAGAATTTTGTGGATGGCAAGAATGAAGTATTCCCCATTCCCCAGGCAGAGATAGATGCAAGCGGTAATGCATTGATACAGAACGACGGGTATTAAGAAAAAAACTAACTTACAGATATGAGATCTGCCTTATTTATCAGCCTGCTGGCAGCTGCACCGGTTATATACTCAGGATGCAAAGGCCCGCGACAACCGGCACAGGAGACGCCTGGCGATAGTACCACTGTTGCACTTCCTGTAGATTCCGTATTCAACATTGTCCAGGAACATACCTTCCAGTATTTCAGGGATGGCGCTGAACCTAACAGTGGCATGGCAAGGGAACGTTATCATGTGGATGGCGATTACCCGGAAAATGACATGAATGTTGTGACAACCGGCGGAAGCGGTTTTGGCGTGATGGCTATCCTTGCAGGTATTGAACGCGGTTATATTACCCGCAGGCAGGGATTTGAACAGTTGCAGCGCATTGTACAGTTCCTGGAAAAGGCAGACCGCTTCCATGGCGCATGGCCTCACTGGATCTATGGCGACAATGGAAAGGTGAAACCCTTTGGCCAGAAAGACAATGGGGGGGACCTTGTGGAAACAGCATTCATGGTCCAGGGCCTGCTTTGCGTAAGACAGTATTTTGCCAATGGGAATGAAGAAGAAAAACAACTGGCCGCACAGATCAACAAACTATGGAAAGAAGTAGACTGGAGCTGGTACAGGAATGGCAAGAATGTGTTGTACTGGCATTGGTCCCCCGAATATGAATGGGAAATGAACTTCGCTGTAACGGGTTACAACGAATGCCTCATCATGTATATACTGGCTGCCTCCTCTCCTACACACGGCATACCGGCTGAAGTATATCATGAAGGATGGGCGCGTAACGGGCAGATAAAAGGTAATATCACAGCGTACGGCTACACCCTGACATTGTCCCACAACTTTGCACAACAGTACGGCGGGCCATTATTCTGGTCTCATTATTCATTCCTGGGGCTTGATCCTCATGAATTGAAAGACCGCTATGCTGATTACTGGACGCATAATACCAATCATACCCTGATCAACAGGGCCTGGTGTGTGGAAAATCCTAAAGGGTATAAAGGTTATGGCGCCAACAGCTGGGGATTGACGGCCAGCTATTCTGTGAACGGGTATGCTGCGCATGCTCCGGGAGAACAGACTGATCTGGGAGTGATCTCTCCTACTGCTGCTATCTCCTCCATGCCTTATACGCCTGAATATTCAAAACAGGCAATGATACACTGGTACAATGATATGGGCAGTAAGGTATTTGGTAAATACGGTTTTTATGATGCTTTCAGTGAGAGCAACAACTGGTATCCGCAGCGCTACCTGGCAATAGATCAGGGCCCGGCTGTGGTAATGATGGAAAACTACCGCAGCGGGTTGTTATGGAAATTGTTTATGAGTTGTCCTGAAGTGCAGGCAGGATTGAAAAAACTGGGATTTACAAGTCCGTATATTAAGAATTAGGCTTTTCACTGTAATAATAAAAGCGCCGTCTGCAGTTGCAGACGGCGCTTTTATTTACACGGCATATAATTTGATTTTATATTGTCAGACTCAAAACTTATGACATGAAACCGCTCAGATTTATACCTGTGGTGCTGGGAATGTTGTTGCTTGGAGCAAGTTGCGTCCCTCCCCGTCATGGACCTCCACGGCCGCCTAAACCACCGCGTCCGCCTCATGGCGCAATACAGTTCAGAGTACCTGAAAGCTCATTCCATCAACAGGTGATAGCGTTCAACCGCTGACAGGTAAATTGTATCAGGACTTTTTATATTTACGCTTCTGTAGCTTTTTCAGTATTGCATCCAGCTTAGCAGGATCATTCATATATGGCTCCAGGTTAAACAGTTCTACTCTTCTGAAATCTACGGGGTGACTTTCACTCTGCAGGGAGATACTGCCTTCTTTTAACGGGCGTCCCTCCTGCAGCAATGTATTGTCAGCATTTGTGACATTGCCTCCTCCTACCTGTGGTTTGTTGTATACCAGTACAGTATCCTTAAACACGATGTGTTTGATCACAGAATCACCCAGTACCAACGCAGCAGCTCTTACCCATTGTTCTCCATGATATGTTTTGGAGGTAGAGGTAATACAATGCTCTGTAATGAGTTTATTATTCATTACCACGTTGGTGCCTGGAGTACAAAGGTTAGCCGTTGACCGCGGGTCTGTGCCATTTCCTCCCAGCAGCTGTTCTTCCAGGGAAATGGGGAAATCCTGGTCTTTTCCCATGCTGGCGGCAGATTGCCCATGAAGCATCACTCCGCTGTTACGCAGCGCCCATCCTGGTCCGCCGGCTACCTGGCTGCCCGTAAAGCGGTATTCCACTACAATGAGATAGGCGGAAAAGTTCTGTTTATAGAAGATATGACCGTACTGTTCATCGAAGTTGGTGTACTGATCATAGCGTACTTTCAGCAGGCCGTCTTCTACCCTGAAAGTATTGCCATAGTTATTATTCAGATCATGTCCTTTTATCTTAATATCCCATCCGGTAAGGTCTTTACCATTAAAGAGCCGGATCCAGCCTTTTCCCGGTTTCATTTGCGCAAAGCCGGCCAGAGAAAGCAGTAACAATGTGCCGGTAAACAGTTTTTTCATACGTTGTCATTTTGAAGAGCTTAAGATAGGCAGTATATGGAATTATTTTTCAGGAAATTTTTCTGCAACAGATGTGAATTTTTATACGCAATTCCACAATATAAAAATAAACAATTTCATGATTTTCAATGTTTTATAATTCAAGCAGGATTTTAGCTTTATTATTTTTCTTAAAAAAATGCTGTCATGAACACATATCAAAGTTTAAACGGACATGGAGAACCCCGTGCAACGCCTCTTTATGAAAGCTCCAATGTCCTGAATGTCAGTAAACAGGGTCGTATTGCCTCTATTGTGAGCGGGGCCCTGCTCACCACATCCGGTATTAATAATGTTACCAGACATCCTATCCGTAGCTTATTCCGGCTTGTAGCCGGTGGTTATCTTCTATACCGGGGCATTTCGGGCAATTGCCCTCTATCTGCCTATGCCGGCAGGAAACTGGCGGAGCGGCATACGCGCACTATCAATATCAGGCAGCAACTGATCATAGATAAGCCCAGGACGGAAGTTTATAATTTCTGGCGACTGTTAAGCAATCTGCCTTTGTTTATGCGTCATCTGGCGGCTGTTACTGAAATAGACAGCTATCATTCCCATTGGGTAGCTAAGGGGCCTGCTGGTGTAGGAACAATAGAATGGGAGGCGGAGATCATCAAAGATGAGCCTGGTTCTCTTATAGGCTGGCGGTCTGCCCCCGGTTCAGATATAGTGACTGCCGGTAAGGTAACATTTGAAGATACTGTGAACGGCGGAACACAGATGAACGTAATTATAGCATACCGTCCGCCGGCAGGTTATGTAGGTACAGGACTGGCCTGGCTGCTGAACAGTACGTTTGAGAGAATGGTGGAAAAGGATATACAGCGCTTCAGACATTTTGTGGAAATAGGAGAAATGACAGCGTAACTGGCCCAATATTTGAAAATCAGGATATTAGTATTTGTTACACCTTAAAAAATAATTCATTATGAGCACTGTAAAAATTCTATGCGGAGCGTTGGTGGGCGTTGCTGCGGGATTAGCGATCGGTATTCTGACCGCTCCCGAAAGCGGGGAAGATACAAGAAAAAGGATCAGACTTGGCGCACATCAGTTACAAAACCGGTTCAGGCGCTTATTGGGGAAAGGTGCGGATGGATTAAGTGAGTTAAAATATATTTTTGAGAATGAGGCTACCGGGTTGAAAAGCGATGTAAAAGAAAGGATAATGAAACTGATTGACGAAAGCGCGGAAACATACGACAGGTTTAAGAGAGAAGCCTTATAATCTGTTTACAACGGATGACCAGCAATAAATGGAAATGGCGGTGCAGCTGTAGCTGCTCACCGCCATTTTTATTATGATATCTTAGTTTATATTATTCTGATTCAGCCAACAGGTCATCTATCAGTTTATTGAAATCCTGTTTGAATGTTTCATAATGCTCACCTGTGCCAGGGCCGGAAAACCCGGTATGTACTTCACGTACATTCCCTTTTTTATCTACAAAGATGGTAGTGGGAAAGCCTTTTATCTTCGTTAACTGCGGTAAGGTTTTTTCTGTGCGTTGTGCGTCTCCTGATGTTACACCTGTGATCAATACAGGATATTGCACATCAAATCTTCTCAGGAAACCTTCCAGGCTCTTTTTGGATTTATCGAAATCGGTGGTACGTTCATATGCCAGTCCTATCACTTCTACTCCACGTGTTTTATTGCTCTTATACCAGTCTGACAGGAATCCTGTTTCATCCATACAGTTAGGGCACCAGGAGCCCATGATGGTGATCACTACAACTTTGTTCTGGAAACGTTTATCCGCAATGCCTATTTTTTTGTTATTGATGTCGGGGAAAGAAAAATCCAGCTTGCTGTTAGCTTCTTTTACAGTGGTAAGAGTTTTCTCATCCTGCAGTGCAGCTTTATCGTCCCTTTTGGCGGTCCATATCTCTTTACCGCTGCCTATACCGGCGTAGAACACACCATTTTCCAGTGTTGTTCCATTAACCCGGGCAGTAAAGTAATAAGCATGAGAACCATCAAAAGTAGAGAGTTTCAATGTATCTCCATCCAGGATACCATCCAGGAAACGATAATCTCCTGTAGAGGTCAGAAAAGTACCATAGACAGTATTTCCCTGCTGTTTAAACTCTCCTATTGCATAAGAAGAGTCTTTGCCTTCCGGAGAAGTGAACCAGGTGGCCCAGCGGCCGGTTACGTTCCCTTTTGCCGGTGTATGCTGTTCAAAACGTTGTTTTACATTGTGTACTGCGGTAAAGGGAATACTAACATCTCTGTCTGCCAGATGGCGTACCCAGATACCGGATAATTGTCCGCTTTTGTTAAAAGCAGCTTTGAATTCGGAGTCGAAAAAAGGCATTTTAATAAAAACCGAATCGCCCTGAAGCTTCACATCGTCTACCAGCAGCCGGTCCTGTGCATTTAGCACATAAATGATCTTCTTGCGGGCACTGTCTTTCACTTCAAAGTTGAAAACTATATCAGCACCGTCCTGTCTGTGCAGGCGGGCCTGCCATGTGCCTTGCTGCAGGTCCCATTTTTCCAGTTGTGTACCGTAAATAAAAGCCGGCAAACATAATAAAAGCCAAAGTCTATGCATAAGTCTTTTTAAGTCTATAAACCTAGTAGAGTATGTAAAGATAAAAAATTTTGCCAGGTTTCAATGTCTTGTTATTATCTGAACAGAATTTTAACTGTTTGTTGGGGTGATATTCCGGGTGTTTAAATGCTCGTATTTTTCTTGGAGGGAATAATCCGTATTGCTGCTCTGCAGCAGATATTCGTCCAGGCGAACTTCATCCTCTGCCTGACGCCGCAGGGACAACTGTTTCAGTGTGCTGAAAACATGATTCCGTGTAATAGTGAACAGATAGGCAGTAAAGTGTTCGAGCTCAGAAAGACGTTCTCTCTTCAGCCATACTTTCAGGAAAACGTCCAGCAGTATCTCTTCCGATAGCGGCGCTGATTCCGTCAGTTTATATGCAATGGTGTAGATCCGGTTGCGGTAATGATTGAATAACAGGCTGAATGCCTCCTCATCTCCAGCTGCAATACGTGTCAATACATCCTTTTCATCATATATGTGTCTGATATCCAATACACCAGTCTGTTTGGTGTAAAAATAGCAAATGATGTTAAAAAATTATAGCCCCCTTTCTGGCGAAAGGAGGCTATAATTATCTATTGTCACCGTTTTCTACACCGCATCTCCCACCATAGGGCCATTGGGCGAGAGTTCGCTTCCCTCCTTCCTGGATTTAAAGACGGGCCACAGGAACTGGGCATACCATTCTTCCTGCTTATAATGTTTAATACCATATCCGCTGGGATACTGACGTGTAATGATACCAGTTCCAAAAATAATATCCCAGATGAAGAACATATTTCCAAAATTACCTTTATAGTAACCTACTCCATCATCTGTAGTATCTGCATGGTGCGCATGATGCGTGGCCGGTGTGGATATAACTCTTTCCATTATCCAGCCAACAGGCTTCAGCCACCTGATGGTATAGAAAGGCTTATCCCATTTAATGCTGGAATGTGCGGCAGTAGTGATCAATGACTTGATGCCTGATACAAAAAGTGCAGGATACCCCAGCCCCAGGTATACCAGTGTAGTAGTCAGGTATATCTGCGAAAAGAAAATGGTATAGATAATATTCTGCCTGCTGGCCATTGCCATTCCCATATACGATGCGGAATGGTGTGTGCGGTGAAAACGCCACAACCAGGGCAGCTGGTGATGCAGACGGTGATACCAGTATTGTGTAAGATCATCTGCTACCGCTATAATAGCAAAACCCCACCAGAAAGGGACCCATGAAAAGATGCCTTTTGAGCCAGGCAGAAGAAATGGCAGCAACAACAGACCTGTATATGCTATCAGCGGTCTTACCACTATTTTCGGCACTATAAAACAAACGATATCCAGGATACGCTCGTTTTTTGTCCACCGGCTTTCATAGAGGCCATAGGCAAATTCAACAATGCCGACAATCACCATAATAACCGGCAATCCCCAGCTGCTGAGGTTTTTAAAAAGCAATTCAAGATATTGTATCATAAGAAATAGTTTTAAGTGATTACCTGGACCTGTTTATTGTTGTATTATTCGCATTCTTCCAGGGCCGTTGTCCTGTCAGCCGGAATGAGAGCAGCATAAGAATAACCGGCAATGTATACAGCAGGACGCTGATCAGTATATCCCGGAAAATCTTTTGCAGAGTGATCTTATCTGTTTTCATGACACCGTTTTTATGTTAACAATATGTTCTGCACCAGCCACAATGCGCCGGCTATCAGAATAAGTGGCACAAGGAAAATGATAATACCTAAAATGATCTTCCTGGCCAGGAGAATGAAGTCCTGAAGTATCATATTATTTTTGTTTGGGTACCGGAATAGTTGACTTCTGAGAATTTCTGAGCCTTCTCTGGAAAACATCCTCCCAGTCTATGAACGGATAGATATTGTATTTCTTAGCGTCTTCTTCGAACAGATGTTTCAGCTCTGCCAGCTTTTGCGGATACTTATCTGCCAGGTTGATGCGTTCGTTAAAGTCTTCATTCAGATTATACAGTTCCCATACCTCTTTATCAAAGTCCCTTACTACAGCAGGACGGGAAGGATCAGCATAGTCATTCAGGTCAAGGTAATTGGGGCGATGGGACACGCCGGCCTTCCAGCCATCTTTATAGATAGCTCTTGTACCGAAAATATAATAGTACTGTTGTGTATGACGTGAGGGAGCAGCAGCATTATCAAATGAGTATACCAGTGAAGTTCCCTGCAGGCTATCCTGTTTGATCCCTTTAATGGAGTCAGGGAAAGGAATGCCGGTAAATTCAAGTGTAGTAGGCAGCAGATCTATAACATGTCCATACTGTGTACGGATGCCTCCTTTATCTTTTATGCCTTTCGGATAGAAAACGATAAGCGGGTTCCTGGTACCACCTTCTGTATTGGCATCCTGTTTCCAGTACCTGAAAGGTGTGTTGGCAGCCTGCGCCCATCCCAGGGGATAGTTGGCGTCAGCCTGAGGAGTGCCTATCTCATCGAGATGCGCTTCATTGAATTTTGCCGCATCCTCACGTGTAATGTTCCTGTTCCTTCTTGGAGAGTTGCTGTATTCTACTATACCTTCCTGTGTTCCTTCTTTACTGGCCCCATTATCACCTATCACTACAAAGATCAGGGTATTATCCAGCTGGTTGATCTCCCTGAGATAATTGATAACACGGCTTACCTGGTAATCAGTGTAAGTAAGATAACCGGCATATACTTCAAAGAAGCGGGCATATAATTTCTTCTGTCCGGGAGTAAGGGTATTCCATGCTTTTATGATAGCGTTGCGTTCCGGCAGTTTTGCATCGGCTGGTATAATGCCCAGCTTTTTCTGGTTGGCAAATACCTTTTCCCTGTAAACATCCCATCCTTCATCAAACTTTCCTTTGTACTTATCACTCCACTCTTTTGCTACCTGGTGAGGCGCATGTGTAGCACCGGGAGCATAGTACAGGAAGAAAGGCTTGTCCGGCGCAGCCTTTTTCTGACGGGCAATATAGCTGATAGCCTTGTCTGTGATCTGTTCACTCAGATGCCTGCCATCAGGTTTGATATTGACATTATCTTCTACCAGCGCAGGTCTGTACTGATCTGTTTCAGAGCCCAGGAAACCGAAGAAGTGCTCAAAACCTTTACCGGAAGGCCAGCGGTCAAATGGCCCCGCATCAGAAGTATCTTCATCGGGAGTAATGCCATATTTGCCTACGGCAAAGGTGTTATAACCACTCTCCTTCAGTATCTCAGCAACGGTGCCTTTGGAGGATGGTATCCTGCCGTCATAACCGGGGAATCCTGCAGATGAGAAATAATGCGCAAAGCCGCCCATGTGCACGGAATGATGGTTACGTCCTGTCAGCAGTGCAGCACGGGTTGGCGCACAGATAGCTGCTGTGTGGAAGTTAGTATAGCGCAGACCGTTATTGGCCAGGCTGTCAAAGGTAGGCGTGCTGATAAGGCCCCCAAAAGTGCTTGAAGCGCCAAACCCTACATCGTCCAGCAATATCCAGACAATATTGGGTGCGCCTTTCGGCGCCTTCACCGGTTCCGGCCACCATTCCTTAGATTCTGCCAATGTTCTGCCTACTACGCCCTGATATGGCTGCTGCGCCATGGATACCAGGCTGCCTGCAAGTAAAAAGCTAATAAGGATCGTCTTTTTCATTGTGATGTTTGGCTATCACCAGCCAGGATTATTAGTGAGTAAATTATTGATGTCTATTTCTGATTGCGGAATCGGGTATAACGTGTCTTTCAATGCCGCGCCTGTTTTGGCAGGCAGCTTTTTCAACGCATCATACAGGTAACTGCCTCCTCTCCGTGAAAGGTCAAACCAGCGCATACCTTCCTGTATAAATTCCTTCCTTCTCTCCAGGAATACAGAATCGCGGAAATCATCCTGGTTGAGTCCCGGCGTCAGGTCTGCTATCTTTGCACGGCTCCTCACGCGGTTGATAGCTGCATAGGCCTCTGCAGTAGGGCCATTCCGCTCATTCAACACCTCTGCCTGCAACAACAGGATATCTGCATAACGGATCACAGGGAAGTTAATGCCGCTCTGTGCCTGGTTGGTAAGAGGAGAAATGGAATAGTCAATGAATTTGGCAAACCTGGCAGGCGTGAATGTTACATATTGCCCTGTGGCAGCATTGTAAAGGCGGGTAAAAAAAGTAACGTCCCTGCGGGTGTCATTGGCTGAAAATAACTGGTAGAGAGTAGAATCTGCCGGCTGATCTCCCGGGTATACAGCAGTGTTGAATGAAGAGAAGTTACCACTGCTCAGGGATTGGGTACTGTTCTTTGCACCCAGGTTTGTTCCGAACTGAACGGAGAAGATATGCTCCTTTCCGTTCTTGGTAGCCTGCTGAAAAGCGTCCAGGAAGTTTGCAAAAAGATCATATCCATAACCGCCGTTAATAACAGTATTAAGCTCCACCTGCGCATTAGGCCAATCCCTCCTCGTCACATATACCTTTGCCAGCAGCGCATGTGCAGCCCCGCTGGTGGCCCGGCCAATGTCAGACCCGGTATATGTTTTCGGTAAATTAGCAGCGTCCGTCAGATCAGCTATTATCTGCAGATAGATACTGTCTTTCGATGTTCTTTTCACTTTCTGTGCATTAACATCAATACTGACAGGATCATGCAGAATAAGCGGCGCATCACCCCATAAACGGACTACATTGAAGTACAACAATGCCCTGATGAATTTCGCTTCGCGGATAAGGCGGGCACGCAGCGTAGTATCAAAGTCGATAGATGGAATATTATCTATCGCCACATTAGCACGACTGATACCAAAATAGATCTGCTGCCAGTTCTTCTTGATCCTGTCATTAGCCGGCACATAAGTAGCTGTGCCTAATGCCCTCACATCTGTATTCGTGTTGGAAGGACTAAAGATCTGGTCATCACTGCCGTTGCCGGTCAGCAGGTTCAGATTCCTTCCATACAACGGAAAATCTCCCGCCGCGTCTGTGTTCAGTGTGCTGTAAATGGCTGCTACGCTGGAAATAGCGTCTGCTCTCGTTTTATAGAACTCGGATGCTGTAACAATAGAATCAGGATTTTCATCCAGTTTATTGCAGGACAGGAACAAACCTGTTGCCAGCAGAAAAAGTATAATTGAATATTTCATTGCGCTCGTAATTAGAATGTAACATTTAAACCTGCCAGGAAAGCCTTGGTACTGGGATAAGCCCCGTAATCTATACCTTGCTTGGTATTGTCATTATCATAGAAATTCACTTCGGGGTCCAGACCAGTATAGCTGGTCCATGTCAGGATATTCTGGGCTGTTACATAGAACCGTAATTGCTTTGCATGCAGCCGTTCCACAATACCCTTTGAAAAACTATAGCCAAGAGAAAGGTTCTTCAGTTTTACATAAGAGCCGCTTTCTACATACCTGTCTGTTACCTGTGCTACAGGAGCGTTGGTAGCACGGGCCACTTTCCCGTTGGGATTACTGTCACTATACCTGTCCAGTAATGTCGCTGAAGCGTTGAGCGACAATGTAGGGATCTCCATTTTCTGTTGCAGGAAGTTGAAGATCTTATTACCATATGAACCCTGGAAAAGGAAAGAAAGATCAAAACCTTTATAACTGAGTGTATTGGAAAGTCCAAAGGTGAATTTAGGTTGTGCTGTGCCAAGGTAGTGCTTGTCTGTAGTAGTAATGCTTCCATCCCCGTTGGTATCCACATACTTTGTATCTCCCACCTGTTGCGGAGCGCCGGCCAGCAAGGGTACTCCCTTGGAGAGGTCTTCTGCCGTCAGCAGGCCATTGGTATTATATCCCCAGAAGCTGCCTACCGGCAATCCTACTTTTACGATTACCGGAGAAACATATCCTGTTGGCGCCAGCGGGAAGTAATAACCTACTCCTGAGCCCAGGCTCAATATCTTATTCCTGTTGGCAGCCACTACCAGTGTGGTTTTCCAGGTCAGCTCCTTTCCCTTTATGTTGTCTGAAGTAATGCTGAGTTCCAGTCCTTTGTTCTCCACACTGCCTACGTTCTGCAATACGCTTGCATAACCTGTGTACAGGGGAAAGGGTACATTGAGCAGCAGGTCTGTCGTTTTCTTGTAATAGGCGTCAAAGGTTATATTCAGCCTGTTGTTGATCAGCCCTACATCTATGCCCGCGTTATATTGTGTAGTGGTCTCCCATTTAAGATCAGGGTTAGCCACCTGTGTGGGAGCGATACCTGTTACCAGGGTGTTATTGAAATAATAGTTGGATGGAGAAAGCGCTGCCAGTGAACTGTATGGAGGTACTTCAGAGTTGCCTGTCCTTCCGGCTGACAAACGTACCTTCAGGTCATTCACAACAGGCTCCCATCTCCTGGCAAATTCTTCATTACCTGCATTCCAGGAAACGCCTACAGAAGGGAAATACCCCCAGCGGTTGTTAGCTCCCAGTTTTGAAGAACCATCAGCTCTGAGTGAAAGGGTCACATTATACTTATGCCGGTAGGAGTAATTAGCTCTTGCCAGGTAAGAGTTGAGTGACGACTCATGCGCGTCAGACAGGGAAAGTACTGCTGTACCGGCATAGTTCAGGTTATTGAAAGAGGTAAGGTCATTCGGGAACTTCTGTGCGCTGGCTACTGCAGATTCATCTTTCTGATGCTGCATAGTATATCCTGCCAGTACATTCAGAAAATGTTTGTTGCTGAAAGCATGATCATACGTAAGCGTATTCTCATTGATCCAGGTAGTAGCGGTAAGATTACCTACAGAAGCATATCCCTGTGAGCCGTAACCTGTGGAGCTTCCACCCGGAGAACCTGCATAGCTGGGAGAATAGTAATTCTGTTTTGTATTTATAAAGTCTGCTCCTCCTGTGATCTTGAGGGTAAGGTCGCGGGTAAGTTTATAATCTGCCGAGGCATTGCCCAGTACACGTCTCAGGTAAGTACGGTTGATAGTTGCTACTATATCCTGTATAGGATTTGTAGGATTGGCGGAGTAAGGGCTTGTTGTATTATAGCTCCCGTCATCATTACGGATCTTTGCCACCGGCGATACCTGTAACAGGTTGGCAAAGGCAGTGCTCTGGAAGTTAAGGCTGTTATATGCGTTACCGTAAAGCTTATCTTCTATAGACTGACTGCCAAATATATTGGTGGCTATTTTCAGCTTTTCTGAAACATTCCTTTCATAATTAGCGCGGGCTGAATATCTTTTAAAGCCGGTGTTGAGAATAATGCCCTGCTGATCAAAATAATTTCCGGAAACCAGGTATCTTGATTTCTCGTCCCCTCCGGAAAAAGACAGCTCATGATTCTGGAGGCTTCCTTTCCTGAGCGCTGCATTCTGCCAGTCAGAGCCTTTTCCCAATGCGGCAAGGTCTGATTCTGTATATGTAAGCGGACTATTAGTGCTCTTGTTTATATCATTGACCAGGGCACCCCATTGTGAAGCATCCAGGAGGGGCAGCGTTTTGCGTACTTCCTGCTGTCCTGCATAAACATGATAATTGACCTCATCCCGTCCTCTCTTACCCCGTTTGGTAGTTATAATGATCACGCCGTTGGCCCCGCGGGAACCATAGATAGCAGTGGCAGAGGCATCTTTCAGGACTTCTATGGATTCAATATCACTAGGATTGATGGTGGATAGTGCATTTACACTGCTACCGTTGGAAGCACCGGTATTAGCATAGTCATTATTATTATAGATGATAAATCCGTCTATCACATATAATGGTGCATTACCAAAGCTGATGGAGTTACCGCCGCGCACGCGGATGGTAGCTGTGCTTCCTGGCTGACCGGAGCTTTGGGTAACAGCAATGCCTGGTGCGGCTCCCTGCAGCAGGTTATCGAACGAGGCGGCCGGCTGGGAAAGCACAGCTTTTGAAATACTGGTTACAGAGCCTGTGAGATCGCTTTTACGTTGTGTACCATAACCCACTACTACTACCTCGTTCAGCTGGCTTTCTGTTTCCTGCAGCACGATCTGTAAGGGAGAGCTTTGCGCCTCTATTTCCTGTTTCTTATAGCCTATAAAGGCAGCTTCTACTATAAATGGTAATTTCTGGCCTGTCCTGAAGTTGAATTTTCCTTTTGCGTCCGTGAGTACCTGGTTGGTAGTGCCTTTGATTCTGACCAGGGCCCCGATAATAGGGCTTAATGTTTTACTGTCAACAACTGTTCCGGAAAGAGTAGCATTAATTACAGGATCAGTGGCGGATTGCGCCCAAAGTGTTACAGGTGCTATTCCTGAAAGCCAGGATACTAGCAAGAGAACTTTTTTCATTAATTTTGTAGTTATCGATTAGACAATAAGATACCCTCCAGCGATTCTGTCGCTGAATTGTATTTCCAAAGCTTTGTTTAGTCCGGCCGGAAACTGTTGCCGCAGTTCCGGCCATTCTTTTTAATGTACCTCCACGCTACACGGGATGTTACGGTCGTTTTTCTTTTTTAATGACATAAATATGATTTTGAATTGGCAGAGAAAGGTGGGCTGTGCAGCCAGGGAAAAGAATTAGTATATCAACAACAACAACTGTCTGCCATATTGCTATAGCAGCATTGTTTAAGAATTATGGTTGATCCCTTTTTAGTCATATTGAATCCAAAAATAGAAAGTATTTATTAGTCTACCAAACTAATAGGTTATTAAATGTTAAAAAAGTTTTCCCTGCGCTGGATGCTACTTTTATTAGTACCCCGGAAATTTTTTTTAAAACCCTGTCACGTTTTTTAATTCTCTACTGTCATTCTGGTATAACAAACATTTACTGACAAATTTAAACTTATAGCAATGACACCAAGAATTAATATCCAGGACATACCTAAAGGAATGATGGATTGCCTGATGAAAACCGGCGCTTATATCAGAAGCACTAACCTTGACAAGAAGCTGACCACACTTATTGAATACCGTGTGTCACAAATCAACAGCTGCGCCTTTTGCCTGGACATGCATCATAAAGAAGCTATTCATATGGGAGAAAGTGAGTCACGCCTGCACGGGCTGGCTGCATGGAGGGAGTTTGATTACTATACTGATAAAGAAAGAGCAGCGCTTGCATTTGCAGAAGTACTGACCAATGCCAATCACCAGGATGTGGATGATCAGACATATGCTGCATTGGAAGCTGTGTTTACGAAAGAAGAGATCATTCATCTTACATTGGAAATAACGATGATCAATACCTGGAACAGGCTGAATAAAACATTTAAGACCAAACCGGGATATTATAAAGTAGGACAGTACTAAATATTATAAATACCGGGGGCGGCGCCCCCGGTATTTATAATATTCCTTTTAATATCCTGACTGCCTGCTCCAGCTCTTTTTCGTTCAATGATGCAAAACCTAATCTTGCCGCATTGTATTGAACAGCCGGAGAATTATGTTTAGTCCCATCACTCATAATCAGGCCTTTCTTTGCAGCTTTCACTGCCACCTCCGGTAAATTGGCTGTCATGAACTTTGTCCATACTGACATACCACCATCCGGCACCCTGAAAGAAATATGTTCTCCCAGTTCATTATGTAACAAACTGCAGAAATGATCTCTCCGTTCTTTATATATTTTGACAGAGCGTTTGATATAGCGGGAGATTGTGCCATCACTGTAAAGCTGTGCAATGGCATTTTCCATCAGGCTATCGCCCTGAGTATCTATATGCTTACGGAGATAGGTGGCAGTCCTGATAAAATTTTCAGGAGCTACTATAAACCCTATCCTGATAGCCGGAGCAAGTGTTTTGGTCAGTGTGCCGATGTACACTACACTTCCGTTGCCGTCAAGACTGGCCATAGGCATCATGGGCTTGCTGCTGTAATGGAAGTCATAATCATAATCATCTTCAATAATGGCAAACTTATATTTAGCTGCCAGCTGCAGCAGGCGTAATCTCCTTTCCGGAGTAAGCATTACTGTAGTGGGGTTATGATGATGAGGTATAACGTAGACCAGTCTTATCTTCTTCTTTTTGCAGAGCTTTTCCACCGCCTCTATATTCATTCCTTCCTCATCTACCGGTACGGCATTTATCCTGGCTCCTACCTGCTGAAAAGTAAGATTACCGCTGAAATATCCCGGAGTACCAACAATGATATCTTCACCGGGACTGACTATAATGGAAGCTGCCAGATAGATACCCATTTGCGCTCCCCGGGTAATGAGAATATTGTTTTTAGTAACCGGCAGGCCACGTGTATCTGCCAGAAACGCCGCCAGCTTTTCTCTCAATGCTTCCGTTCCCTGTGCCCCGCCATACATCAGGTATTTCCTGTTGGCCGGTAAACGGGACAGGCTTCTCATAGTTCTCATCAGCTCATCAATTGGCATCAACCGGGGATCCGGAAAACCATCATTCAGAACCAGCGCTCCCGATGGCAGAAAATCATGTAGTGGCGCCGGCACTATTCTCTTTTCATCATATGAAAAGGCGGTTCCGGAAGGCAACGTGGCAATCCGGCTTTCTCCGGATATTTTTGCAGGCGTTAACAGGGGCAGATCAGACCGCACAAAAGTTCCTTTCCGGGGAAGCATTTCAATCCACCCCTGGGCATCCAGCTCCTGGTAGGCTGCTACCATCGTCATCCTGTTAATACCCAGCAGTTCTGCCGCCTCCCGCGAACCGGGAAGTTTCAGTCCTTTCCTTAAACGGCCTTTGCGTATATTCTGTATGAAAGCATTCGTGATCTGCAGATATACCGGTGTATCTGAATGATGATCCACTGTTACCAGCTCTTTTATCAACTGCATACCTGGATTAGTTTAAAACTAAAAACTGGATGATATACATCATCCAGCAAAGATATAATTTTGTGCCATAAACAGCAGGAATCAGAACCTGGAAGAGAATGTAAAAGAAATACTTCAGCAATCTATGGCCCGTTATGGGGTCTGAAAAATTTTCCGGAAAAAGTTGTCACGTTTTCCACCTTCCGTTTGTCATTCTGTTATAGAAACAAAAAAATACTATGCAGTCTGACTTTGGGATTAGCCGCCAGCTAAAATCTGATCACAAAAATTGCTTTCGCCTCAGGGCGAAGCAATTTTTTGCATTATTCTACTTTCCGAAATTATCTACTATGAAAAAATGGATCTTTATGAGTACTATAGCAGCTTTGACAGCCACCAACAGTAATGCGCAACAGATCAGCAATCCACCGGGGCTTTTTGACCCAACTCCTTATGGGTTCTCTCATGTGGCAACGGTACCCGCCGGTAGTAAACTGATATTTGTAGCCGGGCAGGGTGGAGAAGAAAATACGGAAGGAAAGTTAAGCAAAGACTTTGCTATGCAGGTAGAGCATGCGCTGAATAATATAAAAACAGCCTTAACTTCGCAGGGCGTGGAAATGAAAGCTGTGGTGAAAGTAACCACCCTGGTAGTAGACCATGACCAGGAAAAGCTGAAAGCGATCATTGCTGCATTCGAAAAGGTATGGCCGGACAAAAAATTCCCTGTCAATACATTGATCCCCGTACCAAGGCTGGCATTGGATAATATGCTGGTTGAAATTGATGCAGTAGCTGTAACCCGTTAAACTATATTCAATGAAAGACTATCAACAGGTATTATTCCCTTACGCATATAACATTCTCGGATCGGCAGAAGATGCCAGAGACGCGGTGCAGGATGTGCTATCCAATTATTTTTCGGCAGACCGGCAAGGTATCGAGAATGAAACAGGCTATCTCGTAAAAAGCGTTATCCATCAGTCTATCAATATCAAGAATAAAAAGAAAGCCGTTCCATACGATCCTGTATGGTTACCGGAACCTATAGCTACTGAAGAGGCTGATCAGGACATGCACCTGCGGGACATAGGTTCTTATTCAATGCTGATATTGCTGGAACAACTCAATCCGAAAGAAAGGGCGGTATTTATCCTGAAAGAAGGTTTTGGGTATTCTCATGAAGAAATAGCAAGTGTTATTTCCGGTACAGTGGAAATGTCCAGGAAGTTGTTAAGCAGGGCTAAAGCCAAGCTGGAACAATCCCGTCAGCCCATGAAGCTACTGAACAGTAAAAATGCAGCTGCCAGGCTGCTGGACCAATACCTGAACGCTATCAGGGGAGGTGATGTAAAAACGTTGGAAGGGCTCTTGTCTAAAGACATAAAATTTGTTGCAGATGGTGGTCCTCACCTGAATGTTGTGAAGAAGCTCTGTACCGGTACACAGGAAGTGGCAGATCTGCTGGTTTTTGTATACAACAAATATCAATCTAAGTCTACTGTTGTTGAAGCCACTATCAATCATCAGCCGGCGTTACTGTATTACAATGCCGGTGTGTTATACGCCTGCCAGGTGTTCACAATAGCGGAAGATAACAGCATTCTCCAGATAAGTACTGTACTGGACCCGGAAAAACTGAAACATATACATCTGAATTAATACGATAGGAGATGCCTGTTCTAGTAGCAGGTATCTCCTTCCAGTTTCATCTGCTTCTCTCCCCAGACACGGAGGTGATTAATAAAAGGCAGCAGCTCCTTCCCGGTTTCTGTCAGCGAATATTCTACCCTGGGCGGTACCTCATGATGTACCGTACGCAATACCAGCCCGTCTTCCTCCAGCTCACGCAGGGTCTGCGTCAGCATCTTGGGTGTAATACCCTGCACTATTCTTCTTAATTCCCCGTAGCGAAGAATATTATTATCATTCAGATACCATATAATGCGCCCTTTATATTTACCGCCAATGCGCTGAAAAGCGTAGTCTACTGCACAACTGGCCGGGTTAAGTTTTTTGTTCATGATGAAAATTTTTTCTCCCTGATTATCAACATTAGTATACAATTGGTGACCTGGATACTAAAAAGTGCATACTTGCTGTAAAGATAAGATGCAGGTATTTTCGTCACAAATACTAAATCAATGAACAGAAGAGATGTGATACGTACCGCTGCACTGGCAGGACTGGCTGCGGCGCTGCCGGGTATTGCCCTTTCAAAGGCAAAGACAGGAGTTATAAAAAAGAATGCAGGATACTACAGGTTCAACCTTGGAGAACTTGAACTGGTATCTGTAACGGATGGGCATATACCGGTAAAACCATTACAACCGGTTATTGCACCGGGAATACCGGCAGAACTTGTTAACAAAGAACTGGAGACTGATTTTCTACCTGCAGGAGAATCTGACTTTGCCATCAATGTACTGGTAATAAAACAAAACAACAGGGTAATACTGATAGACGCAGGCAGTGGATCAGTGATGGGCGATATTGCCGGCCGCTTCGTGGAGAACCTTACTGCCGCCGGTATAAAGACCACAGATGTAACAGATATAGTGATCACGCATATGCATGGAGACCATATCGGCGGGCTGCTAAGTGCAGATGGCAGCCATGTTTTTCCCCGGGCCGCATATTACCTGCCTGCAAAAGAACATGCCTTCTGGAGTACGGCTCATCCGGATTTTTCCAGGCGTAAAAGCCCTCATCCTGATTGGGATAAAGGAGGCCTGGCCACAGCGCAGAAAACGCTGGAAGCCTTAAAAGAGAAAGTGTACCTGTACCAGGATGGGGATATATTGCTGGATTGCCTTGAACCCCGTACTGTGCCCGGGCATACGCCGGGACATAGTATCATCACTATCCGGTCCGGGGGAGAAACACTGGTGCATATTGCAGATACGGTCCATTCTCCGTTGTTACTGGCACATCCTGAATGGGGAACAGAATGGGATACTGATTTTGAACAGGGCATTACATCCCGTAAAAGTGTTTTAAAGGAGCTGGCAGAGAAAAGACTGACCATATACGGTTATCATCTCCCCTGGCCTGGAATAGGACATATACGCAGCAGAAATGACGGATTTGAATGGGTACCCCGGCCAGTGTTCACCCCCTGATCAATACCTGGCGCCAAAGAGCATACTGCCTATACGCACCATAGTACTGCCTTCTTCGAGAGCAATGGGATAGTCGCCGCTCATGCCTGTTGAAAGTTCTTTAAAATCGTCTGTGCCGGGGAAGAAGCATGCTTTCAGGCTTTTACGCAGTTCATTCAGATGGCGGAACTCATTCCTTACCTGCTGCAGATCATCTGTATTGCTGGCCATGCCCATCAGCCCTGCAATACGGATATTGGACAGGCTGCCCGCCTGTTCCTTATACTGGTCCAGCAGTTGTTCCAGCTCTTTTTCACTAAGGCCGAATTTTGTTTCTTCGACAGCAATATGCACCTGCAGCAGGCAACTGATAACACGTTGGTGCTTTGCTGCCTGTTTATTGATCTCCTGTAGCAGCTTGAAGCTGTCTACGGCATGGATCATAGATACAAAAGGCGCTATATATTTTACTTTGTTGGATTGCAGGTGACCTATGAAGTGCCATTCTATATCAGCAGGCAGTACTGCTTGTTTTTCCTGGAGCTCCTGTACATAGTTCTCTCCGAAAATGCGCTGTCCGGCATTGTATAATGCCTGGATATCAGCTGGCGGCTTTATTTTGGAAACGGCTACCAGTTTTGCATGATAAGGTTTCAGCTGGTCTGTGATCTGTTGAAAAGCAGGTAAATTGACTGACATGCCACAAAAATATAAAAAATTGCTTTCGCCTCCGGTGAAAGCAATTTTCCCTAAGAATATACCTGATTAACGCCTCCTTTCAAGTATGGTTCAAGTATCTTTCAAGCATGTCTTAAGCATGTTTAAAGCATGTTTAATGTATGTATTGCGGTACCACTTTTGCACCACAGTACTTTCTCTATGCAGCTTATCCCAATATGGCACGCCCTATTACAATACGTTGTACTTCACTGGTACCTTCATAGATCTGTGTGATCTTGGCATCTCTCATCAGGCGTTCTACATGGTACTCTTTCACATAACCATACCCGCCATGTACCTGTACAGCTTCCGTAGTAACCCACATAGCAGTTTCTGACGCAAATACCTTCGCCATAGAACCGCTGAGGGTATAATCCAGGTGCTGGTCTTTTTCCCTTGCTGCTTTCAGGCATAAAAGGCGGGAAGCCTCTATGCGGGTAGCCATATCTGCCAGTTTAAACTGTATAGCCTGATGCTGACTGATCTCCTTACCAAATGCCTTACGCTGTTTGGCGTATTTTACTGCCAGTTCATAAGCTCCGCTGGCAATACCCAGCGCCTGGGAAGCGATACCAATCCTTCCGCCGGCCAGTGTTTTCATGGCAAATTTAAACCCAAAGCCATCCTCTCCTATCCTGTTCTTCTTAGGAACTTTTACATCCTGGAACATGATGCTGTGCGTATCACTTCCACGGATACCCAGTTTATTCTCTTTAGCTCCCACAACAATGCCGGGGCTGTTCTTTTCTACGATAAGCGCATTGATACCTTTGCTGCCTTTGTCTGCATGGGTCTGGGCAATAAGCAGGTATACACTGGCTGTATTGCCGTTGGTGATCCAGTTCTTGGTACCGTTCACCAGGTAATAATCTCCTTTATCTTCTGCGGTAGTACGCTGGGAAGTGGCATCGGACCCGGCTTCCGGCTCGCTGAGCAGGAAAGCGCCTGTGATCTCACCTTTTGCCAGCGGTACCAGGTATTGTTGTTTCTGTTCTTCTGTGCCGAAAGTTTCCAGTCCCCAGCAAACCAGGGAATTGTTCACACTCATGCAAACAGAGGTAGAAGCATCTATTTTGGAGATCTCTTCCATTGCAAGTACATAAGATACTGTATCCAGTCCTGCGCCCCCGTATTTAGGGTCTACCATCATACCGAGGAAGCCCAGTTCTCCCAGTTTTTTGATCTGTTCTGCGGGGTACTGTTGTTTTTCATCTCTTTCAATAACACCGGGTAAAAGTTCGCTGACAGCAAAATCTCTGGCTGCCTTTTGTATCATGAGGTGTTCTTCCGTTAATTGAAAATCCATGGAATTTGGTTTATTCTGTTCCAAATCTATTTTTTAATGCCCATGTAAAAAAATACAAGGTTCAAAATTGATCTTTATCCATCATTCCACAGAAAATATTAAAGATTATTTGAAGATACAGCGTCCTTATTGCAATAGTTTTATCGTTTACCGCAAGTGAATATACGCCTCAACAATAGGGTGCGCCGGCAATTCTGTTAAAATCCTGTAGCTTGCTGATGGACAACTACCTTTTATGAAAAATATAAAGATCATTGAGGTTAAATCGGAAATAGGGGCAGGCACCCGTGGCGCCAGCCTGGGTGTGGAAGCAATCAAGATCGCTGCATTGGATTTCATGAGCAACTTTTTTGTACATTTCCCTACAGAAGCGATAGAAACAGAGAATAAACTGCTGTTCGAACCTATAGAATCCCCATACGCCAAACGTATTAAAGGAACCCTGACCCTCTATGACAGGATCAGCAAAAGCGTATGTGAGACTGTAAAAGCCAATTGGTTCCCTGTAGTATTATCCGGCGATCACAGTACTGCCGGCGCCACGATTGCGGGGCTGAAAATGGCCCGTCCCAATGCAAAGCTGGGGGCTATCTGGATAGATGCGCATGCAGACCTGCATACGCCATATACTACTCCTTCCGGCAATATGCACGGTATGCCGGTAGCCATTTCCATTGCTGAAGATAATATTGACTGTAAGGTGCATGAAGTGGACGATAATACTATAAAAAGCTGGGAGGCGCTGAAGAACGTAGGGAATATCGCACCTAAAATATTACCTGAGGATATTGTTTTCATCTCCCTGCGGGACTATGAAAAAGAAGAAGAGCACCTGATCAAGAGCTATGGGATGAAAGTGATCACTACTAATGAAGTGAGAAGAAAAGGGCCGGAACAGATTGCCAGGTCCGTATTCCGCTATCTGAGTGATTGCGAGTATATCTATGTATCATTTGATGTGGACAGCCTGGACGCCTCTATATCCAAAGGTACCGGTACTCCGGTCACCAATGGATTAAGAGAACGTGAAGCAGAAGATCTTATCGCCAAATTTATGCAGCACCGTAAGATCTGCTGCTTCGAGATAACAGAGGTAAATCCCACGCTGGATAAAGAAAACCTGATGGCTGAAATAGCCTTCAATATCCTTCAGCGAAGTGTGAACGTACTGTTGCTTAATTAACAATATTCCCTGCCAGCTGTCTTATCCAGGTAGCATTGCAATTAAAGGGCTGGTTGATCTTCTTCATCATAATATCATGGATTATTCTTCATCTTGATCAGGTTGGCAATAAGACCGGTCCATCCTGTCTGGTGAGAAGCTCCCAGCCCTTTACCATTATCACCATGAAAATATTCATGGAATAGGACCAGGTCTTTAAAATGAGGATCTGTCTGCATCTTTTCATTGAAACCGGCTACAGGTCTTCTGCCGTTTTCATCTTTCAGGAAGATCTTCAGTAACCTGCCGGCCAGCGCGGTTCCCACTTCTTTCAATGAAAGGTAATTGCCACTGCCTGTAGGATATTCTATCCTGAAATCATCAGAATAGAAATAGTGGAATTTGCGCAGGCTTTCTATCATAACAAAGTTCATCTGCACCCATACAGGGCCCCGCCAGTTGGAGTTGCCGCCGTATGTATAGGTATTGCTTTCTCCGGGTGTGTAACCTACTGTTAACTCCACGCCTCCTTCCTTCACACAGTAGGGATTATCCTGATATTCTTTGGATAATGATCTTACGCCATAGTCACTGAGAAATTCCTTTTCATTCAGCATACGTTTCAGCAGGCGTTTCATACGGTGACCACGCAGCAAACTAAGCAGGTGTTTATTTTCCTTTCCTTCCTCATACCAGCGTGACACCAGTCTGGCCAGATCCGGCCGATGGCGCAGGAACCAGGACATGTGTTTTTCAAATTCGGGGTTATTGTCCAGTGTATCCTTGTTGATGACCTCTACGGCAAAAAGGGGGATCAGTCCCACCATACTGTTTATCTTCAGTTTGATGATACGGTTATCTACAGTGCGGATCTGGTCATAATAAAACTCTTCCTCTTCATCCCACAGTCCACCCTGTCCTTCTCCCATGCTGGCCATAGCACCGGCAATGTAAAGGAAGTGCTCGAAGAATTTAGTGGCCATGCTGGTGTATACCTTATTGAAAGTGGCCAGTTCCAGGGAGATGTGCAGCATATTCAGCGCGTACATAGCCATCCAGCTGGTAGCATCTGCCTGTTCTTCCCTTGCTCCGCCGGGTAATGGTTTACCCCGGTCATATGCACCTATATTATCCAGGCCCAGGAAACCGCCTTCAAAGATGTTGCTGCCGTTGCTGTCCTTGCGGTTCACCCACCATGTAAAGTTGATCAGCAGCTTATGGAAGATCATTTCCAGGAAAGCATAATCCTTTTTGCCTTTCAGGGCCGCATCCTGCTTAAATACACGATAGGCTGCACCGGCATGCACCGGAGGGTTGACATCACCTAACGCCCATTCATATGCGGGGAATTCACCTGAAGGATTCATATACCATTCTTCTGTCAGCATCATGAGCTGTTGCTTGGCAAAGTCCGGGTCTATCATGGCAATGGTCACACAGTGAAAGGCGAGGTCCCATGCCGCATACCAGGGGAACTCCCATTTATCCGGTACGGAGATGATATCTTCATTATACAACTGTTTCCAGTTCTTATTGCGGCCGTTCCAGCGTTCTCCCGGTGGTGGCGGACCGGCAGGATCGCCATCCAGCCATTGCTGTACTTTATAGGAATAGAACTGTTTACACCATAGCATGCCGGCAAATGCCTGCCGTTGTACAAGTCTTTCGTCCTCGTTACTGATATCTTTCTGAATGTCTCTGTAAAATTCATTTGCACAATCCACCTGTGCATTAAAGAGCTGGTCAAAGCCTTCCAGCGGGTTTTCAAGTTGCCGGTCAGACAGGCGCAGCTGTAACGTGCAGGATCCCTGCGCTGGTACTGTCAGGTTATAATGTACAGCAGCTTTGGTGCCTTTCTTTTCCGGGTTGACAGTAGGAGCGCCATGAATGATATGATCGTTGATGCCATCCTTTGCATAAGGAGTAACGCCGGGATAATTATATAACCGTTGGTTGTTGCTTTCATTCTCACAGAACATTGTCTCTCCTTTCCCGTCATGATAGAGATATTGTACGGCCATTTTGTTATGGTCCAGCCGGATGGCGCCGGCGCCGGCATCCCACAGGGATGGTTTATAGTCCCAGCGCCCCCAGGCCCAGGTATTCCTGAACCATACGGTAGGCAGTACATGCAGGGGGGCATCCTGTTTGCCGCGGTTATGTATGGTGATCTTTACGAGGATATCTTCGGGAGATGCTTTTGCGTATTCTACAAATACATCGAAGTATTCATCATTATTGAATATACCTGTGTCTATGATCTCAAATTCTTCCTGTTCTTTAGACCTGCGGCCATTCTCACCTACCAGCCACTGGTAGGGGTATTCCTGCTGCGGGTACTTATAGAGCATTTTCATATAGGAATGCGTGGGTGTGGCATCCAGGTAATAATACAGTTCCTTTACGTCTTCACCATGATTCCCCTGATCGTTTGAAAGGCCGAAAAAGCGTTCTTTCAGGATAGGATCTTTCCTGTTCCAGAGGGCGAGTGAGAAGCAGAGCAGCTGTTTTTCATCACAAATACCGGCAATACCTTCTTCTCCCCAGCGCCATGCCTTACTGCGCGCCATGTCATGAGTGGTAAAATTCCAGGCATCACCGTTTGTGCTGTAGTCTTCGCGGACAGTGCCCCATTGCCTGTCGCTCACATAAGATCCCCATTTCTTCCATCCTGGCTGTTGTAATCTTTCTTGTTCTTTGTTCATTATTATCTGATCTTGAAGTAAGCAATAAGCCATCCTACTACTTCGCTGTAGCTACGGATGCCCATTTCCTGTTTATTTGCCTTGAGATACTGGTCATAGATCATAGCGGTATAGTTATCTACCGGACCGCGGTATTGTTCATAAAATTCCCTGAGCTGGCGCACATCGGCTTTAATTCCCGGAACTGCCCTACGCCAGAGCTGTCCTGCCAGGGTAGTATCCTGCCTGCGCAGCTGACGCACGCTGTACATGAACATTTCAAAGTTAGCTGCATAGCGGAAGCGGGGACTGGTGTCATTCACCGCTACCAGGTACCCTACAAAGTTGGCTTCTTCTTCCGGTGCGTAACCTAACTGATGAGCCATTTCATGACAAATGGTGAAAGGATGCAGGAAACCGGGGGTGGTGACATTCACCTGGGCTTCGCCGGTAAAGGGGTTAAGATACCCCCCTACTCCCATATAATTGAGCCAGTGGCTATATAACGATGGTTTGATACAGGGATTACGATATTGAAGCGAGGGCCATTCCTGTCCGGCTTTTTCATATGCAAGTATGGCCTGTTGGAACATCCGGGCACTATCGGCGCCGGGATGGATGGCGTTCATTGTATCTCCCAGGGCGTACCTGTCTGCATTTACCTGTTGCAGCAAAGTATCGGTAAGCCGGTAAAGTTGTTCTTTACCATAGGAGGTTACTTCCAGCTGCAGGTCCTTTTCCAGGGAGCTACGATCATAATTGAATCCCCAGAGCAACAGGAAGGCCAGGTAAATGGTAAGAAGGGACTGAATACCACGGAGCAACTGTAATCCCAGCAAATTCCATTTCCTTTTTACAATCTTATAACATAATTTTAACAAATAAATGCCTGCTGTTATAATCCAGGCGCCATAAATTACGTCGCCGATGCTGAAAGGTACTTTCCCCAGTACCTGACGAAGGAATGAACTTATCGAATTGAATAACCTATGAAAATAAAATTCAGCGAACCTATGGCTGAAAGCAAGCAAAATGTTGAACGTCAATATACACAATACGGTTATCAGTATACGTACTCCTGTGTGCCTTATCTTTATTTTAGTATCCATATAACCTGTGCAAAAGATGACCGATGATATTTTATTGGGTGAACTGACCACTGCTCTTTCCTGCCAGTCAGGAATGAAAATACACATTAATTATGCAGAAAAGATGCCCGGTGGAGATATAAATGAAACTTTCAAGCTGACAACGGAAAGCGGGTTATTATTCCTGAAGATGAATGATGCGAAGCAATATCCCGGCATTTTTGAAAGGGAGGCCAGCGGGCTGGAATTGCTGCGTGATACTCATACCTTAACGGTACCCCGTCCGCTTGCTACGGGCAAGACTGGTAATAAGGCATTTCTTATTACGGAGTTCATGGAAAAAGGCGGCGCCAATCCTGATTTCTGGGAGAATTTTGCTGCCGGGCTTTCAAGGATGCACCGGCATACGCAGCCTTTGTTCGGGTTACCTGAAACAAACTACATAGGGACTATCAAACAATATAATACCCCTTACAGCAGCTGGTCTGTATTCTATGCTTTTAACCGGTTACAGCCGCTGACGCGGGAGGCGTATAACCGTCATATCCTGGACAAGCAGATGGTGGAGAAGATGGAGCATTTGTGGAAGAAGCTGCCGCAGATCTTCCCGGAAGAACCGCCTGCATTACTGCATGGCGACCTGTGGTCCGGCAATTTTATGGTAGGCGCTGACGGGCGGGCATGTGTGTATGACCCGGCAGCGTATTATGGCCACCGGGAAATGGACCTGGCCATGGCCAGGTTGTTCGGAGGCTTTGATACACGTTTCTTTTTTACATACCAGTCTATGTACCCGCTGGCCAATGAATGGCAGCAGCGTATAGGCATATGCCAGTTATACCCGTTGATGGTACATCTGCTGTTGTTTGGCGGTAGTTACTATAATAGTGTTAAGGAAGTCCTGGACACATTCTGAGCATGGTTTACTGAAGATCCTTCATCCGGTCATATTCGCCGGCAATAATAGGATAGAATTTATCGAGATCGTGAGAGATAGCGGTAAATACAGCTTTTATTTCTTCTACAGGCGGCAGGGTATCGCTGTTGAGTGCATTTTCCAGCTGCTGCATGCTGCTGGTGATCCAGGTAAGTCCTACCATTGCGAAGTTGGGCTTTAATTTATGTACCTGGAACCTGAGCTGTTCCCAGTCTGACTCATCTACAAGCCTCCGGATCCTGACCATTTCATCCCTGATGGTTTTCAGGAAGATCTCGAACAGGTCTGCGGCATAGGAAATATTGTTCTCGTACAAAGCGTTCAGGTACTTTACATCAAGTTCCTTATGGAACTCAAATCCGGATAAATTGGTTGCTTCTTCCATTATAAATTCTGTTTCTTCATCGTTCAGGTATTTATTCAATACCTGCAATAACTGATCGGGCGTATAAGGTTTGGTCAGTATATCTGTGATCCCGGCCTGCCGTGCCTGGGTAAAGGTACTTTCCATAGCCAGGGCGGTGGTAGCTACCAGTGGGGTAGCCACATTAGGTTTATCTTCATCCTGCCTGATATCTGCAGCCAGTTCCAGTCCGTTCAGCCCGGGGATGCGTATATCAAGAAGAATGAGGTCATATTGTCTTGAATTAAGAAAATAAAGTGCATCCGGGCCATTGGTGGCCAGCTGATGCTGAACATTGTATTTTTCCAGCAGGCTGATGATGTACCTGAGATTCATCGGATTATCCTCTATCACCAGCACTTTTGCACCTGCAAAGTTAGGTTGCCTGCTTTTATTTCCGGTCATTGCGTTGGTTATTGCCGGTTTACGGGTATCAATGAAGGGCAGGTTAAAGGAGAAGCAGGTACTGAAACCAGGCATATGTTCTACATGGATGCTGCCTCCCTGGAGCTCCACCAGTTGTTTGGATATGGCCAGGCCAAGGCCGGTGCCACCATATTTATCCCGGATCTCCTGTTCCGCCTGTTTATAGTTCTGAAAGATAAGCTCTAATTTATCATTCTGGATCCCGATACCGGTATCGCATACCTGAAAGCGTACCCATCTTTTGTCTTCCTGCCAGGATTCCAGCGTTACCCTGATTGAAATTTCACCTTCACTGGTAAACTTCTCTGCATTACCTAACAAGTTCATAAGTATTTGGTTCAGCAGCATATCATCACCTACCAGCCGGTTTTGCAGCTGAGGGTCAATAAAGGCGGAGATCCTGACCGGGCGGTGGCCCATTTTAAGCTCAAAGGTATGACGGAGGGAATGTACCAGCTCTACCAGGTTAAATTCCCGTTGGTTTACCTGTAATTCGCCTGCTTCTATCCTGGAAATATCGAGAATATCGGAGATAAGTCCAAGGAGAATACCGGAAGAATGCTTCAATATCTTAATATAATCCTGCTGCGTGGCGTCCAGGGCGGTTTCTTCAAGGAGGTGTGTCATGCCGATGATGACGTTGAGCGGGGTCCTGATCTCATGGCTCATACTGGCCAGGAACTCTTTCTGGGCCTTTCTGGCCTGTTCTGCCTGCTCACGGGCCTGTTCCATGTCAGAACGTTTCATTTTATGCCGGGAAACGTCCAGTATCTGCCAGACACTGCCTGTAAAAACCCCATTGTCTATCAAAGGGATGTAACTGATCTCATAAAGATGCCCGTCGTTCAACGCGAGTTCCCAGCCGAAATAAGGTTTTATATTACGGCGCAGGTCTTCCATTTTCTCGATAAAAGCTTCCGGACCTGCCAGTAAGCCACTGAAATGGTTTATAACGTCCCGGAAAGGCATTCCCACAATGTGGTCGGCTACGGACCCCGCATTATCGGCAAATACGTGGTTTATCCAGATAACCCTGTGTTGTTCATCTGTGAGCAGCACGCCTGCATTGCTGTTTTTCAGCAAAATACTGAGAGGAAGTGAGAATATGGCATGGGGAGCCTCAGATAAACTGCGGTCCGTGGGATGTTTTCTCTTATCTTTGATCCGGGCTTTAGCCATTTGTTAAAAAAATAGAGATGGGGCACTGGCCACTCTTTGACAAATTAAGTTGGCCATTCCAGAAATACAACATACAAAATATAAATATAATATTGGCAATCAACAAAAATAGGAAATTTTTGCTTTTGCAAATATTTGGTTACCTTTGCATCCCTCTAAAAGTGAGGATTTTAATATGAAAGCACTCCGTCAATTTGATATTGCCTTTGTGGGACTGAAGCCCGGGGTGCATACATTTCAGTACCAAATTACGGATAGTTTCTTTGAAAACTACGGCCCACAGGACTTCAGTAACTGTAATGCAACAGTAAAATTACTGCTCGACAAGAAAAGTAATTTCTTCCTGCTGAAATTTGAAATCGGGGGTACCGTTACCGTAAATTGTGACCGTTGCGGACAACCATTTGAGCTACAGCTCTGGGACGATTTTGACCAGGTAGTGAAAATGGTGGATAACCCGGACGAGTTAAACGATGATGAGGACCCGGATGTATCTTACATCTCCAAAACGGAATCTCATCTGAATGTAGCTGAATGGATCTATGAGTTCATCAATCTCAGCATTCCCATGCAGCGCATTCACCCGGAAAAGGACGGGAAAAGCGGTTGTGATCCGAAAGTACTGGAAATGTTGGACAAGATGAACCAGCAATCAGGCGAAAAAGACAATCCGATCTGGAAAGACCTGGATAAATTCCGCCAGAACTAGGGTTCAGCACAAGTGAAGGCGAGATCATAAATTACTTATTAAACATTAAACACGGACAATTAAAACTTAAATAAAATGCCAAATCCGAAACGCAGACATTCTCAGCAAAGATCAGCTAAGAGAAGGACGCATTACAAGGCCTTTGCGGATACTTTAAGCACAGATAGCGCAACTGGTGAAGTGCACCTGAGACATCGTGCTCACTGGGTAGAGAACAAACTGTACTACAGAGGAAAAGTAGTATTGGAAAAACAAAGCAGCACTAAATAATTTATTACTATTTTTACCCCCGACCAAACAGACAAACCTAAACGTTCATGAGAATCGGGCTAGATATGATGGGCGGCGATTTTGCCCCCATTGAAGCAGTAAAAGGAGTAAAATTATTTTTAGACACTGTTGCTACGGATGCGCACCTGGTGCTGATTGGTGATGAGGCGGCTCTTGCCCCCCTGTTGTCAGATGCGCAGTTAGACCAATCAAAATATTCAGTTGTTCATTCATCCCAGGTAATAGGGATGAATGAACATCCTACCAAAGCACTGAAGGAAAAACCGCAGTCTTCTATTGGTATCGGCTTTCACCTTCTGCAGAATGGCAAAGTGGACGCCTTTATCAGTGCCGGTAACACCGGAGCCATGATGGTTGGTACATTCTACTCTATCAAGGCTATAGAAGGCATACAGCGGCCCACTATCTCCACTCCCGTCCCCCGGGAAGACGGCTCATTCGGGCTGTTACTGGACGTTGGTATCAATGCGGACTGTAAAGCAGAAAACCTGGTACAGTTTGCCGTCCTCGGTTCCCTTTATTCAAAACATATCCTGCAGAACAGCAATCCTACCGTAGGCCTGCTGAATATAGGTGAAGAAGAAGGTAAAGGAAATCTGCTGGCGCAGGCTACATACCCGCTGCTGAAAGAGCATCCGCAACTGAACTTCATTGGTAACGTTGAAGGACGGGATATTTTCACTAACAAAGCAGACGTGATCGTGTGTGAAGGCTTTACCGGTAACGTAGTTCTGAAAATGGCGGAATCTATCCATGATATTGCAGTAAGACGCAACATTAACGATGATTACATGCATAAATTCGACTTCGAGACCTATGGTGGTACACCTGTACTGGGTGTTTCACAGCCGGTGATCATTGGTCATGGTATCTCTAAAGGCATCGCCTTTAAGAACATGCTCACCCTGGCACAACAGATGATCGAATCAAAACTCCTGGATAAGATCCGTGAGAGTTTTGTGAAATAATTTACATCCTATCGAAAATGAAAGGTATTGATACCGGTCTGTAAACAGACCGGTATTTTTTATTTTAAAAAGACGGCGGTGGTTCAATTGGTAGTCTCACATAAAAAGTAGTACCCACTGTCAATTGTGTTTCAAACCATATCTCTCCTCTTGCCTGTTCCACAATATTCTTACACATTGCCAATCCTAAGCCTGTACCTGAATTTTTGGTAGTAAAATTAGGCACGAATATCTTTGACTGGATCTCAGGCGGAATACCATCTCCATTATCAGCAATACTCACCACTACCCATCCATCTTCTACTTCGTCCATGCTGATACTTACTTCCCCTGCCCTGCCTTCAGGAATAGCCTGTACAGCATTCTGCAAAAGATTGGTAAACAACCTGTTCATCTGCGTCTTATCTGCAAACACATAATATGCCTTACCGGGAGGATTGAAATGTATATAACAATGCTCATGGCTCTGGTAAAGGTCCTTCAGGGAATAGAGTACTTCATTCAGCAGCAGCACCTCGCTGTTAGCTTCATCTATACGGGAAAAAGCAGAGAAGTCAGAAGCAATATTGGCCAGGTGCTCTATCTGTTCTACCAACGTACGCGCTACATTATGGGATAGCTGCTTTACGTTAGGTGCATCATTATCAATAGCACGCTGCAGGTATTGTATGCTCAGCTTCATAGGCGTAAGCGGGTTCTTGATCTCATGCGCCACCTGCCGTGCCATTTCACGCCAGGCGCCTTCCCTCTCGCTCTTGGCCAGTCTTGCGGCACTGACCTCCAGCTTACGCACCATCTTGTTGTATTCCTTTACCAGTGCACCTATCTCGTCTTCTTTCTCCCATTCTATCTCATCATTCTGCTGCCCCAGGTTCACGTGACGCAGTTTCTCCGTAACAAGAGAGAAGGACTTGGTAATGGAGTTGGTGATCAGCAATGCCAGTAAACCGGCTATCAGGAAGATGAATGCATTGAAATTGATCAGCGCTACAAGGAAATTGGATATCTGCTGATTCAGCTCCGTCTGTGTGGCAAAATAAGGCACATTCAGATAGGCAAATATCTCTCCGTTGCTGCGCAATGGGGTATAACCGGAAAGGAATTTCATGGAACCTATCTTCTCTTTCTGTATCCATTGGATCTTCGGATCACGGTATAACTGCAGGAAAGCATCCGGGTTGATCTTCCTGGATAACAGTCCCTTTTCAGTAATAAGCGGTTGTGTAGTGACCTGCAGATTGCCATCCCTGTCATATATGTTGATATCCAGCGCACGGTCGTCCGCGATCTCTCCTATAGAAGCCGAAAGGCTGGCCTGGAAGATAGGATCGTAAAGATCATCCAGGTCGTCAAACATCCGCTGGTTGGCAAATACTTTCTCTACATCATGAGATACCTCATTGATAGTACGGCTGAGCTTTTCCTTATTCTGTCTTTCAGAGCGGCCTATGAAGAAAAGGATGGTGGTCAGACCGAGTATAACGAATGCAAATACAACGATGAAAATGATTGTGCCATGTACCTTTTTCCGGATGTTGATGTTGATCAGCGATTTCATATTACTGATACGCATACGTGCTTTTACCAGCAGGTCCAGCATCCTGTAGATCACAATGATAAGCAGGAACAGGCAGAACATGTAGGCAAAGAGGGTGATAAACTCAACAAAGTTCCTGCTGTCTTTCACTACTATCACTACTTTATCCTTCGAGGCCCTGTAGGTAAGAGAAGAATATCCTTTGTCGGATGTAACGGTGATCTCTTCTTTAGGCGTTTCCGCCAGTCTTACGGGGAATGCAAAATCGTTGTTGTGGATCACCAGCTGCCCTTTGTCGTAAATGGCATAGGAATAGGCAACAGAAGACTCTTTTTCCGGATCGTACAGGTCCCCATCTACCAGGAGCTCAGGGTAAAGCCGTTGAGTGTTGAGTACTGCGGGAGTTAACTCATACACCAGGTATCCTGAAGGCACCCCGTTACGGAAGAAATCTTTCCGGCCTATGTAACTGTAATCGTTAAAACTGCGCTCGTTATAATACAGCTCATTACCTATCAGTTCCGACTCGACGAGCATACGCCTGCTCAGCACTGAGAAACTGGAAGTATCCCCCCCATATATGGATTCACCGTATTCATTGAAAGGATAGAAGGTTACATTGAAGCGGCTCAGATACCCTTTGAAGTACTTCTGTTTCAGTTCGTTTTCCAACACTGAACGGGGCATATTATTGCCATTGCTCTGCAGGAAGAAAAGTTGTAACAGTTCATCTTCCTCCATCTTGCGGGTAACGTCTGTGAGCAGCATTTCCAGGTAAGGGTCCTTTTGTTTGGAAAGCTCTACCGCCATGCGTTCCCGCAGACTGATCTCCTTCTGATCATTGTAGTAAACGATAACCGCAGAAGTGGTGATAGTAAGGATGAACAACCAGAACAGGAAAGGTACGGTAGCCAGGCTGTTCTCAAAACGCATAGCCAGTACATCCAGCAGCACCACGTAGATGATCAGCCAGATAACCAGTGCTAAAGAATAGTATATTTCCGGGTTCTGTAAACGGAACATCAGCCATACGACCCCGACCACGGCCAGGAATATGTATTTGGAACGGTGCCTGAAGTTTGTCAGTTCATTCAGCAGGTAGTTGATGATCTGTGAAAAGAAGAGGAAACTGAAAGCTATAAATCCCAGTATGATAAATCCTATAATGCTGTAAGTGATGCTGTCACTGTTAAGGCTTACGAAGTTGGTAACGTCAAAAGATATCCTGGAATCTATTACAAGGCTCTGGATCAGTTCGGAGAGGAACTGTCCTACCACATACATGATAAAGCTGCTGAGAATGATCACTATCCTTTGCTGCCAGCTTTTTTTCACCAGCGGCGCCCGGATGGTCTTTACGTGTTCCCGGAAGAACAACAGCAGCCAGAATCCCAGTAATACGTTCAGGAGCAGGTCTCCCAGGGAGCGGAAAACCTCGTCCTTTGCATAAATAAGGGGGGTAAAGATATAAAGCGATCGCAGGTTGAATGGGAAAGGATAAAGGTAGCTGAGGGTACGGAACAGGATGATAACGCTGAACAGGAAGAGGAAGCCGTACAGGGGATTCTTCTGTCTTGCCAGCATAGCGGCAAAGAGGTTGATAAAGATCAGTACGCAGATACATCCCAGCACCCGCAATATAACGCTGAGCATGTTAGGTGGGCTGGTATCCATGGCCCTGTCGTAGTGCAGGTAGAAGAGGATAAGGTCCTGTCCATTCAGCACAGGAATGCCGGGGGGCTTGAGATGGATCGTATATTCTTTTCCGAGAGCCGGTTTATCGTAAAAGTGATCTACCAGGTAGGTGTTGCTGATGTTGTATTGCATCATCACAGGAATGGCAGCTACAAGAAAGCGGTCATGCTCTTTCTCTGTGCTTTCCACCTTTTTACAGATCACCTCATAATAGCCGTTCCTGAGTTTGAGGAAACGCATACCGGGTACAAGGGGCACCTGCCACTCTTCCGGTAGTACCAGGTTGGTGCTCCAGTACACCAGCCAGCGGCCGGCAGCACTGCTGTCATATGCAAAAAGATAGAAGTCCTGGTTACTGAGCCATTTCTCCTGGCGTTCGTTATAGTCACGTACAAACAGGCGGGACAACAATGCAGTATCCTGTGAGAGCTCTTCAAATGCTTTTTCTCTCTGACGGATGCTTTTCTCCAGGCTACGTTTCACTCCCTGGGGAGAAGAATAATATGACCAGTAATTGCTGAAGAGGAAAGAAAATGTGAACAACCAGGCAGCAATGATCAACAGGTATCCGTGGCGGATAAAAAACAGTCTTATTTCTTTGATATCCAGCAAGTCGTTTATTTTTCAGATTTTTTCACTTCGTTCCAGATGCCATCCATTTCTGTAAGCGACATTTCGTCGAGCGTCTTACCCTGTGCTGCAGCTATCTTTTCCATCTGCTGAAAACGGCGTATGAATTTCTTATTGGTACGTTCAAGGGCATTCTCTGCGTCTACTTTCAGGAAACGGGAATAGTTGACAAGGGAGAAGAGCACATCTCCGAATTCATCTTCTATATCTTCCTGTACGCCGCTTTGCACTACTTCATGCAGCTCGTCCATTTCTTCTTTTACCTTATCCCATACCTGGTCTGCATTATCCCATTCAAAACCAACCTGTTTTGCTTTGGATTGCAGGCGCATTGCCTTTACCAGCGCCGGAAGTGCTACGGGCACGCCACTGAGTACGGAGGTCTTTCCTTCCTTCAGTTTAAGCTTTTCCCAGTTCTGTTTTACCTGTTCTTCATTTTCCACTTTCACATCGCCATAGATGTGCGGATGGCGGGATATCAGTTTTTCACAGATACCGTTGATCACTTCTTCCATGGTGAACTGTTGCTGCTCGCGGGCTATCCTGGCATAAAAAACGATATGCAGCAGCAGGTCTCCCAGCTCTTCCTTCATGGATTTCCAGTCCTGGTCAGTGATAGCATCTGCCAGTTCATACAATTCCTCAATAGTTTGCTGACGGAGTGACTGAATGGTTTGTTTTTTGTCCCAGGGGCATTTCTCCCTCAAATCATCCATGATACCGAGCAACCGGTTAAAAGCTGCGTTATTTTCCATTTGTCAAATATAAAAAATTCCTGCAGGGGGTAAAGCACTGTAAGGGGAGCTGTTATGTTAATTTCTTTTTGTTGCCGGGAAAGCCAATTTATTTACATTTGCCGCTGGTTTTGGTTAACCATAAAACGGACTAATTTTTAATTCATGAATAGCAAACACATTGCGCTAATTTCAGCGGAGCTGGGGATCGCAGCGCGACAAGCGGAGAACACCATGAATTTGCTGGCGGAAGGATCTACAGTACCCTTTATCAGTCGCTACAGAAAGGAAGTGACCGGTAGCCTGGACGAGGTTCAGATAGGCAGGATCGAGGACCTGCAGAAACGCTACAAGGAAGTGGATGAACGCCGCGCTTTCATCATCAAAACCATTACTGACCAGGAGAAAATGACGCCGGAGCTACAGGAGAAACTGGAAAACACCTGGGCGCTTACTGAACTTGAAGATATCTATCTGCCTTATAAACCGAAGCGTAAGACCAGGGCTACCGTGGCTATTGAAAAAGGCCTGGAACCGCTGGCAAAACTGTTGTTTGAGCAGCAGGAAACCGCGCCGCAAACTGTTGCAGAGCAGTACCTTAATGAACAGGTAGCATCTACGGATGAAGCACTGAAGGGCGCCCGTGACATTATGGCGGAATGGATCAACGAAAACGCTGAGCTGCGTGACAAACTGCGTAAGCTTTTCACCCATACTTCCGTGCTGACTTCCAAAGTGATAGAGGGCAAGGAAGAAGAAGGCAACAAATACAAGGATTATTTTGATTTCAGCGAGGAGCTGAATGCCATTCCTTCCCATCGGGTACTGGCTATTCTGCGTGGTGAAGCTGAAGGCTTCCTGTACGGGACCATTACTCCTGTGGAAGAAGAGGCTATTGAGATCATACAGAAACAGTTCGTTACCGGCAATAATGCCAGCAGCGAACAAGTGAACAAGGCCATCGCTGATTCCTATAAACGTCTTCTGCGCCCATCCCTGGAAAATGAGTTCAGGGCGGTAGCTAAGGAAAGGGCTGATGCTGAAGCCATTGAAGTATTTGCAGAAAACCTCCGTCAGTTGCTGCTGGCTGCTCCCCTGGGACCAAAGGCTGTTATAGCAATTGACCCGGGTTACAGAACAGGCTGTAAAATAGTAGCGCTTGACAACCAGGGCAATATGCTGGACCATGACGTGATCTTCCCCCTGGAAAAGAACTATAAAAGAGATGATGCGGAGGCCCTGCTGAAAAGATGGGCCCAACAATATGATTCCTCTGCTATTGCTGTAGGTAATGGTACCGCCGGCCGTGAAACGGAAGAGTTCGTAAAGAAGATAGATTTCGGCAAAAAGATCAATGTGTTCATGGTAAATGAAAGCGGTGCTTCCGTTTACTCTGCATCTGAAGTAGCAAGGGAGGAGTTCCCTGACTACGATGTAACTGTACGTGGCGCAGTATCTATAGGCCGCAGGCTGATAGACCCGCTGGCTGAACTGGTGAAAATAGATCCAAAAGCAATAGGCGTAGGTCAGTATCAGCATGACGTGAACCAGTCCAGCCTGAAACAGAGCCTTGACAGGGTGGTTGTAAGCTGTGTGAACAATGTTGGCGTAAACCTGAACACGGCCTCCAAGCATCTGCTGGCATATGTATCCGGCCTGGGCCCTTCACTGGCAGATAACATTGTGAAATACCGCAAAGAGAACGGTGCTTTCAGCAACCGTTTACAGTTGAAAAAAGTAACCCGCCTGGGAGATAAAGCATTTGAACAATGCGCAGGTTTCCTTCGTATTGAGAACGGAGATAACCCGCTGGATAATTCTGCGGTACACCCTGAGCGTTACAAGCTGATACAAGAAATGGCCAGCAAGCAGCAGTGCTCTGTACAGGACCTGATGAGCAAGGAAGAACTGCGTAAAAAGATCAATCCCAAAGAATATGTAAGCGAAGAAGTGGGGCTGCTTACCCTGGAAGATATCCTGAAAGAACTGGATAAACCCAGCCGTGACCCGCGCGATGAGATCGCTATCTTCGAATATGCAGAAGGCATCAAAACCATGGAAGATCTGAAAGTAGGTATGACACTGCCGGGTGTGGTGACCAACATTACCAACTTCGGTGCTTTTGTGGATGTAGGTGTTAAACAGGATGGTCTGGTGCATATTTCCCATCTGAGCAACAAATTTATCAGCAACCCGAATGAGGCAGTGAAACTGAATCAGAAAGTAATGGTTACTGTGCTGGAAGTAGATCCTTCCCGTAAAAGGATCTCCTTATCCATGAAGGATAACGAAGCTCCTGCAGCGAGTGGCGGACAACGAAGGGAAAGGAAGGAAGGCAAACCGGGAGGTAAGCCGTCTGCAGCTCCCCTGAATGATTTCCAGGCAAAGCTGATGGAACTGAAGAAAAAGTTCAATTAACAAATAAAAAAGCCATCTGCGAGGATGGCTTTTTTATTGGAATATCTAATTCAGCGAGGGAAATTTCAATTTCCACCGTAGCAGCTTTTCGGGATAAGAATGATCGTTCTTCTCACTATAAAGCTTTACCCTTCCGTTCACTGCAATACCTACATAAACGATATCACGGCGCATATCTACTGCTATAGCCGCCTCGTCCACTCCGCAATAATGACGGCGGCAGCCCTGGTTATAGAGAATATCACTGTCTACTTCTACGGGAGGTGTTACGTCGAACCGCTTGATAAATGTCTCATTCTCCTGCCGCAAAAGATGGCTTATGCGTGCTTTAAGCGGTTCTGCTTCCAGCATTCCTGTTTCAAGAGCATATTTACCATCAAATTGCTCAAACGATCGCCATGAAGCTACCTGCTGAGGTTCTATCGTATCTGAAATGGTCATCATTGTGTCTGTTTCCGGGGGAACAGCTCCCCCTTTCTTTTCGCCTTTTGCGTCCGGCGCCGGTTCCTTACAGCCTAAAATGCAGGCAGCCATTACATACATTGCTGCCAGGTGTTTGTTCATTGTCATGGTTTCTATTACGGGTTGGTGTTATTGTACATGACCGGGCAGGGTCTTTACCCTGTCACGCACAATTCATTTTCCTTTAAATACGGGTGTCCTCTTTTCTATAAAAGCCTGCATGCCTTCTTTCTGATCTTCAGAGGCAAAAAGCAGGTAAAAATTCTTTCTTTCGAAGTGCAGTCCTTCCTCCAGTGAACTGTCAAACGCTTTCAGCACGGCCTCTTTTGCCATTTTTACTGCCAGTGGGCTTTGTGCCGCAATTTCCTCTGCCAGTTTAATAGCTTCCTGCAAAAAAAGTTCTACAGGTACTATCCGGTTAATAAGTCCTGCCTGAAGTGCTTCTACGGCGGTAATGAAACGGCCTGTCAGCACCATTTCCATTGCCATGGCCTTCCCTACGGCCCTTGTGAGTCGCTGGGTACCTCCAGCACCTGGCATTACTCCCAGTTTGATCTCAGGTTGCCCAAACCGGGCTGTTTCACTGGCAACTATCATGTCACAAAGCATGGCCAGTTCGCAGCCGCCGCCAAGGGCAAAGCCGCTCACTGCTGCAATCAACGGCTTCTTTGTTTTCTTTATTGTATCCCAGGTGCTGAACTGGTCGATAGTATACATATCCATGGCCGTTCTTCCTGCCATTTGTTTAATGTCCGCCCCTGCCGCAAAGGCCTTTTCATTGCCACTTATAATGATCACGCGTACGCTCTCGTCTGCATCAAGGACTTTCAGAGCTTCCTTTATTTCTGTCATCAGCCCAAGGTTGAGAGCGTTCAGTTCTTTGGGGCGGTTTAACTGGATATGAGCCACATAGGGGGCTACCTGCTGGTGTATGATTATATATTCCGGTTGCATAACCTAATATACGTAATTAAATGCTTATCAGGACGTATACTCCCAGATAGGTAATACCTAATGCTATCAGGTGTAAGAGAACCAGCAGTAAGCCTTTTACCACTGACTTACGGGTAGATTGCCCGTAGATGCGTTTCAATGCCATTACCAGGTATACGAGCAGTCCCACATTACCTATTACTGTAAACCAGTCTACATGGAAAAGGGCATCCAGTGCTGTACAGAACAGATATAAGATAAAAAAGAACGTATGAAGATGCACCGAAAAAATGGCATGGTCTGCATAGTACCATTTCTTTTTATCGTACATCCATCTCAGGAAAAGTGCAAAAAGCGGTAACAGCACAAACATCATTTTCGGGATATTATGATGTAACCGTTCTATCCTGGCTTCCTGTTTATGATCATCTTTCTGCAGGGAATTGAAATAAAAGCTTACAGCCTGGCGCTGCATACGGCCATCCCTATATTCTTTAGGAAGGGTATGCTGCATGGAATCATACTGATGCCTGTCATGGAAGAACGTCAGTCTTTCCCACCATTGTGCGGTGGTCAGCGTATTGGCCCTCAGGGAGTCCGGCAGCACAACCGTTGCTTCTGTATGTTGCGGATGATCGTCATCAATATCCAATACATTCATCTTAGCATGGTCCGCTGTAAGGGCGAAATACAAAAGGAAGAATACAAAGGAGGTAAAAATGTACAACTTGATAGGGTTCACATAACTAGCCCTTTTGCCGGCAATGTATTCCTGGGTAAGGAAGCCGGGTCTGAAAAGGAGGTACTTTACAGTGAGCAGTGTTTTGGAATCATAGTGCACCACATCGGCAATAAAATGTTTTACGAGGTGACCAAATGTTTCGTGAGGAACGGTGTTTTCCTGTCCGCAGTTAGTGCAATACCTGCCAGGCACTTCTGTTCCGCAGTTGAGACAGTTTGTTTCTTTACGTAGAGGCTGTGTTTTCAATGACGTTATAGGTTATAGAAGGTAAATATAAAAATTTAAGTATCGAGCTAATAATTTCTAATTATCATTCTTTAAATTTAATGCAAGAACACTCTGAAATGGCCCTTACTAAACTCATTCCTAAAATATTCTATGCAGATATTGCTGTTGGACTCAAGTTCTTTACCGAAGGACTTGGCTTTGAGCAGACTTACAATGATGAAAGTCTTTATATCGTAGAACGAGACGAGATACTGCTTCTTTTGGTAATTGATGAAGAACTGGGTAAAGCAGACCGCCCGGAAATCAGGATTGAAACAGATGATATCCAGGCTATCTACCAGGAAATTAAGACCAACCACCCGGAATTACTGCATCCCAATCTGAATTACATCAAAAATCAACCCTGGGGATTGAGAGAATTTGCAGTGCTGGACCCTACAACGGTTTGTGTCATTTTTCAGCAGACAATAGATTAACTGACAGTATGGCCTGGTGGCTGATACTGAAATATTCCCTATTTACCGAGCCCGGCAGGACAAATATAATTGATAATTGCAACAATAATCCTCTACGAAATACGTTGCAATTCAAACTGTTACATTTTTTTGCAAATTTAAGGGTAACTTTTCTCCGGGATACTCTTGAATCATTATTTTTGCATATATGTACACGAGAAAAACAACCACCACAATTCTGCTGACAGCAATGCTGTTATTAAGCAGGAATGCCATTGCTCAGTTCTACTACCAGGATATTATCAGTACACAACGTACAGAGCAGAATATGGCACTTTTAAAGGAGAATAAGATCACGGTACAGGTTGTGCAAAGTTTTGATGCCAACCAGGATACTGACAATGACTTTAAATGTCAGCGTGAGGTACAGAACGAATATCGTCAACTGCGTTCTATGACCAATTCACGGTCTACAGGCTTTTCTGTGATGACCTCTTACTTTTCTGCTTCAGGTAAGCTGACCAAAACGGTAGACAGTACCCGCAGCATTATTACTACTGTCATCTACATGCGTAACAATAATGATCCAAGCGGAAAGCTCCAGGAGGTGTATCTTACGAGCCAGGAACCTAAAAATAAGTATAAGTATACTGAAACCCGCCGTTACACGTATGACGCTGCCGGCAAGCCTACCAGGATGATCCATTTCCATGGAGATGTGATAGGAGATTCTACTGTAGTGCTCTTTAAACTGGATTCAGTAGGCCAGGTGGCTGAAGAAACACATGTAGGCAGAGGTGCAAAAAGCCAGCATATTTACTATAAGTATAATGACCAGGGACTGCTGACCGATATTTACCGTTACTCTCCTTCCCGCCAGAAGATGCTGCCTGATTATATCTTCGATTATGATTCCAAGAACAGGATCGGCGCTATGACAACCGTAAATGGTGAAACTTCAGATTATACTATCTGGCGTTATACCTATGATGATAACGGGCTGCCATTACAGGAGGAATGTTACGGCAAGAGAAGAGAGCTGCTGGGTACTGTACGTTACCGTTACAAAAAATGAGGTTAGTTACTGTAACAGTATGTACAGTATCTGCTAACCCCGGAATATTGTAACAACAGGGACAAATCTTTCTAGCGGGAGCTATATTCCCTTATCATAATACAAGTTGTTCGTGTAAGCGCACCAGTGCTTTCTGTGGATCTGCACAAAATCCCGGATGCACCCTGGATGTCTGTACTACAGTACTACGGGTAGCTGTAAGCCAGCGGAAACGGGAAGCAAGGTCCAGCTTTGCGATGGGTCCGCCATCCTTTGCCCCAAGGCTGATCTGTTCAAAAGCATGCAGGTATTGCTTCAGTTCTTCTATATCCAGCTGGGAACAAAAGGTACGGATACGTTCTTCATTCACCGTATAAAGTACCTGCAGGAATTTCTGTTGACGGCAATAGAGAACCACCCCTACATTGAGGAACTCTTCACGTTCAACCTTCGGTACAACGCGAATTACAGCGTACTCAAATAAGTGATTTTCTTGCATCTTGCGCTTCTTTTACAAAAATTCTGGATACTGCGATCCGGGATACTAAAAATTGTGTGTATACCTGTCTGATCTCTTCCGGAGTGCCATGTTGTGCTATTATTGTCAGCCAGTCGTCCGGCACAACGGATACAATAGCCCTGATCCGTTCAGGGGTAAAAAGCGTCCGGAATTCAGCATCTACGCTTTCGAGCTCAGATGCCTGTGGCAGCAGTACGTGATCTTTTACCTGTATAAATGGACGTTTGGCCTGCTCTTCCCAGTTCTGCCAGGAATGATGGAAATACAGGGAGGCCCCATGGTCTATCAGCCACAGTTCTCTGTGCCACATCAGCATATTGGTATTACGTGCGGTACGGTCTACATTGGTGAGCAGGCAGTCCAGCCATACTATTTTAGAAGCCAGCAAAGGATCTATTACCTTAACAGTTGGATCGTAGGTAATGGCCCCTGAAAGGTAGTGTACACCAAGGTTCAGCCCTACACTAGCCTTCAGCAGGTCCTGTATTTCCTCGTCCGGCTCTGTACGGCCAAAGGCGGTATCCAGGTTGGCAAACACGATCTCAGGCATTCTAAGGCCAGCTGCGCGGGCTATCTCTCCTCCTATCAGTTCTGCTATCAGTGCTTTGATACCCTGGCCTGCGCCACGGAATTTAAGTACATACAGGAAGCCATCGTCTGCTTCCGCGATAGCCGGCAGAGAGCCGCCTTCGCGTAAGGGTGTGACGTAGCGGGTCACATTGACTGTCCTTAGTTCAGGTGTAATATGGTTCATAAGTTGGCGTGAAATTAAAGTAAAAAAAGCATGCCCGGAAGAATGATTGACATTCCTCCGGGCATTCTGCTTATATGGATGTAATTACAATGTAATACCTGCTACTATAGAAATCCTGTTGAATTTATACTCGTATGAAGTATATCCCAGTAAAACCGGCTGGGGCCATATGGCTACACTTTCATACTTCAGCTTCATGGCAGCGCGGGAATATCCTACCGCTATATGAAAGTCATTTTTACCAGTTCTGATCTTATACCCGATACCTGCATGGCCATAAAAACCAGGAACTGTTTTATCCGGATGCTTACCGTAATATCCCGGGAACTGGTTGCTGGTGATCCAGGGGAAAGATATGCCCGCCCCGCCATAAGCAAAAAAAGTATTCTTTGTACCATTGAGATCATACCTGGCATCTCCGAAAAGAGGAACAGAACGGAGGGTATAATCATCCAGCCCTACGCCCACACCGGCCTGTAAATGACTGTTAAAGCGATAACCTCCTATTGCTCTCAGCACGAGCCCTTTCTTATCAGAGAATTGTATACCTACTTCGTCGATATTATAAAAGCCGCCTGTCTTCTTTTTCTGTTGTGCAATAACAACTCCTGTAAACAATATTACGGGCAACAGGCACCAGAAACGTTTCAGTATCTGCATGTCTTCATTGTTTAACAGTAATACTTATTTTACTGAGCCGCTTTGGTGATTCCATATCTGTGATATCATACTGATAAAGGCCATCTTTAGCTGTTACCAGTAGTAATTTGTCACTTTCGGGGATCACATCGTATGCTTTAACATCTGAGAATACCTGTAATGTTTTAGCTGCTACAGGGTTCCGGGCGTCTACAAAACGGAGGCCGTTATCACCTTCGCCTACAAACACGTACCCATTAATAACACCCAGACCATAAGGGCTCTTCATATCATAGCTCCTGAGCGGCTCCGGCTGGGCGGGGTTTCTTACATCCAGTACAGTCAGCTGATTAACAGCTCCTGCATTGCATGCAGTGCCTCCACGTACGGTTACATAGGCCCGGTCATTTTCAACCACTACAGGATCGCAGGAGCGGATATGTGAGTAAATTCCTTTTTGCGCAGGCGTTTCAGGCGTTACAACATTATAGATGAACATACCTGTTGTTGTACCCAGGAAGAGATACTCTTTGTAGGGGAAGATCGTTTCCACCGTAGCGGGTACCATGACCGTATTTTTCTTAACGGGTTGCGTAAGCTGGTCTATATTAAAAGAAGTGATAGAATAGTTATTTACTGTATACAGGTAATTGTTCAGCAAGCCAAACCGTGCAGTAGAGCCGGCCTTACCTACAGAAGGCACGCTGCTTTTAGAAGTGTTTGAAAAAATGGCGACATTCGAGACAGCATCGTAATAATACTCTCCGTTCCAACCTGGATTATTGCAGACCTGGGTCAGTACTGTATCTTTCCTGATATAATCAACGATGACTCCTAACCTAGCCGTGTCGGTACTATAACCATAGGCATATATTAAACCCGGGTAGGCAGATTTCACTCTGCTCACTTCTTTTACATGATAAGGGTCTGTAATATCAAGCGCTACGAGGTCAAGGTAACTGTCTGCATACATAATATTTCCTTTTACGGCCATGTCAACATTTCCGGGAATATTAACGAATGCGATCTTTTTCGGAGAAGAGGGATTATTGTTGTCAATAACATGGATTCCCTTTCCGGGTTCATTCAGGAAAATGTATTTCCCATACAGGTAGATCTTTCCTGTTTCCTCAATATTTTTCGGAGCCTCGCTTTTAACGGAGCTCCTCAGCTCGTCAAGCGTGAGGTAAACGGGTGTAAAAATTGTGGAGGGTATCCTGACATCACAGCTATCTTTCAGACAGCCGGAGGCAAGCAGCATGAGTACAACGAATACTACAGCTGTTCTTAGCTTGTACAGATAGAACATAGGGGTGAGGTTTTATTGTCAAACGGGCAGAAAAGCCAAAAGTTACAGTTATAGTTACAGATAGTATAAAAATTTCTGTTTACATGGATGGACGATAGTCGTAATTTATTTCATTTTGTATCACACTCATGACAATTTCCTTTTTCAGCAAATAGTTTTCCTGATCACGATATTCCCTTACATTAATCCGGCATAATTTTGTGCTTTAATGAAATCCTGTTTTTATACCATAACTTTAAAACATGAACAAACTGATCTTACTATTCATTCTGCTTCTGGGAACCCTTACGTCCCAGGCACAGCCACCTAAAGGACCTGCCAATCCGGGCTCTGTGTATGGGGCAGGAACTACGGCTGCCGGTGCAATAGCAGCATCGGAACTACCTTCATTGCTTAAGAGCGATACAGCTACGATGCCTGTGAAAGTTAAAGCGCAGGTTTTGGCCGTATGTTCTAAAAAGGGCTGCTGGATGCGCCTGCAGGTAAATGATAGTACTACTGCCTTTGTGAAAATGAAAAACTATGGATTTTTTGTTCCTACAGACATTAAAGGCAGGACAGTAATACTGGAAGGGCTGGCATATAACCATGTTACTTCAGTTGCAGAGCTGCGGCATTATGCGGAAGATGCAAAGAAGCCGCAAGCTGAGATTGATGCCATTACACAACCCAAGCGTGAAATACGATTTACAGCCAATGGCATACTGGTTTTAGAATAGAGGAACGCCGGAATACCGGCGTTCTCATTTACCTATCCAAACTTTGCGGAGATGATCTATTATTTCAGAACAGAGCAATTCCTGCCTACAGATATAGAAACAGCCTGGCAATTCTTCGCTTCCGCCAAAAACCTGGCGGTGATCACTCCACCGGAACTGGATTTTAAGGTCCTGACCCGGCTGGATGATAAAGAGATATATGAGGGCATGCTGATAGACTATAAGCTAAGGCCTCTCTGGGGTATTCCCCTTCGCTGGCAAACAGAGATATCCCGGGTAAAAAGAGGAGTCAGTTTTACAGACAGGCAGTCAAAAGGCCCTTATAGCATATGGGAGCACACCCATACCTTTATGCCGCAGAAGGATGGTGTGCTGATGAAAGATGAAGTAAAATACAAGATCCCTTTCGGCTTCATCGGCAGTATGATGCATACCCTCATAATAAGCAGGAAAGTAGCAGGTATTTTCTCTTACAGGAGAGATATTTTAAAGAAAATGTTTGTCAGAAAATAAGAACCCGCACCCATCTTATAAAATAATTTTACAATTCATTATCAACAGAATAAGTGTGCCTTCAGCCTGGAATAACACCTCCGGATAAAAACCGGCGCGCTTCTTGCTTTATTGTATCCAAATGTTTAGGAAGCATTGTTTTTCAGAGCACCATAAACATTAATTTTTATTATAAATCACACTTTTTATGAAACCATATTCTTTAGTCATCCTGATTATGATTGCCGCCATTATCATATTAGTAGGATGTGTGCATACTCATTCAACTCACCCTACTTCCCTACCTCCGGGACAGGCCAAAAAACTGACAGGCAGCAAATCAGCGAAACCATTTGCTCCGGGACAACAGAAAAAAAAGTATTAAGAATGATCACCTGCTCACTGGCAGCCACACACTCATATCGCTCCTGCCCCTGTTGGCCCAGGAGTAATAGGGTATCCATTTAACTCTTACAGGTACAGATGTAGTATTGAGCTCCCTATACAGTGTATTCTTCCAGTTATTGTGTTGTAGCAACTTCACTTCACCTTCCAGGGCAATTACATTACTGTTATCGATCTTCATAGCAACCGGACGTAATGAAGCTGATGCCGGAACAATGATATCAGCCAGGTTTTGTCCCTGCTTCAGATCTGCAGATTCAATACAATATACAAGCGGTCCTCTTTTTACGGCGACCTGGTTACGGTTCTCTTCCACGAGAGGATTAGCCTCTATCAGTGTGGCAGGCATCTCTAATGTAAGAGATATCCTGTCTCCTGTTTTCCATTGTCTTTTCAACTTTGTGTATGTACCGGATATCAGTTCTCCTTTTACTGGTTCTCCGTTCACAGACAGAGTGGCTTTTTTACACCAGCCAGGGATGCGGAGGAAAATAGTTGTTTCTTTTGCCGGTGCTTTCTTTAAAAGCAGAGAGATATTCCCGCTCCAGGGATAGTCTGTCTGCTGATCCAGCTGAACAGGCGTTCCATCTTTTAATGTGGTGCTCAAGACATTGCCTCCGTACATATCAACGTACAGGCCGTCTTCTGCTATACTGTACATATAACTGCTTACTTCAGCAATAGTCCTGACTGTATTTGGCGGACAACAATTGGATAAAGCAATATACTTTTGCCTGCCACCAGACCAGCGCAATTCATAGGGATAATCTGCTGATGCAGCCAGCGGATTGGTATAGAAGAATTTATCGCCATCCATACTGATGCCGCTGAGCACACTATTATACAACGCCAGCTCCACTATATCAGCGTACCTGGCATCTCCTGTTACTTCCAGCATCCGCCGGTTCCAGAGCACATTACCAATATTGGCGCATGTTTCATTGTGGGCAGACAGGTTGGGTAACTGGTAATTCTTCCCATATGCCTGGTGTATTTTCTGTACTGTATCGGGGTTATATGAAATGCCATCGACAGATACGCCATCATATAATGCTCCGCAGCCGCCGGTTATATACATCTTACGCATTATCACGTCATCCCACATACGATTCAATGAGCTAAGCAAGCTGGTATCTCCCGTTTCTGCATACACATCAGCAACTCCTGCAAAAAGGTAATTGGCCCTTACTGCATGCCCTACTACTCTCTTCATATCCCTGAAAGGTACGCGGTCAGAGTTGTCGTCAGTGCCTTCTGTTTTTCCGCGTATGTTGATCAGCTTTTGTGCGAGAGAGAGATAAGAACTGTTGCCTGTGGTTCTGTACAGTTCAATCATACCCATATAATGTGAGGGGCAGATAGCGTTACGCGCCTGTTCCGGGGTGGCTGTATTATAAAACCCAGCGAGGAACTGTGCAGCTCGTTCTGCAACCATAAGCAGGCTTTTCTTCCCTGTGGCACGGTAATGCACACAGGCAGCTGTCATCAGGTGACCGAAATTATATGCTTCAAAGCTTAGCTTATCATCAAACATCTTCCGCCTGCCTGTTTGCTGTTGTTCAATGATGGATTTGGTGTACACATATCCATCGGATCTCTGGGCTTTGGCTATTACCGCTATTGCCCTGTCCATTTCTTTATCCAGTTGCGGGTCTTTAGTGGAAGCATAAAGCGCTGCCATTGCTTCCAGTGTTTTATAGAAATCACCATCATGGAATGAAGGCCCTTTGAAAGAGCCTGTATCCAGGCCGGCTGCTATTTCAAAATTCTTGAAAGAATGGCAGAGGTCTGCATCCATATAAGTTGTCCATAAATGAGGCACCATAGCTGTTTTACATACCTCAAAACGTTCTGCCCAGAATCCGTTTGTCCATTGTACATCTCCTAATCCTACGCTATTCAGCCGGGCATATGGGCTGTTGGAGGAGTTAATAAGCCCTTTCTGAGCAGTAGCTTGCAGGCTCAGTAAAAGGCATATGGCTATAAGTCTGTTCATCTAAATCTATTTAACTGCGCGATAGTTCACAACATATGTTTTACCTGGCTGTAATGTGAGCTCGTAAGTATTGCCGCCTTTACTTTCTGCAATGGCCTGTGCACAGGTGGGTTTTATTGTGCTTTGCAGCCGCAATGTTCCTGTACCGGATATAGTGGTGATCTTTATTTCCTTTTTGCTGCAATACATCTTAATATCTCCTTCAGGAACAGGTACAGTGCCTTCCATCCATTCCAGTCCTCCCAATACCGGCTGTACTGTATATGTTTTATATCCCGGTGATTCCGGTTTTACTCCGAGGTAGTATTTACCGAGCAGGTAAAGCGGGCTTGCTCCCCAGGCATGACAGAGGCTTTTCCCGAATGGTCTGCCATACATGGCATAATGGGCAGGTCCTGAAACAGAGGGATCGTATAACTCCCAGAAACTGGTGGCTCCCAGCTTCAGCATACCTCCCCAGTAGCTCTTCATTTCCTTCAGTACGTAGGCCTGCTCTCCCATGGCGCATAGCGCTTCCAGTTCATAAAAGCGCATATAGGGAGTGGTGATCTTCTGAATGTTGTCGTTCAGTAACACAGACTTCTTCACAGCACTTTTCTGCTGCTGGTCAAAATACTCAAAGAAGATAGCGAACATATTGGCGTAACGTGTTACGTTACTGGTCTGCATACCGTTTACACGGCTATGTACAAGCGCCTGTTTACTGTCACTCCAGTATAATGGGAACAGTCTGGCTCTCAGCTCAGCAGCGTATTGTCTGTATGTCTCTGCATCTTTCTTTTCTCCTGCAATATCTGCGCAAAGGGTCATTGTTTCCAGGCTGCGGCAAAATAACAACTGTTCAAAACTCAGCTCTCCCTTTTTGCTTAATCCGTCAGCCCAGTCAATGAATACCCAGTCGCCCGACATACCTTCCACCAGGCCATTCTTATTTCTTCTTCCCAGGCAGTATTCCATTAATGTTTTCATGCGTGGGTAGAACTGTTTTATGAATGTTTCATCTCCTGTATAGAGATAGTAATCATAGATGCCCATAAACCAATAGAAGGTATAATCCAGTATAGTATTGATATGACTGGTAACCGGATCTTTTCCTCTTAATGCCAGTATTGTTCTCTGTACTGTTTCATTATCGTAGAACAGGTAGTAGTTCATAAGATAGCTCTGATAAGCATCTCCACTCCAGACCCACCTGTCGCGTTTGATCCCGTCTATAAAGAATTCCCGTGTAGCTAAGCGGAAGGTATATTTCGCTACGTCATAGATGCTATTCAGTTCTTCATCTGAGCATCTGAAGTTTCCTCGTTCCTTCACACCGGCATATTCGTATAACATGGAGATACTGTCTACCTGTACTTCATTATCAGTCTCAACATTTACATAACGGAAAGCCTTGGAGAGCGACAATACCGTATCTCTTTTCTCACTCTGATGAAAAGACAATCTATCCAGTGTTTCGGCATGTTGTATGTCCAGGGCTTCTTCCCTGCTTTCTCCGTAATAGAGATTCACTTTACCAGAGCCATTTACACCATGCAGTTTTATAAAGCCAAAGGTTTCCTTTCCAAAATCCACTATTCTTCCCTTGCTGTGGGATGATACGCTGACAGCGCTTGCCGGGGATACGGGCAGTCTGAAAGCAGAAGGCGGTGTTTCCGGTTTATTGAAGTTCCAGCTGCCAGAATGCAGCCATTTAGTAGCAGAGATGTCTGATGCCTTTCCTGTTTCATCTATCCATTCTTTATCTTCAGGCGTTACGAGCCAGGTGTTGTCGGAGAAAACAGTTCTGCCGGAGATGTACACAGCAGGAACAAATGCCTGGTTGAAGATCTTGATATTGATCCAATGTTTGCCGGCTGGTATTGTGATCTTTGATGGTGCACCTTCAAATGCCTTTCCATCTATTCTGACATTATAGCGGCCTTCTACATAGATGCTGACTTCTTCCGGTGCTGTCAGATCCACTTCCTTATGAAAATCCACTAACGGATAATGGCTATCCATTTTCCAGAAAACGGGATAGAAGGTTTCTCTTTCTGTACGGCGGTTCTGCATATCATTTCCAAGCCAGATCTCAAAATCGCCCGGATACCAGATCCAGGTTGCCTGTTGCGCAGTGGCTGTAATGCTGCATATGAGCATCAACAATAACGATAAGATGTGTTTCATACTATTAATGGGTAAGAGCTGATTTCCAGGTTGCCTCAAGTTGTTCAAATCCATGTATGGCATGAGCGGGTAACAACTCTCCTTTATCTCCGAAAACATACATTGCATTTTCCTTTTCGATGGTTACTTTGGATTCATCTATACTTCCTGTATTAAGTTTCAGGTATTTTGCCATGAATTGATACACTGCGTTTCTTTTATTAATTCCAAAGTCGTGTCCTTCTGCCGGCAGGTGTATGTTCTCTATATTACCGGTCTTATCATAATACCCATATATCTTCTGCAAATATGGAAAATCATGTTCAGGTGTTTTGTCTGTCCAGTCGCCGCCATCACTTACCAACAGTTGTGGCCTTGGGGCTGCCATAGCGGCTATCTCTACATTGTCTGTCCTGTTGGCACAGGCATGTATGGGCATACCGCTTTCACAGGGGCAACCTCCATAGAAGTAAGAACTGATAGCTACTACAGGTGCGCTTACCTTTATACGGTCATCAAGGGCTGTCATCAGTACAGTATGACTTCCGGCGCCGGAACCGCCGGTAATGCCTACTCTGCCGGTATCTGCATCTTTCAGGGATAAGAGATAATCCAGGATACGGACAGATCCCAATGCCTGTATGCTCATTGCCAGGCTTCTGCGATGGTCTTTCTCTTCAAACTGCAACAGTGATTCTCCCCAGGCAAACAGGTCGTAGCTGAAAGCCATTGCGCCCATGCGGGCCAGCGTAGCGCAGCGGTACTGACAGTCAGGACGGTAGCGCTGATGCTGCCAGTGACCATCAGGATTGAGTATTACCGGTATCTTCCCTTTGTATTGAGCGGGTTTATATAATGAACCGTTGATGTAAAGTCCCGGAAGGATTTCAATGGCTATATTACGTACAGTATATCCGTCAAATTTCCTTTCGGCTGTAATAATGGGTTTGGAAGCAGGAGCTGCGGGTAAATGGGATAGTTGTAAGGCTTGCAGCAGGCAGGGGCTTAATGCCTGTTTCCTGGTTTCCCATTGCGATTGATCATTATACTGAGCGGCGATGCGGTCCAATTCTTCCCAACCTTCCTGTACCGGCCAGCGGTAGTATTCGTAAGCACTCAGCTTGTAACTGTTTTCTTTTTCCTTCTTCACTTTCATATCAAGGGGCGTCAGGATATTACTGAGTGTAGCATCAATATCGGGCCTGTAGCGCCAGTCAGCATAAGTCACCCATTTATCGGTTACCTGGGCATCTGTATATTTAATCTTTACGTTATACTTTTTCTGTACATGCTCAAGTACTTCTTTCAGTGGCCGTTTGTATGCACTGTCAGATGTTTGCTGTGCAGATGTGGTGAAGGAAAATAACAGGCATATGTATCCTGTCAGCCGGGTTATCAGTTGCGCTTTTTTCATACGGGAATTAACTGTAAGATATACAATAAAAATAAAAAAGTGAGGGTTTTGTTGATTACTCAAAAGATCGCTTTTGCCTTCGGCAAAAGCGATCTTTTGAGAGAGGGGCCTGCGGCCGGCTAAGGAGTTTTTAAGGGGGATTTGCAACAGCTGGCTATAAGTTTTTCAGTGATGACGGCCTCCGGCTGAAATTAAGCTATGCAGGCGGCAATGATCATAATTTCAAGGGATGACGGCCTCCGGTTGAAATTAAACTATGCAGGTAGCAAAGATTATAATTTCAGTGCTATTTTTTTACCAGACTTAGCAGCTTCATAAATAGCATCCATGACTTTCAGATCTCTCACACCTTCTTCCCCATCTACGGGTACTACCGGCTGTTTACCTTCCAGTATAATACCTGCCATTTCTTCCATCTGCAGGGTCTGATGGACTACTATGGGTTGTTTCAGCTCTCCTTTATTAGTCCTTCCTTTAATGGGGCCATACCCGGTTGAAGGCTGCATCTCGGCAAATCCTTTTTCACCATTGAGGAAAAACTTATCAAGATTGTTCATACTGTAGGTAGAAAGACATGAGGCCACTGCGCCGCCAGGGAAGCCAAGCTGGAACTGTATAGTTTCATCTACACCTTCTTTGAATTTCTGATGGTCTGTTTTCGTTTCCTGCGCCGTTACCCATACAGGATCTTCACCTATCATATAACGGGCCCCATTCAGCGCGTAGATACCTATATCCATCAGAGACCCGCCTCCTGCCAGTTGCCTGTTTAACCGCCACTGAGTGGGATCACCTATTCTGAAGCCGCACAGCCCCTGGAAGAAGAGTATCTTTCCAAATTCACCGGCATTTCTCATACGTATCACTTCCAGCGTGTGTGGTTCAAAGTGCATGCGGTAACCTACCAGCAATTTTACGTTAGCTTTTTTGCAGGCACCAACCATCTCCTGTCCTTCTTTTGCATTCAACGCCATTGGTTTCTCACAGATCACGTGTTTACCCGCCTTTGCTACCCTGATCACCTGTGGATGATGTAAGGCATTGGGGGTTATCACATATACAGCATCAATATCCGGGTTATCTTTTATTTTGTCAAAGTTTTCGTAATTGTAGCAGTTCTTCTCCGGGATATTATACTTCTGCTGCCAGTCTTTTATTTTGGATGGCGTACCACTGATCACACCAACGAGCTTAGCCTTTTTACAGGACTGCATGGCCTCTGCCACCCGGGTTCCGTAACTACCCAGTCCCATAATGGCTACTCTTAATACGGGCCCATCATATGGGCGTTCAGTGGCTTCCTTTCCGGCAACGCCGGTATGGGGAAATACAGTAAATGCTATAGCGGAAGCTGTGATCTTTTGCAGGAAATCTCGGCGTGAGTTCATAACGAAGGGTTTTTATAAAGATAAAAATTTTACAATTTTTATACCGGGATTATTCTCTATCTATCCCAGGGTGTATTCAGAACAGAGTGAGTAGTAACTGCGTATTTCCCATGACTAACAACGAGGTATAAACGGTATAATTCAGGGTCTTCCGGAATAATTATGTCAATGTCCGGTCCGCTTCCTGCGAGCCTCATGTAGAAGGCATTTCCCCATCTGTCAGTTTTATAGAGGAACCATTTAAAATACAGCTGGTTATATACTGCTGACTTCAGTTTCCATTGACCCTGTTCATATATCATAGCGTGATAGGATAAGGTAGTGCCTGGTTCAGTTATCTGAACAGGCCGGAGGATCTTCACTACAGGCATTGGATAGCTGGCAATATCTTTATTCCAATAGTGCGCCAGCTGAAAATATTCCGGTTTGAACAGCCACTTATGTGTAAGTAAACCGTTAAAAGAAACGGCGTTCTTTGTTTGTTCATCCTGCCAGGCACTGATGAATACAGGTTTTGTACTGTTCATGGTAATATACCTGTCAGCATTAATACCACTGATAAAACAGGGCATATTTCCGGATGGTATTACAGGCGTGTGTTTCTTCTCCGGTACTGTAAGTCCGAAGGCTGCAATGCCAGGCACAGCATTTTCAAAGGTTTTTATGGTTACATTCACCTGGCTGTCTGCCGGGATGTCTAATGTAACCGGTCTTCCGGGATCAATTGACCTGATATGCTGTACAAGGTCTTTCAGCCATAGCAGGTATTCATCCTGATGAAGTAACAGGGCGGGTTTTACATATCGTTGTTTAAGCTTACTCCAGCAATTGTTACCCAGATGCCAGCCAATGATCTTTTTGTTATGCTGTTTCTTTTCTATAGCAGCAGTTACTATAGCTTTAAATCGGTGCGCTGTTTCAGGTGTGATACTGTCAGGCATCCAGAAACCATACTGAACATTTATGTTCAATTCTTCTGCTGCTGAAAGTATATTATGATCATATATTCCCGGGCCATATCTCCTGATAGTATTAATCCCTAATTCCTTCATGGCATTGAAATCTTTCAGCACTTCCTTCCTTGTTAAGGTATGCGAATTCCTGAACCAGGGAATTCCTTTGGAATAAATACTTCCCCTGAGCGTATCGGGAAATACAGGATACTCCCTGGTTGGTGTTGGATGAAGGAAGGTGCTGAGCATCCTGTTAACCGGTTCTTTACTGTTCTGCATGCTGTCAAACGCTGATAGCAGTGCTGCTGGTTGTTGTAATTTCCAGTCCAATGATTGCCTGTCCGGGTTGTTCCTGTCAAATGCGCTGTTGAAAAGCACAGCTGCTTTTACTTCTTTAAATGTATGCTCTATATCATGAAAAGCTTCCTTTAGCCAAAGCTCCTGGTTACCTTCTGTTGCAAGAGAGCCTGTCTCCGCTACCATAACGGGTATACCAGAACGGAAAAGGGACAGATCATGAAAAGGGGTATAAAGCTGTCTGAAGCTATACCATTCGCCACCGGGATATGTATGTCCATAGTTCAATATTGTTACGGCCAGCCAGTCTACATAATCCCTGCCGGGGAAATAGCCTGCTGCTGTTTCAGGCTTCCAGGGATTCCATACCCATATTACGTTGTGCGCACCAGTATTATCGAAGAAATCATGTACATATCTCCATGCCTGGACGTATGCTGCCATATTATTTTCCGGAGCTGCCCAGGGATAAACAGGGTTGCCTGGTTCGTGTGCAAACCGCAGAAATACAGGCCGGTCCAGCGCCTTCAATTGCCGGGCAAATTTCCCAAGATATCCGTCAAACCGGCCGAGTATGACATCCTGCAGTAGGTTCTGAGATGTTCTGCCTTTGAATAAGGTAGTCCAGGGCTCCCAGGTAATCATGGGAATAGCGCCGGTCTCATATATTGTTTTCATCAGGGAATCAGGCAGGGAACACTGTGGTGCGTCTCCCCATGGGATGTAGCAGGAGATGATATTAAACCGGCTACCCATCATCCTGTTATAGCTATTCACCTGTAGCATGGAAGTGAGCCCGGAGGTATCCGGCGGACTGAATATACCGGTATAAAACACTTTTTCCGCCACAATGGGACGCCGCAGAGGAACTACGGGAGGTTTAGCTTCTTCATGAAGGAACCAGGCAGCAACGGCACAGATGATAAGCGTCAGGGGCATGGCCATTTTCCTTACCACCACATACAGGTTGTGACGTAGTTTCCATAACCATATTTTGAAAGCAAAATAGTAAGAGAAAAATGTAGCCTTCGTGGTTCCTGGCTGCAGGGTTTCCCTGGGTTCTCTTATATTGCCGGCAAGCAGGTTGAAGAGCATGATCAGGCAATTGACTGCTGCAATACCGGCCATTACCCATGAATATGGATTCCAGTCAAACCATAGCCCGTAAATGATTGCCGCCAGAGTGATACAGAACACCAGCGCGTTAGGCAGGAACAGTTTCCAGCCGGGCTTATCTCCATCACCTTTAGGTGTAGGTATATAAGGCACTTTCTTCCGGATAATGGTGTATACCAGTGCCAGTATATAGATCCACCAGGTGCCTATCAGCAGTAATCCACCTACCACATGAAAGCCGCTCTCTTCTTCTGCCATCACCCATCTCTGTACAAAATGACGGGCAAGAATAATAATGCTTACAAAGGGTAATCCCGTTATAGTAAAAGTAACCAGGTCATAACGGAAAGGTATAATGTCAAGGAACAACGAGAGTGCCGGTACCAGGAAATTGATCAGGTATATAACACCTGAAAAGTAATGGAAAGGAAGGGTGCCATAATGCAGTTTCTGTCTCCATGTAAACTTTCTGAACAGGCGGGGGAAAGTAGTGACCAGCAGCTCAAAGGTGCCTCTGGCCCATTTCAGCTGCTGTTTATAATATGCAGGAAGTGTGGAAGGTACCAGTCCCAGCGTCAGTACAACAGGCACATAAACGGACTTCCATCCCTTTGCATGTAGTTTCATGGCGGTATGCATATCTTCTGCAAGCCCAGGTGCATGTCCGCCGATAGTATCCAGCGCGCTTCTGCGAAAAGTGCAGTTGGCCCCGATAGCCTGTACTGTGCCATAGCTGTGCATTGTCATCATCATAGGGCCATAGAACTGAAAGGTTTGCTGAGCGGCTCCTTTGGCTATTATACTATCCCCGATATTACTGTATGCCTGTACTACCTGTACAAATCCTACCTGCGGGTCCGCAAAATAAGGTACTACTGTGTCCAGGAATTCAGGGAAAGGAACATGGTCCGGGTCAAGTACGACACAAAGCTCTCCCGTGGCATACTGTAGGGCATTATTAATATTTCCGGCTTTTGCATCTATGCGGTTATCCCTCGTAATATGCCTTACACCCAGTTGCCGGCATATTTCCTTCAGATAGGGATCGTCAGCTTCATCGCATAGCCATGTAGTATGAGGATATGTAATTGCCTGAATGGCGGTAAGTGTTTCCACTACCATTTCATATGGTTCGCCCGGGAAAAAAGTGGTCAGTATATCTACTGTGGGTTTAGATAGGTTCTCCGGAGCAGATGGAACTGAGATATAAAAATAGTGATACCATTCATGTAATACTTTCAGGCAATAAAAGATAACAGCCGCCATCAGCAACCAGTAAAGCGCAGCATTGCCGATATTAGCCGGGTCGAAGAGACGATACAGGAATACCGCCATGCTGGTAATACCAGCAGTGATAATAAAACGGAGTATAAACAACTCAGTTCTTTTGGGCGGAGAGACGCGTGTTTTTATTTTCGTTTGGTATCTCAACTACGTAAAAAGGTATATTGGCGGTCGATATGTTTCCATGTTCATCATGTACCCAGACATATACCCGGTAGGGACCTTCCTTCTGAGGCGCCCTGAAGGTAATCCTTGTATTACTCTCTGGAATAATACCGACCTCCTGCCGGCGTGGTCTTACTGTACTTTGGGGATCCAGTTCTTCTTTCAGCACTTCCCAGTTAAACCTGAATCCTGCGGATATAGTATCCTTCATTTTAAGTTCTACTGTTAATTCCCTGCCTGGTTCCGTCAGGATATCGGAGGCGGCTCCTATTCCATTGAGGAGCAGATATTCCAGTGCAGGGGGATGGTGAGCCGGGGTTATCCCCGTCCATAATCTCTGCATTTCTCCTACTATACCGGTAGTAGCGCCGCTACTGTCAAAGAGGCTATACCAGGTTGGTGTTACTTCTTCTTTTTGTCCCCAGTAAAATGTCAATGCTCCCAGGCAACGCGGGTTATTAACAGGAAGGTATTTTGTGTGAAATTCACGATACTTATCTGCCTTCCAGGTGCTTGTTGGTTCTATTGGCGCTCCCCATGCTGTTCTATGGGTCTCCTGTGGAGAAGATATTCCCCATTCCGTTATCAGAAATGGTCCGTTCCATAACCAGCGGTAAGATCTCAGTTGCTCCTGTAAGACCTTGAGGGCGCCGAAGGTATTAAAGGAGATAACATCGATACCTCTCACCTTCATGCGTAAATTCAGGATATTTCGTGGCTGGAAGTTAACGATGGTAGTTGTGACAGGGTGATCAGGATCTTCCATGTGGATCATTTCTGTCAACTGATTGAAAGCATCATAGAATTTTTTATACCTGGGTCTATATGGAAAATCGACTTCATTGCCCAGGCACCACATTAACAAAGCCGGATGAGAGCGGTATTTCCTTATGATCGTTCTCAGGGCAGTATATTGCGCCTTTACTTTTTCAGTATCCTTGTAAAAATAGTCCAGATAGCGGCTCTCCGGTATGGGCAGGCCGGCAATTACTGCAAGGTTATTTGCCGCTGCCTGGTCCAGGATAATGCCCAGGCCGGTGGTATCCCAGGTACGGATGGTATTGCCGCCTATTGCTTTCAGTTTTTCCATGTGTGTGTACCCGGCTCCACCTCTTACGTGGAAAGGGATACCGTTGCGATATAGTATATAAGTGCCTTTTTCATGCGCTATGTAAACTTTACCCGGAAGCCTTTCTGGTTTATTGCAACTGCAGATAAACAGTAGGCTGTAAAGTAGTGCATGGTTCAATATTTTCAGTAGCTGACGCAAACATGCTGTTATTACTTAAATATACGCTATTTAATGAAATTAAAGTATTGACGTTCAGGTTATGATAGTGTGCGAGTTTAATTCTTTTTATGATACATGGTCTTGAAAATCCTCCCTGAGAAATTGCTTTTGCCTTCGGCAAAAGCAATTTTTGTAAGCAATTTAACTAGTGTATTAACGTTACTGCCCCAACTTTTGCAATAACTCCAGCACTTCATTATCATATAGTTCTGTATACTTATATTTCAATGCCAGCTGGAAATATTCTTTTGCCTTTATGATATTACCGGTCTCCATGTATATGATACCAAGGTTTTTATAGGCATATGGATTTCCCTTATCCAGCGTAAGGGAATGCTGAATGGCGGCTATGCCGTCCTCCTGTTTTCCGAGCCTGTATAATGCAAACCCGAGATTGTTATGAGCATATGCCAGGTCCGGATCAATGGCTATAGCTTTCTCCAGCCTTGGAACGGCGGCGGCAAAGTGTTGTTGTTTAGTGAGGGTATAACCTATGTTATTAAGGGTTAGTGCATTTTCAGGTTGTTCTTCCAACAGCTGTTCCAGTTGTGAAATCACCCAATCATGATTTTCCTTTCTCCCTTCAATATCCATACGTACCTGTATACACCATTCTTTCTCTGAAGGAAGCAGTTCAAGCTTCTTCAATAAAGGGAGTGCAATGTTATAATTTCTTTGCTGATAAGCGGCGTAAGCCAGCAGGCGTGTAAAATCCGGGTGACCAGGGCTGACGGTCAATGCGATGTTACACCGGTCTTTCATTTCTTTGTACATTCCATAATCAGCCAGTGTCAAAGCATGCCGGTATAAGCGCTCTATTTTCTCTTTCTTACTTTTATCAGATGTCAGCTTCCACCAGAACTTAGATATGGGTTCCGGTTCTTTTAAAGGTAAGGGGGGCCAGGTGTACTCTGTTCCGTAATGTTGTTCCAGTATATGTTCAAACAGCCAGCCGGCTTTTCTTAGTTCGTTCTTTATTGGGTTATCATATGCCAGCATAGCTAATAATACGTCCAGGCTGTTGGTAAGTTCTTCATTTCTTGAAAAGGCAAATGTGTCTGCATGTAAGACTACCCGTTCTGCATCGAGTGTTAGCGGCAGGCTGTCTGAAGGCGAGGGCTTATCGTCTGCAGGATGGTTTTCTTTAGTAATGCGCGCCCATTTTTCCTTGTCTATTGTACTGAGAAAGGGAGCTGCGATACAATTCCTCTGTAACATTGCCAGGAAGAAATGATCTGTATGTATGTACTGGTGACCGAAATTTATGGCTATTTTGCGGGAGGCTCTTATAACTGCCTGCAATTCGTCAGCAAAGGACTCATGGGACATAGGTGTAACAATTTTTCTGTATTATCCGTCAAATTAAAATAATCTCCATTCCAAGGCTTTACCGGTTGCCTTATCTATGTACATGCCGGTTGTCATCTTTGACTCTTTCACCAGCTCTGTTTTATATTTATCGCTGCTATCAATCTTTGCAATAAAGGATGATACATCCACAATACTATTCTCAGCACATTTCGTGCAATAATTCAGGGTCACTGCTATTACATCTGTTTCTGCTCCTGATACAGCTACCGGTTTCTTTATGTACGAAAATTCCGGCAGGAATCTATAATGGTGCTCCTCTCCTGCTGCTTCCCGTTGTATATAAAAACCGGTGGTATCTGTGATATATCCTTTCTTTTCTGTATAGTATTGCTGACAGTGCTCACAATAATAGTCCACTTTAGCGAGGAAATAGACAGGCGCCATAAAAACGATAAATTCAATAAAATAGAATAGTAAGAGCATACCACCATCAAAAGGGATGCCGCTACTACCCAGCCTGCCTACGGACATACTTGTGTTATCACAACGGTAAGAAATGATCTTCAGTACTTCATTGGGATTGATCAGGGCATTAAGGAAAGAAGTATGGGTATGGCGCTCACTGCTTCCGTATAAACTCCAGTGGGCGGCCCAGGCTGTGTAGCATATCAGTACCCCTATAATTATGTTGACTACAGTATTCCGGCTCTTACTGGCTGTTTTGATGAGTTGTGCGAAAAGCGCCAGTAGAAAGACCGCCCCCATCAGTACAAGGAAGTTCAGGTAGATGAGTGGATTGATAAAGGTAATAAGTGCATATAATGCACCAATACCTGTAGCAAGGGCCATACCGACAATAGTGCTGATGATTACGTTTTTCAGGTTGTACTGGCCCGAAGGCACATAAAATGAGCCGGGTTGTTCCATAGGTAGTTTGTTTGTGTTATAGTATTTCAGAGGCTTTTGAGGGAAGCACCTCTAATATATAAATAATTTTACTCATAATTATATTTTTGGTGTATTTCCCGTTAATCTGTTACTGAAGTTATCTCTCCATTACCAGTTTAATATAGAATAATTTGCTTGCGCCCTGATCGTTATCTGCTACCAGGTGCAGGTACCAACCATCGTTTCTGATAGCTGCCAGACAGATACCTTCCATTTTTTCACCTTTGAATGCGGGATCTACGTCTGACAGGTTAACAATACCATCTATAGATATATTATTCTGTTCATCCAGTTTCTGACTGATGTGATCTATCCAGCCGATGTAACTGTCGCCAATAACACCGTCATCGTAAGCGTTGCCGGTAGCTTCGCTTGAAAGGAGCACGAGCAAGACATCTTCCTGTTCCACATAACACAACTCTGAAACGCCTGCAAATGCCGGTAATGAGAAGGGAATAATAAGTTCAGAGACAGTGACAGGGGCATCTTCCTGGCGCTTCAGGAAGTCAGTTGTTGTGACTATAAGATGGTTAACAGGATTGTTTTCATTACCACGGTTGCTTAATATAAATCGGTTGCCGGCTACAGCGGCACCTTCAATATTAATTTCGGGGATATGCCGTAATCTCTTTATAAAAGAAGTATATTCCATGTGCTGAGGCCTGTTATCAGAAAGAGGCATCAATATCCCTCTTTCTCTTTCCTTTGTGGCTGCAGAACCCAATGCCAGTAAACTCTTCTGACCGTCAATATCCAGTATTACAGCTGTTTCCAGATCGGTCTTTTTTGTTTTAGGTATCCGCTTTTCTTCATAATCAAAAAAGCGTACTGTGCTTACTTCATTGTAATTAGTATCGAGCACCAGTAACTTTCCGGCATCGTCGCCAATGACGTAGAGATGATCGTTATAATAGTTGATAGATGATCCTGAAGGATAATCGCTCAACAACAGGAATTTCAGTAACGTTATAATTGCTCTCAAGATAGTGGGTATTTCAACGAAGATACAAAATGATAAGAGGGTAACATGTCACGCAAACGATATCGGCAACGATTGCGTAGAAAAAAGCAGTCATTTTCATTCATCGTGTACTTTCAACAATTAAATTACATCAGTATAGTTGAGAGACAAACGACCGGCCTTATCCAGATCTATTAACCACGAACTCCATTTATTCACGAAAAACCCGATTCCCGTATGAAAAAAAAACTCTGTGTGGTAGCGCTTGCTGCTACCGTTAATCTCTGCATGATATCCTGCAGCAAATCACTCCAGTCAGACCTTAAACAGACATCCGGCCAGGTGAACGGCGCCGTCAATGCACAGGATGTATCAGTTGCCTCTGTAGCTTTTGGTATTGCAGGCTTTGCAACACTTAATGGCGGTACCACTGGCGGACAAGGCGGAACAACGGTAACAGCCACTACCTTCGACCAGTTAAAAAGTTACCTGGAAAGCTCCACCACTTATATTGTCAGAGTAGACAGAAGGATCTATAATGGCACTAAAGGTGGCAGGATCAATGTGAATTCAAATAAGACCCTGCTTGGTGTTGGCTCTGCCGGTTTCCTGGATGGTGTTGGATTGAATATTTCCAGTAAAAGAAATATTATTATTCAGAACGTCAGGATCACCTTATCTTCTATCACCGACCGCAGCGATCCGGCTGTATATGATCCGGATGGAGATGAAGGGCTTCCCCAGATCATCGTAAATGGCGGCGACTGCATTTCTATTCAGGGCAGCAGTTCCAATGTATGGGTAGATCATTGTGAATTGTACAACGAAGATCCGGCAGTTCAAACTAATAAAGATCTGTACGACGGATTGATAGACATCAAAAACACCAGCCAATATGTTACTATTTCATGGAACTATTTCCACGACAATCATAAAACACATCTGATCGGGTCTTCTGATTCGGATAATTCTGACAGGAAGTTAACCTTCCACCACAACTATTACCGTAAGATCGTGTCCCGTTTGCCGTTGAACCGGTTTGGCGTAGCTCATTTGTATAATAACTATTATACACAAGTGACCGGTTCTGCTGTTGATTCCCGTATGGGAGCCTGTGTGCGTGTTGAAAATAACGTGTTTGAAACAGTGAAGAGCCCTATTATTGGCAGTGGAACAACTGTGGGTAAATATCATGTACTTGGCAACACATTCAGTGGTATTACAGGTACTGCTGCTCCTACGTCTTCTACATGCAGCTTTACACCGCCTTATTCTTATGCTATTGATCCGGCGAGTTCGGTAAAGGCAGATGTGACTTCCCGTGCAGGTGTAGGGAAAATATAATTAGTAGTGCGTAAAATTGCTAAAAAGGGTTCGCCTTCCGGCGGACCCTTTTTGGTAGAAGATAGTGGACTATGGCCAGTGAGAGATGCTGAAATCTTCCATTAATCCGTAAGGGAAGGTTTCATATTCTTCTCCCGGTGGATATGTGGGGATATTGCTCCAGCTATATGGTGTGGCAATACCAGCCGCCGGTTTTCTATGATGGGGCCCTAACAGGTTCTTCAGGCTTCCGGTAACTGTGACCTCTATGTGGTTCTCTCCTTTTTGGAGATAGGGGGTGATATTCAACCCCTGCTGTCCGGGAAGAAAGATACCTGCTTCACGGCCATTTACTTTTGCAGCAACTACTGTTCCCTCCCACTCACCGAGCCTGACTTCGTATTCACCCTGCTTTTCGGATAACGTCACTATCTTTTCATATGTGATACTATGGCCGTACATGGGCAGGCCCTGTTTATCCCAACGCCCGAACCTGAGTGGTTGCGGCGGTACTATCTTCCAACCATGATCTGCTGTGGTCAGGTTGAAATCACCAAGAATATAAATAGCCTCGATCTCTGCGTATATGCTCATGGGAGACATTGTCAGAGACAAAGTGTTCTTTCCTGTGTGCAGATGTTTTCCTATTGGCAGCACTCCGAAGGACCTGTCCAGCCACCATGCGTCTTTTACAGGCCTGATCTCATGACCGTTGATGGTGATGTGCGTCCACAGTCCTGGTTGTTCAATCACGGCGTTGTATGAAGAAAAACCGTCCGTTGCATCTATATCGAAGTTGTAAGATACCGTATAACCGCTACCAGTGGTAAAGGTATCCCGTGCAACGAAGCGATCCCGGAACTGTACCTGGTGATGCCAGGGATCCTTTTCAAAGCCGTGCCGGTTAAATACAACGCGACGGCCTTCTGAAACATGTACATCTTTCATTGATGTGTCTTTCACCTGCACATCACAGAAGTCGATCATAAGACTGTTCTGCGCCGGCCGCTTTACAGTGGCTGCCACAGTGGGCAGCGGCACTCCTTCAACAGGTGCGCGCCAGGTTTTGAAGCCTTTCATTTTTTTGCCGGCCACAAATAGTAAGAGACTACCGGCTGCGGGAATGCGGAAGGAGACGGATACCTGGTCCTGTAATACATCTTCAGGATAGTCTGATACAGAACCGGTAAATGGATCTAATAGCAGCACATCCTTTCCATCTACCAACAAGTTCCCTTTAACGGCATCTTTCATATCAGCGTTTGTAAGGAAGAGCAACTGCCCGTCCTGCAGTATTCTACGGTGATGGTAAAGATTGCCGCCATTAAAGTCGAAGCTGATGTCATTTGCTGTAAAATACCTGGCAATGGTTTCTTCATTCAGCTGCAGCACCTGTTCCTTTCCTTCTGTCACCTCTACCCCATCTATCCGTTGCAATCTTTCAAACCGTAATACTTTACCACCCTGCGCAATATACTTCCGGAGAAGACCGGAAGTGGTCTTATCCATATTCTCCATGCCGGGTGGTATTACTACCGTGGAATAGGCGCGGCTACCGATGATAAAACGCCCGTTTTCCACACGTCCGTGATCTTTGATAATGTTCTCAGAGCCGAGATCATATTCGGCCTGCGCTTTCTCCAACCTGGTCACAAATGCCTGGAAATGCCTGCCTATCGAATCTCTGCGATCGCTTGTCTTACCGTAAACCGAATACATCCATGCAGATGTTGTTGGCTCTATGATAAGGATATTGTTGCGTTGTTTTCCTGAGGAAAGTGCAAGGGAAAGACGGGCAAAGTAACGGTTGAGCGTACCATAGTGCTTCCACCATGGGCTGTGGTAGGAGAAGCTGGGTGGATAATCACTCTTCCGGGCGCCCGTTATTGTCATATATGAAAGATGCTGGTTCATGAAATTGACGCCCAGTACATATTCCCAGTCGCCCAGTCGTTTCAGGTCCTTGAAGGTGACGTCCCATCCTCCACCGCCGTACGTTTCACTTAGTGTACGTGTGCGGTCCAGCTGATTTGCAACGCTTGCCAGTTCCTTTACTGCACGGATGTTGCCGAACTGTGCATTCGGGCTGTTTTCATTGAACTGGTTGAACAGCATGTCTATGCCGGGTTGCTGGTGCCAGGCATACATGGCCATGTTGTCCGGCACATGCTGCGGGTCGGGCCATCCGTGTTCCCAGTAATGGCCTGTCCATTTCAGATGGTGTTTCGTTGTGTATTCCAGCATGGGTTTGGACCAGCGGTCGATGAATAGCTGCAATAATGTTTGCTGGTAGTTATGGCGGACTTTTTTCCAATCTCCCGCATCTTCAAATAATGAAGGCAGGTTGGGTTGAAGATCGTATCCCCATTTTGTACGGAAGGTAGTGAACAGATCGGGTGTCCAGCGGATGTTTCCGTGGCCTTGTACCGGGATGCTGGGCTCATCGGAGAAAAGGCCTGGTATTGTCTTTCCAAACTCCTGGCCGGCTACGCGCTCATACCCTTTCATGGTGATATCCAGGAATTTTTCGGTCACGCCTTTAACCATGAGGTCTACGTAAGGGAAGCCGGGTGGGCCTACCATGCTTCCCTGGTTGACGTAGTTCACTTTCTGAAAGAGGTAATAGGTCCCTGTCTTTCCTTTTTCCTGTTGTAATTGTGATGTAATATCACTGAACATGCCATTGTCATTCTTTATACAAATGAAAATGCTGTCTGTTTGTTCGGGGAGGATGGACATCTTTGTCATATGCAGCATCTGGCCCTGGTTGTACGATCCGGGCATCTGGTCGGGTACATAGCCACCGCCAAAGCCGCTGGGATAAGAGTTTTCATCGTAGATCCAGACATCCAGCCCAAGCGTCTTTCCTTTATTCACTGCATACCTGAACAATTCGTACCATTCGGCGCCGATGTATTCGGTGATGAGGCCGGGCCGGGCATGTACTATGACACCGCCGAAGTCCTGCTGTTTGTAGTCTGCCAGCATGGAATCGATAATGGCATGTGTAACCCTGGTATTCCATACCCAAAACGGTACGGTACCATATTGCCTGCCGGGCTTTGCGAACTGGCGGCTGAGCGTTGCAAAATCCTGTGCATGCAGGCCCTGACCGCAGAGTAGTGTGATGAACGACAGGACCAGAAAAAAATGTTTAACCATAACGCCGATTTATTGATAGTATGGGAGCCATACCCTTGCTTTATAAAAGCAGGCCCCGTTTACAGTACGTGTTGCTACAAGGGAACCGGAGATACCATCATACATTGAAACCGTAGTAGTGCTCCATGTATTAGAGCAACTGTTAGTGGAAGGTCTTGTTTCTATGATCTGTCCTGCCGGCTGATTACTGATGGCTTTTACCCCTACTCCGTTCGCAGAGCCTGGTGCAAGTATAAATTCTCCTGTTGTTTTATTGAATGTATACACTTTGCTGCCGGTGCTGACCCAGAGCAGGTTGGTATTGTAATAATAAGGCGAAAGATCGTGCCCACCGTTTGTGGGAAGAGAATAAGAGTGTACTTCCTTCAGGCTATCCGGAGAACTTAAGACGGCAAGCGCTTTCAGGTGTGTAGCGCCCAATACCCAGAGGAGGTTGGAAGCGGGGTCCCACAGTACTCCATGCGCATCGTCCAGTGTAAACTGGAAGTACTCGGAATTATATACTCCTTTTGAAGATTTATAGACCCTTACCCAGTCGCCGGCAGAGGCGGCAATTGCAACATTCCCGTCCGGCAACAGCTCTATTGCATGGGCGTTGGGGTTGGGACTGATCAGGCCAAGGTTGATGGCCCATTTTTTAGTATTGCCGGCAGGATATGGGATGATGGCACAAAAGCCACGTGAATCTGCAACTATCATCATTTGTCCGCCGAAAAACGTACTATTCCGCAATTTAACATCAGATGGCAGTCCCCAGCCTGCAGTAGGATTTGTGAACCCGTTTGAAGCGTTGGGCGCCCATGACCATTTCAGGGCCCCGGCTGTGTTCCAGTTTGCGAAGTTGACCGGGTCGTATACTTCTATGCGTGAAACGGCCTGGTTAGTGGCGGCGATCCAGTGATAGCTTTCTTCTGTTTTAGCCGTTGTATCTTCTGCCGGGAGGCGGCGTACGGGGGTTTCATCCCTGGAACAGGCAATGAGGCAACAGGCAATGAAGACCTGTACAAGACATATTTTTTTGATGTGTTTAGTTTTCATAACCTGGGTTTTGTCTGAGTTTGACATTTAACAATACTTCAGCATCAGGGATGGGAAAAACAAGGCGTTCTTTCGTTACGTTGTAGCTTGCCGGTAACAGGTAGCTATACTGTTGTTTTTGTTTAACACCAAAGGCATTCATGACAGGCAGTGCATTTCCTGTTCTTACAAGATCAAGCCAGCGCTTGTTCTCAAACGCCAGCTCTACCCTGCGTTCATGCAGGATGATAGCTGCCAGTGCATTTTTCTCTGTTTCAGTAGCTGCCTGCAATCCTGCCCGGCTGCGCACCTGGTTGAGATAGAGCAGGGCTTCGCCGCCTTTTCCCTGTTCGTTAAGGCTTTCTGCGAGCAGCAGCAGTACTTCTGCGTACCGGTATACCGGCCAGTTATCGTTAGTCTGGTTAGCGATAGTATGTGCATGCAGGAATTTGGTGGTAAAGGGCCTGCCTACTTTTCCCGGCGCGGGGGTGTAACCTGCAATGGGTTTTACGGCTGAGGCGGTGAAATCGTCGGTACCATTGAAAGTACCTTCTGCAACAGCCAGAGATCCGGCCAGGCGTTTATCGCCCGGTTCATAGCTATCCAGCAGGTCCTGTGCAGGAGTATTAAAGCCCCCAAGGTTGGTGATGGTATTCTGTCCCGGGCCTGTTATCACCGCGGAGTTGGCCATGCGGGGAATGAAATTGTAGATAAAGTTGCTGGCCTGTGGAGTGGGCAGGTTGGCATTGAACTGGATCTCAAAAACAGATTCGATGCCGTTCTTATTGTTGAGTGCAAAGACGTCCGGGTAATCAGGATACAGTCCGTATCCCATCTGTATTACCTGTTTGAGCAGCGGCTCTGCTTCCGGGAAGCGTCCGAGGGTTACGTATACGTCGCTAAGAAGAGTGAGTGCAGCTCCTTTCGTTACGCGGCCTGTTTGGGGGAAAGCTGCCGGTGCATCCAGCTGATCGACGGCTGCCTGTGTGTCGCTGATGATAAGTGCGTATACTTCTTCGGCGGTGGAACGCGCCAGATATGTTTCTTCACGGTTCTGGACTGCGTGTGTATAGACCGGTACTCCACCGTAATAGCGTACCAGTTCGAAGTAAGACAGGGCACGGAGGAACTGAGCTTCTCCCTTTATTCTTTTTTTCTCTGCAGCATCGAATGCTATAGCATCAATCTGGTCAAGGATGCCGTTTACCTTTGAGATGGCGGCGAAACAGGTATACCATTTTTCGGCGGTCTGTGTATTGAACCTGTCGTCTATAAAATCTGCGACGTCGTAACGTTGTACAACAGCAAGCGCCTGGTCGGAAGGTTTGTAATCGTAATGTGTATTGTCTGAACGCATTTCTCCCATGATCCATGCGCTCTTGGAATTGTAGATATCGCGCACGGTAGCATATGCGCCGTTTAATGCGAGGTTGAAATCTTCGGCGGTTTTATAGAAGTCGGATGTGCTTACGCCTGTACGTGGTCTTTCGTCCAGGAATTTTTTGCAGGAGGCAAGCATCAACAGTATGAGTATATAGTATATGTTCTTTTGCATGATGTTCTGCTTTGAGTGATCACAAAGAAAGGTTAAGCCCTACCACATAAGTCCTGGGTACGGGATAAGCACCCAGGTCCTGGCCCTGGCTTACGCCATTCAGTCCGCTGGAGCTTACTTCCGGATTGCCGGGGTAACTGGTAAATATATACGCGTTCTGAACGCTGCCATAAATGCGAAAGCTCTGAACATTCTTTATCTTTCTGAATGTATAGCCTAATGTGATGTTGTTGATGGTCAGATGTGATGCGTTGTAGATGAAGTAGCTGTTGTCTGAGCGGGCCAGCATTGTGCTTCCTGCTTTTGTGCGTTGTATGCGCCCGTTACCGGGATCGTCTTCGGAGCGCCATCTCTGCAACAATTCTTTAGGGCCGTTGAAAGCGCCATCAAGGTTGTACAGGCTTTCATCCATGCCGTTCTTGAGGTCATTGCCGTATGTGCCGGACATGGTGATACCCAGGTCGAATTCGCGGTATGAGAAGTTATTGGTGAACCCGAATATGAAATCAGGATTCGGATTGCCGATGAAGGTCTTATCGTCCGGTGTTACCTTGCCATCGCCATTCACATCTTTCATGCGTACTGTGCCTACATCAGACATCAGTACTCCGCTGGCGTTATAGTACTTTGGTCCTTTGTCAAATTCTGCCTGGTTCATGTATACGCCATCGAATACATATCCGTAAAACAATCCCAGTGGCATTCCCACTTGTGTACGCCAGTCGGTGAAGTCTGTAATTGTGGTTGATGGTTTATCTGCGATGGGAGCATTGTTGATGCCGAGGCGGGTAACCTTGTTACGGTTGAAGGCGATGTTAAAGCCTGTGTTCCATTTGAAATTGCCGGTAAGGTTGCGGGTGTTGATGGTCAGTTCGTGGCCCCAGAACTTAATATCACCTACGTTATCCTGTACGGTGGAGTACCCTGAGGCACGGGGAACGGCAACGGGATAGAGCAGGCCTTGCGTGAGCTTATGGTAGTAGTCGTACGAGATAGTCACCCGGTCGTTGAATAATCCTGCATCAATCCCTATATCCAACTGTGCGCTCTTTTCCCAGCTCAGCAGGTTGTTGCCGAGTGTTGTCTGTACTTTTCCGGGAGCCAGCGTAGAGCCGAAGACGTAGTTATTTGACCCTACGAGCGGGATAGCCGTATAGTTTCCATCCAGTTCGTTACTGCCTGTGAGGCCGTAGCTGCTGCGTATTTTACCGTAGCTAAGCCAGGTCAGCCCTTTCATGAAGGGTTCTTCGCTTACTATCCATCCAACGCCAACGGCGGGGAAGGTACCCCAGCGGTTATTTATGCCGAACCGGGAGGAACCGTCGCGGCGAAGTGAAGCCTGTAAGAGGTATTTGCCTTTGAAGTCGTAGTTGAGGCGAGCGAAGTAAGATACCAGGGCCCAGCCTTCGCTGGTGCTGTTACTCAGTGTGAACCGGGTGGCAGCGTTGAGGTACTCTACGGAGTTATCCGGGAAATCTCTGCCTGTGAGGTTGTTGCGATAGTCGCTGAACTGTTGTGTGCTTTGTCCCAGTAAAACTTTCACAGCATGTTTTCCGTTGAAGGTGTGCTGCCAGTTGAGGATATTCTCGTTTGTCCAGTTATAGCTGTAATTGAAATTGGATTCGCCGTAGGCTGATTTATCGCCCGGAGGGGCATTGGCAATTGGTACGTTGTTGAAGCCACCGACAGCTGTAGAAGGTACGAACTTCTTGCGGGCAAACAGGCCTATATCGTAATTAAAGGATGTATTAAAGGAGAAGTCTTTCAGGAATTTTATTTCTGTGTAGATGTTGCCCAGCAGGCGGGTGCGGGTGGCGTCGTCGTTTGTTTCCAGCAGTTGCCGGAGTGGGTTGGCCCAGGAAAACATTCCGGGGAAACCTTGTATACCCAGCGCGAGGGAGCCGTCTGTGTTATAAGGAGATCCCATAGAGGGGATCATGAGTGCGCTGGCCAGGATGGCACGTTGCCCGTCAACATTGAAGTTGGTGCCCTGGCGGTTGTTATGTTCCAGTTGGAGGGATGGTGCGAGATTGGCTCCAATCCTGATATGGTCGTTCAGGTTCATGTCGGCATTGATACGAAGGGAGTAGCGCTTGTAACCGCTGTTCTTCATAATGCCTTGCTGATTGAAGTATCCGCCAATCACGCTGAGTGTTGATCTTTCGTTGCCGGTGGAAAAGGAAAGGCTGTAGCTTTGTACCGGTGCGTCACGCATCAGGAGGCTGTACCAGTCTGTGCCTTCTCCATATTCCTCCGGGTTCTGATATGCTGCGGGTATGCCACCGGTATAGTTTTCGTAGCGGGCCTTGTCTTCATAGAAGCCTTTCATATAGGTTGCCAGCTCTGTTCCGTTCATTACGTCCGGTTTCAGCTCTTTCATCATGGTAGCCACCCCGTAGTAGGCGTTAAAGTCTATCCGGGATTTTCCTGCCTTTCCGCGTTTTGTTGTGATGATCACTACACCATTTGCTCCTCTTGAGCCATAGAGCGCTGTTGCGGAGGCATCTTTCAATAAGGAGAAGGTTTCAATTTCGTCAGGATTCACGTTGTTAATGGCATCATTCACACCCAGCATGGGGATACCGTCTATCACGACGAGGGGTTTGTTGCTGCCGCCAATAGATGCTGCACCGCGGATGCGCAGGTCCATGCCTTGTCCTGGTCTGCCGGACGCCTGAGCCATTTGCATGCCGGGCATTTTGCCCTGTAGTTTTTCGGCAAAGGTACCGACGGGCATATCGCGGATCTCAGGCGCCTGTACACCATCTATTGCACCTACGATGTCACGTTTGCGTTGTATGCCGTAGCTGACTACCACCAGGGTGTTCAATGCAGTAGAGCCTTCGGTCAGTTGTACGTTGATGACAGATTGCCCGTTTACCGGTACTTCTTTTGTGGCATGCCCGATGAAGGAGAACACCAGTATAACATTGTTATCAGGCACCTGGAGGCGGTACCTTCCATCTGCACCGGTACTGGCGCCGGTGGCTGTGCCTTTTACACGGACGCTCACACCAGGCATGGGTTGTCCTTTGTTGTTCGTTACCTGTCCGCCGATGGTGAGTTGTTGTTGTACAAGCGCTGTTATCTTCTTTTTTATAATGACGATGTTGCCGGTGACGGCATATGTCAGCGACCGGCCGGCCAGGCATTTGTCCATTACTTCTTCGAGTGAAGCAGACTTTACTTCAAGTGTTACATTCCCTGCTTCTTTCAGCATTTGTGGGTTGTATAAAAAATTGAAGCCTGTTTGTTTTTTGATCTTGCGAAAGATTTCCCTCAGCGAGGTTTGATGTTCCGACAAGGTGATCTGCTGTGCGAAGCCTGTAGCCCTGGCCTGTAGCATTGTGAAGATCAGTAGAACGGTGGCAAGTTTCATAACCAACAGGATTTTACAAGCAATACGACGTCCTGTCCTGTATTTACCAGGAGCATAAAATTTCATATCTTTAGTTTATGTAGGTTGAATATTGATTGATGTCTGTCTGATGTCTGTCGGGATTCTCCCACATATTATCCGGGAGCGCCGCAATCGCTTCCGGATTCCTTTTTTGTGGTAGTATATCAGTCCGAAATTTTTATTAACAGTAACCAGGATACTACCTTTTTAAGGGGTCCCAGGTTGTATAGTTCTATGTCATAACGATGATCCGCCTCCCGTCGGTTTTAAAGTGAACAAGGCCTGTCATTGATAATATTCTGAGTACTTCATCGATACGTTCGAAGCGAGAAATGGTTCCTTCAAAATCTTTTCCGTCCATATTTCCTCTGAATTCCACATCTACATCATACCAGCGGGCCAGCTTTTTCATTACGCTGCGAATGTTTTCGCCGTTGAACTGGAAATAGCCGTTTTTCCAGGCCAGTGCTTCTTCCACATCTACATTGCTGAGGAGGCGGAATGAGCCGTCTTTCCCCAGTTTTGACTGCTGCCCGGGCTGGAGCAGCTGTTCTGCGTGAATGGCATTGGCTATCACTTTTACACGGCCTTCCATTAAGGTGGTGCTGTTTTCCAGGTCGTCTTCATATGCGTTGACATTAAAATGTGTTCCCAGCACTTCTACTGTCATTCCTTTTGTCACTACGCGAAATGGCATTGAAGCCACTTTGGCCACTTCAAAGTAGGCTTCGCCACTAACTTCTACTTTCCGTTCCTGTCCGGCGAAAGCGGTGGGAAAGCGGATCGATGAAGCGGCATTCAGCCAGACCCTGCTGCCGTCGGGGAGTGTGAGTTTATATTGTCCTCCGCGGGGGGTAGCCAGGGTATTGAACACGAGGAGCGCGTTGTCCTGGTCCTGGCCTGCCACCTGGTAAGTTAGTTGTCCGCCGGCACTGTTTATTACTTTTGAGCCTCCCTGCTGCAGCACTTTGTTTGTGTTGCTATCCAACGTAATCACAGAGCCATCTGCCAATGTCAGCGAAGCTTTGTCGGTACCCGGTGTTACGCTTCCATTGTGTGTAAAAGCTTCTGTAGAGCGGGACCTGCCGGTTATTAGCCAGTAGCCTCCTGCGATGCTACAGAGTAACAAAATAGCAGCGGCGGCATACCAGTACCTCAGTAACGGTTTCTTCTGTATCGTTATCTTTTTCCGGATACCCGCCAGCATGCGGCGTTTGTGTTCTTCTTCTCCTTTTGCAAAATGTGCGGGTATGTGTACCGGTTCATCCTGCCCCTGGTTGTACCATTCTTCCAGGATGCGTTTTTCTTGGGGGGTAATGGTCCCATTCTGCCATTTTGCGGCCAGCTCACGATAATAAGCGTCTTGATGCTCCAAAATGAAAAGTGTTTATATACAGGTATGAAAAAAAGGGAGTACCCCCGATGCGGGGATCAATTTTTTTTTGGGGGACCTATCCGAGGAAGTAAACTAAGAGTGGGATGCCTGTCCACGATAAATGGAGGCCGGTGCGGATAACGCGTAATGCTTTGGTGATCTGGGATTCGACGGTCTTTTCGGAGATGTTGAGGGCTATGGCGATAGTTTTGTTTGACCAGCCTTCTTCCCTGCTCAGCTTGTAAACCAGCCGGCAGCGTTCAGGCAGGGAGGCTGCCAGGCCTGTAATATGTGTATGCAGTTCCTTTACGTGCAGGGCCTGTTCTACAGAGGGTTCCTGTGTTTCTGACCAGCTGCTTTCATTCACCTGTTCCCTGTGCCTGCGGGCCATACGGGAGAACACCTGGTTGCGTACTGCTGCTGCGAGAAATGATTTCAGGGAATGCTCTATCTGAATGTCCGCACGGCGGCGCCACAGGTCTGCAAATACATCCTGTATTACTTCTTCGGCGTCTGCGAGGTTGCCGAGTTTATTGGCGGCTACTGAGAACAGCAGTTTCCAGTATTGATGATAGATCTCCGTGAAAGCGGTGGGATCATCAGCAGACATGCGTATCAACAGTACTTTTTCGTATGACGGTGAAAGCGGCAAGATAAAGTATACTAGCTTTGGTTAGGTGGTGGTCAAATGTAAAACTTTCGTCCGTTAATTTATATCCTGTTCACGAAAAGTTAACCTTGCTTGTATCAAGCATTACTAAGCTATGAAAAAGTAGTGGTATGGAGAAATATCCCTTGTTTTATGTGGTGCAGAAGTGGTACCGCAATACATACACTAAACATGCTTATGACATGCTTCAAACATGCCTGAAAGATACCTGAAACAAGGGGTATCCGGGTAGCATTCAGCCATGTATCAGCACCGGTCATAGTACTATTTCAGGCAAAATTGGCATAAACGGCAAAAGCGGCAAGGTATTTTTTTCCTATGGCAAGAGTGTCGTAGTATTGATGAACTAAAAATTTCAATATGACAAGGCAAGCAGGTATTATACCTCTTAGAGGAACAATTGATAATATTATTTTTTACTATAGTAAAACGGGCGGTTATATAGCACGCAGGAAAGGTAATGTCGATGCTCAAAGGATTGCCAGTGATCCGGCGTTCAGGAGAACAAGGGAGAACAGTACAGAATTCGGGAGGGCTTCCAAAGCTGGCAGGCTGGTGAGGATGTGTTTCAGATCACTTATGCAAAATGCAAGTGACAGTATTGCTGCGGGCAGGCTGGTGCAGGTTTTTTCAAAGGTGATCAAGACGGATGTTATCAATGAACGTGGCCAGCGGAATGTGACTGACGGCGAGCTGGAATTACTGACCGGTTTTGAATTTAATGCAGACAGTAAATTAGAGCGTATGCTGTTAGCCTCGTATTCTACTGATATTGACCGGGCTGGTGGTACTATGACATTGCATGTACCAGCCTTCATTCCAAAAGAGATGATTGCTGCGCCGGCAGGGGCTACACATTTTGTGATTTCCTGCGGTGGTGCGGAGATTGATTTTGAAGCGGGTAATTATGTTAATGGTTTTGCATGGAGCAATGAGCTGCCGATAAACAGTGAGGCAACATCGGCTTTGCATCTTACGGTATCAGTTACGGCTGGTAGTATAAAGCCTTTATTTATGGTGATGGGCATCCGGTTTATTCAGCTGGTTAATGGAGTGTCTTATGATCTGAAGGATGGGGTTTGCAATGCACTTGCGGTTGCAGGGGTGTCCTGAACGCTCTTATAAAGGAAAAAGGACCAGAATAATCCGGCCCTTCCTCAACATGATAACAGAAAGCATGATTCATAATCCCTATCTTTTCTTTGTAGCTCCTGTTTTAATAAAAGTAGTATTCTTCTTTTAGTCATTCAAATATCATTCTGTTCAATCAGTGTATTTTGTTCAGTTTATTCATTGATAAACGGATATCTCCCGGACAAGTAGGGTGCCACGGGGTTCCAGGAAACGATGCGTTAATATTCAAGTCTCATTTACACAACTTTTTAATAAAGGCTTCTTCTTCTTTGCTGAATGGTGTTCCATCCTTCCTGTAAATGTCATGGAACCATAGCTGCGGTTCTTTTCCATCGGGAATGGGTGTGTCCCAGGCATAGATAGTATTGGTTTTCCCGCTTACAAATCCCCAGTTGATGGCACCCACATTCTCAGCTTTCAGCAATGGCATGATGAGCTGGAATAAACTGCCATTCCTCCTGGCCATATATTCTGTGCAGATGAGCGGTCTGTTATACTTTCTCAATGTATCGATAGTATGCCGGTGATCGTCTATGTAGACGTAATTGTGATAGGTGATCACATCGGAGCTCTCTAACTGAAACCTGTTAAGGTCTTTAAATTCAGGACCATTATTCCAGACACCTGATGACACAGGCTGTGATGGCCTTACTTCCCATGCCCATTGAAACACTTTTTGCAACAAAGGCATGCTTTTGCTGAACTGGTTGCTATTGCCGGGTTCATTGTAAAGGTCCCACAGCAATATGCGGTCGTCGTTCCGGAAAGTGGTCAACACATCTTTAACGTATGCCTCCAGCACTTTCATTGTATCAGGATGTGTGTGTATCATAGAACCGGGATCTCTTACCCAGCCGGAATTATGTACGCCTGTTTTTGGCTCCGGCTGCTTTCCCAGCCAGGCAGTATCATTCCAGCAATCGTCAAAAAATACGAACAGGGTCTTGATATGATGCCTGGAAGAAATGGCAAGGTAAGTATCCAGCCTCTTTTTAAATCCTGTTTTATCTGCCGCCCATAAAAGGTGATGCAGGTATACTCTCATCACGTTGAATCCCAGGTTTTCTGCCCACCCCAGCTCCCGGTTGATAGTAGCTGTGTCGAACGTTTCCTGTTGGAACATCTCCAGTTGATTAATGGCTGTGGATGGCTGGAAATTACTTCCTCTTAACCATCCCTGTCTGGCATACCATTCATTTGCCTTGCTGGCGGACCATTTGTTCTGCGCTGTGGCCATAGTGATAAATAACAGGCCGCAGGCCATCAGAATTGCTACTCTTTTCGTGAACATAGATTTAGTTTTTTTAACGGGAAAATAATAGGGTTTTTCACGCTGTAATTTTTGCGGCAAAAAAATAAGAAAATTATAGCAACAGGAATGAAAAAAAATGATAAGCGTATTTATGAGGAGCTCATCGGCAATCCGTACAGGTTAATCAGGTGATATAGTTCCTATAAGCGTTTCCGTAGCATGCTTAAAAATACCGGCGTAATACCCAGGTGGGCCGCAATATGTTTCTGTGCTATTCTTTGTTCAAGACCGGGATAACGTTTCTGAAACAGGGCGTAACGGTCTTCCGCCGGTTGTGACAACATGGCCGTCATACGACGTTGGTACATTACGACTGCGTTCTGGAGGAAGATGCGAAAGAAACGTTCAAATTTAGGGATCTCCTCGTACAGGATATCAACACTATCCTGCGTAAAATAAAATAGTTCTGTATCTTCCAGGGCATCTATTGAATAGAATGCCGGGCTGTGGGAATAAAAGCTGGATAGCTCGACAGCCCACCAGTTCTCAGGATAAAAAGATACAATATGCTCCCTCCCCTTATCGTCTACGTTAAGCATACGGAGGCAACCTTTTGTTACAAAATAAAAGTTCCTGCATATATCTCCGCTTTTCAGAATAACAGTATTCTTCTTTACTACCCGATGCTCCAACAGGGTTTTAACATATTCTGTTTCAGCAGGTGTCAATGAGATATGTTTTGCAAAGTTACTCAAGATAAGTTCGTACATTGATACAAGGTTTTTCCATAGCAGGTCACACCTGAACGCCGTTGGTGGCTATCAACCGCCAGTCCTCTAAAGCAGCCTTTCTGTGAGGTTCTACATCTGCAATATACTCTGCACTTTCTACAATCCGGCGGAAAACGTTATAGGAAGGATATTCGATAATTGCAATATCATCCCATTGCTCTTCTTCGGGGGTTACAATTCCGGCCCTGACATTGCCTAAAAATAAGACTTTCACTCCTTCGTTTGCAGCAATTTTGTTAAACTCCTTTACATACCTGTGAAAATAGACTTCTCTTCCGGAGCAGGGGGACTGTCCTGCTGCATTATTATAGTCTGCATATTCCCTATAGCGTAATAAATTTACCATGCATACAGGAGCATCGGCCGGGAATGATCCTGCTATCTTTGATACAGTCAATGCATTAATGTTAGTCGTTCTTGTCATTTTCTTAAAGATTGTTATGCAAAGGAATGCGATTAGCAGGAGAAAAAAATTAAAGTAGTTTTATAAAATAAAGAGTTGAACTTGCCAGGTTGAGTTTCTTTTTTTAACTTTTTTGATTAATTTTTGCCTTCTAAAAAGAAACCTTTGAAAAAGAAAATTGTACTGTTAGCTTGTAGCATTGCCCTGTTTGTTGCCTGTAAAAAAGACGACGAAGATCCACAGGTATTACAGATCACTCCTGAAATTGTAACCGGTTATCTTGGTAAGGACTATAGCGTTATAGAGCCGTCCCTGAAGAACAAAAAGGATTACCAGTATACAAAATTGAATAATGGTCAGGTGGAAGCTGCTATTAGTCTGCCAGCCATTGACCCTGCAGCGCCAGGGCAGCATTACAAGTTGTTACTTAATTTACAAAGTGGCAATAAGGTCAGCATTATTAACCTGGGTTGTACTGATACGCTGGATCCGGCCAGTGGTAATAAGAACTTCCTTTATTTTTATGAGCACACAGCTGCTAAGATGGGGGCTACAATAGTGCAGAGGCAGTGGGTTAATCCGCCGAATAATGAGGTGACGATGGTTACGCCGGATTCTCTGGTGGTTGCATTAAAGGCTGGTAAGGCGCCTCAGCCGAGTCTGAGCTGGCAAACTAACAGCCGAGCTTTGGATTTGGTTTATTTTAGTTCTGAACGTTCGTTTAATATGTATTTGTCGGGGTATTGATAGAGGGGAGAGTTAAGATACTGAATAGGGTGCTTCATAAATAAATGAGGCACCCTAATTTATTTGATTTAAATGAAAATGAGAAAGATGTGGCGACGGGGATGGTCATTAGGATGAGAATATTTTGCAGGAAAATATTACAGACTATAGAAATATATTTAAGTCATCATTTGATATTAACTCCATGTAAAACTATCAGCATACCATTTTTTTCTTTAGCTTAACTATTGGTTACTTATACGATAATCTAAATTGATTGCTATGTCTGTAAGAAATATAACCGGATTGCTCGGCGACAAAGCTGAATACCTTCTCAATCACCAATGTAAAACAATTTCCCAGGAACAGTTGCACCTGCCAGGCCCTGATTTTGTTGACCGTATCTGGATAAACAGCGACCGTAATCCGCAAGTGATGCGTAATTTGCAAGGGATGTATAGTAATGGCAGGTTAGCAAATACCGGCTACCTTTCTATTCTTCCTGTTGACCAGGGCATTGAACACAGCGCGGGCGCTTCTTTTGCTAAAAACCCGATCTATTTCGATCCTGAAAATATTATCAAACTTGCGATGGAAGGGGGTTGTAATGCAGTGGCTACCACTTATGGCGGTTTAGGTATCCTTGCAAGAAAATATGCGCATAAAATTCCTTTTATTGTCAAAGTGAACCATAACGAGTTTCTTACTTATCCTAATAAATTTGATCAGATCATGTTTGCTTCTATCAAAGCAGGCTGGAATCTGGGCGCTGCTGCTGTGGGTGCTACCATCTACTTTGGCAGCGAGGAATCAACAAGGCAGATACAGGAAGTGAGCAAGGCATTTGAAATGGCTCATGAACTAGGCATGGCGACTATCCTGTGGTGCTATCTACGTAATCCTGCATTCAAAACTAAAGAAAAAGATTTTCATGTGTCTGCCGATCTTACCGGGCAGGCCAATCACCTGGGGGTAACAATTGAAGCTGATATCATCAAACAAAAACTGCCGGAAAACAATGGCGGTTATCTGGCGCTGAATACAAAGGAATCTCCCTATGGCAAGAATGACAAGCGTATTTATGAGGAGCTTACCAGTGACCACCCGATTGATCTTTGCCGTTACCAGGTAGCGAATTGTTATATGGGTCGCGCGGGATTGATCAATAGTGGCGGCGCTTCATCAGGTGACAGTGATATGGCAGAAGCGGTTACAACAGCTATAGTGAATAAACGCGCCGGCGGTATGGGACTTATCAGCGGTCGTAAGGCATTTCAACGCCCGATGAAAGAAGGCGTGGAAATATTGAATGCGATACAGGATGTGTACCTGGATAAGGGGATTACAATAGCATAAACTGTATTTGCAAATCGTTGCGTATCTTTCAATCCGGTTGCCAGTAAAGCACTGCTATGTGTTCAAGGCATTTAAATGCAGGAATTATTCAATGAAATTATGACGCGCGACGAGATAATTGACTTTAAAGCCAGACTTAAAAAAGCCGGAGAGCTGCTCATTACTGAACGAATTGCAATGACAAAATCCGCTATTGATAGCGCCCAGGAAGCGGCTAATAGTGAAGGTAAGAGTTCGGCGGGGGATAAATACGAAACAGGAAGAGCAATGGGACACCTGGAAAAAGATATGTATGCGCGTCAACAGGCAGAAAATCTTAAAGAGCTTGACCTTTTACAGAAAGTAAATATAAATATCGTTCACACAACCGCTCAGGCAGGCGCTTTTGTAAAATGTTCAGATCATTCTTTTTTTATTGCAGCTGGATTGGGTAAGCAGATAGTAGATGATCTGCCGGTGTTTTTTCTTTCACCATATGCTCCGCTTGCGAAGTTATTGCTTCACAAAAAAGCAGGAGACCGCTTTCTCTTTAATAAGAGAGAGACGGAGATCCTGGAAGTATTTTGAATGCGTTGTTGGTAATGAGAGTTATTATTGCGCCATTGTATGTTCTTACTTCTATTTTGGTTCCATCATCAGATGACTTACATACCGCCCACCTCCTGAAGCAATATTCAGAAACTGTACTTTGGAGAGTTTCTGCAGTTTAAAAGCTGTTCTTTTGTCAAGAGGGAATTCCTCAGCTTAAAATGGCTAACCCTTGAAAGATCTTTAGCCATGGGCTATTTTTTTAAAATCTATTAACATAGAAGTGATACTTTTGCAGCCTAAATAAAGCAAAAGTACTTGGGAGACATTAGTGGAAGCAAGATTTCCTATTTTTTGGATGATTCGATAAATCAAATTGTATTACCTGAACGGTTTACCTTTCCATTTTATTACGAACCACATCCGTTAACAAAAATAGCCGCTGCCGGGCTGCAACATTACCTGGAAACACAGAATGACCTGGAGCACAACTTTGGACTGAATGCCAATAGCGAGGGAAATGCCATTGGAAAAATGTTTGGCGTCCTGGTAGTACAGGATACCGATGGGAAACTGGGCTATCTTTCGGCTTTTTCGGGCAAACTGGCAGGTTCAAATGATCATCCGAAATTTGTCCCTCCTGTTTTTGATATGCTGGTTGAAAATAGTTTCTTTCTCAAAGACCTGGAAATTATCACTACCATTAATACCCGGATCAAGGAAATATGCTCAGACGAAAATTATCAAAACCTTGATCAGCGCATTAAAGAATTATCAGCCGAATCCTTACTGGAAATCACCACTTTAAAGAAACAATTAAAGAGCAATAAAGAAAGCCGGAAGAAACTCCGTGAACAGCTGATGAATAGCCTGAGCCAGGAGGATTATGCTATTACTGAAGCAGATCTTGTTAAACAGAGTTTGTATGATAAGCATCAGCTTAAAACACTTACAAACAAATGGGAACGGATCCTGGAAGAAATGAGAGCAAGATCAGCTCAATTTGAGACTGATATCGAGAACTTAAAGAATGAACGCAAAGAGAAATCAGCCGCTTTACAGCAACAGCTTTTTGAGCAATATGCCTTCCTGAACAAAGATGGCAAAAGTAAAAGCTTACAGGAAATTTTCAGCCAGACGGCCCTTCGTAAACCTCCTTCGGCAGCAGGTGAATGTGCAATACCTAAATTACTCCAATTTGCATTTTTGAATGGCTATAAACCAATTGCCATGGGAGAATTCTGGTGGGGAGCTGCACCGAAATCTGAGATCAGAAAACATAAGCATTTTTATCCGGCATGTACTGGTAAATGCAAGCCAATACTGGAACATATGCTTGAAGGAATGCCTGTGGACGAAAATCCGCTTTTACGCGTCCCGGAAAAGGTTGGCCAGCTTGAAATAGTTTATAAGGATGACAGTTTTATTGTAGTTAATAAGCCTGCCGGATTACGTTCTGTGCCAGGAGTTAATATCGAGGATTCAGTTTATACGAGGCTGAAACATATATTTAAGGATACAGAGCCATTGATAGTTCACCGGCTGGATATGGATACCTCGGGATTGCTGGTAGTAGCTAAAACTCCCGAGGCGCATAAGCATATCCAAAGGCAATTTCTGAAACGCACAGTAAGTAAGCGTTATACAGCCCTGCTTTCTAAAGTGATCGATCAGTCAGAAGGCGAGATCGATCTTCCGTTGTGTGCTGATCTGCTTAACCGTCCAAGACAGCTGGTTTGCTTTACATCCGGGAAAAAGAGTGTCACCAAGTGGAAAGTGGTTAAAAGATATGAATCCATGACCAAGATCGATTTCTGGCCGCTCACGGGAAGAACGCATCAGTTGCGGATGCACTCAGCTCATGAGCTTGGGCTTAATGCACCGATTGTTGGGGATGATCTTTATGGCATGGCATCGGAAAGGATGTATCTGCATGCCGCTCATATTGAGTTTATACATCCGGGAAATAAGGAGAAAGTGAGTTTTGAAGTGGAAGGGGAGTTTTAAGGATGTGTTGTTCTTTTAAGCGGCTTCATTTGTTCAAGTAGTTGTTAATCTTATAAATGAATATAATTAGCCCGGAGCCTGGTCTAAAAATACGGGCAGGATAAATGCTGCCTTATTTGTTTATCTTGTAAATTATGAAAAATGAAAAAACATATGTGTTTGTTCCCGGAGGATGGCATGGTGGTTGGGCTTACGATCCAATAACTACCCAACTGGAGCAGTCAGGAAAAAAATGTATTTCATTAACCTTACCAGGTCTTGAAGTACAACCCGAGGTACAAAACAGGATCATAAATTTAGATACTCATATCCAGTTCGTAATAGACATTCTTGTAAAAGAAGATATCAATAATGTAATCTTATGCGGTCATAGTTATGCCGGATTAGTTATTACAGGCGTTGCAGATAAAATTCCGGAAAGGATACATGCACTTGTTTACATTGATGCCTATATTCCTAAAGATGGCGATTCCTGCTGGAGTCTTACGAGTGAAGTATACCGGCATCGTTTTGTAGCCGGAGCCGGCGATGATGGCTTTACTGTTGCCGTTCCGGCAGGATCAGATGATCGGAGAAGGCCACATCCTCTGGCAACATTCATGCAAACTTTACATTTGAATGGGAATTATGAACGAATTTCTAACCGTGCGTTTATTTATCTTAGTGGATGGGAACAAAGCCCTTTTGTGAAACAATATGAGGATTTAAAAGATTCCCGGGATTGGATTGTTGAAACAATACATTGCGGGCACAATGTGATGAGAGAATGTCCGGATAAATTGGTTGAGGTTTTGTGTAGGCTGGAAGTGTAAAAGTTACTGCTCTCACAAGAAAGCATGGCTGCCCATTACCATATCCATCATCTTTCTGTCGCGCTATCTTAACAGGCAGATCAACGCTGTATCCTGTTCATCAAGAAAATCCTGCGGTCTGCTTCCTGCTATATTGGGAGTAGTTTTGTCGGCCCCTGCCTCGATGAGCAGCCGGATACATTCAACCTGGTGATGCCTGTTTTCCAAACCTCCATGTTTGAATCCGTGGACGGCCCACAGGAGCGGGGTGCCTTTAAAGTCAATACATTGTTTATGAATGTCTGCCTTTTCCCGGATCAACCTTTCTACCAGCTTATCTCTTCCCACCCAGGCAGCCCAGTGCAAAGCAGTTCCTCCATGGCATCCTGCATGGTGAATAAAAGCTCCGTTTTCTATATACAAAATACCGACTTCTTCTGCATGCAGACTGGCTGCTGCAATAAGAGGTGTATCATATTTTTCGATTAATTCGTAGCCGTTAATGTTTGCTCCATATGCTAAAAATATCCGGGCCATTTCAACCGCTTCTTTATCAGTATAGGTATGGGCAAATACCCCATCACAAATTCGATGTAGCGGATGGGCTTTGGCAGTATTCTTTTCATCAAAAGGAATGCCCTCATTGGCAAGTGAGGGATTTTGAGCAAGCGCTTTTTTGATCCCTTCATAATCCTTATGATTGATCAGGTCTCTCATGATAACTTTATTTTAATACAAAATCTATCCTTTTCAAGTAAATGTAAGATCAATTTCCTATTAAGTTATAGCAATTTTCTTGTCAAATAGTGGCTATTTCAAGTTAAGAGAGCGTCACCATATGAAATCAAGTTGGCAGCGTAGATTGTTTGGGTACCAGCTTCCGGTTTCCAGGGCATCTTCGTTGCGTCGCAATCCGTTCATCGTCCATCTCAGGTAGCAGCGACCTTTTTTGCAGCCAGGGACGATCTTAGGCAACGAATTCCTAAAGGTTCAGGGTACTTATTACAATAATTTACAAAGTTTACATTTTAATTTACAATCCTTATCCATTCAAGCTGAAAGGATTAAAGTAGGTTCGCTGTATCAAATTTTAATAGGATATGAAAAATAAAGGAACCGTTTTGAACAGCCTGCTCATCTACTCACAGGACCTAATTCACTATCCCGCACAGGCTCAGCAGAAACCTGGCGCTAAGATGGTCGCTTTACCAACGCGATATCTAAAAAAGTATGCAGCAGATAGTTTAACAACAGAATCTATATAATTATTTAATTAACACACAAACATTATGAAAAAGGTAATTTATGCACTGATCTTATTGCTGGTTGTGGTAAGCGGACTAGTATTTGCTAATCGCGAAACTAAAAATGAAGCTCCTAAAAAGTCATCTCCAAAACCGCTTACTGATGCTGAAAGGAGGGCAGCAATGAAAATATGGGAGGCTACCCCCGAAGGTATAAAGTTCAAAAAATGGGAAGCGTCTCCCGAAGGAAAGAAAGTGTATGCCGGTGCTGCTAAAATAAGGAAGTACATTAAGGATTATACCAATATGGAGGCGGTTGTAACCTCTCTTTCTCTTCCGCCAGGCTCATTATTAGGTTTCGGAGTAATGGGCAGAATTAATGGTGACGATTATATTCTCAGGTTTGACGGTGAGCCTCAGCAGCTACGTAGTCTGAAGGTTAACGACAAAATAATTATAAAAAGCCATAGCGTATCGTACGCGCCCAAGTATGCCTATCCAATAGTATCGGGCGAATATGCAGAACGAGATGGTAAAGTAATTTATAAGCATCCCCCTCGCAAAGGTGGTTGCTAAGGATAGTTATATCAAAAAAGCTATCCAGAGAAGTTGAACTATTGAATCTTCAAACAAAAAAGGCACCGCTCTCGCGATGCCTTTTTTATCAACTATTTCGAAGCGCCAGCTTCAATGTACCCGGGATGGGAGTTGAACCCACACTCCCATTGCTGGGAACGGGATTTTAAGTCCCGCGTGTCTACCAATTCCACCACCCGGGTATCTATTTAAAACTTTACTCCCCAGGCTCCAGCACAGCTTTGCTCAACATCAGCAAAAAAGGTATAGCTGCGCTATAGTTTAGTATGTCATATTCGAGTCCAAGCAATCTGATATTACTGTAGTATTCCTGGTGATGCATGTAATAATATTTTTCAGATTGTACAAACCATGCTTTGGGTCCTAGCTGTTGTGCCAGAAACCATTTCTCCAGTAACCTGGCACTTCTGCCGTTGCCATCATTCCATGGGTGTATCTTCACAAAAACAAGGTGAATCATGCTGGAGAAATAAAAAATCTCCTGTATGTCCAAATTTTGTTTCATCAGGAATGCCATGTCACCGTATAGTTTTTCCATTTCAGCATTAACTATAAATGGTGAAGCTGCGACATACTCAATTCTTCCATCCTCTGTGGTGACATACATGTTCTGATTTCTGAAACGTCCCTGCCAATTGCTGGATAGAATATGTTTAGCTAGTATGCTATGCACCTTTGAGATATTCTCTTTAGTGGGTACATGATCTTTGGCAAATTGATACGCAAGATATAAGTCATCAATTTTCCTTGTATAATCTGGCTGAAATTCAATGCCAAACCGTTTATGCTTTATGTATGAATCTAACTCGACAGGCTCGCCTTCGATTTTACTGGAATATACTGAAGCGACCGATGTATAAAAACTGAAATTACCATTAGATAATTCGGCATCCTCTAATGCTGAAAAAGTAGTAGCAAGTGCTTTTGCATCAACCTTATCCTTGAATTGTTGCAATAAGCTTTCGTCTATTATTTGAAGCTGGTAACTACTCATACGAAGCAAAAGTGAATTATGAAAGGAAAAATCTACCAATAGAAATATAGCCAATCTTATACAAACAAAAAAGGCACCGCTCTCGCGATGCCTTTTTTATCAACTATTTCGAAGCGCCAGCTTCAATGTACCCGGGATGGGAGTTGAACCCACACTCCCATTGCTGGGAACGGGATTTTAAGTCCCGCGTGTCTACCAATTCCACCACCCGGGTATCCTGTAAACAAAAAATCCAAACTGCATCAGCAATTTGGAAGCTTTGTACTGAGCGGAAGACCGGGCTCGAACCGGCCACCCCGACCTTGGCAAGGTCGTGCTCTACCAAATGAGCTACTTCCGCTTATCATAAGAACTTACCCGCTAAAAGAACCGTTGTTTTTTCGTTGGGATTGCAAAGATAGGAATAGTTTTTAAATAACCAAAAATCTATACCCAATTTTTCAAATTTGTTTTAAATCGCAGATGTAGCGGAGCTATCTACAAGTTTTTAAAGCTATTGTCTGTCCTGCTTCTTGTGTCAATTTAAGGGAAATCTGTCAGGGTACCAGCTTTATTTTTTTTATAATGTAGAATACTCTCAAAAATGCTTTCGCCTTCGGCGAAAGCATTTTTGAGAGTATATTTTTGCGCTGCGCGCGGCTGAAAGTTTAAAAGCAGTTTTTGAAGAAAAGAAATCTGGTCGGTGGCAAAAGCATTTTTGAAGGGAAGAAACCAGCTCTGCTATGAAAGCATTTTGATGAGGATATTTGCGCTGCGTACAGATGAACGTTTAAAAGTATTTTGAGCGATCTTTTCGCCCTTCAGTCGGCAGCAAATAGCTTTTATCCAATTCTGAAAGCAGAGGGCGTCAGACTGGTCCTTTTCTTGAAAAAGTTGTTGAAGTGAGCAGGCTGATCGAACCCCAGGCAATAACTGATCTCCGCAATGTTCCAGTTAGTGTATTTTAACAGGGCCTTGGCTTCGGATATTTGTCGTTCGAAGATAAGTTCGGAGGTAGTTTTACCTGTGGTTTCTTTTATGACCCTGTTCAGGTGGTTGACATGAATATCCAGCTGCTGTGCAAAATCGTTGGCAGAGCGTAAAGAGAATCGTTGTGCGGGAGATTCTATGGGGAACTGCCGCTCTAACAGTTCAGAAAATATGGTAGTGATACGGGACCTGGCATCCGGATGTTGGTATAAAGCTTCTGCCGGTTCCATCTTCATCGCAAAGTGAATGATCTCCGTCACGTAATTCCTCAGCAGATCGTACTTGTACAGGTAGTCTGAGGAAATCTCTTCTATCATCTTCAGGAAAATATCACTTATTACACGGTCCTGCGCCTCATTAAGGAAATAGGCGGGCTTCCCTCCCATCCGGAACATTGGCAGGTCATTGATATGTCCCCTCATCTTTTCGGTGAAAAACGGGTCCTTAAAGATGCAGAAGAAACCCGTTTTATCGTCAGATAAAGATTCCCAGGTATATGGCACCTGCGGATTAAAGAACATCAGCGTAGTACCGGTGATCTCTATGCTTTTATCAGCATAATGATAACGGTTGCTGCCTCTTATGAGACTTATCTTATAAAAATCCTTCCGGCTGTATTTCACCGGTTTCGCTTTCGGTCCCTGCAAATCCTCCAGCCGGAATACATTAAAATGACCTATGTCCTGTTTCAGGTTATCTGGCAGCCAATTGAACTTCCTTTTATAAAATTCCTCCAGTGTCTCCGTATCTACCATAATATAATCATTATTGGATGCCTTATGGCATTCCTGTATTAGAAGGCTGTTGATACAGTTACCTGCTTCCAGGCTTCCAGATCACTCTTTGTTGCTTCTATCTTCTGATAAGCCAGATCATAGGCATCCTGTCCGAGGAACAGGTGCAGCGGCGGATTTTCATCTTCTGCTACCTTAATAAGAGCCAGTGCAGCTTTTTCAGGATCGCCCTGCTGATTTCCGTTAATCGGTCCTGTATGCGCATTCTGTATGTCGCGTATATTCTGGTACTCAGCTATCTGGTTTTTAGGAACTACCAGGGAATCTGATGCCAGGAAGTTAGTCCTGAAATATCCAGGGGCTACTTCTGTTGCATGGATGCCGAAAGGAGCCACCTCTGCACGCAATGATTCAGTAAGACCTGTCAGCGCAAACTTTGTTGCACAATAGATACCAAAGCCGGGGAAAGAACCTGTGAAACCAGCAATGGAAGAAATGTTAAAGATATGCCCTGAACTTTGTTTTCTCAGGTAAGGCAAAGACTGCCTGATCACATTCAATGCACCGAATACATTCACTTCAAAATTCTCCCGTGCTTCCTGGTCGGAAAGCTCTTCCAGACCACCTACCAGCCCGTAACCTGCATTATTCACGATCACGTCTACCCTGCCAAACTTCTGTACAGTAGCTGCAAGAGCATCGGCTACACTTTTTTCTGTTTTAAGATCGACAGTCAGTGGGAGGAAATTATCATTACTACCTACTGCATTGCTCAGATCTTCTACCTTTCTTGATGTTGCTGCTACCAGGTATCCCTGGGCAAGCAGCTGCTTTACTATTACCAGGCCCAATCCTTTGGAAGCGCCTGTAACGAACCATACTTTTTTCTGCTGTGTCATAGTGTTTTCGTTTTGATGTTACAAAGTTACTATGACACCTCTCCATAATCGTTGTACCTTTCAAACTGATAGTTGTCTCTTTCAAACATTAAAAAGACCTGTATGCTGATGGTGTCAGCGCTACCTGTTTTTTAAAGAACTTATTGAAGTGTGCAGGCTCCTCAAATCCAAGGCAATAGCTGATCTCAGAGATATTCCAGTCAGTATGCTTTAACAGACTCTTAGCTTCTGATGCCAGTCTTTCGAAGATGTGTTCTGTTGTAGTACGGCCGGTAGTTTCTTTAATAGCCCTGTTTAAATGATTAACATGTACAGCCAGTTGTTTGGCGAAATCATTGGCAGAACGCATTTCAAAACGCTGATCGGGAGATTCTATCGGGAACTGTCTTTCCAGTAACTCAGTAAATACAGATGTGATGCGTGATTTTGCATCTGCATGATGATATAATGTTTCTGAAGGATCCATCTTCAATGCATAATGTATTGCTTCTGTAACATAGTTAGTTAACAGATCGAACTTGTACTTATACTGTGAGCCTATCTCTTCCAGCATCTTCTCAAAGATGCCACTCACCTGTTTATCCTGTTCATCATTCAGGAAGTAAGCAGGTTTCCCACCGGGAGCAAACATGGGGAAGTCATTGATGCTTCCGCGCATTCTCTCTGTGAAGAAGCCTTCCCTGAAAATGCAGAAGTAACCGGTGGTATCTTCTGATAACGGCTGACAGGTATAGGGTACCTTTGGATTAAAGAATATCAGGGTAGTTCCGGATACTTCTATGCTTTTGTCTGCGTAATGAAAAATACTGTGCCCTCTTACCAGGCTGATCTTGTAAAAAGCCCGGCGGCTGTATTTGGGCGGGGCACTACGGTTTCCCCTGTTATTTTCCAGCCTGAATACGTTGAAATGGCCGTTGTCCTGCTGCAGATGCTCAGGCAGGGCCAGCTGTTTATTCCGGTAAAAATCTTCTAAGGTTTCTGTTGTCTCCATCTAGATAAAACGTTGATAACGTGATGAAATGATCTCCTACTTTCCTTGCTGAGGGGGTATGATTCATCTTTGTACAAAAATAAATGGAAGGGGAATCCAAAAATTATGATAAACAAACTAAAGATTGCAAAATTCAAACATTTTGTTGATTAAGGGCGAAGAGGCTGTTCAAAAAAATTGCTTTTACCATCCTTCAGCAAAAGCAATTTTTGAGAGAGATTTTGCGCTGCGCGCAGCCTAAAGGATTTAAAGAGAGATTCAAAGAAATCATCATGCACATTGCAGAATAATATTATATCTTAGACATATGCTGCAATTCATCAAGTTCCGTAAGAATTATGATAACCACCCGGTCCTGGCCATAGACGATATGACCATTGCACCGGGTATTTACTGGATAAAAGGCTCTAATGGTTCCGGAAAAAGCACTTTATTGAAAGTCCTGGCGGGAATACTTGATTTTGATGGCGATATCCGGTTAAACGACAATATCAGCCCGAAAAAGCAAACCATCGCCTACCGTGAGCGGGTAAATTTCGCAGAGGCGGAACCGGTATTCCCGGAGTTCCTTACAGGAAAGGAAATGATCGCATTATTTGCGGCATCCAAGAACGCACCTGCCAAACAGGAAGAATATTTTGTGGAAAGCATGCATATGCAGCCTTACCTGCATCGCCCGTTAGGTACCTATTCAAGCGGTATGTTAAAGAAACTCTCCCTGGTACTTGCCTTTATGGGCAACCCGGAACTGATATTGCTGGATGAACCGCTGATCACCATAGACCAGGAATCGCTCAGGATACTTTACGGCTGGATTGCCGAGAAACATCAGCAGGGAGTTAACTTTTTCCTTTCCTCCCATCAGTCCCTACAGCAAGATGGCTTGCCTGTAACAAAGGAAATACTGGTCGATGATAAAACCATTAAATTCATTTCCTGATGGCTGGTCCGCTGACAAAAGCACTGGTAAAAATATTCGGTAAGGGATTTTATCGCGCACATGCAGGCGCTTTACTGTTCCTGTTTGTAACAGTTATTAACTACTGCTTTTTTATTAAAACCGCCGGTACATTACCAACCGACGCTCTCACCTATTTCCAGCTGATCATCACCATAACACTGATCACCTCTCCTACTATCATGCTGCTTTTTTTTGCGCTGCTGATGATCTACACGGTGAAAAGCTGGCAGTTTGCTGCAGGACTGCTACTGATGGATGAACACCAATTTCTCTTTTACAGCAGCACTTCCCTGAACAGAGTAAAACAATTCAAAAGCTGGTTCTTTGTACAGCTGCTTATCAATATACCTGCTATTATCTATGCACTGTTTGCCCTGGTAATAGGCATCATCCATCAACATTATACCATACCCCTGATCATATTACTTTATATATTGTTCCTGACAATGCTCAGTGCAGCAGCATATGTTCTTATGGTGAACCGTTTCAGGGACGGGAAGCGCTTTTCTTTTATTATCAGATTATCGGGCAACAGGAATAAGCCTTTCTTTTCTCTTTTTCTTTATCATCTTTCGGATAAGGGAAAACTGGCTTACCTCATTACCAAACTGCTGTCCATATCTATTGCAGCTACCGGGTTATTCTATCTTTTTGAGGATATACGACTGGATGCGAGGGCCGCGGGTATTGTTATGCTGACAGTGATAATGACCCATGTGGTACTGATATACAAAGCACATTATTTTGAAGAGACCTTCCTGGGCTTTGCACGTAATATGCCTTATAGGCGGTACCGGTTATTTCTCAACTTCAGCATCACCTTCCTGGTATTATTAGTTCCGGAGATCATCTGGCTGTATATCCGTGTGGACTTCTTTACAGCTACGGGACTACTGTTATTCGGAACAGGTACTGCATTATTTTTCCGCGGTCTTTTATTCCTTTCAGGATTGAAGATGAACAAATTTCTTTTCCGTACTTTTCTGCTCTTCCTGGTGATGGTATGGCTGATCCTGTATGGTCTGATCTGGTGGTTAACACCTGTTGTAGTACTACTTGCGTTTACACTTTTTTATTATAAATATTACCGGCTGCAAGCCTCCGTGATACGATAAACATGAAACACATTCTTACCATTGCTTTACTGCTGGTTATCGGCCAGCTACATGCCCAGGTCGGTTATTTTCCTCCTAAAGGGGAATGGCAGCACCGGCCGGCCGTTACCCTGGGGCTGGATTCCGCCAAGCTGAACGCAGCTGTGCAATATGCGAAGAGCAATGAATCCAAAGCGCCCCGCGATATGGAGCTGGCGCAGGCGCTGGGTTTTGGGAAGGAACCTTTCAGTGAAGGCATAGGGCCTTTTACTACCCGGGGAGATGCCACGGGGCTGATCATTTACAAGGGATATGTAGTAGCTGAATGGGGAGAGCCCTACAGGGTAGATATGACGCATAGCGTTACCAAAAGCTTCCTGTCTGTAGTAGTAGGGCTGGCGGTAGACCGGAAGCTGATAGGTAGTGTATACGATACCGTAGCCGGGTATGTTCCGCCGGTAGAAATATATGATCCTGTGGGGGGCAATAGTCATGATCATCCTGGTCAGCCGGCATTGCTGTATCCTTTCAACAGTGAGCATAACCGTACCCTGACATGGGATGTGATGTTAAGGCAGACGAGTGACTGGGAAGGTACTTTATGGGGGAAGCCTGACTGGGCTGACAGGCCGGAAGGGAATGCGGCGGAATGGCGTACCCGTAAGCGGAATGTTGCGGGTACGGTATGGAAATACAATGATGTGAGGGTGAATGCCCTGGCGCTGGCTGCTACCAGTGTATGGCGTAAGCCATTGCCACAGGTGCTGAAAACTGCTATAATGGATGAAATAGGTGCGTCTGATACCTGGCGGTGGAATGGTTACCGTAACTCCTGGATAGTGCTGGATGGTGTTGCTGTGCAATCTGTCAGCGGGGGCGGTCACTGGGGAGGCGGTATGTTCATCAATGCCTATGATATGGCGAGGTTTGGATTGCTGACATTGCATAAGGGTAACTGGAACGGAAAACAGCTGATCTCCGCTCAATGGGTAAAACAATCCCTTACACCAACAGCTGCCAAACCTACATATGGTTATATGAACTGGTTCCTGAATACGGACAGGCAATTGCTGCCATCAGCTCCGGCGGGAGCATTTGTACATATAGGTAATGGTACCAATTTCATTTACGTAGATCCGCAGCATGACCTGGTGGCTGTAGTAAGATGGATAGAAAACAACGCTATGGACGAGATGGTAAAACATATCCTGGAAGCCGTAAAGGATTAGAGGATATCCTTCCGGGTCAGGCTTCCACGGCACGCATTGCCTGGTTGCGCAGGCAGATCAGGGCTACCCTGAAATTGCGCCACTGCCGGCTGTTGCAGTCCAGCGGTGAAATACGGCCTATTACTTCTTCCAATTTATTAAAATAACCTTTGCTGCCGCCGTTTACGTCTTTTACAGATGCAGCTATCACTGCTTCCACTTCTTTATCCTCCCTGGCTATCTTCAATTGCTCGATCACGAATTCTGCTAAATCTGAAGTCATCTGTTCTTGTTTTAATAAAACCAATCTTTTCTTTATCGTTTAATATACATTCTTAATAACATATCGTCAGAGGCGTCTACCAGCTGGTAAGCGGAAGGCACCTCATCTCCGAGGCTGTGATAAAATACTAACCTGGTTCCTGCAGGCCTTCTTTCCAGGGCATTGAACAGGTAACGGGAATAGTAAAGATACCGGCTGATAGAATAATCAAACTGGTTATCTATCGGGTCCCGTTCATCCAGATTTTCGAAAAAGGAATTGTAAAAATAGAAATTATCGTAAGAACTCAGGTCTGTTTGTGTTAAATTCCCGTGAAGAAACATCGCATTCTTAATATGTGTGGCTACCTGCGCGTCTACGGCATGGCGGTATAGCTCTTCGCGCTGCTCTATTCCATAAAATGAAACCAGAGGGAAAAAATGTGCTCCTATCAGGCAAAATTTCCCGACTCCGCTACCGATATCAAGTACTCTTTTTCCCGGGGCGTTTGCCAGGAAAGCAGCTGCTTTGCGGGCTACATCTATCGGTGTCCAGTGCCGGTCAGATAAACGTTGTATCCTTTCGGGATATAACTTGTCGAAGTCAGCATCACTATTGTACCATAAGAGGCTCGATGTATTCACCCTGCAAAGGTAATGTAAAATGTTTTTGAGTGGGAACAGGGGGAGGAACTGCGTTCAAAAATTGCTTTCGCCAAAGGCGGAAGCGATTTTTGAACGGTGACGCCTGCGGCGGCTTTTATGGAATTTTTTGCTGTACAAAGCTGAAAAGCCTGAAATGATATGGTTTGCGGGCGGGCTTTTTTATAGTGGTATCATTTTAAGATAGATTTTAATACGTCCAATTTGCCATCAATGGGTTCAGTGATATGCAGTCCTAACAACTGAGCTACCAGTGGGTAGACGTGTACGTTCTCAAAAGTACCTGTATGGGTATGTGGTTTGAATGCCGGTCCCCAGGCCATAAAAACGGCATGCATATCTGCGAGGTTATTGTCATAACCATGATGACCGGGATAGACTCTGCCTGTGCTATTCCAGAAGATATATCCGGGTTCAGCTACCAGCAGGATATCGCCTATGCGGTTGTACCTGTCTTCCTGGCCGTAATGCCATCTGGCGGGCATGTCATTTTTAAGGTATACGGTATAATGGTTACGATGCAGGTTGAGAGAATCGTATGCTTTCCTGATCTGTTGTTGATTACTGCCATACAACATGATCTTTTCACTGCCGGGGGCGACTGTAAGGTCCTGAATGAAAGCAGGCGGAATGGTGATCCTGTGTGTGATAGTTGTATCTGCCCAGGTCATTCCGTGGTCGGAAACAAGGATATAATTGACCGGCAGATGCAGTTTATCTACAGCCTTCACCAGTTTCCCGATGCTTTCATCTACAAATTTCACCATTTTGAGGGTGCTGTCGGTATCTGGTCCGGCCCAATGTCCGCTATGATCAACTTCGGGGAAATAGAATGTAATAAGGTGAGGCCTATCTGCTGCAGGTAATCTGAGCCAGTCTACCACGGTCTGTATGCGACTGTCTATATTTGTTTTTTCGTGATACTTATAGTAGTAGGCCGGGCGTATTCCTTTGATCTCTGCTTCAGAAGCTACCCAGAAATAGCTGGCGCTCACCATCTGCTGCTGTGCTGCCAGTACCCATAAAGGCGTACCTCCGTACCAGCTGCCGTCTGTTACGCTTTTTGAGCCTACCCTGTATTCCTCTTTCCGCTGACGGTCGTAGAATGTATTATCAACCAACCCGTGATGCGCCGGGTAAAGCCCGGTTACAAGGGAGTAATGATTGGGAAAGGTCAGTGATGGCCAGGAAGGTTGCATGGCTGTGGCTCTTACTCCCCCACCGGAGAGGCGCAGCAGGTTTGTTGCGTTGTACTTGTCGGCATAATCATACCGGAATCCATCTACGGAGATCATGATGACATATGGCTTGTCTTGTTGTGTCGTGCTGTTTTTAATGCCGCCAGCTATTTGTTGTGTTGTGTCCTGGGCTTTCAGTTGTGTGATCCAGAGGAGAATAGAAAAGAATAAGCAAAAACGTTTCATAGGGGGTAAAATTAGGGATTCTTCATGCAACCGATTTTCTGTTAATGTTATGGTAGTTTGAATTTTTGAGGAGGTTGCAGGTTTGCGGTTGTTGAGAAAGCTGAAAGTTTATAGGAGAAAGAATATATTAAAATAATTTATATTTGCTTGATACATTAATCATAAGCCTATGAAAACCTTTTATTTCCTGCCCGTTCTGTTTGTCAGCCTCTGGTGCAAAGCACAGAACGGTCTTTATCCTTATGCGGTGAAATCCCAATGGGGACTGACCAATAAGAACCGCGCCGTTCTCCTGGAACCACAGTTTGACAGCATACATCCTTTTGAGGGAGATTATGCCCGTGTGGAAAGCGGGAAGAAAGTAGGGTTGATCCACCGGACGGGGAAAGTAGTATTTTCCTGCTCTTTCAATGATATTCCTTATATCCTTTCAAACGGCACTGCTATTGGCAGGGTACCGGCAAAAGGTTATGTGCTGCTGGATGCCAAAGCGGGTAAGCAGCTAGGCTCTCTTGTATTTGAGGCATTTCCTCACCAGGCGCCTGTTTCTCCCGGAGAGAATTTCCTTGCTGTTAAAAAAGAAGGGAAAGTAGGTATAGTAAATACTGCCACCGGTGAATTGGCAGGTAAAAAATTTGCTTATGACGATGTTGAGTTTTTCTACGAAGCTGAGCTGAAAGATAAAATTATTGTAAGTGTAGAGGAAAAATACGGTGTTGCGGATGCAGCCACCGGCAATGAGATCCTGCCTGTTAAATACGATGAGGTAGAAGCCAGGTATACTGCCAAACATCCTTTTATCAGGGCTGTATCCGGCGAAACTATCTCTTACTTTGAGATATCCGGTAAACCGCTGGCCAAAGAATTCGAAAAGACAGCGCGCAGTGAAGATGAGGATTATACGGCGCCCAAAGCGTCTGTCTTCGAGAAAGAAACGGAAGGCAGGACACGTGACAGGGACGTTTACATTACCAAGCTGGGTAATGATAAATGGTTATTATCTCTCGAAAACCGTGGATTCCGGAAAGCCCAGGTACTGGACAGCACTGAAATAAAAGGATATACCGCTCTTGAATATTTATCCTATAACCCGGCGGAAAAGAAGTTTCCCACTAAGATCAAGGCGGTGAAAGATAATAAGGCCGGCATTATTGATCTGAAAGGGAAGGTGATAGTACCGCTGATCTACGATAATGTAAAGTACCGGGAAGATAATATTGGCCGTTATGCCTGTGTTGAAACTTTCCTGGGAGGCAAGGTTGGTGTGCTGAGAGCTGATGACCTTACTGAAATGAAAAAGCCAGTGCTGAAAGCTGTGCTTGATGAGGATAAGGCGAGGAACGCATTGCTGGTACAGGTGCAGAGTGGTGAGGTTGGTTATATGGATAAGACTACCGGGGAGATCTTTATTCCGGGGTATAAAGAATAGATTAGATATTTTAAACTGCTTAAAAAAAGAGGTTTCGCCTTCGGCGAAACCTCTTTTTTTAAGGGGGATTTGGCCTACGGCCGGTTAAAATTGGCGGGGTTTGCGGTCAACCCAATGCGTTTTATTCTGCCAGCAACGCTTTCACCAAAGCTTTCCATTGCAGTTTTGACACGCCTATTGCACCGGTAAGCCCTACCACGACATTCCGCACCTTATCTGCAATATCTTCCACTTCAGCGGCATTAGGCACTTCATTGCGTCCAAATACGGTAGCTGTAACTGTTTTATAGTCTCTCGACACCACAAAGGAGCTGGTAGCTTCTTCTTTCAGGAAATGGGCAGTACCTGCATTTTTCTGTGAGGGGTGGCCGGTAGGCCTGGCACGTATGAAAAACACTTCCTGGTGATCATTCAATACCACATGTTCCATCTGTTCTATCACTACCCAGTCGTACCCTTTACCTGCTCTTGTAGCTGGTCCGGGTATATCTATACGGATATATAAACCGGCATTCGCGGCTTCATCTGTTTCTTCACCGGTCTTATCTACCAGCTGGAATGATGAGGATAATGTGCCACAGATCTCGCCCCAGTTATTGACCTGTTGCAATCTGCGAACGGCCGACTGAAATAATGTTTTAGCGGCCTGTTCATTGGGCGCCTGCATTTCTTCTGATGTTTCCGTTTCCTCTCCGGTGTACTGTACCGGGATGAACGGAGCTGAGATAGCGTCTGGCATACAATTGATTTAATAATCTGTACCGGGAAAAATTTATGCCAGAACAAACCCTGCAGATATGGAGCAACAGACACCGTTCATACTCACCATTAATTGCGGCTCTTCCAGCCTCAAATTCGCTTTATTCAACCATGATGACCTCTCGCTCATCTCTTCGGGCAATATCCGCGATATAGGGCGGGAAAGCACCATTATATTGAAAGATCCTACGGGGCAGCTGGCAGAAGAGATACAGGAACCGGTTACAGATATCCGGGCTGCTATACAGTTCCTGCTGAAGCTTATACAGGAAAGCTTCACTCCTTACAGGCTGAAGGCTATAGGGCACCGTATAGTACAGGGCGGACAGGGACATTTTCTGCCGGAGAAAGTAACTTCTGCATTGCTGGCACACCTTGAAGAGCTGGTACCCCTGGCTCCTGAACATCTGCCTCCGGAGCTGATAGCTATCCGGGCTTTTGAAACAGCCTATCGGGATATTCCACAGGTACTTTGTTATGATACTGCCTTTCACCGGGACATGCCTTTTGCTGCCAAACATTTTGCCCTGCCCCGCTACCTATGGGACAGAGGCATTATCAGGTATGGTTTTCATGGATTATCCTATGAGTATATTTTTCAACAACTGAAGCAAAATGCGCCACAGGAAGCTGATGGGAAGATCATTATGGCGCATCTGGGCAATGGGGCCAGCATGGCAGTGATGCGGGATGGCAAAAGCCTGGATACGACGATGGGGCTGACGCCTGCCGGCGGGCTGGTCATGAGCACCCGTTCAGGGGATATTGATCCGGGTGTGATCCTTTACCTGCTGAAAGAAAAGCATTTTATCGGGGAAAGGGCGCTTAACGAGCTGCTGAACAAACAGGCCGGACTGAAAGGAATATCAGGCGGCGCTTCAGATATCAGAACATTGCTGGAACAGGAGAATACTGATCCCAAAGCGGCGGAAGCCATTTCCCTTTTCTGTTACCAGGCTAAAAAATATATTGGCGCCCTGGCTGCTGCGGCCGGTGGTATAGATACGCTTGTCTTTACAGGCGGGATAGGAGAACATGCTCCGGTTATAAGGGAAAGGATCTGTGATGGACTATCATTCTTAGGCATACAGCTGGATACAGCAGCAAACAAAAAGGCGTCAGATATCGTTTCACCTACAGGCAGTCCTGTTACTATCCGCATTATTCCTGCCAACGAAGAGATCATTATTGCGCAGCATACACAACATTGGCTGCATTCACATTAAAATCAGCACTTATGATGAGCATCACACAAGATCTGTTGAAAGATATGCACCACTACTGGCAGGCTTCCAACTACCTGGCTGCTGCACAGATCTACCTGCAGGATAATCCGCTGCTGAAGGAACCATTAAGACCGGAACATATTAAGCCACGCCTGCTGGGGCATTGGGGAACATCGCCTGGGCTGAACTTTATTTACGTGCACCTGAACCGTCTTATACGCAATACTGATGCTGACGTACTGTACATCTGCGGGCCGGGGCATGGGGCTCCGGCCATACTGGCCAATACATACCTGGAAGGTTCTTATTCGGAGATCTACCCGGATATAACACAGGATGAACGGGGGCTGCGTCTGTTCTTCCGGCAATTTTCCACTCCCGGGGGCATTCCCAGTCATGTGAGCGCTCATACACCCGGTTCTATTCATGAAGGCGGAGAGCTGGGATATTCCCTGGCCCATGCTACAGGAGCGGTATTTGATAATCCGGATCTGCTGGCAGTCTGTGTGATAGGCGATGGTGAAGCAGAGACCGGGCCGCTTGCAGGCAGCTGGAAGTTCCAGTGTTTTCTGAATCCTGCAAGGGATGGTGCGGTGCTGCCTATCCTGCATCTGAACGGGTATAAGATATCCAGTCCTACTGTCATGGGCAGAATGAATGATACATCCCTCACACAGCTTTTTAACGGTTATGGTTTTGAGGTTTTCTTTGTTGAATCTGACGATATGGAGACTGTTCACTGGGAGATGGCAGCAGCGCTGGATACTGCATATAGCCGTATACGTATGATACAGGAGCAGGCGAGGCATAATCATAAAAAGGGCAGGCAGGAGCAATGGCCTATGATCATATTGCGTAGTCCGAAGGGATGGACGGGCCCTACTATCTGGCAGGGCAGGAAAATTGAGGGGACTTTCCGGGCTCACCAGGTACCGCTGGCCGATGTGCGTCATGACCAGGACCAGCTGGCGCTGCTGGAACAATGGCTGTTAAGTTATGAACCGCAACGGTTATTCTCGCCCGAGGGCCGGTTACAATCTAACCTGGCAGCACTGGCCCCTGCAGGCAATAAACGGATGGGGACCCAGGCGTACAGCAATGGTGGGAATAACGTAGCTCCTCTGCGTGTTCCGGAATTTACTTCTTATGCGTTGCAGATCACGCATCCCGGTGTTACGACGGGGGAAAGTACCCGTGAGCTGGGTAAGATGCTGAGAGATATTTTCAGGCTGAACAAGGCAGCCGCCAACTTCCGGCTTTTCTGTCCGGATGAGACCAGTTCCAACCGGCTGAATGCTGTCTTTGATGCAACAGACCGTTGTTTTATGGAAAGAACGGAAGCGGGGGATGAACATATATCGCCCGAAGGCCGCGTGATGGAAGTTCTCAGTGAGCACCTCTGCCAGGGTTGGTTAGAAGGGTATCTTCTTACCGGCCGGCATGGTATTTTTCCCTGTTATGAAGCGTTTGTGACTATCATAGACTCCATGTTCAACCAGCACGCCAAATGGCTGAAAACATGCAGGGAAATACCGTGGCGGAAGGATCTGCCTTCACTGAACTACCTGCTGACTTCCCATAGCTGGAGGCAGGACCATAACGGGTATAGTCACCAGGGGCCGGGATTTATCGACACTGTTGTCAACAAGAAAAGTAATGTTATCCGTATCTATTTTCCACCGGATGCCAACTGTCTATTATCTGTCATGGACCATTGCCTGCGCAGTAAGAACTATGTGAACCTGGTAGTGGCAGGTAAACAGCCCGCTCTGCAATGGCTTAATATAGCGGATGCTGTTGAGCACTGTACCCAGGGGGCTTCTGTCTGGCAGTGGGCAAGTAATGATGGTAATAGCAAACCTGATATTGTGCTGGCCTGTGCGGGAGATGTGCCTACGCTGGAAACAGTGGCTGCAGCCTGGCTGTTGCGCCGGCAGTTGCCGGGATTGAAAGTAAGAGTGGTGAATGTAGTGGACCTGATGGCGCTTTCTCCGAAGGAATATCATCCACATGGGCTGGAAGACGGTCTGTTCAATGCTCTTTTTACGGAGGACGTTCCTGTGATCTTTGCATTTCATGGTTATGTACGGATCGTTCATGACCTGGTGCATGGCCGTCCTAACCCGGAGCGTTTTCATGTGAGGGGATTTATGGAAGAGGGTACTACCACAACTCCTTTCGATATGGTGGTGTTGAATAAGATCAGCCGTTTTCATCTGGCCATTGCGGCTATTCAACGGGCGGAAGGGAAGCAGGAAAACGGTGCTGCCATGATTGCGCACTTTGAAGATCAGTTAAGGGCGCATGCTATTTACATCAGGGAATGCCTGGAAGATATGCCTGATATCAGGGACTGGAAATGGAGTGATTAAAAAAGAACACCGGTACAGGAATGTGCCGGTGTGTTGCTTAAACCTACAACTGTTACAAATGTTTGCAACTAAATATTTTAACTGTACAAAAATACAGCAGTCACTCTTCCCGAAAACTGAACAAATACAGCCTTTTGTTGGACAAATCGCGGTTTTTTAGTGTAACCGGCCTCCGGCAGGTTAAAATGATCCGAAGTCTTCCTGGCATAGTTGTCCGTTACAGAAGCCCCCGGCTTTATGTCCGCCGGCAGCGGCCATAGAGACCTGGTGCATGCGGGGATGTGAGATATCTCCTGCGGCTAATACACCTGGTACAGTGGTTTCCTGGAACTCGCTTACCTTTACGGCACCTTCTTCATCCAGTTCACAGCCCAGCTGTACGGCCAGTTCGTTGTTGAATAAGAGTTTCAGTGGTCTGACATACGCCACACGTTTATAATGTTCCGTCCCGTCCGCCAGTACTATCCTTATTCCTTCTCCATCGTCTTTTACGGCTGTTACCGGGGTTTCGATGACCCGGATACTTTTTCGCTGTAATGGCTCGATGTCGGCAGTGCTTTTCCCGTTGGTGAAGATAGTCAGCTCCTTGTTCAGGTTCAGGATAAGCGGCGCCTGATGGGCAACAGCTGCGTCATTGCCGATAATGGCTGCCGGGCCGTCTTTTGTTTCCCAACCATGGCAGTATGGGCAATGAATGGCTTTATTGCCCCAGAGCTCACTGACGCCGGGAATTTCAGGCAGCAGGTCTTTCACACCAGTAGCTAATATTACTTTCCTTACCTCATACTCCTCTCCTTTTGCTGTCGTGAGCAGGAACCTGTCTCCCCCCTTTACGGCAGTTATTACCTTTTCCTTCCTGATCTCTACAGAAGGATATTTCTTTAGCTGCTCACGTGCAATGGACAGCAATTCCAATGGCGGGGTGCCATCCCGGGTGAACAGGTTCTGCGCGTGTGCGGCGGGTTTGTTCCGGGGATTGCCGGTATCGAAAATAACTGTTTTCCTTGCGGAACGGCCAAGGCTTAGTGCAGCGGACAGGCCGGCTGAGGCTCCGCCGATAATAGCTACTTCGAATAGTGTGTTCTTCATGGTATAAATGTAACGATGTTGCATTTATAAGAAAGGGAATTATTGAGGTTTTTATGGGACAAATCACGGATTTTGGGTTGATCTGTGGTGGGTTGAAAAGATTTTCTGAAGAAGATCTCTCACGCTGCGCGGCTGAAAATTAAGTACTATCTTGCCTTTATGGACCTGAGCACTTTTCTGAATAAGACCTCTATACTACCACCAGCGGCATGTGCGGCTTTAGATGAGGCCTTCAGACTTGAAAAGCTGTCTAAAGGTCACAGACTTTTCCTTCCTGACAGCTATCCCCAGAAGGTATATTTTATTGAAGAAGGGCTTATGCGTACCTATTACCTGAAAGAATCCAAAGATATTACCCATTACTTCTTCAAGGAGAATTCCTTCACTATGCCTATAGAATGCATCTTTTACAACAGACCTACACCGTTTGGTCTGGAGCTGTTGGAAAACAGTATTATCCGCAGTATTCCTTATCCTGAACTGGAAAAATACATTGATCTGCATCCTGCTATTGAGAAACTGATGCGTTTATTGCTGATAGATATTCTGAAATCATTTTCTGATATGATGAATGCGTTTCAGTTCCAGTCGGCGCAGGAACGTTATAAAGGTATGCTGGAGAAGCATCCTGATATTCTGTTGCGTGCTCCGCTTGGGCATATAGCTTCTTATTTGGGTATTACCCCTCAGACCCTTAGTGTGATCCGTGCACAGAAAAGCTAAGGCAACAATTATCCCGCCAACTTGTTTTAGATAAAACAAAAGGATACAATTTTTAATGTATCATAAAAATTAACCCGTTTCCATTTAGAACATTTGTAACTGTTTAAATTTTTCTTCGGGAGGATTCGGGCTGCCTGCGGCAGCCTGAATGAGAGGTGTTGAGATGCCTCCGGCAGCTTAATGAGATAGTAAAATTTGTATTGCTTAAACAATTATACATTATGAAATGTACTTACCCCTTATTGGCCGCAATACTGATATTCAGCAGCTGTGGGTCAAAGAACAGGAACAAGGAGACAACGGAAAGTGCTATTCCGGTCATTGCAGAAGAAGCCGGCCGTACTTCCACCGTCAGGGAGACGTCTGTCAGCGGAAATATTGAAGGCAGCCAGACGGTACACCTGGGCTTTATGGTAGGTGGAAAGGTCAACTTTATAGCCGCCAACGAAGGCCAACCCATAAAAGAGGGCCAGCTGCTGGCCAGCCTGGACGCTCAGAATTATAGCATAGCCAAAGAGATCTCTGACGTAAACGTAGGAAAGGCGCAGGATGAATTTAACCGCCTGAAGATCATGTATGAGCGCAAGAGCATCAGCGAAAGCGACTTTACCAAGATCACCCTTGGACTGCAGGAAGCTAAAGCACAGCAGAAACTACAGGCAAAGAACCTGGCAGATACCAGGCTCTACTCCCCCATCAGCGGGGTATTACTGAAAAAGAACACTGAAGTAGGCGAAATAACGGCAGCGGGCACACCCTTATTTGTTGTATCGGCCATCAACACTGTGAAAGTAAATGCATATATCCCCGAGAGTGAGTTAAGTAATGTAAAACTGGGGCAGGAAGCCACCGTGTTTGTAGGCGCCCTCAATGAAACGCTGACGGGAAAAGTAACCGAAGTAGGCGCCGCCGCCGACCCTGCCTCCCGGGCATTCATGGTGAAGATCAACCTCGGTAATCCCGGACTGCGTGTACGTCCCGGTATGATAGCAGAAATAAAGATAGCTTCCGGTCATACAAGCGAGATACTGGCATTGCCGGCAGAAGCTGTATTACATGACCTGGATAACCAGAGCTATGTATATGTCATAGACAAATCCAGGAACAAAGCTTTTAAACGTAAGGTCAGCGTGGGTCAGTTGTCAGGCAACCGGATAGAGATCACTTCCGGCGTTCTTCCCGGAGAACTGGTAGTAACCGGCGGACAACAGAAACTCAATGACGGCTCATCTGTCATCATCACTAAATAAGCGGGGCCATGAACTTTGTAGAAAAATCCTTGAAATATAAACAGGTCACCCTGTCTGTGCTCTTCCTCGTATTCCTGGTCGGTGTGAATTCACTGCTGAACATGCCGCGCAGGGAAGATCCCAGGATCACCATCAGGCAGGGACTTGTCATTGCCTACTTCCCCGGCGCCAATGCAGCACAGGTGGAAGACCAGGTGACTAAAAAGCTGGAGCAATACCTCTTCCAGTTTGAAGAGGTACGAAAGGATAAAACCTATTCCACCACACAGGATGGGATGGTAGTGGTGAATGTAGAACTGGAAGAGAGCATCAAAACCCCTGACGTATTCTGGAGTAAGCTGCGGCACCAGCTGCTGGTGGGCAAATCCATCGATTTTCCACAGGGAGTGAAGGGCCCTATCGTCAATTCTGACTTTGGTGATACAGAGGCGCTGGTAATAGGTATTGAAAGCGATAACGCCAGCTATGTACAACTGAAAGAATACGCACAGAAGCTGGAAGATCATCTGCGTACTATCAAGGCTGCCTCCAAGATCAAACGTATAGGAGAGCAGAAAGAACAGATCACTGTTACGTCCAACTCGGAAAAGCTTTCCCAATACGGGATCAATGTACAGCAGGTGATCAGGGTACTGCAGTCGCAGAATACCATCAGTCCGACGGGCGACATTAAAACCTCCAGCAGCAAAGCACCTTTATATACTTCAGGTTATTACAACACAGAAAATGAAATAGCCAACCAGATAGTGGGTACCACCAAGACCGGCGCTACTGTACGACTGGGAGATGTAGCTACCATCAAAAGAATATATACGGAACCTACCAGCAATATTACGGTGAACGGGCATAAAGCGCTTATCCTCACCGTGCAGATGCTGGAAGGCAATAACATCGTGAAATTCGGCGAAGAGGTAGAACGTAAGATCGACGAGGTGAGGCAGCTGCTGCCGGGGAATGTTCATATCAGTACTATTGTCAACCAGCCTGTACTGGTAGATGAAAATATCTCGCATTTTATCAGGGAATTCTTCCTGGCTATTGTTTCGGTAGTGATAGTAGTGATACTCTTATTACCACTGCGGATAGCGATGGTAGCAGCTATGGCCATACCTATGACCATAGCCGTCACTTTTGCCCTGATGCACTTCCTGGGTATTGAACTGCACCAGGTATCACTCGCGGCATTGATAGTTGTACTGGGGATGGTGGTAGATGATGCCATTGTGATAGCAGACAATTACGTGGAACTGCTGGATGAAGGTATTGACCGGTGGACGGCCGCATGGCGCAGTGCCAGTGATCTTGTGATACCGGTGCTGGCAGCCACTATTACTATCATCGCATCCTTTATGCCTATGGTGCTGATTACCGGCGCTGTGGGAGAGTTTATTGCGGCACTGCCTATCACCGTAGCCATTGCCCTGGCATCTTCTTTCATTGTGGCCATGGTGCTCACACCACTACTTTGCTATACTTTCATTAAAAAAGGTTTGCATAATCCAGATAATGCGAAGAAAAAGAAAGGGTCACTGCTGGACGGCATGCAAAATGGATATAATAAAGCGCTGGAATGGTGTGTCAAACATCCCGTACTTACAGTAGGCGGTACGCTGATAACCGTATTACTGGCAGGGCTGCTGTATACAAAAGGCATTAAGCAGAAATTCTTCCCGGCAGCAGAGAGGAACCAGTTTGTTGTGGAGTTGTGGATGCCTACAGGTACCAAGCTGGAGAAAACGCAACAGGCTATACGCAGAATAGAAGAGGTAGTAAAAAAAGATAAGCGGGTGACTTCTTATGCTACTTTTGCCGGCACCAGCGCTCCCCGTTTCTACTATAACTATTCCCCGGAAGTACCTGTTACCAACTACGCCCAGATACTTATCAATACTACCTCGGAGAAGACAACGGAAGAATTATCAGAGGAGCTGTCACGCAAGGTCAACATGTTATCGCCCGAAGGCACTCCGCAGGTAAAGCTGATGCAACAGGGCTCTACCCTGAAAGCGCCTGTAGAAGTACGTATAACCGGCGACGACATTAACCGCCTGAAGCAGATAGGCGCCCAGGTACAGCAGATCATACAACAAACTCCGGGCAGTGCGATAGTACGGAGCGATTTCCGGGAAGATTATTACGGCATAGGCATACAGCTGAAAGACGAGGCTAACCGGTTAGGCTTTGCTACTTCCAGCATTGCACAGTCAGTGTATATTGGTTTCAGCGGCGCACCTGTATCTACCATGTATGAAGGTAACAACCCTGTAGATATTGTGCTGCAGCTGGATGAAGAGAACCGCAGGAGCTTTGATGACCTCCTGAACCTGTATGTGGAATCTCCTGTTACCGGAGCACATATACCCTTGCGGCAGATAGCCACACTGAAGCCTGAATGGCAGACGGGCAGGATCATGCATCGTAACGGTGTAAGGACGCTCACCGTACAGAGTGAAACTACTCCTGATGTACTGCCGGCAGAGCTGCTGACCCGGATACAGCCGGATATAGCAAAGCTCTCCTTACCACCCGGATATCATATAGAATATGGCGGGGAACAGGCCAACAAAGAAGAGACCTTCAGCCAGATGATAGTAGTGCTGCTTATCAGCCTGGTGCTGATCTTCTTTATCCTGCTCTTCCAGTTCCGTAACCTGAAAGAGGCGGCTATTATCATGCTGACCATTCCACTCAGTCTTTTCGGCGCTATGCTGGGCCTGTTCATCACCCATAACAATTTTGGATTTACTGCTTTTGTAGGGTTGATCAGTTTGTCAGGGATAGTAGTACGTAATGCTATCATCCTGGTAGATCATACCAATGAGCTGATGCGGCATGGTATGGATATACGCACAGCATCTATAGAATCGGGCAAACGCCGTTTGCGGCCTATTTTCCTGACAGCTATGGCCGCCGCTATCGGAGTATTGCCTATGATCATATCCGGGTCTCCTATGTGGAGCCCACTGGCCAGTGTGATAGCAGTAGGTGTGATCTGGTCTATGATAGTAGCGCTGCTTACAGTACCCGTACTGTATATAGTGTGGATCAAACCGGCCGATAAAAAAGATATTGTTATAAAAAGTAAAACAGCACAGCATGTACATCAATAGATATACTGTCATGGCAGCTTTGCTGTTCGTGACCGGGACATTGTTTGCCCAGCAGCCGGGCAGGTTACAGCTGGAAGAAGCCATCGATATGGCGCTGCGCAATAATCATCCGCTGCAGATCAAACAACTTCAGACAGAAGAAAAGAAAGCTAAATTACAGGAAGACGGCATCAAACAATATCCTTCCGTTATTGTCAATTCTGCTTACCAATACAATCAGAACCTGGGGGAACTGGTTATTCCTGCAGGATCTTTCGGCTCATTACCGATAGGCGGCAGTAATGTTTCCCTGCCGGGAGAGGATAAAACCTTCGAGCTTGGCAAGCATCATAATTTTAATGCCGGCGTTACCGTATATCAGCCGATCACGCAGCTACGCAAGATAAAGGCAGGAATAGATGTAAGCAGAACAGATGTGCTGATATCTGAACAGGAAAGGATAAAGGCATCATTACAGGTGAAACAGGCTGTAGAACGCCTTTTCTATGGGTTGCTGATCAACCGTAAGCAGCAGGAAGAAGCGCGCGCCAAACTGGAACTGGCCAGGATAAGGCTCTATGATGTGGAAAGCGCCCTCCTTTCCGGGAAAACCGTCAATGTCAATAAAGCAGGCCTGCTGGCTAATATAGCTGATGAGGAACAGAACCTGCTTAAACTGGATATACAGGCAGATGATTATACGGCTGATCTGAAGCAGCTGACCGGTATTACGGCTGATAGTATTATCCTGGAAATGCCAGGTGATATACACCCCGTTTCATCACCCGCGCCGGCAGATACCTTTAACAATGTAGATCTGAAAATAGCTACCCTGGGCAAGCTGAAAACAGAACAGGCTATCCGCGCTACCAAAGCAGGCTATCTGCCGGACGTAGGTCTTATAGCAGGATATACCTACCAGACGGGCAATATTCTCTATCCAACCAGCAATCCTTATGCGGGAGCTTCCCTGAGATGGAATATACAGGACCTTTTCTCCAATAAACAGGTGCTGAAGCAACGGCAGTTCCTTTTGCAACAGGCGGAGACCAACATTACCAATACACGGGAGCAGGTCACCAATGATATTGCAAGGACTCAGCGCCGTATAAACCAGGCTGCAGCGCTGATAGCAGTGGCGCAGAAGGCTGTTACTTACCGGGAAGAAGAAATGAAATTACAGGAGGATAAGAGTGATGCCGGCCTGAATATTGCAGCAGATATATTACAAACAAAATCGCAATTAGCCAAGGCAGAGGCAGATCTGCTGGCTGCACAGCTGAGTTACAGGCTGGCACAGTCTGATCTGAAAATTTTGACTGGTGGAAATTAAATTATAAGCATATGAGCATGAAAAAAACAATCCTGCTGCTGACCATGATCCTTGCCACAGGCAGTCTGTTTGCCCAGAGCCAGGCGGATAAGATATTGGGGACATGGTTGAATGAAGAGAAAGATGGTAAGATAGAGATCTATAAGACGGGGGAGAAATACTTTGGGAAAATTGTGTGGGGGAAGGAACTTTATGAGCCTGATGGTAAGACGTCAAGGACGGATAGGAAGAATCCTGATCCGAAGCTGAGGAGCAGGAAGCTGGAAGGGTTGGTTATACTGACTAATTTCAGGTATGATGATGGTGAGTGGGAAGGTGGGAAGATATATGATCCTAAGAGTGGTAAGACTTATAGTTGTGTTATGCGGTTTAAGGGGAGTATATTGGTGATAAAGGGGTATGTGGGTGTGACGTGGTTGGGGAGGACTACTGTCTGGACGAGGGTGTGATTTATTATTATTAGTGCGGAGAAAATTGCTCAAAAAAGAATGCTTTCGCCTTCGGCGAAAGCATTCTTTTTTGAGAGAGGGGCGGGCCTGCGGCCCGCCCTAAAAAAGGTGAAAGCATTCTTTTGCTTATTTTTTAAAGCTGAAAGCGCGGGATACGTTGAATCCAAAGAAAATATCTCCTTTACCCCAGCTGCCGTTTGTTTTAGCCAGGTAATAAGGCGCTACCATGCCTGCAGAATTGGTGAATACCAGCTGGAACACGTGACCACCTGTTTCGATATCAATTCCAAGAGAAATGGAATTATATACTTTGGTAGACACGACCTGATCTGGCAGCAGGTAGTTATATTCTGCATTAAAGCTCATACGTTTAGTGAATTTCATACGGCCGCCAACACTTACTGCAAGGACATCGTTCTTGTCTGCCGTAGTGGGGACGAGGTTGAAATGTGTCCAGGAGGGTGCTACCTGCAGGGAAAGGTTACGGGAAAACTTCCTGGCTATGAGCAGCTGTGTTGTGTAACTGGTACGGTAACGTGCATCCAGGTAAGGTTTGTCTGTATAACGCTGTGTGTAATTTGAAACAAGGCCATATACACTTAATGAAATGGGCATTGACGTTGTGGTCTGCTGCAGTACTTTATACTTTATGGACCCGTCAAATGCTTTATCTACAGAGCTTCTGCCTACACCTACAGCAAGTCTGTCGGTGATGCCGTAATCCAGTCCGAAGCGGATAGAGGCATTATCAAGGCCAAACAGTTCATATGCACCTTCGTTGAGTTTGCCGAAGCGGTGCATGATCAGGAACTGCAGGCCTCTTTTACCGGGGGCTTCCACGGTAGGGACATTAATCAGTTGTGTGGCTTTGAAGGTACCTGTTACCAGTTCCTTCTGCGGACCGGTGGCCAGTGAATCGTCCAGCATCTTCATCAGTTTATCATCCTGCGCCATAACTAACTGCTGACTTCCAAATAAGAACAATATAATATAACAAGCTATCTTTTGCATAATCTGATTTATTTAAGTAGTGTATCAGTTCAAACTGAAAGTCTGAACTGATACACTAGCATATTTTAGGTGCTGACAAAGCTTTTCTTTTCCCGGTTATTTTGCCGGTGTACATGCTGCGAGCACCTTGATATTGATCTGCTCTGCAATTTTATCCTTCACCAGCGATGGTATCTTAATATTAAAATCTGATGGTTTTACAGCGAAGGCTGTTTTACCTGTCAGCTTACCGTCAGCGACTTCCAGTTCTGCCGGTATGCTTACCGGTTTGGTAACGCCATGCAGCGTAAGATTCCCTTCTACCTGTACTTTATAGGTACCGGGAGCAGTGCCGACATTACCGGTAAATGTACCACTGAATTGTGCTTTCGGATATTTATCGCTTTCCACATAATTCTCATTATAGTGGTCCTGCATCAGCTGTTTATTGAACAGGAAATTCTTCTGCAGCAAAGTGAAAGCAATTGTCTTTTTAGTCAGATCAATGGCTGCCAGCGCCTGTTTATTCTCTGCTTTGATATCTTCCAGAGGTGTTTTGGAATAAAAGCTAATGTTACCGTTGCGCGTCATGAAAGTCTGCGCACTTAACGGCAGATACAACAGGCTTCCCAATATGATACAGCAGATCGTCTTCATGCTCATAAGTTTTTTAATTGTTTAATGCCCCACGCGCTATCCACGCTTTAATTTTATTGATGTTACAATCTGACAGTTTAGATCCTCCCTGAGGCATAGCGGGATAACCGGAAGCATGTGTAATAACACCAACCAGGTTACCATTATCAGCCTGTGTTTTAACACCTGCATATGTGCTCAGCGTTACACCACCGGAAGGAGCGCTACCGCTATGACAACCGGTGCAGTTGGCAGAGAGGATAGGTGCTACATTCGCAGAATAGGTCATGTTCGCAGTATCACATGTGGTGCCACCACCTCCGTTTCCGCCGCCATTTCCACCACCAAGATTATCTTCACTGCTTTTTGAACAGGACACGACGATCAGGCTAAGCGCAATAACGATTGCGCTCAGCGGCAACAATACTTTTTTCATAAATGATACTTTTAGTTACTTGTTAATTATAATAGTTGCATCTGAAATACTTACATCCATTAATAAACCGGTGCAAACACCTTTTATACGCACCGCCTCTCCTACTTTAGGAAGGCTGGCATTCCCGCTGGTCACGCTGCAGTTCACACCACCGTCTTTATTTTCTCCTCCTGACAGCAGCACGGAGATCTCATTGCCATTCTGCTGTACTTCTTTTACTGTGCCTGTTACTTCCAGTATTTTGTTGACATAATCACTATCTGCCTGAGCTTCATTGCTTGCATATTCACTGTACAGTTGCTCTGCTGTTATTTGCCTGTCTGTCGATGCTTCATAAGCAGCTGCCCTGGGTTTATTATACAGGTAGTATCCTGTTCCGATCACAGCAAGGCAAAGGATTAGCCCTGCGAAAACTAATGTTCTTCTTCGCATCATGTACTATATTAAATTGTTCTTAAATCAGCGTACCCTTCTCGTCAGACCGATATTCAATCCTACGCTTGTTACTGGCAGGTCGCCAATACCAATACCGGAGACTGGTATCTTAACATAAGGTTCCACACGGATATTGCCCAATCGTCCTGCGGGGCGCTCAAAGCCTACGCCCAGATGTATAACAGAGAACCAGTTCTTTGTAGAGTTCTTATAATCGTAATCCATCTTCCCGTAGTAGCCGTTCCTGTAGTAATCATAATTATAAGCTTCTTTCTTCATAAGATATGAGGACATTCCTCCATTCACATACCAGCTGCCTTTTGTCCCGTTATGAAAATTATAGCGTACGTTTACAGGAATCTCGAACATATTACAGTAGCCGTCAACCACCAGGATCTTTGTATCAGAAGCTACAGGTATTTTTTTAGTACTGAAATACTTTCCATCTGAGTAGTAATATTTCCTTTCCCATAACAATCCTGTTTCAACGGCCAGGCGGTTGCTGATGCGATAACCTGCTATCACTCCCAGCTGGTAGCCTACTTTTGAGGTACGTTGCATTTTTACGGTGGTGATATCAGGGCTTAACAGTATCCCTGCATACAAACCCTTTTGAAAAGATGCAGTTCCTTTCGGTTTTGCCTTCGGGATCTGCACCTTTTCATTTAAAGACGGCAAAGGTTCCCGTATAGTGGTCCTTCTCAGAAGTGTTGTACCAGTTGCAGGCATGGTATATTCATACCGGATACCGTCAAGGTATTCAACGGGCAATGCTGAGCCGGACGTAACGGGCGTTTGGGCCACTGCTACGGGCTGTTGGTGTAAAAATGTGTTTTGATTCCTTAATGGCAGGACAGTACTGCCATTACTTATGCTATAATTGTTTCTGTTCACTGCTGGCTCGCGTATACCCTTTGCCGGCTTTAGCGGGTTTGCCGTTTGTCCAACTGTTAACTGTTCACTGTTCTGTTCTATTTCATTGTTCTTTGTCGTGTTTTTTTGCTGTCTTATTTCATTGTTCTGCGTTACGTTATTGTTTTGATTTATGTTGTTATTCTCTGCTATTACATTATTCTGTATCGTATTAATATCCGGTATAACGCTACCAGAGGTTTGTATATTGTCATCTCCCCTGTTAAATTCCTTTGTGGTATTTCCTGCATCATCAGCAATATTTTGTTGTACAAACCGTTCTTTACCGGTGCGGGGAATCTTACCCGTGTTTAATGGCGGTGTATAAACAATAAAAAAAATGGTAGTCAGCAAAAGCAGTATTACCAGCTTTAACAGCATATTATCAGCAGTACCACTCATACCTCCTCCCTGCGGCCGGCTGCCTGCCTGCTGCAATTTACTCCTTAACGCTTCCCAATCGGCACCTCCTGTTTTCAGGGGGTAATCCGAAGCTGCGTTACGGAATAGTTCGTCCATATCGTCGTCTAGTAGCTGCATACGTCTATTTCAGGTATATCAGTATTCAATTTCTTTCTTAAATAAGCCCTTGCTTTTGCCAGATTCGACTTAGAAGCCCCGATACTGATATTCAGTTTATCCGCTATCTCCTGGTGAGAGAATCCATCAATTACATACATGTTGAATGCGATCTGGTATGATGGCGGTAATTCTTTGATCAGTACGATCAGTTCCTTATAATATATCTTTTGTTCTGCTGATTGACCAACATCCGGCACTTCCCATACTTCTTCCGGGATGCCTCCTATTTCAGGGATCATATTCCTCCGGCGGAGTTCATCTATGGCGGTATTGACCATGATCTTTCTGATCCACCCCATTAAAATCTTCTCTATATCCTCCGATTCTTCATAACTGAACTTGTCAAAACGCATGAATACCTTTACAAATCCGTCGTTGACTACGTCTACGGCGTTTTCATATCTGTAAATATACCGGAATACGATCTTAAATGCATAGCCGTAGTACCGCTCATATATAAGCTTCTGGCACCTGGGCTGATGAGACATGCACCCCTGTATTATGGTAGTCAGTTGTTCCAAATCGAATTTTAACAGGTAGCTGTTGTTACAGTCTTACACTAACATAATACGGATATGGAGGGAAAAGGGTTGCCTGCGTTGCAACAAATTTTTTAAAAAAATATCAATGTATTATTAATCAATATTTTAGAAGTAAATAAATTTATATTTATTGGGATTAATAATAATATTAACAAGGGAAAATTGCCGAAAAATTGGTTTCGCCTTCGGCAAAACCAATTTTTCGAGAAGATTTTGCGCTGCGCGCGGCTTTGAGAGGGATTTTTTTGAGAGGAGTGGTTGAACAGGGTTATGAGGGAGATTTTTGAGAGAGGCCTTTATTTCTTCCAGGACATAATCTCCTTCACATCTGCAGGTTCTATTTGCAGGGTTTTCCGGGAAGAAATGATGGCCTGCTGTCCGGCAGTCACAGCTTTTGTAGTACTGTCATAACTTACTGTTGCACCGGAATGCCCCAGGGGGATGATCTGTACGTTCCCAGTACCGGTACGGACGTCAAAGTAGGTACCCTGTACTATCAGCTGCAGAGAATCTGCTTCAATATAAAAAGGCAGGGTAGTATCTTTTGTGGCCTGAAAGCAGGCCTCCCCTTCCACTGTCAGGTTCCTGGCAGTGGCACTGAAATCATCATCCCAGCTTACGGTAGCTCCTTCATTCAGCCAGACCTTTGTCTGATCGGGCAACAATTCCGCCCTTCTGCTGTTAGCCCTCATTATCAGTAAGTAAATGCCGGGGCCAAGGAGAAGGAAGATCAGGGCTGCAAGAGCATACCAGGTATTGAGTCTCCTGGAGTATACCTTACGCACCACGGGCGAGCTATCTGCCGGCGTTGGCCTGTCTACCGCCATAGCTCTTGATGCCAGGGGCAGCCAGCGTTCATTGAAAACAGCCGGTACAGGAGGATGCTCTTCCAGTTCTTTTACTCCCGCCGCCACCCATTGATGCTGTGCAGAAGATTCATCATGTATGGCCAGTTCCCTTACACATTGCCTGACAGATTGCTGTACGGCATGAATAGCGCTATGCACAGCGTCGTCAGAAAGACCCAGGGACTTTCCTATGTCAGCTATCTTCATACCCTGCAGGCGATGCATTTCGTAAATGAGTCTACGTTGCGGGGGCAGGGAAATTATTACTTCATGGATCAGCGCCTGGTATTCCTGGTAATGATGCCGGGGGATAAAGTCTTCATCTTCATGATGCACCGGTAAAGGTTCACGGGGAGCTGTTTCATACAGATACAGGTAGGCCTCTTTCAACGCTACAGTCCTTATATGTGTATCCGGTTGCTTAATATGGGGTAATTTATCCCTGTAGAGCCACAACTTCACATAGGTTTCCTGTAAAGCTTCCATAACAGCGGCCTTGTCCTGCTGCATAACGATCATGAGATCTGCATAGATGACAGGCGAGGTTGTTCTGAAGAATTGGATAAAGGCAGCTTCTTCTCCATCTGCAATACGCTGTAACAGGGTTATATCGCTGTAATGTATTTCGTGCATACGTGGGGTATCTTTATAAAAATAAACAATATATTTTTTAATTTCCCGCAGGCCCGGCTGAAAATAGTGTATTAGTCTGAGTTTTTTTCAGGAGTAGTCCGGCCCTGCGGGCCAAACAGAGGCGCTGCCCTGCTGAAAATTCAAGAGATGTTCAATCAAGCACATGAAAAAATTATTCCAAAGACCCATCATATGGCTCTCCCAACTGATATCTTCGAATCCTGACAGGAAACTCGTCTTCAATTCTTTATCACAGTTATATAAACAGATCAGCACCGGTAAGGTTGAAAAAGGCATAGTCCTGCCCTGCGATCCTGAAAAGGCCTCCATCATTATCTTCTCCGATCAGCATAAAGGCGGCAGGGACGGATCAGATGATTTTATGCAGGCAGAACCCAATTACCTGGCAGCTCTGAACTACTATTATGAGAAAGGATTTACGTTTGTGAACCTGGGAGATTGTGAAGAGCTTTGGGAAAACCCTCCTTCTGTTGTACTTGAAAAGAACAGGGCAGCTCTTCTGGAAGAATCCAGGTTCCTGCAGCAGGACCGCTATTACAGGATATTCGGTAATCATGACCTGGAATGGGCTTATGCTATTCCGAAAGACCAGTTCCTGAAACCATTGTTCGGTAAAAAGCTGAAAATATACGAAGGGCTGATACTACGTATACCCTATAACAGCAACAATTTTGATATTTTCCTGACGCACGGCCACCAGGGAGACCAGCGCAGTGACGGGAATGCCTTCAGTAAATGGTTTGTTGCGGCTATATGGACGCCTATCCAACGTTTCTTTGATATTAAACTGGATACTATTTCAGACAACTTTGACCTGGTTGATAAACATAACGTGATCATGTATGAATGGAGCCAGCAGTTACCCAACACACTGCTTATATCAGGTCATACACATAAACCTGTATTTGCCTCTATGGACCACATAGACCGGCTCACCAAGCAAATGCTTAAGGCAAGGGAAAAAGGGAATGATGCAGAGATACTGCTGCTGCAGAGTGCCATTGAAAAGCGGCAGACCGAGTATGCTGGTAAACAGTTCATAAAGACAATGGTTAGTCCGACGTATTTCAATACAGGCTGTTGCTGCTTCAGTGATGGCGATATCACCGGTATTGAAATAACAGAAGGTTTTATACGGCTTATTAAATGGGAAGAGAGTGCAAATGGCGGGTCTTCCAGGAAAGTACTTGAAGAATCGCCTCTTTTCTACCTGTTTGACCAGTTACAGCATTCCGGCACCTGATTTGTTGTTCCCTTATTGTATCAAATCCTTTATTATGGCAAAGTATTCAAAAAAGAGCCAGGATAAGGTGGAAAAGACTATGCATGAAATGCATGAGGGGAAGTTAAAAAGCGGCAGAAGCGGTAAAAAAGTGAGTAATCCTAAGCAGGCGATTGCAATAGGATTGTCTGAGGCCAGGAAGGAAGGCGCTAAAGTGCCTAAGAAGGCTGCAGCTAAAAAGAAAGCTGCGCCGAAAAAGAAAGCTGCTGCGAAGAAGGCGGCGCCGAAGAAAAGAGCGACGGCAAAAAAGGCTACAGCTAAGAAGGCAGCACCAAAGAAAAAGGCTGCTGCTAAAAGGAAGGCAACGCCGAAAAAGAAAGCTGCAGCAAAGAGAGCGGCGCCAAAGAAGAGGGCTACAGCTAAAAGAAGGGCTAGTACGAAGAAGAAAGCTGCTGCTAAAAGCTGAGCTTGATTTTTGATAGTTTTGAAAATTATTTTTTTGAGCAGTGGGAAAGAACTGCCCAAAAACGGGTTTTGCCTTCGGCAAAACCCGTTTTTGGGAGGGGATTTTTTCGCTGCGCGGCTTTTTTGAAAGAGATTTCGCTACGCGGATTTAAAGAGATTGTTTGAGAGGACCACTTAACTGCCTGTCAGCCAGGCAAGGAACTGGGGCGTTTTTTCTTTGCTGATAGTGATCACTTCATGGAAGGGCACTGACAAGTTCACACATAACCTGCGGGACTGGTATTGTGAAGCATCTTTAATGGCTTTCCTGTTTACCAGACACTGACGGTTCACCCTGAAAAAATCATTGCCACAAAGCTGTTCTGTCTCTTCCAGCGTTTTGTTAAGGTAATATTCCTGTAAGTCAAACGTCATCAGGTACAGGGATTCGTTTTCAATATAGAATAGTACTATATCCTCCAGTTTTATGGGCAGTATTTTATCCTGGTAATACACCAGTATAGTCTGAGCCCTTGCGGGCAACTGGCCGGAAAAAGTGCGGCGCAGCCCATTATATTTCCTGATAGCATCTGCTATACAATCATCCGTAAAAGGTTTCAGGATATAGTCGATGCCGTTAGCTTTAAATGCCTGTAGTGCATATTCATCGTATGCTGTGCAGAAGACAACAGGCGCTGTTATATTTACTAACCTGTAGATCTCAAAACTCTCTCCATCGCCCAGTTGGATGTCACTAAAGATAAGGTCAGGCATTTCATTGCTTTTTTTAAAATAAGCAACTGCTTCCTTTACAGATTTCAGAATAGCTGTTACCTGAATAGATTCATCCAGCTTCTGGATGCTTTCTTTCAGGTCTTCTGCTGTCAGTATCTCATCCTCTATGATAACTACCCGCATGCTGCAATATTTTAATTTTTACAGAAAAAAGCGATCCGTTATTTTCCACCTGGATATCTTCCCCGCATAATAGTTTATACCGTTCGGACAGATTGGTTAAGCCACTTCCTGTGGATGATTCCGGAATATGTTTCAGCTGTATATTGTTGGTTACCCTCAGATGCTCTCCTTCCTGTATAATGTTCAGGTATAAAGGATCTTCTTCTGTGAGAATATTATGCTTGATGGCGTTTTCCAGTAAGGGTTGCAGAGAGAATGCGGGCAACCAGGTATTAACCAGTGTATCATTTTTTACCTGTATGGAAAATTTCAGGGCGTTACCTACTCTCATTTTCTGCATCTCGAGAAAATCTGTGCTCAGCTTGAGCTCTTCTCTCAGAGAAATAATATCTTTCTGGCTTTTGGTGATAGTGGCTCTGAGAAAGTCAGACAAATGTATGAGATAATCTTCGGCCTTATCAGGATGTCTGCGTATCAATGACTTCAGTGTATTCAATGCATTGAACAGGAAATGAGGATGTATCTGCTGGCGCAGCAACTGGTTGATGGCTTCTGTATTGGCAAATTTCAGCCGGGCATTTTCCAGTTCTGCATTGGTTTTAGCATGCAGCAGTATAATGTAACTGTGTGTGATCACAACTATAGTGTTGGTAAATATGCTGTGAAGATGAAGGCGCCAGAACGGCATATCTTCGGGTATGATAGCTGTTATATATTTAGTTCCGGCCAATGCCTGGTATAACAGGATATTAGAGCCGATGGCCAGGATGTAACTGCTGATGATCCGTATGGTATTTCTGATGCGGTCAGAGGATTTCACTTTTGAGGTAATCCATATCAACAGGCCTATATTCAGAAAATTGATCAGGAAACCGTTCAGGCATATAGCCAGGGCCTTCCGGAACATCAGTGATAAGGGAAAATCCTTGGCGGCTGCCACGATCAGCATCAGCAGGAACAGACACAACGGCAGGATGATACTCATCCTGACAAGGCTTTTTATTGGTAACATTTTCATAATTCTGAGCCTGCAAAATAAGAACAATCGGGCCTTCCTTCTGTTTTTTCCTGTCCATTCACCCCTCTTTTTGTCCGCCTTGCCTCCAGGTATTTCCACATACCAGATATTTGTTATTTGTTTGTGCAAAATTTACAGCAGATGAAACCATGTTTGATGCTTATGACCATATTGTTGCTGTCCCTCAATACCATTGCGCAGCAAAAATATACTATCAGCGGCACCATCAAATCCAAAGCTAAAGGCGAAACCCTGATCGGCGCCACAGTCCGTGTCAGTAGTGGAGGCGGAACCACTACCAATGAATACGGTTTTTACTCACTGACCCTCCCTCAGGGCAGACACAAGCTGGAGATCTCTTCTATGGGATTACAAAGCAACTTCCTGGAGCTGAATCTCAGGAGAGATACTGTGATCAATCTTTTTCTTGACGATGAATCAGTTAGCCTGTCAGGTGTGACCATTACAGGCAATAGTACCCGCAGGAGCTTAAGCACTCCACAGATGGGCCTGGAGAAGCTGACTACCAAAGAGATGAAAAATGTACCGGTATTACTGGGTGAAAAAGACGCGATCAAGGTTATACAATTACTACCAGGTATTAAATCTGCCGGAGATGGTAATGCCGGTATGTTTGTACGTGGCGGCGCTGCCGACCAGAACCTGATCCTGCTAGACGAAGCGCCTGTTTATAACGCCAGTCACCTGCTGGGTTTCTTTTCTACATTCAACTCAGACGCGATCAAGGACATAGCTGTTTATAAAGGGGGAATGCCCGCTCAATATGGAGGCAGACTGTCTTCCGTGCTGGATATCAAAATGAATGACGGTAACAACCAGGATTTTAACGTAAGCGGCGGTGTGGGCCTTATCTCTGCCAAGCTGAATGTGGAAGGTCCTATTCAGAAGGATAAATCTTCCTTCCTGATAACCGGCCGCCGTACTTATGCAGACATGTTCCTGAAACTTTCCAATGATTCCAGCCTGAACAATAACTCCCTTTACTTTTACGACCTGAATGCGAAGTTAAATTACGAGCTAGGCAGTAAAGATAAACTTTACCTTTCCGGCTACCTGGGAAAAGATAACTTAGGTGTAGGAGATCTGTTTGGCCTGAAATGGGGAAATACCACCGGTACTCTCCGCTGGAACCATATTTTCAGCAACAAGTTGTTTTCCAACACATCCCTGATCTACAGTAATTATGATTACACCATTTCCATTAACAGCAGCACTACACAGGCAGATATCTACTCCAAGATCAGGGATTATAACCTGAAGCAGGAATTCCAGTGGTATGCAGGCAGTAATCATAATGTAAGGTTTGGACTGAACTCTATCTATCATACCATTACACCTGGCCAGGTAACTACTCCTGAAACTTCAGAGTTAAATTCACGTACCCTGGAAGACCGGCTTTCCTGGGAAAATGCCATCTATGCTTCAGACAGCTGGAAAATGTCTGACAACCTGAGTGTGACCTATGGTCTTCGTGCATCTGCATTCAGCATATTGGGTAAAGGTGATTTCTACAATGTGGATGCTGATGGTAATGTTACTGATACGCTGCATTATAAAAGCGGAGAGTTTGTAAAAACATATGTAAACCTGGAGCCCAGGCTGGCGCTCAGTTACAAGTTAAATACCTACTCTTCCGTTAAAGGTTCTTATGTACGTAATACCCAGAATCTCCACCTGATATCCAACAGTACTTCAAGCAGTCCAACTGATAAATGGGTGGCCAGCACCAACATTATAAAACCGGAGATATCTGATCAGTTTTCCGTAGGTTATTACAGAGACCTGTGGAATGCAGATTATGAGCTGACCGTAGAAACCTATTATAAAACCATGCAGAACCAGATAGATTACCGTGACGGAGCTGATGTGAATACCGTGAGCAATGCGATAGAAGCTCAACTGTTATTTGGTAAAGGCCGGGCCTATGGTATAGAATGGTTATTCAAAAAGAGAGTGGGCAGGCTGAACGGATGGGTGAGCTATACGTTGTCTAAAACAGAAAGGAAAATAGATGGTATCAATTACAATAAATGGTATAATGCGAGGCAGGACAGAACGCACGATATTGCTATAGTAGCAGTTTACCAACTGAACAAGAAATGGACATTGTCTGCCAACTGGATCTATTATACCGGGGATGCGGTTACTTATCCTGCAGGCAAATACCAGATAGATGGACAGACTGTTTATTACTACAGGGGCAGGAACTCTCATCGTATGCCTAACTACCACAGGCTTGACCTGGGCGCTACAAAGCAGCTGAAGCAGCACAAGCGGTGGTCGTCCGAGCTGGCGTTCAGCCTGTACAATGCCTACGGCAGGGAAAACGCTTATATAGTACAATTCAAGGACAGTGATGACGATCCTAACAAAACTGTGGCTGTACAGACGGCACTGTTCAAATTCATTCCTTCCATCTCCTATAACTTTAAGTTCTAATACCATGCGAAACAGTTTTATATATACAATACTGGGAACAGCGCTGCTTCTGGGCACCGCGTGTGAAAAAGAGATAACTCCTGATCTTGGTGGCAATGACAGCAGATACGTGGTGGAAGGTGTGCTGACGGATGAAGCAGGTGGCTGCTCCGTAAAGATCAGCCGGACGAAAGACTTCTATTCTGATAACTCGTTTGACGGTGTAAGCGGGGCTATTGTGAAGATCTATCATGGTACAGATACTACCGTGCTGGCAGAGACATCCACAGGTGTTTATACTGCCCCTGAACTGACTGGCAGCAGTGGTAATACCTATGGTATGACAGTTAACATAGCTGGCGAGGTGATCACTGCCACTTCCATTATGCCTTCCAAAGTGAATATGGATTCCCTTTATATTACAAAAGAAGAAGTATTTGGCGATACGCAGAACCAGCCGACTGTACAGTTCCAGGACCCGGCCGGCGTGGCAAATTACTACCGTTTCACGCTCTATGTGAATGATTATAAATCGACCAATATTTATGTCAGGAATGATGATCTTACTGATGGGAACCTGGTAAATGCCAACCTTTTTAGCTTTGATTCAGAGGAAGGCGATCCGGATTATGTGGATAGCGGGGATCAGATCACTGTTGAGATGATGAACATAGATCCTTTTGTATATAAATATTTTTTCAGCCTGAGCCAGAGCGCTACGGGGGAAAATCAGTCTGCATCGCCGGCCAACCCGGTGAGTAATCTGAAGGGAAATGCGCTGGGATATTTCAGTGCGCATACTATTCAGAGGAAGACGATCACGGTGCCATGAGTGGTGACTTTTAGCGTATAGGGTGTGGAAAATGCTCAAAAAAGAATGCTTTTGCCTGCGGCAAAAGCATTCTTTTTTGAGGAGGGTGGCCTGCGGCCGGCCCTGTATTTGATTTTTGGGCGTTATTTATGCCATTTGCCGTAAATTTACCCCTTGATTATGAACACGAACCTGCCAATATTTGATATACCATCTACTATAAAATACTATCTGTCGCTCGATAAAAAAGTGCCACAGAGTTTTGGGATGGATAAATACGATGAATTACTGCATCCTGACAATTTTGCCATACTGAGCAACGAAGGAAGTGTAAAGAACGGGGCTCCTATACGTACTGACCATTACGCTATTATACTCTGCATACAAGGGAGCTGTCATAAAACAGTAGGCCCTTACTCATTTGAGGTAACACCACAGTCAGTACATATTGTTTCGCCCAAACACGTTACCTCTTTTGAAAATGCGTCTGATGACCTGCTGCTGTATATGGTGATGTTCAAAAAGGAATTTATTACAGATACTTTTATCAAGCAAAGCGCGCTGGACCCGCTGATGGACCTCAACCCTGCCTGTACGCCGATGTACAGGCTGTCTGATGACCATTACCGCAAAACCAAACAGCTCTATGAGCGTATGGACCAGGAATATAAAGACGGGGGGCCTTTTTACCTGCAGGTAGTACGGCTGCAGGTAGTGGAATTGCTGTATGAGATAAACCGGGCTTTTGAAAAATGTAACGATACCCGTAATAATCATCAGCTGAGCCGTCAGTATTCCCTGTTTGTCAGCTTCCGCAACCTGGTGGAGGAACATTTCATCTCGAAAAGGACTGTACAGGAATATGCGGATATGCTGCATATTACAGCCAAGCACCTGAGTGAAATAGTTAAACAGGAAACGGGGCGTAATGCGTTACAGATCATTCACAACCGGCTATATCTTGAAGCGAAGCTGCTGCTTACAACCAGTACGCTCAGTGTGAAAGAGATATCGGACCAGCTGAATTTTGATACCAGTTCACATTTCAGCCGCTTCTTCAAAAAATTTGCTGACGAAAATCCTTCCGATTTCAAAAAACTTTCGGTTGCATAAAATTAGTATAGCGCTCTGCCGTTGGCGAGCGCTATACCATTTTTGATTATAAACCCCTTAACAATCCTCTTTCTCAGAGGCCAAAAGCGTACGCTACCCTGATGCCTATAACATTGGCGGCTTCTCCGCCATCGATGAATTTAGTGTTACCGTCAAATTTCACACCTGCATCCAGGAAATTACCTTTACCCAGGGGAATAAGATAACCGATCTGCGGGGAGTAAGTAAATGCAGCTGTTTTGTAACCGCTTGGGCCGCTGGTAATGAAGTTCACTCCTGCCTGTCCCTGTACATACAGGTTATTGCTTTTGAACGGATAATACTTCAAACCTGCTTTTACCGGTATCCATTGCACATCATCCACACCAGGAAGGTCATCTGCAAAGACATTGGTAAAGCCAGCATTCAGGTTTACATATAATGTTTTCTGAAAAATGGCCAGGTCACCCTGTACGGAACCTCCCAGTGACCATTTGTAAAAATCTCCGAAGTTACCCAGGGGAATCCCCGCCTCCGGGCCTGCACTCAACAGGAGTGCAGGCCTGTCTGATCCTTTTGTTTCTTTCGTTTGAGCCTTAGTGCCGATCGTAACTCCTAATAATAATGCCAGTGTTGCAATACCTGCCTTAATTGTCTTTTTCATCGTCTTTCGTTTTTGATTTACTGTCTGTTGATCTATTTGTTCGTCTGATGACACAAAATTAAGGCGAGTAATAAAACTGTACAATTCCAAAAAGGCGGATAAAAAAACCAATTTTTCGGGTCCGGGAAAAAAGTTTAGACGAGCCGAAAAATTGGTTGTTTTATCCGTTCTTTTGGTTTTTCATATATGCTGTTGGGTATTACTTTTGTTGCGCGATAATAAATACACAGTAAATAAACAGTTGTAGGTTTAGGTAGAAACGGGAATACTCATATTCCCGTTCTTTTTTTATAGTTGTGTGTTCACAGAGACAACACAGCAGCCTGCAATCCTTCTCCGCTGGCTTTCAGACTCACTTTTCCCTGTCCGCGTCCAGCCCTGATAATTACCTGGGCTTTTCCGCCGAAGAGATTACGCTGCCAGGCGCCAGGTGCACATTTATCAGGTTCATGGCTGCTGGGATCACCATTACCAACGCCGATGATACTGGCATCTCCATCAAGTACAAAACGGATATTATTACCGGCATCCGGCACTTCACGCCCCTGTTCATCTGCTACTGATACGTTCACTACAACGGCGTCGTCTCCATCATGCAGTAAAGTTGTTTTGGACGGGGTGAGTATGATACGTGAGGCATTACCTGTAGTACTTACCTGTGCAGTGATCTTCTTACTACCTTTATAAGCTACTGCTTCCAGCATACCGGGAGCATAGTTTACCGTCCACCGCAGATGCCCGTTACGGGGCATATCCTTTTTACCCAGGCTCTTACCGTTGAGGAACAGCTCTACATTATCGGCATTGGTATTTACCCATACCAGTACCGGCTGTCCGTCCTTACCCTGCCAGTTCCAGTGCGGAGCAATATGTAGCACATCTTTACCGCTCCACCATGACTGGTAATAATAGTATACGTTTTTCGGGAAACCGCACATATCCATGATACCGAAGTGTGAGTTGATATTGGGCCAGGAATAAGGTGTTGGTTCTCCGCGGTAGTCGAAACCAGTCCAGGCAAAACCACCCATGAACCATTCACGGTCTGACGCCAGTTTCCACCATTGTTCTGCAGTAGAGGCCCAGGAAGGATAGGTGCTGTCATAATCCGGTACATATCCTTTTACGGTATCTTTTATATAAATGCTTCTTGTTGTTACTGTACTGGCTACTTCGGTGCCTATTACCGGTTGGGAGGGATGATCCCTGTGATAGCCATCTATACCATGCAGGTTATAGTTGAAACCGCGTACGGGGATCACTTCATTTACACCAGTAAAATGATTGCCCTGATTAGCTGCGTAAGTGCTGGTCCTGTCAGGGTCCAGCTGCTGTTGCAGTAATACCTGTCTTTGTGCTATACGTGTTCCGATATTTGTATACTGAGTTGCGAATTCTTCGTTACCGATGGACCAGATAAAAATGGAAGGATGGTTGCGGTCTCTCAGTATCAGCTGACGAAACTGGTTCTCATATTCGGTACCACTGTTCAGCAGCCGGGGTTCGTCCATTACCAGCATACCGAGGCTGTCACATGCGTCCAGCAGTTCAGGTGTGGGAGGATTGTGGCTGGTACGGTAGGCATTGGCGCCCATTTCCTTCAGCAGTGAGATCCTGTAATACTGGAGATGGTTGGGCAGTGCACAGCCCATACCTGCATGGTCCTGGTGACAACAAACACCTTTTACTTTTACTGGTATGCCGTTTACGAAGAGGCCTTTATTCTTATCTATGGTGATGGTCCTTACGCCAAAGCGCACTTTTTCGCTGTCGATGATCTGACCATCTGCTTTTATTATAGCGATAGCGCGATAGAGATAAGGGCTTTCGGGTGACCATAGCTCAGGTTTGCTGATCTTCAGTTCCTGTGTTACGGTTTTCTCTTCGTTGACTGCCATGGAGAGTGGCTGTTCTTTGCTCTGCGCCAGTATTTGTCCGCTACGGTCTGTGATTACAGTATATACGGTAGCGTTAGCAGTGTGTATATGTTTATTGACAACAGCAGTAGCCACGTTAACAATGGCGGTGTTTCCTTTCACCGCAGTACGTACAAATACGCCACCTTCATTGGCGATGTGTACATTGTTCAGGATATCCAGCCATACATGGCGGTAAATGCCTGCGCCTTCATAGAACCAGCCTTCGTTCTGTGTGGCGTCTGCCCTTACGGTCAGTACATTTTTCTTATTAAAACGGATAAAGTCGGTAATATCGTAGGAAGTGCTGGTATAGCCGCTAAAGTTACCACCCAGGTAATAGCCGTTGATCCATACTTTGCTGTCCCTGTATACACCGTCCAGCCGTACAACATACCGGTGACCGGAATCTGCTTTGTTCACATCAAATGTTTTGCGGTACCAGCCGATGCTGTTTTCCGGGAATAATCCGCCGATGGCTTTGTATCCGTGTCCGTCCAGGTCATTGTCCTTTATGTATTGAAATGGCAGACCTACTGCCCAGTCGTGCGGCAGCTGAACTGTTTCCCAGTTGCTATCATCGTAATCCGGCATTATGCAGGTTCCTGATGCGTCGCCTGATTTCGAGAATATGTTCCTGATACCGTAGTTGAAATCGCGGGAGGGATCTGCGGCATGTCCCTGTTTAAATTTCCAGTCAGCGTCAAATTTTGTGTGTATGCGCTGTGCGGTTGTGCTGATGGCAAGCGTGAGGCCTGTCAGCAATAATAGCATTTCCTTTCTGAGCATGATATAAAGTTTTCCTGTGTGGCTGGTTTGTAAGATAGAAAATAAATGTAAAAAAGACGCTTAAAAATGAAGGAGGGAGTTATGCAGCTTTATAATTTCCGTACTTCTACGTAAAACCTTCCGCAGTAATACTGATATGTATTCCATACTAGTATTGTAATTTGCACGTCCATCGGACAGGAAAATTCCACTGACGCAGGTTTCGCTTTATTTATAAAGCGGAATCTGTCAGGTGGAACAAAAAAGGGAAGTCCTACCGGACTCCCCTTAAAAATCTCACTCAATATAGTAATCCTACCAGATCGTTGTAAAAGAGACCTGATCATTGATCACCCATGACTGCATAACACCTAGTTCGCTCGGGCCACTGGCTACATAAGCATTAGTGCCCTGGGAGAAAAAGGAATAAGGGCCCCAGGAAGATGTACCACGGGTAAAAGTGATAGAAGAAGGACCTGTGTTGCTTCCGGTAATTGACCAGTTGGTATCGCCGCCTGGAGTTCCGACTAATACGCCGGATGTAGGATACCACCAAAGCATGTGCATCTTTACTGTTTTCGGTGCATTGCTTTTTGCCGGAGCAAAAGAAGAAAGGGAGAATAGGGCGCACACGAGCAGTGCGAACGGGATAACTTTTTTCATAATCATTTTTTCAATTTGGTTTTAATGGTATAACTTTTCAAATGCCCGGATCTCACCAGAGAGTTGTAAAGGAAACCTGGTCATTGATCACCCATGACTGGATAACACCCAGCACTCTCGGCCCAGCGGCTACATAGGTATTGCCTCCCTGGGAGGTAAAAGTATACGGACCCCAGGAAGATGTGCCACGGGTAAATGTAATGGAATAAGGCGCTCCTGTACCGCCTCCAACAATTGACCAATTGGCGTCACCTCCTGTAGCGCCAACTAATACGCCGGATGTAGGATACCACCAAAGCCGGTGTATTCCTGTGTTCTTTGTTGGGTTACTCTTTGCCGGGCTGAAAGAGGAAAGAGAGAATAGGGCGCACATGAGGAATGCGAACGGGATAACTTTCTTCATAAACATAGTTTATTAATTCGGGTTAAAATGGTATAATGTCGTATGTAATATAGTACTTTTTCCGAATGTTTGAAGAGGTAAATTTAATGATTATAATATCATTTGGTTTTCAATTATAAATAGCATAGGTGTTGTTTAAAAAAACGAGGATGTATCAAAAATAAATAAACGTCCTGAGTATCGCTTATATGACTACCTGAGTCCATCAGGTATCCGAATAAAAAGAGCCTGTATCATACTTTTGATACAGGCTCTTTTTTTTGAGGGGCCTGCGGCCGGCTGAAATTCAAACCAATGTACTACCCTTATTATATGGGGTACATCAGTTTGAATTCTGGAAACATGTTTTATCATGTTAATTGAATATTACTTCCTTATCCTATTAAGAAAGATATTTACTTCATCTATCATTGCTTTCCTTGAGGGGGTGCTTATCTTTTCCGGTGTGGAGCTGATTATCTTTGCCCACTTAATTGCATTAGTAGTATCTCCAATAATCCTGTACATATTAAACAACTGATATTTAGGTCTCAGTTTAGAAGGCACAATGTAAATAGCTTGCATATAATAGCTTTCAGCCAGTTTAAAATTTTTAAGAGTCGCCTCATTATATCCCATAACAATATACAATTCACTATTACTAACATAGCGCCGAGCTATACTTAAAACCTGCTGACCTTCCCTGTGATTTTCATGTAGTGAAAGCTCAGTACCATAGTTATAAAGGAAGTCTCCGTTGCTAAACAAAGATGGTACTTTGTTATATAATACTTTTGCATACTTCCATTCATTGTTAACAACAGCCTGGGCTGCCTGCTTCCAGATCATCTGATCCCGAAAATTTCTGATACCACTATAGAGAAGAACAACTGTAAGCATGCAACCAGGAATAACTAAAAATCGCCGAGAATTTAAAAGCGGTATTACAGGATGACTATATAGTAAAAGCTTTCCATAATACGCAAGGGATATACAAATAAATATATTCTTCAAGGGATAAGATGCCAACGCACAAATAAAAAAAGCAGCTAGTCCTGCCGATGCCAATTGTTTCTCTTTTGAGTCTTCCTGTTTTACTGCTTTTCGGTAAGCAAAATATACTACGGCAAGAAAAGAAACCAAACCTATTATTCCTATTTCTACAAGCATTTCCAATCCTTCATTAAATGCTGTGTATGTATTGTCACCGTAAATGCTATAAGGATGGTCCTGATGCCTACTCAAATAAAAAGATTGCGCATTATTATAGGAACTTTTGAACTGATACAGTCCTATTCCTACCAGTGGACTCTTTTTAAACATCTCTATGCATACTTCATAAATCAATATTCTACCTCTCACTGAGTCAGGCTTTATGTAATATAGAACTGCGATTATTCCAACACAGCCCATCATGAGGGCCAGACGCAGATTTAAAGGAATACGCTTCAAATAGCTGTTCCCTCCCAAATAAATAAACAGTATCATAACAGTAGCGACACAAGCGATTCTCGCTGCTGAGTAAAGAATAAGAAAAACAGTCAGGGCTACTATTATGATAATTACAAATCTTAATTTTTTTTGTTGATGATATGAAAGGAGAACAATTGGGAGCATACAAGCCATATAATTTCCAAAGTCACCTGAATTAAGGAATATGGATGTAACAGGATATAAAGGAGATAATTTGACAAAACCGGAAAGCTGCAATACTCCTACCAGCAGTACAATAACATGCAGAACCAGTAATAGGCCCGCCAGACATCTGGTATTGACGAAGTATATAAGCAGCAGTATGAGAATAATGATGGAAGAGAGATGGAGCAAAGGGGCGATAATATCCTTCCCATAATAATAATTCGAAATAATGACGGATAAATAACAATATAGAATCGATACCAGCGTAGCTATAAATATAGGCTTATTGTCAATATCCGGCTTCAAGTTAGTAAACACCACCAACAATAACGCTATGCCTGCCGTCACGTACATTGCTATAGATGTCAGGTCTGGTAGTATTCCGCCAGACATATATATTGCAAAATATATTTTTTCCAATAAGGCAATGCCTGAAAACAAGGCGATTAAGATAAAAGCAAAGAAAGAGAGAAATCGTTTATGGGCCTGTGTCACTTTTAAGTCTCGGATATTTTATACAGTAAAATGAAAAAAAAACTTGAAATAATCAATATATTTAGTTTATACTTATAATCTTAATTCTTAACCCTTTTAAAATGAAGAAATACGTTAGCCTGATAGCTATTCTGTTTGTAGCCTGTCTTTCCCTGACCAATTGTCAAAAAGAAACTACATCTGGAAAAAAAGTTTCATTAACAAACGAGGAAATCATTAAGCGTGCGAGGAACTGGTATGAAAAGAATCACGAAGCTCATCAATCTGCAGGTACCAGAACCATAATTGCAGATGAGACACCCGATTGGAGCAGCGCCATCGTACTGGCAGCTGTTGCAGACATCCAGGTTACTGCAGTACCCAGTTATGTAGACAATAACACAGGGGTTGTCAAACAGCAAATCATTATTACTGATGGAACAGAATATGTAAACAGAATAGTTGTAGCGACTCCTACTACAGCCTATTCCAGTTCAACTCAGTTCTCCAACAGGTTTGCTACATTTACGGGCACAATGCAATTCCAAAACGAGAACGGTACACCATTAGGCTCTTTAAGCTATTCAGGAGGCAGGGGAAATGGCTCAGTAATTACATCCTTAAATCGTTCTGATATTTCTACTGTTGCCCCCCGAAGTATAGAACGTATTGACCTGGCCGAAGTAGAGATAATCGCACCCAGCCTCTCTAATAATTATTCGCCTGGTACTGTAGTACTGGTAGTAGCCCCCAGCCTGGTCAACTCTGTAACCGTAAGCATACCGCTTTACCCTACTTCCTGGGGAAGCTCTTCTTCTGGTACAACAGCCAACGTAAGTGTAAACAACATTAGGAATCAGGTACAAAATCCATGTACAAGTGGTGTCATAAATGATTTGTTAAACAAGGGTCTGAAAAATAAAATATCCAAACTAATAAACAGAATATTTGGTGGGAATGGCAACCTCGATATTACCTTCAGAGAAAAACCTGCTACTGATTTTCCTTCTTCTGTATTGGGGGAGCTAGACACTCAGGATACCCAGTTCTTTGGACAACGCACAGACCCAACTTTTGGAGGAGAAGTATATATTAATCTGAACAGGGATTCTTTGGCAGGCAAACCTAAAGAATTGTTGGCTACCGTGGTACTCCATGAGTGTATTCATGCCTATTTAGCGCAAAGGGGTAATCCAAGACTACTACTCCAACATGACCTTATGGCTGATTCCTACAGAGGAGATATTGCCCAGGCATTGAAAGAATTATTTCCCTCCATATCTGATACGGATGCCGCCGCATTATCCTGGGAAGGATTAACTGAAACATATGCCTGGAATCTGAACCAACTACGTGATATACAAGCTCTGCATCCTGAAAATATAGCTTACAATCAAATTATTACTTTGTTAAGTTACCAGAATGGCATAAAAGGAACAAAGTGTAACTAATGTGAATTCTTATATGAAAAAAATATTCTCTATAGGGGTATTAGTATTAATGTTGCTTTCCAGCTCTTATGCTCAACAGAAAACAATATCCGATTCCAGTCGTGCTATACTTACAAGATTTATAGCAGACCATACAGTTGCATACCTGAAGGGTAAAGGCTATAGCATGGTATATGCTCTACGGCTGAAAATAGATGCGGCAGGACGTTGTACCACTGTTGAATATTCTTTGAATGTACCAGAAGAGATGAAAAAAGGACTTGACGAAATAAGCAAGCTACCTTTAAAATGGTCTCGTTTGACTCATAGAAGTGGGGCAACAACTGCAATTGTCCCTGTGTATTACCTTGCAGAACATACTTCCGGCGAATTAAAGTTTAGTTCCCGGGAAATGTTAGAAAACAGTTATAGATTCTCAAAAGGAACAATCTTTGATCAAACAGCCTCGACATCGTTCATAAATCCCATACAGGTACAACAGATACATGGGAAAGTTTATTAGCTATTTTATTTTATTATTTATACTCGGCTCCTGTTCTTCCGGGAACAGGGCCGATTTTATATTAAACAGAGCTGGGGCTAACAGACAGGAGATTGAAACCGCCCTTCACTACTTTCAGAAGTTACCCGAAGATTCATTGCAATTTGATGCTCTATTATTCCTGCTTGAAAATAGTGCTGGAAAGTTTACAGAAATACCTGTTATCAAATCAAGAAAAAGCTCTCAGGTTTCAATAGTTAATTGGGCACATTTACCTCCGACTGACATATTTGAAAGCTATCTCAGAAAAACCAAACAATACATCACTGTACAGGAAACTCCTGATATTCATATTTTAAAGGCAGATTATCTGATCAAGAACGTTCTCCAATCATTTGAAGACTGGCATAAGTACCCCTGGAACCAGCATACCAGCTACCATGATTTTCTTCACTATCTGCTTCCTTTTAATATTTATCGCAATGCTCCTGATAACTGGCGGGAATTCATAATAAATCATAGCCGGCATATAATTGACTCACTAGCTAACAAACAGGTTAGGCTTTCCAGAAATGTATACAATACATTGATTTCATCCTATCCCTTCAACCAGGTAAAATACACCCAAGACTTTCTCCATTTCTCAAATTATCCATCACTATCAGAAATAATGTATACGCAAAAGGGAGAGTGTTTCAATATTGCCTGTATGTACGTATATCTTTTAAGGGCTGCCGGAATTCCATCAACTATTGATATTGTCCCTTATTGGGGTACTCAGAATGCAGGGCATTCGGAAGCAGTCTTTCTAAATGAAACAGGAAAGCTTAAGCCGTATGATACAACAAGATTCAATCGCGCCGCTAAAGTATACCGATTTACAACTACCCCCAACGATCTTCTTATCAATCACATAAACATTCCAGAAACTGTTCACAGGCTCTTCCCTGACCACCTGTTGAATAATTATCTACAGGATGTAACTGACAATTACGTGCCCACGACGAACTTAACCATTGATATTGAAGATATCGATAATGCAGGAGTGGCCTTTTTATGCGTGCAAAACCATATGAAATGGCAGCCTTTGCAAGCAGGTATTATTAAAGAAGATCTTGTTGTTACGTTTGAAAAAATGAATAGTAATGTTGTATACCAGATGATGGTACCTTCTCCCGAAGGCAAACCACAATATATAGGATCCCCATTTATACTGACTCCTTCAGGGGAACAAAAATACTTTACAGCAGATACGCTTTTAAAAGAAATTCAACTGAGTCAGATCAATCCGTACGAATATGGTTATGTAAAGAAGAGTAACTACTATACTTTATTCTACCTGGATGGAGTAAACTGGGTAGAAGTGCAGCAAAAAGAATGTAGCACTGACAGCAGTATCAGTTTTGAAAATATAAATAGTCATGGCCTGTTTGAATTAAAAGAAAACAACACGAAAAGGTCTGGCTCCTGCAGATGTTTTACATATGAGAATGGGAAACAGATATGGTGGTAGTTTTTGTCTATATATAGAGGAGAGGATACTTTTAGGTATCCCCTCTGTTTTTATTCAAAACACTTTCTACCCCAAATCAATACAAGCGTATGCCTATCTGCAGTTTTGCGCTGAAAGGGGCGCCTTCCGTGTAGTACCAGATGCCGGTAGAGGCATTACCTGCTTTTCTATCGCCAGAGGCCATGTAGCGTTTATTGGTGATGTTATCAAGCAGGAGACGTGCAGTGTATTTGCCGTGTTCATATCCTATGCTGCCATCCAGTTTGGTAAAATCAGGCATGTTGACATTGGCTGCGGTCCCCCTTTTCATCACAGTAGTTTCTCCCAGGCTGAATGATACTCCTTTCAATGCGCCTTCCTTTACCTGATACATGGCCCAGGCATTCAGTTGTTGTTTAGGTCCGCGGGCATAACGTTTGCCGATGTTATCAGGATTGGCATCTTCGCTTACAATGGAAGAAAGCAGTGTATAGTTGGCTGATACTGTAAGGTTATCTATCGGCATACCCAGCACATCCAGTTCCAGGCCTTTGCTCCTCACCTGCCCTATCTGACGTGTCATACCAGCAGCAGCATCGTAAGACAGTACATTGTTCCGTTTGATGATGTATGCAGACACCGAAGTAGACAGCAATCCGCCGAACCATTCTTTCTTTAAACCGGCTTCTGTATTCTTACTTCTGAGCGGGACATACAGCGCTCCTGTAGAGCTGACACCTACCTGTGGCTGAAAGGACTGGTCATAAACTGCATACAGGCTCATACTGTTCATGATCATCCAGGTAATACCTGCCCTGGGCGTAAATGAATGATAGTAGTAATTTTTATAGATGGGAGCAGAATAGCTTCTTTTGGAAACCTCATTGTAGGTAAAGCGGCCACCAAATGAGACGATCACTTTATCAAACAGGCTTACTGCATCGTATGCATATGCTGCCATCCATTCATTCAGGCTATTATATGTATAAAGCTTGTTGTACAGGCGCAGGCTATCCCGGTTTATGCCATATGATAAATGGCTGAGATCAAATGCAAACTGCCTGGCTCCCACTGCCTGGTAGATGGAATCTTCTGACCTTGTATAATCAATGCCAGTCAGGATGCGATGCGTGATACGCCGACCTGTACTGAACTTCCCGTTAAGGAACAACTGAGTGGAGCCTGTAAGATTTTTGCGGGCATGATTAAAACTGCTGCGGGTGGTGGTGCCATCAGCATTAAAGCTGACGGCGTTAAAGGTACCACCCTTGTACATTGTCCACTGATCGTAAGGGGAACGTTTGGCTGATGATTGTGAAGTGAGCTTCCAGTTGTCATTGAAAGCATGTACAAACAACAACCGTACAGTATGTTCATCTGCTTTGGATACCGGCAGACCGGGGTCTGCCATATAGTTATTGGCACGGCGATCTTTCAGGATGGTACTGTCATATGCACCTTTGGTAAACTGTGTACCATTTTTAGCCCTGCTGAGCTGCATATTATATTCTGCCAGCAGATAGGTACGTTTATTGAAATTATATTGTACTACAGGGGCCAGTACGTATTTCTCCTTCTTAAACCAGTCTGCAAAATATTCCTGTGATTCTGCAACTGCATTGATACGGTAAGAGAATCCCTTTTCCCTGACAGCACTTCCCGCATCTACTGCTGCGCGGTAAAAATTAAAAGAGCCAGCTGCGAGCCTGACATTCAGCAATTTACCGGTTTTAGGTGTTTTTGTCACTACGTTGATGGAACCTCCGGGTTCGCCATAACCATTTATGAATCCTGCTGGCCCTTTTATGATCTCCACACTTTCTATCAGCGCTTCATCTTCCTGGGAATTTTCATAAGTTCCCCCTCCTGTCAGCCCATTTCGGGAGATGTTGGCATTGAAGCCCCGGAGGGTGATGGTATTTGCACCGGAGAAAACGTTATCTGTAGACAGGTAAACACCACTGGCATTGCGGAGCGCATCTTTCAGTTCAAAACCTCCCTGCAGCTGAAGCAGGCGGTTACTGACACCGGTAATGTTCTGTGGTGTTTCCAGGAGTGGCCCGCCGATCTTTAATGTTGCGGAAAGGCTGTCTGTTTTGACAGTGCGTTTTCTTGTTTCTATGTTCACCTCTTTGAGGTGATGTGTGCGTAGTGAGTCTTTTGCATGTTGTGCAAATGCGCTACAGGAGAAGGTAATAAACAGTACGCCTGAGAGGCTGATCTTATTGATAAGCATAATTTAAGAATGATATTTCTTTTTCAGAATAAAGGTCCCTGCGGCCCCGCAGATGGCAGACAACAACAGGAGGTAGCCAACTCCGTTGTAAATGCGCCTGTTCCTGTAAGGAGCTGCTTTATGTTGAAAGGTGGGTAATGCGTGATAATCTTCCGGAGTGAAGTTCCTGTCATGAAAAAAGTATGTAAAGAAATGCTCTTTCCATTGCCTGTGAAATGCTTTCACTTCCTCTTCATAATGGAGATAGTCTGTTGCATCTGTATGCGCTGCCAGGTTGAAGAGCGACTGGGCATATACTGCCGGATTAAAACGATAGCTATGCAATAATGCCTGCAGGTCTTTCTGCCTGGCGGCTTCATCCTGAGCTGTGAAGCGCTCCATCCGGCGGGCTACAAGGTCATAATAAGCCGTTGTACGGCGGGAGCTGCCGGAAACAGTATCATAAGCATGGCTATCCTTATAGCGGGGATAATGGGCATAAAAGCTATCCAGCAATTGTTTTTGCGGAAGGTCCCACAATGCCCATTCCTGTTCCCGTTGTTCTGCCGCAACAGTAGCTGTTTGTGTGCCGGGGGTATTTTCATCTGTCCCGTAACGGGAGAGCGCCGGCAGCAGGACCAATAACAGCAGCCATATGCCTGTCATCAGTATCACATTAAAGGCGGATGACCTGTTGAATGAAATAACGAGGAACAACAGCAGGGACCAGAAGGTGAGATATGCTGCAGTGATGAGCATCCAGTTACCTATACCATCAATGTTACCGCCCTGCATCAGAGAAACAATCAACAAGGGTAATGTAAAGAGTACAAAGAACAGCAGCCATCTTAACAGTAGTCTTGCCGTCAGCAAGGGCAGGATACTTTTCTGTTGTACGAGGATCAGTGTATAGGTGCCCAGTTCTTTCTCACGCGAGAGGATGTTATATGTAATTCCCATCAGCAACAGCGGGAAGATATAGATGAGCAGAAAGGACAGGTCAAAGTTGCCTGTCAGCAGTTTCAGCGGATTGCTGATCTTCTCTTCTCCGTGCATGTAACTCCAGCTTAGCTCCAGCCGGTGTTGCCAGGGTTCCATATCACTCATACCAATGGACAACATGGAAAGAGGCGCTGCAGGAAGAACGGTTACGGGTTTCAGCTGGAATTGTACTACTACAGGGTGAGACAATTGTTTCAGGGTAGTTTTTCCCTCTCCCGTCAGGGTATCTGCTGTGCATAGTTTTAACAGGAGGCTGTCAAACCTGTGCTGATAATCTGCATATACGCTGTCTGCTGCGTGCCTCCGCTCTGTTGTTACTGCATTTCCGTAATATAGTGCGCATCCTGCTGTCATTATTACCAGGCATGTAACCGGTAGTAACAAACGGTATCTCAGCAGCCATTGCCATTCGAAGGCAAGCAGTTTTAAAAATAAGGTCATTGGCAGGAGGACTGTTTACGGTGGTGTAAGAAAAGCAGCCATGCTACAGGTATACATAACCATAGCAGCAATGCTGTATACGCGGGGAGCAGCTCCTGCAATACCAGGGTTATGGCTAGTGGCGAATAAGTGAAGGGAGGCATCTGCCGGTAAAAATCTGCAGAGACTATTTCACCTTCTGCCAGCTTGCCATTCAGCCGGCGGATGAAATCATTCCGGTATTGCCTGGCTGCCAATTGAAAGCGTATTGTATGTGCGTAGTCGGTGCCTGCAAGAGCCATAGAGATCTCCCGCAGAGCGATGAAAGGATCGAGGAATCTTCCATATAGCTGATAACGGTTCTGCTGTACAATGAGGCTATCTATCCTGCCCATATATTTTTCATATATACGTTCGTTATAGTCTTCTCCAGCCTGCATCAGTAAAGCATCTGCATTGACAGGCAGTGATTTCAGGCTATCTGCATGATAATGCCGCAAAAGGGAATCGTTAAACTGTTTTACACGCAGGGCCCGTGGAGACTTGCCGTCCAAGCCGAACTTCTCTGCATCAGACATTTGTTTCTGTAGTGCAAACTGTGATGGTAATGGCGCGTTCCGTTCTGCTGCTGACGCCATTATCCTGGGCAACAGGATTATGAACAACAGCCAGGTACCTAAGAGGAACATCAATACAGTACCTGATTGCCGGAAGGCTGCAGATGCAGCTACCCCCAGTAAGGCAAAAAAAGCAGCATAGAGTATATAGGCCAGCAAGATAGCAGAGAGCGTAACAATTCCTGCCTGTCTTATATCTGTGTCAGCAAAGAAGAGCAACAGCAGCCAACAGAGGAAAAAGATAGCCAGCAAGACCGCTGCCAGTGCTTTTCCGGCAAGCAGCACGTCTGTACCTGCTCCCTGCAGCCGGAGCATGGGTAAAGTACCCTGTTCACGTTCTCCTGTATACAGATCAAAACACAGGAAGATGAGTAACAAGGGCAGGAATAGTTGTAATACAACTGCCACGGTGAGATGGCCAAAGCGGAGATAGTTGCCTGACAAAGGCACAGGAGGCGCCTGGAATCCGTGCTGCTTATGCGCTTCAATACGGTATACATTACCTGTAAAATACTCAATGCCTTTATCAAAGCTACTGAGTGCGGAAGGCGGTTTGAAAATATATGTACCGTAATGAGCAGCGCCATGGGGATTACTTACGTCCAGCGTTTCCCATTCATGGCGGAACTGCTTATCAGCTTCCAGCTGTGTTTTACGGAGCAACCGGTAAGAATGCTGTGAGGTGATCAACGCCATGATCATCATCAGCAGTAATACCAGCAAGGCGATAAAAACCGTGCGCTGCCGGAATAGTATCCGCAACTCTTTTACAATAATGGTTTTCAGCATAAACGGGCTTCAGGTTATAGCAATAGAATACCCATTCCGCAAAGTGAGCTCACCTCACAATGCAGTATGACATTGTTTTTATTTAATAGTACCTGTTGTAATTATTTCAGTGATGTAAAGATAAGGGTAGTTTTAAATATTTGCAACAATGTTACAATTTAATATCTTTGGCCAGGAAAACCCATCGTCATGTTTCACGTAAGAAAGTTCCCATTATATAAACAGTCTGATGCTATGGATTGTGGCCCCACCTGCCTGAAAATGGTGGCAGCCCACTATGGGCGGCACTTTCCGTTGCAGCATCTGCGTAACCTGAGCAAGAGTACAAGGCAGGGAGTGACTATAGCTGATCTTATAGCAGCGGGAGAGCAACTTGGATTTAAAACGTTATCGGCAGAGCTGCCGTTAACAGTGCTATCTGATAAGGCGCCACTTCCCTGCCTGCTACATTGGGAGAAACAACATTTTGTAGTGTTGCATCATATTACTGCTACACATGCTTATGTAGCTGATCCTGCTGTTGGCCGCAGCATCGGCTATACCAAAAGAGAATTTCTCAGGGCATGGCAAAAGGATGAGAACAGTACTACGGGCAGGGCATTATTCCTGGAGCCTACCTCATCATTTTATGAGCAGGAAAGTATACCGGAGCAACGAACTACTTTGCTGACGCTATTGCCTTATCTCAAAGCGCACAGGAAATTGCTAAGCCCTGTGCTGGGAAGTCTGCTGCTGGCATCAGGATTTTCACTGCTGGCGCCTATACTTACTCAAATGGTGGTGGATAAAGGGATACATCAGCAAAACATTCCTTTGTTATTACTCATTTGTGTGGGTCAGCTGATGCTTTTTTCCGGGCGTATGGCAATGGATTTTATACGCGCCAGGCTATTATATAAACTGGGTACCCGTATCAGTATCCAGATGCTGCGGGGGTTTATTCAAAAACTTATGCGGCTGCCCCTTCCTTTTTTTGACAACAGGCATGCAGGCGATAACCTGCAGAGGATAGCAGATAACCAGCGGGTGGAGGAGTTTCTCACTTCCATATTTGTCACATTTGTCATGGCTGTTATTAGTACGGTGGTGCTGGGCGGCGTGTTGTTATACTATAATCTCTGGATCTTTCTCCTGTTCCTGGCAGGAGCTGTTATTGCCATTTTCTGGGCCAACTCTTTCCAGGAAAAGCGGAAGCTACTGGACCAGCAGAAGTTCAGGATGCTGGCTGTCAACCAGCAGGTGCTACTGGAAATATTCGGCGCTATGCAGGAGATCAAGCTGACAGGCAGCGAGGCAATTAAAAGTGAGCAATGGCAGTCTGTACAGGAGAGATCATTTGACCTGAAGCTGGAAAGCCTGCGGATGGACCAGTTCATGCAGGGCACCGGTTTATTCATCAACGAGATAAAGAATGTAATGATCACCTCTGTGGCGGCTATACTTGTCATACAGGGGAATATCACATTGGGCGCTATGCTGGCCATTACCTATATATGCGGGCAACTGAATACGCCGGTACTACAGCTGGCCGACTTTATCAGGTCTTCGCAGAATACCCTTTTCAGCCTGCAGCGTATAGCGGAGGTGCAACAGGAACCGGATGAGGACCAGCATCATCATACCCGTATTACAGCAGAAGATATTAAAGGGAAAGACATCAGACTGGAAGGGCTACGTTTTCAATACGGGCATCAGCATTCTCCGGTAGTGCTGGATAATATTGACCTCACCCTGCCGGCAGGTAAGGTTACCGCTATTGTGGGTATGAGTGGCAGTGGTAAGACCACCTTACTCAAGCTGCTGTTGAAGTTCTATGCTCCCACAGCCGGACGTATTATGATAGGAGGGCTTCCGCTGACATCCGTAAACGCAGGTGACTGGCGTCAGCATTGCGGTGTAGTAATGCAGGACGGTTATGTATTTATGGATACCATTGCAGGCAATGTTTATGCGGGGAGCACAGAAAGAGATGCTGAGCGGTTATATGCTGCCTGTAAAATGGCTAACATACACGATTTCTTCTCTTCTATGCCTTTTGGTTATGATACTATGATAGGCAAAGACGGCTATGGCCTGAGTGAAGGGCAGCAACAACGCCTGCTGATAGCAAGGCTCATTTACCGTAATCCACAGCTTATTCTCCTGGATGAAGCCACCAACTCTCTCGACGCACATAATGAACGCGCCATCATGAACAGCCTGCATCAATTCTTTCCCGGCAAAACGGTTGTGATAGTTGCTCACCGGCTCAGTACTGTAAAACATGCCGACCAGATAGTGGTGATGGATAAAGGACGTATTGTTGAACATGGTACACATCATTCATTGATCAACGTAAAAGGTGCATACTATCACCTGATTAAAAACCAGCTGGAGCTGGGCCAGTAAAATCATTCCATATGACAGTAACTGTATTCCCTCATTCATTTGTGCGCTATGCGCCCTTATGCCCTACCCTCTTTGAAGCGTTGGCCTTACCTGAGCAGCAACAGCAGCAGCTGGATACATTACATGCGCTGGAAGCAGAGAAAGAGCATAACAAGACCATACTCTGTGAAGAGCTTTATTACCGTATCCAGGATGCAGACAATGATGCCGAACGGAAAAAGCTGCTGAATATTAAGAGAGCTGTTTATAACGATAAACTTACGGCAGATATTCCTGCCGGATACGCTAAACTATTGACGGCCCTGCAGGACGGATATGCTGCCTGGGAGACTTCCTTTGAGCAACAGCTGACCGTTTACAGGAAGCAGCTGCAACGATGGGCCGAAGGGGATCTTCTGAAGAAAGGGCTGTTACTATCCAGTCCTACTCTCTACAGTCAGCTGCCGTCTTTTATAAACAGGGCACCTTCTGTTTTCAGGCACAAAGAGCAAAAGAATGAATACAGCCTGCTACGGTACCTTACCAGGATGTCTTTTAAAACATCTCCTTTCAGTACGTTCACTTATACCGGAACAGCTGTCATGGGAGATGGTTATTATCTGCCGGCAGATACAGAGATTATATCCAATATCCGGCTCAACAACAAGTTGTTTGATTACCTGCGATTGCTGATGGTACATCATCCAGTACTGAGTGAAATACTGGAAGTACAGCTTAATCCGACGGTGGTGCAAGAGAACGCACATGTGCATTTCCTGGCAGCTTACCGCAATATTGAGGCTTTTCAGAAAATGCCCTGTGGCAGTGTGGTGCAATGGTTATATTCCTACCTGCCACAACAACCAGGCCCTGTAAACATCCGGATGCTGGCAGATATTCTGAGCAGCCAGATACCTGATACAGACCGGCAGCAGATTAAAGCGTACCTGTTACAGCTCATATCTTCCGGGTACCTGGAGGCAGGTACCGGATGTTCAGGCGTCAATCCTGCATGGGACAGTGAGTTATACTCTTTTCTTGAACGACGGCTGCCGGGGCATCCGCTTACAGCGCTGCTATTATTGCTAAGACAACAACGGGAAGCATATGCCGGGGCTACAACAGTAAAACGGGATGCTATTCTCCGGGAAGCCGGACACTTCCTTCAACAACATCTTAATATGCTGGAGCAGGAAGCTGGTGTAACAGGCGTGCATGCAGACAATGGTACATTGGCGCAGCTTGTACAACAGGAAGTGAAGAGGCAGAAAGAAAAATTTGATACTACACACTTTATGTTACAGCAGTTTCCCCTGTCAGGTATCTTTTATGAGGATGCTTCTACAAAGGCAAAGGGGATGCTGCCAGTTACAGATACCACAGCACTTGTGAACAAAGCTGAGCTGCTTTGTACTTTGCTGGAACAGCTTGACAGTATGCAGGAAGAACGTATCCGCATGCGGGATTTCTTTCTGAAGCATTATGGAGAAACCGGCAATGCCAGTATTACCAGCTTTTACAAAACCTATTATCAACAGGAAAAGAAACAGCAAAAGGAGCAAAGAAAAAGAGATGTGGTAGTGTTTCCTTCCCATATATTAGAGGCAAAGGATATAACTGCTGAAGAGATCAGGCTTTCCGCCGCACAGTTTAACATGGCACCGGGACAGGATCCATGTGCAAGAGGCATGTTTGTACAACTGTTCCGTAATGGAAGCGGGGAATTATGCGGAGTGATCAATCACATGCTACCCGGTATGGGGAAAGTTGCAGGGCGCTTCCTTGACCTGTTTGACCCGGTAATCACACAGGATTTTAATGAATGGAACAGACGGTTGCATCCTGAGGTTATGCAGGCTGAGCTGGGGGATGGCTCCAGTTTTAACGCCAACATTCATCCTCCCCTGCTTCCATATGGTATCCGTATTCCCGGAGGGCATAGCAATTACTCCGACCATCAGCTGATAGCGATGGATAAAATTGAAGTAAGGTTCAATCCGGCCACCCGGTTGCTATTTCTTGTCCATACACCGGATAATAAGGAAATACATGCCTATGATCTTTCCCTGCAATCATTCTTTAACCGCTCTAATTTCTACCAGTTGCTGGCTCATTTTAATCCTGAGCGCAGAATACCTTTACGTGCGCTGATAATGGAAGCAGATGCACAGTACCAGTCTGTTTTCCCGGCAGATAAAGAACAGGATATTGTCAGTAAACCACGTATCACTTTTGAGCAGCATATTATTCTGAGAAGAAAGGCCTGGATTGTCAGGACATCTGCCATTCCTCAGCCGGGTAATACAGAAACCGATGCAGGTTATTATGCACGGCTGAGTGCATGGAGGGCCAGGGCAGAACTGCCGGAGCATGTGTTCCTTTTCCTGAAATCATATGCCATACCTGCGGGAGCCGATGAGAAGGTGAAGATGATAAAAGACGATTACAAGCCGCAGTATATCTGTTTCTCCAAGCCGCTGCTGGTGATACTGTTCAGGAAGTTATTGTCCAAAGCCGGAAAATACATATACCTGGAGGAGATGCTGCCGCATGTATCGGAGATAGAACAGGTTACGGAACATCTTATTCATTGGTATAAGTATATGTCTCCAGAAAAATAAAGTGAGTTTCATGCAAACAATATGGCTATCCATACATATATTTCATAAAGGAGCGTTGAATGATGTACTGCAGCAACTGGTCATTCCTTTCCTGGAAGAAGTTAAACCACTTCTGTATGAACCTGCACCTTACTTCTTTATACGGTATGGGGAAGGCGGCCCGCATATACGGCTAAGGCTGCAAACAGCTACAGAGAATATAACAACGCTGAAAGTGGTGCTCAACAGGTATGAGCATGATTTTACAATACAATATATTCCTTATGTGCAGGAGCTATCAAGATATGAGAACATGCAGCTGGCCGAACAGCATTTCCATTTATCTTCTGCATATGTACTATCTGTTCTTACGGATGAGGCTTTTACAGAGGCTGTGAAACTGAATGTAACTATGTTATACGGGCTACCTGATGCCTTGCTGATATGCAGGGAGTTTGTACAGTCATGGTTACCTCGTGTACATGAACCCAATTTTCACCTGTCATTATTTGAAGAACATTTTTCAAAATATGAGGACATACTGTTGCCTGCCATTGAAAGACATTGTGCAGAGCTGGATGCAGGCAAAGCAGGTCCTTTATTACAGCAATATGTAAATGCACAGACAGAGATACTCACAGCTTACTACAGATCTGTAGAACGTAGCAGGATGCGATCTGTTATCCGCAGTTTATTACATATGCAGCATAACCGGTTGGGTATTCCTAACAGGGATGAATCATGTATGATGTACTTCACACAAAAATGTCTTGAATATGTTACCTATAGAGGCAGCTGTATATGACATTGCAGAAAACCTGCTGGGGGTGTTGCAGGAAGATGAAGACGGATTATTCTGGCAGCGGACAAGGACCGATGATACCAGTCAGCCAGTAGTAATGCCTGAAACTACGGATATCTTTAATGGCAGTGCCGGTACAATATTATTCTTCCTGTCGCTTTATAATTACAATCCGCAGCAAAGATATATTGATCATTGTGACAAAGTCTTACAAAGGCTGATCAGGAAAAGCTATGCTGCTGCACCCAGGTATTATACTTTTTATACCGGCGCCACGGGGTTGCTGTATGTATGTATCAAAATGTACGAGGTTACCCAGAGAGGGCAATATATTAAGGATGCCGTACAACTTGCGCTGTATTTGCAGGAGGGTATACTTCATGGTGTAGTGAAGGATGATCTGCTGAGCGGGCATGCAGGTAACCTGTTTGTGATCTCTTATCTTTATTCACATACAGGCAATGAACAGTTATTACAATTGTTACGCTCTATCTATGACCTGCTGATAGCGCATGCACGTATTGCCCCGGAGGGGTTGAAATGGGACAATGAAAAATTTGCCTATGATAGCCTGACCGGATTTTCACATGGCGCTGCGGGCATAGCCTATGCCATGCTTCAAACAGGTAACTATATAAAGGATGAAGGGCTGCACTACCTGGCCAGGCAGGCATTATTGTATGAGATGATGTATTATGACGAGGAAAGGAATAACTGGATGGACCTTCGTGCAGACAGTAAAAAGATAACAGCGGATGAAGCGCTGGCTTGGCCGCTTGAGAGTTTTCGTAAAAGGATGAGCGATACCAGCTCCTGGGCACATGGTGCAGTGGGCAGTACGCTTGCGCGCCTGGAAGCTTACCGGTTAACAGGTGATACGCTTTATGCAGCGCAGGCGCATAATGGTATTAACAGGGCGTTGCAGGATGTACGGGAGAAAAAAAGGATGAACTATACTTTATGCAGCGGATATGGAGGACATGCGTTGATGCTTATACATGCGGCAAAGATACTGGGTGTACCCTCGCTCAGGGATGAAGCTATGTATATAGCTGAGGATGCTCTGACATTCTTTAAGCAGCACGGAACATATAATACATACAGTGCCGCCGGAGGTACAGATCCGGCATTATTGTCCGGTACTGCCGGAGTTGGATATATGTTCCTGCAGCTACTATTGCCATATACCGGTGATACTATTCTGTATCCGGCTATCTGCGGCACTTATAAAGCTTCTGCATTGTACCCGGCATCAGGTGTGAAAGAAAAGATACTATCTCCCTGTTTCCAGGAAACAATAGCCGGGTTGCCGCATTATACTACCATTTTTGAAGAAGTGGATAATATCCATGAGCTGGAAAAACTACTCACTTCTTTTCCAGTAAAAGAAATATTTAAGCGGGAACAGATTGTCAAATCGTTATGGCTGGAACATAAAGGCATGTTATGTTTCCGTAAGAGGGAGCAGGTATTAAGGGCAGGCGCCTGGCTGCTGCTTCGTGAAGAAGGGAAACTGTTCCAGTCTGCCATACTTAGTATTGGAGAGCATGTAAAGCTACATGGTCACCATTTGATATATAGTCATGAAAAAGGGGTTTCTATATTGCCTGTTAATGCACTGACAGTATTTATTATGCAGCAGTTATCTACTCCGCAGACCATTACTGATATTATTAATCATATGTTGCGTGTTCATTTTCCGGGAGAGAAAGAAAGGGTAAGTGCCGCTATTTCAGGGCAGGTAAAGGAACTGATCGGGCATGGGATGATAGCAGCGATCTTCTGAGGAGAATACTTTTTTGCTGTATGTGACCGGGAGAGCTTTTAAAATATAAACCGGAACGACTGTGACATCGTTCCGGCAACTGTTTACGTTCTCAAATCTATTCACCGATTCTTAACAAATTACAGTTTCGCACTCATGGCCTTCGTCATCTGTTATTTCAGTATGGGTAGGATGAGAGTCTGCTGCGTCATGGCCAGCAATACCTCCTGCAAGGCGGCTGTTCATTTCGCTGTCAATGCTGGTTACAAAGCTTTCAATCCTGAGGTCATCAAGGCTCAGTCTTTGGTTCTCTTTCATAAAATAGTATTTAAAAGATTAACGCCTACTATTTTGAGGGTTTCGGCTTTTCCCCGATTGCAATCAGATTAAAGATACAAATTTGAATCATTGTTGCAAATATTAGAGGCGTTAATTTTTAAAGTTTTTAGTCTTCTTTGCTTCCATCGTCTGCCATTCGTACCATTTTAGGAGAAAACTTAGCTATGATATCTACCAGATCTTTCTGTGCTTCCATGACAATATTGATATCCTTATACGCCATGGGCGCTTCATCCAGCCCTGCTCCTATCAATGTAACGTTATTAGCGGCCAGTATAGCTTTCATATCTTCTTTTGATATCTGCTGTATGGCTTTAGTACGGCTTAACTGACGGCCGGCACCGTGAGAAGCGGAATTGATGGCTGCTGCTTCTCCTTTACCACGTACCAGGAAACCCGGAGCGGTCATAGAGCCTGGAATAATACCCATCACATCTTTAGAGGCGGGTGTAGCGCCTTTTCTATGTACGATCACATTTTCACCGTTCCAGTTCTCTTTCCATGCAAAGTTGTGGTGGTTTTCCACTTTTGCCAGCAGGTTACCGCCGATGGCTTTTGCCAGTTTGTTATGGATCACTTCATGACATGCAGCGGCGTAATCGCCTGCAAGGTTCATTGCCAGCCAGTATTCCTGTCCTTCTGCTGTATCAAGATCAAGATAAGCCAGGTTAGCGGCTTCCTGTGGCAGTTTACACAGCTGTTTTGCCAGCTTTGTATAATAGCCTGCTATAGTAGCGCCAAAGCCTCTTGAACCGGAGTGGGAAAGTAATGCCAGGTATTTACCCTTAGGTATGTTCAGCGGTTTATCATCTTCTGTAAATTCAATAATACCCCATTCCACGAAGTGGTTACCGCCACCGGAGGTACCTAACTGTGAATATGCCTTATCCTGCAATTGTCTGATCTGCTGGTTCAGGTTAAATTCTTCCCGGTCAAGCACGGCATGTTCTGTTCTTTCCTTACCATGATATCCATGACCGGCACCAAAGCGTGTATGCGCTACCAGTTCACGTTTATAAATATCATGGTTGGCGTAGAAATGTTCTTCCGGGATATCGAAGATGGACAATGCCATACGGCATCCTATATCGACACCTACACCATATGGTATAACTGCGTTTTTAGTAGCGAGCACGCCTCCTATAGGCAATCCGTATCCCTGATGCGCATCGGGCATTAAAGCGCCTCCTGCCGTTACCGGCAGTTTCATTGCTATATTCATCTGTTTACGGGTACCTTCATCAATATGATCAGCTCCATACACCACAAAAGTTCCTGCAGTCTGTTTCAGCTGAATAGTATCATCTACCGGAGCATTGGCCTCTTCAATGATCTTAGTGGCCAATTCCTCCAGGACCTCATCATCCAGAAAAGTTTCGGGTTTTTCCTTCACCGTACGCATCAGTTCAAGCAACTGCTCCCTGGGGTGGTCCTGGTAATGTGTTGCTGTTACTTCCAGGGCCAGTCCCAGTATTTTACCTTCGTGATAACCTATTGCTATCAGGTCTGCACCGTTGATCTTGTTCATATGCTTATCTTTTACTGTTTTAATGATAATGCAAATTTCTTTCCCACCTGCGCAGTTTTTTTGCGCAGATGAAAAAAAAGAGGCAATACCATAAAAAAGCGATAAAAGATTTAATCCCGGATAGCTACAATGTTCTGAAAAGCAAATATTTCGAAGGCTGCAGCGTTGTATTTCCCCATCTCTTTCAATCCGTCGGGCAGCAGGCGATAAAATCTATATCCCGGCAGTATATCAATGATATCTTTAAAGAAGGTGCGGGAAATGACATTCATCTCGTTGAATTCGATCTGGACCACATTGATCAGGCCGTTAGCAATGCTGGTGGCGGCGCCTTTCAACACATTCAGCTCATGCCCTTCTGTATCTATTTTCAACAGGGCTACTTCAGTTATTCCTTTCTCTTCAATAAATTCGTCGATGGTTGTAATATCTATCGTCACTTCTGCCACTTCGCTGTCGCGGAACCCGCTGATCACCTCCCGGTACATGCTGGCATGTTCTGAGCCTGTATTTCCTGCATAATCGTAGATCACTGTTCTTTCCGGCCTGTTGCCCGCCCCTCTGGGCACAGCAACAAAACTGTGTGCCGAGGCTGCTTTTTCCAGCTTACTGTAAGCTACAGGATGAGGTTCAAAAGCGTAAATGGGAAGATGAATATTTTTCTGCCGCAGCATAACCGAGTAATGCCCGACATTGGCGCCTACGTCCAGGACCACGCCGGTATCCAGTTTACGGGTGGCTTTCATATATTTTATGAAAGCGCTTTCACCACTTACATGATCATTTTCATAGTTCATGACGCCCAGCCCTCTCATGCTTAGTTTATAGATCAGCAGGTTAACGGAGTAGAGCGCCTTACGTGCAAAAAGGAACACGTAGACTTTCCTCAATGTGTCGGTTACAATATTCATAAGGTTGTGGTTAAGATTTATGATCAGATCTTTTCCGGCTGACCGGTAGCGACATTATATACAGGCATTCCTGCTATCCGCTGGTATCTTTCATGACCGGTCAGATAATCCAGGTTACCTTTTTTGTTCCTGCTTTCCCTGAAGCGGGAGTAGATGTATCCTTCTTCCGGGCTAAGTGCTTTCAACGGCCCCAGTCTGTCCTTTTTAACGAAGTATGCGTTGTTACCAATGGAATTGGAGCCTACAAAGGCATAGCCTTTCTCTTCTGCCAGCATACATAATGCTTTCAGAGAGGCCCCAAAGTAGAGATGGCTGTAATGTTCTTTACTACGCACAAAATCCGGCCTGTAAGGGACTGTAATAGCCCTTTCAATGCCAAAAACACTATTGTATTCTGCTACAACGATCACGGGATCTACCACGGTGATCGCTTTCCATACCCAATAATCGTTGCCATCGATGTCGACCGATAACAGCCCGATCTCACCTTTTATTCCCTGGGAGGAGATCAGCTCATTGATATTTTCTGCTGTAATGAAGGATTGCAGTGCTTTCAGCTCATGCTGCCAATAGATATCGTCTGTTTTTATATAGCTGACCGCTTTTTCTGAGCCGTCTATTACCAGGCCTGACCAATTATTATGTTTTAAGAGGAAGCGTGTATTTGATTCTACATAATTCTCTACACCAAATTCGATAAAGGTGGTTTCAGGGATATATACCTTGTTGATCAGGTACTGGATAATGCCGTCATCTCCCGCCTGGGAGAATACCTTGAATTCTGCCGCGGCAATATTGTCTAATACCGGGAGGGTCTTATTCTGTCTTGCAAGCAGGGTACCTAATAATAATATATCCGTTTGCTGACTTTTACGGATGGCGTACAAATAATGATAGAGGACATTAATCAATTTTTTTACTTGTTTCATTAACGACAGAATATATGTTTATTTAAAAAAAGGGGTACAGTAAAAATCACTAGGTTAAAACATGATAATATAAATATTGTTCATTTCGGAATTATTTATAACATGTTGATCTGACCAGCAGTTTATCAGTGTAAACTCGTTTATATAAGAGTAGTTTGGCCTTGCGGGTATGGTTGAGGTGATAAGATCTGACTCAGAATTTTGTGGATATGATTATTTTGATTTACTTTGTCTCTATCTGGAATGCAATAATCAAAAAAAATCTGCGAATAACTCCTTATGTGTAATGGTTCCCCAAGCCATTAACGGTTTTTTATTGCTCTATTGAATTGCATTCATGACTCCTGAGAAGTCTGCTCCAAAATATTTTTTCAGCCTGGATGTCATCAGAGGTTTTGCCGCGCTCATTGTTGTTTTGTGTCACTGGCAATTCTATTTCTATAATAATGACACCTTGCAAACCATTCCCATGAGGGAGATGGGGTTACCTCTTTTTTCTTATCTCTCTGCTATTTATTACCATGCAAATTTTGCTGTAGACCTGTTTTTTCTTTTATCCGGCTTTATTTTCTTTTGGTTTTATGCAGACAGGGTGGCTGACAGGAGTATTACTTTCGATTATTTTGCGTCTTACCGGTTAACGAGGCTTTACCCAACACATATTATTACCCTGTTTGCCATTGCTATACTGCAGGGTATTATGATCAACATCAACGGGCATCCGTTCATTGTACAGAACAACGACCTCTGGCATTTTGTACTGAATTTATTTGTTATACACAGCTGGGGGTTTGAAAAAACGCCTGCGCTTAACGGTTTTAACGGGCCATCGTGGTCAGTATCTGTAGAGATGCTGTTATACCTGCTGTTTTTCATCATAGCACGCAGGCGGCTGCAGAATAATATACGGCTGCTTACGTGGATGGTGATAGCCGGCGCTGTGCTGCAATATTTTTATTCTATGGTAGGCCAGGGTATTTATTCTTTCTACCTGGGCGCGCTTACCTATCACCTGTACAGGTGGTTGTTCCGTAAAGAGCATGTGCGCAGAATAGCTGTTACAGTTGTGGTAGTGGCGGTGCTTGCGTGGATAACGGCGCTGACAGAATACGTCTTCTCCTACCTGAGAAATACCAGCATGTACCTGTTGCATGAGTTGATGCCGGGCTGGTCTGCCGATAAGGACACTGCTATCTTCAATCTTGCACGCAATACCTATATCAGAACTATTGTATCTCCGACTACGGTGCTGGCGCTGGCTTTTTCGGAAACGGTGTGGGGCAGTATCAAGATACGCTGGGCGCAGGTGCTGGGAAATGCCAGTTATGCTTTGTACTTACTGCATTTCCCTCTGATGGTACTCACATTGGTGATCGTGGATGTGGCGGGAATTAGTCGTTCGGTATTCCATTCCCCTCTTATGTTACTGTTATTTTATTCTGTATTGATTCCGTTAAGCATTATTGTTCATTACTACTTTGAATTACCGGTACAGGAACTTTTCAGGCGAAGATTGCCCCGGAAAGCGGCTCCTGGCTTAGTACCCGTTCCAAATAATAAAGTGATCACGTAAACGTCATCAACCATCATAAAAAGGCCGTTACAACTGTTTGCACAACGGTGCTTTAATAAAAAAAATGTATGATAACTAAATTCCGGTTACTGTTATTTTTTGCTTTGTCCATTTTTACAAGCTGCGTTAACACTAAAAAAATCACCTACTTCAATGACATTGAAAAGACAAATGGAACTGAGACAACAAACAAACTGCAGCCTCTCAAAATTCAACCTGGGGATGTGCTGCAGATCACGATCACAACGATCGACAAGGACATATCGCTGATCCTGAACCCGGCGTCTGTCAATTCATCTCCCATGGCGGGAAATGGCATGGACCCGGGATATATTGTAGACAGTTCAGGCTATGTTTCATTACCTATAGTCGGGAAGATATATGTAAAGGATAAAACCACTTCGGAGGTAAACAGTATTATCACTGCAGAGCTGGACAAAACGATACGGAATGCGTATGTGTCTACCCGTATCACCAATTTCAGGATCTCTGTGCTGGGGGATGTGGCGCATCCCGGCTCTTTCAAGATCTCTGCCGAACGTGCCTCTATCCTGGATGCGCTGAGCATGGCAGGCGATCTGAATGTCACCGCTGTCAGGGACGATATCATGGTGATAAGGGAGGTAGACGGTGTGAAACAGTACGCGTCTCTGAACCTGAACGACAGCAAAACACTGGCATCACCTTACTATTATCTGAACAACAACGATGTGGTATATGTGAAACCAGGGCCCAATAAGCCATTCGGCACTTCAAAGTTTGTACAGTTACTACCTGCTTTCATTGGCGCATTATCGTTGATAACCACACTTATCATCGTTACTGTTAATTGATCTGAAAACATATGAACCGTAATAAAACTATTCCTAATAAAAATACCGTTATTGATCTCAATGACCTGTTGAAGAAACTGATCTTTCACTGGCCTTTGTACATCATCCTGCTGGCGCTTGCCATTGTGGGATCTTTCATTTACCTGAAGTATGCCCGTCCGAGGTATATGTCTACCGCCAAACTTTATCTCAAAGATGAAAAGAAGGGCGGAGAGGAAGCAGACCTGCTGAAGTCCCTTTCCCTTTTCAATAATGGTAAGAACATAGAGAATGAAATGGAGGTATTGAAATCTCCTATACTTATCGGCAAAGTGATCCGGGATAACCGCTTTAATGTACGCTATTTCAAGAAGGGGCCTTTCAGGGATGAAGAGCTTTATGATAACAACCCGCTGAATCTTCATTTCCTGAGTGACAGCAGTAATACGGGCAACTACACATTTGATGTAAAACCCGATAATGGGTTACTTACCGTTAAATGGATGAATCCAAAAAATGATACCAGCGCCCTGTTTCATGTACATTCCGGGGAACCTTTTTTTGTGAACAAAGACAGGTTCAGCATTACGTTCAGTCCGTTACACCAGGAGGAGAGCCATGGGAATTACAGTATCCAGGTAGATTCTATTGAGCAGCTGGCATATAAAAAGATTGACGACATAGGAACGGCCCTGGTGAACAGGGACGCTACCGTGGTGCTTGTTACCTATGAGGACCGTATTGCAGCACGCACAGCTCATTTCCTGAACGCGTTGCTGGACACCTATAACGAATATACGCTGGATGATAAGAACCGGGTAGCGTTGAAAACTATCCGTTTCCTGAATGTGAGGATAGATTCGTTGAAAGATGAACTGGGATATCTCGAAAAACAGGAAGAGCAATTTAAGGTACAGCGGGGCATCACTGATATAGAGGAGAGCTCGAAACTGGCGCTGGAGCAGGTAAAAGAAGCTGACATCAGGCTGAACGACGCCAATATGCAGCTGTCTGTATTTGACCAGGTGGAAGAATATATCAATGATCCCGGTACCAATTACCCGTTTGCCCCTGTACTTGGCAATGTAGACCAGGCGCTGACAGGCATGATCAACCGTTATGAGGAGCTGCTGAAAGAGAAAAGGAGGCTTTCACTGTCTCTACAACCCGGCAGTATGATACTGCAGAACCTGGATGCGCAGATCACCGATACAAAGAACACTATCAGGAATTACATTTCCGGTTATAAGCGTAATGCCGGTGTAGCGCAGAACCGTATGCAGGAAAAAGTAAACCAGATACAGGCCAAGATAGCCAACATACCGGCATATGAAAGGGAGTATATCAATATTAAAAGGCAGCAGGGAGTGAAAGAAAACCTTTACCTGCACCTGCTCAAGAAGAAAGAAGAAGCGGCCGTTTCATATGCAAGTAATGTAACTGACAATAAGGTACTGGCTCCTGCCTTTGTACCTGCCAAACCGGAATCGCCGAAGAAGATGCTGGTGTTTGTGAGCTTTATTTTTGGCGGGCTGGTGCTGGGCACTATTTATATCTACATCAAATATTTCCTGAATACCCGGGTACTGAGCAAGGAGGAGATAGAGCAGACGTTCCATGCGCCGTTGATGGCAGAGATCTACCAGGATGAAGAAGGTGCAAAGGAGCTTTCATTAAAAAACAGATCTGTGCTGCTGGAACAGATCTTCAACCTGCGTACCAACCTGCGCTTCCTGCTGAACGAGCATACCAGCTCTACCACAATCATGCTTACTTCCGGCATATCAGGCGAAGGAAAGACATTCATTACTTCCAGGCTGGGTAACTCATTGACGGTAAACAACAAAAAAGTGTTGCTCATGGAGCTGGACCTTCGTAAGCCGAAACTATCACGCACCCTGGGACTGGACAATCATGTGGGTTTCACCAATTATGTAGTAGAGAATAAAACCATAGACGAGATCATCAAAGTAGTACCAGGTGCGGACAATCTCTTCCTAATATCGTCAGGGCCTATTCCTCCCAATCCTGTAGAGCTGATTGAGGGAAACAGGATGAAAACGTTACTGGACACGCTGAAACAGCGATTTGACTATATACTGATGGATACGGCTCCTGTGGGTATAGTATCGGATGCAAAGAGCCTGTCAACCTACGTGGACTGTACCCTGTTCGTAGTACGTTATAATTACACGCTCAAATCCAAACTGGCCAGTATGGCAGAAAGCATAAAAGATGATCATTTCCGTAAGAAGGGGGTGGTATTTAATGGTATTGAGCAGGATTCGTTCTATCCATACTATTACTACGATCATTACTCTTATTCATATTCGGAGAACAGACAACCAGTAAGATGGTGGACAGCATTGTTGAATAAAATGAGAAAGCGCCTTGTATAAGATATTTAAAAACAGTGGCTGGCTGCTGGCAGATAAACTTGCGCGGCTATTCCTTGGCCTTATTACTATGGCCATGATAGCCCGGCATATAGGCCCGGAGTTGTTCGGCATATGGAACTTTGCCATTGCCCTGACCACCATTGCCGGCAGCTTTTCAGTACTGGGGCTGGACAAGGTAGTGGTAAAGGAGGTGGTGTCTTATCCTGAGCGGCAGGACAGGATCATTGCATCTGCCCTGGCGATGCGGCTGGCTGCAGGCTTCGCGGCCTTTATATTATGCCTGGGCATTGTGACCGTTATGAAGCCGCATGCAACCGTATACCTGTATTGTACCGCTATCACAGCTATTAACATCATACTGCAGAGCTTTGAGGTATTTGATTATTGCTACCAGGCAAAAAATGAGGTGCAGAAAGTGATCATACCAAGGGTAACAGTGTTCATCTTTTTCTGTTTGCTGAAAATGACGGCAGTTTATATGAATGGTACGTTACTGACATTCCTCTGGCTTACGCTTGTTGAACTTTTGTTCACCTGTGTGGTGATACTGTTCCGCTACCTGGAAAATGGCAGGGCACTATTCAGGGCTGTCAATGGTGCAGAGATAAAATATCTTTTCCTGCATAGCTGGCCGCTGATGTTCACCGGTGTGCTTGTACTGCTGTATATGAAGTCAGACCAGCTGATGCTGGATACCTTCGGCAGTTCTGTACAGCTGGGTGAATATGCCGCTGCTGCCAGGATATCGGAGCTATGGTATGCTATTCCTACGGTAATAGCTACGGCATTGCTTCCCGGCCTTGTCAGGAAACGGGAGGAGCATATGGAAGAATACAGGCAAGCTATTGAAAGATGGTTACGTCTTTCTTTCTGGCTAAGCGTACTGATAGCGGTGAGCATCTCTTTTATGGCGGGCAGGCTTACCGCCATCCTGTACGGTGTGCAATATCCTCAGTCCGGGTTGATCCTGGCTATTCATATCTGGGCCAATATACCCGTGTTCCTTTGCGTGGCCATTATGCAGTACCAGATAGTGGAGGGCGCTTATAATATCAACCTATATGCTACAATAGCCGGCATTATTGTGAACCTGGCGGTGAACCTGCTGCTGATACCTCATACAGGGGGAGCAGGCGCCGCCATAGCTACAGTAGTGTCTTATATAGCAGTATGCAGTACGTTGATAGTGCTGGACAGAACAGGTCAGATACGTTTTTTTATGCTAAGGATGCTGATGCCTTCAAGAGCGCTGCAGGATGCCAGACAGGTGCTGGACGCACTCAGAGATTACACAGAAAATTTATTATCAGTAATACGTGAAAAGCCGTTGACGAAATGAGCAGTGTTAAGAAAATAGTTGCCAACATAGCCTCCAGGCTGGCTCCCAGGCTTCGTTACCTGGCACCTGCCTATAGTTCTGAAGGAGAAGACCTGATATTGAAAAGGATCTTTGACAATAAGACAAACGGGGTGTATGTGGATGTAGGCGCGCATCATCCGTTCCGTGTATCCAATACCTATCTTTTTTACAAAATGAAATGGAAAGGGATTAACATTGATCCGATGCCGGGTTCAAAGGCCATGTTTGACAAATACCGGCCGCAGGACGTGAACCTGGAGATGGGCGTATCTGCTGTAAGACAACAGCTTACTTACCACATCTTCAATGAACCGGCATTAAATACTTTTTCATCAGATAAAGTAACTGAGTATACACAGGACCCAAAATACAAAGTGATCAGGCAGCAGAAAATAGAGACCTGGCCGCTGGCGGATATACTGGACCATTATCTGCCCGCAGGCATTACTATTGATTTCCTGACCATAGATGCGGAGGGGTTGGATATGGATGTGCTGAGGTCCAACAACTGGCAGAAGTACAGGCCTACCTACATATTGGTGGAATCCAATCCGTTCCTCCTGGCAGACATGAACAACTGTGAGCTGGGAAGATTTATGCAGGAGGCAGGATATGCCGTTTTTGCCAAGACATACTATACTTATTTTTTTAAAAACATGACGAGCAATAACTATCATGAGTAACCTATATGTACAATACGGCTGTGGCCCATTCTCTGCGCCGCAGGGATGGAAGAATTTTGACGCCTCGCCTACCCTGCGTATACAACAGCTGCCGCTTATAGGTGGATTACTGAAGAACAGGATGCACGTTACTTTTCCGTCGGATGTGCTGCTGGGGGATATCCTGAAGGAGCTGCCCGGCATAAGGGAGAATTCCTGTAACGGAGTGTATTGTTCACATGTGCTTGAACATCTTTCCTATGATGACTGCCTGTTGGCTGTGCGTAATACCCACCGTATTCTCAAGTCCGGCGGATATTTCAGATGTGTGGTACCCGACCTGGAAAGTGCTGCGAGAGAATACGTGGAAGATCTTTCAAGGCATGACCGTGAGGCAAATATCAAGTTCCTGCAGAAGACGATGCTGGGTAAGAGACGGCGTCCCCGTGGCCTGAAAGGCCTGCTGCAAACAACCATAGGTAACAGTGATCACCTCTATATGTGGGACCATCTTTCGCTGACACATATTTTACAACAGGCAGGGTTTACGCAGGTACGGTCCTGTAGTTTTAATGATTGTCCTGATGATATGTTCAGGTTAGTGGAAGAAGCGTCCAGGTTCGAGAATGCAGTGGCGCTGGAAGCGATTAAATGATATAATTATAATAGTTGAATACACCTGTCCTTTTACTGATCTTTAACCGTTCTGCGCAAGCATTGCAGGTGCTTGAGGCTATACGGCAACAGCAACCTGCGCAACTCTTCATTGCAGCAGATGGTCCGCGGGAAAATAAACCCGGAGAGACTGAGCTATGTCATGCCACCAGGGATGCCGTATTACATCATATAGACTGGCCATGCGAGGTCAAAACACTGTTCCGGCCCAGGAACCTGGGTTGTGGAAAAGCTGTAAGCAGCGCTATCAGCTGGTTTTTTGAGGAGGTAGAAGAAGGGATCATACTGGAAGATGATTGTTTACCTGATTCTTCTTTTTTTACTTTCTGTTCAGCGTTACTGGAACGGTACCGCTTAGATGAAAAGATTATGCATATAGGTGGAAGTAACTACCAGATGGGAATAGAACGGGGGGATGCTTCTTATTACTTCTCGAAGTATGCACATATATGGGGCTGGGCCAGCTGGAGAAGAGCATGGAAATATTATGATTTCACTTTGCAGAGATACAGTCAGCATGACAGCACTCATTTTATACCCCGGTTCCAGCATGATCTCAGAATAATTTATGAACAAAAGATAGATACATGGGATATACAATGGTTTATGAGCGTCCTTTTCAATGACGGCATTGCCATTACACCCAATACAAATCTTATCAGGAATACAGGTTTTGGCCAGGATGCGACACATACTGCAACACCACCGGTATGGTTTAAGAGAATGGTTTATAACAGCCTGAAAGAAATTTCCCATCCGTTAACCATCAGGACAGATCAGGCAGCAGATGCTTTTACTGTAAGAACATTATTCAACGACAGCCAGCTCTCAATTGCAATGAAGAAGATCATAAAAAGCAATGCTCTGCTGTATAATCTGTACAAGCGTATTTCTTAAAAATGCGGTAATGAATGTAATCTATAATGTATTAATAAGTAATAACCTCTACGTGGAGGTTTTCAGGGAAACCATGCCGCTGGTTATCTCAGCTGCGCTGCTGTACCTCCATTACAAAGGGCGGATCACGGCACTGGAAACCATACTGTATGCCTTTGCTGCAGAGGCGTATACGATGCTTATAATAGGGCCCACATTCACTGCTACTTTTTTTGTGAGTATTGTGTTCATGGTAGAACAGGGACACCGGCTTATTACCGGGCAGCTGTATGTGCAGCGAAAATATCTTTTACTGCTGCTGCTTCCTGCCCTGTCTAACATTGCCATATTTTTTATCATACAGCTTTACAAAGATCCGTTCTATTATCCTGAGGGTAAGCAAACAGCCTTTTACCTACGGCCTCTTTACTTCTATTTCAAGCTTTACCTGCCTCTGTTTGCAATAGGCGCCAAGCTTATACAGGAAAAAGAGCAGTTATCGTTTGAGTTCTTTTCGGAGGTCATGAAACGGATAGCGAGATTCTCTCTCATGATAGTGATACTGCAGGTAAGCTGTCAATACGCTTTCAGAAGCGAAGTACTGGGCGAGATACTGGGGTTGCAGCGCCGGTACCTGCAGGAGCAGGCGTCGTCAATGCTTTCGTTGCGTGTGCAGGCTCTTTTTGCAGAGCCTAAAGTATTCAGCGCCTTCCTTTCATTATGTGTCCCGTTGTATATAAAAGACCGTCAATACTGGATGGCGGGGGTTTGTGTGGTGATGGGAGTAATGACCATTTCCCAGACATTCTGGATCAACGTATTTGCTGCCGGCATCACCTATTTACTGACATCCGTACTGTCTTCCACGAGGTTGAAAATACTCAGCACGCTGGGCATTATAATAGGCCTTTTTATGATCGTCGCGGCCTCAAAGGACTATTTCATCAAGATGTACGCAAAGAACCAGCATAATACTATGTATGAGCTGATATTCAAACGTTCTGTTTACCGGTATGATAATGAGGTCTGGCAAAAGGACAATGTTGTATTAGGCATGCCCCTGCAAAGGGATATGGAATTGCCGGTGGTGGATTTTTTGAGAGATCAGCCTTACCTGTTGATTTCGGGTTATGGAGCCGGCAACAGCACTTTCATTCCTGCACAATATTTCTTTGGACAGATGAACTATGAGAACCGGGTGAATGGTGTGGGAGGGCATAATCTGAATATGCGATGGTTTTATATACTGGCGGAGTTCGGCATATTCTCGCTGTTCATTTTCTTCTTCACATTAACACAGACCAGGCAGGATATTACGCCTTTCGAGAGCAGTTACCTGGCTTTTATATGGATATGTTTTTTCTTCAGCCAGATAGACCTGTTCCTGATCATCATAGCATTGCTATGCACGTTCGGGGAAGAGGAAGAAAGTGTTACCGATTATAAAATGATCAGTTATCAGTAGTGTATGGAAATATTCCTGGACAATATTGTATTTACCATTCAGAAAGCAGGCGGCGTATCTGTTTACTGGTATGAACTGCTACAGGGCATTTGCAGGAGCGGGTTGCCTGTCAGCTTTCTGAACGCACGGCTGAACCCTGAGAATATTTTTGAGCAGCGGCTGGATTACCGGCAGCATCATTGCATACGCGAAAGCTGGATACCTTCCAGGTATCTGCGTTATATGCCGTTAAGACATACGTTGCCGGAAACGGCGGTGTTTCATGGGGGGTACCTGCGTGTATCGCCCCAGAAGAATGTTGTGAACATACTGACCATACATGACCTGGCGCATGAGCGTGGGCTTGCTGTGAACTTTCCACGTGGCCTGGCCAATATCAGCCAGAAGAGGTATGGTATTAAAAAGGCGGATGGTATCATTTGTATTTCGGACAGCACGCGCAGGGAGCTGTTACATTTTTATCCGCGTACGGACCCCCGTAAAGTAAAGGTGATCTATCATGGTATTTCTGATACTTTTCATCCCTGCCATGAAGGTGAGGAGCCTTTGCCCCTGCTTCCACCCGGCTTCGGGCCTTATATTCTGTATGTAGGAGCGAGGAATAACTATAAGAATTTTGCAGTGGCACTGGAAGCAATGAGATTACTCCCTTCCCGGTATAAGCTGGTAGCTGCCGGCGGTGGCCCCTGGAATAAGCGGGACAGCCTGCTGATAGAACAGAAACTAGCGGGGCGTTATCATATTGCAGAACGGGTCAGTCCTTCCAACCTGAACCTTCTGTACAATTATGCATGGTGCCTGTTGTACCCCACTTCATACGAAGGTTTTGGCTTTCCTCCCGGAGAAGCCATGAAGGCAGGCTGCCCCGTTGTTACCGCCAATACCACGTCTATGCCTGAGGTTACAGGCAATGCCGGATTACTGGCAGATGAAATATCGGCAGAAGCATTTGCAGAAAAAATACTGTTGCTGGAAAATGAAACATACCGGCAGCGATGTATACAGGCAGGATTAGCACAGGCGAAGTTATTTACATGGGACAGAAGCGTACAGGAAACTATTTGTTTTTATAAAGATTGCTGGAACAATAAATTTTAGTCATGAACCTTATCTTCAAAATTGCAGACGCAGCCAAAGTATTTGTACAATCCGGCAGGGGCTTAACCTCACTATTACACAAGGGTGTTTCTATTGCATCCACACAACTTTTACACAATTGCAGGCACTATGTACCGGAGGTAAAAACTATACTGGACGTAGGTGCTAACCAGGGTCAGTTTGCCTTATCTGCCCTTCATTATTATCCTAAGGCCAGTATACACTCCTTTGAGCCGATACCGACAGTGTATCATCTGTTGCAGCAGAACACAAGGAAAACACCGCTGATCCACACCTACAATTTTGCGCTGGGCAGCTGTAATGGTACTGTTGAATTTCACAGCAACCATTATTCACATGCCAGCTCTGTACTGAATGTTTCTTCCCTGCATCAGCAGATACTGCCGCATACGGCAGGCTGCAACAACATAGAAGTACCGGTCAGGTGTATAGACGACCTTCTGCCTGCTATTCCTGTTACGGCGCCTGTACTTTTAAAACTGGATGTACAGGGATATGAGAAGGAAGTGTTGAAAGGTGCAGTGAGAAGCCTTGACCGTATAGATTACCTTCTCTTCGAAGCTTCTTTTGTTCCGATGTATGAAGGAGAACCGTTGTTTGACGAGATGCATAATTATGTGAAAGAGCTGGGCTTTGAATTCATAGCGCCGGTGGGATTTTTACAGACAGATGCTTTACAGATCCTGCAAATGGACCTACTGTACAGAAGAAAAAAATAGTCCCCATGAAACAACCAATTCCTACAAACCAGTTTGTCAGGCAGTGCATTGATTACATTGTTTTAACCGCTGCGTTCCTTTTAACCAGGCATTTCATTGCTGAAAAAGGAGACGTCTTTCTTTCCCGCTTCAATCTGCTGCTGCTTTTTATAAGTATAGGGGTATGGACTGTAACCGGTACATCCCTGCGTTTATATGATGATTACAACAAATCGGGGTCTTTCGCTTTCGAGTTTGTTGCAATACTGAAAACGGTGTTGGTCCATACCTGCATATTCACGTTCCTGTTCTTCTATTGCTTTAAGTATTATCCTTATCCACGAACGTTTACCCTGCTTTACGGTTTTCATATGTTTACCGGGATACTCATTACCAAATATATTGTCAAAAAGCTGTTACTGAGACTTCAGTCGCATCATACCAATCCCAGGAATGTGCTGATAGTAGGCACAGGCAGCACCGGTATGAGCTTTTATCAGACCATTACTACCAACAATCATTATGGTTATAACTGTGTTGGTTTTGTAGATGAGCATGCTGAAGCACAGTTAAACGGGCGTTACCTGGGTAAGATATCGCAGCTAAGTGAGATACTGGAGGCTAATGAAATTGATGATGTGATAGTAGCATTACCTGAAACGCAGAAGGTGCTGACAAAGAAAATCATATCTGATAGTGAGAGGGCAGCCAAACGGGTACAGATCATAGCTGACGCCTATGAATATTGTACGCCGAATGTAAGTATGAATGTGCTGGGCAATATACCTATTGTAAATATACGCTCTTCGCCACTGGATGAACCGGGGATACAACGTCTTAAACGGGCATTTGATATCTGTTTTTCCCTGGCTGTGCTTGTGGGCTTCGGTTGGTTGTTCCTGCTGATATCCATCCTGATCAGGTTAACTTCCAAAGGTCCTGTTTTTTACAAACAGGAAAGACGGGGGCTAAGGGATAAAAATATTATCTGTTATAAGTTCCGTTCCATGTATGCTGATTCCAGTGAGGTGGACAGTAATGGCCAATTCCGGCTTACCCAGCCCAATGACAGCAGGATCACGCCTATAGGCAAGTTTCTGCGCAAAACCAACCTGGATGAATTACCGCAATTTTTCAATGTGTTAATCGGGAATATGTCTCTTGTAGGCCCAAGGCCACATGCTACGATGGTACATATTGAAGCGAAGGAAACAGTGCAGCATTATATGTTACGGCAGATGGTGAAACCAGGTATAACAGGGTGGGCGCAGGTGAATGGTTGCCGTGGCGGCGGGAATACAACACAATCAGGGTTGATGCAGAAGCGTGTGGAAATGGACATCTGGTATATTGAGCATTACAGCTTCTGGCTGGATTGCCAGATCATTTTCCAGACAATGATGAATATGATAAAGGGAGATAAAAACGCCTACTGACCTGTCTTATGCAATCAAAGCGTTTATTACTGATAACCGGCAACTATATGCCGGAGCCTACCGGTACCGGCAAGTGCAATGGTGAGATGATCAGGTGGCTGTCTGCTAACGGTTACGAGTGTACTGTGATCACTTCTTATCCTCATTATCCACAATGGAAGGTGCAGCCGCCTTATACCCGCAAACGTTACTGGTACAGCAGGGAGCTGTCTGCTGATGGCAGGGCCAGGATATACAGGTGCCCCCAGTATGTTCCCGGCAATCCTTCCGGCAAAAGAAGGGTACTGATGGACTTTTCCTTTGCGTGTGCAGCATTCCTGCGGATGTTGCCATTGCTGGTCAGCAGGAAATATGATATTGTCATTACTGTAGCGCCTCCTTTTCACCTGGGATTAATGGGTGTTCTGTACAAAAAGTTACGCGGGGCCAGGTTCTTTTACCATATACAGGACCTGCAGATAGAAGCTGCCCGGGACCTGGGTATGATCTCTTCTGCAGCGTTCATACGTTTGCTGTTCAGCATTGAGGGCTATATACTCCGGCAGGCAGACCAGGTAAGCAGTATTTCTGAAGGGATGATACAAAGGATAAGGGCAAAAGCGGGAAAGGAGATATTCTTTTTCCCGAACTGGACGGATGTCAGCACTTTCTACCCGCTGGAAGACCGTGAGCAATTAAAGAAAGCCTATGGTTTTGCGGCAACAGACAGGGTCATTCTGTATGCCGGCGCCATTGGAGAAAAACAGGGGCTGGAAACCATACTGCATGCAGCATCTGTAATGAAAAGCTCTCCGTCATTCAGGTTCCTTATCTGTGGCGCGGGGCCTTATAAAAAGCAGTTGCAGGACAGGGCTGTGACCATGCGGCTGGAAAATGTCTTCTTCCCTGAAACACAGCCCTTTGAGCAGTTTAACCGCTTTCTGAATATGGCGGATGTGCATCTTGTTATCCAGAAGTCAGGTGCGGGAGATCTTGTCATGCCGTCCAAGCTGACCACTATACTGGCTGTTGGCGGACTGGCCCTTGTGACGGCCAATGAAGGTACCAGCCTGCATACGCTGATAAAGGAACATGAGATAGGTATAGTGATTGCCTCCGATGATCAGCAGGCGCTGGCTGAAGGTATTGTACGGGCAATAGAAAAAAGACAAGAGCATATTACCAGTAATGCCCGGCAATATGCTCTCGAATATCTTGCTTTAGATAAAGTAATGATGCGCTTCAGCTCAACTCTCAGGGAGTCCACATAAAGTTGGCACTGCCATTTGATGTGTTGACGGTACCAGATGGGCTAGTTGAGGTAAAGGTAAGATCACAGAAGCTGACAGTGGTAGTGGCACCATCCACTGCTACATAGATCTGACCTGTTGAAGAAGCAGTCCAAATGGGAGTGGTACTGATTTGTACCGTTACCCTTGCAGCACCGGCAGGTAATGCACCGGATCCTGACTGTACATTATATATACCTTCTGCCGGAGGCTGATTGTTAGGAAACTCTACTATGACGCTGGCCTGGGAGCTGATACCCTCAATTTTATAGTTATTGTTGCTGGTAGTAGTACCAGTCACAGTACCTACAGAAAAACGGGTAACGCCTACCAGTCTTACGTTGTTGCTGTCGAGACCACAGGGGTTCCAGGGACCTGTTACAGTTATGGCTTCTGAAGAACTGGTGTAAGTACATCCGCCATTGGTTACAACTGTAACGCTGTAGACCTGGTCTTTGCCTTTTATGGGATTGATGATCCTAGGTGATGCTTCATGGGATGAGAAACCATTAGGCCCCTCCCATTGATAGGTTTTAGGTTCATCAATACCACTAATGGACAGAAGGAGCGTATCGTTCTGTCCAATAGGCGTTGTTGCAATAACCTTAGGTTTCAATCCAAGATCACACACAGTACCACCACCTTTGCCACAACCTTCCAGTAAGCTTGCAAAAACAACAAGAAATGCTAAGAATAGATATTTATACCGCATTGTTGAATATTCGTCAAAACCCTTAATATTTGTAATTATGATCTTCAAAACAATATTTTGAGATAAGCTCCGTTTAATTCAAAATCATTCTTACCGGAAGGATGACCCTTCCCGGATTAGTGAATTTATTTCCTGACAACCGGCTTCCGGAAATAGTATCCCTTCTACCGAAAAATTTTTAATCTCTGACAAAAGCGACGATCCAAATCCTGGCATAATAGTTGAAATAGTGTAATTTCGAGTAATAAATATAGTAAAATCTTTATTTATTATTATTTTTTTATATTAATAATGCAATAATACCATATCGTAAAACCATCTAGAAAAACCAGATAACACCTATCATTAACAAGTATTTATGAGCTAAAAAAGGCGCTCAAACATTTTTCACTTTTAGTGAAGAAATACTGCTTTTTTTTGTCCCGAAGGGGACGAAAAACGGGTTTTTCATGCCTGGAAACAAGAAGGGCTGATCCCGAAAGATCAGCCCTGAGGTTTTAAAAAATGATCCGGATCATCGGATATTGATAGTTTGTTCCGGCACGTTCCATCCGTAAACTGTTACTTCTGCATTGCCATTTCTTTTAACAGCGGCTCCGCTGATAGTTACGATCTTCTCTTCACCGGGCAATACTGATACATAGTTATCATTATAGAATACGGGGAGGATGCGTTTTTTAGTTTTTGTATCTACCAGGGATACGCGGTTGAAGAAAGCCACAGGACCATTGGCCGGGTTGGAGATCTTCACGCTAATATTTTCGTCATCAATCTTTTGTGCAGTGATCTGTACTTTGGCAGCCTTCATTTTCTGTAAACCGGAGTAGTTTCCTTTTGCATCGGGGAACCAGTACAGGTTATCATCTATCACTTTCCTGTCCTTATCTCTCAGCCGGACGGAGAGGAACACGCCTTCGCTGCTACCCAGCTTGTCCAGTGCAGATTTCACTGAAAGATATTTCTGGGAAGTTTTAGGGCTTATTTCGGTAAATACCTGTGTGATGAGGGTATCTTCTCCCTTCATATTATAGACCTTCAGTTCAAGCATTATGTCTGTATAGTAGCGGAATGTATTGTTGACTGTGAGGATGGTGCCATCTATAGGGTTACACATGGCATGCAGTGGAGCGCTACCGTTATGTAAACCATAGAGACAGGCGTTGGGATCGAGGTAGTAGTCGTACATCTGTCCGCGGAGAGCCGTCCACGGGTTCTGTGTTTTCCATATGATCACACCCGTATACCAGTCCCACATATGTGAGCTGAAGCCTTCCATGAGTGCGCGGTACTGATCATAATTCACTAACTGGGCTTTATTGGCAAAGTCTTTTACATTTTCAGGTTTGCCGTAGGGGTCCAGGTGATCAAAATAAGGGATGTATTTATGATAGTCCCATACGGAGTCTACACCACCGGGTGCATTTACGGGTGCTTTCATGTTAGCTGCCGGGATAAACCGTTCCAGGGACTCGTAATCTCCTACTCCCACGGAACCTACTTCAGAGTTGAAGGGGAAGGTCCTTTCATTCCAGAACACTGACATGGGCTGGATGTTATAAGGGCCGTCTCCGTTGCCTCCGAGGAAGTTGTAGGACATGCTGTCTGTATTGGAATAATGGAAGAAGAAACGGGTATTATCCAGTTGTGGCAGTATGGAATCTTTGATGGCGGAGAGGATATCTGCCGGAGGGGTGATCTCATTACCGCCGCACCAGAAAGCGAGTGAGGCGTAGTTGCGCAGCATTTTTACCTGGTCGGCCACGGAAGTGATGAACAGGTTATGATCATCAGGATAATTGCGGCGTGTCCACTGGTCTTCTTTTTTCATGGGGTCTACCCATCTGCCGTTACAATCGCCTGACATCCAGAAGTCCTGGAATACCAGCAGGCCGTACCGGTCACATGCCTCATAGAACTCGGGGCGTTCTGTCAGGCTTCCACCCCAGATACGAATGAGGTTCAGGTTCATATCTCTGTGGAAGCGGATCTCTGCATCGTAGCGTTCATCGCTGAAGCGGAACATGGCATCTGAGGTGATCCAGTTACCTCCTTTGATGAAGATCTTCTGTCCGTTCACGGCTACTTCCCGGCTCCTGGTGTGAGCATTCCAGTAGGTCTGTATTTCCCTGATACCTACGCTGATATCTTCTGTATCGTCTGTTTTGCTGTTATTTACAAATTCCAGCTGGGAGGTATAGAGGTGCTGTTCACCATAGCCGCTGGGCCACCATAATTCCGGATTCTTTACTTCCAGGTCAGGCAGGGCTACGGTAGCGGTGGAATGAGGGGCCAGGGTGACTTTTGCGGTAACAGTGTTTCCGGCCAGCTTATAGCGTATTGTACCTGCAATGGTTTTTGCTGTGGCGTTTTCCAGCTCAGTGGATACCTGAACTGTAGCGGGTGATTGTTGTCCTTCCGGCAATCTTACGCCAGGTACTTTAGTGATGATGTGTGGATTTTTGATACGTACTGCACCGGTTTTTTCGATGGTCACTTTATCCCATATACCGGTGTTCCGGTCTCTCATAGGCTGGATCCAGTCCCAGCCGGCGGTGTACTGCGGCCCGACGTTCTTTGCGATGGTACCGTCGCCACCCTGGCCACCGTTAGGATTGCCAACAATGGCGGGAGGATATACCACTACTGCCAGGCGGTTATGACCATCTTTAGCCAGCCACTGTGTTATATTATACGAGTGGCGGAGATAAGTGCCGAAATGAGTGGAAGGATTGAGGCGGTGGCCATTCAGGTAAATGTCACAACCGTCGTTCACACCTCTGAAATGCAGCCATACCTGGCCATCGGCAGCGGGTTGCTGTTCTGTAAAATCCTTTACAAACCAGTAGGTATAGTGGTCCCGTCCTGTAAAATAAATATCAGGTATGCGTTGATTGTTCATTCCATAGAAGGGATCCGGCACCAGTTTATTATTCAGTAAGGTTGTGAGCACTGTGCCCGGTACAGTGGCCGGCAGCCAGTCTTTCAGCCCGTACGACGGGCTGGAGAGAGTTTCACCTTTTACAGTGACCTTGCCTATGTTATTACATTGCCAGCCGCTGTTCAATTCATACTGGCTTTGCGCAGCCAATGGTAAAAAAGGTAATAATAAGAGACCTGTTGCATTCAATAATTTCCGAACCATATTTATTTGCATGATGTTTAAAGGCAGTGTATTGCCATGTTCACTGATCAAAGCAAAAATATACGTTGGAAGCTCAAAATCAAAATGCCAGCGGGCGAATAATGGATGGGCGGTAGTACAGAAAGCGAAATATCAATAACGCACCATCATTTGTGAATTACCTATCAGGAGATGCTATAGCCAACTGATATTAAAAAAACTGCTGGTATAAGAATAAACCAGCAACCGTTTAAACCTACAACTGTTAGAGCTGCCGTTCAGGCAGCACAATTATTTATATCGCAAATGTACAGAAGTAAGCTATATGGCGGAGGGTAGTTTCCCGTTGTAAAGTGGTTACCATCATATTACCATAAAGAAAAGGAGAGAAACATCATGTGCTTCTCTCCTTTCTTATAATGTTATTCTGTGTTATTTAAACCGGTTCTGATTCTACAAGTACCACTTTCACATAAATGGTACCTCCGGGAGGAGATGCCAGCTGGGTGCCGTTAACGTCCTGTGCTTCCAGGTAGATCTTTCCTACAGTATAAGTGTAAAGAAAACTAATCCCATGTAATACATCGGGAATCGCCTCCCAGGTTTGACCATCATCGGAGATATAGACAAGGACACCGTTGGTCTGGTTTACTTGATCAGTAAGCTCAGGTACCGGTAATTCTGCATAGTGGGACAATCTATTGTCATCCTTAACCCATGCACCTGATTGTACGGTAAAATTGATAGTACGGTTAGGCACGATTTCCTGTGTGATCTCTTCTTTCTTACAGCTGGTAAAAAATACACCAAGCAATAGCAGTGGCAGGAATAAGAGTGATTTCATAAAGAGCTTTTGATAATGAGAGAATATAGATAGTTTAACTGTTGTTAAATATTTCTTATAAATACAAATAGGATGCCAACACAACAGCAGATCATTCTGAGCTGATGTTCAGCGCCTTCAGGGTTGCGGTGGCCGCCTGCACTACCGCAGGATCGGTGCTTTTCAGCAAGAACCTTATCTGTGGGGCACGATCAGCCGCCATCTTCTTTTCAAGAAGATGCAGTAAAAGGATCTGTGCAAACGGAGGCTGTTGTAACATTGCTGTTGCTATACGGTCAGACATGTCCCTTCCTTTGAAATATTGTATGGTTTCCGCTATAGCTTTCATTTCTGTTGTATCTGCAGTCTTCATCATGATCATCAGGTCAGGCATCAGGTCTCCGCTTTCGAGATGGGCGGCTGCATGGATTGCAGACAATCTTACGTTTTGCTCTTCGTTCTTCAGCGCTTCCCTGAGCAATGGAATAACGGTACGCTGTCTGCTGTTACCCATCATGGTGATAATTTCTGCTTTTACCGTTCCCTTTGCCATGCGGGCTTTGGCAATCCATTGATCAGTATTTGCGGCATTCATGATCCTGCCCGCCATTTCCAGTACAGCAGCGCGATAAACAGTATTCTTATCATCTGCTTCCATCATGAGCAGAGGTGAAGCATCTGCGCCTTTTACGTCAGCAATCACTTTGAGTGCGGCTATGCGTACATGTACAAGGTCATCTGTACGGCATCGCTGCAGCAACTTATTAGCTGCAGTAATAGCCGGAGCTACAGGCCAGTTATCAGCCAGTCTCCTTATATATAAAAGATAAGCGCCTGTTGCACCTGTAGCTTCATAATGATATCCTGCTTTCTCTGCAGCAGCGGCCAGCAGCGGCTCGCTTTCCGCGTTCCCTATTTCTGCCAGCGCATAATATGCGGCTCTCTTTACACGGGTATCTGCTGATGAGGTACGTAATGTAACAGCATCCAGGGCGCTGAGATAACGTGTTCTGCCCAATGCAGTTATCAGGCTGATCTCACTTTTACTATTTGCTTTATCTAACGCTTTCAGTAAGGCAACTATTGCATCTGGGGTATTGATCTGTGCCAGTGCAGCTGTAGCGGCCTCTCCCAGCTGCTGTGCCGGCAGGTATGCTTTCAGTAGCGGTACTGCGCTGTTGTCTGCAAAGCGTTGCAGCTGGTTTATTACGAATAATTTGTCATCTGCACGTGGCAACTGTTTTAAAGCGGCACAGTATGCTTTTATGGCTTTGCTTCTCTCTGTTTCTTTTCCGGCAGTGGTTACATAAGCTGCATAACCTGACAGTGCGTATTGAAGCCGTACTCTACTATTGCCCTGGTATGTGGCCAGCAGCATAGCCATAGAGGTGATGCCCTGCTGTCCCAGCTTTGTTATTTGCTGCATACAGGAATCCAGCTGTGGCTGATCTTTTGCCGGCATTTTCCCTATTATGCGGGCAATGGCGGCAGCGGGCAGCTGCCGGTGTTGCGCGGCAACGGTCAGTGAGAGAAATATCAGCAGAATGGATACAGTTCTTTTCATCAGTAGCTAATATGGTTATGCGTCTACTTCCAGGAGTTCCGTGTGGGCGGATCTATTAACCTGTTGGCGCCATCATCGTAAAGGAAGAGTTGTTTTTCCGGATCAAATTCCAGTGAGCGTCCTACCTGCAGAGCGATCTTCGCCATATTTACCAGTGTGCAGGAACGGTGGCCGTTCTCTTCATTCAGGGCAAACTTTTTCCGTTGCAGCACAGCTTCTGTAAAGTTTGTTACCTGGGGTTGCGGTTCCGGGTAAGTGGCCAGGACCTTTTCGAGATCGGGGATATCAGAACGGAAGCCGGGATATAGTTTGCCTGCTGGTCCTTCTATGAAAGCGGCTTTTTGATCTTTCCCTTCTCCGTCGAGAATGATGCGGCAACCATCTTTATAGGTATAGGTGATCCTTTTCCAGGCGCCTACGGCATCCGGATGTTGCAGGGGAGCGTCGATCTCCACAGATACGGGGCTGGTATTATCTTTTCCAAGCAGGTATTGCACGGGGTCGAGATAATGTTGTCCCATATCTCCTAATCCGCCGCCATCATAATCCCAGTAGCCTCTGAAGGTCTGGTGTACGCGATGGGGGTTGTAGGGTTTGCAGGGAGCGGGCCCCAGCCAGCGGTCGTAGTTCAGTTCTGCCGGTACGGGAACAGCGGGGAGATTGGTTTTGCCGATCCAGTTGAACTTCCAGTCAAAGCCGGTTTGCGGTCCGAGGGTAACGGTCAGCGGCCATCCAAGCAATCCACTGTTAACCAGCTTCTTAATGGGTTTTACGGGAGTGTTCAGTCCGTAGAAATTGTCTTCAAACCGGAACCAGGTATTGAGGCGGAATATACGTCCGTATTGCTGTACGGCTTCCATGACCCTTTTACCTTCTCCGATGGTGCGTGTCATTGGTTTTTCGCACCAGATATCTTTTCCTGCCCTGGCTGCTTCTTCGGCCATAATGCCGTGCCAGTGGGGAGGGGTTGCTATATGTACGATGTCTACTTCCGGTAGCTGAATGAGCTCCCGGTAATCGTCAAAGGTTTTCACATCATTGCCCAGCATCTGTTTTGCTTCCTGCAGGTGGCGGCTGTCTACATCACAGATAGCTACTACACGGGTGCCGGCATAGGGGAAATGTTGTTTTCCCATGCTGCCTGTTCCTATCACGCCTTTTGTGAGCTGATCGCTTGGCGCCAGGTATCCTCTGCCAAGTACATGGCGGGGGATGATGGTGAAGGCTGCGGCGGCACCCAGGCTGTTCCTGAGAAAGGTCCTCCTGGAATGGGTCTTTTTCTGCTCCGTCATATGGAGCCCAATATATGAAAAGTATTTTGCAAGTATAAATGATATACAGGAGTGGTGTGGTTAAAAGGATCAAACTAAAACAAAATGACCTATATTCGCTCTCCTACTGATCCAAAAAAGCCATTATGCTCTGCGCATTAAAATATAACCCATGCCATCGCTGATAGATATTCTTCTTCCTGAAAAGGTGAGGATCTCGCAGATGATACCTCATCAGTTTCAACAATATGTGTATCCTTTTTCCAAACCCATTTTCAAATCTACTTCATCTTTTACCCGGCTGGAACAGATCATTACTATTCACGGATGCAGGATCATGAATGTTGTGAATATTGTAAATGAGGAAACGATCATGCGCAGCCGCCGCAAAAATGATTCGCTGACGTTGCATATAATGCTGCGGGGTAACATTACCTGGTTTGCACCTTTCAAGGGAAAGGTGCCTTTGCTGCCGGGGGAATATAACCTATTGAGGATGAATACTGGTCCGCATGATCTTTTACTGCAACCTGGTGTTAATGAATTTATCCAGTTAGATATTTCTCCTTCTCTTTTGCAGGACCTGTTACCAGCATCGCCATTAGTGCAATGTATGCTGGCAAAGAACATCTCCTGTCAGAGCCCGGTGCCTGCACGTCCTATAGAACAGAAATTTCATACGCTCATTCATGATATCAGGCATACACATGTGACGGACGGTATAGAACAGCTAAGGCTATATGCACAGATCACGGAGCTGATTACTGCTGCTGTTGACAATTTGCAGCAATCGCTTGAAATGAGCAAAGCAGATTATTCCGGTTGCCAGATGGTTGATGTTATTAAAGAGTATATAAGCAGGAACCTGCATAAACCGCTTACTATTCCGCATCTGGCTGCATTATATTTTATCAGTGAGTCAAAGCTGAAGCAGTTGTTCAGGAAGCATGAGGACATGCCTGTACGAAAGTACCTTCAGGAGCAACGCATGCAGAAGGCGTTACAGCTTTTGCTGAATACGGATCAGAAGATAAATATCATTGCGGCGGAAGTGGGTTATACCAATGTGTCCAGTTTTATCAGGGAGTTTAAAAAACATTATGCCTGTTCACCTAACCAGGCGCGGATAGGGAATAGTAATATCTGAATGATCCTGTATCTGATAAAAAACTCTTTTCCCGGGATGAACTTAAAACCAGCTGGTTTGTTTTTAACGTATATATACTCAGTGCAGTGCGCTTACCTGCTTCCAGGCAGTTACAGACCCCGGCGCTGTTCAAACAATTATCAGACAAACACTTATAGTACTATTGCATTGTTTCTTTGTTAGAATTCCTTCATCATTTACAAATCATTAACATGTGTGTCCTGAGTTAATTCCGGTATAACATATACGTCTTTAGTAATTTCGCCCCGCTTTTTTAATTTAATACAGGAAGACATAACAGGGGGATTTGCATAACATTCGTAAATCTGACAGAGCATGAGTCATGCCGATACTAACGGCCCTCAGATGAGGGACGGTCACCTAACATACGAGCAGGTATTTGAACAATATGCCAAGGCTTTGTGGGCAGAGGCTTACAGGTTAGTGCTGGATTCGCAGGAGGCTAAAGACATTGTACAGGAGCTGATCATTGAGATATGGGAAAAGCGGTCACTCGCCAATGTACAAACGAGTATAAGGTCCTACCTGTTCCAATCTTTACGTTACAAGTGTTACCGGTTTATCAGGTTAAAGGATAATGAGATGCAGAAGAAGGCGGACTGGTTACTTTTCCAGGACAGCAATACAAAAGGGGAAACCCGTCTTGAGAAAGAAGAGCTGAAGAGGTCTATCAATACTGCTATCAAGAGTTTGCCGGGGCAGGCGTCCAACATCTTTACCCAGGTATATATTGAGGGGAGAAAGCGTAAAGAGGTTGCTGAAGAACTGGGTATTTCCGTTAATACGGTCAACGTTCATATTTATACTGCCTGTAAAAAATTACAGCAACAATTAAAAAAAGTTCAGCAGGACTAAAGATTTGAAACAAATCCTGACACGAAGAATTGTACATGGATAATAATAACGGAATAGAGGACCTGTTGGTACTTAAGCTTGCCGGCGCTTTAAGCAAGGAGGAGGAGGAGCGGCTTGATCAGCTTATGGCCAACGATCCGAAAGTGAAAGCAGCATGGGAAGAGTTACTACAGTCAGGCATAGCGGAAGAACTTGACAACTTTAATACGTCTCATTTTATTGCGGGGGTAAAGAGGGAGATGGCCAGGCGGAAGCAACAAAGGGCGTTTCGCAGTATCAATATCATGCTTGTTGCCGCTACGGTGACCGGCTTGGGTTTATTCATTTACATGCTTAACAAACCTGCAAATACTCAAAAAGTACTCAGTGCCGGAAAAAATATTCCGGGTAAAGGTATTTACCTGCAGACGGCAGGCGGAGATATCGTCAATCTGTCTGAGAATGAACAGGGAAGAACGATCAGGGCGGGTCAGGCAGAGTTATATAATTACGGTGATACGCTGAAGTTCAGCGCACCTGCTTCAGAAACCGGTATTAACAGGCTGGTAGTGCCTGCAGGCGAGGATTACACGGTACAATTATCTGATGGAAGCACTGTTCATCTGAATGCTTCCAGTACATTGGAATTCCCTTTCAGTTTTTCAAATAATGAAAGAGATATTACTTTTGCAGGGGAAGCCTATTTGCGTGTTGCTACTGAGCCTAACCAGCCATTTATTGTCCATGTTCCTAACCAGGCCGATATACGGGTATTGGGGACCGAATTCAACATTAACAGTTACGATTCGGGAAAAGTAACTGTATCTTTGGTACAGGGAAGCATTAAACTGACGGCAGGAAAACAGGAAGCCATAGTTAAGCCGGGCTTCCAGGCAGCTTATACCATAGACAAGAGTATCAATACCTGTCCATTTGATAAAGATGATGTACTTTCATGGCTGGAAGGGAGATATGTATTCCATAATGTCCCGCTCCGTGAGATAACGCCTATATTAGAACGACTGTACGACGTCAGGATAGTTATTGATGATCCTGCGGTAGCAGAAAAACCATTTACGGGAGACATAATGAAAACCAATGGGCTCAGCTCCTTCCTGAAAAGGATCAAATTAACAGGTAATGCTGATAATTACACGAAAGATGATACTATACATATTAAGTAGTTCCTTCCGGCTATGACAGCTGGTGAGTGATACTATTACCTTCGTTTACGAACAATGCAAAATGAAATACCGGTGCTTTATTCCTACAGTGCCGGTTTTTTTTTGCCTTTATCCGCCTGTAAATATGATCAGTATGCCGGTGGTTTTTTCTTTCCGGGCCCTTTATTTTCTAATCGTTCGTCCAGCTGTTCATCACTCATATCCCTGTCTTCCTCTCTTGCCGGGGCTTCTGTTCCATCAAAGGCTCCGCCAGATCCGGTATGGGTTATCTTATCCTCGCTTCCGGTATCCTTTTGATTTTCATCATCCCTGTCTGAAAATGTAATATTTTGTGTCATACGCTCGGTTAATTGGCATACCGCCCACTTCTTTGAACGTTTAATTTATTACATTTTTTTTTATTTTCTCCATTGAAAATAGAAACAGCTGCCTTCGCCCTGTTTTGACTCTACCCATACCCTGCCACCCTGTGTTTCAACAAGTAATTTCAGGATGTTCAATCCAATGCCTGTTCCTCTGCCGTCTTCGCTATCTACTTTTTCAAATAATCTGAAGATGCGTTCATTGTCCTTTTCTTCTATACCGGGGCCGTTGTCTTTTACATAAAAATCGTAGAATTCAGCTCCGTGCCGGCAGCCTACAGTGATATGGCCTTCTTCTTTATCATTATACTTAATAGCATTACTCAGCAGGTTCTGAAATACCTGCTGTAGTTTCTGCCTGCTGGTATGCAGTCCGGGCATATTTTCCTCTACCCTGATCTTTATGTGCGCAGGGGGGAATAATAGCTGGATGAGCTGGGGTAACATCTCTCCTACTTCCACATATTCTTCCCTGTTATTGAACTGATGTTCCCTGCTGTAATCCAGTATGGCTGTGATCATGTCGGAAAGCTGACCGGTGGCATTAATGGCCATATCGGTATATTCTGCAAGGAACCGGGAGCTTAGCAGGTCTTCATCTTCTTTCATGAGCATCAGCAGGCCTGTGATGCCGGAAAGCGGTGATTTCAGGTCGTGTGCTACTACATGCATGAAGCGTTCCAGTTGTCCGTTGATCTGGTCTTTTTGTTTCAGCATTTGCCTCAGCTCATACTGATAATGATATAATTTCTCAAAGACATCTACTTTGGCCCTGGTTACATTAATATCCAGTGGTTTTGAGAGATAATCTACCGCTCCTTTTTCAAATCCTTTCAGTACGTGATATTCGTCTTTGTTGATAGCTGTTACGAAAATGATGGAGATATCCCTTGTTTTGGGATTGTTTTTCAGCAGGCGTGCTACCTCGAAGCCGTCCATGTCGGGCATTTGTACATCCAGCATGATCAGGCCTATATCTTCATTTTTCAATACCTGCTTCAGCGCGTCATTTCCTGATGTTGACTGGATAAAGATGCGGTTGTCTGTAAGCAGCATCTGCTCCAGTGACAAAAGGTTTTCCATTCTGTCATCTACCAGCAGGATTGTAAATTTCTTGTTCATTGTCTATCTTTTTCTGAGCGTCTGTCAGGTAATGTATCAGTTTGAATTTTTAATAGACTGCTCAAAGAATCGAGTCGCCTTCGGCGAATCGATTCTTTGAGGGGGACCTGCGGCCAGCTGTATATTTAAAATGATGCCAATTGAGTATATACCGGGTCATTTAACTACATCCGGCTAAACATTCAAGCTGATACACTACCATGATTATAATATTTCTCCCATTATATACCTTATCATATCAGCCACGGACAGGCATTTCACTCCTTTGCACATATCCAGGGCTGACCGGGGCATCACCTCAAAATCTGCCGTCTGCGGGTCCTGTACAATTCCCATACCTCCTGCTGCGACTATCTGGCATAAACCGGCGGCTCCATCTTTATTGGCGCCGCTCAGCAGTATTCCCAATGCCTTTTCTCCATATACATCAGCAATGCTGCTGAAGGTCATATCGATGGAGGGGCGGCTATAATTCACCAGCTCGGAATAGTCGAGCATGAATGTTCTTTCGGCTTCTACCAGCAGGTGATAATTCTGCGGAGCCAGGTAGATACAATGTTCCTTTACAGGTTCTTTATCTTCCGGCTCTGAGATCGTCCTTTTAGTCGACAACAGTCTGCTCATTTCACTACGCACATTCCTAAGCCTGTGCAATACTATTACTACCGGTGTGTTAATATGAGGGGGCAGGGCATCCAGAATCTTTGTGATCACAGCCAGGCTTCCTGCGGAGCCTCCAATGGTTATTACATCGTATCTGTCAGTCATAAACAGGTATTAAGCGTTATTCCTTTCTCCTGTATATTTTATGCTGCACATGTACTGTTTCAAACTGTTCATGTATATCTGCAAATTTCATGGTTTCTTTGATGCCCATGGCGAGGTAGCCCCGTGCGGCAAGGCTGTCATGGAACAGCTTCAACACACTGTTTTGCAGTGAACGGTTAAAATAGATCAGTACATTCCGGCAACATACCAGGTGAAATTCATTAAACACTTTATCTGTAACAAGGTTGTGCTGGAAGAAAGTAATATGTTTCCTCAGCTCTTTTTTGATCAGCACATTGTCATACCTGGCAACATAATAATTGGAAAAATCGTTCAATCCGCCTGACTGTATATAGTTCTGTGTATAATCCCTCATATTGTTCAGCGGTAAGATACCGGAGGATGCCTTTTCGAGGTTGACGGGGTTGAGATCTGTTGCATAGATCCTGCTCCTGTTCAACAGTCCTGCTTCCTCCAGCAGAATAGCCATGGAAAAGACCTCTTCTCCTGTAGAACAGCCTGCATGCCATATCTTGATGTTCGGATATGCGGCAAGTTTAGGCAGTACCTGTTCTCTCATTGTACGGTAGAAATGAGGGTCTCTGAACATCTCCGTGACATTTACCGTGATGTATTGCACCATCCGGTCAAAGCATTCCTCATCATTCACAAGACGGTGTTTGAGGTCAAATACCGTTGCCAGCCGCATATATGTCATAAAGCGGGATATGCGCCTCCTGATAGAGGCGTGGGCGTATCCTGTAAAATCATATCCGTACTGCAGTTTCAGTATATTGATAATGTCCAGGAAATCTGCGTTAGATATGTCTTGAATCATAATAAGCAGTAAGCATTATACCATCCATACACGCATGAGGGACAGCAGTTTGCTGCTGTCTACCGGTTTTGCAATATAATCTGAAGCGCCGGCGGCTATACATTTCTCACGATCGCCCGCCATAGCCTTTGCTGTCAATGCTATTACCGGCAGCTGTTTGAAGCGGCTGTTTGCGCGTATGTGTTTCATGGCTTCATAACCATCCATACCGGGCATCATGATATCCATCAGTACAAGGCGGATGTCTGTATGTTCTTCCAGTCTTCCCAGCGCTTCTTTTCCGTCGGCGGCGGTGATCACGTCTATGCCTTCTTCTCCCAGTACGGCGCTGAGGGAAAAGACATTACGCATATCATCGTCTGCCAGCAGGACTTTCTGTCCTTCCAGGCGGCTGCCTGTAACAACGGCTTTACCGGTATGCGGTGGTTTTTCTGTTTCTTTCAGTTTGTAGAGGAACAGCTCCAGTTCATCCATCAACCGGTCTGTAGAAAAAGTGGAATTACGTACAATAGCTGCTGCTTCTTTCTTCAGATGCAGTTCGTCTGCTTCTGATATATCATGATCAAGATATACGATGATGGGCAATTCTTTATTCCCTGACAGTTGCCTGAGACGGTGTAAATTGCCGATACCATTCTCGACATCTCTATTAACGTCCAATATGATGCCATCATAATTCTTTTCCTGTAATTGTACTGCTGCAGCATCTATATCAGGTACCGGATGGTACTGGGTCTGCATATGCCTTTCATCACTGAGTGATTGCAGGTAGGGATGTTGCAGTAATATTCCGTCGGATATTACCAGCACTTTTTTAAAGCGTGCCTGCAGCTGATCGCTGATGCTTGTAAATACGGACTCCAGGTCGGTCACCTGCAGGGGTTTCTGTGTATAGCCTTCTACTTTATCTCTTACCAGCACTGAGATCTCTCCGGCAGAGATAACGTGTACAAGTATGTGTTTCAGCTCTTCGTTACTTTTTAATATTTTAAGGATGTTGTTCCCGTCTATCAGCGGCAGGTTCATATCCAGCATAATGGCATCCGGCAGGTATTTGCGGGCAAAGAAAAGGCCATCGTTACCGTTCAGGGCAACAATGGTCTTATATCCTTTTTCCCGGGCAAAATCACGCAGGATGGAGGCAAAACCGGCATCGTCCTCAATAATGAGAATGAGACGGTCCTGTTTGCTGAGAGTTTCCCTGTCGTCTGCCACTATCTGTTCTGCTACGGGGAGCAGTTCAGGTACAGGAATGGTAGTAGTGATGTTATGTACCGGTTCTTCTATCACAGACGCCGGGGCGGATATAACAGGTGTGTCTGTTTTCAGTACTACAGTGAAAGTGCTGCCTATTCCTTCTTCACTTACCAGGCGGATCTCCCCTCCCAGTCTTTTTACCAGTTCGCGGCTGATGGAAAGTCCGAGGCCGGTGCCGCCGTATTTACGGCTGGTAGAGCCGTCTGCCTGGCGGAAGGCTTCGAAGATGAGCTGCTGTTTATCTGCCGGAATACCTGTACCTGTGTCAGACACGCTGATATGAAGACCATCCGGTTTTATATTCCAGTGCAGCTTTATGGTACCGTCACGTGGAGTGAATTTAAAAGCATTGGACAGCAGGTTTTTCAGTATCTGTTCCAGGCGTTGCCTGTCTGTATGTATCTTTTCCGGTACATTATTCTCTGTGCCGGCCACAAAGTGGATACCTTTTTCTTCGGCCACTACGTGAAACAGCTGTTGCAGATCGCTGATCATTGATCTGACAGCAACCTGTTCCATATGCATGTCTATCTTACCCGCTTCTATCTTGGAGAGGTCAAGTATATCGTTGATCAGCTGCAGCAGATCGGAGCCGGATCTGTGAATGGTAGCGGCATATTCTATCTGCTTTGGGGTAAGGTTATTGTTTTTGTTTTCCTGCAGGAGCCGTGCAAGTATGAGCACGCTGTTAAGCGGAGTGCGCAGCTCATGGGACATATTAGCAAGAAATTCGGATTTGTATTTGCTGCTCTGTTCCAGTTCTTCTGCTTTCAGGGAAAGTTCCCGGCGGGTTATTTCCAACGCTGTGTTCTGCGCGTTCATTTCGTCGTTGATCTGTCTCAGTTCTTCTTCCTGTACACGCAATTCTTCTTCAGAGGCCTGCAGTACTTCGGATTGCCTGGTCAGTTCGTCGTTAGACTGTCTCAGTTCTTCCTGTTGTGTTTCCAGGATTTCTTTCTGTTCCTGTACACGTTTCAGCAGTTCCATTACCCGGGCTCTTGCTGTAGCGGCGTTGAATGCAATAGCGATGGCATCTGCTGTTTTGTCAAGCAGTTCTTTCATCAGGGGTGGTACGTCACCGAACAGGACCAGTTCCAGCACTCCTGCCAATGTATTGTCATGCCGCAGGGGTACGAAAACAACAGATCCGGGTTTAACCTGTCCGCTACCGCTGGAGATCTGCCAGTAGTTTGCCGGCACCTGTTTTAAAACCGTTATTTCCTGTTGCTGAGCGGCATGCCCTATCAGGCCTTCCCCCAGTGCATACCGTTGTTTGCCGGCGTTGGGCACAGCTATTCCTGTAACAAAATATAATTCATTTTTCAGTTCATCATAACTGTAAAATGCGCCGGCGGGAATGTCAAGGCAGGATATGAACGCCAGCAGGGTCTGGCGGCTTAATGCAGCAAGATCGGTATCTGCCCGCAGGCTTTCATTGATCCTGGAAACACCTGTCAGTATGCGGTTCTTCTCTTCCTGTGCGGCCTGTAAACGGGTGACGTCAGCCAATCTTATACTTAGCTTCCCTTCTGCCTTCACCCTGCTTCTCAGTTCACGGAAAGATACTATCATCAGGGCAAGGGCTATTATCAGAATAAGGATATTATTCAATATGAGCATTGTTTCTGTATTCGTTACAGATTCTCCTGTTTTGGCCCTACGTTCTGCCAGCAGGTTATGCTCTGTTGTATTAAATTTCAGTATTCCTGCGTGGACGGTATCCAGCAGTCTTCTTTCTTCCTGTGCTATTTCAAGTGAATGGCTGAACACATAGTCCTGTTGATTTTGTGTGCTGATTGTTTCCCAGTAGCGGAGTACATCTATTATCCTGTTTTCTACCTGCAGCATTTGCTGGAATTGCTTTGGGTTATCTGCCACCAGTTTTTTGATATCTCCTATCAGTGGCATCACCCTGGGCTCTGTCTGGAAATAGAGTGCCAGCTGTTCTTCCCGGCGGGTAGCGCGGTAGGCTTTTTCAGCGGATTCCATCTGGTAGATGTAACGGTTCAGCATCTGGGCATTGGTGATGACCTGGTAGGAATGTGCTACCCATTGTGCTTCTGTATGCTGACGATTGAATGCGAAATAAGAACCGACCCCTCCTGCAATAATGAGGATTATTGCTAATGCGAACCCCAGGTAGAGGCGTAGTTTGATGGTTTTTCTCATAGATGAAACAGAATGGTGTGATCCGGTACGATGCAATACTGAACAAATATAGGGTTTAAAAGGGTGCGGAAAATTTCTTTGAGAGAGAGGATTTTGCGTGGTGTGCTGTTTAACGATCTAAAAGAGATGATCTGTTGCCCAGACATATATTTTTCACGTTAATATCACGGTTTTTAAATTGAACGATATTAACTTACACCCACGTTCGGGAGTGAATATAACGTAAACGAAACATTAATTGTTCAAAACAATTAGTAAACAATCCTAATGTGTTAAAAAATCTATTTTTTACAGCCAGGGGTAAATCCCTGGGATGAGAATTTCAGTATATATAGATGAACCATAGGACTATGAAGCATACACCAACTTCTACTGATATAACACTACCCCGGTGCGGCAATGTCACTATGATGAAGACACATATCATCCCACATTCAAAAACAGCCGACAATGAGCAATAAAATTCTATTAGTAGAAGATGACGAGATCATGCCAAAGATCATGGAACGCATTCTGCATAAGGAAGAGTACAAGATTGAACATGTAACAAACGGGAAAGAGGCATTCCAACGCCTGGAGGATACCGATTATGGTTATGATCTTGTAATCACTGATATTATGATGCCTTATGCTAATGGGTTTGAGATACTCAGTAAGATAAAAAACAGGAAGGATGGTAAACCTATTCCGGTTATCATTGTTTCTAATGCAGGGAACGAAGAGATGATCCTCGAAGGATTTAAGCTGGGTGCTGATGATTTTCTCAAGAAACCGGTTATTCCCGGGGAGTTACTGATACGTGTAAAAAGATTGCTTATGCAATACAGCAGGTAGTAAGCAATCAGACCCTTTTTGAACGATGCTCAATTGACCAGTCCTTATGGAATACAGCCTTTATGACTTCAGGGATGCTTCCCTGAACATTCAAATTGCTATAGTATTTATTGTTGTAGCTGTAACCTGCACTATCATTGCGTACCTGTCTATTTTAACCGGGAGGTATAAAGCATACAGGAGGGAAAAGAAACTGGCCCGTCTTCATCCTGTTATTGATGAACTGCTGATGGAACATATCCTGCTCAATGACGAGCTGACCAGCGATATACCTGCAGACCAGGTACAACTTCCTATAGAAGTATTTCAGCAACCTGTATTCGGAAAAAAGTGGGCGCGGCAGGCGTTGATAAACCGTTTGATACATTACCGCAATAATGTGAGGGGATCTATGGGAGAGCAGTTGCGTAACCTGTATATTCAGCTGGAACTGGACAAGGATTCTCTTAAAAAGATGAAATCCCGTAAATGGGACCTTAAAGTACAGGCCCTGGCAGAGCTTACCAGCATGAACATGTCTATTGCGGATGTGACCATTCTTCCGCTTACCAATAGCCGGAACCGTGAGTTGCGTGCGGCTGCACGTCATGCTTATATTAAACTGAGTAAGAATGAGCCCTTCAAATTCTTTGATGTGGTAACTGAGCCGTTGCTTATGTGGGACCAGGTTGAGTTATTCCGTATTATTTCCACTACTGAACATATTGCTATTCCTAATTTTGCGCAATGGATCACCTATTCTACCAATAAAAGCATTGTGTCTTTCTGCCTGAAACTGGTAGTGCATTACAACCAGATCAGTGCAGTACCTGCCGTTATAAAGCTACTTGATACCAAAGACCATTATCTCCGTGCAGACGCCATCAATTGCCTTGGTAAGATGAAGATAGAAGAGGTAGAGGAAAAGCTGATCCATATATTCAACAGCCAGCCACAGAATTGCCGTGTGGAAATACTGAAAGCGCTGGGCAGGATAAACAGTGGCAAATATGTTGATTTTCTGCGGCAGGAATTCCTGCATTCCACAGATTTTGAGATCCGTAAACATGCGGCCAAGTCCCTTATCAGGAATCAATGGGCTGCTAAAGGAATGATCGATGAGCTGATAGAAACAGCTACTGCAGAGAATAAGCTGATACTGAAACACAGCATGAACCCTTTAATAAAATTCTGATCGTGTAATGCTGAAAGTATGGGAAACTATAGGAAGATTTTATGAGAACGGTATTTTTATCTACGGTACAATACTGCTGACCTCCTACGCATTGCTGGCAATATGTTCTATTATTGCTGTGCGCAATTACGCGAAAAAAGATACTTTTCACCAGGAAAATATACTGCTCAGCTCCCCATTAGCACCTGGTATTACGGTACTGGCCCCTGCCTTCAATGAGGGGCTTACCATTATCTTCAACGTCCGGTCTTTGCTGACGCTGAACTATCCAAAATATGAGATCATCATTGTCAATGACGGCAGCACAGACAACAGTCTGGAGCAGATGATCAAGGAGTTTGAGTTAACGAAAGTAGACTTTGCATATAACATTAAGATCCGGACAAAGCCTGTCAGGAATATCTATAAATCCACCAACCCTGCTTATGCCAAACTGATGGTAATAGACAAGGTGAATGGTAAAAGTAAGGCGGATGCTGTGAATGCGGGCATCAATGCTGCTTCTTACAATTACTTCCTATGTACTGATGTGGATTGTATCCTTGATAAAAATACCCTGCTGGAGCTGATCAAGCCGGTGATGCAGGAGAGAAAGAAACGTGTGATAGCTACGGGGGCTACGCTGCGTATAGCCAACTCATGTGAGTTTGACCAGGGTGTAATGACCCGTATGCGCCCTCCTAAAGAACTTCTGCCCCGCTTCCAGGAGGTAGAATATATCCGTGCGTTCGTATTGGGCAAGATGGGATGGAGCCTGCTTAACTGTGTGCCCAACGTATCTGGCGGGCTGGGATTGTTTGACAAGGAAATAGCTATCCGCAGCGGCGGGTATGATCACAGTTCTTTTGGCGAGGATATGGAACTGATGACCCGTATGTGCCGTTATGCGTATGATAATAAAATTGATTATGCCATCAGGTATATACCTAAAACGCTCTGCTGGACGGAGGCACCTGTAACAGTAAGGATTTTCAACCGCCAGCGTACACGCTGGGCCAGGGGGCTTGCGCAGCTGATGTATGCGCACTTCAACATGTTCCTCAACCCGAGGTATGGCAGAATGGGCATGATCATCTTTCCTTATAATTTCTTTTTTGAGCTGCTGGCTCCTATCATAGAAATAACCGGTGTCATCTATTATATAATGATGTCTGTTTTTGGGCTGATCAACTGGCCTACAGCATTATTGCTGCTGCTGTTCGTATATACTTATTCGGTGATGATCACGACCATTGCTATCTTATGGGACCAGCTTACTTTCAGGTATTATAAAACATGGAGGGAGGTGGCTTATTTGTGTATGACGCCTTTCATGGAGTTTTTTCTTTATCATCCGATGATAGTGTTCTTTGCCCTGCGCGGATATTTCAATTTCCTGACAGGGAGAAAAAGCTCGTGGGGCAATATGCAACGGCGTGGTTTCCGGAGTGCGCAACCTGGTGCTACTGCAGCAGCCAAATAGTACAATAATATTTAAACGCGGATATAGTGGACTTGTTTAGAAATTTTTACGAAGGTTTCATTTTCGTGTATGGCTGTACAATGCTGTTCATGTACGCATTGCTGGCTGTATTGTCCCTCCGTGGCATTATAAAGTTCCAGCGTAAGAACAGTTATGTGGATTATAACAGGATGCTGCAATCACCTCTGGCACCAGGCATTTCTATCATTGCCCCGGCATACAATGAAGGAGTGACCATCATTTCCAATGTGAGATCGTTACTGACGCTGAACTACCCACGCTTTGAAGTGATCATTGTAAATGACGGAAGTACGGACGATACGCTGGCAAAACTTACCCGGGAATTCCAGCTGGTACAGGTGGAGTTTGCTTATAATGAAAGGATCAAATCACAACCGGTAAGGAGGGTATTCAAATCTACCAACACGGCTTATGACAAGCTGATGGTGATAGACAAGGTGAATGGCAAAAGTAAGGCAGATGCCTCGAATGCAGGGATCAATGCGGCTTCCTATCATTACTTCCTTTGTACGGACGTGGATTGTATTATAGAGAAAGATACACTTCTCCGTATGATCAAGCCTTTTATGGATGAGGAGCATAATAAGATAAAAGAGGTTGGCGATCCGTGCCCTGAGTGTGGTTATATACATGTAGTGGAAGACAGTGTGCGTGTAATTGCTACAGGGGCTACGCTGCGTATTGCCAATTCGTGCGAGATCGATGAGGGCGTGATCACCCGTGTGAGACCTCCTGAGAAGTGGCTGCCACGTTTCCAGGAAATGGAATACCTGCGTGCCTATGTATTGGGTAAGATGGGATGGAGTGTGATCAATTGTGTACCAAATGTATCAGGCGGGCTTGGTTTATTTGACAAGGAAATAGCTATTAAGGCGGGAGGATATGACAGTAAATCTTTTGCGGAAGACATGGATATTGTAACGCGTATGTGTACTTATATGATAGATAACAAGCTGAAGTATGCTATCCGTTACATTCCTACCACCCAGTGCTGGACGGAAGGGCCTCCTACCATGAAAGTGTTCAGTCGCCAGCGTACGCGCTGGGGGCGGGGCCTTGCGGAGATCATCACTATTCACAGGAAAGTGATCTTTAATCCGCGGTACCGGCAGCTGGGCATGGTGGTATTACCTTATAATCTGTTCTTTGAGTTTCTGGCGCCTATTATAGAATTTACGGGTATCATCTACTATATCTACCAGATAGTTACCGGGAATATTAACTGGCATAATGCTATCATACTGCTGATCTTTGTATACGTCTATTCTGTGATGATCACTACCCTGGCTATTCTTTGGGACCAGAAAACATATCATTATTATAAAACCTGGAGGGAAGTAGTGGGGCTTGCTTTAATGGCTTTTCTCGAACCTTTCGTATATCATCCGTTGATCGTGTTCTTTGCCCTGAGAGGTTATTTCAACTTCATGACCGGCAAAAAGCACACCTGGGGGAATATGCAAAGACAGGGCTTTGGCCGGAAGAAACCTGCAAACACTTAACTATGATGTCTTCTTTAAAATATATACTGTCAGGCGCATTGCTTTGCTTTTCCATGCAAATGCAGGCACAGGTATTTAAGAAATCGAAGGATGCGGACCAGTTGTACGATGAAGCAGTGAAAGAAACAAAGCAACAGCACTATGAGAAAGCTATTGCGCTTTCCAGGGAGGCCCTGGCGCTCAGGCCTGATTTCACTGACCAGGAGTTGTTGCTGGGCAGATTGTATATGCTGACAGGGCAGCCTTCCCTGGCCAGAAAATATGTAAAGGAGGTGCTTACCAAAGATCCCCGCTACAGGGACGCATACCTTTATGCTATCAATATTGAGCTGGGCGCGAAACAGTATTATGAAGCAGAGTGTTTTGCGGATGAGGGACTGTATTATTTTCCCGGTGACAAGGACCTGCTGCTGAAGAAGCTGGGCGTCCTGGATGAGGGAACAAAATTTTACCAGGCAGATAACCTTGCCCAGACGTTGCTGGACAAGTATGCAAGTGATAGTACCGTACGACGTACTGCTACCGGGCATTACCTGCTGGCCGGGCAATATTACCGCAACAGGCGTAACTACTTAATGGCCCAGCAACAGTTTGAAAAGGCATTGCTGCTGGACCCTGACAATGAAGAGGCCCGTATAGCCATCAATAACCTGTATATTACTACTGGCAGTTATACCCGTGCTATTGAGCAGGTAAATGCAGACCTGACCGCCAATCCCGGCTCGTATGACCTGATGATGCGCAAGCTGGGGCTGTTGCAGGAAACACATAATTATACAGAAGCGCTGGCATGGTTACAGCAGATATTGAAACGCTATCCTAACGATGCCAAAGCGCGTGCTATGGATACCCAGTTGCGTATGGAAGCAGCTTCATGGTATGCTAATGCAGATCCTTACCTGTTATACCAGAGTGTGTTGGAAAAAGAGCCCGGCAACAGGGAAGCGCTTGATAAAGTAATTGGCCTGAGCATGTCAAGAGGCGCTTACAGAGAGGCCCTTGCATGGATTAACAAGGGATTGAAAAGTAACCCGAACGATAGCAGGTTGCTAGGATTAAAAATGGACGTGCTGGAGAGCGACAGGAAATTTACAGAAGCAGCTGCCATTGCAGAAGTATTACGGCGCGGCAACTCTTCTTCCCCCGATCTGCGCAGCAGGTATGCGGCGCTGAAAATAGCCAGCGGGCGGGATTACCTGGCGCAGCAACAATATGACCTGGCTATCCCTGAATTTGAAAAAGCCCTGCAGGCGGACCCGAAGGATAGTACTGCCATGGATATGATAGCTAATAGTTACATTAACCAGAAAGAACGTGGTAAGGCAATAGAGGTATTGGACAGAGCGTTGACCGTTTACCCGAACAACCGCCGTTTTTTGCTAAAAAAGGCCAGCATACTGACAGAAATGGGGCAACATGATGAAGCTGCCGCCATCATGGAACAATTGCTCAACCAATATCCTGCTGACGGGAAATATGCGGCCAGTCTGGCGGAGATACGCATGAACGCAGGCCGTATACTAATGCAGGCAGAGGAGTATACTCTTGCTGCGGGCCAGTTCAGGGCAGTGCTGGAACAGGAACCGTCCAACCCCGATGCGCTGAATTACCTGATTAACCTGCATGCTGCCACAGAACAGCCTGACAGCGCCCTTTACTATGCAGACAAAGCTTTACAGTATTACCCGGACAATAAGGATATCCTTCTTAAAAAAGCAGGTGTGCTTACCGATATGAAACGGTATGAAGAAGCAAATGCTATCAATTACCAACTGATGCAGCGTTATCCGTTCACGTTGAAATACAGAACAGCTTATACAGACGGGCTGCTGGCTGCCGGCACAGCTTATCAACGGAATAATGCCACTGACAGTGCACTTACCACCTTCAGGCAGGTACTGACCATCAACCGTAAAGATTCCATGGCATTGCTGTACAGCATTAACCTGCTGAATGCCAAACAACAGTATGACAGCGCATTGATATATGCCAACCAGGGTATTAAATACTATCCTGACAATGTAACCTTCCTTCAGAAACGCGCTGTGATACTTGAAAATCAGAAACAATACGAAGCGGCTGCCACAGCAGCAGATTCTGTTGTAAGACTGAGTAACACGCCGGCTAATAATGATTATGCCGACTACCTGCGCAGCAAAACACTGAAGGACCAGTTTGGCATGTTCTTCCTGCATTCAAGTTATGACTACAACAGTACTACATACAATATTGCCACACTGGAATACCGGCATTTTATTAAACGGGGCTCTTATGCCGCCAGGCTGAACTATGCCGGACGTCAGCAGGGCACGGGGTTACAGGGCGAGGTGGAACTATACTATAATCACACATCCAAACTATACTCTTATGCACTGGCTACTTATTCCAATGAGCTGGTGTTCCCGAAAATGCGGTTGGCGTATTCACTCTTCAAAACGTTCAAACACGATATTGAAGGTGAGCTGGGGGTACGTTATCTGAATGCAGACAGTTCTCACAGTGTTTCCGGTGTGGTGTCTGTAGCTAAAACATGGGAGGAGTTCTGGGTGAATTTCCGTGCTTATTTTATCAGTGATTCTCCTGAGTTCTACACTTCCTATAACCTTACGGCGCGTTATCATATGAACCGTCACCAGGACTATATACAATTCAATGCAGGACTGGGTACTTCTCCTGACGACAGGAGCCGCCTGATACAGTTCCCGAAGCTGGCTGGCTTGCTGACACGCAGTGTAGGTGCGGGTTATCAGAAGACGTTCAGGTACCGTACTACTGTTGGGCTCTTTGGCACGTGGATCAACCAGAAGATCAGTAACAGCGTGTTCCAGAATCAATATGACATTTATATAACATTGCAACGCAAGTTTTAATCCATACACTTTCATGTTCAGGATGATGCAAACATTGTTGATATTAATGACCTTGCTTACCGTAAAGGGTTGTACTTCTCCCCCGGGCGCAATACATCTTGTAACCAATGGGGTTTCAAAATACCAGATAGTGCTGCCTGATGAAGCAACAAAGAATGAAACGCGTGCGGCTACGGTGTTGCAGGAATATATCAAACGTATATCCGGGGCATCATTGCCGGTTATAAAAGAAAGCGCTTACCGGTCAACACCCGCCATATTTGTTGGCGGTACAGAACATACAGAGAAATTCAATGTAGTGAAGCTGAAAACAGAAGGCTTCCACCTGTTAAGTGATGATCAGCATATTTATATACGCGGAGGTACGGGGAAAGGAGTATTGTACGGCGTGTATACGTTACTGGAAGATTACCTGGATTGCCGCAAGTATGCCAATATACCGGTTGTTGTTCCTTCCAGGAAGAACATTGATCTGCCCATGCACCTGCACAGCAAGCAGGAACCTGCTTTTCTTTACCGGGAGACTTACTACCCTGCTGCCTTTGATAATGAATACCTGGAATGGCATAAGCTGCACAGGTTTGAGGACCTCTGGGGAATATGGGGGCATTCTTTCTTCAAAATAGTTCCTCCATCCACTTACTTTGCAGCACATCCTGAGTATTATGCGCAGGTGAACGGCAAGCGGCAGGCAACGCAACTCTGCCTGAGCAATGAAGGGGTATTCAAAGTCATGACAGAATATTTCCGGAAGGCTATTTCAGACAACCCGGATGCTATGTATTGGTCTGTTGCTGCAGAAGACGGTGCGGGGTTCTGCACCTGCGATCAGTGCAGTAAGATCAATGCAGAAGAGGGCGGTCCTACGGGAACGCTTATCCGTTTTATAAACCGGATAGCTGCTACATTCCCGGACCGGCAGTTCACTACCCTTGCATATACTTATACGGCGCATCCTCCGCAGAAAACCAAACCGGCCTCTAATGTATATATCATGCTGAGCAGTATAGATGCTTACCGGCAGGAACCGCTCAGCACCATTGCTTCTGCCGCAGGCTTCAGAAGGGACCTGGATGGATGGGGGGCATTGACAGAGAATCTCTTTGTATGGGATTATACTACCCAATTCACTAATTATCTGGCTCCTTTTCCTGATTATGACAACCTGCAGGCCAACCTTCAATACCTGGCTGCACATAAAGTAAAAGGTGTTTTCTCGCAGGGCAGCGCAGATACTTACAGTGATATGGCTGCCTATAACTGTTATCTTCAGGCAAAGCTATTGTGGAATCCGGGTATTACGGCAACGGCAGTGACGGCTGATTTTATGAATGGGTATTATGGTAAAGCCGGGACGTTCATCAACCAGTACCTGCAGGCGCTTACCACTGCCCTTCATACTACTAAAGCCAGGCTTGACATATATGGCAATCCTGTAAATAATTATAAAGATTTTCTTTCTCCGCAGGCAATAGATCAGTACTCTACGTTACTGGACCGGGCAGAGAAAGCTGCTGAGGGAAACAGTGTATGGATTGAGCGGGTATATAATGCCAGGCTGCCGCTGGAATATACTGTGTTACAGCAATCAAAGTTCTTTGGAACGGAAAAGTCAGGTTACCTGGTTCCGGAAGGCAATGGGTATATTGTAAATGCCCGCTGGCCTGAAAGGGTGAAGAAATTTGCAGCGCAATGTAAAAAGGCAGGGGTAAAAGAGCTTTCTGAAGGCGGACAATCGCCCGATGCTTATCAACAGGACTGGGATGTTATATTTGCCCGTAAATGGGTAAATAGTCTTGCTTTCAGGGCAAAGGTGACATTGGTGAACCCCTGGGCGGAAGATTTTCCTGCAAAGAAGGAACAGACGCTTACAGATGGTTTGGAAGGAGGAAAGGATTTCAGTATTAACTGGTTGTTCATTTACGGGAAAGACATGATAGCGACGATAGATCTGGGGCAGGCTAAAGCTGTGAGCAGTGTAGAGATGAACTTCCTCAATGATCCACGGCATTATATTTTTAATCCTGCTGAGATAATGGTAGAAACTTCTGTTGACGGTGTGAATTTCTCTCTGGCGGGTAAGCAGCAGATAGCTGCGCCGGAGGAGGATTATCATGTATCTGTGAATCATTTTCAGTTTAAGCTTCCTGCCCTCAGTGCCAGGTATGTAAGGGTTTCGGGACGTTGTTTAAATGCTGTACCGGGTTGGAGGGGTGCGCCGGAGGGAAAGAAAGCGGCGGTATGTTGTGATGAAGTTTATGTACAATAACTGTTTAAAAAAAGATCGCTTTTGTCTTCGACAAAAGCGATCTTTTTTGTGTATCTGGCCTGCGGCGGCTATAAATATTTTTACAGCTGTGTGAATTTATTTTAATTCCAGCACTACTACTGATTCTGCAGGCAGTTCCACTATGAGGTTGTCTCCCTGTTTCTTTGCACCGGCAAATTTCTCAATGTGTATTTTATTAGGCTGTTCAAAGGTATTTACGTCTGTAACTTTTGCAGATGTCAGTACCTGGCCGGTTACACCTTTCCAGTTTACGTCCTGGAGCTGGGTGGTTACTGTTATCTTCTGTGAAGGGTTGAGGTTCACGAAGGAGATATGTACAGCTCCTGAAGAATCGCGGGAGGCAGATACGTTGACAGCAGGAATCTCTTCTCCCTCTACTTTATATTTAGGGCTGTTAACCAGGATAGGCAGGTATTCTGCATCCATATGTACTTTATACAGGTCAAACACGTGATAAGTAGGTGTAAGCAGCATCTTTTCCTTATCTGTCAGGATAATGGCCTGTAATACGTTCACTGTCTGCGCCAGGTTGGCCATTCTTACACGGTCACTGTGATTGTTAAAGATATTCAGTGTAGAGCCAGCTATCAGGGCGTCCCTGAGGCTGTTCTGCTGGTAGAGGAAACCTGGGTTTGTTCCTGGTTCCACATCTGTCCAGATACCCCATTCGTCTACTACCAGGGATACTTTTTTCTCAGGATCGTATTTATCCATGATAGCAGAATGTTTTGTTACCAGCGGGTCCATTGCAAGGCATTTCTTCATGGTGGTGAAGTATTCCTTTTCGCTGAAGCTGGTTGCGGAGCCTTTCTTACCCCAGTTGCCCGGAACAGTATAGTAGTGCAGCGTCAGGCCCCATAACATGTGCAGGGGGATCTGTTTCATGCAGGTTTCTGTCCAGTTATAATCGAAATCATTTGCTCCGCTCGCTATTTTCTTTAAAGGTGCGCCGGCATAGTTCCTGGCGTAAGTGGCATAGCGGCGATACTGGTCGGCATAAAAAGCGGGGGTCATGTTACCGCCGCAACCCCAGCTTTCGTTACCTACGCCCCAGAAGCTTACTTTCCATGGGGTTTCGTGACCGTTTTCTTTACGCAATTTGCTCATAGGGCTTACACCGTCAAAGTTCAGGTATTCTACCCATTTGGCCATTTCTTCAACGGTACCGCTACCTACGTTGGCAGATACATAAGGCTCGCACTGCAGCAGTTCGCATAATTCGAGGAACTCATGTGTACCGAAGCTGTTATCTTCAGTAACACCGCCCCAGTTGGTGTTCACCATTTTAGGGCGCTGATCGCGCGGGCCGATGCCGTCTCTCCAGTGGTATTCGTCGGCAAAGCAGCCTCCTGGCCAGCGGAGGTTAGGGACATGGATCTTTTTCAGGGCTTCTACTACGTCCAGCCTGATACGGTCTTTTTTAGGTACGTTCAGAGAAGGGTCTACCCAGAAACCGTCGTAGATACACCTGCCGAGGTGTTCGGAAAAATGTCCGTAAATGTGACGGCTGATAGTGTGGTCGGATTTGCCCTGTACAACTAAACTGGCATTGTTTTGTGCTTTTGCTGCAAATACAGACAAGAGCAACAACAGAAAGAGAGACTTGCTTTTCATAATATAGAATTAATCAGTTTTAAACATTCAGGCTATTTCAGTTTTCCGTGAAGACGTGGAACTGTCGCTAAGGTAGAAAAAATAACTGTCAATTATACAACTAATTTTATCGAGAAATAAATTGTTGTTTAAGTTTTTGCTGCAGTAATGAGATTGAAAATATTTCAGAAAAAAGTGAACTTAAATTTTGTGTTTTCAAACAATGTTGTACATTTGCAATCCCAATCGCGAACAATGCGACGGGAAATAAGAAAAAGTTCTTACAATATAGGCGGAAGTAGCTCATTTGGTAGAGCACGACCTTGCCAAGGTCGGGGTGGCCGGTTCGAGCCCGGTCTTCCGCTCAACAGAAAAAGTCCTGGTGTTTTAAACATCAGGACTTTTTTTATTTCAGGCTATTTCGTTCTGAGAAATTGTCTTCTTTCTGAGATATTACCGGAAATAAAAAGCCCCCAGGAGTACCTGGGGGCTTTTGCTAATATTGTTGATCGCTTATTTATATTTCGGGTTGTACAGTGTATTATCTGGTACTACAACCTCAGGTTTACCGGCATAGCGGTGTTTGAACAGGTTGTAGCAGCCTCCTAGTACAAAAGACAGCAGGCAGAAGATTGACACATAAAATACGAACCGGGAAGAAGATACCCAGCTTTTGGTAAAATCGTTCTTGTTCTCAACGGTATTATGTTCCATAGCTTTAAATTTCGCATTGCAAACTTACGTCATGTCAAATAATAATCCAAGTGAATTTTCCGAAGGAAATACTACTTTTTCTTTGGGACCAGTCAAGAAAAAGGCAAAAATACCAGGGAATAAGCCTAATTAGCAATAGAATCTTCGAGGATATTATCAGACAATGCCTCATCTTCTGACAGAAGATCTTCTAAATGCCGATAAAAAGCATCAACAAAATGCTGTTTTTTCGGATTATCTGCCCTGATAAGTAAAGATGAATAATACCCCAGGGCAGCATGATATCCATCACAAACATATAAGACTCCCAATTCCGGATTCTTATCAAAAATCAGTTATAAAGGAAATTATAGTGGCTTTTACTCTTGGGTCCCTGACCTTAGTAACGTCTTGTTCATTAAAGAAACTAAACGATGTTACTATAACATCTTCGCCATTCTCATCAGCAAGATAATATTTACTAAAATATAGGTGATAATTTATTTCAAAATCTGAAGTGAACCCGTAGCCAATGTCTGTTTTAGTTAGACTATATGGGATGAACAAACTCTATGTCTTTGAGATCTGATAAAGGAATACCATTTGCAATAGCATCCTTAATCCTTCTTTTGTCCCGGATTATCCTGACAATAGGATTTACTTTTTTAGAGCTTGCAGGTTTGCTATTTGCCTTTTTGTCTTTCATATGGAATTGAAATTAAGGGTTTCTTTTCAAATTTTACTTAATGAACAAAATGGCAGTATTTTTTTAGGTTATTTTATTATTGATAATTAATAACATATGACAATATGCTTCCTTAGAGGAAGCATCAATTAAAGAAATCCTACTGAGAACAGTAGCTCTCTTTATCTCTCCAAGGTCCTGAATGTCTTCCTGTTCAGGAAATAATAACGCCAGATCATAATTCCATGGAAAACCCCTGTCAGTTCCAGTAGTCTTTTCTCCGGCAGCCTTTGTCTGGAGGGATCGTATGTTCTGCGCCAGCGGTAATAATGGCGATAGGCCAGGTAAATGGCTTTCATATCTGCCGGTTTTCCGGCGGCGAGGCTTTTTACGGCGGCGAGCACATCGAGGAAAAAACGCTGGGATAATACTATCCAGCGGTCTGCCGGATGCAGGTTCTTCCACAGCATCATCAGGTTATTACGGAAGTTGAGATATACCTTGCGGGGATTGCCCTGGGGTAAGCTTCCTCCTCCTACGTGGTAGACTACGGATTCAGGGCAGTAGCAAATGCGGTAGCCGGCACGTTTGAGTCGCCAGCAGAGGTCTACTTCCTCCATATGGGCGAAGAAATCAGCGTCAAAGCCCCCTACTTCATGGAAGCAGGAAGAGCGAATGAAAAGTGCGGCTCCCGTAGCCCAGAAAATATCCTGGGCATCGTCGTACTGACCGTTATCTTCCTCCGTCCGGTATAATATCCTGCCACGGCAGAAGGTATATCCGAGAATATCCATCCAGCCTCCGGCAGCGCCGGCGTATTCAAACTGTTTTTTGTCGTAATAAGCTCTTAATTTGGGCTGGCAGGCAGCTATGTGATGATCGCGCATCATCTGGGCGATTACAGGTTCGATCCAGCCTGGTTCTACCTCCACATCCTGGTTCAGTAAAACATATATATCAGCTTTTACCTGCTTTAAAGCAGTGTTATAACCACCTGCAAAGCCATCGTTCGTAGCATTGAGGATAATATTTACTTCCGGGAAATACGAGCGCACATACTCTACACTATCGTCTGTAGAAGCATTATCAGCTACATACAGCTGCAGGTTCTTATATGTAGATCTGCAGACAGAAGGCAGGAATTTTTCCAGAAAACTACGTCCATTCCAATTCAGAATAACAACCGCCACCGATGGTAATACAGACAAAAGCATTCTCTTTTTGCGTGAATAATATCCTGGCTGTACCTCGTGTTAAGAGATATGGCCAAAATTTTTGCCTTACAAATATGCAACAAATTATAATAGCTTATGATCTCAAAAATCGCTTTCGCCTTCGGCGAAAGCGATTTTTGAGAGGGGGGTCTTTGCGCTGCGCGCAGCTTTGAGGGGGATTTTATGCAATGTGTAATTTCGGGAAGGGGACTTTATGCTGCGCGTAGTTTTGAGAGGGGAGCTTGCGCTGCGCGGCTTTGAGGGGGATTTTTATGCAATGTTAATTTCGGGAAGAGGGCTTTATGCTGCGCGTAGTTTTGAGAGGGGAGCTTGCGCTGCGTGCAGCTTTGAGGGGGATTTTATGCAATGTGTAATTTCGGGAAGGGGACTTTATGCTGCGCGTAGTTTTGAGAGGGGAGCTTGCGCTGCGCGGCTTTGAGGGGGATTTTTATGCAATGTTAATTTCGG